>CBDCJZ010000003.1:0-2253929 GCA_965218075.1 Owenweeksia sp. | reverse complement strand
TAAAATGTATTTGAAATCAGTGAGGAAAAGTTCTTAGTATTGCTATTCATGATTGATATCCAATTCCAGAATCTTTAAAGATTCTCTGGTAGGTTTTCCAGTAAAGTGTTACCGTATTTATTGATCTACATAACAAGGCGGTATTCTCATAAATGAGTTCCACAGGAGGACGAATTAAAAAACCTCTTTGATCACACGTAAAAGCCGCTGGCCTATACTTTCGTAATAGGAATTAAAAATAAAATTAAAATGAGGATCAAATTCTTGGTAGTCCTTCTGAAATTTATTAAGAATAAAAATCTCAAAAAACTAAGTAGCATGACCCAAATGCCATTTGGGTGGGCTTAGGCTTACACCTAATGCGAGCTGGGAAAGATGATCTTCTATAGAAAGAGTGGCATATGATTTTTCGCTGTGTTGACGTGTTTGTCAATAGCGTTTGGTAAATGTCAAACCCGCAATGATTTTAAGATTTGTAAATATATAATAGGATCCATGACTAACTTAAAAAATAAATATCTTCCCAAACCGGTCACGATCCTGGTTTTTAATCATAATAAATTACCTAATGCCCTTAAATAACAATGCCAATATGCCTAATAGATGATATGGTTAGACGCTTTCACTAAAGGTGTCTTAAGCTAATAGCTCAAGATATCGCCCTATATTATTATTTTAATCCTTAAATGTTCCTATAAACCATATTTATCTAAATATTTCCCTAGCTCTTTTTTCACTCTTGATGCCAATAAGAGAGTACATATCATATTAGGCCAAGCCATTAAGGCAAAGCCTATATCCAATAGATTAATGACGTCGTCTAAACTACGGGTAGCTCCAATAATAAGCGCTGAGCAAAAAACTGTTGTGCAAGTTGTGGCAGTAAAAAACCTTTTCCCTTGAAACAAAAAGTTCCAACATTTTTGATTGTAGTTAGAATATCCAATGATTGTCGTGATAGAAAATAAAATGATGGCGAGTCCTAATAAATAAGTACCGAATCCAGGTAAGACGGCATCGTAAGCCCTGTAGATCATAATGATGCCGGACACGTCTTGCATTTCTTCTTGGGTCAGTGATGTCAAAATCACTAATGCGGTTATGGAACAGACCACAATAGTATCTAGAAAAGGACCCAGCATAGCCACTAAACCCTCGCTAATAGGTTCAGATGTTTTGGCATTACTATGAGCCATAGAAGCTGTTCCTATCCCAGCTTCGTTGGAAAAAGCCGCTCGTTTCACGCCAATTTTCATAATCGCAATTACTCCTATTCCAAGACCCCCTCCCCAAATGGCACCGCCAGTAAAAGCCTCTGTAAATATCAATTTAAAAACTGTGGGAACTTGATTAATATTAATGAAGATAATAACCAAAGCAGACAGGACATAAAGAGTGCACATGAAAGGCACTAACGATGAAGTCACGATTGCTAATCTTCGAATTCCTCCAAACAAAACACCGGCAACAATAACTGCACACACAACTCCTGTGACAGTTGTACTTACAGAAAAGTGATCATCTAAATAAGCGGAGAGTTGATTAGCTTGAAACAGAGGGAGAGTTCCCAAAAGGCCGCATACAGCAAACATATAAGCCAAGCCCCGCCACTTATTAGAAAGAGCTGACTTTATGACATACATGGGGCCACCTTGAATCTCACCTCGATAATCTGTTCCACGAAACAGAACAGCTAATGTACATTCAAAAAATTTGGTGTTCATTCCAATAAGACCGGCAACCCACATCCAAAAAATAGCCCCTGGTCCCCCTTGAGAAATAGCCACAGCTACACCAGCGATATTGCCCATTCCAATGGTAGCTGAAAGAGCATTAGTTAAAGCCTTAAAATGATTGATTTGACCTCGGTCGGCGTCATCGCCAGGATGTTTGAATTTTCCGCAGACAATTTTAACAGCTTGCCGAAATCTAAAAAATGGAATGAAACGAGAAATCCAAAGTAAATAAAATCCCCCTAAGATCAATAACAAAACCAATGGAAGACTCCAGGCCCAATCTACGGTTTGAGATAAAATTTCTGAAATCACAATATTCAACCCATTGATTTGTGTAACTCTCAAGATTCTTTAATCAGATATCTAAGATCCTCTTCTCAAGGTCTTATATAATGTCTGGGCTTGAAAACATCAAGAGTAAATCTAGTTAAATATTCTTCAGGAGATCATTTTTGAGCAGGCTTGTGAAAGTTTTCCTAAAAGAGCTGCTCATAAAAAACCTTTGTTAGTTCTTACTTGCAAAAGAACGAATCATTTCACAACAGACTTTTCATAATTAAATAGTATTCTGAAATACTTGATGCAGTTTATTAACTTAATGTCAAAAAAGTGAGAAGAAATAATGAATAAAAGCTAAGAGAGAACATAGATTTTATGAGAAAACCCATCGAATTTGGGATTCATAGGTCTAATAGAAAGATCTATTCGGCCTGACATTGCGGCAGGAAGGCAATATAGCTACTGTCTAACCTTATTTTCAAAGGGGGGATAGCTTTAGGAAGAAACTAGTCTTCCCTTTTTCTCTTATAGACCTTAGCCATCACAAAAAACACAATCCCTAAACCTAAGAGTAAGAAGACCAACATTAACCAGAGCTCTTCTAGCTTTTTCCAAACTGACAGCATCACAATGGCGACTAGAATTAGAGTGGATAACTCGTTGCATAGGCGGTAACTAAAACCACTCGTATCAGTAGAACTACTGCGCAACTTCTTCATATGTCGAATGCAGGAAAAATGATATAGAATAAGTACAGCAACCAAGACCAGTTTGAGATGCATCCAGTACTGGCTGAGCCGTGCCGGACTGATAATTAACATACCAATACCCCCAGCTAAAGTCATAATCATGGCCGGGGTCTGAATAATGTTCATCAATCGACTTTCCATAATCTCATATTGCTTTCGTAGGATAACAGAAGCTTTATCTCCTTTATCCCAGGCTTCACGGTGATATACAAACAAACGTACGATATAGAAAATCCCTGCAAACCATGAAACAAAACCAATTATGTGGAGAGCTTTTAAAAAAAGAGATAAATCACAGTAAATGTATTTGCTGATAATCGTCATTTTTCAAGCTAGATAGTTAATTGATTTTTGGATAAAATTAAAGATATAGACTTATAACTCTGTGAAAAGACATGATGCCCCTGCTACACCAACTATCTTAACTGTTCTTCTCTTTCTGAAAGAATGGAAGATATTATGATTTAGATAAGTTGCTAAACAGCTTTTGCATTTTTTCCCCTTCCTCCTGAGCTAGTTGCAAGTCGACTAAAATCCTACCGGAATGCTCATCAATAATGATTTTTTTACGAGAGGCAATTTCCAATTGCCTCTGAGGCGGAATAGTGAAAAAAGAACCCCCAGAAGCCCCCCGTTCTATCGGTACTACAGCCAAGCCATTTTTGACATGGTTTCTGATTTTCCTGTATGAATTTATTAATTGTTCTTCAATCATTTTAGAGTACTCTTCCGATTTTTTAAGCAGTCCTTCTTCCTCCTTTTGGATCTCTTTAAGGATTGTATCCAATTCTGGTTTTTTGAATTGGAGATGCGATCTACGCTCATCCAGCTTAGCATCATAAGTAGCCATCACTTTTTTTTCATCCTCCATTTTGGCCTTGGATTCTTTGATGCGCTTTCTAGCCAATTCCATTTCCAACTGCTGATATTCTATCTCTTTGGAGATGGCATTAAACTCTCGGTTATTACGTACTTTTTTCTGTTGGTTTTCGTATTTTTTGATTTTTTCCTGAGTTTCTTTGATGATATTTTCCTTGTTTTTGATATCAGTATCCAACTCAGTAATTTCTTCGTTGAAATTAGAAACTTTAGTTTCTAATTTCATTATTTCGTCTTCCAAATCTTCTACTTCTAATGGTAACTCGCTACGCGCACTTTTTATTTTGTCAATGCGGGAATCAATAAGTTGAAGGTCGTAAAGAACACGTAGCTTTTCTTCAATGGTAACTTCCTCGGCCATATAGCTTTATAAATAATTAATCGGGTTTGTGTTTGTCTCTGTCAAAAGAACTATAAATGTAGCAAACTTTTCTTTCAGTTTATCAGCTATTAATTCTATAGTAAATTGCTCGCTTTCATAGTGTCCTATATCGGCTATAATAATTTGATCTTCTGCATCAAAAAATTGATGGTACTTAACATCAGATGTCAAGAAAAGGTCAGCTTTAGCCGCCTTTGCCTGTGGTAGGAGAAAACTTCCAGAACCACCACACCAAGCTATTTTCTTCACCCTGTCTTTTACGAACTTGGTATGGCGTACTACTCCTCCAAAGGTTTTTTTTATGTGTCTGAGGAAATCCTCCGTTGACATTTTCTCAAGCAATTCCCCAATCATTCCTGACCCCAACTGTGGGTGTTTGTTTTCCAACCGATAGAGATCGTAAGCTACTTCCTCATAAGGATGAGATTGTAGCATAGCTTTTAGGGCTTTGCTTTTAAGATATCCTGGAAGTACTACTTCCAGCCGTACCTCTTCTTCGTAGTGGCGCTCTCCCTTGTTACCCACAAAAGGATTAGTATCTTTCCCTCCACGAAAACTACCCTGTCCCTGCACTTGAAAACTGCATTCATCATAGCTACCAATATGTCCAACTCCAGCAGCAAAAAGGGCATCCAGAACTTTTTCTTTATGGTCTGTAGGAACAAATACTACTAATTTCAAAAGCTTCTCAACTTGAGGTAATAAAATCTGGGTTTGGATAATACCCAGTTTTTTTCCTATTCTTTGATTGACCCCTTGCTGTACATTATCCAAGTTTGTGTGGAGGGCGTAAAGGGCTATGTTGTTTCGGATTGCTTTAATTACAGTATGCTGCACACAATTTTTTCCAGTAAGACTTTTTAATCCACTAAAAATAATGGGATGGTGGGAAATGATCAGTTCGCATTTTCTTTGAATAGCCTCTTCTACTATCTCTTCGGTTACATCGAGACTTATTAAAACTCGTTTTACTTCGGTATGAGCTTCACCAATCAAAAGACCAGAGTTATCATAGTCTTCCTGTAAGGAAAGGGAGGCAATGGTTTCGAGGTATTGGGTTATTTCTTTGATTTTCATAAGGCTACGCCTTAAATTAGGCTTATATACTAAGCAGAGAATGAGTTCCCCATTTCTTTTTCTGGCCCTATTTCTGCTCCTTCAGCTTATTCAGGGCGCCAATATCCCCCAGGGTAGAGCGTTTTACCCTCATCTGGATCTCTTTAACAGACTGTTTGGTTTTCTTCTTCTCATCGGAATCTTTGGCAGCAGTAGCAGCTTTGTGGACGTTAGTATGAGACGCGATTACCTTACGGGCATCTTTATTAAATTCGATAATCTTAAAATTGGCCATATCACCCTCTTTGAGATTAGAGCCGTCTTCCTTAATTATATGACGGCCAGGTACAAAAGCTTCTATACCAAAATTCTCAAAAAGCACGTTGGCACCTTTATTAAACACCTCTACTACCTTGCCTTGTATCATACTGCCTTCTTTCAAAAGAGTTTCGTAAGTATCGTATGGATTATCTTTTACCTGCTTATGTCCCAGCTTCATTTTGCGATTTTCTATATCTATTATTTCCAATACTACCACTTCGAGAACCGAACCTACAGAAGTAAACTCGCTAGGATGCCTAATCCTCTTAGTCCAACTCAAGTCAGAAATGTGGATTAATCCATCAACTCCTTCTTCCAGTTGTACAAACACGCCAAATTGAGCAAAATTGCGAACCGTTACTTTGTGCTTAGATCCAACGGGGTACTTAGAAGTAATATCTGTCCATGGATCTGGTATAAGCTGCTTAATGCCCAGAGAGATTTTGCGCTCCTCACGATCCAAGGTAAGCACTACCGCTTCAATCTCATCTCCTATATCCATAAAATCCCGAGCGATTCTAAGATGAGTACTCCAACTCATTTCACTTACATGGATTAAACCCTCTACTCCGGGAATAATTTCTACAAAAGCTCCGTAATCAGCTAATACTATTACCCTGCCTTTTACCTTGTCACCAACATCAATATTCTTATCTAATTTATCCCAGGGATGGATCTCCAACTGCTTCATACCTAACTGTATACGGGTTTTATCCTCATCAAAATCAAGGATTACTACATTAATTGTTTGATCTAATTCTACTACTTCTGATGGATGATTGATGCGGATCCACTTCAAATCAGTAATATGGACCAACCCATCTACACCACCCAAGTCCACAAATACTCCATAAGAAGTGATATTTTTTACCACTCCTCCTAACACCTGACCTTTTTCTAGCTTGCTAATAATCTCTTTTTTCTGTCCTTCAAGGTCTGCTTCGATAAGGGCTTTGTGGGAAACTACTATGTTTTTAAACTCGTGATTGACCTTAACAATCTTAAATTCCATGGTTTTATCAATATAAGTATCGTAGTCGCGTATAGGCTTCACATCAATTTGCGAACCGGGAAGAAAAGCTTCAATACCAAAAACGTCCACAATCATACCTCCTTTGGTACGACATTTCACGTAGCCATTTACTACTTCTTCCTTCTCATGGGCTTCGTTGACTCTATTCCAAGCCTTGATAGAACAGGCTTTGCGATGAGAAAGCACTAATTGGCCGCCTCTGTCTTCCTGCTTATCAACCAACACTTCAACTTTATCACCTATTTTAAGGCCTGGATTATAACGGAATTCGTTTAAAGATATCACCCCTTCAGATTTATACCTTATGTCAACAATGGCCTCACGATCAGTAATGTTGATCACTTCGCCTTCAGTTACTTTATGCTCCTCAACTGAAATGAGAGTTTCTTCGTAAAGCTTAGTGAGTTTTTCCTTTTCTTTTTTAGAAATGGTTTTTAAACCATATTCAAACTCTTCCCAATCAAATTCAGTTTTGTCTTTTATTTCTGCTGTGGCTTCTTCTGTTAGCACTTTGACTTCTTCTTCTACTTTAATTTCAGTTAGAGTATTTTTTTCCTCAATCTGGTGTACTTTTTCCTTCACCTTATCAACAGTAGGTTCAGAACGTATTTTGGCTTTGGAGGACCCTTCAGTAGTTTTCTTGGTAGCTGTTTTATCAATGCTTGTTTTTTTAGATTTAGTTATATGTCCTTTTTCTTTTGCTTTCTGAGAAGCTTTTGTTTTTTCTACTTTTTTTTCAACAGCTTTTTTGTTTTCTTCTAGCATGTAAAAATTACTTATATTCCTCCAGTTAAGCTAAAGTTTTTTAAGCGGAGACCTATCCCCGGAAGTTAATTAAACTCTTGGCATCCAAACCCTTCTTTCTACCTTATATCCGCAAAAAGGGCTACAAATCTAACACTATCCTGATGGCTATCAAAAGCTTAGATAACCGAAAGTGGAAAATTATTTGCCTAGCTCATTGGTTTCTAAAAATTTGATTGTGATTCCTCAATCTGATTAGCTTAATTGCTTTTTTTGTTTTTGGCTAGTGTCAAAATTTTGTAATTTTCGGTTTATCTAAATGTAGTAGAATATTATAGGCTAATTACCTTAAATTTTAGGGGATTCATATAACAAAATTCTATCTAAACAAGGCTTTTAATGTGGAATAAAGCTAATGTCATCTAGCAAATTGTCGTTTCAGCAGTCCGGTAGTTGTGCTTCCCGGTCTTTCAATCGGAAAACCTAAAGAGCGATCCCAAATCAAACTGGACAAAGTTCCTAAAGCACGGCTAACTCCAAACAATACCGTATAAAAATCGTATTGAGTTAAACCATAATGTGTTAATAGCTGACCGGAATGAGCATCTACATTAGGCCATGGGTTTTTCACTTTTCCAGTGGCCTGTAGTATTTTCGGTACCACTTCGTAAATACGATTTACAATTTGGAATAGTTCATCATGAGGCATATGTTTTAAAGCAAACTCACGCTGAGCGGTATATCGCGGATCTGTCTTACGCAATACCGCATGACCAAAACCGGGAATTATCTTGCCTTCATTTAAAGTCTTTTTGCAGTAATTGGCAATTTGCTGTTTGGATGGCAATCCACCTCCTAATTCATCACGCATAGCAAATATCCAACGGACTACTTCCTGATTAGCCAAGCCATGTAATGGTCCTGCCAAACCGTTCATCCCAGCTGCAAAACTTTGATAGCAATCAGAAAGAGCTGAACCTACCAAATGGATAGTGTGAGCAGAAACATTACCTCCTTCGTGATCAACATGAATGGTTATATACAAGCGGAGCAACTCTTTAAACTCATCATTTTCAAAACCCAGCATATGAGCAAAATTCCCAGCCCAGTCTAGCTTGGAATCGGGTTCTATGTGATCTCCATTATGGTACATCCTACGGTAAATATATGCTGCTAAGCGAGGTAGTCGGGCAATTAGGTTCATGGCATCTTCATAGGTAGGTTCCCAATAATCCACTTTAGAAATGCCAGCTTTGTAGGCTTTTTGAAATTCTGATTCTGTGCGCAAAGCCATTATACCCATTACAAACTGGGTCATAGTATGTGTGTGCATGGGAAGAGCATCTATTACCTTAAACACATGCGGTGGAATAACAGCCCTGCGTGCCCAATTATTACTAACTCGTCTTACGATGTCATTATCGGGTAGTTCATTGTAAAGCATCAGGTAAAATACTCCCTCAGGTAAAGGTTGCTCATTATTCGGATAACTTGGAAGCTTTTTCTGTAACTCGGAAATAGAATACCCTCGAAAGCGGATGCCCTCGTTAGGGTCAAGTTTGGAAGTTTCGGCAATCAAAGCCGTCATACCTCTCATACCTCCATATAGTTGCTTTATCTTGATTTCACCTAAAACCTCATCCCCATATTCGGCAATAAAGTCTTTAACTTCTTTTACACTAGATTCTATTTTAGTTTTAAAGTGATCTTTTAATCTTTCCATATTACTTTATATTGAAGTTGTTAGACTATTTTTATGTATTTAAATGATTTTCCAGGATATATAGCGGTCTCGCCTAACATTTCTTCAAGACGTAAAAGCTGATTATATTTTGCCGTTCTATCGCTTCTCGCTGCTGAGCCGCTTTTAATTTGGCCAATATTCAAAGCTACGGCTATATCTGCAATGATAGTATCTTCTGTTTCACCAGATCGATGACTTATCACACTGGTGTAACTATTATTATGGGCTAATTGAACTGTGTTAATGGCTTCTGTTAAAGTTCCTATTTGGTTAACTTTAATTAAAACCGAATTGGCCACACCTTGCTCAATCCCTTTCTGCACTCTTAATGAGTTGGTTACAAACAAGTCATCCCCTATTAGCTGGACTTTATCACCTATAGAAGAAGTCAGTTTAGTCCAACCTTCCCAGTCATCTTCACTTAAACCATCTTCTATGGAAATGATAGGGTACTTTTTTATCCAGTTGCTCCAGTAACTTATCATTTCATCGGAAGTGAGTTTATCCCCTGTACTCTTTTTAAAATGATATATTTTTTCTTCTTTATTATAAAATTTGCTAGACGCCGCATCCACAGCAATAAAAACGTCCTCTCCTGGAAAATAGCCTGCTTTTTCAATAGTAACTAATACAGTTTCTACTGCTTCTTGATGAGATTTAATGTTAGGGGCAAACCCTCCCTCATCCCCCACATTAGTGCTGTATCCTTTGCTCTTCAACACTTTTTTAAGATGATGAAAAATTTCAACCCCCATTCGCAATCCCTCACTAAAGGTGTCTGCTCCAAAAGGCATAATCATAAATTCCTGAAAATCAATAGAGTTATCAGCATGGAATCCTCCATTCAAAATGTTCATCATAGGAACAGGGAGCGTTCGGGCATTTACCCCACCTATGTAATCATGTAGGCTTTGTCCAGTTGTTTGTGCAGCTGCTTTAGCTACTGCCAGAGATACGGCTAATATAGCATTGGCACCCAGCTTAGCTTTATTGGGAGTGCCATCCAGATTGATCATCGCTTGGTCTATCGATACCTGGTCAGTAACATACATTCCCATTATCTCCTCTGCAATGACTTCATTTACATTAGCTATAGCTTTCAATACACCTTTACCGATGTATGTGCTATCATCCTCATCACGCAATTCTACCGCTTCATGTGTTCCAGTTGATTCCCCTGACGGTACCGAAGAACGTCCCAGCACCCCATTATCAGTAAACACGTCCACTTCAACAGTAGGATTTCCCCTGCTATCTAAAATTTGACGTGCTTGAATTCCATCTATTATTGCCATACAAATTCTCGTTTCTTGTGGTTTTGCATAAGCTTAATAAAATCATCAAAAAGATAGTCAGAATCATGAGGACCTGGAAAAGCCTCTGGATGATATTGAACGCAGAATATAGGTTTATTTTTTAGACGAAAACCAGCAACGGTTTTATTATTCAAATGAATGTGAGTTAGCTCTATATTTTCATTCTTTTCTACATCCTCCATACTCACTTGAAATTCGTGGTTCTGAGTAGTAATTTCACCTTTTCCAGTGAGTAGGTTCTTCACCGGGTGATTGATACCACGATGACCATTATGCATCTTATAAGTAGACAATCCATTTGCCAAAGCGATAAGCTGATGCCCTAGACATATTCCGAATACAGGTAAACCGGTATTTTGCATTGCTTTTACCTTTTCAATGATATCCGACATAGCAGAGGGATCACCTGGACCATTGGATATAAACAAGCCGTCTGGTTCCCAATCCAGCATTTCTGGCAAGTTAGCGTTCATTGAAAACACTTTTATAAAGCAATTTCTATTTGCAAAATTTCTCAGTATACTTCTTTTAATTCCCAAATCAAGTACTGCTATTTTATATTTAGCTGACTTATTTCCAGCAAAATAAGCCTTCTCAGTAGTTACTTTACTGGAAAGTTCCAGACCTTTCATAGAAGGGACTTTGGCTAGTTGTTCTCGCAAAATGTTAATATTTTTCGTTTCAATGCTAATGATGGCATTCATTGCTCCCTTGTCTTGAATGTGACGGACTAGGGCACGGGTATCTATATCGGATATAACAACCTTGCTCTGCTTTTTAAAGTATCCATATAATGATCCATCAGAACCAGGTCGACTGTGATAATTACTGAAATTCTTGCAAACTAAGCCAGCTATTTTTATGGATTCGGATTCTACCTCATCATGTTTTATTCCATAGTTTCCTATATGTGGATTGGTAGCAACCATTATCTGCCCAAAATAACTGGGGTCGGTGAAAATTTCCTGATAACCGGTCATCCCTGTATTAAAACAAAGTTCTCCTGTGGCTGTTCCATCCAATCCAGTAGAACGTCCCCAGAAGAGGAATCCGTCTTCCAGAACAACTACAGCTTTCTTGAAAGATAAAAATTTCTCCTCTTTTTTAATTGTGATTTTATCAGCTGAAAGCAACATTCATTTTTTCTTGTCTTTTTCTACTTTGCTTTCTCTTGTTTCTTCAGTCTTTAACTTCATAGTTCTTTTTGATTCTCCATTAGACTCTTCCTTTTTAGAAATTTCCTTAGTCCCAGTTTTAGCTGTAGAGTGCCTACCACTTCTGCGGGTAGTTTTAGCCTTAGACACTTTTTCGTTAGTATATATTTCGTTGAAGTCTACTAATTCAATCATACACATTTCAGCTTGATCACCCAAGCGATTTCCAGTTTTTATGATACGGGCATATCCTCCAGGGCGATCGCCAACCTTAGCCGCTACTTCTCTGAAAAGTTCGCTTACAGCATATTTATTTTTAAGATAGCTGAAAACAACTCTTCTGCTATGAGTAGTATCGTTTTTTGACTTAGTGATAAGCTTCTCAATATATTTCTTGAGCTCTTTAGCTTTTGCTACTGTAGTATTAATTCGTTTTTGCTCAATGAGCGAACATGCCATATTAGTTAGCATGGCTTTGCGATGAGCTACCGTTCTGCCCAAGTTATTTATCTTTTTTCGGTGTCTCATTAATAATTATTTCTCGTTCAACTTATACTTAGAAATGTCCATACCAAGATGAAGATCTTTACTTCTTAAAAACTCATCTAACTCAATAAGTGATTTCTTGCCGAAATTACGGAATTTCAAAAGCTCATTTTTGGTATAGGGTACCAGTTCTTCTAGTGTTTCAAGCTCTGCTGCCTTGAGGCAATTTAATGCACGTACTGAAATATCCAAATCAGCCAGTTTAGTTTTAAGTAAACGACGTATGTGTAAGATCTTTTCGTCATAGTTGTCAATCTTAGCAATTCTGTTGTTTTCTAGTCCAATTTTCTTATTGCTTACCAACGTGAGATGATGAATCAGAATTTCAGCAGCCTCGGTTAAAGCCTCTTCAGGATGAATGCTACCATCAGTACTGATGTTTAAAATCAGCTTTTCATAGTCTGTCTTTTGCCCTAGACGATAGTTTTCAATGTTATACTTTACATTTTTGATAGGAGTGTAAATAGAGTCGATAAAAATGGTTCCGAGAGGAGTGCCGCTCTTTTTATTTTCCTCAGCGGGAAGGTATCCTCTTCCCTTTTTGATAGTAAGCTCCATCTCCAGTTTTACAAATGGATATAGGTTGCAAATTATCAGTTCGGGATTTAATATTTGATAAGCATTGATATATATTCCAAGATCACCGGCTGTAACCTTTTCCTTACCTTCCAAGCTAACATGTATCTTTTCCTCATCCTCATCTTCTATCTGTTTTTTAAAGCATACTTGCTTTAAGTTCAAAACTATTTCGGTAACATCTTCCACTACTCCTTTTATAGTAGAGAATTCATGCTCTATTCCTTCAATACGAACGGAAGTAAAGGCACAGCCTTCTAATGATGATAACAAAACCCTGCGAAGGGCATTACCAATAGTCAAACCATATCCCGGCTCTAAAGGTTTGAATTCAAACTCACCTTCAGTTTCAGTAGAGTAGTTCATTACGACCCGATTGGGACTTTGAAAATTTAAAATTGCCATAGCAAGCCTATATAGTTAAATGATTATATTAAGTTATTTAGAGTATAATTCCACTATAAGTTTTTCTTTGATATTCTCAGGAATTTGTGCTCTTTGTGGCATATTAAGGAATTTACCTTCTGTAGAGGAATTATTCCATTCTAACCATTCGTATTTACCCTTACGAGATGCAAGCGAGTTGGTAATTACTTCTAATGATTTGGATTTTTCCCTTATGCCTACTATATCTCCTTCTTTAGCAGTAAACGATGGAATATTTACAACTTTGCCATTCACAATAATATGACGGTGAGAAATTAATTGCCGCGCTCCCCTGCGGGAAGGAGCAATACCTAAACGGTATACTAAATTATCCAAACGTGCCTCACAAAGTTGTAGTAAAACTTCGCCGCTAATGCCTTTTGTCCGCGATGATTTGTGAAAAAGATTAGCAAATTGGCGTTCTAAAATTCCATAAGTATACTTGGCTTTTTGCTTTTCAGCAAGCTGAATGGCATATTGAGATTTTTTACCTTTCTTATGCGCAAAGCCATGCTGTCCGGGAGAATAGTTTCTTTTCTCAAACGAACGATTGGGTCCGAAAATTGGCTCTCCAAATCTTCTGGAGATTTTGGTCTTAGGGCCGGTGTATCTTGCCATTGTTTCTCCTTAATCTATAATTTCTTAAACTCTTCTTCTTTTGGGCGGACGGCAACCATTATGTGGAACTGGAGTAACGTCTATAACTTCCGTTACCTCAATTCCAGAATTATGAATAGTTCTTATAGCTGACTCACGTCCATTGCCAGGGCCTTTAACATAAACCTTAACTTTTTTTAGACCTAATTCCAGTGCTTTAGTAGAACAATCTTCCGCAGCCATTTGAGCAGCGTAAGGAGTGTTCTTTTTAGAACCTTTAAAGCCTATTTTTCCAGCACTTGACCATGCTACAACCTGACCTTTGGTATTGGTTAACGATATGATCACATTATTAAAAGTAGCATTGATATGTGCCTCTCCGGCGGCTTCCACAATTACTTTTCTTTTTTTAGGGACTTTGCCACTGGTGTTCTTTACCATATTTTATCTTAATTATTTGGTAGCTTTTTTCTTATTGGTTATTGTTTTACGTCTTCCTTTACGTGTACGAGAATTGTTTTTAGTTTTTTGCCCATTAAGCGGCAAACCAGAACGGTGACGCATTCCACGATAACAACCAATATCCATCAGTCGTTTTATATTAAGTTGTATTTCTGAGCGAAGCTCTCCTTCAACTTTATACTGCTCAGAAATTATATTTCTGATAGCGGTCAATTGATTATCACCCCACTGATCTACTTTAGTATCATAATCTATGCCAGCAACATCCAATATTTTACGGGCACGATTCCGTCCAATACCGAAAATAGAGATAAGTCCTATTTCGCCCCTTTTATTTTTAGGTAAGTCTACACCTGCAATCCTCGCCATGAGTATTCTGTTAAATATTATCCTTGCCTTTGTTTAAGCTTTGGATTCTTTCTGTTAATTACATACAACTTGCCTTTTCTACGTACAATTTTACAATCGGCACTTCTCTTTTTTAACGATGTCCTAACTTTCATAATATCTTAATATCTGTAGATGATACGTGCTTTGCTCAAATCATAAGGAGACATTTCCATCTTCACATTATCTCCGGGCAACAGCTTTATGTAGTGCATCCGCATTTTTCCTGAAATATGAGCAGTAACGATATGCCCGCTTTCCAGCTCTACACGAAACATTGCATTACTCAGTGCTTCTATAATGGTTCCGTCTTGCTCTATTGCAGATTGTCTAGCCATATAATTTTGTAGACTTTTTAAAATGCGTCAACGGTTCTACCTTTTAATTTGCTGGACTTCATTAAACCGTCATAATGTCTATTTAATAAATAACTTTCAATCTGTTGTAATGTATCCAATACTACTCCTACCATAATTAAAAGACTGGTTCCCCCATAAAAATAAGCAAACTGGGTATTGATTCCTGCCAACATAGCAAAGGCTGGTAAAATAGCCAGTATAGCCAGAAAGATAGAACCTGGTAGGGTTATTCTCGATAATACAGTATCTAAAAATTCAGCGGTTTGCTTACCGGGCTTGACACCGGGAATAAAGCCTCCATTGCGTTTTAAGTCTTCGGCCATTTGGTTGGTATTAACCTGAACAGCTGTATAAAAATAAGTGAAAAGAATAACCATTATACCAAACACAAAATTGTACCAGAAGCCCTGTATATTGCTGAACATGGATACAAGCAAGGTGGCATTACTATTTTGTAGGCCTGAATAGGTCAATACGGTTATGGGTATGAACATAATAGCCTGGGCAAAAATAATTGGCATCACTCCTGCAGCATTCACTTTCAACGGTATATATTGGCGAGCCATATCACCGGCATAGGTTCTTCCTCCAGTTGTTCTCTTAGCATACTGAACTGGTATCTTTCTAACGGCCTGTACTAGCGCTACTGAAAGCAGAATAACTATTAACAGAGCAGCTATCTCAACTATGAAAAGAACTAGTCCCCCACCTCGATCTACTTTAGAGGCAAATTCCTGTAAGAATGCTTGAGGTAAGCTGGCAATAATACCTACCATAATTAAAAGTGAAATGCCATTACCAATTCCTTTATCGGTAATTTTCTCCCCGAGCCACATAGCAAAAATGGTTCCCGCTACCAATACCACTATGGCTGTCGTCCAGAAGATAGAAGGAGCAATAGTGAGTACTACATTTTGAGCCATTAGATTAGCGATATAGCTAGGAGCTTGTACAGTTGTAATGGCAATCGTTAAGAAACGTGTGATCTGGTTTACTTTTCTACGGCCACTTTCACCTTCACGCTGCATCTTCTGAATAGTAGGGACAGCCATACCCAGTAATTGAATTACAATGGAAGCGGAAATGTATGGCATAATACCTAAAGCTAAAATTGAAGCATTAGCAAATGCCCCTCCTGTAAATGCATTAAGAATCCCTAAAATTCCACCTGAAGTTTGATTTTGGAGATTTGTAAGACTAGTAGGATCGATTCCAGGTAAAACTACATTGGAACCTATTCGGTATATAAGAAGAAACCCCAGAGTAAGAAGTATCTTTTCTCTTAGCTCTTCAATCTTCCAGATATTTTTTAATGTTTCTATAAAACGCTTCATATAGTAGAGTTACTTACAGAGTTTTAGCTTGTCCTCCTCGTGCTTCTATTATTTCTTTAGCCGACTTTGAAAAAGCATGAACTTCTACATTGAGCTTATCCTTTAACTCACCTCTGCCTAAAACTTTAATCTTTTCATTTTTAGACATTAGTCCGTTTTCAATCAAGGTATCTACAGTAACTATATCCTTAATTTTTTTATCATCAACCAATTGTTGAAGAGTATCAAGGTTAATCCCCCTGTACTCTATACGATTGAAGTTCTTAAAACCAAATTTGGGAACTCTGCGCTGAAGTGGCGTCTGGCCTCCCTCAAAACCAATCTTTGATTTGTAACTACTACGGGATTTAGCTCCTTTGTGACCACGAGTAGCAGTACCCCCATAACCAGATCCTTGTCCACGGGCTATCCTCTTAGTTGATTTTACAGAATTTTCTGCCGGCTTAAGACTGCTTAAATTCATCTTTTACAATATCTTGTTTTTATTAGTTTCTTCTATTTTTACCAGATGAGCCACTTTACGGATCATTCCCATAATCTGGGGAGTATCTCGATGTTCTACAACCTGATTTATTTTATGCAGTCCTAGAGCTTTCAAGGTTTTCTTTTGGCTTGTAGGTCTTTTTATCTGGCTTCGTACTTGTTTTATTTTTATAGTTGCCATCGTAATTCTTTATTAGCCATTAAACACTTTTTCCATTGTAATGCCACGTGTTTTGGCAACTGTACCTGCATCTCTCATTTTAAGTAGAGCGTCAAAAGTCGCTTTAACTACATTATGAGGATTTGATGAGCCCTTAGACTTGGCCAATACATCATGTACCCCAAAGCTTTCTAAAACTGCACGCATAGCACCTCCGGCAATTACTCCGGTACCATTGGAAGCAGGACGAAGAAATACCCTTCCTCCGCCGTACTTGCCCAGCTGAGCATGGGGAATGGTATTTCTTACTAAAGGAATACGAACTAAGTTTTTCTTGGCATCTTCAATGCTCTTCTGAATGGCTCCTGACACTTCTCTGGACTTACCTAAACCAAAACCGGCAACACCCTTTTCATCTCCCACTACTACTATAGCGGAAAATCCAAAAGTCCTGCCTCCTTTGGTTACTTTGGTTACCCTTTGTACTCCCACCAAACGATCAATAAGCTCTAGTCCACTTGGCTTTATTCTTATAACACTTTTATGGCCTTTTATCATGAATGGATTGCCTAAAATTTTAATCCTCCTTCTCTGGCTCCTTCAGCCAATGACTTTACTCTTCCATGATATAAATATCCTCCACGATCAAAAGAACAAAGTTCAATGCCAATTGCCTTAGCTTTCTCTGCCAGTTTTATTCCAACTGTTTTAGCTATATCTACCTTATTTCCTTCATTATTAATATCTTTCTCAATCGAAGATGCTGCAACAATAGTTTTACTTTCCACATCATTGATTAGCTGGGAATATATTTCCTTATTGCTGCGGTAAACAGAAAGCCTGGGCTTATCAGCACTGCCTTTAATCGTTTTTCTGATTCTCTTGCGAATGCGCAGCCTTCTTTCACCTTTTGCTAATGCCATCTCTCAATATTATTTACTAATTGTTTTACCCGCTTTTCTTCTAATGTATTCACCAACAAAACGTACCCCTTTTCCCTTGTAGGGTTCTGGCTTACGAAAGGAACGTATTTTAGCAGCTACCAAACCCAAAAGCTGCTTATCATGGCTCTTTAGAATGATCAACGGATTTTTTCCTTTTTCAAATTGAGTTTCCACCTTAACCTCGCTTGGGAGCTCAAAGATAATATCATGAGAATACCCAAGGGTTAGATTAAGCTTTTGCCCGTAATTTTGAGCTTGGTAACCTACGCCTACTAGTTCTAGTTTCTTCTCAAAACCTATGCTTACTCCCGTTACCATATTAGCGATGAGCGAGCGGTAAAGGCCATGGTAAGTGCGAGTTTGATTTTCTTCATCAGATCTTTTTACGACAATCGCATTACCTTCCAACTTCACTTTGATTGAGGGACTTACCTCTTGGCTTAATTTTCCCAGCTTACCTTTTATGTTTACAAGGTCTCCATCGATGTTGACTTGAACACCATCAGGAATTTTAATCGGTGCTCTTCCTATTCTTGACATAATTCCTTAATGAATACTTTCTTTGTATTAGTATATGTAACATAAAATTTCTCCGCCTATATTCTCTTTTCGAGCTTGCTTATCGGTCATCGCTCCTTTAGAAGTAGAAACAATAGCTATTCCCAAACCATTGATTACACGTGGCAATTCCTTACAATTTGAATATTTTCTTAACCCCGGTTTACTAACTCTTTCTAGTAAACGAATAGCAGGCTCATTGGAAATATGATCGTATTTAAGGGCAATTTTAATAGTGCCTTGCTTGTCGTCATCTTCAAACTTATAGTTTGTAATATATCCCTGCTCATGCAATATTTTGGTAATCTCCTTTTTAAGGTTAGAAGCTGGGACTTTTACCAGCTTATGACTTGCCAAAATTGCGTTTCGAACACGAGTTAAATAATCTGCTATAGGATCCGTTACCATTACTCTTTATTTTACCAACTTGCTTTTTTAATCCCCGGTATCAAACCACGGTTAGCCATTTCTCTGAAGACTATCCTCGAAATCCCAAACTGACGCATATAACCTCTAGAACGACCGGTTAATTTACAACGATTGTGAATTCTTACGGATAAAGCATTTTTAGGAAGCTTCTGCAAACCCTCATAATTACCGGCAGCTTTAAGCGTTCTATGCTTTTCAGCATATTTATTTACCAATTTTTGTCGCTTTAGCTCGCGGACTTTTATCGATTCTTTAGCCATAATTATTTCATAAAGGGTAATCCAAATTCTTCTAATAGCGCTTTTGCTTCTTTATCCGTATTAGCAGAAGTTACAAAACTTATATCCATACCTGAGATACGATTTATTTTATCGATATTGATCTCGGGAAATATAATTTGTTCACTTATACCTAAAGTATAATTACCACGACCATCAAAGCTATTTTTCTTGATTCCATTAAAATCACGAATTCGCGGCAAAGCAGTCCAAATCAAACGTTCTAAAAACTCATACATCTTGTTGCCACGTAAGGTAACTTTAGCCCCTACAGCTAATCCTTTTCTCAGCTTAAAGTTAGAAATATCTTTCTTAGAGTAAGTAGCAATTGCCTTCTGACCTGCAATGGCAGTCATCTCCTCAACAGCATATTCAATGAGCTTTTTATCCGCAGTAGCAGCACCTACTCCCTGCGACAATATAATTTTCCTTAAACGGGGGACTTCCATCACATTTTTATAAGAGAAATTCTTTCTCAAAGCGGGAATAATTTCTTCTTGACACTTTGTTTTTAGGTTTGGTACGTAGCTCATTACTTAAGCGGCCTCTTCTCGTGTTTGCTTATTCTTTGAATACCTCATAAGCTTTCCATCTTCATCTTTCTTTCTACCTATGCGAGTAGCTTTTCCCGTTTTAGGATCCACAAACATAAGATTGGAAAGATGGATAGGCGCTTCCATTTCGATAATATTGCCTTTTGGGTTAGAAGCACTGGATTTCCTATGCTTCTTGACGATGTTAATGCCCTCTACAACGGCTTTATTTTCCTTAGGCAGCATTTTAAGGATAATCCCTTCTTCTCCTTTGTATTCTCCAGTTAAAATTTTAACCTTATCTCCTTTTTTTACGTGAAACTTTGCCATGATTATCTTTTTACAGTACTTCTGGTGCCAGTGATATGATTTTCATATATTTTTTTTCCCGTAATTCACGGGATACTGGTCCGAAAACACGAGTTCCTCTCATTTCACCTTGAGCATTTAGTAATACACAGGCATTATCGTCGAAACGAATGTAGGATCCGTCTTGCCCACGTATTTCTTTTTTGGTCCTTACTACTACCGCCGTGGAAACTTGCCCTTTTTTCACATTGCCTGAAGGAGTAGCCTGCTTAATTGTAACAACTACTTTGTCTCCGACCGAAGCGTAACGTCTACGAGTACCTCCTAATACACGGATACATAACACTTCTTTAGCTCCGCTGTTATCTGCAACTTTTAATCTCGATTCTTGTTGCAACATGATTATTTAGCCCTTTCAATAATTTCTACTAATCTCCATCTTTTGGTTTTGCTCAATGGACGAGTTTCCATGATACGCACGATGTCTTTCTCATTACACTCATTTTTCTCATCATGTGCACAAAACTTTTTAGTAATTTTAATAAACTTCCCGTACATAGGGTGCTTCTTTTTTCTCTCCACTGTAACTACAATAGATTTATTCATCTTGTTGCTAGTTACAATGCCTATACGTTCTTTTCTTGAATTTTTTTTTTGTATTTTTTGCTCCATTTTTGATCAAGAAGATAAATTACTGTTCTTCGCTAATTTGACGGTCGTGCAATTCAGTGGCCAAACGTGCAATATCTTTACGGGTATATTTAAGATTTACTGGATTTTCCAACGGGGAAACACCATGAGCCATTTTCATTTTGGAGTAATTCAACTTCTGGTCTTGCAACTTTTCCTTTATTTCCCGAGTGGTCATTTCTCTGATTTCAGATGCTTTCATAATTATCTAATTTTTAGGTATTTAAAAATCTCTTCTAACTAAAAATTTGGTTTTAACCGGCAGTTTCTGAGCCGCTAAATACAGAGCTTTCTTGGCCATCTCCATAGGCACACCATCTAATTCGAAAACGATACGTCCAGGCTTAACTACAGCCACCCAATGATCTAAAGCACCTTTTCCTTTACCCATCCTTACCTCTGCGGGTTTCCTAGTGATGGGCTTATCTGGAAAGATACGAATCCACAACTGGCCTTCCCTTTTCATATACCTTGTAGCGGCAATACGAGCTGCCTCAATCTGACGGGAAGTGATGAACACTTTATCCAATGCTTTTATGCCAAAACTTCCAAAAGCTATGGTGGTGCCACGATGAGCATTCCCTTTCATTCTTCCCTTGAATTGTTTTTTGTATTTTGTTTTCTTGGGCTGTAGCATTTCCTTATGGGTTCCTTATAATCCTATTTTCTTTATTCTCCTACGGGAACCTGCTAAACTTTGTATTTTTGATCCTCCGATTTTATTGGTAGTACCTAAAAGATTACTTAAATCTCTCTTGCCGTACACTTCTCCTTTCATAATCCATACCTTAAAACCTATACGGCCATAAGTGGTATGTGCCTCTGATAAAGCATAATCAATATCAGCGCGGAAAGTATGTAACGGGGTACGTCCGTCCTTATACATTTCCGAACGAGCTATTTCAGCACCATTCAATCTGCCGGAAGCTTGAATTTTAATTCCCTCTGCTCTCATTCTCATGGTAGCAGCAATTGCCATTTTAATGGCTCTACGATGGCCGATGCGCCCTTCTACCTGACGAGCAATACTGTCAGCTACTAATTTTGCATCTAATTCGGGATATTTGATTTCAAATATGTTGATCTGTATCTCTTTTTTGGTAAGCTTTTTCAACTCTTCCTTCAGCTTATCTACTTCTTGACCTCCTTTACCAATAATAATCCCCGGACGACTAGTAGTAATGATTACTACAACTAGATTAAGGGTACGCTCAATAATAATACGGCTTATACCAGCTTTAGAAAAACGAGCATAGAGGTATTTCCTGATTTTATCATCTTCCACAATTTTATCACCGTAATCTCTACCTCCATACCAGTTGCTATCCCAACCACGGATATATCCTAATCTATTACCTATTGGGTTTGTTTTTTGTCCCATTTGATTACGAATTAATTTTTCCCCTTTACTACTTGTTCCTTTTCTCGTGTGGCAGCCTCCTTATTACGGGTATCTACAATAACAGTCACATGATTACTTCTCTTCCGTATAGGATGTGCTCTGCCCCTCGGGGCAGGCTGTATACGCTTAAGCATGCGAGCATTATTTACATATATTTCTCTTACAAAAAGTCCTTCTTTTTCCATACGAAAGCCTTCATTCCTTTGCTCCCAATTGTTAAGGGCAGAAAGCAAAAGTTTTTCGAAATGGGCACTAGCTTCTTTCCCACTATGTTTTAAAATGAACATAGCTTTCTCAATATCCGCTCCTCT
Organism: Owenweeksia sp.; assembly: GCA_965218075.1. Taxonomy (GTDB): domain Bacteria; phylum Bacteroidota; class Bacteroidia; order Flavobacteriales; family Schleiferiaceae; genus JANQHO01. The sequence continues at coordinate 2,231,752 of CBDCJZ010000003.1, read as the reverse complement.
TATCATATCGGAGACCAATCTCATTTTGCGAGGTGAAGTATGACAGTTATTAAGTTTAGCAATAGCAATATCTTTTCTCGCTTCTTTAATAGCCTGTGCTCTTTGTCTTTTTCTGGCACCCATAATTCTATTTAACGCTTGCCTTTATCTTTCTTATTTCCCGCATGGCCTCGGAAAGTACGCGTAGGAGCAAATTCGCCCAGCTTATGACCTACCATGTTCTCAGTTATATAAATCGGAATAAAGGTTTTTCCATTATGCACCGCTATGGTCAATCCCACAAAATCCGGAGAGATCATAGAAGCTCTGGAATAAGTCTTGATTACTGACTTTTTGGTATATTCAGCATTCTGAAGCACTTTTTTATTGAGCTTATAGTGAATAAACGGACCTTTTTTAAGCGACCTTGCCATACGTGAATTACTTTTTCCTCCTTTCAATAATGTATTTATTTGACTCTTTTTTAGTCGCCCGTGTTTTATAACCCTTAGCAGGAATACCATTTCTCGAACGCGGGTGTCCACCAGAGGCTTTCCCTTCACCCCCACCCATTGGATGATCAACCGGGTTCATAGCTACTCCGCGAACTCGAGGTCTTCTTCCCAACCAACGTTTTCCTCCCGCTTTACCAGAAACAAGCAAGGCGTGATCAGAGTTGCTTACTGCTCCAATGGTAGCCCTACAAGTTGTAAGAATCATGCGGATTTCACCACTGGGTAACTTAATGGTAGCATATTTGCCATCACGAGCTAATAACTGAGCAAAAGAGCCCCCGCTGCGTGCAATACTTGCCTCCTGGCCGGGACGCATTTCAATACAGCTAATCACTGCACCTAATGGTATATCTGACAGATAGAGGGTATTACCAATTTCAGGACTTGCTTTTTTACCGCTTATCACTTTCTGTCCTTGTTGCAAACCATTGGGAGCAATTATGTAACGCTTCTCCCCGTCAGCATAAGCAGTTAAAGCGATATAGGCTGAACGGTTGGGATCGTACTCTATAGACTTAACAGTAGCGGGAACACCATCCTTATCTCTTTTAAAGTCGATGATACGATATTTTCGTTTGTGACCACCACCTACTTGACGTACAGTCATTTTTCCGGTATTATTTCTTCCGCCTGATTTACTTTTTCCCTTAAGAAGAGTTTTTTCAGGTTCAGATCGAGTTATGGTAGCAAAATCACTTATTACCTTAAATCGTTGTCCCGGTGTTACTGATTTTAATTTCCTTACTCCCATCAGTCTTATATATTGCTACGCAGATCTACAGTTTCTCCACTTCTTACTTTTACAATTGCCTTTTTGTATGAACCAGTGTTTCCTGACATAGTACCCCTTTTTATATAGCGCATTTTATGCTTTCCGGGAATTATCATCGTCTTAATCTCCTCTACGTTAACTCCATATAACTCTTGAACAGCCTGTTTGATTTCAAGCTTATTGGCTTTTTTGTTTACTGCAAAGGCATAACAACTATTGTTTTCACTATCATTGGTAGCCTTTTCAGTAATTATCGGTTTTATCAAGATGCTCATGACTTACTTCGTTAATGCATTTTGTAATTTTTTCAGCGAATCCTCAGTCAAAATTATGCTTTGCGCATTAATGACGCTATAAGTATTTATATCTAAAGCCGTTACAACTTTAGAACTCCTAAAATTTCGGGACGACAAATATACAGTCTTATTTGATTTTCCAAGTATTAATAAGGATTTTCTATTTTCCAAGCCTAGAGCTTTCATTACTCCAACAAAATCCTTGGTTTTTGGGGTTTCAAAATTGAGATCTTGCAGCACTTTTATATTATTTTCACTGGCTCTAATACTCAAGGCTGATCTACGGGCTATAGCTTTCAGCTTTTTGTTAAGCTTAAAACCGTAGTTACGGGGATGAGGACCAAATGCGGCTCCCCCACCCCTTTGCAAAGGTGATTTAAGAGAACCTACCCTGGCGTTACCCGTGCCTTTTTGACGAAAAAACTTTTTATTAGTACGGGCAATTTCTGAGCGTTCCTTGGCTTTGTGAGTTCCTTGACGTTGACGAGCGAGGTATTGTTTTACATCCAGATATATGGCGTGATGGTTGGGCTTAATTTTAAAGATTTCATCTGGCAGATTCACTTTACGGCCCGTTTCTTTTCCTTTTTCATTTAATACTGGTAATTTCATCACTTGGTAATTATTAAGCATGAGTTTTTTGCTCCAGGTACTGAACCGCTTATAACTAAAAGATTTTTTTCTTTGTCGACTTTAAGGATACGTAAATTTTCAATCACAACTTTAGTATTACCAGTGCGGCCTGCCATTTTCGTCCCCTTGAATACTCTTGAAGGATCGGAACCGGCGCCAATAGAACCAGGAGCACGTAAACGGTTGTGCTGACCGTGAGTAGACTCCCCTACTCCATGAAAACCGTGGCGCTTAACTACGCCTTGAAAACCTTTACCCTTTGAAGTGCCAGCAATATCTACAAATTCTCTTTCTTCAAATATATCTACGGTTATTTCATCGCCTAACTTAACTTTCCGATCAAGAGAATCAATTTCTATAACATGCGATTTAGGAATAATTCCAGCTTTTTTGAAATGCCCTACTTGGGGTTTGGTGAAATTTTTCTTTTTAACTTTATCTCCGTAAGCAATCTGAACTGCCTCATATCCATCAGTACGGATGATTTTTAGCTGAGTAACCACGCAGGGACCCGCCTCAATAACGGTACAAACTATATTTTTGCCGCTTTCGTCAAAGAAGCTTGTCATTCCTATCTTTTTTCCTATCAATCCAGGCATTTGATCCTAAAATTACTAGCTAAATCTCTTTATTTAGGCCTTAATTTCGACCTCTACTCCACTCGGCAACTCTAACCTCATGAGTGCATCAATTGTTTTAGAAGACAAGGAATGGATATCCATTAACCTCTTGTAAGAGGATAATTGGAATTGTTCTCTCGATTTTTTATTTACATGAGGAGAACGCAATACAGTAAAAATGCGTTTGTGAGTAGGAATCGGAATAGGCCCGCTTACCACTGAACCAGTACTTTTCACAGCTTTAACGATCTTCTCTGCTGATTTGTCAACTAGGTTGTGATCGTATGATTTCAGTTTTATTCTAATTTTCTGAGCCATCCTCATATGCTTATTCTATACGGGTTGTCCTTTTACTTTAGCAATTACCTCGTCAGTAATGTTTTTAGGTGCTTCCTCATAATGAGAAAATTCCATAGTTGACGTAGCACGTCCAGAAGAAATAGTTCTCAAGCCAGTGACATAACCAAACATTTCCGACAGAGGTATTTTAGCTTTTACGACTTTGGAATTAGACCGATCGCTCATACCTTCTATTACACCCCTACGCCTGTTCAGATCACCTACAATATCTCCCATATTTTCTTCTGGAGTTAATACTTCGAGTTTCATGATAGGCTCCAATAACATTGGCCGAGCTTTGGGAAGAGCTTCTTTATAAGCTAGCTTAGCAACCCATTCAAATGAGAGCTGATCAGAGTCGACTGGGTGGAACGAACCATCTTTAAGGGTTACTTTCAAACTAACGAGGGGAAACCCGGCTAAAACACCATTACTCATAGCCTTTTTAAACCCCTTCTCTACAGAGGGAACGAACTCCTTAGGTATATTACCACCTTTTACTTGGTTTTGGAACATTAGACCTGGATTTTCAGGGTCACCAGGCTCAATAGTTATAATAATGTCGGCAAATTTACCACGACCACCTGTTTGCTTCTTATAAACCTCCCTGTGTTCTACAACGTCATTGATCGCTTCTTTGTAAGAAACCTGAGGCACCCCTTGATTAACCTCTACTTTAAATTCACGCTTAAGACGGTCCATGATAATGTCCAGATGAAGCTCGCCCATACCGCTAATTACAGTTTGCCCGGTTTCTCCGTCAACGTGAACTTGGAAAGTAGGATCTTCTTCAGCTAATTTAGCTAAAGCTATGCTCAGCTTATCAACATCTGTCTGGATCCTTGGCTCAATTGCCAAGCTGATTACTGGATCGGGAAAAACCATAGATTCAAACATTATAGGCTTATTCTCATCACAAAGAGTATCTCCGGTTTTAATATCTTTAAAACCTACTAATGCACCAATATCACCTGCCCCTAGGCTTTCAACCTGATTTTGCTTATTGGCATGCATTTGAAAAATCCTCGAAATCCTTTCTTTCTTACCAACTCTAGTATTTAACACATACGAACCTGAATTGAGAACGCCCGAATAAACACGGATAAAGCAAAGCCTTCCCACATAAGGATCAGTAGCGATTTTAAATGCTAAAGCTGCAAATGATTCATTGTAGTCTAGCTTCCTCTTTTCTTTTTCTTCAGTTCTAGGATTAGTTCCTACAATAGTATCTATATCTAATGGAGACGGTAAAACCTCCGCTACCATGTCCAACATGGCTTGAATTCCTTTATTTTTAAAGGCCGATCCACATATCATTGGAATTACTTTTCCAGAGATAGTAGCTTCACGCAAAGCACCTAAAATCTCCTTTTCAGTTAAATTTACAGAGCCTTCAAAGTATTTCTCCATTAATTCATCGTTGAATTCTACCACGGTTTCTAGTAATTTTTCACGATGCTGTATGGCTTCATGCAGCAGGTCGGTAGGAATTTCCACTTCATGGAAGGTCATCCCAAAATCTTCTTCGTTCCAAACAATACCGCGCAAGCTAATAAGGTCAACTACTCCTTTAAAGTCGGCTTCTGCGCCAATAGGAAGCTGTAATGGAAGGGCATGACTTCCTAACATTTCTTTGACTTGTCTACACACATTTAGGAAATCAGCACCCTGGCGATCCATCTTATTTATAAAACCAATACGGGGTACATTATAATTATCGGCCAGCCTCCAGTTGGTTTCAGACTGTGGCTCAACTCCATCGACGGCACTGAAAAGGAAAACCAAGCCATCTAATACACGAAGCGAACGGTTTACCTCAACAGTAAAGTCAACGTGTCCGGGGGTATCAATAATGTTTATGTGATAGTCCTGATCTCTGTATTTCCAATCCAATGTAGTAGCTGCCGAAGTAATAGTAATACCCCTTTCTTGCTCCTGCTCCATCCAGTCCATAGTAGCAGTGCCATTGTGTACTTCTCCGATTTTGTAACTTACGCCGCTATAATAAAGAACACGCTCAGTAGTTGTAGTTTTACCGGCGTCAATATGTGCGGCAATACCAATATTTCTGGTGTATTTCAAGTCTCTTTTAGTCATTTTTAAAAGCCCCTTCTCCTTACACAAATCATGATGTTATACTTTAAAGTGTGAGAATGCCTTGTTGGCTTCTGCCATTTTGCGAACATCTATGTGCTTCTTTACTGCAGCTCCTTCTTTCTTAAATGCAGCCATAATTTCACCGGCCAGTTTTGCTGCCATTGACTTTTCATTACGCTTGTGGGCACAGGTGATTAACCATTTTATTGCCACTGAAATTTTGCGGTCAAGGCGAATGGGAATAGGTATTTGAAAAGTAGCTCCTCCTACCCTACGGCTACGCACTTCTACATGAGGCATAATATTATTCAGGGCTTCTTTCCACAACTCAAGACCATTACCTTTTTGTGTTTTTTCGGACACTATATCAATCGCATTGTAAAAGATTCGGAAGGCAAGGTTCTTTTTACCGTTCACCATTAAGTTATTTACAAATTGTGTAACCAACTCGTCGTTAAAACGAGGATCGGGCAACAGAAGTCTCTTTTTAGCTCTGGATTTTCTCATGTCTGTTATATCAAAAATTATTTTTTGTCTTTTGGTTTTTTAGCACCGTATTTGGACCTTCTCTGCTTACGGTCGTTTACGCCTGCCGTATCTAAAGCTCCGCGCACAACATGATACCGCACTCCAGGAAGATCTTTTACCCTTCCGCCGCGTATCAATACTACACTGTGCTCCTGAAGATTATGTCCTTCTCCGGGAATATAAGCGTTAACTTCATTCTGGTTAGTCAAGCGTACTCTTGCCACCTTACGCATAGCTGAGTTAGGCTTTTTAGGAGTAGTGGTATATACACGTGTACACACCCCTCTGCGTTGGGGAGACGACTCAAGGGCAGCCGACTTGCTCTTTTTGGCTATTTTTCGTCTTCCTTTCCTTATTAATTGCTGTACGGTTGACATGAAACTTTATCACGTAAGTTGCTAAAAACCAACAGGCATAGATTTTTAGAAGGCTACAAAGGTAAATGAATTTTCTATTGTTATAACAGTTTGATAAAAAAGTTTTGGAACTCGCATTAGATCTTTGTGGATATCTACATTCACTGAATGGGAACTAAGAAACTAAAACACACACGAGTCAATACTTACTTATACTGTATCAGTTAACTGAGTTATTTGCACTTGAAGTTAACAGCAACAAAGGCAGCTACTGTAGTAGGTACGAACAGAAATACGGCTAAAAAGTAGCTATACAGAAATCCGCAAGAGAATTCTCAGAGCTTGAGGGGATGAAGTCTTGCCTGAGGAAGAAATTGAGGTTGACCAATAATACTTTGATGGACATCGCAAAGACAATCGTGTTAATACATCTGGGAAGGTCATGATATTGAGTATCTCAATTAACGATAGACGAGGGTATATAGTGTACGAGGCCCCTATCTTTAATTAATGTTACATAGTCAGGCACCTTCGTTCCATGGATATGAGGGTCTGATCACCAGCAGCTACAAACATTACCGCACGAAGCACGACAAAGGTTTCCCAAGAAGCCAATGAAACCACATCAACAGTATTGAAAGATACTGGAGGATAAGTCCAAAGCAGACTCCATAGATACTAGGGTACCAACGGGAAGTATTTCCTTGTTGTACCTCAAAGAATGTAAATACCGATTTAACCATCCTCATGATGATTTAGTGGTTCTAATAAAAGGCCTTCTTAAGGGATATATTCCTAAATTGAAGCCTTCGATTATCTGTGTAAGCTGCTTTCTTTTTGAATCTTCTGCGATAATCTCTTCAGAAGTAAAAAGCATACTATTGTATCCATATACGGGTACATAACACAATCAAACATATATCTATGCCTAAAGCCATATTCTCTAGAATATTGGCCAGAGTGCCCACTCCTTAAAGTAACGGGGCTCATCGTTAGGCAAAGTAAGAGCAGCTCTGATCACACATGGCATACATAAATTCTCTGGAGGTTCACCCACTGAAAGTCCACCTATAGCGTAACCAATGAAGCTGTGAATTTGAGGGAGAACTTTCTTTTTTAGTAACTGGAAATGACCGCAGTACTGACAAAAGCGATAAACTATCAGAAAAACAAACTCACAATAATAGTCATCTAAAAACAACTGCCTAATACCATGGACAATAATTACCAAGGGAAAAAGAAAGCATTAACCCAAGGTATTGAGACAGCAAAGCGGGCCATACTTCTAATAATGTTAATGAACTTAAACCTCAGGAGCTAAAACTAGGAAAAGCAAGTCCACGCATGAGGAACTTAACCAATAAAATTTCCAGTAGTCTGCAATTATGACTAATGGCATCAAGATATAAAACAATAGTTAGCTGAGTCCATGCAGAGCCACCATTGACTTTGATAGAAACTTGTAACGACCAAAAGTAGAAGGGTGTCTCCATTTTTCTGTTCCACTATTTCTGGAACCCATTGGGGGCTTTGGAAATTGAAAGTGAGAAGCCATGACCCTGATTCATTGATCACTGCACACCCAATTTTTATGCCTGTTGGAATGGTAACTTCGGTGAAGGCCGTACACCAAAGGGAACTGAAGAAAGATGTTAAAGCTCAGATAATTTTGGGCAACACCTAGCAGGTTACTTTCCTTCACAATCTATCTTTGACTGATTTAAAGAAGTCCAAGAAAAATCAAAACTGGCAATTTTGCCATGTGGAAAAACAGTTAGGATTGAAAAGCTTTAAAAAAGTTGTAAGTAGTGAAAATTATTGATCGCTATATCATTGGCAAATTTCTGGGAACCTTCTTTATCATGATCACACTTATTCTTTCCATTGCCATCGTATTTGATATTTCTGAAAAGATTGAAGACTTTATAACTAAAGGAGCTTCAACTAAGGAAATAATAGTGAACTATTATTTCAATTTCCTAGTGTTTTACGGTAACCTATTCAGCTCCATGATAGTATTTATTGCTACTATCTTTTTCACTTCCCGTATGACGGGAAATACAGAGATTGTAGCTATACTCACCAGTGGTGTAAGCTTTAGAAGGATGATGTGGCCCTATTTTATTTCAGCTAGTATTATTGTTCTAATCAGCCTCGGGCTTGGTCATTTTGTTATTCCCAAGACCAATGCTAAAAGACTTGATTTTCAACATACCTATATTGATCGAAAACAAGATGATCGGTTTAAAAATATTCACCGTCAGATCAAGCCGGGGCATATTATCTATTTTGAAAACTACAACGCCAAAAGGAAGACGGGTTATCATTTCACCTATGAGGTTTTTGACAAAAAAAATCGACTTACCTATAAACTTAAATCAAACTTCATAAGGTTAGACACCGTAAAAAACCAATGGGTATTAGATAATTATTCCATTCGGAGAATGAGTCCAGAAGGCATTGAAACACTTACCAGCGGAAGACAAAAAGATACGATTTTTGACTTTGACGCTAAAGATATTGTTCCTAGGCTTTTCACTGTAGAGATGATGAATACCCTAGAGCTTAATGAATTTATTGAGACTGAAATATTGAGAGGTTCGGAAAATATTAATTTTTATCTCATAGAAAAATACAAGAGAAATTCCTGGCCAATTGCTACTTACATTTTGATATTGATCGGAGTGAGTATTTCTTCCCAAAAAACCAGAGGAGGACTAGGGCTTAATATTGCTATTGGGTTGGCAATTTGTGTTACCTATATTTTCTTTATACAAATATCTACCACTTTTTCTAAGGTCGGTAGTTTTCCTCCTTTATTGGCAGTCTGGCTTCCGAATATTATTTTTTCTCTCGTCGCAATATATTTGTACTATATTGCCCCTAAATAATAGTTAAAAGCTGACCTTAAACCAAGGATTATTTTAATTTCTTTTTGCAGATATTTTGTTGAAAAGATGGAAATGGGAAAGTTTAGGTAGCCAAGGCTTAATCTTCTAATACGAAAAAGTTTTCCCGACCATTATCGTACATATCATTAAGAGTATTATTTACATATACCTAACTTCTGCATCTAGGTTAGGTACTACGTTTTTACGTTCATGTCCTATATTCTCTTCTGAAAATTTATAATTTGCACGACTGTTTCCTAAAAATGGGGTCATGGAATATCTGGACTTTGAACAGCCTATAAAGGAGTTGAGAAATCAACTTCAAAAGACGAAAGACATAGAAAAAGAAACTGGGGTGGATATGAGTAAAATCATCCGGGAAATAAAAAAGAAACTGATTGAAGCTAAAAAAGATATTCAGAAAAATCTCACTCCTTGGATAAAGAGTTCAGCTTTCAAGACATCCTCGGCGCCCTTACACTTTGTCATATATTAATGCCATTACCAATGGCACATTTTTGGAATTGCATGGTGATCGAAATGTAAAAGATGATGAGGCTATGGTAGGTGGCTGGGGCATGGTCAATGGAAAGTCCATTATGTTTGTAGGCCAACAGAAGGGAATCAATACTAAGATGCGCCAATGCCGCAATTTCGGGATGCCCAACCCTGAAGGTTATCGAAAAGCTCTGCGCCTAATGAAAATGGCAGAAAAATTTAAAAGACCTATCGTTACCTTTATTGATACTCCCGGAGCATCTCCTAATCAAGAGGCCGAAGAACGGGGACAGGGCGAAGCTATTGCACGTAACCTGTACGAAATGCCTATGCTGAAAGTTCCGGTGATATGCATTATAATAGGAGAAGGCGCATCTGGTGGTGCTTTGGGCATAGGTGTGGGCGATAAGGTTTTAATGTTGGAAAACTCTTGGTACTCGGTTATTTCCCCTGAGGGCTGTTCTTCTATACTATGGCATAGCCGGGATTATAAAGAACAGCCCGCTAGTGCTTTGAAGCTTACCGCTAAAGATATGTACAGCAATAAGCTTATTGACGGCATTATTAAAGAGCCCTTGGGTGGGACTCACAATAACCCAGAAGAGGCCTTCGTCACTGTAAGAGAAGAAATTCTAAAACATCTAACTAAACTAAAAAGATGTAAAACCAGACACGTTAATTAGCCACAGGATTGCAAAATTCAGTAAAATGGGCTGTTATTTGTGAAAGATAAGGTTCAGTTTAATACAATTTTAGGGTCATGTCTGGTTTAAGAGATTATTTCTAAAGTTTATCAAATAAGAATTTGTATAGGTTGTTCTTAATAGTTGATATATCGAGTTCATCTTAACCTTTACATGAAAAAATAGGGCAATACACATCTAGCAAGCCTGATGAAAGGCCCTTAGAACCGAATCCCGTTTAGGTATAAATTTATCCTTGAGAATCGAGGTAAAGAAAGGGAAATAACCTGACTCAAATTATCGTCAACTGCTCGCTAAGTTTCTTGAAAGATTATTTTCTATCTTTGTCATGATGCTTAAAATTGATACCCATGCCCATATCCTGCCCGAAAAGCTTCCCAACTTCGCAGATAAGCTTGGATATGAAGATTTTATTCATCTGATCCATCACAGTGACGGCTCGGCCAACATGATGCAAGGCGACAAGTTTTTCCGCAAAATACAATCCAATTGCTGGGATCCCGAACTACGTATTGTTGAGTACGCAAAATTTGACACTCATATCCAAGTAGTATCTACTATTCCAGTTATGTTTAGCTACTGGGCCAAGCCCAAGAATTGTAAGGCTCTTTCTGAGTATCTAAATGATCATATTGCAGTGCTCTGCAATAATTACCCTAAGCACTACCTGGGACTAGGAACTGTTCCCATGCAAGATACTGGAGAAGCCATTAAAGAGTTGGAGCGATGCAAGGAAATAGGTCTCGTCGGGATTCAGATAGGCTCCAATATCAACGATAAAAACCTTAGTGAACCAGAATTCTTTCCGGTTTTTCAAGCTTGTGAAGAGTTGACAATGGCGGTTATGGTGCATCCCTGGAATATGATGGGTATAGAAAGCATGAGTAAATACTGGCTACCTTGGCTAGTGGGAATGCCAGCTGAAGTTTCACGAGCAGCTTGCTCCATGATATTTGGTGGAGTGTTTGAAAGACTTCCTCAGTTGAGAGTCTGTTTCTCCCATGGTGGAGGTTCATTTTTATCCACTATCGGAAGAATAGAACACGGTTTTAATTGTCGTCCCGATCTGGTAGCTATTCATAATAATGTAAATCCCCGTGCCTACATAGGTGATTTTTGGGTAGATTGTATCACCCACGATCCTAAAATGTTGCAATATATCCTCAACATGCAGGGCTCTAGGAGGGTAACTCTTGGTTCTGATTATCCCTTTCCTTTAGGAGATCCTAAAATAGGTCAATTTATTACCCAAATGGACCTATCTGAAGAAATGGTAGAAGATATTTTTTGCAATTCCGCTTTGGAATGGCTTAATATTGATAAAAGCCGTTTTGCCATAGACGAAGTTCATACTGAAGCCAAGTGGGTTCACAAAAAGCCTTAATTTTGAGCCTCATTAAGAGACTATTTACATGAGTGATTCCATCAAGCATGAATGTGGTATAGCCGTGATTCGACTGAAAAAATCGCTCGGCTATTATTGCAATAAATACGGAACCGCTCTCTATGGGATCAACAAGATGTATTTGTTGATGGAAAAGCAGCACAATCGTGGACAAGATGGTGCCGGATTAGCTAGTATCAAAATGGATATGTCTCCGGGTACCCGCTACATCAGCCGTTATCGTTCTAATGACACGCAAGCCATTGAGGAAGTTTTTAAGCACGTTAATGAACGGATAGAAAGGGAGACTAAAAACCATCCCGATCGTCTACGGGATGCAGAATGGCTTAAGCAAAATCTGCCTTTTGTAGGGGAACTGTATTTGGGTCATCTGCGTTACGGCACTTATGACAGAAACTTCTTGAAGCAATGTCATCCCTTTTTACGCCAGAATAATTGGGTTACCCGCAATCTTATTTTGGCCGGTAATTTTAACATGACCAATGTAGATGATCTTTTTAACCAGTTGGTGGACTTAGGACAGCATCCCAAGGAAAAAGCTGACACAGTTACCATCCTGGAAAAGATCGGGAACTTTTTGGATAAACAGAATGAAAAATTGTACCACAGGTTAAAAAAAGAAGGTTATCGGAAAAAAGAAATCAGCAAGCTAATAGCAAAAGAATTGGACATTAAAAAAATACTACATGAATCTGTTAAAAAATGGGATGGGGGTTATGTCATAGCTGGTCTTCTCGGACATGGAGATGCCTTTGTCTTACGTGATCCATCTGGCATTAGGCCTGGCTATTACTACGAAGATGACGAAGTAGTAGTAGTGGCTTCGGAACGCCCGGTAATTCAAACTGCTTTTAATATTTCGTCAGAAGATATTCGAGAAATTACACCCGGTCACGCGTTGATTATTAAAAAGAACGGACACCTAAGCCTCGAAAAGATCGAGAAACCTTTGGAGCATAAAGCCTGTTCTTTTGAGCGGATTTACTTTTCCCGTGGCAATGATGCCGACATTTACCGCGAACGCATAAGTTTAGGGCAATCCCTTTGCCTGTCTATATTAAATGAGGTAGATTATGACCTTAAGAACACGATTTTTTCTTTTATCCCTAACACTGCCGAGATTTCTTTTTACGGTGTGATAAAGGGTATGGAAGATTATTTTAATAAGGTGAAGCGCGACAAAATCATGAAATTTGAAGGGAATCTGGACCCAGAAAAACTCGAAAAGCTCCTTTCTATTTCTCCTCGTATAGAAAAAATTATCTGGAAAGATGTTAAAATGCGTACCTTCATTACTCAGGAGCATAACCGAGATGAGCTAGTTTCACACGTTTATGACATTACATATAACACCGTAAAACCTACAGAAAACCTGGTAATAGTAGACGATAGCATTGTTAGAGGAGTTACTTTAAAACAAAGTATATTAAAAATACTAGATCGTTTAGGTCCTAAAAAGATTATCGTGGTTTCTTCTGCCCCGCAGATACGGTATCCGGATTGCTATGGCATTGACATGGCCAAGCTTAGTGATTTTGCCGCTTTTCAGGCTGCTATTTTGCTGCTTACGGAAACAGGGCTAGACAATGTAATAGATAGTGTTTATGAAAAATGTCAGGCCCAGCAAGATTTATCAGATGACGAAATACAAAACTTTGTGAAAGATATTTATGTTCCTTTTTCTGTTGAGCAAATCGCTGATTGCATTGCCAAAATCCTCCTTCCCAAAGACATGAAAGCTGAAGTAAAAATCTTGTTCCAAAGTATTGAAGGTCTGCGTGCTGCCTGTCCCAATAACTTGGGTGATTGGTACTTTACTGGTAATTATCCTACTCCGGGCGGAAAAAGAGTGGTCAATCGGGCTTTTATGAATTTCTATGAAGGTAAAAACGTAAGAGCGTACCAGTAAGCTTATCCTAAATTTTTATCATGAAAACTTTTAATTTTGACGCTCTTTTGCCCCCTATCAATTCTGAAATTAAGGATTGGTAAAATTGGCCAAGCTCTTGTGTTCAGGATGTTCAGCAGAGTATGTACATTTTTTATTGTCAAAAGAGATGTTTTTGATATTTTGGAACAAAATTTGGGAAGAAATTATCAATAAAACAGAGAATTCGATAACTTTAAAGTGGATAAACACAGATGAAATTTTAGTTAAATAAATTGAAGATCAGTGCATTAACTTACTGAGTTTCTATCCTTTTTTTATATTAGTCCTTAACTTTTTTATATCGAACTCATGTTAAATAGAATTATGAAGAAAAAATTTTTGGCATCTGCATTAGGCTTTATTTCGACATTACCTGTATTTGCAAATGAAGGAATGTGGTTGCCATTTCTGTTGAATCGCAACTATGAAGACATGAAAGCCCATGGTTTACAGCTAACCCCAGAAGAGCTTTATTCCGTAAACAATTCCAGTCTTAAAGATGCTATCATTTCTTTTAGTGGTTTTTGCACCGGTGAAATTATTTCTCCCAATGGGCTTATATTAACCAACCATCATTGTGGTTTTAGCACTATACAAGCTTATTCTACGGTAGAAAATGACTATTTGAGTAATGGTTTTTGGGCTAAATCCTATTCGGAAGAAAAACCTAATGAGGATTTATTTGCCCGCTTTTTAGTCCGCATAGAAGATGTAACCAACAGAATTACTGAAGAATTAACCGATGAAATGAGTGAAGAAAAGCGTAAGGCCAAAATTGGGGAGATCAGCAAAACCATTTTAGATGAAGCCACCACAGGTAATCATTATGATGCCAATGTTAAAAGCTTTTTTCACGGTAATGAATTTTATCTCTTTGTTTATGAAACCTATAACGATGTTCGCCTGGTAGGGACACCTCCTTCTTCTATAGGTAAATTCGGCGGCGATACTGACAATTGGATGTGGCCCCGTCATACTGGGGATTTTTCTCTCTTTAGACTTTATACTGATCCGGATGGAATGCCTGCTGAATACTCAAAAGAAAACATCCCTATGGTGCCCAAGTATTATTTATCTATTTCGCTTGATGGCATAAAAGAGGGTGACTTTACTATGGTTTTCGGTTATCCCGCAAGTACTGATCGTTACCTGAGCAGCTACGGTGTAAAACAAGCCATTGAAAAATACAACCCTTCAGTAGTGGAAGTGCGTGAAATTAAGTTGAGCGTTATGCGTAAGTATATGGATAAAAATCCAGCTACTCGCATTCAGTATGCCTCTAAATATGCACGTACCTCCAACTACTGGAAATATTATATTGGACAAACCGAGCAATTGAAAAACAATAATGTTTACAGCAAAAAACTACTAATAGAAGATGACTTCCATACATGGGCTAATGCTAGTGCTCAACGTACAGCCAAATACGGTAAAGCCCTTAACTTACTGAAAGAAGCCTATCAAGAGTCTGACAATTACGTAAAAGGTAATGTATACGTTCTCGAAGCCGGGCTATTAGGAGCCGAGTTACCTTTATATGCTTTTCGTCTTTCTAGAACCATGAGTTCTTACTTTGATCTAATAGAAGAGATGAAACAAAAGTTGGATAAAGCCAAAAATGGCGAAGAGAAAAAAATCATCAAAGAAGAATATAAAGAGAAGACAACAGCTATTGCAACTACTTTAAAGAAGAACGCTAAAGAATATTTTAAAGACTACAATCAAGATTTGGATAAAGAGCTATTTGCTAAGTTGATGGCTTTGTATCATGAAAATATAGATGAAAAACAACAATCGAAGTTTCTCCAAAAGGCGGCAAAAAAATACAGAGGTAACTTTAATAAATTTGCCGATAAAGTATATAATACATCGTTTCTTGTGTCAGAAAAAAGGGTTAATGATTTTTTGGAAGACCCTAACATACGTGATATGGAAAAGGATATGGCTGTAACGATAGGTTCACAACTATACGCCCTTTACTTAAGCTATAATAATGACTATCAGGCTACAGATGATAAAATGAGAAAAGGATATCGAATTTTTACTGCAGGTCTCAGAAAAATGAATCCAGATAAAATTTACTACTCTGATGCTAACGGCACCATGCGAGTAACCTATGGTACGGTTAGTAGTTACTATCCCAAAGATGCAGTGTTTTACGACTACTATACCTCAGCAACTGGAGTATTGCAAAAAGAGGATCCCAATAACGATGAATTTATTGTTCCAGACAGTCTGACCGAGTTAATCAAAGACAACAACTTTGGGACTTATACCAATGAAAAAGGGGAGCTGCCAATCTGCTTTGTTCACAATACTGATATAACGGGCGGTAATTCAGGTAGCCCCGTAATCAATGGTAAGGGACAGTTAGTAGGGTGTGCCTTTGACGGCAACTGGGAAGCTATGAGTGGTGATATATATTTTGAAGATGAATTACAACGCACCATATCTGTTGATGTTCGCTATATCCTTTTCATCATTGATAAATATGCCGGAGCAAAAAATATTATTGATGAATTAACCCTAGTGAAAAATGACATGAGCCCTGCAATGCACGAAGAGGAATCTATGTCTATCGAGAAAGCTCCTACTAATTGACTTTGATTAGACTTGTGGAAGTCATGATATTTTTATTGCCTTTACCTCCCTTGTCGGCATAGATATTCGCAATGATAGGCGAGAGAAATAGCATTAACTTAAAATCAATAGAATTTTATACATGGATGCAGTTGTCTATAGAGGCCTTCGTTTGATTTAATAGAATTAAAATCTCTGGCTCTAATTACGCGATATATAATCAAAATGAAGTTTTAACCCAGCTGACTATGGGACAGCCTCCAGTGCCCAAGCACAGTTCCATTTACTTGGAATGCCGTTTTGCAAAATAATAATCATCTCTATTTCTCGATTATTATGGATGAAGGTGATGCTCAAGTACAAATGAGATTTTGGACTTGTGTGAGAAGAATTGCCGGTGATGCTACATGAGGTTTATGATTGGCGAAAGCTTAGACCGTGAATCGGGTGTTTTTTAGAAATGAGTTTATTGATGATGGCATCTTCTTACAGTACGAGAAGACACAAAGTAAAGTATTCAAGACGATAATTAGCTTGAAAGAGTGAAGCAGCCTTTGTTTGTAAATTTCAAACAATTGTTTTTTATTTCGATAATTGTATTTGCGCTGGTTTTAAAAGTAGATACATTTGGACGAGCTAATAACTCATCGGGTAAAAAATTTATGTTTGGAATAGGATACGCCTATCAGGAGATTTCGTTAAACCTTTCTACCGAAAGTGATAAACATAAATTAGGTTCTGGTGCATAACTAGATTTTTTGGCTAAATTTCATTTAGATATACTTGAAACGTATACTGGAAAAGAATAGATACGTTATATTATTATCGTCAACTTCCTAATAATTTAATGAGATTTTAAAAATCAATGAATTAGATCAAACCATCTTCGAGCGTTTGAAATCAGCTGCTTATTTAGATTCGAGCGAGCTTCTCAAAACATCGTCAGATTAAGTTTTTATTAGGAATTGGGGTATAGGTTTATCGAATTTTAAAAACTTTCAACAAATGGCATTTAGTGGTGAAATCGGCTTCAACTGTTACCCCCTCACAGATTTGGATTCCCTATACTGAAATTGACATTCATTTTTCATTCCTACCTTCCTACTTTACAACTAAGCAACCATTAGTAAAAAATGTAGAATTTTTAGGAATATATTTTAGATGGGGTCATGGCCTGGATCTAAGAAGCCGTCAATCCTCAATCAAACAATCTACATACTCATTATAACGGACTGTCCGCCATCTTTGGAAGACTTGTCTGTAGCTTGTATTTCTGTAATGGCCATATCCCTACAAACCCTAAGGTAAATGGTAAAAAAATAAGTCGATTGTATTCCGTCAATATTTCACTGTAAATTGATATCGGATTTATCTTTTTCACATGAAAAAATAGTTCATGAAGGCTAGAGTAAATATGAATTTTTCATCGATTTTATTATGATTTTTTGATTATTTAAAAACCTTTATTGACTGTAAAAACTTCCATCTTGACGTTAATTTGACTCTGATTTTGATCTTAGCACACCAATCTTTTCTTAAGCCAAGGATCCAAACACAGAGAAGATAATGGTTTCCCACTAAATATAGCTTCAGAGTTTGAAGTTATCTAAAATCGCTGCATGGCTTTATCTACTTTAGCAACAGTTAAGCTTTATACCCGCAAGTCTTACATAAATAAGATCGTTTTCCCTCCTTCTCTTACTTTTGCTATTTTTTACGTTGCTACAAGAAGTAAATTTTTCTATCTTACATAAACTTTTTAACTCAAATATTACGTTATGTCTATCAAATTAGAAATACCAAAAAAAATAGGTGAGTTCGAAATTTAAGAATGAAAAAAATTTAATATATTTATTCTTGAATGTTGTTGTGCTGTAGCAATATTGACATCCTGTGAACCAGACAATGAAGATAATAATATCAATCGAAGGGATGATTACTTAGGAATTTGGGATTGCGTAGAAAATAGTGGCATCTCTGCCCCACAGTTTTACGTAGTAGATATTATATCGGGTACCGCTTCATCTGAGATCATTATCAATGGATTGTACAACATCTCCAATACTCTTGTTAAAGCGGAGATAGATGAATTAAAAATTTCTATTCCAGCACAAGTTAGTGAAAATATTAGTTTTTCCGGTTCTGGTTTGGCTAATGCTCATGTTGATCAGATCAACCTAAGTTTTATTGCCAACGATGGTAGGGGCGATGATGTAATTAAAGCTGTTCTTATGCAATAAGCTAAAAAAAGTACTTGAGTCCTATGCCCATCCCAAATGAATAAAGTATTTCCCGGGGGAAGTTTTCGGGCTTCATGATGGCATTCAGCATATATTTGACATTGCCTCTTAAACCCAGACCTACAATATAATTTATATCTTTTACTTCGTCGTTTAAACTGAGATTTATTGGATTTCCTCCCTTATTAGGGCTAAAGCTTTGTTGATAGGCGCTTATGAAAGCCAATTCTACTAAAGGCACTACTTCCAAGTCAAATATATCAGTGAGATTAGTATTAAAATTGAGTTTAATAGGAACCGTAAACATATCTACATCTACTTCGAGTTTATTTAAAATAGTGTCGTTTAATTGATTGCGGAACCGGGTATTTTCAACCGAATAAGCTCCTTAAAACATCCAAAACCTATGCCTATATCAAGTGCAGGTCCTAACAACATAGAACAAACTCAGATTGCAATTCAATTGAAAAGATCCATCGGACTTTTCATCAAGCAAATCAAAAGTTCCCCCGGATGGAATTTCATCGTTAATCAACCTTCTATCGGTATAATTGGGATTTAAATTGAAGACTAAGCTAAAACGAGAATGCTTTATCTGGCTATCTGTATAGTAGTCGATATTATCCTTACCATCTTTCTGCCCCCAAACCAGACTATAAGCCAAGAGCAATGGCAATGATATCATCTTCTTCACGATATCATGCCTTTAGCCTTTCTAATTGCTTTCTGCAAGCCAGAAGGATTTCTACTCCCTGCTGTGGCAAAGCCAGGTTGTCCACCTCCTCCCCCCTGTATTTCTTTAGCAACTTCTGCTACTATATTACCAGCGTGATAGCCTTTTATTTTAATTAGCTTGTCGGAAAAGGCAACTGCTATTTGAGCTTTGTCGTGCTGTTTCGTACCTATAATAGCAATAACATTGTCTCTTTCATTTTTGATCTGGAAAAGCAAATCTTTTATCTGACCTATCTTCAAATCCGTTTGACGGACAATCCACAAGTTTCCATTTTTTCTTTCGGCTTCAGTTAACCAGGTTTGTTTTTCTCTCTCAGCTAACATCTTACTGATGTTCTTCACATGACTGGAATCAAAGGTGTTCTCCATCCCAGCTAATGTCTTATTCAGGATTTCCATACGCTTATTTACACGCAGGGCCCTCTGTCCACTAACGGCTTCTATCCTGCGAATGCCAGAAGCTACTGAGGTTTCATGGAGGATCTTAAATAAGCCAATTTGACCGGTTTCCTGCACATGAGTACCCCCGCAAAGCTCAATGGAATCACCAAACTTTATAACCCGTACCGTATCACTGTATCTTTCTCTAAATAATGCTCTGGCTCCCATTTCTACAGCTCGCTGCATGGGAATGTTACGATACTCTTCCAAAGGGTAATTATTTCGAATGTGTTCGTTGACTCGTTTCTCAATCTTACTTAACTCCTCATCACTCATTTTTAAAAAGTGAGTGAAATCAAACCGCAAGTAATCTGGGTGTACTAAAGAACCTTTTTGTTCCACATGAGCCCCCAGAATTTCTCTTAAAGCCTGATGCAAAAGGTGGGTAGCTGTGTGATTATAAGCAGTATCAATTCTTTTGGCAGAGTCAACCACAGCTTTAAAAATATCTCTAGGGTTCTTGGGTGGCTCATTCACCAAGTGAATAATTATACTGTGCTCTTTTTTAGTATCAACTATATTAAGTCTTTCTTTATCACTTTCAATGTAGCCAGTATCCCCTATCTGACCTCCTCCTTCAGGATAAAAAGGCGTAAGATTGAATACCAATTGATATTGTTCTTTCTTTTTAGCTGTTACTTTACGATATTTAGTAATCTGTAGTTCAGCTTCTAAGATGTCGTAACCAATAAATTCTTCTTCCTTGTCTTTTTCCAGTTCTACCCAGTCTCCGATGTCCAGTTGAGTTGCATTACGAGCTCTTTCCCGCTGCTGCTTCATCGCCGCTTCATATCCACCACAATCGTAACTCAGATTATTCTCACATAAGATCAAGGCTGTTAAATCGGAAGGAAAACCATAAGTGTCATATAACTCAAAAACCCGTGCCCCTTCAACGACATTCCCTTCAGTATTTCTGATAATCTGATCTAAACGCTTGAGACCTTGTTTTAAGGTTCGCTGGAAAGATGTTTCCTCTTGACGAATTACATTTTTAACTAATTCTTTTTGGGTGCCGATCTCTGGAAAAAACTCATTCGTCTGCTCTACCAAGATATCTACCAAATGATATATAAATGGCTTTTTCTGGTTCAGATATGAAAAGCCGTAACGGATAGCTCTACGCAGTATTCTGCGGACGACATAACCTGCACCATTGTTAGAAGGTAGTTGCCCGTCAGCAATGATGAAAGCTACCGCTCTTGAGTGATCGGCTATTACTCGAGCGGCAATATCTTGCTTTTCATCCTCACCGTAGATATTGCCGCTCAAAGCCTCTATTTTTTTAATAAGAGGGATAAAAACATCTGTATCATAACTAGAAGCTTTACTTTGTAAGGCCATACATAATCTTTCAAGCCCCATCCCGGTATCTACATGCTTGCTCGATAGTTTTTCCAGAGAGCCATCTGTTTTACGGTTGAACTCTATAAATACTAGATTCCAAATTTCTACTACTTGAGGATGAGCCCGATTTACCAGAGTTTTCCCATCTATTTTCCGGCGTTCCTCCTCGCTCCGAAGATCAATGTGAACTTCGGAGCTAGCCCCGCAGGGCCCAATAGTTCCCATATCCCAAAAATTATCCTTTTTATTTCCATTCAGGATGCGATCCTCACCGATTTTGGGCTTCCAGTTTTCGTAAGATTCCGTATCCTTTGTTAAGCCTTCGTTTTCATCACCTTCAAATATAGTGACGTAAAGGCGGTCTCTATTCAGCTTAAATTCAACCGTTAAAAGCTCCCAAGCCCAGGCAATTGCTTCTTTTTTAAAATATTCACCAAAACTCCAATTTCCGAGCATTTCAAACAAAGTGTGATGGTGAGTATCGCAACCAACTTCTTCCAAGTCATTATGCTTACCACTAACTCTTAAACACTTTTGAGTATTGGCTATCCTAGGGGTTTTGGGTTCGGCATTGCCTAGAAAATAATCCTTGAACTGATTCATGCCTGCGTTGGTAAACATCAAACTTGAATCGTCTTTTAGCACTACTGGGGATGAAGATACTATAGCATGCCTTTTACTTTCAAAAAAGTCTAAAAACTTCTTTCTAACTTTATGGGAACTCCATTGATGATCTTCATCCATCAGCTTTTGAACAAAAAAGTATTCATTTATGTAATTTTGGCGACTGTTACTGGCATTTTGTAAGCCTATATCTTAGCCAATTAAGATTTTCAATTGTCTCAATGATTCCGCAAAAGTAGAAAATATGACCAAGGTCAAATATTATTACGACCCCGAAACATTATCTTACCAAAGAATGGGAAAAAGCTTTGGTTCCCGCTTGCGTGATGCGGCTATTTTTCTATCTTCTTTGGTTTTATTTGCCTTCATTTTTTATCTGCTAGCCGATAATTTTATTGACTCACCTAAAGAAAAACTCCTGAAACGCAAGCTAGAAAATATGAACGTCCAGTATGAAATCCTGAATGAACATATGGACCAATTAGCAGCCGTACTAGGCGAACTTCAACAAAAAGATAATAATATTTATCGGGTGATTTTTGAAGCGGACCCCATTCCTAAATCTATTCGCAAAACCAACTTTAGTAGGGCCGGCCATTATCGAAAGTTAGAAGGCTTTGAAAATAGTGAACTGATCAAGCAAACAGCTTGGAAAATGGATCGTCTTACCAAGCAAGTATATTTACAAAACCACTCTTTTGACGAGCTAGTGGAACTGGCAAAGGACAAATCCAGACTCTTGGAAGCTATACCAGCTATACAGCCGATTGCCAATAAAGATATGAAAAGACTGGCTTCGGGTTTCGGTATGCGCTTAGACCCTTTCACCAAGACTCCTAAAATGCACTACGGAGTGGATTTTAGCGCAAGAGTCGGTACTCCAGTTTACGCCACAGGAAATGGTATCATCATTAGAAGAAATGACAAGTTCAACGGCTTCGGAAAACACATAAAAATAGATCATGGATATGGCTATACTACGGTTTATGCTCATTTGAGTGAGTACGAGGTACGAGTTGGACAGAAAGTAAAACGGGGTGAAGTAATTGGTTATATAGGAAATAGCGGACGTTCAAGTGGCCCTCACCTGCATTATGAAGTTCGCCTTAACGGAAAGTGCTTGAATCCCGTAAATTTCTACTATGGTGAACTTTCACCTGAGGAGTTCACCATCATCATCAACCTAGCTAATCAGGTCAACCAATCATTTGATTAATAGCTATGGATAATAACACAAAACGCTACTATTCAATTAGTGAAGTAGCCGAAATATTTAGTATCAACCCTTCACATATCCGTTTTTGGGAAAAAGAATTCGATATCCTAAAGCCCAAGAAGAATAAAAAAGGAAACCGCTTCTTTACTATTAAGGATGTGGAGAATTTAAAACTGATTTACCACTTGGTAAAAGAGCGTGGCTTTACTTTAAGAGGAGCCAAAGCAAAACTAAATCAAAATAAAGAAGATATAGCCAAAATAGCCCAGACGGTAAGCCGCCTGCAAATAATGAAACAAGCCTTGCTGGATATTAAACGAAATCTATAAGTTTTTTCTTAAATATAATAAATAATGCGAGTTTGATAAAAAGATCCATGCTATTTTATTTTCTTGAAAAGAAGTTTATGGAAAACCCTTTTTCCGGTAATTTCGGCAAAGGTCCAAAGCAAAAGCTTTATTGGCTTTCACTGTAAAATAATACACCGGTTCACAGTAGCCCCTCCGTAATCAGTTGTAGTAGATATACTTCACTGCAATAAGTTCCTATAGCTAATCTTTTTCTGTAGTTTCCAATAAAGCTCTCCAACTGACTTTCTAGAATCAGTTATCCTAAATATATTGACAATGCGGATTTTCATACCCTTACCAAGAGTTGAGCCAAGCTCAAGATTGAAAACCCCTATCACTTGTATATTGGATAGATGTGAAGAGAGCTCTCAAGAAGCTCACCTATACAGAAGTCTCGAATCTCCAAGAGATCCCAACTACTCACATTGCCTACGCCACAACTGTCCTATACATATCATCGTAATCACTGCCAGGGAGGGGGTTAAACCACTTTAAGATAAAGCTTGGACACATCGTACATAAAGTTGTCCATTCCTGGAATAAACCCGGGAGAGTCCCATTAGAAGCGTCTTCGGAAGTCCAGCTAATATTAGCTGAGTTGGATGTGGCAACTGTATACGTCAAGCTAGAGGGAACGAACAGAATAGCTAATATCATCGAAAGAATAACCTGTCGGTTTGTGTGAGAAGACTGGCTAATGATTGATCTTCCTGACCAAAACGGACCCTGAAAAGTAGTCAATACTGTTTTGGGAAGTAGGGCATTTGCTAAAGCAGCATCAATGCCTAAGCCCACCCACATGATTGTAGGCACTTGACGCACCCTGATTAGCATAAAGGTCTATAGATACTTATCCAAGGGTCAGTCACCACTGCCTCTTATCCATACTTTGTCATTAGCATGACTTTCTTTGCCGTGACGCGTATAGCTAAAGCCCAATTCCAAGCAGCTTGAAATGGTATAATTACTCAAATCGGACATAAATTAGGATTAGATGGTTGATTACTTCTGGATACCCCTTGTGATCCGTCCAAGATTAGGTTGCTGTGGAGATTCCATATATTGGCAAAATTCGGCACAGCAAATCTCAGGCAACCCTCATTGGAGCAAGCCATCTCATAACTCCATTGTGTATGTGGAAGCACAGAATACTTCTTGGTTTTGCTGGTAAGGTGGCCGATGCAGATTCAAATCCTTCGATAATAGGCAAGATGGCAAGGGGATAAAGGAGGACAAGGAGTTTGAGTCTCTAGGGCAAAACACCCTAACAAAAAGGGTGGAAGGAGTTAAGAAATTAATTAGGGTAAAAGTTTTTATGACTCAACGGTTTTTTATTAAAGCAATATCTTCTTTACATTAAAAGTAAAGTCTTTTGAAACATAAGATCAGGATAATGATATAATGATGCCAAAGTCAGGTCTTTTAAGCAAATGAGAGAATCTTTGCCGAAAAAAATCTTACGAATCAGTGTGACCTGTAGAAATAAAAGTAAAAACGATCCGACTTTAAGCGGATTGAAAAACCATATGAGGAACTTTAGACAGTACAGCTTATCATAACTAGGAACTTTTGAGTTCCAAAACCCTAATTTGTTTTGAGTTACAATTTTTCGATTACGTCTTTTAATGCACAGCTTTAAATCTTTTCTCATCGGGGGTTTTTATGCCTTTAGATAAGCTCCCTAGCTTTAGAGCGGCACTCATAAGGTAGGTCATATCTTTTTTGGTGTTTTAACTCAATACTTACCACTGAACTCTCTTTAATTATTAAATATCTTTGTAGCATGAAAAAGTGGAGTTGGATTTTTGTATTACTTATTCTTTTTCCCGTTATTGGAAAGGCACAATGTGCTATGTGTAAGGCTATAGTAGAAACTAGTCAGCAAGCGGGCAGTCCCGTTGCAGTTGGTTTAAATAATGGTATTCTCTACCTGATGGTATTTCCATACCTGCTTATAGGAGGAGCAGCTTGCGCTATTTATTGCCATAAAAAACAAAGCTTAGCTTAGACCTTTTAATCTTTTTCACGTTTCTATATACTTATTTTTGTGCTCGCTACTTGATTCACAAAAAATGGTAGTTCTATGAGATTGCCCCTACTTGCTTTAGCAACTACTTTTTTTTTTTCAAAGCTCTTGCTCAAAATGAAGACAAGATCTGATCGATAATAGATGAGTGTAGTGTTGGAGTTTTATCTAACCAATCAGATAAACCTTTAAATTAGAATGAACAAGGCCTTCAAAATATTTGCTTTATATCACCTATTCCTCTGATAATCGTCCTTTTAATAGTAGCAAAAAAGCGAGGCTGGATAGCTGAAGAAGAAAGCTATGAAGTTGAACTAGGAGAAGTGAAAAGATCGACCATAGTAGAGTCCGTATTAGCCAGCGGGAAAATACAGCCTGAGGTGGAAGTAAAATCAGCTCCGAAGTATCAGGAGAAATCATTCAGCTTCCCGTAATAAAGAAGGCCAAAGAGTAAAGAAAGGAAATATACTCGTAAAGACATTAATCCTAATATTTACATTGCTGCAGTCGACCGAGCCAAAGCTTCACTAAATAGTTCAAAAGCAGCTTTGGCCAGCTCCAAGGCTCAGTTCATAGAAGCCGAGAAAAATTGCCATCGGAACAAAAAATTACACGAGCAAAATGTAATCAGCGATTTAGAGTTTGACGCCATCCAAAGAGCTTTTGATGTTACGCGTTTAGGAATGGAAAGCGCTGATTTCCAAATGGAAAGTGCAGCAGCTACTCATAGCGAAGCAAAAGATAATTTGGCACGAGCCACCATATTATGCTCCTCAAACTGGAATCATAAGTATGCTGAATATAGAAGTGGGTGAAAGAGTAGTGGGAACTGCTCAAATGATTGGAACTGAAATCATGCGCCTGGCTGACCTGAAGAATATGGAAATACTGGTAGAGGTAAATGAAATCGGTATCGTAAAAGTAAGCCTGAACGATACCTCGTACTATAGAAGTCGATGCTTATTTGGATGAAGAATTTAAAGGAATAGTAACGGAAATTGCTAGCTCAGCTAATTTGGAAGAAATGAGGTCAGATCAAGTTGCTAATTTTGAAGTGAAGATTTAGGATGCTCGAAGACTCTTATAAGCGCTTGATAAAGCAAGAGGTGGAAATGCTATTTCGACCCGGCATAACGGCATCCGTAGAAATAAGAACGAAAAGAAAGATATACTAACTGTGCCCATTGAAGCCGTGACGATTCGCTCTGATACCAGTACGGATGCCAAATCATATAAGATTCTGCGAGAAGATAAAAGGGACAAAAAGTATGAGGTTGTGTTTATATTAAATGAGGATAAAGCTGATTTACAAGTCGTAAAAACAGGCATACAAGATGATGAATTGATCGAAATTAAAAAGGGATTACAAGAAGGGCAGAAGATAATTACTGGTCCCTGCGGTATTGTTAGTAAAGAATTAGTAAATGGAAGTCTACTAAAGATAAAGAAAGAAAAAGGAGATTGATGTCCTTAATCCTTTGTCTTGAAACTTCCACTAAAAATTGTTCAGTCTGTCTCAGTAGGGAAGGCAAAGTTATTTCTATAACGGAACAAAGTAGCGATCAATATCTTCATTCAGAAAAGCTTCACCTATTTATTCGAGAGGTATTAGAAAGAGCTAGGAGTTCCACAGCTGATTTATCGGCGGTAGCCCTTAGTAAAGGTCCCGGTTCTTATACAGGTCTAAGAATAGGAGCTTCTGCTGCTAAAGGCTTATGCTATGTCTTACAGATTCCGCTTATAGCAGTCGATACCCTAAGTATCTTAGTAAGGGGTTATCTCAAAGGTAAATCGTTGAGTCTGGGAGAAATAGCAATCCCTATGCTAGATGCCCGCAGAATGGAGGTCTATTGTGCCATATACAATCATGCGGGAGAAGCACAAACCCAGGTGGAAGCAAAAATTATTGATGAAAACTCCTTTTGGGATATCGATGCAAAAAAAATTCATCTTATAGGAGAAGGAGCTTCTAAAAGTATGGAACTACTAGATAGCAACCCTCGTTTTGTACTGGGAGATTTACGATTACCTTCAGCGTCGGACATGTCATCACTCGCTCATACTCTGAATAAACAGGCGAAATTTGAAAATCTAACTTATTTCGAACCTTTTTACCTGAAAAGTTTTCTTGCAGGTAATCCCAAAAAGGTACTTTAACTTAATATCTATATCGAAAACAATCAAAAAGTAACACATACATAGTAATTTGCGGTAACATTTTGGGTTTTATTCGTAATTCTCTATTAAAGACTTATATAATTAACCAAATTCAAAGGATTTCTGCCCCTACACTTTTACCGAAGACTGTTGGTGTGTGAAACCGTTTCCCTTCCAATATCTTTTCAACTGTCAGCATCTGCATTCGTGCACACTTAACGTTATTTACCTCCAGATCTCCTGCATCAACCATAAATTCTTTATATTATTAGACCAGCTAACAACGCTGAATCACTATCTAGAATTTCACGGAGAGATCGAATGTGTTCTATAGAAACTCCCGCCCTTTACTGCAATCATCATACTTTGTAAATTTCTTTCTCCTGGAATGGCAAAATATAGCCTTCCGTCAACTCCACCATCCACAGTTTGCTTTGCTGTCACGAAGCCGCTTACTTGTTTAACTGACCACTGAAGTTATCATTCGTGTGTTCATTGCAAGCTTCTTGGTCAGAATAACGGCTAAAGATTGTGATTAAGTTCATACTCGCTAATAATAACGCATTTCCTTAATTAAGTCAAGTCCCTATCTTAATAAATGCCTTTAAAAATAAAGTATCAAACTTATACTACATTTCTACACATTTCTACATTTGTATAAAAATGCACATAAATGCCGAGAGCAACTGAGGCGCATATAACTCCAAAAGTGCTAAAGTGGGCAAGAGAGTCCGCTAATATGTCTTTGAAGTATGTTGTGGGTAAGGTCAAAAAGCGCAACGTATCCGAAGAAGATCTAGCCTCTTGGGAGCGGGGAGAACGGGGCACAAGAACTTTAACCTCTGCGAAACTAAGAGATTTAGCAAAGTTGTATCGCAGGAGCATGGCAGTTTTCCACTGGGATAAACCTCCTAAAGATTTCGAAAAATTAAGCGATTTTAGAGATAAAGACAACCGTAAACAATTAGGCCATGTTGCCACCCTTATCATTAGAGAGATGCGGGAAAGGCAAGAGTGGATGAGGGATTATATCAAAGAAGACGGCGGGAGCAGCTTACCTTTCGTTGGGAGCTTTTCAGTGAGAGATAACCCAAAAGCTGTTGCGAATGACATCACAAAGACACTGGGAATTAAACCAAAAGACGACTTAAAAACATGGAGGGAACAATGTAATAAGGCGAGAATCTTCCTATCAATGTATAAAACTCTTACTCTTGGAGGAGAAGAGCTGGAGGATGAATATAAAGGGTTTGCTCTTGCAGATCAATATGCCCCTTTCATTTTTGTTAATACTCAGTACTCGGATAATGTACAGCTATTCACACTAGCTCATGAGATAGCACACCTATGGATTGGTAAATCTGGGCTGTCCTACGACATAGAGGAGGTGCTTAGTAATGAGAAGATTGAAATCTTCTGCAATAAAGTAACTGCCAATGTGCTTATGCCAGGGTCAAGTTTCCAAGGACATCCATATCAAGATTATGAGGCCGTGGGTGAGATTGCTGAAAAGTTTCATGTAAGCAAATTGGCTGTTATCTATCGGGTTTGGAACCTCGAGCTGATAAACGAACAACAGTTCAAGGAATTTAAGGAACAATCTCAGGAGGAGTACGAAAAATCGGGGGGAAAACAGAAAAAGGCAGTGGAAGGTGGCGGGTTCTATAACAGTTTTTTCAAGAGGACTGGCAGGCTCTATACAGAAATTGTGATGGAGGCGTACAGGGGTATGGAAATACGGTTTACCGAAGCCAGCTCACTGCTGGGAATGTACAAGCTCAAGAATTTGATGAAGAAATTAGAGAAATAATGGATGGCGTAAAGAAAGACCCCGATAATCACAAAGCCAAGTACTGCTTGGATGCCAATATGCTTATAGAAGCACATGATAGGCATTATCCTAGGAAGATCGTCCCAGGTTATTGGGATATGATGGAGTACTTGGGCGGTAGGGGTGTCGTATTTACGACGAAATTAATCATTAAAGAGGTCAAAGGAGAGGATAAGAAAGAATTGCGCGACTTTATAAATAAAATCTCAGAGGAAGCGCCCAACAAAGAGTTCGGTAAAGTATCACGTTGTTTTGAGAAGTTAAAAGAAGGAAAAAAGAAAAGCGCGACGCAGACGCAAATGATGCTGATATGTCTCTAATAGCGCTTGCCATGCACAAGAGAGCAACTGTCGTCACGAACGAGGTAAAGGTAACGGACCCAAAATCGCACAAGGTGAAGATGCCAAATATCTGCGATGAGCTGGAAGTACTCTATATGGAAGACTATAAATTCTTCACGGAAGTGTTCGAAAAGTACGAAAGACAACTGAACCTCAACGAGGAGTTAGAGGAGAGGAAGTTAGGATATCAAGGCGAACTACGTTTTGAGGAAGCTCCTCAGCAAAAAACATGATAGATGATCAGTCAGCCTTTTTTGCTCTTCAAGAGAAAGAAGGGATTCATCTTTTCAAACCTCCTAATAATTAGAAAGTTTGGCAGCATACAGAACCTTATTACTGTGATGAGCGATAGATGCCAGCAAGTACGTGCTCACTTCATTTGCCGCAGCTGAACCAAGTGTCAACCTGAAATTTTTATATCATTTTATGTATAAATTTGGCTTTTAGTCCCGGTATCTGGGATTACATTCCACGGCACATAATGAATGATGAGACAAACACAGTGAAAGAAGACCAAAAGCAAAAGCTGCAAAGACAACTCTGGAGTATTGCCAACGAGCTGCGCGGCAAAATGGATGCCGACGAATTTCGGGATTATATTCTAGGATTCGTATTTTACAAGTACCTCTCTGAAAAACAGCACCTCTATGCGAATAGCCTGCTCAAAACCGAAAAGGTAAAAAATTACCGTGATCTCAAAGATGAGGAAGACATTGCAGCAATCTGTGAAGAATCATTGCTGAAACTCGGCTATTTCCTACGCCCGCAAAAGTTATTCTCCGCCATCACTGCCAAAGGAAACGCCAGCCTTGAAGAAGAAAGCAACTTCATCCTCGAAGACCTGCAAGCCATTCTCAACAGTGTTGAGCAAAGCACGATGGGTACGGAGAGCGAGGATGATTTCAACAAGCTGTTTGAAGATTTGGATCTGAACAGTACCAAGCTAGGTAGGACACCCGATGCGCGAAATATCTTGATTGCCAAGGTATTGTCTCATCTGGACAAAATTGATTTCGGATTGGAAGAGAGCAATTCCGATGTGCTTGGAGATGCCTATGAATACCTGATCAGTCAGTTTGCATCCGGTGCGGGGAAGAAAGCGGGAGAGTTCTATACCCCGCAGCAGGTCTCGAAAATCCTCGCTAAAATTGTCACCTTAGATAAGAAACGCATCAAAAGCGCTTATGATCCCACCTGTGGCTCAGGCTCGCTCTTGCTTAGGATTGGCAAGGAAACGAAAGTCAGCGATTTCTTTGGGCAAGAGTTAAACCGGACCACCTACAACCTCGCCCGTATGAACATGATTCTGCATGACGTCCATTTCAGACAGTTCAACATCAGACAGGAAGACACTCTCACCAATCCACAACATTTGAATTTGCGCTTTGAAGCCGTCGTCGCCAATCCGCCTTTCTCGGCAAGGTGGAAAGGCAAAGATAACCCATTGTATGAAACCGATGACCGGTTCAGCCAATACGGCAGACTCGCACCCACCAGCAAAGCCGATTTCGCTTTTGTACAGCACATGATCCATCAGATGGCGGAAAACGCCACCATGGCGGTAGTACTACCACATGGAGTCTTGTTTCGGGGCGCGGCGGAAAAGGAAATCCGACAATACATCATCGAAGAACAAAACTATCTCGATGCCGTCATCGGCTTGCCCGCCAATCTCTTCTACGGTACCGGTATCCCTACCTGCATTCTGGTACTGAAGAAATGCCGGAGGCACGACGACGATATCCTCTTCATCGATGCCTCGCAGCATTTCGATAAAGCTGGGAACCAGAACATACTGACCGATGAGCAGGTAAAAAAGATCATCGATGCCTATCGACAACGGCAGAGCATCGACAAGTACGCCTATCTTGCCAGTCTGGATGAGGTAAAGGAAAACGATTACAACCTGAATATCCCGCGTTATGTAGATACTTTTGAAGAAGAAGAGCCTGTAGATCTGGATACGATAGTCAAAGACCTTAAAGCTCTTGAAGCCGATACGCAGGAAACGGAGAAAAGCATTGCCGACTTCTGTGATGAGCTGGGCATAACCCGCCCCTTTAAGCGATAATGAATAAGCAAAAATGAACGAAACATTAGATTCAACCCCGCTATCAAATGCTTTAGAATCTTTATATAAAGCCTTAGATGAGTATAAAAAAGATGAGTCGAACGAGTTTGTAAGAGATGCCTGTATCCAGCGGTTCGAATATTGTTATAGCCTCTCGGTAAAATTCATTGAGAAATATTTGGCTTTGATTGCAAAAGACCCTATTGAAATTGAAGAAATGAGCTTTCCAAACTTAATACGAACAGGCTATTCAAAAGGCATATTGCAAAATAGCTGGGATAGCTGGGCAGTTTATAGAGAAACCCGGAATATCACCTCTCACACTTATAACAAAGACAAAGCAATGAAGGCGCTCAATATTTTGGATTTATTTCACTCGGAGATTGCATTTTTTCTTGATTCTTTAAAAGCTAGATGAAACTTAAGTTTGATATTAGTACTGAAGAATTCAAGATCATAAAACAGCTCTTAGAGCAGCATTTGCCTAATTGCTGCAGGGCTTGGGTGTTCGGCAGCCGCGCCAAAAACACAGCTAAATTTAATTCCGATCTGGATTTGGCGCTGGATTGCAAGACTGAAATTGCCCAAGCGATATTGATAAACATAAAAGAGGGTTTTGAAGGATCAAAGCTGCCCTTTATGGTTGATGTGGTGGATATGAACAAGATCGACCCTGATTTTAAGAAGATCATCGATAAACAAAAAACATCCTTCCCGTTAAAAAATTCAGCAAAAGTACCGCAGTTAAGATTCCCTGAGTTTAGCGGGGAGCGCTCAGATGAGCAGAGAAAGGATTATCCGGATTGGGAAATTTTTAAACTAGGATTCATTGCCGAGTGTTTAGATAACAAACGTATACCTTTGAATGAAGGTGAAAGGAATAAAAGAAAAGGAAGCATTCCTTACTGGGGAGCGAATGGTATTTTAGATTATGTTGATGACTATATATTTGACGAAACCATAGTGTTGCTAGCAGAAGATGGTGGGCATTTTGATGAATTTCATACTAGACCGATAGCTTCAATATCATATGGAAAAAGTTGGGTAAATAATCATGCTCATGTATTACGTGCCAAAAGGAAAGCTTCTACAAACGAGTATCTTTATCATTCATTGGTGCACAAAAACATTCTTGGTTATGTAAATGGTGGTACACGAGCAAAATTAAATAAATCAGATATGCTTAAGATTTCACTGTCTATTCCATCTCTAGATGAACAACAAAAAATCGCCGCCTTCCTGTCTTCAATCGACAGCAAGATCGAGCAATTGAACCAGAAGAAGGCCTTGCTTGAACGATACAAGAAAGGCGTCATGCAAAAGCTCTTCAGTCAAAAAATTCGCTTTAAGGATGAACGGGGAAAAGATTATCCGGATTGGGAAGAGATGAGTTTAGGTAGTGTGGGTAAAACATTCAATGGGCTGACTGGGAAGAACAGTGAGCACTTTGGAAAGGGAAAACATTACATTCAGTATTTGCAGGTATTTGAAAGTTCAAAAATAAATATAGACAAATTTGGTCTTGTCAATATTAGTGAGAATGAATCACAAAATACTGTGCGTTATGGAGATGTTTTCTTTACAACATCCTCTGAAACATCAAATGAAGTAGGAACGGCATCAGTGCTGATGGACGAAGTAAAAGATACTTACTTGAATAGCTTCTGTTTTGGGTATCGCATTGATCAGGAACGCTTACTTCCCGGATTTGCCCGGTATGCACTTAGGGAATGTGGTTTTAGGAAAAAAGTAGTTCGGCTAGCACAAGGCAGCACGAGATACAATTTGTCAAAGATTTCATTAATGAAAATTAAAACTGAATTTCCTGTCAAGCAAGAACAAGAAAAGATCTCAGCCTTCCTATCCGTCCTCGACAGAAAAATCGAATTGGTCGCGGCACAAATCAAGCAAGTCCAGACCTTCAAGAAAGGTCTGCTGCAACAGATCTTTGTTTAGTTTTAGGAGGGTAAAAGACCCCTATGATCACATAAGGATTTCTTGCTTTTCTTATATGAAACTCTTTCGTCGTTCCAAGAAATAACAATACTTCATTTTTCGATATAAAACCTTCGTATTTATTTTGAACATCAATAAGCGCCTTTTGTTCATTACCATGCTTCCGCAGACAGTTCCAGTATAAAGCCCCTATTTCCCAATCCTCTATCATGAGTCTTGATTCTTCATTGGCAGCATCTAAAAATTTGTAGAAAAACTTATAAGGAACTTTTTTAACTAGTTTAATTTCTTTTTTGAAATCTTCAAAAAGGTTTAGGTTTAATTGCTTATTCTCTGCCTCAAGTTGTCTTATTGTCTCTTGGGACCATTCTCGCTCAGTTTTTTCGTATTCAAAGCCTATAATTTTTTTTGGGCGAAATATCGTTAAAGATAATTGGTTAGTATGCGCTTTCTTAATGATTTCTTGCTTATTATCAAAAGTTGGGGTGTTTTTAAGAATGTGTCTTCTTTTTTCCCAGCAATTCTTAGTATCTATAGATGAAATGATTGTAATTTCGCCCTTTATCTTGTAGCTTTCTGGGCGGTGGTCGCTTGTGTCTTTTTCAATAGCCGCTTCAATCCATTGATATTTTTTGTATTTTTCTATTTCATTCATTCGACGAAAAGGGATTGGATAAAGCCGTCTCCATTCTCCCCTTTCGTTTATGCCTGCTGTACAAACCAGCTCAAAATATTTTTTAGAGAAAACAGGATATGTCTTGACTGTAATCCATATTTTTTCTTTTTTCATAAATGTCTTATATCAGTCTTAGTCATGTCCTTTAGTTTCTCTGCGAGAGATTTTCTGTGACAGCAATGAATATCCGCCTCAAAGCAGGTCAAAGCAATTCGTTTATATTTATCTATGATTTTTTTTATTTGGTTTAATGGAGCAGTATTATTCAAGGTCTTCGCTCGGTATCTTCTGAATAACTGGGCATAGTCCTTCGGCTCATGTAGATTTTTTCGCGAAGCGGACGCGATACCTAACTCTGGGATATGTTGATAGAGAATGCCAAATTGTTCACAAATATGTTGTAGTGTTTTTTTAGAAAATCCATACTTTCTGCTGCTTGGGTTGGCCCGAACATCACATAGTAATTTAATATCATTCTTGAGAAAAATATTAAAATATTGTTCAACTGAGCGTCCCTCATAGCCTATGGTGAAAATTTTCGCATCATTCGCTGCCTTTGGTTTATATGATAAAACCTTGTCTTTCAAATCCGCCATGCTCCCTTCCAACAAATTACTATGTATCGCATAGTAAGGGTATTTTTCGTATGAATATCGGATAATACCATTTTCTGATCTGCTTGACCAATCTCTCTTAATGCCTTGGATTTCCTGAGCATGTTTCTCTTTTAATGTGATTTTTGCTTTGTCTTGAAATGAATGCAAAGTATAGCTTTTGTTATATTTTTTTATCCAAAAATGCTTTTTTTCTAGGGTATATAAGTCATGTTGCGCTTGAAAGGAATATCCTCCATATTGATATGGCACAAATGAGTAAAAATCGTACTTATGCTTCTTACAAAACAAAAAAAGCATTTTCTGTAACTTAGTAGGTGACAGGTATTCTTTGTCCGCCAAGAAATTAAGAAGTATTTTTTGGCGATAAAACATAAGACTAATGAGAATATTTATAATTATGCAAGCAATTACAGAGCTGTCAACTTTAAATAAACTTGGAAGTTCATCCTAAAGAATAATGACCACCGAATCAGAACAAACCCTCGAAAACAAACTCATTGCCCAACTGGAAACACTGGGCTTTGAAAGGGTAAGCATCAATGATGAAAGCGAAATTATCACAAATTTAAAACGACAGCTTGAAAAACACAACAAATGTAACCTGTCAGATAATGAATTCAAACAGATATTAAACAAGATCGCTCGCGGCAATATCTTTGAGAAAGCAAAGATATTGCGTGACAAGGTGGACTACACCAAAGATGATGGTGATACCGGCTATATCGAACTAATTAACCAAATCCGTTGGTGCAAGAATGAATACCAGGTGACTCATCAGGTCACCATGAAGGGAACATACGCCAATCGTTATGATGTGACCTTACTCATCAATGGCCTGCCTCTGGTTCAGATTGAATTAAAACGCCGCGGTCTGGAACTCAAGGAAGCCTTTAATCAAACGAACCACCATCGTCATTCCTTTGCCGCAGGCTATGGCCTGTTCGGATACATTCAGCTATTCGTAATCAGCAATGGGATCAACACTAAATATTACGCCAATAACCCTGTTAGCAAAAGAGACTTCAAGCAAACCTTTTTCTGGGCAGACAAAGACAATAAAAAGGTGACCCAACTCAGCGAGTTTGCAGAGGTATTCCTGGAGAAGTGCCAGCTTTCCAAGCTCATCACTAAGTATGTAGTGTTGAACGAAAGTCAACAGATGCTGATGGTATTGCGGCCCTATCAGTACCACGCGGTTGAAGCGATCGTTGAGCGGGTCAAAAACAGCGAGAAGTTCGGCTATATCTGGCATACCACCGGTTCAGGTAAGACATTGACCTCTTTCAAGGCTGCTCAGATCCTCACCCAGTCCCCGTATATCCACAAAGTTGTGTTTGTGGTGGACAGAAAAGACCTGGATTACCAGACCATCAAGGAGTTCAACAGCTTCAGTGAAGGCAGCGTGGATGCCACCAACAACACCAAGAAACTGGTGGAGCAATTCGGAGACGGCACACCCTTGATTGTAACCACCCTGCAGAAGCTGAATACAGCGATTTGCAAAGGCAAATACTCAAAGACCATGACCCCATTGCAGGACCAGCGCATGGTATTTATTTTCGACGAATGCCACCGCAGCCAGTTCGGAGACACGCATAAACGCATCAGAGAGTATTTCCCCTGGGTGCAGATGTTCGGCTTTACCGGTACACCAATCTTTGCTGAGAACTCTTCTGCCAATGTACACGGGAAACGCACCACGAAAGACCTGTTCAACGAATGCCTGCATAAATACGTCATTACGAATGCTATCCGTGATGAGAATGTGCTCAAGTTCTCGGTGGAGTACATCCACACCGTCAAGCAGAAAGAAGGAGTCAAAGACATTGAAGTGGAAGCCATTGACACCGCCGAAGTGATGGAGGCGGATGAGCGACTAGATGCTGTTACCGACTACATTATTGCGAACCACAACCGCAAAACCCACAGTCGGGAGTTCACAGCAATTTTTTGCGTTTCCAATATCAACACTTTGGTTAAGTACTATGAACTGTTCAGGCAGAAAAAAGAGACCGGAGAACACAATTTAAAGATTGGCGCGATCTTTTCTTATCAAGTCAACGAAGACGACCGGGATGCAGACGGGAATATTGAGACGGATGTAACAGAAGCGGCAAACGGGACCATTAACCAGCACAACCGCGACCAGCTGGAAGGTTTTATCCGCGACTACAACGACACTTACGGGACCAATTTCTCCACGGACAATTTCTATGGTTACTACAAAGATATTGGCAAACGGGTCAAGTCACGCCGGCTCAATATCTTGCTGGTCGTGAACATGTTTCTGACCGGTTTTGACAGCAAGTCATTGAATACCATTTATGTGGACAAGAATCTCAGGTACCACGGTCTGATTCAAGCCTACTCCCGTACCAATCGCATCATGGGACAGAAGAAGTCGCAGGGCAACGTGGTGTGTTTTCGCAATCTCAAACCTGCCACAGACCAGGCGATCGAGCTCTTTGCCAATAAGGAAGTCATCGAAGAGGTCATCCTGCAGCCGTATGAGAAATACGTCGAAAAGTTTGACGATGCGGTAGCTGAATTACTGCAGATCGCCCCGACTGTCGACAGTGTGAACAAGTTAACGACCGAAGAAGACGAAGCACGATTCATCCAGGCGTTTCGTGAGCTGATTCGCATCAAGAACCGACTCGCTTGCTTTACCGACTTCGGTTTCGACGACTTGACCATGGATGAGCAGAAGTTCGAGAATTACAAGAGCAAGTACCTTGATTTGTATGAAAAGGCGAAGAAGGCGAAGAGAGACAAACAGAAAGAAAAAGTCTCGATCCTCGAGGATATCGATTTCGAGTTGGAATTGATCCATCGAGACGAGGTCAATGTCAGCTATATCATCGCCTTGTTAGGCAATTTGCACTCTGTTGGACCAGCCGAACAGGAGAAAGAGCGTAAGAAGATCCTCGGCATTCTGGAGATGGAATTGCAGTTGCGCAGCAAGAAAGAACTGATCGAGCGCTTTATCAACGAGCATTTTCCCGCGATAGCGAAAGAGGACGATGTGAGGGCAATTTTCGATGAGTATTGGAAGGAAGAAAGGGACAAGAGCATAAGACTCTTGAGTGAAAGCGAGGGGCTGGACCCCGAGGGCTTACAGAAAGTGATTGATGATTACTTGTTTACAGAGAAACCACCTTTACCGGATGCAGTTATTGCCATTGCACATACGCCCCTGAAGCTTAAAGAACGTCTTCCTTTTGCCAAACGCATCACCGAAAAAATAAAAGAATTTATTGAAACGTTTATAGATGGAGTCGATTAAGATCTTCAGAATCGAGAAAAGCAAACTTATCATCAATCCTGTGATGAGTTATGCGCCTTTCCTCTCTACATTTACTATTGCTACTGCAATAGAGAAATGGGCACTTTTTTCGATTTGACATAATATTCCTTCACGCCCATTATCGGGATTTTTGAAATATCCATTTCATCGTAGTAACACCCAGTAGTATTCGAAAATACCAAGTTTATATTAGGTAGCAAGCGTGAAAGAACAGCAAATTCCCCCGAAACAGAATAACTTTTTCTCAAGCCGAAGGAATCGAGCCACTTCCTCAACCAACTAGCATTGGGTGAGTTGGCTAAGCACGCACGTATTCGCTTTTAGAATCACATACATGCTAGTTTCAAAGAATCAAGTGAATTCGTCTTTATACTCCCTGAGACCTGCTTAGTGAAACCAATGTTTTATGGAACTTTGCTCTGTTGGAAACTTTTTGAGCAATTTAAATCTATCCATTCCTTGTTTTGTTTTATAATAAAAGATAAATAAAATCAAGTCTTTAACAAAGAATTGCGGAAAATTATAATTTTTTTTATCTTTGATACTGTATAACTAGCACAAACATGATGATGAAAATAGAAAAATTGCCATATGTCTTAGTATTCCTGCTTGTATCGAATGTAATCTTAGCTCAGAGCTTGAAGATTGTTTTGGCTGATACCATTGTGGAAGGAAATGCTTCTACCTCCAATGACCTTTCAGCTTATATCGGTGTGATGAATATCAGTTCCGCGGACAAAAATTTCAAGGTTAAACGGATAGATAGGAATTACAATTCTTTAACTGACAGCAATGCTATATGCTGGGGGGTGTGTTATCAGACCTCAGTTTCTGTTTCTCCAACTGCAATAGAGATCAAATCCGGAGACTTTAATAAGGATTTTACTGGTCATGTGTATCCCAATATGAATGGGGTCTCTTCGTCAGGTCCTATTACATATGTATTCTTCGATAGTGAAAATCCTCGAGATAGTATCGCCTTCACAATTACCTATAAAGTTACGCCAGACTTTAGCACGAAGGAAAATGAAAAGACAAGCTTAGTCTCAGTATATCCTAATCCTGTACATCACTGGTTAACCGTTAGCTATGGAGGAAATATCAAAAACTGTTCATTTGAAATCAAGAATATTATAGGCAAACAAGTATTAACTGAGCAGTTGGCAGATTATTCTGCAGAATATCACATAGATGTATCATCACTTATTCCCGGTGTCTATTTTTACGAGTTCAAAGAAAATGGTAAATCGATAAGAACTAGAAAACTTATTATTGAATAGAATCAATTTTGGGTCATGACTAGCTTAGGAAGAGAATATGTTTATAACCATGTTGTGATTCAATGAAAAATAGATCCATAAAACTGACGCTCCTTTGAAAATGTAAGTTTAGAGAAATTTTACTCCTGTTTTTGTTTAGACCTAACAACTGTTTTAATTGAATAAAACTTGCAAGAATGGCAATTGTATTTTAATCATTATTATGGTGAAGATTGCAAGAAAAATTACAAATATGGTAAATGATTTTTCCTTGTAAAGTTTTTCAGGATGTTGTGCAGGAGAGTTATCTTTAAAAGCAATATTCAAATACCACGCAAACAGAATAGAAAATAAAGGGAAACATAAAATCAGTTCAATTTTATGTTTAATTAAAAAAGTGCTTAAAAAGAAAGAACTGAGAATCGCATAAAAAACGATTGAGGTTAGTAATTTCTTCTCATCGTATTGTTTAAAAGATGCTCTATACAATCCTGCCGTTTTTGGATTGTTGATAAATCTGTACTCTGCAAATCGCTTTGCTGCCATCAGGAATGCACCCCCCATCCAATAAGACATTAGAATACTCGATGGGGGAAATGTATGGGGGGCAATAGTAAACCATCCCATACATAGTCTTAAAGGGTTATTTATCGATTCGGAAATAACGTCTAAGTAAACTTTATCTTTAGTACGAAAAGGCTTGACATTATATAGAATTCCCGCTAACAAAAAAACTAAAGTAGTTATTAAGTATAATTTTGAGATGAAAAAGGCAATAATTATCCCTACTATTGCTAAAAGAATGTATTCAATATATACCCACCTTGCTTTAAGATCTTTAGTAATGAAAGGACGATTTTTTTTTGTGGGATGAAATTTATCAGATTCTAAATCTAACCATTCATTGATAACATAATTTGCAGAGGCAATTAAACAAATACTAATTACTCCCAGTCCTACTTTTAATAGCAGATTGCTCATCAAAATATTGTTATCATGCTGAAGTGCCAGTATAATTCCAGGTAACATGAAAAAATTCTTGAACCAATGATCGGGGCGAGCTATTGAAATGTAATATTTGAACATGTCAATTGTTTTCCTCTTGTATTTGATATACACCAAGTAAAGAGTCTCTCAAATTAAGCGGAATCACTACTTTTTTAATAAATCGTGGAATAGGTAATCGTAAGTACTTTGGAAGATATTGATAACCTCTTTCTATAAGGTATTCTAAGCTAAAATACCAGGCCGGTTTTGTTTTTTTAATGCATTTAAAACTGGTTGATTTTGTAATTCGGCTAAGAGTGCTCTTATTGAAATATCCAATATGCGCTACTCGGAAATGCCACCATTTCCATTTAAATAATTTGGCCATGATAGAATTAACATCAGGAGTAACTATCACGAGAATTCCATCCCATTTAAGCGACTGACGGATATGATTTAATAAGTCTTTCGGATTGTTCACATGCTCAATCACATCCACTAATGCGATCACGTCATATTTTTTCGTTAAGCCATCCATGGGAAAACTGCCTAAATGAATTGGCAATCCTTTCTCCGTAGCTTTTTCATGGAGCCAACGAGAAGGCTCTATTCCCGTTGCGTTATATCCCATTTCAAGTGCGGCTTCAACCATAACTCCGCTCCCTGCACCTATATCCAGCAGTTTTCCACGGGGCTTTATCTTTTGGATAATTTTAAGTATTCTTTGTTCTTGAAGTTTTCTTTCTTTTCTAGTGTTTTCATACTCATAGTCAATCAAATCCTCATAGAAATGGATCACATTATTTTCTTTTGTACATTGGATGAATCCACAGTTTTCACATTGGCTTAATTCTTTTGTCTTGCCGTAATCTGAATTAGTAATCGCAAAATTTGTACTATCAATAGAATTCTCTACATCCGATCTTTTAACTAGTTTTAGGTGACTGGAACAACAAACCCAACAATTACTATTATTTTTCGGCTCACTGTAATTCATTTACTAATCTCTTATAAACTGAGTTAGCGCTTTTTCTATTTATATGTAAATATTTAACTTTTGCTCGCTTTGCACAGGCACCATCAAGCTCTGCTTGATCTCCAATGAACAAAATATGCTGCTTACTGACATTTAAGCTTTTAGCAATATAATTTAGACCTTTGGGATTGGGTTTTAATACATCTATTTCTTTCTGTTCTGAACTAAAAACATGATTTACTTGAATGTTCATAGCTTTCAGCTTTTCATCTACCCTGTAATCTGAATAAACACTGGTTATAATATTATTTTTTTTCAATTGATTTATAAGATCTTTAACATTTTTGTACATGCAATAAGACAAATACTTTAATGGCTTTTGACGTATCCATTTTTCAATAATTTTTTTGATTTCATCAAGAGGCATTTTCACTTTTTCCTGACACCATATATATTGATTTTCACTAATGTTTATATTCTCAGGACTTTGCGTTGAATGCTTTTTTCGCTCTTTCCGAAAGAACCACAATATGTTTAATTCATAGTATTTATGAGTCCGAAATAGGTAATAGAAGAATAGTTCAATTAAAATGAAAAATCTCAGCTTTCTTTGGTCATATAAAGTGCCATCAACATCAAAAACAATCAATTTCACATTATCTATATATCTACTCATTTAATAAATTAGAAATTACTTAATTAGCGGTTTGAATATCCAATGAAAAAATCTCAGTACCATAGAACTTGAAGCCATATAAAAACAAATTGCTGGCAAGAAAGGGAACATGCCTCTCT
Source organism: Owenweeksia sp. (assembly GCA_965218075.1). Lineage (GTDB taxonomy): Bacteria > Bacteroidota > Bacteroidia > Flavobacteriales > Schleiferiaceae > JANQHO01. Next base: position 2,189,657 of record CBDCJZ010000003.1, on the reverse strand, counting down.
TAAAAGAGGCATTGATCATTGATTCTAAGGAATAACCAAATCTCTCTCCCTCATTATTCATTTGATAATAGAGAAAAGCATATAAAAAGAATGAGAAAAAAATACCAATTAGAAGGATTGGCTTATCTTTATGTAAATTCCTTATATTTAATAAGAATACTATTGCAAAAAGAATAAACACAATGCCGTAAAGCCGAGTATTTGATACAATACCCCAGATTAATCCAATCAGCTCAGAGAATTTATCGGCATCCCAAAAAAGATGTTTTATAAGTGCATCACTATTGCTATACGAATTTTTAACATGAATTTTCATGTATATATGCCATGAAAGGAATGGAATTAATGAAATTGCAGAATAGACCAGCAACTGCTTCCAATATTTGGCAAGGTTGAGTTTCTTCCTGTTAATGCAATCAGACAGCAACATTATTCCACCTCCAATAATAAACACAATTCCATCACTTCTCGTCCATGCATTTAAGCTCAATAACAACGATCCTAAGAGTAAATATTCTTTCTCTCTTTTGCTGATATATTCAGACAAAGCAATTAAACCAGCAGAAGCAAATAGGGTTTGTGGCACATTGCTTAGAGATAGTGCAGACATGGCCAAATATTCTGGTACACAGGTGAGTATAAGCGTAAAACAAATAGCAGATGTTTGGGTGGTATATTTTTTTACTACAGCCCAAAAATAAATGATAAGCGATAAAAATATCAAAACCACCAAAATTTTAGAAGATTGGAGTCCCGTCATATAAGCGACAGAAAAGCTGCCTGGAACAAAAGGTGGATACGAATGTCTTATGCTACTTGTTGGATTTACCTCATCAAAAATGGAATTGTTAAAAGTTCCTTCAGCCGCTACTACTTTGGCCATATAATCATATCCAGTTACACTATCGTATGCAGCTGTTGGCCAAAATAATGCTTTAACTGATATTCCATAAACAATGTAAACTAGTATTCCAAAAAGAAACAACCAGCTTAAATTAAGCTGCTTAAGGTGATGCAAGGCCTTCCTATTGATATTTATGATTTCAATTAGTTTTCTTTTTCGTAATATGAAAACACCTATGAAGATGGCTAAAACAACAGATGAGCCTATTAATATACCCAAGTCAAATGCTACTTTTAAACTATTAAGAGCTAACATTAAAAAAGTTAGTAAGCCGAAACCAAAGGGAAAGCTTAATCCTATTTTTTCACCAATATTTAATCTGGTAGAAATGGAATTGACAATTACGAAGCCTATACAGAAGATTAGAGTGTATATAAAAACTGGAAAAAGCATAGATAATATTCATTTTTTTAATTCTAAAATAGAATGTTTGGCCTTGTTTTTAACATTGTAAGGAAGTTTATGATATCCCCATTCATTCATTATTGCTATGTGTGTTGCAGTGCTATACAAATGGGAAGTCTCTTTTTCTCTTTCATATACTACTTTTCGGGGATATAGAAAATAGGAAACCCAGGTTTTGTTTTTCATATATTTATCAAAGTCTGATTTTCCCTGTAAAGGAAGAATAATCGTATCTGGTGGCATTAGAATAATTGCAGTATCAGGTGTGTTATCTGCCAAGTGATTTAAAAACCTAACGTTAAATCCCAGTTTAGCTTCTTGCTTTTGCCTAAATGATAAGGCTTTGTATTTCTTTATTATTTTCAAATTAGCTCCTATTAATGTTTCATGCATCCATTTATAGCCGCTATTTATATCTTTTAATTTAAAAACTACGATTATAAAAAGTATTAGTATGAGCACATTATTCAAGATCGGGATACTCCCACTTGAAGTTGAAGATGGTTTGTCTTTTTGAAAAGAGTATTTTTTCTTACGATACTTTTTTCTATTCATATTTAGATTTTTGTATTAGATTCTGGTAATTTTCTAATTTGAAAGATTATATTCATTTCCATTTGGGTGATACAAAAAGTTTCGCATATCAACATCTAAAAATTTAGCAACCTGATGAAATATTTCTATAGAGAACTGAACCATCACTAGTAGACTATCTGGATACTGTGGATTTATTACGCAGTATAACCATTTTTGTGAAAATCAAATCGTAAGGGATAAAAAATTCCTTTTAGATTTTGCAGGATTCTTTAATTTAATCCCCAAAAATTATAAGGCACCCTAAAATGAAAGAGTAAATACAAGATATTGTGAGAGAAAGCTCTCAACCTAAAAATAGAAGGGGTGCCATTGATGTGGACCCAGCAGGACTTGAACCTGCGATCTTTCGGTTATGAGCCGACTGCTCTGACCAACTGAGCTATGGGTCCTTTTTTAGAGCTTGAAATTCCAAATTAATACTAAGAACTGCACAAACAATAAATTTGTCTAATTTTTATCGTCATCTATTTATTTTTCAATAACTTACAATAACACAGCCTTTCTGACCATGAGCTTCCATTCCAACCACTTGATTTTAAGGGAAAGCTTAAAAGGAGCGATAAAGGTAATTTTTTCGCTAGAAATTATACCACTGAAGTAAATTATAATGTTATAATGCTTATTATAAACGAGTCAGAGTTCTTCGCTGTCATCAGTTTAAGGTATTCGATGTCTCAAAATACGGTTTTTACTTAATCCGTATTCTATTAAGACCACTTTTTGTTAATGAATAAGATAGTAGAATATACATCACTGATCTAAAATCTAAGCTTCAACTGCAGTTTAACCTCACTTGCTTGGTTTCCTTGAATCAAATTAAGCCCACTACTGATTTCATCGCGATCCAAAAAAGTGGTAATAGAGTACTTGACCTGTAAAGTGATTCGTTGAGTAATGTCACGATCAATTAGGAGATAAAATCGATTGGAACGACCATAATAAGGTGGAATACTGAAAACATAAGTCAAATCATTCTCATAGGCATAGATGCGAGTATCAAAACTCTCCGTGTCCACTAAAGCGTACCGGACAGTAAGCGTTAGTTTATTTGACGGAAAAATATAACGGATATCTTGGAAAATCAAGTTTCCTTTCTTCAAAATACCACCCTCCTTATAAAAAGAATACTCAATTCGCGAGGCTAAACGAATGTTGGACGTGAGAAAGTAAATCGTATGAAAACGGGCCAAAATCCTTTCTTTAGATACTATTTTAGATATAGTGGTTTCCAAAGTACTGTTCACTTCCTGAATCTCGTTCTTCAAGCGTACATAAGCCGAAAAATAACGGTTAAAAAACATTTCCAACTGAGCCAGTAAATCATGCCCTTGCGAAGGAGCATCAACTCGAAAACGTAGCCAATGGAACCGATAAATATCCAAATAAGATTTTAGTAAAAAGGTGCGATTGATCTGCCATTGTATCCCAAAGTAAGTTCCCTGTTCACCAGAACCGCCACCCTCCGCAAAAGGAACGTTATACAAAGCCCGATAATTTTTGCTAATATTTCGATACAGTAAAGTAAAAAAGAACTGATCGACCGGGTGACTTTGGAATCCAATGCTGTATGCCTGTCCATTATTACCTGAAAAAGCCACTTCACCAAATATGTTGAGGTTAGACCATAAATAATTAAAATCTACCGATATATTATCCAAAAATTTCCCGCTAAAGCTAAACTTTCGGTACAGTTGATTACTTTGTTCCAAAGGCGTTTTCAACTTGTAATTGACACCAGTTACGCCTATTGATAAGTTGTTGGCAAGGTAATTAAAATTGCCGCCAATGATTTGGATGCGGTTGACATCCTTGTCAGCAAGTTCATTTTCTGTGCGGTGTAGTCCAGTGGTTTGCAGTGAGCTTACGGAAATCGGTTGATTGAAAGAGTCAGTAGCTGTTACATTAGCATCGATGCAGTTAGACGAATAAAAGATACTAAGGTCAAAATCGTTCAAGCGATAAGTGATTCCTCCACCCCGTAAAAAGCGATTTTCTTCAGCTCCTGTAAAAGGACGTAGTCCTCTTGCATAGCGTTTTATTTCGACAGCTTCAGCAGATTTTCCAAAGGCTAAGCTCGACCATAAAGCTAGCCCTTGCCCAAATTCAGCTTGATAATCCCCTACAATCAGACTTTTAAGATTACCGTAGTTTTGTAAACTCAAGTGACCGGAAAGAAAATCCACCCCTAAATCCTGGTAAGGTTTTCCAAAAGGTTCGCCGGCATCCTGTTGGGCAGTAAAGCCAACGAAAAGAAAATTGCGGTAAATGCCTCTGTAACGGGCGTAATAATTCTGTGAGTTTCCTAAATAGCCATTCTCAACTTTGGGTAAATAGCCTTGGCGGGTTTGTAAATTAAAGCTAGTTCGAGCTATAATTTCATTTCGGGAATACTTTAGGACGTTTTTCAGTTTCAATTCAGGCACCGCTTTTTGGGTAGCAAAGTCAAAATAGGGCAGAACTCTATCGATGGTCTCACTATTAAAGCCTTTGATAACCTGTAATTCATAAGGAGAATAGATTATCCCAGTGGCCTTTCGGTATTGTAAAAGATTATTGATTTGAAATACATTGAGATAGGGGATTCGCTTCAAGTCTTCTGCCTCTGTAAAGTTGACGGGAATAGGATTATTCCTGAGACTCTCCAGATTTTCTGCTATTTGGATAAGGTCAGTTTCGTTTTCTTCATTGCCTTCAGCTATTGATTCAATTTCCATTTCCAGCTCTTCCGTAGGGCTTTGTGACAGTAGAGTGCCACAGAAAAAAAGTGGGCTTAGGGCAATAGTAATTTTCACTAAAAATTGTATTTTAAACTGAAGTTTGGATTGTTTCCCAGTGTATAGGCATATTCATAACTGAGGTCAGCCGAGAAGCTAGAAAAGTTCAGTCCTAAACCAAAAGCATTAGCCAAAGGATGTATAGCGATACCTGTACGAAGGACGATGATCTTTACTAAGCGGTATTCAAAGCCAGTGGCATAACGTTCATCAAATTGATCTTTTTTACGTACTTCAACTGTAAGAGCTGCTTCATCGTTAAAACAGTACTGCGCTCCAAGCCTGCCAATTATCGATAATCTTTCTCCAGTTTCAACATTCTTGAAGTTGTTGGAGGGGTTAAATATATGAAAGCCAATATTGAGCTTGGAATGGGGCTTAGCTATAATCCCGGCTTCGAAAGTTATCGATTCAACATTACTAGATCCTTCAGAAGCAAAAAAAATATGATAGTTCAACTGCAGCCCTAGCGAAAAGTATTTTCTAAATGCACGAGCATAATTCAGACTAAACTTTGACTCATTGTATAGTTCAAAGCCAAAATAATTAAAAGTCATCCCTATCGTGCCCAAAGAAAGTGGATAGATAAAAGCCAACTGGCCGATATGGAGCTCCTGGAGGAGAAAGCGGTTTTCATAACCAAAAGCTATGACTGGTCTTTTAAGATAGGCCGTACCAGCCTGATTGTGAAAAGACGACCAAACATCTGTAAGGGCTACACTGCTATGAGCAAGTGCTGCCGAGCGCCCTCCTGCAAAGTATCCATAGTTTTGACTGTAGGTTATGCCTGATAGCAAATAAAAAAGAATGAATGACTTTCTCATAGCTAGCGATGAATTTAGGTAATTATTCAGCATTTTTGGACTAATGAATTAAGTGAGCATTGGATTTTGTTAAAAACACAAATTTTTACAAGCTTGAGTCTTATTATATCATGGATAAATTTGGCTCGGACTCAGGTTTATCCTTTTGAAAAAATAGGCTTGGAACAAGGTTTGCCAACTCTTCGGATTAATGATTTTATGGAGGATAGTCGTGGTTTATTCTGGATAGCCACCGAAGGGGCTGGACTGATTGGGTATGACGGCTTTGATTTTAAAGCATTTAACGAGGAAGAACAGCCCGAAAGATTGTTTATCAATGATATTGAAGAAGATAGCAAGGGAAACCTATGGCTGGCATATAAAAGAGGAATTCTAAAATTCGATGGGAAAAAATATCGTAATTATTCTTTGCCAATTCAAGATGGAAGTGCAACAAAAATTGCTGTTTCCAGAACCGGTCAGTTATTGGTTTCTACTCGCAGAAACCAATTATATGAAATGCTGCACGATAGCCTGAAAATGGTTGAGATAAAGCAGGGTCAAATTAATGATATTCGTTTCTCGGGTCATGTTCTCTACCTCGCAACTTCTGAGGGACTATACACTTACAGTAACGGTGAGTTACAGCCGAAAGGAGATCCTGTAGTATCATTAGCTTTAGCTAATAACGATAAAATTGTAGCTGCTTTTAAGGATTCTGTCTGTGAAATTAGCGTTAAAGGTAAGGTTAGGAATCTGTTTGAAGCCAAGTCCATTGCCTTGTCTGCTTTTGAAAACAAAATTGCCATCGTAAGTCCTCGTTCTTTTTCCATTATAAAATTAGAAGAAAAAAAGCTAATAACGTTTACAGATGAAAATGGTTTGCCCGATGAACCATTCAAAGGTTGTTTTATTGATCGGTCTGGAGTTATTTGGTTGTATTCTGACAATGGTTTAACTAAGCTGGAAAGCACATCTTTAGTTTATTACAGCAGTCCTCAATTTATTGATGGAGAAGTGTTTTCTGTTAACTTTTCTGAGCAGGGAGAGTTGTATGCCGCTACTTCTAAGGGGCTGTACAAAAGCAACTCTTCTGATTTGTCTCTTGAGATGCAAAATGAACTTAGCTATGGAATTACATTGGATATGGCAGAATACAACGATTATTTATGGTTAAGTACAGAAAAAGGTCTGATAAAATTTAACGGCAAAGAGCTTAGTAAAGTGGATTTTTCTGAACTAAGCCAGAATTTTATTTTTTCTCTTCATGCTAATAAAGATGGGCTTTGGATAGGCACGGGTCAAGGTGTGTTCCGGTATGTTAGAGAGCGACTGTACAATGAATCACGACTAAACAATCTACCTTTTTCTACTGTATATTCCATATCGGAAACTAATGATGGTTCCCTTTGGTTTGCTACTTATACCGAAGGCTTGTTTTGCTATCGCCAAAACGAATGGCAAGTTTTTAAGGAAATGTCCGGTATGCGGTTAGATAGCTTACGTTTTAACGCTTTTGCCGCAGTAAGCGCTAATGAGATTTATGTGGCTAATCCAACAGAAGGTTTGTATCATTTGTCTGAAAATAATACTAATCTCCTTACTGCTGCTCAATTGAACTTTGCCGAGATACATTCAATAGAAGTTGATAAAGATCAACATTTATGGTTGGGAACTAATAAGGGATTATTGCAGGTTTTCTATGAAGATGGTAATTATCGAGTTCGACCGGTAGGCTTTGTTTCCGTGGCCTGTATGCCTAATTCTATCAGTTTGTCTGATGATCATTTAGCCGTAGGAACGACTGATGGCTTATTGTTTCTTAAACGTACCGAATACAATGAAGTCAAAGCCAAGCCACGTCTTTTTCTTACCGATGTGAAACTATTTTTCGGTGAAACCGAAGAATTGTATCTATTTGCAGATGATACTCTTAGCTTTATTCAAATTCCTATTTCTCTTAATTTACCTCATGATAAAAACTTTTTGAGCTTTAACCTTTCGGGACTAACAGGTTACCAGTGTAATAAGCTAGTTTACCGTTATCGCTTACAAGGTCATTCACCGGACTGGGTCTTGGCGGGAAATCGTAGAGAAGCAGTTTATTCGAACCTCAAGCCTGGACATTATCAGTTTGAGGCTCAGGTTAAGAGATCTGGTGAGAGTTGGAGCCCATATCATGTTAATTATGCCTTTAGCATAGCCCGGCCTTTTTGGGAAACATGGTGGTTTCTCAGTTCATTGATCTCTGCTTTAGGAATGGGGGCCTTTTTATTCATCAGAGATCGGATTAATCGGATTAATCAAAGGCTAAAACTAGAAAATTCTCTATTTGAAATGGAACGCAAAACTCTGCGTCTGCAAATGAATCCCCATTTTATTTTTAATGCGCTCGATTCCATCAATAGCCTCATCTTTAAAAAAGATCTAAAACAGACTGTTCGTTATCTCAATAATTTTGCAAAATTGATGAGACTTACACTTGAATCATCTATGAAGTCCATCCATCCAATAGAAACAGAAGTATCTATCTTAAAGAATTATCTTGAACTTGAAAAGCTCCGGTTCAAAGACAAATTTGATTATCAGATTGAGATAGATAAAAAAATAGATTATGATGTGGGGGTTCCTCCTATGTTGATCCAGCCTCATGTTGAAAATGCTATCCTACACGGTATAAAGCCTAAAGATGGCCGCGGAAATTTAAATATTCGCTTTATTTTAAATGATAGTTTTCTGACTTGTGAAATCGAAGATGACGGAATCGGAAGAAAAAAGTCTAAGGAAATTAAAAAGAAAAAAGGACACCACAGCATGGCAATTACTATTAATCGGAATCGTATCAAATTACTAAAGAAAAAGAAAGGTAAAAAGATTGATATCCAGATAATTGATAAGACTTTACCTAATGGTGAAGAGATGGGCACTTTAGTAAGAATTCAGCTACTTGCCGAAGAAATTTAAAAATCTGTAATTTTGACTAAACTGCTTGCGTATGATAAAAGCTGTAATTGTTGATGATGAGGAAAATTCCAGAGATGCTCTTAAAGGAAAAATAGATCTCTTTTGTCCTGAGGTAGAAATAGTTGGGGAAGTTGATAATGTGAAAGATGGAATTAAAGCTATTATTGAACTAAAGCCAGATGCCGTATTTCTTGATGTTCAATTGGAAGGCGAGAATAGCGGCTTTGATATTTTAAATGAGATCAGTAATAATGATGAGATTAATCCGGAGATCATATTCGTAACAGCTCACAGTAAATTTGCTATTAAGGCTATTAAGTTCAGTGCTTTAGATTATCTTCTAAAGCCAATTGACCCGAAAGAATTGGTAAAGGCTATCCGAAAAGTAGAAAATCGCAAGGATTTACCGAAAAAAACAGCCCATTTTAATATGCTGATGGAAAATATTCGCCGGGAATCTGACTCTTTCAAAAAAATAATGCTGACTACTTCTGATGGAATGCATATAGTCCACTTAAGCGATATTATCTATTTAGAGTCTATTAGTAATTATACTAATTTTTATCTCAACGGTAACAAGAGCTTATTGATCAGCAAAACTCTTAAGGAGTTTGAAGGCATGCTGAATAGCCATAGTTTTCAACGAGTTCATAGGTCTTATCTGGTTAATCTTAATTATGTGAAAAAATATATTCCTGTTAAAGGAAATTTCTTAGTGATGAATGACGAGACTAAAGTCCCCATAGCCAGCCGAAGGAAAGAGCAAGTGCTAAAGACTCTTAAAAACTTTTAATTATCCCAGGATTTTATTCGACTTCACTACAGTATTATGCAGAGATTGCTTGTAGTTGATAATATTTTCCCGAATTGTTTTATTGGTACTACCAATGATTTGAGCAGCTAAAATACCAGCATTTTTTGAACCGTTTAGAGCTACTGTGCCAACCGGCACACCAGTTGGCATTTGGAGAATACTGAGAATAGAGTCCCAACCATTCATGGAGTTACTGGATTTTACAGGCACGCCAATTACGGGTAATGGGCTCAGTGAAGCTATCATTCCTGGAAGATGAGCAGCTCCCCCAGCTCCGGCTATAATGGCTTTTAAGCCACGTTTATGAACCTTCTTAGCATAATCAAACATTATATCAGGTGTTCTATGTGCCGATATAATTTTAATTTCGTAACCTACATCCAATTCTTTTAAAACATCTGCCGCTGGCCGCATAACAAGTAAATCGCTTTTACTACCCATAATTATTCCAACTTCGATTGCCATTATTTACTAATTACTTTAACGGTTTCTTTTACTTCTCTTGCTAAGATACGGGCTTCTTCCAAAGCATTAGCTGTAACTGTTACATGTCCCATTTTACGATGAGGCTTGGTTTCGATTTTTCCATAAAGATGAACATAAATTCCTGGAAAATTCATGATCTTTTCAATGCCCACGTAAAAAACAGACCCGTCATACCCTTCTTCTCCATTAAGGTTGACCATTACTGCTGGTCTTATTACATCAGTAGCTCCCAAAGGAAGGCCTAAAACTGCTCGCAAATGTTGATCAAACTGAGAGGTGATATTTCCCTCTATGCTTAAATGTCCACTGTTGTGAACTCTTGGTGCTACTTCGTTTACGAGTATTTCTCCGCTTTTGGCGAGAAACATCTCAACCGCTAATAAGCCGACATGATTGAGTCTTTTCACTAAGTTTTCAGCTATTTCTCTAGCTTTTTGTTGTAGCTCATTTTCTACCGAAGACGGGCTAAAAACAAACTCAACCAAATTGGCGACAGAATGAAAGTCCATCTCTACGACAGGATAGCTTTTCACTTCTCCTTCAGTTGATCGGGCTACAATTACTGCCAACTCTTTTTCAAAAGAAATCAGCTCTTCTGCAAGCCCTTCGACATCGGGAAGATTATTCAGTTGGCTATTTTCCTTTACGATTTGTACACCATATCCGTCATAGCCTCCCGTAGCTGCTTTCCACACAAAAGGCAGTGTTGCTTTTCCTGAATGTATTAGTTTCAGCAATTTCTTTTTGTTTTTGAAGCTCCAAAAAGGAGCGGTATTTATGTTGTGATTGCGATAAAAGTTTTTTTGGATTATCTTATTGCAGATAATATCTAGTGTTTCAGGTTTTGGAAAAACTGCTTTGCCCTCTCGTTGCAATTGGTGTAAAGCTCGGATGTTTACATTTTCTATTTCGATAGTCAATACATCGCAATCAGTAGCGAAATCTAGTACAGTTTGCATATCTGTAATGTCGCCTTTTACAAAAACACTACTCCCCATTTTACACGGAGCCTCAGAAGAGCCATCCATCACTTTAGTACAAATACTATATCTGCTAGCTTCAACCAATAACATTTTACCCAATTGGCCACCTCCTAATATGCCAATGGTAAAGTCAGTAGAAAAAGGGGGAATTTTATCGGGCACTGAGTTCATTTTCTTCTGTGCTAATCAGCTTTACTTCTGCTAATGGATGAATCATGTATTCTCTTCCATTAATGAGATTTAAGCATTTATACCGTTTTCTAAGCTTGTGGTCCTTTCTAAAAATTTTGTCTTTGCCTAGATTAAAGACGACTCCTTCCATTATATCTTCCAAATAAACCCTTTTGTGCTGATTTAAATCAAATTGCTTCAGCTTTTTAAAAAGCTTCAGATCGGTACAACTGCTTGCAAATCCCTTATCTAGGCTTTTGATAAGGGCCTTTTCCAGCACTGGCGGAAATATTTTCATCTTTATAAAAGGTTTAACCATATCAATGCATGTCTTTTGCCATTCTTTCCCATGAGGTTTTATCAGCCTTCCAAAATTTTTAAAAGCTTTCAGATGAGCTATTTCGTGAATTAGGGTAATTAAAAAAGCGTAAGGGTTAAGATCGGCATTTAAGCTAATTCGATGTCTACCTTCTTTATTTGGAAAGCGGTAATCGCCAAGCTTAGTCTTTCTTGGCTTAGTAATTTTAAGTTGCATAGATTCCGTACGAAGTAATTCCATAATCAAATCCAGGCTGTTTTCAGGTAAATACTTTTCCAAAACACTTTGAACTTTATTCACTTAATGGGATTTTAAATGAGAAAATGGAGGATCCCGGACAATTGCATTTCTCTAGACTTTTGCAGGAAGAAACCAAGAACAGAAGCCCCGTACTCAATAGTAAGCATCTGGCGAATTTTCGAACCAAGGAGAAACTCAAAGGCTTTTGCATTAGCATTTCACGATACAAAATTACTGTTATTTTAGCGAAATGCTTATCTCTAACCAGATACAACATGTCGGCAAATATTTTTTGCTTTTAGATAAAATTTTTAAAAGACCTGAAAACTGTAAACAGTACTGGAAAGCTCTGATGCGGGATATGGAATTACTGGGTGTTAACAGCATTGCGATTGTTACGGTAGTTTCTCTATTTGTTGGAGCTATTGTTGCTATTCAAACAGCTTATAACCTCGAAGACCCTTTAATTCCCGATTATTATGTTGGTATAGCTACCCGTGAATCTATAGTGCTTGAGTTTTCACCTACTATTGTAAGTCTTATACTAGCTGGAAAAGCCGGTTCCAATATTGCCAGCACATTGGGGAGCATGCGGATTACAGAACAGATAGATGCTTTGGAAGTAATAGGAGTTAATTCCCCGGGATATTTGATTTTGCCTAAAGTCGTGGCCTTGATGTTCTTTAACCCCATTCTTATTATTCTAAGTATGTTTTTAGGAATATTGGGAGGGTTTCTGGCCGCCGAAATAGTAGGCATGGTTTCCCCTGCAGATTTTATTCAAGGTTTACAAGTCGAATTTAACCCTTTCTATATTACTTATGCGCTAATCAAAACAGTGATATTCGCTTTTTTAATTGTTACTATTTCAGCTTATTATGGCTACTATGTTAAGGGAGGTGCCGTAGAAGTAGGCATTAATGCTACCAATGCAGTAGTAAGTAGTAGCGTTGCTATTATTCTGGCAAACTATGTATTAACTCAAATATTATTGAGTTAAGTGATTGAGGTTAATAATTTATATAAAAGCTTTGGTGGCCAAGATGTAATTAAAGGAATCTCTTCTAAGTTCTATGAGGGAAAGACCAACTTTGTCATTGGGCAATCGGGTTGTGGTAAAACCGTTTTTCTCAAGAGCTTGGTAGGTTTATATCAAATTGACAAAGGAGATATTTATTTTGACGGAAGAAAGCTGAGTGAAATGGGGGAGAATGAAAAGAAAAATCTTCGTACTGAAATGGGAATGGTATTCCAGGGAAATGCTTTATTTGATTCACTGACAATAGAGCAGAATGTAACTTTTGCCTTGGATATGTTTTCAGATATGTCACTGAGTGAAAGAAAAGATCGCGCAGACTTTTGCTTAAAGAGGGTTAATTTGGAAAATGTACAGAATAAGTTCCCAGCTGAATTAAGCGGTGGTATGCAAAAGAGAGTGGCAATAGCAAGGGCCATTTCTACAAATCCTAAATACTTATTTTGTGATGAGCCCAACTCTGGATTAGACCCTAAAACATCAATTGTAATAGATAATCTTATTCATGAAATAACACGGGAGTTTAACATAACGACAGTTATTAACACCCATGATATGAACTCCGTAATGGAAATGGGGGATAGTATTTTATGTATCAAAGAAGGAACTAAAGCTTGGGAAGGAGGTAAAGATGATGTTCTCAAAACCGGTGATGAATACATAAAAGACTTTATCTTTAGCTCTAAGTTGCTCAGGTCAACTAGAAAGCAAATTATAGAAAAAGAAGATAACAAAAACAAAAAGCCTTTGCTTAGCAAGAAAGGCTTTTTGTTTTAATCAGATAGATATGACAGATATTACTTAATAGTGAGCTTAGTTGACTTCGAGAAGTTTTCACCCTTGAAATTTACCACATAAATTCCTTTAGCCAAATTAGAAAGGTTTAATTCTGTCCTTTCATTATTACCATTAGCACTTATATTTTCAGCATATACTCTCTGACCCAACATATTTACTACTTCAAGCTTGTAAAAACCGCCTTTAGAAATTTCAATATTTACAATGCCCTTAGATGGATTGGGAAAGATACTAACATCACCATCAGTTATATTCTCATCAATATTCACAGTGGATTTTCCAGAAATAGTCACATAAGTCCATATTCCAATAAGAACTCGAGGCGCTAAAATCTCATTAAGAAAATCTTGAGGGGGACTGTATGTCTGATAAAGAACATTGTTACTCATAGTGTAACTATGATTATACCCATCGGGATCACAGAACCATCTCCTTGCAGGGGTGGGGATATTGGTTTCTTGAGCCACCCTTCCTGCAAAGTTGGGAATAACCGCATTATCACGCATTATAGTACTAAAATAGATGTCATCTCTATTGATCGTATAGTTTGACTTAAAGGTAACGTCATATCCTACAATGTTTCCTGCAGGAATATTAATTCCCACGGGAATTCCATATAGTGAAGTCCCTGTATCATTAACATCGGCAGCAGTAAGTTCGATTCCTCTTCTTATGCGGGAGGCACCTGATAAATGGTAGCTTCTACCAGCAACAACTGCTACTCCGGGGGCAGAAAAACGGCATGTATCAAAGTTTAATGAATTAGGTGGACGGAAAACATTTCGAAAAATATTAGATTGATGAGGGCTTCCGTATACTATTTCAACGATTAGTGAATCACCGTTTGGATTAGGAATTGATGAGGGAGTCCTGTAGTTACCAAGAATATGAACATCATCAAGTGTATATGGGTCAGTGTCAGCAAATTGGAATAGACCATAAATAAGGGATGTAGGATCAAAAGTTCCGCCCAAAGAATGATTGCCTACATATGCTAGACTATTACTAAATTCTGCCCTAACAGTAGAGTCCTTATAAATAGGATATTGGAAGTTGGAAAATACCCCATTTACCCCACTTCCACCAAAAATTTCGGACAATGTATCAGTAGCACCTAAGCGTATCCTACTAAACACACCTCCGGATGTTTTAGCTTGAGTAAGGGATCTGGCTTTTTCCTTTCGAATGAGATCAAACATCTGCTTTGTTTCGGTTTCAGAAAGCCTAAGATCAGGGTGTAAAGTTTTTTCCGAATTTCCATCTATTGCGCCACTCTGGGCATTGCAAAAAATAGCCGCAAATACAGCAGCAGCCAGTAAAAGTCTTTTCATGATTCATTTAATTTTTAAAAATTCCCATATCATAATATCAAATGACCCAGTAAATTTAAGTAATTTTATTTTTATTAATTTAGATACAATAAGGAAATGAGTTAATAATAGCATTTATTTATTAATGGATCTAAAAAAGCACAGTTTTTACAAGGAGTTAGCATGTGCATATTAGATTTTTATCGCCATAAGCATCATCTATCCTTCTTATAGCGGGCCAAAATTTGTTTTGAATCAAATATTTTAATGGATATGCTGCCTGTTCTCTAGTATAGGGAAAGCCCCAATTACTGGCAGTTAGCATGGCCAAAGTATGAGGGGCATTTTTTAAGATATTATTTTCCGTATCAGCTTCTCCTTTTTCAATCATAGATATTTCTTTTCTAATAGAAAGTAAAGCATCGCAAAAGCGGTCTAGTTCTGCTTTACTTTCGCTTTCAGTCGGTTCGATCATAATAGTCCCAGCTACTGGGAATGAAATGGTGGGAGCGTGATAGCCATAGTCCATTAATCTTTTAGCTATATCAACAACTTCGATTCCAGCTATTCTTTTGAAGGGTCTACAGTCTAAGATCATTTCATGGGCAATTCTTCCTTTTTTGTTGGCATATAAAACTGAATAGCTTTTCTCGAGTTTACTTTTCAGGTAATTAGCATTCAAAATAGCATAACAGGTGGCATCCGTTAAACCCTGTGCACCTAGCATTTTAATGTAAGCATAGCTGATGATAAGAATCAGCCCACTACCATAAGGCGCTGCTGAAATGGAAGTAATACCGTTTTTCCCTCCTGTTTTCACTATTGGATGAGTTGGTAAAAAGGGAGCTAAATGTTCTGCCACACTGATAGGCCCCATGCCGGGACCACCCCCTCCGTGAGGGATAGCAAATGTTTTATGTAAATTTAGATGGCATACATCAGCTCCGATTGCTCTTGGACTAGTGAGCCCAACCTGAGCATTCATATTGGCACCGTCCATATAAACTTGACCGCCATATTGATGAATTATAGAGGTAATTTCCTTTACTGCCTCTTCAAAAACCCCATGAGTAGAAGGATATGTAATCATCAAAGCAGCAAGATTATTCCTATATTGTTCGGCTATAAGCTTCAAGCTCTCGACATCAATATTGCCTTGCTCATCACATTTAACGACTTTAATATCCATGCCAGCCATAACAGCTGAGGCGGGATTAGTACCATGGGCAGAGCTTGGGATTAGAACGATATCACGGTGAGAATCTCCTCTTGAATGATGATAAGCACGAATCATCATTAGTCCAGCATATTCACCCTGAGCACCGGAATTAGGCTGCATAGATACGGTATGAAAACCCGTAATTTCAGCTAAATCTCTTTCCAACTCACCGATCACATCCAGGTAACCTAAGGTTTGTTCTTTGGGGGCAAAAGGATGAATGTTTGTAAATGAGAACCAGCTTAACGGCAGCATTTCAGAAGCAGCGTTGAGCTTCATGGTACAGCTTCCCAATGGTATCATACTATGATTAAGAGAAAGGTCTTTACGTTCCAGTTTTTTAATGTAACGCATCATATTTGTTTCACTTTGATAGCTATTAAATACAGCCTGTTGAAGATAACTGCTTGTTCTTTGCTGTCTTTTGGGAATTATGTTAAAATTTATCAAGGCTTTAATTTCGGGGGCTTTTTTTTCAATCGCCTCAGCAAAAACAGTTAGTATTTCATTAACAACAGTCAGATTAGTAGTTTCGTTAAGACTAATACCGATTGTGTGGTTGTTGATATACCTGAAGTTGATTTCGTTCTTGAGAGCAATCTCTCGTATGACTTGAACATCGACTTTTTCGACTTCAATTTTAAGAGTATCGAAAAAAGAAGAATTGAGTTGTTTAAAACCTATTTTTTTTAGTCCCTCAGCAAGGGTAACAGCACTTTGATGAATCTTGAGAGCGATATCTTTTATTCCTTTAGGGCCATGATAGACAGCATATAAACCTGCCATCACAGCCAATAGTACTTGAGTTGTGCAAATGTTAGAGGTTGCCCGCGCTCTCTTAATATGCTGTTCACGAGTTTGTAGAGCCATTCTCAGAGCACGATTTTTGTCTTTATCTATACTTTGCCCAATAATCTTGCCGGGAATATGTCTCTTGTAATCCTCAGTAGTGGCAAAAAAAGCAGCGTGAGGACCCCCAAAGCCAAGCGGTATTCCAAATCTTTGAGTAGTGCCTACTACAACATCAGAACCCCACTCGCCGGGAGGAGTAAATAAAGCAAGACTCATTATATCAGCTGCTACAACTATTTTTATATAATGCTGTTTAGCGCTATTAATAAAATCAGTGTAGTCAAAGACTTTTCCATCATCTGCAGGATATTGGATCAAAGCGCCAAAGAAAGCATCGCTTAGATTTATTTCACGATGGTCTCCAATTACCAACCCAATACCTAAAGGTTTTGCATGAGTTTTTAGCAGATCGATGTTTTGATGTAGGCAGTGGATAGAAACAAAGAATTTAAGTGCTTCTTTTTTTTGTTTGTCTTTGCCACGTGATTTGTAAAACATATACATAGCTTCGGCAGCAGCAGTAGACTCATCCAACAAACCGGCATTAGCAATAGGCAACCCCGTAAGATCACTAACTATAGTCTGGAAATTAATTAAGGCTTCCAACCTGCCCTGAGCTATTTCAGCCTGATAAGGGGTATATGCTGTGTACCAGCCTGGGTTTTCTAAAACATTTCGTTGAATAACACTGGGAACTATTGTAGGGTGATATCCCTGGCCAATAAAGGTTTTAAAGACTTTATTTTTACAGCCGATTTTTCTTATATGGGTCAAAAATTCGGTTTCGTTTAAAGGTTTTGACAGGTTTAATTTTTCCTTTAAGCGTAAGCGTATATCAGAAGGTATGGTCTGATGGATCAATTCATCTAAAGAGTTAGCGTTTGTGGTTTTCAACATTTCATTCAAATCTTCCTCCCGAGGGCCGATATGCCGATGAGCAAATGAATTGGTGTTCATTTCAGTGAAAAATTATTTTGTGAATCTCAGTTTACAAAGTAACCAAATAAGTGTATGAACTTGTGGCATAAGAATCACTCTACTAATCTTCTTTAATCTGAAATACAAATCTAAGAGCGCTAGCTTTCAAATATGAGCTAAAGAGCAATTCTTTATTTTTGAGCTAAAATATGAGGAATGGAATTTGAGTTTACGAAAGACTTCGCTTTTAAGCTCGATTGTGACGATTCTTTGTCTCAATATAGGAATGAGTTTATTTTTCCAACAGTAAACGGCAAGCGAGCTCTGTACTTTAGCGGTAATTCTCTAGGACTACAAGCTAAGAAGGTAAAACAGATTTTGTTAGAAGAACTGGAAAGCTGGGCTAGACTGGGTGCAAAAGGCCATACAAAAGCTCAAAGGCCTTGGATATCTTATCATGAGTTTTTTACTGAATCGTTAGCCAAAGTTGTTGGAGCAAAGCCAGAAGAAGTGGTGGCTATGAATGGTCTTACTACCAATCTTCATTTGTTGATGGTCAGTTTTTATCATCCTCAGGGAAAAAGAAGCAAAATACTTTGCGAAGGGAGAGCTTTTCCTTCAGATCAATATGTCTTACGGAGCCAAATTCGTCATCATGGCTTAGATTCTAAGGAACACTTAATAGAGGTCATGCCCGATAAAGAGACAAAGATTATAGATGAAGCTAAAATTAAGGAAATTATAAAACAGCGTGGCGATGAAATAGCTCTATTGATGATGGGGGGCGTAAATTATTATTCCGGGCAACTCCTTAGTATAGCAGAAATTACTGGCGCCGCCCACGATAGAGGGATTACAGTCGGATGGGATTTGGCTCATGCTGCTGGTAATGTACCGCTTAATTTACACGATTGGGAAGTAGATTTTGCAGCCTGGTGCGGCTACAAATACCTCAATAGCGGACCAGGGGGAGTTTCAGGGATTTTTATTCACGAAAAACATCACAGAAAAAAAGATATAGCACGTTTTGAAGGTTGGTGGGGTCATAATAAATCTTCACGTTTTAGCATGCCGGATGAGTTTATCCCTATACCTACTGCCGAGGCATGGCAATTGAGTAATGCTCCTGTTTTTTCAATGGCACCTTTATTGGCAAGCCTTGAGCTGTTTGACAAAGCAGGGATGACAGCTCTACGAAAAAAGTCGAATTTGCTCACTTCTTATCTCGAATACGTCATTACAAAAATTGGCTTAGATACAGAGCGTGAGCTCAAAATTCTCACCCCTCCCAATTCATCTAAGCGAGGATGTCAGCTATCGATTATTCTTCCTAAACGGGGTGGAGAAATTTACGAGAAAATTACAGCTAATGGAGTAATAGCCGATTGGCGTAATCCGGGTGTGATACGATTGGCTCCTGTGCCATTATACAATTCCTTTATGAATGTCTATGAATTTGGCGAGATACTTAAACGAAGTATTACTTGATTGATGAAATCAAAAAACATAGCAATAAGCGGGGCGGGGTTGGTAGGTTCTTTATTATCAGTATATCTGGTTCAGAAGGGACACAATGTTAAGATATACGAAAGACGGCCTGATCTTCGCAAAACCAAACTTGACGGAGGAAGGTCCATAAATCTGGCATTAAGTGAAAGAGGTTGGAAAGCCCTAAAAGGAGTAGGGTTAGATAAAGATATCAGAAAAATAGCTGTTCCGATGTATCGCAGAGTTATGCATTCCATTGACGGATATCTTACTTTTCAGCCTTACGGTAAAGAAAGACAGGCCATTTATTCTGTTTCGAGAGGAAGGCTAAATGCAGAATTAATGAATTTGGCCGAAAAAACTGGTAAAGTAAATATAACTTTTAATGAATGTTGTATTGATATTGATTTAAATTCTGCTGAGGCCGCTTTTGAGAATTGCCAGAATAAAGAGCTAACCCACGAAAAATCCGATCTTATTTTTGGAGCTGACGGAGCCTTTAGCTCTGTAAGGAGGGCTATGCAGAAGACCAATCGGTTTAATTGTTCTCAGCAATACATAGAGCATAGCTATAAAGAATTAAATATTCCTCGCGGAAAGAAAGGAGATCATCTTTTGGAAAGGGAAGCTCTACACATTTGGCCTCGTGGCAACTATATGTTGATTGCACTTCCCAATCTGGATGGAAGTTTTACTTGTACTTTGTTTTTCCCCTACAAGGGAAATCCATCTTTCAGTAGTTTAGATACCACGGCAAAGGCCAAAAACTTTTTTCGAGAGACTTTTGGCGATGCTTTAGAATTGATGTCAGATTTTGAACGAGATTGGGAACAAAATCCTACTTCTTCCCTGGTTATAATAAGCTGCTATCCCTGGACGCGAAATGGTAAAATAGCTTTAATTGGCGATGCTTCGCATGCAATAGTTCCTTTTTATGGTCAAGGAATGAATAGCGGTTTTGAAGACTGCACTATTCTAAACAATTTAATGGACCGATATGACAATGATTGGAAAAGGATTTTTAATGAATTTGAAAAGGAACGCAAACCCAATGCTGACGCTATTGCTGATCTCGCAATGCGCAATTTTATAGAGATGCGTGACCTTACAGGGGACAGGGATTTTTTACTCCGAAAAAAGATTGAAACTTGGTTTTCATCCAGGTATCCCAATAAATGGTTGCCCCTATATTCTATGATTACTTTCAATCACATTCCTTATGCCAAAGCTTTAGCGGAAGGGAAAAGGCAAAATCGTATTATGGATAGAATTATGCAAATGCCCCATATCTACGATAAATGGCAAAGCTCAGAAGTAGAGCAAAATATTCTTTCCTTATTAGGGGAAATTTGATCAGAGTATTACTATTTTTGTTCATGTACTATACTATCCCCTCAGTTCTTCCAAACAACTAGATAATACATACCGTTTCTCAAATAGACTGTGTTAAAGCTGAAACTGTTTAAACCAAACCATACATTCTCTTCTAATAATATCTGATCTCGTGTTTGTCTCCCCATTGCATCAATATAAAAGTGAAAATGAGGAGTCTATCCTCCTCATTATAAAAATCAACTGCAAAAAATCACACTGGTCGGATTTGGTCTAATGTTTAATATCAAGTATATCAAGCTAAGGCATTATTTGGTCTAAAGATAGGGCTTTGTAAGCGGGCAATAAGCGTACCGGGAAAAGAGATTAGGCATTGGAGGTGTATCCCGAAGACCAGGATTATGCCAAACTCTCCGTAAATAAGGATGGACACCACTGTAATCTCCCCACCTTTCGTATTTGTTGAAAGGGGTACAGCATCAACCAGGTTGTGACTTTTACTAATAAACTTTATGTCGGAATAAACAAAATCGATTGGAAAAGAAGATAGTAGAAAACCCCCGAATTAGCACTTGGCCTCGAGTGATTAAACGTAATAATAGCTTCGTTTTCTAGTAGGTGACTTTTCCCGTATAGCTGATATTGGGGAAACCAAAGTTTAAAATGTCGACCTCAATAATTTTAAAGCACACCTTTTCATCGAGCTTTCTGAGATCAACAATAGCGTGGTGGAAGTTGGCATTTCCGAAGTTGCTTGCCGTATTGCCTAGAACTTGAATCAGTCCATTTTTGAAAAAAGCCGCCCTGTATACAACTGTTATTGGAATCAAAAGCATGGCTGTTTTTCTGACGGGCATCGAGCGGTAAGCCATAGGGAGACTCTATATATAAAACTTTTACCTCTAGCTTAGGGTTCCCGCCTCACAACCTGTCGGTAATACTGACCAAGAAAATACTGTCGTTAGACGCAAAAAGGTTGCGGTTAGAAAGAAAATAAATAGGGACGCCATAAGTTCCTATTCCTTCCATCTATGCCCATAAAATTGAAAATGGCTTTTTTCGTTTATTTTAATATCGTGATAATACATCTCTGTTATAAGGTTGGCTGCTATAAATCATAATTGCTTATAATCAATGTGAGGATAGTCTCTCCAGGTATCATTGCCAAGAGGATTGCCCTCTAGCGAATAGAGATAGAATCCATGCAGCGGGCAAGGAAATAGGTTTTTCTTCAATTCTCTTACCTTTTCAAGCTCCTCACCAGGATAAATGAGGAGCTTATCGAGACCCCAAAACAGGTCTAAAAACCCTTTGTATCTCATTAGAGAACGAATCCACCTATAGATTCTATATTCTCGCTCTTGTGGCTTTTATAAGTTACTTGACCAAATACAGCGATTGATAGAAACAAAAATGTGAATATGGTTGATAAAATGCTTCATTTATGATTACATTCGTCAATAAGCAAAATACGTGTAATTACACTAAAAGCCAATTTTGCAGCAGTTAAATTATTAGCCTTGTGTAAAGTTAATGAAAATATTATTGAATTGTCCTTGAAAAAGAGCTGTTCAATATCATTATTTAGGGTCATAACATTTGCAATACTCCTTTTATTAACGGATCAGGCATCAGCTCAGTTTTTTTATGGTTTGCGTCAAACTTTTGGTAAGAATCGAGTCCAGTATAATGATTTTGACTGGGTGTTTTATCGCTTTGAGCGCTATGATGTCTATTTCTACAGGGGAAACGAAGATTTAGCTCAGCAAATAGCGAGAATGACGGAGAAAAATCTTCCTCAGATCGAGAAATTTTTGGATGCTTCTTTAAATGAAAGAGTTCAAATACTGGTCTTTAATAATCTTTCTGATTTAAAACAAAGTAATGTAAACTCCAATAGAGAAGAAGACTATAGCTCAAGCGGTGTCATACGAATTTCAGGAAAAAGGTTGTTTCTTTATTTCGATGGGAATTACATCAATCTGGAAGCCTATTTAAGGGCAGGGCTTGCAGAAATAGTCTTAAGTAATCTTATTTACGGAAGCTTTACAGAATCTGTTAAAAATTCTACTCTTCTAAACCTGCCCGAGTGGTATATCGAAGGTTTAATTAGCTATATGGGAGATACCTGGAATGTAGAAGTGGATACAAAGGTAAGAGATGGAATCCTCACGGGAAAATATAAAAAAATAAATGCCCTGATGCGAGACGATGCTTGTTATGCAGGGCATTCGGTATGGTATTACATTGATCAGACTTATGACAAAAAGGTGATTAAAAATATATTTTCCATGAGTATTATCAATCGCAATATAGAAACGGGATTCATTTATATATTGGGGAAAAATCTGAAAAATATCCAGAAGGAATGGCTACAATTTTACCGAAATCGGTATAAAGCTGATTTACTAGAAACAAACGAATCGCAAGAGAAGCCATTTTTTAAAACCCCTAAAGGTTATATAATTACTCATATAGCCATTAGCGATAATAGCCAATACCTCGCTTACGTTTGCCAGAAATTCTCTGAATACAGACTTTACATCTATGACTTTGAAGAAGAAAAGCGACATAAAATATTAAAGGGGGGATATAAGATAGCTCAAAATGCAGATTATTCATACCCCCTTCTTTCTTGGCATCCCAACAATGAAATATTGGCTTTTTTTACAGAAGAGAAAGGGTTTATCTATCTTAATTTTTACAACCTGAAAGATAAAAGGCTAGAAAAAAGTCCTTTCTTCAGATTTGATAAAATCCTATCATTTGATTATTCTAATGATGGAAAACGTTTCTTGCTTTCTGCGGTAAAAAATGGCCAGTCGGATATTTTCATCTATACCCTACTCAACACAAAAACTGAGCAGATCACAAACGACTCTTATAACGACCTTTATCCTTCCTTCTTTGATAATGACAAAAGAATTGTCTTTAGCTCCAATCGCTTTACCGATACTCTAATACAGGGAGAAAAGGCGATGCATTTTGCCAAGGCTCACGATTTATTTGCAGTAGAAGCTAAAGAGCCAAATGATACTGCCATAATCTGGCGCATGACACAGTCATTCAGAGCGAATGAGTTAAAAGCCGAAGCATACCAACCGGGTTACATCTCTTTTCTAAGTAATAGCAGCCGCATCCAAAATAGACATCTCATACAAATAGATAGCTCCATTGTTTACATAGACACGGCTATGCATTATGGGTATAGCTTTGAGGAGTATAAGATTACTGACGTAGATCAAAATTTATTGGAAGATGTATTTGCTCCAGAGAGGGATTTGATCTTTAATTTATCATACAAAGACAAGAGATATCAGCTCTTTAAAGAGCCCTTTTTGTCGGTAGAAGAACTCAAACAAGTAAATGCCTTAATTAATGATTCCATTGACGAAGAAAAAGAAGTTGAAAAGCAGTCTATACCAAAAACCGATAATTATCAATCTTTGTATTATCCCCGAGTTAAACCCTCTGATTTTGAGATCGATATAGAAAATTATAGCTTTAATGACGAAAATCAAATAAGAGGTAACGAGATAAAAATGGAGATAAAACCCCCAGTTGAGAAGTTTCAAGAACCGATTAAAATACGAGCATTCCCAGACACTATAGCTAAAAACCAGATAAAACAAGAAGAGCTTAAAATACCGCCTAAAAGGAATTACTTCCTATCCTTTTATCAAGATGATTTTTCAGTAGATTTTAACAATGCTTTTGATAATCCTCAGTATCAGAGATTTACTGGATTTGTGAGAGGTGATTTGTTAAACTCAGGTTTCAATATGCAGTTTAAAGTTGGCTCAATCGAGTTGATGCATGACTATCGATTAGTCGGCGCTTTCCGTACTAATTTTCAACCCCTCCTCGGTACCTCGCTTACGCCTAATGCAGAGTATGTGGTGGGGATACTCGACTATAAGAAACGCTTAGACAAAGAATATAAGTATAGCCGCAGAAGCCAGATTCAGTTTGTTAGTACTACCAATTATCAGCGTATTATTACCAACGAAATAACTGTTCGGTTCATATGGCCCTTTTCTCCAGTAGTTTCAATAAGAGGAGACCTCGGTTATCGTTTAGATCGTACAATTACTCTAAGCCGTGAGCCTATTTCCCTGGAAGCCCCAGATTTATATCAGGATTATCTTATTTCACGCTATGCATATGTTTATGATAATGCTCGTAAAATTGGTATTAATCTGTACGCTGGCTTACGTTACAAAGTTTTTTTGGAGTACTATTATAATTTAAGAACTACTCCTACCGGCCTATATACAGCAGGAGTCGACCTTAGGAAATATACCATTATTCATCGCAATCTTATATGGGCCAATCGACTTGCTTTTGGAACTTCCTTTGGAGCTCAAAAACTCATTTATTTTATAGGTGGAGTAGACAACCAATTTGCTCCGGAATTTGATCCCAGTACCCCTATAGCTACTGCAAATAATTATGTGTTTCAAACGCTCGCAACTAATATGAGAGGATTTTTCCAGAATATTCGAAATGGAGACAAGTTTGCTGTAATCAATACGGAGATCCGCTGGCCTATCTTCAGCTATTTTGCGAGTCGTCCGCTGCGAAGTGATTTCCTCAAGAACTTCCAGATAGTTGGCTTTGGAGATTTGGGAACAGCCTGGAATGGGCTATCTCCCTATTCGCCTGAAAATGTTATTGGTACCAGAGTAGAAGATTTTGGGGGATTGAAAGTGATTTTAGATAGTCAAAAAGAACCTATTATAGCAGGTTATGGAATAGGGATGCGTATCCGCTTCCTTGGCTATTTCCTAAGGGTAGATTTAGCATGGGGAGTTGAAGACGGTATTATTCTACCAAGTGTTTGGCATGTGTCACTTAGCACGGATTTTTAGGTGTTCGTTAATTACGCTTTTTCTCCCAACGGTACGGGTAATAATATCCTTTTCTAAGCTCCACCCTCTGGCAGGAGAGTATTCACGGCTATAATAGATAATCTGTAAATGAATCTTATTCCATTTATCTCTTGGGAAAAGTCTTTTGGCATCTTTTTCAGTTTGCTGAACAGACTTGCCGTTACTCAAATTCCATCGATACATCGAGCGATGAATATGAGTATCAACTGGAAAAGCTGGATAGCCAAACCCCTGGCTCATTACTACCGAGGCAGTTTTGTGACCCACTCCGGGAAGAGCTTCCAAAGCCTCGTAGTTTTTCGGAACTTTGCCATGATATTCGGTTACTATAATTTCGCTTAAATTTTTTATTGCTCTAGACTTCAAGGGAGTTAAACCGCAAGGTCTGATAATCTGAGTGATTTCTTCTACACTTAGACTCCTCATAGCATGAGGATTATCAGCTGCACTAAATAAATAAGGAGTTATTTTATTCACTCTTTCATCAGTGCATCGGGCTGATAATAAAACAGCTACCAGAAGAGTATATGGGTCTTTGTATTGCAGTGGAATGGGGGTTTTGGGATAAATTCTTTCCAATGTATTGACTATAAAGTCAATTTTTTCTTTTTTTGTCAATACTTAGAGTTTTTTAAGGTTATGCAAAATGAACTAAAGTTATAAACCGATATGACACATTTACGAGAAGGAGATAAAGCTCCTGATTTCAAAGCTAATGATCAAAATGGAAAAGAGATTAGTTTAAAAGATTATGCTGGAAAAAAATTGATCCTCTATTTCTATCCCAAGGATGATACTCCAGGTTGTACTAATGAGGCCTGTAATTTCAGGGATAACTATTCCGATTTAATGGCAAAAGGGTTTGAGGTGATAGGTGTAAGTGCAGACAATCAAAAGAAACACCAAAAATTTATTGAAAAATATAATCTGCCCTTTAGCCTCATAGCAGATACGGAAAAAGAAATTATCAATGCTTACGGAATTTGGGGTAAGAAAAAGTTTATGGATCGAGAGTATGACGGAATCCATCGTGAAACCTTCGTAATAGACGAGGAAGGGAAAATTGAAAAAGTATTTACCAAAGTAAAGCCGAAAGAAGCTATCGAGCAGATATGGGCTGAATATGAATAAACGTGGAGTTGACGTAAAAAACAACTTAGAAAATAAAGCGGATAACAGTTACACTTCTAAGTTGTTTTCCACTGCTTTTTGATATACTCCAAGATATTTGGGGCCTATTATATCAATCGAAAATTTTTCGGCCTGTTCCCTTGCTCTTTTGCTAAAACAAGCCTGTTCTGAGCTATTTCTCAATATGGAAATCCCTTTTTGAGCCATATCTTCCACCTCTCCTACATCACTGGTATATCCGGTTATGCCATCTAGATTTATTTCAGGTAATCCCCCAGTATTAGTTGATATAACAGGTACCCCTGCTGCCATAGCTTCTAAAGCTGCTAAACCAAAGCTCTCCTTTTCTGAAGGAAGTAAAAATAGATCGGATATGCAAAGGACTTTTTCCACTTCTGAAGTTTTACCCAAAAACTTTATCTTATTAGCAATACCAATTTTCATGGCAAGTTTTCTCGCTTTTTCCTTTTCAGGTCCTTCCCCTATCATCAAAAGTATAGTATTTGTTTTTTTTTGTATTCTTTCAAAAATTCTTACCACATCCAGTGGACGTTTTACTTTCCTAAAATTTGAAATGTGAGCTATTATCTTTTCTCCATCAAGAGCAAAATTATTACTGCAATCAGCATCTCGTTTGTACAGGCTAAGATTCACAAAATTGTGTACTACTTCTATATCCTTCTCAACCTCAAAGAGCTCAAGAGTATCCTGCTTAAGGCTCTCTGATACCGAGGTTACTTTATCGGAATGATTAATACTAAAAGTTACGGCCGGCTTATAACTGGGGTTCTTGCCAACCAGAGTAATGTCGGTACCATGAAGAGTTGTAATGATTGGGATATTTATATTTTGCTCTTTTAATATCTGCTTGGCCATGCATGCAGTATAAGCATGAGGGATGGCATAATGTACGTGAAGTAAATCCAATTGATATCTCAAAACTACATTGACCATCTTACTGCTTAAAGCCAATTCATATGGCTGATATTGAAAAAGAGGATAATCCTGAATATTTACTTCGTGATAATAGATGTTAGGCTCGAGTATATCCAAACGAACCGGCTGACTGTATGTGATAAAATGAATTTTGTGCCCCTCGTGAGCCAAATACTTACCTAATTCTGTCGCTAAAACGCCACTACCACCAAACGTTGGATAGCAGACTATGCCAATCTTCAAAGCTCAATTTTTCGATATACTAAAATTTCTCTGTTTTCTCAATTTCACCTTCTTCAGTAAAATGCTTCCATTCGCCAACTTTTTCTCCCATATTGTATTCTCCTTCCATCATAATCTTACCATTTTCATAAAATTGAGCGTATTTGCCCTCTCGTATGTTATTTTTATATCTAGATGTCGATTTTACCCCGCCTTCCTTGTAGTAAGTTTTAGCCTCTCCTTCGATTTTTCCATTGACGTAATTATATTCGGTAACTATATTTCCATTTTGATAATACCAAGCGGAATGTCCTTCTTTCTGTCCATTTTTATATTCTGCTTCTTCCTGTAGCTTACCGTTATTGTAATACTTCTTACGAGTTCCATAGAGCTTTCCCCCTTGGTATTCATATTCTACTTTCAGCTTGCCTAAATTATGATAACGTTTTTTACTGCCGTACAAAAGGCCATTTTTGTAATTCTCTTCTGTTATTAATGTTCCTTGATTGTCAAAAGTCAGGTTTAAGCCATTTTTCTTACTATTCTTAAAAGTAGTAAGCATATTTATTTTTCCATTGTTATGTCTTTGAACGGCTATTGAGTCTATACTCTGAGAAAATACACTAAGGCTGAGCAGCCCCACTAAACTTAGAATCATTGGTCTTGTATTCATCTTTTAGGGAATTATATATTACTTCTTGTATTCGAACTCTTGTTGACAAAGTTAATAGCTTTCGGTTCTCCACGCTTGGATAAATTCTGTTCGACAAAAATACATAAACAACCTCCTTATGCGGGTCAGACCAGGCAATGGTTCCAGTAAACCCAGTATGGCCAAAACTCAAAGGTGAAACACATTTGCAGGTTGGCCCCGGCCCTTTTAATTGAGGCTTGTCAAAACCAATGCCCCTTCTATTACCCATTTCACAATACTGGCAACGAGTAAATTCTTTAACTGTAACAGAATCAAAAAAGCGAATTCCTCCATATTGTCCTTTCTGAAGGTATACCTGCATTAATTTGGCCAAATCATTAGCATTGGAAAATAAACCCGAATGACCAGCTATACCTCCCAGCATAGCTGCCCCTTGGTCGTGTACATATCCACGAAGATTTTGTTTTCTAAAAACTTCATCATTTTCGGTGGGAATGATTTTTTCCGGCAAAAACTTTTCTAGGGGATTATAAGTCATCGTGTAAGCACCAATAGGATTGTAAAACTTTTCTGTTACTAGCTCATCTAAAGACCTACCTTCAATTTTCTCAATGAGCTCCATAAATAGATAATACCCCAAGTCACTGTATTTATAATCTTTTTCTGAAAGCAATTTAGAGTTTATGATAGTTTTAAGAATAGTATCCCTAACAAAACGATTACTATAGAGTTCTTCGCCTACAATGTTAGGGTAATCAAAGGAGCGAACCTTAGAATAATACTCCCGCATGTGAGCACCGTTTTTAAGAGTATTCAAATAAAAGGGAATCCATCCTTGAAGCCTTGCCTGATGAGTTAATATCTCCTTGATTATCAGATCTTTTTTATTGGTACCCTTTAATTCAGGTAAATAACAACTCAAAGTTTTATCGATATTCAATTTATCTTCTTCTACCATTTTCATTAACAGAGGCACCGAAACTCCTATTTTCGTAATAGAAGCCAGATCGTAGAGATTAAACTCAGTTACTTCTTCCTCCTTATAGTAAGTATGGTATCCGTATGCCTTGTGAAATACTACTTTTCCTTTTCGGGCAACTAATACCTGACAGCCAGGGATTGCTTTGCTCACTATAGCTTCGTTTACCAGCTTATCAATTTTCCCAAGTCTCTCAGGATCAAAGCCTACTTCTACAGGTAAACCATAACCTAAACGGCTTAGATTAGGGGTATTCAGCCCGAAACCTTCTCGAAAAAGTGGGGACACAGTTACTGGAAGTTTTCCCTCTGCCCCCAGAGCTCCAAAAATAATTTGAGCAGAAAGGCTTTCCGCATCAAAGTGGTTTTGGTAACTCATAATTAAAACATCAACTTGCTGAGCCTCTGGAAAATATTTTAAACTGTACGGATTAGCAAATACATTGAGAATTACTTTGTTCTGGAGATTTATCTTTTTCACAAAATTTTTCAAATAGTCAGATATGTGATATGATTTCCAGGGATTAACATTAGAAGTGTAAATTCCAATTATCACTAAATCATAATTACTCAACACATTAAGCAATTCATTCTCTTTGTCCTTGTCATAAATATACGAATGTACATCCGTATAATACTTTAAGGTTTTAACAAATTCGTTTCCTACTTCTGTTCCCGCAGTCACACAAGCCACCTTGTTGTTAGCCAGTTCTTTCACTGGAATTGTTTTTCCGCGATTCAACAAAACAGTGATGGCTTTTTCATAAATCTTGCGGTTTAGTAATTGTGAGGATTCTGTGTTAAGGTCGCTCACGATATTCGTAAGCTCTACATTTGTCTTTTTTTTCAGACCTAACCAGCTTTTTGCTAACAAAATTTTATATACTTTTTTATTGATTTCTTCTTCTGATATCTGCTGGCTTTTTAGTGCTGTTTTAATTTTAGATTTAGCAGTTACAACGTCTTGAGAAAAAACAAGTATGTCATTTCCAGCCAGCAAGGCCTGTACATCCACTTCTCCCGGCCGATAATTTCTCGTTATTCCACCCATATTAAGGGCATCTGTAAATACCAACCCATCAAAGCCCAGGCTGCCTTTTAAGAACTTTTGAATAACTTTTGACGATAAAGAAGAAGCCCTGCCACTATTGTCTAAGGCAGGAACATTCAAATGCCCAACCATGATAGAAGCTAGACCTTTGGGGATCAGCTTTTTATAGGGATATAATTCTATTGAATCCAAACGCGACAAGGAATGATTGACAGTAGGCAAAGTTTTATGAGAATCTTCGTCTGTATCACCATGTCCAGGAAAATGTTTGGCACATGCCATTACTCCTTCATCTTGTATTCCTTTCAGATAAGCAGCGGAAAATCGGCTGACCCTTTTGGGGTTCTCTCCAAATGAACGTGCGTTAATGATGGGATTATTGGGATTGGTATTGATATCAACTACCGGGGCGAGATTAATATGTATCCCTAACCTTTTACAATGTTTAGCTACCTCTTGACCCACTTGATAAGCCAGTATAGAATCTTCTACCGCTCCTACTGTTATTGGCCAAGGAAACTTAAAAGTTTTATCCAATCGCATGGCAAGTCCCCATTCAGCATCAATAGCGATCATCAATGGTATTGAAGCCGATTGCTGATAGAGATTGGTCAGTTTTACTTGTTTTTCAGGGCTACCTTGAAAAAAGATCAAGCCGCCTATATTTTGCTCTTTTATCAGCTTTAGTATTTCATTTTGATGTTCGTCTCCTTTATTGGAATAAGTTGCCAACATAAAAAGCTGCCCTAGCCTTTCATCTAGCGACATATCATTTAGCTTTTCGCGTGCCCAGACGGTATCTCCTTTATACCAGAATGTCGATTGGTGTTTCTTTGTGAAATCCTGAGCCACTATTTGGTGGAAAAACAAAAGGTAGAAAAGGAGGAATTTTACTGAATGATTTTGAATATACTTCATAAAGCCAAAGCCAATTTAAAGAAAATAAGTTATTCCTTATTTATCTATCCTCTCAATTATTATTCCACAACATTTGGTTTAACATCAGAGGCATCTTGTAAGATAATTTTACCACATATAAGTCCCTATTAAAATAACTTTGTAAAAATTAAAACAGTGATGAATGCACCTAAGCTACCCACTATTTTCAAACAGCCCAAGGCAAAGACTTTCGAATTTCAGCCCCGTTTTTATAATGAGAGAAAAGAAAGGATCGAAAAGCTAAAACAGAAATATAGCAATACAGAGGATACTAAACCGCATGATTGCATGAGCTTGAGGAATGAGATGAGTTCCGAGTGGAGCAATATGCATAGAACAGGTGTAAAAACCTCTACCAATAGGCTTTTGGGAATGATAATAGTTTTAGTTCTATTAACTTATCTAATCATAACGTAATTAATGGCTGATATAATTCATCTTTTACTCGACAATGTAGCCAATCAGATTGCAGCGGGTGAAGTGGTACAACGCCCGGCTTCTGCTGTTAAGGAGTTAATGGAAAACAGCATTGACGCCGGGGCCGATTCCATTCAGCTAATCCTCAAAGACTCTGGTAAAAGTCTGATCAAAGTAGTAGACAATGGCATCGGCATGAGCGAAACAGATGCCCGTATGGCTTTTGAGCGCCATGCTACTTCTAAAATCAAAACCGCGGAGGATATTTTTGCCATTCATACCAAAGGCTTCAGAGGTGAAGCGCTGGCTTCTATTGCAGCGGTAGCCCAAATAGAGTTGAAGACTAGAAAGAAAGATGAGGATTTAGGAAGCTATATTCGGATAGAAGGTAGTAAAGTGATGTCACAAGAGTTTTGCAATATCCCAAAAGGCACCCAAATAGAAGTTAAAAATCTCTTTTATAATATCCCAGCTAGGAGAAACTTTCTAAAATCCAACAATGTAGAGTTACGCCATGTCATTGATGAATTTGAAAGAGTGGCCTTAGCCCATCCGAATATTCACTTTTCATTGATACACAACAACAGTGAACTCTTTGATTTATCCAAGGCTCAATTGCGCCAAAGAATTGTTAATGTTTTTGGAAGAAAGTTTAATGAAAAACTCGTTCCGGTAGAAGAAAAAACTCCTATCCTGGAGATAAAAGGTTTTATTGGTAAACCTGAATTTGCCAAAAGAACCAGAGGAGAGCAATTCTTCTTTACCAATAATCGGTTTATCAAAAATGCCTATCTCCATAAATCCGTTTGCAATGCCTTTGAGGATCTGATCAGCGAAGGTGCCTACCCCACTTATTTTCTTTACCTTCAACTTGATGCCACTAAGATTGACGTAAATATTCACCCCACTAAAACTGAAATTAAGTTTGAAGATGAAAAAGCCATTTATATTATCATCCGAACGGCAGTAAAACATTCGCTAGGTCAGTTTAATATTGCTCCATCATTAGATTTCGATACTGATCAGGGATTTATTATGCCCACTTCATCTAGAAATATAGAAGTAAAACCTCCAGCAATTGCCATTGATCCTACTTTTAGCCCCTTTGACGATAAACCTAAAGAAGAAAGAAGTTCTAGCTTTTCGGGTAAAGCTTCTGATATAAGCCCTACTCAGGATTGGGAAAGTGTATGGCGCTCAGTACCCGAAATTGAAGTTGAAGACCAAGCTCAGCAAAGCGTTGAAATAGAAACCCAACAAGATATTACCAAGAATTACATTCAAGTAGGTAGAAAATACATCCTGACCAATCACGGTAACGGAATGATTATGGTCAGTCAGCAGAGAGCACATGAGCGTATACTTTTCGATAAATTTTATACCCCCATTCAAAGCGGAAATATCCCGAGCCAACAGTTACTCTTTCCACAAAATATTACTTTTACCGCCTCGGACTTTCAACTGCTGCAAAACCTGATGCCAGCTTTACGAGAATTAGGCTTTGATATTAGTCAGTTTGGTAAAAATGAAGTGGTGGTAAACGGCATTCCCCTTTACCTGCAAACTAGCGAACTGGAGAATGCATTGCAGACCCTGGCCGAGAAAGAAAAAGATTTCGCCGACAACGGTCAGGATGAGCATTATAAAATAATAGCAAGTGCCCTGGCCAAAGTCTCAGCTATAAAGCCCGGAACTTATATGAATCAGGAAGAAATGAGAAACTTGATGGATGAGCTTTTTGCCACTAAGTCACCTTATATTAGTCTCGATGGCAAACCCATTATTATCAATCTCAAGCCGGAAGACTTAGATAAATCCTTTAATTGATGTATCAAAGACCTGTACGATTTAATCTTTTACCAGAAGTAATTAAAAACCTTTTAATTATTAATGGCTTATTCTTTTTGGCAACTATTGTTTTGAGGCAGGAAGACATGAGAAACTTGAATGTCTATTTGGATCTAGTCAAGTTGTTGGGGCTTTATTTACCAGGTTCAAAAAATTTTGAGCCCTATCAGATTATAACACACCTATTTATGCACGGTAATTTCGGGCATATATTCCTAAATATGTTTGCTCTTTGGATGTTTGGTTATTCATTGGAAAACGTGTGGGGTCCCCGTAAATTTCTAATATTTTATCTCATTACCGGTTTGGGTGCCGCCTTGGTTCATACCGGTGTAACCTACTGGGAGACCATGAACCTTAAAAATGAATTATTGCAGATGAATTATTTTGCACCTGAATTACAATCATATGTCGAGGACGGTAACATTCCCCCAAACCGTTATTCCCGTACTCTGGAACGCTATCTTTGGAAGTATGATACTCCCACGGTAGGAGCATCTGGAGCAGTGTTTGGCGTGTTACTAGCTTTCGGAATGATGTTTCCCAACCAACCCATCTATATCTATTTTTTGCTTCCTATCAAAGCCAAATACTTTGTAATAATTTACGGAGTTCTGGAATTATACAATGGAATAGCTCATGACCGCGACGGCAATATTGCTCATTTTGCTCATCTGGGGGGGATGCTTTTTGGATATTTGTTAATTAAATACTGGCGTAACAATGATTCTTCTATCTATCATTAATGCATAGTATTCGCGAGGAAATAAAACAGTCTTTTCAAGAGGGAGATACGCTTACTCGTTTGATACTCATAAATTTGGGTGTCTATTTGCTTTACGTCATTTTACGTATCATTTCCTACCTATTTCAGTTCAACATAGCAAGCGTATTCATAGAATGGACTGCTCTTCCCGGCAGTCTGCCAAAACTGATCACCCGTCCTTGGACACTTTTCACTTATATGTTTCTACATCAAGGTTTTGTGCATATTCTCTTCAATCTTTTATACCTCCATTTTGCAGGATGTTTATTTATAGAACATCTGGGAGGAAGGAAACTGCTCAGCATTTATATTTTGGGAGGGCTTATCGGAGGGATGCTATATGTGATCTCTTACAATATATTTCCGATTTTTTCTGAATCAGTAAGTATTTCTAACAATCGAGGAGCCTCTGCCGGGATAATGGCTATTGTAATAGCTATTGCTGCTCATATTCCCCATTTTCCAGTTAGACTATTCTTTGTGTTGAATGTAAAGCTTTGGATTATAGCTGTTTTCTTTCTACTTACAGATCTGATTTATCTAGGGAATGGTAATAACGCCGGCGGACATATCGCTCATATAGGAGGAGCGCTATTCGGTTATCTCTTTATAAAACAATTGAGATCGGGAAAAGACCTTACGAAAGGCTTCAGCCAGTTTACGGATAACCTAGCCAATTGGTTTAAGCCCAAGCCTAAGATAAAGAAAGTTTACACTAGTGCCCAAAGCAATATAACTTATCGCGAAAACAAAGCATATAATCAACAAAGAGTTGATAAAATCCTCGATAAAATAAGCCATTCGGGATATGATGGTCTTTCTAAAGATGAGAAAGAGTTTCTCTTTAAATTTAGTAAAGATCAATGAGTTCACATTTCAACCCTATGATATGGCTTATAACTTTCCCTACTCTTAGGGGGAATCGATCGATGTTTCAATATAGATTTGCTACCCTGCTAGAATGGAGAGAACATTGATGACTACATATAATGCTATACAAAGAGCCCTTTCCTTGGTTTTTTGGATAGCTTTAACTTTGGATATTTGACTGGTGTTTTTCGAGGCTAAAATCATATCCTTTATGAAACACGTCTTTGTTTCTCTTCTGGTGGCTTTACCAATAGGATTTTCTACATCTCAAGGAGAATTTTCCACTGTAACGCCTTTTCGAGAAATAACTAACAATGCCTTTGTAAAAGGGGAGTATTTAAAATATCGTATTCACTACGGCATTATCAATGCCGGTATTGCAGAGCTTAAAGTTTCAGATATAATAACTAAAAATGGTCGTTCTGCTTATCATATGATCGGTACTGGTAGAAGTGTTGGAATATTTGAGTGGTTTTTTAAAACCCGTGATCGATACGAAACATGGATGGATAGTAGAGCTATGATTCCTTGGGAATTTATAAGAGACATAAATGAGGGGGGGTACATAATACAAAGGCATTTGATCTTTGATCACTACAATAATAGAGTTCACGATCTTAAGGCCCCCCAGAAGGGTACATTTGAAATTCCCAATAACGTGCAAGATATTTTTAGCACCTTTTATTATACCCGTATCCTCCCCATAGAGAAGATGCAGCCTGGCGATGAAACTCCTATAGAGATGTTCTTGGATTATGAAATATTTTACTGTAAATTGAAATATCTGGGCACGGAATGGGTCCATACAAATTTTGGCAAAGTAAAATGCGAGAAATTACGCCCTGTTGTTCAGGAAGGTCGAGTTTTTAAAGACAAGGAAACTATGACCTTATGGGTTACTGATGATGCTAATAAGATTCCAATACGTTTAAAAACAGATTTAATTATCGGTAGCATTAAATTGGATTTAGTGGAATACCTCAATAGTGCACATCCTATAAAATTCCAGTAATAGATTTTGATAATTTTGAGCATGAATTTAAAGTTATGAGAGTAGATATTACTTCCGAGTTGAAGGAAAGAATAGATATGTTGGCTAAAAAGTACTATTCCAGCGGACAGGATCTACTGGCCTATCTGGACGGCCTTTTATATGCCGATTATACTACTTACTGGGATTATATACACTTAGATACATTACTTAGTCTACAAACGCCTCGTACCAATATACCCGATGAGGAGATATTTATCATGTATCACCAGATTACAGAACTTTATTTCAAACTCTCCCTACACAAGATTAAGCAGATAGAAGAATTGAAAAACAGGAAAGAGTTAACGGCAGATATTCTAAAGATAGAAATGCAACGTCTCAACCGATATTTCATCGCTTTAACTCATTCTTTTGGCGTGATGGAAAAGGGCATGGATAGAGAGCAATTTCTCAAGTTCAGAATGTCGTTAGTCCCGGCTAGTGGGTTTCAAAGTGTTCAATACCGCATGATCGAAATAAGTGCTACTGATTTCATCAACTTGGTGAACAGAGAAACAAGAGAATACTTACGAAACAAAAAGGCTAGCATTGAAGAAATGTATCCATATATCTATTGGAAGAAGGGAGCAACACTGGCTGACAGCGGGGATAAAACACTTACCCTTAAACAATTTGAAGAAAAATATACCGAAAATCTTATTCGCTTGGCCAAAAAATCTCAGGAAGGCAATCTATGGCAGATATATCAGAGTCTTACAGAAGAAGAAAAAAGTGATAAAAACTTAATAGAAGTTTACCGTTCTTTTGATCTAAATGTTAATGTCAATTGGTCTCTGCAACATTATCGTACTTCAGTAGCCTATCTTGCACAACACCCACATGACATACTTTCTACTGGGGGAACCAACTGGCAGGAGTATCTACCTCCCCGCTTTCAGAAGCGTATGTTTTATCCCGAACTATGGAGTAAAAAAGAAAAAGAAGTATGGGGGGAAAGCTTGGGTAAATTCGATGTTGATGAAACAACTTAAAGTAAGAGTCATGGCTAGTTTAGGGGGGTATTTCTAAAGTTTTTCAACGGTGTTAGGGTTATTGTTATTGAAGCTCCGTTTCTTTCAGATGTAATAAAAATCTGGTTTTATCCCTCTAAACTTAATATCCGATTTTGGTATATCTCCGGAAATCTTCCATTCTTTTGATAGGTGGTTATCCTTTCCGTTTTATTATTGATTAAATTTACTTATTTGGATAGTCGTTAGATATTCATAAAACAGACGTGAAATTTCTCTAAATTTGCATTTTGAAAAGAGATTGATTTTATGTATCTCCATTTCGTTGATTCACAGCTAGTTACAGATATATTATACTTCTCAACTAGTCATGAATAGAAATTTTTATTAACGATTAATTTTATATACTATGGAAATTCCAGCTATTGTAGGTGCAGGACTAGTTGTTATCGGAGCAGGTATTGGCATTGGTAGAATTGGTGGTTCAGCCATGGATGCTATTGCCCGTCAACCCGAAGCAACCAACAAGATCCAAACAGCTATGCTTATCGCAGCTGCCCTTATTGAAGGTATTGGATTTGCTGCTTTGTTTGCAGTTTAATAATTTTTTGTCAGCAGTTTTAGTGATTGGCATATAACCACCTGATTTTAATGTAACCACTAAAAAGGATAGTTTTGGAAAAGCTAATAAATGAGTTTTCAATTGGTTTGTTCTTTTGGCAAATGCTTTTGTTTTTGGTACTCCTTTTTTTACTGGGGAAATATGCCTGGAAACCAATACTAAATGTCGTAAATAAAAGAAAGTCTTCCATTGAAGAAGCTTTAAACTCTGCAAAAAAAGCAAGAGAAGAAATGGAAAGGCTTTGGGTAGATAATGAAAAAATCCTAAAGAAAGCTCGTCGGGAAAGAGATGCTATTTTAAAAGAAGCTCGGGATATTAAAGACAAAACAACTTCCGAAGCTAAAGAAAAAGCCCATGCCGAGGGTTCCAAGCTGGTCGAGCAGGCTAAGGCAGAAATTGAAAGCCAGAAAATAGCGGCCGTTATAGACCTGAAAAATCAGATAGCTGAAATGTCTATTGAGATTGCAGAAAAAGTATTGTGCCGAGAACTGAGCAGTCCTAATAAACAAGAAGAGTTGGTACAAGAGCAATTAAAAGATTTCAAGCTCAGCTAGAATGCCGATAACCCGTCTGGATAGAAGATATGCCAAACCTCTTCTTGAGCTATCCATAGAAATAGGTAAATTGAAAAAGGTAAAAAAAGACATTGATTGCCTTATAGCAGTGATTAAAGAATCAAAGGATTTCAGGCTACTTATTGAGAGTCCTATAATTAATTCTGATATTAAGAGCGGCATCTTTGAGAAACTTTTTGCCAATTCTTTTCAAAAACTGACCTTTGATTTCCTCCAGATCATCATCCGTAAAAATCGGGAAAGAGACCTAGCCAGTATTGCCCGAGGATTTGAAGAACTATACTACAAATACAAAGACATACAAAGAGCAGTGGTTACTACAGCTAAACCTCTCTTTGCAGAACAAAACAAAAAACTAAAACAAAAGCTTAATCAAACGATGTGGAAAGACGTTATTATTGAGGAAAAAATAGATCCCTCAATAATCGGCGGCATTATCATCAGATTAGATGATAAACAATACAACGGAAGTGTTGCACATCAGTTAAACTTATTGAAGCAGCAGTTTAGGAATAATTGATACGTTAAAGATTTCAATAGTTCTAGGTAACTTTAGCATGATAGAAACACAGGCTATAGCTACCGGCGATCCCGACTGATTTCATAACCCATAATCCCATTATCTATACTCTGCTAACAAAGCCAAAAAATATTTTGAAAATGACCATACTAGATTGATTGAGATCTCATATTGACATAATTACTGGAATGCACCAAAAGCCTATGTAGAAACAGGTGTTCCTAGAAATATATTATTGACTAAAAGCATTTTATCGGAAAAGGTCATTTTTGAATTTTCACAACCTGATTTTAATGTATATTTGTTCTCTCCTTTTTGAAGGACGTATTACCAATCGGGGCGATTAGCTCAGCTGGTTCAGAGCACCTGCCTTACAAGCAGGGGGTCATTGGTTCGAATCCAGTATCGCCCACGCGGTTGGGCTTTTCCCATTTTTTGATTGGGGTTCTTTCTTTTTTATATCAATCCATTCCTATCTCCCTACTGCACAATCCTTCTCTCTGTCCGCCCACAGCTCCATATTTCAGAATTAAATCATTTAAAGAAGCAAGTTTTTCGGCTTAGTTCTATTTTCAACTTTATCAACTCATCTATTCATAGCATCTAACCAAGATTTAGGCAAAATGATGGTTCTAATAACCTCTCTTAATTGAGCCAACATTTTATCCTCCCTCACATATCCCTGACCGCATTTATGTTTCTTTTTGGAGCATCGGTAATAAATGTAAGTTCCTCCATTTCCTCTTGCGTATTGAGCAGTGATTGAGCAACCACACTTTAGTAAATCCATAAATGGAAAATCGTGTTTGAGCTTACCTTTTCTTGGGCGGGAATTTTGCTTTAAAACATCCTGCATCTGTTCAAACAATTTAGTGCTATAGGTTCAAAACTTCCTTCGTAAGTTTCTCCTTTTAAAGTGATAATTCTCGTATAAGTTCGATTGGTAAGCATATTCTGAATAGATGATTTTCCAATAACCTTACTGTTTCGATTCACAATTTCCCAAAGTGACAATTGCTCTTTCATAGTTCCTAAAAGTGTGTTTGCCGAAGGCAAACAATTCAAATACAGCGTTTCAAATACTTTCGACTTGTATTGGTCAGATTCGATATTTCGGATTTTATGATTGTACGTATATCCGAAAGGAACATTCCCATAATATTCTCCCCCTTCTCAATTTTTGCCGAATCCCACGTTCTACATTTTTGCGAAAGGTTATCCGAATAATATTTTGATTGCCCAAAAGAAACCTGTAACATAAACAAGTCTTGTGGCGTTGGCTCAAACCAAAAAGAAGCTACTTTTTTAATATCAATTAGATAAATCATTCGCCCACCATCAACTGAATTTCGGGAAATTCTGTCAGGGCACCATGCTAGCACGCCTACAGGTTTGTTACCTTCTATAGCTTATTCTTATTTCAAAAAAGTCGAATCGGAGCATTGAATCGTCCGAAAATGTCAATGGCCCTGTTATGAATTAATGTTCATTTTTTGTGAATTGTGTTCCCCTTTTAGATTTTCCTCCCCCCCCTTTTTTTGCCGACCCTGCTTTACACATTGGCAACCCAAATGCTTGGGCAGCCGATGCAGCGTAAAGCCGCCAACGCTCTTTTGTCCATCCCGCTCGCAAAATCCAGAAAAACATGCCTTTTAGGCACTCATTTTTTCTGATTATTTGCTCTGTCACGCGAGAGTTTGGGGTACATCTTTTGTTTGAAATCAGAGATTTCGTCTTTTAGCCTCTCATTGGCTCGTTCCAAAAGTTCGTTTTGGTGTTTCATAACGCTCAATAAATCGTGCATAGCTACGAAATTTTCATTCGATTTTATCAAAATAAATTTCCATGAAACTATCGTTCCGACTGAAAATCAGCAGTTTTAGTATGCTTATATTTGCATTAAATAGCAACTATATTGTATAATGGAGAAAATAAACTACAATCGAATAAAGGCTGTATTGGCTGAAAAAAATGTGTCTTCTAAGGAATTAGCAAAACATTTAGACAAAACAGAATCTACGGTATCCAGATGGTGTACTAATGATGTTCAGCCTTTAGTAGAAGTATTTTATCAGGTTGCAAATTTTCTAGATGTTGATATAAGAGAGCTTTTTGTATCAACCAAATAGAATTGATTATGACAATAGAAAAAGGTATAACACAAGACCTGGAAAGCATCCAAAAAAGGGATACCCAAAAATGGTTTCAGAAACTCATCCAGAAAGGCGAGTACGTTGGAGAATTGTTTTCAATCAACTATGAGAATGCTAAAGTTCAAATACACGACAATGAAAGGCAAAAAGTAGGAGGAATACCCAGTTTGAGCTTTCTTGTCGCAACACGTGTTGACCCCGATAGAGATGATATTGATTTCAAGGCGGAGGACTCATCATTTATCCTCCTGCGTGTATATGGATGCAGCACAATTACCAAATAGTTCAGAAGCAGAAAGGATAAGAGTAGAAACAGCTCAACGGGTAAGTGGAGACACTGGCACTCACTGGGATGGTGACGGGATAATGGACACCAAGACAAGGGTTTATTTAGGCTATGCTGGTGTACAGTGCAGAATCATTGGCACTTTCTTTTTAGATGCTCCTAATGAAAAAAATGGAAACGGACAACTTCATTTGAAATTTGGTAGTGACCTTTCAAACTTTTATCCTAACAGGGGGCTAAAAGTTTATAGACCCAACGGAGATGCCTTAAAACGGATTGTTAACTATGCAGATTGGAGTAATCTTCAAGAACATATTGAAAGATATGGGACCTCTGAAAGCGTAAAACTCGGTTACATTAGGTATGCTTCCACTAATAGGAAATTTCAAGATATTGATGATATTCCAGTAAATATTTATCCTACTGACCTTTTGTCCCAAAAGTCAGCGCTGTTCGGTATGACTAAAACGGGTAAATCCCAATACTACTAAAATCATTGCCAAGTCAGTCTATGAGTTACTTTATCCGACCAAATCAGAAGATAAATCATTGAGAATTGGGCAGATTGTTTTTGACCAGAATGGAGAATATGCGAATGAAAATGCACAAGATTAAGGATGGTAATGACAACCCAAATGCTCTGAAAAACATTTGGGAAATAAGGGAAGGAGTAAACAAGTCAGGCGAAGTTGTAACTCATGGGATAACCCGACATCCAAATGACCCCGACCGTGTTCTTATGCTTTTAAACTTTTACACGGATGATAATCTACACATCGGTAAAAGAAATAATTGATAGCATTTTAGCAGATGACACCACTATTTATATGAAGAATTTTCTGCAGGTGGCATTTGAAGCTCCTGATTCAGGAGACCGCAGTGCATTAACAAGATATAATCGCAGAGTATTAGCCTACCGTGCTGTTTTAGCTAGAGCAAGTTTTGATACACCAACCAATTTACAAGCAAGTACAAGAGGGCTTTTTAATCAGAACTTGATAACTGCAATGCAAAACAGTCAAAGTGATAATGCTCCCGAGTATCAATCTGCAGCACGAGTTTTCTCAGATCAAAACCCAACTTGGGGGTCAACTTGCAAATGCCCTTGAAACATTAGATAAGTTCATAAGAGATCGTCAAAGTGGCTATCGAGCATTTGAAACAGTTTATGTAAATAGGCCAAATGGCTCTGGTGATAGACGGGCAGATGAGGATTTGAAAAAAATAATTGGCATTTTCCAATATGCCAATGGAACAAGAAAAATTGGAAAAGCTGCTGAACAACACAGTGCAGACACAGGGGAGGATTATGCGGAAGACATTTACAAACACTTGGTTTCTGGTAAACTGGTAATCATCGACCAATCAAGTGGTGAGCCAGAACTCAATAAGTCATCTGCCAATCGAATAATGACCAAGATTTTTAGAGAGAATCAAAGACAATTTATTCAAGGTGCAACGAGCATTCAAGAGATACTAGTTTATATCGAGGAAGCTCATAATATTTTACCAGCCAGTAGTGATTTAGATTTATCTGACATCTGGGTACGAACTGCAAAAGAGGGTGCTAAATATAGAATAGGGATGGTATATGCAACCCAAGAAGTAAGCAGCATTCAAAGAAATATTTTGCGGAACACTGCAAACTAGTTCATTGCGCACTTAAACAATACTGATGAAACTAAAGAACTCTGTAAATACTATGATTTCGCAGATTTCGAACCATCAATTAGGCGTGCCCAAGATAAAGGCTTTTTGCGGGTCAAGACATTGAGTAATCCATATTGTAATACCTGTGCAAGTAGACAAATTCCAAGTAAAATAATTAGAAATAATGGCGTACGAATCAGTAGATAAATTACAGAACGCTCTCGGAGAGAAAGTATTCCATTATACACAGGACAAAAAGAAAGCGGCAG
Source organism: Owenweeksia sp. (assembly GCA_965218075.1). Classification (GTDB taxonomy): domain Bacteria; phylum Bacteroidota; class Bacteroidia; order Flavobacteriales; family Schleiferiaceae; genus JANQHO01. Next base: position 2,146,460 of record CBDCJZ010000003.1, on the reverse strand, counting down.
GTAGGGCACTTGGGACAATGGTTGAAATCATTACTTACTACCTTCTCAAGACTTGGAACTTCAATAATTCAACCTCAATCGAGAGAGGACTTGTAGAGTATGGAAATGATGACATAACACATAACGTTGAATATTCCCTACATCCTAATAATCAAGGAACACGAAGTAACCGTTGATAATGACGGCAATTCTATCACAGCGAGCAAAATTCTAAAGACAATTAGAAGAGAAAGCCGATATTTCCAAGTTTGAGAAAAAGAATAACAACCTTTCTTGACAAGCATAACATTCTTCGTAACGCCTGTACTAATTGGAGAATCCCAGGACTCATTCCTAGTGACTAGCTTCAAGTCCACTGGAAAAGAAAAGCATAAACTATTGGTTTTTGAGCAAATGCGAAAGCCGTATGCAATTTTTGAATGCAAACGGGTTGGTATTGAAGAATGGACTAGAAAAGGACCACGACCCCCATCGAGAAAGCCAAACAAGGCGCTTACGTTGCAAGAACAATATCTTCACTCCAAAAAATCAGGACAGACACAGGCGACAAGTATGGAATAATTTATCGTTCAGGCGACAAGCCATATATTAAGCCCTACGTCGAGTTGATGGAGGAAATCATCTACTCTGACAGCACCGAACTCCTGAAAAAATTTATCCTGACAGTAGGTGTTGTAAGCAATCATGGTAACTGGTTCACTGCGGAAAACCACAACAAAGAATCAAAAGTCTTAGCTCAATCCTACGACTGGCTAATCTTCTTAACCGACAGTGGATTGGCACAATTCATTGACGAGTTAATACTCAACCCGATACAGAAGTATGTTAAAGTCCAAGAAGCCTTCAAAAGCAGCTATACTGCTGAGTAAGAAACGCAACGTCTTCACAAAGGTTAAAATGGATTTTGAGGCTGACGCTGTTTTGCTCAAATACTTCTCGGACAAACTGAATGAAATTGAAGATTGGTTCAACATCATGGCACCAGAAGGAAAAAACATTACTGAACTAAAGAACAAGCTAATTAAGTTACGGTCAAAAAATTGGAAAGAAATACTATGAGTGCAGGTAGAACAGTAAATTCTCAAAGTCAAGGTTGGGGTACACCTCTCAAATATGTAAAAGCAATCAAGCGATTTTTTGGAAACTCTATTGCATTAGACCCATGTTCAAATCAACATTCAATAGTTTATGCCGAGACAGAATTCATGCTTCCGCATAATGACGGACTTAGAGAGGATTGGAACTATCCGACAATCTATATGAATCCTCCTTATGGCGCTGACAGAGAAAGAGGAACAACCATTAAAAACTGGTTGGCAAAATGTGCATTGACACATCAAAAATACGGCTCGGAAATATTGGCTTTAGTTCCAGTAGCAGCAAACACGGGACATTGGAAACAGAGCATTTTCGGACAAGCAAGAGCCATTTGTTTTCTCTATGACACAAGGCTAAAATTCCTTGAGAAAGGGTTGGACGTAAGCAAAGGAGCACCAATGTCATGCGCAATGATTTACTGGGGACAGAACTATGAGAAGTTCTATAACATATTTATAGAGTATGGGGCTGTTGTTGACTTATCAAACCTTCAAGGAAAAGAAATTGGCACGTCAAGAAAATATATGAAGGTAAAATTTGAGTAAATCAACCATAAAGTGGCCTTTGAAAACGAATTTGCAAGTTACGAACCACTCCGTAGAATACTGGACAGCCTAAAAGTTCAATTGCTGCAGGATAAATTGCGCATAAGGAAAAAGGACGGCCAAGATGACCAAAAAGAATTTGAAGAGGGGGATAATTAACAAGTCAGACTTGTCTAGTGACTTCATACCCGATTATGTAGTTGCAATTGATGGAAGCTACCAATCTGCAAAAGCCGAAAATGGTTTCCCCGGTGCAGAGTTCGGTTACATCACCATTTCTGCAGTATTGATTATTGAAAAGGCCGTTAGAAAGTTTGCAAAACAAGAATTTATTGACCCTAAAAAGTTTAGAGAAACAGAAAAGGCATCAACCACTGACACAGTAATTCCCAACTGTAATGTTATTATTGAGAGTGAAAAATCTGCTAAAGCATCAATGCGAAAAGCATTGTTTGATGAACTAAAAGGTACGAGGGCATTTGAAGAAGGAGAAACCTTGCTCGAAACCTACGAACACCTTTTTAGAATTAAGAAAGAAAAAGATAATGAATTTGTAGGTAGACGATTACCAAGAAGCCCCATTGACGGAGTTGATAAAGATATGACCTACGGATTCGGAGAGTATGAATGTCCCCATAGCAGAGAACCCCTTTACTCCACTGGATGCTTTGCGTTTGCATGAATTAATGAATCCGGCTAGCACTAATGGGGAAATGTATGATGCAAATTATGGTAATGCTGGAAAAACTTTGGATCGTTCATTCTGCGCTCATTCGAGAAAAAGGAATGGTTGAACTTGCTTGATCGAGTTGCTTTCGTACTGGATGGCCCCTTAGCTTGTTTTAGCACTTGGTCTTGGATGAATAAATCCATAATTACAGAACTTGAAAGAATTAACGAGCTACAAAAAAAGCAAACTGGAAAAGACTTACTGATATTCGGAATCGAAAAGTCTGGAACATTTTACAATCATTTTGAAGAAGTTGACACTTTGATAGATAGTACAACAGACCTCTTCCCAAGTCAATCTGCCTTTTTACTATCAGATAGTTACATCAAAAAGAATATAATCTTTTCAGAGAGCAATAAGTTGTACGGACAAGATACCTACTTTGGAAGGAAATTGTTCTACAAGACTAAGACGGGATACAGAATTGTTCCCGTACTTAATTTTCTTAATGAAAAACCGGATTTGGAATCGAATTTCCAAGATTGGCTGATTTAATGAATACTTTGGACGAATTAGTGTCAAGCCGTTATCCTAATTCTGTGTCTCCATTGGTTTCTGCACATGCTGAAGCTGCAATCCCTTTGAATCTTGGAAAAAGAATCTTTGACGATATCTCCCGTGAAATTAGGGCTAAATCAGTACAGGAATGATAGACGTGACTAACATAGTAAAAGGGTACAAAACCCCCCGAATCAAGATGGGCAAGATTTGGCCCCTATTATGCTATGTTTCCAGTTGACTTTGCTTTTGAAGTTGTTAAGAAATATTCAAATAAAGGAGACCTCATTATTGATCCATTTGCAGGCAGATGTTCGAGTATTTACGCTGGGAGTGCTTTAGGAAGGCAGAGTCTGGGAATTGAAATTAATCCTGTTGGTTGGTTGTATGGGAAGGTCAAATTGCAACCTGCAGACAAAAAGGAAGTAATAGACAGGCTCAGGCTTTTGGGAATCTATGCGAAACGGAATGACTACAAACGAGCCATTGAGAAGATGCCTTTATTCTACACAATGTGTTATTGTAATGAAGTTCTGAAGTTTCTCTTAACGGCTAGAAAATATTTAGATTGGGAAAATAACAACGTTGATGCTACTCTGATGTCTATTCTTTTTAGTTTATCTGCATGGTAAACTAGGAGAAGGCATGTCCAATCAAATGAAGAGGACCAAAGCAATGGGTATGAACTATTCTGTGAATTGGTGGAAGCAAAGAAAATTGACCAAGCCACCAGAAATAAATCCAATTGACTTCGTAATGAAGAAACTATACTGGAGATACGAAAAGGGAATTCCATCAGTGTTTAATAGTCAAGTAGTTTTTGGAGACAGTACAATTGAATTAGATAAAATTGTGCAGAAAGCCAAAGAAACAGGGATTCGCTTCTCACTCTTGTTCACCTCTCCTCCTTATTGTTCAGTGACTGACTACTATGTCGACCAATGGTTACGTTTATGGCTGCTTGGTGGGCCAGAGATTCCTAAATCCAATCAAGAAAAACACAAAGGACGTTTTGTTTGCAAAGAGGATTATTACAATCTCCTTGATACCGTTTTTGAAAGTTGTGTTGCTCTGATGGATAAGAAAAGTACGGTCTATATTCGTAATTGATAGAAGGGAATTTACCCTTAATTCTACACGTGAAATCTTGCAAAAGCATTTTCCAAAACACAAGACAGAAATCAGCGACCAGCCATTTAAGAAGAAAACTCAAACAGAGATACATGGTAATTCTTCTAAAGAATTCGGGGAAGTAGACATTATTATGAGGCGGTGATGAAATATTAATAACCCTATTGGGTTACCAATATTAAAAATGATTTTACTGCGTACAAATCCATTAGAGAGAAACAAATTTTTCGCAATTCTCAATTAAAGACTTGACTTTGTTTATTAATAGTGTACCTGCTAAAATAGCATTTGCTCTTTTCTATATGCTCTAACTTCCATCATAGAATGGTTTACCCATCTATCATTATCTTATGCAGTTAGTATTTGTAGTTTAGGGTAATGATTGGCAGGAATGTCCTTTTTCCATAGTTCCCTAAAGTTCTCTGACCATAGCTGGATTTACTTGTTTGCCCGTTTTAACTGAAAATACCATCTTGCTCCAGATATCATTGTCTTTTTTTGTCTTTCCCCAAATGGATTGTCATTGTCACCATCCACCCCTCCATCCCTGCTGTGCTTTTCATTAGGCAAGCCTCTTACTTTACATAATAAGAAAATTGCGTTTTTGGAAAGGATTGAGTTTGTCATAAGCATCTTTACTTTCAAGGTTTCTATCCAAGTTCCATATAATCCACTTTCTTCTCCCTTATCAACAACCGTATGATAACCCCGTTTATACCCTGCATTCTCACGTGGACTCACATATTGAACATTTAAAGGCATCAAAATATGAGGCTGATAATCATAATGGGATTCTTGTACCGTGAAAAATACCGCCTATTGAGACCCTAAAACACTTACAACATTTATAGTTTTGTCAATATATACTTTCCGTCTCCTCTTTTTCTTCCAATCTTTACGCCTATTCCCACAATAGGGACTGACTGGCTTATCTTCCCACCTGCATGCCCTCTAAATATTTTATACAACTTTCCTCCGTTGGAAATTCATTGAATAATTCAAGTGTATTCATAATTGAATGCTTATTAAACTTGTACAAACGTTCGCTATTAATAAACAAAGTCAAGTCTTTAATTGAGAATTGCGTTTTTTACTAACGCAATAATTACAATCGTTAAAAATGTTTTTATATTTTTGGATAAATTGATTTATTATAAATTCTGATAGGCTATGAAAAAACAACATCTAATAACATTTGCTTCATTAACCATGATGTTTACATCATATCATGTGCTCACTAACTCTAGCGGGGCCATACCGGGAAACACAGGTTCACCTAGCAGTCAAGGACGAACCTGTGGCGATGCATCCATGGGATGCCATGCTCCTCTTACCGGTAGCGGCCTCAACGTTGTTATTACAACTGACATTCCTTCTGGAGGTTTTCGTGAGAACACAGATTACATTATTACCATAACAGCTGATACTGATAATAGTTTGTGGCCTCTTCCTATTCTTAGACATGGCTTTCAAGCAAGTGTAGAAGACCCTAACATGGGCCATGTTGGCAGAGTGTCCACTAGAGGTAATACTGATATTCAAGTAGTGGGCTCATCTTATATAACTCATACTTCTTTAGGAACTCAAACAGGTCCCACTCATTCTCATTCTTGGTCTTTTACCTGGAATAGTGGAACAGCCCCTGATAACTCATATGTTTATGCGGCTATAAACTTTAGCGATGGCAGTGGCACCCCCAGTGGAGATATAATAAAAGCAAATAGCTTACGTCTTACTAAAGCTCCAATAGGTTTGGAAGAAAATGAGCTTTACGAGTTTAATCTGTATCCTAATCCTGCAAGTCAGCAACTTAAGTTGAGTGAGGTCGACCCTCAAACGGAATACATAAATATTTATAGTATTACAGGACAGAAAGTAGCCTTATTTGACAGTGAAGCTAAAGAGTCGCCTACTAGCTGGATATTGAATGTATCACAACTGCCAGGAGGTAGCTATATCTTGACAACAGACAGAAAAGACGCACCACATAAAAATCTGACTATCAAAAGGTAAAATATCATAAGCTGTAATTTGGACTTTAGAGTGTTTAATTTTGAAGTCTGAATTCATGTTAAAAGAAATTGAAAGTCATTATTCCGACTGGGCTCTGGCAGTTGTATTACTGGGAATCTTTTTAGTTCTTGCTTTTCGCATTTATAACCCGCGTAAATTCAAATCATTTCTCTATCTCCCTATTAGAGGGACAGGCAACGCAGAAAAAGGATTTAACCTGCTAAGTTGGAGAAACTCCTCTTACATTTTCTTGGCTTTAAATGCTTTTTTTACTCTTCCTTTGAGTATCTTACTATTCATCTACAGTTATTCATCAAACGAGCTTTCAGCTTCTTCATGGCGAGAGTATCTTCAAATTTTTTTTATATTTTCTTCTTTCTTTCTGATTAAAAGTTTAGTACAATTAGCAATAGGCTGGGCTTTTAACAAAACAGAATCAGTCTCTTTGAACCAAAATATTCAACTTTCTCACTGGGCATGGATAGCACTTTTTATTATACCCATTAATGCTATAATGGTTTTTGTGAATTCTTTCCCGAAACTGAATTTTTGGTTATTGCTTATATTTTTATCGGTTGGCTGGCTACAAGCTTTATTTAAAAGCGGTTCACATCTCTGGAAAATGCCTATATCTGCTTTCTATAAAATTTTTTACTTTTGCAGCACGGAAATAATACCGTTCATCTTTTTGATAAAATGGCTACAAGCCTTTTAAAATCAAGAAAGATGAGCTCCTTGACTAAGCGTAAAGATATACTGTTGAAGATAAAAGCAATCTTAGTTTCTCAGCCTGAGTCGCAAATAGAAAACTCGCCCTATTTTAATCTCGCCCAAACATACAAAGTTAAAGTAGATTTCAGGCCTTTCATTCATATTGAAGGAGTAAATGCCATAGAAGTAAGAAAACAGAAAGTCAATGTTCCCAGTCATACTGCAGTTATCTTAACAAGCAGAAACGCAGCGGATCATTTTTTTAGAATATGTGAAGAACTTAGATTTACTGTACCCAATAAAATGAAGTATTTCTGTACTTCAGAAGCAACAGCCTATTACTTACAGAAGTATGTAACTTATAGGAAACGCAGAATATATTTTGGGAAGGTCACTTTTGCAGATCTCATTCCTTTGATTAAAAAGCATTTTCATGAGAAATTTTTACTACCCTCGTCAGGGGGATTGACACCTGCAATACCAAAATTGCTCAAGGATAATGAAATCAATTGTGAACGGATAATTCTTTATAAAACTCTATCTAGCGATTTATCAGATTTGGAGTATGCACATTATAATGTTCTCGTTTTTTTCAGCCCCTTAGGTATTCAATCGCTCTTTGATAACTTTCCTGATTTCAAGCAAAATGACATACGCATAGCTGCTTTTGGTAGCACCACTTACAAAAAAGCTAAAGCTAAGGATCTTAGAGTAGATATCAAGGCACCTACTTCTAAGTTCTCTTCCATGACTATGGCTTTGGAGGATTACATAAAGAAAGTGAATAAAAAGTAAGGCTCTAGACTAGAATATCAAAGAAATTATGATTATCGCTAAAACTGTTTAATAAGGTGACTAAGTGTTAAGTTGCTCACATTTCAACAATAGTTGCCAAAGTTTTCTCTTTCTTTTTGATTTTTCTTCTACTTTCTATTTGCACTTTTTTAGATGTAATTCAAAGTAATTTTTCACTCCCTTAAACTTAGCCAATCGTCTCTTGGCATGAACTTCAAAAACTCTCTGGTTTCGTTGACATGGATACCCTCTAGACAGCCCGTTGAGAAACTAGACAGCAAGTCGGTATAAACGCCGTCCTTCCACTCAAAAATTTCATTAAAAATCTCAAATCATAGCCTGTTTCCATCTATCTCTCCCTCGCTCCTGCGGGCTATTTTTTTCTCTGAGCCGATTTTGACTAAAGAGGAAACTATTTTGAGATATGTAACAATTATATTTTAGACCCTAGACAACGTGAGGTTATCCATGAGATATCACTGATTATGAAAGAGGTAGTTAATACGATGGTTTTGGTTTGTGATGGTGAAATTGCAGATACCAAAATATTGGGTAGTAGTAGTGGTCCATAATTAAATAATGTTTTACGACAGGGATTTATCCATCTATTTTTGGTTTAACTAAAAAAGTTAATAAAATGAAAAACTAGGGTTCACGGCTAGTATAAAAAGATAATATCTCTGTAGTTAGCTGTGATTCAATGAATAAAAGATAATAAACTGTCATACTTTTCAGAGCGTAGTGGAGGTATTGTTACGCAATTCTCAATTAAAGACTAAAGGCTTTAGAGCAGAGTTTTTCTTTTCTATACTTCCTAATTTGCATCATAGTTGGAGAAAGATCAAAAAGTTGCCCATCTATTATTTCCTGTGCTGTTAATATTTGTAATTTAGGAATAAATTGATTAGGAGAGAGATCTTTTTTCCATATATACATTAAATCACCTTTTCTTTCTGCCGTCTCTTCCATTTTATTGCTAAGCTCTTGTTCTAAAATAAGCCCTCCCATAGCTGCCTTCTCTTTTCCTAATAGTTTCCCAAAGTTCTCTGACCATAGCTGGATTTACTTGTTTACTCGTTTTGACTGAGAATACCATCTTTCCCCAAATATCACCTCCTTCTTTATCTTGACCTAAATGGATTGTCATTTCGCCATCCACCTCTCCATCCCCGCTGTGTCTTTCATTAGACGGGCTCCTTACTTTGCAAATAAGAAAATCCTGTTTTTAGAATGGATTGAGTTTATCATAAGCACTTTTGCTTTCAGGGTCATCATCCAACTCCATGTAATCCGCCTCTTTGTAACCTAAACATCTATCTTTTATTCTCTTTTTTATGGTGTCTTTTATAATTGACAGACTTATCTCTATTCCTATTCATTTTCTATTTGGTTTTATGGCAGCCTCCACAGCTGTCTCACATCCACAAAAAGGATCTAAAACAGTATCACTCTCATTTGAACTAGCTTTAATAATTCGTTCTAATAACTTAACTGATTTCTGTGTACTTAACCCATACTGCTACTTTTACCATCGGATTAATAATTGAAATATCTGTCCATTCACTACCCATAATAGGATTTTGTTCTTGAATTTCTTTCTACTTCATGACATTGGACAAGTCAATTTTCGATTTTTTCATTTTGTCCATAGTTATAAACAAGGAGTCGTTGCATTCCATTATCAACGACCTGGTAGAATAACCCCGTTTATATCGTGAACTATCAGCTGAATCCACATATTGAACATTAAAGGTACTAAAATCCGTTTTTGAATAGAAAAAATAGTGTCATGCATTGAGGGGAAAGCATTATCTCCTCGTCGTGAAATAAGATAAGCCGATAGTTTCTTATCCTTAAACGTCATGCTTTCTATAGACTCTATCCATATCTTCAGGAAGTCTTTAACTACCCCAGATACCTCCCTGTTCTCTTCTAAATTTTCTTTAAAATGCAAAAGCACTTGCTTTGTTTAACTTGTGTAAGTCCACATATCTGAAAATGCTTTTTGCTGGGGGTCTTTTCTTTACCCTTGTATATCATAATTGTAGACACGATCGGAATTAAAAGGATGGGCTAAGGCCTACTTTTACACCCCGATCAATGAGCTTTCTCATAGCTTCTTTACAATCAGATCTATAATAAAGTATGTTAGAGTGTCATAATGTATTCATTTTATCTTTAATCTTAGAAAAAAACAAGACTTTAATTGAGTTTACGTATTGTTATGTTGATGGCTGTATTGTAGTTAGTGGACTTAAACTCCTCATGGATTGGGCTGGTTTTACCAGTTAACGGGGTTGTGAAAAGGATGAAGTAATCGTTAAAACTAAAGAAAAGATCAATAAAAACCTTCGTGCATCTGTAGACGTTGAAGAGGTAAATGTTAGTCTTTTCAGAAGTTTCCCCAACTTCTCGTTGAGAATGGAAAAGTTTACTGTAGACGGCAAGGGTGATTCCGAAGGAATGCGATTAGCTGAGATCAAAAACTTTCAATTAGATTTCGATCTTTTCAGTGTAATCGGCAGTAGTCAGCTCGAAATTGAGGCAATTAAGCTGAAAAATTTCAAAGTGCATATAATGGTGAACACAGCAGGCAATGCCAATTATAATATTGCTAAAAGCGATAAGGAAGAAGAAAACAGATAGAGCAGAAATTAATGCAGTTTCATCTGGCATTAATCTTGCACTCAATGAATACGGGATAGAGAACTTTGATTTAGTATACGACGATCAGCAAGCTAACATAAGGGCAAGAATCAAAGACCTCGATTATAATGGCAAAGGTGACTTAAGCTGGGATATAGTAAACCTTTCAAGCCCAAACTCGTTTCTATTGCAGAATTGACGATCGAAAATTCTGGAATCAATTACTTCAGCAAAGTGGACGTAAATGCCAAAGATAGATTTTGAGTTTAACCAGCCAGAATCTAAGTTTATCTTTGGGGATAATGAAATAAGCCTGAATGATCCAAGTTAGTTTTTACCGGCTTGATAGACTTTCCAGGAGATGATATCAATATGGACTTTAAGTTTAAGAAACTGGAAACTAAATTCAAAAGTATACTATCATTGGCGCGCGCTATTTATACTCATGATTTTGAAAAAGTGGAAACCAGTGGTTCCATTGTGATAGAAGGCAAAGCAATGAGCACTTACAATGTTCAAACTCAAAGGAAGGAGTACCCACTCTTTACTTTTAAATAGACTAGCTGACATTTCTTTTAAGTACCTAGATTTACCTGTCGGCATGGAAAATATTAATACTAGTGTCCATGATTTACAATGGCAGCTTAGAATTAGACGATCTTATGATCAGTATTGCCAGAGTTGGTGTCTCAACGGATGACAATCAGATATATTCCTTAGTCGCGAGGCAAATGTCTGATATTGAAAAAGAGCAACATGATCAAGTAATAAATTGAATCATTCTGATATATCGGCAAAAAGAGTAGAGCAGCAAGCTGACCAAAGGGTTTAGCAAAAGTACAATAGGACTAGGAAGAAAAAAGAGCAATTGGTGAAAGAGGCCAGGGAAAAGAAAAGTAAACAGCTAAAGTATAACAACTGAACTACTCCAGATTTTCTCAGGAGATAATTTTTCAGGCTTGATCTATCGATATACGGCTTATCGGCAAAATAGACTTATGCGAGTAAAGTTTCCTTTAGTGCCTATTATACTTTTTACTGTCAATAGTTTTGCACAGCCGGAATTGGGTTATTGCGAACAAAATGTAGATGAACTGGCTCGAAAACAACTACCCCGAGTACTGAAAGCATGGAAAACTGGTAATTTTAGAGAGTCCATGCAGTATCTTAAAAAGGCAATTAAGCTGGATGAAAACTATGCCGATGCACTTTATCTCTATGGAGATCTGTCTGTTAAAACTTTGAAACTTACTCAAGCAGAAACCCTTTGGCTGAAGCTTTTAGAAGTATGCCCCAATTATAAGCCTGAACTTAATTACTTTCTGGGGAGTATATTGTTGGAAAATGGAAAGAGAGATAAAGCTATTGCTCTATTTAATTCCTTTTTGAATAATCCAGATCGCGAGAAAAGGTATGACAAGGAGGTAAAAGATGCTCTAAATGAAGCAGAGTTGTTGAAAAGCTTATTGGCAAACCCAGTTCCTTTTGATCCTAAAATAGTAAACTACATATCTACTAAAGACGATGAATATTTGGCTACTATTTCCCCGAATCAGCAACTGATATTTTTTACCCGCAGGTCTAAAAAGATAAATCCCATGGACGGGCCAACTGCCAAAGCAAGGTTGGTGGAAGAATTTTCTATAGCTCACCGGCAAGCACATGGAATTTTTCAAAAAGGATCACCTATGCCCTCGCCTTTTAATCAAAACTACAATGAAGGGGGGCCATCGATTACTGCAGATAATACAGAACTCTATTTTACAATCTGTGAGGATTTAAATGGGTATAAAAATTGTGATATCTACTATTCGGAAAAAGATGAATATGGATATTGGATTACGCCTCAAAACGTGGGAGACCATATTAATAGAAGGGATAGCTGGGAGTCGCAGGCTTCGGTTTCAGCAAATGGGGATGCCCTCTATTTTGCTAGTAACAGAAAAGATGGGATAGGCGGATCGGATATTTATAGAAGCATAAGATTAGAAGACGGTAGCTGGAGCAGACCCAGTAGTTTGGGAACGATCATTAATACCAAAGATGATGAAAAATCGCCCTTTATTCATAGCGATAATCAGACATTGTATTTCACTTCTAATGGACATATGGGTTTAGGCGGTTTTGATATTTTCTTTGCTAAGCTTACTGATACAGCTTGGAATAAGCCTCAGAACATCGGCTACCCAGTAAATTCAGATGATGATGAACTGGGACTCTTTGTGAGTCTAGACGGTAAAACTGCTTATTTCACCTCCAATAAATTACGACAAAAAACAGGTTGGGATTTGTATCAATTCAGCTTACCGGAAGAAGCTCGTCCAGAGAAAGTTGTTCTTATAACTGGCGAATTGATAGATGAGGAAAATAATCCGGTTAGAGAAGCCCTTCTGGAAATAAAAAACCTGAAAACAAAAGAACTAACTAATATTAAAGTAGATAAAGAAACAGGCTGGTATGCAGGAGTGGTTAAACTAAATCCTAAAGAAGATTTAATAATAACTGTAAAAAAGAAAAATGTTGCGTTTTTGTCTAAATACATAGAGGGTGAAGAAACATTAAAAAGTCCAATAATTAAAGCTGGCTTGAAAATAGCAGAACTGAAGCTAGGGGAAGAATATCGATTAAACGATGTTAACTTTTATATTAATTCTTATGAATTGGATGAAGTAGCAAAAAATATTATAGGAGAATTTATGGCTTTCCTGAAAGAAACCCCTAATCTAAAAGTCGATATTCGGGGGCACACCGATAATGTTGGAAATGCTTCCAGTAATTTGATCTTATCCAGAAATAGAGCTAAAGCAGTATATGATTATATGATACAAAATGGCATCAAAAGCTCTATGCTTTCCCACCATGGATATGGTGAAACTAAACCCATAGCAGATAATAATACTAAAGAAGGTAGGGCACGTAACCGCAGAACAGCATTTGTAGTTATCTCAATGTGAAAGATTGGAGATATTTTAAATTAGAGCTTTTTAACACATAATTTTGTAAATTTTCGGGCATTATTATTTATAACATTTTATGTTTTTTAGTCAAAAAAACATAAAATGTTATAAATAATAAAAGTTAAGAAAACTACTTAAAGATGGAAAAATTAAGGGTGTACAGCGCTATAAATATAAGAATTGCAGATATCGTTACACGGTAGAATTAAAAATAGATGAATACGGTCATGATAGGCTATTGGAAACCCTATGGTAAATTGATATCAGAGGATAAACCCATTAAGTCAAAAGTCCAAATCTAATACTGCAGAAAAGATGTAATTAGCTTGTTTTAAAGTTTTTTGTCAAGATTCAGAAGAAAAGCCAAACGTTATGCTAAGAAATTAGAAATGCCAAACATTCAGCAGAGTTTTATCTTTTCAAAAATGATATTGTTTATCCATTTTTTAATTCAAGATATCGCCTCTTAGTTCCCTGAAGTTTTTGCGGGAATCCGAAGCAAAAAAGCTATCGGGATGTTCTGTAAATAACTTTTGGTAAAGACCTTTTGCTTCTTCCTTTTTATTGATCTGATTACCATAAAGTTGGGCTAAACGATACAGTGCGTTGTCCGCTAAGATTCCATTACCGAAATTATCGATGATGTTTTTCAGCTCCAAGGCCGCCTCTTTGTACCTCTTATTTTTAATTAATATTTCCGAGCGAAGTAATAACACCTCATCCTGTATACTATGACCTGGAAAACGTTGTTGCAGAGTAGTTAATATTTGCAGAGAGGAATCGCTTTTATCCTGATAGTTCAACAAGTCTGCTTTGGCATAGAGAATCATGGCATCTGCAGTAGTATCTAAAGCAATATTATCATTGATTAGCAGAGAATATTGCATTGCATCATTAGCTATTAATTTAGAGGTAGAAGCTTTGAGAACATTGAAAACTCCCTGTGCCCATTGAAAATCACCTATGTAATAAGCTGATTTAGCTCTTTTAAATTTAGCTTCTTGGCCGATAGGTGATTGCTCAAAGGCTTTTTCAGCCTGGGCATAGTAAAGAATGGCATCCCATCGATTACCTTCGTATAAAAGGATATCTCCTAATTCTATTTTAGCGCGTGCCCGGTCCTTTTCACTTATAAAACCCGTTTCAATAGTATTCTTTAAAATACTTATTGCTGAATCGGTATCGTCCAGTCGAAAAGCAGTTAAGTGAGCCAACTCAATGTTGAGCTGTCCCAATTCAGGCATTCCATTAAGCTGTTTTTTCAATGCCAAATAATTCTTTTGCAATTTGCGCCAGGCATTTTTATTGTCTGAATCTTCTGTTTTCAATTTCAGCTTCTGACTTCTTAGTTTTTCAATCAAGGCACCTTCATAATATGAATTATTAGGTTTAGCTTCTATTATATAGTCAAATATACGTTGAGCCAATTCAAACTTTTCGTTGTTCATAGCCATCTTTCCAAGGCGGGATATTTCTGATTTATTGGTGGGGTTTCTCTTATCCAGCGCCTTTAACTGGGTAAAAGCTCCTTTAAAGTTCTTTTCTTGGATGTATATAAAAACTAAAAGCTCATTAAGGGTTTGTGGACCACCTAGTTGTATCTTCTCAATAATCAGTCGTTTAAGGTAATCAGAGTTTCCTAAGGTCACCTCTTCACAAAGAGCACGTGACAGTAGCTGCTCAACAGTATTGAGATAGTTAGGACTTCTTTCGACCATCTTTACGTAAGTAGCGTACATGTTTCTTATATCGCCAATTTCACCGTAAAGCAAAGCTTTCTGATAGTCATAATTCAAATCGGGCATACGGGATTCTGCCAGTTCATACATCTCCAGAGCTATTCGGGTATATCCTCTTTTTTGAAAAGAGTTGGCAAAATTGTATGCCATTACAGGATTTTTGCTCACTATTTTTTTAGCATTTTCAACCGTCTTATCGGCAGCTTCAACTTCATTTTGAAGCAAGTAAACGTAGACTAAATCAGCATAGTAATCGGGTCTGGTAACTCTGTAATCTCTTATGGCATGTTCTACAAAATTCTCAACTTCTTTGTAGTCTTCTAAAGCGAGATAACTGTTAAAGATGATCTTGTAAGCTTTATTACTGCTCTTAAACTGACTTTTATTTTCAAGATAGCTCAGTGCTTTTTGGTATTCTCCCCGGCTGTAATATTGCTCGGCCAGTAATAATTTGTTTTGTGCCTGTACCTTAACAGCATTCAGAGTATTCAGTGCTAAAAGAAGTAAGATAATACAATAACGCTTGTTCATTTAGCATTTTTTTGATTCGGGACAAGATAATTAACGAAAAGCTGTTGCTAATGTTGTGAAACGGGATCTAAAGATTGAAATATTGCATTGATGTCATCGGAAATAGAATCCCAAATTATATTTGAATTTTCAATCTCTGGTTTAAAACGGCTTACTTTCATGCTGAGATCATTCACAGCGGTCTTTTCATCATTTAGATACTTCTCCACTTCTTCATCGGTTAGCTTTTTATCAATTATACTGTTTTTAAGAGTTTGTAATTGATTACGACCATAACTCAATTGTTCCTTTATTTTTGGATAAGATTTCACATACCGACCAAATGCTTTTTTCACTCTATGCATATAATTCATGTGGTTGATCCAGAATTCAGGATTGTTTTTATTGGGATAGTTGTCCAGCAGATAATGGTATTTATAGTTTATATCTTCATATTCCTTACTGATCTCTTCGTAGTTAAAAGTATTCAAGCTGCTTTCAATAAGATCTAAGGTGATTTGCAGACTGTCCATACTTTTCAGCTTACTTTGGAGAGCATGAGAAGTTTGGCACTGGCTAAAAAGCCAAGCCGTTAGTATAATGCTTGATAAATATTTTAAGATCATAATAAGCCACAAGGCCTTGAAACGAGAGCTATAAAACTGCTTTCTCATTGGATAAATAAGAAATTGGACTACTCAATACATCTTCCCATTCAATATGGTCGTTTATACGGTATTTCTCATAGGCCTTAAGAATATCAGTGCATACCACTTGCTACCAATCCTTAATTCTTGTCCAACAGGATATTTAGGCGAGAATATCTTTACATCTTTTGCTAGTTGATAGCACTTTGTCAGCCATTTCTCCACAAATTCCAGACAATCTTGACAATTAAAGTTTTTGGCTAAATATTGAAGTGTTATCGTCTTCCAAAGATAGAAAAAGTTACACTCGCATTGGTGGCTCAACAACCCAAACTTCATGGGTATGCATTAAACCTAAAACATGACTCATTTCGCGAGCAATTCGTGGAAAGGATATCAGCTTAAAGAGTGTGAATGGGGAATTCAATATATCATCTGATAGATAATCTCTAAAGAAGCACTATATAATTTGGATGAAGAAGGTGGTCATTGACTTAGTTTAAGCTAAGGTACACCCAAAACCAATCACACTAATATCCACTTTAATATATCTACTGGGTTTTGATACCAGAAATGAGAACTATATCTGGAATTAAAGATGAACAGACTCGAAAAACTCTCATTTAGATGATCGGTGATCGACTATAAAATAAAAAAGCCCTCTATAATTAAATTTAATTAAGAGGGCTTTTAAAAATTGGCAACGACATACTCTCCCGAATGTTACTCCAGTACCATCTGCGCTAGCGGGCTTAACTACTCTGTTCGGAATGGAAAGAGGTGACCCCCACTGCAATAATCACCATAAATCTTTAATGAAGAGAACTACATTAAGAGAAAGCAAATACATAAATTCTAATCTTCTCATTAGAAAGCTAACGGGTAATTAGTACTACTTGGCTTTGACGTTACCGCCTTTACACCTGTAGCCTATCGACGTTCTCATCTCGAACAACCCTTAAAAGAAATCTCATCTTGGGGTGGGTTTCATGCTTATATGCTTTCAGCGTTTATCCCTTCCAGACATAGCTACCCTGCATGCAGTTGGCACCACAACAGGTACACTAGAGGTCTGTCTGACTCGGTCCTCTCGTACTAGAGTCAGCCCCCCTCAAATTTCTAACGTCCGCAATAGATAGAGACCGAACTGTCTCGCGACGTTCTGAACCCAGCTCGCGTGCCACTTTAATGGGCGAACAGCCCAACCCTTGGGACCTTCTGCAGCCCCAGGATGTGACGAGCCGACATCGAGGTGCCAAACCTCCCCGTCGATATGAGCTCTTGGGGGAGATCAGCCTGTTATCCCCGGAGTACCTTTTATCCTTTGAGCGATGGCCCTTCCATACGGAACCACCGGATCACTATGCTCTGCTTTCGCACCTGCTCGACTCGTAAGTCTCACAGTCAAGCGCCCTTATGCCATTGCACTCTATGCACGGTTACCAAGCGTGCTGAGGGCACCTTTAGAAGCCTCCGTTACTCTTTTGGAGGCGACCACCCCAGTCAAACTACCCACCAAGCACTGTCCCCTTTTCAGGGTTAGGCTTCAAATAAACAAAGGGTGGTATTTCAAGGATGACTTCACAGCCCCTAGCGAGGTTGCTTCAAAGTCTCCCACCTATCCTACACATTGTATATCCGAGGTCAATACTAAGCTATAGTGAAGGTTCACGGGGTCTTTTCGTCCCATTGCGGATACTCGGCATCTTCACCGAGACTACAATTTCACCGAGCTCATGGCCGAGACAGTGCCCAGATCGTTACACCATTCGTGCAGGTCGGAACTTACCCGACAAGGAATTTCGCTACCTTAGGACCGTTATAGTTACGGCCGCCGTTTACTGGGGCTTCAATTCAATGCTTTGCAAAGCTAACATCTCCTCTTAACCTTCCAGTACCGGGCAGGTGTCAGACCCTATACATCATCTTTCGATTTAGCAGAGTCTTGTGTTTTTGATAAACAGTCGGCTGGGCCTTTTCATTGCAACCTACTTAAGTAGGCGCCTCTTCTCCCGAAGTTACGAGGCCATTTTGCCTAGTTCCTTAGCCATGAATCACTCGAGCACCTTAGGATTCTCTCCTTGACTACCTGTGTTGGTTTGCGGTACGGGTTGTATTTACCTATAGCTTAGAGGTTTTTCTTGGAAGTCTGATTAGGCCCATATCTCGTCATCCGAAGAATCAGAGTACTATCACCTTCAGCAGGTGTAGCGGATTTTCCTACTACTCCTATACCTACAGGCTTCACCGCATTATTCCGTCAATACGGAGGGCTTTCACTACTTCGTCACCCCATCGCAGTAAATACAAGTACTGGAATATTAACCAGTTATCCATCGGCTACCCCATTCGGGTTTGCCTTAGGCCCCGACTAACCCTAAATCGATTAGCGTTGTTCAGGAAACCTTAGTCTATCGGTGAGCAGGTTTCTCGCCTGCTTTATCGTTACTTATGCCTACATTTTCTTTTCTAAGCGCTCCAACATACCTCACAGTACGCCTTAGACGCACTTAGAATGCTCCCCTATCATTCTTTCGAATCCATTGCTTCGGCAGTATGCTTAATGCCCGATTATTATCCATGCCTGATCGCTCGACTAATGAGCTGTTACGCACTCTTTAAATGAATGGCTGCTTCCAAGCCAACATCCTAGCTGTTAAAGCAATCAGACTACGTTTGATCAACTTAGCATACATTTGGGGGCCTTAGCAAATGGTCTGGGTTCTTTCCCTCTCGGACAAGGACCTTAGCATCCATGCCCTCACTCCCGATTATATTTACTAGTATTCGGAGTTTGACAGGATTTGGTAGACGGTGAAGCCCCCGCATCCAACCAGTCGCTCTACCTCTAGTAAACTAAAACCGAGGCTGCACCTAAATGCATTTCGGGGAGTACGAGCTATTTCCCAGTTTGATTAGCCTTTCACTCCTACCCACAACTCATCCAAAGACTTTTCAACGTCTACTGGTTCGGTCCTCCACTCTGTGTTACCAGAGCTTCAACCTGGTCATGGGTAGATCACCGGGTTTCGCGTCTACCTCCACTAACTAAACGCCTTATTCAGACTTGCTTTCGCTTCGGCTACAGACCTGAGATCTTTAACCTTGCTAATGAAGAGTAACTTGTAGGCCCATTATGCAAAAGGTACGCTGTCATCCCGAAGGACTCCAACTGCTTGTAAGCGCACGGTTTCAGGTACTATTTCACTCCCTTGTTCAGGGTACTTTCCACCTTTCCCTCACGGTACTAGTTCACTATCGGTCTTTCAGGAGTATTTAGCCTTACCAGATGGTTCTGGCAGATTCACACAAGATTTCACGTGTCTCGCGTTACTCAGGATACTACTAGGAATTAATTCGAACTTACGGATACAGGACTATCACCTTACTATGGCTTAACTTTCCAGATAATTCTCCTTTGTTGAACATTCCATATTGCAGTCCTACAACCCCAGTAAAGCCGAAACTTTACTGGTTTGGGCTATTCCCTTTTCGCTCGCCACTACTCAGGGAATCACTATTGTTTTCTCTTCCTCCAGGTACTTAGATGTTTCAGTTCCCTGGGTTTGCTCCAATTGGTACTATACCTTCAGTATAGTGGGTTACCCCATTCGGAAATCTTCGGATCAAAGATTATGTGCATCTCCCCGAAGCTTATCGCAGCTTGTCACGTCCTTCATCGCCTCTGAAAGCCAAGGCATCCACCATGCGCCCTTAATTACTTTCTTAATGAAATTGTATTTAAAGACTATTTTATATGTATTTGCTCTCTTCTCAATATGTCAAAGAACTCGTATTGCTTAATGTCTTTCAATAACTCGTAAGACATATAAACAGGAGTATGAATTAAAAACTCATCCCTCAATCAACTTACAACTTTATGAGTCCATATCCTCATAAATAAAATTAATCATCTTTCTCGATTCTGAAAAATTCTGATTATACAAAATTTCTTCGCCCTCTGAGTCTGATAATAATGTAATCAACTTAGAAACAACATTATTATTATACATATGGTAATCATTTGTAGTAATATATTTGGATTGACCATTCAGTTCTTCTATTAAAGTTAAACGATTAGACAAGCGTTTATATACCCTAGTAAATAGTTTACTATCACTTTTGAAGTATAATAAAAAGTCTTCAATGTTATCCTTTTGTAAGCCCTCACTTTCCTTAAGATGTACATTGCTATAGAGAACTAAATTTACTAATTTGTTATCTGTTCCATTAAGATTAACATCAATATCATCAATCAAATAAAAATAATATGACTTTAAAACCGAGAGCATACTATCGTGATTTTGTTTGTCGGAGCTAATCATAAGGGCATAACTAGCATCGTTAATCATATTGTTATAACCATACCACATATCAAAGTCAACATCCATAGAGCTTACATAAACATTTACTTTTTCATGTGGGGTAATTACTTTACAAAAACTGAAACTACTGTGTAATCCCTGTATCTCTTCTCTGCTACACGCAGAAAAAATAATAGTAAATAATAAAAACTTACAAATTTTCCACATAATTAGTTGAAAATTTTAAATATTTTGTTTATGGTGGAGAATATCGGAGTTGAACCGATGACCTCCTGCGTGCAAAGCAGGCGCTCTGGCCAACCTGAGCTAATTCCCCTTTTTCGGTAGTCCCGCGCAGACTTGAACTGCGGGCCTCTACATTATCAGTGTAGTGCTCTAACCAACTGAGCTACGGGACTCACTTCATCTGTACGAGACTTCAAAAAAGCATGTTTCACGTAAAGAAAGAAGGAGTGATACTCATCAATTTAGCTTTGATTCTCTAAAAAGAGGTATTCCAGCCGCACCTTCCGGTACAGCTACCTTGTTACGACTTAGCCCCAGTTACCAGTTTTACCCTAAGCAGTTCTTTGCAGTTACCGATTTCAAGTACCCCCGGCTTCCATGGCTTGACGGGCGGTGTGTACAAGGCCCGAGAACGTATTCACCGCGCCATGGCTGATGCGCGATTACTAGCGATTCCAACTTCATGGAGTCGAATTGCAGACTCCAATCCGAACTGAGATATTGTTTAAGGATTAGCATCATTTTGCAATGTAGCTGCCCTCTGTCAACACCATTGTAGCACGTGTGTAGCCCTGGACATAAGGATCGTGATGATTTGACGTCATCCCCACCTTCCTCACCGCTTACGCGGGCAGTTTCTTTAGAGTCCCCGGCCGAACCGCTGGCAACTAACAGATAGGGGTTGCGCTCGTTATTAGGACTTAACCCGACACCTCACGGCACGAGCTGACGACAACCATGCAATACCTTGCAGACCGTCCGAAGAAAGGAAGGACTGGTTTCCCAATCTGTCGTTCTGCATTTAAGCCCAGGTAAGGTTCCTCGCGTATCATCGAATTAAACCACATGCTCCACCACTTGTGCGGGCCCCCGTCAATTCCTTTGAGTTTCACCGTTGCCGGCGTACTCCCCAGGTGGATCACTTAATGCTTTCGCTTGGCCACTGACAATATGTCGCCAATAGCGAGTGATCATCGTTTACAGCGCAGACTACCAGGGTATCTAATCCTGTTTGCTCCCTACGCTTTCGTCCCTCAGCGTCAGTAATGGTTTAGTGAGCTGCCTTCGCAATAGGTGTTCCATGTCATATCTATGCATTTCACCGCTACATGACACATTCCGCCCACCTCAACTATACTCAAGAATACCAGTATCAATGGCCGTTCTACAGTTGAGCTGTAGGCTTTCACCATTAACTTAATATCCCGCCTGCGGACCCTTTAAACCCAATGAATCCGGATAACACTTGGATCCTCCGTATTACCGCGGCTGCTGGCACGGAGTTAGCCGATCCTTATTCGTACAGTACCTTCAGCCTTTTACACGTAAAAGGGTTTATTCCCATACAAAAGCAGTTTACAACCCATAGGGCATTCATCCTGCACGCGACATGGCTGGTTCAGACTTTCGTCCATTGACCAATATTCCTCACTGCTGCCTCCCGTAGGAGTCTGGTCCGTATCTCAGTACCAGTGTGGGGGATTACCCTCTCAGGCCCCCTACCTATCATTGCCTTGATGAGTCGTTACCTCACCAACTAGCTAATAGGACGCATGCTCATCTCTATCCACTAAAAGCTTTAATCTCAATAACATAACGGAATTGAGGTATTATGGAATATTAATCCGAATTTCTTCGGGTTATCCTCCAGATAGAGGTAGATTGCATACGCGTTACGCACCCGTACGCCACTCGTCAGCATCCCGAAGGACCTGTTACCGTTCGACTTGCATGTGTCAAGCCCGTCGCTAGCGTTCATCCTGAGCCAGGATCAAACTCTCCATTGTAAGATTGTTTCAACTTTATAAAAGCTCAAAGGATGAGGTTTTCACTTACCTTCTTTCTTTACAATAATTTTATTAAGAACTCTTTCTCAAAATTAATTTGAGATTGCAAACTTATAACTAAATTTTTAAACTTACAACCTTATATCTAAAATATCTAAAGATTTTTTCGTAATAATATTCATTTAGATACCTAAGAGTGTAATTCTTTGTTAGCGGATTAAGGGATTTACTGGGCAGTCTTCCCTTCACCTCCGTAGATCATATTATAAACACGATTGGAATTAAAAGACGGGTCTAAGTAAATCAGATATACTTCGATGCCCTGATCTAGGAGCTTTTACATGGCCTCCTTAACAATCTGACCTATAAAGTAGGTTTCGATTAAGATTTTGTGTAACTAAATTATCTATAGAATTTAGCATAAGACCATCTTGTTTAAAGTGTTAAAGAACATTTGATTTTTACAAATATTCCTACTTAATTATACTTGTAAGCAAACTCAATTAAGATAACCATCTAAATATTTAGTGCTTACATGTTGATAAATACCATAAATCCCTCTTTTTACAATAGACCAGAACCCCTCATATTGTATTGGTATGGAATATCGTCATTGCAAAATCTTTCTTTATGCTTAATGATTTTATGATACATATAATCGCCTATACTCTTGTAGGACGGGTTTTCTTCTGTTATAAGGGTACTTTGCCTCCAATCTATATTCGCCCCTATCATCTTTATCAATTTCATATTTATTAGGGTTATCTGTCTTTTCAGCATGTACAGACCCCTTTCTCTCTACCATTCCTAGAACAGGAGTCTTTTCACTTTCCCGACCCCTTTTATTGAAAGAGTCCTTTTCATATTCAGTCTTTCTAATATTATCTTTGACGTGGCTTGCCACCTACAATAGGTCTCGTCCATTTCTATAATTCCTTGTAATAAAGTATTTTCTTTGCCCCTCATTGCCTTACGTATTCTTTGCATAATATACCAAGCAGGTTGTGCAAGGCCACAAGCACGAGCCAATTGATAAGAAGACATTTCTTGTTTTTGCCCTTAGTAGAAGAGACAAAGCTAAAAATCATTTTTGCAAGGGTATCTGTCCTCTGAAAGATTGCATTTATGCGTACATGAAAGTATATGATGGCAACTAGCACACACCTATCTAAATTATCTTTTTGCTTTTTACCCGTCTTATGTTCACTTCCACAATAAGGGCATATAGAAGATATTCCTTACCCCATCTTATCTTTTCTAAATACGCTATACAAGATTCTTCTGTAGAGAATATTTTGTACATTTCTGTTATGTTCATTTTAATTCTATGTTTTTATTAATCGCACAAATATACAAAATTATTTCTATATATCCAAATGGGCATTGTTACGCAAAATTTTATAAATCAAATTGAAGGAGTTTAGAAGGGTCATAATATCCCTGATGTGTGGCAAGAGAAAGTTAAACGCAATAGTCATACGCATGAAAAGCCGATTGACCTGCAAGATGAATTGATCGTTGCGGTTTCCAATAGTGGTGATGCGATACTCGATCCCGCTCTAGGCAGTTTTTCTCTAATAGAAGCCTGTAAACTGAGTAAGCATAACTTTTTGGGATATGATATAAAAGATAAATCATGTCACTGATAAAAATCGATGTTAATTAGAAATCGGCTTTTAAAAAGTTTTGGCTAGAATTGTATATAATTCTCATACTTTTCACAGGTGAACAATTGAAGAATTTCGAATTAATGAAAGAAAAACATTTTTAGGGTCATTCCTCTATTTTAGGAACAACCTTCCTTTGTATCCTAATTAATAAAGGACACGATTAATTATCGTAAAAATTCAATAAGCTATGAAAAACTACTCCGACCTTCGATAGCACGAAAAAACCCACTATCTTAAATCAAACAGGTAAGTCACAGAAACAGACAATACAGCACTTCTAATGTTATCCCCTATATTCAAGAAACTACTAAGCTCCTTACTACTAAGCTCCTTACTACTAAGTTCCTTTCCAATTTCCTCTTCAAACTCATCCTTATCTATCAGATTTGTGAAACTCAAATTATAGCGAAGGTCTATCGCAAGGCCAGAACCAAAGTCATAACCTACACCGAAAATGGCACCAAAGTTGTTAGTATACATGTCCGTCTTAGTTGAAGACTTATTATAACCAAACTCATTATTTATTTGCTTTATTTCTTCGGTTGAGAGATTACCGAATTCCGGTTTCTTTAATCTAACTTCCACCTCTGTTTTGGCATGTAGCAAGAAGCTTATCTCCACGCCCATCTGTATATTAAAGCTTTTTCCCACCTCCTCAAAATAGAGCTTACCCAATATAGGCACCTTAAAATAACCCTGAGTATAAGTTCCTATGTATACCAACGGTACAACATCAATATTATGCTCCCTCTCAACTCTTATCTCAAGCTCAACTCCCTCATTCCCACCTTGCAGAGAGTAAAGCAATCCGGACTGTAGCGCAAAATTATCAGCAAGACCAACGAGAACAACACCCCCTCCTTGAAGGCCAGTGAAAAGTTGATTTTTGACATCTATTTCTTGCTCGGGAGCAAAATTATGTTGTATAAATTGCATGACATCACCTTGCACAACATCACCTAGCTGGCGAGCCAGATTGAGACTTACTCGAGGGCCGATAGAAATGTCTTGTGCAGGGCCAAGCTGTACAGAAAGTGTCACCAGAAAAAGCCCCAAAATAAAGTTGCATACCGTTTTCATAAACGTGTATTTCTTTAAAAGCTAATTAAAAAAGATTGACTTGCTTGGATGCAAATGTAGAAAAATTCAACAAGAAGATCAATGAAATACAATAAAATTAAGAATAGCAATTAACAATAATCCCGATTTTCTATATTAGCTGTTTCCGGAGGGTAAGTTTCTGACTTAGCCTTATTTTGATTAAACAAAAATTAATCAGAGTCGACCTAATTAATTTGTTAATCTAAGCGTCAATTATGGCAAACGTAATAGAGTTGCGTAATATAGCCAAAACTTTCCTTATTGGGAAATCAAGTTGTCAAGACATTGAAAGGGATTTCTCTTAGCGTTAGTAAAAATGAATATGTAGCCCTGATGGGGCCTTCAGGGAGCGGAAAATCCACCTTGATGAACTTAATGGGTTGCTTGGATACCCCTACTTCAGGAGAATATCGGCTTCATCAAAAAAATGATAAGTAAACTTAGGGATAACGAGCTTGCTGAAGTTAGGAATAAAGAGATTGGTTTTGTGTTTCAAACATTTAATCTTTTACCCCGTTCTGCTGCTCTGGAAAATGTGATGTTACCTTCTGGTATATGCCGATATAAGAGTAAAAACAGAAAGGAAAGGGCTGCTGAAGTGTTGAAACAGATTGATTTGGTCGATCGCATGCACCATTTACCCAATCAATTATCGGGAGGGCAGCAGCAAAGAGTAGCCATAGCACGAGCTCTAGCTAGCCGACCTTCTATTATCCTGGCAGATGAGCCAACGGGTAACTTAGATTCTAAAGTTTCTGCACAGATTATGACTCTCTTCAATGAAATACAAAACAACGGAAATACCGTAATTTTGATAACTCACGAAGCAGATATAGCCCAACATGCTAAACGAATTATACGCTTACGGGATAGCCGAATAGAATCAGACACAACTAACTAGTGATATGAACCTTAATTTAAGCGGAAAAAGAGCTTTAGTCTGTGGTAGCTCGGACGGGATAGGAAAGGCAACTGCTAAAGAACTGTCCAGAATGGGAGCCGAAATAATTCTATTAGCCCGTACTGTCGAAAAACTAAAAGAGGTAAAGACCCTGTTATCTACTCTTCATAATCAAAAACATTGCTATTTAGCAGCCGATTTTGATGACCCCATCAATCTAGAAAGTGTAATGAGTTCCTATTTGAACAAAGGTAACACTATAAATATATTGGTTAATAATACGGGCGGGCCTCCAGTCGGGCCAGCACATAAAGCTGACTTAGAAGAATACACAGCCGCATTTAGAAGACATTTGCTTTGTAGTCAATTACTGGTAAAGCTCTGCTTGGAAGGTATAAAGCAGTCCAGCTATGGTAGAATCATCAATGTAATTTCCACTTCGGCAAAGACCCCCTTACCTAACCTCGGAGTGAGTAATACCATTCGCGGCGCAGTAGCCAACTGGAGTAAAACTTTAGCCAACGAATTAGGGCGGTTTGGAATCACAGTAAACAATGTTTTGCCAGGGGCTACTGAAACAAATCGTCTTAAGGGCATCATCTTTAATAAGGCGCAGAAAAGCGGAAAAAAGGAAGAAGAAGTATCCAAAGCTATGACAGATGAAATACCTTTGAATCGCTTTGCCCAGCCTCAGGAAATAGCTAATGCTATTGCTTTTTTGGCCAGCCCGGCTGCAGCATATATCAGTGGAATAAACATTCCAGTAGATGGCGGAAGAACACCAGTACTGTAATTACTATGAAGACTTTAAAAAATTATATCAATGGCCAGCTAGTTTCCCCTGAGAGCAGAACCTATTTAGATAACATAAACCCTTCTATTGGTAAAGTTTATTCTTTAATTCCAGATTCCGATGAGAACGATGTTCAAAAAGCAGTAGAAGCTGCTCAAAAAGCTTTTCCGTTGTGGTCGGAAATGAGTGCCAAAGAGCGGTCAACAGTAATGAAAAGAGTTTCAAAGCTGATAGACCAAAAGCTAAATACACTGGCTCAAGCCGAAAGTATTGATAATGGAAAACCGATAAAGCTTGCTACTCAAGTAGACATTCCCAGGTCTCGCGATAACTTTGCCTTCTTTGCTACGGCTATTTTACACGAAGAGGACACCTTCCACAATATGGGTAAACGGGGATTTAACTACACCTTACGCCAACCCATGGGAGTAGTTGGGTGCATTTCACCCTGGAATTTACCACTCTATCTTTTCACTTGGAAAATAGCTCCGGCTCTGGCAACTGGCAATTGCGTGGTGGCTAAACCATCAGAGGTAACGCCTATGACGGCCTATTTACTTTCTGAAATATGTATAGAAGCTGACATGTCTCCTGGGGTATTGAACATAATCCATGGTTTAGGACTAAAATCTGGTCAGGCCATAGTAAATCACAGAGAAATAAAAGCTATTTCTTTTACTGGAGGAACTAAAACGGGTAAGCATCTAATACAAACAGCGGCACCGATGTTTAAAAAGCTTTCGTTGGAACTAGGGGGTAAGAACCCCAATCTTGTTTTTGCGGATTGCGAGTTTGAAAAAGCTGTCAAAACAGCTGTTACAGCAA
Source organism: Owenweeksia sp. (assembly GCA_965218075.1). Lineage (GTDB taxonomy): Bacteria > Bacteroidota > Bacteroidia > Flavobacteriales > Schleiferiaceae > JANQHO01. The sequence goes on along the minus strand of CBDCJZ010000003.1, from coordinate 2,118,813 downwards.
CCTTCACCAACCAAGGTCAAATATGCCTTTGTGGAAGCCGCATTTTTATAGAAAGGCCCATTTTCCAAAAATTTAGAAATACTTTTTTGAAACGAATGAAAGAATTAACTGTATGTCCTCCTGAAGATGAAAATAGCTGGATGGGGGCCTTGGTTTCCGAAGCTCATCTTAAAAAGGTAATGAATTATATTGAGTTAGCCAAAAGAGAAGGGGAAACCATTTTGTATGGTGGTAAACAGATTGTTTTAGAAGGGGATTATAAAGATGGCTATTATTTAGAACCTACTGTGATAGAGGGTCTGAGTTACGATTGCCGAACTAATAAGGAGGAGATTTTTGGTCCTGTAGTAACTTTAACGCCTTTTGATTCCGAAGAAGAAGTTCTTATGATGGCTAATTCCACTCAATATGGCCTTGCAGCTATGATATGGACAACTAATTTGAATAAAGCACATCGTGTAGCAGCAGACTTACAATGTGGAAAAATTTGGATAAATTGCTGGCTAGTAAGAGACTTACGCACCCCCTTTGGCAGGATGAAATCCAGTGGAATTGGTCGTGAAGGCAGTTTCGAAGCTCTTCATTTTTTTACAGAACCTAAAAATGTTTGTTTATCATTTTGAGCGGCTGAAATTAGAAAATGATAATTTTATAAAATTAAATAGTGATATGGTAATTCATCCAATAGATGTAGTAGAGGATGTTAAACAAAAGGATTTTCACGAATTATATGTGAAGCCCAGAAAGCCCGTCAAGCTAATGAATTATACAAAAAATTGGCCGGCAGTTCAAAAATGGACTTACGATTATTTGAGAAAAAAAGCAGGCCATCAGAAAGTAAAACTTTACGGTAGATGGCAAGATAACGAGCCCACTAAAATTGAAATGCCCTCGGTTAAAGAAATTACTTTTAGCGAATATCTAGATATGCTGGAAAATAACCAGAAATCGGATTTAAGAATATTCCTCTTTAATCTTTTTAAGCTAGTTCCTGAACTCAAAGAAGACTTTAGTTATACTCCAATCATGGAAAATTACCTCAAAGACCATCCTTACTTATTTTTTGGCTGCGCTGGTAGTGATGTGCGTTTGCACTATGATATTGATCTTTCCAACGTATTTATCACCCAGTTCAAGGGCATCAAGCGCATTACTATGTTTAGCCAAAGCCAAAGCCAATATCTTTATAAACTGCCTTTTACTACCCATAGCATAGCGGATTTGTTGGACATTGACCACGATAAGTACCCTGCGTTAAAATATGCTCATGGCTATCAAACAGAGCTAAAACACGGAGAAACACTATTTATTCCCAGCGGTATATGGCACTATATACGATACATAGACGGCAGTTTCTCCTTGAGCCTGCGTACATGGTCTCCATCAAGCTTAGGCAAATTACAGGGAGCTTATAATGTTTTTGTGATTCGAAAGCTAGATGACTTTATTAATAAGTATTACAAAAATCTCTGGAGAGATTACAAGCTAAAAAAAGCCATGGTTAAGGCCAACGAGATTGTAGAAAAGAGAAAGAGAATGTAATTTGCATTTTTCGATCCAGACACTTAAGCTCTCAAATACCGAAATGGCAATATACTCACCCAATATTAGAAAACTCTCTTGTGCTCAATAGTGATTTAGTCGGGAAATAGCTCAAGCGCCAGACCCATTTTCAGTTTACTTTTATTGCGACGAGCATTTTTTAAAAGCGAATTTCCCGATCTCAATTTTCTAGATTTGCCTTCCTAATAGCACTTCGACAAAAGCACTAATCATTTGGGAATGCTCCTTAAACAAACTCCCTAAATACTGAATGCAATACATGAAGAGGAAAAACAACTAAAGGCTCTTTTGAAAGAAGATCGAGACGTTATAGTGGTCTGGAGTCTCGGCGGAGTATACTCGAGAAAAAAAGTGATCGATTTTTTAGTAGAACTAATTTACCTTGTGCCTTTGATACAGGGAGCTAATAAAACCCCATCATAATTCCGAACCCTAATGTAGCTATATTTAATATTGAAAGTTATTTTTTCATCAGAAATGACAATTAGCCGAAGTGACTATTCTTCAATAATGGATTATTATTACCTACAGGCAAAAGTCATGTTTATACCAACATTCAGTCAGCCCGAACAACACTACCTAGCCGATAAGGCTAAGAGAAAAGTGACTCTTTTACAGTCAGAATCAAGCTGCCTTTGATTTTCCTCAAGATTTGGTACAAGCTAAAAGATACAAAGGACTTCCAGAAAATTTTGATGAAGAAAAGATGAGCTGGGGGAGTTTATTTTCCCTTTTTGAGCATGAATGAGAAAGTTGATCCGACATTTTCAATGCTTTTTACCTTAATGCTCTGCTTATGAGTTTCCAATATGTGCTTTGCAATAGAGAGCCCTAAACCTGTTCCACCTGCTTTACGTGAGCGACTTTTGTCAACCCGGTAAAAACGCTCGAAAATATGGGAAATGTCTTCTTGGGGAATGCCAATGCCATTATCAGAGACTTCTATTAGAACATCGTTCTGCATATCATAGAAGTGAACTTCTACTTTTCCTTTATCTTTTCCGTATTTGATGGCATTGATAATTAAGTTAAAGATAACCCGTTCAATTTTATCTCTGTCTGCAAAAACTTCGATCGATTTATCATAATCTTTTTTGAGCTTGAGGTTCATTTTACGTTTGCTGATCTTATCTTCCAGTAATTCGAATATCTCGCTCGTCAGGTCAACAATGTCAAAGCTTGTCAGATTAAGCTTTAGTTTGTTAGATTCTAAGTCGCTGATCGTTTCCAAGTCCTCAATAATATCGATCATACGATCTACAGATTTGTTAGCTCTTTTCAGGTATTTGCAATTGATTTCCGGATCATTCAAGGCTCCATCCAACAACGTCAATAAGTATCCTTGCATGTTAAAAACTGGAGTTTTTAATTCATGGGAAATATTGCCAATAAACTCTCTTCTGAACGTTTCCCTTTCCTTTAATTCTTGAATTTCATTTCGTCTTTGTTCAGCCCATTCGGACACCTCCCGAATAGCCATATCCAGGTTAAAGCTAGAAACAGCTTCATTCCTGTCTATATTATTATTATTGTCGGCCTTAAATTCATGGATGCTCTTATAGATGGCCTTTACTTTGTTGTAAATGAATTGATCAACCGAAAAGCGGATCAGCAGAAAAGATGCTATCGCAGCCCAGGCCGCGAGCAGGGTTATGGCTTCCCAGCTAAGATCAGAATTTGTTAAAATATTAATTAGAATGGTCAAACCTAGTACCAGAAGTCCAAGTATTATGGATATACTAGAGGCAAGTATGTTAGGTCTTTCAAAACGCATTAAAAGAAAGGCAGTATTCAGGCTTCAAACTTATACCCTACCCCTTTTACAGTTTTAATGTACTTATCTCCAGTTTTTTCTCGGAGCTTTCTAATATGTACATCAATAGTTCTACCACCAACTATCGCCCCATTTCCCCATGCTTTATCCAGTATTTCATCTCGATGGAACACTTTGCCAGGTCTGGAGATAAGCAAGGATAGTAATTCAAATTCTTTACGAGGTAAGTCTAGCTTTTTATCTTTATAGCGAACCTGGTATTTATCGAGATCAATAGCAAGGTTACCAAAAGTCCGAACAATGGACGATTTCTGAGACTCACCATAACGTCTCAGCAATGCTTTAACTCGGCTAATCAATACTTTGGGTTTAATGGGCTTGATTATATAATCATCTGCTCCAGCATCAAAACCGGCTACTTGAGAGTAATCTTCTCCCCGGGCAGTCAAAAAGGCAATAAAGGTTTCCTTTAATTCGGGAATGTCTCGAATCTCATCACAGGTTTCAATCCCATCCATACCAGGCATCATCATATCCAAAAGGATAAGATGAGGATTTTCCTTTTTGGCTAGCTTAAGGCCTTCTTCTCCATTAGAAGCAGTAATAACCTCGTAGTTTTTTTTTCTCAGGTTATAGCTGACAAACTCGAGTACATCACGCTCATCATCTATTAAAAGAATTTTATAATCAATATTTTTCATGTTTCTGGGTTTTTCAAAATCAAAATTATACATTTAAAATGTCATTCTTCCAAATTTCGACAAGTCTTTAAATACAAGGCAGAATAAATGACCATCTTGAATAGCAATTTAATAGGTAATAAAGATATGGCTTACCACACTTCACTTGTTAAGTTCTAAAACCAAAAGCCTAGGCTTAAATAGACGTATACCTCAGAGTGGTTAGTACTACTTATAAAATTCAATTCCAGAGGGCCTATGAGGCTATTGTAACTGTATGCCAGAGAATAACCATCCAGTAAAACATCGGAATTAAAGAGACTATTTAATGTGGGTTCTAGTTTTCCGAAATTTCCCCGCACAATCAGGTAATGGTTATTTACAATCTCAAAATGCAGATCTGCCCTGGCAACAAGAGCATTGCGTCCAATCAACTCCATATAGCGATAGCCTATAAAAGGTAAAATGTAATTGATATAATTTCTGCCTAAGCTTCCCAAGTAGATCTTATATGGGTCATCTAGATCTGATCCTAGGGTAGCAGCTCCCATTAACTGAAAGTTGAGAAAAAACCATGGAGTAAAACTTGAAGCCTGGTCATATTTTACATCAATGACCGATGAAGGCTCGAAAAACTCCTCAAATTTGCGTCGCTCGGCTATAATACGCCATTGGCCGAAAAACTTGAAGCCTTTGCGAGGATAATCGGCATTGTCAAAAGAATCGAAGTCTATATAACCATAATAATTGATATAGCTCTTATTGAGGTTTTCTACATTGAATATACTCGAGTTCTGATGTATATCAACGTGCTCCAACTGGATACCTGCTCCTAAAGCATAGCTATCGTATATGGTAGACTGAAGGAAAAGATCAACGGAAAAGTCCGTATAAACCCTTCGATTAATAGAGTCGAAGTTCTGATATGACTTGAATCCAAAACGATTAGATCGTAATTCTAAGCCCATGGTCGGAATATAACCACGGTCGACGAAGTAATTAGCAAATAAGCGGGGATTAATTCCTGCCACTACATCTATGACCAATCGAGATTTTTTAAATAAAAAGTTGCGATTGGTATAATTCAATAATAAGGCGGTTTTAAAATCATCGTCATAATGAAGTCCCAGTCTGAATTGAGAAAGAAAGCTTTTTTCCTTTAGATTAATGTGAAGGGTATAGCCGGTATCAGCAGGAGTGATGGTATGATTTACATTTTCAAAATATCTAGTCCCGTAGAGCAGATCTATACCACGGTTTAAACGATTAATGCTACAAACACCTTCTTTTTGAATCCTTAGCTTACTGATTATGTACTTTTCACTGATATTTTCATTTCCATTGACCACTATGTTTTTCACGTAAAAGCTCTTTAATGGCATAGGGTCATGGAGCTTGCTATTCATTGGTCTTGAAGGATTTCCCTGAGCTATTTGTCGCAGTTCTTCTAGCTTTTCCCTAGCAGCTTTTTCTCCTCTGCTTACTATGATATCAAAAAGATCAAATGAAATAATGTCAGCTTCTAGAAATTTTGGCTTGATAAAAATGTCCGTATATTTTTTTTGTTTTTCAAATTCCCGAGCACTAGCAAATGAAGAGATTTGCTCCAGTACTTTTAATATCGTATTGATATCCTTCTTTTTGTAAAGAAAATCTTGAACATCAACGCCAATGATAAACTCAACACCCTTTTCTTTAAGTGGCTGTATAGGGTAATTGTTTACTACACCACCATCGACATATAATTTACCGTTGACCTCATAAGGAGTAAACAGAGATGGAAAAGCCGTGCTCGCTCTTAGAGCATCCATCAATTTGCCATCCTCGAAAATTTCCATTTGCCCATTTTCCAAATTAGTAGCTACGCAAAAGAAAGGAATAGGAAATTGAGAAAAATCCTCATACTTGTAAGCCTGCTGGGTAATAAAACTGAGCTCTTTTAAAATGTATTGAGCGTAGTTCAATCCACGAGGTAGTAAGATTTTATTGTCTTCAATTGGGAAGCTGAGCAAGTATTTTGACTCAGATTTACGATCAAAATAACTGAAGCAATTGCGAGCAATTTTATTACTGAGTAAGGCATCCCAGTCTACATTCCGCATATATTGCTCAATTTCATCAACTGAGAAACCTAGGGCATACATGGCGCCAATTATGGCTCCCATACTAGTACCCCCTATATAGTCGATGTTAATCCCCGCTTCTTCAATAACCCTCAAGGCCCCAATTTGAGCCATACATTTGGCGCCCCCACCACTTAACACCAGCCCTATTGATATATCTTTTTTAGAAGTGGTTTTTTCCTGAGCCCAAACTATTCCCAAGAAAGTGGAGCAAATCAAAACAAAAGTGAGTCTAACAGACAAAGCGCTTAGGGTTTTATTTCCGAAAAATAATTGATAATCTTTTTGGCACGAGATTCTCCTATTACTTCTGCTAGCTGTGTTTTATTAGCTTCCTTAATATTTTTTACAAATTTGAACCTTGCCAACAAATCTTTTACAGTAGTTCTACCAATTCCAGATATATTTTCCAGTTCAGATTTTAAGGTGCTTTTACTTCTACGATTTCGGTGATGGGTAAGGCCAAAGCGATGGGCTTCATTCCTGAGGTATTGAATTGTTTTTAAAGTTTCAGAGCGTTTGTCAAGGCAAAGAGGGTATTTATCGCCGGGGAAATACAGTTCTTCCAGTCTTTTAGCTATGCCCAAGATAGCTATTTTCCCCCTAATATGGAGGCTTTCCAAAGCTTTGAGAGCAGCATTTAACTGGCCTTTACCTCCATCAATTACAATGAGTTGAGGTAAAGGCTCATCTATATCCAATAGCCTTCTATATCTTCTGAACACTACTTCTTCCATACTGGCAAAATCATTGGGTCCATCCACTGTTTTAATGTTGAAATGGCGATAATCCTTTTTACGGGGTTTACCGTCTTTAAAAACCACACAGGCCGCCACTGGATTGATTCCCTGAATATTAGAGTTATCGAAACATTCAATATGGCGAGGTTCCTCACCTAGGTGCAAGTCCTGCTTCATTTGCTGCATAATGCGCTTGGTATGCCGATCAGGATCCACAATCTGGATATTTTTCAGTTTCTCCATCCTAAAATAGCGGACATTCTTCAGGCTGAGCTCTATCAGTTGTTTTTTATCACCTTGCTGAGGTACGTGCAGTTTAACATTTGGTAAATCTAATATAAGGTGATGGGAAAGATAAATTTCTTTTGAACTGGATTTGAACAGATTTCTGATTTCGGGAATGGCTATTTCCAAAAGCTGTTCGGGGCTTTCATCTAACTTTTTCTTTAATTCAATAGTATGTGATTGTATTATCGCCCCATCTACAACTTTTAAAAAATTGACGTATCCATATTCGGCATCAGTGGTTACAGAAAATACATCAACGTTTGTTATGTTTGGATTCACTACGGTAGATTTTGCTTGATAGCGCTTCACCAATGCAATTTTGTCTTTTATTTTTTGCGCTTGTTCAAATTCAAGTTTTTCTGCAAAAGATCTCATTTGCAGGTTTAGCATTTTTTTCACTTTATTCAAATTCCCCTTTATCAGCTCACGCGCTGATTCTACATCTCTATTATAGTCTTCTTCGCTTTGTTTGCTCTCGCAAGGCCCCAGACAATTGCCTATATGATATTCCAGACAAGCTCTGAATTTATTTTGAGCAATATTATCAGGAGTTAAGCTGAGCTTACACGTACGTATATGGTATAGCTGGCGAATGAGTTGTAGAACCGTTTTCATAACCCTTGCTGACGCATAAGGCCCAAAGTATTGAGAATCGTCCTGAACGGGATTTCGAATGGGGAAAATACGTGGGAACCGCTCTTTTTTAACACAAATCCAGGGGTAAGACTTATCATCTTTCAAGTTGACATTATAGCGAGGCTGATATTTCTTAATGAGGTTATTTTCTAGAAGAAGAGCGTCAGATTCAGTTTCAGTAATTATAGTTTTTATGTTATCTATCTTTTTGGCTAATATGTAAATACGTGCGTTGTCAAAATTCTTTGTAAAATAAGAAGAGACCCGTTTTTTGAGATCTTTTGCTTTGCCGACATAAAGCACCTTGCCATTTTTGTCTAAGTGCTCATAGACTCCCGGTTTATTAGGGAGGATTTTTAAAATGTTCTGGATTTTTTCAGATGCCATGATACAAAATTAACTATCCTTCTAGCACGATGCTTAGAACTGCATTCTATATAAGGAAATATGCCTGATTCCGGTCATTTATGAATTGAGAGGTGAAAAACTTTAGAGGTAATCCTTTGAACTAGTCATGATCCCATTTTTATATATCTTTGTCAAATACCAATCTTAAAAATTAACGGAAGTATAAGGTTTTCAGTCAGGAATAGCTGTGGGTAAAAGACCGGGTTGCTGTAATGAAAACTTCGGCAGTTGGTGGATATCGGAAAATTTTCGGGATATGAGCTATGCTGACTATTATGCCGATGCCTCTGATTATACAATGCCTGACCTGAATAAGGGACACCCTTGGCATTCCTTGTTTCTTTGGAATGTTGGCTATGGTGCTAACAGTAGACAACTTTGTAGATCAGTTAAATAACTACAGCAGATCAGTATATTCTTCGGAAAAATGTGAAGACTGCGATATATTAAAAGTCGATGGCCGCATAGTCGTTCCTCATCTTATAATGAGCGGGAATATAATTTGTCCTGAAGAAGGCTTTAAATTCGTAGACGTTAATATTTCAAACTACATTCATTTAGCTAAAATGCCTCATGTCAATATCGTATGGTATGATCCTGCTAGGGTAGGGTAGGGTACCTTTTGCTATTAATTCCGATCAGCAAACGGTTTATAGCCCCGGTATTTATACCATTACTATTGAAGGTACTGATGAGTATGCGGATTGCAAAACTTCTGTCCGTTTTGAAATTGATAGCTGCAAAACTGATCCTGATGATATAGGCCATCGTTTCCCGGGTGATATAAAATTTAAGAGGTCATTATCTCAACAAGGGAATAGTCAGAGTATAAAAGGCAATATCAGCGAGAATATTTCAATGGAGTTGTTCCCTAATCCATCTCAGGGAAGCTTTGCTGTAGAGCTCAGCAGTGGTAAAACCCATATCGCGAAAGTTGAAATCTATTCGGTTTCTGGAAAACTGATAGTGAAAAAGCCAATTTACGAAGCAAAGAGGAAAGTATTGATGTCCATCGATGTGGATCCCAGATATTATATATTGCGGATTAGCGATAGAAATAATAGAGTATATCATCAAAAGCTGCTCATTGAATAATAATTCTTAGGGTAATGGTGGGCTGTGATAGATGGCTTTTCGCAATTATATATTCGCTAGTATGTAAAACCATATCAGCACCTTTGTATTTGCGTCTTTAGTAAGCTGCCTGACCGCTCAGAACATAGATTTGGAGCTGAGTATAAAAGCGGTTTATGAGTATATAAATGAAAGACTCTATTTTCCGAGTGACTCTTTCGGCATATAATGATCCGATTTCCTCATTGGATCTTCCTGAGGGCTCGAGTTCGATAATTAACGATAGTGATGTACTTAAAGCTATCCAACTGTTGCCTCAAGTACAAAGCAGGCTGGAAGGCTCTACCGATCTCTTTGTAAGGGGAAGTGAAAACAGTCAAAACTTAGTAATGATAGACGGTGTACTGGTTTACAATTTATCGCATACCTACGGCATTTTTTCAGCAATTGATCCTCAAGCGGTAAAAAGCCTCGATTTCTATCCGGGAGTAGCACCAGCACAATACAACAGCAGATTATCCTCCTTTATAGATATTGGCTTGAAGGAAGGTGATATGGAAGAATATCACGGAGGAATGAGCTTAGGGCTAATCTTCTTCACACCTGTGGCTTGAAGGGGCCGATAGTAAAGGGAAACCCCTCTTTTATTGCTTCTCTTCGCAGGTCATATTTGGATTTGATCGTCAGAGCTTTTTCAAATGAAATTTCAGGTGGCTCGAGTAATCTTACCGACGGGACCTTTAAGCTAACGCATCGCTTAAGCTCTGACGATCAACTATACCTGAGCACTTACCTTAGCCGTGATAATATGTATAGCGGCGAAAACTACGGCGATCAAGACTTAGCCCGGGAAAGTTGGGGTAATGCTATTGTAAGCACCTGCTGGACACATCGTTTTAATACCAATTCATGCTGGAATACTATTCTTTTTTACAGCAATTATTACTTCGGAATTAGAGCAGGTGGGTATGAAGGGAATAACCAAATCGAAGAGATCGATTACCGCAATGTTATTGAAAACATCGGTTTGCGTTCTCAAATAACCACTTTTGCAAATGAACATCGGATTAACTGGAGAACTAAATTTCTTTTATAATATTATTAGCAGGCCAAACGTAAATATTGCATTGAAGGATTTATCGAATAATCCTATTTCCAAACAAAGTCAAGGAGGGAAAATCCGTTATTTTCCCGAGCTGAGTTTCTTTGCAGAAGATCAATATTCCCTTTCTCAAAGTCGGGAATTGCAATATGGCTTGGTATAGGAACTCTTACCTCAGGATATGGAAAGCTGGCTTTTTGGGATGTGCAGCCCCGTTTATCTGTTTATTATACTGTTAACGACTGGCTTTCTTTAAACATGGGTTACGATCGCGATGTACAATACCTTCATCAGCTCAGGTTTTCGCGTTTACAATTGCCTGGCGATTTGTGGTTTGGTGACAGTGACAGTGTACAGCTTGGCCGTTCCGACCAATACGTAGCAGGAGCGGCCCTAAACCTGCCTGTAGGACTTATGTTTACAGCAGAATTTTATTACCGAAAACTTTATCATGTGGTAGACCGTCAAGAGGGAACATCGCTTTTTTACATACCAGATGATCCTGAAAACTATATTTTCCAAGGCACTGGCGAAGCACATGGGAGTGAATTTACCCTCGAACGCAAAGAAGGCAAAACTAGCGGACGATTATCCTAATACTTTAACCTGGAATAATCGTATTTTTGCGGATTTAAACCGAGGCAAAGAATTTCCGTTTAATTACGACAGACGGCACAGTATAAAACTGATGTTGATCCATCAGTTCAGTAAAAATTTTAAAATATCGAGCTCCTGGGTTTATGGCAGCGGCTATCCTTTTCAGTTGGCCACTCAAAGATATCCTATAACAAATGAATTAGCTAACAGAATTTATTCCCGCTCCGGTTCACCTGTTAAATTTAAATCTTATTTGGACTAAAAAAGGTAATACTCATTGTTACGATTTTAATATATACAATGTCTATTTTCGTTTAAACAACTCCTATTTTATGGTACGAGCCAACGGATGATCATTATATTCCAAAAAAATTCGACCTCAAATCGACCTCTTACCCTCCAACAATACCCATGCTTTCATATACCTATAGCTTTTGAAATATACGTGGTTTTACATGGTGGCCTCTTTCTTATCGCTAACATCCTGTATAATTACAGATGAAGATCTGATTAGTACCGACTTGCCTGTGGCAGTACTGAACTCCATTATTACACCAGGGAAAAGGATTAAAATACGCTTATTGCAAAGCGTGCCCTATGTAAATACAGTAGATCCACTCTTATATCGAGCCATCTCAGGCGCTACTATGAAGTTATTTGAGGATGGGGTGTTAGTAGAAACTCTTACCAGCAATTCCAGTGGTTATTACACTTTTAATTATTCCCCCTCAGAAGGAAAAAAATACCTGCTGAAAGTGAAAACTCTCGAAGGAAAACAACTTAGCACCTCTACTTATATTCCTTTTCCAGTAAAGCTAAAACTTTTTAACCCTCCTAAAAAGATTAGTTATGGACAAGAAAAAGCCGTGGCTGTGGACACAAGCATCAGTAACAATGAAGTAGATGAATATGCGCTCTATCTGAGAAGCCGCTATTTCTATTGTTGGGAATATTATGATTCAATAGGGTGTAATGAGACTCTGCCTTCCCCCCGGGGCTATCAATATCCTTATTATAGAGCCTCCGTTTATTCGGCAGAATGTGGGATCAGGTATTTTCTATCTGATAGATGGCGATAATTTATCTGATAGACATGATTTTTCCGTCCATATACGAGCTCGCAGGTGGAGTATTTATGATGAAATTCCCCTGCATGATTCTATTATTATAAAAATTGAGTCCTGGTCAGAGCAATTGCTGAAGTACCTCAAAAGTGTGCAATTAAATAATACTTCTATAGTTGATGAACCTCTTATGGTGCCTCCTATAACCTATACCAATGTGGAAGGAGATAGCTGGTATTTTTGCCGGACAATCCACCGCAGAGATGGTCGTAATAAACCCACTTTGAGATTATAATGTCTGTTCATTTAAAAGTTCTGAGGAACTATCCAACTTTATTTTTCAGGCTCTTTTCCTTTTCTGTCTTTTTTTAATTCTCAATAGTCTCGGGAAAAAATCATTCCACGAATTAAAGTCAAGGCGGTAAAATAGCTCCCATTCCTTGTTGATTTTTCCTACTGAAAGAATACTGATCTTGTAACTAGTACGATTGAAAACCTTTGTGCGAAAACATCCATCTTCAATAATGTTGTATTCGACTTCAAAATAGCCCGCTAAGCCATTTTTATTTTCTCCTAAGGGTTAAATCTACACTGCCGTTAATAGTTACACGATCATTGAAAAATCGTTTGGAAACGCCTACTTCTTCTTGGGAGGTAGTTAACTCTGACAGATTAGTTTAAGCGGAATTTCCCTGATAACTTAGCGTAACATTAATAATTCCCTGTTAATTGATTTATCCAAGCTTCAGCTTGGTCGGCCAGTAAGTCCCATTCATTTATCCCCCCAAATCAGCACTACCGAAAAAGTTGTGTTCGGGAGCAAAAGAGTTTCTAGCCAGCAACGAAAACACTTGATGATTAACATCTTGCTGATCGGCTAATCGATTACTTATAGTAGATTGAACATTGGGGGTTAACTCTTGGGGTTTTGACATCAAAACTGATTTCTGGTTCAGAAAGGGGGCCTTTAAGATTTAAGTAAGCTTCTACCAAGGTATTACCGCTTGTATATTCTGGTACAATAACTTCTGGATCCGTTTTGGTGGTATAAAGCGCCTGCAGATTCAAATTAGCATTGAGCAGATCGGCCATTCCATTTTACAGCCCTTCCCCTTAATACTTTAAATTTTTTGTTAAATAACCCTCCCAAACTGAACAGATATTCTCCCTCTGCAACCGTGTAAATACCAAACAGCTCCATACAGATTACCTACTTGAGTATGTATACTCTCCATTTGCGTTAAACTTGTTTAGATAACCTCTAAAGCTTCCTTTAAAGTCTAGTTTGCCAATAGTATTAACTATTTCTGGTAAAGTACTGTTGGTGCAAAGCCTCAACAATTAGATATTCATGATCGAATAATTCTTTATCAACGATTTTTTTCAAATGGTTAAGCAACATTTTGGTTTCACTTTGCAGTTTCAGTCCGGAAGGGATTGAAGCCATCATCAGTTCACCTAAGGAGCAGAGATAATAATCGGCCATCCATTGCCATAATTTTAATTGTTGAGGTGTTACAATGGGTTTTTATTTTCTAAAGCCAGTATGTCCTTTACTGGTGTACCAGCCTGGTTTTGGTCAGTAGTGTTCTTTACTAGAGCAGTATACAACTGGATGTGCCTCCATAAATTACTATCCCCTCATAGCTGCAGTCGAGTAGGTTATTTGCCGTAACCTCAAAGTCTGTAATATCTTGGCAATAGACGCCATAGCTAGAACTACTATTGACGTTTTCAATCACATTACCCGAGATAATCAGGCTGTCCTGTTCATCTACTGAAATACCATAATAGTAAATATCAATAAAGCGGTTACGCAGGATGTGGTTGCCCACATCTTCATCGTTTGTACTTGTATCGCCTTCCAGAACTATTCCATAGTAACCTCCTGTGATGATATTGTCAGAGACGGTCAAATGCATTATTCGTAGTAATTGTAGAGGCACTGGTCAAGCTGCCGGAGCCCACTATACTCCCTCTGTCAAATGTTGCATTAACCGGCTGGCTGCTCAATCAAACAGGAGTCAATGACGATATAATCAGTGTTCTGCAAATGCACTACCCAGGCATCTGTTGAGCTTTTAGTGTTTTCGAAGGTCATATTCCTCAAGCTTACATAACTGGTGTTGTCAAAAGCCACGGTGGCATTGCTTGTCGAACCGTCATGAGTGAGCCTAGCGAGCGAGCTATCCCCACCATCAATGACAATCGTATTTGTCGGGCTTACACCGCTGATACTACCTAGTGTGAACGACTCCCTATAGGTGCCAGGAGCTACCTTAATGATTACAGAACCTGAAACACCACAGTTGTTGAGAAAAGTAGCAAGAAAATCAAAGTTTGGAAAATTGCTGGAAGCCCCGCCAAGGGTATAAGCTCCCGAAAGTAGACCGCAAACAACTAAAGAAACCTCTAATGTATCATTTGAAGTTATAATTGTCTGGATTCCCATTGGGATTGCTAGTCCAAATCTTTAGGGTGGGATTTCCCAGGGTGAAATTATAGCTTCCGATATTGACCCTAGCAGCAACTGCACCCGGCGCTAGACTCCCCGTCCAGCTATAAGAGACTTGAGCTACTCCATCCACACTCCAGTTCACTCTTACACTGTTTAGGTTGTTAATTCCATGATTTTTAATGCTCACTTGAACCCGACTAAGAGCCGGGAACAGTTTTACTAGCCGGAGCGTCCAAGCTGAGAATTCCTGCATCGTCGTTTACCAAGGAAAGAGGAGTGAATTCGTAATAGTCCACATTAGGCCAGGGAGTGGGAACATTTCCATTAATAGAGCTAATATTAGGAGAATTGGGATGCTGTATGACAGTGGTAGAATTCAACTGAACACCCACTGTATAGCTTCCCACTCCTTGAGTTGCTCATCGGGCATCCACTACATAAATCTTATGGGTAGTTTCTTCTAAAACTACAAAGTTGTAACTGAAACTCTGAGCCTCATGTTTATAGGAAAAGTTCTTAATCCACAACTGGCGGTTGGGAGCTGTGCCAAAGGTCCTCCTCCAAACATTATCGTCGCTCCCAAGCGGAGGACTAAAGCCACCCCAAAATAAGCGATGGTATGGTCGGGAAGATTAGCATGAGGCAAAGCCGTATTGTCAGTGGTGATACTACTGTTCACAGGGGTTCCCGCAACTGTGGTGTCAAAAGTCAACAGATAGTTCTTGCTCACACAGAAATGAGTAGCTGAACTGCCGTAAAAAGAAAAGGGAAAGCCAATGCTTTGAGCTGAAGACCAGCTATTGATCGATGCACTGCCATAGGCAGTAGATGGGTGAATCATATTCCAACCGAGCTCAATACTAGTTCGTTCCGTATTTAAAAAGTGGCCCTTGTCCTCTGGTAGGTCCACTCACAGTGTAAGTAGAGGTTTGGGCTTTTAAAGATAGAGGAAAGATTAATTAAGTTGAAAGTTTTCATGATTTAGTGTTTTTTAGTGAAACAAGATCTTCTTTACATTAAAAAGGGCGAAGCCTTTTGAAACATGAGATCAGCCCAATATTACTGAAATCTAAATCTTTTAACAAGGCTTTTTAATTAAAAAAGGCTTATGACTTATTTTGCGCTAGTAAATATTTATTGAATGCTAGAAATGGATATTTTTTTCATTTTCTAGGAACCACTCATAAAAGCCCGTCGAAATCCGTTGAGAATCAGCCCCATAGAAAAAGCTTGTTAGTCCCTACTGCAAAATGATACGTCGGTTCACAGTAGCCTTTTCAGTAATCAGCTGCAATAGGTATACTCCACTGCGATAAGCTCCCATCTCTAGCCTTTTTCTGTAGCTTCCGCTGAAACTCTCAATCTCATCTTCCAAGACTATTTGTCCCATCATATTAGTGATACGGATCTCCATATCCTCTCCGAGAGAAGAGCTAAACTCCAGCTTGAAAACTCCTTCACTAGGATTTGGATAAATGCGAAATGAGCGCTCGAGGAGCTCATCTATACCAATAATGGTTTTAATAGACAAGGGTCCTGTCCAATTGCTCACATTGCCCACATTGCAGCTGTCCTGTACATAGACATCATAAAAGGTGTTAGGCTTTAAGCCCCTTAAAGTGCGAGGACTAGACACATTGTATAAGAAAATACCGCCTCCCAGAGGAAAGTTTATAGGCCCATACTCAATGTTCCAATTGGAAGCTCCACCGCTAGTCCAGCTCACAGTAGCGGTGATTTCAGTAATAGTGTGGAGGTTCAGCCCTGTGGGAGCTAAACAGCCAAGAGTCCTAAAAGTATAAGGACCGGCCCAGCTACTC
The DNA here is from genome assembly GCA_965218075.1 of Owenweeksia sp. GTDB lineage: Bacteria > Bacteroidota > Bacteroidia > Flavobacteriales > Schleiferiaceae > JANQHO01. The sequence continues at coordinate 2,102,486 of CBDCJZ010000003.1, read as the reverse complement.
ACATGACCTACTCCACAACTATCCCGAACATAAAATTGATAAGCCCGACCAGGTGTCAAACCGCTCACAGTATAAGAAGGGGTAGTCGTGGAAATCCGAGTGCCACTTCCCAGACTAAATCCCGAAAGACCATATTCCAGACCCCAATTAGAAGCCCCACCCGTAACCCAGGAGAGCCTAGCGCTGGTCTGAGTAATCTGGGTAGCCGACAATGACGATGGGGATAGACAGGGCAAAGTGACTGAAAGGGTGATAAAAGTATAAGGACCAGCCCAGCTACTCACACGGCCTACTCCACAGCTATCCCGAACATAGAAATCATAATCCGTTCCAGGCGTCAAGCCGCTCACAGTATAAGAAGGGGTAGTTGTGGAAATCTGAGTGCCCTGTCCCAGAGTAAATCCTGAAAGACCATATTCTAGATCCCAATTAGAAGTAGAAGTCCCACCTGACATCCACAACAGCCTAGCGTTGGTCTGAGTAATCTGGGTAGCCAACAATGACGAAGGGACTGGACAGGGCAAAGTGGCTGAAAGGGTGGTAAAAGTATCAGGGCCCGCCCAGCTACTCACATGAGCTGCTCCACAGCTATCCCGAACATAAAACTGATAAGACTGACCAGGTGTCAAGCCACTCACAGTATAAAAAGAGATAGTCGTGGAAATCCGAGTGCCACTTCCCAGAGTAAATCCCGAAAGACCATATTCTAAATCCCAATTATTAGAAATAGAAATTCCACCTGACATCCACGACAACCTAGCACTGGTCTGAGTAATATTGGAAGCTCCCAATGACGATGGGGATGGGCAGGGCAAAGTGGCTGAAAGGGTGGTAAAAGCATCAGGACCCGCCCAGCTACTTACATGACCCACTCCACAGCTATCCCGAACATAAAACTGATAAGACTGACCAGGTGTCAAGCCGCTCACAGTATAAAAAGAGATAGTCGTGGAAATCCGAGTGCCACTTCCCAGAGTAAATCCCGAAAGACCATATTCTAAATCCCAATTATTAGAAATAGAAATTCCACCTGACATCCACGACAGCCTAGCACTGGTCTGAGTAATATTGGAAGCTCCCAATGACGATGGAGATGGGCAGGGCAAAGTGGCTGAAAGGGTGGTAAAAGCATCAGGACCGGCCCAGCTACTCACATGACCTGCTCCACAGCTATCTCGAACATAAAATTGATAAGACTGACCAGGCGTCAAGCCGCTCACAGTATAAGAAGGGGTAATCGTGGAAATCCGAGTGCCACTTCCCAGGGTAAATCCCGAAAGACCATATTCTAGATCCCAGTTAGAAGTAGAAGTCCCACCTGACATCCACGACAGCCTGGCGCTGGTCTGAGTAATATTGGAAGCTCCCAATGACGATGGAGATGGACAGGGCAAAGTGGCTGAAAGGGTGGTAAAAGTATGAGGACCAGCCCAGCTACTCACATGAGCTACTCCACAGCTATCCCGAACATAAAATTGATAAGACTGACCAGGTGTCAAACCGCTCACAGTATAAGAAGGGGTAGTCGTGGAAATCCCAGTTCCACTTCCCAGAGTAAATCCAGAAAGACCATATTCCACATCCCAATTAGAAGCCCCGCCTGTAACCCACGACAGCCTAACGCTGGTCTGAGTAATGTTGGTAGCCAACAATGACAATGGGGATGGACAGGGCAAAGAGGTCGAAAGGGTGGTATAAGTATCAGGACCAGCCCAGCTACTCGCATGGCCCAGCCCGCAAGTACTCCGAACATAGAAATCATAACCCATTCCGGATGTCAAGCCGCTCACAGTATAAGAAGGGATGGTCGTGGAAATCCGAGTGCCACTTCCCAGAGTAAACCCCGAAAGGCCATATTCTAAATCCCAATTAGAAGCTCCGCCAGCAACCCAGGAAAGCGTAGCGCTGGTTTGAGTAATCTGGGTAGCTGTTAGCTTGGTAGGGCCTGGACAGGTTTCCCGAATGGCAATGTCATCAAAAGAATAGCCGTCACTTCCTGTGCGGGAAATAGCGGGATCAGTATCTTCTTGTCCAAAGCGAACTTGAAAAGTAGAAGAGACTCTTTGAGGAGGGGTGGCATTTGCGAGGATAGAGTCAATGTCTAAGCCAGTTACCCGATTGTAGATGCCTGCTGTGCCCTGATTGGTATACAGATCGTAAATTTGCACCCAGGAATTTGTGTTGCCGCCCCGTATCCATACTCTGTCATTAGGATGGTTTTCTTCGTTGTGATGCATATAGCTGAATTCCAGCTCCAGAGCACTCGAGCTACTATAACTGCTCAAATCAACTGTTAGGATCAAATAATTGGTAACTGTACCTCCCCACAGCAGCCTATCCAAGGTTGCAGCTGAGCTTCCATTATTGGCAAAGCCCGGCACAGCAAATCTCAGGCGACCATCGCTGGCACGGGAGACCTTATACCTCCACGCGTAGGTGGAACCGCAAAACCCTGTGTCTCGCTGAAAGGTACCAGATAAGAACTCAAAGTCTTCCATTAGGGGCAGAGTAGCAGCAGATAAAGAGCAGAGCGTAATAAAGGAAAAAGGACCACTCCAGACGCTCACATCGCCTATGCCACAACTGTCCTGTACATAGAAATCATAATTGGTGTTGGGATTTAAACCTGTTAAAATGTAAGGATTAAGAACATTGTACACAAAAGTTCCCGAGCCTGGAATAAAGCCCAGAGGTCCATATTCGATATTCCAATTTAAAGCCCCGCCTGTGGTCCAGCTCAAGCTGGCTGCCGACGCACCCGTAACTGAGGCGGAAAGCCTTGATGAAGGCAAACAAGTTGGCAGATGGTACTCGTCAGCGCCCATATCCACCCTTGTCGAAGGCGGAAGTGGACGAGAATCTCCATCAATATCGACTTTAATACCCACAGAATTATCACCTGTATCATTGGCCAAAGTGCCTATTAGATGCAGGTCAGCAGGAGATGTTGCCCTTACAAATAGCGGGTTACCCTCCACAGAATTCTGATTGAGTGCAGGCTTGGCTGCTTGCCAAGCGGCTAGGTTTGTATAGCTCATAGAGCCGTCCTCTGCGATATTCCCGCTTGCCTGATAAAGGTTGTAATCGATTTTGATGGTCGATAGCAAGCTCGGTGAAGCCTCTAAAGCCACTCCATTTGGGTTGCTGAAAATGTTGTTGTAGAGACTCACACTAGAATTGCTACTGCCAATAAACTCCATAGCAGGAAAACCCACAGCCGTGTTGTGATAAATATTTATTTTGGATAGAAAAAGAGAGCTGAATCTTGACCACATCCTAATGGCCGTATTGGAAGCATAAATCATATTGTTGGCAATCAGTGAACGTGCTGTTCCACTGGATGTGCTGCCTCCATCAATTACTATCCCCGCATCCCCACAGTCAAGCAAATTATTTGCAGTAATCTCAAAGTCCGTAATACCTTGGCAATAGATGCCGCTACCATGACCATTGGTATTTTCAATCACATTGCCCGAGATCATCAGGCTGTCCTGTTCATCTGCTCGGATGCCATAATTGTAAATATCAATAAACCGGTTACGCAGCATGTGGTTGCCCACATCTTCATCGCTTACATTGCCTTGCAGAGCTATTCCATAAAAACCTCCTGTGATGATATTGTCAGAGACGGTCAAATGCTTATTCGTAGTAATTGTAAAGGCACTGGTCAAGCTGCCCGAGCCCACTATACCCCCACTGTTAGATGGTGTATTCACTGACATCTCAATCAAACAGGAATCAATGACGATGTGATCCGTGTTCTGAAGATGCACTACCCAAGCATTTGCTGAGCTTTTGATGTTTTCAAGGGTCATATTCCTCAAGCTCACATAGCTGGTGCTGTCAAAAGCTACCGTGGCATTGCTCGTCGAGCCGTCGTGAATGAGCCTAGCTAGCGAGCTGCTCCCACCATCAATGACAATGGTATTGCTTTGGCTTACACCAGTAATACTACCTAGTGTGAACGACTCCTTATAGGTGCCAGAAGCTACCTTAATGATTACAGGACCTAAAATACCACAGTTGTTGAGAAAAGTAGCAAGAGAATCAAAGTCTGGAAAGTCACTAGAAGCTCTGCCAAGGGTATAAGTACCACTGAGGGCATTTACACAAGCAGTTTGGAAGGTGAAAGGACCCGTCCAGAGACTCACATCTCCCATCCCACAACTGTCCTGTACATAGAAATCATAATTGGTGTTGGGATTTAAACCTGTTAAAATGTAAGGATTAAGAACATTGTACACAAAAGTTCCCGAGCCTGGAATAAATCCCGGAGGTCCATATTCGATATTCCAATTTAAAGCTCCGCCTGTGGTCCAGCTCAAGCTGGCTGCCGACCCACTCCTAACTGAGGCGGAAAGCCTTGATGAAGGCAAACAAGTTGGCAGATGGTACTCGTCAGCGCCCATATCCACCCTTGTCGAAGGCGGAAGTGGGCGAGAATCTCCATCAATATCGACTTTAATACCCACAGAATTATCACCTATATCATTGGCCAAAGTTCCTGCTAGATGCAGATCGGCAGGAGATGTTGCGCTTACAAATAGCGGGTTACCCTCCACAGAATTCCGATTGAGTGCAGGTTTGGCTGCTTGCCAAGCGGCTAGGTTTGCATAGCTCGTAAAACCGTCCTTTGCGATATTCCCGCTTGCCTGATAAAGGTTGTAATCGATTTTGATAGTCGATGGCAAGCTCGATGAAGCCTCTAAAGCTACTCCACGTGGGTTGCTGAAAATGTTGTTGTAGATACTCATATCAGAATTGCCGCCGCTAGTAAACTGCATAGCGGGATCTCCCACAGTTGTGTTGTGATAGACATTCATCTTAGAATTAGATAAACCGCTGCTCAATCCTCTCATCCTAATGGCCACATCTTTTGGAGTATAAATCATATTGTTGGCAATCAGTGAGCGGGCTGTTCCACTGGAACCAGCTTTATAAATCACTATCCCCCTATCACCGCAGTCGAGCAGGTTATTTGCAGTAATCTCAAAGTCTGTAATATCTTCGCAATACATGCACATGCCAGAGGTAGAACTAGCATTGATATTTTCAATCACATTGCCCGAGATCATCAAGCTGTCCTGTTTACGCACCTGAATGGCACGTCGTTCAATATTACTAAAACGGTTACGCAGGACGTGATTGCCCACATCTTCATCGCTTGTACTACCTCGCAGATCTATTCCATAATAACCTCCCAGGATGGTGTTGTCAGAGACGGTCAAATGCTTATTCGTAGTAGCTGTGGAGGAACTGTTCAAACTACCCGAGCCCACTATACCCCCTCTGTTAGATGTTACATTAACCGGCTGTTCAATCAAACAGGAATCAATGACGATATGATCCGTGTTTTGAAGATGCACTATCCAGGCACCTGTTGAGCTTTTGGTGTTTTCGAGGGTCATATTTCTCAAAGTCACATAGCTCGTGCTGTCAAAAGACACGGTGGCATTGCTTGTCGAACCGTCATGAGTGAGCCTAACTAGCGAGCTATCCCCGCCGTCAATGACAATGGTATTGCTTTGGCTTACGCCAGCGATATTCCCTAATGTAAACTGCTCCCTATAGGTGCCAGGAGCTACCTTAATGATTACAGCCCCAGAAACACCACAGTTGTGGAGAAAAGTAGCAAGAAAATCAAAGTTTCGAAAATCGCTGGAAGTCCCGCCAAGGGTATAAGCTCCCGAAAGTGAGGTGCAAACAAATAAAGAAACCTTTAATGTATCATTTGAAGCATCATTGTCTGGATTGCCATTGGGATTGTTCGTCCAAATCTTTAGGGTGGGATTTCCCAGGGTGAAATTATAGCTTCCGATATTGACCGCAGCAGCAACTGCACCCGACGCTAGACTCCCCGTCCAGCTATGGAAGGTCTGAGTTACTCCATCCACACTCCAGTTCACTCTTACACTGTCTAGGTTGTTAATTCCATGATTTTTAATGCTCACCTGAACCGACTGAGAGCCGGGAACAGTTGGACTAGCCGGAGCGTCCAAGCTGAGAATTCCTGCATCGTCGTTTACCAAGGAACGAGTGAATTCGTAATAGTCCACATTAGGCCAAGGAGTGTCAACATTTCCATTAATAGAGCTAATATTAGGAGAATTGGGATGCTGTATAGCAGTGGTAGAATTCAACTGAACACCTACTGTATAGCTTCCCACTCCTTGATTTTCCCATCGGGCATCCACTACATAAATCTTATGGGTGGTTTCTTCTAAAACTACAAAGTTGTAGCTGTTCCTCTGAGCCTCGTGTTTATAGGAAAAGTTCTTAATCCACAGCTGGCGGTTGGGAGCTGTGCCAAAGATCTTCCTCCAAACATCATCATTGTTATTAAGCGGAGGACTAAAGCCACCCCAAAAATAAGCGATGGTGCTGTCGGGAAGATCGGCATGAGGTAAAGCCGTATTGTCAGTGGTGATACTACTGTTCACAGTGGTTCCCGCAACTGTGGTGTCAAAGGTCAACAGGTAGTTTTTGCTCACACAGAAATGAGTAGCTGGACTGCCGTAAAAAGAAAAGGGAAAGCCAATGCTTTGAGCTGAAGACCAACTATTGACGGATGAACCGCCATAGGCATTATAGGGATGAATCACAGTCCAACTGTTGCCGCTACTATTAATACTATTAATATTAGTTTTTTCCGTATTTAAAAGCGGCCCTTGTCCTTTGATGGGTCCACTCACAGTGTAAGTAGAGGTTTGGGCTTTTAGTGGAAAAGCCTCCAAACAATAATAAAGCAATAATAAAGATAGAGGAAGATTAATTAAGTTGAAAGTTTTCATGATTTAGTGTTCTTTAGTGAAACAAGATCTTCTTTACATTAAAAATGGCGAAGCCTTTTGAAACATGAGATCAGCCCAATATTACTAAAATTTAATCTTTTAACAAGGGCTTATAAGGGCTCGTTTAGTAAAAAAAGGCTTATGACTTATTGTGTGCCGCGTATGACTTATTGTGCGCTAGAAAAATGAAAGTAAACGAAGAGTGGCTTGAAGATTTTTTATTTCAATCCAGAGCATTATTTAGATGGACGACTGGAAAAACATAGAAGTTCAAAATCTGCACAAAAAGTTCCCTAGCCTTAATGCCGACCTCGTGGAAACACTGACTAAGCAGCTATTAAACCGCATTACCGGGCAGCTTGTCCGTAAATCGGCAAGAATCTATGGCAAAAGCTTTGCTACTTCTCACTGCAAAATGATACGCCGGTTCACAGTAGCCTTTTCAGTAATCAGCTGCAATAGGTATACTCCACTGCGATAAGCCCCCATCTCTAGCCTTTTTCTGTAACTTCCGCTGAAACTCTCAATCTCATCTTCCAAGACTATTTGTCCCATCATATTAGTGATACGGACCTCCATATCCTCTCCGAGAGAGGAGCTAAACTCCAGCTTGAAAGCTCCTTCACTAGGATTTGGATAAATGCGAAATGAGCGCTCGAGAAGCTCATCTATACCAATAATGGTTTTAACAGACAAGGGTCCTACCCAATTGCTCACATTGCCCACATTGCAACTGTCCTGTACATAGACATCATAAAAGGTGTTAGGCATCAAGCCCCTTAAAATGCGAGGACTAGACACATTGTATAAGAAAATACCGCTTCCCAGAGGAAAGTTTATAGGCCCATACTCAATGTTCCAATTCGAAGCTCCACCGCTAGTCCAGCTCACAGTAGCAGTGATTTCAGTAATGATATCAAGCTTCAGCCCTGTGGGAGCTAAACAGCCAAGAGTCCTAAAAGTATAAGGACCGGCCCAGCTACTCACATGAGCTGCTCCACAGCTATCCCGAACATAAAATTGATAAGACCGACCAGGTGTCAAACCGCTCACAGTATAAGAAGGGGTAGTCGTGGAAATCTGAGTGCCACTTCCCAGGGTAAATCCCGAAAGACCATATTCCAGACCCCAATTAGAAGTAGAAGTCCCACCTGACATCCACCAAAGCCTAGCGCTGGTCTGAGTAATCTGGGTAGCTAACAATGACGATGGGGATGGGCAGGGCAAAGTGGCTGAAAGGGTGGTAAAAGCATCAGGACCCGCCCAGCTGCTCACATGAGCTATTCCACAGCTATCCCGAACATAAAATTGATAAGACTGACCAGGTGTCAAACCGCTCACAGTATAAGAAGGAGTAGTTGTGGAAATCCGAGTGCCACTTCCCAGTGGAAATCCAGAAAGACCATATTCCAAATCCCAATTAGCAGCCCCACCCGTAACCCAGGAGAGCGTAGCGCTGGTTTGAGTAATATTGGAAGCTCCCAATGACGAAGGGGATGGACAGGGCAAAGTGGCTGAAAGGGTGGTAAAAGTATGAGGACCAGCCCAGCTACTTACATGACCCACTCCACAGCTATCCCGAACATAGAAATCATAGCCCGTTCCAGGCGTCAAGCCGCTCACAGTATAAGAAGGGGTAGTCGTGGAAATCCGAGTGCCACTTCCCAGTGGAAATCCCGAAAGACCATATTCTAAATCCCAATTCGAAGCTCCACCCGTAATCCAGAAGAGCTCAGCGGTGGCCTGAGTAATATTGGAAGCTCCCAATGACGATGGGGATGGACAAGGCAAAGGGAGGGTGGTAAAAGTATAGGGACCCGCCCAAGTGCTCAAATTATTAGTGCCACAACTATCCCGGACATAGAAATCATAATCTGTTCCGGGTGTCAAGCTACTTAAGGTGTAAGGATTAGAAACATTGTACACAAAGGTTCCCGATCCAGGAATAAAACCCTGAATTCCGTATTCCACATCCCAATTAGAAGCCCCACCCGTAATCCAGGAGAGCTTAGCGGTGGTCTGAGCAATAGAGTCAAGTGTCAGTCCTGTGGGAGATGGACAACTAAACGTCCTAAAATTCTGAGGACCTACCCAAGTGCTCAAATTATTAGTGCCACAACTATCCCGGACATAGAAATCATAATCTGTTCCGGGTGTCAAGCTACTTAAGGTGTAAGGATTAGAAACATTGTACACAAAGGTTCCCGGTCCAGGAATAAAACCCTGAATTCCATATTCCAAATCCCAATTGGAAGCTCCGCCCGTAATCCAGGAGAGTTCAGCAGTGGTCTGAGTGATATTGGAGGCTCCCAAAGACGAAGGGGCTGGACATCTGCTAAGCGTGTTAAAAGTATAAGGACCGGCCCAGCCACTCACATGACCTACTCCACAACTATCCCGAACATAGAACTGATAAGAGGTGCCGGGAATTAGACCGCTTAAAGCATAGGGAGTAGGCGCAACATTAGGTAAGAAATTACCGCTTCCTAGAGCACGACCAGCCGTATCCCATTCTAAGTTCCAATTAGAAGCCCCGCCAGCAACCCAGGAGAGCGTAGCGCTGGTTTGAGTAATCTGGGTAGCTGTTAGGTTGGTGGGGGTTGGACAGGTTTCCCGAATGGCAATGTCATCAAAAGAATAGCCGTCAATTCCTGTGAGGGAACTAGCGGGACTAGTATCTTCTTGTCCAAAGCGGACTTGAAAAGTAGAAGAGACTCTTTGAGGAGGGGTAGCATTTGCGAGGATAGATTCAATGTCTAAGCCAATTACCTGATTGTAGATGCCTGCTGTGCCCCGATTGGCATACAGATCGTAAATTTGCACCCAGGAATTTGTGTTGCTGCCCCGTATCCATACTCTATCATTAGGATGGTTTTCTTCTCCGTGATGCATATAGCTGAATTCCAGCTCCAGAGCACTCGAGCTACTATAACTGCTCAAATCAATTGTTAGGATCAGATAATTGATAGCCGTATTCCCTGATGATAACACTCTATCCAAGGTAGCTGCTGAGCTTCCATTATTGGCAAAGCCCGGCACAGCAAATCTCAAGCGACTATAGCCGGCAAGAGAGGTCTCATAACTCCACGCGTAGGTGGAATTGCAGAACACTCCTGTGTCTTGCTGAAAGGTACCAGATAAGGACTCAAAGTCTTCTATTAGGGGCAAAGTAGCAGGAGATAAAGAAGGGCAGAGCGTAGCAAAGGAAAAAGGACCTCTCCAGATGCTCACATCGCCTATACCACAGCTGTCCTGTACATAGAAATCATAATCTGTTCCGGGTGTCAAGCCACTTAAGGTGTAAGGATTAAGAACATTGTACACAAAAGTTCCCGATCCTGGAATAAAGCCCGGAGGTCCATATTCGATATTCCAATTTAAAGCCCCGCCTGTGACCCAGCTCAAGCTGGCTGCCGACCCACTCCTAACTGAGGCGAAAAGCCCTGATGAATACAAACAAGTTGGCAGATGGTATTCATCAGCGCCAATATCCACCTTTGTCGAAGGCGGAAGTGGACGAGAATCTCCATCAATATCGACTTTAATACCCACAGAATTATCACCTGTATCATTGGCCAAAGTGCCTATTAGATGCAGATTAGCAGGAGATGTTGCACTTACAAATAGCGGGTCACCTTCTACAGAATGGGCATTGAGTGCCGGCTTGGCTGCTTGCCAAGTGGCTAGGTTTGTATAGCCCGCAGAGCCGTCCCATGCGATATTCCTGCTTGCCTGGTATTGATAAAGGTTGTAATCGATATCAATGGTCGATGGCAAACCCGAGAAAGCCTTTAAAGCTACTCCATTTGGGTTGCTGAAAATGTTGTTGTAGAAACTCATATCAGAATAGTTACTGCCAATAAACTCCATAGCGGGGTCGCCCACGGCCGTGTTGTGATAAATATTTATTTTGGATAGAAAAAAAGGGCTGAATCCTGACATCCTAATGGCCGCATCGGGAGCATAAATCATATTGTTGGCAATCAGTGAGCGAGTTGTTCCACTGGAACTGCCTCCAAGAATTACTATCCCCTCACCCCCGCAGTCAAGCAAATTATTTGCCCTAATCTCAAAGTCTGTAATATCTTGGCAACAGATGCCATAGCTACCACTACCATTGGTATTTTCAATCACATTGCCCGAGATCATCAAGCTGTCCTGTTCAGCTACTAGGATGCCATAATTGTAAATATCAATAAAGCGGTTACGCAGCATGTGGTTGCCCACATCTTCATCGCTTACATTGCCTTGCAGAGCTATTCCATAAAAACCTCCTGTGATGATATTGTCAGAGACGGTCAAATGCTTATTGGTAGTAATTGTAAAGACACTGATCAAGCTGCCCGAGCCCACTATACCCCCTTTGTTAAATATTGCATTCACCGGCTGCTCAATCAAACAGGAATCAATGACGATATGATCTGTGTTCTGAAGATGCACTACCCAAGCATTTGCTGAGCTTTTAGTGTTTTCGAGGGTCATATTCCTCAAGCTTACATAACTGGTGCTGTTAAAAGCCACGGTGGCATTGCTTGTCGAGCCGTCATGAGTGAGCCTAACTAGCGAGCTATCCCCACCGTCAATGACAATCGTATTTGTCGGGCTTACACCAGCAATATTACCTAATGTAAACTGCTCCCTATAGGTGCCAGGAGCTACCTTAATGATTACAGAACCTGAAATACCACAATTGCTGAGAAAAGTAGCAAGGGAATCAAAGTTTGGAAAATCGCTGGAAGTCCCGCCAAGGGTATAAGCTCCCGAAAGTAGATTGCAAACAAATAAAGAAACCTCTAGTGTGTCATTTGAAGTATCATTGTCTGGATTCCCATTGGGATTGCTCGTCCAAATCTTTAGGGTGGGATTTCCCAGGGTGAAATTATAGCTTCCGATATTGACCGCAGCAGCAACTGCATCCGGAGCTAGACTCCCCGTCCAGCTATGAGAGGTCTGAGCTACTCCATCCACACTCCAATTCACCCTTACACTGTCCAGGTTGTTAATTCCATGATTTTTAATGCTCACCTGAACCGACTGAGAACCGAAAGTAGTTTTACTAGCCGGAGCGTCCAAGCTGAGAATTCCTGCATTGTCGTTTACCAAGGAACGAGGAGTGAATTCGTAATAGTCCACATTAGGCCAGGGATTGTTATTACCACTTGTATTAATAGAGCTGATATTAGGAGAGCTGGAGTGCTGCACAGCAGTGGTGGAACTCAACTGAACACCAACTGTATAGCTTCCCGCTCCTTGACTGCTCCACCAGCCATTTACCACGTAAATCTTACGGGTGGTTTCTTCTAAAACTACAAAGTTGTAACTGAAACCTTGAGCCTCGTGTTTATAGGAAAAGTTCTTAATCCACAGCTGGCGATTGGGAGTGGTGCCAAAGGTCTTCATCTGGATGGCATCGTTGTTATTAAGCGGAGGACTAAAGCCACCCCAAAAATAAGCGATGGTATGGTCGGGAAGATCAGCATGAGGTAAAGCCGTATTGTCAGTGGTGATACTACTGTTCACAGTGGTTCCCGCAACTGTGGTGTCAAAGGTCAACAGGTAGTTTTTGCTCACACAAAAATGAGTAGCTGGACTGCCGTAAAAAGAAAAGGGAAAGCCAATGCTTTGAGCTGAAGACCAACTATTGATCGATGCATTACCTCCGGCATTATAGGGATGAATCACAGTCCAACCGTTGCTGCCATCATTACTACTAGTTGGTTCCGTATTTAAAAGCGGCCCTTGTCCTTTGATAGGCCCACTCACAGTGTAAGTAGAGGTTTGGGCTTTTGTGAAAAAGCCTCCAAACAAAATAAAAATAGAGATTAATTTAATAGGGTGAAAGTTTTTCATGATTTAATGTTTTTTAGTGAAACAAGATCTTCTTTACATTAAAAAGGGCGAAGCCTTTTGAAACATGAGATCAGCCCAATATTACTGAAATTTAATCTTTTAACAAGGGCTTATAAGGGCTCGTTTAGTAAAAAAAGGCTTATGACTTATTGTGCGCTAGAAAAATGAAAGTAAACGAAGAGTGGCTTGAGGATTTTTTATTTCAATCCAGAGCATTATTTAGATGGACGACTGGAAAAACATAGAAGTTCAAAATCTGCACAAAAAGTTTCCTAGTCTTAATGCCGACCTCGTGGAAACACTGACTAAGCAGCTATTAAACCGCATTACCGGGCAACTTTCCCGTAAAGGCGAAAACAATAACTTTCGCATCATCCGTCATATCTTTGAGCTTGAAAACTGACTCCCTTTTCTTGAGCACAACCATCCGTATAGGCACACGCGACAGCAAGCTCGCCCTACAGCAAGCTGCCCTGGTAGAGAATCTATTTAAAAGCAAAGGGACAAAAACCGAGTTGATTCGGATAAAAGCTCAAGCTGATATAGACCTCACTACCCCCCTTCATCAATTCGGCAGAATGGGTATTTTCACTAAAGTGCTAGATGAAGCCCTATACAGCAAACAAGTGGATATTGCAGTACATTCTCTCAAGGATTACCCCACTAAATTACCCATGGGGATAGAGCTTCCAGCCGTATTGGAAAGAGGTTCTCCTGAGGACATTTTAGTGTACAAAGTCTCTATTGAATTTTTAAACAACCCAGACCTATCAGCTACCATTGCCACGGGAAGTATCCGCAGAATAGCTCAGTGGAAAAGTAGATATCCCTATCATCAACTTTCCGATTTGCGTGGCAATGTTCAAACTCGTTTAAAAAAGCTAGAAGACCACAACTGGCAAGGGGCCATTTTCGCTAAAGCGGGCTTAGAAAGAACGGGGCTTTTACCGAAAAATCATCTTGTATTGAATTGGATGATTCCTGCACCTGCCCAAGGGATAATTGCTCTAACTTGCCGAAGTGATGACCGCGAATTAATTGAAACTCTAAAAGAAGCTAATCACCAGAAAACATTTAGTGAAGCTCGGATTGAACGTCAATTTCTCAATACCGTAGAAGGTGGCTGTTCCGCTCCAGTAGGCGCCAAAGCTGATATTACAAGTCAAAAAATTATTCTTAGGGCCGGTATTTTTAATCTAAACGGTGAAGACAAGACTACCATTCAAACTACTTATCGCTTAGACGAAATTAACTTTGTCGGAAAAAAAGCCGCTGACTATGTATTGGCTAATGGAGGCAGGGAAATCATGGAAAAGATACGGCATGTCTGATGGAAAAGTTAAACCTTTAGTTTTCTCCACCCGCATTCTGGATAAATCCCAGATGCAAAAGCTGAAGGGTCATGGAATATCTGTAGAGCAGTATGACTTTATTAAAATAAAACACATCTTTGATGAAAGCAGCCTCTTGAAACGCCTCAACAACCCTATAACACAAGCAAGAGTTTTTACTAGTAAAAACTCTCTTCATAAGATGCGAAAATTGATTGGTAATAGCAGTTTAAAGCTCAATCCTAAAAAGAATTTTGTGGTTGGCATAAGCGCTGCGAAAATGCTACGTGACTTTGGTATTAAAGTAAATGCCAGTGCTGATAATGCTATTAGCTTGGCACACATTATGGCTCGCAATCATGATATTAAAGCTGTAGATTATTTCTGCGGAGACAAAGCTTTGAACGATTTACCCGAGTACCTTGAAAGCAAAAGTATTACAACAAATAAAGAAATTGTTTACCAAACTGAGGTCAAACACAAAAAGGTATTTACTAGCAATCTGAATGGGGTAATATTTCTTTCTCCCACTGCTGTTTCTGGTTTCTTTAAAAAAAACAGCCTGCCCCCAGATATTCCGATTTTTGTTATCGGCACTACCACTCAAAAGACTGTGCATTTCCATTGTACCAACAAGTGTATACTGGCGGATAAAACCTCTTTGACATCCGTCACTGATAAGGTAATTCAATATTTTAATCGCAGTTCTAAGTTATTTCCTTGATTTTAATTTTGCTTATAAATACAATAATGAGATGTTTGACCTGTCAGCTATCCTCAATAATACCTTTAAACAAAATAGCATATGCTAAATTATCTAGATAATTTAGTTCCACTCAATTAAAACACACTTTACAGATCCGATTATAAAGAAACCCAGATAAATATTAAAATAATGATAACTTGATCATTTACGATGCCTGAGACAAGGGATTAGATAGATCATTAATAAAAATTAAGAAAATAGAAACTGGATTCTAAACCCTGATGAGAAAAAAGGAATGCTTTTTGAAAGAGTGTTTCTATATTTCAAAAATAAAATTAACGGTAGAAAAAGCTATTTTAGTAATTTGAATAAGACTAGCTGAATTTTTGGATAATCTACACGGGAAGAAATACGAGAGAAGTTTTTGAATAATAATTTGTGTACTTCATTAGAAAGCCTAGAAATCTAATTATTCTATGCGTTACACTAAATTGCCAACTATGGCAAAAAACTTGCAAAAATGAAATTATTTCCGCACATTTAAAAAGTTGTTTAGAACGTTAATTAGTATTAAGAAGATCATTTTTGAGTAGACTTGTAAAAGTTTTGCTACTTCTCACTGCAAAATGATACGCCGGTTCACAGTAGCTCTTTCAGTAATCAGCTGCAATAGGTATACTCCACTGCGATAAGCTCCCATCTCTAGCCTTTTTCTGTAGCTTCCGCTGAAACTCTCAATCTCATCTTCCAAGACTATTTGTCCCATCATATTAGTGATACGGATCTCCATATCCTCTCCGAGAGAGGAGCTAAACTCCAGCTTGAAAACTCCTTCACTAGGATTTGGATAAATGCGAAGTGACCGCTCGAGAAGCTCATCTATACCGATAAAGGTTTTAATAGACAAGGGTCCCATCCAATTGCTCACATTGCCCACATTGCAACTGTCTTGTACATAGACATCATAAAAGATGCTAGGCCTTAAGCCCCTTAAAGTGCGAGGGCTAGACATATTGTATAAGAAAATACCACTTCCCAGAGGAAAGTTTATAGGCCCATACTCAATGTTCCAATTGGAAGCACCACCACTAGTCCAGCTCACAGTAGCGATGATTTCAGTAATGGTATCGAGCTTCAGCCCTGTGGGAGCTAAAGCTAAACAGCCAAGAGTCCTAAAAGTATGAGGACCGGCCCAGCTACTCACATAACCTACCCCACAACTATCCCGAACATAAAATTGATAAGACTGACCAGACGTCAAGCCGCTTACAGTATAAAAAGGGGTAGTCGTGGAAATCCGAGTGCCACTTCCCAGGGTAAATCCCGAAAGACCATATTCTATATTCCAATTAGAAGCCCCGCCACTAACCCAGGAAAGTTCAGCACTGGTCTGAGTAATATGGGTAGCTAACAATGACGATGGGGATGGACAACTAAGAGTCCTGAAATTCTGAGGACCAGACCAAGTACTCACATTGCCCCCGCCACAACTATCCCGAACATAGAAATCATAATCCGTTCCGGGTGTCAAGCGATTTAGAGTATAAGGATTTGAAACATTGTACACAAAAGTTCCCGAGCCCAGAATAAATCCCGAAAAACCATATTCTATATTCCAATTAGAAGCCCCGCCACTAACCCAGGAAAGTTCAGCACTGATCTGAGTAATATGGGTAGCTAACAATGACGATGGGGATGGACAACTAAGAGTCCTGAAATTCTGAGGACCAGACCAAGTACTCACATTGCCCCCGCCACAACTATCCCGAACATAAAATTGATAAGACCGACCAGCCGTCAAGCCGCTCACAGTATAAAAAGGGGTAGTCGTGGAAATCCGAGTGCCACTTCCCAGGGTAAATCCAGAAAAACCATATTCTATATTCCAATTAAAAGCCCCGCCACTAAGCCAGGAAAGTTCAGCACTGGTCTGAGTAATATGGGTAGCCAATAATGACGATGGGGATGAACACGGCAAAGTGGCTGAAAGGGTGGTAAAAGTATCAGGACCAGCCCAACTGCTCACATGACCTACCCCACAACTATCCCGAACATAGAAATCATAAGTCGTGCCAGTTGTCAAGCGATTTAGAGTATAAGGATTTGAAACATTGTACACAAAAGTTCCCGAGCCCAAAGTAAATCCAGAAAAACCCCATTCTATATTCCAATTAGAAGCCCCGCCACTAAGCCAGGAAAGTTCAGCACTGGTCTGAGTAATATGGGTAGTCAATAATGACGATGGGGATGGACAACTAAGAGTCCTGAAATTCTGAGGACCAACCCAAGTACTCACATTGCCCCCGCCACAACTATCCCGAACATAAAATTGATAAGACTGACCAGACGTCAAGCCGCTCACAGTATAAAAAGGGGTCGTGGAAATCCGAGTGCCACTTCCCAGGGTAAATCCCGAAAGACCATATTCTAAATCCCAATTAGAAGCCCCGCCACTAACCCAGGAAAGTTCAGCACTGATCTGAGTAATATGGGTAGCCAATAATGACGATGGGGATGGACAACTAAGAGTCCTGAAATTCTGAGGACCAACCCAAGTACTCACATTGCCCCTGCCACAACTATCCCGAACATAGAAATCATAAGTCGTGCCAGTTGTCAAGCGATTTAGAGTATAAGGATTTGAAACATTGTACACAAAAGTTCCCGAGCCCAAAGTAAATCCAGAAAAACCCCATTCTATATTCCAATTAGAAGCCCCGCCACTAAGCCAGGAAAGTTCAGCACTGGTCTGAGTAATATGGGTAGTCAATAATGACGATGGGGATGGACAACTAAGAGTCCTGAAATTCTGAGGACCAACCCAAGTACTCACATTGCCCCCGCCACAACTATCCCGAACATAAAATTGATAAGACTGACCAGACGTCAAGCCGCTCACAGTATAAAAAGGGGTCGTGGAAATCCGAGTGCCACTTCCCAGGGTAAATCCCGAAAGACCATATTCTAAATCCCAATTAGAAGCCCCGCCACTAACCCAGGAAAGTTCAGCACTGATCTGAGTAATATGGGTAGCCAATAATGACGATGGGGATGGACAACTAAGAGTCCTGAAATTCTGAGGACCAACCCAAGTACTCACATTGCCCCTGCCACAACTATCCCGAACATAGAAATCATAATCCGTTCCGGGTGTCAAGCGATTTAGAGTATACGGATTTGAAACATTGTACACAAAAGTTCCCGAGCCCAGAATAAATCCAGAAAAACCATATTCTATATTCCAATTAGAAGCCCCGCCACTAAGCCAGGAAAGTTCAGCACTGGTCTGAGTAATATGGGTAGTCAATAATGACGATGGGGATGGACAACTAAGAGTCCTGAAATTCTGAGGACCAACCCAAGTACTCACATTGCCCCCGCCACAACTATCCTGAACATAAAATTGATAAGACTGACCAGACGTCAAGCCGCTCACAGTATAAGAAGGGGTAGTCGTGGAAATCCGAGTGCCACTTCCCAGGGTAAATCCAGAAAAACCATATTCTAAATCCCAATTAGAAGCCCCGCCACTAAGCCAGGAAAGTTCAGCACTGGTCTGAGTAATATGGGTAGCTAATAATGACGATGGGGATGGACAACTAAGAGTCCTGAAATTCTGAGGACCAACCCAAGTACTCACATTGCCCCTGCCACAACTATCCCGAACATAGAAATCATAATCCGTTCCGGGTGTCAAGCGATTTAGAGTATACGGATTTGAAACATTGTACACAAAAGTTCCCGAGCCCAGAGTAAATCCAGAAAAACCATATTCTATATTCCAATTAAAAGCCCCGCCACTAAGCCAGGAAAGTTCAGCACTGGTCTGAGTAATATGGGTAGCCAATAATGACGATGGGGATGGACACGGCAAAGTGGCTGAAAGGGTGGTAAAAGTATCAGGACCAGCCCAACTGCTCACATGACCTACCCCACAACTATCCCGAACATAGAAATCATAAGTCGTGCCAACTGTCAAGCGATTTAGAGTATAAGGATTTGAAACATTGTACACAAAAGCTCCAGAGCCCAGAGTAAATCCCGAAAAACCATATTCTATATTCCAATTAAAAGCCCCGCCACTAACCCAGGAAAGTTCAGCACTGGTCTGAGTAATATGGGTAGTCAATAATGACGATGGGGATGGACACGGCAAAGTGGCTGAAAGGGTGGTAAAAGTATCAGGACCAGCCCAACTGCTCACATGACCTACCCCACAACTATCCCGAACATAGAAATCATAATCCGTTCCGGGTGTCAAGCGATTTAGAGTATAAGGATTTGAAACATTGTACACAAAAGTTCCCGAGCCCAGAGTAAATCCAGAAAAACCATATTCTATATTCCAATTAAAAGCCCCGCCACTAAGCCAGGAAAGTTCAGCACTGGTCTGAGTAATATGGGTAGCCAATAATGACGATGGGGATGAACACGGCAAAGTGGCTGAAAGGGTGGTAAAAGTATCAGGACCAGCCCAACTGCTCACATGACCTACCCCACAACTATCCCGAACATAAAATTGATAAGACTGTCCAGACGTCAAGCCGCTCACAGTATAAGAAGGGGTAGTCGTGGAAATCCGAGTGCCACTTCCCAGGGTAAATCCCGAAAAACCATATTCTATATTCCAATTAAAAGCCCCGCCACTAAGCCAGGAAAGTTCAGCATTGATCTGAGTAATATGGGTAGCTAACAATGACGATGGGGATGGACAACTAAGAGTCCTGAAATTCTGAGGACCAGACCAAGTACTCACATTGCCCCCGCCACAACTATCCCGAACATAAAATTGATAAGACTGTCCAGACGTCAAGCCGCTCACAGTATAAGAAGGGGTAGTCGTGGAAATCCGAGTGCCACTTCCCAGGGTAAATCCCGAAAAACCATATTCTAAATCCCAATTAGAAGCCCCGCCACTAAGCCAGGAAAGTTCAGCACTGGTCTGAGTAATATGGGTAGTCAATAATGACGATGGGGATGGACAACTAAGAGTCCTGAAATTCTGAGGACCAACCCAAGTACTCACATTGCCCCCGCCACAACTATCCCGAACATAAAATTGATAAGACTGACCAGACGTCAAGCCGCTCACAGTATAAAAAGGGGTCGTGGAAATCCGAGTGCCACTTCCCAGGGTAAATCCCGAAAGACCATATTCTAAATCCCAATTAGAAGCCCCGCCACTAAGCCAGGAAAGTTCAGCACTGGTCTGAGTAATATGGGTAGCTAATAATGACGATGGGGATGGACAACTAAGAGTCCTGAAATTCTGAGGACCAACCCAAGTACTCACATTGCCCCTGCCACAACTATCCCGAACATAGAAATCATAATCCGTTCCGGGTGTCAAGCGATTTAGAGTATAAGGATTTGAAACATTGTACACAAAAGTTCCCGAGCCCAGAGTAAATCCAGAAAAACCATATTCTATATTCCAATTAGAAGCCCCGCCACTAATCCAGGAGAGTTCAGCGGTAGTCTGAGTAATATGGGTAGCCAATAATGACGATGGGGATGGACAACTAAGAGTCCTGAAATTCTGAGGACCAGACCAAGTACTCACATTGCCCCTGCCACAACTATCCCGAACATAGAAATCATAATCCGTTCCGGGTGTCAAGCGATTTAGAGTATACGGATTTGAAACATTGTACACAAAAGTTCCCGAGCCCAGAGTAAATCCAGAAAAACCATATTCTATATTCCAATTAAAAGCCCCGCCACTAAGCCAGGAAAGTTCAGCACTGATCTGAGTAATATGGGTAGCCAATAATGACGATGGGGATGGACAACTAAGAGTCCTGAAATTCTGAGGACCAACCCAAGTACTCACATTGCCCCTGCCACAACTATCCCGAACATAGAAATCATAATCCGTTCCGGGTGTCAAGCGATTTAGAGTATACGGATTTGAAACATTGTACACAAAAGTTCCCGAGCCCAGAATAAATCCAGAAAAACCATATTCTATATTCCAATTAGAAGCCCCGCCACTAAGCCAGGAAAGTTCAGCACTGGTCTGAGTAATATGGGTAGTCAATAATGACGATGGGGATGGACAACTAAGAGTCCTGAAATTCTGAGGACCAACCCAAGTACTCACATTGCCCCCGCCACAACTATCCTGAACATAAAATTGATAAGACTGACCAGACGTCAAGCCGCTCACAGTATAAGAAGGGGTAGTCGTGGAAATCCGAGTGCCACTTCCCAGGGTAAATCCAGAAAAACCATATTCTAAATCCCAATTAGAAGCCCCGCCACTAAGCCAGGAAAGTTCAGCACTGGTCTGAGTAATATGGGTAGCTAATAATGACGATGGGGATGGACAACTAAGAGTCCTGAAATTCTGAGGACCAACCCAAGTACTCACATTGCCCCTGCCACAACTATCCCGAACATAGAAATCATAATCCGTTCCGGGTGTCAAGCGATTTAGAGTATACGGATTTGAAACATTGTACACAAAAGTTCCCGAGCCCAGAGTAAATCCAGAAAAACCATATTCTATATTCCAATTAAAAGCCCCGCCACTAAGCCAGGAAAGTTCAGCACTGGTCTGAGTAATATGGGTAGCCAATAATGACGATGGGGATGGACACGGCAAAGTGGCTGAAAGGGTGGTAAAAGTATCAGGACCAGCCCAACTGCTCACATGACCTACCCCACAACTATCCCGAACATAGAAATCATAAGTCGTGCCAACTGTCAAGCGATTTAGAGTATAAGGATTTGAAACATTGTACACAAAAGCTCCAGAGCCCAGAGTAAATCCCGAAAAACCATATTCTATATTCCAATTAAAAGCCCCGCCACTAACCCAGGAAAGTTCAGCACTGGTCTGAGTAATATGGGTAGTCAATAATGACGATGGGGATGGACACGGCAAAGTGGCTGAAAGGGTGGTAAAAGTATCAGGACCAGCCCAACTGCTCACATGACCTACCCCACAACTATCCCGAACATAGAAATCATAATCCGTTCCGGGTGTCAAGCGATTTAGAGTATAAGGATTTAAAACATTGTACACAAAAGTTCCCGAGCCCAAAGTAAATCCAGAAAAACCCCATTCTATATTCCAATTAGAAGCCCCGCCACTAAGCCAGGAAAGTTCAGCACTGATCTGAGTAATATGGGTAGCTAACAATGACGATGGGGATGGACAACTAAGAGTCCTGAAATTCTGAGGACCAACCCAAGTACTCACATTGCCCCCGCCACAACTATCCCGAACATAAAATTGATAAGACTGTCCAGACGTCAAGCCGCTCACAGTATAAGAAGGGGTAGTCGTGGAAATCCGAGTGCCACTTCCCAGGGTAAATCCCGAAAAACCATATTCTATATTCCAATTAAAAGCCCCGCCACTAAGCCAGGAAAGTTCAGCACTGATCTGAGTAATATGGGTAGCTAACAATGACGATGGGGATGGACAACTAAGAGTCCTGAAATTCTGAGGACCAGACCAAGTACTCACATTGCCCCCGCCACAACTATCCCGAACATAAAATTGATAAGACTGTCCAGACGTCAAGCCGCTCACAGTATAAGAAGGGGTAGTCGTGGAAATCCGAGTGCCACTTCCCAGGGTAAATCCCGAAAAACCATATTCTAAATCCCAATTAGAAGCCCCGCCACTAACCCAGGAAAGTTCAGCACTGATCTGAGTAATATGGGTAGTCAATAATGACGATGGGGATGGACAACTAAGAGTCCTGAAATTCTGAGGACCAGACCAAGTACTCACATTGCCCCCGCCACAACTATCCCGAACATAAAATTGATAAGACTGTCCAGACGTCAAGCCGCTCACAGTGTAAGAAGGGGTAGTCGTGGAAATCCGAGTGCCACTTCCCAGGGTAAATCCAGAAAAACCATATTCTATATTCCAATTAAAAGCCCCGCCACTAAGCCAGGAAAGTTCAGCACTGGTCTGAGTAATATGGGTAGCCAATAATGACGATGGAGATGGACACGGCAAAATGGCCGAAAGGGTCGTAAAAGTACCAAGACCAGTCCAGCTACTCACATGACCTACCCCACAACTATCCCGAACATAGAAATCATAATCCGTTCCGGGTGTCAAGCGATTTAGAGTATACGGATTTGAAACATTGTACACAAAAGTTCCCGAGCCCAGAGTAAATCCAGAAAAACCATATTCTATATTCCAATTAAAAGCCCCGCCACTAAGCCAGGAAAGTTCAGCACTGGTCTGAGTAATATGGGTAGCCAATAATGACGATGGGGATGAACACGGCAAAGTGGCTGAAAGGGTGGTAAAAGTATCAGGACCAGCCCAACTGCTCACATGACCTACCCCACAACTATCCCGAACATAGAAATCATAAGTCGTGCCAGTTGTCAAGTGATTTAGAGTATAAGGATTTGAAACATTGTACACAAAAGTTCCCGAGCCCAAAGTAAATCCAGAAAAACCCCATTCTATATTCCAATTAGAAGCCCCGCCACTAAGCCAGGAAAGTTCAGCACTGGTCTGAGTAATATGGGTAGTCAATAATGACGATGGGGATGGACAACTAAGAGTCCTGAAATTCTGAGGACCAGACCAAGTACTCACATTGCCCCCGCCACAACTATCCCGAACATAAAATTGATAAGACTGACCAGACGTCAAGCCGCTCACAGTATAAGAAGGGGTAGTCGTGGAAATCCGAGTGCCACTTCCCAGGGTAAATCCCGAAAAACCATATTCTAAATCCCAATTAGAAGCCCCGCCACTAAGCCAGGAAAGTTCAGCACTGGTCTGAGTAATATGGGTAGCTAATAATGACGATGGGGATGGACAACTAAGAGTCCTGAAATTCTGAGGACCAACCCAAGTACTCACATGACCTACCCCACAACTATCCCGAACATAGAAATCATAAGTCGTGCCAGTTGTCAAGCGATTTAGAGTATAAGGATTTGAAACATTGTACACAAAAGTTCCCGAGCCCAGAGTAAATCCAGAAAAACCATATTCTATATTCCAATTAGAAGCCCCGCCACTAATCCAGGAGAGTTCAGCGGTAGTCTGAGTAATATGGGTAGCCAATAATGACGATGGGGATGGACAACTAAGAGTCCTGAAATTCTGAGGACCAACCCAAGTACTCACATTGCCCCTGCCACAACTATCCCGAACATAAAATTGATAAGACTGACCAGACGTCAAGCCGCTCACAGTATAAGAAGGGGTAGTCGTGGAAATCCGAGTGCCACTTCCCAGGGTAAATCCAGAAAAACCATATTCTAAATCCCAATTAGAAGCCCCGCCACTAAGCCAGGAAAGTTCAGCACTGGTCTGAGTAATATGGGTAGCTAATAATGACGATGGGGATGGACAACTAAGAGTCCTGAAATTCTGAGGACCAACCCAAGTACTCACATTGCCCCTGCCACAACTATCCCGAACATAGAAATCATAATCCGTTCCGGGTGTCAAGCGATTTAGAGTATACGGATTTGAAACATTGTACACAAAAGTTCCCGAGCCCAGAGTAAATCCAGAAAAACCATATTCTATATTCCAATTAGAAGCCCCGCCACTAATCCAGGAGAGTTCAGCGGTAGTCTGAGTAATATGGGTAGCCAATAATGACGATGGGGATGGACAACTAAGAGTCCTGAAATTCTGAGGACCAACCCAAGTACTCACATTGCCCCTGCCACAACTATCCCGAACATAGAAATCATAATCCGTTCCGGGTGTCAAGCGATTTAGAGTATACGGATTTGAAACATTGTACACAAAAGTTCCCGAGCCCAGAGTAAATCCAGAAAAACCATATTCTATATTCCAATTAAAAGCCCCGCCACTAAGCCAGGAAAGTTCAGCACTGGTCTGAGTAATATGGGTAGCCAATAATGACGATGGGGATGAACACGGCAAAGTGGCTGAAAGGGTGGTAAAAGTATCAGGACCAGCCCAACTGCTCACATGACCTACCCCACAACTATCCCGAACATAGAAATCATAAGTCGTGCCAGTTGTCAAGCGATTTAGAGTATAAGGATTTGAAACATTGTACACAAAAGTTCCCGAGCCCAAAGTAAATCCAGAAAAACCCCATTCTATATTCCAATTAGAAGCCCCGCCACTAAGCCAGGAAAGTTCAGCACTGGTCTGAGTAATATGGGTAGTCAATAATGACGATGGGGATGGACAACTAAGAGTCCTGAAATTCTGAGGACCAACCCAAGTACTCACATTGCCCCCGCCACAACTATCCCGAACATAAAATTGATAAGACTGACCAGACGTCAAGCCGCTCACAGTATAAAAAGGGGTCGTGGAAATCCGAGTGCCACTTCCCAGGGTAAATCCCGAAAGACCATATTCTAAATCCCAATTAGAAGCCCCGCCACTAAGCCAGGAAAGTTCAGCACTGGTCTGAGTAATATGGGTAGCTAATAATGACGATGGGGATGGACAACTAAGAGTCCTGAAATTCTGAGGACCAACCCAAGTACTCACATTGCCCCTGCCACAACTATCCCGAACATAGAAATCATAATCCGTTCCGGGTGTCAAGCGATTTAGAGTATAAGGATTTGAAACATTGTACACAAAAGTTCCCGAGCCCAGAGTAAATCCAGAAAAACCATATTCTATATTCCAATTAGAAGCCCCGCCACTAATCCAGGAGAGTTCAGCGGTAGTCTGAGTAATATGGGTAGCCAATAATGACGATGGGGATGGACAACTAAGAGTCCTGAAATTCTGAGGACCAGACCAAGTACTCACATTGCCCCTGCCACAACTATCCCGAACATAGAAATCATAATCCGTTCCGGGTGTCAAGCGATTTAGAGTATACGGATTTGAAACATTGTACACAAAAGTTCCCGAGCCCAGAGTAAATCCAGAAAAACCATATTCTATATTCCAATTAAAAGCCCCGCCACTAAGCCAGGAAAGTTCAGCACTGATCTGAGTAATATGGGTAGCCAATAATGACGATGGGGATGGACAACTAAGAGTCCTGAAATTCTGAGGACCAACCCAAGTACTCACATTGCCCCTGCCACAACTATCCCGAACATAGAAATCATAATCCGTTCCGGGTGTCAAGCGATTTAGAGTATACGGATTTGAAACATTGTACACAAAAGTTCCCGAGCCCAGAATAAATCCAGAAAAACCATATTCTATATTCCAATTAGAAGCCCCGCCACTAAGCCAGGAAAGTTCAGCACTGGTCTGAGTAATATGGGTAGTCAATAATGACGATGGGGATGGACAACTAAGAGTCCTGAAATTCTGAGGACCAACCCAAGTACTCACATTGCCCCCGCCACAACTATCCTGAACATAAAATTGATAAGACTGACCAGACGTCAAGCCGCTCACAGTATAAGAAGGGGTAGTCGTGGAAATCCGAGTGCCACTTCCCAGGGTAAATCCAGAAAAACCATATTCTAAATCCCAATTAGAAGCCCCGCCACTAAGCCAGGAAAGTTCAGCACTGGTCTGAGTAATATGGGTAGCTAATAATGACGATGGGGATGGACAACTAAGAGTCCTGAAATTCTGAGGACCAACCCAAGTACTCACATTGCCCCTGCCACAACTATCCCGAACATAGAAATCATAATCCGTTCCGGGTGTCAAGCGATTTAGAGTATAAGGATTTGAAACATTGTACACAAAAGTTCCCGAGCCCAGAATAAATCCAGAAAAACCATATTCTATATTCCAATTAGAAGCCCCGCCACTAAGCCAGGAAAGTTCAGCACTGGTCTGAGTAATATGGGTAGCTAACAATGACGATGGGGATGGACAACTAAGAGTCCTGAAATTCTGAGGACCAGACCAAGTACTCACATTGCCCCCGCCACAACTATCCCGAACATAAAATTGATAAGACTGACCAGACGTCAAGCCGCTCACAGTATAAAAAGGGGTAGTCGTGGAAATCCGAGTGCCACTTCCCAGAGTAAATCCTGAAAACCCCCATTCTATATTCCAATTAGAAGCCCCGCCACTAAGCCAGGAAAGTTCAGCACTGGTCTGAGTAATATGGGTAGCTAACAATGACGATGGGGATGGACAACTAAGAGTCCTGAAATTCTGAGGACCAACCCAAGTACTCACATTGCCCCCGCCACAACTATCCCGAACATGGAAATCATAATCCGTTCCGGGTGTCAAGCGAGTTAGAATATAAGGATTTGAAACATTGTACACAAAAGTTCCAGAGCCCAGAGTAAATCCAGTCGTACCCCATTCTATATTCCAATTAGAAGCCCCGCCACTAATCCAGGAGAGTTCAGCACTGGTCTGAGTAATATGGGTAGCTAACAATGACGATGGGGATGGACAACTAAGAGTCCTGAAATTCTGAGGACCAGACCAAGTACTCACATTGCCCCCGCCACAACTATCCCGAACATAAAATTGATAAGACTGACCAGACGTCAAGCCGCTCACAGTATAAAAAGGGGTAGTCGTGGAAATCCGAGTGCCACTTCCCAGAGTAAATCCTGAAAACCCCCATTCTATATTCCAATTAGAAGCCCCGCCACTAAGCCAGGAAAGTTCAGCACTGGTCTGAGTAATATGGGTAGCTAACAATGACGATGGGGATGGACAACTAAGAGTCCTGAAATTCCGAAGACCAGACCAAGTACTCACATTGCCCCCGCCACAACTATCCCGAACATAGAAATCATAATCCGTTCCGGGTGTCAAGCGAGTTAGAATATAAGGATTTGAAACATTGTACACAAAAGTTCCCGAGCCCAGAGTAAATCCAGTCGTACCCCATTCTATATTCCAATTAGAAGCCCCGCCACTAATCCAGGAAAGTTCAGCACTGGTCTGAGTAATATGGGTAGCCAATAATGACAATGGGTATGGACAACTAAGAGTCCTGAAATTCTGAGGACCAGCCCAAGTACTCACATTGCCCCTGCCACAACTATCCCGAACATAAAATTGATAAGACTGACCAGACGTCAAGCCGCTCACAGTGCTCACAGTATAAAAAGGGGTAGTCGTGGAAATCCGAGTGCCACTTCCCAGGGTAAATCCCGAAAGACCATATTCTAAATCCCAACTAGAAGCCCCGCCACTAACACTAACCCAGGAAAGTTCAGCACTGATCTGAGTAATATGGGTAGCCAATAATGACGATGGGGATGGACAACTAAGAGTCCTGAAATTCTGAGGACCAGACCAAGTACTCACATTGCCCCCGCCACAACTATCCCGAACATAAAATTGATAAGACTGACCAGACGTCAAGCTGCTCACAGTATAAGAAGGGGTAGTTGTGGAAATCCGAGTGCCACTTCCCAAGGTAAATCCCGAAAGACCATATTCTATATTCCAATTAGAAGCCCCGCCACTAATCCAGGAAAGTTCAGCACTGGTCTGAGTAATATGGGTAGCCAATAATGACGATGGGGATGGACAACTAAGAGTCCTGAAATTCTGAGGACCAGACCAAGTACTCACATTGCCCCCGCCACAACTATCCCGAACATAAAATTGATAAGACTGTCCAGACGTCAAGCCGCTCACAGTATAAAAAGGGGTCGTGGAAATCCGAGTGCCACTTCCCAGGGTAAATCCCGAAAGACCATATTCTAAATCCCAATTAGCAGCCCCGCCACTAACCCAGGAAAGTTCAGCGCTGATCTGAGTAATATGGGTAGCCAATAATGACGATGGGGATGGACAACTAAGAGTCCTGAAATTCTGAGGACCAGACCAAGTACTCACATTGCCCCCGCCACAACTATCCCGAACATAAAATTGATAAGACTGTCCAGACGTCAAGCCGCTCACAGTATAAGAAGGGGTAGTTGTGGAAATCTGAGTGCCACTTCCCAGGGTAAATCCCGAAAGACCATATTCTATATTCCAATTAGAAGCCCCGCCACTAACCCAGGAAAGTTCAGCACTGATCTGAGTAATATGGGTGGCTAACAATGACGATGGGGATGGACAACTAAGCGTCCTGAAATTCTGAGGACCAGACCAAGTACTCACATTGCCCCCGCCACAACTATCCCGAACATAAAATTGATAAGACTGTCCAGACGTCAAGCTGCTCACAGTATAAGAAGGGGTAGTTGTGGAAATCCGAGTGCCACTTCCCAAGGTAAATCCCGAAAGACCATATTCTATATTCCAATTAGAAGCCCCGCCACTAATCCAGGAAAGTTCAGCACTGGTCTGAGTAATATGGGTAGCTAACAATGACGATGGGGATGGACAACTAAGAGTCCTGAAATTCTGAGGACCAGACCAAGTACTCACATTGCCCCTGCCACAACTATCCCGAACATAAAATTGATAAGACTGACCAGATGTCAAGCCGCTCACAGTATAAGAAGAGGTAGTTGTGGAAATCCGAGTGCCACTTCCCAGAGTAAATCCAGAAAAACCATATTCTAAATCCCAATTAGAAGCATCGCCACCTATAATCCAGAACAGCCTAGCCCCGATCTGAGTAATCTGGGTAGCTAACAATGACGATGGGGATGAGCAACTAAGCGTCCTGAAATTCTGAGGACCAGACCAAGTACTCACATTGCCCCCGCCACAACTATCCCGAACATAAAATTGATAAGACTGACCAGAAGTCAAGCCGCTCACAGTATAAGAAGGGGTAGTTGTGGAAATCCGAGTGCCACTTCCCAGGGTAAATCCCGAAAGACCATATTCTATATTCCAATTAGAAGCCCCGCCACTAACCCAGGAAAGTTCAGCACTGATCTGAGTAATATGGGTGGCTAACAATGACAATGGGTATGGACAACTAAGAGTCCTGAAATTCTGAGGACCAGACCAAGTACTCACATTGCCCCCGTCACAACTATCCCGAACATAAAATTGATAAGACTGACCAGATAATATCAAGCCGCTCACAGTATAAGAAGGGGTAGTCGTGGAAATCCGAGTGCCATTTCCCAGAGTAAATCCAGAAAAACCATATTCTATATTCCAATTAGAAGCCCCGCCACTAACCCAAGACAGCCTAGCCCCGGTCTGAGTAATATGGGTAGCTAACAATGACGATGGGGATGAACAGCTAATCGTGAAGTTATAAGGACCTGCCCAAGTACTCAAATTGTTACTGCCGCAACTATCCCGAACATAGAAATCATAAGTTGTTCCGGGTGTCAAGGCAGTCAGGGTATGAGGGTTGGTGGCAGTACGAACCCGAATTCCACTTCCCAGAGTAAATCCCGAAAGACCATATTCTAAATCCCAATTAGAAGCCCCGCCACTAAGACTAATCCAGGAAAGTTCAGCACTGGTCTGAGTAATATGGGTAGCTAACAATGACGATGAGGATGGACATCTAAGAGTCCTGAAATTCTGAGGACCAGACCAAGTACTCACATCGCCCCCGCCACAACTATCCCGAACATAAAATTGATAAGACTGACCAGACGTCAAGCCGCTCACAGTATAAGAAGGAGTAGTCGTGGAAATCCGAGTGCCATTTCCCAGAGTAAATCCAAAAAAACTCCATTCTATATTCCAATTAGAAGCCCCGCCACTAACCCAGGACAGCCTAACCCCGGTCTGAGTAATATGGGTAGCTAACAATGACGATGGGGCTGGACAGGGCAAAGAGGTTGAAAGGGTGGTAAAAGTAACAGGACCAACCCAGCCACTCACATCACCTACCCCACAGCTATCCCGAACATAGAAATCATAATCCGTTCCAGACGTCAAGCCGCTCACAGTATAAGAACGGGTAGTTGTGGAAATCCGAGTGCCACCTCCCAGAGTAAATCCCGAAAGACCATATTCTATATTCCAATTAAAAGCCCCGCCCGTAATCCAGAACAGCACAGCCCTGGTCTGAGTAATATTGACAGCCAACAATGATGATGGGGATGGACAGGGCAAAGTGGCTGAAAGGGTGGTAAAAGTAACAGGACCAACCCAGCCACTCACATCACCTACCCCACAGCTATCCCGAACATAAAAATCATAATCCGTTCCAGACGTCAAGCCGCTCACAGTATAAGAAGGGATAGTTGTAGAAATCCGAGTGCCACTTCCCAGAGTAAATCCCGAAAGACCATATTCTATATTCCAATTAGAAGCCCCGCCACTAGCCCAGTTCAGCTCAGCATCGGTCTGAGTAATCCCGAAAGCTTTCAAAAAGGAAGGGTCTGGACAGGGCAAAGTGGCTGAAAGGGCGGCAAAAGTAACAGGACCAACCCAGCCACTCACATCACCTACCCCACAGCTATCCCGAACATAGAAATCATAATCCGTTCCAGACGTCAAGCCGCTCACAGTATAAGAAGGGATAGTTGTGGAAATCCGAGTGCCACTTCCCAGAGTAAATCCCGAAAGACCATATTCTATATTCCAATTAGAAGCCCCGCCACTAGCCCAGTTCAGCTCAGCATCGGTCTGAGTAATCCCGAAAGCTTTCAAAAAGGAAGGGTCTGGACAGGTCAAAGTGGCTGAAAGGGTGGTAAAAGTAACAGGACCAGCCCAGCTACTCACATCACCTACCCCACAGCTATCCCGAACATAAAAATCATAATCCGTTCCGGGTGTCAAACCGCTCACAGTATAAGAAGGGGTAGTCGTAGAAATCCGAGTGCCACTTCCCAGAGTAAATCCCGAAAGACCATATTCTAAATCCCAATTAGAAGCCCCGCCACTAAGCCAGAGTAGCTTAGCCCTAGTCTGAGTAATCAGGGAAGCGAACGAAGAGGAAGGGGCTGGACAGGGCAAAGAGGTTGAAAGGGTGGTAAAAGTAACAGGACCAACCCAGCCACTCACATCACCTACCCCACAGCTATCCCGAACATAGAAATCATAATCCGTTCCAGACGTCAAGCCGCTCACAGCATAAGAACGGGTAGTTGTGGAAATCCGAGTGCCACTTCCCAGGGTAAATCCAGAAAAACCATATTCTAAATCCCAATTAGAAGCCCCGCCACTAACCCAGGAAAGTTCAGCACTGATCTGAGTAATATGGGTAGCCAATAATGACGATGGGGATGGACAACTAAGAGTCCTGAAATTCTGAGGACCAACCCAAGTACTCACATTGCCCCCGCCACAACTATCCCGAACATAAAATTGATAAGACTGTCCAGACGTCAAGCCGCTCACAGTATAAGAAGGGGTAGTCGTGGAAATCCGAGTGCCACTTCCCAAGGTAAATCCAGAAAAACCATATTCTAAATCCCAATTAGAAGCCCCGCCCGTAGTCCAGAACAGCCTAGCCCCAGTCTGAGTAATATGGGTAGCGATCGAAGAGGAAGGGGCTGGACAGCCAAGCAGGTTAAAGTTATAACGAGGAGTGAATTCGTAATAGTCCACGTCCACATTAGGCCAGGGAGTGAAAAAATTTCCATTAATAGAGCTAATATTAGGAGAATTGGGGTGCTGCACAGCAGTAGTGGAATTGAGCTGAACACCCACTGTATAGCTTCCCACTCCTTGACTTTCCCACGCGCCATCTACTACGTAAATCTTATGGGTGGTTTCTTCTAAAACTACAAAGTTGTAGCTCCAGTCCTGAGCCTCGAATTCATAGGAAAAGTTTCTAACCCACAGCTGGCGATTGGGAGTGGTACCAAAGGTCTTCATCTGGACGGTATCGTTGCTCCCAAGCGGCGGCGGATTGCCGAAGCCACCCCAAAAATAAGCGATGGTATGGTCGGGAAGATTGGCGTTGGGTAAAGCCGTATTGTCAGTGGTGATACTACTGTTCACAGTGGTTCCCGCAACTGTGGTGTCAAAGGTCAACAGGTAGTTTTTGCTCACACAAAAATGAGTAGCTGGACTGCCGTAAAAAGAAAAGCGAAAGCCAATGCTTTGAGCTGAAGACCAGCTATTGACAGATGCACCGCCATAGGCAATAGGTAAATGAATCGTATTCCAAGGATTCCAAACGTTCCAGAATCCAATGGGGTCCATATTTAAAACCGACCCTGGTCCTCTGGTAGGTCCACTCACAGTGTAAGTAGAGGTTTGGGCTTTTGTGGAAAAGCTTCCAAACAAAATAAAAATAGAGATTAATTTAATAAGGTGAAAGTTTTTCATGATTCAGTAGTTTTTTAGTAAACCAAGATCTTCTTTACATTAAAAAGGGCGAAGCCTTTTGAAACATGAGATCAGCCCAATATTACTAAAATCGAATCTTTTAACAAGGCTTTTTAATTAAAAAAGGCCTATGACTTATTGTGCGCTAGAAAAATGAAAGTAAACGAAGAGTGGCTTGAGGATTTTTTATTTCAATCCAGAGCATTATTTAGAATGAGGGTGGAGTGTAGTTGTGTTGGCGGTAAAATTTGGAAAACTGATGGAGTTTACTGAACTGGTATAGGCTGTTACTAATGTTAAGATATCTATTAAGATTGAACTTACTTTAGCTTATCATCGGATTCCCCTAGTCTGGCGCTAATAGATTCTACGATTCCATCGATTTTTTTCACCAGACCTTGCAATACTTTGCCAGGCCCTAGCTCGATAAACTCGGTTGCTCCATCGGCAATCATCTGTCGTATGCTTTGCATCCATTTTACAGGAGCAGTTAATTGGGCAATTAGATTTTTCTGTATTTCTGCAAGATCGACCATGCCAGAAGCATTCACATTCTGATAAACAGGACAGATAGGGGTATTGAAATTAGTAGCAGAGATAGCCATGGCTATCTCTGCTTCAGCCGGTTTCATTAAAGGAGAGTGAAATGCCCCGCCTACAGATAGCATCAGCACTCGTTTGGCCCCGGTTTCTTTTAGTTTCCTGCAAGTCGACCTTATGGCCCCAGCGCTGCCAGAAATCACTAGCTGCCCTGGGCAATTGTAATTAGCCACTACTACAACACCGTCAATTTCACGACAAATCTTTTCTACTACCTCGTCTTCTAAACCTAATACAGCTGCCATGATAGAGGGCTCTAGCTCGCAGGCTTTTTGCATTGCTCGTGCTCGTTGATTTACTAGTTTCAAGCCATCTTCAAATGACAATGCTTGAGTGGCTACTAAGGCCGAGAATTCCCCTAAGGAATGCCCAGCTACCATATCTGGCTTAAAGCTGTTCAGCGATTTAGACAAAACAACGGAATACAAAAAAACGACTAGTTGGGTAATCTTAGTTTGTTTGAGATCTTCTGCACTGCCCTCAAACATTACATCGGTAATACTAAATTTGAGTACGTCATTGGCTTGCTGAAATAAATCTCTAGCGAGATTTGAATTCTTATAAAGATCTTTACCCATGCCAGTAAATTGTACTCCCTGACCAGGAAAAATATATGCTTTCATACTATAGCTAGACGCTTAATAATTGTCGATGAAATTGAGTTTAGACCGTCTTACCCAAAATATTCCACTGCATTATTTACAGTTTCGTCCAAGCGTATTTTATGGAGCTCTGCTCTGTGTTTTTCAATTTCAGGTTCGAGGATTTTCCAAACTTCAACCGCTAAGACCTCCGTACTACTAATTTTCCCTTTCATAAAACCTACATCGCGATTCAGGTTACTGTGATCCAGCTTTTCAATAACCAGCTTTCGTATAATGCCTTTGAGATCAGCAAGGTTTATTACAAAGCCGTTGTCGGGGTCTATTTCCCCTTTCACGGTAACAGTAAGAATGTAATTGTGGCCATGAAAATTCTCATTGGCGCATTTACCAAATACCTCGCGATTCCTCTCTTTACTCCAGCTCGGGTTATACAACTGGTGAGATGCATTGAAGTGTTCTTTCCGCTCGACGTAAATCACTATAACGATATTTTAGGCAAAGATAGGCATAGCGAGAAGTACAAAATTAAGACCTTACCGCCTCCCGTCGGCATCACCCCCGAAACTGCCCATCTAAAATCCCTTACCAAAACCTTCCTTTTCAGAATAACCAGAACTAAATCTGTCGATCTAACAGTCACCTTAGGTCTCTAAGCAATCTCTACAAAATCCCATATATATTATTGATTTGGTTAAAACCAGCTTACTATTGACTCAGCTTAAGTTAAATATAGCCCTTTATCTTTCAATGGAAATATCTCCTAATTTGGTGTAGTTGAACACCAGCTTTTTCTAGAAATTCTAAACCATTGTTATCTCTGTAAAGCTCAATATATACTAAGCGCTTTATTCCTGCCTGATGAATTAATTTGCTGCAATCCCTACAAGGCGACATAGTAAGATACAGGGTAGCTCCTTTACAACTATGAGTGGAGCTGGCCACTTTTAATATAGCATTGGCCTCGGCATGCAATACATACCATTTGGTATAGCCTTGCTCATCTTCGCAAATATTTTCAAAACCACTAGGGGTACCATTATAGCCGTCCGAAATAATCATATGATCTTTAACAATAAGAGTACCTACCTGCCTGCGTTTACAATAGGAAAGCTTTGCCCATTCCAAAGCCATTCTGAGATAAGCTATATCATATTTATGTTGTTTATCCATACAAAAGAGGAATAAGATTGAGAACACTTTGAAAAATTAAGAATCCACTTGCTAACTCCTAACAATGGTGCCCAGAACCGGGGTCGAACCGATACGAGTTTTACCTCACTGGTGTTTGAGACCAGCGCGTCTACCAATTCCGCCATCTGGGCTTAATTACCCTCGTTGTCTTTTGTCTTGAAGGAGATTGCAAATTTACATTTCTGTTTCCACTCCATAAAAACTTTTGTAGGCTTACTTCCTTGATTTACCCTGCTTTAATAGCTAACCTTATTTCTTCAAGAATAATTATTTACATTTGCAGTCCCTTTTTTGAGAGTTTTTAAAATTATCAATGTCAAAGAATTAAGCATTTGACACCCTGTGCTAAAATTTTTGCTTGCAGGTCGTCTAAAAGCTTAGCCGAAAGTATAGCTAAAGCTTATGGTCAGTCTCTTGGAGTGATCGAAATAGCCCAGTTCAGCGATGGAGAATTTCAGCCTTCGTTTGAAGAAACTGTTCGTGGCAGAAGAGCATTCCTTATTGGATCAACTATGCCACCTGCTGAAAACTTGATGGAGCTTCTATTGATGATAGATGCAGCAAAAAGAGCGTCTGCTAAACATATAACTGCTGTTATGCCTTATTTTGGCTGGGCTCGTCAAGATAGAAAAGATAAGCCAAGAGTTCCCATTGGAGCTAGAATGGTAGCCAATTTATTAACCGCTGCTGGTGCTACTCGCATTATGACCATGGATTTGCATGCCAATCAAATCCAAGGATTCTTTGAGGTTCCAGTAGATCACGTTTATGCCTCAGCTTTATTTGTTCCTCACATTAAAAGTCTGAGCTTAGAAAACCTCGCTATTGCTTCACCCGATATGGGGGGATCCAAAAGGGCAAATAACTATGCCAAGTGGTTGGAATCAGAAGTGATAATCTGCTATAAGCAGCGTAAAAAAGCCAATGTGATAGCCTGCATGAGGATAATTGGCAACCCGGAAGACTGCAATGTGATCCTCATGGACGATATGGTAGATACAGCTGGGACTTTAACTAAGGCTGCCGATATATTGATTGAAAAAGGTGCTCGAAGTGTAAGAGCTTACTGTACACATGGTATTTTTTCAGGAAACGCCATTGAGCGTATAGAAAATTCAAAACTGTATGAATTGATTATTACTGATACTATGCCCCATAAAAATTTACCGGCTAAAGTTAAAATTATTTCAGTGGCTAATCTTTTTGCCGAGTTGATGAAGAAGGTTCATTCTCATCAATCCATAAGCTCTCATTTTTTAGAGTAGTAAAAGTTAATTTGCAATGAAGTCAACAGTAATTGAAGGTATTATAAGAAAAGAGCTAGGCTCTAAATACGCCAAGCAGCTCAGAAAAGAGAACCATGTCCCCTGTGTTATATGCAGAGATAAAGAACCCGTTCACTTCTATGCTCCTGAGGTTGCCTTTCGCAATCTAGTTTATACCCCACAGGCCTACACTGTTGAAATCAAACTAGGCGAGCAAATCATTAAAGCTGTTATGCAGGACATTCAGTTCCATCCAGTAACGGATAACATTGAACACATTGATTTTATTGAATTGACAGACGACAAAGCTGTTAGCATTGAGGTTCCTGTTAAATTCGTGGGAAATGCCAGAGGAGTTCGTAATGGAGGTAAGCTCAAGATTAACCTGCGAAAGCTTAAGGTAAGAGCTATCGAAGACAATCTTCCCGATAGTATTGATCTCAATATCGAAGACCTCCAGATCGGCGAGATCATTAAAGTAAGAGATGTTCCACGTAATAATTTTGAGATTCTTAATACTGAAAATGCTGTGGTCGTAAGCATTAAAATTTTTCGCAATGTCGTTGAAGGTGATGGTAAAGATGAAGAAGAAAAGAGCAAAACTGCTTCGGATGCGAGAGAGTAAGGAGACTTTTGCTTAAATGAGATGAATCCGTGAATAAGTACCTGATTACCGGATTAGGAAATGCAACTGCTAAGTATGCAGAAACACGTCATAACATAGGGTTTAAAGTGTTAGATTTTCTGGTTGAAGAATGTGAAGCTTTTTTTTCCTGCGTTCGATATGCCAATATTTGCGAGGTTAAAATAAAAAATAAAATTCTGATACTTATCAAGCCGACCACTTACGTGAACCTAAGCGGTAAAGCTATCAATTACTGGTTGCGGGAGGAAAATATCACTCTACAAAACTTGCTAGTTATAGTCGATGAGATAGCTCTTCCTTTTGGAGCAGTTCGAATCAGAACTAAAGGAAGTGATGGTGGTCATAATGGTTTAAAAAATATTAATCAGATACTGGGTACTCAAAACTATGCTCGTATTCGTTTTGGAATAGGAAATCATTTTCCAAAGGGCCAACAGGTCAGTTACGTTCTAGGAGAATGGGATATTGAAGAAAGGGAGCTCTTAAAATCTCGAATTAAGTTAGCTACTGAGGCTATTAAGAGCTATGTTTTAGTCGGTCCTCAACTAACTATGAATCAATTTAATGACAACTGAAAAAGATCTGTACATAGAGGCTTTTTCAGCTTAGTAGATTAATTACTCTTTGGCTTGATGATTAGTTAAGTAATTCAATGAAAAATAGATATCTAAACTGGCTATTTTTCAAAACGTAGAGTTAGAGGGATTTCATGTTTGTTTTATGAAGATCTAAAAGACCACGCAAGCGCAAGCAAGAAACTTAGCTAATATATATGACGTTTAAGAGAAACCGAGCTTTGGTACAATAACCATAGCAATGTTATCAGTAAATTGCTGTTGAAAAACTCTAGAAAACAGTCTCTTAAAACGAATGATGTCTCTAAAATCTAGTACGCCGCACAGTTACACTAAGGCAATTTATTGTTTGCTTTTGATATATTTGTTTTCTTTGCAGCTTAATAATTTTTAAACCTCTTTAGAGATGTCAGATATCACTTCAAAAGTAAAGGCTATCATAGTTGACAAGCTTGGTATAGACGAAAACGAAATAACTAACGAAGCAGTCTTTACTAACGACCTTGGTGCCGATTCATTGGATACTGTAGAGCTTATTATGGAGTTTGAAAAAGAATTCGACATTCAGATTTCAGATGACCAGGCTGAAAATATTACAACAGTAGGTCAAGCCATAGCCTATATTCAGGAAGCCAAAAAATAATTTATCCTCACTTTTATGGAGTTAAAAAGGGTTGTTATTACAGGCATTGGAGCATTAACCCCTTTAGGCAACAATACTAAAAGCTATTGGGATGCCTTGGTGAAGGGGGACAGTGGTTCTGCTCCTATTACCTTATTTGACCCCAAAAGGTTTAAAACTAAATTTGCCTGTGAGGTTAAAAACTTCAATTCTGACGATTATTTTGATAGGAAGAGTGCCCGTAAAATGGATCGCTTTACCCATTTTGCCCTGGTTGTTGCCGATGAAGCTATTGCTGATAGTGGCATACGGGAAAGCAACAACTTTGATCCAGAAAGAATAGGTGTTATCTGGGGGTCAGGTATTGGTGGTTTAGATACCTTTTTTCAGGAAAGCATAAACCATGCTAAAGGAAATGGTACCCCACGATTTAATCCTTTCTTTATTCCCAAAATGATTGCCAATATTCCTCCAGCGCATATTAGTATTAGACACCATTTCAGAGGACCAAATTTTACCGCTGTTTCTGCCTGTGCTTCTTCAACCAATGCTATAATTGACGCTTATAACTATATAAGGTTAGGGAAAGCCGATGCTTTTATTGCTGGTGGCAGCGAAGCTGCTATAACAGAGGCAGGTATCGGTGGTTTTAGTGCCATGCATGCCCTCAGTACACGTAATGATTCTCCTGAAACAGCTAGTCGTCCTTTTGATAAAAACCGGGATGGTTTCGTAATGGGCGAAGGTGGCGCTTGTTTGGTTTTAGAAGAATACAGATATGCCAAAAAAAGGGGGGCATCCATATATGCTGAACTTGCTGGTGCCGGTATGTCTGCTGATGCACACCATATTACTGCCCCTCACCCTGAAGGTCTGGGAGCAAAGAAAGTAATGACAAACACTTTAGAAGACGCAAAAATGCTGTCTAGTGATGTTGATTACATTAACGTACACGGCACTTCTACCCCACTTGGAGATGTTGTGGAGCTTAGAGCTATCTCGACTGTATTTGGTGACCACTCTTACAAGCTCAACATCAGCAGTACCAAATCTATGACGGGCCACCTTTTAGGTGCAGCTGGAGCAATTGAAGTTATAGTAGCTATTATGTCTATTAAGAACAATATTATACCTCCTACTATTAACCATTTTATGGATGACCCGGAAATAGACTCAAAACTCAATCTCACTTTTAATAAGTCTGAAAAAAGAGAAGTTCGTGCCGCAATTAGTAACACTTTTGGTTTTGGTGGCCACAATGCATCCATCGTCGTAAAGAAATATAAGGAATAAATGCTTAGCTGGATAAAACCTTTAAAACCCTACAGGAAATTTTTAGTTGAAATTAAACGTATTACTGGCCTCAAACCTAAAAACGAAAACTTCTATTCGCTAATTTTTGGACACGACTCTGTCCCTAGAAAAACTAAATTAGAAAAGATAGATAATGAAAGACTAGAATTTTTGGGAGATGGTGTTCTAGGATTAGTTGTGGCTGATTTCTTATATGATAAATACCGAGATAAGAATGAAGGCTTTTTAACCAGTATGCGGAGCAAAATAGTAAGCCGTAAAAATTTGAATATTCTAGGCGCTAAGATGGGACTTCACAAACTTTTAGTGAAGGCATCTTCACCCCAAAATATTCGGTCAAAACATATATATGGTAATGCTTTAGAAGGTTTGATTGGAGCAATTTATCTCGACCACAACTATCAAAACTGTAAGAAGTTTATCGAACAAAAAATTTTAAGCCCATTTGTCAACTGGGGCAATATTGAGAAACACATAGCTAGCCACAAGGGAATAATTTTAGAATGGGCTCAAAAAAATAAGCAAAATCTTCGCTTAGAAGTAACTAATTCTTGGGGCGAGAGTCATAACCGTAAATACGAGGTTAGTATTTCCCTTAACGATAAATTGATTAGCAAAGGAGTGGGAACGAGTAAAAGAAGAGCAGAGGAAGAGGCATCCATGCGGGCTTATAAAATAATTTGTAGTTCAAGTAAAAATGAAAAAGCTTAAACTCGATGATATTTTCTCGAAAGAAAAAGTCTGCATATACGCTATTGTATCCGACCTTCTTGCTTATCGCTTGTGCTTTCATCTCAATAATGACTTAAAGCTAAAGCTAAAAAAGTCTTCTCAAGAACACTTTGATGTTCATAAGGGGAGTCTTTACATCTTTTCAAGTTTTGAATATCGCGATTTTCAGTTGGGCTTATGCTGGTGACTGGTAGAAAATCGATTTTTTTGCTGAGCAGTTCGAAAGTATCGATGGAAATCCTTTTGTCAAAACCTTTATTACCGGACTTTAAAATATTTGATTTCTTCTCGTGTTGTGAGGGGGAAGAGTTAACTGCTTCTGATTCATTTCTTAAAACTGAGTTAAAAGAACTTATGTATGTTCGTGCTTTTAAAGGGATAGACTTCGATGATATAAAAAATATTCAAGCCCTATCATTAATGAACGAATAAGATGCTGCTCAACAAAACTAAAATAATAGCTACTTTAGGTCCTGCTTCAGAACTACCTGAAACAATGTTTGATATGATTAAAGCAGGAGTAAATGCTTTCC
Source organism: Owenweeksia sp. (assembly GCA_965218075.1). Taxonomy (GTDB): domain Bacteria; phylum Bacteroidota; class Bacteroidia; order Flavobacteriales; family Schleiferiaceae; genus JANQHO01. The sequence continues at coordinate 2,061,682 of CBDCJZ010000003.1, read as the reverse complement.
GTATTAACTTTTCTCATAGTTTACATGAATATGCTTCCAAGTTAATAAAACAAGTACGAGAGTTCAACGCCAATCACGAACTAAACATAGCCATTCTGGCTGATTTACAGGGACCAAAACTCAGAATAGGAAAAGTCGAAGACGGAACGATACTAAAAAAAGGAGATAAATTAACCTTTACCAATAAAGAAATAATAGGTGACCGTTCACAGGTTTACATAAACTACAATTCGTTTCCATCTGATGTAAAAGTCGATGAAAAAATACTTATAGACGACGGAAATATACTACTTCGAACTACCTATACCAATGGCATTGATTATGTCGAAACAAAGGTGATACAAGGTGGGCCATTGAAATCGTATAAAGGGATCAATTTACCTCATACCAAAATCTTTCTTCCCTGTCTTACACAAAAGGACCTAACAGACCTTAAGTTTGCCATTGAACAGAAAGTAGAGTGGATTGCTTTATCTTTTGTAAGATCCTCAAAAGATGTTGAACAGCTAAAAGCTATACTGCGAGAGAATAATGCTGCATGCAAAGTTATCTCTAAAATTGAAAAGGCCGAAGCCGTAGCTGAGATAGATAATATCTTGAAAGTAACGGACGCTATTATGATAGCTCGTGGTGACTTAGGTGTGGAAGTTCCTTTGCAAGATGTTCCGCTTATTCAAAAAAAGATTGTTAACAAATGCTATGAAATGGCTCGTCCTGTTATTATTGCCACTCAAATGATGGAAAGCATGATAGAAACCATTTCTCCTACCCGAGCAGAAGTTAATGATGTGGCCAATTCTGTTTTAGATGGTGCTGATGCTCTAATGCTTAGTGGCGAAACTTCTATAGGTAAGCACCCCGTAAGAGTGATACAGACTGTGTCAAAAATAGCTTTGCACATACAAAAAAGTGGACAATTGAAAATAGATAATAAAAGCTTTCCTGACTATAAAAATGAACGGTTCATCACCGACTCTATTTGTTATAGCGCCAGCAATATAGCTGATCGGATAGGAGCCAGGGCTATTTTAACAATGACTTTCAGTGGTTATACTGGTTTTAAAATCTCTTCATATAGACCCAAAGCCAATATTATTGTTTTCACTGCTAATCGATCTATTTTAAATACTTTAAGCTTAATTTGGGGTGTTAGAGGGTTTTTTTATGATAAAATGGAAAGCACCGATTCCACTTTTGCTGATATTAAACAGATTGTCGAAGAAAAATGCGTTGTAAACAAAGGAGACTTAATAATAAAGATTGCTAGCATGCCCATTGAGGATAAAGGTATAACTAATATGCTGAAAATTGGTAGAATAGCATGAGACGGAAAGAAGAAAATGATAAACTAAGCGGTCAACTTGAATTTAACAATTGGGTCATCTACTAAGTTTAGGGGATTGCTTTCTAAAGTTTTTGAACAATGTTATATAAATTCTTGGAGTTATCGCGCTGAAGTTCAGTTTCTCTTAAACGTCACTATATACGGGCAAATTTGTTATTTGCACTGTCGTTAAATCTCTGCAAAACGAAGATAAAGTTTCTGTAAATTCCCATCTGAAATGTGCAGCCTTTATAATTATACCTACTTTTCCCTTTATTTATTCATAACCTTAACACCTGTTTTATATATGCTAAAGTTATCTAAGCTAAAGGTTTATAAAACCATTAAATTTTCGCCCTAATGTATGAGTAATCGTAGAAGAGAATTTATACCCCATTCTTCAAGCTGGCTATGGCAGAAACTTTGAAAAAACCGCAGAAAACCAAATCGATTAATTTCCCAATAGCAGTCTCTTCTTAGTGACGGGAAAAGATATATTCATATTCCATGTTTACGACCTGTTAAACAAATATCATATGTTGAAATTCCAAAAACTTAGCTCAAATTAATTATGTATTACCCGAATTTTAAACTCCCCAATGGGCTTCCAACCAGTTTTTACCTTGGCCAAGGTTCGCGATCATAGGAACTTTTGTTCTCACTGTGTTTTCCATCGAGCTTTTAATCATAGGCTTAATATTTTCAATTTCCGCAGAGGGAACATCAAAAACCAATTCGTCATGCACTTGTAACACCATCTTAGCTTGGAATTCACCCTCCTTTAGTTTATGATGAATGTTGATCATGGCCTGCTTTATAATGTCAGCTGCACTTCCCTGTATTGGAGCATTGACGGCATTACGCTCTGCATGGCTTCTCACAGTGTGGTTTTTGGAATTAATATCTTTCAGATACCTCCTCCTTTTCATAATGGTTTCAACATATCCGTATTTGCGAGCAAATTCTTTTTGCTTTTTTATATAATCCCTCACCCTGGGATAGGTTCTAAAATAGGATTCGATAGCTTCAGAGGCTTCATTTCTGCTGAGAGAAGTTTGCTGGCTCAGCCCAAATACACTAACCCCATAAATAATACCGAAATTCACGGTTTTGGCATCACTACGCTGTTTACGAGTTATTTCTTGCTGCTTTACTCCAAAAAGCTTTGCTGCAGTAATAGCGTGAATATCCCGGTCCGCTAAAAAAGCCTCTATCATATTTTCATCATAACTGAAGTGAGCGATAAGTCTAAGCTCAATCTGAGAATAGTCCGCTGCCAAAATAAGACACTTTTCGTTTCTGGGAATAAAAGCCTTACGAACTTCTCGTCCCCTTTTAGTGCGGATAGGAATATTCTGAAGGTTTGGATTGCTAGAACTGAGTCTTCCGGTAGCAGCTACTGCCTGACTAAAAGAAGTATGTATACGATCAGTTATTGGACTTATCATTTCTGGCAAGGCGTCTACATAAGTGCTTTTAAGTTTACTGAGCTGGCGGTAATCCAGTATCTTTTGACCTATTTCATGTTCTTTAGCCAATTCTATCAAAATGTCTTCTGAGGTAGTATACTGACCGCTTTTGGTCTTTTTAGGTTTTTCTACTAGCTTCATTTTTTCAAATAAAACCTCGCCTAATTGTTTAGGAGAAGCAATATTAAAAGAGGTATCGGCATCTCGAAGAATCTCCTTTTTCAGCTTTTCTATATCCTTGCTCAATTCAAGCGATAGGTTTCCCAGGACCTGGCGATCCAGATTTACTCCTTCTGACTCCATATCTGCTAATACTGACACAAGGGGCATCTCAATGTTTTCAAAAACAGATTGTGTGTCCGCATCCCTGAGCTCGGGTTCAAATAAGTCTTTCAACTGTAAAGTGATATCCGCATTTTCACCGGCATATTCCTTTACTTTTTCAGAATCTACATTCTGCATATTATCTTGTTTTTTACCTTTCCCACCGATAAGACTTTCTATACTTGCCAGCTGATAATAAAGATAGGTTTCTGCCAGTAGGCCCATATTATGACGCGTATCAGGCTGGATAAGATAATGAGCTAACATAGTATCAAACATCTTTCCTTTAATCTCAACGTCATAATTCTTCAATACAGTTATGTCGTATTTAATATTATGCCCTATTTTAACAATAGAGATGTCTTCAAAAAAAGGTTTAAACTCGGTTACAATTTTCCTTTCTTCTCCTTTAGGGATATCTACATAATAAGCTATATGTAAGTAGGTGGATAGGTCCTCAGTCCTCAAAGGAGGATAGCTAAAAGCAATTCCCACCAGTTCTGAATCAGAAGCCTTAACATCAGTGGCCTTGATATCAAAACATACTTCTTCTTGTTTCAAAAGATATTTCAGTAATAATTTTCGCTCCTCGACATGGTTAATCAATTGGTAAAAATGATCGGTATTGTGAATGTTTCCATTTTCATACTGATCGCGAGATTTTTTTGATCTAGATAATTCCAAATTACCAAAAAGATCAACCTGAGATCCTTGAGGAGTTGATTTTTCTAATGTCTCTTCCATAAACTTTTTCAGTAAGGTGCGAAATTCTAATTCTGAGAAAATCTTCCTTATTTTTTCTTTGTTTGGATCTTTTTTCTCAAATAATTCTGCCTTAAAATCAATAGGTACATCGACAATAATTCTAGCTAGTTTTTTAAAAAGTTTGCCTTGTTTTTCGTTTTTTCTGATCCGTTCTCCTAACTTCCCCTTTATTTCACCAGCATGATCCAACATATTTTCCATGCTCCCATATTGCTTTAACAACTTGGAGGCTGTCTTGGGACCTACTCCGGGAAAACCCGGAATATTATCCACTGCGTCTCCCATCATAGCGAGGTAATCTACCACCTGTTCAACCGTGTCAATATCAAACTTATCCAGTACCTCCTTTACTCCCCATATCTCAGCTGGACTTCCTTGCCTGCCAGGACGATATATTTTAATATTATCGCTCACTAATTGCCCGAAGTCCTTATCAGATGTCATCATATATACTTCAAAGCCCTGCATTTCAGCCTTTTTTGCCAAGGTCCCTATTACATCATCCGCCTCATAACCATCCACACCTAAAAACCGAATATCGAAAGCATCTGCTATTTTCTCGATGTATGGCATCGAAACTCTAATGGCTTCAGGAGTCTCGTCACGATTAGCCTTATATTCTTCATACTCCTTATGCCTTTGAGTAGGAACATCTGTATCGTAAACCATTGCAAGGTGGGTGGGTTTTTGTCTTTTGAGCACTTCCAGCAAGGTAGTGGTAAAACCAAATATAGTAGATGTGTCAAAGCCCTTAGAAGTTACTCTTGGATTCGTAACAAATGCAAAATAGGAACGAAATATTAATGCATAGGTATCCAGTAAAAAGAGTTTTTTATCGTTTTCGGGCATTTTTCACCTTATATTGAGGTAAAAATAGCATTAATCTAATGGGAGGGCTTTTATTGTATAATATTTTTGTCACTTAGGTTTAAGTCATGACTAGTTTAGAAAGATAATATCTTTGTAACTAGTTGTGATTCACATTTTACATAACCATAAATACTTGACAAACTCATGAGAAAAATACTGTTTTTTGCCACCTTATTGACACTAATACTTTCCTGTAACAATGCTTCAATTTCTAGTGCCAAGGCGGACTTGCCTTCTGATATAACTGAGAATGAACAGATAATTGCTGTGAAAGAAAATAATTCTCCCGAGTCATATGAAATGGGGGGCATTAAAATTTACCCTGCTCCGGAATCAATAAAATACGGATCTGCTGAACTTATCTTGAACAGCTCATCTGCAAATTTTGCCAATGAAAACGGTTCAGTGAGTTTCGATTTTGACGTAAATAATTACGAGCTTGGCATACAAACTCCAGATGCAGAAGACAAAGTCCTTGCCAACTCTAGCAAAGGACAGCATATTCACTTGATTGTGGATAACGGTCCTTACTCTGCCCATTACAAGTCTGATTTTGTAAAGGATATAGGAGTCGGTCATCATGTAGCTATCGCTTTTTTATCCCGTTCCTATCACGAGAGTATAAAAAGTACTCAGGCTCACCAAGTTTTTCAGTTTAATATAGGCAATACTCATGAAAATGAAATGATAGATCTCAATCAGCCTATGCTGTTTTACAGCCGTCCTAAAGGGAAATACAGAGGAAAAGATACCCGCAGAATTCTTTTTGACTTTTACCTTAAAAACCTGGAATTATCTCCTAATGGTTATTCAGTTTTACTTACCATTAATAATGAACACGAATTTAAATTCGATACCTGGAAGTCTTACATTGTAGAAGGTTTGCCTATGGGCGAGAATATTTTTTCCATTCAGCTAATAAATGCTGATGGAATGCCTGTAAATCCTAATTTGAATAGCGTAAGCCGTACTTTTATACTAACTGGCGAATGAATTACTTTACTCCAAAAGGCAGCAAAGGATTTTAGCTGATGCTAGTTAATTAAATTAGGGATCTTGCACAGATTCTTAATTATTCAAGCTGTGATTTTTAGATAAGCGCTCAATCTAAAGACACTAAATCATCATTGCAATGGCTAAGACGATATTCATCTTCTTTAGACGTACAATATAGAAGCGATGACGAAATGAATTTCGATAGCCTTTAAGAGGAAGTTTGTAGATGCCCAGAAACTTTCAATATAATCTTGATATGACTGTCTTCAGAAGCAAAAATACGCTGATGATTGATGCATCTGTACTTGCCAGCCATAGGCGATTAAACCATGGTAGGGGATGATTGTACTCCTCAGCACCAATATCCACTATCGTAGAAGGAGGAAGTAGAGAGGGGGTCATCGTCAATGTCAGAGCCAATATCTACTGAATTGTCGCCTACATCATTCGCCAGAACGCCCCTTACGTGCAGACACGAAGCAGGAAGACTTGAATTAAGGGTATAAGTACTATCACAAATCTGAGCCTCTAGGGAAACCCCCACCTAACAAATCAGACACCTTAATAACTCTATGCTCAGATGCTATCCCATTCGTCAGAGGAGAGAATAGAGAGCATGATGAATGCCAATTCTAGCTGAGTATTGAAGATAGTGACTCTGAGCAAAAAGCTAAAGTCAAAAGTCTTCAAGCCAATGGAATTATGTAAAGATTTTGGAAAACTTTCGTTGATTTGATAGCTTTGGGCTAAGGAAAAATCGACGATTTATCTAAATATCATACGATTTATTTTAAGGAGCGAGAATAATTTGAACTTAGTCGCATTAAGCTTGGGACTAATTACCTAACTCTAATAGCAAAAATGACTAAAAAAACAAAAAGAGAATTTAAACTAAGCACACTTTCCCTGAACAATTCCGTAAGCGTATTTATATTGTCATTCCTTTTGATTCTCCTCGGGCTGTACTCTTACCATACCATGCCTAAAGAGTCTTTTCCAGAAATAGTTTTTCCCATCATCTATGTACAAACTTCTTATCCGGGCAACACGCCGAAGGATATAGAAAATTTGATAACTCGTCCACTCGAAAAGGAAATAAAAAATATAGACGGTATTAAGACCTTGAATTCAGAGTCTGTACAAGATGTTTCCGTTATCAATGTAGAGTTCAATATTGATCTGGATCGTGAACAAGCTCTGCACGATATAAAAGATGCGGTAGATCGTGCTATAAGTGAACTTCCAACAGACCTCGATCAAAAGCCGATAGTTATGGATATAGATCTTTCTCGTATTCCTATATTAAATATCAATCTTTCTGGTGATTACAGCATTGATCAGCTGGTAGATTATGCTGAATACCTGCAAGATGAAATTGAAGAGATGATTGAAATTTCCGAAGCAACTATTACCGGAGACAAAGAAAAAGAAGTTCAGATAAATATAGACCTGCCTAAGCTTAAAACTAATCAGCTGAGTTTTGAAGATATAGCCAATGCTCTAGTCAGCGAAAATGTGAATATAGGAGCTGGAGATATCCTTTTAGGGAATACTCGCAGAAGTATTAGAACGAATGCGGAATTTGAAAATATGGATGATATCCGCAATGTGATTGTAAAGCATGAAAATAATAATATCGTATATCTCAAAGACGTAGCAGATGTCTACTTTACCTATAAAGAAGTGGAGAGCTTTGCCCGATTAGATGGTAAGTCTGTGGTGTCTCTAAATATAATTAAGAAAGGAGGTGAAAATCTTTTAGAGGCTACAGATAAAATCAGAGAGATATTACAGAAAGCTCAAAAGGAAAAGTTTCCAGACGGCCTTAAAATCACGATTACTAATGATCAATCTACACACACCCGCAATCAGATATCCAATTTAGAGAACAGTATAATCTCAGGCGTCATATTGGTAGTATTAGTGCTGTTATTTTTTCTCGGGCTGCGTAACGCAGTTTTTGTAGGCTTATCCATTCCTCTTTCTATGCTTATTTCCTTTCTTATTCTCAGTGCCTTGGGAATCACTTTGAACTTTATCGTGTTATTTTCACTGATCCTGGCTTTAGGAATGTTAGTAGACAACGCTATTGTAACTATCGAAAATATATACCGCCTTTATGAGGAAGAAGGCTTAACATCTTTTGAAGCTGTAAAACAAGGGGTTGGAGAAGTAGCGGCACCTATAATTAGTTCTACCCTTACAACTCTTGCGGCATTCTTTCCCTTGCTTTTTTGGGATGACATTATCGGGGAGTTTATGGGATACCTTCCAAAAACACTGATTATAGTATTGGGTTCTTCTTTATTTGCAGCCCTGGTAATAAATCCAGTAATAGTTTCAATTTTTATTAAAAAGCAAAACCTCGAAAACTATAATATCAAGTACAAAAGAGCCGTGATTTCTGCATTAATATTTGGAGTTTTGGGTATTTTATTCGTTTTAAGTAAAGTGTATGCCCTGGGCAATCTAATGATAGTAGTAGCATTATTGATTATCCTTTTCAGCTACATGCTAAAGCCACTTTCCATCTGGTTTCAAACTACCCTTCTAGTAAGGCTTGAAAATGCTTATTCTAAAACTTTAACACTTGCCCTAAGTGGGTCAAGACCCCTTTTTATCATTATAGGAACAACGGCCCTAATGATTTTGTCTGTTGGCTTTTATTTCGGGTCTAATCCCAAAGTACAGTTTTTCCCTGTAAATGAACCGAACTACATTAATATTTTTGTAGAAACTCCATTAGGCACAGATGTACAGGTAACAGACAGCATAACTCGTATCATTGAAAAGAAGCTTAATGAAATCCTTGAACCTAATAAGGACTTGGTTAAGTCTGTTGTAACTAATGTTGGAGCAGAAACAACGAGTCAAGGAGATTTTGAGGGAGGGGGAGGTCAAAATACGCCCAACAAATCCAGGATTACGGTATCGTTTGTGGAATATCAGCATCGAAATGGGACACAAACTACCAATATTCAGCGTAGAGTAATAGATGAACTAAATGGCTATCTACCTGGTGTTACTATAACTGTACAAAAAGAACAAAATGGCCCCCATTTGGGTAAAGCAATTAATATTGAGATTGCTGGGGAGGAATTTGGTGAGCTATTGAAGATATCAGAAGATATTAAACGAACTATTGAAGCTGAGAATATTGCAGGTATTGAAGGCTTACAAATAGATCTGGAAACCAATAAACCTGAAATGCTGATTAAAATTGATCGCGAACGTTCGCGAAGATTAGGGGTCAGTACTCAACAAGTTGCATTGGTTTTAAGAACAGCTTTATACGGCAGAGAGGCTGGTAAATATAAAGAAGGAGAAGACGATTATCCGATTGAGATCAGACTAAAAGAGAAATACCGCTATAACATGGCCAGCCTAATGAATCAGTTGATAACTTTCCGTTCGCAGTCTAGTGGTAAAATAGTTCAAGTGCCCATATCAGCCGTAGCAGATTATGAATTTAACAACTCTTTTAACTCTATCAAACGCAAAGATTCAGAACGTTTAATTACAGTATATTCTAATGTGGTTGAAGGATACAATCAAACAGAGGTGAATAATAAGATTAAAGCTGCTTTGGAAGATTACGAATTGCCCGAATCTTATGCACTCCGATTTACAGGAGCACAACAGGAACAACAGCAGTCTAGTCAATTTTTAACTACAGCTCTTCTGATAGCTGTTTCGCTGATCACTATAATTTTAGTCTCTCAGTTTAACTCTGCTATCAAGCCATTTATCATAATTATGATCGTGCTCTTTAGTACTATTGGAGTATTTCTCGGTTTAGGAATTTTTAGGATGGACTTTATAGTAATAATGACAGGTATTGGCATTGTTTCTTTGGCAGGAGTTGTAGTTAATAATGGCATCGTACTGATAGACTTTATAGAATTAAGTAGGAATAGGCTGAGAGAAAAGAAAGGAATTTCTGATGGTGAATTAAGTGATAAAGATTTAATTGAAGCCATTAAAACAGGAGGAAAAACAAGGCTCCGTCCCGTTTTATTAACTGCTATCACCACGGTTTTAGGTTTACTTCCATTAGCTATTGGTTTAAATATCGATTTCTTTGGACTGCTGTCAAATTACGATGCTAATATCTATTTTGGCGGAGAAAATTCCGTTTTCTGGAGTCCGATGGCATGGACAGTGATTTTTGGCCTGGTATTTGCTACTTTTCTAACATTGGTCGTTGTTCCAGTAATGTATTTAACTCTGGAACGTTTGACTCGAACAACTAGAGTTCTCTTTAAGATATTAATAAATTAACTAGATTTAGGGGTTTGATTAAGTGTTAAGTGGTTGATTAAAAGGGTCTTGTGATTGCATGCAAGACCCTTTTTTATAAGTTCAATGTTTCTACTTTTGAATGTTAATATTTTGAAGTTCGTATTTCTTCACCCAAAAAGATAAGTATCCCGAGAGATCTGAAAAAACGGGCAAGCCACGAGAAATATATCAGGAAACTACTAAACTCCTAAGTCCATTAAACGAGCTATGTATTTGCCTACGATATCAAACTCGAGATTTACTTTATCGCCTACTTTGAGATTTTTAAAGTTAGTGTGCTCATAAGTGTATGGGATAATGGCTACAGAAAAAAGGTCTTCTTCTGAGCCCACAACGGTTAGACTAACACCATTCACACAAATAGAGCCTTTTTCAACAGCAATATTATTTGATAGAGAATTATACTGAAAATAAAACCCTCGGCTTCCGTTACGTTCTTCAATATTAACACATCCTACAGCTTGATCCACGTGTCCCTGCACGATATGTCCCTCTAACCGCCCCCCAGTTCGTAAGCATCTTTCGAGATTCACACTTTCCCCAACTTTAAGTGAACCGAGGTTACTGCAATTCAAAGTTTCATCTATGGCAGTTATGGTATACACATCTTTTTGTATATCAACTACTGTTAAGCAAACGCCATTGTGGGCAATACTCTGATTAATCCTAAGCTCATGTGTAAATGGACATGAAAGAGTAATGTTGAGATTGGTTTTATCCTGGTCAAGCTTTTTTACTTCTCCCAAGGTTTCAACAACTCCGGTGAACATTTTGTCGAATTATTACTTGGATAGATGGACAAAACCTTTTATCTCTTTATCAGGAACAGGAATGAGAGAAATGGGTCGGTAGATGCAAATGTAATAATATACTCCATCGGAGCAGACTTGTCCGGTATTCTTATCAGTACCATCCCAACCTGTGTTTACAAATTCATGTTTATCAGAAGTTTCGTAAACTAATGCCCCCCACCGGTTATACATGTAAAGAGTAAAACTTTCTATGTATAGGAAACTTAGGGGTTTAAAAAAATCATTTATCCCATCAGATCCAGGACTGAAAACATTGGGAAACTGAATATCAGGACAGGCCTCTACACAAATTATGTTGCTGAAATCGCTTTCATTAGGCTCTCCGTTAAAATCATTATTGGCATCGTCTACAGCTGTGATAGCATAACAGCCTACCACAGATTCGCCATTGCTGAAAAAACTATTACCAGCAGTTGTAGCAAATGGCTGTAAGGGAAAGGAAAATTCTTGGGTTGGCTTATAATAAATATTATAAGAGACAATATCGTCTTTACAATCCAAGCCTGTTGATTGAGACCATAGTAGAGTTACCTCGCTTGCTTCACATGAATCATTAACAAACAAAACCGGAGGACAGGGACTGGTAATGTCTATAGGCTTCGAACACGTAATCTGACTATGGTTAATTAAAGGTTTAGGTAAGCTATTATTTGCCGTGTAGAACCCAATGGTTTGACCGTAATAACAATACTCTATTCCATTGGTTAATCCGCTATCAATGTAAGTAGCAACTAGAGAGGTGTCAATAATTTCAAAAGTTCTACTGCCGGGGCTATTTTCTCTAAATATAATAAACTCCATATTAACCCATGGAGTACTGTAATTAATCTCCAATGTGTTACTTTCATCAGCAGGCGTTATTTCTAAGCGAACTGAGGAAGCTGATTCTGAGGCTCCTGCCAAAACTTCGGGAGTGTCAGAATATAAGTCAACTCGATAACGATATGCTAGATTTTTTGTATTTAACTTATTGTCAGTGTAAAAAGTATGATTAAGTCCTGAAAAAGAACCTATCTCCTGAAAGTTATTTTCATCTATCCCTTCATCTCCCCTATATAGTTTATAAGTGTAAGGTGGAGGAAAAAGAGCGGCATCCAGAACAGGGGGAGAAATCCATTTAATTTCTACAATGCCATTTGTTTCGGCAGTCTGTGTAATATCTACGTTGGTAATCATAGGGGTAGTTAAAGGTAAAGAGGCACAAAATTCTTCTGAGGCATAACTTTCTGCACCATCTGCAAAACATGCCAGCACCATATAACAGTATTCTATTCCACGTATTAGATCGGCAGAGTCATCGTAAGAAACTGAAGCTAAGCCTTTGGTTGTACCTATGAACTCATAACCCGTATAATCCGGGACGCCGGTTTCACATCTATCTGGCACAAAGCCATGACTGCCAACTCTGCGGTATATCTTATAGCCGGTGGCTTTCTTGCAGATACTTTCATCCCAATTAAGGCTAATGGAATTTAAATTCGCAACAGCAATGGGGTTTTTAGATGCCGGAGCAACCACAGTAATCTTTACAGTGTATAAGTCTATCAGAGGGGTTTCGCTGGAAGATCGAAAGTCTTCTGCACGAAAAGTAACAAAGTGAGGTTGTTGCCGCACATGGTTACATGCCGTCTGCCATCTAAATATATTTTTTACAGTATCGGGAGGGCCTTGAACAAAGAACTTATCCGCAGGATTATCTATTTGAAAGACCCCTCCTGAAGCGGACAGGGAAATTAAAACATCTCTTTTATCGGTATCATAGGCAATGACTTCAAAAGTTAGGACCTCACCTGCTTCCACACAAAATGGTCCTATGGGCTCTATAATTGGAGGATTGTTGGCACAATTAATAATATCTATTTGCAAATCACGGATTACATAACCTATTTTCATCCATATTCCCTGGTTATTTTTCCGGTATTCTTCAATCCTAAAAGCAAAATTGTATTGAGCAATGGTCTGAGGCACATCCCATATGAGATCTCCTTTTACAGGGTCAATTTTAACGAGGTCTTTCACAAAGCTAGGGTCATAGGTAGTAGGGATAATACTGCCGTTTGTTGTGCGGCATGGGACTAAAGTGTAGACAAGACTGTCTCCATCAGGATCATGAGCACCGGCATTATGTTCAAATCTTCTTTTAATACATCCATCATCAATAGGGGGATTTGTAAATATGGGGGAGCTATTTGGACCTAAGCCGGGAGATATAACAATTTCGCTTTGTACGTAAAAAGGGACATTGACAGAACCCGGAATATTCCGTACTCCACCATTTCGATTAGGATCTTCAAAATACACTAGATATATCCCCGAAGAAACATAAGTGTGCTCAGCTATGTAGATGTTTTTCCTCACGGTAGAGGTAATAGGTTCTCCCGAGCCAATACCGGGAGGACAAGGACCCGTCAAAGGACCGTTTGCTCTCTTAACTACGGTAGAAGTGTTATCCCCCCAAAAAAGCTCTAGCGTACATTTGTTGTCACCTATGGCTCCGATTTTTGTGTAAGTAGTAATAGTTACCTCATACGCGAGTCCACTAATCCATTTATATGTTATCTCCCCCGCTCTATTATGGGTGGCCTTTAAGCTTATGATAAAAGAAAAAAATGAGAAAACCAACAGACTCCTCTTCATAAAGTAACACTAAATATATGCTTTAAACGGTACAAAAATCATGATGTTTAAACTTATAAAATTTTCGCTTATTCCATTGAGAATTTTGAGCCAAAACCTTTCCTTAAAAATAATAATATTTTTGCCTTTCAAATATAGTAAATAACTCATGGTGAAAATCAGTACAATAAGTAAACCTGAAGGGTTTCAGTACAGCATCTGTCTATTTAGCGCGTTTAGTCAACTAAATGATATAGGGCTTAGTTTGAATGAGTTATCGTATGTCAAAAAGGTTTTACAGAAAACGGAAGAGCAGATAATTGAAATAAATCATCATCCCAATTTTATTTTTCTAACAAAAGTTAGTCTGAAAAAAAATGAATATCAGCTAGGAGAAAAGCTACGGATTATGGGTAACCGTATACTGTCAAACCTGAGCCCTCACAAACCTAAAGAGATTTTAGTTCAATCAAATGCAAAACAGCTATCAATACTAGATTTTGCCGAAGGAATAGCCCTTGGGTCTTACCAGTTCCTAAAGTACTTTTCCGACAAAAACAAAAGACAGCAAACGATTCAAGCTATTTACCTCGTCACGGATGAGAAAGCTGCAGTAAAAGAGTTGAATGCTGTAGTTGAAGGAGTTTATAAAGCCCGAGACTTGGTTAATGAACCCGCCAGTTTCCTAACGGCGACTCAGTTGGCCAAAGAGGCTACAAAGGTGGGGGAAAAAGTGGGCTTTAAAGTTGAGGTTCTAAACAAGAAGAAAATCGAAACTCTAAAAATGGGAGGCCTTCTGGCAGTTAATAAGGGCAGTAAAGATCCGCCAACATTTACCATAATGGAATATGTGCCGAGTAAAGCTGTAAATGCTAAGCCCGTGATGCTAATAGGCAAAGGAGTGATGTACGATACAGGAGGGCTCTCACTTAAGCCGACACAAAATTCAATGGATTTCATGAAGAGTGATATGAGCGGCTCTGCTGCAGTGATTGGGGCTATGATAGCTGTCGCCAGAACTAAGCTTCCCATACATCTCATTGGCTTAATACCGGCTACTGATAATCGACCAGGTGTAGAAGCTTATGCTCCAGGCGATGTAATAAGAATGTTTGACGGCTCCACCGTTGAAGTGTTAAATACAGATGCAGAAGGGAGAATGATTTTGGCAGATGCCCTTGCTTATGCTCAGAAATATAAGCCAGAATTAGTCATAGATATAGCAACCTTAACGGGATCCGCCGCAGCTGCAATCGGTAAATATGGAATAGTTGCTATGGGCACAGTTGATGAGCATCAGTTTAAAAAGCTCGAAAACGCCGGGAACAAAATACACGAAAGAATAGCTCGTTTTCCATTTTGGGATGAATACAATGAATTACTCAAATCCGATATAGCAGATGTGAAAAATATCGGGGGAAAAGAAGGAGGGGCTATAACAGCTGGTAAATTTTTAGAGAGATTTACCAGCTATCCTTGGATACACCTCGATATTGCCGGAATAGCTTTTTTGAGTTCGGATTGCGCATACCGCAGAGCAGGAGGAACAGGGGTCGGGGTTAGAATCTTATTCCATTTTTTAAAAAATTATTTGTGATTACTAGGTTATCTAAACCCGTGGTCGGAATATCTGTCGGTGATCTGAACGGGATAGGAATGGAAGTAATAATGAAAACTTTCAGCAATCCGGCTATGATAGAAGTGTGTACTCCTCTGATTTTTGGATCTTCTAAAGTAGTTTCCTATCACAGGAAAATGTTAAATATTAAAGGCTTTGATTTCCATGTAATTAATAATGTCGATAAATTAAATACAACTAAAGTCAACCTGCTGAATGTTTGGAAAGAGGACGTAATTCTCGAATTTGGCAAGGAAGATAGAAAAGTAGGTAGCTATGCTTTCAAGTCATTAGAGGCCGCCTGTAAAAGTTATGGTGAGGGAGGTATAGATGCATTGACCACGGCGCCCATTCATAAAAGCACTATTCAAGGGAAAAGATTTGATTTTCCTGGACATACAGACTATCTTCTAAAGCGATTCGGTGGAGAAGCCACAATGATGTTTATAAGCCCTGAGATGAGGATAGCCCTGGCCACGACACATATACCGGTTAAAGAAATAAGTAGAGCAATAAGCCGGGAATTGATAATAAAAAAGCTGGAAGTAATCCAGAATACGCTACTGCAGGATTTTCATATACACAAAGGAAAAATAGCAGTTCTATCTCTAAATCCTCATGCCGGAGATAGAGGGGTAATCGCCGATGAGGACGAAGAGGTAATCGCCCCTGCAATCCAAAAATTTTTCGAGAAAGAAATAATGGCTTTGGGACCCTATTCAGCTGATAGTTTTTTTGGCGCAAAAAAGTATCAAAAATTTGATGCCGTGCTGGCAATGTATCACGATCAGGGACTAATCCCTTTTAAATCTTTGTCCTTTGGCAAAGGAGTGAATTTCACGGCAGGTCTTAGTATCATTAGAACTAGCCCTGACCATGGAACGGGCTTCGATATTGCCGGAAAAGGAAAAGCAGACGAATCTTCATTCAGAGAAGCCGTATTTTTAGCCTGTGATATCTTCCACCATAGAAAGCTTAGATAAGCTTAATAAAACCCCCATTCCTCACGACATTATAGAACGATTATCTATTTTTAATAACTTATAAGTCTCTAAAAACAGATATACTATGAAAACAAAAATCACTTTCAATATTTTCAGCAGTATTTTTATTGCTGCTCGGCTTTAGTTATAGTCAAGCGAGTCACATTGCTTACAAAATACCCGAGCATGAATTTTTAAAAACTACTTAAAAAGCAAAAGGAACCTGATAAACCCATACAATAAGTAGCTTTTCGCTTATGGCGACCTACCCATTATGATCTATGCCCATCAATATCAGAAGCTTAAACCCTATGTCCTCGATATCGGACTTACTGCTAATGTAGATAGACAGTTGGTGTATATTCAGAAAACCGAATTGTACCAAAAAATTCCATACTCACAAATTTCGGCATACCGAAGCAGATAGCTATCTTCTCACACTAGGTGTAAATGTAGGGTTGGCTCCTTGATGGGACAAATTGACAGCCGAGATATGTCCACTTTTAAATCATCTTTGTATTTTATATAATGATGTTGAAACGATGCTTCTTAAAAGGACAGTCTATTTTCGTGTAGGTTCTTACTCTCCCCCATGTAAGTCGATAAGTCGCAATATTAAGGGCTTCAATTCAAGGCTTTCAGTAGCTCTAATCATGTTGGAAAAACTCGATCTCGATTAATTTGTACCGTTGATTACCTTCACCAACCTTTCAAAAAAGCAACGTATTAAGGGCATATCTCCGCAGGCATTGGCTTATGCTACTGAATGGCAAATGAATTGTTAAATAGCCTAACTGTGCCTTCATTAATCTTTTGGACATTTTTTAATGAATGCCCCTCAGCGTCTTTCACCAGCATGATATACCTTCCGATTTGAATTGCTTGAAACCCTCATAAAATATGGTTCGTTCTTAGGAAAGCCAATGCGATACTCGATATTTGGCTTTCAAGACCTTGTTGAAAGCCATCACATCTAAAATACAAGCTCTTGGAAACGCCAGATGATTTGTCGTGCTGATTCGATCTTTTTCTAACACCACAATAGCCGTTCTCAACATACTCGCATTAACTTAATGTAGCGTTTCCGCTCCAGCAACTTTAAATAACTGTAACCGGTTCGCTGAAAGTCACTGTAAAAACTCACTGCCTCGGTAATCTACTCGGTAGTAGCAATCTAAAATATTGCCCACATAAATGTAACTCAAAGTCCAAAAACAAGGTTTCAAGTGGAGAAATCAACCCCTTCGTGGGTGAGGCTAGCCCCTAAAGGCCATCTCATAGAGGCTAAAAGCATCACCTGGGACCACTCTAAATTAAGCAAAATACCTTACCTTAAAAGAAAAGTGATAATTTGGTAACATCAAAATGACACTAACCGGTAGCTTTGGTACAATTGGCTTTTAGTTTAGCATACCTACCAAAATAGCTGTTCTCTTTTTATTTATAGGGCTTTTGAACAAAAATAATATTTCCTTCTTTACATAATTGGCTTTATAAAGGAACAATAAATAAAAAGTTTTTATATTTGGCCCCATCAAGAGCGATGTTTGCTCATTCAGTTTATCGAAAAGCTTTAAAAACAAACTTCAAAACACTTTCTCCTCTGGCATAATACTACTTGATTAGCAGTTAGTTAAAATATTAATCCAAATCAGGTAGATTATGAATTATTGTAGAGTGAAAGACGGAGAGCTTATTAAAAGTTACCTGTCAGGAAATGAAGGAGCCTTCAAGCTACTAGTTAATAAACATCAGCAAAGAATTTATTCCTACATATTGGTTCGTATTCAGAACGACGATATAGCCAATGACATTTTCCAAGATACTTTCGTTAAGATAGTCAACACACTTAAGGGAGGCAAGTACAATGAGAAGGGTAAATTTTTACAGTGGTCTCTTCGCATTGCTCATAATTTGATTATTGATTATTACCGCAGGGAAAAGCGTATACCTACTATGTCATCTACTGATAAGCTCAATGTTTTCAAAGACAGTAGCTTGAATATTGAAGCTTCTATCATTAAAGATCAGATTGAGTCAGACTTATACAAATTGATAGAGAAACTACCTGAGAAACAAAGAGAAGTCTTGAGGCTTCGTCATTTTTCCAGACTGAGTTTTAAGGAAATTGCCGATCAAACACAGGTATCTATCAATACAGCTCTCGGTAGAATGCGATATGCATTAATTAATCTTCGTAAATTAATGGGGAAAAATGGTGTCAGTCTTCTTCAATAAAATTTGAGTCATGGCTAGTTTTAGGGATTGCTTCTAAAGTTCTTCAACAGTGCTATATAACCTTGAAGTCATAACTCTTTATTTTATTAGAGTCTAACACATCAAAAGTAATCGTCAAATTGGTCGTTAAATAACTCTGTTTTATTTGCTAAGCAATGCCTTGCTATCAAGTCAATGCAGAATATAGATCTATGTTATTTTCTAAGTAATCTCTAACTACATTTTGTTAGCTCCTTAATTAGGGATTAGCCTTTCCATGGAATTCCAGTTTTTGCTTCATTTTAACCCATTTTTATATTGAAACTCACATTAAATTAGAAAGAGCCAAAGCAATTCACCCCCTTTTCTGGTTTTAGTAGCGGGGGCAGGACTCGAACCTGCGACCTTTGGGTTATGAGCCCAATGAGCTACCAACTGCTCTACCCCGCGATGTTTTGGATCGGCAAATGTAAAAATAGTTTAGCTTCTGGCAAAATCCTATGATCCTCATTCTCATACTTTAAAGGTCAGAACTGATTCAAAAGAAAATGTCTTTGTAACTAATTGCCGTTCAATGAAAAATAGATTTACATACTGAAGCACTTTTTAGAACGTAAATTTAGACAAATTTCACCTCTGTTTTGCGAAGATCTAACGGCTGTATAACTAGGGCAAATTTAAAAAGAGAGCTGTTTTTGGCACAATAACCATAATAGCCTTATTAACACTATTGAAAAATTTTGGAAACAATCCCTTAAACTAATCGTGGGGGCGAAAAATTGTGGGGCTAAAAAGTAAAAATTTGATATACATAAAAGCATTGATTATCAATTTCTCAACAGAAGTTTCTGCTTACTTTATTTACTTCTAAAGTTATTGACATTTTCTCTCAAAATATCAAAAAATGTCTTCTTGGTAATAAAAAAACAGGACAAGCCCTATTGAATATTCTACGCATACACAAGCTGTTTTCTTACAAATCTTTACCCTCAGATTTAATTAAAGTTGATTTCTCGTAAATAAAACAGTCCTGTTTCATTATTTTTGTACCTTGGAAATCTCTGTTACCAGATCGAGTAGTTAGGCGTTTTGCACCTATGACAGATACCACAGCTAATTTTATAGAAAGCTACCTAAAAAATAAGCGATGGGTTAGCTTGGCACAACAGCTAATTCAAAAAGAACGCTCTAAGTATACCTTGCACGGATCAAGCGGTAGCTTACTTTCCCTAGTTAGCAGCGCTGTTTTTCGACAGAGTAAAAGATCTCATCTCTTTGTATTAGGAAATAAGGAAGAAGCCGCTTATTTCCTGAATGACTTGGAAAGCATTTTGGGACGAAAATATGTGCTCTTTTATCCCGACTCCTACTATAAGTCTTATCAAGTAGACAAAACCGACAACGCTAACATATTGCTGCGGGCCGAAGTACTCAACCATATCAACTCCTGTAAAAAACCGGTTGCCATTGTTAGCTATCCGGATGCTCTCTTTGAGCAAGTAGTAACTCGAAAGCAACTTAACGCTAATACTTTTACTATATATTGTAAAGATAGCCTCAGTATAGACTTCCTCATTGAAACTTTTTTTGAATGCAACTTCCGACGAGTGGATTTTGTAATCGAACCTGGGCAATTCTCAGTGAGAGGGGGTATTGTAGATGTGTTTTCTTTCAACAATGATAAGCCCTATCGCCTAGAATTTTTTGGTGATCGTGTGGAGAGCATACGCATCTTTGATGTAGAAAGCCAGCTTTCTATCGATAAAGTAAAAAAGCTGGACTTGCTGCCAGATATGGAAAGTAAAATCATGTTCAAAAAGCGGGAAGCTTTTTTCGAATATACTTCCGGTAAAACCATAGTGTGGATTAAAAGTATTGCTCTTACAGCCAAACGCCTAGATGACCTTTATGAAAAAGCTAAAGAATCTTTTCAATCTCTGAGCAGCACTGCAAAATATCCTAAGCCCAGAGAGCTTTTTATCAATGGGGAAAAGCTCAAGGAACAACTGGAGCAGTTTACCTGTGTAGAGCTTTCCAAAGAAAGCCACTTTCAGCCCCAAGAGGTTTTTACTGTAAATAGTAAACCCCAACCTTCTTTCAATAAAAAATTTGAATTGCTAGTAGAAGACCTGCGTCAAAATCACGAAAAAGGTTTTACTAATTACTTGTTATGTGCCAATGCCAAACAAGTAGAGCGTTTCTATGCCATTTTTGAAGATATTGCTTCAGAAGTACACTTCCAGCCTCTGGTAATTACCCTGCATGAAGGTTTCATTGACACTGACAATCGAAAAGTAGTTTATACCGATCATCAGTTGTTTGATCGATTCCAGCGCTTTAAGATCAAAACTGGCTTTGGGAACAAGCAAGCCATCACCTTTAAGGAGTTGGTCAGTCTACGAATTGGCGATTTTGTTACCCATATTGACCACGGTATAGGACAGTTTAGCGGCCTCCAAAAAATTGACGTGAACGGCAAAATCCAAGAAGCTATTAAGCTTACTTATAGTGGTGGTGATGTGCTTTATGTTAACATTCATGCCTTGCACAAAATTACCCGTTTTAAAGGTAAGGAAGGCACCATTCCAAGTTTGCACAAATTAGGTTCGGGAGCCTGGCAAAAAATCAAGGCCAAAACCAAACGTAGAGTTAAAAAGATAGCCTACGATCTTATAAAGCTGTATGCCCAGCGCAAATCCAGCAAAGGTTTTGCCTTTTCGCCTGATACCTACCTGCAGCACGAGTTAGAAGCCTCTTTTATTTACGAAGACACCCCTGATCAGATACAGACCGCTTCTGACGTAAAAACAGACATGGAAAATGATATCCCTATGGATCGCTTGGTCTGTGGGGATGTAGGGTTTGGTAAAACTGAAATTGCCATTCGGATGGCCTTTAAAGCGGTAGCAGATAACAAGCAGACAGCTATTTTAGTGCCTACTACCATTCTCGCTTTTCAGCATTATAAAACCTTTAGTGAACGCTTAAAATACATGCCCTGTAATATCGACTATCTCAACCGTTTCCGAACCCGAAAACAACAAGCTGAAACCCTTAAAAAGCTGAAAGAGGGTAAAGTGGATATTATTATCGGCACTCACCTCTTGGTAAATAAAGATGTAGATTTCAAGGACCTAGGATTGCTAATTATTGACGAAGAACAAAATTTTGGTGTGGGCATAAAAGACAAGCTCAAAAACCTAAAAGTGAATGTAGACACTTTGACTCTTACAGCTACACCTATTCCGCGCACATTACAATTCAGCCTTATGCAAGCTCGAGACCTCAATATAATGACCACTCCGCCACCTAACCGTCATCCCATAGAGACGGAAGTGGTCCACTTTAATGGAGAGGTCATCCGTGATGCTATTATGTATGAAATAAGCCGGGGTGGACAAGTATTCTTCATTCACAATCGTTTGGAAAACATCAGAGAAGTAGCTGATATGATTAATCGTTTGGTGCCTGATGCTAAAATGGGTATCGGCCATGGGAAGATGGAAGGAAAAAAACTGGAAGAACTCATGCTTAGCTTCATCAATGGTGATTTTGATGTACTGATAGCTACTTCCATTATTGAAAATGGACTAGACATACCCAATGCCAATACCATTATCATCAACAATGCCCACCGTATCGGGTTGAAGGATCTGCATCAGATGCGGGGCCGGGTTGGACGCTCTAATAAAAAGGCTTTTTGCAAACTCATTGCCCCGCCTTTAAATACTCTTACGGGTGAGGCCCGCAAACGACTTACTGCTATAGAACAGTTCAGCGACCTGGGAAGTGGCTTCCATATTGCTATGCAAGATCTAGAAATACGGGGCTCAGGTGATTTATTGGGAGCTGAACAAAGCGGTTTTATTAACGATATAGGTTTTGATACCTATCAGAAAATTTTAGCCGAAGCCATTGAAGAACTCAAAGCCGAAGAATTCAGAGGGCTTTACGAAAATAGTCAGAAGAAGAAAAACTACATAGACGAATGTCAGCTAGATACTGATCTGGAAATCCTCATTCCAGATAATTATGTCAATAAAATAGAGGAACGTCTCAAGCTATACCGTACCTTAAACGAAGTTAGCAATCCCGAGAGGCTTTATCTCTTTCAACGAGAATTGATAGATCGGTTTGGCAAGATGCCATTAGAAGTCCGTGAGCTATTGAATTCAGTACGTCTGCGTTGGCTGGGTCGTGAAATTGGTTTTAAAAAATTGACACTAAAACAGGAACGTCTAATCGGTTATTTTGTATCCGATCAGAGCTCACCATACTATCAAAGTGAAAAGTTTCAGCGAGTATTGGACTTTTTGAAAGACCAATCCAAAGTCCACATGAAAGAGAGAAATAACAAGCTATACCTTTCCTTTAATGGGGTGAAAACCGTAGATGAAGCCACTAAGCTATTAAAACCTATGCTTAAAGAAAGAGTGGCCACCTGAATCCTTCCATTTCAGAAAATGCAAGGGCCAGGATATAAGCAAAGTCTTTATGCCTTTCCACAATTGTCTGACATTAGACAGACTCTAAGGATCTTACATAGCTAAAACGCCCATTTTAGTTAGCCGTTCAGATCATAATGAATTCCAAGCCTTCGGAAGAGCTAATTATGTGATATCTTGACAACACTTTTTAAAGAGCTTATCAAAATGGATACTGTTTTCAAAAAACTGAACTTTAAAAGATAATCTCCTAAGTTCTCATTATTAATCATCCTGATAGTTTTTAAGGAAAAGCTTGAACCTATAACGGAAGAAACCACTATTATTACAGACCTTGGCAAGGTAAAAAGTACATCATTTTCTATGGTTTTTGCAACCCTACAAAGAGAAATTGATGAAATGCACCTCCGTTGCTTATTTCAAAACTAGAAGATGATATTATACCTTGGTTTTCGCTACTCAAAAGATACTTTTAAAAGTATAAATATAACTTTAGCTGCGATATGGGTTGGAACATTCTGGGTAAATACGGTTACGAAGGGATACCTATAACGGCTATTGACCAAGATTGGAGTACATTGCAATTTCGCAAAGTAGACTATATCACAACCTTGTAGAGCGCGAGACCTATTAAAACGCACCATGAACAAAAGAGGTAAGGAAGGGGGATAAATATTGGCTAAAAAAGAAGTTGATATATCAGTTGTTGAGTTGGAAGTACAAATCCGAAAAACTTCTATCCACATTATTGACATTGATGAAGCTGTAGCCGAGCATTTCTTAAAACATCAACAAAAAAGATTTTGTTGCATTTTCCTAATGGCACGAGATTTCACAGAGCAATACAAAAAAGCAAAGGGCTGTATTACATCAGTTTGGGCAAAACTACCATGAATGAAGCCAAGGTACAGTTAGGTGAAATTCTGACAATAAAGCTAGAGGCAGACACTAGTAAATATGGCATGCCTTTTCCAATAGAGTTTGAAGAAGTTTTGCGTCAAGACATTGAAGCCGATGAAAAGTGGCAAGCGTTATCGCCTGGGATGAAACGAAGCTTACTGCACTACATATCTAGCGATAAAACAGTGAATACTCGTATTCAACGCTCCATTTATATGGCTGAAAAGCTGAAAACTGACATTGTAAAGATGTAAATTTTTCTTGTAAGCTGAGTTTACCAAGTAATTACCCTCTTTCTGTTCTCCGATGATTTTCAAAAGATGGGTTTTCCTTTTCCGAGGTTTTTTGATCATCCGATGATTATCTCAGAATACTTTGGCTGTATCGCCGAGAAACTCTTTTTTGTCTAGTTGGTGGATGACAGCGGGAAGAAGCTGGTTACTGGAAAATCAATTAATTGATGACCCACGACTTTTTCAAGGCTTTTAGCATGCTTATCTTAAAGAATATGACAAGTTTTCTTCTATGATTGTTCATGTTATTGCGAAAATTTAATAGTTCTGTAACCTTCCCTTGCATTTTATAAACTTTTGTTGTAACTTATCTTGGCCGTTGTGGGGTGGCTTGCTTCTATGTAACTTTAAACTATGCATTTATGAAGACAGTAAACAAAATATAAATACTTTTCCTTTTCTCATTCTCAGCAATAGTGATGTTGCCTATGGCACTGCTGGCGCAAAACACTTATTACCCTGGTAAAATAAGGATAATAGTAAACTAAATGCTACTGCTCTTCTCTCCATCTAGACTTTATCAAACCCTGCTGACTACATCTGACAGTTAATGATTGATACTGATACTACAAATGACTGGCTGTGAAACCTTAAAACCATTCAAGCAAATAAAGGCCTGGGATATCGCCAAAGGGAATACATCTGTTAAGGTAGCTGTAAGTAGATCATGGAATTGGTCCTAATCACCCTGATTTAATTAGCCAGGTTGATCCACCTCTAATTTTTACACGGGTAGTTCCTTTATTCTTATCTGGATACGGGAGATTCGCAAAGAAAATAGCTATTCAGTAATTCTCTTTGTTTCCTTATTTCGCTTAAACTAGATTTAGCTTCTACACCTAACTGCTGTCATGAATAAAAATCCCATAAAAAATAAGTCACAGATTTCTTTATTTTGCTGCTACTATGAAAAAAATTCCGATAGGAATCAACGGATTTGGCCGAATAGGACGATCTCTTGCAAGAGCACTGAGAAAGTATCCTAATATTGAAATTAAGGTTATTAATGATCTGATAGACACCTCCAACTTGGCTTATCTATTAAAATATGATAGCATTCATGGGAAATATCCGGGAAATATATATCATCAAAATGAATTTCTACGAGTCGACGAGAACAAGATAAAAATATTTCATGAAAAAGAACTTAAAAATATTCCCTGGGGCGATTATGATGTAGATATTGTAATTGAATCTACAGGTAAATTCCGAACTAAGGCATTAGCATTATCACATATTGAATCAGGAAGAGCTAAAAAAGTGGTTTTATCAGCACCAGCCAAGGATAATACCAAAATTGTCGTACTAGGTATTAATGACTATTTACTTGAAGAAACTGACGTTGTTATTTCCAATGCATCCTGTACTACTAATTCGGCTGCACCTCTAGTAAAAATAATTGATGAGCTAGGTGGAATAAAACATGCGTATATTACTACTGTACACAGCTACACTAATGATCAGCGATTGCAGGACTCCCCTCATAAGGACTATCGCAGAGGAAGAGCTGCAGCCGAATCTATAGTACCTACCACCACAAGCGCCGCCAAAGCTATAACGAAAGTTTTTCCACATTTAGATGGTAAAATAGGGGGGACGGGAATCCGAGTCCCCGTAGCAGATGGAAGTCTTACCAATATAATCTTCACTGTAGAAAGACCCCTCAGTAAAGAAGGGATTAATAAAACTTTTAAGCTGGCTTCAGAGAGAGGGGTATTGAAGAATTACTTGGGTTATACTTCTGATCCAATAGTATCACGAGACGTAATTGGAAGCCCCTATTCTTGCTTGTTTGACGGGGAATTAACTTCGGTCTTGGGCAAAATGGTAAAAGTGGTAGGTTGGTACGATAATGAGATAGGTTACAGCTGTCGTTTGGCTGATCTTATCTTAAAGCTAGCCTAATACTTCCTTGAGTTTTGCTTCTAATTGAAGCCCTACGAGATTTACTGCTATAATATTACCATCTCTGTCTACTAATATAGTATATGGTATTCCACTAAATCCAAACTGGCGAACAACTGAAGAATTCCAGCCTTTTAGCTCGCTACCGTGATTGGGCCATACTAGGCCGTCATCGTTTATTGCTCGTTGCCAGTCATCTTTTGGAGTAAGTTGCTGAGGTAGACCATCTAATGAAACACTGTAAACATCAAAGTCTTTTGACTTATAGCGATTGTACATACGTACCAAGTTAGGATTTTCAGCACGACAAGGCCTGCACCAAGCAGCCCAAAAATCAACTAAAACTACTTTTCCTCTTAGAGAAGAGAGTTTGTGAATGATCCCATCAGGGCCAGGAAGTTCAATTTCAGACATAGGGGCTCCTGGGACAAACTTATTCTTAGCTTCTTCCAACCATTTGTTTACTGCCAAAGTTTCTTTGAGCTTTTTAACTCTCTCTTTGAAATTCTCAGTGTGTTTATTATCTGGATAGTTTTCTTCCAAGCCGGTAAGCACTATTTCATAATACTTCATGTTTTCCTCTGGTGAAACGAGCTGGAAATTCCCTATGGATTGAGGGAAGACAAAAAGATTGGCCATGCTACCAGATTTTTCTTCAATAAGGGCTTTCATAGCTTTTCTCGAATCCTGTACTATATTTTCAAAAGCAGAATCGAGCTGTAAACGGATTGTTAGAAAACTGGCACTATCCCGATAAGTTTGATTTACGGTATTAATGCTGTCAATTTTTACCATTGCATCTGTAACAACATTAGTTATTTTGATTATTCTTTCCGATTCATCGCTTCCTTTTACAGTATAGTTTCGGGTATTACCTCTCCCTCTAATCGACAGATCAATTTTTTCTCCCGGTTTCACAAAAAGAGGAAGGCGATACCCATCGTCTGTTTCTATCATGTAGAATCCCATATCAATGTTCTCAATTTCAAATGAGAACTCACCTGAACTGACATCCATTGTGTCCAGTCTTATTATCTCCTGTGGTTCCAGGCGTGATAGATAAATAGTTTGAATGCCTTCCTCTACCTTTCCGCTGATAGAAGTTTTGCTGTGAGTTTTACATGCAATAAAACTTAAAGGTATTAGTGCAAAAAAAAGTTTTTTGAGTATCATATAGATCTATTTATTTTCTAAGTAATCTCTGACTAATTTGTTGGCTACTTTAGGATTGGCTTTCCCCCTGGAAAGGTTCATTACTTCTCCCATAAAAAGCCCTAAAAGCCCTTTTTTACCATTTCTGTATTCCTCAACTTTATCTGGGAATTTAGCAATGGCTTGTTCTACTATATTTTGTAAAATGTCTTTATCGCTCTCTTGAATCAGATTCTTTTCCCGAGCTATTTGCAAGGGATCGAACTTCGGGTTTTGGAGCAAGAACGAAAACAAGTCACCTGTAGCGGCTGAATGGCTCAGCTGGCCGTCGTCTACTATTTTAATTAAAGTGGCAATGGTAGCAGGACTAATAGGGAACTTCTCTATGATCATAGCTCCGTCATTCAAGTATGATTTAATGGGACCCATAATCCAATTAGCTGCTGCCTTGTAATTATCTGTATGGGAAATTAAATCTTCAAAATAAAGGGCTATTCCTTTCGTATCAGTTAACAAATGAGCATCATACTCACTTAAACCGAGCTTTCTATACTTTTCAAAGAGTTCTGAAGGAAGGGGGGGAAACTCTTTTTTAATGGATTCAATATACTCTTTGGTTATTCTTATCGGTTGTAAATCAGGTTCTGTAAAATAACGGTAATCATGTGTATCTTCTTTGGTTCTAAGTAAATGGGTTTTGCGTTTGACGGGGTCAAATGTGCGAGTTTCCTGTTCGACTGTTTTACCGTTTTCCATCAACTCTAGCTGGCGTATAATTTCATAATCAATAGCTTTTTGCACGTTACGGAAGGAATTAAGGTTTTTTATTTCTACTTTGATTCCCAATTTCTTATCCCCTTTAGAGCGAACAGAAACATTTACATCACAGCGTAAGCTACCCTCCTCCATATTACCATCGCTGATCTCTAAGTAGCGTACTATCTTACGCATTTCTATGAGATAGTTGTACGCTTCCTGTCCGTTTCGAAAATCAGGCTCGCTTACAATTTCTAACAGCGGGATCCCTGCACGATTGAGATCAATCAAAGAGTTAAAAGGATCTATGTTGTGTATACTCTTACCGCTATCCTCTTCCATATGTATACGGGTAAGTCCTATTTTCTTGGGACTTCCCTCAGCGTTGTTAATTATAAGATAACCGCCATTGCAAATTGGAGCAGCATGTTGAGTGATTTGGTAACCTCTGGGCAGATCGGGGTAGATATAGTTTTTACGGGCATATTCGTTCAACTCTCTGATCTTACAGTTACAGGCAATTCCTAAGCGAACGGCATATTCTATAACTTTTTCATTACTCATAGGCAGGGTACCGGGATGCCCTAAGGATATAGCACTGACCCGAGTATTAGGCATAGCTCCATATTCGTTAGCATCGCTAGAATAGGCTTTGCTTAGAGTGTTGAGCTGCACGTGAATCTCAAGCCCAATAACCGATTCATATCTATCGATTGTTTTTTTCATAAAGCTTTCTACGGACTTGCAAAGAAATAAAATAGAGATGGCTTAATCCTCATTCTTGCTTACTAATGCCGCTTGTTATATAGACTTTCTATTGCTCTAGCTATTTTTTGATTTCCATCAAATAAAAACTCTGTTTTAACGGGAAGAAGAAAACTTTTCTTTGTCAGCTTTTCAGGTAACCGATTTTTCAAACGTGCCCAATCCTTTTCAGTGGTAATTACCGAAACATCAGACCTGAGTTTGATATAATTAAGCCAATTACCTATTTCTTTTTGGCTGAAATTATAGTGATCAGGATAACTAAAATGCTTTAGTATTTGATGTGATTTACTAATGTGATTCAACATAAGTTTTGGCTGTGCAATTCCGGTAGCTACAATAACTTTTTTATGGACTTCCTGTCTTTCACTAGAAACCGAAATAAGCTCAGAATAACCTAATGAAGAGAACAGTACATGGGGATGGCCTATTTTTTTTTCAATTTTCAGAGCGGTTTCATGATCGATGCTCGATGGAGTTTTAGTGATCACTATCAAGTCGGCCCGTTTCTTACCTGAACTAAATTCCCTCAAATTACCGGCAGGTAATACTAAGTCCTTATAAAAAGGCTCTTGAAAAGTAGTTAGCAAAATGTGAAAGCTAGCCTTTACATAGCGATGCTGAAAGGCATCGTCCAGCAAAATGATCTGCAAATCGGGATACTTATTTAACAAATAATCAATTCCTTCTTTTCTTTTTTCTGCTACAGCTAGTTTTACGTCAGAGTATTTGGCAAGAATTTTTAAAGATTCGTCGCCTATATCTATACTCTCATGCTCAGAGGTGGCTTCCAACAAGCCTTTGGTTTTCCTTCCATAACCGCGACTTACTATTCCAAGCTTGTATTCTTGACAAAGTAGCTCAATAAGGTATTCTGTCATAGGGGTTTTCCCCGTCCCACCAGTACTTAAATTACCTATTGCTATGACTGGAATAGTGTAGCTTTTAGAAAACAGAATTTTTCGATCAAAGGCAATATTTCTGATAGCTGCGGCGCTCCCGTATAACAAAGAAAAGGGGTATAATATTTTTCGCCAGTTATTCATCGATAAGATTCCAAGTAGTTTTTTATTTTTTCAAGATCCATGGGATTAAACCACTGTATTTCTTTGTCTCTTCTGAGCCAGGTTAATTGGCGCTTGGCATATCTGCGGGAATTCTTTTTGATCTCTGAAACAGCCATCGGCAGCTGATATTTATCGTCAAAATATTGAAATAGCTCCTTGTAACCCACTGTTTGAAGGGGATTTTTAGCTCGATAACAATTGAGATCTTGGGCTTCTTTAAGCAGACCTGCTTCCATCATTTTGTCTACTCTTGAATTGATACGCTCATATAGCTGTGGACGGGGCATTTTTAGACCTATTTTTACAATGTTAAAGTTGCGCTTGACCATTCTTCCTTTTCTGAGCTTACTAAAAGGCCTGTTAGTAGAGTAGATAACTTCTAGCGCTCTGATGAGGCGTTGTGAATTTTGTTTATCTACTATTTCCAGGTAGTTGGGATCTTTTTCCCTGAGTTCGTTTTGTAAAACTTCAATTCCCAAATCCTTGAAAACCTTCTTAAGTTTTTCTCTAATCTTGGGGTTAATCTTAGGCAAATCATCAATACCTTCAGTAAGCGCTTTCATATAAAGTCCACTTCCACCTACCAGCACTACATTATCGTTTTTCTGAAATAGAGTTTCTAATAACTTCAAGGCCTGGCGTTCAAAATTCCCGGCATTGAAATCATCAGT
This sequence comes from Owenweeksia sp., assembly GCA_965218075.1. Classification (GTDB taxonomy): domain Bacteria; phylum Bacteroidota; class Bacteroidia; order Flavobacteriales; family Schleiferiaceae; genus JANQHO01. The sequence continues at coordinate 2,031,432 of CBDCJZ010000003.1, read as the reverse complement.
TACACTCAGTTGACCAATCAAGTGATGTTTTACTCTTTTCAACTCTTCTTTGTTGGGGAAAGCCGCCCCAATTTTCAGCTCTTTAAAAAATTGTCGGGAATCATAAGAGATAATGTCTGTGTCGAGCCATTTGGCTATCTCAATAGCCATCCTAGTTTTTCCTACAGCCGTGGGACCACAGATAAAAATGGCACTTTTCAAAGCTTGATTCCACAGTTCGGGCAAAAATTATCGGAGGAAGAAATAGGAGAATAACTACAGCCAAGACAACATCTCCCTTTCTTTTTCCGACTTGTGGTAGCCAGCTCTGAAGTGACGATTCCAGTAGGTACAGCAATTATTCCATAACCCAATATCATGATAATAGAGGCAATGATTTGGCCTAAAGGGGTTTGGGGAGAAATATCTCCATAACCAACGGTGGTAAGGGTTACGATACACCAGTAAATACTTACCGGTATACTTTTAAAGCCATTTTCTTTTCCTTCAATCATATACATCAAGGCGCCCATGATAAAGACCACACAAAGAACGGCAATCAAAAATACGATAATCTTAGCACGGCTGGCTCGTAGGGCAATTAATAAAACTTTAGCTTCCCCTAAAAATCGCACCATTTTAAGTACTCTGAAAACCCTGAGCAGCCGAAGACTCCGAATCATTAAAAAATACTGTGCCCCGGATAAAATTATAACCAAATATGTAGGAAGAACTGAAAGCAAGTCAATGATTCCATAAAAGCTCAATATGTATCTTCTTTTATTTTCTGCCACAATAATTCGCATGATGTACTCAAATGAAAAGAGAATGGTAAATATCCATTCCAGAACTCGAAAAATGATATGATATTCCTTAGCAATAGACTCGACCGTTTCCAGCATTATGGTAATCAAACTACCGAGTATGACGATAAACAAAACAATATCAAAGGCTTTACCTTTCTGAGTTTCTGATTCAAAAATTATTTTACTCCAATAATCTCTTCTATTCATATATAATTGGTAAAGTTTTTAGGACAAAATGAGGATCATGATTAGCTTAAGGAATTGTTTCCAAAATTTTTCAATGGTGTTATTATGAGCTGTTACAGTTATTGTACTAAAACTTGCCCTCTTTCAGAGGTCATATCCACTGGTTAAATTTTCACAAAACAAACGGAAAATTTCTCTAAATTTAAGTTTTGAAAAATTCTTGTATCTGTTTTTCATTGAATCACAACTAGTTACGATAGTTGCAAAAATTCGCTTTTTATGCCAGTTATGACCCCCTAATTTTCCATATAACAAAGATGGTTCAGAACTAAGAAAAAGTAAAGTTGTTTTGTTCACAAGACTTAGCTTTGTAGCAAAATGAAGAAATAAGAAAATGAAGAAATTTTTTATGGCAGTAGGTTTATTAGCGGCAATGGCTTGTGACAATAGTAAGAGTACAGTTAAACAAGAACAGTCCAAAGACGAGGTTAATGAACTCAAAAAAGAAGTAATGGAAGTGCATGACCATACTATGGCCCAGATGAACATTATAAATAAGTTGAAGAGGCAACTCAAAGAAAAGTGGCGGGGTGATGAAGTAGCTGACACTATGGTTTATTATCAGTCCTATGTTACTTTACAGAAGTCCAATGATAAAATGATGAACTGGATGAAGTATTTTTCTCGAAATTATGATGACAATATGGAAGAAGAAGCCAAAAGGAAATTCCTCGAAAAGGAGAAAATAAAAGTAATGAATTTAGCTGAGTATACTGATAAGTCAATTAAGGAAGCAAGGCTTCTTCTGGCCGAATAAAACTATTTCTTCTTGTAGATAGGTACAGTAGAACAGGCTTCACCATACATAATACTTTTGGCAATGGGCTTTAAGTGGGCGGCCAGGCTTAAATAGGCTTGTGAAGGTATGGGCAAGTCGCCACAGCCTTTAATGATGAGTCTTTGATCTTGGTATTGCTGCAGATCGGTATGACTCAGAACTTCTTCCATTAAAATATTCTCTAGTAGTTCAAGTGAACCGTAAACCATCTTTTTGGCATAAGACTGCAAAGAAACGCCCAGTAACATATAAGCCCATTGTGGAATAATGGCATCCTCAGAACAATGTATAGCCATGTATGCATCTTGGTACTGGCTCCAGTCATGGCTTTTAACTTGTTTGCGAAAATCCTTTTCCCGCAAAATCACGCGTTCATGCAACCAATCAGCAATATCCAATTGTAAACGTTTTCCCCTAGGATAAAAGTCTTCTAGACTTAAAGTGATTAGATCACTTTTAGCAACTTTGTTTTCAATTTCTTGGGAGCTATTTTGGGAATTAAGGTTTGAAATTTGTCGTTTATTCATAAAATTGTTGATCTTCATTTAAATACCAGCTATGAGGCTCAGCACTTTTAAGATAAGAAATTAAAGAGCTGATCTTTTTACTAGTAAGATAGTTAAACTTTTTAATCTTAGCCATAGGCTTTGAACTAAAGAAACCCCAATTCCAGTTTTGCTTCTTCACTCATCATGCTTTTGTCCCAAGGTGGATCAAATGTAACTTCTACTTCCACTTCATTCACATCTTCTATAGATCGCAACTTTTCCCGAACTTCTTCCGGCAAACTTTCCGCTACAGGGCAATTGGGAGAAGTAAGAGTCATCAATACTTTAATGTCTTGTTTAATGCTGACCTGTACATCATATATTAGTCCTAGCTCATATAAATCAACTGGAATCTCAGGATCGTAAATAGTGCGCAGTATTTCTATCACTCGGTCTCCTATGGCTTGTAATTCTGCATTTGTTTTCACTTTGGTTTGAAATTTAAAGTTCTGGGCTACAATCTTTACTTTACCTGAATTGCTAAGGCGTAAAACTTCATTTGCTTGATCATGCTTGATAAGCCGTTAGCCCTAGTGGGCGATAAATGCTCCTTTAAGCCTATTTCATCAATAAAGCTCATATCTGCACTAACAATATTTTCAGGTTTTTGATTAGAAAAAGTGCGTATCATCATAGCAACAAGTCCTTTGGTCAGTATGGCATCACTATCGGCTGTGTAAATTACTTTATCGTCCTTATTATCAGCATGCAGCCACACCCTGCTTTGGCAGCCCTTGATGATATTATCTTCCTTTTTGTATCGTTCATCAATCAGAGGAAGCAATTTGCCCAATTCAATCAGATATTCATACTTCTGCATCCAATCGTCAAACAAGGCAAATTCTTCTACTATTTCTGCTTGGATTTCCTCGATCGACATATTTAAACGATACCTCCTTAATTATTTAACATGCAAAAATAAAGGAATTGATAGTAAAAGAGTTATTAATTAGCATTATTATCCTTTAAATAAATCTGACGTGTTTAAATATTATTTTCTGAGGACTTTTTTTATTTCCAGCCAAAACTTCTTAATAAATCCATTTGAGTTTTCGTACATATGCATAGTGATATGGTGACGGGCATATGATTTTAGAGTATAAAATTCACGGAAATGCATCCCATCTCTTTCATCTTCGCTCACTTTTGTAAACAGAGCCATATTCTGATTGGCAAGTGGCAATTCTTTATAATCTTTCCGATTTTTACGAATGAACTGTAAAACCAACTGGATACTTCTCATCCATGTATCGTGGAATAGAAGTAAGCCACCTTTGTTAATAAGAAAATCAGAATAATAAAAGTCGATAAAAATTCCATCAAATTTGTGATCGCCATCAATAAAAATGAATTCAAACTTTCTGCTTTCCTTTACAAATTGAGGTAATACAATATGAGAAAAATCACGTATGAGCTCTAGTCTATCTGCTAAGCCTAAAGCCTCTATGTTCTTTACACCCAAGTTGTCATAATAATCCTGAAACGGATCAATTGCTATATGATGCTTATCGGTAGCAGCCATGACATGTGCAGCCGAGCAAGCATAGGCAAAACCGATTTCTAGAGTTTTGTTTATGCCTTTGGATCGAATTAAATCATAAATGGCTTTTGCTTCTTCCTTCTTTATGGGAGTAGTAGAGTCAGCCTGCGGGATAATCAACTTATCATTAATAATATCAGGAGTAATCTTAACCATCAATTAAGCCAGCAAGATAAATTTATGAGCTACGAAAGCATCATTTGCGCCTTTCTAAGAGCTTTTATCATACGGTCAATTTCTTCTTTGGTATTGTAAAAAGAAAAGGAAGCCCTGATAGTTCCCGGAATATTAAAGTAATCCATAAGGGGCTGGGTACAATGATGTCCTGTCCTTACAGCTATTCCAAGCTTGTCAATAATAGAGCCTACATCATAGGGATGCAGATCGCCTAGAAGGAAAGAAATAACACTGGCTTTTTTTTCCGCCTGACCGATGACCCGCAATCGATCAACTTCCATCAGCCTCTGCGTACCGTAATCCAATAGCCCCTGTTCATAGGCAACAATGTTTTCGAGACCTATTTCCTGAAGAAAATCTACCACTTTGCCCAATACTATACCGGCCTCTATGTTAGGGGTGCCAGCTTCAAATTTGTAGGGAAGTTCGGCATAAATGATTTTTTCAAAACTCACGCTTCTAATCATTTCTCCCCCACCCTGATAGGGAGGAAGTTTTTCCAACCATTCTTCCTTGCCATACAATACTCCGATACCAGTGGGACCGAACATTTTATGAGAGCTGAAAACGTAAAAATCAGCATTGAGGTCTTGCACATCAAGAGCCATGTGGGGAACAGCTTGAGCACCATCCACTAATACGACTGCACCAACTGCATGAGCTTTGGTAGTCATTTCTTTAACCGGGTTAATAGTTCCCAAAGTATTGGAAACGTGATTAAAAGCTACCAGCTTGGTTTTATTGCTAAGGAGCTTGTCGTATTCTTCCTGAATGAGCTCTCCCTTTTCGTTGGCTGGAATAACTTTGAGAGTAGCTCTATTTCTTTCACACAGCATTTTCCAAGGCACTATATTACTATGGTGCTCTATAACCGAGATAATGATCTCGTCTTTGGCTTTGATCAATTCTTGGCCTAAGCCGAAAGCAACCAGATTTATCCCATCAGTAGTTCCTTTGGTAAAGATAATTTCATGACTATGCTTCGCATGGAGATGCAGTTGTACTTTTTTGCGGGACGTTTCGTAAGCTTCGGTAGCTAGTTGGCTGAGATGGTGTACCCCGCGGTGGACGTTACTGTTGATGGTTTGATAGTATTCTGAAATGGCATCAATAACCATCTGTGGTTTTTGCGAGGTGGCAGCATTATCGAAATACACCAAGGGAGATTCATTCACTCTTTGATGAAGTGAAGGAAAGCTTTTTCGTATGACATCAACGTTGAAAACCGTTTCTGCAATGTTCATGGAATTTTATTTTAGCTTTGCAATTTCCCGAATCTCTCACAAATTCCGTATGTTATTCTGTACTGGGACTTTGTAAAATTACAAAATTGCAGGCTGCTAAAAAATCAGACCCCTTCCTTGAATTACATCCTGCCTTAAACTTCTTGTTAATTCCATATTATATGTCGCGGTCAATAATATAACCATTAAAAATGGCTATATTCTTTTTTCAGTAAGATTTATCTCTTCTCCAAAGAACATGCGGGCAATTTGGGAAAAGACAGGGCTTTTATTAGAAACATAAAATTTATATTCCACTTTTGTAGCTGAATTCAGGAGTTTGTTTCTCATCAGAATTCTTCTCAGCTCTTTAGCTACTAATTCAGGAGAATTAATAATCTTAGTTTTATCTTCAAGATATTGTTTTATTTCCTTTTCAATCAAAGAGTAATGGGTACATCCTAAAATAAGGGCAGAAATCTTGTCAAATTTACTTTGTCCCAAGTATTGGAGAATAGCTCTTTTGCTAATATCCGTGTTTATAAAGCCTTTCTCAATAATCGGAACTAAAAGTGGGGCTGTTGCTGAAACCAGTTCTAACTTAGAATTGAGCTCTTGCAAGCGATTTTTATAAAAATTAGACCTGATTGTAGCACGGGTAGCAATAATGCCCACTTTGCCATTAATAGAGGCTGCTACATATTTTACCACGGGGTCAATTATATTCAGAATAATAGTTTGCGGGAACTTTTTAGTCAAAGCTTGGAAAGCGATAGCAGAAGCAGTATTACAAGCCATCACTATTATTTTACAGTTTTGTGAAGAAAGAAAGCGAGTAGCATTCTCTGAGTATCCGATGATAGTTTTCCTAGACTTATCTCCATAAGGTACATGTTGTATATCCCCAAAATAAATAAAGGATTCTCGGGGCAGTATCTCTTTGAGTGCTATCGCAACAGTTAAACCTCCTACTCCAGAGTCGAATATGCCAATAGGTCTTTTCAAAAAGATATGAATAAAAAAATCACTCCAAAAAGGCAAATGCTAAGTCATTTTTTCTTTTTATATAAAAGAGACTAAGACTATAGGCCCAGTTTTGCCTTTACTTTGAGCATAATATCTTCTCCATTTTCAGCAAACACTACTACTGCTTTGCTGGGTGAGCTATCTAAAATATAGCTAAATTCTCCCTCCTTAGCTACTTCCTGAACGGCTCTAGTAGCTTTCTCAATGACGGGGGTTAATAATTCGACCTGTTTTTGCTGCAAATCTTCCTGAGCCCTCAAGCTGTACTCCTGTATACGTAGTTGTAGCCCCTGAATTTCTTTGGTTTTAGTTTCACGCGAAAGCTGAGTCATCATTTTTTCATTACTACGAAAATTTTGGATTTTAGTATCCAGTTCCGTTTCCATCTCTTTGAGGTCTTTTTCTAATTGCTTTCCATAAGCTTCTAGTTGTTGCTGAGCCTGATTAGTTTCCGGCATCAATTGTAACAATTCATCCGCATTAATATGACCTATCCTTTGCTGCGCTGATGCAAAAGTTGCAAGCACTGTTCCCAATAATATTAATAAACCGGCTATTCTTTTTTCAATAATCATAATTTACTATTTCACTTTAGTTATAAATTCAATATCCAAGTTTTTTGAGCACCTCATCACTTATGTCAACCTTATCGCTATTATATAAAGTTATAAGGTCACTACTTTTATCAAAAACTACATCTAACTTTCTTCTCCGAGCCACTTCCCGAACGGCATTATAAATCTGATCTTGTATAGGTTGCACGAACTCTTTTCTCTTCTTATATATCTCTCCTTCAGGTCCAAAATACTTACTCTGAAGACCCCTAGCTTCGGTTTCTTTCTCTTTAATTTCAGTCAATCGCTCTTCCTGCATTTCTTCTGTCAGTAGGATTTTTTCTGCATCATAAGCTTTTTGTAAAACTTTAATTTCTAAGCGCGATATTTGTACTTCTCCTGCCCAGTTGTTTGATAATTGATCTAATTGCTTTTGTGCCTGATTATATTCTGGAATTTTGCTCAGAATCATTTCTGAATCAACGATGCTAAAACGTTGAGCACGCAATAAGATACCAAAAATCATCCCAACTATAAGTAAAAGACTGCTTTTCATAGACCAGGCGAAATTAATAAATTAAAATTGCTGACCAATAATAAAATGCGTGTTCCATCCACTAGGGAAAGCCTGCCCAGGAATATTGTCAAAACCATAGCCAAAGTCTATACCGAGCAAGCCAAACATGGGCATAAATATACGTACTCCCATACCAGCAGACCTTTTCATAGTGAACGGCTGATAATTATTAAAAGTATCATAATTATTACCCGCTTCTAAAAATGAAAGGGCAAATATTTGCGCACTTGGATTTTCAGTGATCAAATACCTCAACTCTAAGGTGAATTTATTGTACAGGGCCCCGCCGTTGTTACTCCCCTCATCCCCAGGAGTAACACTGTTATTAGGATAACCTCTTAAACCAATAATTTCACGCCCATCCAGCACAAAGTTCTGTAGCCCATCGCCCCCTACAAAGAATCTTTCAAAAGGAGGTAGACCTATATCGCTGTTGTAAGCTCCCAGAAAACCAAATTCCCCTGCTGATTTAATTACTACTTTGGGGAATATTTCGGTAAACCAACTCGTGTTAAACTTCCACTTATAATATTCCAAAAACTCAAACTTTGAATCGTCATCCAGTTGAGTATAGTCGCGATCATTGAATAATGAATATGGAGGTGTGACTTCCAACGTCACATTAAAAAGAGAACCTTTTCGGGGGTAGATGGGATAGTCTACGCTATTGCGTCCTAAAGTAATTTTATAAGCAATGTTATTTACTCGTCCATCATCAAAAGTAATTCTAGCTAAAGAGTAATTGCGAAGGTCGAACAGTTGAAAATCTACCGTTTGATAAAGGGTAAAATAATCATCTGGCCATTTCAATCTCTTTCCCAGGCCAAAAGTTACACCAGTAATATTCAACGATTGACGATTGGGATCGTCACCGGGTAATCCATTGACATTCTGAATATTATGATAAAGAGATACCGTTAGAGAATTTGGCTTCTTACCACCTAGCCAAGGTTCGGTGAATGAGATACTATAAGATTGAAAAAACAAGCCGTTGCTTTGGACCCTGAGGTTAATAGTTTGTCCATCACCAGAAGGAAGCGGTTGCCAGGATCTTTTATTAAAGACGTTACGTGCCGAGAAATTATTGAAATTAAGACCTACGGTCCCCACCAGGCGACCAGCTCCCCAGCCACCTTGTAATTCCAACTGACTGGTAGAGCGCTCCACCACTGAATATTCTATATCAACTGTCCCTGTCTCGGCATTGGGCTTGGGATTTACATTCAGTTTTGTGGGTTCAAAAAAGCCCAATTGTTGTAGTTCCCGTAAACTTCGCTGTACATTTGACTTGCGAAAAAGTTCCCCCGGCTTAGTGCGCAATTCTCTTATAATTACCTGGTCATTAGTACGGTCATTGCCCACGACAGTTACTTTATTAATAGTAGCTTGCCGCCCTTCTCTAATTCTCATTTCAATATCAATAGAATCATTCTCTACCAACACCTCTACCGGGTTGAGGTCAAAAAAGAGGTATCCGTTATCCAGATAAAGGGAACTCACATCTCCACCCTGTGGATCAAGAAATAATCTTTCCTGCAAATAAGAGACATCGTAAACATCTCTTTTATTTATTTTCAGGATTTCCTGAAGTGTTTCATTGCTGTATTTGGTATTACCCAGCCACGTGATATTTCTGAAATAATATTTGCTTCCTTCTTCTACAGTAATGGCAATAGAAATCCGGTCGTCTTTTACTCTATAGATAGAATCTTCTATGATTCGCGCATCACGGAAACCATTTTTATTATATTTTTCTATAATCTTATGTTTATCTTCCTCATATTCATCTCTTATAAATTTCGAAGATTTAAAGATGTTCCAAATTCGTTTGCGTTTGGTTTCTTTCATAGATTTTCGGAGATCTTTATCACTTAGCTTTTCATTGCCATAAAATTCAATGTTTTTAATTTTTACCTTTTTACCTCTATCTACATTAATTTCTACAATCACTGCATTACTTTCGGCAGTATCAGATCGTTTATGGATCTCTAATTCCACATTCAAGTAGCCTTTATCAACGAAAAACTTTTGGACAATATTCTCCGTATTAACTATGAGATTTTCAGTAACAATAGCTCCCCGGTTCAGATTCAACTCTTCTTTTAAATCATTTTTTTCGGATTTGGTTAAATTACCTCTGATGCCGTAATAACTAAGCTTTGGTAATTCTCTTAGGCGGATTTCCAGAAAAGCTGTGCTACCTTTTATTTCAGTTACATAGATACCAATATCATCAAAGAGCTTTTGTTTCCACAAATTTTTAATAGCCTTGGCCGTTTCATCACTCGGAAGATAAATTTTATCTCCCACGCTAATCCCTGAGATAAGCCGAATCATCTGCTTGTCTAAGTTATCAGATCCTGTTATTATAATACCGCCTATTTCGTATTCTCGAGAAGACTCTAGAGCTAGTTCCTGTAAACTTTTGGAAGTAGAGATCTGAGCTTGAGCAAGAATTACACATAACAATGCTGTTAACGAGAAAACCTGTTTATACATCTGGCATCATCAGTTTAATTGCTCGCTGATTTTTCCAAATCTTCTTTCCCTTCTTTGGTAGTCCAAAATAGCTTTATACAAATCTTCCTCGTTAAAATCAGGCCAAAGTTTAGCAGTAAAATATAGCTCTGAATAAGCTATTTGCCATAGCAAATAGTTACTCACACGATATTCTCCACCGGTCCTGATCAATAGGTCAGGATAAGACATGTTTTTAGTGTAAAGATATTTTTCAAATAGGTTTTCATCAATGTCGTCTAGGCTGATATTTCCTTCTTTTACCTCTTTGGCAATATCTCGGGTAGCTTCCACAATTTCTTCCTTAGAGCTGTAGCTAAGGGCTATGGTAAGTATCATATGTTTATTATCGGTTGTTTTATAAATTACCTTCTTTAGTTCGCGGTAGCACTTATCGGGCAAGCTATGTGTATTACCGATAACATTTAAGCTTATATCGTTATCCATCAACGTTCTTAGTTTCTCTTTTAAACTTGACGCCAATAAACTCATCAATGTATTTACTTCGTCGTGAGGTCGCTGCCAATTTTCACTGGAAAAGACATAAACAGTGAGAAATTTTATTCCAATTTCTGCAGAAGCGCTAGCAATTTTTCCCAAAGTATCTACTCCATTTTTATGACCTATAGCACGGGGATATCCTTTTTCTTTGGCCCAACGACCGTTGCCATCCATGATTATAGCTATGTGCTCTGGAATACTCTGGTGTTTTATTTGCTCTCTAACGCTCATTGACCTACAAAAGTTACACACTTTTCATATAGATCGTCAAACATAAATTGAAATGTAATCCCGGTAAATATGTACCAATCGTTATTCGCTGGATTACCGCGATATACCCCTTCTTTATCGCTATCAATAAGACTCCTGTCTGACAAAGCCGCTGCTATATCCATATTTTCTCCTGCTATAATATGAAAGTCAGCATAGAGACCACTCGCATCATCCAAATAGTCAGTGCTAGTTCTTCTGAAAGTACTTTCTATACCGAGTGAAGTAAAAGGACCAATTGAAAACTTATAGCCTACACCAAATTCGAAAAAGCTGGAGGCTAGTGAATAATGAGCATTGTCGTTTTCACTGGTTCCCTGACCTTCTGTTCCCAATTTCTGCAACTCGTAGGTTTTTCCTTGATAAATAGCTTTAGGATTAAATGAAAATATCCCAAAACCCCCTAATATGTAAGGGGTATGATTATGCTTAGTGCCAGGTTCAAACTCGAGAAAATTAAATTCCGCTAAAACAGTCCCCTCCCATATAGGTGACTCAAAATGCAAATTGCGGTTTACTCTGGATGGCCAGTTAGATAAGCTATCTGCATTTCGTATACAGCCATAATTCAAATGTGCTCTTACAGCCCAGTATCTGTCAAAATTATACCTGAAAAAAGCTCCCAAGGCATAACCCTTAGGTAAATGAATAGTGTATTCTCCCACATCACCAATAAAATTACTGCCTCCTCCAAAGAATCCTATTTCTGGATATTGAGAATTCGCTATGAAGCAAAAGCAGGCAAATAATATTTTGAAAATGAAACATTTAAACCACATTCTCAAAAACGATGGGAAAGCTATCCAACAAAGAGTCCTTTAAAGATTAAGCATGCTTTTTAATTTCTTCGATCTAATCCCCAAAGTAACTTATTTCTGAGGGTGGTAATAAAATCCTGCACTTCTGTTTTCACCATTTTTACCTTAAATTCTCCTAAGCCTATTTCCAGTTCAGATCCGAAATCTACGGGGTGAATTCTCGAATCCATGGAAACTAAAAACTGTCCTTTTCTACCTTCTACTTTTAACTTAATGTTGTATTTATTGGGAATAACGAAAGGACGTAGATTAAGATTGTGTGGCGCTATAGGAGTAATAACTAAGCTTTCAGAACTAGGCATAATAATTGGCCCTCCACAACTAAGGGAATATCCGGTACTACCGGTAGGTGTAGCAACAATTACTCCATCCGCCCAATAGCTGCTAAGGTAGTCGTCATTTATCCATGCATGAACCGTAATCATAGCAGTGGTATCCTTTCGGCTTATTGCAACTTCATTCAAGGCAAAATTAAGACCCATGTCAACCGAATTGGTATTGAGAACTATAACATAACGTTCATCAATGACGTACTTACCTACAATAAGCGCCTTTACGGCCTCGCTTATATTTTCTTTACTTACATTAGATAAAAAACCTAAACGTCCGGTATTAATTCCCAAAATAGGGATCCCAGAGCTACGCACGTAAGTAACGGCATCCAGTATAGTTCCATCTCCCCCAAGAGTAATGAGAAAATCCGGGGAAAACTTCAATAATTCTTCATAAGTATCGAAATCTTTAAAATCCAAATTCAGATTGCAATGTTCCCGGATAAAATGGTTAAGCCGAGTAAAAATCCGTAGTTCAACCTCTGCTGCCATTAACTGGCTATGTAAAGTTTCCACGTAAGAACGCGACTCGAGAGTAAAGGATTTGCCGAATACTGCTACTTTCATGGCTAAACGTTTAAATATTTGAGTAAGAACTGATAACGGTTTCCTAAAGTATCATCAAAAAGGTTTTCGTGAAAAACTTTGACCACTTTGTAATTATACCGTTCAAATGTTTTAGAATGCGGCTTAGATCCTTTTTGATTGATTTTAAGATTCAGATGAAACTTATCTTTCTCAACTTGCATTAGGTGAACTCCCATGATTTTAGCATCTTCCGATTCTATTATCTGGGAAATTTGAGAAAGCTGAAAATCCCTTATTGCCAACTCAAGTATCAAGACACCACCCGTCTCAGAAAAGGTCAATTGACAAGCTAAACTCCGAATAACTTTCAGAGGAGATAAATATCCTCGATATATTCCTTCCTGATCAACAATGGGCAACAAGCTAAGATTAGCTTGACCAATGATTTTAATAACTTCAAAAAGATTGGAATTTATACTTGCGGCATAAGCTCGAAAAAAACGCAGATAATGAATGAGGGGCTTGTCTTCATTTTCCGCTTCTAATAAATCATCCTCACATAACAGACCTAAATATCTTTTATCTTCCTCAATGACAGGAAGATGTGAAAATTTAAACTCTTTCATTAAATTGAGTACATCTTTCACCTTTTCTTGAGATTTTACAGGATTAATATCATTCAACAACTGCTTTTCTGCATTCATACCGGACAAACATAAGGTTTTTTACCTTTGTGCAAATGACGAAATTATCTGTAAACATTAATAAAGTTGCTACTTTACGCAACTCCAGAGGCGGCGATATTCCCAATGTTGCTGAAGCTGCTCAAAATTGTGAAAACTTTGGTGCACAAGGAATTACAGTTCATCCAAGGCCGAATGAAAGACACATTAAATATAGCGATGTAAGGGAACTAAAGCCCTTACTTAACATCGAACTTAATGTTGAAGGCTATCCCAGCAGTAGGTTTATTGATTTAGTTTTAGAGATAAGGCCCGAGCAGGTAACCCTGGTTCCCGATTCACCAGAAACTCTCACTTCTAATGCTGGTTGGAACACTGTAAAAAACTTCTCATTTCTAGAAGAGCGCATCCAAGCACTTAAATCACACGGTATACGAACCTCCATTTTTATAGAATACAAGGACATTTTTATCGAAAATGCCAAAAAAGCCGGGGCTGACCGAATAGAGCTTTACACCGGGAATTATGCTAAAGGTTTTCTAAAAGACCCAGAAAATGCTATTGCTCCTTATAGATATGCTGCACAAATAGCGATAAAAAATGAATTAGGCATAAATGCGGGACATGACCTGAATCTGGATAACCTAGCTTATTTTGCCAACAATATTTCAGGGCTTATAGAAGTTTCCATTGGCCACGCATTGATTTCTGATGCCTTGTACTTTAGTTTGGAAAACACTATACAAATGTACCTCTGCAAGCTAGAAAAAAATTGATACTTGATTACACCTAAACCACGTTAAAAAAGGGAATAAAAACTTGGTGTTGTTTCTACTGCTCGAAAAAATTAGTCTCGAAGAATTTCAATCCTTTTTAGATCTAATAAAAAAATGGGGGGGGGGGATATTGTAACTGGAATAAATCTTTTTAAAAGCTATCATCAATTTTCCGGTACTAATAAGGAACGGCTATTTTAATAATCTAAATGCCTTGATCACAGGCAAAATGACCAGATATGAACGATAATATTATTCCTTTTGGAAAACCACTGAAGAAATTATCAAAGAAATCGTTAAACCCTACAGTTTTCCTGTTTGTTATGAGTTTCCGGCAGGACATATAGATAATAATGTCAGTCTTATATTTGGAAGAAAAGCCAAATTTAGAAGTTGATGAAACTGTAAAGCTTAGTTTTGACCATGTCTAACCACTACCAACTTGGTCAAAAAGGAGAGATATCAGCAAAAGACTATCTCCTGAAGCTCGGATATGATATACTGGAAACTAATTGGCGCTTCAGCAGAAAAGAGATTGACATTATTGCACTAGATAGAAAACAATTGGTAGTTGTCGAAGTAAAAACTCGTGCAGGTAGCTTTTATGGTAACCCGCAAGAGTTTGTCAGTAAATCCAAACAAAAACACCTTATTAGAGCAGCTGACGCATATCTCGAGCAAAATCATTTTGATCTTGAAGTTCGGTTTGATATAATTGCTATTGTCCAAAAACCGGAACCAAAAATAGAACACATTAAAGGGGCTTTTTATCCTCTTACTTAATTTCTCTAAATAATTTGTATCCATAAAGCTCTATGAATTCTAAGGGAAGAAATAAAGCCTTCAGAAAAATCCCTACAAATCCTGTAAAAAGCACTCAAAAAAGGCTAGTAAGGCTCAATAAATACTTAGCTCATGCAGGAGTTGCTTCTCGAAGGCGAGTTGATGAACTGATTAAAGCTGGATTAATAGAAGTAAACGGCAAAATCGTTACTGAAATGGGATATAAAATAGAGCCAACTGAGGAAGTAAAATTTAATGGTTCGCTCATTAAATTAGAAAAGAAGGTATACATCGTTTTAAACAAACCCAAAGGTTATATAACTACTGTTGACGAGCCAAAATCCAGAAAAACTGTAATGGAACTAGTAACTAATGCGGGAAATGAAAGAATATATCCCGTAGGTCGCCTAGACAGGAAAACGACTGGAGTATTACTTTTTACAAATGATGGTGATCTGGCCAAAAAAATGACTCATCCTTCCCATGGAGCACGTAAAATTTATCATGCGATTTTGAGTAGAAATTTGGCTAAAGAAGATTGTAAAAAAATTGAAAATGGACTGCGATTAAGTGATGGGCCAATGAGAGTTGATGAAATTTCCTATGTCGATGGTAAGACCCGAAATCATATAGGCTTAGCAATACATAGCGGCAAAAACCGCATTGTGAGAAGAATTTTCGAAGCTCTCGATTATGAGGTAGTGAGTCTAGACAGGGTATTGTTTGCGGGAATTACCAAAAAGGGACTTAACAGAGGGCAATGGAGATATTTAAATAAAAAAGAAATGGAATTTACATGGCGAGAAATTACCATCTAAAATATTTCCATCTTGTTCTTTCACGGAATTTAAGAATATCTTTGTGAATCCCTACACGTACGAAAATTCTCGGGATTTATAAAAAATTAAAATGGTTAAGCTTTAAAAATCCCAATCCAAAATTAGGGGGGACGTGGGCCTAATAGATCAGATAAAAAGTCTGGCATCAAGCATACTAAAACTTAAGAGAGAATATCCAAACAGAAGAAGCAACAAAAAATGCTTTCATAATGCCGTTTATTCGTGCACTTTGGTTACGATGTGTTCAACCCATTAGAAGGTTATTCCAGAATTCACTGCAGATATTGGCACAAAGAAAAATGAAAAAGTGGACTACGCAATCAAAGGTGGAGCCAATATATATATATGAAACTCATGCTGCTCAGTTGTACCGTTATTTCTCAGCGACAGATGCAAGATTCACCCTCCTAACTAAATGGGATAGATTATGAGTTTTACTCGGACCTCGAGACTCCCAACAAAATGGATGCAAAGCCATTTTTTAAGTTTAATATACTTTCATTTGAGGGTTATCAAATAAATGAATTGAAGAAATTTACAAAACCTGCCTTTTCTCTGGAAAATATACTAGCAACTGCACGTACCCTCAAATATGTAGGTGCAGTAAAGAAAATATTAGAAGAAGAGCTCAAAAGCCCATCAGAAGAATTTACTCGTTTTTTGCATCACAAATTTATGACCGTAATCTTACGAGCGCTGAAAGTAGATCAGTTTAAAAAAATAGTCAAAGAGGTGAGAGATCAATTTGTAAATGAGCTTATAAATGAACGCTTAAAATTGGCACTGGCTAATGAGGCTGAAACTTCTATCTCAAGTGAAAAAATTGAAACGGCTTTCATGGTCAAACCTAGGATAGAGGCTACTCAAGACGAAAAAGATGGCTATAACATCGTTAAAGCTACCCTTCGAGGAGTTGTCAGATATTAAGCGAATTGTTATGAGAAATACCAAGAGTTATTGCGGAATTTTGCTAGACAATAACAATCGAAAACCCCTATGCCGGCTTCATTTTAATTCTTCCCAAAAGTACTTAGGAGTATTTTCTGACAAAAAAGAGGAGCGCCGTAAAATTGACGATTTTGACGATATTTTCGAATATGCCGATAAAATCAAGGTTAACAATAGTAGAGTATGAAACAAATTTGAGCTTAATGAATTACTCAAAAATGTCTTCGTAGCTGTTTCGGAGAAAAATACTCTGTAGCTTCTTTAAATTTTCGCTCTCACCTATCATAATGGAAAGACCTTGCCATATTTACTAAAAATAGCTAGCTAGTTTGAAGAATTTATTCATTTTTTGTTTTTGCGCTCTTTTTAGCACCTGCCTCTCAGCTCAACCTCACACCTACAATTACAAAATCAGTCTCGATACTGCTAATAAGCAGCTAAAGGGCTTTGTGAATATTCACTTTAATAATCAATCTGGTAAGAATCTTAATGAACTTTATCTGCACTTGCCTCCTCGTTCTCAACAGTGGAAAAAATCTTTCTTGAACAAGCAGTTAATCGGGTTTCAACACGTGAAAGCTCATTTTGCTGATTCCATGGAAACCGGTTGGATAAAAGTTGACTCCATAACTATAAATGGGAAAATTTACCAAGCCTGTCATAAATGCGAATTTGTAAAGCTTTCTCTAGAAAATCCATTGCTGGAAAATCAGTCAATAGATATCGGGCTTAGTTTTCAAATTAGCTTGAGTCCTGTTTCCTATCAGGGAGTTGGCTACGATGAGAATACCTACCAGATTATCGACTGGCTACCTCGCATGGCGCCTCTGGATAGCTCAGGCTTCAAATTATATCCCCTCACTTTTTATCGTGACTTCTATCAGAACTTCGATCGATTTAAAATCGACTTTACGGTCCCAGCTAAGCTGATAGTTGCTTCTAATACCACGCTGAACAGCAAACATGAGTTAGAGCTTATAGAAGCTTACAAAGCTGCTCCTCTCCGAAAAAAGCAAGAAAGAAAAGGACTGAAAACCTTGAGTTTTAGTCATATCGGCACAAATCTTCAATTTATTATCTCCAAAGACTTTTATTTATTCCCGATAACAGATAGCACAACACTTTACAGTTTAAAGAAAAGTCATCATCTTGCATTGATGACCCGATATTCTTTGGAAGTAATCAAGCAGTTTTTTATTAATCAATTGAGTAAAAACCCGATTACAAATTATGATATAGTAGTGCTAAACGAAAAAAAAGCTGACTATCAATCCGATAGAATGCTTACTGTTCAATATCCCAAAAATATCATTGAATTATCCCGAAACCTAGCCCATGCTAAAGCTGAAATGTTGTTTCGGTATCGGGTTAACCCAGATGGTATCAAATATGTTTGGCTCGCTAGAGGTATCCCCTACTACTACAAATACCGTTTCATGGAAGAACAGTTTCCCGGAGAAAGGTGGTTACCTTTTAGTAATAGCTTTATAGGGCGACTTTTTGCCTTAGACCAGTTTAACTATTCTTATCAAAGCCAGTTTTTATTCCAGTTTTTAGCCCGTCAGGGATTAGATCAGCAAATGTCAACTCCAGCCGACTCACTCACCAGACTTAACTATAAAACCATTACCCAAGCCAAAACTTTTCTGTCCTTAAATCACCTTAGGAAATACATCGGAGAGCACAACTTTAAAAGAGCTTTGCACGACTTCTTTTTTCAGAATCAAAATCGGCATCCTCAGCCAAATCATCTTAAGAGAAATATCAGTTACTACTTTTTCAAAAATCTGGATTGGTTTTTCAAAGATTGGGTTCACTCTAACGGTAAATACGATTACCGCTTGGTTTCCACTGATTACTGCCCTACTATTGCTACCGCTACTGTTAGAAACACAGGAGACCTTAAAATACCTTATTCTTTAACTGGTATAAAAGATGGGCAAACAGTATTGACTAAGTGGTACAAAGGGCATAATGGAAAAAAATCCGTGCAGATGTACCATGAAAAATATGACAAAGTAACTCTCAATTATCATCAGAGTATTCCTGAATATAATCAAAAAGACAATACCATACGAACCAAAGGCTTGTTTAAAAAAGTAGAGCCTGTACATCTTCAACTATACGGAACATTGAACAATCCCAACAGAACTCAAATCTTCTGGATACCTGCCCCTAGCTACAATGCCTATGATAAGCTCTTACTCGGTATTACTTTTTACAACAGAATTGCTATCCAAAAGCCTCTTGAATATGTAATCGGGCCTAATTACAGTACCGGAACTGGGAAAGTTACTGGGTATGGGAGTTTTCAAATCAACTTTATACCCACTAAAAGCAGTTTATTTAGACGAATTTCAGCTAGAATGTCTACCAATTATTATCATCATGATGAAGGCCTTTCTTATTTACGACTATCCCCCATCATAAGTTTTTATCTCCGAAAACCCTATCCACAAAGCCCTTTAATTCAAATTGTGAAATTGAGATTAGTTTCCATTAACCGAGAGTTACAGAGCACTTTTGAAGGTCCCACTAATAGCTTTAATAATGCCGGTTATCTGATTTTCAATGCCCGCTATCAATTGGAAAACACCAATATTTTAAAGCCTTATACTCTTACTGCAAATTTTCAGTTGGAAAATAATTTCAGCAAGCTCGATGCTACAATTGATTTACGCTGGATGTTCTCCAATAAAAAATGGTTGATCTGGCGAAACTTTTTCGGGGTCTTTCTCAAAAACACTTTCTATGCCAAAGACATTACCCCAAACTATTACAGCTATGGATTGAGTGGTACTTTAGATTACCTCTTTGATTATAATTTTATTGGCCGTTCAGATAGCTCTGGTATTTGGAGTCAACAAATGTTTATCAATGATGGGGGCTTCAAAAGTCAGACCGGAATTTTTGCCGATAACTGGATGATGACTTCATCTGTATCGCTGCCCATCTGGGCATTTTTCGGACTATTTTTAGATATTGGCTTTGTTGACCGTTTTGATCAGATTTACATGAACTGCGGGGCTCGCACTTCGTTTCTCACAGACTTTCTGGAAATCTATTTCCCCGTTGCCAGTAATCGGCAAAATTTTATCAATGAAGCAAATTATGCGCAAAATATTCGCTTTATTTTAAATCTTAACCTCGTTGCTATAGTACAGCGTTTAAGAAGAGGTTACTATTGATCATTT
Source organism: Owenweeksia sp. (assembly GCA_965218075.1). Classification (GTDB taxonomy): domain Bacteria; phylum Bacteroidota; class Bacteroidia; order Flavobacteriales; family Schleiferiaceae; genus JANQHO01. Next base: position 2,011,789 of record CBDCJZ010000003.1, on the reverse strand, counting down.
TAACTTTCAATGACGTTAATAGCTTAAAATACCTAAAAACCCTTATTATCCCCTACATTTACAATCTTCTAGAAACCTAACTGTGTCTGCAATATGAGTAATACCAACCTAGATTTAGAGAAAAAACTATCATTTGAAGAATTCAGGCAAAGTCTTGTAAACGACTATAAATTAGCAGTAGAAAGTCGCCAAGCCAGTCTGATAGGTCGTAGGGAAGTGCTTATGGGCAAGGCTAAATTTGGAATTTTTGGAGATGGAAAAGAAATAGCTCAGATTGCTTGGTCCAAAGTTTTCAGAAAAGGAGATTTTCGTTCTGGGTATTATCGAGACCAAACTTTTATGATGGCTATTGGTGGATTAACTACCAAACAGTTTTTTGCCAGCCTATATGCCGACACTAATTTGGAACATGAGCCCGCTTCCGGCGGCCGCCAAATGAATGGCCACTTTGCTACCCGCAGTTTAGACGAAAAGGGCAAATGGAAAAATCTTGTCAATCAGAAAAACTCATCAGCCGACGTTTCCCCAACCGCAGCTCAAATGCCTCGTCTACTGGGATTGGCACAGGCTTCGAAAGTTTATCGCGAAAACGATAAGCTGAAAAATAAGAACACATTTTCTATAAAAGGAAAGGAAATAGCCTGGGGTACTATCGGTAACGCTTCAACCTCAGAAGGCATTTTCTTTGAGACCTTCAATGCAGCTGGTGTATTACAAGTTCCAATGGTGATTTCAATATGGGATGATGATTACGGAATCTCCGTACACAACAAATATCAAACGACCAAAGAAAATATTTCAGAAGCCTTGAAAGGTTTTCAACGTAGCTATGATTTTGATGGTTATGAGATCATACGTGTTAGAGGTTGGGATTACCCGGCCCTCATTGAAGCTTACGAAAAAGCAGCTAAAATGGCTCGCAAAGAACACGTTCCCATTATGATTCACGTAAGCGAACTAACCCAACCTCAAGGTCATTCTACTTCTGGTTCGCATGAACGTTATAAAAGTGAGCAAAGGTTAAAATGGGAACAGGAGTTTGATTGTATCAGAAAGACACGTGAATGGCTGATCACTTCTGCTTTTTTTACTCATGAAGAATTAGACGAAATAGAAAAAGCAGCTCAAAAAGCAGCTAACGATGCCAAAACGGAAGCATGGAATGAGTTTATGGCTCCAATAAAAGAATCTACTATTACAGTATCTGGTTTAATAGAAAAGGCTGCTCCTTATTCATCCAATTGGGAAGCTATGGATCGATTAGCTTCTGACTTGAAAAGTATGATGAACCCCCTACACAAGAATAGTGTTTCAACTGCCCGAAAAGCTTTACGACATCTCCTAGATTCAGACCACAAAAGCAAGCAAGCCATCGTTGATTGGTTGAATAATGCTCATGAATTGTATGTTGATCGCTACAACTCACATCTGTACAGCGAATCTGAACAAAGCCCTTTGAATGTAAATGAAGTCATCCCTCTATACAGTGAAAATAGTAAAGAAGTAGATGCCCGAATTATTCTCAGAGATAATTTTGACCGCATATTAGAAGAGCACCCCGAAGTACTAGTTTTTGGAGAAGATATCGGCAAAATAGGAGATGTTAACCAAGGGTTAGAAGGTCTTCAGAAAAAACATGGAGAAATACGTGTCAGTGACACTGGCATCCGAGAAGCTACAATTATAGGCCAGGGAATTGGTATGGCTATGCGCGGATTAAGACCAATAGCCGAAATACAATATATGGACTATCTGTTCTATGCCTTACAAATTATGAGCGACGACTTGGCAACAATACAATACCGCACTAAAGGAGGGCAAAAAGCTCCTCTAATTATACGCACTCGTGGACATCGGCTTGAAGGTATCTGGCATTCTGGCTCACCTATGGGAGCTATAATTAACTCTTTGAGAGGTATGCATATTTTGGTTCCGCGCAATATGACAAAAGCAGCGGGATTTTACAATACATTACTGGAATCTGATGACCCTGCTTTACTGATAGAATGTCTTAACGGCTACCGCATAAAAGAACGCATACCAGACAATTTAGGGGAGATTAGAACCCCTTTGGGCATTCCCGAAATTATCAAGGAAGGTACAGATCTTACATTGGTCACTTACGGTAGCTGTTGCCGTATAGCCATGGAAGCCATTACGGATTTGGAAGAAGTAGGCATATCAGTTGAAGTAATTGATATTCAATCTCTACTGCCTTTTGATCGAGAACATCGTATTGTAAAAAGTGTGAAAAAAACTAACCGGATAATGATACTCGATGAGGATGTATCGGGGGGAGCTAGCGCATTCATTCTTCAAAAAATACTCGAAGAACAAAATGCCTATTCCTATTTAGACAGTAAGCCAATAACCCTTGCTTCTAAAGATCACCGCCCGGCATATGGCACGGACGGAGACTACTTTTCCAAACCTAGCGTTGATGACGTATTTGAAAAGATTTACCAAATAATGCACGAATCTGACCCTAAGTAAATACCCTCAAATTACGATAAGTTAACAGACCACGCAAGGGTAATATTTTTTGACTTTAACGAATATCCCCTTTTAGCGACAGCTTTTATATGAATCCAAATAGAAAATGAAGTATGAAACTAACAGAGTCCGAATCACTCTACGATGATCTTGAGAATATGGAAGTTCACAACATTTTATTAAATATTAATAAAGAAGATCAAAAAGTGGCTTTTATAGTTCAAAAATCTATCCCTATTGTTGAAAATTTGGTGAAAGTAATCGTTGATAAGATGAAATCGGGTAGCTGCCTTTTTTATATTGGAGCCGGTACTAGCGGAAGATTGGGAATTATTGATGCTTCTGAACTGCCTCCTACTTTTGGAGTATATCCAAATCGCGTGATCGGTATAATAGCCGGAAGTGACCAAGCCATAAAAACCCCCGTTGAATTTGCTGAAGATGATGTCGATCAAGCTTATAAAGATCTCTTGAATTTCAATGTCTCTAATAAAAGATGTCGTTATGGGTATAACAGCCTCAGGCACTATGCCTTATGTAACTAGTGGGTTAAGTCAATGCAGAGCTCATAATATTACCACTGCTTGTATTACCTGCAATAAAAACTCTCCCTTGGAAAAAGAGGTTAATTTTTCCATATTAGCACCGGTAGGTCCCGAATTTGTGACGGGAAGTACCCGTATGAAAGCCGGTACTGCCCAAAAGCTTATCCTGAACATGATCTCCACCACTGTTATGATAAAGTTGGGCCGGGTAAAAGGCAATAAAATGGTGGATATGCATCTCAGCAATAATAAGCTGACGGATAGAGGCACTCGAATGTTGATGGATGAGTTAAGTATTACTCTAAACGAAACTGAAAAACTGCTTAAAGAGTATGGTAGTGTGAGAAAGGCCATGACGCTTTACAAAAAGCAAATTGGAAAAAGCAGATAATTAGACATTGTTTTGTCAGAAAACCTCCAAATCCTTGCTTTTTTAGCATTATAGAGGGATCGTTATTTCATCGGAGATTTTTAATCATCCAAACTTTCATATCCCGAAAATTATCTTGACTTACTCCATGTGCCATGGGATATTCTTTATACTGATGGGGTATTTTCAAAGCCTTTAACCTTTTTACAGCTACCCTACCCCATAATACAGGCAGTATATCATCCATAATGCCATGACTGACGAAAAAATGAATTTGCCTTATTGCCTCAATTCTCAGCCTATCTGGCATGATATCTTCCAGCATACAACCACTAAGAGCAATAACTCTATTGAATTTTTCCGGATAATTGAAGGTCAATGCATAGCTCAATATACTTCCCTGACTAAATCCCATTAACCAAACAGAAACTCCTTGAGAAGCATAGATTTTAATCGCTTTATCTATAAATTCAGATATCAGATATAGGCTCTGTCGTGCTTGTTCAACATTGCTCATCTTACCACCTGTGCTGCTAAAGTTGACCTCATACCAGGCATAGCTTCCCCACTGAAGGCTAATAGGAGCTCTCAAGCTAATGATAAGAAATTCAGGGGGCAAAGCAGGGGACATGGAAAATAAATCCTGCTCATTACTTCCAAAACCATGAATCATAAACAAGACGGGAGGATGTTCAGAGGTTTCCATAGGTTGGCGAATTTCATATTCCAGTGCTAGTTTCTGTTTCTCCATCAATAGATTTTATTTTTTAAATAGCTGTCTTTTATCTTCCATAGATAACCACAAGATAGATTGCAGTAGACTTTCTTGAACTCAATCCTTTTACTAAGCAACTCTATAGCCATAGTTGGATTAATACAATAGATAATATAACATTTGGAGCCATATGAGCTCTTAGAGGAATAAGTAAACTCTAACTTCATCCCTAGCTGCAATTGCTGCCAAAAATAAAAAGGTTTACCCCTCGCAAAAGTCAACTTCATTAAGAAAACGTATAGATTAAACCACTTACAGCTGGTAACGTATGGAGAAAGTTGAGTCAAAACCAAAACCCAAATCACTGATTAAATCAATCTCAGAATTTAAATCTATTAGCTAGAAATATAGAGGGCTCCTTCATTCAAAAAAGAACATTCAATACCTGTCATATCTACAGTAAGTACATTAATAATGATTATCATTGCCATAATCAATAGCACTTAATCCTCATTCTCCTACACCAACATACCATTAAAAACAATCCGATAGTTCTCATACTCGTTGATATATTCCTGTTATCTTGAAAACGCCCATATTCCTAATTACTTTTCCATCCTAATGATTGTTTTCCAAACAGTTATCTACTTCCAAAGCTCTCTGATAAGAAACCTCTCTTCCAAAACCGTCTCCACCACTAACTAAACCTTAAACCAACAGAATGGCTCGAAATACTTTGAGCATGAGAAATGCAAGAAAACACTATTGTGAAAAGTAAGATGATAGAAGTTGTTGTATACTTCATAAAGAATTTAAAGTTTCAACTTGAATATAATTAGGCAATTATACACTTATAACCCAAATAAAAAATCAATCTCTTTTTATTTCCTTGAAAGACAACTCATAAAAAATCCCACTAGAATTCTAGTAGTAGGAGTCTATATTGTAAAACCTTGTTGGTTCTCACCGCAAAGTAATACGTCTGTTCATAGCAGCCCTTTCAGTAATCAACTGTAGGAGGTATACTCCCCATCTCGATAAGTTCTCATGTCCAGTCTTTTTCTGTAGTTTCCCCTGAAGCGTTCAATTTTATCTTCCAATAATAATTTATCTCAACATATTGACAATGCGAATCTGAGTACTCTCACCAAGAATTGAGTTAAACTCAACATTGAAAATCCCATTGCTTAGATTCAGATAGATGCAAAGAGAACACTCGAGAAGCTCATTTTATGCCGATGAGTGAGAGGCTTATTATAAAGATAGTGTTCAATAATTGTTTTATCATGGGCAAATCCATGCTCTGGTCATCAAATAGAACGACTCAAATATCAGGAATTTTTAGGAAGAATGACCAAAAGGACAAAAGTAACTTCCAAATCAAATGAAATGGTTGACCTTTTATTACGACTTTATTGTTATTCGAATGAAAATGAGGAATTTGATGGGTATCAACGATTAGTATTATCTTAATTCTATACTATCTATTTGGTTAACACTCTTTGTTTTTTAATTAAAAAATACCCTTTTTTATATCAAAAAAAGGTGAAGAAGTAAATGAGGAGCGGTTTTCGGTCACTTTTGAAGCACTGCAATCATTTTATTGGCTAATTCTTTTCGTTCTTCTCTTGTCCAAGTAACTTTTATACAAATAGAGATCAAACGTCCTATTACGTTCTGTGATTTTGGCAATTGCAGGTTTTTGTAATCCTGGGGAGCTCCTAAGTGATGAATAGCCATTTTAAAGGGAGAACGTAGCTCTTTCAGGTGATTCCATTGGTTGATAAAATGATACCTATTGGTAAACCAATATGCTGCTCCAATTCCCACTTCTCGTAAAGCCTTAGCGGCTCTTTCAGCAGTGAGCTGATCAGGTAAAAAGAAATTCAGGAAGGTTGCGCTATCACCTTCTTCATCCGGTAAGTGGCGAAAAGTAAGACTATCCACTTCTGTCAGCCTCTTCTTCAAGTAAGCCTTATGGCTACGTTTACTGTCTCTTATTGTATGGATCTTTTGCATTTGAGCCACTCCAACTGCTGCATGGAGTTCACTTATCCTAAAATTGGTACCTAAAATAGGATGTTGCTCCATCCCTCGATCGTCTCCAATATGGTCGTGACCATGATCGCTAAATTGAGCAATAATATCATAGACCTCTTTGTCATTGGTAATACAAACTCCTCCTTCTCCAGCTGTAGCGATCTTAAAGAAGTCAAAGCTGAAGCATCCGGCCTTACCAAATAAACCTACCGACTTGCCTTTGTAAAAGGCTCCCAGAGCTTGCCCTGCATCTTCAATCAAAATTAGCTTGTGCTTGTTACATACTTCCATAATGCTGGTCATATCAGCTGCGGCTCCACACATGTGGACTAGCATTACCCCTTTAGTGTTAGGAGTAATAGCCTTTTCAATGCCTTCGGCACTAAGACAAAGGGTTTCATCAACTTCGGCAAAAACAGGTAAGCCTCCCCCTAAGAGAACCTCTTCAACGGTAGCTATATAAGTAAATGGAGGCACGATAACCTCATCTCCAAAACCCAGTCCTGTTGCTGCCATTATTGAAGATACGGCAGTAGATCCACTGGAAACAGCATGAGCGTATTTGGCTCTAGTAAATTTCTTTACCTTTTCTTCCATTTCGCATGCCTTCCATATTCCTCGACGGATGTCTTCATGGCCATACCTAAAAAGGCAGCCCGTTTCCATAATGTCTAAAACTTGCTTTTTTTCTTCTGCGCCAAACAGGTCGGTTCCCGGCATAGTTCTCAAAAAAGATTAAAATGTTTGATCATAGCAAATGTAATGAGATTTAAACGGCCTATAGAAGGCCTTATAGCATAGTTGTCAAAAGCATCGAGGAATTTCGCAAAACAACTTCTATTACTATCTTTCAGGAAATGCTGACTTCAGTTCAACTATGGTCATGTCATACACAAATAACGATTTTATATAAGCTTTTATAAGGGAGAAAAAACACGAGTTTTTCATCCGTAACAGAAAGCATGTTTAAAAATATATCTTCTCCAATTAAGCACTAAGTACCTAAAACCCTTATGGAGTTTAATTTTCAGGCAGTTATGATTTATCATTATTGCGAAATTTCGGCGATCCCTTTTCAAAGATAAATCCATGTATTTATTATCGTTGTCTAAATCCGACCCTCAATAGTTGTTATGGTGTATATCTTTGTGTATGTGCTTTTGCCATTTCTATTCTTTTTCTTGTCGTTTGTTTAAATCTCTCACTTAAATCATCATATTGTTCCAGCTCCAAAAGCTTTTCCCAATTCTTTATCTGACTCCAAGTGTTTTGAAACTGTAAGTATAAAGTTTCTTGGAATAGAAGAAGAAGAATTAGGATAAAAATGTTAATAATCTTTCCATTCAATTTCTGATTTAATCAAAAGTCTATTGATTTCTTGATGTCTTTCTAAAATTTCAAAGAATTTTTCGGTCATTTTTTCTCTTTTCTCGATTTGATCACAATTTTCCGAATATAATTTCCAAATTCTTTCTGTCTTTGCAATCTCCTCTGGCGAAAGTCCAACTGGGATATATACTGAACCCCACCATCCACCGTAGTAACTATCACCCATGCCATCTACCGAATCATCAACAGGCTGTCTACGCCTACTATGGTAATTATAATCAGTGAAATATAAATATCCCCAAGCTGCAACTTTTCCATTATGTCATTCATCCATTGAATTGCTTAATCGTTTATTTCCTCTAGGTACGTAATCTAGCTTTTTATTGTTTTGATTAAAAATTGCAATTGCGTATCTATCGTATGGATTTTCAACGCATTCAACATAACCAAAAAATATCCACCATCAGTCTCTGGATTTAAATTTTGGTGATAAGCTCCTTATTATATTAAAGTTTCTAATTATCCCCTTCTTTTTGTACAAAATCTTTTCCTCTGTGATAGGAACTTCTCGTGACTCTCCAATAGAATAAACAACAATTAGTATTATTAAGGCCGCTATTATTAAGACTGCTACTATAGCCATCAATCTAGTTATTTAGTCATTACCTTAAAGTAATCCGTATCCTTATCAGGAGCATTTTTCAAGGCTCCTTCCTTGGTTATTTCTTGCTTTACAACGTCTCTACGAAAGACATTTTCCTCACTACTGACATAAACCAACGGCTCTACTTTTTCGAGATCCAGCTCATTGATCTTTTCTACAAATCCCAGGATCTTATTCATATCGGCCACCATTTGTTTCTTTTCTTCCTCCTTAAATTCAAGACGAGCCAAATGAGCCAGTTTTTCTACTTCTTTTTTATCGATCTTCATAGCGTTACTTAATTATTTTCCCTCTTGATGATTTTTCGATCTCTCTTTTGAGTGTTTCGTAACAAATTTTTTTCATTTTCAATGCTTCTCGTGCTGTTTTTTCCTGCGGATAAATAAACTCATGCACAATTGTTCTCAAAATTCCGGGACTTCCCTTGGAAAAATCATTAGGTAAATGTCGTTTATTATCGAGAAATGTAACGGGGATAATGGGAATTTGTTTTTCTACCGCTAATTTAAAGGCCCCGTTTTTGAAAACTCCCAGAATAAGACCTTCATTTGGAACTCTTCCTTCAGGATATATACACAGGCTTATCCCTTCGTCTATTTTCTGAGCTGCCTTTTTGAAAACTTCCTTACGACTTTTTAAACTTTTACGGTCAACTAGCAAGTTGGTTCGCTTATAGAAATAACCGAATAAAGGAAACATTTTCAGTTCCTTTTTACCGATAAACATAAAGCAGTTTGGAAATATGGCCAGGGTCATCATAATATCTGCTTCACTAGTATGATTTGGACAAATGATATATACTCCTTTTTTGTCGGGAATTTGCAACCATTTTACTTTAGGCCAAAAACCAGTAAAAACTAAAACTACCCATCCCCAAATCCTTGATAACTTAAAAAAAGTAGGATAATGTTTAGAGCTCAATGAAGTAATAAAAATAAATGGAAATAAAAGGATAATAGCGAAGGCAATAACTACATAAAACCACACTCGCCAAATGTAAGTTAATATCCTAATGAAAAACATGGGGAGGTGCAAAGGTAAGATTTTGGTAAAGCTTCATCCATATGGTCTTCTTAATTTTGAAACTTTAAATACTAAAAAATGGCTCGAATACTAACCGGGATACAAAGCAGCGGCAGGCCCCATTTAGGAAACATATTGGGAGCTATTATTCCCGCCATTGAGCTGTCTCAAAATTCTGAGAATGAGTCCTTTTTCTTTATAGCTGACTGGCATTCCCTAACAAGCATTAAGGATGCCGAGAGCCGAAAAGAAAGCGTATATGCAGTTGCATCAGCATGGCTCGCCTTTGGCTTTGATATTTCAGAACACGTTTTTTACCGGCAAAGCGATATAGCTGAGGTAGCAGAACTCACATGGTACCTGAACTGCTTTACTCCTTTCTCCATGCTCTCTAATGCTCATTCTTTTAAAGATAAAAGTAACTACCTGTCAAATGTAAGCGCCGGTTTATTTACCTACCCTGTTTTAATGGCTGCTGATATCCTGCTATATAATGCAGATATTGTTCCAGTGGGCAAAGATCAGAAACAACATCTGGAAATGACCCGTGATATAGCAGCAAGCTTAAACCGTCAAATAGGACAAAAAGTATTAAAAATACCTACGCCTGAGATCAAGGATGAAGTGATGATAATTCCCGGAACAGATGGACGCAAAATGGCTAAATCCTACAATAATATCATTGATATTTTTTCATCGGAAAAGCAGTTAAAAAAGCAAATAATGAGTATTCAAACAGATAGCACTCCTTTAGAGGCTCCTAAAAACCCCCATAGCTGTAATGTATTTGCCATTTATTCTTTAGTCGCTGAACCGGATAAAATAGAAGAAATGCATCAAAACTACCTAGCTGGGGGCTATGGCTATAACTACGCTAAAAAAGAGTTGTTAGATGCTTTATTAGAAAAATATAAAGAACCACGTAAAATCTTCGATTATTACGTAGCCAATACCACCCTATTGGAAAAAAATCTGATCAAAGGGGCTAATAAAGCTCGTCCCATAGCACAAGAAGTATTAGAAAGGATTAAAAGGGCATTGGGATTTTAATTATTAAGCTTTAAAACCGCCAAAAATGCTTTTTGGGGAATTTCCACACTGCCCACTTGACGCATGCGCTTTTTACCAGATTTTTGCTTCTCCAAGAGCTTACGCTTACGCGAAATATCACCTCCGTAACACTTAGCCGTAACATCTTTGCGGATAGCGCTTAGTGTTTCGCGGGCAATGATTTTTGTCCCAACTGCAGCCTGAATAGGAATCATAAATTGCTGTCTTGGTATGAGTTCTTTCAGGGTTTCACATATTTTTTTGCCCAATTTATAAGCATTGTCTTTGTGGGTTAAAATAGCAAGAGCATCTATGGGATCGCCATTTAATAAAATATCTACCTTCACTAGTTTGGAAGGTCGGTATTCCAAAGGGTAATAATCAAAAGATGCATAACCTCGTGAAAGAGACTTCAGCCTATCGTAAAAGCCAAAGACAATTTCGGCTAAGGGTAAATCAAAGGAAAGTTCTACCCGATCAGAAGTGAGATAAACTTGATTTTTCAGCATCCCTTTTTTTTCAATACATAAAGTTATTAGTGAGCCTATATAATCTGACTTAGTGATAATTTGAGACCTGATGTAAGGCTCCTCTATTCTGTCTAGCTTACCGGAATCTGGGAACTCACTCGGATTGTTCACTATTATCTCTTTATCGACATCTGATTTTAAATACGCACGATAGGATACATTGGGAACAGTAGTAATTACGGTCATCCCAAACTCCCGCTCCAAACGCTCTTGGATAATTTCCATATGAAGCATTCCCAAAAAGCCACAGCGAAAACCGAAACCTAAGGCCGCTGAAAATTCGGATTCGAAAGTCAGTGATGCATCGTTCAGTTGAAGCTTTTCTAGCGAAGCTCTGAGCCCCTCAAATTCTCCAGTGTCTACTGGATAAATTCCGGCAAATACCATAGGCTTTACATCTTCAAAACCGGTAATGGGTTTATCTGAAGGATTTTCACAAGACGTGATAGTATCTCCAACCTTAACTTCCTTAGCGTCTTTAATTCCTGATATGATATACCCTACATCACCGGCTTTAATCTCATCTTTAGGTTCTCGATGGAATTTTAACACTCCAATCTCATCGACATCATATTGTTTGCCGGTGGCTATAAACTTTATCTTATTTCCCTTCCTCATTTTTCCGTTTACTATTTTAAAAAAGGCCTCGATTCCACGATAGGGATTAAAAAATGAATCAAAAATCAAAGCTTGTAAAGGAGTATCTTCCTCTCCAACAGGATGGGGTATTCTCTTTACGATGGCTTTAAGGATTTCTTCTATCCCAATACCCATTTTAGCAGAAACGGGTATAATGTCCTCATTCCTACAGCCAAGTAAGTCACTGATTTGGTCTTTGACCTCCTCTGGATTAGCGCTAGGCAGGTCTATTTTATTGAGTACGGGTATAATTTCCAACTGACGCTCTAATGCCAGATATAAGTTAGTTATGGTTTGGGCCTGTATTCCCTGGGCAGCATCTACTACTAGAATCGCTCCCTCACAGGCAGCAATGGATCGGGATACCTCATAAGAAAAGTCCACGTGTCCGGGGGTATCGATTAAGTTTAGAGTATAGTTTTCTCCATGATACGGTAATACCATTTGAATAGCATGGCTCTTAATGGTAATGCCACGCTCTCGTTCCAAGTCCATATTGTCCAGCAACTGATCTTTTTTCTCACGCTCGGCAATGGTTTGCGTATGATCTAATAAGCGATCAGCTAAAGTGCTTTTCCCGTGATCAATATGAGCGATGATACAGAAATTTCTAATGTTCTTCATTCTGCCAATATCGTTCTCCTATTTAAATAGGAAAGACGAAATTAATCAAAGGCTCTGTTTTGATATTTGCTCTTTATTTTATCTATATTTGGGATTAGAGCCATTTTTTCAATTTATCGAAAACTTCTTCATAAACGGCGTTAACTAATTCATAAGTTACGTTCCCATAATTTGTTTTGCAAATCATTCCAATTTAAAATAACTTAGGCTTTACATTAACGTTAAGTTTGTAGATTTGTCTATTGTATGAGTTTTTACATCCAAATTATAGTTTTATTGCCTTTAATTACTTTATTATGAAAATGAATTTATTATGAATAAGAAACTGTGCTATCATCTTATAAGCATCTGTGCTAGTATTATCTTGTGTTCTAATCAATCCAACGCTTCGCATTTTTCTGGTGGTGAGGTTTTTTACAGATATATAGGGGATTCTACTGGTATTCCTTTTCAATACGAGATTACGGTGATATTTTACCGAAATAATGGTGGCATCTCTATTCTTAACCTCTCCCAGGAAATCTGTATTAAATCCTCCTGTTATCCGAATAAACGCGTTGATTTACAAAAGCTTATGTATACTGGTTCTGACCCCAGAGGCGGTGGTAATGGAGGTTGGCCTATTGAAGGGGTTGATGATTGTGCTGATAAGTCAGATCTAAACTACAAAGAAATTTCAAGGCACATTTACCAAAATACTGTTATTTTAGATGGCGTTTGTGCAGACTGGGTTTTTTCCGTTAACGCTTCTTGTTGTAGAGATGCCAACGACAATATTACTTTTTCAAGCTCGTCTAATCTATATCTTGAGGCTGTACTCAATAATACTTTTGGGCCTAATTCTTCTCCCCAATTTGTTTCTCCTGCTGCCAAGGCTTTCTGTGTGAAAGGGCCTACACAAATTCCTTTTGAATGGCATCAAACTGTTCATGAGATCGATGGGGATTCCATCCTTTATTCTTTTGCAACTCCCCAAGAAGGCAGATATTGTGGCCCTGGTGTAGATCTTATGTATATCAGTCCTTTCACCTATAATAACCCCCTTCCCACATTAAACGGCTTTAATTTAGACCAAAAAACAGGCACTTTTACCTTTAGTCCTACGCAAGTGGGATCTTATGTGATTAAAGTGACAGTTGTGGAATATAGATTTGATACAAGTATTTTACAGTGGATTATAGTTGGCAGCACTGAGCGAGACCTCCAGATTCCCATTACATCCAGTTGTCCTCTTAGCACAGTGAGAGGACCTGTGATTGATGTAAGTGCTAGCGGATTTTCTAAGGAGACTCTTTCCACTGATACAGTTCGTGATATGCTTCAAGCTTATGGTATTCCCAGTATTATAAATAATGATAGTGTTTTTGATTTCATTACTGGCAAATACACAATTGACATTCCTGTAATTGATTATGAATGTCCTGACTACGACACGGTAGTAACTTTGAAATTTCGAGATGAGATATACTGTTCCTCCATTTCTTCTGATGGTTCCGAATTTAGAATGATAGGGCCTGACAACATTCCAAGACCGATATACAGCATTGATTATATATGTTCTACTGAAGGCACTACTAAATCAATTTATTTAAACCTATACCGGCCCATAGATGTCAATGGAGACTTTCTTCTATATGTGAAAAGAGGAAATGATGGTAATACTCTCACCAATGAATGTGGTTTTGAACTTATTGATAATTTCCTTATGATTGTACGTTCTACAGGCTGCAAGAAGTTAGATTATGATTTTAAAAACGTCACTGTTGTTGGGGATAGTGTTATAAAAGTGGAGTGGGAACCTGATACCAATACTTTCAATCGAAATCTTTTCGGATATTGGAACATTTTAAGAGCTAATAATGATAATTCCTTTTATACTATTGCTAGTCTAGACGATGTTTCATTAAGAGAGTTTGTCGATACTTTTGCTAATCCTTATGCAGTTGACCATCAGATATACCAATATGCCGTCCAAATGTATATTAACGGCGTTTTCCGAAAACCCACCAGGGATGTTCATTCCATCCTTCTTAGCATAGACACTATTATTTCAGATACTTCTGTCTCGGTTTACTGGAATAAATACAATGGGTTTGAGCCTGACGAAGAGTTCTATGAAGTTTACCTTTCTGATCGCACTGATCATATTGACCTTGTCACTCTTACGTGGCAAAAAATAGTTGACTTAGATAGCAGTCAAAGATCGTATAAATATAACCTCCCTGCTGCTTCTGAGGAAAATAAAGGATTTTACTTTTTGAAAGTCATGTCTAAAAATAAAGCCAACCCCAATTATCCTTATGAATCGGAATCTAATTGGATTTATTTTCAGATTGATTATGAGAAACCTTTTGAAATCCCAACTATTCCCAATGTGATGACGCCTAACGGAGATTCTCAAAATGATCGTTTTTACATTGCCTCCGACGATTACTCTAACATTTCGATTTCTATTTACAACCGATGGGGTAAATTGGTTTTTGAAGATGATAATTTTGTCTTGCGCAATAATGAATCTGACGGTTGGGATGGAACTGATATGAATTCCGGAAAAAAACTTACAGATGGGGTTTATTATTACACTATTAAATTTTCTGACCCTCTTCTAATTAGTAAAAGCATCGATTACCAAGGGCATCTTACTATAATGGGAAACTCTAATCAATAAGAGTTCGGTTTCTCCTATAACTTAAAGGATTCCATAAAGTTAGTCGTGTAATTCCCCGCCACATAATCCGGATGATTCATCAGTTTTCGGTGAAAAGGAATAGTAGTTTTTACACCTTCTATTACAAACTCATTTAAAGCCCTCCTCATCCTGTAGATAGCTTCTTTTCTTGTTTGAGCTGTAGTAATAAGTTTTGCGATCATTGAATCGTAATAAGGAGGAATGTCATAAGCTGCATAAACATGAGTGTCAAGACGTACTCCATAACCTCCCGGTGCGTGAAAAGTTGTGATTTTATCGGGAGAGGGTCTGAAATCATTGTAGGGATCTTCCGCATTGATTCTGCATTCTATTGAATGTAGTTGAGGCTCGTAGCTTTTACCTGAGATTAGAATACCCGCTGCAACTTTTATTTGCTCTCTCACAAGATCGCAGCTAATTACCTGTTCAGTAATCGGATGCTCCACTTGTATACGGGTATTCATTTCCATGAAGTAGAAATTACGATTCTTGTCCACTAGAAACTCTACTGTTCCTACTCCTTCGTATTTGACAATTTCTGCGGCTCTAATAGCCATTTTGCCCATTTTATCTCGGAGATTTTTGGTCATAAATGGTGAGGGTGTCTCTTCTGTCAGTTTTTGATGGCGTCTTTGTATGGAACAATCTCTTTCAGAAAGATGGCAGACTTTACCGGCAGAATCGCCCACTATCTGTATCTCTATATGACGAGGTTCCTCGATTAGTTTTTCTATATACATACCATCATTATCAAAAGCTGCTTTAGCTTCTTTCTTGGCATTTTCCCATGCCTTTTTTAGCTGTTCTTTTTTCCATACTGCACGCATTCCTTTACCCCCTCCCCCGGCAGTAGCTTTTAGCATTACGGGGTACTTGATCTTGTCAGCCAGTTTTTCAGCTTCTTCGTAACTTTTTAGTAGTCTATCAGAACCGGGTAAAGTAGGTATTCCTGCCGCTCTCATTGTTGCCTTTGCAGCAAGCTTATCGCCCATTTTACTTATCATTTCAGGCGATGCCCCGATAAACTTTACTTTGTTTTTGCTACAAATTCTTGAAAAACGATGGCTCTCAGCCAAAAATCCGTAACCGGGATGGATTGCATCTGCATTGGTAAGCTCTACTGCAGCAATAATATTTGGAATATTAAGATAAGATTCACTACTAGCAGGGGGACCAATACAAATGGCTTCATCTGCAAATCGAATATGAAGACTTTCCCGATCGGCTTTGCTATACACAGCCACTGTTTTAATACCCATCTCCTTGCAGGTACGTATAACTCGTAAGGCTATTTCACCACGATTGGCAATCAGTATTTTATTAAACACATCTTTGAAGTTTTGCTTGAGCCCACAATCTGCTAAGAAGAGTCTATAAGAAATAATGGCTGATCATATTCTACAGCAGATTGGTTATCCACTAATGCTTTAATTACTTTTCCGCTAATCTCACTTTCAATTTCATTGAATAGCTTCATGGCTTCAATAATACAAACTATCGTTCCTGGTTTTATTTCATCACCTACATTTATAAAAACATCCTTATCAGAAGAGGATCTTCGATAGAAAGTGCCAATCATTGGTGAATTTATAGTTACATATCTGGAATTATCGTCTGTTTTATCGGGTTGAGCCGTTTCTTTAGAAGCAGCAGGTACGGATACCGGTACACTTTGATGGCTTGTAGCCTCTTCTTTAGGATAAGCTGCAAGCGTTTTTATGTTGATTTTAAAATCTTTTGTTTCCAGATTAACCTCAACTGTTCCTGAACGAACTACAAACTTTATCAGATTTTGTATTTCATTTAAATCCATATTTACTGTCTTAGAGGCCGACGAACAAATCTAACAAAGTATCAAGATGAGTTATAAGCCCAAGTTAAGTAGAGAGAACCCCAAGTAAATCCACCGCCAAAAGCTGAGAATATAAGATTATCTCCTTTTTTCAATTGCTTCTCATAGTCCCAAAGACATAACGGCAAAGTTCCATTAGTAGTGTTTCCGTAGCGATGTATATTAAGCATTACTTTATCAGGTTCTATACCCATTCTTTGTCCCATAGCATCAATTATCCTCTTATTGGCCTGATGAGGAACTAGCCAATCCACATCTTCTGATGTAAGATTATTGCGTTCCATTATGTCAACTGAAACTTTTGCGGTATTAGCTATGGCAAACTTAAATACCTGTTTTCCTTCTTGATGGACAAAATGCTCTCGCTGTTCTACAGTTTCTTTATTAGGGGGATACATAGAACCTCCTGCTTTTATGTAAAGAAATTTCCGACCATGTCCATCACTTCTCAGTATAAAGTCCTGTACTCCATAGCATTCTTCACTTGGCTCCAGCAAAACAGCTCCCGCACCATCACCAAAAATAACACAAGTAGCACGGTCGGTATAATCGACGATGGATGACATTTTATCTCCGCCTACTATGAGAACTTTTTTATGCCGGCCTAGCTCAATAAATTGCGAGCCAGTTACTAGTCCACATAAAAATCCTGAGCAAGCTGCCTGAAGGTCATAACCAAAGGCATTCTTTGCCCCAATCTTATTGCAGATATATGCTGCCGAAGACGCAACAGGCATATCTGCTGTAGTTGTACAACAGATAACAAGGTCTATTTCACTTCCCTCAATTCCTCTTTTTTCAAATAACTCCTCAACAGCTTTAATACCCATGTAAGACATTCCAAGGCCCTTTCTTTTGAGGATACGTCTTTCCTTAATACCAGTTCGGGAACTGATCCACTCATCTGATGTATCCACCATAGTTTCAAGTATTTCATTGGTAAGTCTATATTCAGGAACATACCCTCCTATTGCAGTTATTGCTGCTTTTAATGCCATTTAATTGTATTAATTTTTTAGATATAACTTCTGATAAATTTGCCTGAGCTACATTTTCAGCTGTTAATATTATATTTTTAATTGCTTCCGTTCCCGAAATGCCGTGTCCTAAAATCACATTCCCATTAACTCCCAATAAGGGAGCTCCTCCATAAGATTCAAAATTTAAAAGATCAAGGTAATTATTTTTAATATTGTTCCTCTTCAAAATTTTATAGAATCCTTCAGTTTGTTTTAAAAAAATATTCCCCGTAAAACCATCACATACAGTTACATCTGCTTTTGCATCAAAAAAATCTCTCGCCTCAATATTGCCAATAAAGTCAATAATTTCTAATGACTCCAACAATTGATATACCTGTTGATGCAAAATACCCCCTTTGGTCTCTTCTTCTCCTGTATTGAGCAAAGCTACTCTGGGATTTGAAATTCCTTTGGCTGTTGATACATAAATACTTCCCAAAACAGCAAATTGAACTAACATCTCTGGACGGCAATCTACATTTATTCCAACATCTAATAAAGTATTACTAGATCCATTTTGCATAGGATAGGTTGACCCCACACAGGGTCTGCTCATCCCATCTATGAGGCCTATTGAGTTTAATGCTCCAATCATTACTGCCCCAGAATTTCCCGAACTGGCAAAAACATCAATTTTTCTTTGTTTGAGATTTCTATAAGCTACACTGATGCTGTTGTTTGGCTTCTTTTGAAGAACACTTACTGGATATTCTTTCATGTTAACGATATCAGAAGCATGAATGATCTTGAAATACGAGACCTCACAAGCTTCTTTTCTCAGTTGATCGAAAATTAACCCTTCAGGACCTATAAGAATGATCTGAGTATCTTTTTGAATTGCTTTTAAGGCTAAAATAGCTCCCTTTATAGTTGCATCTGGAGCTAAATCCCCTCCCATAACATCAAGTCCAATCTTTAGCATAAATAAAAAAGCAGTAAACTACTGCCTCAAAAAGTCTTTTGAATTAAAACCCTCCACTCTATAGTTATTCCGCTTTTTCCATTACCACTTTACCTCTGTAATAAAGCTTATCTTCATGCCAGTAAGCACGATGATACAAATATGACTCTCCAGTAGTAGGGCAAATAGCTACCGTAGGAACCTTTGCTTTATAATGAGTTCTTCTCTTGTCTCTACGAGTTTTTGACTGCTTTCTCTTAGGATGGGGCATGTTTCCTTTTCTTAATTTATTTTACTTCAATAATGATCTCAGCTTCCCTAGTTAGATATCCAGCTTTTCTTTCGTTTCTTTACCTTCTTTTGCTTTTTCAAATTCAAAGCTAAGCAATTCGAGCTTTTTGAACACATGTTTATCTAATTTCCATTTTTCAATCAGGATGTACGTTTTAAAAAAGGAAGATTAATCGATTTTTTATGAATTCATTTTCAGGCAAAATAGTTTGTGCGGTAATTGAAATTTGAATCTAAAAAATGTAAGCGCTAAGAAAATCCCGCTTTTAATTTCCCTCTACTTTTTCTCGGCTTTCATTAAGAAAAAAATGACTGTAATACTACTGTTTTACAAACTTGAGAGCCGTCGTTTGATCCCCGATACTAAAATGAATCAAATATAAACCGGGATTCAGGTCGCTTACTTCTAGCTCTATGTAATCTCCCTGCCATAGCAGCGATGATTTGCATACCACCTGGCCAGTGGCATTGGCAATACGATAATCCAACACTCCTGCAAGGGGCTCATTGGAAGTAACGTATAAATGCCTACCAACGGGCTGAGGATAGATGCTCAAGGTGGTATTTCCATCGGGTTCTTTACCTATTACATATCCCTCTAAACCTTCTGGTGTATACTCTGCTAGCCCTCCATTTTTATAGCTATAACCCGCATACTGATTCTGGCAATTTCCGATTCGATGAGCATATTCTTCGTGAGGTAACTCCTCTCTGAAGAAAGCCTGTTCTACCTCGCATACACAAGTCCAATAAGCAGCTCTTTGTTCTTGAGTAAAGTCAAAGACCCAATCACCAGAATTGTTAAGAACTTCAAGAGCCCTATTATAATAGCCCGACACCCTGTACACATGAGCTTTTTCGAGATTGCGATTGAACAACTCCGTCTCTCGCTGCCAGGTACTTGAGGCATTGAGTTCAGCTAAACGCGTGCTTATGGTGTTTATTATCTCAATCACATCTCCTACCACCTCATTAACCTCAGCAGATTCTTCCCTTCCAGCATGTTCCATACTGCCACATTGATAGGAATTGTTCAATGCCGTGAACATTTCCCTGTAAATAGCTTTTATGATTGGCCCCGTTGAGGGATCGCGCTCTCGTATATCGGCTTTCAAAATATCTATGATTTTCCTCAAGGCCAAAGTATCATCTCTTATTTCCCTTGCAAAAGACAATTGAGACAGAGCTTCTAATGTCGCCTCTTTTAGGCTAATCTCCGCAGATTCCGGCAACCAAACCCTCCCCCCTCCATCTACTAATCTCTCTATAAAATAATACGCGGAGGTAAAGTATGAATCAATAGCATCATTATCACAATCAGGCTCTACTGAACTTAAATTGTTGGGAATATTTAAGGGTATTTCTCTGATATTACCCACAGAATCTCCATAGGCAAAACTAACGGGCATATAGATATATTGGGCTTGAGTATATACAGGCATTTTATTGTTGTTGGCAGGTAGCGGCTGGCCATTTAGAAATGTAGGGTAACCGTTGAAAATATATCCCAGCAGATACAAGCCTTGCCCCAAACCCCGGGCCGCAAAGTCATTTTGCCCCTCTTCCATCAATATTTCCGCCTTCTGGTGATCGCCCGTAATGTAAATATCTTTAGCATTATTTCCCAAAAACACATTTCCGGCTCCTTCACTAATGTCCAGTAAACATTCCGATGCCATAATACTGACTTGGTCATTCCGGGAAAATTCAGTACAGCTCACTCTGGTGTTGACACCATCTAGCTCAACACCTCGTACGTTATTAGAAATTTTTGAGTGAGCAATATCTAAAGCACTCCCCTCTTGCCCATGAGCATATAGTCCCATGTCAGATTGGTTATTCCTACCGATAATTTTACAGTGGTGGATAGAGCTGCTTCCCGTTAAGCGTTCAGCTTTAATTGCCCGATCATTATTGTTGAAAGTACAACTTCCCAATCCAAAACTGCCTCCATCAACTTGAAAACCTACTTGGTTATCCTCAAAAGTACAAGCGATCAACTGAATGGGTGCCGTTGCCCCTACCCAATGGAATAAGGTAGCCGGATTACCTCTTTTGAAACGGCAACTAATTATATTGTTAAGTCCCGCATTGTTCCACAGCCTGAAGCCACCATGCACATGCCAGCTATAGGCACTTTCCACTTTTACACTCAACATAGTAGTTGGACTAAAGGAAAAAAATAAAGTGCCATCATGAAGTGCTATACGCCCATTTTCAATCCGAAGCCAGTCAAAAGTATGACCGCTTTCCATTTTTAAATACACGGGTTTATAGGCTTCTATCAAAATATGGTCGTAGTTTACAGGATTCGATGGCCCTCTGAGAGTAAAAGTGGCGTTTTGGCCAATATCCCAGTATTCGTCTAGCTTTAGGTAATAACGGCCTCTTGCTCTAGCCCACTTTACATTTTGGTCGAAAACTAGGCGGCCGTTGCCTCTTATGGTAAAATCTGTGCTATCGCCTATAGTAAGCTTACCTTGAATTCTCAGGATGGAACCATATTCAGGTAGCTCGATACGGGCTCCCTTTTCAAAAATTAGCTTTGCCCCATCATCAACTACCAGTTTTGAGCCATCACGCACTATCAACTTCGATCCAGCTTTCATACGAACAAAGGCACCTTTTCTGATCCAAAGTTCTCCTCTTTTACTGCCATTCGTGCCGATCTCAATAATCCCATTATCTTCTATCGTTACTCCTCCGACCGTACATCCTGAAGTTATATTGGCCACAAAATGCGATGCCGTTGAGGATGGATTAGACCCTACATCATCAAAACCTATTCTACCTGTGCAATTAACACATAAGCGACCACTATGGGCAGATGTTCCGGTAATGTTAATAGTTTTCGTTATTCGGCTTGTAGTTTTCACTATAGTCGCTCCAGTATCATTAGAAGAATAATTGTAGGTTTTACCATCTATTATCCCCGTAGCTGTTAGCTGATCGAAGTCATTAAAAAGCCAGTTTTCAAAAGCATCCACATTGCTAGGGGTAAACTGTAGATGCTTTTCGTTAGCGGGAATAGCATGGGTACTACTTGGATAACTGCTAGGATTTAGTAAGTGAACCTCGTCAAAATTGGTTTTGTTTTGAGCTACTAAGCTGTCCTCATTAGCTGCATAGTGTGGATTTCGTAGCTCACTTTCAATATTGAGGGCGCTGATGGATGGAACGAAGCTAAAGTTTTCGATTAGATCTAGTTCACTAAATGGAATGGCGTTCCGGTCAAAGCCAAAGTCATTAATATGGTATTCCCCTCCAGGTGAATTATCAAAAGGATAACACTCGGCCATTTTATATTCAAGTGGTTTTACTATGTAGACAGGAGGTAAAAACCCCAGTGGATTATAATACATTTTTCCTTTATAAACCCTAAAACTTTTGGAAGTATAGCCGGGAGTCGCATGTACGTTGAAAAAATATTTTAGGTGTATGCTATTTGCATCGAAAAGGCAGCTGGAATAACTCGACTGGCAATCCGCATCAAACAGCTTTTGTAAAGAGCTAAACCCTTGGTTATTTCCCTGTCCATTTCCATTGGCAATACCAATGTTGTGCTCGGTTTCTAGAGGCATTCCCATATTCCTTAGCTCCGTATAAAAATTGAGATGATTCCTTCCGATTAGCCCAGAGAGATTATAGCACGGATTGTCCCCAATATAATAACGCAGCAATTGGGAAGTGCCTTTTCGATGTAATACGTTATAGACATCGTTTATTTCGGGAACATAATCGGTAACGCAATAGGTTTTACCAAATACTTTAATGCAGGAGCATTTCAAATGTTCTATCATCCACTGATATCCAATGGGAATATTGGCCCCAAGATGAGGACTATCAAAGCTAATGTAATATCTTACGTCATGGGTTCCAGGAGCTTGATTCTCTAGCTTTAAAAGAGCATAACGGGCTATCACCCCTCCCATACTAAGACCGGTAATAACATTGGGATCCGTACTGCCATTTTGCTCTTTTTGCCGATTTATCCACTGGATGGCTTTCATTAGCACGTAGGCATTTTCACGCATATCCCCATCGCCCTGATCGAAATCTACATAAACTATATCATAACCCGACTGCTCTAGATGATCCGAAAGAGATAAAGCACCGTGATTTAACTTATCGAGGAAATCCCCGTATTGCAGCCCACGAGGTGATCCATCAAATTCGATCGCATTGAAGCCTTCCACTACTATAAAGGGTTTTAACAGCTTGTGATTCCCACAGCCGTATTCGATTTGTAGAAGAGCTCCGAGGTTTTGACTGACACCCGAGGTTAAGTAGTGGCTATCGTCGGGATATTTATCATATCCCATTCTGGCATTAAAGCTACCGGGTGACTGGCTTTGGGAATTAGTATTAATTAATTTCAGGATCGAGATAGATTCATAAGCAGAGCCATCGGTATAGGTGAATTTTAGTTTCAGGTATTTAGTTCCGTAATCAGACCAGGAAACACTTATATTCTCATCGAGCGCGACATTTTGATAGCCATTGCCAAAGTCCAAGTGAACGGATTGGAGGGTCTTAGATTGGTTGTCGAAAATAAAAGCTCGATCGATCCGAAAAGCAAGTTGCAAAGTATTATAAAGCTCAGATACATAGGGGGCTGCAGCAAATAGTTCTCTCTGTAGGTAGGGGCTTTGGGAGCGGCCGGCTACATCGTGAAGACGGTTGTTTTCGTCTACATAGATCCGTTGAAATAATTGCTCCCTATCTTCTATCAGATAATGATACTGATAATGCATCACGACAATAGGGGTCACGTTTTGATTAATATGAGCTGCAATGCCTCCTTCCCAAGCATCCCAATGAGCAGGGATATAAGAGGAATCGATGGCCGAAGTGCTAATCCCTCCATATAGAGATTTCCATTCTCCAAAATGCTTAAGAGTATCAATGGAACCAGAGCCAGAAAAACCAAAGGGGTTTATCCAAAAAAAGCCGCGATCTTTTAAAAATCCCGAGCTGATTTCATCCATATCGAGCAAACTAAAATAATGCTCCATAGCTTCACCCCATTCGGGCAAGGTATCGTATTTTTTGATTCCGGTTTGGGCAAAACCATTAAAAACACCTAAAAGCATGCTCCCTGCCATAATTGAGTGATAGCTGAGTTTCATATCGGTTTATTATTTTAAAGTTAATAGATATAAATAGTCAATTGGGAAGTTCTGTATCAAACACTCCATCTGTTATTCTAACCGTATCTCCCACCTCATTTGTAAGAGTTACCCAAAAAGTACCCTTGGCACGCCCCAACCGGGAACCTATAAAGTCATAATTATCTGCCTGTATATGGCTTAGGTTTATATTCCCATCTACTATATTAGTATACCTGTAATAACCAAGAGAATTAGGCTCCGATAAGTAACATCCAGCATAAGCCAAAGTATCTTTCAGATCTTTTAGCTCATAGCTACGAGGACAAGATGCCCCCCCCCGCATAACTAGCCACACGATACCCCAATCGTCGCCTATTCCTGAAATATCGAGATAACCAGGTCCTAAATAAGGAACAGCCCTATGATCAGGAGCATAGGATGCTGTTATGTCAACTTCGTTGAACTTCCAAGATTCTCCCCAGGCTTCTCCATTTATTTTACAGGTAAAAATACTAGGACAGGGACCTCGACATCGACCACGCGAGCGGTCACCGCAATTTCCCGTGATTAGAAGAATGAAACTGAGTAAAAGCAATCGTTTTAATGGTTTGATAATCACGACAATTAAAGTTTCTGCTTAAAACATTGAAAGTGCTGTCGCTTTCCAAAGAAAGTTGCAATATTATTTACAAGGTGGTGGGTGGGACAATTGGGAAGATCTACATCAAACACTCCATCTGTTATTCTAACCGTATCTCCCACCTCATTTGTAAGAGTTACCCAAAAAGTACCCTTGGCGCGCCCCCACCGGGCACCTTCAAAGTCATAATTATCTGTTTGGATATGGCTTAGGTTTATATTCCCATCTACTATATTAGTATATTCGTAATCAGACGAGTTTAGGGGACCTTCATACTCAGCATAAGCCAAAGTATCTTTTAGGTCTTTCAAATCTTTCAGCTCATAGCTACGGGAACGGGATGCCCCCCCCCGCATAACTAGGTCCACGTCAGTCTGATCTTCGCATTGTATTGCTCTAATCATCAGATAACCAGGTCCCAAATAAGGAACAGCACTATAATCAGGAACATAGGATGTCTGCAGTGCCTTTGCCTTGCTATAGCAAAAACCTTGGGAGACCTTCCAATGGTCACCATTTATTTTACAGGTAAAAACGGAAGGGCAGGGAATTTGCAGACATCGAATCCAGCGTTTTTCGCGACAATTTCCCGTGATTAGAAGAATGAAACCGGATAAAAACAGCAATTTTAATGACTTGATAATCATGACAATTAAAGTTTCTGCTTAAATATTGAAAGTGTCATCGCCGTCCAAAGGTAGAATAAATACTTAATTTAAAAGATCTTCCATTTCAAATTAAGAAATAGAGCTAGTTCAACTTATAATATTTCAATGCCTGCGGCATCCATTTATTGAGATTCTCAATACGGGTAGGGTGAGTGGGATGCGTACTTAAAAACTCAGGGGATTGTTTATTTCCTTGGGCGGCCATTCTTTTCCAGAATTTTGGCGCTTCTCGCGGGTCATAACCCGCCATTGCCATAAAGGTCAATCCTAGTTGATCTGCTTCACTTTCGTGTAGCCTGCTAAACGGCAAAATAGCTCCTAGGGTAGTACCTATACCGTAAGCACCCATAAACAAGGCTTGAGCCTCTGCAGGTTTTTCTCGTAGAGCAACTGCTAGAGCTACCCCTCCCAATTGCTGTATCAAGCCTTGCGACATACGTTCGTTACCATGACGAGCCACCGCATGAGCTACTTCGTGTCCCATTACTACAGCCACTCCCTCTTCATCCTGGCAAATGGGCATTATACCTGTATAGAAAGCAACCTTACCTCCCGGCATACACCAGGCATTAACTACATCATCATCCTCTAACAAGTTGAATTCCCACTTATAATTCTCTAGCAGTTTCATGCTTTTCTCCTTACGCATATACTCTTCTACCCCGTTTTTAATATCATTTCCCACACTTTTCACCCAATCATTCCATTCCTTATTTGGGCTTAGCTTGGAATCCTTCAATACCTGATTATAACCATTATAACTCATGGAATTAATTTGATTGGATGGAATCAAGCTTATTTGTTTCCTTCCTGTTAAAGGCACTGTTTTACAAGCACTTATAATATAAATAAAAGACAGAAATAACCATTTATTCATAATGGGAGCGAGTATTTTTAAAAGATTCAAAACTACTGAATTATTCCTCAGAGTACTATACTGACTTTTTGTCTCTTTATTTTAATAAATATGACACATAGTCATTGAAATATAATGTTTGTAAGGATGGTATTTTATTTGATTAAAGTTGAGATGTAACTAAAACCAAATAATTATGAAACTGATAAAAAGAAATAGCAGCTTGACTCCTTCTTACAGCAATCTGGTAGATCATTTTTTTAACGATGATTTTTTCAATTCACCTGTAAGTCGTTTTGAGAGAAACTGCGATATTCCCGCTAGTAATGTCGTTGAGAATGACGATGAGTTTAGCATTGAATTGGCCGTTTCAGGGATGAAGAAAGACGACTTTTCTATAAAGCTGGACAACAATGTTTTAACCATCTCTTCTGAAAATAAAAAAGAGGATAAAATAAAAGAAGATAACTATATTCGCAGAGAATTTAGTTATTCCAGTTTTAGCCGTTCTTTTCAATTTCCGGAAGGAAAAATCGATGAGGATAAAATAAAAGCCTCCTACAAAGATGGTATTCTGACTTTGAGTTTACCTAAAAAAGAAGAGCACAGACCTCAATCATCTCGCATGATTGAAATTGCTTAATTGAAAAACGTTAAAAACGAGTAATTCCTTGTCAAGACAAGTTTATCTATTAGGTTATTATTATTAGTTGCTTGTCTTGGCAACGGGTTGTTTTTCTGAGTTTTTCTTTCTTACTAAAAAATCCACCTAATAAAGTAAGCTGTCTATGGTTTCAAAATAAGTAATGATACTATAACTTCATCCGAGGAATAGCAGTAGTTGATATATCAGAAAAATCTCTTTTCAACAATTTATAATACCCCGTAATGGCTATCATGGCACCATTATCGGTACAATATTCAAAATCAAGGAGATAAGTTTTCCAGCCCAGTGTTAATTCCCTCTTTTTGAGTTCAGATCTCAACAAAGAGTTGGCCGAAACGCCACCTGCCATAGCAATTTGCTCGATGTTAAGACTAGAAGCTGCTTTTTCCAGCTTCTCAAATAAAATACTTATAATAATAGTCTGGATACTAGCAGAAAGATCTTCCAAGTTCTCCTTTATAAAATCAGGATTGTTCCGTACTTTCTTTCGTATAAAGTATAATATACTGGTTTTTAATCCACTAAAGCTATAATCGTAAGCTGGTATTTGAGGCTTGGAAAATTCAAAGCGTTGTGAGTCTCCCTTACTTGCATATTGATCTATAAGTGGTCCGCCGGGGTAAGACAATCCCATAAGCTTGGCAGCTTTATCAAAAGCCTCACCAGCCGCATCATCCAATGTTTGACCTAACACTTCATAACTAAGATGAGATTTAACGAGAACAATTTGAGTATGCCCTCCGCTAACAGTCAAACATAAAAAGGGGAAATCCGGGGGTTGCATTCCCTCTTTTTCAACAAAATGAGCCAGTATATGGGCCTGCATATGATTAACACTTATAAGTGGAATATCTAGAGCTAATGCCATGGATTTGGCAAAAGAAGTACCTACTAATAATGAGCCCAATAAGCCAGGTCCCGAGGTAAAAGCAATTGCATCTAAATCGCGAGACTTAATTTTTGCTTTTTTAAAAGCCGTATCAACTACGGGTATAATATTTTGTTGATGAGCACGAGAAGCCAATTCCGGAACTACACCACCATATTGAAAATGGATTTCCTGATTTGCAGTTACATTTGCCAGAACTTGTTTGTTGCAAACTATTCCGACTGAAGTATCATCGCAACTGGATTCTATACCAAGTATAAATTTATCCACTGAGTAAAAGTACTAATTAGAAGATTATTAAAAATATTACTCTGGTTTATAGCGGGAATTATAGGCTTTTTGACCCTATTGGCTATTGTATTTAGTTTTCCTGTAATACAAACATATGTGGCGAAAAGAGTTGCCACCTGGTTCAACAAGCAGTATAATGAAGAACTAACCCTCGAAACCTTTCGTTACATATTTCCCAATCAGTTAAAGCTCAATAAGGTCTATATACCAGACGAAACCCATGATATCATGATTTATGCAGAAGAGTTAAACTTTTATTTTACGAGCTTTAACAATATTACCAATATCTTGGCTAGTGGAAGGATTGAAGTTAATAAGCCCCAGCTTAACTGGCACAAATATAAAGGTTCTGAGGAATATAATTTCAAAAGGTTCTTAAAGAAAATTTCCTCAGCTGATACCAAAAACTCAAGACCCCGATTTGGCTTGAAGGTAGACAATATCAAAATGTCCGAAGGGGTATTTCACTATCAAGATTTTAATTGTGAAAGTTGTGATGCCTATTTCTTAAAAGGTTTACAATTAGATCTCGATGAGCTATACTTCCAGGGAGACCACTTTAAGGTAAATATTAATTCACTTGTTTTTCACGATCTCTATTCTTTAAAAGTAAAACAGTTAAAAGGAGAGCTTGCTTGTCAAAAAGATCACCTCTCAATTCGTGATCTATGGCTGGAAACAGAAAAGACATTCATAAGAGGAGATTTTAAAATGGAATATCAAACTGGAAAAGCTTTTTCAAATTTTTTACAGGAGGTAACTCTAGTAGCAGAAATAGATGAAAGTTCAATTTCGGCAGAAGATATACAGGTTTTTGCTTCCCGATGCCCCAATTTTGGCTCAATTCGGCTTAAAGGCCGTTTTGTAGGACCGGTAAATCATTTGAATATAGAAGGACTGAAATTAAAAATAGGCACTAATACCGAACTAGAGGGAGCTTTTTTACTGCAGAACCCGGCCGAACAAGACAGCATGTTTATGAACTCTGAAGACCTTTCATTTTCTACTGTAGCTGAAGATGTTCAGTGGTTTTACAGTCTTTTTACAGACAGTACTTTACCGGAAATAGTAAATACTATTGGCGAAATAAATTTTAAAGGAAATTTTAAAGGTCATCTAAATAAGTTTAATGCAAATGGCGAGATACACACTCAAGCGGGTAATCTGTTAGTTGATTGGAGTGTAGATAATTTAAAAAATCCACAAAATGTCCTTTACAAAGGATATCTGGAATTGCAAAAAGTGGATTTAGGTTCATTGATAAATAATGCTTCTCTGGGGGTAATCAGTGGTTCTTTTAAGGTCGACGGGATGGGCTTTTATCTACAGTCAATGAATTCTGAGCTAGAGGCAAGAATTTCTTTACTGCAATTTAATGAGTATGATTATTCAGCTATTAACATAGACAGCTACGTAAAAGAAGCTCTTTTTAAAGGGAATCTATCGATTAATGACCCCAATCTGAAACTCGATTTTAAAGGTCAAGCAGGCTTCGGTGGCGATACTTCGGCATATGATTTTGTAGCACTTATCAAGTCAGCAAATTTACACGCTCTTAATTTATCCGATGATACAATTTCTCGTATCTCTTCAAAGCTGGATATTCACTCCAAGACTATCAATTATGATGAGTGGGCTGGAACCATAAAGGCTACAGCTAGTACTTATGAGAACTCACGGAACTACTATTTCTTTGAAGATATTCTGCTAACTTATGATGGAATGGATTCTAACCATATCATTACTGTAGCGTCCAATATTGTCGATGGTAAGTTAGAAGGAAATTACACTTTGACTGGACTAGCCAATACGTTTAAGTATCATGCAACTAAATATGTCAAATTTTCTAAACCGGTTAAACCATTTCTTAAGCAGCGCTTTTCCTTTGACTTTACCGTTAAGAACACCCTTGTATTGTCAGAAATATTTATTCCTCAGCTAGATATAGAGCCTGGGTCGAAAATATCAGGAAAATACGACACCGAAAGTCAAAGCTTAGTTATGGATATTTCTTCAAAAGGCATTCTCTACGATAAGTATTTCATTAGAAATATCGATCTCTCTTATCGAGGAAAGCAACAGAAATCTCAATTAGCTTTTAATATAGAGGAACTCCAATTGCCCGGTGGTTTTAAGATAGATTCCATAAGCTTGGAAAACTTTTATCATAGAGATACCCTATTTTATATCTTGGGATGGACTTTGAGAGACAGCATTGATAGTAAGGCTCATCTTAATGGTTTTGCTATACAGGAAGATGATTCAAGCCTTTTATTGAGTGTCGATGAATCCAGATTTAATATTGGCCAGGAAAATTTTATTGTCACTAAAGGAAATGTCCTGAGAGTTGATACCGGGGGAATTCATATTGAGAATCTGCTTATTACTAATCCCAATCAGGCTAGTGAAGTGGCTATTAGTGGAAATATTTCTGATAATCCAAACGAAATTCTCAGGTTAAATATCACCGGTTTTGGTATCGATCTAATCAACTATTTTGTAACAACTCCCGGGGTGAGCTTTGATGGTGAGCTTTACGGAGATGTTATTCTGAGCCAGTTAATAGCGAGCCCGCGTTTTGCAGTAGATCTGAAAGTGGATAGCATGATAATGAATGATACCCATCTAGGAGATTTGTGGATTACAAGTGGTTGGGATTCAAAAAATGACAGTATAAAAATAGCTGTGGATATGAGCCTGGGAAATCTGAAAACCATGTCTATTAGCGGGTTTTACCACCCAGATTCATTGGGAAGTATCCGTTTTGACGCTAATTTCAACCATTTTCGCCTAACAGCTTTAAACCCTTTATTGACTGGAATAGCAGAAAATCTTCGTGGGTTTTTAACTGGAGATGTATATGTAACAGGAAGTACTCATAATCCCAAAGTTACAGGCATACTTACCTTACCCAAGGTGGCTTTCACGGTGTCTTTTCTTCAAACAGATTATAATCTTACGGACTCCTCTTATGTGGAAATATCAGAGAACGAAATCAAATTTCCTAAATTAAAATTGAGAGATTCCCAATATGGAACGGAAGGAATTTTAAGTGGAAGGATCACCCACAATAATTTTAAAAATGTAAATTTTGATCTCAAAGTAGAAGCCGATGAATTACTAGCTTTAAGTACTAATTCCTCAACAGTTAATGCTTATTACGGTACAGCATTCGTTAGCGGGACAGTAAAAATCGAGGGATTACCTAGAGAATTGAGGATTAGTTCTGTAATATCCACCGAAAAAAAAACTCAGTTTAACATCCCAATAGGAGGTGCCAGGGAGGTAGAAAAATCACAATTTGTAAACTTTTTAAGGCCTGATGCACAAGATACTCTCCAATTAGCCCATACTAACAAGCTAAATGTAGACAAAGGAATTAGTCTGAATTTTAATATTGATGTTAATCAGAATTCCAAAGTAAATATCATTTTAGATGAACGAACCGGTAATCGCTTATCTGCCAAAGGGGATGGTAACATTAAGCTGAATATTGATCCTTATAGCAATATGGAACTGTTTGGTACTTACACGGTTGCGGAGGGAGAGTATCTGTTTAATTTGGAAGGATTATTTAACAAAAAATTTAAGGTATTAAGGGGAGGAACTGTAAAATGGACTGGCGATCCGCTTAATGCTAATTTGAATCTGCAAGCCCTCTACACCACCAAAACTGACCCAGGAGTTATTGTGCCAGAATATACAGGTAGTAATACCTTGGTAGAAGTTTACTTAAATCTTAAAGGCCCTCTTTCTGACCCAGAAATCAGTTTTCACATCAAAACCCCAAGACTTAGCCCCAATGTTGAATCTACTATAAGTAATCGGTTAGCCGACCAGCAAGATATCAATCACCAAGTTTTTTCGTTGCTGGCTAGAAATTCTTTTGCTCCTGAACACGACTTTTTCAGTACAGCTGATTTGGGAGTAAATGAATGGGACTTACTGGCCAATCAAGCTGAAGCTTGGATAAATCAGCTAACAGGAGATTATAATGTTACACTAAATTATCAGGGAAGTTCTGCCAAAACTAATCCCTCAGAGCTAACCACCTCCCAAAAAGAAGAAGTAGAAGTAGGAGTTTCCAAACGATTTTTCAATAATCGCGTAACTATTAACGGCAGTGTAGATGTACCCCTAGGAGAAAATAAAAATGGCTTGGCAGGCTATTTTGAAGTCGAATACAACATTACTGAAGACGGGCGTTTTCGTACAACAGTTTTCAATCAAACAGTACAAGATCAATATTCTCTCAGTAGGCAAAATCAACAAGGAATAGGGATGTTTTATCGCCTTGGCTTTAATTCCTGGAATGACTTTTTCCCGAGACTATTGAAAATTAAAAAAGATAGAAAAGAAAAAGAGCTTAAAAAATAAAGCTAGATAGCTCCTCAGAGCTTTCGCTTATTGTAATTGTAAGATTGCTCTATTAGGCCGATTATGTAATCAGGGGTTGCCTCAGTTTTCCTCCCGCTCGGATTAATGATATGCATATTTATAAAAGGATTTCCACCGTATCCACTCCATGTATATATTTTAATTCGATAATCGCTTCCCCCTCCCCAATGCCCCAATTCACTTACGTCTTCACAAAGGCCTCTCGGATCTTTCAATTCGCCTTTTTTAGGTTAATGAACATTATGAGAGAATCCTTTTGGATCGAGATGATAAAAAACATTTTGGATTTATCACCTTTTTCTACCCAAAACCCAATTACTGTCTTTTTTGGTTTTACAACTACATTTCCAAAATCCAATACCCTTTTCTTGAATATATCATAATAAATATTTTTAAAATAGGAGTATCTACCACCTTTTTTTGTCTTTTCTAAATGGTACTCTTCCGTGTACTCAATTTCTCCTTTGTTTGGGGAAGCATTTTCATCATTTGTCTTATGCGGAATGATTGTATTCCCTGTCGGTTCATGCCTATTCATTGGAGAAGAAACCTTTGTATTTTTGTTTTGTTTGCGTGTTGAGTGCTTTTCCTGTTTCACACTTTCTTTGAGTGGGTTTAAGTGATTCAGTACAATTGCATCGTTACTAAATCGCTTTATTTCCCAAAATTGAAACTTCTTTTCATCAACAGGGAAACTCTTTGTTAGGTTAGGGAAATAGGGGAAAACAAAAAACACTCTGGTATTATCCCACTTAACTTTCCTTGCAAGTAGAGCTTCTTTGGTATTGGTGATATTTTCATTATATGCATCTGTGCAGTTGGATTGATTTGTTGAGTTTTCAAAAAAATTTTGGTAGGTGAAACCTTGTGCCATCATATCCTCGCAATTACTCGATTCATAGATATTAATTTTTTTGTACTCAACTAACACAAAGGAGTTTCTGCTCTCATCAAAGCAAAGGCTGTCTGGTCTTCCGTCTTTACCACCAATAGAGGCTTGCATTTTAAACTCACTTTTTATGAGCTTCAATCCGAAAAACCTTTCCAAGTTCTTTTCTACTATCTCCTGTATTTCTTTTTCATCCTCAAAGCACCGTTCATTGACTGTTGACCACTTTTTGGCGAAGTCGTTGAAGTGATAAAGATTCATATTATGTAGATTGAATGAGAAATAAATAACACCAGTTAGACCATTACCAAAAGCCGCATAGCACAAAATTAAAGAAAATTACTTTTTAGCTTGGGTCATAACTAGTTTAAGAGATTGTTTCTAGGGTTTTCCAACAGTGTTACATAACGTTGGTTACAGTTGTTGTATTCAACCCCGGTTTCCTAACACCTCAAGCTTAATTCTAAATAGGGCTATAACGTTATTAAGAGAGAATAGCTTATTTTCTCTGCTTACATCTAGGAGGCTTGCTCTTAGTTATTGAGAGGGGATAAATCAATCGGACGATCAGGTGGTGTAAAAGGTATATCCTGCTTGGCATTGAATTTTATATTTTCGTGAAGATACCACCATCCGTCCTTCCATTTCAGGCCGTCATAGCTAAAGTCAGGGCCATACATGTGGTATACTCCTTTCAACTTAGAGTTAGGAGGTGAAAGATGATCTATAATAATCATCCTCTTTTTTTCATTCCACTTTACTGATGCACTGTATTGGGTGCCATACGCCAAGATTAAACGCATGGGAGGCTTATGCATGGTTTTATCCATAAGCTGGTCAATATAGAAAACTTTAGCCCCAAAACGCACTTTACCATTATTCTTTACCTCTATAACATCTATTACTTTACGGTTGAGTTCTTTGCCTGGAGCATATCCTAGCAAAGTGTACAATTGGGTTCTGCCCTTTTTTACCGGAATCATTTTATAGTACAAAGCTCCATACCATTTTTCTGGTTTTAATTGGCGATAACAAGGCTCTTCAATACTTTGCATCTGGTCTTGCAAATAGCTGACTTTAATTTCTTTGCGGGTTTTTACCACTACTAGGCCATGCCTGATATAGCGGAAAGTTGTATCGGGAATTTGCCATGTAAATAAGCGAAATGAGCCTTGTTCATCTTCTAGTCGGAGCATATTGTCTACACAGGCAAAAGGATAATCAAACCCCTCTTTAGTTGAGACCACTTCAAGGAGCTTTTGGATGAAATGTCGATTAGCAGAGTCCCGCTTAGCATACTCGTAATGTTCTAATATTATGCGCCCTGTTTTATGTAGTTCCAATTCTATTTTACTCAAGCTTTCCCGCTGAGCTCGTAAATAAAAAGAAACTAACAATATCGCTGAAACAAAGTAATGCTGCATATTCTAAAACGATAGATGAAAAGTTTCAATTACCCCTTGATTTTAAAGATGCAGAAAGTCTTTTTTGGCTAAAAGCTCTTCTTCAGTCTCTACATTATCTTCATCTGGCACACAGCAATCTACCGGGCAAACTTCAGCACATTGAGGAGTATCATGAAAGCCCACACATTCAGTACATTTATCAGTAACGATGTAGTATAAGTCATAATCTATCGGCTCTTGAGGTTCGTCAGCGTTGTAAATAATACGACTCTTAGGGGTTACTTTACCTTTTAAGCCCGTTCCATCAGAAAAACGCCATTCTTGCGCTCCTTCATAGATAGCGTTATTAGGACATTCCGGCTCGCAAGCTCCGCAGTTAATACATTCGTCAGTTATCTTGATAGCCATATTCGTTCTTAACTTTTGAGCAAACTTAACAAACAGAAAAACACTAATGTTTAGATTTAGAGGAAAGAACTCTAGCTTTTGAAAAATTAAGCTGTTTTATGGGACAAGCTAAAATGACGGGCAGAAATTTATTGAACTGATAACAGCTGGGCAATATTCCCTTAGCGGACTTTTATGATTTCCTTTCGGTTCTAATGAGTGGACATAAAGTGATGGTTAAACCTTCTTCGGATGACAAAAAACTCTTGCCATAATTTAGTTCAAGTACTAGTAGCTATTGATAAACGTTTTGCTGAATACATTCTTTTTGTCAATAGGAAAATTGAGGATTTCAAAGCAGTAATTGCTACAGGCACTGATAATTCTGTTCGATATCTTGAGTATTACTTTGGCAGATACCTTCACGTTAAATCTGCAAAAACAGAAGTCGAGTAGCTGTCTTAGAGTGGCAGAGAAAGTAAAGAAGACTTAGAAATTTTGAGCGAAGATGTACTCCGCTATTTTGGATCGGGATATCGAAATGTTTCCAAGACTTATTCGCCTCGAAATTTTGACTTGGATCGGATTTTTTAGATCTTTTTATGAATTTCAAAGATGTAGTCCACAACAAAAAGTACAGCAATAACTCATGATTATCGACGAGCTATGTTGATAATCGATACTTTTATAAAAACGGCTTTTTCATTATGAGGGAGAAAACAAATTTACACGTCACGATTTCCATGATGCACTATGAGTTTTATAACAATGTTGAAAAAGTTGAGCAAGACCTGAATGAAATGAAAAATGAGTTGCACTGTATAGTAAGTGCTTCTGAATCTGGCAATTTCTTCTGTTGCTTTTGGTGAAACCCAAAAACCTCAGTTCTGGAACTATGCAGATAACGTAGATACTATTCAGTTTTTAAGAATCGTATAAGATCTAGAGTTGCTTGTAGTTAACAAATCAATCCTTATAATTAGGTTACTGACAGACTGAAGTAATATTTAAGATACGAAAATGTATCTTTAAAGCCGGAATATAAACTCGATGAAGATCATTCGTTTTTTTAAGAGTACAACATTTTGGGCAAATATCATTGTGGCTACATTGCTTATAACTCTATTAGTATGGGGTGTGTTTGCTGCCCTTACTGTTTACACTCGTCATGGGAAAAATATCAGAGTTCCCGATCTCAAGCGTCTTTCCTATAATGAAGCCCGCAAGGCTTTAGAGCAATCGCAACTGGTAGCAGTAATATTGGATTCTACCGAATTTAATCCCGATTTTCCTCGCGGTAGCATATTGGAGCACTACCCAAGGCCAGGCTCGTTAGTTAAAAAGAACCGAAAAATACGTCTTATCCTGAATCCATTGAAGTCCAGAAAAATTGCCTTGCCTGAATTGACTGAGAAAACTAAACGCAGGGCTATATATGATATACAATCCAAAGGTCTTAAAGTTGGAGAACTGGAATATCGACCTTACATAGGTAAAGACGTAGTAATAGAGGTAAAAGTTAATGGCCGTTCCGTAAAAGCAGGCGAACAATTCGACAAGGAAACAAAAATCAATTTGGTCTTGGGACAAGGACTAAGTAATTACCGAATTAAAGTACCTTACCTGAGATGGCTTACTCTAGAAGAAGCCAATGCCAAACTTCTTTCTGATTCCCTGAATATAGGGAGTGTGGCCTATGATAAAGAAATGATCGACACTTCGGCTGCCTTGGTTTATCGACAATATCCCAACCCTACATTAAAGCCTAGCATCAGTCCCGGTCAGCAAATAAATCTCTGGTTAACAAACGATCATACCAAAATTCCCAAGGACTCATTACAATTCCTCATTAACCAAATTCCCGATTTATTATTAAATGAAACCTCAGCTGATACCATTTTCTAAAGTTATTTTAATCTCGGGTTTAGGCTTATCGGGATTTTGGAGTCACGGCCAGCAGCCTGCTGATCGCTTATCGCCTATTATTTCCCGCCCCATGCCAGCTTATATTGCTTCTGAAAATAAAACTACCTCCGTACTCAGCTTGCCGGTAGAAGATGATTTCAGCTATGATGACATATGGCCTAATAATACTATATGGACGGATCACCATGTTTACATTAATCAGACTTTAGCCATTTCACCTCCCACTCTAGGGGTAGCTACTTTCGATGGCTTGAACCAATTCGGCTTAGCCTATGACCTAAGCAAAAATCCTGCTTACACAGACACGGCAGACATCCTTACTTCCCGTCCCATTGACTTATCTTCCCCAACAGATTCCGTATATCTCTCTTTTTATTACCAGGCACAGGGCTTAGGTGAAAAGCCCGAGACCAATGATTCGCTCGCTCTTTATTTCTATGATGCTGAAGACACTCTCTGGAGGCCCATATGGAGAATTTTTGGTGGAAACACTGTGCAGCCTTTTAAGCTAGTTGTAATACCAGTGGCAAGTACTTTTCACCAAAATGAATTTCGGTTTCGATTTGTATCCTACGGAAGTCAGACAGGTGCTTTTGATATGTGGCATCTGGACAGGATATTATTAGATGACCAGCAAAATTTTGACGATACTCTTTTTACCGATATTGCTTTTACCCGTCCTCATCCCAGCCTGCTAAAAGACTATGAATCTATACCTTGGTTCCACTACAATAATACCTTGGCCAAGCAAATTAATAAAGATGACATCACCTTATTTTATCGGAAAAACCTGTTGCCCGGGGCCGTTTCTTCGCTAAATCTCTGTATATATCAGATTAGTTATCGGGGTAACATCCTGGTTCAGGATAGGATAGGCAACATCAGCAAGGACGATATTCATCAACCTAATCAAGAGGAATTTTACGACACCCCTATCGGGAGCTTTTTACTGCCCTCATCTCCTATAGACGAGTTTGAGATTATCGGTATTAGCACCTATACCGGAAACTCCTTGGCTAATAAAGGACCTAACGATTCAGTAGTAAAACATCAAGTGTTTAAAAACTACTACGCTTATGACGATGGTAGCGCTGAAAAAATTTACGAAGTGGATAACAATATTGCTGGCTACATCCTGGCTAAGTACGATATACGACAGCCAGATCAATTAAAAGGCCTGTACATATACTTTATAGCCGGAGGAAACGATGCAACTGCCAATGATTTTCAGATAGCTGTTTTCGAAAATAGCTCCGGTAAGCCGGGTAGTCTCATTTACCTTTCCGATTCTCTTTACCAGCCGAGCTACACTGCTACCAATTTCTTTTTCCCCTACGCATTAGACCATTCGGGCATTCAGATAAATGGCAGTGTATTTATTGGTATAAAACAACGCACCAAAATAAATATGACTATTGGCTTTGATGCAAACAACAGCAGCAAGACCTCTATTTTTTATGGTAACTCCTTTCCCCTTACCCAATCTTTTCTCAAGGGTAATATTATGATGCGCCCTTTTTTTCGCTATTTACCCAGAGACTTCGAACTATCTGAAATCAGAAAGTCAAAGCGGAATTTTGCATTATACCCCAATCCAGCAAAAAATGTTATCAACCTAAGTTGGCATAAAGAGCCAGATGAACAATATTACTTTGTTGTCAGCGATATCAGTGGTAAAACTATTTTACAAGGCCGGGCTCAAAAACAA
This sequence comes from Owenweeksia sp., assembly GCA_965218075.1. Taxonomy (GTDB): domain Bacteria; phylum Bacteroidota; class Bacteroidia; order Flavobacteriales; family Schleiferiaceae; genus JANQHO01. The sequence goes on along the minus strand of CBDCJZ010000003.1, from coordinate 1,973,176 downwards.
TTACAACTAGATAATCTACCAGACGGTTTCTATGTAATCACACTTTCTTCCCCTTCCAGTAAATTTGCTCCGATAAGTAAAAAGCTTGTGATTAGCCAGTGAGTAACTTTGAAGAGACCCACAATTCTAAAACCAAATAAAACTATTTTGTTACACGGCCTCTAAGTAAGAATACATCCCTTAAAAGAAGCCTCTATCGGGGAAAATTGGTTTTAGAAGCAAAAGAAGTAGGCCGAATAAAATATACCCAACACACTTTTAATAAAAAAACACTTGCAATTGCAAAACAAATTTAATACATTACCATACCTGTAATTTTAAACTTAAATGTAATGAAACTTTTCAATACCACCAAAATAGCTTTAGGGGCAAGCTTATTAATGCCAATGACTATTATTGGTCAAAATAGCGTTAATATTCTTGGAGGAACACCAGTTGATATTACGGATGCTCCCTATCAAGTTTCAATTGAAATTAATGGCACTCACTGGTGTGGCGGCACAATTATCTCCGATAGGTAGATATTAACAACTACCCATTGTCTCGATGGCCGGTCTGCATCGAATATTACAGTTCATGCGGAAAGCACTGACCAAACGAACGATGGTGTTGGACAGAGGATTCCAGCTCAAACACTATATGTACATCCAAACTTTAGTTGGGGAACAATAGAGAATGATATATCCTTAATTTATCTATCGAGGCCTTTGCAATTTAATTATAGCGTCATGCCCATAGAATATGCCAACACTTGTAATACGAGTGATACAGATATTAGCCCCAGAATAAAGACTTTACTGACGGGCTAGGGGTATACGGGGAACACTCTAACATCAGCTATTTTAACGGGGGTTGAAAAACCCATGATTAGCCGAGCAAACGCAATGGCAATCAATCGAGCTGCCAATAATTGTAACCGCAATATTTCGAGTAATATGCTTGCCTTTTATGACCTTGGCTCAGGTGTAGGACCAGGTGACAGTGGGGGCAGCAGTAATAGATAAAAATGGAAATAAGATAAATATTAGCGCATCAAGCTGGGGATGTTCACCAAAGGATCAATTTCCAACTATTTATGCTAATGTTAGAAATTATCAAGGATGGATTGAAGGTAAAACTGGCTTTTCTATCAGCTCCTCGGGCCTTGATTTATAAATATGAAGGATATGAGCCTTGGGACATGGGATTTGAGCCGAGCAGGGTAGTTATCCCTTGGGCAAGTGAAGATATATGGGTTAGGAGACAAGACGATAGAAACATCAAGACCTTGACCATAATTCAGCGGATAACTATGTTTATGTTCGGGTTAGAAATAGGGGATGCTCAGCTTCAATCGGCAATGAAAAACTCAAGCTGTATTGGGCGAAAGCAACAACGGCCTTATCCTGGCCTCATCATTGGGATGGCAACACGATTGTTGCCGGGCAACCGCGTTGGAGACCACGTTGGAGAAGTAACATTACCCGTTATTGATCCCGGTAATGTGCATGTAGCAGTTTTTCCATGGCAGCCAACCAATCCTGAAGATTATTTCGGTTTAGTACATAATCCCGATTTTTTTCGGATGAACCGCACTATTTTTGCCTTTTAGCCAGAATTGAGGCATCTAGCGATGCCATGACAAGTCAAGAGACAAGAGATTTGGCTATCAATGTGTTAAGCAACAGCAATATTGCTTGGAAGAATGTAAGTGTCATTCGTATGGGAGGATTAGTTGGTAATAATCCAGATGACGAATTAGTCGGTGCAAATGTATTGACAGGGGATCCTTGGTGCGAGGGAGGAACTTATTACTTAGAATTTAAAACCCTTGATTATCACACTGGTAATCCCAATTAGAGCCGAAGTGAAAATAACTTTGGATGATCCCGTTTGGGAAAAATGGGCAAATGAAGGATTTCAAGGGAAAGATATAGCGGAAGTAGATGAAGATAGAAAGCAAGTATTAATACACGAGAGTCGAGCAACAATTGAAAATTTAGCTTTCTCACCGAATGAACGAGGTCTTATTCATGTTGGCTTTAACCTTTTAGAACAAGAATCGACAAGAGGGAGGTTTGATTTTCACGTCATACAGAGGAATCAGGCGGATAATAGTGTCATCGGAGGAGAACTTTTTCAGGTAGTTGTGCCAAGCAGGCAGCCCTCTACAACTGAGGAAGAGGCAGCAGATAATGAAAGAGAATTTGATTTGATTTCTCTATCGCCAAATCCCGCATCCACAAAGCTCAATGTCAAATACAAGGCAGTTAGTGCCGAACTTGCTAATTTAATGATCGTAAAACACTTTGGCAATATCTCTAACCAATATGAATATGCTTTAGAAGTAAATCTAAGCACTGTTCAGATTGATATTTCCTCTTATGAGTCGGGAACGTATACGGTAATATTGATTTGTAATGATGAAATTACAGATTATATGAACCTGTCCATTCAATAATTTGTTAAACCTGTTCCAGTTATTCTAGTAAAATAGATAGCTGGAACCTTTAAATATCTCAGCTATGAAAACGTATACAATAGGGCTAATAGGCTTGTTTATTTACAATTCAAGCCTATTCTCAATTTTTTTCCCTAATTATTATAAATATCAATACGGCATTGATTCTATCCGTGTTAACGCTAACAGCCACCCCAACTCCTTTTCTATTATAGTAAGTAGGATCGGGTCATGATTCTCACTTTGACCGCATAACAGTTGCTTCTATAATAGATGATGCACGCACCATCATATATCGTTTGTACTTTACTGGATGTTCATTTACCAATATCCTCGTTTACCACGACACTACCGTTGCCATCTACGAATCTTCTCCATATAGGTTAAAAATATATGTTATTTGGGATTCATTGCCAAACTGCCTTGGTAAGGGAGAAACAATACCCCCTATACCAGTTATAAACGATAGCGTTATTCTATTGGTAGAGCAGCCTGTGTCTTCAGCTAACTATGTCATTGAGGGTATCAAGATAGTTATTTATCCAAATCCAGTTCTAGGCATTCTCAATTTGGAATATCCCAGTAGTGTTAGAATGCTGAGCCTTTCCCTGATAGATGTAAAAGGAAGAAAGATTAGAGAATTTAATCGCATTGCAACTGAGCTAGATGTAAATGGAATACCAATCGGTCAATATTTCCTAAAGCTAAAAACCGATAAAGGAATTATCACCAAGAAAGTGTTGCTCGAATAGAAACGAAGATGAATTTCTTAAACCGATTCCAGTTATTCTAGCCTAGAGCCATAAAGAAAACAGCCTTATTCTCTTCGTACTCTTCGTGTAACTTCAATCTTAAAAAGGCGGTCGTAAGTTTTTTCCTACTATCTTTACTCTATCAAAACGCACAATCTAGCCTTTTTGTGACTTTAATAAAAAATATTTCTGGAATACGCGGAACCATAGGTGGCAATACAGGCAATAATATTACACCTCTTGACGTAGTAAAATTTACTTCTGCTTATGGCAGTTGGCTGGGTAAAGCTAAAGTGCGCAAAGACCTGACCGTTGTTATAGGTAGGGACGGGCGCTCTTCGGGGAAAATGATTCAGTCTTTGGTACAAAATACTTTGATAGGATTGGGAATAAACGTTATAGATGTGGGCATATCCACCACACCTACTGTAGAAATGGCAGTTGTTTTTCAAAAAGCAAAGGGTGGTATTATTATAACTGCCTCTCACAATCCAATAGAGTGGAATGGTTTAAAATTCCTCAATGAAAAGGGAGAATTTTTAAACGTAAGAGAAGTTAATGAAATTTTAGATAGAACTGAAAGAGAAGACTTCGAATATGCCTGCATAGAAGCTTTGGGTAGAGTAAGTGAGTCGGATGAAATGTTGGATAAGCACATAAAAGCCATTTTAGATTTGCCTTATGTAGATGTGGAAGCTATCCGTAAAGCTAATTTTAAGATAGCAATAGATGCCGTAAACAGTAGCGGAGGTATTGCTATTCCTGCTTTATTGGAACGTCTGGGGGTGGAACGGATAGTGAAATTACATTGTGAGTCTAATGGAGAATTTCCTCACAATCCTGAGCCATTGGAACAACATCTTGGAGGAATTATAAAAAAAGTCACTGATGAAGGCTGTGATTTGGGAGTGGTGGTTGATCCTGATGTAGATCGCCTAGCGTTGATAATGGATAATGGACAAGTGTTTGGAGAAGAGTACACTCTAGTTGCAGTAGCCGATTATTATTTAGAGTACAAGCCCGGACTCGTAGTGAGTAATCTGTCCAGTAGCCGTGCACTACGTGACATAGCTATTAAAAAAGACCAGCTTTATCTCGCAAGTCCCATAGGAGAGTTCTATGTAGTTGAAAAAATGAAACTCGAGAATGCTGTTCTCGGAGGTGAAGGAAACGGAGGGGTAATTTTACCGGATCTCCACTATGGTAGAGACGCCTTGGTGGGAGTAGCCATCATTTTGAGTCATCTGGCCCGTTCCGGTAAAAAGCTAAGTGAGTTAAGAGCTTCCTACCCGGTTTATTATATGAGTAAAAATAAGATGCAGTTGCAGGAGAGGGATGTGGATGTAAACAGTATTTTAAAATCCATATGTGAGAGGTATAAGAATGAAGAAATATCTACAGAAGATGGGGTGAAGATTGATTTTCCCGATGAATGGGTACATTTGAGAAAATCAAATACTGAACCTGTTATTCGTATTTATACAGAAGCTAAATCCAAAGTCAGGGCTGAGAAATTAGGGCAGGAGTTTATTAAAATTTTAGAAAAGCTGGCCAATCAGAAAAGTATCTAACAACATTCTGAGAAAAGGAATAGGACTTGAATCTTTTTGAGCTAGTTAAAATAGGTGAGGAAATTTTGAATGACGCAAACTCGTGGAATTTATTTAGATAATGCTGCAACTACTCCCTTACGTAAGGAAGTAAGAGATGTGATGATTGGAATTATAGAAAATGGCCTTGTTGGGAATCCGTCTTCCATGCATCAATATGGTAGAAAAGCTCGGGTAATTATCGAAGATACACGCAAATATGTCGCTAAAAGCTTGCATTGTAACTCGAGCGAAATTGTTTTTACCTCTGGAGGAACTGAAGCTGATAATACTGCACTGATGCTTCCAATCCGTGACTTGGGAGTTAAAAGGATTATTACCTCTCCAATAGAACATCATGCTGTGCTATATACAGCAGAGTGTATTCAGCGCTATTACAATATTGATTTACAACTATTAAAAGTCAATGCTAAAGGAGAAGTGGATTTCAATCACTTGGAAGACTTACTGAAAGATGAGATCCCCACCCTAGTATCCCTGATGCATGGAAATAACGAGATAGGCAATCTTTTGGATATTAAACAGGTAGGGGAGCTATGTCGTAAATACAGATCGATTTTTCATTCAGATACCGTACAAACAGTAGGGCACTATAATCTTAATCTCGAAGAATTACCCGTTGATTTTATCACCGCTTCTTCACACAAATTTTATGGACCTAAAGGAGTAGGCTTCCTCTATATCAATAAAAACTTAAAGGTAGCCTCTTTAATAACAGGAGGTGGGCAGGAGCGGAATATGCGGAGTGGTACAGAGAATGTGATAGGTATTGCTGGTTTAAAGGTTGCTTTAGAACGGTCTTTGGATTTTCTGAAGGATGAAAAGGCTCACATACTTTCACTTAAAAAGCACCTTATAGAAAAAGTTAGGGATGAACTTCCTTCTACAGTATTTAATGGGCTTAGTGGAGAAATAGACAGAAGCCTTTATACCATTTTAAGTATAGGCTTCCCGGAATTGCTAAATTATAATATGCTTCTTTTTAATCTGGAATTGAGGAGAGTAGCCGCTTCAGGAGGAAGCGCTTGTGCTTCTGGTAGCTTACGAGGTTCTCATGTTGTGAAAGCTATAGCTCCCGGTGCTGAATATCCCGTAATGCGTCTTTCCATGAGTAAAAATAATACCCTAGATGAAATAAACAAAGTAGTGGAAGTCTTGAAGGAACTTAGCCAAAATTACTCACCTTGACTCTTTTCTTATTTTCCACTTTTCTTTCATTATCGGCTTTATAACCAAATAGCTTTTTACTCTTGATAATATTATCCACATATTTCGGTAACGCTTTTTCCCAGCCTGGCTCTCCATTTTTAATTTTAGCAAGTATATCACGTGAAAAAATTTGGAGGATGTCACGATTATAAGTCTCAATATCCACTATCTTTCGGTTGAATGTTAGATAGTTATATAGTGGTCTTAAACGGGTATGAATTTTTACTGTTTTACTTGTCTCGAATGGAGAGTTTTTACTCGGTTGTGAAGGGTAAACATGAAGTTTGAGATCAGACGAATAAAGAATACCAAAGGCTTCCAGTATTCCACCGGGCAATTCGAGGTAATATTTATCTTCAAACAATTCTTTGAGACTCATTACCCCCATGATGAGCCCCATTCTTTCCCGTGTATAACGGGTAAAGTATTCTACCAATTTATAATATTGCTGATAGTTGGAAATGAGAACCGTTTGTCCTAGTGAACATAATATCTCGGCTCGATCCAGAAAATCTTGTTCGTCAATTTCACCCTCAGCTTTGAGATTACTAAGAGTGATTTCAAAAAGCACTACTATATTTTCCTGATCCACTTTCTTTTCTTTAATAAAATAGCTATAGCCTTTTTCGATCATGTCGATATTGACCTTGGTAACTGGTCGAAAACTTCCACGCAGAGTTAGGATATTCTTTTTATATAGCAAGGCAGCAGGTAATATATTTTTTCCATCAGGGTCAAAAATTACAGCATCTGTCGTACCGTTTTTAATAAGCTGGAGTGACATCAAGCGGTTATCCACACTTTTAAATTTCGATCCCTCAAAATGGATCATATCAATCTCGATCTTGTATTTGGCAATGTTGTCGTAAAGAGAACGCAAAAGTTCTTCGGGGTTGTCCCCCATATGAAAACCTCCATAAATCAGGTTTACTCCCATTATACCTATAGTTTCCTGTTGCAGAGAAGCTTCTTCTTCTTTCATCCTTATGTGAAAAATTATGTCATTGGGTTTTTCATTAAGATTTAACTGAAACCGCAACCCCATCCAACCATGTCCTTTGAACTTCTTGACAAGGCCAATGGTGGCCACAGTATTGGCAAAGGCAAAGAAGCATTTATTGGGATATTTTTCCCGGCTCAGACGCTTTTCAATCAAACCATATTCGTAATCTAACATTTTCCTTAACCTTCCCTCCGTAACATAGCGATTGCCATGTTCCCTTCCGTAAATAGCATCTGAAAAATCTTTATCATAAGCCGACATCGTTTTGGCTACAGTACCCGAGGCTCCTCCAGCTCTGAAAAAATGTCGTACAACTTCCTGTCCCGCACCAATTTCTGCAAATGTGCCGTAGATGTTTTCATTCAAGTTAATCTTAAATGCTTTTTGCGCAGAAGTAAGAACTATATGTTCCATTGTGGGACCTTATAATTATACCGGCAAAGGTACGAAGTAGACTAAACCTAAAACTTGTTTTACTTAATTTACTTTTGAATGAGATTTAAGGCCATTGGCTTTTTTATTATGAGTTTCAAAATGAAATTTACCTTTTTAGGAACGGGAACTTCTCAAGGTATTCCCGTGATTGGATGTAAATGCCCAGTTTGTAAGTCAAGGGATAGTCGAGATAAAAGGCTTCGCAGCTCTTTATTGATAGAAAGCAAGACAACAACTGTATGTATCGACGCTGGCCCAGACTTCAGACAACAAATGCTCAGGGAGAGGGTTGATAAGCTAGATGCTATTGTATTCACTCACGAACATATGGACCATACTGCTGGATTAGATGAGATAAGAGCTTTTAATTTTATACAGGGTAAGCCAACTAAGATATATGCTTCCAAAAGAGTACAACTCAGGTTGCACGAACAATTCAGTTACATTTTTAAAAATTCCAATTATCCCGGTATACCCAGTATTAAGTTGATCGCTATAACTAGTCGTATTTTTAGCACAGGAGATATCAGCTTTCAGCCCATACTATTAAAACATGCTAGTATGCCTGTCTTTGGTTTCAAAGTGGGGAATTTTACTTATATCACAGATGCCAACTACATTTCAAAGAAAGAGAAAAGCAAAATAAACGGGAGTGGTTATCTGGTATTAAATGCACTGCGTAAAAAAAAACACCATTCACATTTCACTTTATATGAAGCTGTTGAACTCTCTGAAGAATTAAACGCGAGACACACTTACTTTACTCATATCAGTCATCAAATGGGAAACCATTCTGATGTTAATAAAAAACTGCCTCCTGATAGAGCCCTGGCATATGATGGTCTGAAAATAGAAACGTGAAATATAACGTCATATTCTTACCGAATCCGATTAGAACTGAAATAATCCTACGCTGAAACCTGGTATTCCCTTAAAACACTATTGAGGGAAGTTTTCTTATCTGTACTTTCTTTGCGTTTCCCAATAATTAAGACACAACTTACATTAAACTTTCCGGCCGGAAACTCTCTGATATAACTGCCAGGTATCGCTACTGACCGTGAGGGAATATACCCTTTGATTTCCCGCGGCTCTTTTCCAGTAACATCTATAATTTTGGTAGAGGCAGTAACTACTACATTAGCTCCGAGTACCGCTTCTTTTTCAATATGTATTCCTTCCACAACTATGCAACGTGACCCAATAAAACAATTATCCTCAATAATTACAGGAGCAGCCTGTACTGGCTCTAACACCCCCCCAATGCCAACGCCACCACTTAAATGGACATTCTTTCCAATTTGGGCACAACTGCCTACCGTGGCCCAAGTATCTATCATGCTACCCATGTCTATATAGGCTCCTATGTTAATGTAAGAAGGCATCATAATTACCCCTTCGGAAACATAAGCCCCATAGCGAGCAACAGCATGAGGAACTACGCGTATACCTAGTTCAGCATAATTTTCTTTTAACGGAATTTTATCATGAAATTCTAAAGGGCCGGCTCTTAAAGTTTTCATTTTTCGAATAGGAAAATAGAGAATTACGGCTTTTTTTACCCATTCATTTACCTGCCAGCCATTGCTAATTGGCTCAGCACATCTCAGGCGGCCTTTGTCAATTTGTTCAATAACGGTTTCAATGGACTCAACCGTGACTTTTTCGCATAACATCTCGCGGTTTTTCCAAGCTCGTTCTATTATATGTTGCAATTCCTTCATAGCTATCTTTGATAAATTTGACCAAAAATAAGAAAACTCGTTGGCAAAGATTATTGCATTAGATATAGGGAGCAAAAGAACTGGAGTGGCTGAAACCGATTTCTTGCAAATAATAGCATCACCTAAAGAAACAGTGCCCACCGATAAGCTGATGGACTACCTAAAGCAGCTTAAGGAAGAAGAAGACTTCGAGGAGATAGTGATAGGAGACCCATTTAATCTGGACGGTGGGAATTCACATAATTCCGAAAAAGTGAAGCAAATAGTGGTACTACTCCAGAAAAACTTTGCAGGCATTCCAATAACCTTAGAAGATGAACATTTTAGCAGCAAAATGGCGATAGAATCCATGGTAATGAGCGGCATGAAGAAAAAGAAAAGACGCCAAAAAGGAAAAGTTGACCAAATCAGTGCGGCTATTATACTACAATCTTATCTACGAAGCAGATAGTCCTTCATTTGTTAGTTTTGCGGCAAATTGCACTCATGATTTTACCTATCATAGCTTATGGTAGCTCTGTTCTTCGTAAAAGAGGAGAAAATATTGACCAAAATTACCTTGGTCTGCAAGAATTAATCAGTAATATGTTTGAGACCATGTACAACGCCAGTGGGGTAGGCCTGGCTGCACCACAGGTGGGTAAATCTATCCGGCTTTTTGTGGTAGATACTTCGAGGTATGTAGAAGAGGGAGTCGAGGACAAGGAAGAGCTAAGGAAATTTAGAAAAGTCCTTATTAATCCTGAAATATTTGAAGAAAATGGGAATGAATGGCCTTTTAATGAAGGTTGTCTTAGCATTCCAGATATAAGAGAGGATGTAGAAAGAACTGAAAAAATTCGCATTCGTTATCTGGATCAATATTTTACAGAGCATGAAGAGGTATATGGTAGCCTCAAGGCCAGAGTAATTCAGCATGAATATGATCACATTGAGGGCATCCTTTTTATTGATTACTTGTCTCCGCTAAGAAAACGAGTACTTAAAACCAAATTGAATAGCATAGCTATGGGAAAAGTATCGGTTAACTACAAAATGAAATTTCCTGAGCTCAAATGAGAAATATCCCTCTTATATTATTATTGATTTTTACTGCTTGTCAGCCCGAGCAAGATTTTCTTAAACTGCAAATAGAGATTATGGAAAAAGAGGCCAAAAACAGTGATATAGTAGACACTTCCCTAGACTTTTCACTGATAAGAGCCTATACCGAATTTGCCAAACTGAACCCAGAAGACTCTATTTCTCCCTATTACATACGACGTGCTGCTGATATACTTCGGGTACAACCTCAAAGAGAAAAGGAAGCTATAGCATTATATCAGTCTATCATCAAAAAGTATCCTAAACATTCATTGGTTATCCACTCTTTGTTTATGATCGGGTTTACTTACGATGAAAACCTGAAGAACAATACTCAAGCAATTAAGTGCTACGATGAATTTCTGAAACGTTATCCCCATCACCGCTTAGCTAAAGATGTGTTTTATCTCAAAGCCTTTCTTGCTGATTCTTCTCTCAGCGACCTTGAAAAAGTACAAGAATGGATGAAACAAAACCATGACCACTCCTAACTAGTAGGTTTTTTCTCAACTTAAAATATAACCCCCTGGTTTTCATTAACATAAAACTTTCCACTTGGGATAGGTTGTATCTGTCAGAACTTCTTATTTCTGTTTACAGAATTTTATTTCTCTGTTCTATTATTAATATTGTTTCAATATCATTACTAACTTATTAGTTATTAGTTACTTAATCTCATATTATATATATAGATTGATTTATCTGTTTTAACGCAGTGTGAAACCCAACTGTTAAGATAAGGGGCTAGTTAGGTTTGTACTACCATTAATTTCTTCTGGCGTAGCTAGCCAAAACTGGTGAAGCGCAGAGGGTTTGTGTATTTCGTGCGTCTATATCCAGGAATGATATTATACCCCTACCTACAAAAGCTAAACACAGAGGTAAATAGTACTAAAAATAGCAAAGGATTGTAAAAACCCCCTTTCCTAGTAGCGTAACACAACGCTGTGAACACTCACAGCATAATGTTGTGTTGTGAATGTCAAAAAATCGAACGTAATACGTTTGATTTCAATTGAAAAAAAAGACCATCAAAAAGAGTTATCAACAGGCTCTGATTCTATCCCCGCACTATAGAATCAGAGTTCGTGAAAAAGCACCATAGAAAAATATTTCAAAAAAGATTTGGAATTGTGACAGAGTTGTTCGTATATCTAGCGAAGTTTTTATCAAAGAAAGATGAAAAGGGTTGGGGCTATTGGGCTAATCGCTTTGGGAGTTTTGATTTCTTCGGAAGTTAAAGGTCAGTCTGATGTAGAGAATGTGCTATTTGGAGAAGAAGGACAGCATGTTCTTGAGAAAGACGATAGATACAAAACGCTGGAGAATACAGTAGGGAAAGATTCCGCTAAAAAAGTTGTGTGGGGATTGATGACTCGTTTTTTCAAGCGGCGTAGGTTTATGAAAAATTATCCCGGTATTGATAGTGAAAATGATACGATACGACTTAAAGCCTATTATAATGCAAGTTATTTCTTTAATATTGAAAAGGAGGGGGAGTCTAAAGAAGAATCGGCTAGGCTTACAAAGTGGTTGATTGACGCAACAAGAAAGGGGAGGGTAAAACCAGCGACGGTTCCTGATTGGTTCAAGTGGGAGCCACCCGATCATAATCCACGTGTAAAATCAAAAAAATAAAACTTTTAATTCTTAATATCAAATCGTAGAAATATGAAAACTTCTAAAATCAAAAATGTAGTTTCAGTAGCCCTTGTTTTGGCGCTGAGCTGTACTAAAGAGAGCTCGGTATCACCGGTATCAAGTGATAATCAGGCAAAATACGAAAGCTCGTTAAGTAGTTCAACTGATCTTTTTCCTTTATCGTATTCTAATGCTATTCTTCATCATAATACCATACTGCAAATGGCGGCCGACAGGGGGTTATTCGATGTACCTTGGTCGGCTGAAAGGATAGAAAGCATGTAAAAATGTCATAATCGATTATGAGGTTGCTGTATTCGGACATACACGGGATGAGGCCGAGAGTATGGTAAATGATACTTATAATCGTGCTTTCAATAATCCAAACAGCCCCATAGTGTTAACCGATACATGCTTTAGCATTGATTATGGCATGCTGCTGAATCAGGCTTTGGCTGCAGGTATCATTAATGAAGCGGGTTTTGATCTATTGACAGAATTATTTAATGAGATTCCCGTCAATCCAGAGGGGGAAGATGGAGATACTACTGACCCGGGCAGTAATAGTGCCTTCTATGACCGTGTGCAAGACCTGTTACAGGGGTTCTATGGCTTTATCTGGCACGCCAGAGCAGGAGGCTTTATATCGGGCTATTCCGGGATTTATAAATGGCTCGGCAGATTTTTGGTGTAGTATCGCTTATGGCGATGACTGTAAAAACCGTGAGGAGATTATTTATGAAAGGGCTTGGTGGAAGAGGATTTTTTGCCGCTGCCTTTACCGATGTAGGAGCATGGATCGGAAATCTCTTCTGCGGTTTTAATGCTGCCAACGAGGGTGCTGCTGCTAGCGATTGTGAGTGGAATCGTATCTGAGTCAGTTACAATTGGTATTTCTTCTCTTCTTGAAGTTCTAAGTTCTCCTTTCCAAGTTTGCTTGTGTTTATTATTATTCTGACTTTTTATTAGCTCTTCAAATGAAATTTCCAGTTTTTGGTATGAGAGGTTCGTAATAGATACTTGTTAGGATGGGAGTGTACTTTTGATTAGTTTGGGCATATTTTGAATTTAAGTTGTGGCATGTTCGCACGGCTTTTTTCCCTTAGATCCTTAAATTAATTAAATTTAGCATCTCTTTAAGAAATTGCACTTATGGATGGAGAATATGACCTGGAAAATACCAGAGAAGCTAAAATACGAGCATTTGACCGGCTTTTGAATATTGTAGATGACTTAAGAAAGAAATGCCCCTGGGATCGTAAGCAAACCATGAAAACCCTTCGTCCTCTCACTATTGAAGAAACCTATGAATTAGGCGATGCTATATTAGATGACGACCTAAAAAAAACGAAAGAAGAATTAGGAGATTTGTTTCTCCATTTGGTGTTTTACTCGAAAATAGGAGAAGAAAAACAGACTTTTGACGTAGCTGATGTCCTCAATAGTATTTGTGAAAAGCTCATCTGGCGTCATCCCCATATTTATGCCGATATGAAGGTTTTCGGAGAAGAAGAAGTCAAAGCTAATTGGGAGAAACTCAAGCTTAAGGAAGATAGGAAATCTGTGATACAAGGGATACCTAAATCGTTACCTGCTATGATAAAAGCTGCCCGTATACAGGAAAAAGCCCGCGGAGTTGGCTTTGATTGGGTAAACACCCAACAAGTATGGGCTAAAGTAGAAGAAGAGCTGAAAGAATTGCATCGGGAAATTGATGAGGGCAATCATAAAAAGTCAGAAGAAGAGTTTGGCGACCTGCTATTTTCTATGACCAACCTCAGCAGGTTTCTCAATATAGATGCTGAATCTGCTTTAGAACGTACCAATAAGAAATTCGTAAAGCGGTTTCAGTATCTCGAAGCTAAAGTTACAGAACAAAATCAGTCCTTTTCTGATATGAGCCTGGCAGAAATGGATGCCATCTGGGAAAAAGCCAAAAAATTAGACTAATAGTCTTAAAGCCATTTTATACAATAAAAGCTTCTCTGATCACTGAAAATCCACTATTGACATTCGGGTCTGTTAAACACATAATTTTGTAAGCTTGCCCATGCAATTAAGTGTAGTACAATTCAACAAGATCAAAATCATATCTGTCTATAAAAACAGATGATATCTTCTGAATCTTCATTTATTTTGATCCTGTTAGTTGATGCATTGAAAATGGTGTTAACAGGTTCTAATTTATCTGGGCAGAGCCCCCTGGCAATTTCTTCTCGTTCGTAATCCACCAATTGATTACAAAAAATATTCTTCTCCTAGCTAACCTACTTTTGATCCAACACTGAATTATATGGCTTCAGGTGAACCTTTTTGGTCATTTTAATCTATTCTCATATCAAAGCTTACGTTAAATTAAGAGATCAGGGACGGGATGGTGAAATCCAAGTAGCAGATCAGAAATAAAACTTTAACTTCGTGGTAACCTATAAAAAAGATCATGGCTGTCAAAAGACCTTTTAATCTTCATACATGGATAGAGAGCAATCGCGATTTACTGAAACCCCTTGTAGGTAATAAAAACTTGTACCCAGGGGGAGAGGATTACATTGTAATGATAGTAGGCGGGCCTAATGCACGTAAAGATTATCACTACAATGAAACCGAAGAGCTCTTTTACCAACTGGAGGGTGAAATAACAGTTCGCATACAGGAAAATGATAAACCGGTAGATATCAAATTGGTACCGGCTGATATGTTTCTGTTACCGCCCAAAATACTGCATAGCCCTATGCGTTCAGAGAGTTCGGTAGGTTTGGTAGTGGAAAGGGTACGCCAAAAGGGACATACAGACGGCCTGCTTTGGTTTTGCGATGTCTGCAACAACAAACTGCACGAAACCTATTTCTACCTCACCAATATTGAAAAAGACTTTTCATCCTATTTTAAAGAATTCTACAGTTCTAAAGAGCTACGTACTTGCAACAAGTGCGAGCATGTGATGAATGCTGATAAGAGGTTTACAGGTTAAGCAAAGGCAAAAGGAAGATCTATATAGAATTGAACAAAAGCGTTTGGAAAGTCAATTTGTAAATTTATTAGGGTCATGGCTAATGGAAAAAGGACTATTACATCAAGTGTTGACAGTAAAACTTATGAAGATTATAAATCAATCTGTGGTAAAAAAGGGTGGATTTTATCAAGGCAGTTTGAGAATTCTATGATTGAAGAAATTAAAAAAGAACGTAAGAGGAATGGCAGATAAATTGTTATGGACTAAAGAACAGGAAGTAGATTTTTTCACAAAATCTTTAGGAGTTGTTTTGCCTGAACAATTATTCTATAACAACGAGGGATAAAAAATATTATGCTTATTGGCCTAAAAGCTACAAGGTAGCTAAAACCATCTTACAAAGCAGAAATGCTTTTATCGGAGCATACACAGAAAAGTGGGCTTTAGAAATTCTAAAAGATGTTGCTAAAGAATTAAACGCTTATGCAGTTAGGAATGCTGTTTGTGAAGAATTGGAGCTCACCAAAAGATCTCCTACCTGATGTTGCTATTTGCAAAACGGATTCAATTGTTCAAGGACCAGAAAACATAATAGCAATTTTTGAAGTTAAAATGTCTGTTGTTTGGAATTGGGAACTTTTCAATATTGGCTCAAAGCATAGTCTCAAATGTGTTGGGGATTTCAGAACTCACCGAGGAAATCCTGGTTTATTGCGTTCTGATAGTATACTAAAAGCAATCGGTAAAAGCACTATAGTTAAGAATTTCTTCTTTAGAATCGGTAAAAATACCAATAATTGTTTTAGGTAATACGCCCGTTACAAAAAGCTATTATTCTAAGGTTGATAACCTAAAAAATTATGGAATTATACAAGGATTTTGATCATTAAATCCTGTACCATTTAGATGATAATGGAGATAATATAAAAGAAACCGAGAAAAAAGGATTTTTGCGATTTGATTCTTTTTCTGAATTCAGAGGTCAGTTATTACCTTTTTTAAAGCAAGAGGTGATGTTCTTTGCAGGAATGAAAACTAAAAAAGAACTTGGTAAATTTATTGAAGTAGCAAATAAAGAGGATACATATGAAAAGAAGGGAGAAAAATTTCTCAATTTTTGAGGGAAGCAAATGTCAATTAAGAAGATCCGTACGGAAACGAGTAAATTCGGATCTTCTGGCAGGATGAATTACGATTCTTCTAAATTTTATGGTAGCCGTCTTTTATGAAGGGCTTTCAAATAGAAAAAGAAAATGTAAAATTTTTAGAAAGTAAAATTGACCATAAAATCAGTAACAAAATATTCTGTAAGTCAAGTGAAAAAATGAATGAATTACCACATAATTGTATTCATTAATAATGGCAACCTCTCCGCCCTATAATGTGGGTAAGCAGTACGATAAAAATATGTCTTTGAATGAATATAGAGAACTTCTAAAAAATGTATTCAAAGGATAGTACATCGTGTTCTTGTGCCAGGTGGTAGAGCTTGTATAAACATAGCGAATTTAGGAAGAAAGCCCTACATTCCATTACACTCTTTTATAATAGAAGATATGCAAGAAATTGGTTTTTTAATGAGAGGAGAAATCGTCTGGAATAAAGCGTCATCAGCAAGCCCATCCACTGCATGGGAAAGCTGGCTTTCTGCAAAGAATTCTGTATTAAGAGATATTCACGAGTATATTTTAGTTTTTTCAAAAAGAAGCATTTCCAAGAGCAAGCCATCATATACCAATCAACAACAATAACAAGAGATGAATTTTTAGAATTAACAAAAAATGTCTGAACTTTTGGGGCAGAATCTGCAAGAAAAATAGGTCATCCCGCACCATTTCCTGTTGAGCTTCCATTAAGGTGTATTAAGCTTTATACTTTTGAGAACGATGCCGTCCTTGATCCATTTATAGAAAGCGGGACTACAGCCGTTGCAGCGTTAATAAGTAACCGCAGATTTGTTGGCTATGATATCCAATAAAGAATACGTTGAACTTGCTGAAAAAAGAATAAATGAAATTCAAAACAAGAAGAAACAGAAAGCAATCACTGAGGTAATTAGATGATGAATAAGAAAGAACAAGTGTAAAAGATAAATATCTCTTGATCAAATGAAAATTACTTCGAGGTAGCATGGAAAATGCAATAAAACTTTAAGCTTGGCATAAACAAAGAAGTTGGGCTTTTAATTACTATGAGGAAGAAACCTAATTTTGTAACACTTAAAATTAAAAGAATAATTTTATGGAAGCCACAAAAAGTACAGCCAATATTCGCGAACTCAATCAAAAAATCGAGAAAGAAAGCGCCTTTATCGACTTATTGATGATAGAGGTCAGCAAAGCCATTATTGGACAAAAAGTTATGTTAGAAAGACTGTTAGTAGCTCTTTTGAGTAATGGTCATATTTTACTAGAGGGTGTTCCTGGGCTGGCCAAGACTTTGGCCGTTAAATCGCTCAGTAAAGCAATTGAGGCTAAATTCAGCCGCATTCAGTTTACGCCTGACCTGCTTCCCTCTGATATAATAGGCACCCAAATCTATAATATTCAAAGAAGCGAGTTTGCGATAAAGCAAGGTCCTGTTTTTGCCAATTTTGTGCTGGCTGACGAGATTAATCGTGCCCCGGCTAAAGTGCAAAGCGCCTTGTTAGAAGCCATGCAGGAAAGGAACGTAACTATTGGAGATGAAACTTTTAATTTACCTGAGCCTTTTCTAGTGCTGGCCACTCAAAACCCGATAGAACAAGAAGGAACATATCCCTTACCTGAAGCTCAAACCGATCGTTTTATGATGAAAACTGTGATTAGCTACCCCGAACAAGAGGAAGAACGGCTAATTATCCGTCAAAACCTTTCAGGAGGTCCTGAAGCTACTAAGCCAGTGGTTAGTGTTGATACTATTCTAAAATCTCGTGAAATAATCCGTGAAGTTTACATGGATGAGAAGATTGAAAAATATATATTGGACATTGTTTTTGCCACCCGTAAACCCCAAAATTATTCCCTTCCATCCCTAAGACCTCTCATTGGCTTTGGAACCTCGCCTCGCGGAAGTATCAATTTGGCTGCTGCTGCCAGAGTGCATGCTTTCATTAAGAGAAGAGGTTATGTAATTCCAGAAGATGTAAGAGCAGTGGCAAAAGATGTGTTGCGCCACCGAATTGGTATCACTTATGAAGCAGAGGCTGAAAATGTAAGTAGCGAAGACATTGTCAATCAAATTCTAGACCACATAGAAGTACCATAAAGATTTCCTGAAGTGGAAATTATGAGTAGCACGCAAGAACTTCTAAAAAAAGTACGCAGGATAGAAATAAAAACCCGCAGGCTTTCGAGTCATCTTTTTTCAGGGGAATATCAAAGTAGTTTTAAAGGTAGAGGAATGGATTTTAGCGAGGTTAGGAAGTATCAGTATGGAGATGACATCCGTGCTATTGACTGGAACGTCACAGCTCGCCTTAACGAACCTTACCTTAAAGTATTTGAGGAAGAACGGGAACTCACTCTCATGCTATTAGTAGATGTAAGTGGTTCTGAAAGTTTTGGGTCCAGCATACAAATGAAGAGAGAAATGACCACTGAAATATGTGCTACCCTTGCTTTTTCTGCTATTCAGAACAACGATAAGGTAGGGGTGATCTTTTTTAGCGATTACATTGAGCTATTTATTCCTCCCAAAAAGGGTAAAACACATATTCTGAGGATCATACGCGAACTCATCGAATTTAAACCCAAAAGCAGCAAAACGAACATTGCCAGTGCCTTGCGTTATTTCTCCAGCATTCAGAAAAAAAGAGCTATTGCCTTTGTGCTATCTGACTTTATGGACCAAGGTTATCGTGATCCGTTGCGAATCATATCCCGGCGACACGATGTTACCGGAATCCAGATTTATGACCTCAGAGAAGAAAAGCTTCTCAACTTGGGTTTAGTGTCAATGAAAAATCTGGAAAGTGGAAAGATCAACTATATAAATACTGCTTCAAAAAGTCTACGAAATAAACTCAAACAACAGTTTGACTCTAGGTATGAGTATTTTAAAGATAGTTTTACAAAAAGCGGTGCCGGACGACTCTCCATAAGGGTTGATGAATCTTATGCTATCAAACTTTTGGGATACTTTAAGCAGAAAAGCGCATGAGAAAGTTCATTATTTTCATATTTCCCTTATTGATAAGTTCAAATTTTTGGGGTCAAGAAAATATTTCTTTTTCTGCAAAAACTGATACTAACGTCATATTGCTCGGAGAGCAATTCAAGCTCACAATTTCTGCATCTATTCCCGAAAAAAGCTCTTACGAATGGCCTTATTGGAAAGATACTGTTTCTGGACTCGAGCTAGTTGAAATATCAAAAATTGACTCCAGCTTTAGTGAAGAAACATGGCTATTAACACAAAGTTTCATCTTTACCTCTTTTGACAGCGGCTCTGTTTCTACCCCTCCGCTTGAACTTAAAGTAGATAACCAGCGATACTCCAGCCAGAGTTTCTCAATCTCAGTTAAATATCCCGAAGTCAAGGATGAACAAGACTATTTTGATATCAAAGAGCCTCTATATGTCCCCCTTAACTGGTGGCGTATCATCAAATGGATATTGATCGTTTTGCTCGGTTTAAGCCTGATAGGCAGTTTAATCTACCGCTTTTTTTTCCACGACAAAAGAGTCGCCATCGAGGAAAAGCAAAAACTGCTTCCCCCTTATGACCAGGCTATGCAAATGCTAAAAGAATTAGAAGCTAAAGAACTATGGCAAAACGGAAAACTGAAAGAGTACTATTCGGAGTTGACCGATACCCTGAGGATATTTTTAGAACGGCAATTTGCTATTAATGCTATGGAAAGTACTGCTAGCGAGGTTTATGAGAAAGTCTGGCGTCTAAAATTGCCACGGCAAATAGACACTAATCTTAAAGAAATGCTAAGCTTAAGCACCTTGGTTAAGTATGCTAAAGAAAACCCTGAGCAAATAGAAAATGAAAAAAGCTTTGAGACTGTAAAACAGTTTTTTTTGCATCATCAGCCAAAAGGAGAAAAGGAAGAAAAACAAAATGGACTATCAGTTTCAGAATCCTGAGTTTCTATGGCTTTTGCTTGGATTGCCCTTGTTGGGATTTTGGCAATGGTATAACCGGAAAAGAGAAATGCCTGAAATGCTGTATTCTTCAGTGGAAGGATTGGTAACCTCTAATGGCAATTGGGTAGCCTATACGCGGTGGATACTGCCTGTTTTTCGCTTGCTTGCCATAGGCTCAGCTATAATTGGATTAGCGAGACCTCGCACCGCAGAAGGGAATACTAAAATCCGTTCCACTGAAGGTATCGATATCGTTATGGCTATTGATATATCGGCGAGTATGTTGGCTCGCGACCTCAGGCCTAGCCGTATGAAAGCTACCAAAAAGGTAGCTGCAGACTTTATTAACGACCGTCCCAATGACAGAATAGGCTTAGTAATTTATGCCGGGGAATCTTATACACAAACCCCCTTAACCAGCGATCATAGAGTTCTTCGAAATACCCTAGAAGATGTGAAATATGGCTTAATCCAAGATGGAACGGCTATAGGCATGGGATTGGCTACTTCTGTAAGTCGCTTAAAAGATAGTAAATCCAAAAGCAAAGTGATCATTCTATTAACAGATGGAGAGAATAATTCCGGACAAATAGATCCACTTACAGCAGCTCAATTAGCCCGAGAATTCAATATCAGAGTTTATACCATTGGAGTAGGAACTAAAGGAACTGCACCTACTCCTGTTGCCTATGATTTCAAAGGGAAACTCGTTTATCGAAATCTACCTGTAAACATCGACGAAGATCTGCTGAAAGAAATTGCTTCTCAAACTGGAGGACAATACTTCAGAGCCACTGATAACGATAAACTACAAGCTATTTACAAAGAAATTGATCAACTGGAAAAAACTAAGCTTCAAGAATTAAAATATTACTCTTACGATGAAAAATTTGAGTTCTTTGCTTTAGTAGCTTTCATCCTAATTGTCTTGGAAATATTGTTGAAACAAACTGTCTTTAGAAGCTTTATATAATATTAATGTATCAACTATACAATCCGTATTATCTCTATTTGTTGCTGACCATTCCAGTACTATTACTGGTTTACTTGATGTTTCTATTGTGGAAGAACCGAGTACGGAAAAAATACGGAGATCCAAATTTACTCAAGATAATGGCTCCTGAAAAAAGTGTTGCCAAGCCTACTTTAAAGTTCATTTTATCTCTCCTTATTATTGGTCTTTTATCTCTTGCTCTGGTAAATCCTAAAATCGGTACCCGCATAGAAAAAGTAAAGCGTCGAGGAATAGACATTGTCTTTGCGCTGGACATAAGTAAAAGTATGCTGGCAGAAGATATACCACCTAGCCGCCTCGCAAAAGCCAAACAAATAATTTCACGCATTTTAGACGAACTGATCAGCGATCGAGTAGGGATCATTATTTATGCAGGAAGGGCTTATCCGCAGCTACCTATAACCACTGACTATGGTGCTGCCCGCCTGTTTTTAAAATCAGTCGGTACCGAAATTATACCGTCACAGGGTACAGCTATAGCTGAGGCTGTAGAGCTTTCACTGAACTATTTTGATGATGAGAGCCAGAAAAATAGAGTATTAGTGATCTTAAGTGACGGTGAAGATCATGAAAAAGGATTTCAAAAAGCGGCTAAAAAGGCTGGCGAATATGGCATAATTATTCATACTGTCGGTATAGGTACTATTCAAGGCGGGCCAATACCAGATTATCACAAAGGAATACAAATTGGTTATAAAAAAGACAGAGAAGGAAATGCAATAGTAACGAAGCTACAAGCTAAAACACTCAGAGACATTGCCATCACTACTAAAGGATCTTATATTAATGGAAACAGTACCCGACAAGTAGTTGAGGCTTTGATAGAATATGTGGAGGGCATGGAGAAAAAAGAATTTGAAACCCACATGTTTGCCGATTATGAAGATCAGTTTCAATGGTTTCTTGGACTGGCTATTATGTTAATGATGTTAGATGTATTCGTTCTGGAACGCAAAACACAATGGTTTAAACGTTTAAGGCTATTTGAAAATGAAAAAACCCGCAATTAGTGTTACCCTGATATTATCTCTCTTCCTTACTGCCAAAGGTCAGTCTTACCGCAGCGAGGTGAAAGCTGGCAATGAATTATACAAAGCTGAACAATACGATGAAGCCGAAGTAGCCTATAAAAAAGCCCTTGATGAAGAGAAGGAGCCCGTAGAAGCGAACTTTAACCTGGGAAATGCTTTATATAAACAGGAGCGCTATGATGAAGCACTAGAACAGTATGAAAATGCCAGCAGGTTAAGTAAGGATAAAAAAATCATCGCTAAAGCTCAGCATAATATCGGTAATACTTATCTTCAGAAGAAGGAGTACCAAGAAGCTATTAACATTTATAAAAGCTCCTTGAAAAACAACTCTAAAGACGATCAAACACGTTATAACTTGGCCAAAGCTCTACGAGAGTTGCAACAACAGCAGCAAAATCAGCAGAGCGAGAATCAGGAGGAAAAGGGCGAAAACAAGAAGGAACAAGAGCAAAGCCAAGAAGAGCAAAAACAACAAAATCAGGAGCGGAACGCTGAAGAGAATGAAGCACAAAATCAGCGACCACAGGAAAGTCAGGAAAACGAGCAGGGACAGCAAAAACCTCAGCCAAAGACCAGTCAGATTTCCCGTGAAGATGCCGAAAGATTACTAGATGCCCTGAATCGGCAAGAGCAAGAATTGCAGAAAAAGCTGAACGAAAAAAAGATCGAGACTAAACCATTAGACATCGAAAAGGACTGGTAGTTATGCACCACTATTTCAAAATATTAGCGAGTTTTATTTTCCTTTTCGCTGTAATATCAATCCAGGGACAGGTGAGTTTTACCGCTAATGCTAACCGAACTACCGTTGGAAAAAATGAGGAGTTTACAGTGGAATTCAAAATAAACTCCCGCGGCAAAAACTTTAAGGTCCCTAGCTTCGAGAATTTCAGGATTTTAAGTGGTCCCAATACTTCTTTTTCATCTTATATGGACATTTCCGGTATTAGACAAACTACTTCTTACAGCTTTATTCTACGTCCCACCCGTAAAGGGACCTATACTATAGGGCCGGCAAGTATACAGGTAAATGGACAAACTTACCGTACTAAACCTCTCTCTATTACTATAACTGCTCAAAGCCAAAGATCATCTAATCCGAATGACCCTTACAATAGAGCATCTGAAAATGTTTTTCTAAAAGTTATAACCAATAAAACCACACTTTATCAGGGAGAGCCGCTAGTGGCATCGTACAAAATTTATTTCCGTTCAGATATTGGTTCCCCTGAACTACTTGAAGAACCTGATTTTACCGGTTTCTACAAGAATAATATTGAAATCAAACACATTTCTACCCAAAGGGAAGGATATCGGGGAAAACAATACAACACTGGTATTATCCGACAAATGATATTGATACCTCAACGCTCAGGGATTATTAATCCCGGCCAGGTAGAAGTTAAAATTCCCGTCCAAGTTTCTACAGAGAGGGGAGATTTTTTTAGGCGTATTATAGGTCGAACTGTTAATCTCAACTTCTTTGAAAATTTCCCTTCGTTGAAGATCAAGTCTTTGCCCTTAGAGAATCAACCCTCTGATTTTACGGGTGCTGTAGGCAGTTTTAAAATAGACGTAAAACTCAATCGTACTGAGCTCAAAGCTGATGAGTCGCTAACTCTTAAAGTTAGACTAAGTGGATCGGGAAACATAAAATTAGCGGACTTACCGGAATTCGAATTTCCCAATGCCTTTGAAGTATACGACCCTAAATATTCTGAAAAAATAAGCATAGGGGGTACGGGAATGAAAGGCAGTAAAACTCATGAATATCTTCTTATTCCTCGTTATAATGGCGATTATAAGATCCCCCCGATTAGCTTTAGCTATTTTGACCCCAAAGAAGAAAAATACAAGACTATAAACTCAGAGGAATTTACAGTGGGTGTAAGCGGTGGCACTTCACAACCTTCTGCCAATAGCAAGCAGATGATGATTCCCGATAAGGAAAAAGTCGATTTCATCAATGAGGATATACTGTTTATTAAAACTAATATAGGTAAGCTTAGAAACAAGGAAGAGTTTTTTTACGGTTCTTCTATTTACTATAATATTTTAATGGGATTAGGAGTCGTCTTTTTCGGAATGATAAGCTATTTCTTTATTAGCTACAACCGACAGAAGGATGCCGTTAAGACAAAACGTCAAAAAGCCAGCAAGTTGGCAAGAAAGCATCTAAAACAAGCTAAAAAAGAACTGAATAGCAATCGACGTGAACTTTTTTACACCGCTCTTTCTAGCGCTCTATGGGGTTATTTTTCGGACAAGCTCAATATTTCACTCAGTAAGATGACTAAAGAAATTATTATGGAGACCCTCCGTGAAAAGAAAGTTAGTATTCATCTTATCGAAAAAGTAGCAGAGACTATGAATAGGGCCGAATTAGCCCGCTTCACTTATGTATCAGATTCAAACCTCGCTGACGATTACAATGAAACTACTGTAGTAATTACTGACATTGAAAAGCAACTATGAAAAAAATATCGATTGCTTTCCATCTTGCGATTTTTAACCTACTGGCTATTGCTCAGCCTTTAGACCAGTTTGAAGCTGCCAATTCCTTTTATCGCAATGGCGAATTCCACAAGTCTATCGAAATGTATAACGCTATTATAGCAGGAGGTAAAGTGAGCTCTAATCTCTATTATAATCTGGGCAATGCCTATTACAAGAATAATCAACTAGCAAAGGCTATACTCTTCTACGAAAGGGCTTTAATATTTGACCCCGGTGATGATGAAATAATACAAAACCTTAGAATAGCTCGCCATGCAACCATAGACCGCTTTGAGAGAATGCCTAAGCCTATTTTTAAAAGTATCTGGCTTAGTATCATTCAGTCTTTATCTCCTTCCACTTGGACGTGGCTGGCTGTTATTTTCCTTACTGTGTTTGTTACATCCTCGGGTTTTTATCTTTTCAGTAGCTATAAAAGAAGCGCATTTACCATGGCCTTCTGCAACTTAACCATAGGGATTTTAAATATTTCTTTTGGCTGGGCTCATCATAATTACAAACTAAATCATAAACCAGCTTTGATAATACCTGCCTCCAGTTATGTAAAAAGTGGCCCCAGCCAGCAGGCTGAAGACGTCTTTATTTTACATGAGGGTACAAAGTTGGAAATAATAGAACCATTTGAAGATTGGCAAAAAATTAGACTTCCCGATGGAAAAATGGGTTGGATTGAAGCCAAAAATGTACAAGAAATATAGTTGTTGAAAATTAAATAGTTGGGCAATTCTAAGTTATTTGCTCGATCTTGCTTATAAATACAATAATAGAGATGTTTTTGCTACTAATCAACTGTTCCTCAATGCCTTTAAACAAGATAGTATGGTGCTAAATCATATAGATAATTTAGTTCCACTCAATCAAAACATACTTTACAGATCGATTGTAAAGAGACGTAGATAAATATTAAAATAATGATAACTTGTGTTATTTACGATGCTTGAAGCAACCATTAGATATACTATTAATAAAAATTTAGAAAATAAAAACTGGATTTTAGATCCTACATAAGAAAGATAGAAATGTATTCCTTGAAGGAGATTTACCTCCTTCTCACAAGAATAAATTAAAAGGGAAACCTAGATTATACCCTTTTCCATAATGAAGAGCCAATTAGGGATTATTGAAGCTAAAAAAAGAGGTGAAAATTTAGATAAAGCTCTTCATCAAGCAGAAGGACATGCTAAAGACCTAGACGCTCCTTTGATATTTGCTTCTAATGATGGTTCGTATTGTGAAACAAGATATTTATATAGCGAATAAAAAATTAATGAAAATAATAGAAGACAAAATTAACGAATTATGGAAACAATCTGCAGAAAAAAAGATGATTTAACATAATACTATGGAAAAAAGACCTGCCTGTTAGTGATTAACCTAAACTGCAAAGTACTAACTGCATGCATAAGTGATACTCTTCCCTACCATGATGCAAATTAGAGAACATAGGAAAGAGAAAAGACCACTTTAACATCCTTAACAAGATAATCTAAAGGCTTTTTAGAATTGATCGGGTAAAATAAGCAAATACAAAGATTACTGCGTTTTATTATTATCTAATTCCATAAGCCAGTTAATAATTAGCTCCGTACAACGGTTTGGACATGAGTAGTAGCGATTTTCAAAGTTCAATTCTTTCAGTCCACTATTATATTTAATAGTTACTGTTCCTCAGATTTATTATTATCACCTCTATTACTTTTATACATCGTTGATAACCGTTTGAGCTCCCTCTTTTTTCTTTGCAACAAAAAATATTGAGGTAGCTTTAAATGGAATTCGAGTGGTATCTTCATTGAATATACTCATAATTATCCAGTCTTTAAATTTTCCTTCGGGTAAAACATCCATTGGCGCAGTAATATAATGGGATTCTATAACATCAAATCTATACTTTTCTAAAAGTTTTTTTATTCTTCTTTTTGTATAAATCCTAGCATTTGCAAATCTTTCATGAATAAGTTTTGGTAACCAAGAAAAAAAAGGAACTCTATTCCATGGCAATAATGGTAACTTTGCTCCATGCGTTTCGAAAATCCACCATTTATTAGGAACAGATATTGCCATTATTCCGTCATCTTTTAACGAATCAAAATAAAATTGAATCCCTGATTCATCAGATAAATGTTCAATAACGTCAAAACTTATAATTCGATCAAACTTTTCTTCTGGCTTTCTCTCAATAACATCTAAAATTCTATATTCACAATTTTGGATTTTTTTTTTCTTCTTATAGCTATTAAATTCATTTTCATGTTCATTTGTAATTTCAATTCCAACACAATTTTTCATCTTTTCTGAGAGTAAGAACATAGATGCTCCATTTCCGCAACCGACATCCAATAAGCTAAAATTCTTTCCTGTGAAATTAGTAATAGCCTCCACTAATTTTACTCTTCTTAGGACTATTCTATCACCAAAATCAGCTGGCCTTCCCAAATAATGTCCATCTTCTTGAAATAATTGATCAGGTATTCTTTTTGTATATCTCATTTTATCGTATTTTAAATGGCTATCTAACTGGTTATCATAAATGATGTTTTAATGCCATTTATATATTGTTTCTTCTAGTTTTTCAATTTTCACTAAATTATTGAAGGTTTTCTAGTTCTGTCACAGAAATCAAATAAATACTATCCTTTTGATTCCTATCTTCCCATCTTTCTTTAAAATTTCTATGCCTGTTACTCCTCCCTCTAAACTCTTATGTTTCTATTTCTTTGTTGATTTGTCATTAGAGAAGCCTATACGTATATTTTGTTTTCAATATTCTTTCCATTCATCATCGAGGAATTTTCGGGCTTTATCAGCAAGTTCATTTCACTTCTCTCTTTCAAGAGTTAAATTTGAGTAGAGTTGACAAGGAGATTGCTTCCTATTGGTCTTAAATGCTATACTGCATCTCATTAATGCTTCCAAATGAACAAAGTAAAAATAAATCAAGAATATCAGGGGGTATCATTTGTCTTTCTTGGCAGGTATACTATTGAGACAATTATGACCTAACTAAGACCGCGGATGAAATTGGATAATTGCTTCTTTCAGGTATTGTTGATCCAGATGGGTATAGATTTCAGTAGTCGTAATGTTTTCATGCCCCAGCATTTCCTGTATTGCTCGCAAATTGGCTCCACCATTTATTAAATGAGTAGCAAAACTGTGCCTGAAAATATGAGGACTTACCTTTTTGGAAATGCCAGCTTTTTTGGTTAAATCTTTAATAATAATGAAGATCATAGTCCGCGTTAATTTTCGGCCTCTGCGATTTAAAAAAACAAAAT
The DNA here is from genome assembly GCA_965218075.1 of Owenweeksia sp. GTDB lineage: Bacteria > Bacteroidota > Bacteroidia > Flavobacteriales > Schleiferiaceae > JANQHO01. The sequence goes on along the minus strand of CBDCJZ010000003.1, from coordinate 1,945,407 downwards.
CCTCTTGCCCTTTTTGTATTTTTTGGTGAATACGAACTTCCCGTGTGTAAATATTAATGTATTTAACGGCTTGAGAATTGATAGGCACCAGTCGTTCTTTATCTCCTTTACCTATTACCTTGATTAATTCATCCTTAAAGAACAGATCGGAGAACCTGAGATTAACCAGTTCTGATACCCGCAATCCACAGCCATAAAGTGTTTCTAGCATGGCTCTGCTGCGATGTCCTTGAGATTTTCCTAGGTCAATGACATCCATAATTTTATCAATTTCACTTACAGTGAGAAATCCGGGTAACTTCCTAACTAATCTAGGTGCTTCAAGGAGCTTTGAGGGATCATTATCCAGGTAATCTTCCAGCAAAAGATATTTGTAAAAAGCCCTCATAGAGGATATAATACGAGCCTGAGAGCGGTTGCCAATTCCTAATTTGGCTTGTTCGATGATAAAGCTTTCCAGATTTTTAGTATTTAACTCAAGGGGTAAAATATGGTGATTTTCTGCAAAATAGCTTAGTTTTTTAATATCGCAACAATAGTTGTCAACGGTGTTTTTGGAGGCGCTTTTCTCCAGTTTAAGGTAATTTTGAAAATCCTGAATGGCTTGTTTCCACTTCACAGAGAAGCCCGTCTTTTAACAATTATAGCAAATTAATGAAAATAAAGATTATCAATGGACCAAACCTCAATCTACTGGGTAAAAGAGAACCAGAAATATATGGAAAAGAGAGGTTTGAAGAGTATCTGATAACTCTTCAAAGCAGGTATAAAAAAGCAGAAATTGATTACTCACAGAGTAACTCCGAGAGCAAGATAGTAGAACTTTTACATAAAGCCTCTGAAGATTGCGATGCAGTCATACTTAATGCCGCTTCATTTACTCATACCTCTATTGCTATAGCAGATGCGATAGCTACTATTGATATCCCAGTAATTGAAATACATATCAGCAATGTGTACCAACGGGAAAGGTTTCGTCATTTTTCCTATGTGTCACCTCATGCAAAAGGCATGATAATTGGTTTTGGCTTAAAAGGCTATCAACTAGCTATGGAAGCTTGTTTAAATCTATGAGTTGGTAAAAAACCTTTTGGGAAGTTTTGAAAAATTTTTCACGCTCCTCAAGTAAAAATCCATTACTATACTACGACGATATACTCCATTAAAAGTAACAAGTGGTTTTAGTTTTTTGGATGCTTTGTCTTTAATTAAGCCCGGAAACATGGAATAGAACGCAAAATGAGCTCTGATAACTGCCCAAAAATGTGCCGGCAAACCATTTATTAGAAACTTTAGAGCGGCCCCTTCATCCAGAATCAAACGAATCGATATTTTGATAAAAGCCTCGCCATTAGGCATGTTGAGAAACATCATGATGAGGTTGTTTCGGAAATTAAAAAAAGTTTTCCGTGCAGAAACTTTATTAAGAGTTCCCCCGCCCAAGTGATATACTACAGACTGAGGACAGCAGCCTATCTCATAGCCCAGATGGTGCAACCGCCAGCAAAGATCAATCTCTTCCATATGGGCAAAGAACTTTTCATTAAGCCTCCCCGCCTTAATAAAAAGTGAGCGTTTCACAACTAAGCAAGCCCCGGATGCCCAAAATACTCTCTGATAGGTATCGTATTGAGCAATATCTTCTTCCAACTCATACAGCAAACGACCCCTACAAAAAGCATAACTCAAATAATCGATAAAGCCACCTGAAGCTCCGGCATATTCAAAATACTGTCTGTTGTTAAAGTCTTTAATTTTGGGTTGTAAAGCTGCCAACTGAGGGGTCTTTTCAAAGGTTTTTAGAATAGGCTGCAACCAATTTTCGGTAACTTCTACATCGGAGTTGAGAAGTACGATATATTCTTCCTTTATTTTTTCAATACCCCGATTATAACCTCCTGAATAGCCGTAATTACGGTCATTTATAATAATTCTTACATTAGAGTAATGCTCTTCCAACCATTTCAGGCTGTCATCTTCGGACTTATTATCAATAACATATATCACAGCTTCTTTACTGTATTGGATTACTGAGGGAAGGAATTGCCCCAGATAGTGTTGTCCGTTCCAGTTAAGAATAGCTATCGCTATGTCAATTTGGTTTTTAGGCATATTTCCATTTACGATGACTCCACAGCCAATCAGCAGGTTTTTTGATGATTACTTTCTCGAGGGCTTTAACGTGGGTATCCGTAATTTCATATTGCTTTGTATTCAAGGGATTTTCAAAAAGAAGCTGGGGAGTAATTTCATAATGTCCCCTTTTCACTCGTTGAATATCAATGAAAACTACTGCTAGATCACATTTTTTAGCTAAGTTTTCAACTCCCAGATGAATTGGAGTAGTTTGATTGAGGAAAAGCGTTCGATATTTGATTTTCTCTTTATGAGGACTTTGGTCAGCCATAAAAACATAAAGTGAATTCTTCTCGGAGTTATTCAGTATAAAAGGATAAGTATCTGCCATCGGAAATAGTTTAAGACCGAATTGCTCCCTTATTTGTACAATTTTGCGACTAAGTCTTTTGTTGTTTAGCGGATGATATACGGCAAGGCATTTTTGAGGAACTAAGAGCGGAATGGCTGTGGCAATCCACTCGAAGTTAACATAATGTCCCATTACCATAATCACTCCTTTTTGTTTATCGTATAGCCGCTGGAAAACCTCTGGTTTATTGAGTCTTACTCTTTTTCGAATATCCTTTTCAGTGAGATTGAGGCTCTTTAGAGATTCTACAATAATGTCGGAAAAATTGGCGTAGAATTTTTTTCGAATACGCTCTAACTCATTTTTATGTTTTCCGGGAAAAGATCGTTTGAGGTTATCTAAAATCACGTCTTTGCGATAACATATAACTCTCAACATCAGGAATTGCAGAAGATTACTGAAAGGATAAAGTAAGGAACAAGGTAAAAAAGCAAGTAAACTTCCCAGCCCTATAGCCAGATAATACACTATCACTTTGCTAATTTAGACCAATTATCTACTGGAATTTACTGAGTTCAAGATAAGGTTGTTGTTAAGGGGAGCAAGCCCGGTTCATCCCCAAGAGGTATATCGTTCTGGTCAATATATTTACCATTACCATAAAGTCCATCAGCCAGAATATATCTCCAACGTCTGTTATTCAGCTCACCTATTTGAAAAGTATATGCATCCCATAGTCGACCACAAGAATATTTTTAGGAGTATTGAGAAACTCCTCGTTAATTTTATCAAGCCTGTCTAGTTCTTTAAAGTTTGGCCTGAAACTCAAATCAACTTCAATAGTAAAGCTCATTTGTTTAAATAAATTTTTGAAATAATCAACTCTTTTTCTGTTTCATAGCTGAATACTGTTATCAATCAACCTTCACTAATACTTTGAATAACGTATGTAGTTGAATCTTGATATACTCTTGTCAACATGACAAAAATGATCATAACAGCCGAAGATATTGACAATGATAATCATGATCTTTTATAAGAAGGTGGGACTTCTCCATAGTTCTCTCTAAAATATCAATAGAAATATGTTATAAAACATTAATTGATACATGATACACAAATATCATGGGAATTTAATCCCAATTAACTTACATCTTCTACAAGTATTTTAACATTAATTTTATCGATAATTTCATGGATTAATAAATCCATATTTATATCTAATAAAGATTTCATCTCCCTTGCTGAATGTCTGGTAATTATTTTCTCAAGTTTTATCATTCTGTTTATATTCTTTAAATCTATTGATAAGAGTAAGTAGTTTTTCTTTTCTAGTTAGATTTCTTAAATCGTCAATATTTCATCTGAATTGCAAAGGAAATAACACAAAGAAAGAATATAGGATGCTATCCAGTTATCAAGTTTAAGAATTTTTTTTCCATTTTGAATTTTTATAACTTCTGTTATAGCATTCTTTAATCATAATTTTGACATGTTTTAGAATATCATTTAGGAAAAGATCGTTTTGAGGTCATCTAAAATCACATCTTTGCAATAATATATAATTTTCAACACCAGGAAATTGCAGGCAATTATTGAAAGAATAAAGTAAAATAAGATAAAAGAGCAGGTGGGCTTCCCAGTCCTATGCTAGATAATACACATAGTCAGCTTGCGAATTTAGATCAACTATCTGTTAGAATTTACTGAGTTGAAGATAAAGTTGTCGTTAAGGCGCGAACCCGTTTCATCCCCAAGAGATATGTCATTCTGATCAATATCTCTACCATTGCCATGAATTCCATCAGCCAGAATATATCTCCAACGTCTGTTATTCAGCTCGCCTATAGCGTTAGAATTGATCAATTCATATTCATTGGTAGAGGGATGAAGCTCGGCAAATACAAATATTTTATTAACCTGTTTTATAACATAAGGAGATGTAATCTGGTTAAATTGCCAAATTTCATAAGGGTGCAGACCCGGCTCAAATTTTCTTACTTCTTTTTGGTCAGGTCTGCCATAAGTTAAAAAAACCCTTCCCCTGTCTGTAAGATATCCCTTTCTGATACTGGAACTATAGAGATGATTTACAATTTTTACTTCTCTATAATACTCATTCCACTCAGTTTCTGGATTAGTTTCATTTTTTTTAAGCCAAAACAAATAGAAATAACGCTTCATGTTTTTGAGGTCCTGTGCTTCAATTAATGATTTCTGGTATGCTATTTCAGCATCAGTGCTAATGGGACTCAAGTACTGAATGTATTGATATACTGATTTAAAGCTTCCTAAATGATCAGCAAAAGTTCCGGTTACATCGACTTCTTCTAAATTTTCGGTAATAGGAAGCCGCCCGAGATTGTTTTTGCGATAGAAAAAGCGCTCTTTTGTTAAAAGCATATTCCTTTCTTTGTCTGAAACTTCAACTTTAAGTAGGTAATTGCCTGTAGAAATGTCCTTTATATTAAAGGATGTAAGAATCGGTTGAATAACGTTGGCCTCTTTTTTACTATGAGAAACGTATTTGTTGAGAATGAGATTTTTATCCGCATCATAAATGTAATAACGCAGCAGATAAGGGGTATCCTTACCTATAGCTTTATCCAGATTATATATTTCTATGTAGAAGGAGAGATTTTCAAATGCTTCGGTAAAGAAAGGGGTTCCAGAGCTTACCATGGGCATTAGGTCATAACCCGATTTTGAATAAGTATTTTTTGAGGCCGAAAGCTTATAACTATCTAAAAAAATCAGATCAGAAGCAGCTAGTTTTTTACTGGAAAGAGTGATTTTTATCTGTTGGTCCAAATGGTATATTTCTTCCGGCTCATTGATGTCTTGTATATCAATCCTTAAGCGATAGCTTCCGTTTTCCAATAAAAAGCGTTGTTGATGTATAAAGCGTTGGGCTATATTGGTTGTATCTGCTACAGCAGGACTGAGTATCCTAAACTTATCTCCGGTAATAAATTGCGTGTGTTTTAATATTTGTACGATAATTTCCACTCCTCCCTTAAAAACACCTTCTTTTTCCTCAACATAATCTATAGAATTTGAGTTAAGGGCAAAGTAAAGCTCTAGGTAGCTCTCATTTTGAGGATTCATAAACTCGGCATAGGATATTTCTATAGCCAAGTTTTTAGAAAAAGCTGTAATGGAGAATAGAAATGAGGTCAGAATAGCAGAAAATTTCACCATTATAGTTCTATATTATTAAGCAAAAGTAAATATAGTAAATTAAGACGGCCAAAAGACAGATATAGTTGTTTACATATCCTAAGACTATCGCTACTTTTACAGTACTTGAGGAGAGATGGCAGAGTGGTCGAATGCGGTGGTCTTGAAAACCATTGTACTGGAAGGTACCGGGGGTTCGAATCCCTCTCTCTCCGCATAGAAGTATGGTTACGAACCACTTCGTGGTCGTTTATTCGTCCTATATTTTGAGAGCCTGCCCCCGCTCTTGCGTGTGGGTAGCTTTCTTCTAATTTTTCGTTTAAATATTGGTGTCGTCCGCCCGCCTCTGATCCCTCGCTTGCGGTGCTTGACGTTTCAAAATTTGTCCCCCGCTCGGCTCGTTTGTTTAGGTCGGGTAAATTTGTTGTTTGGCTTTCTGTGGCTTCTAATTTAAAATCTGATGTTTGGGTATTATTTTGGTCAAATTGTGGCTCTGAGTCGTAAAAACCGCCTTCTGAAAAGGTTTGATTGTTAGTACTTAAAGTCTTTAGACTTCCCGCCCGCCCTGATCTCTTCTGAGGGGTTTATATGGGGGATGGGGGTGGTGTGGCTCGGCTGGTTTATGCAATAGTTAAATGTTAGGTCTATTTTATTTTTAGAGTATTCTATTTTTGGCAATACCTTTTTTAGGTTTATTGTGGTTTGGGTGTTCTGATCTGCTTTGATATATTCTAACGCTTTTTTTACAGTCATTTTCACATTTTCAACACTATACCTATTTTCAGTTTCGGGAAATATGAATCTCGCCGAGTCAGTACAGGCCTCAGGTAAAATTATTTTATCTCAAGCTATTGTTCTTTCAAAATGTGTAGATAAGCCAAAGGTTTTAAAGTTACTTTGCAAAGAAGCCTTAAAGGGAATTTCTGCTGATAATTGCTCGTACTCAACCGCAACAAGGGAGGTTGGGTGAAAAGCTCTTGCTTTAAAGAGTGAGAATTTATCAAGTAAAGATTTAGAAAGCTATAAACCTAAATTGTATAAAGCAGGGTTAAAGTCATGGGTATGGGGCCTGTATTGGAGCAAAGCGACAATGAAAGCCTTTGCAAAGAGGGGTAAATTTCACCCTACGGGCACAGGTAATATACATTTAATGGAAATGAGGAAGTAAAACATGGCCGACGTGCATACTCCAGAAATAAGAAGTTTCAATATGAGCCAAATTAAGAATAAAAATACAAAGCCAGAGTTGCTTTTGCGAAAGTCTCTCTTGTCGTATGGGTTTAGATATTTGTTACATAAAAAAGATTTACCTGGCAAACCTGATATTGTTTTACCCGACTATAATACAGTAATCTTTGTACATGGATGCTTCTGGCACGGACATAATGGATGTAAATATTTTGTTGTACCCAAAACAAGAACAGAGTGGTGGACTGATAAGATAAAAAAAACGCAGAAAAAAGATAAGGCTGTTAAAATAGTTTTAAAAAAAACAGGGCGGAAAGTTATGACTGTTTGGGAGTGTGAACTAAGGCCCAAAAATGTAGAAAAAACTATTTTGAAAATTGTCTCTCAAATTGATAAAAGCCGTTTATAAACTAAAATATGATTCCGGTTATTGACATATTTGCTGGCCCGGGAGGTTTAGGAGAAGGATTTTCAGTGTTAAAGGACGAGTACGGAGAAAAGATATTTCAACTCAAGCTTTCTATTGAAAAAGATAAATACTCCTGTGAAAGTTTGCTTTTGCGAAGTTTTTATCATGAATTTGCCTATCAGGATGTCCCTCTGGAATACTATGAGTTTTTACGTGGGAAAATTAGTATGGAACAGCTATTCACTAATTATCCAAGAGAAGCTAAATCCGCTAAAAATAAGATATGGCAGGCCGAACTTGGTAGAGAATCAACCCTTAATGTGGATACAAGAATATCAAATATTCTTAACAAAACCAAAAACTGGATATTGATTGGCGGTCCGCCTTGTCAGGCATATTCCGTTATTGGACGTTCAAGAAATGGTGGCTTGGACCCTAAAGACCCCAGAGTATACCTGTATCGGGAATATTACAGAATTCTTGCAGTTCATTCACCTGCTATTTTCATAATGGAAAATGTTAGAGGTTTACTTTCAGCAAAGGTCGAAGACCAGCATATTTTTAAACAAATACTTAATGATCTGGCTAATCCTGTATGTGCATATAACACATTGAATCATGACAAACCTTTGAAAAAAGATTTACCCTGTTTACCCTGTTATGAAACATACTCTTTTATAACTAACTCGCCAAAGAAAAAAGGTAATTATTCTAAATATATAATCAAAGCTGAAGACTATGGAGTACCTCAGACCAGACACAGAGTGATTGTTCTGGGAATAAGGCAGGATATTGATCTTACCCCGGGACTAATAAATTTAGGGGAGCATGTTCCTGTTAAAAAAATTTTATCAGGTTTACCTAAAATCAGAAGCACTCTTTCAAAAGTAACAGACTCCCAAAAAGAGTGGTACAAACAAATAAGAAAAATTCCCGGTAATAATACTATAAAAGATAAAGCTCTTCATAAAGAAATACGTAGTTGTATTAATACAATGAAAAAACTAATAATAAATGGAGGGGATGAATTTATTAAAGATCAACCTTCCATTGAATACAAACCCGATTGGTATCTTGATAAAAGGCTACATGGTGTCTGTAATCACTCTGCCAGAGGTCATATTACAGGAGATTTATCGCGTTATTTGTTCTGTTCCTGTTTTGCAAAAATATATAAAAAATCTCCTAAGTTATCTGATTTACCCAAGGAATTACTGCCAAATCATAGAAATGTGCGATCATTATTAAAGTACAGTACATTTTCAGATCGTTTCAGAGTTCAATTATCGGATGAGCCAGCAAAAACAATAACAAGTCATATTTCAAAAGACGGACATTATTATATTCATCCTGACCCAATTCAATGCAGAAGCTTAACCGTTAGAGAAGCAGCCAGAATCCAGACCTTTCCGGATAACTATTATTTTTGCGGACCACGCACATCGCAATATATTCAGGTAGGTAATGCTGTTCCGCCCCTGCTTGCTTTACAACTTGCAAAGGTAGTTGCAGATGTTATTTTCAGAATGAGAAGAGAGGAACGTCCAACCAGTTTTTTTAGAGAAGGAGTCGCATAGGTGGTTTAAACCTGATTCAATCTGATAGCATTATATCCATACTTTTGTTTATAGGTTGCTTGCTTTTTTCAGGTTGTAATCCTGAAAGCTCTATTGTATAAAAAATTGATTTTATACGTCTGTCAGGAGGCGACAGAAAATCAGAACTAATGATTTTAGGGAATTGCTCATTAACAGGAAACCAGTCTGTTTTGCTGATTACATAGTTAAAGGTTTTATATAAACTTTCAAGGTATATTTTGTAGCCAGATAAACTTAGTTTACTCCAAAATATATCTAGTTTGTCCGGATATGGATTAAGAAGAGATTCGATTTTATAAACGATACTGGTAATATTGTTTGTCGTATCTGTAGTTTTTATAGTATATAAGTTTATCCAGAGTCTTTCAAATAATGAGTAATCTAATTGTTTAATACTGTTTACGTTAAGGATTGCAGGTGACGTCATTGTTGCTTTAACTTCCACAGCTATATTATTCATTTGAAAGTCATGACCTTTACCTGAAGGTCCCTGCCATGCAGAAATTATTTCAGGCTTATTTTGTTTTAGTAATTGATAAATAAAGTTCAGTTCACCAAATAAGCCTTTAATCCAACTCTCATTGACATAGTCATCGTAAGGCGCATCCCAAAATCTTTTCCATCTCAGAAAGGTTCTATAGACAGCTATTTCTACATTGCTTTCCTTGTTAAGTTCAGTTAAAACATCTTCACAAAATTTTGAAAATGGCCTCCTGCCATTTATGTCGGGGATAGAGCAAACCAGATCCAGATAAGTTCCTGAACCATAGTCTTTAATGTCCCATTCCTGAATTGAAACTGACAAGCCTCTTAGAGAAATTTTTTTAAAATTATCTGTTGTATGTGGAACAGGCGCAATTAAAAAATGTAACTGTGATTCACTATCAACCGCACTGAAAATGTCTATAGGTTTTCCATTAGCTTGTATTTTCTTTCCAATTAAATGTCTTTTTCCTGGTATTTCCCGGGAAATATCTTTCCATATCAGTTCTAATAAACCTGGCTGTATCAAAATAAGTTATTTTCCTGAGTAACCCATTCTGCCGTCGCATTGGATTGGGAAAAAGGAAATTTGAAAGCAAGACCTATAATATCTTCTCCTGTTTTATCAGGGAAAAGAGCTCTGTCTGAACCTTCACCAGAGGTCTTGTCTATAACATAAATAATTAAGGCTGCATATTTTGGATTTGATTCTAAATCATACTGCTTCTCGAGAACTTTTATATGCTTTGGCTCGGTTAGAACTCTTATAGCAGTTCTTTTTCCTGAGATTCTCTTGTTTAGCTGGCGAACAATCTTTTTTGTGGAAACATTTGGTATCCACACAAAAGGATTACCATTTTTTGGCCCGGTTGGTAAATAAATAACCCAGTTTGTTAATTCATTATTTTTATTCTGGTTTTCTATATAAGTTTTTAAAGTATCTCTCTTAATAAGAGTAGCTTCTTTACTAAATTCATACTCATTAATTAATTCAATTACTTTGTCAGATGTGATATTTTCCCAAACATAGCTCTCTTTTTCCAGTCGATCAGGAATAACACTGGCTGTACTTAAATTCTTTAGCCATAGTTTTGTTGTCTCAATATTTTTTTTGAGTAAACTAAAATTATCTAAAGGGAAGGCTATTGTTTGTCTGGTTGCCCCCTGAAGAGAAACATTAATCGTCTCTCCTGCTCCCATTTTTAAAGGAGAAGTAACCTGTAAAGTATGATGCGCTCTTATTATGGGTTTTATTTCAAGGGGAGTTTTATTCATTCGGGCGTATTTCTTCAGATCATTTCTGAGCTCCAGCTCCACTCTTGCTAAATCTGCAAAGTGATCCGAATATTCAGGAGTAACGTATATTCTGGTGAGGTCATCATAACCTTTCCGGTAACCAAACCAGCGTCCCATTTGAAGAAGTGTATCATATTGTTTGGTTCCTCTGAAAAAAACACTGGTATTTAATCCTTCAAGGGTCAAACCTCTTGAGAGTTTATTACCGCCAATTATAATATATCTCCTTTGAGGCTTTTCTTCGTATTCCAGCCTGTCATCAGATCCATAATGAAGTAATATAATTTCAATACTATCGAGAATAGATTTTGCAAATATCCAGATATCTTCAAAATTCAAACTAAAAGTTTGCTCAGTAGTTTTACAAAAGTCATCTTCCCAGAGACTCCTGGCTCTGAAAATAAGAGTCTCATTTTTAGTTGGATATTTAACGGCTTCTTTGAGATAATCAAGCTCGGATTTTACCCAATCATAGTCTTGCTTGTGCATATTTCTTAAATGAGATGTGTGAATCAGCATCGAAAAATGTTCATGAGACTGATCTCTCGCCATTCTTGCACAGGAGCTGATTACAAAAGAGAGTATTGACTTCTGAATAAAATCCGGAGCCTTATTTTCTTCTGAGGCTTTTTTTGAGGCTTTTTTTATTTGATCATCTATTTCATCCTGGCTGATTTTTCTGATTACATCAAGCTCAGGTGGATGACTTTCATCTTCTGAAAGTTCTGACGGAGACGTACCTAAACCAAATAATTGCCTTGCTCCAAAATACTCTTCAGGCTCATCAAGACTTATTATAAAATTTTTAGGGTACAAGTCTTCCGGAACATCTGCGGCTATCAATACATTTGCAAATGGTGTAGCCGTAAAACCAATATAAGTATATTTTTCAAATAATCCTAGGAGTTTCCTTATTTTTGCATTTGTTTTGGCAGGTTCATGTCCATCTTTAAGATAATTTGTATCCACAGAAGCCTCATCACACTCGTCATCAATAATAAGTGTAGGAAAGTGATGACCTATAGGGATAGTAGATCTTTTCAGCCACTTAATAACTTTCTCCATTATACTGGTATTCTTTTTAATAACAGCTATTTTAGGAGTATCAGGATTTGGATCAGGGTTATGGCTGCCTCTTTGAAAATCGCCATCGATATCAGCAATTGTGATTCTGTGCCATTTGGGCGTGCCTTCTTCGTGATAGACCAGATTTGAATAATCAAAAATTTCAGATTCTCCTGTTAATTCCTGATCGATCCTGTTCTGTGTCTGAAGACGCAGGTCTCTGAACCTGCCGGCTAAAATGATAAAAAACCGGTAACCATGGTCAGCAGCTCTGGCAATCAGAGCTGTTATATTTGCTGTTTTACCACTCTGTATATGACCGACTACTAAACCTTTACTTTCGAATGTTTGATTTAGTTTTGGGTCAGGGAGGCATTCCAAAAGTCTTTTTGAAGAGTCAGAAAGATTTTCTATAATACTTTTCTTCCATTTTCTTATGTCATAAAGAAATCGTTCGAAATCACTAAAATAAACTTCTTGGTTACTCTTATAAATACACTTTCTTATGATATTTTCATCTTCTTTCAAAATTGACGTCTTTCTGATTTCTACTCTATCAGAAAAATAATTTTTCACACTTTGCAGGAGATTACAAGGTACTTTAGTTTCCTTAATGGCTTGTTCAAGAGTTTTCCCTTGTTCTTTTATTAAAAACTCTATAATGTTAATATAATATGTAAGCTGCTTCATAATTTATCCAGATTTTTATATAACTCTTTTAAATCGGGAATATCGGATGGCTTTAGTTTTTTTGATTGTACTGCTTCCAAGATTGATAAAAGCTTATAACAAAAATCTCTTATTTCTTCTGGTTTCCCTTGTTTTTTTTCAAAAATTACTGAAGACGGATGTGAAGGAGGAAGAATAATGTTTACCTCACCTTTTTTTTTGTGCTTTGATGCTACCGGATGATTTTGATGTTCATTACCCAAGGTTAATGTTATTCCGGATAACCTTGACGTAACTTCTGTTTTTACCTGTTTATTTTTTATTACCAATTCATCACGATTGTAATTTGTATTAGCTGGCTTAGGGGATATTTTTCTGTCATAAACCCGCCTTGCCTCCGAAGCCCATTTTTCAATTTCTTTCTTTAAATCTTCTCTTAATTCACCAGGTATCAATGCTTTCATTTTTGAAATGTTAACTGAAAAGCTCCTGTCATTTTCAGAGTTAAATTCAATAGCAATTCTCAAAAGTTTTGTATGTTCATCAGAACTTCTCAGGTTACTCCATCCTCCTGATTTAAGCATCCTACCATTTCTATAGAAATAGAAGCCCTGTTGACGATTCCATTTTTTAGGCCCGGAGGCATCTCTCCATTTATCTTCAGAAGAAAACTCATCTTTTCTGGGCAGAATAAATGGATACAAAGTCACCTTTGATTTTTGAATGCTACCCTCTTTATCTTTAAAGGATAGTTCACGTTTCATAATATCCATAGGTTTTGTCTTTTCTTCATCAGTGCAAAAAGGATCCCATGGTTTCAGTCTATTGTTTCCGAGAATAATTTTTAATCTTTTTTTGCCTTCAACTTTTTGTTGCATAAATTTATGAAAAACCATTCTGAGATGTTGTTCAACATTTTTCATGATTTTTGTTACACATCTCTCTTTTGTATTGTTGTTATACAGATCAGGATGTAATTCCTTTAAATCTGTCCAAATTACTACAGTGCCGTGTGTTTTCAGTACCTGTTGTTGATCAAATAAGTTCTTTTCCCACTTCTCCAGATCTTTCACATCTGGTTGTAATACAGTCCATTTATCTTCTGCATAAACCTCATCGATATCCCACCTCATTATGGAAAGTCTGGATTGTGTTCCGGGTTTTGGTTTTGGTTTAGATGCAACCGTTAAAATTTTGCACTGACTTAATGATGCTGTTTTTAATCCAAGACCATATTTACCAAGATCTTTTCCATGTTCATAATCCCGAGCTGCAGCAAATCTCATAGCTTCTTTCAGGGCTTCTGAATTCATACCATTTCCATTGTCAGCAATTACAACATGTGAAGGGGATTCGTCTGTTTGAAAATTTATATCAACAAAAACTTCGTCTGCTTCTGCAGAAATACTGTTATCAATCAGGTCAGCAATTGCTGTTTTAAAATCATATCCAATATCCCTGAAACTTTTCATGAGATGAATGGCGCCAGGTTCTATAGTATGTTTTTTCATATCCGTAGTTAAAACAAATTAAGCATTAGCATTTTTTGTCATTTATATTGGTTAACCAAAGTTTGAAACTCCTCAACCAGTTTATTTGGGTCATCCCCCTGTTCAAAATGAACATTAAAATTTACCCCCCTTTGCAAAGGCTTAACCCGTACCTAGGACTTTTTACCCACTCTATACAATTTAGGTTTGTATCTCTCTAAATCTTTACCCGAAAAACTTTCACTCTTTAAAGCAAGAGCTTTTAAATTGTCAGCAGAAATACCCTGTAAGGCTTCTTTATAGAATAGCTTTAAAACCTTTGGTTTATCTGTATATTTAGAAAGAACAATCGCCTGTGATAAAATAATTTTACCTTCGTTAAAATCAGACAGTATATCTTTTGGTAAATTAAAAACTTTCATTACTTTGCCTGCCTAGGAGCCAGACTTTAATAATTTATTGCCCGCCTCTGCTTGTGTCATGCCGTGGTCTATAACAAGTTGTCGTAGGGCTTCTGCTTCTGCAAAAGAGTTTAATCTTTCTCTATTTTGGTTAATGTTCATTTGAGCTAAAACTGATTCTTCATCTGATCCCTTCGTAACAAGAGCAGGTACTTTAAAAGAGCCAGCCTTACCCATATTTTTTAAAGCCTTTGTTCTTCTTGTGCCATCCCAAACAGAATACTCACCTTTTCCAAGCTCCGTAACAATTAGCGGAACAAACAAGCCGTGACTCTCTATTGATTTTTTTAATTTCTTATCGTTAGCGGGAAAAGAAGACCTGCGTAATGTCTCTGTGGGTATGTTTAGGTTATCTAACCTAATTTGTTTTAATTCATAGCTCATAGTATTAAAAAAATTGAACGACGTTCAATTCATTTAATATACCTCATATTCTTAGTAAGAATTATTTTAAACTTTTGTATTGGCAAAACCGTAACCGCCAGTTTGTACTTTTTCCCGAATGGGAGGGAATGTTTGCGTCGCTCCGCTGCAGCGAGCTGAAACAAAATATCCGAAAACTCGTTTTGTGATTTTAGGATTTTTTGCTACCATAGTAATAGATTAAACAATCTCAAATGTATCTTATTTCTATCATAGTAATTTATTACAATGTCTACAAATAAAAAATCCACAATCGCCAAAGCTCTCGGAGTTGGTGTAGATGATTTGATACCATGAATACAGTTTTGCTTAATTTTAATTATTTAATCAATAACTTATGTACAAAGACATCATTACTTACAAGTTAGCAGACGGGGTCACAGAAGAACATCTACTTAACATCGCCAGTCAAATAATTGAAACTTGGATGAGAAAACAGCCCGGATTTATAAAATGGGAAATCCATAAAAGCAATGCAGGTAACTATACGGACATTGTGTATTGGGAATCGAAAGCCGATGCAAAAACAGCTGAAAAGGAAATGGCTAATATTCCCAACGCAAATGACTGGTATGCCTGTTACGAAAACGGGTCGATTGAAAGTAAGAATCTAGAGATGATAGGAACATTCGAATAAATTGCCATGAAAACTTGCACATCATTCTCCTTCGAGGTGTTATGCCTATCAGCAAGAACAAAGTGCTGATGGCACAGTTACGTGGGGTGCTCGGCAAGCATGACTTTGAAAACGAAGTGAGTGGTCAGTGTGAGGTGTTTCTCTTGAAGCGAGCGGATGAACGAACTACCACAAGTGTTCGGTAGGTAGCGCCCGGGTGAGCGAGGTGCAGAAGAACACGAACTTTTGTATTCAGTACAGACCATGATATTTTAGAGGAGTGTTTTGAAACACCGAAGCGAAGGCAAAGAACACGACTGAGTTCATTAGTTGGAGTTCGCGCCCCGCAGGGCACGAGAAAATACACGCGCTTCACACGTTCCACTTTGTTCAGAGCCACCACGCGCTGAGCGCGTGGGCTAGCCAAAATCCTGCGGATTTTGCTCAAATATTGTTCGAACTTTGTCTAAAAAACATCGCCAATTAGAAAATGTAGTGCTTTGTGCCGATACATGTCAGCCAATGTTGGTTTCAAGTCGGAATTTTTTATCTTTATAAATAAAGTTCGAGACAATTATTTTCAGAGTGACAAACCGCCTTCAAGATGTAAATCCAATAACTCCTCAAGTTTTGTTTTTACTTGGACTTTCTTTGATTTAAACTTGGTAAACTATGGAGAAATCTTGGCTTGTTCGTTTGTTTCTTCCGAGGAGATTTCAGTTGCTATTTTCAAAATCAGTTCAAATTTTCTTTTTCGAACACACCCACAACTAGCATCTAGCCCCACTACAAAAAGCAGAACAAGTTCTTAAAAATAATTTTTTGTCATTCAGAAGAAGGAACCTTAGATCTTAATTGCTTTCGATACAAAATAGTAGATGATTAGAGTGTTTCTGAGATATAACCCAATCCCATATTATACATCATAGATATGTAAAAGCTCGGGTAACATACCTGTTATTTATCTTTATTCCAAGCTCAGTTTTACAGGCCCACAAAAAAGGTATCTTTAATTACTAAGATCTTAACTGGTACGCCCTACTAGCATTAAATCGATATTGTTTATTTTATAAAGTAATAGAAATAAAATAAAATAAATAAGGATAGGGTATTTTGAGCGTCCATATAATTTTTACTTTTATAGTCCTTTATCAAAAGGACATCGGGGTGTAGCGTAGCCCGGTTATCGCGCCTGCTTTGGGAGCAGGAGGTCACAGGTTCGAATCCTGTCACCCCGACTTTTATCTACGAAATTCGAACTTAAGGTAAAAGGTGATATGAACAGCCCTGTTCATGTCATGTGCATAAGCCAAGGCGTGTGCAGTCCTCCGCTAAAAAATTTTGCCCAGTGACAGAGGCCGTCAAACCTTAGCAAGTTCATAATCATTAACTTCATTTAAATATGTTGAGTGTAATTATTTAAACCACCAATACCCCAAACTTGGTATTGTGAAGTATAAAATGTAGTATACCTTCGTTTTTTAGAATAAGTCTAAATAATGAATTAATGACAGATAGGATCAATATCATACATGCAAACAATAATGTACTCATACGAAATGGTTTAAAGACACTATTATTTCAAGGCGGAGGTATTGGCACTCTTTTCCAAGCATCAAATGTAAGGGAGTTGAATGAGGCTTTCGAAAAAGAAAAACCCAATCTTTTAATCATTGATTACTTACAACCAGATGGATTTACAGTGAATGAGATAATTGAAATTCGGAAAAAATATTCTAATCTAAAAGTTCTAGTTATTTGCTCCGATCAAAACAACGCAAGGATACTTTCTATTTTAGAAACGGGTGTCCGGGGATATTTGACCCATGAATGTAATGAAGGAGAAATTATCAATGCCATTTTTGCTATTGCAAGAGGAGAAAAATGCTATTGCAATAAAGTCATTAATATTATCCTGGAAAAGCATATTGGAGGGGGTGAACCAGATTGTACTCCTATTAGTTTATCAGAACGAGAAACTGAAATTGTGACCTATATAGCCAAAGGGTTTAAAAATAGGGATATCGCTGACCAACTATTTATTAGCCCTCATACAGTGAGCACCCATAGAAAAAACATCATGAAAAAGTTGGATATAAACTCTGTTTCTGGTCTTACTTTATATGCTGTCAATGCCGGTTTAGTTAACACTTGATTAATTTTGGTTATAACCCTGTTTAGGGTATTATAATGTCCCAAAAGTGTTAATGTAATTTTACCCTATTCAAGTGATTGATTCCAAATAATTGTATAGGATACATTTGCCTAGAATCATTCTAAATACAAACTAAAATGAAAAACTTTTGTTATTTCTTTTTAATATTATTAACCCCAACATTTATTTATGGACAATTATCGGTAAATGATTCAATTTCTATTGGTGTCAGCTATTTCAATCAATCCTATTACAATATGTCAAATGGAGAAATCAAAAATGTAGATAATACCAATTGGGACATCGCATTTGATGTGAGCGCATTTGGCTCTAGCATAAGAACAAATGGACAAACAGGAATCCTTCTCTATACATATCCAAATGGAGATATTTCAAATTGGTCCACAACTATTGATACAAGTGGAATTTCAACCTGGTCCGCGCTTTACAATTCTGATACAAGTTGGCATCTTGGCGCCTTTGATAGAAATATGACCAGTGCTCCCGAAGATCTCGGTTGGGGGATATACAACCCCATAACTCATCATGTAAATGGCGATTCTCTTTTTATTATACAATTGTCAAATGAACAATGGAAAAAACTGCAAATAACCAATCTTGTATCAGGAACTTACAATTTTAAATATGCCAACTTAGATGGAAGCAATGAAGTAACAGACATGGTAACTAAATCAAGTTATGTTGGTAAAAATTTCGTTTATTATTCATTGCAAACTCAAGCTGTCATGGACAGGGAGCCTAACAATACCGATTGGGATATCGTATTTACAAAGTATGTTTCTGAGTTGTTTCCCGGAATCTATTATGGCGTTGTCGGTGTGCTACATAATGTAGGTGTTAAATCAAGTATGGTTTACCCCATTAGCAGTCCTTCTACTTATACCAATTATTCTGCCCATGTAATGGAAACTGAAATCAATACTATTGGATATGACTGGAAAAAGTTTAATATGACCACATTTCAATACGACATCAGGGACTCACTTTGCTATTTTATTAAAGATCTTTCAGAAGATGTTTGGCGAGTTATCTTCACCGGTTTTGAGGGAGATTCCTCAGGAAATATTTCATTTACTAAAGAATTGTTAGCCACATGTGTTATTGAAAACGCAAACCAACCAGTAAGTTTTGCAATCTACCCCAATCCAGCTATAACAAGCATCAATCTAGTCTTAGATACTAAAAACAATAATAATGAAATTTCAATATTCGATCTTTCTGGCAAATTAATTCTAAAGAAAAGGATAGAAGACGCGGGGTTCTCAAGCGAAAATTTACCTATCGATAATTTTAAAAGCGGCATTTATAACATCTCATTAAAATCAGAAGATTCAGTAGTAAACAAGAAACTGATAATCAAATAATACAAAACCTATATTTTCCCATCTCCGCTCCAGAGTACGGGAGCGGAATATTGATGATAAATAAAAATGGAAATATGAAACGAAGCATTATTTATTTAATTTTTCTCAATGTTCTAATTACAGCTTGCTCTGAAAATACCCAAGTCAATCGACAAAGCTCAGAAAAGAAAATTGGCGTATTGCTTGTAAATCATGGATCGCATTCAGAGAAATGGAGAAATATGCTCCTTGATGTTGAGTCCTCTGTTAAAGATCAAATCTTTAAAAACCAAAAAATCAGCGGGGTCAAAACGGCCTTTATGGAATATAATGAACCGTCCATTGCCACCCAGCTAAAAGCATTTGATGAGGAAGTCTACGATGAAGTAATTTTGGTTCCTATTTTTCTTACAGTTAGTTCGCACTATTTACACGATATTCCTGTAATCTGTGGAATTAGTTCCAATCCTAGAACAAAAGAGTCATTAGCTAAAGAGAAAATCGAAGTTTACAAACCTAAATCTAAAGTTACCATTACACCACCTTTAGATTACACAACCATCCTAAAAAAGAACGTGGAAAGAAGAGTTCAAGCTCTTAGTAAATCTGCTGCTGATGAAGCTGTCTTATTGGTAGCATATGGAGATTCCGATTACAATCAGCAATGGGAAGAAATGGTCGATGAAATTGGTAAATACTTGAAAATCAAAACAGGCCATGAAAGCATTGCTTACGCCTGGTGTGGTCACCTGGTAAATTATTCAATACAACCCACTAAGGATGGTATCACAAAACTATTTGAATTAGAAGACAAGGTAATCGTGGTTCCACTCTTAGTTGCCAATGATCCTTATTTCCAAAAAGATATTATTCAAAAAGCTGTGTCCGAAGTTGAAAATTCATCTAATGTATACTATAAACAAGACGCTATTTTACCCGACAAAAGTTTGAATCAATGGGTGATTGACATTTCAAACAAGTCAGTTGAAGAGATATAAAAACAAGTCGCTTGAAAATATTTCAACGGCCAAAAAAAGATGTTGCTTCCATCCTTGCGCAAAACTAGCCACAAACCAACTAATGGTCTCATGATATTTTGTTTTTATCACTGAATAATATCAAATTGAGTTTTAAATGGTGCATATAATTCATATGCTCACATCTTTTGTTAAGGAAGAAAAATTGAAACTACTAGCCACAATAATTGTGCTTAGTTTCTTCCTTTACTTCTGGACCAATGGCCCCTTCAATCAACTGCAATCAGTTGTACATTTAGAGCATGAAAATACAGAATTTTCCACACCTAAAATTGTAGGTGAAAACAATCAACCCCCAAAATATTTCGAAACCATAGCAGAAGCTGAAACAGAGGGATTTGGTAATGGACTTATTCTGGACAAAAACAAAGACCGAGAATCATTTGGACTCATAACTTCTAGCAAAGATGATTGGCAGCAATCCAATCAATACAATAAATTATTAGCACACTCCAAAGAATTTGCTTCAAAAAACTCGCGACAATTCAAATTAAATTCAGCTCATCACATTCCTTTTGTTTTAATAGATGATGGAAAAACCATTTATCTCGAAAGCAAATTTTTGAGTCATGAAATTCGGGGATACGCTGGCCCGATTAATTGTGGAATTATGCTTCAACAAGGTGGAAAAATCAATTCTGTTCACCATATATCATCACACGAAACAGAAAGTTATCTGAGAAAAATAGAAAAGCATGGATTTTATCAGCAATTTCAAGGTAAAAACTTGTCTAAAAACCATGAAATAGACGCCGTATCAGGAGCTACCCTAACAACAGAAGCTATTGCCTCTACTAGCTCAAATCTGATAAACGAAATCCTTTCCGGACCACTAGAAAATTACATTGATTTAGATAACCTTAACAGTTTTTCCATAAAAGCCAGCTTGAGCTTATGGTGGATACTCCACATTGCAGTTATTTTTATAATGTTCCTTTTTGGATTTCAAAAAAAAATCAAAAAGTCTAAAAAGATGATATTTATATTATCCACTGCATCTTTGATCTATATCGGCTTTTTCTTGAACAATTCCTTCACCTACATATCCTTTATTCATCCCTTTGTGGGCACCTCTGTTTCCTCCATGGTCGGTATTTATGCATTGCTTAGTCTATTGGGAGCAATTTGGGGCAAAAACATTTATTGTAAATACGTTTGTCCTTTTGGAAATGCTCAAAGACTACTCCTGAAGGTTTCTTTCAAAAAATTTAGATCAAAATTTTTCATTTCTAATAAATGGATAAGCCACATTCGGAATGGCATAGCCATTACGTTAATCATAGGCATATTATTGGGCATGCGAAACTGGAGTAATTTTGAACTCTTTCCTGATTTGTTTGGACTTGAATACAAATCAATATGGTTTTTCATTGCTCTCGGAATAGTTGCTCTGAATATGATTTATCCAATGATTTGGTGCAGACTACTTTGTCCAACCGGATCGGTTTTGGATGCCATTTCCGAATTAGTAGAGTTTCGGTTCAAGATAAAAACGTTAAGCAAAAGAAATGAATGAGATAATAACTTTAATTAATATCAGTAATTTTTGGTTGCGTTATACATGCTTCTTCCCCAATTATTTGAAGTATTAAGTCAAGTAAAATTAGATATAGCTTATCTTTCCTCTAGTCTCTGTAGAAGGGCGAAAAAGTGGAACTCCAGGTGAAACAATGGCAACTGAATATATTGCAGAAAGATTTAAGAAACTCAAACTGTCACCCCAAAGGAAATAATAAGGATTGGTATCACTCTTTCACCTGTACTGAAAGAACTAGCCCACACGATATAACTGAAGGCGCAGGAGAGAAAATAAATGCAAAAGATGTTGTTCCATCTATTGATAACAATGCAAAGAATACCATACCAGAAGCCCATTACGATCACTTGGACTGTGTGGGCGGTCATAACTCTCTTCATGCACATGACTCAACTATTCACAACGGAGCAGATGATAGCAAGCAGGGTTGCAGCAATGTTGTACTTGGCAGAAAAACTCAAAAAATTCGACGAAAAAAGTAACAACTATCCGTTTATTGGCTTTTCTGCGGAAGAAATAGGACTCTCTAATTCTAAATCATTTGTCAATAATCCAACAATTGATCTTTCCTCGGTCAACTACACGATCAATATGGACATGATAGGCAAGTTAAATGCAGAGGGTAAACTGGCCATTTATGAAACAGGAACCTCGCCCGTTTGGAAATCCATTTTAGACCAAGTGAAGATGAAATCAATAAAAAGCATAGCCACAACGGAAAGTGGAATTGGGCTATCTGATCATACTTCATTTTACTTAAAGAACATACCGGTTTTGCATTTTTTTACTGGACAACACAAAGATTATCATAAACTCTCCGCTGATGCATATTCAATTAATGTATGAAGGCATTTTGGGAGTTTCAGAGTATATCATGCAAATTATTGAATTGGGTTAGATTCTAACTCTAAATTAGAGTTTAGTAAAACAAAGGATGAATAGCAAAACTGGAGGTTTCAAGGTTAAACTTGGCGTTAATGCCCGATTACATGTTCGAAGGAGCAGGCATGCGCATAGATGCCGTAGAAAGAGATAACAGGCCAGCAAGTAATGCAAGAATAAAAGGAAGCAGATATAGTTATTCAAATTGGAGAATACCAAATCAAAGAGATTTATTCATACATGGAGGCATTAAATAAATTTGAAAAAGGAGCTACAACTTAGGTTAAAGTAAAACGAGTCGAGGAAATTGTTGAAACCCAGGTAATCTTCTAGATAAGTGAAAAAAATATTGACATATCTTTCTATTTTATTGAGTTATGGTTTATTTGGACAAACCATAACTGTCCTGGATGAATCTCAGAACCCTCTTCCCTACTGTGATATCATTTGCTACGATCTAAAAGGAAAAATCCAAAATACGCTTCTGACAACAAAAAATGGTACAGCTGATATTGTCAATGAATCAAAAGACATAAACTCAAAATTGATTATTTCTATAAGTTATGTTGGATATAATACTTTGGTAGATACAGTTGCTAAAGGTGTTCACAAGTCCTATATGATGAAACCATCATCATTTGCACTGAACCAGGTGGTAGTTACTGCTCAATATACTCCAAAAAATCCTGAAGAGGCAGTTCATAAAATCAAGATTATTGATCGTAAGAGAATGGATGCTCAAGGTGCTGTGAATTTAAAAGACGTACTTCAAAACGAACAAAACATTAGACTTTCACAAGATAATATTTTGGGAAGTAGCTTAAATATGCAAGATGTTTCAGGTCAAAATATAAAAATACTCATCGATGGTGTTGCCATGGTTGGTAGGTTAAATGGAAATATTGATCTAAGCCACGTCAATTTAAATAACATTGAGCGCATTGAAATTGTGGAAGGGCCATTGTCAGTTAATTATGGAACCGATGCTTTAGGAGGAACAATTAATCTTATTTCCAAAAAGGAACAAAAAAAGCCATTTAATTTCTCAATGAATAGCTATTATGAAACTGCTGGTCAATATAATTTGGATGGCAGCTTGGGATGGAAAAAGAATAATAGTCAATGGCTTATATCAGGAGGTCGAAATTATTTTGATGGATGGTCACCTACGGATGCGTTTTTTCAATTTCCAAAATCGCTCCCTGCTGACACCGATAGATTCAATCAATGGAATCCAAAAGAGCAGTATTTCGGAAAAATCCAGTATAGCTATCAATGGAAGGAATTAAACATAAGACCGTATATCGAATACTTTACTGAAAAAATTACGAATCGAGGTCGTCCACGAAAGCCACATTTCAAAATTGCTTTTGATGATTATTACAATACCTGGAGGAAAAACGGAGGGATTGACCTTTCTGGTAAAATATCCAAATCAAATAACTTAAAACTTATTGCTGCTTATAATGACTTTAAGCGAATAAAAAATACTTATTCCAAGGATTTAACAACACTAGCAGAACAATTGTCAGAAAATACGTCTGATCAAGATACTTCAAAGTTTAGTTCATGTATGAGTAGGGCTTCACTCAGTGCATCAAATGATTCTTCTAGAATAAATTATGAAATTGGTTATGACATAAGCTATGAAAAATCCAGAGGAAGGCGAATAAAAGGTTTAGAAAAAGAACAAGGAAATTATGCTGCTTTTTTAACTACCGAGTGGGTTCCATTTACCGACTTTACCATCAGACCGGGAGTTCGTTATGGATATAATACCCAATATGAACATCCCATTATTCCTTCCTTAAACCTAAAATATTCATTTAAGCCTAATGAGAAAGTAAAATGGACCATTCGCTCTTCTTATGCCAGAGGATTTAGGGCTCCATCCTTAAAAGAATTGCATTTCGAGTTTATTGATATCAATCATAACATAGTGGGTAATCAAGATCTTGATGCGGAAAAATCTAATAACTATAACCTCTATGTAACTTGGAAAAAAGTTAAATCACAGAATATAAAGAGAATTGAAATTGGAGCCTATTACAATGATATTTCTAGCCTTATAACTTTGGCACAGTCTCAGGGTACTCAATTCACTTATATAAATGTTGGGAAATATAAAACAAAAGGTATTCAAAGTGATTTTCAGTTTTCATGGGAACATCTTAAGTGGAATATTGGAGGTATATGTATGGGTTTTTACAATGATTTATCTGATACAATTAAAGCTATCTCAGGGTACAATTATAGTCTTGAAATAAGATCGAATTTCATCTATGATTTTCACAAATGGAAAGCTAGCATAGCTGCCTTTTATAAATATATTGGCGCCCGAAAAAATTTTTCTACGCTTAATGATGAAATTGTTGAAACGCAGGTTGCAGATTATCAAACACTTGATTTATCAGTAACAAAACATCTATTAAAAAACAGGAGTCATCTAACCATTGGGTGTAAGAATCTGTTTGATATTCAAGACATAACAACCTCAGGAGCTATTGGTAGTGGTAGTGCTCATACTTCAAACATAGGGTCTGTTACGGTAAACTGGGGTAGAACTCTATTTACCTCATTAAAAATTAACTTAGATTAGATATGAATAGAGTTATTTATTTTCTCGAAGTAGCTTTAATTCTTTTAGGCTGTGAAAAAGGAGAGCTTCCTATTGAGCCACATCGGCCAGGAAATGTAAAAATCAATCAAGTTGTGATGATGTCAGATTATCGCAATCAACTTTTTTACGATTTAGGCACAAATAATATCGTTCGTCAAAATATTAAAACCGAATGGGACTTAGGATTCGAATCTTCCGAAGAAGGTTGGCATATTATTTTAAATAGCGCTTTAGGAGGTAGCGTTGCACATATTGAGAATACCAATTTTGACCAAATTACATCAAGTGAAAATTTAGTGTGGAACTGGGATGCACATAGTGGTAACTTGGACAGTACAGCATTTGGCGATTACAGAAATACAAGCAAAGTATATGTGCTAAATAGAGGATATGATCATTTAGGCACTTATTTAGGATATCGAAAAATTAAGATTACTGAAGTAACGAGTGGTAAATATAAATTTAGAATAGCCAATTTGGATAATACAGATGATATAAGTATTACCTTAGATAAAGACACTTCTACCAATTTTACAGCTTTCTCTTTCAATACAAATTCCTCTTTTTCATTTGAACCTCAAAAAAAGGATTGGGATCTTCTGTTTACTCAATATATTCACATTTTTAAAGAACCAGTATTAACTCCTTATTTGGTAACAGGAGTATTACTCAACAGAATCGGTGTTATGATTGCAATTGATACAATTAATGATTTTACTGCAATAACAAAAGATAACATTCAAGCATATGAGTTTAAATCTGGACTGAATAGTATTGGTTACGACTGGAAACGGTATGATCACGAGACGGGAATCTATCTTACACTATCTGATAAAACCTATATCATCAAAGATCATGAAAGGAAATATTATAAACTTCACTTCATTGATTTTTATGATAAGTTCGGTACAAAGGGTGCTCCCAAATTTGAAGTTCAAGAACTTTAAGTCAAAATAGACGTTCATCAAGTTGACTAAGTCTTCTTTTAAACGCTTACAAATCAACCGTAACTCTTAGTTTTTGTAATAATAGTAGTGGATAAGACTTAAATGTAAACTAAGAATGGGGGCTGATGTATGTTGGAGAAAGCAGATTTCGACTTTATATGAAAAACTCGCTTATGACTTTTCTTAATACACAAAGAATCGTTTAAAAGTCTGGATGATTGCACAAATTTATAAAAATCGATCTCTACTACGGGACAAAATTTTTCAGCAGAGGCCGCACACCTTTAGCCTATGCACATGATTTGACAGAGCTGTTCATATCACATTTTTGTTTGGTTTTTACTTACTTGATTTATTCAATGCTTTGTATTGAATAAATCAAGATGCCTTTTTTATTCTTTGATTACCAACAGTTTATTCACAATCACGCGCAGCCCCAAAACTGATTCTCGAAAAAAGTTCGACAAGATGAGACATTTAGTCATTCCAACCCTTTGTCTCGTCTTATCGCACATATTAAAAGAAATTAGAACCTTTTTGAGAAAAACATAGAGGAAATTTCTGGAGCTATTAGAGTTTCGTTCAGAACGAGTAGACGAGATTACAAACTTGTCGGATGTAGATGTCTGGTCAGCGTGACGATGTTATAAGATATTCCTTACCTTTAAATACCCTCTACATCAAAAGGGTCTTTTTCACCAATCAAAAAAGAAATAATATCACCCTAAAATCTTTATTTATATTTAGGACTGTTACTCATTTATTATGGCTGTTTACACGAGTTAAATTTGCTTATTTACACAGCCCTAGATCTTCACAGAGCAGATATAAAATTTCTCTAAATTTTCATTTCTTGAAAAGATCTCAGTTCTAGGCACCTATTTTTCATTGAATTACAATTATTTACAAAGATATTATCTTTCTAAACCAGTCATGACCTTTCCTTTTTAAATGCCTGTATGGCGTTTCGGGTAAAGTCAGAAAGAACTAATTTACCGCTTATAGCAGCTCTTTCAGCCAAAAGCTGATCCCAATTTTCCGTGCCTTTCCAAAAAATTTCTTTAAGCAAGCGTATCGCCTCGGGATTCGAGTCCTTCAATTTATCGACCAACTCAGAAATGGCTTGATCCACTTCTTCTATTGTGTCAAAAATATGATTGTATAAACCTCTTTGATAAGCCCATACAGCGTCTTTCCATTCAGTGGCATTAATGGTTAACTCACTCATTCCAACCAAGCCTAATTTGCGCTCTACTGCAGGGCCAATTACAAAAGGGCCTATGCCTAGAGCTAATTCCGAAAGTTTTACTGAAGCAAACTTGGTAGCAAAACAATAATCTACTGAAGAAGCTAACCCTACTCCTCCACCCACTGCTTTTCCCTGAATACGTCCAACAATCAGTTTGGGGCATTTGCGCATAGCATTGATTACATTGGCAAAGCCTCTGAAAAAAAAATTGCCGGTTTCAAAATCTCGAATAGAGATAAGTTCATCAAAAGAAGCACCGGCACAAAAGACCCGCTCTCCAGTAGAACGTAATACAATGATCTTTACTTCACCATTATCACCAGCTTCTGTAACGGCTTGTGCCAATCTAGCCAATAGCTTTCCCGGAAGAGAATTACTTAGCGGATGGAAAAATTCTATATGAGCAACTCCATCTTCTATTTGGATGGAAACATCTCCTTGGTTTACAGTTTTAGACACTATTCAACCTTTTTGCGGGTCAGGGTTCACTTCCTTTCAGTGATTCATCATTAGGATGATTGATCTAACTTTTTAACCATGGTAAGAATGGTAGCTAGAGCCACGGTTTCTCCTGTTTCATCATATACATCAACATTGAATTTTACAATGCCCTTAGCAATATCGTCTTTGCTTTTCTTCTCCTGGCCTATTTTTTCCTTAACGGTGAGCTTAACGCCGATGGTCGTTCCCGGATAAACGGGCTTAATAAAGCGGCACTCATCAATTCCGTAGTTGAGCAATACAGGTCCTTTTTTGGGTTCCACAAACATTCCGGCCGCTTTGGAAAGTATATAATAACCATGTGCTACTTTACCTTCAAAGATAGTCTCCTCTAAAGAAGTAACATCTACGTGCGCATAGAAATTATCACCACTTATCTGGGCAAAATTAGCTATATCGGCATCGGTCAAAGTATGTTTATGAGTATATACCGTATCGCCCACCTTTAGCTCTTCAAAATGCTGTCTAAATACATGCGGGCTGGCCTCTGGCCGGCTCGCTCCGGGCTGATACACTTGAGTGACCTCGGTAATGGATTCCGGATGACCCTGGATGGAGGTACGCTGTAGGTACTGTAAGATTCCACGTTTACCTCCCATTTCTTCGCCACCCCCTGCCCTTCCTGGGCCACCATGAGTAAGCAAAGGCATGGGTGAACCATGACCAGTACTTTCTTTAGCTGACCTAGCATTTAAGATCATTATCCTGCCATGCATATGAGCGGCTTCCACAACAAATTGGCATCCTATTTTATCATCAGTTGTTATGATAGATGATACCAAAGAGCCTTTGCCCATGTTGGCCAACTCGATTGCTTCGTCTAAGCTTTTATACGGAAGAATGGTCGATACGGGGCCAAAGGCTTCTATTTCATGTACGTCAGTATTTTTGAAAGGATCATTATTGTAGAAAAGGATTGGGCTAAAGAAGGCTCCTTTCCTGCGGTCGGCACCCAGTACTTGAAAGTTATCCATATCGCCATATACCACTTGCTGGCTCAGCATGAGGTTTTCTACATTTTCACGAAGGCGTTCTACCTGAACGGCACTGGCCAGCGAACCCATACAAACGCTTTCTACCCGGGGATTGCCAATAACCGTTTTTTTCAGGCGAACTGAAAGTGCCTTTTGAACTGCCTCCACTTTTTCCTCAGGCACCAATACCCTCCGTATAGCCGTACATTTTTGACCTGCTTTAGTTATCATCTCCCGGTATACTTCCTTGATGAAAATATCAAACTCGCGCATGCCCTGTTTCACATCAGGTCCTAATACTGAAGCATTCAATGAGTCAGCTTCTAGATTAAAATTTACAGAACGCTCAATAATGTGAGGTAGTGCTCGTAGTTTTTTCCCGGTGGCAGCACTTCCCGTAAAGGTTACAGTATCTCCTGTTTGCACATGATCGATAATGCCATGTCCTAAACCAGTAACCAATTGTAATGAACCTTCAGGTAAAATACCAGAAGTTATAATCTCCCGGGTCATTAACTCCGTCAAGTAAGAGGTGAATTCCGATGGTTTAACTACAGCTGGAACTCCTGCCATGAGGTTCACGGCTATTTTCTCTAACATTCCCCAAATTGGAAAGTTAAAGGCATTGATATGTACAGCTACTCCACGCTTGGGGACCATTATATGGTGACCGATAAAGGTTCCAGCTTTAGAGAGAGGAGCGTATTGCCCATCTACATAATAAGGTAGATTGGGGAACTGTTTGCGCAATGAGGCATTGGCAAAAAGATTTCCAATACCGCCTTCTATATCTATCCAACTGTCAGTCTTGGTAGCCCCAGTAGCATAACTCAATTCATAGAACTTTTCCTTCACCGAAATAAGATGAAGGGCTAAAGCTTTAACCATACGTCCCCTTTCCTGAAAGCTCATTTTGCGTAAGATAGGGCCACCTTTTTTACGGCCATGCTCTAAAATGGCTTCATAGTCTAAACCTTTACTCGAAACTATACCAATGAGCTTGCCTGTAATAGCATCACAGGCTTTAAATTCTTCTCCCTTGCCATTTACCCATTCACCTAAAACATAGTTCTGAATATGTCGCATACTTTTTTTTTTATGAAAACCCGCAAAGATAGGAAAATGCTAAAAGATTAAACGCCGCATTAAACTCCTCCTGATTACCCGTCAGAAATGCATTTCGATTATTGGGCAGTCTGTCTTTATGGCCAAATCTATTTGCCAGATTCTTTTGCTTTCTCTTTAGTGAAAACACATATTGTAAAATTCCTTCGAAGGGGTAGTTTTTTATTATCATCCAAAAAGATTTGTCCATAAATATTTCACGAGATTGTAAATTAGTTAGTTTTATTTTCTCGAATTTTTGGCCATGGGTTGTAATTACGATTTGTTTTTAGGTCGGTTTTTATCTATCTTTTTGCATTGGTTTGCATTTTTTAAACTTCTCAAAAAGCGTTTTTGAGAAGTTGTTTATACAACTTGGTTCTTTCTGTTTTTCCAAGTCAGCATATCATCGCTAACCTGTTTAACTATCCGCAGGAGTACTTCATTACCTAGACTACAAAAACATATTATTGTTCCGCTTTTAATGAAAGCTAATGCATCCACGATTGACTCTTCACCTTAATTCTACCTTATCCATCAGCATGGCATTCATCCCTACTAGACAATTGCGGCTGATATTAATTCCATGCTCCATGTGAGCGTAAACCCTCACATCGCCAATTACAGATGCTGTCTTATGAATAAAAGAACTGAGATGGGTAACGGAGCTTTAAATTCTCTAAATTTGTAGATCATATTCATGTCCTCTCTAAAATCACAGCATATCCTTGTCCCACACCTGTGCACATGGTGCACAGGGCATATCTTTTACCTGTTTCCTGTAACTGAAGAGCAGTTGTCTGAATCAGTCTGGCTCCAGTCATGCCTAAGGGATGACCCAATGAAATAGCTCCTCCATTAGGGTTGATACGTTCATCTTTATCTTCCAGATCCATTTCTCGGGTACAGGCAAGCACTTGAGCTGCAAAAGCCTCATTGATTTCGATGATATCCATATCATTCAAAGAAAGACCTGCTTTATTTAAGGCTTTTTGAGTGGCATGTACGGGACCTATACCCATAATTCGAGGCTCCACTCCTGTCACCCCCATAGATACTACTCTAGCCAAAGGCTTGAAGGTGTTTTGTTTTATTTTTTCATCTGAGGCTATTAACAAGGCAACAGCTCCATCACTTAAACCCGAGGAATTCCCTGCTGTAACACTACCGTTTTTTTTAAAGGCAGCCTTTAATTTGCTCAATACCTCGGGAGTAGTAGCCGGTTTAACAAATTCATCCTTATCAAAAATAATAGGCCTCGCCTTGTGCTGAGGAATTTCTATTGCGGTAATTTCTTTACCCAGTCGCCCCTTACTCTGAGCCTTAGCGGCCTTTATTTGACTTAAGTAAGCAAAAGTGTCTTGGTCTTCGCGACTGATATGGTATAATTCAACCAAATTCTCGGCGGTTTCGCCCATAGAATCAGTGCCATAGCGTTTAAACATTTTCGGATTTACAAAGCGCCAGCCAAAGCTAGAATCGTACATTTTAGAATCAGTCCCATAAGCCTTGGAGGGCTTGCTTATCACATAGGGTCCACGGGTCATGTTTTCTACCCCTCCAGAAATAAACAGGTCTCCATCATTATTTCTTATTGCTCGAAAAGCTTGGACGGTGGCTGACATTCCCGAAGCACATAAGCGGTTAACCGTTTCTCCAGGTACAGTAAAGGGCAAACCTGCCAGAAGCAAGGCCATACGAGCTATATTGCGGTTGTCTTCTCCAGCCTGATTGGCGCAACCTATTATGACATCGTCAATTTTTTCAAGGTCAAGATTAGGATGCCTTTTTACCAATTTTTGAATTACATGAGCAGCTAAATCATCTGTTCTTACTGATGCCAAATTTCCTCCAAAATTTCCTATGGGAGTTCTGATTCCGTCTATGATATAAGTTTCCTTCATAATTACCAAGCATAATTACCAAGATCAAAGATTTTTGACCACGCTAATTAACACTGTTTTCCAGTACGATAAACCGTTCCTTTGAAAAGAGCAGCTAATTCTTTTTTTTGATTAGTAACTCTTACTTCATATATCCCTATCTTGTTGGTTTGTGACAATTCTTTGGCCTCTGCGATAACGACATCACCAACTCTGAAGGGTTTGGTATACGAAATGGAGGTTTCTATACTCACTGATTGGATACCAGCGCTGTTGCTAGCAAAGGCCAGAGCACTATCGGCTATAGAGTAAGCAATCCCACCATGAGCTATTTGAAATCCATTGGTCATTTCTTTCCTTATTTGCATTCGCAATTTGCAATATCCGATTTTTTCTTCCAGCCGCTCTATGCCTAACCACTGGCTAAAAGCATCGTTAGTATACATGTGGTCAATTATTTGTTCAGCCGTTTTCACGGTTTTTCTATTCTAAAAATGCGGTGGTTGAACGCTCTATCATAGAAATGACGGTATCCAGAGCTATACTGAAGTTTTGTATGAACTGAAGATTTCCTTTTGATAAATTAGACTTAAAGAGAGCATGGTTGTACAAACCTTTAAATACCACTGAACTATCGGGCATATCTTTCATACCTTTTGAGTCCAGTTGATTAGTTTGAGCTTTTTCTTCGTACCCATTTACTCTTTCACGAATTACTTTTCCTGTCATTTGATGAGATACCGTATTCAACCGGTATGTCTATCGCTACAAAATCATTGATCAAAATCACAACCGAATCTACCAATAGCTCCATGCTCGCTCTCTGAAAAATCATCTGCCAAGCTAATAATATAACCTCTCATTACAGGTTGGTCTTCCAGCAGTTGTGCAATTATCTTTCTCTGCTCCTTGGCAGTCATAGCTTTATAATCAGCTATGAACTCTAATATAAAATCCTTTGGGGAACACTTTTTCATGAACACAAAGATAGACAAACCTTTGCCTGAGTATCAATCGAGTTTATCGTTTTTGAAAGAACAAATCAAGACCCAGCTGTCTGATCTCATTTCCCTTAAAATCTTTCCAACAACTGGCCTTCTACACCAGCATCCCGTAACATTGCTAGATGATAAGCTAAATGTTGTAGTCGTTTTAACATCTGCGACAACCAGATAAATCCTTGTTGTTGTTCCCCCTCCCCCAGATCCATCTTCCGATGGATTGCCTGCCCTCTTAATATAATACAATCTCCCTACTTTCCGGATATACTTTGAACGTTGTGCTGTCAAAAGACAACTCCCTTACTTTATTCTTCCCTTTTGCAAAGCCATGAGCATCTTCTCTAGAACACCGCCTTCTGCCCATCTATTTCATACAGATAACATCCCAATTGCCAAAGTAAGAGAATAATCCCGCTTAATTCTCAGTCGATCACAAAGGTATTCTCTTTCTAGTTTCTCATCATCTTAAGGGATTAGTAGTATGGAAAGAAAGGAATTTACCCAATAAAGAACTTTAAAGCGAAGTCTTTTATTTTATTGAGAGTCTTCCGATCGGCTTAGTTTGGGAAATTTTATTTTAGTCTTCACTACAAAGATGCCTGAAAACTCTTTCTGTACTTGTTGCAAGAATTTTTCTGCTTCCAAACGAGTTCTGAAATCACCAGCTTGGATCTTATATTCAGGTGCTTCGTATAACCAGTAAATTGCCGTGTTAGGAACAGTAGATATAAAACGGGAACTGACATTCATACAATCAGTTTTCCTGCCATTGTATACTTGAATGCGGTACCCTTCTGTTTCAGGATGGGACTTATTTTGATGAATATATCTTTCATATAACTCATTGATCCCCGGTTCCGCCACAATTCTCAGATTGCCTTTTGCAGCTATTTCATCTTGAGCAAAAACAAAATTTTGTACCAAAGGGAACATAATTACTGTTATGCAAAAAACTGATTTCATACCAAAAATTTCAAGACAAAGATAATGTCTCTAATATCAATCGATAAGTTTATCACTAAGTTATCTGGAATAATATATAACTGAGCCAAGAGATGATCTCGACTACTTCAAGTAGCTTTATGTTATAAATTTGCCGCCGAAATACGATAAGCTATTCTCACTATAGTTATTGACAATGAAGCGTCTTTTATTTGAGCAATCCTCTAAGTCATTGTTATTCTTATTATTTGTTTTTTCTGTGCTCTATGCTACTGCCCAAGAGATACAGGGTGATGTTGAAAACGGGAAGAAAATATTCAAAATAAACTGTGCTTCATGTCATCAACTGAATCGTAAAATGATTGGACCTGCTTTGACAGGTATAACAGAGAGAAGAACTACGGACTGGCTTATTAAATGGATATCTGATAATCAAAAGCTTCGCACCAATGGCGATGCAGAGGCGATAGCCATTTTTGAAGAATACAACGGTTCCATGATGACTGCTTTCCCTAATCTTTCAGAAAGCGACATCATGGACATTTTAGCCTATACCATAGAGGGAGACAAGCCTAAAGATCGGGGTACAGAAGCTGAACCCGCTACCGTACAAGTAGCGAAAGATGACAATACTGTGCTTCTGCTTATTCTCGGTGGAATACTCCTGTTTATAATTATTCTCATGGCAAAGGTTAAAAATACCCTTAAGCAAGTTAAAGGTGAGTCCACTTCCACCATACTAGAAGATGTCAAAAATACTACTCGTCTAGCTCTCAAAAGTCGAAGGATATTGACCCTCTTAACCATTATAGTAGGAATTATATTTACCCAGCAATTGTATTATGGCTTAATGAACATAAGCGTTCATCAGAATTACCAACCGGAACAGCCGATTAAGTTTTCCCACAAGCTACACGCAGGAGACAATCAGATCGATTGTAATTACTGTCATTACGGGGCTCAAAAAGGGAAGTACTCCATCATTCCCTCTGCAAATATATGCATGAATTGTCACATGTACATTCAGGAAGGACCTAAATATGGAAAAGAAGAAATAGCCAAAATATATGCAGCTGTAGGTTATGATCCTAACCAAGTCAAATACATAGAAGGCTACGAGCAAAAACCCATTAAATGGGTACGCATACATAATCTACCTGACTTGGCTTACTTTAATCATTCCCAACATGTAACTGCAGGTCAAATAGCTTGTCAGACTTGTCATGGCCCAGTACAAAAAATGGAGAAAGTTTATCAGTATTCTTCTTTAACTATGGATTGGTGTATCAACTGTCACCTCGAAACTCAGGTACAGGTAGAAAATAACGATTACTATACAGAAATGCACGAACATCTCAAAAAAAAGTATGGAGCTAATGCGAAAATCACCGTTGAAATGATCGGAGGCTTGGAATGCGGCAAGTGCCACTACTAATCAGAAAATCTTTACTAAACGATAATGGCAAAAAACAAAAAATACTGGAGAGGAATAGAAGAGCTAATAAACCCGGAAAAAGTGCAGAAAATGTGTGGAAATGAGTTTGCAGAAAAGCTTCCTGTTAACGAATTTCTGCAAGATAAAGCGAAACTGGAGGGCATTGCTACTAGTAGAAGAGACTTTTTAAAACTCATGGGATTTTCCACAGCTGCTGCTACCTTGGCTGCCTGTGAAACGCCTGTCATAGAATCTATTCCCTATGTCGTAGCTCCTGAAGAAGTGATTCCAGGAATCCCCAACTATTATGCCACTACTTTTGACAACGGACATGATTATGCTTCTATTTTAATTAAAACCCGTGAAGGAAGACCAATTAAAGTAGAGCACAATAACATGGCAAACATCAATGGCACTGCCAATGCCCGTGTTCATGCTTCAGTGCTTAACCTTTATGATACCACCCGTCTACATAGTCCATTAATTAACGGAAAAAAAACTGACTGGAGCAATATTGATGAACAATTGCGCAAGGACCTAAACAACGTAGCCATTAGTGAAAAGCACATAGTATTTCTCACCTCTACCATACTAAGCCCTACCACTAAAAAACTGATCGAAGAATTTGGTGCTCAGTTTACTAATTTCAAACATGTTACTTGCGATGCTTTTTCATATTCCGGCAAACTAGACGCTATTGAATCAATCACTGGAAAAAGAGCTTTACCAACTTATAAATTGCAGAATGCCGATGTAATTGTAAGTTTTGAAGCTGATTTTCTAGGAGATTGGATAGGTCAGAATGTACGTGCTGACTATGCTAAACGCAGAGTTCCTGGCAAAAATATGTCGCGTCATCTGCAGTTTGAAGCTAATGTGAGTCTGACCGGAAGTAATGCTGA
The DNA here is from genome assembly GCA_965218075.1 of Owenweeksia sp. Classification (GTDB taxonomy): domain Bacteria; phylum Bacteroidota; class Bacteroidia; order Flavobacteriales; family Schleiferiaceae; genus JANQHO01. Next base: position 1,909,568 of record CBDCJZ010000003.1, on the reverse strand, counting down.
TAGACGCTACAAACTGAAGCCATCCGCAATAGGTAATTCTTTGGTAGCCTTATACAACGAAATTGCTAAAGCAAAGGGAGCGACTACCCTTCCAGGAGGTAAAACTGAATTGTCGGCTCAAACAAAGCATACCGCTGCTGAATTAATAAAAGCCGGCAAGAATGGCTTGGTAATTTCTGGTAGCAATAATATAGATATTGAGACTATCACCATTGGGGTCAATAAACTTTTAGGTAATACTGGTAATACTATAGATTATGATAACCGAGCTTACTTCCGTCAGGGCAGTGATGCTGAAATGGAACAGCTAATTTCTGATATGAACAGCGGTGCAGTAGGGGCTCTTTTTATCCACAATCTAAACCCAGCTTATCATTGGGCTAATGACGATAACTTTGTAAAAGGCCTGAGGAAAGTAGAAACCACCATTTACTTTTCTGAAAAGAATGATGAAACGGCTCAAAAGGTAAAATACGTTTGTGCCCGCCATAATTATCTTGAGAGTTGGGGGGATGCCATGCCGGTTGATGGAGCATATAGCTTGCAACAGCCAGTTATCTATCCGCTCTTTGATACCCGTCAAATGGAAGATTGTTTAATGACTTGGAGCGGAAAAACAGAAACTTATTACGATTATTTATCTACTAACTGGGAACAAAATATCCTGGGTGGAAAAGATTGGAAACAAGCTCTTCACGATGGTGTTTTTAAAACGGGTACAAGTATAAGAGAAACAGAATCCGACAGACTTTTAGTTAATATTGAAAACACTCTAAACAATAATGATAGAGAAGATTTTAAATTTGATTTAAATACTTCGTCTCAAAATTTAGCTAAAGTTGCTAATACAGGTTTTGAGATACAGTTCTACCAAAAAGTTGGAATGGGAATTGGTGACCAAGCTAATAATCCCTGGCTATTGGAATTGCCCGATCCAATCACCCGTGTTAGCTGGGATAATTACCTCACCATTTCTGCTGTAGATGCCCTGGAGCAGGATCTCACAAACTGGAATGAGTCCAATGGAGCCCTTAACGGAAGCATGGTAAAGGTTACCGTAAATGGTAAGACCTTGGAAAATGTTCCGATATTTATTCAGCCAGGTCAGGCACATGGCACTATTGGCTTAGCGATTGGCTATGGGAGAAATGGAGTCGGTAAAGCTGCTGATGGGGTGGGGAAAAATGCTTTTGTATTAATAAATAGACAACACAGTGCCAGTGGGGTAAGCATAGAGAAAACCGAAGGCATACATGAATTTGCCTGTGTCCAGCTAGCACATACTATGATGGGACGCAAGATTGTAAACGAAACGAATTTAGATACCTATCTCAATAAACCGCCATCGTCCGAAAATGGCGATGGCTGGAACCAAGAGGTTACTTTTGAAACATATAAAGGACCTTTAGCTTCCGAAAAAACTAATCTATGGGATGATTTTGATCACGAGATGGGACATATGTGGAATATGTCTATTGACCTCAACCTCTGTAATGGTTGTGGAGCTTGTGTTATTGCTTGTCATTCAGAAAATAATGTGCCTGTAGTAGGAAAAGAAGAAGTACGTAGGCATCGGGATATGCACTGGTTGCGTATTGATCGCTATTATAGCAGCGATATGACAGAAGAAAAGGCTAAAAAAGAAAACCTGAGGACCATTGAGAAATTTGCTCAAATGGAACATCCTTCAGAAAGTCCGGAAATGTTTTTCCAACCTGTAATGTGTCAGCACTGTAATCATGCTCCCTGTGAAACAGTTTGTCCAGTGGCTGCTACTACTCACAGTGCAGAAGGATTGAATCATATGGCTTACAATCGGTGCATCGGTACCCGTTACTGTGCTAATAACTGTCCATATAAAGTACGTAGGTTCAATTGGTTCCTCTATCACGATAATGAAGATCGTTTTGGCGTGAATTATGCTATGAACGATGATTTAGGCCGTATGGTACTAAATCCTGATGTTACTGTACGTAGCCGTGGAGTTATGGAAAAGTGTTCACTGTGTATCCAGCGTATTCAGTTAGGTAAGCTGGAAGCTAAGAAAGCTGGAAGAAAACTGGAAGATGGGGATGTAAAAACCGCTTGCCAAAACGCCTGTGATACTGGAGCCATTGTATTTGGAGATATAAACGATAAAGAAAGTCAGGTGTTTAAATTAAAGCAAGACAAGCGAATGTATCACTTGCTGGAAGAAATAGGAACCCAACCTTCCGTATTTTATCAAACCAGGGTTAGAAATAGGGCTTAAAAAAGAGTTAGAATGCATTACGAAGCTCCCATAAGAGAACCTCTGATTAAAGGTAATAAAAGCTATCACGATATTACTGTTGATGTATCCCGTCCGATAGAAACTAAGGCTCCCCGATCTTGGTGGTTTGCTTTTATACTGGCCCTTATTGCTTTTTTTTGGGGAATAGGATGTATTCTTTATACTATAGGCGTAGGTATTGGTACCTGGGGTCTCAATAAAACTGTAGGCTGGGCCTGGGATATTACCAATTTCGTTTGGTGGGTCGGCATAGGTCACGCAGGAACTTTGATCTCGGCTATTCTTTTACTATTCCGTCAGAAATGGAGAATGTCTATTAACCGCTCAGCGGAAGCAATGACTATATTTTCGGTGATTCAGGCAGCACTGTTCCCCGCTATACATATGGGACGAATTTGGACAGCTCATTTTGTACTTCCTATTCCCAATCAGTTTGGTTCACTTTGGGTAAACTTTAATTCTCCTCTTCTTTGGGATGTATTTGCTATCTCAACTTATTTTACCGTATCGTTGGTTTTTTGGTACGTAGGTCTTATTCCCGATTTTGCTATGCTTCGCGACCGTGTCGTGAAGCCGGTTCAGAAACATATTTATAAAATATTGAGTTTTGGCTGGGGCGGTACGGTGAAGCATTGGCAGCGTTTCGAAGAAGTTTCTTTGGTATTAGCCGGTTTAGCAACCCCACTGGTACTTTCAGTACATTCCATTGTATCTATGGATTTTGCCACTTCGGTAATACCTGGCTGGCATACCACTATCTTTCCACCTTACTTTGTTGCCGGCGCAATCTTTTCGGGCTTTGCCATGGTGCAAACTTTGCTGGTCATCGTTCGCCAGGTGTTTAAACTGGAACAATATATTACCAATCAACACATCGAGATGATGAATATCATTATTATACTAACCGGTTCCATTGTAGGAGTGGCTTACATTACTGAGCTGTTTATTGCTTGGTATAGTGGTGTGGAATACGAGCAATATGCCTTTCTTAACCGTGCCACCGGACCTTATTGGTGGGCTTACTGGAGTATGATGATCTGTAATGTACTCAGCCCTCAGCTCATGTGGTTTAAAAAATTGAGAACCAACTTAATGTTTACCTTCTTTATCTCTGTTGTAGTCAATATAGGAATGTGGTTTGAGCGTTTTGTAATTATTGTTACCTCTTTGCACCGCGATTTCTTACCTTCTTCGTGGAGCATGTTCTCACCCACTTTTGTGGATGTGGGTATTTTCATTGGAACCGTAGGTTTCTTCTTCTCACTCTTCTTGTTGTATGCGCGCACCTTCCCAGTAATTGCTCAAGCGGAGTTGAAAACTATTTTGAAATCATCAGGAGATAGCTATAAAAAATTACACGACAAGCATGAATAAGACTGTTGATCACAAAGTAATCATCAAGGCTCTTTACGAGGACGATGACGATTTGCTAAAAGGCGTAAAAGACGTCCGATCAAAAGGATATCACATTGAAGAGATATACTCACCTTTTCCAATTGATGGTTTGGATCATGCCATGGGATTAGCTCCAACCCGTATTGGCACAGCAGCTTTTCTATACGGTTTATTGGGATTAGCTACTGCTATTTTCATCACTTACGGTATGATGATCGTGGACTGGCCAATGAACATAGGAGGGAAACCCAGTTTTTCATGGGGATACAATATGCTAGCTTTTGTGCCTATTCTGTTTGAATTAACTGTATTCTTTGCCGCTCACCTTATGGTGTGGACTCTTTTTGTGCGCAATGGTATTTATCCTGGAAGAAAGCCCGTTAATCCCGACCCTAGGACTACAGACGATAAATTCCTAATGGAAGTGGAGCTTACCGGTGATAAAGAAGAACTAATGTCTATTCTAAAAGAGACTGGAGCCATTGAAATAAGTGAGACCCCCAATGAAGAGGCTTAGAAAAAAAAATTTCGCTCTGTTGTTTTTGTTGGGAATGAATAATATTTTCCTCAGTTCCTGTGGCAGTGAACAATCTCCAGGCTGGGAATACATGCCAGACATGTACAGAGGTCCTGCCCTTGAGGCATATCAGGCTTATGGTCAATTTGTCGATAGCCTTTCAGCTCGTAAACCTGTAGATGGAACTGTCCCCCGTGGTTTTATGACTTATCAAAATTATTCCTCTTCAGTCAAAGGCTATGAACTTGCAAAAGCCAATCTTAAAGTACCCTCCAGTATTAAGCCAGATTCTATTACATTGATGGAAAGCGCTAAGCTATATGGTATTTACTGTTCTCCTTGTCATGGCGAGAAAGGCGATGGACAAGGTATATTGATGAAGCGAGACAAATTCTTGGGGATTCCCTCTTACGTAGACCGTGATATTAATATGGGATCTATTTTTCACGTGATAACCTATGGTAAAGGAGTAATGGGATCTCATGCTTCTCAGGTTACGCCCGAAGAGAGATGGAAAATTGCTTACCATGTGTTGAACCTAAGAAGAGCTTTAACTGATGAAGGTGAAGAGACAAGAAAAACTAATGCTGCAGTTGCCACTAAGACCAATAAGGCTGAGGTAATGAAGGAGCAACAGAATTAGAAATAAGTTTTTAATAAATCGAAAAATGTTTGAATTTACTCGCGGAGTAAAAATATTGTCATTTGTGCTGATCCTCATCGGAGTGATATCAGTGGTGGCAAGTTTTTTTGCAGACGACAGCCATAATGACCATCATGAAGAAGAACATCACATTGACCATCATAGCTCTGAATATTTTGAAGAACTGAAAGACAATTACATTTATCATAAAGGCGCTTCGAGGGCCCTACCAGAAAACAATCACTATAACGAAAACATGGATTCCAGCCACGTAGATACCGAACATCTACACCGCCAGATGAAGAATAAGTCCTGGGCTAATCTGATGGTAAACAATTTTTTCTTTTTGGCAATTGCTTTAGGAGCTTTGTTCTTCTTAGCCATTCAATATGCTACTCAAGCAGGTTGGGCTACTCTAATCTTGAGAATTATGGAAGCCATGTCGCAGTTTTTGATCGTTCCTATGATCATCATGTTAGCATTGATAGTAACCGGAATTTATCACATCGGCGACAATCATCTTTGGCACTGGATGGAAGAAGGTGTTATGGATCCCGAATCACCCCACTATGATGAGATCGTTGCTGGAAAAGAAGCTTACTTGAATAAACCCTTCTACCTGTTTCGGACTATTATTTATTTGATTGGCTGGGTTGGAGGAGCTATGCTACTCCGTAGAATGTCTTTTAAAATGGATAAAGGTGTTGATGCAATCGCTCAGTGGAAAAGGATGCGTAATTTCTCTGCTGGTTTCATAGTATTTTTTGCCATAACATCTTCCACCAGTGCCTGGGACTGGATTATGAGTATCGATACTCATTGGTATAGCACTTTGTTTGGCTGGTATACCTTTTCTGGGATTTTTGTTAGTTCCTTAACCATTCTAACCCTTATTGTACTTTATCTAAAGAACCAAGGTTACCTCAAAGAGGTAAACGAAAGCCATATTCACGATTTAGGCAAATTTATATTTGCCTTTTCTATCTTCTGGACTTATCTATGGTTTTCTCAGTTCATGCTAATCTGGTATGCAAACATTCCGGAGGAAGTAACTTATTATATGATTCGCCTTGGCGAGTATAAGGGTTTATTTTTTATAATGGCAACGCTAAATTTCATATTCCCGATGTCAATATTGATGAGTCGTAGTGCAAAAAGAAATTTTGGTTTTATTGTGGTAACGGGAATTTTTATAATTATCGGACACTGGTTAAACGTATTCATTATGATCCTGCCTGGAACTGTAGGTTCTCTTTGGAACATTAGTTTAGTCCATATCGGAACCTTCCTGGGCTTTACAGGACTGTTTATTTATGTAGTGTTTAGTGCTCTTGCGAAGGCGTCATTGGTTCAGAAGAATCATCCTATGTTCTTGGAAAGTAAGTACCATCATATATAAATGCTAGTTAAAGAATGGAAACTTTACTGATTATTGTAATTGGAATATCGGGTCTAGTGGCTATTGCCCAGATAGTGAGGGTTTTTGAATTGTCAGCAGAAATTAAAGGAAGTGATGACACTTCTATAACCGATAGAGACAATCGTACACAGGGCATATTGATATTGATCTTTATGATCTTTATGATTGGGAGTTTCTTTTGGATGATCACTAAATATAAGTCGTCCCTCTTACCCATATCAGCATCTTTACATGGGATAGATATTGATAATCTGTGGGACATTTCCATGTGGCTGATTATAGTAGTATTCTTTATAACCCAGCCTTTGTTATTCGGTTTTACTTATCTGTTCAGAGGTAGCTCTAAGCGCAAAGCGATTTACATGGAGCATAATAACAAATTAGAGCTTTTCTGGACAGCTGTTCCCGCAATAGTGTTAGCAGGTTTGATCTTTTATGGCTTGATCACCTGGAGTGAAGTAATGAACCCAAACTCTAAGAAAGAACCTATAGTAATTGAAATTTATGCCAAACAATTTAACTGGCAAGCTCGCTACTCTGGTGAAGATAACGTTTTAGGCTATGCTAATGTAAAGATAATTGATGGAGCTAACAATCTGGGAATAGACACTAGTGACGTAAATTCATTGGATGACATCATTACCAGCGAACTTCATTTGCCGGTAAATAAATCGATTCTATTTAAATTTAGAAGTCAGGACGTGATACATTCAGCCTATTTGCCTCATTTTAAGGTTCAGATGAATTGTGTACCAGGCATCGATACCCAATTCCATTTTGTGCCAAGTATTACTACTGCTGAAATGCGGCATAATTCCGATGTGCTGAAAAAAGTTGAGAATGTCAATGAGATACGTGCAGTTAAGGGAGATGACAATTGGGAATTTAATTATATTTTACTGTGTAATAAAGTTTGTGGGTCAGCCCACTATAACATGCAAATGAAAGTGGTTGTTGAAACCGAGGAAGAGGTTAATAAATGGCTACATGAACAAAAAACTTTTGCTGAGGTTATGACCCTATAAAGCATTAACAGAATATAAAATAAAAGATGATATGACGGCACATGATGTACATGCACACAACCATCATCACAAAGAAACTTTTTTGACCAAATACGTTTTTAGTCAGGATCATAAAATAATTGCCAAGCAATTTCTACTTACTGGAATGATAATGGGAGTTATAGGTGTTGGCATGTCTCTACTTTTTCGTTTGCAGTTGGCTTGGCCCGATAAGCAATGGCCCATACTGGAAACCCTCCTAGGAAAATGGGGAGCAGACGGTATAATGGATCCCAATATTTATTTAGCCTTAATTACCATTCATGGTACCATAATGGTATTCTTTGTATTAACAGCAGGTTTAAGCGGTACTTTTTCCAACCTGTTAATTCCATTGCAAATTGGAGCTCGTGATATGGCTTCGGGTTTTCTAAACATGTTGTCTTATTGGTTTTTTTTCTCTTCCAGTTTGGTGATGGTTATTTCCCTTTTCGTAGAAAGCGGACCTGCTTCAGCAGGCTGGACAGTTTATCCCCCATTAAGCGCTTTGCCTCAGGCTATTCTTGGTTCAGGCATGGGGATGACACTTTGGCTAGTAAGTATGACGCTCTTTATTGTATCCTCATTATTAGGAGCATTAAATTATATTGTTACCGTATTGAACCTTCGTACTAAAGGCATGACTATGACGAGATTACCCCTTACCATATGGGCTTTCCTCGTTACGGCTATCCTTGGGGTACTTTCTTTTCCAGTGTTATTTTCTGCTGTTTTACTTTTGATATTTGACCGCAGTTTGGGTACGAGCTTCTACTTATCCGATATAATGGTGGCAGGTGAGTTGCTATCCAATGAGGGTGGCAATCCCATTTTATACCAGCACCTCTTCTGGTTCTTGGGCCACCCCGAGGTTTATATCATCATTTTACCGGCACTGGGGATCACTTCCGAAGTTATTTCAACCAATGCCCGTAAGCCAATATTCGGATATCGCGCAATGGTTGGATCTCTTTTAGCCATAGCCTTTTTATCCTTCATCGTGTGGGGTCATCATATGTTTGTTACCGGTATGAACCCTTTTCTCGGCTCAGTATTTACTTTCACTACCCTATTGATCGCTGTACCTTCAGCAGTAAAGGTATTTAATTACATTACCACTCTTTGGAAAGGTAATTTAAGGCTCAGCCCGGCTATGCTCTTTTCTATCGGCTTGGTGTCTACCTTTATTACCGGAGGACTTACCGGTTTGATACTAGGAAATAATGCCTTGGACATTAATGTACACGATACCTATTTTGTAGTAGCTCACTTTCACATCGTAATGGGACTTTCTGCCATCTTTGGTTTGTTTGCAGGAGTATACCATTGGTTCCCTAAGATGTATGGCCGCAAGATGAATAAAGCTTTGGGATATGTCCATTTCTGGATCACTTTTGTGTCAGCCTATGGTGTATTTTTCCCTATGCACTTTCTGGGCATGGCTGGTTTACCCCGCAGATATTACACCAATACCGCTTTCCCTATGTTTGATGACTTAGCGGATATCAACGTATTGATCAGCGTTTTTGCTATAACAGGAGGTATTGCACAGATAATATTTATCTTCAACTTTTTCTACAGTATGTTCCGAGGTAAGGTAACTGAGCAAAACCCTTGGAAATCCAACACCTTAGAATGGACCGCCCCAGTAAAACACATGCACGGCAATTGGCCAGAGAAAATTCCTCACGTACATCGTTGGGCATACGATTACAGCAAGCCCGGTGCGAAAGATGATTTTATTCCACAAACAGTTCCCATTAAAGAAGAAGAGATGGAAACGGGATATTGACCCGTACTTAATAATTCTGATGTATTTGTAATTTTCTAATTAGCCATCTTTCTATAATCAAGGATTCTATTAATCGAACTTTCAAATCTGGAGGGAAAATAGATGGTAGACGAAACCTAATTTGAGGACTAAGCGAATAAAGAACAAAAAGGAGGTGAAGCTTATGACAAAACAATAGTTATTCGGAGTTTTAGGTAACGTTTCCAAAAGATCAGATAATATGGAATTTTTTGCCTACCTTGGTAAAAGCAGCAATTGCTTTGTCTAAATGTTCCTGCTCGTGTGCAGCTGACAACTGAACTCTGATGCGAGCTTGACCTTTGGGTACTACCGGGTAAAAGAAACCAATCACATAAATACCTTCTTCTAGTAAATGGTCGGCAAACTGTTGAGAAAGAGTTGCATCGTACACAATAATAGGGACTATTGCTGAATCACTATCTTTAACGTCAAAACCTGCAGATTTAATATTCTTTTTAAAATAGTTGACGTTATATTCTAATTTATCACGCAATTCAGTAGTTTCACTAAGTAAATCAAAAACTGCAATTGAAGCACCTACTATGGATGGAGCCAGAGAATTAGAAAAAAGATAGGGGCGGGAGCGTTGACGTAAGATTTCTATGATTTCTTTTCTTCCACTAGCAAACCCTCCCATTGCTCCGCCTAAAGCTTTGCCAAGAGTTCCGGTTATAATATCAATGCGGCCCATTACATTTTTTAGCTCATGAGTACCTCTGCCAGTTTTACCAATAAGACCAGTGGCATGGCATTCATCAACCACAACCAAGGCATTATACTTTTCGGCTAAATCGCATATTTTATCGAGTTGAGCTACATAGCCATCCATAGAGAAAACCCCATCGGTAACAATACTGCAAAAACGACTCACGCTTTGAGCTTCTTTAAGCTTTTCTTCCAGGTCTACCATATCATTATTGTTGTAGCGGAAACTTCGAGCTTTGCATAAACGAACTCCGTCGATAATAGAAGCGTGATTTAAAGAATCAGAAATGATAGCATCTTCAGCCGTAAGGAAAGGTTCAAACACTCCGCCATTGGCATCAAAGGCAGCAGCGTAAAGAATGGTATCTTCCATTCCTAAAAAATTGGCTATTTTTCTTTCTAACTGTTTGTGAATATCCTGTGTGCCACAGATAAAACGGACGGAAGACATCCCAAAACCATAATTCTCTAAGGTCTTCTTGGCCGCTTTAATCACCTTGGGATGAGATGAAAGCCCGAGATAGTTATTAGCACAAAAGTTTAACACCTTTTTATCTCCTTCTATTTCTATCTCTGTCCCCTGTTTTCCGGTTATTATCCGTTCTTTTTTATAAAGCCCCAACATTTTTATTTTTTCGATTTCGATCTGTAAATGTGTTTTTAAGGTTTCATGCATCTCGTTTTGTTTATATAGTGTTGCACAAATATAATTACCACTTTTCTACTTTAACAGGTTCCCCTAGATATACTAGAACATGATCGCCTTGCTGATATCCCATTTCAACTAAGCTTTGCATATAAGCTTCCACCTGCTTACGATGTTTGTTTTGCTCAAGACTATATTTATAATCAATCACATGTGCTTTTCCATTTTCAAAAACTATTCGATCAGGACGACTTTTCATGGCCATCGGAATTAAAATGTCTCTTTCATTCAGGACGTCGTACTTGTTTTCGTAGTATCTGTGTAATTTAGAATTATGCAAAATAGAATCTATCAAATTTTCTATTTCTTCTCGTTCTTCTAACTCTATTATTCCTTTAGCTATCGCTAAGTCTATAGCTTTATTTTTGTCCTCAGGTATTTTGATAAAAGCCATTATCTCATGGAGCATAGACCCTTTAAAGCGAGCCTCTGTTTTATTCCAGTTTTGAGGAGAGTTGACGCTAATTGTTAGATTTTCTGTCCATAATGCATTTTCATAGCTCTTCTGAGTTGGGGTTTCTCCAGACTTTGTTAATTGAGAATTAATTACGGGTTTTCCCAATTTGAAGCTTCTGCCTTTAATAGTGTTATTTTGGAAGTAATTTTCAAAATAGATGGTCACTCTTTCTTTGTCATCTTTCCTCCCAGTACTACCTAAAATGTATAGTTCTTTTTCTGCTCGGGTTAATGCTACATATAAAAGGTTAAGATTATCGAGGTAGATATTTTCTTTATTAGTACGATACGTCTTCTGATAATTCTGATATGTAAAATCTAGGTCCGCCGAGCTTAATGGAACCTTAGCTACAGCTAAACCTTCAAACTCGTTTTGGTTTAATGATACCCAAGCTGTGCTTTCTTGCTCTTTGGCAGCTTGCCAATCTGCAAAAGCGAGAATTGTAATAGGAAATTCCAAGCCCTTTGCTTTATGAATCGTCATCATTTTCAAAGCATTGAGATCTTCGGGTAAGGAAACTGATATTTCGTAACCATTGTCATCCCACCAACGTAAAAAGGAAGCTTCACCTCTCTCATTTTTTAGGTCAAATTCCTGAATTTTATCCAGAAGGGTCAACAAATATGAATCCTCCATGTAATTGATTTTCAATTCGTGTAATAATAGATAGGTTTTATTTAGCAATGACTGGCCGGTATACTTGGCGAAAGAAAAGTTTGGGAAAACACTCTCTAGTAAGAGTTCCAAATCCCGATAATTAGCTTTCGAAAAGGCTTTAAGGAAATCGTGCTTATCTTCATATTTTTCTATAGCTGTAGCCCATAAATACTCTAAAAAGTCTATCCGCCCTTTATAATCATCAGGCCATACCAGTATTCTGAAAAAGGATATTATCGCTTTTACTTCTGTAGATTGATCTATCATCAAACTTTGCTCACTTACCACATCTACATCATTCTCTATTAAAAACTCAAACAAGATAACTGCTTCCTGCTTTGCACGAGTAAGGATAGCAATGTCTTTTAATTGATAACCTCTTTTTTGGATTGCGTTTCTTATTATTTGAAGACAATTTTCACACTGTTGTTTTATATATATATCAGGATTATCTTTATTGTAATTGAGCAAGGTTAAATTTACATACCCTTCTTGCTTTCTCTTAGTTCGTTGTGCAGCTTTTGCGAATAAACGTTGATGTCGTATTGCTGGGAGATTAGCCCCTGCCAATCCAAACAATTGATTGTTAAAATCAACTATATTTTGATAACTGCGATAATTTTCCTCCAAAGTGAGGTTTTGTCTTTCATATAGTTGTTTTTTTGCACCTGCTATATCTATTTTGTTTGACGCTTCACTATCACCTATGAGATCTAAAATCTGATTTACATCTCCTCCTCTCCATCGATAAATAGCCTGTTTGGCATCTCCTACTAGCAAGACATTACCCCCCGAGGAAATAGCGTTATTGATGAGTGGGATCAAATTTTTCCACTGTAAAACTGAAGTGTCCTGAAATTCATCAATGAAATAATGACGATAGCGTACGCCTATCTTCTCGTATAAAAAAGCTGCTGGCTGGTTTTCTAGATAATCGCTGATAATTTTATTGAATTCTGCAATGGGCAAACGATTAGTTTGCTGTTTAATCTCTTCAAGCTTATTTTCAATTTCGCTTACTACTGCCAGAGCATGAATGTCTCTGAGGATCAATTTGGCCAAATGATAATAAGGAAAGTTATCTTCAATCCATTGGAAAAAATCGCTCATTCTCTTTCTTAATTCATCCTGAACTTCACTGAAAATTGTTTCTGCTTTCGATTTTTTAGAATTGGGATAAAATTCACTTCTTCCATCTACCTGACTCAATAATCTCTTAGAAGGCAACACTAAGCTCCGCTGATTTAACACTTTTTGAATATAGCACGGTAGATCGCCATAACTAAATAAATTTTCATCAAGCTGATTGATTTGCAAAAAGCTTTGTACTTCTTCTGCAATATTTACAGCTTGTCTTCCTAGATCTTGTATCCGAACATAAATAGAGTCTCTTATCTCTAAGATATCAGTCGCTTTGGACCCTCTGAGCTGGTGAAGAAAATAGTGAGCTTTTTCGTCAAGTAATTCCTGACATATTTTTAAAAGACTGCCTTCAATGCGAGGGCTTTTACCCTCTGTCAGTTGATTCTCTATAAATTTTATAAGTGCTTTAGTAACCGCTTTTTTCGGTTCAATAGAAGCTAAAAAACGGTCTATTGCCTCTTTCAAAATGCTCTCAGAATTGAGCTCAATTTCGTAATTGCCGTTTATCTTGAGATCATTTGAAAAGCTGCGAATCAATCGATTAGTAAACTTGTCTATAGTAGAAACCGAAAAAGCCGAATAGGAGTGAAGAATTGATTTTAGGATATTCCTCGACCGAAAGACTAATTTTTTTTCCTCAAAGCCAGTTTCTTGCTTCAAGTCGTAAAAAAGAGATTCAAATGTACCTAATTGAGGATAGAAAGTGAAATGCAGCAGCGTGTTCATTATCCGATCCTTCATTTCATTAGCTGCTTTGTTAGTAAAGGTAATGGCCAATATTTCTCTGAACTGGCTAGGGGAATTTTCCAAAAGGCACAGCTTGAGGTAATGTTTTACCAGTTTATAGGTTTTTCCCGCTCCAGCTGAAGCGTTGAAAATTACAAAAGGAGCTCGTTGTTGTGTCAAAAAGATTGTTTTTTAAAGGTTTAGCACTGCTTTATAACAAAATCTTTACTATTTTCACTTAATTAGTGGTCTGTTAAACTTAATTAAAATAGCTTTGTTGCCTTATTTCAATTATTCATAAAACAACAAATAACTATGGCTTTTAAACTTCCCAATCTGCCCTATGCAAAAGATGCATTAGAACCTCAAATTGATGCTAAAACTATGGAAATTCATCACGGTAAGCATCATGCTGGATATACTGCCAAACTCAATGATGCTATTAAGGGCACTCCTCATGAAAATGAGACCATTGAGAACATCTTAAAGAACGTTTCTCAATACTCAACTGCTGTTCGTAACAATGGCGGTGGCTATTACAACCACAATTTTTTCTGGATGGTTATAGGACCTAATGGTGGAGGTAAGCCTTCTGATGAATTAGCTGATGTTATCAATGAGGCCTTTGGTTCTTTCGATGGATTCAAAGAAGAATTTAGTAATGCTGCTGCTACTCGTTTTGGTTCTGGCTGGGCTTGGCTCATTGTTGGTGAAGATAGCAAGCTACAGATTACTTCTACTCCTAATCAGGATAACCCCTTAATGAACCTAGCTGAAACCAAGGGAATTCCTATCTTAGGACTGGATGTATGGGAACACGCTTATTATCTTAATTACCAAAACCGCCGACCAGAGTATATTTCAGCTTTCTTCAACATTATTAAGTGGGATGAGGTAGCTCACAGATATGCTGAGACTAAGTAAAACTTTCCATAAATAAATTTTAGATATAAGAGCCGCCGCTGCATGTTGCGGTCTTTGTGCTTTAGTTTTTAAAGTATCGTATCCTATTTTAGCCGAAATGCGACTGGAAACAGGAAAAAAAATCTATTTTGCTTCCGACCTCCACTTAGGCATCCCTTCTTATATTGAGAGTTTACAACGGGAAAAGCTGTTTGTAAAATGGTTGGAGTTAGCTCGGCAGGATGCAGTTGAAATCTTTATTGTTGGCGATCTTTTCGACTTTTGGTTTGAGTACAAAAAGGTTGTTCCTCGAGGTTTTGTGAGAGTTTTGGGTAAGCTAGCTGAAATAGCTGATTCCCAATTACCTATTCATCTATTTACCGGAAATCACGATATGTGGATATTTGATTATTTGTCTAAAGAAACTGGCATAAAGCTATATCAAGAACCCATAGAAAGAGAATGGAATAGCAAAAAGTTTTATATCGGTCATGGGAATGGTCTTGGCCCAGGAGACTATGGTTATAAATTCATTAAAAAAGCATTTAAAAATAAATTTCTACAATGGCTTTTCGCTCGCTTACATCCCAACCTTGGGATTGGACTGGCTGATTATTTTAGTCGAATCAGCCGGGCAAAAATGAGCAATGCTAACGACGGGTTTCTAGGAGAAGAAAATGAATGGCTGATTACATATTGTAGAGGTTTATTGCAAAAATCGTATTACGACTTTTTTATATTTGGTCATCGCCACTTTCCTTTGGAAATAAAATTGAATGAAAACTCTATCTATTTTAATTTGGGGGACTGGATAAAACACAATACCTACGCCGTTTTTAGCGAAAAAGAAATATCCCTCAAAACATTTGATGGGAGTAGCCTATAGAGTTATTCTCTCATTATTTTAACCTATTCCTTTATTTTGTAGTGTGGACAAGGAAAGTTGCTATTGTGAAATAGAGTATTTGCCGTAACAGAGAAAGATTTATTGCAGTTCCAGCATTGAAGACAACTTCTTCGTCCTTTCTCCGCATGCTTGGCTATTCTTGAAAGAAGAACAGCAAAGATATTGTGGCTTATCTCCTCTATCGGATTTTGGCAGAAATTTCAAGGCGTCTTTTTCGTTAGGAAATGGGAGTAAATCCCTCTTGTAGAGTCTTCTATAGTTTTTTGCATAGTTGGCGACTAATAAAAAAGTGATGCGTAGATCAAAATTCTCCTCATGAACATCGGGCGTAGTTTTCTAAGAAATTACCCAAACTAAAAAGCTGACCAGTAGAATCAACACAACGAAATTTCCAAACTTGTCGGGATGACTGGACTTGAACCAGCGACCACACGCCCCCCAGACGTGTACTCTACCATCTGAGCTACATCCCGAATAATGGCCGGTAAATTTAACAATTAACCAAAGTCTTTTATCACCTCATTAGCTAAGATACTCTCTCTTACTCATGGCTATCTGTTTATGTTAACTTTGCAAATGAAACCGAAAAGCTATGGAGAAACATAAGTGTGTGATTATCGGGTCTGGTCCTGCCGGGTATACGGCTGCCATTTACGCAGCGAGGGCAAACCTCAAGCCGATAATGTATACTGGGATAGAGCCAGGCGGTCAATTAACTATTACTACGGATGTAGAAAATTTTCCCGGTTATCCCGATGGTGTTCTAGGACCTGAAATGATGGAACATCTGAAAAAGCAATCTAAACGCTTCGGAACAAATGTGAGATTTGGCTCAGTAACTAAAGCTGAGTTGAGTTCTATTCCTGGCGACTTCCATACTCTTACTATTGATGAAAAAGACAAAGTACAGGCCAAAATTGTGATCATCGCAACTGGAGCTTCCGCCAAGTATCTGGGTTTGGAGTCCGAGAGAAAGTTTATGGGACATGGCGTATCAGCCTGTGCTATTTGTGATGGCTTTTTTTATAAAGGTTTAAAGGTAGTGGTAGTTGGTGGTGGAGATTCTGCCGCCGAAGAAGCTACCTACCTCGCTAAATTATGCCCTAAGGTTATCGTACTGATCCGCAAAGATCATTGGAGAGCCTCTAAAATTATGGAGAGCAGAGTTATGAACACTCCTAATATCGAAGTACTCTTTAATACAGAAGTGATTGAAGTTTTAGGTAAAAAAACGGTTATCGGAGTTAGAGTTATAAATAATAAAATCGGTGAAGAAAGCTTGATACTGGTAAAGGGTTTCTTTGTGGCTATAGGTCATACGCCCAATACTGATATTTTTAAAGGTCAGATTGATATGGATGAAATGGGGTACATTCAAACTAAACGGGGGACCGCTTCTACCAATTTTCCGGGAGTTTTTGCTACTGGCGATGCTCAGGATAAAATTTATAGACAAGCTGTTACCGCTGCGGGGAGCGGCTGTATGGGGGCTTTAGAAGCTGAGCGATATTTACAGCAGTATGGGGAAAAAGTGGAATCCGTTCAGCTTGAAGAAAAGGAAATTTAACAGCAAGTCGTATTTACGGATGACTTTCTTTTGAGATTGTTTCAAAATAACTTGTAAATAAGATCTAACCCTCTCACAACTTTAACCAAAAAGAGCAATAACAGCGCTTTTTTCCATCCTTCTAATTTAAGGATGGCTCCGCATTTTTTGAGGCGGTATAAAAATAAGTGCAGCTAGTAAGCCGGATTCTGTTTATGCCAAAAGCACATCTTACCATTTATCTTATCTGCCTACCCTCCGGGATCGGGCGAGCAGCCCTCATGCCCCGGTATACATGGCATTTCAACTTGCGAGGTTTACCTTGCCTCCCCTTGTTACCTCAGGAGCGGTGAGCTCTTACCCCACCTTTTCACCCTTACCACGGTCTATCGCGGCGGTTTATTTTCTGCGGCACTATCTGTCTCTGCTTATGCAGATCCTCCCTTTTGAGAAGCACAATGCTCTTTGTTGTCCGGACTTTCCTCTCCAAAAATAGGAGCGGTAAGATTACCTACATTACAAAATTAGTGTTTTATACAATCTCATCTCCAATTACTTCTGACCTATTATCACTATTGTAAAACTTCGGTTTATCGATAGTTCTTTTCCAAAATGTATGGTGTATTATCCTTTACAATAGCGAGCCCACTCACATTACCTTACTATCACCCATTTAAATTGTTTTAGTTTGTCGCTTTTAGCGTCTTTCAAGCTCAGGTAGTACACCCCTGAAGCATAAGGTAGCTTCAGAGTTTTGTAGAATTCTTCCTCCTCTATTTCGCCCTCTTGCAACACCTCTCCAACTGGACTGCTCAACTGGTAATGAATCATGCCGTGCTGACCTATTAGATGGATAGTCCCGCTCCCATCGGTGGGGTTGGGCATTAGCTCGGCTTGTATGCCTTCTGTTTCTGAAGCTCCTATCACGTCAGCTAGGGGAACTCCTTTATAGTAAGGCAAGGGAGGTGTTCCTCTTTTGTTAGAAGCAGCTTGCATACAACTTTCCATTCTTTGGGCAAATTCTTCTTCTCCCATTCTTTCCAGAATGTAGTCCCTTTCCGTTTCACATACACATCTCCAATAGCTCACTACTTCGGTTTCGGGATATTCAACCCATCCTTCAAAGGTGTTGAGGATCTCCAAGGCTTCTTGATAGTGTTCACCTATCCGATAAGCTTGAGCTTTGGCCAGCTCAAAGTGAAAACGCAAAAGATAAGCATTCTCTACACTGGGAGCTTGGGTTTCGTGTTCTATTCTCAGATCAGCTTCGCGGAGTATAAATTGCAGCTCTTCAGAGACATCTCCGTCTTCCTCTGCACGGTTGAGCTCTAAAAATCCAAAGCGATAGGCATTAGATAGAGCGGTGAGATAATAGTCAAAGGCCAAGTCCATCATCAGGCGGTCAGAGCCTCCCATCAGCTCCCCTTCTTCTTGTTCTTCTCGGTAAGAGTAATTTTCATTTACATGCCTAATCAGCTCCTGGAGCATAGTGATAGCCCGCATATCGTCTCGCCTGAATTCCCCAGTATCCGACCAGCTAATATTAGCTATGGCCTCATTCAAGACATCGACTAAGGGCTCATCTTCTGGATCGATGGGAATCACCACTGAGCAGCCCTCACATTCTGCAAATGTAGGAACGATAGTCTCAATTAAACAACTATACCATGACGACCCCCATGGAGCCCAGTTATGCAAGCCAAATAGAGAGGCTTGCTGGGCATTCAGGTTATTCATCACCAAGTTTATGGGCACTACTCCATCTCGTAAAGGCAGGGAGTTATCTTTTACATCTAACTCGTAGCGGTGAAAACTGGAATTGTAATGATAGTTGGACTTGCAATTGGAATTAATGGTTCCGTAAAGGTAATAGCTTCTGTTATTGGAAAATGTGTTATGCCCTTTCCGTAGATTGACCCTACACGCATGTTGCAGTAGGATAGAATATTCGTTGTTGTCGAAAGTATTCCTGGCCATGTTTCCCATCTCAAGATTGCCTTCGGTCAGTTTTATGCCAATATCGACATCGTGATATTTTGAACAGACAGATATTATGCTTAGCTCCGATGCCTCTAAACCTATGGGGCCTCCTCGCAAAAGACAGTTGATAACTTTGAGCTCTCCTCCACTTTGTCCACTTATGTGTACAGCATATTGAGTATTCTCAGTGATGTTGCAGCTTTTCATCAAACAGGTGCCATCAATGTTCTGGGCAGTAACGCTCTTTTTGTTTTGGCTGAAATTGCAATGAGCTAACACAAACTTTTTGCCATAACTGCGGAATCCATACTCATTGTTCGAAAAATTGCAGTAGCTAATGTTTAAGGGATTCCCCTGATTGCTGGGATAGACTGTTAAGCCCTGATAGCCTTCTGTAAAATCACAGTTTTGAATTACAACATGAGGCTGACCGAATACTCTCAAACCTCTATGCTCATATCGACTTCCAGTACTACTGGTAAAGCTAGCATGGCGGGCATATATAGAACCATAAACGGAAAGAGAAACCTCATCCTCTAACTCCACTTGGGCGTTTTTAATGATTAAGCTGTCTAGGCTTAGAAGTAAAAAGGTGTTTTGGGCTATTTCTATCCGCTTATCATTTTTGTTAGCTCCGATAAATTTCATGCGGTTGTTGCCCTCATAGTTTAAAAAGTTGGGTGCAGTTCCGTTAGTCATTTCCTGGTTGAAACGCACAAAACCATTCCCCGCAGGGGCAAGCTCTGCATTTTCCTTTAAAGTAAGCTTGCCCTGTAGCTCCAGGATGGCATTTTCTCCACTTAGCTCGATAATGGCTCCAGGATGGACGATTAGCTCGGCCCCTTCTTGGATTAATACCCGGCTGTTATCATTAACAACTAACTTTCCGCCATTGAATATTTCCAGAAAGGTGCTGGGTCTAATAACAAGCTCCCCTCTATTATGATTAACTGCCCGGTCTCCCAGCTCTACCTGGCCGCCAGCTTTAATCTTTAGCCAGGAGCCTCGGCAGTCTGAAGCATTGGTATAAACGGTAAACTTGCTAGGGATGTTCCTTATAGGAAAAACGCCAGGTCCATAATGCAAAGGATAATTCTGGTTATTGATAAAAAGCCTTCCTCTATTATCTACATCCAGTTGCTGGATAAACTTAATTGCGGTCTTGCGATATTCGTTCTTGCCATAGTTAAAGGTAGTCTGCAGATTTTTATAAAGAACACTTGTATCAGAGGTATTAAGAGGATAACGGTTATTTTCCAGTTTCTGTGCCAGCCACTTAATTATCTCCTTAGTAATTTCTACATGGCGTTGATTATAGCTCTTCTCCCCATCAATATTACCATAAAAATCATCAAATGGAGTTAAGCCATTTTTTACCGGGTCAAGTCCTTCAATATGGACATTAAGATTATTAGTATCTATATCCAGGGCGCTAAGGCTGGTGATAAAGGTATGGCTGTGTTTGGGAGCACGTGCAAAAGATGATGCCACATTATTGATTTCTTTTTCCATCAAAAACATGGTGTTGGTAGAGCTGCCGGGAGCTTGGTCATAAAGAGGATAAGCCCTTCCTTGGCTGGTATGGCGATCTAGGCTATTGTTTATAAAAAAAAAGCCCCGCATCATAGCTTCAAAAAGGGGATCGCTCAATGAAGCAATAAAGATGCGAGCTACCCAGCCAGCAAAGTAGGTCGCCCAGTCAATAGTAAATAATGTTAGAGACAATGACCCGGCTAATAGCCCTTTCGAGCGCGTGAGATGATGGGTGCCATAGCTGTTCAAGGCATAGACTTTTCCACCTATTATCATCCAGCTTCTCATGGAAGCGGGATATTCCAATGGAGCATCTATGTCAAGCGCTACGTCTAAGATAAGGTCGCCATTGTTCAAGTTTCCAGGCTTGGCGGTAATACTGCCGTTTACAATACTTAGCCGCAGGCAATTGGCGGGATGTCCCCCCATGGCTTGCAGTTTATTGTAAAAACTTCTATGCATTCCTTCTGCCGTATTTGGCATGTGTGAAGCCCAGGGATTTATTGCCCTCCACCAGAAAAATGATTTAGAAATATTATGGGTAGAATTGACGTGAAGGCTCAGCAACTGCATGGAAGCTGGGCTACGCATCACCCCTTCGTAGCGTCTTCTCACATTTTCTGACACCAATTTATAGCCTAAGTTGCGTAAAAACAGCTGTATACCTAGAGGGATATTGGCTCCATTATGGGGGCTGTCTAAAGTGGCATAGAGACGGGTGTTGTGACAGCAGCCTTCATCTTCGAGTCGCAGTAGCGCATAGCGGGCTATGATTCCTCCCATGCTGGCTCCAGTTACGACTATTTGCTCATCTACTCCCAATAGCGCTAACTGTTCATTGAGCCATTGTATCAAGCGAATTACGGTGGCTCCGTTGTTGCGCATATCATGCCTACCGTTTTTAAAGTCTACAATCAATACATCATAACCCAACTGGTTGAGGGTGTCGGTTAATTTAGGCAGAAGCCGCAATTGTGGGAAGAGGTCGTCGATGATATCCGTAGCAAAATAACCGGTGGAAAAGCCCGTCCAGCTTTGGTTGCCATAAGGATCGGTACCAGAGTCAAAACCCTCGATGAAAATCATCGGTTTATCAAGACGGTCAGGGTATAGGGAATCTTGTCCATATAACAAATAAGCCGTAGCTTCTGTCCGGTAAAAGCCGCTCTCAGGCTCTACCACACAAGAAGTATTACTGAGTGGTAAATTTTCCAAGGAATTTAAAACACTATCCGGCTTGTCGGAACAACCTATCTTGAGCCTTATCTTGGCTTGATAGAAACTTCCCACCTCTCCATAGTGCATGCGGATACGTAATTCCTTTGTAGAATAAGGATTTTCATCGCAATAACTACCAGTACCATATGTAATGCTATTTACCCGATCAAAAGCAGCATTTACAAAGCCATTGCCATTGGCATAATCGACCTCTATCTTTATAGGTTCTTCATTTATATTGCTAAAGTAAAGAGAGCGGGGCAACTTATAGGAAATGTAATAAACGGTTACTTGTCCTGGTTGTCCTGTTTTTATTATTGGTACATATCTTTGCACATGTGCTACCCTTATCATGCTAGCCCCCATGAATAGCTTTTTATTGTTGTAGGGATTTTCTCCAGGCAGGTCGTAATACTTTTGGGTGGTGGTATCAAAGCCGATTCTTTCATTTAGTATGGCGAGGCTGTCTATTTTCTGGTAATCGTAGTGCATCACAGCTAGAGGTACATCGTAGGGTAGGTTTAGCTCGGTTTCCTCACTGCTGTAAAAAGTAGGAGGAGGCGGGGCGATGCTATCGTCATAAGCAGCCAGATTAAAAAGACCCAGCAAATCATAATAGTTGTTTTTAGTGCCAGGCCGGGCTGTAAGGCTGCCATTATACCAGTCGGGATTAGGGTGAAAAGACCCTACATAAGGGGTACGATCCCATAGTATGCCCGAGGGAATGTTAGCTACGTCTAGGCTGTCGTAAATCATTTGGAGAGTATCCAACCCATTTTGCGCCCGAAGAAGGGAAATAAACAGCATTAATGTCCCCAGTAGTTTGATTTTGCTCATAACTTTTGTTCTTACATCAATAAATAACTTGAAAGTCTGCTGTATCAAAGGCAGACACATAGCCAAGTGTATCAATATAACTGGTTTTCTTGTCATCTTTCATTACTCTATAGTGGAAAGGTATTACTCTGTTTCCCGTTCTTTGAACTATATCGTATCCACTTCCAGAAATATATCTTGTACTACCGTAACCGCCGTTATAACCTAGCCAGTCGCTTCCACTAACGTTTTTAAAATGAATATTTAACCAGCAATAAGCCTTAAACACCACGTCCTGCTGTTTGTTTTGCCCAGCTTTTATTTCAATCTGATCACTGTATGAGTATGCACGATGATATCTGGAGGGCTCATTAAAAGGTAGTATATAATTCGGCTCGTTGGTTTTTAAATCAGCTTTCATGCTGTAGTAGCCATTTATATCGGTAGTAGCAGTTCTTACCAGCTTTACTCCTCCTCCGGGAGAAAATCCACTCCCTGCTGCTCCTTCGTATAGCTCTATTTTAATTTTGGGATGGGTAACGTCGCTGCCGTAAGTTTTGGCATAGCCAAAAATATAGGTTTCTTTTTCTCGTTTGCAACTCAGCAGCAATAAGCTCACTGCAACTGCTGAGACCATTAATTTTAGGTTTCCTATTGATGGTAACATTTGCATGGTAAACATAGTGATTTTTTTAAATACCGCTGGAGAGTATCCAACCCATTTTGCGCCCGAAGAAGGGAAATAAACAGCATTAATGTCCCCAGTAGTTTAATTTTGCTCATAACTTTTGTTCTTACATCAATAAATAACTTGAAAGTCTGCTGTATCAAAGGCAGACACATAGCCAAGTGTATCAATATAACGGGCATGCTCGTCATCTTTCATTACTCCATAGTGGAAAGGTATTACTCTGTTTCCCGTTCTTTGAATTATATCGTATCCACTTCCATAAATAGTTCTTAGACTACCGTAACCGCGGTTATAACCTAGCCAGTCGCTTCCACTAACGTTTTTAAAATGAATATTTAACCAGCAATAAGCCTTAAACACCACGTCCTGCTGTTTGTTTTGCCCAGCTTTTATTTCAATCTGATCACCGTATGAGTATGCAAGATGATATCTGGAGGGCTTATTAAAAGGTAGTATATAATTCGGCTCGTTGGTTTTTAAATCAGCTTTCATGCTGTAGTAGCCATTTATATCGGTAGTAGCAGTTCTTACCAGCTTTACTCCTCCTCCGGGATAAAATCCACTCCCTGCTACTCCTTCGTATAGCTCTATTTTAATTTTGGGATGGGTAACGTCGCTGCCGTAAGTTTTGGCATAGCCAAAAATATAGGTTTCTTTTTCTCGTTTGCAACTCAGCAACAATAAGCTCACTGCAACTGCCGGGGCCATTAATTTTAGGTTTCTCATGATGATAGAATTTTGAGGGGAGATATAATGATATAAATATAGTGATTTTTTGTTAAATTCCGATGTGTGTCCGATATTTAAAGCAGAAGGGTTTTATTTCACTTATTTTTGAATTTCAATTCAAGAGTATATTTATATACCTCATTTATGATTTGATAAAAGAAAGCGCTAAAGTGGAAGACATATTAGCTCAAAGCCTAAAGCAAAGGGAAAAAGAGCAGGGCAAACGAAGCTTAAAAAAAGGGAACACCCTAGCTGATTTCTGTTCAAACGATTATTTGGGTTTTGCAAGAAAAAACTGGCTGCCGAGTAGCTACTCAAATGGCTCTACCGGATCTCGTCTAATCCGAGGTCATTCTAATTTGTATGAAAAAGCCGAAGAAGAAATTGCCGTTTTTCATCGGGCTGAGAGTGGTCTGATCTTCAATTCGGGCTATATGGCGAATCTCGGTCTCTTTTCCTGTATCCCTCAGAAAGGAGACACCGTTATCTACGATCAATACGTTCATACCTCGATCAGGGATGGCTTATGCCTGGGACGGGCTAGAAGTTTTTCTTTTCTTCACAACGACCTAAATGATCTAAAAAAAAAGATCAGACGAGCAAGCGGCACTATCTTTATTGGAGCAGAATCAGTTTATTCCATGGATGGAGATGAAGCGCCTTTAGTAGAACTGGCTGAAATTTGCGAAAAGCACGATACTCATCTGATCGTGGATGAAGCCCATGCTACTGGAGTATTTGGCAAACTCGGAAGGGGACTTTGTGAGGAGCTAGGAATAAAGTCTAAGGTTTTTGTCCGAATGCATACTTTTAGCAAAGCGCTGGGCTGTCATGGTGCTATTGTTTTGACTAGCCCGTTGCTAAAAGACTATCTGATCAATTTTGCCAGGCCTTTCATATACAGCACGACTTTGCCTCCTCACAATATCGATGTGATTCGCCAGGCCTATCGCGAATTAAAACAAACCAGTGAAATAGAACGACTTCATCAAAACATCAATTATTTTCTTTCATTGGTCAGTGAAGAAGTGGGCTCAAAACTGATCACTTCCAGATCAGCTGTTCAAAGCGTGGTGATAGGTAATAATCGGGAAACAAATGAACTCGCTGCTCATATGCAAAGCAGAGGTTTTGATATCCGCCCTATTCTGTATCCCAGTGTTCCGAAGAATTCCGAGCGCATCCGGATATGCATCCACAGCTACAATAGCATCGAAGAAATTAAAGCCCTGGCAATTTCCTTAAACCATTACTTCAAACGTGAATCTATTCATAACAGGCATTGATACCGGTGTTGGAAAAACGGTCGTATCAGCGATCTTAGCCGAAGCCCTGATGGCCGATTATTGGAAACCTATTCAATCTGGCGACCTAAGCAAGAGCGATACAGATCAAGTCATCAAATGGGTCAACAATGGTCATACGGTTTTCCATCCGGAAACCTATCGCTTGAACTGGGCAATGTCTCCCCACATTTCAGCTAAGATCGATGGTTTGACCATCCAGTTGGAGAACATCAAAATACCTCAAACAAAAAGAGACTTGATTATAGAAGGTGCTGGTGGTTTGCTTGTTCCACTCAACGACAAGGATTGCATTATTGACCTGATAGCTGAATTGGAATGCGAGACGATTGTGGTATCCCAACACTACCTGGGTAGTATTAATCACACTTTACTCAGCATAAAGGCATTAGAGGAGAAAAATATCCCAGTAAAAGGGATTATTTTTAACGGTCGTGAAAATAAAGATACCGAAGAGATTATTGGCAAAATGCAAAATTATCGCATACTTGGGCGAATAGAGCAGGAAAAGCAGATCAATGCTTCCATAATAAAACGGTATGCCAAAGATTTTAGACAGGTTCTGAGGAGATGAGTATAATCGAAAAGGACAAAAAATATATCTGGCATCCCTTTACTCAAATGAAGACCAGCAGAGATTTAATCCCTGTAAAAAGTGGAAGAGGTGCCGTGCTCTATGATGAAAAGGGTCGCGAATACATCGATGCCATAGCTTCTTGGTGGGTCAACCTTCACGGTCATGGACACCCCTATCTCGCCGAGAAGGTAAAAGCACAGCTACTTGAACTCGAACACGTAATTTTTGCTGGCTGTACTCATCAGCCAGCAGTAGATTTAGTCAGTCGTTTGAAAAAACACTTGCCCGAGAACCAGCAGAAATTCTTTTTCTCTGATAACGGTTCTACATCAACTGAAGTAGCCCTGAAAATGGCCATTCAGTATTGGTTTAACAAAGGTAAAAAACGAAAACGTATCTTAGCATTAGAGCATGCCTATCACGGGGATACTTTTGGCGCAATGTCAGCCAGCGAGCGAAGTATTTTCACCCGGCCTTTTTATGACTATCTCTTTGAGGTAAGTCATATTCCTTTCCCTATCCTTGGAAAAGAAAGTGAAAGCATAGCAGCTTTGAAAAAGGAACTCAAAACAGGAGAGGTTGCTGTATTTATTTTCGAACCTTTGGTACAAGGTGCAAGTGGAATGCAAATGTACTCACCGGCTGTTCTACAGAATTTCATAGATTGTTGCAAGGAATATGGCACTTTGTGTATCGCCGACGAAGTAATGACCGGTTTTGGGAGAACGGGAAGTACTTTTGCTATGAACCAGGTAAATGCTCAGCCGGACATGCTGTGTATGTCTAAAGGTCTGACTGGAGGAACGCTTCCGATGTCGATCACCAGTTGTACTCAAGAAATTTACGAAGCTTTTTTTTCGAATAAACCCAATAAAGCTTTCCTGCATGGACATTCTTTTACTGGTAATCCGGTTGGTTGTGCCGCAGCCTTAGCCAGCTTGGATCTTCTGGAAAGCAGTAAATGTCAGGAAAATATTCATTCATTGATCCTTTCGAACAAGGAGTTTTCAGAAGATATCCGAGATCATCCAATGGTAGAAAACACTAGACAAACGGGGACTATTCTCGCTTTTGACTTCAAAACAAAAGATAAAATAGGTTACGGAAATCACATCCAGCAAAAGCTATATGATTACTACTTACAAAATGGAGTATTGCTACGTCCGCTGGGGAATGTTGTCTATATACTTCCTCCTTATTGTATTACTGATGTGCAATTGGATCGAGTGTACTATGTGATCAAAAAATCACTTAACGATCTTCTATGAGTGCAATTGTCATTACGGGAATGGGCAGCATATCAGCCTTAGGAGGATCTCCTCAAAAGGTATGGGACGCCTATTGCAGGTCAAGCAGTTCTATCACTTTACGGGAACTCTATGGAAAAAAGTTTCCCGTAGCTTCGCTCCCCGAGGAAGAAGAGTTACGAATTCAGCAAATCCGAAATGAAAGAACATCTTATGGCAAGCTCGACAAGACCGTTCTTTTGGGAATGCTGGCAGCCCGCGATGCGGTAAGACAAGCTAAGTGGGAGCAAGAGGAAAATACGGGCGTTAATATTGGCTCTTCGAGAGGTGCCACACATCTCTTTGAAAAGTACTACAGGGATTTCAGCAATGCTCCAGATAAGAAACTCAATCCGCTGACTTCTCCCACTACCACTTTGGGAAATATTGCCAGTTGGCTGGCCTATGATCAGAATTTTACCGGTTTCAACCTATCACATTCCATTACCTGTAGTACAAGCCTCCATGCATTGCTAAATGCCTGTGCTTGGCTCCAATCCGGTATGACAGAGAAATTCCTGGCCGGTGGTGCAGAGGCACCTTTAACGGATTTCACCTTAGCACAAATGAATGCCTTAGGGATTTATAGCAATAAAGCTAACAATCCCTTTCCCTGTAAACCCTTAGAACGCTCCATGGATCAGAACAGCATGATTCTCGGGGAGGGGGGAGCTATTTTCTGCTTGGAAAAAGATCGGGGACAAAAAGCCTTAGTTCGCATACTTGGTTTGGGTTATGCTACGGAAATTACTGAACACAATACCTCATTGTCTGCCGAAGCCGATTGCCTGCAAAAGAGCATGAATATGGCCTTAGAAGATGCCAAGCTAGATTGGATAGATGCGATTGTAGTTCACGCTCCAGGAACTTTACGAGGAGATCAGGGTGAGCTAAATGCCATAAAAAAAGTCTTTGGACGCCCTATACCTAATTTGATCAGTACCAAGTTCTTAAGCGGACATAGCCTGGGGGCTTCAGGCGGCTTGAGCCTGGAACTGGCAATCCTTATGTTAAAACACCAGCGATGGATTGACTTTCCTTATGAGCCCGCCATAGAAAACACGAATCGATTTCTCCGGAACATCATGGTCAATGTCGTGGGCTTTGGAGGAAATGCGGTTAGCATTATCATTTCAAAAATCTAAACTAAGAATGACTACTACAACGAAAAGATGGACTAAAGAAGCCATTAAAAAGTTAAATGAAAAGCCGTTACTAGATCTGATCTATCAAGCCGCTTCCATTCACAGAAAATATCATCGGCCTAATGAAGTCCAGATAAGTACCCTGCTGTCAATCAAAACAGGGGGCTGTCCAGAAGACTGCGGCTATTGCCCGCAGGCTGCCCGTTATTATACTGACATTGAAGAGAATGGTCTAATGAGCGTTCAACAGGTGAAAGCCCGAGCTCTTCGCGCAAAGGCCAGTGGATCATCACGCCTGTGCATGGGCGCTGCTTGGAGAAATGTACGTGAGGGTAAGGAATTTGAACATTTGCTCGAACTAGTTCGAGCAGTAAACTACCTGGGCTTGGAGGTGTGTTGTACCTTAGGTATGCTCACAGAAGATCAAGCACGTAGATTGGCCGACGCCGGACTTTATGCTTACAATCACAATGTCGACACCTCAAGAGAATATTATAAAGAAGTTATTTCTACTCGGGGCTACGACGACCGACTAAAGACTATTCAAAACGTCAGGAAATCAGGATTAACTGTATGTTCGGGAGGAATCATAGGTATGGGTGAATCTATGGATGACCGCATCGGTATGTTATACACGCTGGCCAATCTAGAATCGCCACCAGAATCGGTGCCGATCAACGCATTAGTGGCAGTCGAGGGAACTCCTATGGAAAGCCAAGAACCCGTGTCTACCTGGGATATGGTACGTATGATAGCCCTTACCCGTCTTGTGATACCGAAAGCAGTTGTTAGGCTATCGGCTGGTCGTATTGAAATGAGCTACGAAGGACAGGCTCTTTGCTTCTTGGCAGGTGCTGGTTCCATTTTTGCCGGCGATAAACTACTGACCACACCTAATCCCGATATAAACGCAGATATACAGCTATTCAATATTCTGGGATTGAAGCCTAAAAAAGCCTATACCTATCCCAGCAAACCCAAAGTAAAAGATAGCTATGGGGAAAGTCAGTCTAACGGCGAAAAAGCACGATGGTCTCGACCGGGACATATCATAAAAAGAAATGTGAAAGCCGCTGAAAAGGGCAAAAGAAAAAGAAAACCCCTCGAAAAGGCCATGACTCTTCGATTTAATAAACTTCAGAAAATAATTCCTCAATCTAATTGCGATTTAAAAACAAAATAAATATAGATGCAATAAGCTAAGAGTAAGATGAACCCTCCTTTTCTGGAGATGATTCCTTCTTGATAATACCTCATCAAAAGATATAACAATATAGAGATTGCAAACAGACTTGGAAAATCAAAATATAGCAGTTCAGGACTTTGAATCCGCAATTCTTTAGTGATAAGCCCAGTTATACCCAATACAGCCAAAATATTAAATATATTAGAGCCTATGAGATTCCCTAGGGATAGATCTTGCTGTCCTTTGATGGAAGCAATTATAGAAGCTGCCAATTCCGGCAGACTGGTTCCAATAGAAACCACTGTAATTCCTATAACTCTTTCACTTACTTCCCATTGACTGGCCAATTTCACTGCTCCATCAATTAAAAGGTCTGAACCATATTTTAATCCAACAGACCCACCTAAAAGGCAAGCAATCATCATCCATGGTTTTCTCAGCTTATGCTGATTTATGGAAATTTCAGGCTTACTTGATTTACGGGAAAACTTTATAGTAAAAAAGTTATAGCCAATCAATGTGGTAACCAAAACAAGGCTCTCCCAAAAAGTAAGTACTTTATCCCAGAGAATAAAAAGGAATAAAACAACACTCATCAGAATCATTGTCCACCAATCGAGCTCGTAGGTTTTAGGATCTATTGTAATGGGAAGAATAATTGCAGTTAACCCTAAAATAAGAGCTATGTTAGCGATATTGCTTCCGACAACATTGCCAAAGGATATATCAACATGCCCATCGAAAGCAGCATTTACACTTATTAAAAGCTCAGGAGCTGAAGTAGCAAATGAAACGACGGTTAGACCGACTACTAAAACAGATATTTTAAAGCGGAGGGCAAGGTCTATTGCTCCGCGTACTAAAAAATCACCCCCAAGAAATAAGATTAGTGTTCCGGCTATGAGTTCAAAATAGGTCATTAGCAAATGTTCAAAAGTCTATCTCGCGCTTTACAGAACCAGCTATATCTTCTATTCCCTTTTTCTCTTTATCTATTTTCTCCTGAAACTTCTCCAGGTTTTCATTGCCCCGAGTACTATTGTTGATTTCATTCCTCATATCATTGGCTGCATTTCTTACTTCCTTTATGCCCTTTCCTAACTCTCGGACGATATCGGGAATTTTATCGGCTCCGAAAAACACAATGACAATCAGCAAAATAAAAAATATCTCTACTCCTCCAATGCTAAAAAATAACAGCATTTTCACTATCTAACAAAAATTTATCCAAACAAAAATATAAGAAAGGCCCCCCCCTGGCAGGGTTAAATGTCGTTGTTAATATGCTTGATCATCGTGTTGAGCCTTTCTTTTCTGATCTTTTAAGGGTGTCCATCATTAAAGGGGTAGCAACAAACAGCGAAGAGTAAGTACCTACTATTATCCCTATCAGAAGGGCAAACATGAAACCTCTGATTACCCCTCCTCCAAAGATGAAGATGATTAATAATACAAAGAAAGTAGTTAATGAGGTATTAATTGTACGACTTAAAGTGCTGTTTAAGGCTTCATTTATCACGGAGGTCATTGATTTGCGTTTGGAATGAGTTTTCAAATACTCTCTAATCCTATCGAAAACAACTACTGTATCATTTAATGAATAGCCTATAACGGTTAATACTGCTGCTATAAAAGCTTGGTCTATTTCCAATGAAAACGGCAATAAACCATATAGAATGGAGAATAGCGATGATACGATAAGCACATCGTGAAAAGCAGCCACCACCGCCCCAAGGCTAAATTGCCATTTACTAAATCGAATGAGAATATAGAAGAATATCACAATTAGTGAAAAAAGAATAGCCCAAATAGCCGATTTTTTAATGTCGTCGGCAATAGTGGGACCAACTTGTCTTTCAGCCACTATACCTATATCTCCTTTTCCATCGACCTCGGAATAGAAAGCCTCTCTTTTAGGAGTATTAACGTAAAAACCTTGTAATCCCTCATAAAGCCTATTTTTAATATCTTCTTCTACTTCTATACCTGTTTCTTCAATCTTATACTTGGTAGTGATAATCAGCTGGTTATCTTCTCCAATAGTTTTTACTTCGGGAAAAATTTTAGTGCCATCCTCATCTACAAAATAATCACCCAACCTACTCTGGATTTCAACCGAGCTCACTGATTGATCAAAACGAACCTGATAAGAACGACCTCCCACAAAATCAACCCCTAAATTAAGGCCTTTGGTGGCAAGGGATATAATGCCTAATAATACGATCAAGCCACTTATTACATAAGTGACTTTACGCTTAGATAAAAAATCAATATTAAAATTTTGAAAAGCCTTACGCGTCAGTCCTGTAGCAAAAGAGAATGTTTTCCTGGCTCCCAAGCGTCCTTCAAAAATGAGACGGGTAATAAAGATCGAACAAAAGAGAGAAGTGAGAATTCCTATAATTAAGGTAGTGGCAAAACCCCGAATGGGGCCTGTTCCAAAAAGATACAATATTACCCCTGTAAGAAAGGTAGTTACATTAGCATCAATAATTGAGCTGTAAGCATTATTGTAACCGTCTTTTATTGCCAATCGCAATCCTTTGCCGTGATTTAATTCTTCTCTAATGCGTTCGTAAATAAGTACGTTAGCATCTACGGCCATGCCTATAGTAAGTACAATTCCCGCAATACCCGGCAGGGTAAGCACTGCTCCCAAGGAGGCGAGCACTCCGAAAATAAAGAACATATTAACAATCAACGCTACATTGGAGGCTAAACCAGCAGGGCCATAATAGAATATCATATAAACGAGTACAATAGCCAAAGCTATCGCGAATGACCACAATCCAGCATTGACGGCCGCCCGCCCTAGAGAGGGCCCCACAATATCGGCTTGAATAATTTTTGCCGGAGCTGGTAAAGCTCCTGCTTTAAGGATGTTAGCCAGATCTTGTGCCTCTTCAATGGTAAAATTCCCGCTGATCTGAGTGTTGCCAGTGGGAATCTCCCCTTCTACACCAGGAAAAGAATACACATGGTTATCCAATACTATTGCTACGCTTTTTTTTGGCTCCTGCTCTGATGCCTTGCGGGTAATTTTTTGCCATTTGCTGGCGCCTTGTGTATTCATAGTCATATTTACAATAGGCTGATTGCGCTCGTCAAAATCCTGACGGGCATCCGTTATCACATCTCCACTAAGTGCTGCTTCCTGGAAACGATTGGTACGGGCTGCTAATAGAGGCAATATTTCATTTTCAATGGGCTTAGCAGTCCATATGAATTTGGTATAACGCGCATTTCCTATGAGTAATGCTCTTACTTTAGGGTTATTTAGATATTCGTTTATCTGATCAGTATCAGCAACTGCAGCATAGCCTATAATAGGGCCTTTTCCCGGCTCTCCTGTCTGCAAATCGTAATTGGGAACTAATACTTCAAATAATGGATTAAACTGATCAGCTAATGAATCTGAGGATATACCCAGATCGTCTATAGTAGCAGAGCCGTCATCTGTAAATGATGATTGCTGACCGGCTTCAGCTACAGCATTAGTGTTGGATTCTTCTTCGACTGTTTTAATGTTAAAGATATCTTCCACATCATCAGCTATAGCAGTAGTATCTACTTTTCCAGCCCTTGGATTCTCAACTATAGTTTTGAGCTTTTCGTTAGCTACATTGAGAAAACCTAAAAATTCTACTCCATCGTATAAATTCCAAAATTCGAGTTTTGCTGTGGATTGAAGCAGCCTCTTAACCCTATTTGGATCTTTAACTCCTGGTAGCTCTACCAATATCCTCCCGCCATTTTCTAGGCGTTGAATATTGGGTTGCATTATCCCAAACTGGTCGATACGAGCCCGTAGAACTGTATACACATTTTCTATAGCTGCATTAACTCTATCCCTAAGCTCTTCTTTGACCTGCCCATCTTCAGCATTAAAACCTAGCTTATCATTAATTTTTTTAGTGCCGAAAATTGAAGGATCACTTAATTTGATAACAAGTTTTCTCTCTTCCTTAACCTGCTCGAATGCCGTAAAAAAGTTAGTGAAGTAATCTTCTTGACTATTGGCTGCTATTTTATCGGTTTTGGCGAGAGCTTCATTAAAAGCTAGATGGGTAGAATTATTGGATAGCTCTTTGAGAATATCACGAACTGAAACTTCCAAGATTACATTCATTCCGCCACGGAGATCAAGCCCTAGATTAATTTCTTTTTCTTTTACCTCGTGATAGGTAAACTCGTCAATAAAAATATCGTATACTGGACTTCCACTTATGGAATCTAGATAGTTTTTCCTTTTCAAATAATCGCCATTGGCGTATTCATCAGCATCGCTTTCGACACTTCGTGCTACATAGGTAAATGACAATTGGTACAAACAAGCCAGTGCAAAAACGATGGCAAATAAGCGTATTACTCCCCTATTCTGCATTCTTTGGAGAAAGGTTTAAGATTATGAAGTTTCCTAATTTAAGTGGCCAGCGAATATAGGACTTCGGTAAATAAATTACAATTCAAATTACAATTCACAAAGGCTTATTAAAATCTTTATTAATAAAGTGATAGATATTATATTTGAAAGAAATACTCCATTTCTATCATGTTTAAAAAGATTTTATCGATCACTCTGCATTCCTCCTTGCTCGATATTATGGACAATCGATTAACGGCTTTAGCTTCTATCCTAAAGATGAAATTAAAGTTATTTATTATGGCGATACTTTGTTAAACCCAGGTGCTGGAGGGTTAAATTATGCTTTGGTAAACACCATTGACCTCGATTTAGATAAGCAAAATGACCTTCTAGTTTACGATCGTATTGGGCAAAGAATATTACCTTTTTTAGCTCGAGGTTTAACAGGTAGCAAATATTATAAGTATGCTCCCGAATACATTGAGAAATTCCCTAAGCAGGCTAATTGGATCCTTCTAAAAGATTACAACTGTGACGCTAAAAAAGATATTTTTTATGGTTCTGGCAGTAATGTTAAGGTGATGACCAATATCAGCCAGAATGAGCTGGAGTTTCAGCCTTTTTTTAATGGAGACAATATTGAAAGTCATTATTTCTCAGGGACTTCAGCCATCTATTCATCTTCCGTTAACCTTCCCGCTATAGGTGATGTTGATGGCGATAACGGCATTGATTTCCTGACCTATGAGGTTTCCGGAAACCGAATTGAATACCATAAGAGCTTAACCCCTTGCGGCATTGATTTCTTTGAAAAAGAGTTATGTTGGGGGCATTTTACCGAAAATGGTTTCTATCGACCTGTCGCCATAGGAGGCTGCACTCCTATAAAACGAAAAACTCAACACACCGGTAGCACCTTAACCATGCTGGATTTAAATGCAGATGGAGTTAAAGATATTTTAACTGGCAATGTTTCTTATAATGATATAACTGCCCTGTATAATACTGGAATTCCTGATTCCGCTTATATAGGCAATCAAGACACCCTTTTCCCTGCTTACGACAAGGCCCTTAATTTGTATTCTTTCCCTGCAATTACTTATGAAGATGTGACCTTCGAAGGCATTCCCGATATGATTGCTAGTTCGTTTAATAACATAACTGGCTCTTCCAATATTAATAGCGTATGGATGTACAAAAACAAGGGTAACGCTAACAATCCCATCTTTTCATTTACTCAGGAAGATTTTCTACAAGACGAAATGATAGACCTAGGAGAAGGAGCTATTCCCCGTTTAGTTGATTTAAATGGCGATAAGCTTCAATATCTCATCATTGCTAATAATGCCGAATACATTCCTCTTACAGTTGATAAAACTTATTTTCACTATTACATGAATACTGGCACCAAGAGTAAACCTGAGTTTACTATAATAGATACCAACTTTTTAGATATAGACGCCTACAGACAAGGCCGAAGCATTGTCCCCTCTTTTGGTGATCAGGATGACGATGGTGATCAGGATATGATTATTGGAACCATAAGCGGAGTTTTAAACTATTTTGAGAATATTGGCTCTGCCACTTCGCCTAATTTTACTCTTAATATCCCTGTAATGAAATCTTTTGATGTAGGGGGCTATGCTGCTCCTTTTCTTTACGACTTTGATGGCGACGATGATCTCGATATGATCGTTGGGAATGAAAGAGGTCATTTATATTATTTTGAAAATTTCTCTAAACTCAGTCCCGATTTTACATTAAAAACCGATTTTTTCGGTGCAGTGGATGTGAAAACCTTATCCTTAGATCAAGCACAGGGACACAGTGTACCTTATGTGGTGGAGGTAAATAACAGGGCTTATTTATTGGTAGGTTCCGAAAAAGTGGGAATAGTGTTTTTCGACAGTATCAGTGAAGTCCTGAGTAAGCCACCCCGTGTATTGGGAACATTGGGGGATGATACCCTGAGCAGCAGCGGCTCTAAACAAACTCCCTTTGGTGTTTCAAGGGATAATGGTCGCAACCAATTCTTGCTTCTAGCCTCTGAATTACAGGCACAAGGTTTAGGGTACGGTTATATCAGATCTATAGGATTTAATATTCTAAGGAGCGGCAATCCGACATTATCTCGTGGAATCAATATTCGCATGAAAAATACTGCCGTCTCATCCCTATCAGCCTTTGAAAAAGATCTTACTATAGTTACTGATTTTAAAGTAGTTACACTGGGTCTAGGCTGGAATCAGATTGATTTGGAACAATCCTTTTTATGGGATGGCAGTTCAAATCTGGTAATTGAAATTTGCTTTAGCAGCCATATTCCAACTTCGCCAGATATCCCGGTAGAAACGAGTAATACTTCTTTCCCTTCTAATGCTTATAATGTATCAGGTAACTTCAGCCAAAAAGGATGCAAATTGGCTTTTGATAATGCCATTACCAGACGACCTAATATTAAATTAGAGTTCATTCCCACTTTGGTGGAAAGAGATCGTTTTCTGAAAAACGGTTGGCAAAATGCGGGCGCTTTTTACGACCTTAATGATGATGGCTATTTAGATGCTATTGTAGGAAATTACTCGGGAGGCGTTAACTTCTATTACGGTAAATTGCATGTTTCTGTTCCTGAAAATAATATTGAAACTGAAACAGCATTAAATATTTTCCCTAATCCTAAAAAGTGGGGTTTTTACCGTAAGACTACAAGCTAAAGAGGTTAATCAATTCAATCTTATAGAAGTATATAATCTTAATGGCAAAAGAGTTTTACAGTTATCAATTACTGACAGGGAAATAGGCATAAACCTGGAAACTAAACCAAAGGGAATGTATCTCGCAAGACTTGTAGGAAAAGCTGCCTTTAAAACAGCTAAAGTGATCAGCCGTTAGATCTTTGGCATAGCAGAACGCTATAGTCATTATTAGAAACTGTGGTAATCAGATTAATCTTTGTTGTCTATCCACTGACCAACCTTCCGATGAACTACCTACTGTTTTTAAAACCCCCACGTATTGTCAGAGATGCACTCTGACTCTTGTGCTGTCCAGAGACACACCGGCTACTTTCATCTTTGGAAAACCGTGACAAACCTTACGAGAAACTAATAAGACAAAAGACAATAGGCCAAGAAAAATTGGATTTTCAAACTCCGTTGAAAATGATGAATGGTCATCTTAGTTCTAAACGCACACTTAATGATTTTGAATCTACCAAATAAAAAGTAGGGTTATAGCTACTTAGCTTAGGTTATGATTTAAAGAAATTGTTAACGCGATCTTTATTCATCACTTTTTCTTCAAATATATAGGCGCCAGTTTTTTCACTTTTTACCATCCGTACCATTTTGGTATACTGAACAGAACTTCCCTTTTTAAGGGTTTTGGTTATCTTTTTAGCCATAGATCAACTTTTATTTAATCTCTTTATGTATAGTATATTTCTTCAGAATTGGATTGTATTTTTTAAGCCCTAAGCGATCCGGAGTATTCTTCTTATTCTTAGTAGTAATGTAACGGGAAGTGCCTAACTGACCACTTCCTTTATGTTCAGTGCATTCTAAAATTACCTGTACTCTGTTTCCCTTCTTAGCCATTTTTTCGCCTTTTCAGATCTATTTGATTTGGTGAGAAATCCCTTTTTTTGGGCATCTTTAATTACGACATTAATTCCTTTCTTATTGATGTTTTTCAAAGCAGAAGTCGATACTTTTAAGGTTATCCATTTATTTTCTTCAGGTAGATAAAAACGTTTTTTGGTGAGGTTCACATTAAATTTTCTTTTATTCTTTTTATTAGAAAAGGATACATGGTTACCTGTGATTGCTTTTTTCCCCGTAAGCTCACAAACTCTCGACATAGTTTCTACTAGCTAAAAATTGATTTGCAAAATCATGCAAATATACAAACTTTTTAAGCTGTACAACATTCGATTCTGTAAGCTAGTTAACTTGACAAGACAGATTTTTGAGAGTGTAAACATATAGGTAGATTGAGGTTATAATACGAAACCAATACTGTAAACTTCCAATGGCATTACCTGGGTAGCGTTGCTGAGAAAATCTTTTTGTTCATCTGCCAATCACTTATGGATGATAGAGCTAATGTTTAGAAACTAATTGATTGATGTTTTGAGTCTCTTTGAAAGTTTCTAGTATAAGCTTTGTTTTTCAGCTAACTAATTCCTATCATTGCATAAATATATTTGTTTAAAAAATAACCCATTATGAAATTGTCCCATTTAATGCTAGCACTTATGCTACTGGGCAATAGTGAAATATTTGCTCAATTTCTAAAAAGCCGCGTAAATAACTTTAATCTGGAATCAGGCATGGCTGTGGATGGTTATGACCCAGTAGCTTATTTTACTGAAAATGGAGCAGTGAAAGGCAAAAAAGAATTTCGTTCCACTTATCAGGGAGTAATTTACCAATTTGCAAGCGAAAAGCAAAAGGAGATATTTGATGCCAATCCTAAAAAATACGAACCTCAATATGGAGGCTGGTGTGCTTATGCTATGGGTAAGGGTAAGGGTGGAGACAAAGTAAGTATTGATCCCAAAACCTTTGAAGTAAAAGATGGAAAGTTATATCTTTTTTACAACAAGTTTTTTTACAATACCCTTAAACTTTGGAAGAAAAACACGGATAAGCTAAAATCTAAAGCAGATGACAATTGGCAAGAAATTATTAAATAAAAGATTTCCACATGCTTTACCCAGTAACTGAAAAAACCGAATCTCTTATTTTGTGAGTAAAATTCAGGATTAACGTCGCTTCTCAACTATGAGTGTACTTGTAAATAAAGATTCTAAAGTAGTAGTGCAAGGCTTTACTGGAAGCGAAGGAACTTTTCATGCGGGGCAAATGATTGAATACGGAACCAATGTGGTAGGCGGCGTTACTCCCGGTAAAGGAGGTCAAACTCATTTAGACCGCCCAGTATTTAACACGGTAGCTGATGTCATTACAGAAACTGGAGCAAATGTATCCATCATATTTGTGCCTCCTGCCTTTACTGCTGATGCCATAATAGAAGCTGCTGAAGAAGGAATAAAAATAATAGTTACCATTACCGAAGGTATTCCTATTGCTGATATGATCAAGGTTAAAGAATATCTGAACGATAAAGATTGCCGTATGATTGGCCCCAATTGTCCTGGTATTATCACAACCGGTGAAGCAAAAGTAGGCATCATGCCAGGTTTCATTTTCAATAAGGGCTGCATCGGGATCGTATCGAAATCTGGCACGCTCACTTATGAAGCAGTGGACCAAATAACCAAAGCTGGCCTGGGTCAGTCCACTACAATAGGTATAGGTGGAGACCCCATTATCGGTACTTCCATGAAAGAAGCTATTGAATTACTGATGAATGATGATGAAACCAATGGTATTGTAATAATCGGTGAAATTGGAGGGCAAATGGAATTTGATGCCGCCAGATGGATAAGGAAAAATGGAAATAAAAAACCAGTAGTTGGTTTTATAGCTGGTGAAACAGCTCCTAGAGGAAGAACTATGGGACATGCTGGAGCTATTATTGATGATATTAATGATACTGCCCAAGCCAAAAAAGCCATTTTGAGAGAGTGTGGAATAAACATAGTGGATTCGCCGGCTCATATAGGTTCCAAAATGGCAGAGCTTATGGAAGTGGTTACTAGCTGATTATATTCTCAAAAAATCGCTGAGTTTTATCTTCAGGCATGATGCTGTGTTCTTATCTTTGTAGTTTATACCTTTAGTTCCCGAAAAGTTCATTCAAATCAAGACGAGATAGCAATATGAAAATTACTGTGGTAGGTGCTGGCAATGTAGGTGCTACCTGTGCTGACACCTGTGCCCGCAACGAGTTTGCCAAGGAGATTGTTTTAGTAGATATTAAGAAAACCTTGGCAGAAGGAAAAGCCCTTGATATTTGGCAAACCTCACCTATTGCTTTATATGACGCCCGTACTACAGGATTCACTGATGATTATTCAAAAACTGCCAGTTCCGATGTAGTAGTGATCACCTCTGGCTTAGCTCGTAAACCTGGCATGAGCCGCGATGACTTGATTAATACAAATGCTAAAATTGTAAAATCAGTAACTGAAAACATAATTGCTCATTCTCCTGAAGCAGTTATCATTTTGGTTTCCAATCCTTTAGATGTAATGTGTTATACCGCTTTTTTAGCCACGCAAAAGAAAAATAAAAACAAGGTGATGGGAATGTCCGGTATATTGGATACAGCTCGTTATTGTTCTTTCATAGCCAAAGCTCTGGACTGTTCGCCTAAAGATATTCAAGCCATACTGATGGGTGGCCACGGCGATACGATGGTGCCACTTCCACGCTATACTACCATAAGTGGTATTCCTGTTATCGAGTTTATTGAAAAAGATGAGTTAGACACCATTATAGAGCGCACCAAAAAAGGAGGAGGTGAAGTGGTAAACTTAATAGGAACTTCAGCCTGGTATGCTCCTGGAGCTGCTGCTGCTCAGATGATCGAAGCTATAATACGAGATCAGAAACGCATTTTCCCATGCTGTGCATGGCTCGAAGGGGAATATGGTTTAAATGAGATATATCTCGGAGTACCCGTTAAACTGGGTAAAAGCGGCATAGAAAAGATTATTGAATTAGATCTCGATGAAGATGAGAAAAAGTTGGTGCACCAATCGGCCCATCATGTAAGAGAAGTGATGAATGTTTTGGATAATATGAACTTGTTTTAAGCAAATGT
This sequence comes from Owenweeksia sp., assembly GCA_965218075.1. GTDB lineage: Bacteria > Bacteroidota > Bacteroidia > Flavobacteriales > Schleiferiaceae > JANQHO01. Next base: position 1,869,152 of record CBDCJZ010000003.1, on the reverse strand, counting down.
CAATTATAATCTCATCATGATGAAAGATAGTGGAAGAACACTGGTTTAGGGAAATGGGAATTTCAAATGAGGAGTCGGAAGCTAATTTTATCCTACACCTCCAAATACTGTCAATATAATTTAGTCAGATGTAATAATATTTTGAATTGCAATGAAGTTTTGGCAACCCTTTAAAGAATGGTTTATAAATCTGGGTGATAAATACGGAGTAGATCCTATCATTTTCGGGAGTATTTACCTTAGTGCTATTCCTTTTTTTACACTTTCAATAGGCTGGTTAGTGTATAATTACCGCAAGGGTAAATCCATTGTATTTCCAATTTTATCAGCTGGATTTTTCTTTATTTCCGCTTATCTTTATCTTTTTATTGTTGGAGAGAACATTCCCTGGTGGGTGTATTTAATGCTCATTGCAATGATAGCATATGGAGGGTGGAGTACTTATAACGGTGCTAGAAAGAAAATAGCAAAGACTGATGAAAAAAATGACCCTGAGGGAACTAAAGAATAAGTATGTAGCTGATTTGAGTCATAGATATACGAAAAAAGAGGCGGGAAGCCTCTTTTTTATTATGCTGCAACATCGCTCAAATAGTGGTCGGTTAAAATATCTATGGAATAGCTCCATGAATATCTCAAATAAAGACAAGATGGTATTGATGAACGACCTGAATTCTTTAGCAAAAGGAAAACCTTGGCAATATATCACAGGAGAAGTAGAATTTTGTGGTTTATTATTATCGGTTAATTCTCACACTCTAATACCTCGCCCCGAAACGGAGGAACTAGTTGAATATATACGGCAGGAGCTTAAAAATCCTCCCAAAAGGATACTGGATATAGGTACGGGTAGCGGCTGTTTGGCAATAGCTTTAAAACACTTTTATCCTGCAGCAGAAGTTTGGGCAATAGATGTTTCTGAAAGGGCTTTAGAAGTAGCTCAAAAAAATGCCACTTGCTTAAACCTTGACATACGTTTTCAGAAAGCGGATATTTTGGATGTTAAATGGCAAATTCGGGAAAAATTTGATCTGATCGTAAGTAATCCACCTTATATAAGTAAGAAAGATGGGGCAGATATGGAAGAGCATATTATAACACATGAGCCTGAAATTGCTTTATTTGTAAAGGGCTTTGATCCTTTGATTTTTTATAAAGCTATAAGAAATTTTTCGTCGACTCAATTAAATAGTGAAGGTAGCTTATTTACAGAAGTGAACCAAAAGTACGGAACTCAATCATTAAATGTTTTTTCAGATAGTAGTAGAAAAGCCTCATTAGCGAAAGACATTTCTGGGAACGACCGTTTTATAAAGGCATGCATACAATGAAAAGCCTCCCTTGTCATTGGATTTAATTTAAAACCCTATAACCTATGAAAAACTCAACCAATGACAAGGGAGCTAATTAGTTCTCAATAAATAAGCGATCTATAGCTTACTATTAAGTTCAGAACTGGCTCTAAACTTAGTAACAATCTTTGTAGGGATTTGAATTTTTTCACCAGTTTGTGGATTTCTCCCCTCCCGAGAAGATCTTTTGGAGGTAGTGAAAGTTCCAAAACCTACCATAGATACACGACCACCTTTAGATAGGGTATTAGTTACATTAGTTATGAAAGAATTTAATGCTTTTTTAGCACTAGCTTTAGAAATACTTGCATCATCAGCTATGGCATTAATAAGATGAGTTTTATTCATTATATAACATTTTTTATTTTTTAATTGAATACTTATTTTTCAATGACCAATGGATGCAAATATAGACAAACAAGATCTTGAACAAGGTTTAAAGTTTAAAAATTTGAAACTTTGTTGGAAATTCCAAAATTCGCCAGTAAAAACAAGTTTTCAAAACTAATTATTTAGGATAGTCTTCAGTTCATTTTAACCTCTCTTGAAAGATAGTAGCCATTTAGTAACTCCTTTACTTTCATGCGATTTCTTCCGGGTAGTTGCAATTCATTTAACTGAAGCCACGAATCGTTACATGCGACTCTCCAATAACTTTTGTTATCGGTAGATATGGTGCCGGGAAGCTCGTTTTTACTTTTTTCGATAATGGTTGTCGAATAAATTTTAATAGAAGTGGATTTTTTACCTTCTACTAGATTGCAAAATGCCCCGGGGTAAGGAGAAAGACCTCTCACCTTATTATAGACTTGTTTTGCGGACATCTTGAAATCTATTTTGGCATCTTCTTTGAAAATTTTAGGGGCGGATTTTAGGTTTTTTACTCCTGTTTGAAGGATAGGATTGTGTTTGTTAGCCTCAATATCTCCAACTGTTTTTAGTAGCAGTTCAGCTCCTAAAGTCATTAATTTATCGTGTAATGTACCTGCAGTTTCATCAGGTATAATATTTACTCTTACAGAGCTAATAATGGCTCCGGCATCAATATTTTCATTAACGAAAAAGGTGGTTATGCCTGTTTCAATTTCACCATTGATTATAGCCCAGTTAATAGGTGCAGCTCCTCTGTATTGAGGTAAAAGAGACGCATGCAGATTTATGGTTCCCTTGGCAGGCATTGACCATACTATTTTGGAGAGCATTCTAAAAGCTACTACTGCAATCAAATCGGGTCTAAGACTTTTTAACTCGCTTATAAACACCTCTGATTTTAGTTTTTCGGGCTGCAATAAAGGAAGGCTTTGTTCAATTGCATATTGCTTAACCGCTGATTGCTGTATTTTTTTTCCTCTTCCTCCAGACCTGTCAGGAATAGTAACAACAGCAACAATTTCGTGTGAGCTTTTGTGGAGTTTCTTCAAGCTAGCTACGGCAAAGCCAGGGGTACCCATAAACACTATATGCATGACTGAAAAAATCCCTTACAAAACTAGGACATTGGCTGAGGAAGAAAAACTTTTTCTAGAAATCAATGTTTATGCCCAACCCAATTGCAGTGGCATTATAAACGCCAAAATTATAATCTGCTGACAATGTCAAGATCCAGAGGAATTTAAATCGAATTCCAATATTGCCCACAAAACCTCCAACATCATCTACAGTTACATCAATGGGGTCTTTATAAGTTATTTCTTCTACATCTGGTATATTACTATCATAGGAATAATTACCGAGAACTTTAATTCTGGATGAGCCCCCATTAAAACCGACACCGCTATAAAAGGTAATGAATAATACTTTTTTGGAAAGCAGAACCCTGAAAGTGTAGCCATTGACATTGATATCAATTTTTTGACTCTTTTCTCCCAGTGTCTGTTTGTAAGAAAGATCGCTGTACGCAAAGAAAAGAGAGAGGTCTAGGGGAAAGCTTTTGGCTAGAGGGATCCATTGTAGAACATCGTGCTTAATACCCAAACCCCATATAATGATTTTGCTATCATCAACCTGGGGCATTTTCATCGCAGCTAAATAACGAAGGTGAAGGTCGGTATTTTTGACTAATCCGATAGAAGCTCCAAGCATAGGAAGTTGCAAGCTAGAAAACCCTAAACCTTCAGGAGCAGTAAATTGTGATGGAAAAAGAGCCTCTTTAGCTTTAAGGATAAGCCCGTGCTTATTACTTCCGAAAGCAGTAGGAGCTTCAACTTGGCTGATGTTATTGTTAGCTAAATGCAGCAAATCGAGCTTGCTATTCTCAATTAAAAAGGTTTGATCTTTCGAGGGAACATGAATAAAAGAAACAGTAACCGTTATATCAAAGCGTCCCAGCTTATGAGGTTTGGCAGTTTGATACCAACCGTTATTGATACCAGTTGCTAATGATCTTCCAAAAGGAGAAAGATAGCCATTGGAGAGATAATCAATATCTTTCTGTGAGCCGATAACAAATGCATCAGGATGTAGTGATTGTGCTTTAAGACTTTCAACTAAGGGAAATAAAATAATAGCGATGAGTAGTAAAGCCTTCCTTTTCATGTCAATAATAAATTTATAAGTCGATATTAAAGTTAACATTATACTGGCATATTTTAATTACGTCAAAATTGCCTATTTACCCAGTTGTACTTCATCAGAATTGATAGTTAAAACCCCTTCATCCACCAGCATTCTCAAGCTTTTCATTAATTTACGCTCCTTTAGTCGTAATTTTTCAGAGAGCTCTTTTGTGCTTAGCTTACCATGTTCTTTCAAGATCTGCATAATCTTTTCATTTAAATCACTGCTATTGGGTGTTGAACTTTTTCTTGCTCGACATACATTGCAGTGACCACAGTTTTCCGTCGTTTGTTCTCCAAAGTAATTCAATAGTATTTTACTGCGACAAATACTATTATTTTCAATGTAATTGACCACAGACTGTATGCGGGTTTTTAGATCTTCAAAACGAAATTTCAAGTTTTCGGGAGAAATAGAGAGGTATTTAGATCGCTGACGATTTTCATTAATGGTGATAGAATTGCTTTCTTCTCGAGGCAAATAATCAATGACTCCTTGCTTTTTGAGATGTATCAGTATCTTTTTTACTTCAATACCTGTACTTTTTAATCGGGTGGCCAAAATATTTTCGTTAATCGGGGTATACTCTATATCCAATCCACCGTAAGATCGAAGTAGAGTCTTAATAAAGTTATCCAGTTTAGGGTGGCGTAACTGGAAATCATATAAAGAAGTTTTATCAGTAGTAATGAGGATTTTAGAAGATTTCTCAAAACCTTCATTTAACTGTATGAGGCCTTCTTTCTCCATGATCTTTAGAGCTCGATAAGTTTTAAGAAACGGAAGACTATACTTATTGACAAATTCGGAAAAATCAAAAGGTAAGGTAAGGCTTTCTCCAGACCCTAAAGCCAGCTGCAAATGATTAAAGAGACATTGATGTGTGCTTTTAATGAAATGCTGGCCAGGAAATGATTCCAGGTGTTTGCTTTTGAGATTATTAACGTCAGAAGGCCCCACCAGAACGACCGAATAAGAAGTAAGACTATCCCTTCCACCACGGCCTGCTTCTTGAAAATAAGCCTCTAGGGAATCAGGCAGGTCGAGATGTAGTATAATACGCACATCCGGTTTGTCAATGCCCATTCCAAAGGCATTGGTACAAACTATAATCCGAGTTTTACCGATAATCCATTTCTCCTGCCTCGATTTACGTTCAGCAGCATTTAATCCTGCGTGATAATAATCGGTAGAAAACCCATTCTTTCTTAACCAGTCAGCAACTTCAACCGTATGCTTGCGGTTATGAATATAAATAATTCCTGTTCCGGGTATTTTTTGCAAAATTTCCAGTGTTTTATTCCATTTTTTCTCAGTCTTTAATACGTTGTAATGAAGATTAGGCCTGTAAAAACTTTTTTGAAACACATTTCTATGAGCGAACCTCAGCTTTTTCTGAATATCGTGCATCACTTTTGGCGTGGCTGTAGCAGTTAAAGCCAGTACAGGCACCTCTTTTAGCAATTCTCTTATCTCTGCTATTTGCAGATAAGAAGGCCTGAAATCATGACCCCATTGAGATATGCAATGTGCTTCATCTATTGCTATCAGGTTTACTTTCATCCTTTTGAGACGTTCACGCACTATTTGGCTTTTTAGCCTCTCTGGAGAGAGGTAAAGGAACTTATATCTTCCATATACACAGTTTTCTAAAGCCAGATCAATTTCTCTAAAACTATAGCCAGAAGTCAACGCTATAGCCGGAATATCCATTTTTTTCAGATTTTGAATCTGGTCAGTCATCAAGGCAATAAGTGGAGATACTACGATACCGGTACCCTCTTTGGCCATAATCGGTACCTGGAAGCAAATAGATTTACCTCCTCCGGTTGGCAGAAGGGCTAGAGTATCACGACCATTGAGAACAGAAAGAATAATATCTTCCTGTAAGGGTCTGAATTGATCATAATCCCAATTTTGCTTTAAAACCTTATGTATGAGGGCTCTCATGAAATACTAAGAAAGGAAAGTATAAAAGATAATCCGGATTTTGGATGGAGTTTAGGTATATCCATTACATTGTAATCCAAATTACTGTAAATGCTCTTATAGGACAATTTACTAAAATCGTCCTGCAGTACCTATAAAATATAACAAGCTAAATCATTACAAGGTTAAAAAATAATTCGTTGTTTTTGTACCGATACTATTACACATCATTCCGCCGTACTTCTGAATATTAGTCCTAAACACTATCAATGGCTATTTCTTGCTCTTTAGTAGATATTACTTATCAAGAGCAACAAGTCTAATTTGAAGAGATTTTTTGCTGTTGTGGAAATGAGGCGAATCCTAGCTTTAGTCGAGATCGACTCAGAGACAGAAACATTCCACGAAAGAAATAAATAGATAAAAGCAGCCTGTAATTGAGATTTTTAAGTGTATTTATACCGACTCGCTATGAGTTGCTCAACAGGGCTAGACCAGGAAGAGCTATAAGGGGTAAATCATCAATCGAAAGCCTTGTCATTAATGATGAGTGAAGAGGATATAATGGATTATCAGAAAGAGAACTTTGGTAATCATTGTTGAAATGTGAGCAATTTAACACTTGACCAACTTCTAACAGGTTTAACGATAATTATGATTCTCTTGATAAAAAATCAAAATCTTCTAGTCTAAAGTCTACTAAAAAGATAGTAACAGGCTTACAATACTCCTGTTATATTTGTCTCGATGAAAAGCTTCATCGTATCAGCCCGTAAATACAGACCCAAAGCTTTTGAAGAAGTGGTTGGCCAGCAGCACATTACCCATACGCTGTACAACGCTATCAAAAATAATCGCCTGGCTCATGCTTTATTATTCGCCGGCCCCAGAGGAGTAGGTAAAACTACCTGTGCCCGCATCTTAGCCCGACTAATTAATACAGAAAATGACATTGATTCGAAGCGAGATTTTTCTTTTAATATTTTTGAGCTTGATGCTGCTTCCAATAACAGTGTAGATGATATTCGTAGCTTAGTCGATCAAGTGCGCTTTGCACCACAAACAGGAAACTACAAGGTATACATTATAGACGAGGTGCATATGCTTTCTCAAGCCGCTTTTAATGCCTTTCTCAAAACCTTGGAAGGACCCCCTAAACACGCCATTTTTATTTTAGCCACCACCGAAAAGCACAAGATTATACCTACTATATTGAGTCGTTGTCAAATATTTGATTTTAAACGAATTACAGTAAAAGATATTAGTAATCATCTTAAAAAAGTGGCCAAATTGGAAAACATTACTGCTGAGGATGAGGCATTACATATCATTGCTCAAAAAGCAGACGGCGCTCTTAGAGATGCTTTATCTATTTTCGACCGTATTGTTTCCTTTTCTGGTAACCATATTACTTACAAAGATGCAATCCATAATTTGAGAATACTGGATTATGATTATTATTTCCGTACTACTGATCTCATCCTTCAAAATGATATAGCTGGACTGCTCAATATTTTTAATGAAATATTGAGCAACGGCTTTGATGGACATTTGTTTATCAATGGCCTTGCTTCCCACTTCCGGGATTTGTTGATCTGTAAAAGCCAGGACACGCTAAGACTTCTAGAAGTAGCTGAAAATATGCGCCAACGTTACTTAGAGCAATCCAAGACTACAGATGATCAATTTTTGCTGAGAGTTTTAGAATTAACGACTGAATGTGATATCCGTTATAAAAACAGCAACAATCCAATGTTACTAGTAGAACTTTGTCTTCTACAAATTGCCCAGTTGTCATTAAGTGAAAACATGGGAGAAAAAAAGCCTGAGCCCAAACAGGTAACTGAATATTTATCAGCTGTTGAAGAACCAAAAACATCACCTAAAAAAGCTCAAGAGAAAACAGATTCCACTAATCATCCCAAAAGCCCTGAACTAAAAATAGAGAAAAGAGAAACTTCCGAAAAACTGAAGCCTGCTCCCCCATCCCAAACTTTAGCCCCTAAATTCAAAAACAAAAGAAATAAGTTTTCAATAAGTTTTACCTTACAAAGGAAAGATGAGAAAGAAAAGAGACCAGAAGAACATATAGAAAGTAATATTGCCCCTCAGCCTAGTCTGCCCAAAGATGACTTTGATGAAAAAAGGCTTACTGACTTATGGCACGAATATCTAACTATTTTAAAAGGCTTTCAAAAAAAACGTATTTATAGTAGTCTCGTCAACAAAATTTTACATTTGAAAGAAAATTTCGTCGTAGAAATAGTACTGGATAATGAAACTCAACTATCCCTATTCGAGGAAGAAAAACCTAAGCTTATAAAATTTCTTCGCAAGAAGCTCAATAATTTTTCTCTAGTCTTTAATGCCAAAATAGCCGAAAGCCATTTGAAGACCGAACCTTACACTCCTCGGGAAAAATTCCAGTACATGTTAGAGAAAAACCCTCATCTAACTTTGCTTAAGAAAAGGCTTAACCTCGATTTAGAATAATTAGAATAAAAGAAGTAGACAGTTTATATTTTTGTAATCTTCACTATACAACTAATGTGGTGCTCACTCGACATTTATGACAAAGATTAAAGTACAAAACCCAATAGTTGAATTAGACGGAGACGAAATGACCCGTATTATCTGGAAATTTATTAAAGATAAACTTATCCTTCCCTATCTGAAGCTCAATATAAAATACTACGACCTAAGCATTCAAAAACGAGACAAAACAGATGATCAAATTACAATTGACGCTGCTGAAGCCATCCAGAAATACAAGGTGGGAATTAAGTGTGCCACTATAACTCCAGATGAGACACGCGTAAAAGAGTTTAATCTTAAAGAAATATGGCGTTCGCCCAATGGCACTATCCGTAATATTCTAGGAGGAACGATTTTTCGTGAGCCTATTATTATAAAAAATGTGCCTCGTTTAATTCCCGGCTGGACTAAGCCTATTTGCATTGGCCGTCACGCTTTTGGAGACCAGTATAGAGCTACTGACATTGCAATCAAGGGAAAGGGTAAGCTTACTATGACTTTTACTCCAGAAGATGACGGAGAGCCCCAAAACTTTGAAGTTTACAACTTTGAAGGTGAAGGGGGAATAGCAATGAGTATGTATAACACCGATGAGAGCATCTACGGTTTTGCACGCTCTTGCTTCAACTATGCCCTATCCAAAGGCTGGCCTCTTTATCTTTCAACCAAAAACACCATTCTTAAAACTTATGATGGTAGGTTCAAGGATATTTTTCAGGAGGTATATGAAAAAGAGTTTTGGAATAAGTTTCGGGAACTGGGCATCACTTATGAACACCGTCTAATTGATGATATGGTAGCCGCTGCCCTTAAATGGAACGGTGGTTTTATATGGGCTTGTAAAAATTATGATGGCGATATACAGTCTGATACTGTAGCTCAAGGATTTGGCTCTTTAGGGCTTATGACTTCTACTCTAGTAACACCAGACGGGAAAACTATGGAAGCAGAGGCCGCTCATGGTACAGTAACACGTCACTACCGTCAGCATCAACAGAATAAAAAGACCTCCACCAATCCTATTGCTTCCATTTTTGCCTGGACCAGGGGCCTGGCTTTCAGAGGAGAACTGGATAATAATCAGCAGCTAATCGACTTTGCCAAAACTTTGGAGTCTGTTTGTATCGATACCGTTGAAAACGATAAAATGACCAAAGACTTAGCTTTATTGATTTACGATAAGGATACCACAGAAGAGCATTATCTCACCACTGAACAATTCTTAGAAGTGCTAAATACTGAGTTGAAAAATAGATTGATTTGACCTGATTTTTAATTAAATAATGTAAAACGTCACGACATTTTTGTTTTTAGACAATTTAGTCATATGAAACTAAAACCAATAGCATTTGCTATTTTGATGCCATTCTCTATAAGCAGTTGGGAAAAGAAGCCCCCGATTTATACCAAGGCGGAAATATTGGGTAATTTTAATCCCGTTAAGCATAGAGAATTTAAGAGGCTGCGCAGTAAATACACTACTAAAAAAAATGCTTGTTTAAGAAAAGAAGCATACGACGCCTTTAAGAAAATGTGGAAAAATGCACGTAAAGATGGTATTAATCTGATTATTATTTCAGCTACCCGTAGCTGGTCATATCAAAATGATATATGGAATCGTAAATGGGATAGTTTTATAGGCGAAGAAGAAGATCGAGCAAAGAGAATACTTCAATATACCAGCATGCCCGGCACCAGTCGCCATCATTGGGGAACTGACCTCGATCTTAACTTTCTGGATAACAGCTATTTTGAAAATGGCCAAGGGCTGAGAATTTATCAGTGGCTCGTCCAAAATGCCCATAAATATAGCTTCTACCAACCTTACACTTTATATGATGATTACCGTGATACCGGATACAGAGAAGAAAAATGGCACTGGAGCTATTATCCTTTAGCTGCAAGGTTTCAAAGAGCTTATAACCACATTATCACTTATGAGGATTTGAAGAGATTTGATGGATGGGAATACGCTGAAAAGCTCGATGTGATCAACAATTATGTAAACGCAGTAGCCCAAATTCCATGAGTGTGTTCTCTAGAAAATTAAGACTCCTTAATAAGAGGCGAAAAAAGCTCTTATTGAGCTCCAAGCAGCGTTTGCTACATTTCGGGATTGCTCGTTGTCGAAATTTTTTGCCTTCTTATAAGCCTTTAGCCCAAACGCTATAATATCTAAAATTCAAGGTTTTACCATAAGCTTATGATAAGCGACCAAGCGTCCATTTTGCCGTAATTGGAGAAGGTATAATCCTTGGGGCCGATTGGATAGATCGAGCCAGTAAAGTTCTGTTGGTGATAGCCGTTCTTCTCGGAGGATTTGTCCTAACACATTGATGATGCGAATTTCAATATCCTCGCCAAGAGCTGAGCTAAATTCCATATTGAAAACCCCATTGCTGGGATTTGGATAGATGCGAAGAGAACGCTTGAGGAGCTCATCTATACCGATGTGGGTTTGGATAATCAAGGGTCCTGTCCAGCTACTCACATCGCCCATACCACAACTGTCCTGTACAAGTATGTCATAAATGGTACGAGAATTTAAACCACTTAGAGTATGAGGATTGGATACATTGTATAAGAATCTAGCTCCGGGCTTATATGCCAGGCTCCAATTCGAGGCCCCGCCAGTAGTCCAGCTCAAGGTGGCGCTGGTATTGCTAATATTGGAAGCCCTCAGCTCTCTTGGAGGTGGACAAGAATTTGACAGCTTACCGTCTTTATCGGTTTTTAAAAACCAGGCGGTCGAATAATTTGAGGCAGTGCCTAAATGGATAAAGCCACTGTCTGCAGTGGGTTAGGATGTCCATATACGATTATGTCCCCATATATTCCGGTGATAGTAGGTTTTGAACCAAATGCTGTCCCCCATATTGGGGCTGAACTTATAACCCAGTGAATAGCTATTAGCAGGATAACGAGAAAAACGGTGTCCAGCTACATAGTAGTTTCCATCGTGAGTTGGGTAAAAATCTTCGATAATAAACGCGCCAAGAAATAGGACTAGTCATAGTAACTCGATAACACCTTACCAAGTAGGTATCTATAATGCCAAATCTCAGCTGTGTAGTGCCTCTCCAAGAGGAACTAGGGAGAGCCCCAACCACAACCCCCTTAATGTCACTTCTTGCACAAAGTGATAAGTGCCATTGCCCTGATCTAGGGTAAATAGAGCTCTTCCAAGTCGTCCACTATGATTATTAAACCAGTAGAGCTTACCAGTTTCCAGGTTAAGACGAGCGGAAAAGGACTCCATAGTAAGGTAGTATATGGTTTGGAAGCGAAATGGAAGTTTTTCTTTCTCCACTAACTATTACAGAGCCATAGTTATCCACTTCAATGTCAATCCTAAATTTGTCTGGATATGGATCAAGACTTGAATTATAAGGAAAAGCTGGAGAACCAGAAGAACCCTATTCCCAGATTATGTTAAAAGCAGTATCGAATTTCGTTACCCATAAATTCCAAATAGGATTGGGAAGTAAACCTATTTTTTTCGTGTCCAGCTGCAATAAATGAGGTATCTGTATCAAAGCTCATAGCAACAATATTGATAGGAGCATTCACAGGGATCATGCTATTAGACGTTGGATATTTTTTAGTATAAATTGTATCGAAATTTCCATCCAGCTTTTCAAAAAAGACATGAGAGGGGCTAGTTATTAGGGATTGGTTGAAAGTTGCAGGCATGATAATACTCTCCATGCTTTTCTGTTAAGCATTTTTTGCAACCGAAAAGAAATGTGTAAGCTGGATATGAATAGGATGTTTTTTAATAGATTCGCTTGGAGGTCAAATAGGGCAAAGTTTATTTGCTTCCTATTACCTTTGGAGGCTACCAAATAGGTAGTGTCTGTTACCCACAAGTTTGCATTCTCGTCACCTCTCACATCTAAAGTCGTTTTATTCAAATACTGAGCAAAGGCAAGCTGAGCCATGAGTAGAAAAAAACATCCTAATAAGCATTTTTCATTAAGGGTGATATTTTGACCATCATTGTATATGGAGTTTAAAGCTTTCCAACACCGTATTTCCCTGCTGTAGATGCAGGAGATATGTTCCAGCAGTGAGTACTTTAAAATAAAAACCCATACATCATCGTTTCAAACTTACACTTTAATTCTGGAAAATGCAAGCATAAAACGAAGGTGAGATTTATCAAAATTTTCATTTTGACAAATGCGTCAATTTTATTGTCTGTTTTTTTTATTGAATCACAACCAGTTAGAAAGATATTGTCTCTCTAAGCTAGTCAGGAGCCTTTAGAACTTTAAAGTGGCACCCTGGCAGCTGGAGCCAGCCCCGGCTGTACAGCCATAACAGTGCTGGTGTACAAAGATCTCACGCTTATTGAGCTTTTCCAGATCAAATTTTTTGATATGCTGACTTTCCTTGAGGAGCACTTTTTTATTTAACATTTGATTGAAGTCACAATCATACATATAACCGTCATAATCAACTGAAATAATATTGCGGCACATAACTCCCCTAACTGTGGCTGGATTAAAGGCATTGACCAAAGTGTCCATATAATCCTCGTAATTATCACTGGCTATGAGGTACTCTAAAAAGCGTGATATGGGTAAATTAGTAAGAGTAAAAAGATTGTTGAATTCTATGTGAAAATCTTCTTTTAGTGCTTTCTTAAAATCGCGTTCCAGATCGGCTTGAGCTGCTGGTAGAAAAGCCCCATTAGGATTATAGATCAAATCCAATATCAAGCCGTTATTAGGTTTGCCGTAGCCCACTGCGTTTAGCATTTGAAGAGCTTTGATAGATTTATCAAAAACACCCTCACCGCGTTGGCGATCTGTTTTGTCTCTGCGATAATGAGGTAATGACGATACTACCCGTATTTTGTTATCCTTAAAAAACTCTGGTAAGTCATAATATTTTTTATTGGCTCGAATGATGGTTAGGTTGCATCTTACTATAATTTCTTTCACTCTAATTTTGCGGGCTTGCTGCACAAACCATCGAAAATCGAGATTCATTTCGGGAGCTCCACCCGTAATATCCAGTGTGGGGATTTTAGTTTGTTTCAAAATATCAATCACAATATTCAAGTATTCTCTGGTCATAATTTCCTTACGGTCAGGCCCAGCATCTACATGACAGTGTTTGCAAACCTGATTACACATATAACCCACATTAACTTGCAATATTTCTATACCGTTAGAGCGTAAAGGATATTCGCCCACCTTTTCGAGAGATTGCTTAAAAGTGCGCAATTTACCTTCTGTGAAGATACCGTTGCTTAAAAATTCTATTTGTCTCTTTCTAGAGGACAGTTCATGTTTTCTAGCTTTTAAAGATTTAATCATAGCGATCAGCTTACCATAATCTACATCGACAGCTTTTTAGCCTTATTCATCATTTGTACGCTATGTACCAATGATGCACCTCCACGAATGGCTCCTGCTAGGTGCACAGCCTCCATCATTTGATCCTCCGAAACACCAAACTTTAAAGACTCAATAGTGTAAGCATCTATGCAATAGGGACACTGTATCGCATGAGCTACAGCCAGGGCTATAATTGCTTTTTCACGAGCAGTTAAGGCTCCTTCGGAAAATACACTATTATACCAATCAAAAAATTTTTTAGCCAGCGCAGGTTGCCACTGCTCAATTTCACTAAACTTTTTTAAGTCCTCAGGGTTGTAATAGTTTTTTTCCATATCAAATTTGATAGACTCCACGACTCATTATGTATTAGGTAATAATCGTAGTCAAATGGATTGATGGTTTCATATATTCATACAAAATTAACAAAAATTAAAATATACTCTACACTCTTAGGTTGCTCAGCTGACAAATTGTAGCTTTAGCGAATAAATGTACTTTTGCCCAGCATCGTTTAAAAAACGGGATGAAGCACTCTGTAGTCGTAGTAATGGGTGGCTTTTCGCCCGAATATGAAATATCTATTAAGTCCGGTAATACAGTTTACCAAAACCTTAGTCGTATAAGGTTTGATGTTTATAAAGTTATTATTAGGAAGGAAAAATGGGTGCTCATTACAGATGATGAAAAAGAATTTCCCATTGATAAAAACGATTTTAGCACCACTGTAAACGGAGGGAAAATCACTTTCGATATAGTATTCAATGCTATTCACGGTTCTCCAGGTGAAGATGGGCAGCTAGCTGCTTACTTGGAATTGATAGGTATACCCCAGACCTCCTCGGGTCAGTTTGAAAGTGGACTTACCTTTAATAAGGCAGAATGCAAGATATTCCTCAAAGGCCTCGGAGTGAATGTCGCTGAATCATATCATCTGGAGAAATGCGAAAGTTACTCGGAAGAAGAAATTATTGAGTTCGTTGGCCTTCCCTGTTTTGTGAAACCCAGCCGCAGCGGGTCTAGCTTTGGTATAAGTAAAGTAAAAAACGTTGAAGATCTCGAAAAAGCTATAGAGCTAGCCTTTGAATACGATAGTCAAATTATTATTGAGTCGATGATAAAGGGAATGGAAGTAGCTTGTGGGGTGACTAGTCATACCGGTCATATCAAAGCATTAGCTTGTACCGATATAGTTCCCAAGAATGAGTTTTTTGATTACGGGTCTAAGTACAATGGTTTATCAGAAGAAGTGACCCCTGCCCGAATTGGCAAAGAAACTTATTCCCAAATTATGGAAGAGAGCAAGTTTATTTATAAAAGTCTAAACCTTAGCGGTATTGCTCGCATCGACTATATAGTCACTGAAAATGGGGTTTCATTTTTAATTGAAGTGAACACTATACCCGGCCTGAGTAAAGGAAGTATCTTACCCCATCAGCTTGGGTATTTAGGCTTATCATTGGGTGATTTTTTTAATGCGATTGTAGAAAACGCTTTAAAAAGCAAAAGATGAAGGTAGTTGTCTTTCCTGGCTCTTTCGATCCCATCACACGTGGACATAAGGATATTGTCCTTCGGGCTACGGTACTCTTCGATAAAATAATTATAGCTGCGGGAAAAAACGTCAATAAGCGCTATATGTTTTCTTTGGAACAACGCATTCAATGGATTAGAGAAACTTTTAGAGGCCATCCCAATATCGAGGTAGATCGCTATACTGGCTTGCTGGTAAAATATGTCAAAGAGAAAGGTGCTGTTTTCATTCTCAGGGGTTTGCGTAATTCCGCTGATTTTGAATTCGAAAAAGCAGTGACTCAGGCTAATCGTAAATTAGAAAATGAACTGGAAACCATCTTTCTTATGACTGCTTCCGGCCTATCCTCCGTTAGTTCTGGCATAGTAAGGGATGTCATCCGAAATAATGGAGATTATACTCAGTTCGTTCCTAATTCTGTGAGAATCACATAAATGGCTGCAGCAACCAACAGATACTGGCGTAGCTATTATTGAGATATTGGCGAGCTTCATTTGGCTTAGCCCAAATCGCTTTTTCAATATTTTCTTCCTTTTGAGGAGTTAGCTCAACCTTATGTGTCAGGAGCATTTCAAACCAGTAAGAATTTTTTAAAATAGCTTCTCCTTTGAGCTTATACACGTGATAAGTAATGGGAAGTTTCCTGATGATCTTTGGTTTAGGAATACCGCATTCTTCCTGTACTTCTCTCAAGGCAGTTTGTTTTGCTGCTTCGCCCTTTTCCATCTTACCTTTAGGTAAATCCCATTTTTCTAAGCGATAAATCATCAGGATTTCACCTGTCAGATTTAGAACAACCCCTCCAGCTGTTTCAATAATATTATGTAAGCTGGTAAATTCCTGCCAAGCTTTATCTATATCATTACATATCAAAACATAATCTCGAGGATAAACCGAGCTTTCCGACTCTTCGATTAATTGCAGCATTTGTCTCCTCCCCCTGAAAAAAACATCTTTTCCATTGAGAAAATTACGCCGAGTACTAAAGCTTAGTGAACTATTGTTGATGAAAACTTTATACATTTGAAATGTGATTTTTAATGAGGAGATCGCCTGCCTTACTGTTAAATACTTATTGCAAATAAAGGCAATTAAGCTATGTCCTAATGATCCCTTTACTTGGGTTAGCGGATGGAAATCTCCTATTTATTGCGATAATAAAATTACCCTTAGCTATCCATCGGTACGTAATTTTTTGCGTGAAAATCTGGTGAAAGCTATTTACGAGCATTATGATAAACCCAATGTAATTGCGGGTGTAGCCACTGGAGCTATCGCTATTGGGGTTTTGGCAGCACAGCAAATGGGATTACCTTTTATTTATGTAAGACTGAAAGCCAAAAACCACGGACGCAAAAGTCAAATTGAATGCCACCTAGATTCTGCTCAAAATGTAGTTGTGATAGAAGACCTTATTAGTACGGGTAGCAGCAGCATAAAAGTGGTTAACACTTTACGGAAAGCCAAGGCCAATGTGCTGGGAATGGCTGCTATCTTTACCTATGGCTTTCTCATTGCTGATCAAAACTTTGCCCAAGCTAATTGCAATTTAGTTACTTTGAGTGACTATGGGCATCTTATCGAGCAGTTAAACTCCCAGACTTGCTTAGATGAAGATACTGCGAGCATTTTAAAAGATTGGCAGAAAGATCCAGCTAACTGGCGAGTCTAGCAACTAAGAGAATTACTGATGATTAAAATTGAGTCCAAAACTGTAATGGTAGCTAAATCAGATGAAGAGCTATACAAAAAATTGAGTGATTTTAAGAGTTTTGGTGATATCATGCCGGAGTCTATCATCAAATTTGAAGTTGATAATAGTTCTTTTTTATTTGGCATGAAAGATATGCCCAACGTTCGTCTAATATTGGATAAAAAACAAGAGTATAAGCTGATCAGACTAAAATCTGCGGACTCTAAACTAAACTTTTCTCTTGCATGCCACATTAAAGGAATTAACGATGTCCGCTGTGAGGTTTACTTTGACTTTCGGGGAGATTTTAACCCTATGCTTAAAATGATGGTAGAACGACCGCTTAAAAATTTTATAGAAAGCCTTGCCGATAAGTTAGCTACCCCTCAGGCAAAATAAAGCTTAGCTCTTTAAAACTAAAGGTCATTAGCTTGCCTCCATCTAATCTCGCTATTAATTTTCCGCTGGGTTCTATATTTTCTATTTTCAATAGATGCCTCTTACCTTTTATAGTAATAGACACTGGGTTTCTATAACCGTATAAGTTTTCGAAATAGCCTTTTTTAACAGCTTGAGGATTGGTTTTCAATTGCAAGTATCGACTTTCTATTTTTCGTAAAATTTTTTCCAGAATCTCTTTAATATTAATTTTACTTGCAGTAATAATTCTCAAGGAAGTAGCGTTGGGATATATAAAACTTTCCTGATTAATATTCAGCCCTATACCCACAATAGAGTGGTCAATCTTATTTTCAGTTATCCCATTTTCAATTAAAATGCCACATAGTTTCTTTCCATTATAAAGAATATCATTAGGCCACTTAACGACTGGACCTTGCCATATGTATTTAAGCACATCTACTAAACCGAGACAAACTGACATATTGAGGCAAAACTGTTGATCAATTGAAAGGAAAGAAGGCTTCAAAAGCAGGCTAAACAAGAGGCTTTTTCCTTTTTCGGCTGTCCATCTGTTGCCAGACCATCCCCGGCCTAATGTTTGGTAATCACATTGTATAACGGTTCCCTCTACAATCTCATTTGATTTCACCATCTCTTTCATAAGAGTATTAGTTGAATCCAGTTCACTGAATTTCAAATGCTTTTTTCCTACAAATAGCGTTTGCATAATTTAGAATAAAGTACTGTTAATATTTGTCACAAACCTTTTAATTATTAGCTATTTTAGCTGGCCAAAGTACTTTGGCCAGCTAAAAAATTTTTAATGAAGCAAGACAAAAGCAGACACGCTCAGCTCAATTTGGTGAGGACAATTACTCAAGGGATGAGAGATGTTAAAGCCAAAGATATAACTATACTAGATATTTTTGAACTTGAGAATTCTGTATGCGACTACTTTATTATTACTGAAGGAGTTTCAAATACTCAGATAAACATCATATGTGACACCATAGAAAAGAATGTACGGAAAAAACTGAACGAAAAGCCCTGGCATGTTGAAGGAAAGGATAATGCTGAATGGATATTAATGGATTATGTAAGTGTTGTTGCCCATATATTTCAAAAGCATGCCCGCGAATTCTATGACCTAGAAGGCCTTTGGGGAGATGCCAAAGTAACCGTTGTAAATGCTGATTAAAAAATTGGAAAGTAGAAATGGAGAAAGAAGATAAGAATCAATTAGAAAAATTGAAAGAACAGTTTTCAAAGAGAAATACCATTCAAGGAAATAGCAAAAAACCACGTGGCGGCAAATCTAATCGCAGGTTTAATTTTTATTGGATATATGCCGCTATATTTCTGCTCTTTGTTGGCATACAGATATATGGCAGCTTTAATAGAAATTTTAAAAAAACTAATTTCCAGGAACTTCAAACTATGCTGAAAGATAAAGATGTCGAAAAGATCAAGATTATCAATCAGAGAGAGGTGCAAATTTTCATTAAGAGTGAAATCCTTAAAAAGAAGGATCGCTATAAAGATTTGCGCAACAAAAGCATTGGCAGAGGATTCAACTCAGGCCCACATTTTATTTTTGAGATGCCCGAGGAAAGTTTTTATAAACACCTAGAAAACTTCTATAAAGATCATCCTAAACTGGCCGATCAAAAAATAACACCTGAGTACGAAGAACGCAAGAATTACTGGAGCGATATTTTAGCCTGGATTCTCCCTTTTATCCTAATGATTGCAATTTGGGTATTTATCATGCGCAGAATGAAAGCAGGAGGAGGGGGTGTCGGGGCTCAGATCTTTAACATCGGAAAATCTCGAGCCCAATTATTCGATAAAAATACCAATGTTAAAATCACTTTTAAAGATGTGGCTGGCTTGGAAGGTGCGAAAGAAGAAGTGCAAGAAATTGTAGCTTTCCTCAAAGATCCAGAAAAGTACACTTCCCTTGGAGGTAAAATTCCCAAAGGAGTCTTATTGGTTGGCCCCCCAGGAACAGGCAAGACACTCTTGGCCAAGGCAGTGGCTGGAGAAGCTAAAGTGCCTTTCTTCTCTCTTTCAGGTTCTGATTTTGTTGAAATGTTTGTAGGAGTAGGGGCATCCAGAGTACGGGATTTATTTAAACAAGCCAAAGAAAAATCCCCCTCCATTGTTTTTATCGATGAAATTGATGCGATTGGCAGAGCCAGAGGTAAAAATACCTTTACTGGTGGTAATGATGAACGCGAAAATACTCTTAACCAGTTACTTGCTGAAATGGATGGTTTCGGTACTAACGAACATGTCATTGTAGTTGCGGCTACCAATCGTGCAGATATATTAGACCGTGCTCTGATGCGTGCCGGGCGTTTTGATCGCCAGATTTATATCGATTTACCCGATTTGAATGAACGTAGAGAAATATTTGAAGTTCATCTGAAACCTCTTAAGCTTTCCAACGAAGTTGATACAGAATTTTTAGCTAAACAAACACCTGGTTTTAGTGGTGCTGATATTGCTAATGCTTGTAATGAGGCTGCTTTAATTGGAGCACGCAAAGAGAAAAAGGCTGTAGAACAGCAAGATTTCTTAGATGCTGTAGACCGTATTATCGGAGGTTTAGAAAAGAAAAATAAGATAATATCAACCACCGAAAAAAAAGTTATAGCCCATCACGAAGCCGGGCATGCAACAATAAGTTGGTTATTAGAATATGCCTCGCCATTAGTTAAAGTAACTATCGTTCCTCGCGGTCGTTCGCTAGGCGCTGCTTGGTATTTACCCGAGGAAAGACAAATTACTAATACCGAACAAATATTGGACGAAATGTGTGCTGCTTTAGGAGGTAGAGCCGCCGAAGAAGTCACATTCGGAAAAATATCTACCGGAGCCTTGAGCGATCTAGAAAAAGTAACCAAGCAAGCCAGGGCTATGGTTACTATTTATGGACTTAATCCAAAAATTGGTAATATTACTTATTATGATAGTCAAGGAGGAGATGAATTTAGCTTTAATAAGCCCTACAGTGAAAAAACGGCACAAGTCATTGACGAGGAAATCAGCAAAATTGTCGAAGAGCAGTATACTAGGGCTAAAAAATTATTGACGAAAAATAAGAAAAACCTCATCATATTGGCTGAATTATTACTCGAAAAAGAGGCTATCTTCAAAGAGAGCTTGGAGGAAATATTTGGCAAGCAACCATGGGAAAAGGAGAAAAACGCTCACCAGGAGATGAATGAGAAAAATGCTGTTTCAAAAAACGGCCAACAGGAAAATACAAGTGTAGATAAAAAATCTGAAGAAATAATTGAGTCGGAGAAAGAAAATTAATAGTATTTCCTTGCCCATCTTTTAAGACAAATTAAGACAAAAAAATTTATGGATGAGAAATCCTGAAAAGAAGAAAAGATGGCTGGGAAAATTCCTTTCTACTCTAAGTGGAAAGCCTATAGAATCTGAAGAAGAAGATCCATTAGAAATCATCCATGTTCCAAAGCAAAAAGAACCGATTGACCTCTCTTTTGTCAAGAATTTTACGGCTTCTGGAGGAAAATTCTTTTACTGTGAAAAAGAAGAAGAAACTTTAAATTATTTGCAAAATATTATTAGGGAAGCAAACTTGGAAACAATTTCCTGCCATGATAAAAATTTGCAATCCATACTCTCTAAAGCAGGCATAACTTACATCGAAACTTCCCCAGCTAATCCTGATGCCTTTTGTTGTGATTGCGAATTTTTGATCTCTTTAAGTGGAGAAATCATGATCTCCACCAACCAAACTCGAGACAAAAAATTAGCTGATTTACCGAAAATATTTATCGTCATATCCAAAACTAGCCAGATTGTAAAAAACCTACGAGTAGCCCTTAACGGGATACAAGCAAAATATAAAGGGAATATCCCCTCTCAGATAACCACAATAAAAGATTCGATGAAGGAGAATAACATTATGAAACAAGCTGATAATCAATTCAGAAGTAAAGATATTTATCTTCTCTTACTGGAAGATCGGCTTTAATGAAAGACTTTTTTATTCGCAGCATCAGTGGACTGGTATATGCAACAGTTGTAATTATTTCTTGCTTGGCTGGAATATACGGTCAATTTTTTCTAGTTGTGCTCTTTACTACTCTTTCTATGGTAGAATGGATGCAACTCCGAGAAGAAAAAAAAATCGGTTTTACAGCTTTTTTACTTAGTGGTATTATTTTTTTATTGATTTATAGTCATTCTGGAATTTATAAAACTGAAGATTATCAATTAGACTTCCTCAAGGCACTTGTCTTTTTGCTGATAATGGCATTATTTATTAGCCAAGCATTTTCATATAAAGATAATACTGATTTACTTAGACTTTTTCATGCAAGCTTCGCATTAATTTATATAGGACTTCCCCTGTTCTTATTGTTATTGGTTCCGGATTTCAACGGCGAGCGTATTGACTGGATTTTATTGTCCATATTTATTTTTATCTGGTCAGGAGATGTATTTGCCTATTTAAGTGGTCGATTTTTCGGTAAATACAGATTTTTTGGTCGCATTTCTCCCAATAAAACTTGGGAGGGCTTTATCGTTGGATTAGCTTTTACTTTGGCAGCAGCTGTATTAATGAGTTATAACCTCGATTATCTTTCAGTTGAAGGATGGCTAGGATTGGGATCGATTGTTTTTTTATTCAGCACTTTAGGAGACCTATTTGAGTCTGCTATAAAAAGACATTTTAAAGTGAAAGATAGTGGCAAGTTTATGCCAGGACACGGGGGTATTCTCGATCGAATAGACAGCTTATTGTTTGCATTACCAGCTGCCTATTTTTATCTTCATATTCTAGAAAATCTTAACACATGATTAGAGTCCATCTAGAAGGACGTAAAATGCTTTTTTACCTTCTGCTTATCCTAGCAGCTATTAATTTCGCTATCTTCAAATTGATAAACAACGAATGGTTCTGTGATATTTCGCTTATTGCCAGCGTTATAATTTACTTATTTATACTGCAGTTTTTTAGAGACCCCAAGCGATATACTCACATAAATCAGAATAAAGTAATTTCCCCGGCTGATGGTAAAATTGTAGCTATAAAAGAAATTAATGAAGAAGAATACTTTAAAGATAAGCGCATACAAATTAGCATTTATATGTCTCCCTTGAACGTTCATGTGAACCGCTACCCAATTTCGGGAACTATAAAATATGCCAAATACCATCCCGGGGTTTACTTATTGGCATGGCATCCAAAATCCAGCTTATTGAATGAACACGCTACTGTAGTAATAGAAAACCAAAACCGTATTCCAGTGATGTACAAGCAAATTGCTGGCGCAGTAGCTCGAAGAATTGTGATGTACGCCAAAGAAGGCATAAAGGTTCTACAGGGAAGAAACTCAGGTTTTATTAAATTTGGCTCGAGAGTAGATATAATTTTGCCCTTAGACGCTAATATTTTAGTAAAAGTAGGATATAAAGCCAGAGGTGGTGAGCAAGTGCTGGCTGAGCTAAGATAAGCTAAAATCCCTTATGGAGGATAAAGAGCTAGACAAAGAATTCTGGAAATACGTAGAAATAGGCACTAACATGCCTCAGCAATCTCCTGATGATATGTTGATTGCTTATGCCTATTTTAAGCAAGCTACCGAAGGCGATAATATTCATGAAAGACCAGCAGAATCATCTAATGTAGTACAAACTTTTAAATACGATTCATGGAAGCGCCTAAATGGAATGTCTCAGAAGGAAGCCAAGCACAAATACATTGAAATCATAAGAAAGCTGATTGAAAAAGAAAACTCCTTACCTAAAATCTCGAAAAAAGCTGATTGAAAGCGTGCTAAGCATTCTACACAAGCTATTCTCAGAGTCACTGAGTGAGAAGAACTGGAAATGGAAGAGTCAGTCTTTGGGAAGAGGGGAGAAAAAGTAAAATGCTGATCTTCGGCATATTTAAGACAAATCAATAGTTTATCTCCTTCATTAATTCATTCCTAACTTCAGACTAAGTATTAACTATTAGATATTACAATTTTTTTAGAGCTTTTCTTTAACCCAGTCTAAAGCCATTTCCATTTGTTCTTCGGGAGTCAAATCGGAATTATCCAATAAAACAGCATCCACAGCCTGTTTCAGGGGACTGTCCGCTCTATTGGAATCTTTATGATCGCGTTCATTTATGTTTTTTGCTATTTCCTCCTTCCTAGCTTCTTCCCACTTAGCTTGTAAATCTCTAAACCTTCGCTCTATTCTCACTTCTTCGTTGGCTGTCATAAAAATCTTGAGCTCAGCATCAGGTAACACTACTGTACCAATATCTCTACCATTCATCACTATTTTTTTATTTTTAGCCATCTCTCGTTGCTGGTTTACCAAAGAACTCCTGATCTCTGAAATAGCCGCCACTTCACTTACGTTATGAGCAACTTTCATTTCTCGGATTTCTTCTTCTACGTTTTCGTTGTTCATAAAAATCTCGGAGCAGTTTTTCTCGGGATTAAACCTGAACTCAAGTTTTGCCTCAGCTTCGGCTCTAAATACCAAAGTGCGGCTTATTGATCTATTAGAATCAATCAAACCTTTCCTTAAACCAAATAGAGTTACGGCTCTGTACATAGCTCCTGTATCAATATGCCGATAACCTAATTTGGCTGCTAGACTTTTAGCTAAAGTACTTTTACCAGTAGATGAGTAACCGTCTATAGCAATGTTAATCCCCGAATTTTTTATCACCTAAAGTCTTGTAAATCGGCAATGATAGAGAAGTGATTGGCACTACCGGAGATGTGATGCATATTGCGTCCGTAACTAAGACGAAACTTGTAAATTTTAAAGCCCAGTCCAAATGAAAATCCAGCTGATGTCCTGCGAGTCTTCAAGTTAAGTTCTTGTCTTTTTCTAAAGTTATAACCAAATTGCAAGTTAAAACTTTTAATGGGTGAAAGTTCTACCCCTAGCACTACATGACGAAAGATATTGTTCCACACTGAGGGGAAGTTACCATCAGCCCCACCTGTAAATTGATTGATTTGTGTGCTAGCCGAATTGCTGTAACGCAAATCCCATGTCTCCAGTTGTTCTAAAGTAATCTGCCAACCTAAAGGTAGATGCTTAAAGCGATTAGAAAAGCCCAACTGTATTTCGAATGGCAATGTTTTATTCTCATTACTATATGGGTTAAATTGAAAACCGAGGTTTTTAGCCACCAAGGCAATCACAATTCTTTTGGACGGGATCTGGTAAATAGCTGCCAAATCTCCAGCAAAACCGTAAGAGGTAAACTCGTCATAAGCAGAATTGATAAATTTAAGGGTACTCCCAACTCGCCAATTAGTATCTACTGTATATGAATATCCCACATTCAAAACATAATCAGTAACAGTAAAAGTTCCCTGTTTCACACCCAAAACATCTGTGCGATCGAAATTGCCATAATCCACGAATTTAATACTGACAAAAAAAGTTCCTATACTGTCAAAATGATGGGCATAGTTCAGGTCGCCAATAATGATGTCACTTACGTGATCTACCATACTAACACTAGCCTGCCCGTGCATTTCTTTATTGAGCAATGAGGGATTCCAAATGGCAAAATTCAGATCGTTCTCAACATTGGCTATAGCGTTACCTCCCTGAGCGGCAATTCGAGCTGAAGGCACTAAGTTTAAAAACTGATAAATGGAACCACCCCCAATCTGAGCCCACAAAGTCGAAGAAATGCTAAAAACTAGCAGCGCAACAGATTTTCGCATAGAGCAAGAAAATGAGATTCCCCCAATTAACGGAGAATTTTCATATCTATTGAAATGAGTAAAGAAATTAAAATATTCAGGCTATAGCCTTCAACGGGGTTTTTACTATTTGGCGGGTAAGTGAAATACGGATTACCTCCATCATATTTTTCACATAATGGAATTGCAATTTCTTGAGATAATTTTCATTTATATCCTTCACGTCTTTTTGATTTTCTTCACTGAGAATAATTTCCTTTATTCCAGCTCGCTTAGCAGCCAGTATTTTCTCTTTAATCCCCCCTACCGGAAGAACTCTACCCCTAAGAGTTATCTCACCAGTCATAGCTAAATAGCTTTTTACTTTTCGTTGAGTAAACAGCGATGCTAAAGAGGTTAAAATGGTAATACCTGCTGAAGGGCCATCTTTAGGTATTGCCCCTTCCGGAAAGTGAATGTGAACGTTCCATTTATCAAAATCCTCGTGGGGTATCTCGAATTCATCAGCATGAGCCTTCAAATAAGCCATGGCAATAACAGCTGACTCTTTCATTATGTCCCCAAGATTTCCAGTAACTGTTAGCTTGCCTTTTCCCTTATTGAGAGACGACTCTATAAAAAGTATATCTCCCCCTGCCGGAGTCCAGGCTAAACCTGTTACCACCCCGGCGATATCATTACCTTGGTATTTGTCTTTATTAAACCTGGGAGAACCTAATATTTCTTCCACTTTTACTCTATCAAGCTTCGTCTGATATTCTTCCTCCATAGCAATATTCTTAGCTGCATAACGGACTAATTTAGCCAGAGTTTTATTCAGTTCTCTTACCCCAGATTCACGGGTATAATTATCAATAGTAAACTCGAGAGGGTTTTTACTAATGCTGAGATCTTTCTTATTAAGACCGTGTTCTTTCAGTTGTTTGAGTAGGAGATGCTTTTGGGCTATTTCTATTTTTTCCTCAACCGTATAGCCGTTAATCTCTATCACTTCCATACGGTCACGCAAGGCCGGGTGAATAGTTCTGAGGTTATTAGCAGTAGCTATAAACATAACCTTACTAAGATTATAGCCCATTTCTAAATAGTTATCGTAAAACTCATTGTTTTGTTCGGAATCCAGCACTTCGAGCATGGCAGACGATGGGTCACTGTGACTATCACTTGCCAATTTGTCAATCTCATCTAGAACAAAAACTGGATTGGAAGCACCCGCTTTTTTAATGTTTTGTACTATCCTACCCGGCATAGCTCCTATATAAGTCTTACGATGTCCTCGTATTTCGGCTTCGTCTCGCAGACCTCCTAATGACATACGCACATATTTGCGACTCAGGGCATCAGCAATAGATTTGCCCAAACTGGTCTTACCTACCCCAGGAGGCCCATAAAGACAAAGAATAGGGCCCTTCATATCCCCTTTGATTTTGAGCACCGCCAAATGCTCTATAATTCTTTCTTTAACTTTGTCTAATCCATAGTGATCGCGGTCTAATATTTTTTTGGCCTTTGTAAGGTCAAAAGAATCTTTGCTGTGTTCTCCCCATGGCAAATCGAGTAAAAACTCTAGATAATTACGCTGTATGCTATATTCCGGAATCTGAGGATTGACACGCCGTAGCTTAATAACTCCTTTTTCAAAAATTTCGGCTACCTCTTTGGACCATTTCTTTTCCTTTCCCCGTGCACACATTTCCTCTAGCTCCGTCTCTAAGCTGCCGCCACCCAGTTCTTCCTGTATCTGTTTCATCTGTTGATATAAGAAGTACTCGCGTTGTTGCTGATCAAACTCAACCTTTACCTTGCTCTGAATCTCGTTTTTCATTTCAAGCATTTGTAACTCCACATTTAAGTGCTTGAGAACCTCATTAGCTCTTTTCCTCATCTCATTTATCTCCAGCATTTTTTGTTTTTTTTTCACATCGAGATTCATGTTGGAAGAAATAAAATTGAGCAGAAAAGCATCGCTCTCAATATTTTTCAAAGCAAAAACTGCTTCGCTGGGAATATTGGGTGATTCTTTTATAATCCGTGTAGCAAGTTCTTTAATGGAATCCATCAAGATCCCAAATTTGGGATCCTTACGGCTCTCTTTTTTCTCTTCTATCACTTCAACTTTGGCCCTTAAAAAGGGCTCTTCAGAAATGAACTCTTTGAGAGCAAACCGTTTTTTACCTTGGATAATCACAGTAGTATTGCCATCAGGCATTTTAAACATCCGTAGTATTCGGGCTATGGTTCCTATCCGATAAATATCGTCCCGTCCAGGATCTTCATTTTCAGCATCGCTCTGACTTATTACCCCAATAATTTTATCTTCTTTATTGGCTTTTTGCAATAGCTTAATGGATTTATCTCTTCCAGCAGTAATGGGAATTACTACTCCGGGGAAAAGGACCGTATTGCGCAAGGGAAGAATCGACAGCTCAGAAGGCAACTCTTCCCTCTCTATATCATCCTCATCTTCATTGGTCATTAAAGGGATAAATTCTGTCTCTTTGCTTATAAGGTCATCCAATGACAGGTTGTCAAGATCAGATCGGTCTCTGGACTTCATTTTTCAATAGTTAGCCAAATTGACATGAAAAACATCTGTTTAGGGAAGCGGCTATTATGATAAGTCAACCTCTGTGCCAAAGGAATTTGTTTAGTGAAAGATGCTGGTAAGCTTATAAACATGCTTGAGAATATTCTTTTCTATTTCATCTAGCTCAATTCCTCTTCTCTGCATTACTATGGCAGCCGTATCCACAGCCTTATCAAATTTGTATTCCCTAAAGCCAGCTGCACCGC
Source organism: Owenweeksia sp. (assembly GCA_965218075.1). Taxonomy (GTDB): domain Bacteria; phylum Bacteroidota; class Bacteroidia; order Flavobacteriales; family Schleiferiaceae; genus JANQHO01. The sequence goes on along the minus strand of CBDCJZ010000003.1, from coordinate 1,841,298 downwards.
CCCAAGAATAAGATGGGATAAAATTACGGGGAAATCCCGTTCCAAAAACATTGGCGCTTACCCCTACCACTGTTCCGGTATTGAACATCGTATTAATGCCACATTTGGAATGATCGCCCATAATGAGTCCACAAAACTGCTTACCCGTTTTTTCAAACCTCTTGGTGACATAATTCCACAGCTTAACTTCATAGTAATTATTCTTGAGGTTAGAGTTATTACTGTTAGCCCCTATATTACACCATTCTCCCAGTACGCTGTTTCCTAAAAATCCGTCATGTCCTTTACTAGAATAACCAATAATCACGCAATTGTTTACTTCTCCTCCTACCTTGCTATAGGGGCCAATAGTTGTTGGTCCATATATTTTTGCACCGATCTTTAGTTGAGCGTGCTCACATAAAGCTAGCCCTCCTCTTATTACCGAACCTTCCATCACAGTCGAATTTTTGCCTAGGTAAATTGGGCCTGAAAGTGTATTCAATATGGCACATTCTACCTCTACCCCATCTTCTACAAAAATTCGATCACCTAAAATCGTATTGGTACAGCTTAATTTAGCCGATGCCCTCGCCTTAGTGATGAGGTTGAAATCCGACTCCAATTCTGCTCCATTTTTGTAAAATATATCCCAGAGATTTTCTATAGTATTAAATTCTCCTTCAAACTCAATTCGGTTACGCTCCAAAGGAATCTCCAATGTATCGTCGTTTAAATGACAAGCTATTACTATTCCCTTTTTCTGCAACGTGCTTCCCTTCTCTAATTTTTGGATGGCCTCTACTAATTCTTTCGTAGGGCAGACCGATGCATTAATCAAGTAATTATTTCCCCCTTTATTAACAGGATACTTTTCCGAAAGGTACTTCTCTGTTTTCCACGACCATCTCCCAGCTAATCTTTTCTCCCATTTCTCCTTGATAGTTAATATTCCCACCCTGAGCTCTGCTACTGGACGAGTGAAAGTAAGAGGCAACAGTTGCTCTCTAATTTTTTTATCGTCAAAAAGGATAAAGCTCATGGGGTTGGTTTTGAGATTAGGGACATGACCAGTTCAAAGGACTGTTTCCAAAATTTTTCAACAGCAACTTATATAACATTCATATAACTATTGTTACGGTTATCATACCGTAACTCGATTTCTTTCAAATATAATAAAGATTTGTTTTTAACGCATCTCTTTAAACTTAACATCCGGTTTTAGCGTATCCCTAGAATCTTTCAATACCATTGTGCTATGAGATTGATCTTTTACAAGTTCATCCGTAGCATGATTTAATCTATAAAATGTATAATGCTTTCTGTATCCTAAATCCACTGAGCTATTGTAGGCTTTTCATCTATACTGAATGTATCATAGCTGTCTAAATCTACTTTGTCCCATAATGGCTTTTAGACTGACCCTTGAGCAATTTGTTAACAATTTTTGATAGACTCCTCCATTACGTTAATAAGCCCGGAATACCATTGTTTTGTCATAAGCTCCCTCTCCTTCTTTTACCCTTTAATTCGCTTAGCTCCAAAATTTAGGATTCATTTACTTCCATCTCCTATCTCCCCTTATAATTTGTTCCTTTACTATTCCATAAACTATCCACTAACGATAGCTAACCTCTGATTTTTTGTAATTTCGGACGACAAAAATTATATATGAATAATAAAGTTTTAGGACTGGATCTGGGATCCAATTCCATCGGCTGGACCGTGATCGATAAACAGCAAAAAATCCAAGACAGCGGTGTCAGAGTCTTTCCCGAAGGCGTCAATCGAGAAACAAATGGCTCGGAAGTATCCAAGAATGAAACCCGACGAAACGCTCGGGGTGCCCGAAGACAACAATTTCGTCGCAAGATGCGCCGTAAATTACTGAGCTGTTTATTGCAGGAAAACGAGATGATGCCGCTGGAAAAGGAAGAGGAGGAGATCAAAAAATGGTTCAAGATCGATCCCTATGAATTCCGCAAAAAGGCATGGGACGAAAAAATATCCTTGCGGGAATTAGGGCGCATTTTCTATCACCTTTCCCAACGACGCGGTTTCAAGAGCAACCGAAAAACTGGGGACGACAAGAAGGAAGGCGTCATGAATGAAGGCAAGGATGGAAAAACCGGCATCAACGAAACCGAGGAGTGCATTAAACAACACGGCAGCCTAGGCAAGTTTCTGGCATCTCTGGATCCGCATCAAAAACGTATTCTCAACCGCTATACCACCCGCCAAATGTACCTGGATGAATTTTATGAAGTATGGCGGAAGCAAGCCTCCCACCACCCCGAGTTGACTGAAACGCTGATGCACGAAATAGGAGGAGAGTTCAAACAGGACAAAACCAGCACTGTTAAGTTAGAGATCGAGAAATTCTATGAAATATGGAAGGAGCAAACCTCCCACCACCCCGAGTTGACTGAAACGCTGATGCATAAAATCGGAGGAGAGCTCGATCAGTACAAAACCAGCACTGTTAAGTTAGAGATCGAGAAATTCTATGAAATATGGAAGGAGCAAGCCTCCCACCACCCCGAGTTGACTGAAACGCTGATGCATAAAATCGGAAGAGAGCTCGATCAGTGCAAAACCGGCACTGTTAAGTTAGAGATCGAGAAATTCTATGAAATATGGAAGGAGCAAGCCTCCCACCACCCCGAGTTGACTGAAACGCTGATGCATAAAATCGGAGGAGAGCTCGATCAGTACAAAACCAGCACTGTTAAGTTAGAGATCGAGAAATTCTATGAGATATGGAAGGAGCAAGCCTCCCACCACCCCGAGTTGACTGAAACGCTGATGCATAAAATCGGAAGAGAGCTCGATCAGTACAAAACCAGCACTGTTAAGTTAAAGAAAGAAGGCGTAATCTTTCATCAGCGCCCTCTCAGGTCACAGAAATACCTGATCGGCAAATGTAGCTTCGAACCCTCGAAACGCCGCGCTCCGAAATCTTGCATCCCCTTCGAGAAATTCCGCGCCTGGCAATGGAGTCACACGGTAGAATACGACGGCAAGAAATTGAATAAGGAAGAACGGCAAAAGGTCGTCGACTATTTGTTGAGCAAGGACAAGCCGACATTCAAGACGATCGTTAAGGAAGCCTTAAAAATGAAATTCGATGAGTATGCCTTCAATTACCAGAAACCAGAGAATGACGGCAAGAAGAAGGGACTCGAGGACAAGATCGTCGGATCCACGGTCATCCGGCAGTTAAACAAAATTTTCAAGGATTGGGACGATAAGAGCGACGAGAAACAAGAATATATCTGGCATGTCTGCTTTTCAGCGACCGATCAGGATTGGCTGGAAAAATACGCTCGAGAAAAATGGCGACTGGACGAAAAGCAGATCGACACGTTGAAGAAGATTAAATTCACATCCGATTACGCCAATCTGAGCCGAAAGGCGATCAACGCCATCTTGAAATTTCTCCCCGACTATCCCTACCATCAAGCGGTGGCTCTGGCGGGCGTGAAGAAAGCCATGGGCGAACGTTGGCAGGATTTAAAACTAGACGAAAAAATTTCGCTCAAGCGGGAAGTCGTGGACAGGGTCGGCTCCGGTGAAACGGGCGGCTATATGGAGAAGCTGAAGAATTACCTGAAACAGAACTATCAGCTTGACGAAAAACGATTGCAAAAACTTTATCACCACAGCGTCATCAAGGAAGAGGAGATACGGGGTTGTTTGCCATCTGGACCAGACGCCGATCGGGAAATCCAGAATCTGCGCAATCCCATCGTGATCCAAGCCCTGTTCGAACTACGCAAACTCGTCAATGTCCTCCTGGAAAAACACGGACCCTTCAAGAAAATCAAGGTGGAACTGGCTCGCGATCTAAAAAATTCCAAGAAGAAACGAGAAGAAATCAAATGGGAACAGAAACAACGAGGAAAGTACAATGATGAGGTCAAGGACAAATTAAAGGAATACAATAAAACCATCAATCACGACAATATCCTGAAATACAAACTCTGGGAGGAATGCCAGCATACCTGCCCATACACGGGGAACAACATAGGAATAGAAAAATTATTCAGCGGCGAAATCCAGATCGAACACATCGTCCCCTGGAGTCGCTCCCTGAACGATAGTTTCAACAACAAGACCCTCTGTTACGCCGATGAAAACCAGGCGAAAGGTAACAAAACCCCCTACGAATTCTATGGTTCTGATCCCAAGAAATGGGAGAAAGTGAAGCAAGGAGTTAAAGAATTATTCGCGAAGGGTGACCGCAAAAAATTTCCCGATCGCTACCGAAAATTCCTGCTCTTCGTCAAGGAAACAGTCGACGACGATTTCGTCTCTCGCCAGTTGAACGATACCCGCTACATCAGCCGGTCAGCCAAGGATTACCTCAAGAAGATTTGCCCAAAGGAGGTCAGCGTCAATCCCGGACAGATGACGGCCCACTTTCGCCGTCATTGGGAATTGAATAAGATATTGAACGACAGTGACGACATCAAGAACCGATCCGATCACCGCCACCACGCCATCGATGCCATCGTTATCGCCTGTTTGAAACCCGAACATCTGCAGCAACTCAGCAAATGGAATCGATACAAGAAAGGGAATAATTACAAGCCGGATATCACCCCACCGTGGACGAATTTCAGGAAAAACGTCAAGGATGCCGTCGATCAGATTCTGGTCTCGCATCGCAAGGTCAGCCGAGTCCTGACCGTCCGTAATCACAAGACCAAGAAGAACGGAAGTAAATACACGAATAAGGGCGTTGCTGCTCGAGGTCAGCTGCACAAGGAAAGCAATTACGGCAAACGCAAGAATCCCATAACGAAGAAAGAGGGATTTCACATCCGCAAGCCATTGACCGACCTCACTCCGGCCATGTTCCCGAAGATCGTCGATGAAAAGATCAGAGAACTCGCCTGCGAACGACTGGAATACAAGAAAGTGCCCAAGAAAAATGACGGCAAGTACGATGAGAAAAGCGAAGCCTTCAAGACCGCCTTCAAGGAACCACTGCAATTAAAGAATTGCAATGCAAAGATTCACAACGGCAAGCCGATACCGGTTCGCAAAGTACGCATCGCCGAGAATTCGACCGGAGCCGTGCAATTGAAAGAGGGTACGAATCGCTGGGTTGAAACCAGCGTACACGGAGGCAATCACCATGCCATAATCTATCATGATAGCGAAGGACAGCTGGCGGAAGAAGTCGTAACCTTCTTCGAAGCAGTCAGACGGAAGAGAGACGGACAAGAACTCTTCCAATTGCCGAAGGATGACGTCGAGATCGTAACGACCTTGCAGCACAACGATATGTTCTTGCTGGGATTGAGGGACGAGGAGATCGATTGGGACAAGCCCGATAAAAAATTGCTGCGCGATCATTTGTACCGAGTACAAAAATTATCGTCTGAGGACTACTACTTCCGCCTGGCTACTGAATCCGAAATCAAAACAATTAAGTTTCCTTACTGTTGGAGTATCAAGGGTCCTACTAAAGCTTGGCAAGCTGCCAATCCGATCAAGGTCAATCTCGCGGTCGACGGGACGATAAGCAAAAACGGAAGCAATATCCATAAAGATTAAGAACAACTAGAGATATGCGAGTATGAATACAAAAAAATAAAGAACACTTTGGCCATCGTACTTTTACGTGCATGATTGATTTTTATCAACACCTTTGTTCAAAACACGCTGACATGGCACATAATGAATGTGATTTATGTCCTTATTCCTCTTATCTTCTCCATTACACCTGCATACGCTGCTCATCATAAGGATGGAATAACCTGCCCGTTCTTCTTTGGATTCCCACGTTTGTAGCGTGCGCATTATGGCTTCCCAAGGATTACTTGGTATTGACCACTAAATCTGGAGAATCAATCAATATGTACCAATTACTCATATACGCTTACCTTGCGGGTATACGACTAACTAGATAAGAATAATACCCATGCAAATTGAAAGGCAATTACAGGAGGCACGTCAACGGCTCCTCGATCTGACATTGAAGAATCGCCTTCTGAACTTTCGCCCAACAAAACGTAGAACCATCAAGGTAATTGATGAAATCCCGAAAGAGATTTTTGACATCCTCGTTCTGCAGGAAAAAAAGATGCAATTCAAGCCCTTTGTCAAAGCAATAACCACGCCTACAAATGCAGAGGAGGATGAGGAGAACGTGCCGTTGCAATGGTTGCAAGACACTGAACCCGTGCAACGCCATACCGACCGGCTTTTACAGACTGAACTGCCAAAGGGAGAACTCCAAAAGCGGTTGAATTACGTTCACCAACAGGCGCGTTCTGTCTTTGAAGAGCAAGGCTATTCCATTCTATATCTCGCCCTCGGCTTCCTTGAGTGGAACGAAAGCGAGAGTACTGAGCAGGCCAAGCTCAGCGCCCCGCTAATTCTCATCCCAGTTGAATTGGAACGCCAAAAGGTGCGTACCCGATTCAGCCTCTGCTGGAGTGGTGCAGAACTGTTTCCAAACCTTTCCCTTGAGGCAAAACTCGCAGGGCAAGATGTAGCACTTCCCGCCCTTGAAACACCTGAAACCAAAGCCGATATTGATGCCTATTTCCAGGCAGTGAGCAAGGCGGTGTCTCATCAGGACGAGTGGCGCGTTGTGTCAGACATCTATCTCGATTTTTTCAGCTTCACCAAATTTGTGATGTACAAAGATTTAGAATCGGAAGCGTGGGCAATTGATACCCATCCCTTGCTCGGACTGATTCTCGGGGAGGGGCCGAACGCATCTGGAGAGGATGGGTTTAAACCGGAAGAGGCTGACCGGAGGTTGGCAAGCCAAAACGTCTATCATGTGATGGACGCGGATTCCTCACAAATTGCGGTTATTGAAGATATTAAAGACGGCAAGAACCTGGTCGTTGAGGGGCCTCCTGGCACCGGCAAATCCCAAACTATCACGAACATCATTGCTGAGCTTCTCGCTGCCGGTAAAAATGTCCTTTTTGTAAGCGAAAAAATGGCTGCGCTTGAAGTCGTGAAAAGTCGGGTTGACCGGGTTGGGCTTGGGGATTCCTGTTTGGAGCTGCACAGCCACAAGTCCAATAAGCGGGTGGTGTTGAAAGAACTTGAACGAACGCTGTGTGCACCTTCGCCAAACGGACTCAGACAGGCGGATATTTTTCCGCGCCTTGATTCTCTAAAAGCAACCCTCAACGGGTATGTTAACGCACTCCATGAACCCATCAGGCAGACACGGAAGTCACCCTTCATGTTGTTTGCCATTCGTGAAAACTCACGCCATTATTTTAAGAACAGTGCGCGAGAAATGCCACAGGTTACATTTGCCAACTCAACCGAGATCGACTCAACCGCATGGGATACAGCGAGGCTAAGTTTGGAAGAATTGGCAACTGTCCTGCGGCTCGTGATGCCGATTGCTGAGCATCCTTGGCACGGATGTGCCACTGCTATCACAGCACTCTTCATTGAAAAAGAAATTTATACACTGATTGAGAAATTTGAAGACGCATTAGAGGTTCTGGAAAATGTATCCAATCGCTTTGTTGCCGCATTCAGAACTCGCGTTATGGAACTTCGCGATGAGTACGAAGACTTTTCGGCAAAGCGGTGGTGGCAAGGGATCTTCAGTTGGAAATACCATTATTCTGTCAAAGGTCAAATTCGGAAGTATTATGGGAAACCCCTGCCTCAAGAACGAGAAGTGATTCTCGCTGACCTCAAGGAATTAGCAGACTGTATCATCATAAAAGAGGGTATGCAATGGGTAATGGCATCGACACAAACCGGCCCCTCTCTCTTTGAGGAACAATGGCACGGGGGAGAAAGCAGTCCCGAGAAGTTTGGCAGGTTTGCCAAATGGATTGTAAAATTTCGGAAGTACTTACATGATGGCATACTTACCCAAACCTGCGTAGATATAGCAGGAAAAGACATCTTCCAGGGCCCAGACGATCTCCTCCGAAAACAACTAAATTCTGCTGTAAACGATTTTGCGAAGACACGCGATGCGCTCTTCAAGTGTCTCGGTGCCAATTACAACACCTTATTCGGGGTAATGGCAGAGAAGGTGCCTTTTGATAAATTACGTTTGCAGCTTGAATTGTGGCGGAAGGAACGTGCACAACTCCACTCCTGGAGTCAATTTTTAATACGGAACAAAGCGTGTCGAAAGACAATCGCGCATCCACTCCTCGGACACATTGAGAATCTTAAACCTGAGGATTTAGTCCCCTGTTTTGAGGGAAATCTCGCCGAGGCACTCCTTCAAGAGGCTTATGCCGATCGGCCGCCACTGAACAGTTTTGTCCGCGACTTGCATGAAAAAAGGATAGCCGATTTTTATAAACTCGACAGTGACAGTATTGAATTGAATAGGCGCCGTCTCGGTGCCAAGTTACATCAGAACCGGCGCCCTACCTACTTGGCGGGTACATTTCGGGAGTCAGTAAATAAACTACAGGGACAATTCAACCGAAAGCGTAGCCACATGTCCATCAGGAAACTGTTATCAACTGCGGGAGAGTTAATTCAGAGAATTAAACCGTGCTTTATGATGAGCCCACTCTCCATCGCACAGTTCTGCGACCCGCAGATGATTCACTTTGACGTTATTGTGTTCGATGAGGCGAGCCAAATCCGCCCGGAAGACGCGCTAGGGGCTTTGCTACGCGGGAAGCAGGCCGTTGTTATTGGCGACACCCAACAACTACCACCCACCCGTCTTTTTGAGAACATCGTTGAAGATACCGAGAAGGAAGAAGAAGACGATCTTACTACCTCAATTGTTGACGTGGAAAGCATTTTGCACCAGTGCCGGCGGAGTTTTCCCACCAAAGCGTTGAAATGGCACTACCGCAGTCGGCACGAGTCCTTAATCGCTGTTTCCAATCGGGAATTCTACGACAACAACCTGCTTATTTTCCCCTCTCCTATTGATAAAGCAACGCACCTGGGCCTGAGTTTTACTTATCTTCCCGATGCCGTCTACGACCGTGGGCAGAGTCGTACCAACCAGAAAGAGGCAGAAGCTGTCGTTCAGGCTACATTTGCGCATTACCGGCAGTATCCGGAAAAGAGTCTTGGAATCGGCACATTTAGCATAAAACAGCAACAAGCGATCCTTGACGAGGTCGAACGTCAGTTGCTCGCCCGCCCGGATATGGAAAAGTTCTTTGCAAGCGACCGAGATGAGCACTTCTTCGTTAAGAATTTGGAGACAATTCAGGGAGATGAACGGGATGTCATCTTCTTGAGCGTTGGCTATGGAAAAACCGCTTCGGGGAGGCTCTATCAAAATTTTGGACCACTTAACCGGGAAGGAGGCCAACGGCGTTTAAATGTTCTGATCACACGGGCTCGCGAGCAGTGTGTTGTCTTCTCCAACTTCCATGCGAAAGACCTCCAATTGGCCGCCAATGCTGCCTTTGGGATAAGGGCACTGAAGATATTTCTTGATTATGCTGAAAACAAAAATCTACAGATTCACAAACCTGCAGGAAGTGATACCGAATCTCCGTTTGAAGAGGGCATCGAAGAGGGCATCCATAAATTCCTGGAAAGCCATGGTTACACTGTTAACACGAAGATTGGATGCGCAGACTATCGGATTGACCTTGCAGTCGTTGATGCGAATTCGCCAGGTCGTTATCTACTCGGAATTGAATGCGATGGTGCCCAGTATCGCAATGCTCCCGTGGCTCGGGATAGGGATCGGCTACGGCAACAGGTGCTCAAGGGACTAGGCTGGACGCTTCACCGTGTCTGGTCCATGGATTGGTATCGCAACCAGGCAGAAACAGGGCAGCGGCTTTTAGAGGCGGTGGAGAATGCCAAAGTTGTTACGCCTGAAAAACCATCCACGGCACCCGCTCCGCAACTTGTTCAAGTTCCTCCCGATCAACCAACGAGAAAGCCAGTGCCGGAAACACCACCTTCGCCTGAAACAAGTCAGAACATACCTGATTACGTCGTTTGTTCTGACCTCGGAATTCCGATACAGGACGAGTTACACCTGCAACCGCCGAGCCAACTTGCCAAAGCAGCCACGAAGATTGTGGAGATTGAGAGCCCAGTCCATATTAACGAGGTTATCCTCCGGATTCGCCTTCTATGGGGATTAAAGCGAGCAGGAACACAGATTAAAAATGCGATTGAGGAAGGCCTAGCAAGCGCATACCAAAGCAAGCATATTCGTCGCGCCGGCGACTTCCTGTGGGCTATGGACACTCGGGAAACTCAGGTTCGCCATCGTCTCAAGCCCAAAATTGAGTTGATATGTAAAGAGGAAATCGCAGAGGCAATAAAACTGGTTCTCGCATCACAGGGTGCAATCATGCCCAATGCACTGGCAATCGAAACTGCTAAGCTTTTCGGTTACAAATTTGCTAGCAAGGCTGTTAGGGATCGGATAAAAACCCTCTTGAATAAGCTCATCCAAAAGGAGATATTCCAACTCGCCGCGAACGGGATGGTTAACGTTACCCGAAATTGATTGCTAAAAGCAATGAATGATACTAAAGTTAGGATACATTCGGGTTGTATGTCCAGTTAGGATTGATTATTGAAAGCAATTGAATTTGATCAAATCTTTTAACGAGACATCGTAAATATCATGAGCGGTTCTTGAATCAAAATCCCGAGGGTGAATTTTATCGCATCGAGGAGAACAAACAGGGAAAATATATCCGCTACGCGACGGCGGACATCATGAGAGGTTCCTGTGTCCAATGTCATAACACGCATCTACAGACGCCCGAGAACAACTGGAAAATCGGCAACGTCAGGAGATATTAGAAATCACTCAACCCCTGGGAGCCGACCCTCAAGAAAGGAAAACCAATATCATCCTCTTTCTTTCCGGCATCACAGCAATCACCGGAATTTTCGTTGCCATCCTTTCCTAACAGATTGCGCCTAAAAAAAGATACAAAGAAAGTTTTCAAATATTTGTATGACGATGATGTGAATTGATTACTGAAAAAAATGAATGATATTTACAGGGTAATTAATAATTAATTAAAGATAAGATATCAAAATTATACGAATTTATTTTAGTCTTTCCCGAAAGAAAAGATAGTTCAATAAGAAAAGCTATAGCTTTAATTTGGCAAGGGGCTTGTTGGACCAAGTTAATGGCCGCACCTATTGTTCCTCCTGTCGCTAAAACATCATCAAATAGCAAAACTTTATCTTTTTTTCCTAAAGCATCCTGGTGAATTTCTAAACCGTCAGTTCCATATTCTAAATCATATTTTACAGAGTAAGTAGCAGAAGGAAGTTTTCCTTTTTTGCGAATTAACACTAATTTCCACCCCAATTTATAAGCTAAGGCTGAAGAGAAAATAAAGCCTCTTGCTTCTATTCCGACAACAGTATTAATATCTTTTCCAAAGCAAAAATTAGCTATTAAATCAACTGTATAAGAAAAAGCTTCTGGGGATTGAATGAGAGGGGAAATATCTTTGAAGATAATTCCTTTTTTAGGAAAATCAGGAATATCATTTATAAAATTTTTTAGCTTGAGCATAGGAATTGACGATATTAGATTGTTTTTAATCAATATAAAAATTGAGCTTTAAGAAAAAGCTCGTTTTGCTTTTAGAATATTATACACGGATGAGGCTGTTCAAAAAATTATTGGAGGTCAATTTACAATTTCCCACGATTTTAAAAATAATGATTCCTTTTATCTGAATTTTAGATAACTTTGTAATTTACAACTGCTGGCAAATATGCTATAATAGTCTCAGCGTCAATACTACAAGTGAGGAGAAACATTATTTATGAAACAGGTTCGTTGGTCAATGTTGTAAGATGGGCATTAAGAGCTGCGCTGTGCGAGATATGTCTTTTTGCACTGGAATCTATACTTGTTGGATGCACAGATACTAACACGAAAGATGAATTTAAGGTTGCGATGCTTCTGCCTGGCGATATCACCGATGCAGGGTGGAACACTTTAGCGTACGAGGGACTTATGGAGATCGAAAAGGAACTCGGGGCAAAAATTGAATATGTTGTGAGCCGAACTCCTGCCGATCAAGAGCTACACTTCCGTTTCTATGCGGAAAGGGAATTCGACCTCATCTTTGGGCATGGTTTATGAATATCAAGACCCCGCAAAAGCGGTTGCACATGATTTCCCTGAAACAATTTTTATTACTTCTTCAGGCGGCACCATCAAGACTTGCCTTTAAAATTGTTACGCTAAAGTTGTGGATTGATTATTGATTACTAAAAGAAATGAATGATATTTTTAATATATTTGTCAACTCTATTTACATAATAGAAGGGAAATCGCATATTAATGAAAATTTTTATTTCGACTTCAGTTGTTCTGCTGACAGTTCTAAGTGTATTCCTATCGGGATGTGAACAAACTGGTCAGGTGGTTACACCCACTCCCCCGATGGAAGCAACGCTAAAAATTGGCGTTATTCAGCCATCACACAGTTACACTACTTTTCGTCAAGGTGCTGAAACCGCTCGTATCCAAATTAATGAAAATGGCGGGTTACTCGGTATGCAGGTAGAGTTTATCAGTCGAAATAATCAGCCTGTGGCAAGTGAACCTCCAACAACGGAAGCAAGCATCGCTGCTGCAAAAGAACTAATTGAGATGGAGAACGTTTTTGCACTACTAGGTCCCGTTCGCTCTACCATGGCTCTTGAGGTAGGTCCAATTGCACAGCAGGCACAGCGACTTATGCTTCCCGGTTCTAGCGGCTCAACCGTACCGGAAGTCGGAGATTATGTCTTTCTAATTACGGTGCCAAACCCTTTTCAAGGGGGGGTTATGGCAGGCTTCGCTGTGAACCCAGACGAGCTTGGTGCCAAAACAGCAGTGACAATTTTTGAGGAAGGAGATGTCTATTCTTCAGACCTGGTACAGGCTTTTGAAGCAGCTTTTCAGGGAACTGGCGGTCAAATCCTTCACGGAAAATCCTATTCTGCAGGTGATACTACCTTCACCTCACTGCTCGCGGAAATTCACCACGCAACACCAGACGTTATCTTCTGTCCCGGTCATCAACCAGAAGTGCCGCTACTGATAAATGAAGCACGTCAAATTGGAATCACAGCCACCTTCCTCGGTGGTAGTGCGTGGGATGATAGAGAACGATTCCTCGGTGTTTTAGATGATAATGCTGCTTTAGATGACAGTTATTATCCGACTAATTTCTCCGTAGCGACACAAGATTCAGATGTGCAGGAATTTGTGAATGGTTACCTGGCACTATTCAAGAATCCACCAGATGGCATAGCCGCATCAGGCTATGATGCGATGCGACTCTTAGCACGCGCTATAGAAAAGGCGGATTCGCTTGATCCAGTTGCTGTTCGCGATGCTTTTGCGGCAGTCAAAGATTACAAAGGTGCCACAACCATTTCGCATTATGATGAAAACCGGCACCCTATCAAAAGCCTTGCAATTCAGGTAATTCGTGGCGGAAAGGTTAAACACTACAAAGTCGTAAAGCCGTAATGCTAGAATCCTATAAGCCTCTCGAACAGCTTCTTGAGGTAAGCTGTGGATCTTTACCGCACCAACCCACCAGTATGCCTGCAAAGAAAACATGGACACGTTGTGGATTGATTACTAAAAGAAATGAATGATATTATAATGATAATCGTTTCACACAATGAAGAGGAATACAAATGATATTGCCTATTATTGCATCTCTTATCGCAACATGGTTGGGAATCTTCTTGGTATGGGCTCTTTAATCGCCAAAAGACAATCTGACGAGAGAACCAACCAAATTTCCCATATTATGAATGAAATTAGCGATATTAAGAATTAAGATGACTAGGTTTAGAACTTTCGCACTTGAAACTGCAAAGAATGAAAAATTAAGGGAAGACATTTAAGGAAGACGTTGAAAAAATAAAAGAGCAGGTTTTAGAAAATAGGCACTTGATTCAAGGACTAACGAATGTTGTTGAAGAACTTCAGAGTGTAGTAGCGGGGATCCAAAACATAGTACAGGAAAACATCCCGAGCAAATCATAATGAAATCTCTGAACGTGTTATCTGTTTTGGAAAATAGACATCTTTGTCTGAACCAGGATTTTGGAATTCCCCTGATAAATAAGTAGGGTTATGAAGATCTGTTGTCTTTTATTAGTTGACGCAGGAAAACAACACCGGGAGGGGGATTTTTCTCGTGCCGTGCGGCAGTATTCCAGGTAATCCTCCAAATACGCACCAACTTTTTCTTGATTTTGCAGATAATAATAGGATTGTGGCGTAAACCTATTCCGGTGTGAGCATATAGTAGCGATCAGCGATTGCCTCTGGCGTTTTGCTGTTGTGAATATACTCGTATAAAACGATTTCAATACCTACGCGTGTGCCTTTAATGCGAATATCGTCTTCTGCCAAAAAGTTGAAGTACTCTTCAGTTTGCATGGTATATCTCCATTAAACTAACTCTGTGATTAATTAGGAATTATAACATATAACACCTCCGTTTTGAATTGTCAAGACCGTGCTTTGATTGAGCGTGTAAATATTTACTCATCTGAATCGCGGATTGATCGGATTACACAATTTTATCAAAAACGATTTCTTGATAGGTATGATTTTCAACCCCAGTCTTAGGGAAGTCCTGACTTTTGTTACATGTTAGGTGTTACTATCTTCTAAGTAGAGTTTTAGAAATAGTTGCTCATCAAAGTGACATTCTTTGTATTTCTTCCTGCTTCCGCAGGGGCATAATTTGTTTAAATACCGATTTAAGAGATTTAATATCGTTAAAGTGACATTTTTTGTACTTCTTGCCACTTTCACAAGGACATAAATCGTTTCTATTAGGATTGCTTTTCGCAAAATTTAGTATGTCGGCAAGGTACTCTTTAATCCCTTCATCACCATGGGAATATTCTTCCCAACTGTCATTCCTAGCAGCTTCAATACCGAATTTTTCCACGTAAGAGAGACGGTAGAAAAAAGGAATTACGCGCTCGTAAAAAAATGATTCAATTCTGAAAGTTCGATTATCAGGATGTTTTATACCTAGACAACAACTGTTATCTTCTGGATTGATATGTAAATCAATTATGTGAATGTTGTTTTTTTGGGCAATTTTGCAATGCCTATTCCCAACCTCAAATACTTTTGGCCAACCGTTCATGTCAATATCGTTGAAGCAAATTTCAACATCGAATACATCCCGAATTAAAAATTTTGTTCCATTAGCAAGATTGCCAATCATAATTTTTCTGGAATCGTTATCATATGCCGCACAAAAGTCAAGTTCGCCTTTGATTTTCTGGGATTTTTCATCATAGTTAAGATTAGGAAAATGCAAGTTTAACCATCTGATTTCACTCTCACTAATTTTCATGCTAGAATTTCCTCCCATATAACTTTGGAGGACTCACTATTTTAGGAGTCTGCCCCTTATTTTCGTTATCATCTTTAAGTTCGCCGAATTTGTCACCAAATAACTCTCTCCACTTTTTGACGCTAGTATTATGGTCCGTAGCATCAAATGCTTCGTTTATTTTTTTGTTGTAAAGTCCAAACAATTCTCGGAAATGGCTATATTTATCCTGGTCCCAGTGCCGAGTGAAACTTTCAGTGGATAAAACCGGATTGCAAATCTCAGGCATAGAGGGATTATTCTGTAAAAAACTGTTTATCCGGTTTGAAACAGTCTTTAAAGACGTTGGAATGCCCTTAAAATCTTCACCCCCTTCATCAACGGTATTAACACTCTTACCAATCAACATGGTCAGAAGGATCGATTTTACAGAAAAGTTCCTTTTATGATCCCGATTATGATCCCGATTATGATCCCAAAGAAATTTTAACAATCGCGTGACTCGCTTTAGATTACCACTGGTAATTCTCGTTTTCTCATTAAACCAATCTCTAAAACCTGTACCGTCAGTTACTTCAAATTGATTTTCCTTGTCATTACATATAAAAAACTCATCGTCTTGTGTCCGCCAATTCTTTTGTGTAATGCACGGAACAAGATCTAAGTGGAAATCTCCAGTATAATCAATACAGACACATCTGGTTCTTCTATGCACTTTATCCTTATAATTGCCATTTTCTCTCAGACAATCATAAACTTCATTAATGTAATCCTTTGGTTTTTTACCTTTATCATGTGTCATGTACAGGAGCATATCCGCATCATACTCGCGATTCCCAACAGGTTTTATAATTGTCTTCAAGCCATAAGATCCTTGACGTTCAGTTTTTTCGTATGCACCTAAATTTTCACTTAGGAAGGTATCCACAGCCGAAGTGCTATTATTCAATTTGTTAAGATGCGTTTCATTCAAATTTACTTCTTTGGACAGAAACTTCGGGAAATAGGTAATATGTTTCATTAATTTGTCTCTTTATTTATTACATTTAATCAGAAACCTAAAATTCAAAAATTATTAATACCCAATTTTGGGAAGTTTGCGGAGCAAATTTCCATTCTACAATGTGTGAAAAGGAGTAAATGTTTCCGCGTGATTACCAAGAAAAACTTTGCGAAGTTCAGGCAGTGCTTGGCGAGCTTGAAAATCTCCAAGACCTTTCAACGATTCAATCTTTTTCACTCCATCTAAACGGAATTTTCCATGCGATACATCTCCGTTGATCCTGAAAATGTTGTCATGCCCAGC
This sequence comes from Owenweeksia sp., assembly GCA_965218075.1. Lineage (GTDB taxonomy): Bacteria > Bacteroidota > Bacteroidia > Flavobacteriales > Schleiferiaceae > JANQHO01. The sequence goes on along the minus strand of CBDCJZ010000003.1, from coordinate 1,824,714 downwards.
GAGAAGTTGAGCCATGCCGAGAGAGGCATGGGATTGAGCGTGCATAAACACGTCGGGCATCTTGCAAGCCCAATATAGCTTTCCCAATGGAAATGGAATTTTTCTTGCCCACTTGACATTAAGTGGTTCAGTCGTACAACTTAAACTTAATACCTTTAATGAATCTCGTGGCCAATTAAGAAGTGTTATCGCCTCAACAACAGCCATTCCAACAGGATTGTTCGCCCACATCCCACCATCTATCAATGGGGTTCCTGCGGATGAACGATGAGTTGGAAAGTAAGTTGGTGCAGCAGTAGTTGCAAGAGCTACATCAACAGCCTCTTCACTGTAGTCCCGTTCTAATCGAGAATGATGAGCCGTTTTGTATACGTAGACCTTGCCGTTTTCAAGATTTAATGAGGGGATTACGAGACGCTTTTTGCTATCGCCCAATTTCTTATTGCCGAAACAGGTTTTTAATGCTTGCTTAAGAGAGGCACTACTGTATTTAGCGGTGCCGGGCCATCTGAACCAAAGGAACCCACGATTGCTACTAAAGATGCCAGGTCCATGCTCTTCGTAAAATTCCAAAATTTCTTTCGCTGATAATCCTAGTCCAAGACCCAGAGCGATAATACCACCCGTTGAGGTGCCAACAATTAAGTCAAAAAAGTTCGCTATACTATCTTCAATTGAATCTTCAATAGTAGCAAGAAAAGCAGCGGGGAATATCCCTTTAATCCCGCCACCGTCAATTGTTAAAATCCGTTTCATTACTAACCTCCTCACTTTAAACTATCGGAGAAATAATTTTAATTTTATTATAACATAAGATTAATAAAATGTCAAGTAAAATTACGAAAATTCCGTAATAATTTTATATTTTTTTCATCTTTACTTAGAAATTACTTTGTGATATACTAAATGTGGTGTATATATGAAAACCGTAAAAGGAGGGAACTAATATGAAATTGGGTGAACGTCTTCGTCTCATTCGGAAGGAAAACAAGTTGACTTTAAAAGATTTGAGTCAACTTGCAGATCTGTCTGTGCCCTACCTTTCGGATATGGAGCGTGGTGTTGTTAATCCATCTGTTGATACACTTCAAAAAGTTGCTTCTGCATATCAAATTTCAGTTAAACAACTCCTTATCGGTGTTGAAGAATTAGGCGAAATGGAATATGCTACTTATCCGGAAGAGTTTGAATCTTTTATAAATGATCCTGATTACATTGATGAAATAGATGATGACTGGAAAGAGTTATTGATGCAGATTAATTTTCGTGGCAAACAACCTTCCACAAAAAGAGAGTGGATTGAAGTGTATCTATCCCTCAGGCGTATTCTTTCTCCAGAGAAGGACAAATAATGAATGACCTGACAAAATATGTTATCAAATTAGTTCAGAATACTGTCAAGGAGTATAGTTCAACAGAAGGCCCAAACTTTGAGAAAATATGTTCTGGTTTGGGTTTAGATGTGAAGAAAGGGTTTTTTCGATCGGAAACAGATGGGATCCAAAGTGGAAAAACGATTATAATCAATTCACGAATTCAAAATAAAGAACGTAAACGATTTACCGAATTTCATGAAGTAATGCATTATTTAATTGAAAATGATGACCATTTAATCTCAATACTTAACGAACACGCCTATAATCAGAAGGTTGAATACGATAGACAAGTAGAAAAACTTTGCAACGTTGGTGCTGCTGAATTTTTGATGCCGAGTGAAGAATTTAGAAAACTTTATGAAGAAAAGGGTTTTAATGTTGAGTTGATTCTTAGTGCTGCCGATTATTTTAAGTCTTCAACAATTGCTACAACAATCCAACTTTCTCAAGTTGCACCAAATCAATGTATTACGGCTATTTGCGAATTTATACAGGATAAAACAACACCTTTGCAATCCCAGATTTTTAATCAGAAAGAAAAATCTCTCAAACGAAAGTTGCGTGTAACCTATTCTGCTTCGTCACCAATAGCTAAATATCCGTTAGCAAAAAATACAGTAATTCCCGATGATCATCTGATACATGATGCTTTTTTGCAAGACGATCTTGTTGAGGGGGAAAGTTACGTTCCTTTTCGGAGCGGTAAAAAGATGCCTTGTCACTGTGAAGCATTGGCAGATGGTGAAAGGGTTTATGTGTTGTTTCATTTGAGTACCCCGCCACCCGCAGATCAAGAGCAAATGAAATTATTTAGTTTGTCCTAACCTATAAACCTGTTTACTCACCATACCAATTCGGAAAAGGGATTTCCTTCAGTTTAAGTTTCGCTAATTCCGCATCAAGATCACATTTAGACTGCTTCCCACCATGGATACTCGGTTCAGCACAGAGCATCTCGCGGAGAGTCTGCATTGACTTAAGCACGTTATCGCTTGTAATGCCCAGCACCTCAGTCAGCAGACAACGATCTAATTCCTCGCGCACAGGGTCATGAGCACACTCATTCAAAGGCAGCATCCGCTTATACTTCATACGTTCAAAGATTGCTTCAGCATTTGCTAACGCCTCATCGGAGAGCCCACGGACATCTAATGTTGGTAAAGTTCGCAATGTTCCAATCCATAACTTTCCACGTCCAGAATTTTGTTTGCCACTATGCAACCAATGACAAAACAATCCCAATGTTGAGTTACACCAAAGTATCCACGGAATCTCATATCGTGCATCTTCAAATGCCACATTAGTTACTGAAGTTGGACCTATAGAGGGTTTATTAGTGAAAAGTGCAATTAATGAGTTAGAACTAAATCTCATCAACATGTTGTAATGTGTTCTGCTGTTCCGATCTACTCGTTTTTGCACTTCAGTTTCTGCGTTCGGAACGGGAATTGCGCGTGAATCCGGGAGCACAAGCATTGATCGCTGAACTTCGCTCTTTGCATTCCACAAGCAAGCGTACCCGTCTTCGTTGGGCTGAAAACCTTCCACTTTACGAAACACACCCCTAACTTCAGCCAGTCCTAAAGTTGCGATGTTTCCGACTTGGCAAATTGGAATCTCAGTAACCTTTTCTTGTAACTCTTGTAGTGGTAATTCCAATCTACCTTTTTTCAGTCGTCGGGCAGACTGGAGTACTGCCATTGATTTCACACGCACAGCAACCCACCCTTCACCGCGAGGTAGTGGACAGTCAAGCATATATCCGAGAATTTCCTCTCCGACCTTTATCGGATCGCCTCCACTTGGCATATCTTCTAATCGGTACGTTCCGCTACTTCGGATAATTCTGTTTGTAATCTCAAAAGCCTCAAGTAAACTTTTTGGACGTTGGTTTAGGCAAACAAACTTTCCACGTTCCGTATTATCGCCTTTACCTTTTGTTGCTACGATGATGCACTCTGCCATGTCCGTATCGGCAGAGAAAGCACAATCAAACCCTTTAGCTTCAGCAATAGTTATTACAACCACATCGCGATATTCTGTTGCCCACATGTCACGTAATTTCTGGGAAGTTGGAGAGGCGAGCACCGTTGCCGGCAGGATAAAACCCATTGTACCTTTGGAATTAAGCATACTATGTGCAAGTTCTACAAAATATGAACTGAGCCCTGCTTGTCCATCAGCAACATGTGTATCCTTTCTCTTGAGGACGGTTTGCATCGCCGTTGTATATTCTTTGGGTCGATCACTGCCTTGGAACGGAGATTTAGCACCATCTATGCCAGCAGGATCTGCACCCGGTTTCGTAAAAGGTGGATTCTGAATAACGACATCAAATTTTTTGTAAGGAAATTCCTTTTGAAGATTGACAATCCTATTTTCTTCACCACCAACCCGTTCAGCATCCGTATCAAATAGCTTGATATCATCAAGCAATTCAAGTGAACCTACCGCGTAATCACCATTGTCTAATTTACCGTAAGGGGCAGTAAGGATACGTGTACCGCCAAGTTTCATATTAGCATATCTACTCGCAAGCGCTGCAGCAGTAAGGTGTGTAGCATTCGGCATAATATCTACACCACCGATGTTTTTCTCTAACATCTTCTGATGGATATCTCTGCCGTTGCCACCGGATTGTTCATACAGAGACAGGATACGTTGATATACACCGTTGAGCAGCGCGCCTGTGCCGCATGCAAAGTCTGCTACTTTCGGGAGTTTACCTTTCGGCAGTTCGGGCATCACAAGCGTAGAGAGCAGCACCGCGCTTTCCGGGAGAGTATAGTTCGCCTTTACGTATTTCCTATCGGTGATTAACTTTTGGAACACGATACCCGCGAGTTCGTGTATCTGCGCGATGCCCGTATCAACAAGGTCTTTGGCAGCATCACATAGAAGTTTTAAGATGTGCTTGACAAGTCTATCATCCGTAGCGAGTGCCTCAACGAAATTCCGAGCATCCTCAAAGATTGGACGGTAATTAACCTTGAGAATCGTCCTCCAGTCGTCAATAACATCGGCATAGTCAATCGTAGGGAGGAGTTGGCGGAGAGAACGGACAGATTCCATCTCTGCTTTACCAGCGAGGGAACTCTGAAACACAAAAGCATCGGTGATAATCAGTGCTGCCATGCGGAGCGTTTGGATGTTCGGTTTTTCTTCTGCGTCATCTTTCTCTTGAGAAAAAACCTCTTGGTGCAAAATTGCCTCAATTTTCTTACCGATGGCGGGATGTTCAACGATGGCATTTTCAAGTAGGCATGCTGCCTTGTTGATGCTTTTCTCCATCTCTTCTGCTGCTTCCTCAAGTTTAGAGTTCGGCATTGCACCGACGTGGAGGGCATTCGCGATGTCTCCTACGGTGCCCGTTGTCCATCCGTTTTTTGGAAAATGTCCAACGGTATCACCGATGGTATTAACAAGTTTGTATTGTAGATCGTCCGCAGCGAGCAGTTCGGAATTGACCTCCGCTCCCGACATTGTTTTAAATCGGTCGGGATACAAAATCGCCATGACGTTATTGAGCGTCGGACTGGAGACGTGATATTCAGTTTCAAGTTCGTGAAGGAGTCTTGTTTCGGCTTGTTTGATGAGACTTTTGGCGTTGGTTGTGGAGAAGTACTTCGCTTCAATACCTACAGGTTCTCTGCCGCGTTCTATTACGATGGCATCAAGTTCGCTGTTGTCTTTAATAAAAGCGTTGACTTCCGTTTCGAGTTCCCATCCGTGGCGCATGTGTCGTAGGATGTTCACCAATTCGTTTGTGATTGTGGTTTCACGTCGGTTTGGCATGATATTTTCTACTTAGCTTATTGCTATGTATTTGCATGTTTCATTTCAGTTTTTAAAGGTGGCAAGTAAGGTTATTTTAGCACAGTTAGTCGAAAAATATTAAGTTAATTTATGGGTTTCCCGATTTTAGTGGAAAGTCGTGACCGGGAGGTCATTCCTACAAGAAGAAAATATGCTTACGTTTACGACAACCGCTTAATAAGCGCGTCACTATATCTTGCCCCGAATCCGTTTCAATGTTCACAACCGTGACCCCAGAAGCACAACTGTTCAGCATCCCCAGCAACGCAGCAAGTCCACCAATGAATGAAATTTGAATTCATAATTTAACTTTCTACTGGTTCGTTGTGGATTGATTACTAAAAGAAATGAATGATATTTGTAGCTGCTTGTGTCGCACCTCTACTATCGTTGTGGATTGATTACTAAAAGAAATGAATGATATTTCTGGCTTTTTACGACAATGAGAGCGCTGCGTTGTGGATTGATTACTAAAAGAAATGAATGATATTTCTACTTCCTTCCGAAAGAATGGTAGATAGGTTGTGGATTGATTACTAAAAGAAATGAATGATATTGGCACCAGTCTTTATCATTTTATTATCAGCACCTTAAGTAGGTTTTAGAAAGGGGGAAAATGGATATTGAATTGAATTTTTCCCCTTGTTGTCATGATTATTTTTTAAAATAATTCCAGTTGTTGAGATGCTGGAGGGAGTTCTGTTTGTTTACGTCCCCAAAAGTTTACCATATTGCTATATTGTTTATCAGTAATACGCATAATGGTGACGTTGCCCAGAGGCGGTAAGAATTTTTTCACTCTGCCTTCGTGTACATCTGCATTTTCACTGCTGGGGCAGTGCCTAATATAAACAGAATACTGCATCATGGTAAAACCATCTTTTTGCAGGTTCTTGCGAAATAATGATGCGTTTCTATGGTCTTTTTTTGTTTCCGTAGGCAGGTCAAAAAACACGAATAACCACATGATACGGTAGGCATTTAATCGCATAGTAGGGGATAAGCAAGGCGGCATTTACCTTCTTCGAAACTGCGTGCCAGTGAAGCTGTAGTTGTGCTAATTCCCAGCATTAGAGGACTGCTTTTTCCCCATTTTACCCATTTTACGTCACGGGTCAAAACAGCGAGCAGGCGTGCCTTGCGCTTCGTATCCAATAAGTGAAGATCTTTTTCCCGGATTACTATTTCCCAAACCACTGAGTCTACAAAAGGGCGGTAAGGCTCCATAATATCATCGGCCAAACAAAAGGAATTGTAACGGTTTTTATGATGAATGCCCAGAGAAGGTAAAAGGCCACTCGAGCTCAATGCACGGGCTACGGCAGCTCTCAGAATAGTATAACCATAATTTAATAGGTTATTGGGAGGTATGCCCTCTCTTTCCCGTTTAAAATTGCTGATTTCAAAAAGCTTGTTCCAGTAATAGCGAGCAGCCTTAGCTTCCATATTTTCACTATCAGCACTTTTTACCATTGCAGCAAAGCGCAGCAGGGGCTCGTGGGTTTTCCCCACTATGCGAAGCAGCATAGCTTGGTTTTTAATTTTGTGAATGACAGTTTGTTTCCACAAATTTTTCCGTAACGGAAGATTGGCTTCAATCTGAAATTTGAAACGCTCCGTTTGTATCTGGTTGCTATCCAGATTCAACAACATGCTATCGGGTAAATGCTTGTTATTGCAAAAAATTACAGCAGTTTTGTTTTTATTGAATAGGGCTATCACGCTTTGTGTAAACGTTATCTCCCTGTTTTCAAAGATTGCAAAACCTATATCTTCTGCGGGCATCTGTTTTATTTCACCGGTGGTTTTACAAGTGACTACTATCTGTTCCATTTTAGATGCCACGTGATATGGCTTAGAAAAAACAAGAGTTCTTTTGATCACGTTTTTTTTGAGAATTACCAAAATACTAAGCTACATTATGCATATAGTTTTGATAAGAATTTTTCCAAAAAAGATAACCTAGGTACTAGGTATCGATTTCGGTATGAGCTTTTCAGTATTTCTTCCCTCTTTAATTAAGCTTAATTAAAATAGGAGTCGTTTATGATTAAAATTCTAAGCTTTTTTATCATTGCTGGAATGACGAACGAGGCAAAAGTATTAATGAAATTAAGGAGTTTAAGTTGCCTTTGATGGTAAGTAGCTCTACACACCATACAGGGGAAAGCTTTTATACGGTAAAATCAGCTTATTTTATAAGACTTGGGGACTCATAAACTGTTATTGGTGTGGAGTAAAAGAAAGTTGGGGTCTTCATGTATATTCACTTAAAGATATTGATTTCATTTCTGAAAATGCCAGCCGTTATTCGGATATTATAGCGGTGACGGGAGGGGAGCCACTTATTTTGGAATATGACTCTTCTCACAAAGGGTTTATATCAAAGAAAATTGAAGATACATATCGAAACTTTTTAGGGGCTTATGCTTTTAAGCGACTGTTGAGATTGGATATGCCTACCACCTAAAAAACAAGTCTCCGGTAAAAAGAAATATATCGCTCAGCTCATGAACTGAAAGTTATTGTTTACAATAAACACGACTTTATCTAGGCTGAGAAGCATGCTGTGAGGGTAAATAAGATAAGTGCTCACTTTTTTACAACCAGAATGAAGTAAAAGAGAACAGATAATGTCATTAATACCAGAATATGTGATGAAAAACCCAAAGTGGAAGATTAGTCTTCAAATTCATAAATACATTGGTTCCATAGCAAGTCAGATTATCTGCAAGTCTCTCTCTTTATGTTTGATGATATACTTTTTGCCTTCAATGGCCAGATGAGTATTGGGAAAAATTTCTCGGGCTTCTTGCAGCAAAATATCCAAGCCATCATAGCGCGTTGAAAAGTGACCCAGAACCAAGTTTTCAGCTTTTACTTTCAAGGCCATTTGCGCTGCCTGTTGGGCGGTACTATGATTAGTTTTCAAAGCTATTTGTGCATGCTCTTCTTTAAAAGTTGCTTCGTGGTACAACAGCTTAGGATTAGTAAAGAAGTTATCCAGATGATCAACAGGTAGCGTATCGGTACAAAAAGCATAAGTCAGTGGTTCTTCAGCAGGAGCAGTTAGCCGCACATTGGGAATAATTTCTCCTGTTTCATTTACCCAGTCGTGTTTCTGCTCTTTTTTGATTTCACTTATGGGAATCTTATCTTTTTTAAGAGTACTTTTCAAAATGTATTTAGAGCGTGGCTTTTCTTCAAATAAAAATCCACAACAAGGCATACCGTGCATAAGAGGAAAGGAAGTGACGTTTACCTTATCATCTTCAATGATTACTTCTTTTTTCTCACTGTTCAAGGGATGAAAACTAAGAGGATATTTAATCGATGTCTCGCAGGCTTTCAATAGGGTTTGAATAACTTTTTTCAGTTCAGCAAGAGCGTAAATATGTATCTCCTTTTGCCTATTCAGCAAGTGAAGACTGGTTAATAAAGGCATCAATCCAAAGATGTGATCGCCGTGTAAATGGCTAATCAATATGTGATTGATCCGCCCGAAACCAATATCATTTTTGCGGAGTTGCACTTGGGTTCCTTCTCCACAGTCAATTAAAAAATGGCGGTTAGCAAGTGTTAAAAATTGTGAAGTAGGATGACGGTCAACTAATGAAATAGCTGAATTTGAACCTAAAATAGTTAATTCGAGGTAACCCATTGTAGTCTTAGTTGCTATAAGTTACTAGATGATAAGTGGTTCATGACTGGTTTAAAAAAGAAATATCTTTTATAACTACTTGTGATTCAATGAAAAATAGACAAGCCAATAAGCCCGACATACTTTTCAAAGCATAAATTTAGACAAATTTTACCTTCGTTTTCAAAAGATTTAATGACTATATAAATGGGAAAATTAACCAGTGTATATGACATTTGTAAAGAAAGTGAGTTTCAGTAGAATACGTGCAAGGATTTTATTATAAGTTGCTGTTGAAAAATTTTTAGAAATACCTTACTTAAACTACATGCTACACTTTAGTGGAGGAGGAACAGTAATAAAGAAAGCGTTCATACCGAAACTGGAGCAGTAATTATTCCACGTATAACCGTAGGTAGGCTCTAGTTTGAAGGCCGGCTGTAGCTAATTAAAAATGTACCAGATAGCGCCACCGTGGTAGGTAATCCAGCCGGGAAAATATTATAAAACACCCTCTTGCTCTGTCTAGTGTTGCTCAATTATCTTTATTAGACGATCAAAAAAAACAGTTTCACTATTTATTCCAAAACTAAGATTAACCGAGTCTTTGTTTGTCCATTAACTAAAGCAAAGGTATTGAATCGATAACCTCTTGGATAGCTTTTTAACCCGTAGACACTTACTAACAACTTGCTCATGGTGATTGATAATAATTGTACAGGGAGCAATCTTTTCAATATTTCCTCCAAAGCTCGGAGGGCAATTGACATCCCAAATCACTACTAGCTTATCCAAACAATAGAATATTTCGCCATTAGATAAGTAAACGAGCAAGTTACCCCTAGTGTTTAACATAATTTTGATTTGATTGAACTTTGTTTGTCTGAAGTTTTGTTTAGCTTTTGCGTCTATAATAACTTGGTGAATGCTAATGCGATTAAAACAACTTTATAAGTTTGTTGTAGCTGGATGTATTTTGGCTATGTTTAATAAACATACGCAAGCCCAAAAATTGACGGGCATAGTGATTGACCAAAAAACCGGAAAAACTATTCCTAGAGTCCATGTGATCAATATCCGAAATTTGAAAGGTACTTTATCAGATAACAATGGAACTTTTGAAATCAGCTTACAATTTGGCGATACTATAGTATTTTCCAATATAGCTTACAAATACTTCTATTTTATATATTCAGACAGCTCCTCCGCAGTTGAAGCCGTGTCAATCTTTATGGAAGAACAAAATTATCTACTCAATGAAGTAAGTGTTTTCAGTTACAAGCTCACTTCTAATGATCCTAAGGAAATAAAGCTAAACAAACCTGATATTCCCAATGACGAAGAAATTGATGATGGACGTATCATTGAAGCAAGCCCACGGAATCCAGCTGAATATCTTTATAATCTTTTCGGGAGCCGTCCGCGTCAATTACGCAAATTGGCAGAATTAAAGATTGAAGACCACTATCGTAAAAAACTCAAAGAAAGTAATAATCGAAAAAGTGTGATAAAGCTTACAGGTCTAAGCCGCGAAGAGCTAGAAGCTCTTATGTTTTACTGCAAATTTATACCGGTAAAAATTAGAACCTTTAGCGATTACGAATTCCTCAAAAGCGTTCAGTACTGTTTTTGGGAGTACGTAAAAGAAAAGGAATTGGATGATTTTCTTCAGCAATTTAATTAAGTAAAAGGGCTGAGTTTATATCTGTGAGCCAAACCATCACTCTTGATGGGAGTCAGTGCAATTTTTAATGGTGTCGACATAGTGGTTTCTGGTGTAGTCCTACTAGTCTTTCAGTCTAGCTCAAATTTCAATGCTTTTCAGTTCCCTTGGGTTCTGGCAATATTCTTTTTTAATTTAGTCAATATTATATTTCGATGCTTTGTGTCTTATTAAAACTTTGATTTTCCAGTTCTTCATTAGAGGGAACACAAACCTGATTAACCTAGAACAAGACTGGTAAGCCTGCTGCTTCATGGAACATGAAATTTATATGAATCGCTGCTTAGAATTGGCAAAAAACGGCTTGGGAACCGCTTCTCCCAATCCAATGGTAGGCTGCGTTATTGTTAAAGATGGCTACATTATTGGTGAAGGATGGCATCGCAAATCTGAAGAACCACATGCTGAAGTGAATGCGATTAATTCTGTTGTGGACCATGTGATTTTGCAACAAGCTACTCTCTATGTCAGCTTAGAGCCATGTTCTCATCATGGCAAAACTCCTCCCTGTGTAGATCTCATTGTGGAAAAGAAAATCCCTAAGGTGGTAATTGCTTGCCGTGATAAAAATTCCAAAGTAAATGGCAGAGGAATTGAGAAACTTCAAGATTCAGGAATTGAAGTTACAGAAGCAATTCTCCAAAAAGAAGTGGAATTTTTAAACCGCAGATTCTTTACTTACCACACCAAAAAAAGACCTTATGTAATTTTAAAATGGGCTCAAACTTTGGATGGCTTTATGGATAAAAATAGAAAGCCGCATGAAAAGGGGGTTAATTGGATTACGAACCCTTATACCAAAGCTAGAGTCCATCGGTGGCGGGCTTGCGAAGATGCTATTTTAGTGGGTACTCAAACCGTTTTGAATGATGATCCCGAACTGACAGTAAAGGAACTTAAGGGAAAAGACCCTCTTAGAATTATAATAGACTGCGATCTGAAAATTCCTTCCACTGCTCGGATCTTCAATAACAGCAACGTCATGGTCTTTCATCATAAAAAACACTTCCGGACTAAAGAAAAATATGTTGAGCTAGATTTTAAGAAGGAAGTAATTTCTCAAATACTCAATTACTGCTATCAAAAAAATATACAGTCCGTTCTCGTAGAAGGCGGAGCCACCACTCTTGAATATTTTATCAATCAAAGCCTTTGGGACGAAGCTCGGGTTATTATAGGCAATATCACTTTTGGTAATGGGCTAAAGGCCCCCAAGATACTCACAAATGCCAATTCAATTAAGTCTATTGGGAAAGATCTTCTTTTAAGTTATTACAACCGATCTTCTGACTTTCATTTCGAAAATATCTCAAAATTCAGAATAAAACTGGAATGACTTTATCCATACCGCCTATTTATGTTTAAGCACGTATTGCCAATTACTTTTTACTTTGGCTTAGCAGGTTACAGTGCTTTAAAGTACTTATAACTAAGCAGGTTTGCCAATATGGTTTTATTGTCAACTTCCTTTTTTAGAAAACTCTTTTGAGGTTTTTTCGGAAATCATAAAAATTTCTTTAAAGTACTAGATTTGACAAGGGAATACCGAAAAGCGAAAAAATCGGTAATCATTCTAGCTTTTATAACCAAATCTACCTATCTACCAATAGGTCTTTTTTCCACTTTTGGCATGCTGATAAAACATTGTCTCTATAAGTAACTTCTAAAAGATAATTTCTATCATTTTTCCATATAAACCATTTCCCTTCCTTATTGCCATTTTCATAATAGGATTCTGCTAAAATGCTGCCTTCTTCATCAAATTGCATCCACTTACCGTTGGGAACTCCATTGAAGTAATGCCCTTGTTCTTTTATAGTACCATTAGGATAGTAATGAGTAATCAAAATTTGCTTCCCAACTCTTTTATATTCAGATTCTGGTTGAGCTACTGAAGTAAATGCAGTCATGGAAACCAGCATACTTACAAACAATTTTATCGTTTTCATAGCTTCTTAATTTAAAGTTAATAAAGCACAAATATACAAATTAATTTACATTAAATAAACATTAATTTAACATTACTTGTTTCTAATCTTCATCATTCTAATTTGAAACTAGCTCCCAGGTCTAAACAGTACAGGCAAATTTTCACTACCTATTAAGTTTATAAGTCTTTTTATAGCTAGAGAAAAATTGGGGGAAAGCCTTTAAAACACGATTAATCGCAAATTGGAACAGCTAGATTACGAGCTTGTGCTTATAAGAAAAGAAATTAAGCTCCTCTTTTATTCTTAATCTTCGGCTAAAAAAGGATAGCGATAGTCGACAGGTGAAACAAAAGTTTCTTTAATTACCCTGGGACTAGCCCAGCGCAGCAGATTTATCATAGAACCTGCTTTATCATTGGTACCTGATGCACGGCTGCCTCCAAAAGGTTGTTGACCAACAAGGGCCCCTGTGGGCTTATCACTAATATAGAAATTGCCGGCTGCATTTCTTAGCTTATTAACTCCCTTAGAAATAGCATAGCGATCTTTTCCAAATATGGCACCAGTTAATCCATAGTAGGAAGTCTGATCAACTAGTTCAAGGGTTTCATCATACTTGTGCTCATCGTAAACATAAATAGTTAATACAGGCCCGAATAACTCTTCCCGCATAGTTTCATACTGAGGATCTTTAACTAATAAAACCGTAGGTTCAATAAAGTAACCCTTACTCTTATCGTAGTTGCCACCAGCTATAATCTCTACTTCAATATCAGCTTTAGCTCGATCTATACAAACAGCTAGCTTGTCAAAAGAGCATTCGTGAATAACTGCATTGATAAAGTTGGTAAAATCTCTAGGAGAACCCATTTTGAAGGTCTTGATATCTTCGACCATATAATTTTTAATATCCCCCCAAAGGTTAGATGGTATATATGCTCTTGAGGCAGCGCTACATTTCTGTCCTTGGTATTCAAAAGCTCCTCTAACCATGGCAGTAGCCACTTGTCTTGCATGAGCCGTTTTGTGAGCTATAATAAAATCCTTACCTCCCGTTTCACCTACTATGCGAGGATACGATTTGTACTGGTCGATATTTTCTCCAATAGTTTTCCATATTCCTTTGAACACCTCTGTTGAACCAGTATAATGTAGAGCTGCGAAATCAGAATGAGAAAACACAATATCAGCTGTTTCCTGGGGATCAGTGAAAACCATGTTGACCACCCCATCAGGTAAGCCTGCTTCTTGGAACACTTGCATTAAAATGTTAGCAGAATAAATTTGATTTAAAGATGGCTTCCATACAACGGTATTTCCCATCATGGCTATGCTAGTAGGAAGGTTACCGGCAATAGCAGTAAAGTTGAACGGGGTAATTGCAAAGGTAAAACCCTCTAATGGCCGATAATCTACTCTGTTCCATGTACCCTTATCAGACTCGGGTTGCTGATGATAGATTTCAGCCATATATTGCACGTTAAAACGAAGAAAATCTATCATTTCACAGGCAGCATCAATTTCAGCTTGGTGAATATTCTTACCCTGACCAATCATAGTGGTAGCGTTGATTTTGGCACGGTAAGGTCCGGCCAGCAAGTCAGCTGCTTTTAAAAAAATTGCCGCACGCTGCTCCCAACCCATGGCATCCCATTCTTCCTTAGCTCCTAAGGAAGCATTAATAGCTTGGTATACATGCTCAGATGTACCAAAATGATAAGAACCTACATCATGTTGATGATCATGTGGTGATATTACCCTTTGTAAGTTTCCAGTAGTGATAGCCCTTCCATTTATAACCATCGGGATTTCCATATTCTCCTCCCAGAATTCATCGTATACTTTCTGAACTTCTTTTCTTTCAATACTTTTGGGAGCATATGTTTTTACAGGTTCGTTTGCCACTATTGGTATGTTATAAAAACCTTTTTGCATTTGAGTTGGATTTTTAGCGAACAGTAAATTTAGAATAATCTCCTTTAGCTTTGTCAATACAAGTAAAAACTCTGGCCAATTATATTAGGGGACATAGATGTTCCGATGAATTGATTCCAAAACGGAAAAAGAAACGGGAGGTGCCGGAAGAAATGCAAGAAAGCAGAAATACCGCCCCACTTCACAAACAATACTTTTCCTCCTCTTGAGATTTCTCATATTTTTTTGTATTTAAGGATGAAGTATAATACAAGAAATCGTGACCCCCTTCACTTAATATAAAGCTCTAATAACCAGAGTAAGGCACCTTAACAAAAGAAAAATTATCAACCTGTTTCTACAGGCTAACAGATGTTTTATTGAGACAAGGTGACTACACGAAGCGTATAAAATACTTATGCCAATTAACCTCCAAAAACAGATGTCACTTTTCCCAGAGAAAGCGGAAAATTGTTGTTTACACATTAAAAGCAAGTCTTCTGTTATTGGCACAGTGAGTCTTGAGGTGTTTAAAGAATTGGTTTTGGGGGACGATACAAAAAAGTTAAAGACGTACTAGAAGGCAGGGAAATGTCTTTAAGTGATCTTTGGGCCCTCTCCAAGAGGATGTCTATTCCAACACCATTTTTCCTTCTGAATGGAAAAGAAACATATCATAAACACCTAGAGAACAAAAGAAAAGTACTTCGTGTGAGTAACAAATCAGTCCGCGATTTGAGTACATATGGTTGTGATTCAGGTGAAATCAGGACCATACTAGATATTGCAGAAGATATAAAAACAAGCAAGAATACCGCTCAAAACTTACGCTGAAAGATCAGATAGATGACATCTTAGTAGGACATCTTAGTAGGACATCTTAGTAGGACATCTATCCAATAAAAAAGTTACATATAAAAAAGAAGTGGCAGAGGCAGATATTATAAGAAGTTTTTGCAACATCAATTTAAATGAACTTAGATCCGCCAAGACAATGACCTCAGGAAGAGAATATTTAATAGATAGACTCTCAGAGAAAGGTATATTTATTTCATTAGGCACCAACATGCCCGGCATTATGCCTCATAAAACAAAAGAAAAAACAATTGGTGCTTTTTGGGTTCCAAATGAATACGAGAAAAATGCGCCATGGGTTTTCGTCGACACAAAAGATGATATAAACAAAGAAGAAAGTCCTATAGGAAGGCAAATCTATGGAATAGTTCTAATGTTGGTCTACATAGCATACAACCACACAAACTTTTACTTTAATGGAAAAGAGTTCGAAAAATCTACAGAAGAAGAAAAATACAGACACGATGTTACATCAGAAATACTCTTACCAAAAGAAGAAATGTTACGATTCAAAGAAGAAGACATTGATGTTAAATCCATACCACAAAAAAGTAGAGAACTTAAAGCTACGCCGACATTTTTAATAAAAAGATTGCATGATATTCGTTTAATTGGCCGTGAACAATACACAGAAATGAAAAATCAAGTAGCACACATGTCAACAGAGACCACCTTTGCGAGAAACAAAGGGCTGAGTTACCCAAAGGCACAGGTAGGATATATCACTAAAAGGTATGCGAGGGAAATAATCAACGAAAGCTCAAAACTCAGCCGCAATGTTTTATCAAATGCATTATTCAACAAGGTCTATTATTCCTCAGACGAGTTGGACAAAAGAATTAACGGGATGAAAAATGTTTTACATCGTGGATACAAATAGTATAAGCCCATCAATCACAGGAGATAATATTTTTATTTCAGAGGCACAAATCGGTACAAAAGAAGTTAAAGGAAACCATAAATTTCAGGTTATAAAAATTGATGAAGATATTTTTCGTAGAGTAACCGAGATAACGAGCAAATACAAAGGTATTAGAGATAGATTATTTTCCCTAATAAAAAATCAGGGCTCTGCCGACCCCTTTATCATAGCATCAGCAAAATACTTAAACGAGAGGGGTTGTCAATGCATAGTTATTACTAACGACACAGGGATGCAAAAAATTTGTACAAAAGAAGAGGTTAAATGGACTTCTAGAGAAGACTATCTCGAAAGAAAAACAAACTAAATGAAACACTCCAACACTTGGAAAAATGAGCACCACAGTAAAGGAAGAACAACAGTGAGCGCGGACCCTAACACTTTACTGATGGGCTGTCTGAAACGGCTTGCAGTTGAACTTGTTAAACACTTTCGCTCCGTTCGCTAGTGCTCACTCCGCTCTATCCGGAACCGTAAACCGGTGCCAGAGTACCCTTGTATTTTCTCTTTTCAATTCATCCCGCACGCCATTTCAGCCTCGCAAGCGAGGCGATAAGCAGTAAAGAGAAAATACAAGGGCTTGATTAATTTTTAATGTTTTTTACACAGGTTGGTCTATTTTTATGTTTATAGTGCATAATACTATTAATATTATATCTAGGTAAAAGTATTATGAAATCGCAATTGACAAAAATATTTTCAGTGATTTTGGTTGTTGTTGTATTATTGGTTGTAATTAGCTTTGTTAGCCAAGGAGGGGTATTATCTGATAAAGGTGTGGGTAATACTACCACAAAGGATGTAATAAAAATCGGAAGCTTTTCTAAATCTATAAGTTATGCTCCGTATCATGTGGCAATAAGAAATGGTTGGTTTGAGGAAATTGCTCGGAAGCATGGAACGACTGTGAAGTTTCAAGAGTTGCAAACTCTTCCCTCTATAAACGAAGCGTTTGCAACTAGAAATATTGATATAATTTTTGAAGCAGAGCCTCCTGCAATTATTGGAAGTGCTGGTATTGATATGAAAATAAACGGTATTTGGGTTGCCGATTTGCAGGAAATCATAGTACCAACAAACTCAAGTATTAATCACCGTTGCAGACTTGAAAGGTAAAAAGATTGCTGTACTTGCCGGATCAAGCTCTCACTATGGTATTGGGAAAGTTTTGCAAGGTGTTGGACTTTCTCTTGCGAATGTTGAAATTGTTGATATGTTGCCTCCCGCGGCAAAGGCTGCATTTAAGTCTGGAAAAATTGATGCTTGGGCAGTTTGGCCGCCATTTGTTGAGCAGGAGGAGGTGGCAAGGCACAGGAAGGGTTCTTCCTGGTGCTGATGTTTTGACATTACTTATCACTGTTGTTAGAAATGATTTTGCTCAGCAGTATCCAGATGTTACGAGAGACATATTGAATGTTTTTGCGCGAGAGCAAGATTGGGTTGTCAGAAATGAAGATGGAGCGAAGCAAATTGTCGCTGAAGATCTTGATTTGCCAATTGAAATAGTGGATAGGGCTTGGCCGAAACACGACTTTAAACCGCGTGTTGGTGAAAGTGAAGTTGATTATTTACAGGCTATTGCAGATTTTTTGTATTCTGACTTAGGATTTATAGAAAATGAGGTTGATGTTCGAAGAGATGTTCTTGACCTCTAAAATTGATATGAAGCTGTCGCGCGCTTAGCGAAGAAGATTAAAAATTATTTCATAGGTCTGCTACTACCTGTTTTTTTGGTTGCCTTATGGGAGTGGGCAGTTGTGTCGGGTACCATTCCTAATACACTCATTGCCGGTCCTTTTCAGGTTGTTACAAATTTCTTCGAACTACTTTTTAATGGTGATCTGATCGTTCATTCGTTTGTGAGTTTGCTACTCGGCTTTATGATAGGCGGTGTCCTCGGTCTTATTTTGGGCGTTGCTGTTGGCATATCAAAATTAGTTGAGAGAGCTGTTTCATCAACAATACAATTTTTACCACCTATCCCTCCTATAGCGTGGATACCGTTACTTGTCATACTTTTTGGCATCGGAGAAACTTCAAAGATAGGTTTGCTTGTCATCGCTTCTTTTGTGGTTATTTATCTTAACACAGTGGAAGGAATCAGATCAGTAGATCAAAAACTTATTGATGTTGCACATGTATATAGAAAATCAAACCGCGAGCTCGTTTCAAAGATTTTGTTACCATCAGCTATACCAAACATCTTTGTAGGTATGCGTATTGCTCTCGGACTCTCATGGATATTATTAATTGCAGCTGAAGTTATTGCCTCATCAGAAGGACTTGGTTAGTTTATTTGGGACTCACGAAATTTTTCCAGAACCGATGATATGTTAGTTGGTATGATTAAGTAATGATTTTGAAGTAATAGATCAAGATGATGTGGTGGGTATTCTTGAAAAGAGGTTAACCAAGTGGAGAACTGTTTTTACCGGGAAATAACATCTATGTCTAAGTCACTCACTGTAAATATATCAAATAAAACCTTTCGGGATTCGCAGCAACCGCTTAAGGTTTTGGGTAATCTTGACTTTAACTTTAATGTAAAACCTAACGAGTTTGTTTGTATTTTAGGTCCGAGCGAATGTGATAAAAGTACACTTTTAAGACTAATTTCAGGACTTGATGTTGATTTTTTAGGAAAAATAATTTTGGGAGAGAGGGTCGTGAAGGGCCCGGCGAGAGATTGCGGTATAGTGTTTCAGGAACATCGGTTATTACCCTGGTTTTCGTTGAGAGATAACATTAAATTTGCACTTTCCATCAGTCAAAATGGAGAGGGGTCCGATAAATAAAATTCTTAAGATTTTTGATCTTGAGCATTTTGCTAACGCATATCCTCATCAATTGTCTGGAGGTATGGCACAAAGGATTGCGTTTGCCAGGGCATTGGTAAATCTATCTGATGTTTATGTTGCTTGATGAGCCATTTGGTGCGTTAGATGAGCTTACCAAAAGACGGTTGCAAGAAGAACTGAAGCGAATTTTAAAAAACTCAAAAACCACTGCGGTAATGCTGACCATTTATACTGAGAAAAAGTTTTTTTTGTCCGTGGCTCGCTCATCCTGTAATCAAATTATGTTACTAATAGAACCCTCCCGCACAACAATAAAGGCTTATGCTTTTTTACACTCCGCTTGTTATCTACAGCACAAAACAGACACAGACCGATAGCAAACACACACCGTGGTTAATAATGGTTAAGATAGCAAGCCAAAACAATCCTGTCAACCCCGGTTATACACAATGACGATACTGCATAAAAATACCGTGATTAAGCAATAAATGCTGCCTGCTCCTCACGAACCCTATTGCGGTTCTTTGCATACCATTGTTCCATCTTTCCGCTTTGCTCATGAAATATCACATCCTGTTCCAATATTGCCGGTGCCACACACAACGCCTGTGCGTTTATATCGCCGGCTATTTTTAACCCTCCGAGCGTCCGCACGCGTGACAGCGCGACATACCCCTGCCCTTCAACAAATACTTTGGAGAGGTTTATTTCGGCAGCATCAAGTGATGCACCTTGACTTTTGTGTATGGTCAAAGCCCACGCAAGCCGCAATGGAATTTGTTTCACGCTCGCGACCACTTTGCCATTCTCCAACACATCCCAATTCATCTGCTTGGCGATAACGGTTTTCCCGTCAAAGGTTTTAACAATTGGCAGTTCGCAGTCAGTGTCAAACGTAACAACAGTACCGAGTGTTCCGTTTATGAAACCTTTCTTAGGATTGTTCTTGGTAAACATCACCATCGCACCCTCTTTCAATTTTAATAATTCCGGAGAGATGCACCCTTTAACAATTGCCTTAACAAGCTGCTTCGGACCATACTTTTTCATCTCAAACACATGCTCTTTGCCAGGCAGCGCAGCAAGACGCTCAGTGTTATCCCGCTCAACCTCACGATTATGCGAATGCAGTATTGTCGGCTCCCGACCTTCATAAGTAATAGTGTCCTGTCGCCGCAGTAGCGCATAATGTTTCTCTTTAACTGAGCCGCTGCGTACCGCACGCAATAAATCAAGAAATGAGGTGTCTTCCTGACGATATTGCTCAGTGAGGTAGCAGATCCGCAGATCTGCCTGTTCCCACACCTCCGATTTAAACGCATATACCGCCTCCTCACCTTTTGACACCGGCGGAAGTTGAAAAAAATCTCCGACGAGCACAACCTGCATCCCGCCAAACGGCTTCCGGTCAAGACGTCCAGTGCGAAACAGCACATCTAAATCACCCAAAAGAGTTCCACTAAGCATAGACACCTCATCAATAATTAGCACCTCTGTGCCACTAATGCGCTGCGCAATTTTACTTCTCTTGAGTATGTCTTTGACATCATCCTGTGTCAGCTTTTCTCTTAATCCAATTCCGCTCCATGAATGAATGGTGCGCCCGCTAAGATGGCTTGCCGCAATACCGGTTGACGCCGTAACTGCAACAGACTTCGCAACAGACTTCTCCAAATCCCGCAGCCATGCAACATATTGTCCAATGGTGTATGTCTTCCCTGCTCCCGGTTCACCGGTTAAAAATACATTAACCCCTGATTTCAGTACCTCCAATGCCGTTTCCTGTTTCATAACGGTAACAGTATAACAAAATACTCCCACTAATTAAAGACAAAATATGTTCGATGACACAGATATACCCTCAATTTTCTGCTCCCTCTCCGACAAACCAGCTAAAACATCTACCCCTCTCAAACAATCAATCTGCATATCAAAATCACCTTCTTTACTAATCAGCTGTCCCACTAGGATTCGAACCTAGATTGACGGAACCAAAATCCGCCGTCCTGCCAATTAGACGATGGGACATTATTAAATAGAGGTGAAAAGATAATAAATCACTTATGAACCCTGAAAGTCTTTGTTGATATTCCTTCCACAGTTTTTAAGAACTCTTTGTTTTCCTCACTGACGAATTTTATAAATTCACCGCTTAGATAAATCTCGCTATAAAATGCAGAAAAACTACGCTAAGTTAAACAACATTATTGGTTGGATAATTTTTGTCATTGCCACCACTGTTTATGTCTCAACTATTGAGCCTACATCTAGTTTTTGGGATTGTGGAGAATACATTGCCACTGCTGTAAAATTGCAGGTTGGACATCCTCCAGGTGCTCCTTTTTTTCAGTTAATAGGCAGCTTCTTCTCTCAGTTTGCTATGGGTGACGTGCTCAAACAAGCATTAATGGTAAACTTAGTATCTGCCCTTAGTAGTTCATTCACTATCCTGTTTTTATTTTGGACTATTACGGCTTTAGGAAGAAAATTTGCTTCAAAATATGGGGAGATTAATGATGCTCGTATTACCGTTATTTTAGGTAGCGGTGTAGTTGGAGCCTTGGCTTGCACTTTTAGTGACAGCTTTTGGTTTTCAGCTGTTGAAGGCGAGGTATATGCCATGTCATCTCTTTTTACTGCAATGGCTTTCTGGGCTATTTTAAAATGGGAAAACGAAGTGGATAAAAGCTTCCGGGCTAATAGATGGTTAATACTTATTGCTTATATGGTAGGTTTGGCAATTGGGGCACACATTCTGGCTCTTCTTACTATCCCCGCTATTGTAATGATTTACTTCTTTAAAAAAGACTCGAAAATCACCAAGAGCAAGTTTATTATTTACAATATTATTGCTATCTCGGTGCTGGGAATTGTATTTGCCGGTATCATTCCCATTATACTCAGTTCTTTTGGTAAACTCGAGATATTATTTGTAAATACAATAGGACTACCCTTTAACAGTGGTACCCTTTTCATGCTAATCCTATTGGTTACACTGGCAATATTAGGTCTCAATTATACCTGCAAAAAAAAACGTCCACTTTGGAATACTTTAATTCTTTCCGTTTCATTCATCATCTTGGGATGTTCTACCTTTGTTACATTGGCAATACGGTCTAATGCCAACACTCCCATTGATGAAAATAACCCTGAGGATGCTCTTTCTCTTTTAGCATACTACAATCGTGAACAGTACGGAGACTGGCCTGTACTTTATGGCCAGTATTTCAATGCTCCCTTAAACCGGCGACAACCGTTTAAAGATGGAAACCCTATTTATAAAAAAGATGAAAAAACTGGTAAGTATATAGTTTCCAATGACCGTGTCAGCAGTATACAGAACTTTGACGAGAATTATATGGGTTTCTTTCCCCGTATGTGGAGCAGTGAACCTAACCATGTCAAAAATTATATTGAGATAGCAGAAATCAAGGATAAAAAGAAGCGGCCAACTTTTAGTGAAAATCTAAGTTTCTTTTTCAACTATCAAATTGGACATATGTGGTGGCGTTACTTTATGTGGAATTTTGCAGGAAGACAAAACGATGAGCAGCATCGCTATGAAGTTACTAGTGGAAACTGGATCAGTGGTATTGGCTTCCTGGATAAAATGCGTTTGGGCCCACAGTCCAACTTACCCTATCACTTAAAAAACAATCCAGCCCGTAATACCTATTTTCTACTGCCTTTGTTATTAGGCTTAGTAGGATTATACTTTCACTTTATGCACTCCAGTAAAGATGCCTGGGCTGTACTTTTATTTTTTCTGTTTACTGGTATAGCAGTTGTCATTTATACCAATCAGAAACCTTTTGAACCACGCGAAAGGGATTATGCTTTTGTAGGTTCTTTTTATGTATTTACCATATGGATAGGTTTAGGTGTACAGGCTTTATTTGAGCTTTTCAAAAACAAAAACACCCATATTGCCATTGCTACTTCAGCTTTATGCCTGCTGTTAGTGCCTGGCATTATGGCCAGAGAAAACTGGGATGATCACGATCGTTCCAATCGCTATACAGCACGAGATATTGCCAAGGCTTACCTGGACTCCTGTGCCCCCAATTCCATATTGTTTACCAATGGCGATAATGACACTTTCCCTCTCTGGTACGTCCAGGAAGTGGAAGGTTATCGAACAGATGTAAGAGTGGTCAATTTGAGCCTTCTCAATACTGACTGGTATATTGACCAGATGAAAAGAGCTACTTATGATGGGGGCCCTGTTCCCTTTACTTTTGAGCACGATCAATATAAACAAGGTACCCGTGACGTTATCTATTATCGCGACAGAGGCATAAAAGGCCGTTGGATGGCAACTGATTTTATTAACTATATCAAAAGGAATGATAACAGTAATAAATTCAGGGGTTATGGTTCCAAGCCCCTCATTTATTTCCCCGTTAAAAAGCTCAGGGTAAACATTAACAAAGAGGAGGTGCTCGCCAATAATGTAGTCCCTGCTTCTGATACTTCAAAAATTGTAGATTATATCGATTGGGATATAAAGTCCAATGCCCTTTCCAAACGAGATATGATGGTAATAGATTTAGTTGCTCACAACAATTGGGAACGGCCTATTTACTTTAGCGTAACGGTTGGTAACAGTAGCAAATCTTATTTCTGGTTAGATGAGTATTTCCAGTTAGAAGGTATGGCTTATCGCTTTGTTCCGGTTAGCCATTCCAAAAGAAATGAAGTGGTTGACTTTGGAGAGGTAGTCTCATCAACTATGTATGAGAATATGACACAAAAGTTTAGGTTTGGCAACATGGAAAATCCTGATGTGTATTTAGATGAAACTAACCGCAGACTATCTTATAATTTGAGAAATTCTTTTGGCCGACTAGCCATTAAACTTGCTGAAGAAGGAAAAAACGAAAAAGCTATTGAAGTTCTGGATTTGTGTGTTGAAAAAATGCCCGAAGACAAGTTTCGGTACAATTATTTTGTTTTCAGTGTAATAGAGGGATACTACAAGGCTAATGCTTCGGAAAAAGGCCGAGCTATGGTCAATCTGTTTGCAAATCGCTTAGATGAAGAACTAAAATATTACGAACAGTTTAAGGGGCTTGACCGCAGACGAGTTAATCAGCAGATTCAGACTGCTGCCAGTTATTATCAGATGCTGTTTCGAATTGTACAGCAATATGAAAATAACAGTAGTAGTAAAATGGATGATTTGAAGAAAAACGATCTCTTTGAACGATATCAAAATGCATTAAGGCCATTGGGCATGATCTAGCTTTGAACAAAAAGCCTCTGTTGAAGACTTTTTGTTTTATCGATCATAGATATTTTAGCTCTATGAAGTATTGGGTAAAAACCCCCTTGGCAGCTCAAAAAATTTATCCCCAACAGAATTTGACAAGGAAAAGCAGCAGACAATTTTGCTTACCTCACTTTTGAGGATGACTCTATCTCACTGGTAACAAAATGGGTACTAAATCAGTTCAATAATTTTAACGCCAAAGCTACTTTTTCGATAGACAACAATGGTTTTACATTTCTTAGACTTAACCAAACTAACCATAGCCTAAAAGGGCATTCCATCGGCAATCATACATTTTATCAGCTCAATGGATAGAAAACTGACGATAAGATAATATATATCTCTGAGACATAAAATTGTGTGAAGAAGTCATTTCTTTGGCCTTATTTCGGAATCCTTATGGACACATTAAAATATCACAGACTAAAGCAGCTAACAGGGCTTCCTATCGGTAACGTGGGATATTTTAAGTGGCGATTTTTGATACGGGATTAAAGGCGTTCTAGGTTCCCAAAATATTATACAAAACATGAAGGTCGTTTCTATCAATTGTTTTTCACGATAGTGCTAAAGCCCGGAGCCAATTAAAAGTATGCCTACTTTTAGTTTTACAAGAAGCTGACAAAAGTGGTTTGAAGACCGTAACCTTAATTGATTCTAAATCCTGAACTCTCATTATTATTTTAATAATGATACAGGGAGTAGCTATTCCATTCGACTGAATTTTTTTCAAATGGGAAAACTCTTCTCATAATAGAGGATTTCTTTAAACCTCATCTCTTTATACTTTGCGGGATTATACTCCCCACTTCCCCCCCAAATAGTCAAACAAAGAACCAATAAAAGAAATAGATTTCCGGCATTTCTTGTGTTTTGTGGAACACATTACATCAAGATAATCTCTCGCGATCTATATTGTTGTTCAACCTATTCTACTTAAGCTTATAATACGGCTCGCTGGTAGTGATTTCCAAAATGGCAAAAGGGGAGGTGGAGTTTTATGACAAAACGATAGTGTTAGAGGCTATAATTGTTGAAAAATTTTGGAAACAATCCCTTAAGCTAATCATGACCAAACATAAAGATATCCAGCCAGTAATTCTATCCGAGTCATTTCGAAGAGGATAAGTTCCATAGGAAACGAGTATACCTTATTTTTTGTTTCTTTTACATGCTTTCTTATTTGTTGTCACTGTATTGTAACTATCTTCTATCTTTGCCATCTTAGGTAAAAAAGGATTATGGTTACGACTTTTTCCTTAACCATTTTTTAATGGCATCTCTAAGTAGCTTTATACTAAAAACATCTAGTTTCTGAGTAATTATTTAGCGATAATTGGTTAAAAGACTTAGGTTTATGACCATCAAAACAAGTCAACGACTCTTCAAACAAGCTTCTCAATATATTCCAGGTGGGGTTAACTCTCCGGTACGTGCTTTTAAATCCGTGGGTGGGACACCCTTGTTTATCAGGAGGGCCAAAGGAGCTTATCTGTACGATGAAGATGGCAATCGTTACGTCGACTACATTGCCTCTTGGGGGTCCATGATAATGGGACATGCCTTTGAGCCGGTAGTGGAGGCCATTCAGAAAAAAGTGAAGGACTCCACTTCCTTCGGAGCTCCTACCGAACTGGAAATACAACTGGCCAAGCTTATCTGCGAAAGCATCTCTAATATTGAACTTCTGAGGATGGTAAACTCTGGTACTGAAGCTACGATGAGTGCCATTCGGTTAGCCCGTGGCTACACTGGGAAAGATAAGATTATAAAATTTGCGGGTTGTTATCATGGACACGGTGATTCATTCCTTATTAAAGCAGGAAGTGGTGCGCTTACTTTGGGTTATCCAGATAGCTCAGGAGTTACTTCTGGGACTGCAAGTGATACCTTAGTGGGGAATTACAACGATTTTAAAGAAGTAAGACAATTGATAGAGGCCAATAAAGGAGAAATAGCCGCTGTTATCATTGAACCCATTCCCGGTAACATGGGTTGCATCTTACCTAAGAATGGTTTTCTAGAAGGCCTACGTAGTCTCTGCGATCAGGAAAATATTATTCTCATTTTTGATGAAGTGATGACTGGATTCCGCTTAGGCTTCGGTGGAGTACAGGAAACCTTGGGCATACGAGCCGACTTAGTTACTTATGGTAAAATAATAGGAGCAGGTATGCCGGTTGGCGCATATGGAGGGAAAAAAGACATTATGGAATTTGTTGCTCCCATTGGACCAGTATATCAAGCCGGAACCCTTTCCGGAAATCCTATCGCTATGATAGCCGGTCTTACATTATTAAAATATCTCAAAAATCACCCGGAAGTTTATATCGAATTAGACCACAAGTGCCACGCAATTGAAAAAGGCCTGAGAGATTTACTCAACAACTCTTCCCTTCCACATCAGATTAACCGGAAAGGCTCAATGATTAGCCTACATTTCACAGAAAACCCTGTAACTGATTTCAATTCAGCAACAACCGGAAACAATCAATATTTCAAAGACTTCTTTCACGGTATGTTGAAAAGAGGTGTTTATCTTCCATCTTCTGCTTATGAAAGCTGGTTTCTGAGTAATTCCTTATCAGACTCTGATATTGATTTTACCTTAAAAGTTGCCGAAGAAACAATTGAAGATATTTCCCAAACATCTGATTTTTAACACCATGGTCATCTTTTAAAAACTTATTTAGAATTTTTCTAAATAAAAAGCTGACAGAAAACCTCTGTTTAATCCACACTTTCTTGGCTTAACGGGAATTCGGAGAACTTGAGGTATTGCTTTACTCGCAGTCGATTGGACCTCGAGCATTTTACTAACAGAGACCCATTAGTAGATTGTTACCATAATATAGGTAATCAAATCCGTTTCTATCACCGCTATCGAACTTAAACCAGCCAGTCATCTGCTTTTTTTGTTAGGAATAAGGGTACATCGTGGACTTACCGGGAAAAAGCAAGGCCTTAAGCACCAAGCATCCTGGTCCTGACTTTAGGCTTATTACTAATAATTTGAAACTAAAGTCTAGCTATCAGTTTCCCCCAACTATAATACCGCTGTTTTTTAGAGAACATATTTTATCTTTCCAGTGAGTTTTAAGTATCATTCCTGACATTATGTTAATGAGTACATCCGAACAATAACTGAAGGCTTCTACAAAATGTTCTAACAAGAATTCTCTTAACAGATGAAATTGTAATAGACAGCATTACTAATGAAACAGAGGGCCGAAAGAAAACTTTGCTTTTAACAGGTGTTCATGTAGGCTATAAACTCCATGAAGACATGGCAATTGTACAGTGATTTCTCTCAAAATTATCGAGCTATTATCTTTAATAATATCAAAGTGGTTTCCTCTACTTTTGTGATTGATCTAAACCTAGAGGAAGGAAAGGGCTTTAACTTGGATTTTAAGGATAATTATTGAAAGTTATTAAAGATAAGACTTGTCCACCTTTCAACATTAACTTCTAAAGTTCTCTCTTCTTCTCCACTCATATTTCTTCAAATGCATCTCAAACTACCTTTTAATACCGTTAAACTTAACTAGTTGTTTCTCTAGCTGTAACTCCAAAAACTTCCCATTCCATTTTGAGAATAATTTACTCTTGTCTATTCTCGGATGTTTATCATAACTGACTTCTATCAATTCATTATGGCCTCTTCAGCCATCAGTAATAAATCAGGTTCTCAGGTAGATACCCTCCCTTTAAGAACTTCTCCTAATAAATAGCCTGCTTGGCAGCTATATGAACTGGGGATAAATTCTCCTGTGCTGCTTCCGTTTATTTCTTCTTCGCTTTTGTGGGCTATTTCTGCTGCTTTGCCCAATTTTACTCTTAATGCCCTTGTAATGAAATCTTTTGATATTAGGAGGCTATACAGTTCCTTTTCTTTACGACTTTGATGGCAATGACGACCTCGATATGATTGTTAGTAATGAAAGAGGTCACTTATTATTATTTTGAAAACTTCTTTAAATCCAGTCTCGATTTTTTGGTGCACCAGATGTAAAAGTCTTATCCTTAGATCAAGTACACAGATACAGCATACCTTATGTGGTAGATTGAAACTGAAATAGCCTTATAATATTTTCCCTAACCCTAACAATGGGAATTTTATGGTAAAACTAAGAGGTTAAAGAGATTGATCAATTTGATCTTTTAGAAGTATACAGCCTTAATAAGTAAAAGAGTTTTACAGTTACCTATTGCCGAAAGGGAAAAGGACATAAACCTGGAAAATAAACCAAAGGGAATGTACCTGATAAGAGCTGTAGGTAAAGCTGACTTTAAAACAGCTAAAGTGGTTATCCGTTAGATTTTCATATAACAAGCATAAAAATTTCTCTGAATTTTTGCTCTGAAATATGCCTTGGTTTTATATATTTTTCATTGAATCACAACTAGTTACAAAGATATTATCTCTCTAATCCAGTCATGACCCTTTGCTTATGTTTTGTATAGCTTAATTAATTTTATATTGTGAAAAAAATAGTATCCATCCGAGTTTTAGTGTTTCTTCTAGCTAATAGGACTTACAATCGCCTGTCAAAAAGAAACGCAATGAGATGCAGGGAACTTGGCATTACAACAACCGGCAAAGTTTAAAACGACCGATACCTTGCAATCGGAAAACCCTTACAAACAGGTAGGTATTTTACCAGTTGTATCTGGAAGGTGCCCCTCAGAGGGATGTCATCGGCCTAGATGAGATGCAAGACCTTGTTTCAGAGCTCATAGCCCATGCATTGGCTATTGGGCCTGAAGGCTTCTTTGAAGGTTATATACAAAGCCTGTATGATAATGAAGAGATATCCAGTACAGCTTATACCGACCTATTGTCTATTGCTAATTTATTATGCTCTACAGATACTGATGCTTCGGATACGGGCCCTATTTCTGCTTATTTCAGCAATCTTCAATTCAGCTTATCGGCCTTAAGAAGATACGCTTATAAACAAAACGTATAACAATACTCAAGAGCAAGGCTTAGTCTTAGGGGCTATATCAATTTCCCGTTGTAGTACATACTATTTGGATAAATGTGTACTATGATGAAGCCCATCCTTATCACGGTCATCTTATGCAGTACTTAGATGGAAAGGGCAAAACAAGTGGTTGGCGCCGATTTTGGGAAGGTTTTTGTATAGTAGTCGGGGCTGTGGGTGCGGGGAGGATGCTTTTAGAGAGTGCTGGTAACATTGCTGCAGTAGTAGGTGCAATAATATCTTCAGGATTAGCGTTGACAGGAATATTGTCTTCTAGGTGAGTAACACAGAATAGAAAATGCAATTGTTATAGGTTATGGTTATAAAGATGTATGGAGATTCTTATTTTCCTTCATTATAGGGCATACTACTTTAGGTCAAAGTAATAAAGAGAACAAACAGTCCCAAAGTGTGCAAAGATGGGATATTTCCGCGAATATTTCTCTGGAGGGAGGAGTCAGATTTCATAACCACAGTAGTCTATACGAGCTTCTTGCTATAGAAACCTCTAAGCCCAGCAAGGTTGTCTCTTTGAATAGTGGGCTAAGCATGTGGATGGGTAAATCTCGTTTCCATTATATAGTTAATATTCAAAGATCTGATCACAAGAAAAGATTTTAGTGCTAACGAAAGAATAGATATCAGGAACGTTTATCCAGGTCTAAGTATGGGCTACTCTCTCCCTCTGTTTGAAGGTTTTGAGCTTATTCCCTTTCTAGGAGGGAGCTATGGGATCTCTAAAATACTTTACACCAAAAACAAAACATCCGGTGGTTCTAACATACAAGCCTACTTGAGCTTCTCGGCAACGTATAGAATAGACTTTACGGAAGAAGTCTTCTATCCCCTGAACCTTGGGTATTAAAGCGGGCTTGCTCCCTCCCTTGTCCGGCACTAAATGGAAAAACAGCTTTGATGATTCCTTAAAAGGACTTGACGTGTTAGGCACTAACGGGTATGTAAACCTTTATAATGCAATGAAAGCTGTAAAGTTTTCGTGGTAACCTATATTCTTAATAGAAGTTGTTAGGAAGGGACGAACGATAGGAATACTCCCGGAAGAAGCCTGTAAGCGATTGTAAGCATTTACATGAGAAGAAGCAGGATGTTTCCTTCTCTTTTTGTTTTCTAAAGGGAATGCTTTCAATTTAAAGAACTCTTCATCCTAAGCAAAATTTTAATCTACTTACTTTTGATTTATGCCATCATTGCACGTCCAAAGAAAATTAACACTTAGAAACAAAGATGTTAGCTTTTTTCATTTTAATCAGTAAATTGCAGTCTTGGAATGTAGTAGAACCCATTATTGTTAGCTGTTTAGCAGATCGAATGATTAGGATTATTTGAACTATGGAAATCATCAAAGCTGCCCGCTCAAACATAAATGAATTAAATGTTAACAGTCTTCCCTTTGGAACTCTATTCAGTGACCACATGTATCTCTGCCAATTTAAGGATGGAAAATGGCAAGAGCCTGAAATTAAA
The DNA here is from genome assembly GCA_965218075.1 of Owenweeksia sp. Taxonomy (GTDB): domain Bacteria; phylum Bacteroidota; class Bacteroidia; order Flavobacteriales; family Schleiferiaceae; genus JANQHO01. The sequence goes on along the minus strand of CBDCJZ010000003.1, from coordinate 1,793,991 downwards.
CCTTATGGTCCCCTAACCTTTAGTCCCTCTTTACACACTTTACACTACGGACAAGCCCTCTTTGAAGGCCAAAAGGCTTATTATATGAAAGATGGCAGTATTGGGATTTTCCGTCCAGAGATGAATGCCAAACGTTTGAATCACTCTGCCTACAGAATGCATATGCCTCAATTTCCCGTTGAAAGATTTATGGAAGGGTTAAAAGAACTGGTATATGTCGATAGACGGTGGGTGCCTCAAAGAGACGAATATTCTCTTTATATACGTCCCTTTATGTTTGGCAGCTCAGAGTTTATAACAGCTCGCCCTTCAGAAGAGTATACTTTTTGTATTATCACTTCGCCAGTGGGTCCTTATTATACTGGTAATATAAATGTAAAAGTGCAAGAAACTTATACCCGGAGTGTAAGTGGAGGGGTCGGCTTTGTAAAATGTGCTGGAAATTATGGAGCTGCGTTTTATCCTACAGCTCAGGCTAAAAAAGAAGGCTATACCCAGGTCATATGGACTGATCATTGGAATCACGAATTAGTAGAGGAATCGGGAACTATGAACGTGGGGTTTATTATAGATGATACTTTCATAACTCCTCCGTTGAGCGACCGTATTTTGGCTGGTGTTACCCGAGATAGTGCCCTCACCCTTTTACGCAATAATAAACTTTTGAAAGTGGAAGAACGCAGAATAAAGATATCGGAAGTTATAGAAGCTCTAAAAGATGGTCGTTTGAGAGAAGCTTTCGGCATGGGTACAGCTGTAGTAATATGCCAGATTTCTAATATTGGCTATCAGGGTGAAGATTACGAAGTACCCGCTCCAACCAATGGGTATGCCGCAAAGATTAAAAAAGCACTGAACGATATCCGTCATGGCAAGGCCGAAGACCCTTACGGCTGGATGGTAAAGGTAAAGGTTTGATTAAATATTCTTTTGAAGGCACATAGCTTATCCTCAAACTTATCATTTGTCAATACAATTCGGCATAACGCAAGTTGTATTATGAGAGAGAAAATTTATATTAAAATTCTTCAAAGCCCAAAAGATTCCCTTACCTTATCTGCATAATCTAGTTTCTCCCAAGTAAATAGCTCCACTTCTTTGGTAAGGGCTTCCCCAATGTTTTTGTAGAAAGTTTTGGAGACGCTTTCTGGTGAACGTCCCATATGTCCATAAACTGCAGTTTCGGAATAAATCGGGTTTTTAAGTTTTAGACGTTGCTCTATAATACCGGGGCGCATATCGAAGATCTCATGGATCTTTTGAGCAATTTCTCCGTTTGTTTTATCGACTTTAGCCGAACCAAAAGTATCTACGAAAATTCCTATGGGTTCCACTACACCTATGGCATAGGATATCTGTATCAGCATCCGATCAGCCACTCCTGCAGCCACCATGTTTTTGGCAATATGGCGAGTAGCATAAGTAGCGGAACGATCAACTTTGCTGGGATCTTTTCCTGAAAAAGCTCCTCCTCCATGTGCCCCTTTACCACCGTAAGTGTCTACAATAATTTTACGTCCAGTAAGCCCGGTATCCCCATGAGGCCCACCAATTACAAACTTGCCCGTAGGATTGATATGATAAGTAATATCACCTTTAAAAAGTTTTTGAATACCGGGATTCAATTTAGCCTTTATTCTAGGAATAAGGAGAGTAAGCACATCGTCATAAATCTTTTTAGTCATGCTTTCCTCATCGGAAAACTCATCATGCTGGGTGGAAATAACTATAGTTTTGATTTTTTGAGGTCGGTCGTCATCTGAATATTCAATAGTTACCTGAGCTTTGGCGTCAGGTCTTAAGTAACGAACTTCTTTATTTTCCCTTCGCAGGGAGTTAAGCTCTTGTAGAATTTTGTGACTTAGATCCAGAGCTAGTGGCATGTAATTTTCCGTTTCATTAGTGGCATAACCAAACATTATTCCCTGGTCACCGGCGCCTTGTTTTTCGGGTTTACCGCGATCTATTCCCCGATTAATATCTGGCGATTGTTCGTGCAGGGCAGATAATATTCCACAACTGTTACCATCGAACATATATTCACTTTTAGTGTACCCTATACGCTTAATTACATCACGAGCCACGCTTTGCACATCCACATAAACATTAGATTTTACTTCTCCAGCCAATATTACTTGCCCGGTAGTAACCAAAGTTTCACAAGCTACTTTAGTATTAGCGTCAAATGCCAGGAAATGATCGACAATAGCATCTGAAATCTGGTCGGCAATTTTATCTGGATGCCCTTCAGAAACTGATTCTGAAGTAAATAAATAAGAGATAATACCGTTTTTTAGGGCTTAAAACTATCGAGAAATTAATTGGAATTACAAGGCTAAAAACTATTGCTCTAGTGGGTTTTTAGTGATTGCAATCTGTCAAATTGTTTCACTCAAGACAAATGTAGAAAAAGAGTTCCAATCTCCAACCTCTAATTATCAATATTAGAGGCCAACCGGATAGAAATCCTTAATCAATATAGACGTATAGCAACTTTCTTTTAAGATTTAGCTTGATCAAAAATTTTTGCTTTCATATCTGACAATGTGATAGAAAACACCCCCTAACGCTGATACCTCTCCTATTGCAAAAACATTGTAAGCTTTCTTAAGCCACTGAGAAATAATTATAGAAAAATTAGAGTGGCTAACAAATTCATTATCTTGGATATTTTTAACATTCCTTGCACGCTATTATAGAAAATTAGGCATGCCTTCCCCCATAGAAACCCCACTTCTTCATATTTTGCGGGCCAGATTGTGTGCCCCAGGCGGGACTTGAACCCGCATAGCCATTACTGGCCACAGGATTTTAAGTCCTGCGTGTCTACCCATTCCACCACCAGGGCAAAAGCTAAGACAGTTATAAAGTCCACAAGACTTACTCTAGACATTAAACTAAAAGTCCCTTATAATAAGGAATTCTTGGCTTGAGCGAGAAACGGGACTCGAACCCGCGACCCCGACCTTGGCAAAGTCGTACTCTACCAACTGAGCTATTCTCGCAAAACTGAAAGTAAATGTAATAAATTATTGAATCTTCCCACAAACAAATTAGACACCTATTTTCTTCTTAATATCAACCAGTTTCATCAGGGCTTCAACAGGGGTGAGCGTGTCAATGTCCAGTTTGTTTATATCTTCTCTGATGGATTTTATAATTGGATCTTCCAGATCAAAAAAACTAAGCTGCATTTTCTCTTCTGCCTTATTTAGAGTCTTTGGATTTTGTTCCCGGCTCTTTTCCAGTCTCTTGAGCATAGTACCTGCTCTGTTAATTACTATACCAGGCATTCCAGCCATTTTGGCCACATGTATGCCAAAGCTGTGTTCACTACCCCCCGGCATTAGTTTGCGCATGAAAATAATGTTATTATTTAGTTCCCTCACACTCACATTAAAATTCTTGATTCTCTCAAAGCTATTTTCCATTTCATTTAGCTCGTGATAATGAGTGGCAAAAAGGGTTTTTGCTTTACTGGGATGTTCGTGCAAAAACTCTGCGATAGCCCAAGCAATGGAAATTCCATCGTAGGTACTGGTTCCCCTCCCTATCTCATCTAGTATTACGAGGCTTCTTTTGGAAAGATTATTGAGAATGCTTGCTGTTTCATTCATTTCCACCATAAAGGTGGATTCTCCATGACTGATGTTATCAGAAGCCCCTACCCTTACAAATATTTTATCAACTATGCCTAGTTTAGCTTCTTTGGCAGGAATGAATGACCCTATTTGGGCCAAAATGCTAATAAGGGCAGTTTGCCTTAAAAAAGCTGACTTACCAGACATATTAGGGCCGGTAATCATCAGTATTTGTTGTTGTTCTCTGTCCAGAAAAACATCATTGGCAACATATTCGTCTCCGACAGCCAAGCTATTTTCTATAACTGGATGCCTTCCTTGAACAATATTTATAGCATGGCTATTATTGAAGTTTGGTTTAGTATAGTTTTGAGATTTGGCTAAAAGTGAAAACCCCAGCAGACAGTCAATACGTGCTAATACTTGGGCATTTTGTTGAATAAGAGGTAAAAAAGAAGCTATTTCTTCAATTAAATCAAAATACAGCTTATTCTCCAACTGCAGTATCTTTTCCTCAGCCCCTAAAATCTTTTGTTCATATTCTTTTAGCTCCTCAGTAATGTAGCGCTCAGCATTTACCAGAGTTTGCTTTCTTACCCATTCTTGAGGGACTTTATCCTTATGGGTATTACGAACCTCAAAGTAATAACCAAATACATTATTAAACGAGATTTTTAGATTTTGGATACCTGTATTTTTCGTTTCTCTTTGCTGAATTTCCAGTAGCTTATTCTTTCCATTAGCCAATAAGTCTCTCAATTCATCTAGCTCCTTTGACACCCTGCTTCCGATCACAGAGCCTTTAGAGATCTGTGCACTGGGTTCTTCTAACATGTATTCGCTTATCAGCTTGCGTGCTTTAGCTGCATGGTTTAACTGGTCTGCTAAATTCGATAAAGCCTGATCGCTTTTGCCCATCATTTTTTTTATCTCAAAAGCATGATCTAAGCTTTTCTTGAGCTGGATCATTTCTTTAGGTTGTATCTTCCCACTACCAAGCTTGGCTACCAATCTTTCCAAATCGTAAATATTTTGGAGCTGATTTACTATCTTTTCACTTAATTCATTTCTAAGGATAAATTTTTCTACTACTATTAATCTCTTTATTATCATATCTCGACTTTTAAGAGGTATGGCTAGCCAACGCTTTAAAAGTCGGCTTCCCATAGGCGTTTGAGTGCAGTCAATAACGTCCAAAAGTGAAATTCCTTCTGTTGAATTAGATTGAAATAATTCTAAGTTCCGTATAGTAAAGCGATCCATCCACACAAATTCATTGCGATCTATTCGGCAAATCCCGGTTATATGTGACAATTTGTCGTGCTTTGTTTCTTTTAAGTAGTGAAAGATAGCCCCTGAAGCTACTATTGCTTCTTCCAAATTTTCTATTCCGTAACCTTTAAGGTTATTAGTTTTAAAGTGCCGAGTGAGGCTCTCAAAAGCATAGTCGTATTTGAAAACCCAATCATCAGTGGAAAATGTGAAATGATTGTTCCCAAATATTTCGAAAAATCTTTCCCCTTTGCTTTTGGGATAAATAATCTCACTGGGTTGTAAGCTCTGCAAAAGCTTTTCAATATATTCGGCATTGCCCTCGGATGTTAAAAACTCCCCAGTAGAGATATCACAAAATGCCACCCCTATTTGATCGTTATTGAAATGGACAGCACACAAAAAATTATTAGAACGCAGCTGTAACACTTGATCATTAGTAATAACCCCTGGAGTAACTAATTCCATTACTCCTCTCTTTACAATTTTTTTAGTCAGCCTAGGATCTTCTAGCTGGTCGCAAATAGCTACCCGCTGACCAGATCTTACCAATTTGGGCAGATGATTATCTAACGAATGATGTGGGAAACCCGCCAATTCTATTTCGGAAGCAGATCCATTGGCTCTTTTTGTGAGGACAATACCCAGTATCTTACTGGTCCTAACAGCATCTTCACCAAAGGTTTCATAAAAATCTCCCACCCTGAAAAGTAATAGAGCATCGGGGTATTTACTTTTGATTTGGTTGTATTGCCTCATCAAAGGTGTATCTACGCTTTTTCCAGCCAAAATTTGGAAACTTATTTTTTGATATTTTGCTAAAATAAAAATAACCTATGAGAAAGCTTAGAATGAGTGAACTAAACCGCCTCTCAATAGAAGAATTTAAGAAGGTAAAAAAGATACCAGTTACTGTAATATTGAATGATGTAAGGAGTAGGCTTAATGTAGGCTCTGTTTTCCGTACTTGTGATGCCTTCAAAATTGAAAGGATTTTTTTGTGTGGATTAACACCTGTCCCTCCTCAACAGGAAATCCATAAAACTGCTTTAGGAGCCACTGAATCCGTGGATTGGAAATACTTCAATGATGCCAAAGAAGCCCTGAGCAAATTAAAAGAAGAAGCCCATTCCATTTGGGCAGTAGAGCAAACTGACTTTTCTATTAAATTAAACCAGCATAAATTTAAAGTTGAAGAAACTGCCTTGGTCTTTGGGAATGAGGTAAAGGGAGTAAATCATGAACTTTTTCCTTATTGCAATGGAGCTCTTGAAATACCTCAATTTGGTACTAAGCATTCTCTTAATATCGCTGTTTCTGTCGGTATTGTACTCTGGGAAAGCCTTTTACCCTTCATCAAATGAAAAAAGCCCTTAATTTAGAGGCTTTTTAGAAATGTTCCTAATTTACCAAGGAATTATATCCACTCTACGGTTTACATTATATTGACCCTCAGCTAATGGCCCTTCCTCTCCCATAGATTCTGAGGTTAATCTCGCTTCGTCAATTCCATAAGTTATAGATAGTTGCTTAACAACAGCTTGAGCTCTTCTCATGGCAAGATTTTTGTTGTACTCTTCTGGACCGCGTTTATCAGCATGTCCAACTATTCTCATTTTCAGGTTAGGGTTATTCTTCATCAAGCGTGCCACAACTGCTAAACGTTCGTGATTAGCCGCAGTGACGTTTGCACTATTAAAGATAAAATAGATAGATGGCACAAAAGCAATATCTCTACCATCTGAGACTTCAATAGCTTGACCTTTAAAGTTAACCATGGTTCCAGCAAGAGTATTGAGTTCTTTATCCATATAGTCTGCTACGCCATCCCGATCAGAATCAATTGCACGACCACTAGCACCTACCCTAGCGCCTTTAGGTGTGAATGGATCTTCATCCATACTATCAGGAATACCATCCTGGTCAACATCGCTAGCCCTGCCGCTACCATCAACCGTCATACCCTCTGGGGTATTATTGTCTTTATCAAAATAATTATTTACACCATCCCCATCGTCATCTGTGGTAAGCTTGTTGAAATTATTTTTAACCTCTTCCATATCGGCATACATTCTATCCAACGGATTGATATAAGCTATAGATTGCTTGTCTTTATAACCAAAGTTGTAAGACATACCAACGCCTAAGTAGGCAAACATATCAGCAACATCAGTGCTGAGACTAGTAGAGCTAGGAATAAGTTTATCATGAAAGTCTGAAGGAATAACAGTATACTTAAATATCCCATCGATATCAAGTGAATTACTTAACTTATATTTATACATTAGAGATAATGGAAATGTAGCTTGTAGTGCTCGACCATCTTTCCCATATTCAACCCGCTTAACCTTCAAACTAGGACCTGAGCTAGGAGTATGATAAGACGTTCCTTGCATAAATGCTGCACCAACGCCAACAGAGAAAAGGAATGATGATTTTCTTTCGTAAACTCTGCCAGTAACTACCAAATTACTCAGATTAAAAACTGCACTGATATCTGCATCAATGTAATCTCCTTTAAACCACACATCACCTTTAGAACCAGAAGTTTTATGATACCCCACAGAAGATCGAAGACCAAAAGTGGGGTTCAATAACCTAGTGAGATGTCCCCTGATACCGAGGCTAAAGTTACCTACCTCATTAGGCACTTCCGCACCTTTATCTGGATCAAAACTCCTAGGAACACCAAGGCTAAAGGTATTTCCCAAGCTAAAGGTATTTCCCACGTTGGCCCCAATAGACCATGTTCGATAATTAGAAGCGTGTGCATCAGTCACCTTTTCCTGTGCACTAGAGAAAAATACCCCTAAAGCACTTAACGAAAATAAGATTTGCTTTTTCATGGACATTGACTTTTTATTTTATAATAGTTAAAAATTCGTAGGTCTTATTTACCAAATTTTTATAAAATTAACTTGGCGAAGATATGTAAAATTATGAATCACAAATACGGATGATGATCAGGAAAAATTGAGAGCAGAAATTTATTACTAATTTCCTAAATGTTATATTGTTCATGTAATACATGTATTACATGAACAATCGTAGACGTAGGGGAAAATTATAAGATCAGGAAAACAAATTACAACAATAGAAAAACCTTTTCATACTAGAGATTTAAATATTGACAGATAATTTTGAGCTAATTTTTCATAAGTCCTATTTTTCAAAACAAAAGCCCTGCCTTTTTCTCCTATCCTTTTTAATTCTTTTGGAGAAATATCCATGACTTCTACAATTTTGTCTTTGAGTAGATTCACATTTCCAGCCGGGACAAACCAGCCACATCCCGCTTCATTAACTGTACTTTGGTAACCAGAAAACGATACCAGCATTGGCTTAGCTGCTAGCATATAGTCTATCCATTTATTTCGAGATAGACCATAATCATATAGTTTTGCCCTCTCCACTCCATCAAATAGCAAATCAGTCTGCTTTAACATAGGTAGTAGTTTGAGTTGATTAATATATCCATAAAACTTTATTCTAGGGTCATCCTTGAACTCTTCTTCAAGGACTTCACGCTTCTCCCCATCTCCAAATAGCGCAATGTGCAGTCTTTCTATATCTGGTAGCAAGCTAACTGCCTCTAAAAGAATCTTTACAGCATTAGCATTTCCCATACTACCCGCATAGCCAATAATAAATTTATCTCTTGGAAGATAAAATTCAGGACAGGCTGAATCCGTCTTTTTCAACTTTTCTAAACTGAAACCGTGTGGGATACATTTAAAGGGTTTTGATTTAGCTTCTTCGGCAATACTGTCCATATGCTCTTTGGCATTAGGCATAGTAGCAGACAAAAAGTCTGCTTTTTTATAAGCTAATTTTTCAATATAAGCAACTAACTTTATAAAGGGATGAGAAGGAGAGAACCCGCCTATATCGATTACTGAAAGAGGCCATATGTCTCTAACTTCAAATATTAATTTTGATCGGTATTTTTTTTTATAATAAATGCCACTAATGATGGAGAAAATAGAAAGGGAAGATACAAGTATACAATTGGGTTTGGAATATTTTTTTTTGCTTGCCAATATCATCCTATACTCAAAAATAAACCAGCTTAGCACCCTTGCAATACTCATAACTTTTTTATACTGGTTTACTTTGATCCACTGTATTTTTATACCCTCTTTTATTTCATTTTTATAAAATCCTTTAAATTTGGGTACTCTTTTAAAATAGCTAAAATTTGAAGTAAATAACGAAACTTGATGACCAGAATTTACCCAAGCTTTTGCCAATTCAAACTGCCTAGAGGTTGTTTTCCCTACACTTATGTGATTAGAATACTGGCTTATTAACCAAATCTTCATCTTTGTGAAGCAAAATATGATCTTATTTTTTCAATAATATATTTTATCTGATCGATTGTCATTATCAATTTTTACGTCCATGCATATTTATTAGAATGAACTATTTTTAAATTGTCTTTGTATTACTATACCTAACTATCTTAGAAGAGATATTCTTTTCGTTATTTAGCTTCAGAATGTATCTTAATATCAACTTGTTTCAACTGTTTTTATCCTTATAAAAAATAACGATCGCCAATTTGCCCACAATCAACAATATCTATTTTTTAAGTTTATTGCGCAACATTTTACATGAATTTCAATATAATCTGAGGATCAGGGTTCTTAGTTCTTTAAATTTTCCACAAATTCTATTAAGCGATTGCCCTCACTGTTCCAATTGTACTGAATGTGTAAGGGCTGAAATGAATTGAGCTTTGGATCAGCCAGTAGAGATTTTATCTTTTGTATCATCTCATCAGTATTTTCAAAATCTATAAATCCTAAGCCATCTATCTTGCCATATAATTCCTGCCAGTAAGGAAAATTTGACGCAAGAGTATAAGCTCCACCAGCCAGATATTCAAACATTTTTAACGGTGTTCCCATAAGGTAACTTTTCGTAGGATGAAGGGGCACTAAGCCTATCTTAGCGCGGTAAATCAAAGGAACAATATCATCATAGGGCAGCAGACCTAGATACTGAAAGTTGGGATTATCTTTCTGGGTAGAAAATAGAGCCCGTGCTTGTTGGCTTTGATAAGGGCCAGCACAAATTATTTTGAAATTACTATTTTCAGCCAGGTTCACAATATAATCTGCTCCGCGATTAAAGATGATACTTCCGATATATAAAACATCTATGTCGCGTAGCTCTTCGGATAACCGAATTTTCCTAAAGTCATCTATTTTGGGGTAGTTGCGCAAGCACATTTGCTTAGTTTTAACTACTCCTACATACTTTTTGTGAATATAATGGGTGGCATAAATCACCCCATCGTAGTAGGAAAGTAAGCGGGGGAAAATAATTTTCAATATAAATGAGAGAAACTTTGCTATTGGCTTCTTCAAGTATGGTTTGTATAACACCTGAATAGGATAATCTTCATGAATATCAGCTACAATTTTAGTGTTCTTAAATCTTTTTCTGTTCATAGCCAACTTCCAGATCATGTAAGGATCATGCACAAAAACTACATCTGGATTCTGAGATTTAATGACCTGCTCTACTCGCCTATAAAAACCTTTTCCATTTTTTACATGCATGCCTATTTCTAAATGATTTTTATCGCTGTGCAAATAAGAAGTATCATATTTTTCAGATAGCGTTTTCACTTGCTTCTGATAGATGCGTGCATCATCAGCTCTATGCTTAGATGTGATAACGAGTATTTTCACAAAGAATTAACTTTATATAAAACGTAATTATCATACCATATCCATTTGTAAATTGAGTTCTAAATTCTTCATTCAATTAGCGGGATTTATCAATGATTGTCTCTTTAGAGTAACTGTAATTATATAAACATGTGACGACTATCAACAGCAAGCGATGTTGTGTAATTTCACAACTAAAAAGAGAGTAAATAAATGCCCCCGTAAAAACTAAGATAAATAATGTTCTATTTAAATCGGGTATCCTCTTTTTGAATATCCATCCAATATATAAAGGGAAAAACAGACAAAATCCGATAATCCCCAGTTCCAATAATATCTCTATAAAGATGTTGTGTGAATACTTGTAGCCGGCAATTGAAAAAACCATAGAAAACATGCCAAATCCTACACCAGTTATTGGAGCAAAACTAAAGTTTTCAATAGATTCTTTAAGCATTACTATCCGAATATCATTTTCACCCATTTCATATAAAGAAAAAAAACGATTGGAAATCTTATCTAAAAATACTGTATAATTGGAAATCAAGGCCACAATAACAGTTATAAGGAACAGATATGCAATTTTAGTAGTTATGTGTCTTGACCTGCTATGGCGATGAGTTAGAGCTAAAAAACTCGTAGCAAAAAAGCCAATAAAGCCCGCCCGATGACCACTTATAGACACGACTATAAATGACAAAATATAAAGAAATAAGTAGACTCCCTTATTATTTAGATTTTTTGTATTCAAAGTAAGGCATAATAAGAGTCCTCCATAAATTGAAGCCACGAGCCCGGTTCTTTGATAGTTTTCTGTGAATATACCTGTGCCTGCACTCAGTAATCGTTGGGAGAGGTAAGAAGAAGTGAAAAACAACCGGTAAAGAAATGTCAATACAAAAAAGGCGCTCAAATAAATTAAGCAACATATAAATCTTGTCCTCGAACTTTCATCCTTGGCTAAGATCAAACCGAAAAGAATACAATGTGGAAGTATTAACAAAAAATTTTTAAGCTTTGCCAGCGCTATGTCCCCATAGCTGAGAAAACTATAATTAATGGTTACATAAATCATAAAAAGTAAAAACAGCAGGATATACCATCCATTTCTACCATTAAAAGTCAGATAAGTAGCTTTAAAGTTGAAAAACAAGCCTACATATGCCATTATCAGAAAACCCGCTGTCAAGTCAAAAGGACCCAACAACTGTAAAATAAATGGAATATCCTTGAACTCTCCCGCAAAAAGAAACAAGACAAGCCATAGCTCATAATGCTTGGGTAAAATAAGCAAAGTTTGTGGTCTGAATATTCTAGTGGCTAAATCCATATTTTTCGCATGATTCAGTAGTCTTTTCAGCTAGTGAATCATCTTCAGTCCGTAAATTAAATTCTGTTTTGTACCTGTGTCCTTCGTTTACTGGACTTAACTTTTCACGCCTTCATGAAACTCACCCTGTCGTAGGTAAAGATGCATTGAATTTCCTTCTTTGATTTTTCATAAAGCTAAGAAATCCCCCCCCCCAGGAGTATCAATAGATAGCGTTTCCGAAATACGATTTCATACGACTTGCGATAAGCTTGATAATTTATCAGGAGGTGGGTATGAAATTAGTACTGCTCGATGTTTTCCTTTAAAAACAAACATACTTCCGGCTGCACAAGCCTTGACATGAGTTTTTAGAATTACCTCTTCAAAATGCCTAAATTCACCTGCACCGCCCAGAGCAATGACCGGAATATCTAATTCACTTACAATTGAATCAATTAGTTCAATATCATATCCCACCATTTCACCGTCCCTATCAATGGAATTAATAACAACTTCTCCCGCACCAAAATCCTGTGCTTTTCTAGCCCACTCCAATGGATGAACTTTTGTATCCTTAGTTGCCGAACAAGTATATACGGTTTGTTTCCCAAAGAAATTCTTTTTAACATCTATGCATATAACTACAGTAGAGCTACCGAATTCCTTAATTATCGATTTCACTACAGTAGGATTTTCAAAAACTATTGAATTCAAAACAATCTTTTCAATTCCGGAAACGAGAATATTCCTTGCTTGTTCAAGTGACTTTATGCCTCCACCATAAGCCAAGGGCATAAAACATTCAGAAGCAATATCTTGAATTAGTGGATAATTTGGTTTCTTTTTATCGACTGTTGCTGTAATATCAAGCAAGATTATCTCATCAACTTCCTTGAGATTGAATATTCTGATTGTATTAATAGGATCGCCAATATAAGTCGGATTCTTGAATTTTCTTGTTTTGACGAGACCTGTACCCATTAAGGTTAAAGTAGGAATAATTCTCACCAGTGCCATTCAATATTCTCTTATGAAATTTTCAAATAGAAGCATGCCATATTTATGACTTTTTTCTGGGTGAAACTGAACACCGATTATATTTTCCCGCTCTAGAGCAGAGCAAAATTCCTGAGCATAAGTAGAACTCAAAAGTACATCTTCTTCGTTCTTAGGCTTTAAATAATAGGAATGAACAAAATAAAATTTAGAAAATTCACACAGATTTAGAAGAATTACAGATTCTTTTCTCTTTTTCACAAAATTCCATCCCATGTGTGGAACAGTTAACTTTTTTTCATTTTGCCTTGTAAAATTAAATCGTACTGTTTCTGCATTAAACCACCCCAAACCTCTCAGATTTCCTTCCTCACTTCCATTTGTCATCAATTGTACACCTAAGCATATTCCTAGAATTGGCTTTTTTTTCTCTAGAACAAGATGGTTAAGCAAAGGTATAAGTCCACTTTTATTTAATCTTCTCATTCCCGTATCAAAAGCACCTACACCAGGCAATATAAGCTTTTCAGAACTTTCTATTTTACTTGGATCATTGGTAATAATAGCTTTTTCGCTAAGTTTTAGCAGTATGTTTTTTATACTTCCTAAATTCCCTAAGCCATAATCGATAATTGAGATCATTCCTTTAAAAGTTTGTGATAAATCTTAATCGCTATGTCAATATATTTTTGGTTATTCAGAAAATCATTATGACTTCTTTTTTCTACCTTAAGTAACTTTTCAAAGTCTTTCATAGACAAATTCAATTTTTTAGCTAAATATATTTTATCTTCTTTTATACTCTTCTCGTCATAGGGAGGTTTCTCCATTAATTGCAAAGCTATTTCTCTATCCATTTGATCTGTTACAATTAAGCTGGAATAATGAGATCTTCTTTTATCATAACCATATCTCATTGGAAGATAGAAAGCCTGAAAAAACTTAGTGAAAATGGATTCAAAATGTTTTCCACCATAATATTTCCAATCGAACTGCTGTTCAAGGACCCTCATGGCTTCATCTTTCCGGTAGTCTATGTAATTAAGAGGATTAATTTTTATTAAATTATGAATAAACTTCGATGAAATAAAGTATTCAAAAAAGCTAATAAAAGGATAGCTTTTTAGCTTTTTTCCGCTTCCAAAACGTCTGTAGATACTCTTTATGAGCTTGCTATCAACAGCACTTGATCCCCAGACATTAGGAAGGATTGATTCTGTAGAAATGTTCGCGCCGGTCAAAAAATATTTAATTCCATGCTTCCTTGCTTGTTTCCGCATTACAGCCAAAAATGAATGATCCTGTGGAATATCCTGATTCTCAATCCCCGATCGCAAAAAAGCTAATTGCAATTCTCGCATTTCATCCCAATCAATTACATATGTATAAAGGTCTAAATCGAGTCTTTCAACGATATTTTGAATATTCTTGACTGCGAGCTCTGAATTCCAACCAGTATCTACATGAATAATTAATGGTTTCAGGTTAAATTTTGTTTTTGCCATGTAAGTAACATAAGAACTATCTACCCCTCCACTTAATCCAATCAAGCAATCATAGGGATTCCTCTCTCCCTTCCGCTTTATTTTATCAAGTATTAGAGAAAAGCGTTCTTCACCTTCCTTTCCAAGATACCACCATCTGCTTTGGACCTGATCGTAATACCGACAATGGGAGCAAATACCATACTCATCAAATGTTATATCCAAATCACTAGTGTCCATAATGCAGCGATTACAAATCTGATAGTCAATCACAATTATTTTCCTTTTGCAAGCTGATATGAAACATATCCTTCAACTAAATATTTTATACCATAAATTCCTGAATATAAAGCAACTATGTTTTCTGGAGTTAATTCTTCAAAGAAAGATTTAAGAAAAAAGAGAAAACTTATTACTAAAAATAACCCCAATTGAATGTATAAATCAATTTGTTGTTTCTCAGCGATTGATATTATCCTGCTAATCGGGCTGATAACAAATTGTAAAAAAAACATAATAATTAGTATTTGAATAAAATCACTAGCTAATTGCCATTCAGTTGAAAAAAACCATAAAAAAATAATAGGTTGAACTAAATACACGAGAAAAAAAATAGGCACTCCAATGATTATCAATTTTTTCAGAGTTGACCGAAAAATTTTATAACATTCGCCTTTTCGAACATAAATTGCCGAAGCCTGTTCACGAAATACCTCACCCATCGAATTTGAAATTAATCGAGTAGGAGCAATCATCAACCTTTGAGCAAGGGCATATTGTCCTACGATTGCATCTGTAAAAAAGATAGCTAAAAAGTAAATCAGAGCTTGTCCAGAGAATTTTTCCATTATACCAGACGGAACTGAAAAAATTGGAAATTTTCGATATTTTAAAAGTTTCTTCCTGACCAGCTTAAACTCAGTCCTCGCAAAAGGATTGAGCTTGGATTTTTTTATTAAAAATACAACAGGTATAAAATATCCCATGAACTCAGCTAGTATGAGTCCAATTCTATTAATGCCAATAAATCCAAAAATTACAGAAGAAGCCGAGTACGTGATCGAACGCATAACACGAGCGTTAGACATCATCAAATAGTGCCCAATCCTGTTAAAATAACTCTCAAATATGAGAAAAAGGGACATGGCTAAGAGAGATAGAGGAAGAATAAAAATCCAAATTCCCATAGATTCTAGCCCTAAAAAGTTCACATCTTCCCTAAAATAACCAAAACCTAAAATCAGAAATACAATAAATGACATAAGGGTGGCTATCCTACTAATTGTTTTAACGAGAAATTCGGCATCTTTCAATTTCCTAGGAAGTAAGATAGAAAATTCGTATCTCAGAGTCATTAAGACTAACGCAACCATAGAGACTGAAAAATATATTGAATACAATCCAAAATCCTCTGGGGAATAAATTTTAGCTAGAATAGGTGAAATTAGCACTGGAATAAGCTGAGCCAGCGCAGTACCACTCATGAGGGTAAGTACGTTTTTAACGTAGCTCGATATCTTCATGTGGACAAAATACCATGTTTGGTTAATCCTATTCCAACTAATTGGAGTTTCCTAGATTGAAAGCCGGCAATTATATATACGCTCAACTATTTCAACAACCTTAAGTCCCTCCAAAGCATTTGTGGTTATCGTATCTCTACCTTTTATTACATCTATGACGTTCTTAATAACATGATTATGATTAACCGCTTTTTTATACATCTTGTAACCGTTATTAAAATTAATAGGTGGTAATTTCGGCATATCATACTCTCTCACATTACAAGTCTCCACTTTATCCATGTATTTTCCATTTACTTTTATAAATCCATTTTCTGAAATAATACTGATATTGCTTTCCAAATAGCGCAAGGCAAGAGAGGTGGAATAGCTAATACATCCCATCCCACCACTTAGAAAATCAAAACTTACAATACCTGAGTCTTCAAAATCAGTTAAATACTTATGGTTAAAGTTGTTGAAACGAGCATGGATATTGGTTATATCACCAAACAGCCAGTATATAATATCGATGAAGTGCGAAAATTGCGTAAATAAGGTGCCCCCGTCTAAACTCTTATCTCCATGCCAGGTATCCTTGTGATAATAGCTATTGTCCCTATTCCAATAGCAATTCACCTGAACTAAGTATATATCTCCTAAGCGCCCAGACTCTACCATCTCTTTTAGCCAAATTGATGATGGAGAATATCGATTCTGCATTACGACAAACAAATGCTTATGGACATGTAACGCCTTAAATATTACTTTTTCCGCATCAGCCTTGGTTAAAGTCATTGGTTTTTCGACCACAATGTGGTTTTTGGCATTTAAACACATCATAGCTTGTTCAGCATGGTAACCATTGGGAGTAGCAATATTAACCACGTCACATTCTAAATTTGATGAAAGAAAAGATTTCAATGAAGAAAAAAAAGGTACATTATATTTCTCAATATCTAATAATTCTTTTGATTTAGAGTCTATTAAAGCAACCAATTCAGCCTCGGGGCTATATTTTATTACCTCGGCATGACGCTTACCGGCATGACCACATCCAACTACGGCAAACTTTACATTGTTAGCGGGGTTTTTCATTCTATTTTGATAACCTCGTTATTAATTAGCTGATATTTCTCATTACTCTCATGGCATATGGCAACGCCTCCAGGATCAAACTCAAGCCTGTGGCCATATTCACTCATCCACCCAATTTGTCTAGCAGGGTTTCCAACTACAAGGGCATAAGCAGGTACATTCTTAGTTACTACCGCCCCAGCCCCAATAAAGGCAAACTTATCTATGTCATGACCACACACAATTGTGGCATTCGCTCCAATGGAAACGCCCCTCCCTACATGTGTTTTGATATATTGATTTCTGCGATTTATTGCTGAGCGAGGATTGATGACATTGGTAAAAACCATTGAGGGTCCTAAGAAAACATCATCACTGCATATAACTCCTGTATAAATGGATACATTATTCTGAATTTTAACATTCCTGCCCAGCACCACCTTGGGGCTTACAACTACATTTTGACCAATGTTACAGTTTCCACCAATTACTGCATTGGGCATTATATGGCTAAAATGCCAGATTTTGGTGCCATTACCTATGTTACAACCCTCATCAATCACAGCTGTTTCATGCTTGAAAAACCCACACATAGTTTCTATAATCTATCGTTGATGATATTTTTGTCTAGGAATGATTTAGTGTCAAATATTACTGCCGAATTCTCTTTTATCTGGTTGTAGTCGATCTCCAAAAAATCCTTGTGGGCAACAGCCAGTATAACTGCCTGATACTTTTCCTTATTTAATTCCGACAAAATATCTAGATTATATTCTTTCTTAACCTCTTTAGGGTCAGCCCACGGATCATAAATATCCACACCCAAACCAAACTGTACGAGTTCCTTGTAGATATCAATCACTCTGGTATCGCGAATATCTGGACAGTTTTCTTTAAAAGTAATACCTAGGATAAGGACATTAGCTCCCTTAATTACATGGCCTTTTTGAATCATTAGCTTTACTACTTTATTAGCCACAAACACACCTATGGTGTTATTCACCTGTCTCCCTGATAAAATCACTTGGGGATAGTATCCCAAAGCCTCAGCTTTATAGGCTAAATAGTAAGGGTCTACACTAATACAATGGCCACCAACCAAGCCGGGCTTGTATTTTAAAAAGTTCCACTTGGTACTAGCAGCTTCAATAACATCCATTGTATCGACGCCAATCTTGTCAAAGATTAAAGCCAGCTCATTCATAAAAGAAATATTTAGATCGCGCTGGGCATTTTCAATAGACTTGGACGACTCTGCTACCTTAATGCTGGAAGCTAAGTAGGTGCCGGCTTTTATAATGGAACGATATAGATCATCTATCATTTGGGCAGCTTCGGGAGTAGACCCAGAGGTTACTTTTTTGATAGTTGTTAAAGTATTAATCTTATCGCCCGGACTAATGCGTTCTGGAGAATAGCCACAGAAAAAATCTGTGTTGAATTTTAAACCTGATTCTTTTTCGAGCACCGGCACACACTCTTCCTCCGTGCAGCCGGGATAGGTTGTAGACTCATATATTACGACATCATCTTTTTTTAGTAGTCGTCCTATCATTTTAGAAGCAGTTAACAAGGGGGTTAAATACGGTATTTTGAATTTATCGATAGGAGTAGGAACAGTCACTATGTAAATGTTCCTGTCTTTAACATCTTTCAGATCATCAGAAATCCTCAGCCCTTTTCCCGGCAATTCACTCAACTCCAGAGCAGCTTGTAGATCTTTGCTCTTTACTTCCAAAGTCGAATCATATCCCTTCAGCAATTCTTTAATCCGAGATTTCTTAATATCAAAACCTGTTACTTCGTATTTTTTTGAAAATTCCACTGCCAGAGGTAAACCAATATAACCTAGGCCAATTACTGCAATCTTTTTTCTATAGTTTTCTGAATCCATCTTAAATTACCATGGCTTAATACAAGATTAATTCTCTATTTGTTTAAAATTCTTAACTATTATCATCTAGACTTCAATCATCTTCTAAATAACCATAGCCATAACCTTTCCTTACTTTAAGATCATTAATGATAATAGCGACATTCGATATGTATTTACTTTCATATTTATCGTTTATGTATTGAATAGATTGTTTGTGGGTATAATTACATCTGACAATATAAAAACTGTAGTCTACAATTTTCATAATTTCAACAGCATCGGCTACCATTCCTATCGGAGGGGCGTCAAGAACAACATAATCATAAATATTTTTCAATTGTTGCAGCATGTCATTAAACTTTTCATTTAAGATCAACTCTGATGGATTTGGCGGTATAGGACCGGATGACATAATGTCGAGATGAGAATAGGACGTTGCCTGAATCACTGAGATAAGACTCTCATCAGCAGCCAGATATGAGGAGAGTCCCTTTTCATTTGTCAAGCCAAAATCGCTATAGATTTTAGGTTTCCTCAAGTCAGTTCCTAGCAACAGTGTTTTGCGACCAGACGATGCAAAGACACTCGCTAGATTGATAGAGTTGAAAGTCTTTCCTTCACCCGGAATAGAAGATGTTATCAATATGCTTTTTATTTCCTTCTGGTCTTTTTGTAGAAACTTTAAATTCGCCCTTAATATTCTAAAAGATTCTGTTACATTGGATCTAGGGTATTTGACAACTATTAAATTAGTGTTTTTATTGCTATGTAACACCTCACCAGCAATAGGTATATTAGTAGCCCTTTCTATTTCTTCTCTAGTTCTAATTTTTAAGTTGAGATAATCCTTTCCAAAAAGATAGATTGAAGGAAGCAAAAAAGCCATAATCAAAGCTATACTGTAATTAAGCATTGGTTTAGGATTCACGGGGATATCAATGGTTGTAGCAGGATCGATAACCACACCTCTAACCATATTAGAAGCTTTGGATATAGCAATCTCAGATTTCTTTTGCATTAGGAACAAGTAGAGTTCTTCATTTAATTTAAATTTTCTCTCAATATGTATCAATTTTTGTTCAGTTATGGGAAAAGCTAATATTTCTTTTTCTAAGGATTTTATTTTCTGTTGCAAGTCAAAAAGCAATATTTTTGAATTACGGATTATGTTATTAAGATTTTCACTGAGAATTTTTCTCGTAAAGACAATTCTAGCATCAATTTCTTTTACTTGTGGATTCTGATCTTTTAGATTGATTCGTAAAGAATTTTTCCGGATGTATAATTCACTCAAATTGGCAATTAATTCTATTAATAGAGGGTCTCTAATATCTAAAGAAGAAGGAGCAACCAACGCGTTAAAATCATTGTTTTCTCCTAGATAATTATTTAAATAATCATAGTATTTTCCTCTGATTAATTGTTCATAATATCTATTTTCAGTTAAATATAATAAGTTATATAATTTGCTACCTTCTTTAGTCATGTTAATTAACTTATTATCTGTTTTAAACCTTTGAAGACTGTTCTCAATACGGCTCAGAGAATCTTCTATTCCTGTTAATAGCACAAAAATAAAATCCAAGGTATTTTCAGCTACCTGATTTTTTCTCTTCAATCCCATTTGAAAATACTGTTTGCAAAGCCCATTTATGTAAGTTTCAGCTTTTTTTGGTGTTGGGTCTATAAGAATAACATCTGTAGCCGAGCTTTTATCAGCCTTAGGATCTATTTTTATTTTCTCATTGTACCTTTTAATTAAGCTTTGTTTGTCGTGAAAAACGAATGTATAGCGATTCTCAAAAAAATCCTCTGACGGTTCTAAAAGCTCTATTTTAAACCGGTAGTTCTCTTCTTCTATCCAACGCCCAAAAGAATATAGTTTTTTATTGCTCTTTATCTGTAATTTTATAGGTCTATTTGACAACTCACCAGTACTATAGTTATAAAGAGAACCTTTCCGAGGGAAACGAAGTTTAAAGTCGTTTTTATCTTGAGAAACGATAGTGAACTTTCCATTAACTATCTGTGTATGTGTAGAATCATAAATTACTTTAAAAAACTTCATCGGATACAATTCTGAAGACTTAAATAACCCTTTGACAAAGTAGCTCACATTAAAATCCATATTATCAAGGGTTCGTTTGGTTAAAGTATAAGATTTTAGCTTAACTAATTCGTTTTCAAAGCTCAACCGGGGACTGTAATAGCCAATAGCTGTCATCAATGGTTCTATACCAGTGCTTGTATTTTCATCAGTATTAATGAGAATCACACTTTTAACTTCATATAGCTTTTTGGAATAATGATTTATTAAAAAAGCAATTAATAAAGTTATAATGACACTAAAAAGAAGCAGGGGCCAAGCATTAATCAGTTTAAAGAGAATAATTTTTATATCAATGCTATCCTCTCCTTGATTCTGTATTTTGTTTTTAATATTTAGCTCCTGCATCACTGTAATTCCTACTTAATTCACTATTTATTAAAACAGAGAAAAAGCAAATATGAAGACAGCTGAAGTCAAGACCCCTACAATGAAGGTAAAAGTCTCAAAGCCCTCACTTCCAACCCCATAAGATTTGATAGGACGGGGATTAACATTAATAACATCATTGGGGTAAATAAAATAATAGGGTGAGGTCAAAATATTTCTATTGGTTAAATCCAGTTCCACCACTTTTAATCCAGTGGGATTTTGCCTTATTATTTGTATTTCCTTGCGGTTTCCCGTCATAGTGACATCTCCTGCCTGAGCTATAGCCTCAAATATATTCACCTGATTTTGGTGAACTACATATCCCCCCGGCTGATTTACATCTCCTACCACGCTGAAACGTATACCGGCCAATTGAACGGAAACGAAAACAGACTTTTCTCTGAAGTATTCGTTCAATTTTTGCTCAATTAATACCTTGATTTCATCGACCGTCTTACCTATTACATTCAATTTGCCAAGTAAAAGCATCTCTATATTGCCATCAGAGTTTACTCTATAACCTCCCGGGAAAGATATTAACTCATCTACATTTGTATTTAGTGCTTTTTCATCGAATATTGCAGATATTGCCTGATCAAAACTGCGTACTGATATATTGAGAAGGTCATTTGGCTGTAGTCGGTATTTAAATTTATTCGGTTGATAAATTTCTTTTTTTGCCGTTTCATTTTCCTGAAGGTAAGTAAGCTTTTTTGTTGAAATGCAAGAGCTAAACAAACTACCCATAATAAATAAAAGGAAAGCCTTTCTTATGCACATTTAGTTCCTGTTTTTTACAAGAGGCAAATATATCAAATATAAAAAGTGGTTGTAGTTATGCAATAAAGTTGAGCTTGGAAAACTTCTTCAACATTTTTTGCTAGTTTATCATTCCTGCAGCAACTGTTTCGGAAGTAATCTCATCAATTAAAATAATACTGCCTGTATTACGATTTCGGCTGTAGCTATCTGATAATAAAGGCTTTGTTACTCTTAATTGAGCTCTAGCAATGTCATTCATTTTAATTTCCTTATCATTTTCTATACGATGTAGAGAATTGATATCGACCTTATACAAAATATCCTTTATCATACAACGGGCTTCATTCGCGGTATGCCGTATGATGTATTTCCCTCTGGGAACAGGTCCTTTATCATTCATCCAGCATAACATTACATCAATATCCCGAGCCATTTTAGGCTGATTATTTTCTCTCACAATCATGTCACCCCTACTTATATCTATATCATCTTCAAGTGTAATGGAAACTGACATTGGAGGAAAAGCTTCTTTTACCTCGCCGTCGAAAGTATCAATTGACCGGATTCTGGAAATAAAGCCAGAAGGTAGTATAAAAACCTCATCCCCCTTTTTAAATATACCTCCTGTTATTCGGCCAGCATAGCCTCGGTAATCGTGGTATTCTTTGGAATGAGGGCGAATTATTGTTTGAACGGGAAAACGGCAATCTATTAAATTGTGATCGCTGCTAATATGAATAGTTTCAAGAGCATTCAATAAAGTCTCCCCTTTATACCACTTCATATTTTCGGAAGGTTTTACTACATTATCTCCATGTAAAGCACTTATTGGAATGGAGCGGATATCTTTTACCGTGAGCTTCGAGGCAAAATCTTTGTACTGTTCCACCACTCTATTAAAGTCTTCCTGAGAATAATTCACTAAATCCATCTTGTTTACACAAACGATGACATGAGGGATTTGGAGTAATGAAACTATAAATGAGTGTCGACAAGTTTGTTCTACAACGCCATTTCTTACATCTATCAAGATAAGAGCAAGGTTTGCAGTCGATGCCCCAGTAATCATATTGCGGGTATATTGAATGTGACCCGGAGTATCTGCAATAATAAACTTACGCCTCGAAGTAGTAAAATAACGATAGGCCACATCAATAGTTATTCCCTGTTGCCTTTCATCTTTTAAACCATCTGTTAAACGCGAAAGGTCTATCTGTTTTAAACCATGCTTAGCCCTACTGCTCTCCATAGCATCTATCTGGTCTTCAAAAACCGATTTAGAATCATATAATAAACGACCGACCAAAGTGCTTTTGCCGTCATCCACACTACCTGCGACAGTAAAGCGAAGAAGTTGCATATCTAGATAAGAACTATTAGACATAGCAAATATTTTGTTCTGTATGAGTTTTTAATTAGAAGTACCCTTGTTTCTTGCGATCTTCCATAGAAGTCTCGCTTCTTTTATCATCGGCACGATTGCCACGTTCTGTCTGGCGGGTAGTTGCTACTTCCTCAATAATTTTCTCCAGTGTATCCGCCTCTGATTCCGTTCCTCCAGTGATGGTTATGTCGCCTAGAGTTCTAAAGCGAATCTTTTTTACGATAGGTTTATCACTATCTGCTAGTTGTAAGTAATCTGACACTGGAAGCCATGTGTTATTTTTCCATATCATCTTCCTTTCATGGGCTATATAAAGCGAGGGTATCTCAATATTTTCCACCGAGATATATTGCCAAACATCCATTTCTGTCCAGTTACTAATGGGAAAACACCTGAAATGTTCGCCATGATTTTTCTTGCCATTAAAAAGACCCCAAAGCTCGGGGCGTTGATTTTTGGGGTTCCATTGACCAAAATCATCCCTATGAGAGAAAAAGCGCTCTTTGGCCCTGGATTTTTCTTCATCCCTGCGAGCTCCTCCTATACAAGCGTCAAGAACGTGTTCTTCGATGGTGTCTAATAAAGTAGTAGTTTGTAATGCATTGCGATTAGCATTTTTGCCAATTTCTTCTCTAGCCCTGTCCTTATCAATAGATTTTTGAACTGAACCTATTATGAGCCTCACATCTAATGTTTCAACCAGTTTATCTCTAAAAGTCATTGTTTCAGGAAAATTGTGACCTGTATCGATGTGGACCAAAGGAAAAGGAATTTTGGCAGGCCAAAAGGCTTTTTGAGCCAGATGAGTTACTACAGTTGAATCTTTACCTCCGCTAAAAAGTATAGCCGGATTTTCAAACTGGGCGTACACCTCTCGAATTACATATATAGATTCGGCTTCCAGTTCTTTGAGATGTGTTAATGAATAGCGCATAGGACTTATTTTAATTTAGGTTGTATAAATGACCATATCATTTCTACTCCTTCTTCTATGCTCAACTGATGAGTAGGCACTTTAATGTGTGGTTTTTCGGGCTCTTCAAAAGAGGAACTGATACCCGTAAAGTTTGATATCTCCCCCTTGAGAGCCTTTTGATAGAGTCCTTTAATGTCTCTTTTTTGGCATTCTTCCAGTGGGCAATCAACAAATACTTCTATGTAATTAGCCGCTCCAACAGTATCTTTTACTCTTTGCCTTTCACTACGATGAGGAGAGATAAATGCCGATAGCACTATAAGTCCGGCATCTATCATTAAGTTGGCTACTTCGGCAATCCGTCTTATATTTTCTTTACGGGAATCCTCACTAAAGTTTAAGTCGGAATTCAATCCACTCCTCACATTATCACCGTTTAATATATAAGTACGATAACCATCTTGATGAAGCTTATTTTCCAGAACACTAGCCAGAGTAGATTTTCCGCTACCAGAGAGCCCAGTAAACCAAATAGCAAAAGCTTTATGCTCATTAAGTCTTTCACGTTCTTTTCGGGATACTTTATGGTTATGAGGTATGATATAGAGCTTTTCAGTCATGCGATCACCAAATATCAAACTTAAATGCTGTATATGTCAGATAAACAGTGGCATAAACTATACTCACTGGTAATCCTAGTCTCATAAAATCTCTATATTTATAATTTCCTGCCTCCATTACCATTAAATTGGTTTGATAAGCTAAAGGTGTTAAAAAACAACAGGAAGCCGCATAGGCTAACGTAAGGAAAAGGGCTTTATCGGGAATAGGTGATGTAGCACTTAAACTAAATACTACCGGAAATATTATAGAAATAGCTGCCACATTAGTAATCAAGGATGTAAGTATAAAGGTTATTAAAAATACCCCGCCTAAAACCCAAAATGGACTCCATTGTGAAGCACTGTCGAAAAACACTTTGGTGAGCTGCTCAGCAGCTCCAGTATTAATAATAGCCTTACCCATAGTTAAGGCTGTTATAAGTATAATCAATAGATCGAAACTGATATTCTGTTTCACTTTTTCCAGGTCTATCATGCCTAGTAGCAGTTGAAGCAGCAGTATTACTGAAAGAGATTCAAAAAGACTTAAGATTCCACTTAAGACTAAACCTAATGAAGCCAATAGCCCAACTAAAAAAATTGCTTTTTTGCTCTTTGGAAAGTCTTTTCGAGGTTTAAAGCTGTTTGCTATTATCAAATCTTTATTCTGGAGGTTTCGTGACCAAAAATCTGGCCCAGTCGTGAGAAGAATCATATCTCCACTACGTAGTTCTATCAGTCCTATTTTTCCTCTTATTTTCCTACCTTTTCGGTGAATGCCTATAATTGCAGCATCGTATTTTTCCCTGAAAGCGGCTTGCTTTATGGTTTTACGATCCAAGGCACTGCTTTGTGAAACAATAGCCTCCACTATTTCAGCGGCATTGAGAGTTTCAAACTGGGCCTTTTTAAAAAGCTCCAAACCTTTACTATTTTTTATTAAGTCAATAATAGTTTTCGTTTCTCCTGCAAATAGTAGCACATCGCCTTCTTGAATTAATTGGTTGGGTTTTACTGGAGTGATGTGGTTGTTATTTCTTATAACCCCCGTTAAAAAAACACCACTTAAATTTCTTAACCCCGCCTCTCTGATAGTTTTACCAGTTGCCGCTGCACCTTTGGTAACCAGTGTTTCTACTAAATATTCTCTCGTATTTTCTTTGAACGTTTGAAGTACGTCTACTGAGTCTGGCAATAAAATCGGGGCCAACACATAAATACATATCAAGGAACTTGTAGCCACCAAAAGGCCAGGAATTAGAAAATCACCAAAATTGATAGGCTCTAAGCCATTTGATTGTAGCAAACAATTAAGCATCAGATTAGTAGAAGTTCCAATAAGAGTAATAACCCCTCCCACAATAGCAGCATATGATAAAGGCATCAGCAATTTAGAAGGATTGACATTATTCTTTTTAGACCAGCTATAAAAATAAGGCATCATCATAGCCACCACTGGAGTATTATTCATAAAAGCCGAGACAAAGGCTACCACTCCTCCCATTTTTAATATAAATTCCCGAGGAGAACGTAAGGAACAAAAGGCCTTATCAAAAAAACTCGACAAGTTAAAATGGTCATTAACGGCAGTTGTAATTATTATTAAAAGAAAAATAGTAAGGATAGAAATATTGCTAAAGCCCGAAATAAAATCTTTTATGGGTAAAATTCCTGCTCCTAAGATAAGAGCTGTGGCTATTAAAAAAATGTTGGAAGCCTTAAACTTATCCAAAAGAAGAGCCACCACCATCAAAAATATTATAACCAGTACAAAAGGTATATGTAAACTGACTGGTAGCACACTGAGGTTTAAAATAAAATGGCAATGTATAAAGTCCCTACGTAATTTACATAAATATTCCTCTAGGGTTTACAACTAGATTACAGAAAACCACTATGGCTTCCTTCCGAGAACTTAAACCTTTCAAAGAGGAGAGATATCTCCAGGGTTAATTTTAATGCTATTAACTCTGTCTATGCGTGCCCACAACTGGACAGGCACATAGAAAAGCCATTGGCATAGATAAAGATTGGGATACAAGAGCAGTTTGGCCAAGTTAAAAGGAATGAACAAAAAGAAAAGTTCTTACTATAACAAACTGGTTTGTCTAAAGCCTATTCCATGTTTTTCAATTCGCTTAAATGGAGTCCTCTTTTATCCCATTTTCTAGATCCACGATAAATATTTCCCAGATCCCAATAATCCCAATAAATCATAGGCCTCTTTTTCCAGAAACCCTTATTTAAAAGTTCTAAAAAGTTCTAAAATTTTTTAGTATTATTGCCACCGATTATTGTGATATAGGAGTCTTTAACCTCTTCACCTTTTTTGGTGTGGAGCTCTTCTTTAAATGTAAACTAAAAAACATTGATTATGAAAACTTTTTTCCTTTCAATACTCTGCCTTTTTGTGGGTGTGTTTTCCCTAAAGTCTCAGAATCTTAGTGGTAATTATACGCTTAATTCAAAATCTCCTACTGCGGATTCGACGAAAAACTTCCAATCCTTTGCTGACTTGCAGCAGGCTCTTTCCTCCGGTACTGTTACCGGACCCGTAGTGATTAACGTACGTTCTGGAACCTATAGGGAGCACTTTGCACTAGGTAATATCACTGGTGTAAGCTCAACCAATACCGTTACCATTGCCGGTTCTGGTCTCTTCTTCACTTTCCTCATTCATGACGGCACGATAAGCAATGCTACCGTGAGCTTTGACGGCACCAGCTATGTGAACTTGGCGGATATGACCATTAAAAATACTAAAGACTCAACACGAACAAAGGCATGGGGAATTCATCTCCAGAACACTGATCACATCAGCATTAGTTCCTGTTTGATTGACCTGCCGGCGTCTAAAACACTTAACAGAATAGGTATTGGAGGCTCGGGAAGTTTAGCCAGTAGCGGTATATCTACTACGAATAACCATTTGAGCATTGCTAAGAACATCATCACAGGAGGTTATTGCGGAGTGTCTTTGAACGGCAAGACGGGGAATGCAGATCTGAACAACAACATCCAGGATAACCTCATGTTTACTTTTGCCAATAGTGCCATTATAGCACGTAACCAGGACAATCTGATTATCTCGCAAAATGTGATTAAAGTCGTCTATGATAATATAAGCTATGGCATCTATTGCCAAAATATTAGGGACTTTGAGATTGCTGGAAATGAGCTATCCAACTGCGGGGATGATGGGATAATAATTGATGGAGGCACATCCAGCAGAACACCCCACTCACTAATTGCCAACAATATGATTCATGCTAATAGGGGTAAAGCTATTCGGATGATAGCCAATAATACCCCCCTATCTAAAGTGAATATCTATCACAATACTGCTGTGGGAAAGCAGGCCATAGGATTTTTTGGTTTTGGCGCCTATTCTAATATGAACCTCTACAACAACATCTTTAGTGCAAGTAAAGTGCCTTTTTATGTTTCATCGAGCTTACCCTCGACCGTCAATATCGACTACAACCTCTATCATAGTAGTGCAGGAGGGAAGACTATCGCAAAGGTAGGGACTAGGAGATATCACAGCCTAGCCGCTTGGCAGACACGCAGACCTGCACTCAATGCCCATTCTGTAGAAGGCGACCCGGTATTTGTAGATTCAACAACGTTTTCTCCCAATCTTCACCTACTGGGAACTTTGGCCCATGATAAAGGTAAGAATTCTTTGGGCATTACCTTTGATATTGACT
Organism: Owenweeksia sp.; assembly: GCA_965218075.1. Classification (GTDB taxonomy): domain Bacteria; phylum Bacteroidota; class Bacteroidia; order Flavobacteriales; family Schleiferiaceae; genus JANQHO01. The sequence continues at coordinate 1,765,360 of CBDCJZ010000003.1, read as the reverse complement.
ACGATTTCCGTCCACAGCCTCCTTCCAAGGTGGATATAGGCGCTGATGAGTACGATTTGCCGACTTGTCTGCCTTCAACGGACTTTTCTGTCGTGAATGTAAGTGCAACAACAGTCAAAGTGGAATGGGTTAAAAGTGGAACCAGCCAGGATATAAGATACCGACCTCAGGACTCTACTCTGGGTAATGAAATTTTCATAAACATAGCCAGTATACCTACATCTATACCTACATCATATACGGAAGTGAAAATTTATGGTTTAATTCCCTCCACTTTCTATGAAGTCTATATACGGGATAGCTGTGGTGTGGGCGATGTGAGTATTTGGAGTCCCCCCCTCATCTTTAAAACCCTCGGTACAGATACCATCAGCGGCACCTTTACTCTTGGTGGACCCTCTGGCCCAAATAATTTCCCAGACTTTGATTCTCTTGCCACTGTGCTCAATGACCACGGCATTTCAGGTCCCGTAACCATTAACGTCGCTCCTGGAACCTATAGGGAGCAATTTTCTCTAAGTAGTGTCAGCGGTATAAGCGACACCAGTACCATTGTCATTGACGGTGGGAATAGCTCGCAGGTTATTCTCACTACTAAAAGAAAGGCTACTGTGAGGCTTAGGGATATCCGCTATGTGACCTTGAGGAATATGACCATTAAAAATGCTAAATGGGGAATTCATCTAAGGAACACTGGTTACATAACCATTGATTCCTGTTTGATTAGCCTGCCGGTGAATAGAAGATCTAACAGAATAGGTATTGTAAGCTCGGGTCTTTTAGCCAGTTCCTCTATACCTACTACAAACAATTATTTGACCATTTCTAACAATACCATCCTAGGAGGTTATTACGGAGTGTCTTTGAAAGGCAAGACGAGCGATGAATATGACGATGACGATGGCGATGAAGCTGCCGGTGACGATGTGGGCAACCGCATCCTGAACAACAACTTTATTGATATTTACTCGCGTGGCATTGCAGTAGATGAACAGAACCACCTGATTATCTCGGACAATGTGATGATTGAAACCTTCAGGGGTAGTTCTAAGTATGGCATCTATTGCAAAAATAGTGCGAGATTTGAGATTACTGCAAATACGCTACTCGGCTGCAAACAGGGGATAGTAATTGATGGAGGCAGTTTCAATGGAAACAGTTTGATTGCCAACAATATGATTTATGCTCCGGGAAATGGAGCTATTCGGATGTTAGCGTACTCCACCACATCTAAAATACAAACAAATATCTATCACAATACTCTTTTGGGGGGAAATTACACCCTAGCGCTTTTTGGTAATAGCTATTCTGATATGAACATCTACAACAACATCTTTAGTAGTACACATGGACCAACTTTCTATACTTTGTGGGACTTACCGACCGTCAATATCGACTACAACATCTATCATAATAGTGCAGGAGGGAATATCGCAAAGGTAGGGTCTGCGAAATATAACAGCCTACGTGCTTGGCAGACAGCCAGCCCTGCACTCAATGTCAATTCTCTACGCGGAAACCCGACGTTTATAAGCATAAGTGCTCCTGTCGATCTGCATATAGATACATCAAAAATAGGAAACCTTTTGGCCGATAGTAAAGGTATGAATATAAATAATATTGACGACGATATTGACGGCGATCCCCGCCCACTTCCTCCTTCCACAAAAGTGGATATCGGTGCTGATGAGTACACGCCCTCTAGCTCTATCAATGAGTTCTCTAGATATAAAACGGCTTCTGGTACCCAGAGCAGTGATACCTTGAGCTGGACTACGGGGGAGCCCTTCAATGAGCGTTCTCTTCGCATCTATCCAAATCCGAGCGAGGGGGTTTTCAACCTTGAGTTTACAGCTCTAGGTGAGGATATTGAGGTTCGCATCATCAACATGCTGGGACAAGTGATCTTGGAAGATGAGTTGAAGAGCTTTGGGGGAAGCTACAGAAAAAGGCTAGACATGACAACTCATCGCAGTGGAATATACCTACTGCAGCTGATTACGGAACGGGCTACTGTGAACCGACGTATTACTTTGGAGTGAGAACTAACAAAGTTTCTGTTATAGATCTTGCTAGAATTCCGGTAGGGATTTTTTGTAAAGTGTATAATCCCAACACTGAATTGTATGTTCTAATTTATTCATCCTCTACAATGGCTTAGTCAGCTTACGACTTTTCTTCTATTTGTTTGATATTGCGTGCTCTTTGTACCCAAATGATAATACCTACCGTAATCAAAGCCATAGGAGAGCCAACTCCAAACGAATAGTACTAATAACTACCTCCATGAAAACAGCTAACGAAGTTAACTGCTGAACATTCATTTTCAATTCTCGATAGTTTCGGAAGTTCCGAGACAGGTGTCAAAACGCCTTGTAAAACTCCAAGCGATCAGTTATCGATCAGCTGAAAAAAGAAAAGTTCTTACTATAACAAACTGGTTTGTCTAAAGCCTATTCCATGTTTTTCAATTCGCTTAAATGGAGTCCTCTTTTATCCCATTTTCTAGATCCACGATAAATATTTCCCAGATCCCAATAATCCCAATAAATCATAGGCCTCTTTTTCCAGAAACCCTTATTTAAAAGTTCTAAAAAGTTCTAAAATTGTTTAGTATTATTGCCACCGATTATTGTGATATAGGAGTCTTTAACCTCTTCACCTTTTTTGGTGTGGAGCTCTCCTTTAAATGTAAACTAAAAAACATTGATTATGAAAGCTTTTTTCCTTTCAATACTCTGCCTTTTTGTGGGTGTGTTTTCCCTAAAGTCTCAGAATCTTACTGGTTATTATGACCTTAATCCAAATTTTCCTACTGCGGATTCGACGAAAAACTTCCAATCCTTTGCTGACTTGCAGCAGGCTCTTTCCTCCGGTACTGTTACCGGATTCGTAGTGATTGAGGTAGCTCCTGGAACCTATCAGGAGCACTTTGCACTAGGTAATATCACTGGTGTAAGCCTACCCAATACCGTTATCATTGACGGTTGGGATCCCTCCCTCGTTACCCTCACTCATGACGGCACGATAAGCAATGCTACCGTGAGCTTTGACGGCACCAGCTATGTGCAGTTGACGGGTATGACCATTAGAAATACTAAAGACTCAACACAAACAAAGGCATGGGGAATTCATCTTCAGAACACTGACCACATTCGCATTAATTCCTGTTTGATTGACCTGCCGGAGTCTAAACCATTTGACAGAATAGGTATTGTAGGCTCGGGAAGTTTAGCCAGTAGCTATATATCTACTACGAATAACTATTTGAGCATTGCTAAGAACACCATCTCAGGAGGTTATTGCGGAGTGTCTTTGAAAGGCAATACGGGGAATGCAGATCTGAACAACAACATCCAGGATAACCTCATGTTTAATTTTGCCAATAGTGCCATTATAGCACGTAACCAAGACAATCTGATTATCTCGGACAATGTAATTAAAAACATCTATGATAATATAAGCTATGGCATCTATTGCCAAAATATTAGGGACTTTGAGATTACTGAAAATAATCTATCCAACTGCGGGAAGGATGGGGTAGTAATTGAGGGAGGCACATCCAGCAGAACATCCCACTCACTAATTGCCAACAATATGATTCATGCTAAAAGGGGTAAAGCTATTCGGATGATAGCCAATAATACCCCCCTATCTAAAGTGAATATCTATCACAATACTGCTGTGGGAAAGCAGGCCATAGGGTTTTTTGGTTTTGGCGCCTATTCTAATATGAACCTCTACAACAACATCTTTAGTGCACATAAAGTGCCTTTTTATGTTTCATCGAGCTTACCATCGACCGTCAATATCGACTACAACCTCTATCATAGTAGTGCAGGAGGGAAGACTATCGCAAAGGTAGGGATTAGGAGATATCACAGCCTAGCCGCTTGGCAGACACGCAGACCTGCACTCAATGCCCATTCTGTAGAAGGCGACCCGATATTTATAGATTCAACAACGTCTTCTCCCAATCTTCACCTACTGGGAACTTTGGCCCATGATAGAGGTAAGAATTTTTTGGGCATTATCTTTGATATTGACCACGATCTCCGTCCACGGCCTCCTTCCAAGGTGGATATAGGCGCTGATGAGTACGATTTGCCGACTTGTCTGCCTCCAAAGGACTTGTCTATCGTGAGTGTAAGTACAACAACCGCCAAGATAAAATGGCGTGGAAACATCAACCAGATTAGGAATATAAGATACGGACCTCAGGACACTACTCTGGGTAATAAGACTTTCCTGACCATTCCACATGCAACAAGCTTGGAAATAACGTCTTTAATGCCCGCCACTCTCTATGAATTCTATATACGGGATAGCTGTGGTGTGGGCGATGTGAGTATTTGGAGTCTCCCCCTCATCTTTAAAACCTTCGGTACAGATACCATCAGCGGCATCTTTACTCTTGGTGGACCCTCTGGCCCAAATAATTTCCCAGACTTTGATTCTCTTGCCACTGCACTCAATGCCCACGGCATTTCAGGTCCCGTAACCATTAACGTCGCTCCTGGAACCTATAGGGAGCAACTTTCTCTAAGTAGTGTCAGAGGTATAAGCGACACCAGTACCATTGTCATTGACGGTGGGAATAGCTCGCAGGTTATTCTCACTACTAAAAGAAAGGCTACTGTGAGGCTTAGGGATATCAGCTATGTGACCTTGAGGAATATGACCATTAAAAATACTAAATGGGGAATTCATCTCCGGAACACTAATTACATAACCATTGATTCCTGTTTGATTAGTCTGCCGGTGAATAAAAAATCTAACAGAGGAGGTATAGTAGGCTCGGGTCTTTTAGCCAGTTCCTCTATATCTACTACAAACAATCATTTGACCATTTCTAACAACACCATCCTAGGAGGTTATTACGGAGTGTCTTTGAAAGGCAATCCGAGCATTGAAGATATAAAAAACCGCATCCTGAACAACCGCTTTACTGATATTTACTCGCGTGGCATTGCAGTAGATGAACAGAACAGGCTGATTATCTCGGACAATGTGATGATTGAAACCGTCAATGGTAGTTCTAACTATGGCATCTATTGCAAAGATATTACGGGATTTAAGATTACTGCAAATAAGCTACTCGGCTGCAAGCAGGGGATAGTAATTGCTGGAAGCAACTCCAGTGGAATAGTTCGTTCACTGATTGCCAACAATATGATTTATGCTCCGGGAAATGGAGCTATTCGGATGGCAGCGTACTACTCTACCCCCATATCTAAAATAGATATCTATCACAATACTCTTTTGGGGGGAAATTACACCCTAGCGCTTTTTGGTAATAAATATTCTGATATAAACCTCTACAACAACATCTTTAGTAGTCTACATGGACCAACTTTCTATGCTTTGTTGGACTTACCGACCGTCAATATCGACCACAACCTCTATCATAATAGGGGGGCAGGAGGGAATATCGCAAAGGTAGGGTCTGCGAAATATAGCAGCCTAAGTGCTTGGCAGACAGCCAGACCTGCGCTCAATGCCTATTCTATAGAAGGCGACCCGACGTTTATAAGCATAAGGGCTCCTGTCGATCTGCATATAGATACATCAAAAATAGGAAGCCTTTTGGCCAATGGTGCAGGTGATACTTTATCTTATTTAGATATTAAAGAAGATATTGACGGCGACCACCGTCCACTTCCTCCTTCCATAAAAGTGGATATCGGTGCTGATGAGTATACACCCTCTAGCTCTCTCATCATGGCTTCTGGCATTACCCAGAGCAGTGATACCTTGAGCTGGACTACAGGACTACAGGACTACAGGACTACAGGACTACAGGACTACAGGACTACAGGACTACAGGACTACAGGACTACAGGACTACAGGACTACAGGACTACAGGGGGGGGGGGAGCCCTTCAATGAGCGTTCTCTTCGCATCTATCCAAATCCGAGCGAGGGGGTTTTCAACCTTGAGTTTACAGCTCTAGGTGAGGATATTGAGGTTCGCATCATCAACATGCTGGGACAAGTGATCTTGGAAGATGAGTTGAAGAGCTTTGGGGGAAGCTACAGAAAAAGGCTAGACATGACAACTCATCGCAGTGGAATATACCTACTGCAGCTGATTACGGAACGGGCTACTGTGAACCGACGTATTACTTTGGAGTGAGAACTAACAAAGTTTCTGTTATAGATCGCTAGAATTCCGGCAGGGATTTTTTGTAAAGTGTATAACACTGAATTGTATGTTCTAATTTATTCATCCTCTACGATGGCTTAGTCAGCTTACGACTTTTCTTCTATTTGTTTGATATTGCGTGCTCTTTGTACCCAAATGATAATACCTACCGTAATCAAAGCCATAGGAGAGCCAACTCCAAACGAATAGTACTAATAACTACCTCCATGAAAACAGCTAACGAGGTTAACTGCTGAACATTCATTTTCAATTCTCGATAGTTTCGGAAGTTCCGAGACAGGTGTCAAAACGCCTTGTAAAACTCCAAGCGATCAGTTATCGATCAGCTGAAAAAAGAAAAGTTCTTACTATAACAAACTGGTTTGTCTAAAGCCTATTCCATGTTTTTCAATTCGCTTAAATGGAGTCCTCTTTTATCCCATTTTCTAGATCCACGATAAATATTTCCCAGATCCCAATAATCCCAATAAATCATAGGCCTCTTTTTCCAGAAACCCTTGTTTAAAAGTTCTAAAAAGTTCTAAAATTGTTTAGTATTATTGCTGTCGATTATTGTGATATAGGAGTCTTTAACCTCTTCACCTTTTTTGGTGTGGAGCTCTCCTTAAATGTAAATTAAAAAACTAAAAAACATTGATTATGAAAACTTTTTTCCTTTCAATACTCTGCCTTTTTGTGGGTGTGTTTTCCCTAAAGTCTCAGAATCTTACTGGTTATTATACGCTTAATTCAAAATCTCCTACTGCGGATTCGACGAAAAACTTCCAATCCTTTGCTGACTTGCAGCAGGCTCTTTCCTCCGGTACTGTTACCGGACCCGTAGTGATTAACGTACGTTCTGGAACCTATAGGGAGCACTTTGCACTAGGTAATATCACTGGTGTAAGCTCAACCAATACCGTTACCATTGCCGGTTCTGGTCTCTTCTTCACTTTCCTCATTCATGACGGCACGATAAGCAATGCTACCGTGAGCTTTGACGGCACCAGCTATGTGAACTTGGTGGATATGACCATTAAAAATACTAAAGACTCAACACGAGCAAAGGCATGGGGAATTCATCTCCAGAACACTGATCACATCAGCATTAGTTCCTGTTTGATTGACCTGCCGGCGTCTAAAACATTTGACAGAATAGGTATTGTAGGATCGGGAAGTTTAGGCAGTAGCGATATATCTACTACGAATAACCATTTGAGCATTGCTAAGAACATGATCACAGGAGGTTATTGCGGAGTGTCTTTGAACGGCAATACGGGGAATGCAGATCTGAACAACGACATCCAGGATAACCTCATGTTTACTTTTGCCAAAAGTGCCATTATAGCACGTAACCAGGACAATCTGATTATCTCGCAAAATGTGATTAAAGTCGTCTATGATAATATAAGCTATGGCATCTATTGCCAAAATATTAGGGACTTTGAGATTGCTGGAAATGAGCTATCCAACTGCGGGGATGATGGGATAATAATTGATGGAGGCACATCCAGCAGAACACCCCACTCACTAATTGCCAACAATATGATTCATGCTAATAGGGGTAAAGCTATTCGGATGATAGCCAATAATACCCCCCTATCTAAAGTGAATATCTATCACAATACTGCTGTGGGAAAGCAGGCCATAGGATTTTTTGGTTTTGGCGCCTATTCTAATATGAACCTCTACAACAACATCTTTAGTGCAAGTAAAGTGCCTTTTTATGTTTCATCGAGCTTACCCTCGACCGTCAATATCGACTACAACCTCTATCACCATATAGGGGCAGGGGCAAGAAGGACTATCGCAAAGGTAGGGACTAGGAGATATCACAGCCTAGCCGCTTGGCAGACACGCAGACCTGCACTCAATGCCCATTCTGTAGAAGGCGACCCGGTATTTGTAGATTCAACAACGTTTTCTCCCAATCTTCACCTACTGGGAACTTTGGCCCATGATAAAGGTAAGAATTCTTTGGGCATTACCTTTGATATTGACTACGATTTCCGTCCACAGCCTCCTTCCAAGGTGGATATAGGCGCTGATGAGTACGATTTGCCGACTTCTCTGTCTTCAACTTGTCCGTCTTCAACGGACTTGTCTGTCGTGAATGTAGATGCAACAACAGTCAAAGTGGCATGGATTAGCACTGAAAGCCCCGGCCAGCTTATCCACCAGCAGACTATAAGATACCGACCTCAGGACTTTACTGTGGGTCATGAAATTTTCATAAACATAAACAACCCTATTATACCTATAGGTGGAAGTCTACGTCAGACACTGCAAATTCTTAATTTAATTCCCTCCACTTCCTATGAATTATATATACAGGATAGCTGTAGTGTGGATGGTGTGGGCGATGTGAGTATTTGGAGTGGCCCCCTCACCTTTAAAACCTTCAGTACAGATACCATCAGCGGCACCTTTACTCTTGGTGGAACCTCTGGCCCAAATAATTTCCCAGACTTTGATTCTCTTGCCACTGCGCTCATTGACTACGGCATTTCAGGTCCCGTAACCATTAACGTCGCTCCTGGAACCTATAGGGAGCAATTTTCTCTAGGTAGTGTCAGCGGTGTAAGCGACACCAGTACCATTGTCATTGACGGTGGGAATAGCTCGCAGGTTATTCTCACTACTAAAAGAAAGGCTACTGTGAGGCTTAGGGATGTCAGCTATGTGACCTTGAGGAATATGACCATTAAAAATGCTAAATGGGGAATTCATCTAAGGAACACTAATTACATAACCATTGATTCCTGTTTGATTAGCCTGCCGGTGAATAAAAAATCTAACAGAGGAGGTATAGTAGGCTCGGGTCTTTTAGCCAGTTCCTCTATATCTACTACAAACAATTATTTGACCATTTCTAACAATACCATCCTAGGAGGTTATTACGGAGTGTCTTTGAAAGGCAATCCGAGCATTAAAGATGTGGGAAACCGCATCCTGAACAACGACTTTATTGATATTTACTCGCGTGGCATTGCAGTAGATGGACAGCGCAAGCCGATTATCTCGGACAATGTGATGATTGAAACCGTCAATGGTAGTTCTAACTATGGCATCTATTGCAAAGATATTACGAAATTTAAGATTACTGCAAATAAGCTACTTGGCTGCAAGCAGGGGATAATAATTGCTGGAAGCCCACCCAGTGTAGGTTATTCACTGATTGCCAACAATATGATTTATGCTCCGGGAAATGGAGCTATTCGGATGATGGCGTACTTCACTACCCCCATATCTAAAATAAATATCTATCACAATACTCTTTTGGGGGGAAATTACACCCTAGCGCTTTTTGGTGGTAACTATTCTGATATAAACCTCTACAACAACATCTTTAGTAGTACACATGGACCAGCTTTCTATGCTTTGTTGGACTTACCGACCGTCAATATCGACTACAACGTCTATCATGATAAGGCACCAGTAGGGACTAGGGCTATTATCGCAAAGGTAGGGTCTGCGAAATATCTCAGCTTATTTGCTTGGCAGACAGCCAGCCCTGCACTCAATGTCAATTCTATAAGGATTAACATCCCGTTGTTTATAAGCATAATGGCTCCTGTCGATCTGCATATAGATACAATAAAATCCGGAAGCCAGACCGCCAATGATATAGGTAAGAGTGGTTTAAATATTGACGACGATATTGATGGCGATCCCCGTCCACTTCCTCCTTCCACAAAAGTGGATATCGGTGCTGATGAGTACACGCTCTTTAGCTCTATCAACGAGTTCTCTAGATATAAAACGGCTTCTGGTACCCAGAGCAGTGATACCTTGAGCTGGACTACAGGGGGGGGGGAGCCCTTCAATGAGCGTTCTCTTCGCATCTATCCAAATCCGAGCGATGGGGTTTTCAACCTTGAGTTTACAGCTCTAGGTGAGGATATTGAGGTTCGCATCATCAACATGCTGGGACAAGTGATCTTGGAAGATGAGTTGAAGAGCTTTGGGGGAAGCTACAGAAAAAGGCTAGACATGACAACTCATCGCAGTGGAATATACCTACTGCAGCTGATTACGGAACGAACTACTGTGAACCGACGTATTACTTTGGAGTGAGAACTAACAAAGTTTCTGTTATAGATCGCTAGAATTCCGGCAGGGATTTTTTGTAAAGTGTATAATCCCAACACTGAATTGTATGTTCTAATTTATTCATCCTCTACGATGGCTTAGTCAGCTTACGCCTTTTCTTCTATTTGTTTGATATTGCGTGCTCTTTGTACCCAAATGATAATACCTACCGTAATCAAAGCCATAGGAGGTAAGAGCATTAAACCGTTATTGGAATAAACTCCTCCATTATCCACATACCAACTACTGGGGATTACCTGTAGGCCAAAAATAGCTCCTGCCCCTAAAAGCTCCCGAAACAAAGCTACTGCCATCAATATCCAACCATAACCTAAAGCATTACCTATGCCATCAAGAAAAGACTTCCACGGACCATTCGCCAATGCAAAAGCCTCAAAGCGTCCCATAATAATACAATTAGTAATGATCAATCCCGTAAATACCGAAAGCTCTTTACTGACATCGTACACATAAGCTCTCAACAACTGATCTACTAAAATTACCAATGATGCCACTAGTACCAATTGAACAATTATACGAATACGGTTTGGAATGAAATTTCTCAATAGCGAAATAATAACGTTACCTGATCCCAATACAAACATTACAGACAAAGACATTACCAGTGCCGGATATAGCTTAACAGTAATAGCCAAGGCCGAGCAAATGCCCAGTACCTGCACGGTAATAGGGTTGCCATCGTTTAAAGGGTCTGAAACAAGTCTGCGGTTCTTTTTAGAGAAAAATGGTTCTTTTTGTTTAATCCGTTTTTCGGCTACTTTTGAAACTTCTGCCATACTAATGTCATTCTATTATTGCTATTTAATTTTCAATTATCAATTCTTTCCGAGTAGTTGAAGTAGAATTCGCATATTCCTTAAGAAAAGGAATATAAACTTTTATACAGTCATCTAACATATTCTGTACGCCCACTGAAGTAATAGTTCCACCACTAATTCCATCTACTTCATAATCATTAGAGGCTTGACCTTTTTTAACCTCTATACTTACAAATCTACCACTACTGTCAAGTACTCTTTTACCATGAAACTGGTCCATAAAAACTGAAGTAGCAATTTCAGCTCCTAAACCGGGAGTTTCAGTCTTATGATCGAAGGTGGCCCCATAAATGGTGTTTATATCTCCCTCTAAAGCAATGTAACCCCAAATGGGTCCCCATAAACCTTTACCTCTTAAAGGAAGAATGTAATAATTATTTCCTTCTTTTTCAGCTATGTAAAGAGGCGCATAACGTTCGGCGGGTTCTTTTTTGATCTCTTTAGAAAGATCAATTGCAAAAGCCCGCATTCCTTCTTCAATCTCATTATTAAATACTACGGGCTCCTGCTTAATATACTTGGAATAAGCTTTTTCAGCTTCGTCTCTGCTAACATTAATGCCTATTGAATTGAGAATGTTTTGTTTCTTCTCTAGTTCAACATTGCGATCCTGCATAGGCTTAAGCAAGGTAGCTGCAAATGAAAGTAGGGCTGCTACCACTATTACCATAGCGCCAGCAAACATGAAAGTGTAGCTATTTTTATTTACATCCATTTTAGGTAACTTTTACTTCTAGCCTTTTCTTTCTCCTTTTAATGTTGGCTTCAATTACATAATGATCAATCAATGGTGCCATTACGTTCATAAATAGAATGGCTAACATAATCCCTTCAGGATAAGCCGGGTTAAATACCCGTATGACAATTCCAAGGAAACCAACCAAAAATCCATAAACCCATTTACCCCTGAGGGTTTGTGCTGCTGAGACTGGATCGGTTGCCATAAATACCACGCCAAAGGCAAAACCACCCATAATGAGATGTTGCCAAAAAGGAACAGCCATAAATGCTTGCTGTTCAGGGGAAATGGCATAAGGAGCTATCCAGTTAAATATTAAGCCAATGGTAATCCCACCCAACACCGCGCTAAGCATAATACGCCAACTGCCCACCCCAGTCCATAATAATACGATAGCACCTATCAAAATGGCAAGAGTTGAAGTTTCTCCTATTGAACCAGGAACAGTTCCTAAAAACATACTCATCGGAGTAAAATCTGTTTTGCCCTTTACAGCTAAATCACCCAAAGCAGTGGCACCTGAATAACCATCTACTATGGTTTGTCCAGCCTTAGTTGAAATATTGATCCAAACCCTATCTCCTGACATATAAGCAGGGTATGCAAAGAAAGCAAAGGCACGGGCTGTTAAAGCGGGATTCAAAATATTCATCCCAGTTCCTCCAAATACTTCCTTACCGATTATCACAGCAAAAATACAGGAAAGAGCTAACATCCAAAGAGGAATATCTACCGGCATAACTAAGGGTATGAGCATTCCTGTTACCAAGTAACCCTCACTAATCTGGTGTTTTCTAATCACACAAAAAGTAAATTCAAGCCCTAAACCAACGACATAAGAAACGATTACCATAGGGAGCACTTTTCCCATGCCAAATAGGAATTCATCCCAAAGGTTAACGATTTCACCTAAAGCCAGATAGTGTTGATAGCCGACGTTCCATATACCGAAAAAAAGGACTGGAAACAAAGCTAACACCACCGTAATCATAGTACGTTTAAGGTCTATGGTATCACGTATGTGAGCACCACTATGAGTAGTATGGCCAGGCACAAAAAGAAAAGTGACAAAACCATCATAAATGGGATAAAGTTTTTCCAGCTTACCGCCTTCTTCAAAATGGGATTCTAGATTGTTTAAAATTTTTTTAAGGACGTTCATCGCTCCGAGAAATCAGTGTTAATCTCCCAGTTCTTTTAACATTAAATCCAACCCTTCACGAATCGTTTTCTGAACGGGAATTTTGGAAGTGCAAACTACCTCGCAAAGAGCAAAGTCTTCTTCTACAATTTCATATATACCGAGATCCTCCATAGCCTCGATATCCTTAGCCATTATAGATTTAATCAGTTGAACGGGATAGATATCAAAAGGGAAAACTCTTTCGTACTCTCCCGTTACAACATAAGCTCTTTCCTCACCATTCATGCCGGTATTCAATCGATAAGCTTTATTGGGAAACATCCACGAAAAAAGAGTACGTGAAATGCTGAAACTATCGAGGTTAGGGCTTATCCAGCCGAAAAAACGTTCTTGATCTCCTTCGGGAATAACGGTTAGTTGATGCGAATAAAAACCGAGATAACCATCAGATCTTATTTTAGTGCCGGTAAGCACATTACCACTGATATATCTTAGATTGCCATCTGTAACATTACCCCGTACAAAGCTTTTAATATTGTTTCCAATAATGGTTTTGTAATAACGCGGCTTTAATACTTCTGAACCGACCACTGCAATATTGCGATCAGTTCTAAATCTTCCTTCCAAAAAAAGACGCCCAATACTGATCACATCTTGACAATGAACTGTCCATACAGTATCTCCTTTGTTTATCGGGTCAATATGATGAATGTGAACCCCTACATTGCCAGCCGGATGTGGTCCCTCAAAACGATGTATATCTACTCCTCTACAATTCATAAAAACAGAATCAGGGTTAATATGGCTATCCACTCCCAGGTGAATCTTACCATCAGTTAATCCTCCTAAAGCACTAATGCCAATTTGAAATTCTTCATCCAAACGATGCACTGTAAAATCGGCTTTTGGTGCTAGAGGGGCAGTATCGAAACAAGAAATAAATATTGCTTTGGGAGTCCGCTCAGGGTTAGCGACAACATTGTAAGGGCGTTGTCTAATAAAAGGCCAGCAACCAGAAATCAACATTTTTTCGCATATAGCTTCACGATCTAAGCTCTTTGGGTCAGCCGCTTCAAAATCTTCATATTGAATCTCTTTATCCGCCAATATCCTGACTTCTAGAATCTTCCGCTTAGCTCCGCGCAGTATCTCTACCACTTCACCACTCCCAGGTGAACAAAACTTAATGGATTCATGATCCTTGCTGTAAAACAACGGGGTACCAGCTTTTACTTCATCTCCCTGTTTTACGCAAAGTTTCGACCGAATACCTGCAAAGTCAGTGGGTTTTAAGGCAAATGTTTCAGACATATCAGAACTGGCGTAGACTTGCTCAGCCTTGCCCGTTAGCTTAATATCTATCCCACTCCTGATTTTTATAATGTTTGGCATTACGTTACAATAGAATAGAAAATTCTAAATTGGCGCAAAATTAAAAAGCAGCGTTGTCATGCCAGACTTATGGGCTACCTTTAGCCCGTTAAAGCTCGCCAAAAGTACTCAATAAACACAAAATAAAGGTGTTTATTTTAACTATTTCTCCAAACTCTATCTCTATTATTTTGAAATACCTGATTGCAATCATATCATTAAGCTTAGCTTCCCAACTATTTGCTCAAAATACTATTACTAGCTACTATGATGAAGAACAGTTAATCTATGAAGATCACATTTATTTGCTTGGTATTAAAACTGTTAGGCTACATCCTGTTGATAACGACTTGGCTATACCTGCTATAAAACTCAGAAGTAACGAGCGTCTTCTTTTGAGTTTTGACGATCTTTACGAAGAATATACTCAACTCAGTTATACAGTAGTTCATTGCAATGCTGACTGGACTCCTTCTAACCTTTTGAAACAGGAATATTTGAGCAACTTCCAAGAGTTCTATATTCAAAACTATCAATATTCCATAAACGCTTTAGTACCCTACACCCATTACCAGTTGGAATTACCCAACAACGAGATTGGTTTTACCAAATCTGGAAATTATCTCTTAAAAGTTTACACTAATGAGAGTCAGAATAACCTAGTGCTTACCAGATGCTTCATGATATACGAAGACATTGTTTCCATTGATGCACAGGTAAGAAGAGCTACCCAAGTAGAAAACATGGTTTCTCGACAGGAAATTGATTTTACCATTCATCACAATGGGTATATCATTCAGGACCCATTTCGGGACTTCAAGGTAGTTTTAATGCAAAATCAACGTAATGACAATGCTATCACCAATTTAAAACCTCAGTTTCTACAGAACTCACAATTAATTTATCAGTATGACAGGGAAAATACTTTTGAAGGGATTAATGAATTCCGCTTTTTTGATATTAAAGAGTTACAAACACTCACTCAAAATGTCAGGCGTATTAATCGGGATAGTGTCTACACGGCCTATTTAAGGGTAGATAAACCGCGAAATATTTCTCGCTATGCAGTATATTTTGACATTAATGGCCAATACACTATTCGTAGGCTAGATGCAAGTAACTCCCGTTTTGAAGCAGATTATGCCTATGTGGATTTTATCTTAGAATATCCTGCTCCTATGGAATATGGGGATGTGTATATATTTGGGAAGATCACTGACTGGAAGCTACTTCCCGAGTTCAAAATGCAATATGATTATTCTCGAAGAGCCTATAGAGCCAAGATTTTACTTAAACAAGGCTATTATAACTATATGTATGCTATCATGACCGATGGTAAACGTGGAGTTGATATTGAAACCATTGAAGGCAGCTATTGGGAAACAGAAAATACTTATCAGTTTTTTATCTATAATCGTGAAATAGGGCAACGATATGACCGCTTGATTGGATTTTCTGAAGTAAGCTCTGAAGACTTGTATTAAAAATGGCTGAATCAGGGAAAGGCATAAATAGAGCAATTAGCCTGCTACAACAAGGAAAAACTGTAGCCATACCTACAGAAACGGTTTATGGCTTAGCTGCCCATGCCTTTAACATTAATGCTGTTGCCAAAATTTTTGAAATTAAAAACCGTCCGATTTTTGACCCCTTAATCGTACACTTGTGTGATGATAGTCAATTGACCGAGATTTGCCAGAACATTCCACCGATATTTCAAATCTTATACCAGGCTTTCAGTCCGGGACCTATAACTTATGTTTTGCCTAAAAGAGAGATTATCCCTGACTTGGTAACATCGGGAAATTCTACTGTAGGAATCCGTTTTCCATGCCATCCTTTAACTCGTGAATTGCTCCAAAAAAGCAAATTCCCTTTAGCTGCTCCCAGCGCCAACCTTTTCGGTTACGTAAGCCCCACTACTGCACAGCATGTAAATGAACAATTGGGGAGTTATATCGAGTACATATTAGACGGTGGACCTGCCTCAGTCGGTATAGAATCAACTATTATTGATCTTTCAACCGACGATGAACTAATCATTTTGCGTTTGGGTGGTATTACCACTGAAGATATAGAAAAAGTAGTTGGTTTAAAAAACATTAGAATTGAGGTATCTCGTAGTAATCCAAATGCCCCAGGAATGCTGAGCTCTCATTATGCTACGAGAAAAAAGCTGCTATTCGGTGATATAGAACGCCATTACAGATTAACTAAAGAAAAAAAGCTGGCATCCATCACTTTTTGCAAAAAAGTGAATGGCATACCCGAAGATTATCAGAAAATATTATCTCCCGAAAGGGATCTTGTTGAAGCAGCAGCGAAGCTTTTCAGCGCTATGCATGAACTGGATCAGAATGATGCGGAAATTATATTAGCTGAACGATTCCCCGAAGAAGGTCTAGGTAAAGCTATTAATGACCGTTTACTCAGAGCTAGTGTTCATTGAATGTTTGTTTATCCGTTAAATGATATCCCTTTCTTTTTTGGGTAACTCAAAATTTTTCCCCAAATATACCTTCCTCACCTGTTTGTCCTGGACTAGTTCCTCTGCCGAACCTGATTTTAAAATGCGACCTTCATACATCAGATAGGTTCGATCTGTGACAGCCAAGGTTTCCAACACATTGTGGTCTGTAATGAGAATACCTATATTTTTCTTTTTAAGAGAAACAACAATACTTTGAATGTCTTCAATTGCAATCGGATCCACCCCTGCAAAAGGTTCATCTAGTAAAATAAATTTTGGGTCTACCGCCAAAGCTCGAGCTATTTCAGTTCGCCTCCTTTCCCCTCCTGACAGCAAATCACCTCTGTTTTTGCGAATGTGTTGCAGGCCAAATTCTTCCAATAGACTTTCTAATTTGTCCTTTTGCTGCTCTTTAGACATACTGGAAATTTCTAGAATCCCAAGTATATTTTCCTCTACCGACAACTTTCTAAACACAGATGCTTCTTGTGATAGATAACCAATTCCTTTTTGTGCCCTCTGATACATGGGGTCTTTGGTGATTTCCTGTTGATTGAGATATACGTGGCCTGAATTGGGTCTTATTAAACCCACTACCATGTAAAAAGAAGTAGTTTTTCCAGCTCCATTTGGTCCAAGCAAACCCACTATTTCACCCTGATTTACATTAAAACTCACCTCTTTAACTACTGTACGACCACGGTATTTTTTTACAATATTTTCTGCCCTTAGTTTCATTTGCCTTCCGTTCTGCTTCTTTTCAGCCATTCTATTTGCTGCTGCTTTACAGTCCTAGCACATATCCAAATACTTACTTCATACAGTACTGCCAAAGGTAATGCTACCAAAACCTGACTCGATATATCCGGGGGAGTGATAATGGCTGATAATATGAGTATTACCACAAAAGCATGCCGGCGATATTTTTTCATCCAACTCAAACTGAGGATACCTAAGCGAGCTAAAAGGTAAACAGTAATAGGCAGTTCAAAAATCACTCCTGTCGATAAAGTAATGGTGGAAACTGTGCTGACGTATGAAACTAAATCAATAAAATTAGTAACCTTATTACTCACATTGTATCCTCCCAAAAACTGAACAGATAGGGGAACAATAAGATAATAACCGAACAATACTCCTATGAAAAAAAGTATAGCAGCATAAAAGAGAACAGTTTTCGAGTATTTTCTTTCATTTTTATGCAACCCGAGGCTGACAAAACGCCATATTTCCCATAGTACATAAGGGAAGGCTATTATAAATCCCGCTATAATAGAAACCCAGATATGGGTGCTGAATTGTCCAGCCATTTTGGTATTTAATATCTCAAATGGCATTTTTTCCAAACAGAATACCTCAGTTATGTTAAGGGTCCTAGAAAGTAGGCAAAACAGTCGATAAGTGATAAAACTGGGATTTTTAGGCCCAAATATTATTACATCAAATAATATACTTTTGCCGACATAACAAATAATCCCAAAGAACAGTATAACTGAGAAAGAGCGAGCTAAATGCCATCGAAACACTTCAAGATGTTGCAAAAAAGGCATCTTTCCTTCATTTCTCTTTCCCATAGATTTTCCCGCTATAAAACCCCCGCGGGCAAAGGTCTTAACTCTTAGATAAATACAATGTGGAGAAATAACCTAACAAAACAATATTTGACTTTCTGTGCTTTAGCGGTAATTATAAAACTTCTGCTACCACAAAAGTACTGCCGCCCAGAAAGATTAAATCGTCTGGATGAGCTTTGGCTATAGCAGCTTGCAGGGCAGCTTGTACACTTTTGTAAGATTTTCCAGACATGTTAAGAGCATGGCTTTCTCGGCATATAATTTCAGCATCTTTTCCCCTCGGAATGTCAGGTCTGCAGAAGTAATATTGAGCTTTTACGGGTAATAGACGCAATATAGTCTCGATGTTCTTGTCATCCACCATACCCCAAATGATATGTAAATTATTATAATCTTCTTTTTGTATTTGCTTTATTGCTAACTTAATTCCGGCTTCGTTATGAACTATATCGACAATAACTCTGGGCTTTTCTCGTAGTACTTCCCAGCGTCCATACAAGCCAGTAAGTGACTTTACCTCTCGTATGGCATCCTTGGTATGAGCAGAGGCAGGATAGTTCAAACGCTCCAAGACTGATACGCATTTTTGTATAGTTGCTATATTTTTAGCTTGGTAAGGGCTATTCAAGTTACTCAACCATTCTGGATTCAATTCACTAGTGTAAAAGAGAGGAGCGTTTTTTTCTTTTGCCACTGCTTCAAAAACAGGCCTAGTTTCAGATAAAACTTCGCCAATTACCACGGGAACATGTGGTTTAATGATACCGGCTTTTTCTCGAGCAATAGCCGCTAAATTATTTCCCAAAAACTGAGTATGATCTAAACTGATGTTGGTTATGACGCTGAGCTCAGGGGTTATAACATTGGTACTGTCTAGTCGCCCGCCCATGCCCACTTCTATGATAGTCATATCCACTTTCTGTCGAGCAAAATAACGAAAGGCCATGCCTACAGTCATTTCAAAAAAGGAAAGACCAATACGGCTGAAATCTTCTTTGTATAGCTCCACAAAATCAACTACTTCGTCTTTAGCTATCATTTGCCCGTTGATCTTAATACGTTCCTTGAAATCCTTAAGATGAGGGGAGGTATAAAGTCCAGTTTTATAGCCCATCTTCTGAAAAATGGCAGCTAACATATGAGCTACAGAACCTTTGCCATTAGTTCCTGCTACATGAATAGCTTTAAACTGCTTTTCGGGATGATTTAATAGACTCATCAAAAGCTGGGTGTTTTTCAAATCAGCTTTGTAAGCACCTTGACCTACACGTTGATACACGGGTAGCTGGCTGAAGAGCCAATCTAAGGTTTGCTGATACGTCATTAAAAAGTAAAGGTAAGTGTGATTACTATCTCTTCTGAAAATTGTAAATGATATAGCCTACTTGCTCAGTGGGAGCTTTACTGTCGGCTTGCCAGGTGGTGCGCAAGGCTGCCGCTTTAGCTTTGTTATATAGACAACTACTAGCGGAAGTAGAACTAACATCATTGGGAATACGCTCCCCGGGAATAGCCCGAGTTACCTTGCCATCGGGGTTTACATAGACCTTCACCACTACTCGTCCTTCATCTGAGCAATCGTAATTGGGTTTAGGTTTTTTTAGGACTTTGCGGTTTCGTAAGAAGTAGTTTCTGCTGTCGCTTTTCCCTGCGTTACGGTTCCAGCTGTGTTTACCCCTTTTGGAATTACCCTGGTTGCTCAGAACTCGTTTCTCCCCTTGGCTACTTTCTTGACTGGATTCTACATTCTGTAAAAGTTTGTTGAGTTTATCACTAGGCTCAAACTCTTCTTCCTGTGCAGGGTTTTTACCCTTAACTAGATTCTCCTTTTTAAATCTGAAAGAAGTTTCAGTGCCCAGGGAAGGAGCGTCCATCACGTCTTGTGTAAAGGTAAGAGATTTGCTTGACTTATTGTTTTCACTTTCATCGGGTACTTGGCCGGAAAAAGATCTAGTAGGTATGACCCGAGCACTATTGACTTTCTTGCCTAATCCTGTTTCTGAGTATTCTAAATGAATTATAATGCCATCTTCAGGCTTGGGCTCATAGTAAGTAAGACCTAAAAATAGGAAAAGGATTAATAGGCATCCGTGGAACATTATGGTTCCTATTAACGCTCTTCGGTGTTCTTTCTTTTCATTACCAGTCATATCATCTTGGATCAGTAGCAGCAATCATTTTTAAGCGGTTTTGATAGGCAATATCCATTACCTTAATCACTTTTTCGTAAGGAACGCTTTTATCGGCTCTTAGTATAAGTACAGCATGTATAAGTACAGTATCTTCTTTTCCCTGTGCTTGTCTCAATTGTCTCAATTGTCTCAAAATTTCATGTTCCAATTCAGCCTCGCTCACAATCTTATCATTTACTGAAAAGCGGCTATCGGGTGAAATGTTTACCGTTACATCTTTGCGTTTTACAGTTTGTGCCTTGCTCTTGGGGAGCACCAGGTCCAGGGCACTAGTAGTTATCAAGGTAGAGGCCAGCATAAAAAAGATGAGCAGTAGGAAAACGATATCCGTCATACTACTCATACTGAACTCAGCGCTTACTTTGCTTTTTCGATTTAAATCCATCAGGCTGGTTCATTTAAGAGGTCCATAAACTCAGTAGTGTTGGTCTCCATCTTATAAACTACTTTATCTACGCGACTTACCAACCAATTGTAACCTATATAGGCAGTGATACCTACAGCAAGACCTGCTACAGTAGTAGTCATAGCAATGTAGATACCTTCAGCCAGCATTTCTATATTGATCTGTCCCCCAGCAGCAGCCATTTTGTGAAAAGCTAAGACCATCCCAATAACTGTTCCTAAAAACCCAATCATGGGGGCAGCTCCGGCTATAGTGGCTAGCGTAGGAAGGTTTTTCTCTAGCTTGCTTACTTCCAGTTTACCAGTATTTTCAATAGCGGCACTAATGTCTTTCAGCGGTTTACCAATGCGAATAATTCCCTTTTCGATCATTCGAGCTACTGGACTATCATGACTTTGACATAGAGTTCTGGCAGCATCTAGCTTTCCATTGAGAACATGATCCCTAATGTGATTCATAAAGTTACTGTCAATCTGGTTGGAACGCTTGATAGCTTTGATCCGCTCAATAAAAATGTAAATGGTTACAAGAGACAAAATAAGTAGAACGCTCATTATTATGACACCTCCAATGCTTGCGGTGATCAATTCCCAAATGCTGAGATTTTTCTCCACAGGTAATTCTTCTATAGTTTCGTCGCTAAGCAACCCTATCTGTAAAAGAGGAATGTTCATAATGAAATTATTTAGCTCCAAATGTAGCGGATTTA
The DNA here is from genome assembly GCA_965218075.1 of Owenweeksia sp. Lineage (GTDB taxonomy): Bacteria > Bacteroidota > Bacteroidia > Flavobacteriales > Schleiferiaceae > JANQHO01. The sequence continues at coordinate 1,743,679 of CBDCJZ010000003.1, read as the reverse complement.
TTCTCCGGCAAATTATTCATCGCAAAGGATTATTAACAGATTTACGTTTAAACGTAAATCAGATTTTCTTGTAAAATGTAAGCACCAGCCCCGGCAAAATAACCGATGAGGGCCAATATAGAAATGCGCTTCAGATACCAGCCAAAGGAAATGTTTTCTAAACCCATTACAGCAACCCCGGCAGCCGAGCCAATAATAAACACACTACCGCCCGTTCCCGCACAGTAAGTGAGGAACTGCCAAAAAAGGCCGTCTTGAGCAAAAAAGTTTCCGGTCATTTGGCTAATGTCATACATACCCATAGTAGCTGCTACTAGAGGCACGTTATCTACTATAGCGGATAACAACCCGATGATAATCCCAATGGAATAAATCCCACCAGGCTCTGAAGTACTAAAGATATTATCTAGGAATCCTGCCAACTCTCTCAATTGTCCTGCTGATTGTAGGCTGGATACTGCCAGAAGGATACCGAGAAAAAAGAATACAGTGGCAGTATCAATTTTTCGAAGTATACCGATTACACTAAGTCTGAATTTTTTTTCTTGGTTTTTACTGTGGTGAAGAATTTCCGTTATAATCCAAAGCATTCCCAGACTCAGCATCATTCCCATAAAAGGGGGGAGGTGGGTGTAGGTTTTGAAAACGGGTACGAAAAGCAGTCCAGCAACACCAGTGAAAAATACAATATTTCTTTCACGATAGAAGGTTGGGTTCACGTAATGTTCCATAGTTTCAGCTTTCATGGGTCTCCTTACATTGCCTTTCGTGCGGAGAGATACTATAGCCAAGGGCACGACCAAGCATACCAAACTAGGAAAGATTAACTTAGTAATAATAACCCCGGTAGTAACCTGCGACCCTATCCAAAGCATAGTAGTGGTAACGTCGCCAATAGGTGACCAGGTACCACCTGCATTAGCAGCTATCACTACCATTCCGGCAAAAAACCAGCGATCGTTTTTATCAGCAATCAGCTTCCGTAAGAGGGAAATCATCACAATAGAAGTGGTAAGGTTATCCAATGCAGCAGAAAAAAAAAACGTCAATAAACAGACAATCCAAAGTAGCTTGAGTTTTTTAGTAGTCTTGATTTTATCAATGACTACAGCAAAACCTTCGTGTGTATCTATCAGTTCTACAATAGTCATAGCTCCCAGAAGGAAGAAAAGGATATAAGCAATTTCCCCCAAGTGTTCTAAAATTTGGAATTCGGTATAATAAGTAATCAACTCATTTGGTTCTTCAATATGAGCCTCTTCAGAGGACATTTGAATAATAAAGTGAGGAATAGCTTCGAAGTTCACAATATCATGGGCTCCTAACATGTAGACGGTCCAGCACAAAACTCCTGTCACTAAGGCAGAAGCTGCTTTATTAATGCGAATGTTATGTTCTAGAACAATAGCTGCATATCCGATAACAAAAATTATAATCATTAAAATATACATGGAAAAAGTTTATTAAATGAGTGCTCTTTCGTAAGCAGTGTTAATTATTTCTTTTGCGCTATAATTTGAAATAAAATCGGGAATCCAATTTACTTTTTGATTGGCGTGTTTTGATGTGGAAACATAAAAATTTCCTACAAGGAAGAGTTCTTTATCATTAAAATTTTGAGGCAGGTAAAAATAATAAAAACCCTTTCATTACTTAGTCTGAAATAACAACATATTGGCTCTCCTGAAATTAACTATAAGATAGCCTTAAGCTGTAGTTTTTGAGGTTTTCATAAACGACTTAATAACATGTTAATGACCATAATTAGTTTAGAGGGATATATAAAAACTTTTTTATTACATTTGAAAGAGGTCGAGTTTCGGTAGAATAATTGCACCGATGTTTAAATGTTATAAAAAACGCTCACTTCTTCTAAAGATTTACGCTTCAGGTCAGGAACAGTAGCCTCCGAGGCAGGATAACCTACTGGAAGTAGTAAAAAAGGCTTTTCGTTAGCTGGGCGTCGGAGAATATCAGACAAGAAATTCATGGGGCTGGGCGTATGGGTTAAAGTAGCCAAACCGGCTTGATGAATGGCTGCTATGAGAAAACCGCAAGCAATACCTACTGATTCCTGGACATAATAATTTCTAGTCTTTCCTTTACCCTCATTATTATGGGATTTTTTAAAAACCACAATGAGCCAGGGAGCAATTTCTAAAAAAGGCTTGCGCCAATCGGTTCCTATGGGTGCCAAGTCGTCCAGCCATTTAAGAGGGGTACGTCCATAATAAAATTCGTATTCCTTTCTTTCTGCGGCTTGGCGTATCTCATTTTTGAGCTTAGGGTCTGAAATGGCCACAAAAGTCCAAGGTTGTTTATGTGCTCCGCTGGGAGCCGCAGAGGCAGTTTTGATAAGATTTTCAATCACTTCTTTTGGCACTGCCTGCTCAGTAAAATAACGAACTGATCTACGTTCGTTCATTTGCTGGTAAAAAATTGAGCTATTTTTGATCAGTTTTTTATCACTGACTTGCAGCCTGCTATAAGGAATAAATTTGTATTTCATAGTATAATTTCTTTTCAAAGTTAAGATCGTACAATCATGTTCTTGCCGAGAATGAACGCTGATATGATTCTGAGTAAGACAAAGAATTTACAGACCTTTCTATATTGTCGAAAAATTTCAGCTTAACTTTTCTGCCAAATGCATCATTATCTCCTTAGGATTCTTTTGGTCGTAAAGAATCCTATAAGTTGCCTGTGCAATAGGCAATTTTATATCGTGAGTTTTACACATCTCCGGGATAAGGCGAGCAGTATAATAGCCCTCTGCTACCATATTCATTTCCAGCATAGCAGAACGAATAGTGTAACCTTTACCAATCATATTCCCAAACATACGGTTTCGGCTAAACTGAGAATAAGCTGTGACCAGAAGGTCGCCCAAATAAGTTGAATCGTTAATATCTCTTTTAATCGGATGTATAACATGAATAAGTCGTTTCATTTCACGGATGGCGTTGCTTACCAATACAGCCTGAAAATTGTCGCCGAAACCAAGACCATAGCAAATTCCAGCTAATAGGGCATAAATGTTTTTTAATATAGCAGCGTATTCTGTTCCGTAAATATCATTCGAAATATTAGTTCTGATGAAACCGTTATTAAGCTTTTTTGCTAGCTGAGTAGCATTTTCCGTATTTACACTGGCAATCGTCAGATAAGAAAGTCTTTCTAAGGCTACCTCTTCAGCATGGCAAGGGCCAGTAATTACTCCTATTTGCTCCAGGGGAACTTCATACTTCTCGTTGAAAAATTCTCCTACCGTGAGATTTTCGTCAGGTACTATACCTTTGATAGCACTAAAAACCAGTTTGTTCTTCAAAGGAATTTCCAGCTTTTTTAAAACATTTTTTAAAAAAGCAGAAGGAATCGCAAAAATGAGGCATTCCGCTTTCTGTACAATTTGGTTGAGGTCTGTGGAAATATCGATTTTTTCCGTTATCAGTTCCACCGAGCTGAGATAACGGGGATTATTGTGGTATTTTTCTATGTGAAGCACGTCCTCCCCATTACGCATCCACCAACTCACACAACTGTCTTTTTCAATAAGAGTTTTCACCATAGCGGTAGCCCAACTCCCTCCACCTATTACAGCAATTCTCATGATATTGTTCTTGCAAGAAAGACTTAAAACTTCACTTTGATAATGATGGCAACATCACTTAAATACTCGAAACTGTAGTTTCATCCTCTTCCTTAAAATTACTTCGGAACTTTCATAATAACTCATCATGCTTCATTGCTTTCACTTCGCTCATCCTAAATAGCCATATCTTCCCCATTTCTCATACCAGCCATATCCAACTTATCTAAAAACTGCTCTTTGCCTACCTCTTCATCCAAGTTACAGATATATGCCAATTGCCAAAGTGACAGGGCAAACCCCTCTATTTACCTTGTTGAGCAATGTACAGGAATCGCATTTAAAACTGAATGGTTGCTTAGTCTCACATTGTTCTGTTTTACAGGCGGTTTGATCTTATTTGAATTATGCTATATTCAATTGCGTGCACAAATTTACAAAAATTATGTGTTAACATATCTTAAATAAAACCCGGGAGTTGTAATAGTTAGAGCACTTGTTAAATCAAGAAAAAGAATCATCAAGCCCAAGTTTAAGCTTTTAGAAATTGGTTGAATGCTTTGTGCAAAAATACTATCAACCGTCAGATAATAGTATCTCTTATCTAATCATGTATCGTGGAAGGTTCCCAATTTCAAGTCCCAATTGTAATCATTAAACTTTATGTCCGGATTTTGTCCTTCGGGAATAAAACCATTTATCTTTAAAATCTTTTTTACTCCCTTAAGTCCGCCAAAATCCCCTCTAAACCAGTTCATAAGGATAGGAATGTGAATTTCCTTTTGCTTTTTGTCGTAGTGAACTTGACTTTTTAAATAAAGCTTAGAACTGGCATTTAGCTGTTTGTAGATAGTTTTGTCATCATATATCTGAATGAGAGGACAACTATGAGCACCACAATTAAGGGCAAAATGAATACGCCAATTAATTCTCTCTACTTGATAACGCCTAGCCCAACTTGAATTAAAAGGATTTTTAAAATACCCTGCTGAGTATTTTGATATTCCTTTTCTCAATATTCCGTGCTCTATATTATCAAAACTCACTTTTTCTCCTGCTATAGTCAATATTTTATTCCTGAAAAAGTCACCTCGGTCTTCATACAATTTAGGATTTTTTTGGAGTTTATATTGAATAAAGCCATTGTAAATATTAATCCAAAAAGCCAATTTTTCTTCCTGAGTATCAATCTGTTTATTCAGATTATCCGGGTCTATGTTAGCAATCTGCCGTACATATTTATCACTATTTTTCCCGCTTTTAAGTGCTTCCAAAAAGTCTTTGGAAAGTTCTACATAATCTTGGCTAAAAACATTGAGCATCAATAAAAGTCCGCTTATACTAAAGGTTATTTGTTTCATAATATAAATGTTGGTTCTAAATGTAAGCTTTCCCAAAGTTTATTAATTCAAATCAAGGGTCTTGACCGGTTTAAGGGATTGTTCCTAAAGTTTTTCAACAGCGTTATATAACATTGTTTACGGTTATTCTATCGAAACTCGATCTCTTTCAAAATATAATAAAACACGTTTTCGTATATCCCCGTTAAACTTAATATATCTAGCTTTAGCATATTTCCACAAACCTTCAATATCGTTGATAGGCAATTGACTGTTCCATTTTACAGCGGTTAAAATCTACCATTTACAACAAGCCATTTAGATCTTCACAAAACAGACATAAAATTTGTCTAAATTTACCTTCTTTAAAGAGTGTATTAGTTTTAGGGTATCTATTTTTTCATTGACTTATAACTAATTACAAAGATATTATCCTTCTAAATTAGTTATGTCCCAAATATAAAGTGAAGTGAGCTCATTACAAGATATAAAACGCCGTTTTGGTATTATAGGGACTTCGTCTTGGTTAGATAGGGTTTTGAATAAAGCAATTCAAGTAGCCTCAACGGATATATCAGTTTTAATAACTGGTGAAAGCGGAGTGGGAAAAGAAGTTATTACCAGGATTATACACAGTCAATCATATCGAAAACATAATTCCTTTATAGCCGTAAACTGTGGAGCTATACCGGAAGGAACCATAGATAGCGAACTTTTTGGTCACGAAAAGGGTGCGTTTACTGGTGCTGCTGGGACCCGTAAAGGTTATTTTGAAGAGTCAAACGAAGGAACCATTTTTTTAGACGAAGTAGGTGAGTTACCTCTGGCAACTCAGGTAAGACTACTACGAGTGCTGGAAACAGGAGAATTTATTAAAGTAGGGTCGTCTAAAATCCAGAAAACAGACGTGAGAATAACAGCTGCTACTAATGCAAATTTGGTTGAAGCTATTAAAAAAGGGAAGTTCCGTGAAGATCTTTACTACAGGCTTAATACTGTTGAGATCAGAATTCCAGCGCTGCGTGATAGAAAAGAAGATATTCATTTAATCTTCCGCAAGTTTGTAGTCGATTTTTCAGATAAATATCATCTTCCTCCTATCAAGCTTACCCCGGATGCAGCTGAGTTGCTAAAAAATTATTCTTGGCCCGGTAATATTCGCCAGTTGAGAAACTTGGCAGAACAACTGTCAGTAGTAGAGAAAGAAAGAGAAATAGGAAGAGAAGCTGTATTGTTTTATTTGCCGGATTTAGGAAAATCTGATTTGCCGGCCGTTTATTCGAGGAAAGATTTAAAAAGCGAATTTAACAGCGAGAGAGAAATATTATATAAAGTGCTTTTCGACATGAAAAGTGATCTTAATGATCTGAAGAAATTAACTTTAGAATTAATAAAAAATGGTGTGCCTTCGCAGTTTCAGGAGAATAATAGTAACCTCATCCACAAAATATATGGCAAGCGGGAAAGGGAATCAGAAACCTTTCCAGAAGCTAACTATCTTCCTATTTACAAACAAGAAAATACTGAAGTACGTCCCAAAGCTTATAAGGCCGAGCAAGAAACCATAGCAGTAGAAGAAGAAAACCTCTCTCTTTTAGATAAAGAGGTTGAACTTATACGCAAAGCTCTAGACAGAAATAAAAATAGGCGAAAAGATACTGCCAAAAAACTTGGAATATCCGAAAGAACACTTTACAGAAAAATAAAACAATATAACCTGTAATGGATCGCTTAACGGCATATTTGTTTTATTTATTAGCCGTTCTTAGCAGTTGTTCAGGAGGATATTCTTTTACAGGCGGAGATGTGGGAGAAGCCAAAACAGTATCCATTCAGCTATTTCAAAATTATGCAGACCTGGTGCAACCTCAGTTAAGTCAAAAATTAACGGATGCTATACGGGATATTTTTGTTCAACAAACTCCTCTTCGGTTAGTGAATGAGCAGGGAGATATGGCTTTTGAAGGATCCGTTATTGACTATCGCATAGAACCTTTAAATGTGCAGGCTTCAGATATTGGAGCTGTAGCTCAGAACCGGCTCACTGTTGTTGTAAATGTTATCTTTACCAACAGATCTAAACCTAAAAAAAGCTTTGGAAAAAACTTTTCCCGCTATGTTGATTTCCCTGCAGAGGCTGATCTTTCAAGTCAAGAAGAAGTGCTACTTGATCAGGTTACGGCTGAATTATCAGAAAATATATTAAACGAGACAATCGGAGATTGGTAAAATGACCACCCATGAATATATAGAAATTCTTGAAAATACGGATTAACGTAGCAGAGAGGAATTTGGATGATCTCAAAAAGCTGGCATGGGGTTACCCTTACAGCCAACTCATTCAACTTTTACATGCTCTTCGTTTATGTCAATCTAGCGAGCACTTCTTTAATCAGCAGTTGGAAAAAAGCTCTGTTTTAACTAATGATCGCTCAGTTCCGTTTGAACTCTTTCAAATGGGAAGAACATTGTTAAATCTGACCTAAAAATCGATAGTATGACTGAAGATAGCCTCGTAATACCTGAGAGAGAACCCATTCAGTATGAGTCGTTATGCGAGGAAAAAAGGAGTGGAGTCCAAAGACCAAAGAACAGCTAATGAATTATCAGCCTCGGAAATTAGAGGAAACCCAAGAAGATAAAGAACCTAACCTTGATAATAATCTACCTAACTAAGTAGAAAGGATGAAAACTATACCAGAGAGAAATCGCAGGCTACAATTAAAGACTTTGAAGATAAAAAATTGGCTTCTTTAAAACCTAAAAAACCTAAAGAATAAAGAAGTAATAAAGATAGTGAATTAAAATCTAAGACAGTTGAAGAAAACCAAAGCCAAATTAAGTCTTCTATTGAAATTTCGGAGAATATCACTATTGACGGCCAAGAAAAGACTGAAGCTAAACTACTATCTCTTGAACAAGAACAACCTGAGCATTCAACAGAAACTAGTAATCAGGAAAAAGCCATTAACGAAACTCTGAATATTTCAACGGAAGAGCGAGAAAATAGTTTTGATATAAATACATCTCATTCCTTTAACGAATGGGTAAAGTATTTCGAGAGGATGAGACAAGACAAGGAAACACTTCAAAGGGAGCAAATCCCGCGGATGTTGAGAACAAAATAGAGTTGATGCATGTCTTTTTGGAAAAAAATCCCAAAGCTTAAAAAGCAAAGTGGCCAGTGAATATGCGGGGGTATCTCACATAAATAAATATAGATAAACTAAGTAATGACAATAACTCATTAGTTACATAAATCCTGGCTAAAGTATACTTAGAGCAAAAACATTAATGATAGAGCCATTAAAACTTATGAGGTTTTGAAATTGAAGTATCCAGAAAAAAGTAGTTTTTTTGCTGGCCAAAAATTGAGAAATTGATTCCAAGTAATTTAAAAACTAAGAAGGAGCCATGACATTATTGCTATCTACATTTATTATTATAACCTCTATATTACTAATTGTGATTGTGCTGATTCAAAACCCTAAAGGAGGAGGATTGAGTTCAACTTTAGGAGGAGGCGGAACCGAGATTTTTGGTGGAGTAAAGAAAACAACGGACTTTTTAGATAGAGGAACCTGGACATTAGCTATAGTATTAGTAGTATTGGTATTGGCTACAAATGCTATTTTTACTCCTCGACAAGGGGTTTCAGAATCCGCTGATTTAGAAATAATTGAAGAAGTAGGTTCTGCCCCGGCAACTCCTCAAGTACCAGCTATTCCGCAAGGAGAAGAAGCTATTGAAAAAAGTTTGCCTCAAAGCATAGACGACGAATAAGAAAAAACTGCTGTTGAACTATAATATAAACACCTTCATGATACATATAATATTACTACTAGCTTGCCTATGACAAGGTGGCATTTTTATTCAGAAAATAACTGACGATATTCTTTGGCATACTTTATGATGATTTCCAGCGTGAATATTAAAAAATTAAGTTTAACTAAAAATCAATAAACAGATGGGTGAATTAAATGTTCGACCATTAGCAGATCGAGTTCTCGTAGAGCCTGATATTGCTGAAACTAAAACTGTATCAGGAATTATAATTCCTGACACTGCCCAAGAAAAACCGCAACAAGGTAAGGTGGTGGCAGTAGGTAATGGAAAAAAGGATGAGCCAATGACAGTAAAAGCTGGGCATACTATTCTTTACGGTAAATACAGTGGAACTGAAATCAAGCATAAGGGTAGAGATTACTTGATTATGCGAGAATCAGACATATTTGCTATCCTAGATTAATCCAAAACGTCATTTTTAAAACTAAAATCATTAAGAACTTAAAAACCATATTATAATCATGGCTAAAGAAATAAAATTTGATATCAAAGCTAGAGATGCTCTTAAGAAAGGTGTAGATATTCTTGCTAACGCACTAAAAGTTACCTTGGGTCCAAAGGGACGCAATGTTGTTATTGAAAAATCATTTGGCTCGCCTACCATAACTAAAGACGGGGTTTCCGTAGCCAAAGAAATAGAATTAGAAGATAAAGTGGAGAACCTCGGAGCTCAAATGGTAAAAGAGGTGGCTTCTAAGGCTTCTGATGTGGCAGGTGATGGTACTACTACTGCTACTATTTTAGCTCAGGGTATCTACAGTCATGGAATGAAGAATGTAGCTGCCGGTGCTTCTCCTATGGACCTTAAAAGAGGAGTTGATAAAGCAGTGGAGAAAATAATTGAGGACCTGCGCAGTCAATCTAAAGAAGTAGGTGATAGCTACGATAAAATTGAGCAGGTGGCAGCTATTTCCTCTAATAATGATAACGCCATCGGTAAGCTAATTTCCGAGGCAATGAGCAAAGTGAGAAAAGAAAAAGAAGGAGTTATCACTGTTGAGGAAGCCAAAGGAACAAACACTTACGTAGAAGTAGTAGAAGGTATGCAATTCGACCGGGGTTATCTTTCTCCACATTTTGTAACGGACGTTGATAAAATGGTCACTCAATTAGAGAATCCACATATTCTGATCTATGACAAAAAGATCAGCAACATGAAAGAACTTCTTCCCGTTCTAGAGCCAGTAGCACAAAGTGGCAAGCCTCTCTTAATCATTTCAGAAGATTTAGATGGTGAAGCTTTAGCTACTTTAGTAGTCAATAAAATCCGTGGAAGTCTTAAAGTAGCGGCGGTTAAGGCTCCTGGTTTTGGCGATCGCAGAAAGGCAATGCTCGAAGATATTGCCATTCTTACTGGAGGTACGGTAATATCAGAAGAAAGAGGATTTAAGCTCGAAAATACTACTGTTGACATGTTGGGTACGACTGAAAAAGTAACCATCGATAAAGACAATACTATTATTGTTAATGGTGGGGGGTCAGTTGATGATATTAGAGCTCGTGTAAATCAAATCAAAGCTCAAGTTGAAACTACTACTTCTGATTACGACAAAGAAAAATTACAAGAACGTCTTGCTAAATTAGCTGGCGGTATAGCTGTACTTTACGTAGGCGCTGCTTCTGAGATAGAAATGAAAGAAAAGAAAGATCGTGTAGAAGACGCTTTGGCCGCTACTCGTGCTGCTATTGAAGAAGGCATTGTTGCAGGTGGTGGTGTAGCATTGATTCGTTCTGCCGTTGTTCTGCAGGATTTTAAAGGAGATAGCGATGACGAAACTACCGGGATTCATATTGTGGAGCGCGCTATTGAAGATCCATTACGTCAAATTGCAATTAACTCTGGCTTGGAAGGCTCAGTAGTAGTGAATAAAGTAAAAGAAGGCAAAGATGATTTTGGTTTCAACGCCAAAACCGAAGCATATGAAACTATGTATGAAGCCGGAATCATAGATCCTACTAAGGTGGTTCGTGTAGCTTTAGAGAATGCTGCTTCTGTGGCAGGAATGTTATTGACAACAGAAGCTACTGTTACTGAAGTTCCAAAGGATGAGCCTGCCGGACCTGGAATGGGTGGTGGAATGCCGCCTGGTGGTGGAATGATGTAGTAGTGATGATATTTGCTCATAAAGCCCTCTTTAAAGAGGGCTTTATATTAATTATAAATATAACCTTTCAACTATTTTTAGCAAAGAAAAATTCGATTTAAAATCCCTGTCAATAGATATGCAAAGAAAAAGTGCTGATTGAAAAAATAACTGTTGGCCAATAGTGCGAACGAAGAGACTCGAACTCTTACACCTTGCGGCACTAGATCCTAAGTCTAGCGTGTCTACCAATTCCACCACGCTCGCATAAGTGCAAAGATACAAGTGTCCTGCTCTTTCATACACACGTTTTCCCCGCTCTTTTTTGGATAGCTAATTTTCTTTCTTTTAATGCCTTTATGGAAAAAACTTTTGACCTTAATAAACTAGATGGAAAAACAGCTCATGCTTGCCTGTTGGGTTCCGTTGGACCAAGACCTATCGCTTTTGTCAGTACCGTTGATAATAAAGAAACCCCTAACCTGAGTCCTTTCAGCTACTTTAACGTATTCAGTTCCAATCCACCCATATTGATTTTTTCTCCGGCACGCAAAGTTCGAAACAACAATATTAAAGATACTTTGCGCAATGTGCGGACAACCAATGAAGTGGTTATTAATGTAGTGAATTACGATATCGTGCAACAAGCTTCTCTAGCTTCCACTGAGTATCCTAGCAAAGTGAATGAATTTATCAAGTCAGGTCTTACTCAAGTTAGTTCTGTAAAAGTGAAACCTCCAAGGGTAAAAGAATCACCAGTGCAATTTGAATGCAAAGTAAATGATATTATTGCCCTTGGAGAAAATGGTGGAGCTGGTAACCTAATCATTTGTGAGGTGGTTTTAATGCACATTAATAAAAAATTACTGGATGAAAATGGACTCATCAACCAGGAAAAAATTGATCTGGTAGGCCGAATGGGCGGCAACTGGTATTGTCGTGCTCATGGAGGAAATCTCTTTCAAGTAGAAAAACCTCTTACTCTTGGAATTGGAGTAGATCAAATTCCCAAAAGAATTAAAGAAAGTGCTTTCCTTAACGGGAATGATCTGGGTAAGCTGGGGAATATAAAGAAACTCCCTACGGAAGAGGAGTTAAAGAAATTTGTTGAGCATTCGCGCATAAAGCAAATATTTGAAACCTCCACTGATAGCCTGAAAACTAGAGAGCAATTGCATCAATATGCCAAAGAGTTTTTGGATGAAAATAGGGTTTATGAAGCATGGAAGGCGTTACTATGTGACAAATTAAACCTAGATTCAATCTGTTCCTAATCAAAAATATTAGGGTCACGGTTAGTTTAGAAAGATAGTATTTTTTGTAAATCGAAATTCTATTAAATCGAAGGGTGGTAATGTATCTTTAGTTAAACATACCTAATTTTAATGATAATATCAGATCTAAGTGTTAACTGATTATAAACCAGTGTAATAACTGCCATATTTGAGTTTAATGTCCCTCACAAAAGATTTAATGAGCTGTTCGTGTTGTTTTTTACAGATCAGGAGAAAGTCACCTTGATCAACAATTATATAACCCTCTAAACCTTCTATTACTGCTAGTTTGGTTTTAGGTAGTCTTACAATATTATTCTTACTACCATAAAACATTACGTTACTGGAAAAAGCGGCATTCTGATTTTCATCATGTTTTATTTGATGATAAAGGCTGCCCCAAGTTCCCAGATCACTAAAGCCAAAATCGGAAAGTATTACATAGACATGATGAGATTTTTCGAGCAGGGCGTAATCAATAGAAACATTTTGGCAATCGGGATATACTTCATTAACAAAGGCTTCTTCTTTTCTAGTACCAAATACTTTTTTGCCACTCTCTAATGTTGCAAATAAATCAGGAATATGTTCCTCAATCTCTTTAATAAAACCAGGTACATTCCAAATAAAAATACCGGAGTTCCATAGAACATCGCCACTATTCAAAAATTGTTGAGCCAACTTTTGAGTAGGCTTTTCAGTGAAAGTCTTCACTTTTCTTATTTTGGAAGATGAAACTTTTTTCTGATCTATATACTGAATATAGCCGTAACCAGTATCCGGTCCTTTAGGCTTAATTCCAATAGTGTAGAGATGAGGCAAGGTAGCTGCCTGCTCTAAGACAACTTTTGTTATTCTTACGAATTCATCTTCATTAGTTATGAGATGATCCGAAGGCACCACTATCATAGTGGCATTTGGGTCTTTGCCCCGAATTCTATAAGCGGCATATGCAATGCAGAGTGCTGTATTCCTGCGGATTGGCTCGGTAATAATATTTTCTTCTGGGAGTTCAGTTAGCTGTTCAGCTACCAGTTTTTGGTAACTTCTGTGGGTTATAACAATGATTTTATCGGCATGAGTTATTTTTAGGACTCTGCGGAAAGTTTGCTGTAGTAGTGTCTCACCAGTTCCTAGAATATCATGAAATTGCTTGGGAAATTCACGGGTACTAACCGGCCAAAATCGACTACCGACACCACCGGCCATAATAACACCGTAAGTATTGACCATTTAATAATATAGCTAAGCGACAAAAATATAAATTATAGGTATATGAAATTTAACCGCTAATCTATAGAGTATGAAATTATTAATTTTGTTCACCAATACAACTCAGCTAATTGCTAACAGGTAGGTTAGTTGTATAAATTTTAGTTTTTGAAATGCTAAATATCATACTGTTTGGTCCTCCTGGAGTGGGAAAGGGAACTCAATCTAAAAATTTAGTCAAAAAATATAAATTACACCATCTTTCAACTGGTCATTTACTTAGGTCAGAGATCAAAACAGGTACATCATTGGGGCTAGAAACCAAATCTTTAATTGATGCCGGTAAGCTAGTGCCGGATGATGTGGTAGCTGGTATGATTTGCCAACAGGTCAAATGCAGTAAAAATACCAGAGGTTTTATTTTCGATGGGTTTCCACGTACGGAAGAGCAAGCAAAAGCCCTTGATAGATTTCTTTCAGAAATAGACGAGTCCATTACAATAGCAATAGTCCTGGGAGTACCGGAAGAAGAGCTTATAAGACGCCTGCTAGAAAGAGGTAAAAACAGCGATAGAACTGACGATCAGAATGAAGAAATAATAAAAAAGCGTTTAGAGACTTATGAAGAACAAACAGAAATTTTGAAAAAGTATTATCGAAAACAAGATAAGTTTCATAGCATTAACGGTTTCGGGAAGGTTCTGGAAGTATTCGACAAGCTAAAGCAACTTATTAATAAGGATAAGGCAGATTAATGACTGATAACTTTATTGACTACGTAAAAGTTCATTGTAAATCAGGTAAGGGAGGGGCCGGTTCAACTCATCTGCATAGGAATCGCTCTACTCCCAAAGGAGGGCCTGATGGAGGAGATGGGGGACGGGGAGGACATGTAGTTTTACGCGGAAATCGACAATTGTGGACTCTATTACATCTTAAGTATCGCAAACATGTAAAAGCAGGTACTGGTGCTAATGGTGGTCGCAACCAAATGGTCGGAGCTCAAGGAAAAGATGAAATTCTGGAAGTGCCGCTAGGTACTGTGGCTCGCAACGCTAATACTGGAGAATTCCTTTTTGAAATCACCAGTGAAGGAGAAGAAAAAATATTAAAGCAAGGTGGAAGAGGAGGATTGGGAAATATCCACTTTAAGTCTTCTACTTTTCAAACTCCTCGTTTTGCACAGCAGGGGGAGCTAGGAGAAGAAGGTTGGTCTATATTAGAGCTAAAAATACTGGCTGATGTGGGCTTAGTCGGCTTTCCCAATTCGGGTAAGTCTACTTTATTATTTACATTAACAGCTGCCAAACCAGAGATTGCAGATTATCCTTTTACCACCTTGACCCCCAACCTAGGGATTGTTTCCTACGACAGTTTTTGGTCTTTTGTAATGGCTGATATTCCGGGAATTATAGAGGGGGCCAATGAAGGCAAGGGCTTAGGATATCGCTTTTTGAGACATATTGAAAGGAATTCTATTTTGTTATTTTTAGTTCCCGCTGATGCTAAAGACATCGGAAAACAATATAATATTCTCCTGGGGGAATTGGAGAAGTATAATCACGAGCTATTGAGCAAGCAAAGAATATTGGCTATTTCCAAATCAGATATGTTACACGCTGAACTAAAAGCTGAAATGGCTGAGCAATTAAAATTGAGATTACCTGTTGATTTGAATTGGCTTTTCATATCTTCAATGAATGGACATGGTATTACTGAATTAAAGGATAAGCTTTGGAAAGCTTTAAATAACTAACAGTGAGGCAGCTATTAGAGTGGGATAAACAACTATTTCTCTACCTCAATAATTTAGGTACAAAAGGCTGGGACTCCTTCTGGATAGAGGTCTCTGAAGTATTTACCTGGTTTCCGCTTTATGCAGTATTGTTGTATTTGTTATACCGAAAATTATCTCGCAAAGTTTTCTTTATTGCGTTGCTATCTATTATTCTCAACACTCTTAGCACTGATCAAGGTAGCACTCGGCTTTTCAAAGAACAATTTGAAAGATTACGACCCTGTTACCATGAAGATATTAAAGGACGAATACGACTGGTAAAAAAAAGCTGTGGTGGCAAATATGGTTTTGTGAGTTCTCATGCCTCTAATGCGTTTGGTATAGCTGTTTTGGGCGGGCTTATGCTTATACCTTTCTACCGTTTCTCCTTCTGTCTTCTATTGTTATGGGCTGCTATGATTAGTTATAGCCGCATATATCTCGGAGTACATTTTCCGGGGGATGTAATAGGCGGAGTTGTTTTTGGTAGTTTGAGCGGATACCTCTATTATCTCCTGTTTCTGTTACTTAAATCTCGGAAATGAAAAATACCTAGTTTCTATACTCTTTCTGTGATGACTCTAGTATTTTCTAGTTAGGCAAATTATTTATTGCTGAGAAGAGAAAATCTTGTTTAGCGGATTTAAAGTATGGTTAATTCAATATGCTTTTCCGTCTTCCATATTTACAGCGATATACTAACGTATAAGAGTAATAAACCCACGCTGACTTATTATTTCATTGGTCCTTTTAACGGTAGCGTTAACTATGTAAGTATAGACAGCTGTATTTAGAAGTTTTCCTGTGTTCAAATCTTTCCCATTCCACAAATTATCCGTAGAGGTAGTTTTAAATACCGCATTTCCCCATCGATCAAAAATGGCAAGTTTAAAATTTCTAATGCCTGAAACAGAAAAGCCTAAAACATCATTTATTCCATCATTATTAGGAGTAAAAGCATTGGGAATAAAAATTTTAGCCGGAATTTCTACTCGAATTTCTTTTATTGTTGCATCCTTACAGTTGAATTGATTATAAACAATGTGAATAATCTTATAGCTACCCGTATCTCCTATATTGAAATCCAGTGAAGTTAAGTTCTCAATAGGACTGCCAAAAGGCAAGTAGGTTTTACTAGTAGTATACTCTTGGCTCGCATTGTTTATAGTAAAGTGAGATTCCGGAAATTCTGATACTTCTGGGATTACATTTATAGCAGAAAATGGCTGAGGAAAGACTTCTATAACCTCGGGAAAAGTGCCGGTTACTGTGTCGATACAATCCTCTTTACTGATTACGGAATGAGTAACACTATATAATCCCGGTTCACTATAACTATGAATGGGGTTTTGCTCTTCTGAAAAACCACCATCTCCAAAATTCCAAAAATGGTATAGTTGAACTTCAGATTCACTACTATCGGTAAAATTAATCACCACAGGAGGACAACCTCTAGTGATGGGAACATGGTGCTTTAGAACAGATTTTGTAATTAAACGAATATGTTCACGGGAAGAATCTGCACAACCATGATTGTCCCTCACGGTTACTGTAACGATGTAATTATCTGGAAACAGAAATTTTACATTTTTCGGATTTTCAACACCGGTTAAAATATTTCCAGATCTAGTAGGTCCTCCAAAATTCCAAGTAATTTCAGCGCTGGTCCCCCATACTCCATTTGTTGTAAAGTCTAGTGAATGATCTTCAAAACAATCCAAGCCTTTATAAGAGAAATTGATTCGAAGCGAGTCATGAACCCTGAATAAGCTATAAGATGTATCTGCACAAGTAGTATAAGGATCAGCCACCAGCATTACATTATAAGTTCCAGTGTCCCTGTAAGTATAAGTTGGAGAAGGTAGCCTGCTGGTATCAGCTGTAATGCTACTATCGCCAAAGTCCCAATAATAGGTTGATGCAAAGAGAGATCTTTGATCAAAACCAATGGTCTTACCACCGCAAAGAGTTGAAGGGTCAGTGGATTGATCAATAATTATTGCAGTAGTAGTCTCGCAATCTCCGCTAATATTAAACTGGTAATCTCGTCTTATTCGGCTGATTAAAACTCCATTGCGATACTCCTTTACACATATAGCAAAAAGAAACTGACCCACCTGAGTAGGTGTTCCAGTTAAAATTCCAGTTTGTGGGTCAATTTGAAAAGGAGGAAAAGAACTTATAGGAAAGGAGCTAGAAAAACTAGAGAGAAATGGTACTTTCTGATAAGGAGGAGGAGAAGCTGGACTGGGGGCTACACGCCCCCTTCCTCCTCCATGTAAAGGATGACAAAATTCGTAAGAAAGACTATCTCCATCAGGTTCCTTTGCACTTAAGTCTAATTGAACATCCTTTCGTAGGCATAATACAATTGGCGGCTCATTTTTAAATTTCGGGCTGCTATTACAGCTAAAATCATTAGACGGTATACTGGTCGTATAGGTACTACCCCATTGACTAGGGTTGTTAGAAACATTCGCTATAGTGGTATTACGACAACACCGCTGGTGGGTTATAGTATAGCCCCCCAAAATCGGATCTAGCTGAACAGTATGTTCATAAATGGCTTTTTCTACGCAAACAGTTTGAGGTAAGATGACACAGCTATTAGGATTTATAATTGGCATGTATACCTGGCTTAGTATAGGCACAAATAAATCAGCTACTATCACATTAAAGGCGTCATATATAGTAATTGTAACTTTTTGATCAAAAGCAGCTCCATTAGAAAAGCAGTCCCGGTACATAATAAGAGTAATTTTATAATTATTATTTCCAAGACATTCATAGACTAGCTCTCCTCCGACTAAGTGTTCCCCTTTAAGTGGAGAATACAATAGAAGAAGAGAGAGCGATAGCAAGTAAAATTTATTTTTAATCATAACTGACAAATAAATTTGTAATTTTAAGATATTATGTGATAAAATACTAGACAAAATAAGCTTAAGTTGAGCTTATCGACTTATTCAGCGTAATATTATCAAATTTAAACAGTGTGGGATACCCTTTTTGGCGAAAATATTCGGGAGTATTGTTACCTAAAGCCATGATAAAATCACCCCCCCAAGCCCCCAGAGATTTCACTGCTCCATCGTAATCTGGAAAAAGGCGCTGTTTTACTGGTTGTAAGCGGTTAACTGTAGCAGTTATATTTTCATGCTCTTCAATGAAACTAGCCAATTCATCGAGAGATTCCACCACGGTAAACTGCTTACTTAGCTCACTTACTTTTTTAATGAGCGAGGGCTCAATTTTATCTTTACTGCTTCTTAAAACCTCAGCAGCAGACAGCTTTTTTTGGTTGAGATAAATAAAATAACACTGCTTGAGTATCTTAGATAAATCTGTAGTATCCCAATTGGTCTCCGTTTTGCCTTTAAGCTGGTAGAGAATGGCTTGCTTTTCTCCCGCGCAGGCTACATCATAACCGCTACCGGACATTGTGTTGAAAAACAATTTCATAGCATTGATATCCAGCCATTGACTAATGAGATAAATTAAGGTTGAACTACTACCTAAGCCCCAGTTATTGGGAAAATCAAGATGAGTTTTTATTAAACCGGTGGGCAAAGGATTAGCAGTAAGCTCGATGGACTGTATTAAAATCTTTTGAAGAAATGTGCCCTTTTCAAGATCTAAAGAACTAATGATATCCCCATTTTGTGAGAAGGTGGCTCTAAACCAGCAATTATTTTCTGCATCATAACTCTCCCAGCTCAGATTTTTACCTCCGGCTCGATATTCCAGTTGCTGCCCAAAACGGATGGGAACAGCCAAAGCGAGCGCTCCCTCTAATACACTGTACTCCCCCGTTAAAAGCAATTTACCGTTGGCAGAGAACCGGGATGAGGTCAAAGTATTATTTGTTTTTTATCAAGTGTTGCGGGCTTTTAATACCACGCAACTCACAGAATTTATTAACGGCTTCACTATATGAAACCACTTTGTCTTTAAAATATTCTACGACAGTGTTTTTCTCTTCCTCAGTGGCTTCTAGCTGGTTGAGAATGTTGAGCAGATGCATTTTCATGTGTCCTTTTTGGATACCAGTAGTTGTCAGTGCTCTCAAAGCAGCGAAATTTTGCGCTAACCCGCTACTGGCAATAATAGACATTAATTCTAGAGTAGTAGGATTATCGAGCATTTCCAATGATAACTTTACCATGGGGTGAAGGCTGGTTAACCCTCCAACTGTTCCCAGGGCTAGGGGAACTTCTAACCAGAATTTGAAAATATCATCTTTTACTTCGCAGTGAGTAAGGCTATGGTATTTTCCGCTACGGGAAGCATAAGTATGACAGGCTGCTTCTACGGCTCTGAAATCATTACCGGTGGCAATAACTACAGCATCAATGCCATTCATGATTCCCTTATTATGAGTAGTGGCTCTGTAAGGTTCCACTTCGGCTATTTGTACAGCACAGGCAAATTTTTCAGCAAATTCCTTAGGATTTATTCCAGAACTGTCTTTTAGCTTTTCTATCGGACAAGATAATTCCGATCGCACTATACATTCAGGAGTATAGTTAGAGAGAACACACATTATCACTTGTAATTCTTTTTCAGTAAAGTCTTCAGATTGATTAATGCCGTGGACGAGGGTTTTGGAAAACTGTTCTAAACAAGAATTTATGAAATTTGCCCCCATGGAATTGCAAGTTTCAAAGCGAGCTTCCAGTTGGAAATAATTATCAATTTCAGCAGTTTTGTCTACTAGTCGTATACTGATTATACCTCCTCCACGGGCACGCATGTTTGCCGTAATGGAAGCAGTATCATCAAAAAAACGCCGATTATGCTCTTCTATGAAAGACCGAAGTTTAATCGAATCTCCTTTGTAAAAGAAATGTACGTGACCTATTTTAACGGTAGATATAATATTAGTTTTAAAACCCCCTCTTTTCATCCAGAAAAAAGCACTCTTAGCAGCAGCAGCCACAACCGAGCTTTCTTCAATAGACATGGGAATTGCATACAGCTTGCCGTTAATAAGGAAGTTAGGAGCTATGCCAAAAGGGATAAAAAAATTACTAATGGCATTTTCTATGAATTCATCGTATAGTTTCTGTATTTTTTTGTCCTTGTGCCAATAACTTTTTAAGAGGTCAATTGCTCTTTGTTTATCTCTGAAATAGTTTTCAACCAGCCACTCCATTCTCCCTTCTTTAGAAAGTTTGGAAAATCCCTTTATAGATTTTTTCATGAGTAGATGCAAATATATTAAAGGCTTAAGAGAGCAATTAGTTGATTTTCTAACATCAAAATTTCATTAAGCAACTTTCGTAACGTCGTAACGTCTTTAAAAGTATATTATCTGACAAGTCTAGACGTTAGATTATATTTAAACTAATACCGGATCATATTAACATCTGTATGCTATGAGGCAAAATATCCAAATCCACCTTTCCCCGACAGACAGTGCTTCTCATGGTGCAGACTTATTTAGGTGGTGCCAACTGGAATCGAACCAGTGACACAAGGATTTTCAGTCCTTTGCTCTACCAACTGAGCTATGGCACCTCATGCCTAATTAAGGGCATAAATGTAAGTATTTTCTCCCTTGAACCTAGAAAGACTTCAGCCTCTTACCTTTGCATCTCACAATGAATCCTTGCTAATGAACTTAATTGTCGATAGGGGGAATACTCTGGTGAAAATAGCAGTGTTTCAGAATAATCAACCGATCGAAATCATCAGACAAAAAGGGCTGGAGAAGGACTTTATAAAAGATATATTGCAGCGTTATCCCGAAATTATTCACGGCATTTATTCTAGCGTAAGTCAGGATTTTCCGGATTTTCTATTCCAAAGCCCTTTCCCCTGGCTTGAGATGGATCATTTGCTAAAATTTCCATTCTTAAATAAATACCTTACCCCTCAAACTCTCGGTTTAGATCGCTTAGCCCTGGTGAGTGCAGCAACTTCAAAATATCCCGGAAAAAATGTGTTAATAATAGACACGGGAACCTGTATTACTTATGATTTTATTAATCAGCAAGGCGAATATTTAGGTGGAGCCATCAGCCCAGGATTTAACATGAGGATTAGAGCTATGCATCAGTTTACTGCTAACCTACCCATCCTAGACTTGAAAGAACCATTAGAGCTTATAGGTAATTCTACCAGAAGCTCACTGTTATCAGGTGCTGTTAAAGGTACCCAAAAAGAGGTGGACGGTGTAATGAAGGAGTACGACAAGCGTTACCCTAAATTGATAACCGTAATCACCGGAGGAGATGCTTATTTATTGAATGAAATGGTAAAAAACACCATCTTTGCAGTGCCTGATTTTGTGTTGATAGGGCTTAATTATATCCTCGAGTATAATGCTGAAAGGCTTTAGGGGGTTTTTAGCATTCCCCTTTTTTATTTTACCGACTTCCCTTTTTACTCAGAATAATTCTGTTTCACCTTACTCAAAAGTAGGGCTTGGAGAACTTTATTCCAACAATTTTTCTAGGGGACTTGCTATGGGCAAATCTGCTATTGGTTTGCCGGATAAATTATTTATTAATCTTTCTAACCCCGCTAGCTACAGTAATTTAGCATTAACTACTTTTGAGATGGGTTTTGAGGTCGAATTGTTAAGGCAAAAGCAGTCGAATCCCGAAATTGCCATAGAAAACAGTACCAGTAGTTTGCGCTATTTTTCAGTGGGTATTCCTTTTACTGGCTGGTGGGGAACTGCTATTGCCTTGAAACCCTACAGCTTTAGAGGATACAACATCACTACTGAACGATACCTGACCAATGGTTCTTTAATAACAGATAATTTTGAAGGCAATGGTGGTATCAACCAACTGATTTGGGGTAACTCTTTTAAAGTAGCTGAGGGCTTAGCCGTAGGTGTTAACACTGCTTTTCTTTTTGGCAGTCTAGCTGATGTGAGTAATAGAGAGTGGGAGAACAGTACTGTTGACACCCGTTCAGAAGAGTCAACTAGTTTAAAGGGAATACAATTAAAATATGGAGCTCAATATCAACGAGATTTTGCCAATGAAACCCAACTTGGGTTGGGCTTCTACTTTAACAACAGCCAAAAAATTGCCGCCGACATCAGTAAATATGACTACACTTACTCAGGCGTCGTAAAACTGGATACCCTTGCTAGCAGTGGTAAACAGTCGGGTAATGTTACCTTGCCTGGTGAAATGGGCCTGGGGATAAGCTGGGGTAAAAAAGACGAGCAGATTTTAAATTATGCTTGGCTGATTAGTGCTGATATGGAATTGTATTTCGGCTCAGGGTATGTTAGCTATTCTGGCAAGCAAGAGCTAGAGGACGCTTTCAGCTTTCAATTGGGAGGGTACCTTAAGCCTCGTTATACGTTTAATAGGTTGAAGCGTAGCCATTCTTATCTAATCAATATCGAATATAGGCTGGGGGCTTTTTATGAGCAGCTACCGATTAGTCTTCATGCAATCCAACTGCAAAATTATGGCATTAGTTTTGGGCTGGGGTTACCTATAAAAGAGAGAGGCACGACTCCTGGCGAAGTAAAGATCAATACAATTAACCTAGGGGTGATACTTGGAAGAAGAGGTACGCTGGATAACAACCTTATTCTCGAAAATTACTTGAATATAAATATAGGACTTACCCTGAATGACAAATGGTTTATTAAATACAAATATCGTTGAGCACCAAAAGCTAGTCATATGAAAAAGTTATTTTCAATTCTCATCGCTGTGTTTAGTCTTAGCAACCTTATCAATGCTCAATCAAAATGGGGGGAAGATAGCATTAAGTGTCGCGAGAACCTCTATGTTTACTACGAATATGCTAAAAGCAAAAATTACGATGACGCTTTCGGAAGTTGGAGCTATGTGTACCACAACTGTCCAGCGTCTAGTAAAAACAACTTCATATATGGTCCTTCCATAGTTGAAAATAAAATCAAAAAAACAGAAGATGAAGCCAAAAAGATGGAGTACATCAAATTATTGATAGAAGTTTACGATAACCGTTTAAAGTATTTTCCTGGTAAAGAAGACTATATATACGGTAAAAAAGCCCTGAGCATAATGCAGTATTTACCGGATAGTAATAGAGCGGCATATGAATTATTTAAGAAAGCAATCGAGATAGGGGGTCTGGAACAGAGTGCTGCTTTTTACAATGGTTTCTTCATTTCTGCGGCCCGTCTTTTCAATAAGGAGATATTTGAAATAGCAAATGTTTTTGAAACATATAACATAGTAATGGAAGGCATCGAAGTAAATAACAATTCCCTTAACCGAGAAATACGCAAATACCGGGAAAATCAAGAATCAGATACTATCACAGAAAAAGAAAAGAAAGAACTGGCTAAAGCCGAACGCGAATTAAAACGTTACGATGATGTGGAATCTAACATTGAGAAGATATTGGGTCCTATTGCCACTTGTCAAAAACTCCAGTTGATTTACAATGAAAAGACTTTTGAGGCCAATAAGAATAATGAAATTTGGCTGAGAAGAGCTGTAAAAATACTTTCTAAAGAGCGTGAAAATGAAGATTGTACTGATAACCCGATTTTCTTTAAAATAGCAGAGGCTATATATAAAAGGCAACCTTCGTCTTCTTCGGCAAGAGCTATAGGGTTATTGGCATGGAAAAATAACGATTACGATAAGGCTATCAACTGCTTCAAAGAAGCATCAATCCAAGAAATCGATCCTAAAAAACAAGCTAATGATTTCTTAAATCTAGCTAAAAGTTATCAGAAGCAAGGTGACCTTGCTAAAGCTAAAAGGGCAGCTATTAAAGCAGCCAGCCTGAAAAAAAACTGGGGAGACCCCTATGTAGCATTAGCCACCATTTATGCTCAGGCCGATGGTACTTGCGGCAACAATGTGTTTGAAAAGAAAGCCGTTTACTGGGCGGCTATCGATAAGTTAGAATATGCTCGTAGCATTGATGAAAATGTTATCTTAAAAGTCAATCGTTTAGTTGCTGTTTATAAGAAGCAAATTCCCGACAAAAGCTCTAGCTTTCAGCTTGGCCATACTGAAGGTGAAAAATATACTATCGGTTGTTGGATTAATGAGATGGTTACGGTTGATTTTTCTCTGTGATCTCCATAAATAAGATTGTCAAAGGCATTATATCAGTTGGGGTAATGCTTTTTTTATGCGCTTGCGAAAATGACATGCAGAAGGTTAAAAATATAACCAGAGAAGAACAGATTCCAATGGAGATACAAAAAAATCTGATTTTGACCTATTCCGATAGCGGTTATATAAAAACGGAGCTTAAGGCTCCTCTAGCAGAAAACTACCCCCATCTAGAAGAACCTGAACTGGAGTTTAGAGAAGGGATAAACATCAGATTTTTTGATGGCTCAGGAATAGAAGACTCGCGTTTACGAGCCGACTATGCCATTCAATATCCCAGCAAAACATTGTGGCAAGCTACTGGAAATATAGTAGTGGTCAATCGAAAGGGAGAGCAACTCAATACTGAAAAACTGTACTGGAGTGAAAAGCAAGAGAAAATCTACTCCGATGAATTCGTTAAAATAACTACTGACAACGAAATAATTATGGGAAAAGGGCTTGAAGCTGACCAAAATTTTACTAATTATACTATTTCTGAAGTAACGGGACAAATATTAATAAAAGATGAGGAAGATGCTCAAAGTAACTGAGGTGGTGTATATTGCAATTGCAGTGATATCGCTGATGGAAATTGCTCGCACATGGGGTATATCCGATACTAGATTTTACATATTTATTGGATTTGCTGTAGTGTCGGCAATTATGTATTTTGTTCGTAGAGGACAAAGAATCCATATGGAAAATTATTATAGGCAAAAAGAAAAACAAGGGTGACGGTAATAGGTATTATTATTTTATCTCTATTGTTCTCCGCTTTTTTTTCAGGTGTTGAAATCGCTTATATTTCGTCCAATAAGCTTCATATAGAGGTAGAAAACAAAAAGGGTAATCTGGCTTATCAGATCGTTAGTTATCTGGTAAAAAACCCATCACGTTTCATTGCGTCTATGTTAGTGGGGAATAATGTTGCACTGGTGATTTACGGTATTTTTATGTCCGAAATAATCAATTCTTATCTCAACTTTATTGAAAATGACTATCTTTTGTTATCTATCCAAACCATTCTTTCGGGCATCGTAATACTAGTGCTGGCAGAGTTTCTTCCAAAAGCTATTTTTAAGAGTAACTCCAACCGTTTCTTAGAAGTTTTTGTTATACCCAGTTCGTTCTTTTACTTCTTGTTTTATCCTGTAGTGACTTTGATGACAAGGATAAGTGACTTTATCATGAAATATATTATGCAAACTAGCGCTGTTGAAAACCGTACTGCATTTGACAAAGTAGATCTCGATAGCTACCTAAAAGAAAGGAGCGAGTCTTCTCGGGATGAAGAAGAACTAAATACTGAAATACAGATATTCAGAAATGCTATGGAGTTTAGCAAGCAAAAAGCCAGGGAATTTATGATTCCTCGTACTGAAATGATAGCCCTAGACGCATCTAGCTCTATTGAAGTACTTAAAACGAAATTTATTGAATCTAACCTGTCTAAGATATTGATCTACAAAGGCTCCATACATAATGTAATTGGGTATGTCCACAGTTTTGAACTGTTTAAGAAGCCTGCCAATATTCGTTCCATTTTAAGGCCAATCAGCTTTATTCCGGAGAGTGTGACAGCTAATGAAATTTTGAGGCTCCTGATAAGAGAGAGGAGAAGTATTGCCGTTGTATTAGACGAGTTTGGCGAAACTTCAGGTTTGGTTACAGTTGAAGATATTATTGAAGAACTTTTCGGTGAAATTGACGATGAGCACGACTTGGGAGAATTAATAGAAAAGAAAATAGACAAAAATATATATCTATTTTCAGCCCGTCACGAAATAGATTACCTGAATAATAAATACAATCTCCAACTTCCTGAATCAGAGAAGTACAGCACTTTGGGCGGCCTAGTTTTAAATCATCTGGAAAGTATTCCTGACAAAGGCGACGAGTTGCGTTTAGAACCTTATGTTTTTAAAATGGAAGGGGTAAGCAATTCCAAAATAGAAGTAATACGCCTCACAGAAATAGAAAATTAATTCCTTTTCAAAAAGCAGATGACTTCCAAGCTTTCCACTTGAATTGCTTACCAATAAAATTCTTCCCTCTACTGCTTGTCAAGGTTATTTGTCTTTACAACTCGTTCTTTGCAAATTGAGATTACATTATATACCCCTCCTCTACATTGATCATTATTTCGCTTTAGTTGACATCCAAATAACTGAGTGTAAACTTCATGAGAACATCACTCGATAACTATTTTTTCGGTGAATATCCCCTCTGTAGTCTCTAGGTGTATCAGATATTGCCCTGACGATATATCGCCGATTATCGAGATTTCGCTCACTCTTATCGTAATGCTTTAGGAGCTTTCCCGATAGGTTATACAAAATATCTTTAACCACAACATTATCAGCTATTACTAGCTGTAAAGTCTCCTCTGTAGGGTTGGGGAAAACTCCAATCTTTTTTAGATTAGCTTTTCCTTCCTTTATGCCCAAACCTCCACCATTGGTCGTTTTATAGATAGTTCCCTTTTCCTCCAATGGCAAAACCCAGTTGGTCGTCATAGAAATATAGCTCTATAGCCTCCTGAATAGTATCTTGCACCTCCCAGCTAAGTCCTAAATTTTTAGTCACTAGAATTTCTCTCAGTATGCTACACCTTGACCACATATAGCGTGTTGATTAATGGTAAATGACCGTACATTTTTAGCAACTAGCTGAATATGGCCATTAGATAGCTTTTTTAGATTCCAGTTATCCCTCCTATCCGTAAAATAAATCTCTTTATTATACAATTTAACCTTCTTAGTTGGATTGTAGTTAAGCGTATCGATAATCCAGTTGATGCCATAGTCAGAAGAATACACTAAAAGTGACGAGCCATTATCAGCAAACGCATAGACCTCATTATCAAATCCTACAACAGATGCTACCCATAAACCTTTTTGAGAGAATACCGTACTCCAATTCTCCCCACCATCGGTAGTTTTTAAGATCATGCCCGTTGGTACACCAAATACCCCGGATGAATCCAATATCCTCTCTGCTCCTACACAATAGCTTGTCATACTATCCACAAAAAAATATCATAAAATAGGGAGTTCTTTGTGGCATTGGAGTTCACTGGATACCATTTGGCTTGAACAGGGGAAAAGATCCCTAAAATTGCTATGAATATGATTATCTGTTTCATCTTTACATTGTATTTTTCATGGATTGGGGTTATTGAAATGAGGTAAAGCTAATTAAAAACTTAAATTTAAATTGACAGGGGGAAGTCAAATGTTATTAGTTGCTAATTGCAAGTTTTCTTTAGCCAAAGATAGTTTTGAGTTATTCTAAGAAGTAGATGGCATTTGTTTGTTGAGGTTTTTTTTGGAATGGTAGATTCAGCCATCTATACCGTTGAAAAACTTTAGAAATAATCTTCTAAACGGGATCATGACACTCTATTTTTAAAAAATATAACTAAATTTACTAGCTAATGTCAGATTAAGTGCCAATGAATTTACAACAATTTTTTAAAGAAATTGAATTTTTTCGTAATAATACTCATTTGGATATATAGAAATAATTTTGTATATTTGTGCAATTAATAAAAACATAGAACTAAAATGAACATAACAGAAATGTACAAAATATTCCCTACAGAAGAATCTTGTATAGCGTATTTAGAAAAGATAAGATGGGGAAGAAACAACTTCATAAGCCCTTATTGTGGAAGTGAACATAAGACGGGTAAAAAGCAAAAAGATAATAGGTATATGTATGCTAGTTGCCATCATAACTTTCATGTACGCATAAATACAATCTTTCAGGGGACACAGATACCCTTGCAAAATATGTAGGTGGCAAGCCACGTAAAGATAATATTAGAAAGACTGAATATGAGAAGGACTCTTTCAATAAAAGGGGTCGGGGAAGTGAAAAGACTCCTGTTCTAGGAATGGTAGAGAGAACAAGTATAATAAGTAGGAATATTTGTAAAAATCAAATGTTCTTTAACATTTTAAACAAAATGGTCTTATGCTAAATTCTATAGATAATTTAGTTACACAAAATCTTAATCGAAACCTACTTTATAGATCAGATTGTAAGGAGGCTATGCAAAAGCTCCTAGATCGAGGCATCAAAGTAGATCTGATTTACTTAGACCCGCCTTTTAATTCCAATCGTATTTATAATATAATCTACAGAGGTGAAGGGAAGACTGCCCAGCAAATCCCTTAATCCGCTAACAAAGAATTACACTCTTAGGTATCCAAATGAGTATTATTACGATTTTTTATTTTCGAGCAACATTAATATCCAAACCTTAAGGTTTATGACTTAATATTACAATAGATAAGCATTCATGGAAATAAGCGGAACGATCAAAAAAATAGGAGAAGTAAAGGAAATCACAGCTAGCTTCAGAAAAAGAGAATTAGTAGTGACCACCGAAGAACAATATCCTCAGTACTTATTAATAGATTTTATTCAGGATAAAAGCAGCTTGCTGGATAGTTTTAATGTAGGAGACAAAATAGAAGTTGGCATTAATCTAAGAGGAAGGGAATGGACCTCACCTCAAGGAGAAATCAAATATTTCAACAGTATACAAGGCTGGAGAATTGAAAAGAAAGATCAGGCAGTAAATGAATCTGAAGATTTTATTCCCGATACACCTCTTACACCTGAAGACGATGATGATTTACCATTTTAATCACCAATCTTTCTAATCTTTACTATTTAAAGCTATACTGACTCGTAAAGCTGGAGAAAAACTTGCTCGCAAGAAGAAACAGTTAAATAAATTACTCTATGGTCGGGACAGTTGAGTTACTCGGATTTAATGGTGTGACATGGAGGAATTTTTCGAAGCACTCTTATCAAATTAGCGGTGGCAGACAGTGGAATCTGCAAGTCCATATTATTATTCAGAACACGCAGCAATTAGGTATCGATCTCCTCAAAAACATAATAGCTATAGCTCATGGCGATCAATTGACCAAGATGTTGCAGTCTTTTTGGGCATTGCTCTTTCTGGGTATTAGCTGGAATTAAGGTAAGAAAACTCTTGCCTTATATGCTCTTTTTAATGCTCACTGGAGTTCCTTGTTTTCTTCACTGAATCGTTACTCTTTTAATCAGCCACTTGTCTTGCTGAGGCTTTCCGTTTTCCACTCCTCTCTCAAAGTGTTCCAGAATTTGCTGTCCTTCAAAGAGACTTCTCATAAAAGAGGACAGTTGAAAAGCTACATAAATTCGATGCCCGACCCTAGTCTTTGCACGTACTACCAAATTTCCACGATCATATTCTGATTTTTCGGTATCGGTCATTTTTCCTTGGAACCCATCTGATGAAACAGTCAAGAACAAAATCCCGCCGGGTTTCAATATCCTGATTAGTTCCCTATACCACTGATAATGTGAATCTAAAGGCAGATGAGTAAAAATGGAAATTCCATAGATCAAATCAAAGGTATTTTCATCAAAAACTAAGGGAGTGGCCAATTGATTGTGATTAAAGGAAACATTTGGAATATTCTTTTGACACCATTGAATAGACCGCTTATTATAATCCGCTCCAAAAAAACTCATACTATCCCCCTCGCGAGCTAGACCAGGCATGTGCCTGACAATTCCGGCCCGATCTATAGCCCCAATCCAATACTTTTTTATTCTTTAGGTTAATGTACTTCCGAAAATAATTAAAAAGCCATTGAGCTGTCTTCCGACTTTCCGTATAATACTGACCATAATCTAACTGAAATGACTCATAGATCAAATAATCTGGTGGTAATTTTAAATTTGGGTGTTTCTTTAAAAAGGCTCTTCTAGTACCTTTACTTTTCAATCAGATCCAGAAAATCTTAAAAAATCAATTAGATAGATCAGGGAAAGCTTTCTCATCAGATGCGATATTCTTTTCTTCAAGTTTTCAGTATTTAACATCCATAGCATCTCTAAGGGCATTTCCCGCCAGCATAAAAGCAAGTACTAAAAACATAATGGCCAGCCCTGGATAAATAGCCAGATAAGCCTTGTCGATAATAATATAGGGATAATGATCTTTGATCATCGCTCCCCAAGAAGGCATGGGAGGCTGTACCCCGACTCCTAAAAAGCTGATTCCACTTTCTATCAGGATAGCAGCTGCAAAATTGGCAGCAGATATTACTATTATTGGTGCTATAATATTAGGTAATATATGCTTAACTATAATCCTGACATCATCAAAGCCCAAAACTCGTGCCGCTTGAATGTACTCTTTTTCTTTTACGCTAAGCATCTGACCTCTTACTACCCGAGCTACTTCTACCCACATAGTAAAACCAATGGCTATAAAAACCTGCCAGAAACCTTTACCTAAAGCTAGGGTAATGGCTATAATCATCAACAAGGTAGGGATGCTCCAAACCACATTAATAAACCACATGATGATTTTATCGATTAGCCCGCCAAAATAACCTCCCAAAGCCCCTAACGGAATACCAATTAAAATCGATATCAATACCGAAATAAAACCTACCGAAAAAGAGATTCTAGCCCCTAGCAACAAGCGACTGAGTAGGTCCCGGCCATAACGGTCAGTGCCTAAGCAGTAGATACGATGTTTAATATTTTGTTTAGGAGAAAACCCCTGCTCTCTAAATTCGGCCAAGGCAATACTCTTAGGTATTCCTTCTCCCTTGTTGTATTCCAGATAGATAAGGCTATCCGTACTTTTTTTATAGCTGATTATAGGAAAGGCATTACACGCTGAGCTTTTACCGGAGAAAAAGGTCTTAAGCCAAGTTGACTTGGATGAGCTTTCCTTAGGAACTAGTAGCATGTCTACTTCAAAACCAGGCCTTTCTCCAGCCAAGACCAGATGCATTTCGTTGGCATTGGGAGTATTATCAGATATGATCTGATAGGCAAATACCGCTGCTAAAAAAACAAGGGAAATCACAACGATTCCCGCTGCCCCTAAAGGATTCTTCAAAACCTTTTTTACTAGAGATCTTCGTTTCAAGCTATTTTAAATCTCGTACTACAGCAAAGGCCTCACGTAAATATAGATCTTTACTCAGGTTTTTGTGAAATTGCTGAGCTTTTTCCTTTTCTTCTTCAAGGACGTTGCCTCCTTTTACAACTGCTCGCGTAACACTGGTAGAGTAAACCGGCAACTTAACTTCTGCTCTGTGCATATTGTTAAATCTTTTGGATTTTTTCCGAAATTCTTCATTTTCTCTCCGATAAACTTTGTAGTTGAGGCTCACTTTAGTACTTTCTCTTTCTTCTTTCAACCATCTGGCATATTCATCAATTAAAGAAAATTTCTCATTTTCTTTAACCCTTTTCTCACTTTGCTCAATAGCGCATTTATATCTGTCGACTCCCTTTGTCCAAACCTCATATTTAGCGGAGTCTATCTCGTCATATGGCAAGGCAAATTCTTGTTCTTTTTCACCAAATTCAATATAATTATAATTATCTGGCAAAACAATATGTGGCTGAACCCCTCTTAGCTGGGGGGTTCCCCCATTGATGCGATAGTATTTCTGAATAGTGAGCTTAAGGGCTCCTAACGGCTTCATATCATTATACATAAAGTTTACCGCCCTGTCCATGTCAAACACATTTTGCACCGTTCCTTTTCCAAAAGTCGATCGACTGCCTATGATAATTCCTCTTTTATAATCCTGAATAGCAGCGGCAAAAATTTCAGAGGCACTGGCGCTATACTGATTGACCATCACCACTAATGACCCATCATATATTATATCACTATCCCTGTCTTTCAGAACCTTGGGAAGTGATCCAGTAGCCTTTACCTGAACCACTGGCCCGTCTTTTATAAATAAGCCCACGATATCAATTACACCTTGAAGGGATCCTCCACCGTTGTTTCTCAAGTCCAGTATAATTCCTTTTATGTTTTTGTCTTTGAGCTTTTTTAGCTCTTTTCTTACATCTTCTGCACAGTCGCGATTGTCTTTACCATAAAATTTTACGTAAAACTTCGGTAACTTAATATAGCCTATTTTCTCATCTCCTTCCCCCAACACAGCAGATTTAGCAAAGGTCGCTTCCAACTCAACGACATCTCTTATTATGGGAATGATCATTTTGGTGCCATCCAGCTTTTGAACCGTTAGGCGAACTTCTGTTCCCTTAGATCCTCTGATATACCGCACCGCCTTGGTAACATTCATTCCCACTAAGTCAACTGTCTCTCCATCTTCCTTTGTTACTTTCAAAATTTTGTCCCCTATTTCCAGATCTCCTTGTTTCCAACATGGACTGCCAGTAATTATCTCAGCTACAGTTATGTAATCGCCTTTAGGCCGCAACTGTGCACCAATACCTTCTATTTGCCCAGTCATGCTAATCTCAAAGTCTTCCTGCCTTTCTGGAGGGAAGTACTGGGTATGAGGATCATAAACATTGGTAATGGAGTTCAAATAAGCAGCAACCCAATCAAATCGCTCCATAGATTCCAGGTTTTTAAACCAGGTTTTATGTAATTCCAGTTCTTTATCCCTGGCTTTTTTTTCGAGTTCTGCAAAAGTTTTCATTTCAACAGTAGTATCGTTTTTTTCCAAAGCTACTTGTTGCTCTTCTACATCTTCCTCTATGCGAACCAGCACACGATGTTTCAAGTATTTCCTCCAGCGATCTTCTAACTCTTTTCTATTTTCAGCAAAGCCTCGCTTTCGATTATCAGTTTCCAGTTTTTCACTAATTGTAAAATCAAAAGTTCGCGCCAGTATTTCCCCATAATAAATAGAAACTTCCCTAAACCTTTGATTATACTTTCTATAGACTTCTTCAAAAAAATTAAGCTCCGACTTTTTTATCTCATCATCGATCAGCAGACGATATTTTCTCAAATTTTCTATGTCTTCTTTTAAAAGAAAACGCTTATTGTAATCCAGGCTTTCTATGAAATGGTCGAAAACCTTAGCAGAAAAATCATTATTAATTTCTTTTGGAGAGAAATGAGATCTGCTAAGTACATTATAAATGATGTTGAGAATTACTTTATCCTTCTTCTTAGGTACTTTTTCAGAGAGACAAAAACTCAAGACTACTGCCAACATCACTATCAGCAATAAATATTTTGATTTGTTTATCATTTTAATTTATAGATTAACATTTTCATAGTTAATTGTAGGCTTCCGGATCATAATTTATGTAAACATTGCCACGCTTTACTTCGTCAAACATTCGTTTCAAGCATTTCTGTCGGGTTTCTTCTGGCTTTACATAAGCAATTCAGCCAATATAATCGTTTTGCTGGTATGGAAGACCTTTTGTAAACATCCATTAAAATCATTACTTTATTAAAGCATTTTTCACAAATGCAGGCACAGGGTAGCACGGCTCTCTTGTTAAACAAAAGGTTTTATTATTCATACAAGAACATGATTTTATAAGGGATTTAAAATTTTTGTTCTTGATTCATATACTCACAATCTATTTTTAAGCCGTCCTTATTAAAACGAACTGTATTAACACCGTCTTGCCCATCTCGTCCTTAGCAGTCTTTTGTTTTTCCTTATTTCCCTACCTTTCATTTTGTCCTCTCCAAGTAAATATACCTTCAAATAATTTCACTGGAAATCACTGCTGGAAAAAATCAACCAGGGTAAATATAATTAATTAAGAAAACTGAATTCGAGTATATTCGGCAAAACTTTGCAGCTATTGCTCCATCCACACTAGCTGGTCCGATTGATAGAAGCGGAATATTTTATTTTTGCACTCAAAGTAAACCTTTATGAAAGAATTTAACCTGGAGCACTGGTCCCGTAATTGGTTAATTGAACGAGGGATAAGCGAGCAACTAGCTTCTTATTTCACTTTGGCTATTGATCTAGTTTTTCTGGCGCTGATTAGTTTTTTGGCTGATTACATTACCCGTAGGATTATTCTCAGCTTTGTCAAAACTTATGTCAAAAAAACGAAAAGCACTTATGATGATGTTTTTTTGGACAGAAAGGTATTCGATTCCATCGCCCACCTTGTACCTGCCTTAATCATCTATTATTCCATTCCATGGGTCCTTAGTGATGTCGCTATTTCCATAAGTCTTTTACAAAAGATTATAGTCATATATATGATAGCAATTGTAATGATTGCTGTGAGCCGTTTTCTCAAGGGACTGGAATACATAGGGCTACATTCTAAAAGAATGGAGGGAAAACCGGTAAGCAGTTACACCCAGGTGTTTATTATAATTAATTATATAGGCGGAACTATCCTCATCATTTCAATGATTATTAGTAAATCCCCTATTGCTATTCTTACGGCTTTTGGTGCTGTTACTGCAGTGATCCTTTTAATATTTAGGGATACTATATTAGGCTTAGTGGCCAGTATTCACATCTCTGCCAATAACATGGTGAAACTGGGCGACTGGGTATCAATAGAGAAATACGAAGCTGACGGGAACGTGATTGAAATTAACCTTACCAGTGTTAAAATTAGGAATTGGGATAAAACAATTACCACTGTGCCTACCTATGCTTTTATTTCAGATAGTTTCAAAAACTGGCGTGGTATGGAGACAATGGGAATAAGACGTATTAAGCGTTCTATTAATATTGACATCAGCACTATAAAATTTGTTGCCGATGAGATGCGAGAACAGTATACAAAATTTGAGTTGATACGGAATTACGTCAATAGTCGTCAAAAAGAAATTGACGAATACAATCATAAAGTTAATGCTGATAAGAAGGCGTTGATCAATGGCCGTCATATGACTAATTTGGGCATCTTCCGAAGATATATACAAAACTATTTGATTAAACATTCCAAAATAGACCAGAATGAAATAGTTATGGTAAGGCATTTGCAACCGAATGAACTGGGTTTACCTTTAGAAGTCTACGCTTTTAGCAATGACACCAATTGGCTTAATTACGAGGGAATACAGGCGGATATATTTGATCATCTTCTTGCCGCAGCTAATAAATTTGGGCTTAGAGTATTCCAGAATCCAAGTGGTACAGATTTAAAAAATTTAAATCTTAAATTTTAACTTCTCTATCTTTCCATCGGCTAGAGGGTATAAAAAGGAAACCCGATCCTGCGATCCTGCTAACATAAGCTATATAAAAAGGGTGAATTATTGCCGCTATAAGGAATGTTGTTCTCAATAATTTGTTTTGTTGCGTCTATTGAGCCTTCAAAAGGATAAAGTGTTACTGAATTTTTGTTATCCATAGTGAGGGCTTAAATAAAAAAATATCGTCTCCGCTACTTGGTTTTCACCCAAGCTCTTGTACCTGAGCCATGTTTCTCTTTTCTCCAAATCCAACCCTGGTCCAGTTGCTTGTAAGCTCATATAGCACACTCAAAATTATTGCTTTATATTAGCCATAATGAAAAAAAATCAGGTGATTTTAGGCATAGACCCAGGAACTAACATCTTGGGGTATGGAGCTATAAGAATGGATAAGAATAAGATTTTCATTGAAACATCTGGAATAGTAATGCTCAATAAGCTCAATGATCATACAGATATATTAAAGCACATTTTTGATCGAACCTTAAAATTGATAGAGCACTATCTTCCAGATGAAATGGCTGTTGAAGCTCCTTTCTTTGGTAAAAATGTACAGTCTATGTTGAAACTCAGCCGGGCTCAAGGTGTTGTGATGGCTGCAGCACTTTATCGAAGTATCCCGATAGCTGAATATTCTCCCCGTAAGATCAAGCAGTCTATCACTGGCAACGGCAACGCTTCCAAAAAACAAGTAGCGGCCATGCTAGAAAATATCTTACAACAGAAAATCAAAGCTAAATATATGGATGCTACAGATGGACTTGCTGTAGCAACATGCCATTTCTACCAGTCTAATTCTATCTTAAGTACAAGAAAAACTAAAAATTGGAAACAGTTTATTAAAAATAATCCGAAAAGAGTTAGTTAAAGAATTAAAGTCGTTTACGTATTTTTCCCGCCGTTACATTAAATTCCTCTTGACTAAATTTTAATTTAGGTCTACTGAAATCAACATCATGTACACCATTAATAGGTATCAGGTGAATATGAGCATGTGTCACTTCAAGCCCTACAACAGCTACTCCTACTCTCTCACAGGAAATAGCCTTTCTTATAGCATGTGAAATCTTCTTCGCAAATAACCACAGACTGGCATACAGGCAGTCCTCTACATCAAATATATAGTCTATCTCTTTTTTAGGAATCACTAAGGTATGTCCTTCATGCAGAGGGTTAATATCGAGAAACGCATAATGGTAGCCATCTTCTGCTATTTTGTAAGAAGGTATTTCCCCTGCTACTATCTTGCTAAAAATACTGCTCATTTTATCATTTAATTCGGAGTAATATCTACTATTTCAAACATCATTTTACCCGAGGGAACTTGAATTTCAGCTTTCTCACCCACCTTTTTACCTATCAGTCCTTTGCCTATCGGTGAATTGATGGATATTTTCCCACTTTTAAGATCTACTTCCGACTCTGAAACTAGGGTATACTTCATTTCCGTGTCGTTCTGAAGATTTTTGATCTTAACCGTGGAGAGCACCATAATTTTAGATGTATCAATCTGTGAACTATCTAAAACCCTGGCATCAGCAATTGTATCTTCCATCTTGCTGATCTTCATCTCTAGCAGCCCTTGAGCTTCTTTTGCAGCATCATATTCGGCGTTTTCAGAAAAATCTCCTTTATCTCTTGCTTCAGCTATTTGTCGAGATATACAAGGTCTTTCAACATTTTTCAAGTATTCCAACTCTTCCTTAACCCTCTTCAGCCCCTCCTTCGTATAATAATTTATACCTCCCATAGCTATACTTTAATTTGTTTTAACAAAAATTTGGAAATACTTTCCGTAAAAATAAACATTTGGATACTTGTGGAGATATTTTGTAATAATAAATCGCTATTATTTGTTTGTTGCAGGATAAGATTCAGTAGGCGTTGATAATATCTAAGGAGTTCTCTTTGACTTTCTTT
Organism: Owenweeksia sp.; assembly: GCA_965218075.1. GTDB lineage: Bacteria > Bacteroidota > Bacteroidia > Flavobacteriales > Schleiferiaceae > JANQHO01. The sequence goes on along the minus strand of CBDCJZ010000003.1, from coordinate 1,706,564 downwards.
TTCATGTTGTTATATCAGGAATATATATAAAATTTAACGTAATAATACTCATTTGGATATGTAGAAATAATTTTGTATATTTGTGCAATTAATAAAAACATAGAATTAAAACGAACATAACAGAAATGTACAAAATATTCCCTACAGAAGAATCTTGTATAGCCTATTTAGAAAAGATAAGATGGGGAAGAAATAACTTCATATGCCCTTATTTTGGAAGTGAACATAAGACGGGTAAAAAGCAAAAAGATAATTAGGTATATGTGTGCTAGTTGCCATCATATACTTTCATGTACGCATAAATACAATCTTTCAGGGGACACAGACACCTTTGCAAAAATGATTTTTAGCTTTGTCTCTTGTACTAGGGGCAAAAAAAATACTTTATTACAAGGAATTATAGAAATGGACGAGACCTATGTAGGTGGCAAGCCACGTAAAGATAATATTAGAAAAACTGAATATGAAAAGGACTCTTTCAATAAAAGGGGTCGGGAAAGTGAAAAGACTCCTGTTCTAGGAATGGTAGAGAGAAAAGGGTCTGTACATGCTGAAAAGACAGATAATCCTAATAAATATGAAATTGATAAAGATGATAGGGGCGAATATAGATTGGAGGCAAAGTACCCTTATAACAGAAGAAAACCCGTCCTACAAGAGTATAGGCGATTATATGTATCATAAAATCATTAAGCATAAAGAAAGATTTTGCAATAACGATATTACATACCAATACAATATGAGGGGTTCTGGTCTATTGTAAAAAGAGGGATTTATGGTATTTATCAACATGTAAGCGCTAAATATTTAGATGGTTATCTTAATTGAGTTTGCTTACAATATAATAATTAGGAATATTTGTAAAAATCAAATGTTCTTTAACACTTTAAACAAGATGATCTTATGCTAAATTCTATAGATAATTTAGTTACACAAAATCTTAATCGAAACCTACTTTATAGATCAGATTGTAAGGAGGCTATGCAAAAGTTCCTAGATCAGGGCATCAAAGTAGACCTGATTTACTTAGATCCGCCTTTTAATTCCAATCGTGTTTATAATTAGGACCTACAGAAGTGAAGGGAAGACCGCCCAGCAAATCCTTATAATCCGCTAACAAAGAACTACACTCTTAGTTATCCAAATGAGTATTATTACGAAAATAATAGTCCAATAAAAATAGGAAGAATGATTGTTTTCATGAGAGTATAATTAACTTTTGTTGTTTTACAAAATTCCCTGAGTTCATACGCTACTTCATCAACCACTAAAACTACTCGATTATTCGATAACTCCATTCTGATAACCACTTAAGCTGATTTCAATTTCTCTATTATCAGTGTTTAGAATATAGTTATTGCTAGCCGTAATGGCCAAGCAGACTACAACAAAAGTTTATAAAATGCAAGGGAAGCTTATAGAACTACTACATCACCAATACTTGCAACTACATCTAACTTCAACTACTTTCTCTAAGTCAGTGTTTTGATCAAAAGGTAAAGCTTTTCCATAAAAATTGACCTCATACCTTACCGAGTACTTCATTAAAATTTCATTCGAAATAAAACTTTGTCACTCGGTAGTTTCATATTTGTTGGGTCAATCACTTTTACCTAACATATGGAATCAAGGTAAGTTTGTACACATAAAAATTTTGAGACAATCAGGATTAAAAAAAACTTCATTTTTAGATATCATTGATGGATTTACTTTGTCAAATACAATAAAAATCCCTCTACTTCCCATTTTTACACAAGTTATTTTCTTATTCCTCTAATTAAAGCAGTGCTGAAATATTAATTTTTGCTCGTGTTTTAATACATTCAACAGCAAATCGAAGTTAGTAATGTTTTAATAAAATCTCTTCTCTTCTCTGGCCATTTTCCGCAGTAAAGGACTACAACGATAGCGATCTTCCAAGTATTCGTTATGCAAGCGATCCAATGTTTCCACACAATACGCTATGCCTTTTTCATCTGCCCATCTTAACAGTCCCTTAGGATAGTTTACCCCTTTTGTCATGGCTAAGTCAATATCTTCTTTAGTTGCAACCTTGAGGTGTAAAGCATCTGCCGCTTCGTTGATAAGCATAACCAATATGCGCCAGAGAATATTTTCACCCAGTTCCCGATCCTTACTTGGTTCTAATTTTTTAGTTCCTTTGCTGTAATCGTAAAAACCTCTGCCAGTTCTACGGCCTAACCATCCTGCCTCCATTAAGCGCTTTTGGGTAAAATTGGGTTTATAGCGAGGATCATAATAAAATCTCCTGAAAATGGTCTCCGTCACATTGTAATTTACATCATGACCGATAAAATCCATTAATGTAAAAGGGCCCATTCGAAAGCCTCCTAGCTCGGTCATTGCCCAATCAATAGTAGATGGATCGGCTAAGCCCTCTTCGTAAATACGAATAGCTTCTCCGTAAAAAGGCCGAGCTATTCGGTTCACAATAAAACCCGGAGTATCTTTGGCCAATACAGTCACTTTACCCCAGCTATCAATCCATTTTCTGGCTTTCAAAGTGACTTTGGAACTCGTGGTGATAGACGGAATAATTTCCACCAAAGGCATTAAGGGTACTGGATTAAAAAAATGTATGCCGATTATCCGGCCGGCATTCTTCGCCGAACAGCCGATGGAAGAAATAGAGAGGGAGGATGTGTTAGAAGCTAAAATGCAATCTTCGCGAGCAATCTCTGAAAGCTCTTTAAAGAGCTTTTTTTTAGTTTCCAGATTTTCGATGATTGCTTCTATTATCAAGTTACAATTACGAAAGTGATTCGGTGAATTAGAGTAGTGAATCTGGTTGATGATCTCTCGACTTTCTTCTTCTTTTAGCTTTCCTTTTTCTGTTAGACGAGCCAATACTTTTTCGTGTGCCTTTTTTGCCTTTTTAATCGCCAACGGACTGTTATCGTACAATACTACCTTATACCCATTTTGAGCCGCTATCTGCGCTATTCCTGAACCCATGACCCCTGCTCCTGCTATTCCTATTCTCATTTTTGTTATTTGTTAGCTATTATTTGGCTATCATATAGTTAACCGACATTTAAGTTAGATTTTATTTTCTCATAAGTAAATTAATGGAGTTTTAATTCAAAGGCATTATCTCGCAAATGGATATTTAGCTGATAAGTCATTCATTTTCCTTTAAAATCCGGTTTGCGTTTCTCTAAAAAAGCATTTACACCTTCTTTATAGTCATAAGTTTTACTCACTAAGGTTTGGTATTTATCTTCAGCTTTAAGCTGTTCGTCTAAGCGATTAAAATATGTTTGATTGAGTAGTTTTTTAGTGTAAGCCAAAGTTTGGGTGGGCATTTTACCAAGAGTTTCTGCTATTTTGAAAGATTCTTCAATAAAAGCCTCATCTTCAAATGCTTTATAGATCATACCTATTCGTTCAGCTTCGGGTGAGCTTACTTTATCTCCCAGCATCATTAAAGAGGAAGCTTTCTGCAAGCCAACCAAACGGGGTAAAGTATAGGTACCACCGCTATCAGGTATCAAACCTATTTTGGAAAAGGCCTGAATAAAGGAGGCCGAATAAGCGGCTACTACTACGTCTCCTGCCAAGGCAATATTAGCACCTGCCCCAGCCGCTACCCCATTTACGGCACATACAATAGGCTTTTTTAGTTCACGCATTTGAATGATGATGGGATTATAATGTTCATTCACAATTTTGGTTGGTTCGGGACCATTGGGGTCAGCAACTTCTTGCAAATCCTGACCAGCACAAAAGGCCTTACCGGAGCCGATAATATAAACACAACGGATATGAGGATCTAAAGAGGCCTGTTTTAACTTCTCCTGAAAAGTCAGAGCCATTTCACGCACAAAACTGTTATATTTTTCGGGACGATTAAAGACAACTTTAAGTACTTGTCCTCGTTTTTCAGAAAGAATGTATTGGGACATAAGTTTGGTTCTGCTTCGAATTTATAAAGCTATTTCTGCTTGATCTTATATACACTTAAAATAATCAAAAGGTTCCTGACAATTATTGCATTTGTATAGTGCCTTGCAGGCCGTTGAACCAAATTGGCTTATCATGCTAGTATCCTTAAAACCACAGTGTGAGCAGGCTATTTGCTTGGATTTACTGAATAAAGCAAGTTTATCGACAGATACACCTTCGGGTGGAGCTATGCCATATTCTCTCAACTTTTCTTTGCCTTTTTTGGTCATCCAGTTGGTGGTCCACGGTGGAGAAAGAATGGTTTGCACCTCAACATTCTTCAGTCCTTTTTCTTGAAGTTTAAGCCTGATGTTCTGCTCAATTTCATTCATAGCTGGGCAGCCGGAATAGGTAGAAGTAATTTTAACTGCCGGGTATTCTCCTTCCAGGTTTACCTCTCTCACTATACCCAAATCCACTACGGTTAAAACAGGAATCTCCGGATCAGCAACCTCTTCTAGCCATTGCCATATTAAGTTTTGAGTAGTCATAATTATAGTGGTTACTAATTACTGCTTAATCCTGACGGTTTAAGATAATTGTATTGTGACAAATACTCTATCAGCTTATTTTTCAATCAAAGCTACGGAATCAGTAAAAATTTTCCAAGAACTTTTGACTTAACAGTATTTTCCAGAGTCTGTTTTTTGAATATCCCCCCAATTCACCTTCTCATGAAAGTCTTACTGTAACTTTTCAGAGCGCGATATACTTTCTTCTCAAATACAACTATACATAACTACAAACGAAATTACATCCCTTACATTGCTTGTTATCACGAACACCCCCAACAGCGTGAGCATCTTGGAGAGAGTTATTCTGGATTACACCAAAAGGATGGAGTGAAAAAGATGGAACATAATATGAAAGAAGTAAGTTAGCTGAGCTAGTTTCTAGAAGAGCAAAACATTCTGTTTTGAATGTAGCAGTATTGTTAGAATACTAGAGGAGCAATCATTTTTCTCAGAATTAAGATCTACATATTCCTGCGGTATTGTCCTCCAACCTCAAACAAAGCATTAGTAATCTGTCCTAAGGAGCAGTATTTTACGGTTTCCATCAGCACATTAAACATATTTTTGTTGTGTATAGCAGCATCTTGTAATCTTCTCAGCCATTTATTGGAATATTCTTTATTGCGTTGTTGCAGATGGTTCAGCATTTCTATTTGGTATTGCTTCTCTTCTTTGGTAGCACGGATCACCTCTCCATATACTATGGTTGGTGAGTCAGTAGAACTACGGAAAGTGTTTACACCAATGACGGGGAATTCTCCGGTATGCTTGAGAGTTTCATAATAAAGACTCTCTTCCTGTATTTTGCTACGCTGGTACATGGTTTCCATGGAGCCAAGTACGCCCCCTCCTTCAGTAATTCGGTCAAACTCGGTTAATACAGCTTCTTCAACCAGGTCGGTTAGCTCTTCAATGATAAAGCTACCTTGGATGGGGTTTTCGTTTTTGGCCAACCCCAATTCCTTATTAATGATCATTTGGATAGCTATGGCCCTGCGCACACTCTCTTCGGTAGGCGTTGTAATAGCTTCATCGTAAGCGTTGGTATGCAAGGAATTACAGTTGTCGTAAATGGCATAAAGCGCCTGTAAAGTGGTACGAATATCGTTAAACTGTATCTCCTGCGCATGCAGCGAACGCCCAGAAGTCTGAATGTGGTATTTCAACATCTGCGCCCGTGGGTTAGCCCTGTATTTATGCTTGAGCGCTTTACTCCATATCCTGCGGGCAGCCCGTCCGATTACGGCATATTCAGGATCAATACTATTGCTAAAAAAAAAGCTTAGGTTATGCCCGAAATCGTTGATATGCATACCACAGCTCAAATAGTATTCCACGTAGGTGAAACCATTAGCTAACGTAAAAGCCAGTTGAGTAATAGGATTGGCTCCCGCTTCGGCAATATGGTAACCGGAAATAGATACTGAATAGAAGTTACGCACTTTATTGGCAATAAAGTTTTTCTGAACATCTCCCATCAAGCGCAGAGCAAATTCGGTAGAGAAAATGCAAGTGTTTTGCGCTTGATCCTCCTTAAGAATATCGGCTTGTACTGTTCCCCTTACTACAGAAAGTGTACGAGCTTTAATTTGATTATAGGTTTCCACATCCAATATCTGATCACCAGTAATACCTAGCAACATAAGGCCCAATCCGCTATTGCCTTTGGGTAGATTTCCTTTTACACTGATATGGGAAAGTAGTTCTGATCTGTCTTGGATATTTTCTGCGTTTTCAGTCAGTCCTTGATATATCGGTCTTTGCAGGTTTTTGTTATCATAAAGTTCCTTCAGCTTAGCTTCTACCTCGTTTTCTAGCCCTTTCTCTCGGATGCATTTTTCGCACTGTTGGTCAATAGCAGCATTCATGAAGAAAGCTAAAAGCATAGGTGCGGGACCATTAATAGTCATACTCACCGAAACGGTAGGCATACAAAGACCAAAACCGGAGTAAAGTTTCTTGGCATCGTCTAAGCAACATATACTCACCCCGGAGTTGCCGATCTTTCCATATATATCAGGGCGATAATCAGAGTCATTCCCATAAAGCGTTACCGAGTCAAAGGCAGTACTCAATCGGACGGTTGGCATATCTTGACTTACGTAGTGAAAACGCCTGTTAGTACGCTCAGGGCCTCCCTCACCGGCAAACATACGGATGGGATCTTCTCCAGTTCTTTTAAACAGGTAAATTCCTGCCGTGTAAGGAAATTCACCCGGTACATTTTCCTGCAAGCTCCATTTTAGCAGATCTCCCCAGGCCGTATACTTTGGCAAAGAAACCTTGGGAACTTGAGTATGGGAAAGCGACTCTGTATGTGTTTTGACCTCAATCTTTTTATCCCTTACGGTAAAGGCATATATCTTATCTTTATATCTCTTAACTTTGGATTCCCAGTTGCAAATAATATCCCAGTTATCTGAATAGAGATGTTTCTTAACTTCCTGAAATTTTTTGAGCAGAATTCGGATGATTTTCATGTCGTTGTCCTTTGACAAGCTATTTGTTTGTCGGTCGCTGCTATCTAAGTCAATATCAGAATCCTTTAAGAGATCAGGGCCATCAAAAGTGAGAATAGTTTGATACAAACCGTAGAGTTTTTGTGCTATTTCGACTTGTTTTTGGACAGTTATATCATAAGCGCGATTATTTTCAGTAATCTCGGAAAGATATCGGATACGGTTAGGAGGAATGATATATACCTTCTCACTCGTCTTCTCGTCACGCATAAAATTGCTTTTCAGATACCCTACTGCTCCAGTTTTTTCTATAATCTTATCAATCAGGGCGCGGTACAAGGCATTGACACCCGGATCATTAAACTGGCTAGCAATACTGCTGTAAACCGGCATGTCATCTACATTCTTATCCCACAACTGATGATTGCGCTGGTATTGCTTTTTTACCTCGCGTAGAGCGTCCAAAGCACCACGTTTATCAAATTTATTGAGAACGACTATGTCGGCAAAGTCAAGCATATGGATTTTTTCCAATTGAGTGGCTGCACCATATTCTGGAGTCATTACGTAAAGAGAAACATCTGAATACTGAATGATCTCTATATCGCTTTGACCTATACCGGAAGTTTCGAGAATGATGAGGTCGTAATTAGCCGCTTTCAAAATATTGATAGCTTCCTTTATATGCTTGCTCAAAGTCGAGTTAATCTGACGAGTAGCCATAGATCGCATATATACCCGTTCATCATGGATGGCATTCATGCGAATACGATCACCCAATAAGGCACCTCCGGTTTTTTTCTTGGATGGATCAGTTGATAATATTGCAATAGGTTTGTCTCTATAGCTCAATAGAAACCTGCGTACCAATTCATCTAGCAAAGAAGATTTTCCGGCACCACCTGTTCCGGCAATACCCAGAACTGGAGTTTTAACCGTCGCTGCTTTTTTGTTGATTATGTCCAGTATCTCCCCATATTCTTCCATATAGTTTTCAACTCCGGAAATAAGGCGAGCTATGGCTGGTTTAAATCTTTTTTCCAATGATTGACTGATCTCACCATTAATGCCTCTACCAGTAGGGAAATCACATTTCTCTACCATATCGTTAATCATTCCTTGCAGGGTCATTTTTCGGCCATCGTCAGGAGAATAAATACGATCGATACCATAAGCATGCAATTCCTCAATTTCTTCCGATAGAATCACTCCCCCACCCCCACCAAAGATTTTAATATAATTTGCTCCTTTTTCATTCAGAAGGTCACGCATGTACTTAAAGTACTCTATATGCCCACCCTGATAGGAAGTCATGGCAATAGCTTGAGCATCTTCTTGAATGGCAGTATTTACTACCTCTTCTACTGAACGATTATGCCCTAGGTGAATGACTTCACAACCAGTAGATTGGATGATACGTCTCATAATATTAATGGCAGCATCGTGGCCATCAAAAAGAGAAGTTGCAGTTACTATTCTTATTTTATTCTTAGGTTTATAAGGGGTGACTTGCCTCATACGACTGAAATTTCAGGATTTCGCAAAGTTAAGTACTGTGAAGGCTAGATCCTAATCCTCTCTTAATCCTTGAATAAGGCTTTTTAATTTTCGGTAAATCAATCATAATCCTAGTAAATACATCTGTTGGCTTATTGACAAAAAAGACCCCCCATTACAAAACACGATTATTGTTTAATTTGCTTGAAAGTTTTGAATGTGAAAAAATATTACTGGTATTTACTTCATTCTTTTCTTCATTAATTCATGCACAGAGTAATACTAAGGAACTGAAAGCCAATCCCGTACTTACCATCCCCTGCAATGCTGAAGTGATAGGCGTACTAGAAAACAGCAATCGCTTTACTATATTGAAGATTACTAAATGGGTACCCTCAACGTTTTTAATGTTTTTGCAATAAGATCAGCGTGCGAATTACAGCGAGTAAACTTTTCTGAATTCTTTCCTTAATAAAGAGACTATGGCATATGGGACCTATTCCATGGCTTTTTATTCACAAAAATATCGATCTGTAAACTTTTTCTTACCTAATACTGTAATCACTTATATTCATTCTTTCCTAATTTGGATAGGTTTATTGAATTATAACTCATCGGCAGTCATTAACTATTGTACCACCAGTCTGCAACAACTCGTAACGCTGGCTTATGATACCCCGCTGAGCTACTTAGACTTCCAACCGTTCTTAGAAAGTTTCCTATAGCAACCAATTCGCCATATACTCTGCTCATTCCATTCTCGACAAGCAAGGGTAACCTTGGAAATCGTTGGCATGCATCAAAAATCCATCTCCTAGCATGAAATAGTATTCTATGCCAATACCTGCAACAATATCTATGATTGGTTTTTGTTTGTCTCTGTATTTTTTGAGAAAATGGCACATGAATGGTTTCATACAACTCCATCGTTATCTCTAGAACCACATAATCTCTGCATCTAGTTATGAGAGGCCTTCATAATTCTTGGACGTACTTCTCTGGTCATTGGATAACTCTTATTTTTTCGTAATAATACTTAAATATCCAAAATGAGTATTGTTACGAGTTTTTTTACCTGTCCATAAACGACTTAAAGTTTTTTGAATTTGGTTTTTTCTCTACTTTTATGTTTATAACATTTCATGTTTTTTAGCCAAAAACATATAAGCTATATTTAAATAACAGCGCCTATTTTATTTTCGAAAATAAAAACAAACTTTACCATTTATGAAATTTGTCACTCAACTTTCATAAACAATTGTTGGAGGTCTGCTCATATTTTCAGACTCGATAAAATAGATCGTGAACTTTTCTATATTAAATCCGAACCCGTATCAAAAGCTAGTGCAAAAACCACTATCTTTCCGTTTTTTTCGTGTACTATTTTTCTTTGAAGACTCAAATAAAAATAAGAAATTACTAAGGAATGAAGCGAGAAGAAACTTTAGCTATTATTGTTTTTCTGTTTGTAACAGTATCAGCCTGTTATTATGATAATAAGGAAGAACTATATCAAAATTTTCCTCAAGCCTGCGACACATCTAATACGACATTTTCAGCGACTATATTGCCGATTATGCACCAAAGCTGCGCTATTCCAAACTGCCATGTGGGAGTAATGCCTCAATCAAGCTTAGACCTGAGTACTTATGGGGATGTACAAATTATTGGGTTAGATGGTAGATTGGTAGGAACAGTTACCGGTAGCAGTGGTCTTATAATGCCTCCTAGTGGACCCCTAACACAATGTGAAGTAAAAAAGATAAAAAAATGGGTCCAAAATGGGGTTCAAAACAACTAAAAATTACCTAATCATGAAAACGAGAAATCTTCTAGCAGTATTTATTTATGCGGCAGCCTTTTCTGTATCTGCTCAAGGATATATGACCCGAACCGGGCATATAAAATTCTTTTCCCATACACCAGTAGAAGATATTGAGGCCATCAGCAATCAGGTCTCTAGCATTATAGATACAAAAACAGGCAGCTTTGCCTTTTTGGTACCCATTAAGGGATTCAATTTTAAAAAGGCTTTGATGCAGGAACACTTCAACGAGAATTACATGGAAAGCAGTAAATATCCCAATGCTTCATTTAAAGGTAAGATAGAAAATTTTGATCTATCTAAACTGAGTAAAGACGGCGAATACGAAGTTAGCTTTTCTGGTACTATGAACATTCATGGCATAGATAGGCAAGTCTCTGAAAATGCCACTTTTACGGTGATGGATAGCAGACTAAGTCTGAAGTCTATATTTAATCTCCTCCCTAGAGATTACGAAGTAAAAATCCCCCGTTCTAAACGAGATAATATCTCAAATGTGCTGGAAATTACTGTAAAGATGAATTATGATAAAAAATAAGATGATTAGGGGGGATCTTTTAGGAAGCTTTTTTTTTTATTCATTTCTAACGGCTATGCCCAAGATGAGTTGCTCCGGATACTAGAGGAAGAGCAGAGACAGGAAACAGAATATACCTTTGCTACATTCAAAGGGACTCGGATTGTTAATTTGCAATCCAGCAAGTTAACTGGTAAAGGGGAAATGCAATTTTTAATCTTGCATCGCTTCGGTTCTCTTAATGATAACTATCTCTACAATTTCTTTGGTTTAAATACCGCCAAAATCCGTCTAATCCTCGATTATAGCCCTCTTGCCTGGCTTAATGTAGGTTTAGGTTATGCCTCGGGCTTTCCTCGTACTTACGATGGTTTTGCAAAATATCGAATTATGCGCCAAAGTAAAGGCAGCTTTCACTTTCCCGTATCTATTATTGGATATTCAAGTATATTTTATTCTTCAGAACGCTTTTCTGATAACAGTTTACTTTATAATGAAAAGCATCGCTTGAACTATGTAAATCAATTAGTTGTAGCACGTAAATTTTCATCAGATTTTTCCGTGGAAATAGTTCCCGCTATTACACATTTTAATTTGGTGGACAGCATTTCTGACGATAATGATATATTTACACTAGGAGTAGCTATGCGCTATAGGCTTACCCATCAGCATGCTATTAGCATTGAATTCATTCATCCCCTTAATTCTAATAGCTTTTTAGATCTGGTCGAAGGAAAAGAAAAAAACTACTATGGAACTCTTTCTATCGGTTATGATATAGAAACAGGGGGGCATGTTTTCCAGCTTTTCCTAACCAATTCCAGGGCAGTGGCTGAGCCTTTCATTTTTGCTCAAACTCCAGGAAACTGGATAAATGGAGATATCCATTTTGGCTTCAACATTTCGCGCACGTTTAGTATCCACTAATTCAAATCATTTGCCTAGATCGATATATTTTTATGGGAAAAATCAACTCTTTTGGAGCAGCGTTTTGACTTAGTTGTTGTAGAGATGGCACTAATTCGGACTGGCAACTGCTTATAAATTTCAAAAAACATCCCCACCGCAAAATTGCTGTACTTGAAAAAGAATCTTTTCTGGGGGGTTCATCAAACTTACAGGAACTCTAGAGTTAATACATTCGGGAATCTATATACAAACCCAGTTCATTTAAGGCCCATAATTGCGTGGACGGCCATAGATAAATGTTTGCCTTTGCTAGAGAGCATAACATTCTTTCATGAAATCTATGGCAAAATAATTTTAGCAACCAAAGTTGAAGAAACAGTCTTTACTGGATAAGATTTACCAAGAGAGAATTGAAAATAAGGTCGAGGGGATTGAAAAATAGACTCCTGGCAAAATAGGGACATTAAACCTTTTACAGAGGGACTGGATAACTTTAGCTGTGGTTATTTGTTTCATCGTAGGTTTGATTTCAGGGCTCTACCCTGCGTACAAAGCTTCTAACCTCGATGCCATTGAAAGTCTACGTCACGAGTAGAAGCTGCTCATTGCAAAAAAATCATACCGTTATAGCGCTTGTTTTAAAGCTTTTTATTGGGCAAGCTCCTTTCTTTCCATGCTGCTAGCTCCCTACAGATTAATGACAAGTTAGGAAGAGAATATCGTTGTGATTAACTGGGATTACCATCTCACTTTGGCAATTGGGATATTATCTGCACGAACAAATAAGCAAAGAGCAGTGTTCTAGAGAAGATATTCATGGCTTTGTATAAAGAAAGATATAATACAGGTGAAAACAGGGGGAATTGTCTATTGGAAAGCACAAGGGTCAAAGTAAATCCAGACAGTAAGGAGACTTTTTAAGAAATGGCAGGTAATCCATTGGAAGATGGGTCTGGAAGTGAACAAGAAGGGTCCATTTGGTTGCCGCAGATGGCTAGAACGGCTATAACATCCAACTTGTCATCTGGCAATGTATGGCATGCCGATGTGGGAAGTTAGCTGTTGCAAAGGCTTTAAGGGAAATGAGACTAGACAACAGGTCTTGATTTGTTCCTCCAAAAAATGGTAAAATCGACTTTTGAGAGTAGAACGAGGAAACGTAGAAAAAAGGAATGAGTTAGAGCATCTGTTGAGAAGATTAAACGGCTTTAGAAGAATATTTTTCCAGCTTTGACAAGCTAGATGTGATTTTCTACTTCTCGGTTTTTTGCTTTGACAGCTGATGCGTTGAATAGTTTTAACAGGACCTAACTAAAGACAATCAAGAAGTAATTCTTTTTCCCTTTCTGTATAACGAGGTAGCGACCCTTCACTAGGTCATCAGTGCTAATAGTTTTTTCCAAGCCTATTTTGGTTTTGTTTACACTTATTCCTTTAGACTGTATCATTTTTCGAGCCTCTCCTCTAGAAGAGAAAATCCCTGTTTTGCCGGCTATTAATTCAAGAATAGGTAGACCGCTATCAAGTAAACTGTGGGAAACTTCAAAGTGGGGCACGTCTGTAAAAATTGCTTGTAGTGTTTTTTCATCGAGCTTTCTAAATGACTCCTCCGTAGTTTTGCTAAACAAAATATTGGAAGCCTGTTGTGCTTTTTCTAATTCTTCTTTAGAGTGTACCCTTTCCGTTACTTCTTCAGCTAGACTTTTTTGCAATACTCTTAAATGAGGCGTTTTGTGGTGCTCTTTTATTAATGATTCGATTGCATCTCGTTTCTTGAGGGAAAATATCCTGATATAATTCTCACAATCTTCATCAGACGCATTGAGCCAGAACTGGTAAAACTCATAAGGAGTAGTTTTCCCGGCATCCAACCAAATGTTGCCCTTTTCGGATTTACCAAACTTAGTTCCACTTGATTTTGTAATAAGAGGAGTAGTAAGGGCGAAAGCTTCGCCACCCCCTTTTCTCCTGATCAACTCTATTCCCGTAGTAATATTTCCCCATTGATCACTACCTCCCATTTGGAGTTTTACCCCTTTGTTTTGATGTAAGTAGTAAAAGTCATAACCCTGAACCAACTGGTAGGTGAATTTTATAAACGACATGCCATTTTTCGAGTGGTTTTTTACTGAATCCTTGGCCAGCATATAATCGACCGTAATGTGCTTACCCACATCTCGGATAAAATCCAAAAAGCCAAAACCCTTGAACCAATTGTAATTATTTACAATCTCAGCCGAGTTTTCTCCGCAGTCAAAATCGAGAAATTTTTCGAGTTGAGCCTTTTGGCAAGAGAGATTATATTGCAACATCTCTTCTGAAAGTAAGTTGCGTTCCTGCGATTTTCCGGAAGGGTCACCCACCATACCCGTAGCTCCGCCAATCAGGGCAATGGGCTTGTGGCCTGCTTTCTGAAAATGTACTAAGGTCATCACCTGTACCAGATTTCCCACTCCTAAAGAACTAGCGGTGGGATCAAAACCGATATAGCCGCTCACCATTTTTTTGCCGAGTAATTTTTCGGTACCGCGAGTTATATTGTGGAGCATTCTCCTCCATCTTAATTCATGGGCAAAATTGATCATAATGGCTTTAAGTTGCAGGATTGTCATACAAAAGTATAACTTCGCGCTGAGCTTAACAAACCTAAATCAATGATAGTAGTTACCGGAGGAACAGGCCTATTAGGCTCCCATCTTATCTACCAGTTGACCCGTAGTAGATTAATGGTCAGAGTTCTTCATCGCAAAAGTTCTGACTTGGGAAGGTTAAAAAGAGTGTTTGAGTACTATTCATCGGATGCTCAAGCACTAATGGAAAAAGTGGAATGGGTTGAAGTTGATTTGTTGGATATAGCTGCAATAACGGAAACTTTGAGAGGTGCCAGACAAGTATATCATTGTGCAGCCATAGTTTCTTTTCAGGGGAAAGATGCTACCTCAATGCTTCATTTTAATCCGGAATCAACGGCAAACATTGTAAATGCAGCTCTGGAAAACAAGGTTGAAAAGCTCGTGTATTCCAGCAGTGTTGCCGCCATAAGGCAAAAAGAAAATAAAGAATATATAGAGGAACATATAAATGAAGAAACAGAGTGGGTAAGCAGTAAGTATAACAGCCGTTATGCCAAGAGCAAATACATGGCTGAATTAGAAATATGGCGGGGAATAGAAGAAGGCTTAAAGGCCGCAATTATCAATCCGACTATTATTTTAGGGCCCGGTAACTGGAAGCAGGGTAGCTCTGCTATTTTCCACGAGATAAGCAAAGGTTTTAAATATTATACCTTGGGGGTCAATGGATTTGTGGATGTGAGAGATGTGGCTAAATTGATGATTCAGTTAATGAATACCGATATTATGGGCGAGCGTTTTGTAGCAGTTTCAGAAAACTTAAGCTATAAATTGGTTTTTGGTTGGATAGCGGAAGCTATGGGGGTTAAAACCCCATTTAAAGAGATTAAACCCTGGATGAGTAATTTACTCTGGAGAATAGAAAGGTTGCGAACGACCTTATTTGGCGGTAAGCCTTTTATTACGAAAGAAACTGCTCAAACTGCTCAGCAAGCTTATTATTATGATAATTCTAAAATTAAGAACCGCTTACATTTTGAATTCAAGCCAGTAGCTGAATCGGTGAAAGATTTTTCCCGCATGTATTTACAAGATCATCAAAGCTAAAAAGGCTTGGTTTTTAAGCCCCTATTCCCCAGAGAATCTAAGATAACTTTGGACCTAGTATAATAATACTCTATTTCCTCATGCTTAAAGGGTCTGGGAGGAGGTATTTCAAGAGAATTGAGCTTTTCAATTACTATTTCATGTACCTTGTCCATTATCTTCACATGGTTATTATAAAATTCGAAGCTCTTATCAAATTTTTCTTTAGAAATGCTGTGCTTATTGTAAATTTTATTATAGTAATCATTAGCTGTAAGGGTATCGCCTATTATTTTACGGCCAATCTTGGCTCCTTCCACGAGATGTATATCTGTAAGAATAGAAACCATGCTATCCTGGCTGATAATGCCTGTCGGTTTTACAAAAGCGTCTTTATTACTACAAGCACCGGCCAAAAGAATAAAAAAGAGAGCTTTAACATAGGAATTCAAGGCGCTGTGCATTTCTGTATTCATAAAAGCGACCCCTTTCGTAGACTAATTGACCATTTACAAAGGTATGTGTAATACGGGAACTGAAAGTGCTGTCTTCAAATGGACTCCACCTGCATTGATACAGAATATTGTCTTTATTTACCGTCAAGGGATGGAAAGCATCAATTAGCACTAGGTCGGCAAAATAACCTTCACGAATAAACCCACGCCCCTTGATACCAAAGAGAATAGCAGGGTTGTGACACATTTTTTCCACCAGCTTTTCAAGGCTCATTTTACCTTTATGGACAAACTCCATCATAGCTGGCAGGGCATGTTGAACTAAAGGCCCACCGCTGGGTACTTTGGTGTATACATTCTTTTTTTCTTCTAGGGCATGGGGAGCATGGTCAGTTGCTATAACATCAATGCGGTCATCTATAACTGCCTTCAGTATTGCCTTCCTATCTTCCTCACTTTTTACCGCAGGGTTCCATTTTATTAGATTACCTTTTTGTTTATATTCTTCTTGGTTAAACCATAAATGATGGATACAAGCCTCTGCTGTAATTTTCTTTCTTTTCAAGGGAATTTCATTACTGAATAATTCTGTCTCCTCAGCTGTACTTATGTGATAAATATGTAAGCGACTGTTGTGCTTTCGGGCAAACTCTATAGCTCTTTTAGATGATTTTATGCAGGCTTCTCGGCTACGAATAATCGGGTGGAGTTCAACGGGGATATCGTCTCCATATTGATCACTATACCGTTGCCGGTTGAAAGTAATGATATGTTCATCTTCACAATGTGTGATAATCATTAAAGGGCTTTTCTCGAAAATCTGGTTTAGAGCAGTGTCATCATTTACTAGCATATTACCAGTGCTACCCCCCATAAAAACCTTAATTCCCGGAATTTTAGAAGGATTAGCTCTTTTGATTTCTTCTATATTATCATTGGTGGCACCTAGATTAAAGGCATAATTAGCCCACGAACTATGCTGGGCAATGGTGTATTTATCCTCCAAAAGCTCAATGGTAGTAGTATGGGGAATAGTATTGGGCTGCTCTATAAAGGAAGTAACACCACCTGCTATGGCTGCCCTGGATTCCGATTCAATAGTAGCTTTATGAGTAAGTCCCGGTTCTCTGAAGTGTACTTGGTCATCAATTACACCGGGCAATAGATATTTGCCTTCGGCATCAATAACTTCGGTATGGTTATCTTTTTGGCTAAGGTTATTATCGAGTTTTACGACTTGCTTCCCCTCTATGTAAAGATCTCCCTCTTTTATTTCATTTTCATTGACTATTTTGGCATTTTTTATCAGGATTTTTTTCATCTAACCGAGTGTAGCTATTTAATGACGTTTGGGCAAGTTTCGGAGTTTCAACTGCAGCACTCCACAAGCAGCTTCTCGTATAATACTTTTAGACATTTTGGATTTACCGGCAACTCGATTGGTAAAAACTACGGGAATTTCTTTTATCTTAAAACCCAGTTTCCAAGCCATATATTTCATTTCTATCTGAAAAGCATAGCCCATAAATTTAACTTTGTTAAACTCGACTGTTTCCAAAACCTTTCTTCGGTAACAAATAAAGCCGGCCGTAGAGTCTTCAATCGGAATTCCCAATATAATCCTTACGTAGCGGGAAGCTACGTAGCTCAATAATACCCTGCTAATGGGCCAGTTAACCACGTTAACCCCTTTTATATAACGCGATCCAATCACCACATCAAAACCGCCTTCCTTACATGTATTGTCGAGTCGCAGCAAGTCATTTGGATTATGAGAAAAATCGGCGTCCATTTGAATGATGAATTCATAATCTCTTTTCAATCCCCATTGAAAAGCATCCAAGTAAGCCGGGCCTAAACCCTGCTTGCGAGGACGCTGTAATAAGTGTAAATTTGGATATTCACTTTGGATAGATCTGACAATGTTAGCTGTTCCGTCAGGAGAATTGTCATCGACTATAAGAATGTCGAAGATCCTTGGAAGATCAAATACCTTTTGAACAATTTTCTCAATGTTTTCCCTTTCGTTATAAGCAGGTATAACAACTATTGCATCTGACAAAGTGAAATTTCTTTAATAGAATTAATTGCCACCAATAACCAAAACTATAAATTCTCCATCACCTTGACTTGAAGTGTAAAGGACGGCTATTTACAGAACTATTTCTAAAAAATTAAGTAGACTAGTAAGCAATATTAATAACTTGCTTTGTTTTTCTTTCACTCGCAACTGTTGAACCGAATGGACTTTTACGACAAAAAAACCCTTTGGAAGTTTATACTACTGATTTTCGCAGTATTGATAGGGGTCGTTAGTTTATGGTATACAGAGAGTTTTCTCGATGAACTGCGTAAAGGAGAAATAAAAAAAGTAAATCAGTATGCCGATGCTGTAAAATTTACAGTCCGAGCAAATGAAAGCACAGATCTTACCTTAGCACTTAGTATAATAGAAGACAATTCCATCACTATTCCTCTTATCCTTACCGATGAGAAAGATAGCATTATAAACGTCAGAAATTTGGACGAGGATAGGTTAGGAGATACAGCTTGGATTAAACAAAAAATGGAGGATATGCAAAGCAAACACAAACCTATTGAAGTGATCTTAGGAGATAATCAACGTAATTATATTTACTACGAAAATTCCATATTGCTTACCCAGTTACGCTTTTATCCTATTGTGCTCTTAATAGTGATATCTGTTTTTATAGGGATTGCTTATGTAGCTTTTAGCAATGCTCGTAGAGTTGAACAGAACCAAGTTTGGAATGGTTTGGCTAAAGAAACTGCTCACCAGATAGGAACACCCTTAACTTCATTGACAGGATGGGTGGAACTATTTAAAGATAAAAATGTAGGTCGGGAAATGGTGGAAGAGATGGAAAAAGATATCATGAGGCTTAACACTATAACGGATCGGTTCTCAAAAATAGGTTCTAAGCCGCATCTACAGCCTTATCCTATCAAAAAGGTGGTTGCCGAAGCAGTGGAGTATATCAAAAACCGAAGCTTTAAAAAAATAAGTATTTCTTTGGAAACAGAGCCTAAAATAGAAAAAGTGGTTCTCAGCCTTAACAAACCTTTGTTTGAGTGGGCTATTGAAAACCTTATTCGTAATGCTATAGATGCTATTAAAGTAAAGGGAGAAATACACATCCGTTTGTTAGACCATCCCAAATACATCCGCATAGAAGTAGAAGATACAGGTAAAGGTATACCCGCCAATAAGCAAGTAGCCGTTTTCAAGCCGGGATATTCTACTAAAAGCAGAGGATGGGGATTAGGGCTAAGCTTGACAAAGCGCATCATTGAAGAGTATCACAACGGAAAAATACTGATCGCCCGTTCGGAAGTAGGAAAAGGTACTACCCTTCGCATACAACTTAAAAAAGATCAGTAGCTTGAGCGGTATTTACATTCACATTCCTTTTTGCCACAAAGCATGTGTGTATTGCGATTTTCATTTCTCCACTTCTCTTAGATTAAAAGGACAAATGGTGAAGACGCTATGCCGCGAAATAGAGCTGAGACAAACTTATTTACTCCAAAAAAAATTGAGTAGCTTGTATTTTGGTGGAGGAACTCCTTCTCTTTTAACAGGTAAGGAAATAAGACTTCTCATTGAAACAGTAAAAAAATATTTTGAGCTAGACTCAAAAGCCGAAATAACTCTGGAAGCCAATCCCGAGGACCTTACCTTAGGCAAGATCGAGATTTTGAAAAAAGCTGGAGTTAACCGCCTATCTATTGGGATACAGTCCTTTGAAGAAAATCAACTCGTGTTTATGAAACGTTCTCACACGGTTGAACAATCATATAAGGCAATAGAGAACGCTCGGAAAATGGGGATTGAAAATTTCAGTATAGATCTTATTTATGGGTTGCGTGAAATGTCGTTAGAGGAATGGCGAGAATGTTTGAAAATAGCATCAAAGCTCAAACCCCCTCATATCTCAGCTTATGCCTTAACCGTTGAGCCTAAAACGGCTCTATATAATTGGATTAAAAAGGGAAAGTTGAAACTACTCTCAGATGAAATAGTAGCTCGACATTTTGAACAAACTCAGAAATATTTAGCAGAAGTTGGGTATGAACATTACGAAGTATCCAATTTCGCTTTGAAAGGAAAAAGAGCCATTCATAATTCCTCTTATTGGAGAGGAAAATCATATCTCGGTATTGGGCCATCGGCCCATTCTTATGATGGCAAAAGCAGGCAGTGGAATGTTGCCAACAATCACACTTATTTGAAAGAAATATGGAGAGGTAAAATTCCCGCTGAAAAAGAAGAATTGACCTTGGAAAATCGATACAATGAAATGATAATGGTTTCTCTCAGGATGATTCAAGGAATATCGATTGTCGATGTAAATAAGAAATTTGGAGCCCGTTTTAAAGATTATTTAGAGAAAGAATCGGCCAGCCTTGTTCAAAAAGGAGATTTAATGGCGACAGATGGTTATTTATCAATCCCTTCAGAACGAAGGTTTTACAGTGACGGCATAGCCAGTCGCCTTTTTTATACTTGAAACCATGCGTATAACATTAAAGCATCTAGGCCAAAAATATTATACAGATCTCAATAAGGGAATTGATCTCTCATCTGTTTATGGTGACAAAAATAGAGAACTCAAAGCGTGGGGAACTCAATCCGTTATAAAAAAACCTGTTAAAGTAGGAGAACAGATGGGCAAGATGAAACGGGGGAACTCTGTCAATTTTTACGACCTTCATTTCAATCCGCATGGTAATGGCACCCATACAGAAAGCGTAGGGCATATTTCTTCCTTGCGGGAAAGTGTAAATCGTTTTTCTGAATACCATTTCATAGCTTATCTCTTATTTATAAATCCGATAAAGCAAAGAAACGACTTGGTCGTAAAATGCAGAGACCTAAAGAAAAAGCTGAAGAAATGGAATTTTGAGGTATTGGTCATTAAAACTGGAAATTATCCCGAGGGTTATAATTTTACTGGCACCAATCCTCCATACTTTGAAAAAGAGCTGATCAACTTCATCAGAGAAATGGGAATTATTCATTTTATAACAGATCTTCCTTCAATTGATCGAGAGCAAGATGAGGGTAAGCTAGAGGCTCATAAATCCTTTTGGAACTTTCCGGATGATGATCGGAACCATTGCACTATTACTGAAATGGCCAGGATTCCAGAGAAAACAAAAACGGGACTTTACCTGCTCAATTTACAAATAGCTCCTTTTGAAAATGACGCTACTCCTTCCCGTCCGATTATCTATCCCTTAGAAGAGTTAGTAAGATAACTGCTATTGGTTTTTGAATCCTAATAAATTTCATGTTTAGAAAGAATCATAAGTCGTGTACTTTTGTAGTAAACAAAATGCTATATGGATTATTCCAAAAAAGCCGTCGCTGAAGCTTTGGCAAAAGTAAATTCGACTATGGGGGACCGGAGTATCATCGAGGCAGGACACGTAAAGAATATTCAGCTTTTTGGCGATGAAGTGGTAGTAGATGCTGTCAGCACTTCTCCAGTTATGCATATCAAGAAAAAGCTGGAAGTGGAAATTATCAAAACTCTTCACAATGAACTAGACCCTAAGCTTAAGGTACAGGTTAATATAGAGGTACTCAAAACAGCAAAGCAAACAACAAACATGATACGCGGGGCTAAATTGCCAGGAGTAAAAAATATTATAGCCATAGCCTCAGGTAAGGGGGGAGTTGGTAAATCCACTATAACAGCAAACTTAGCTGTAAATCTTGCTAATATGGGATTTTCAGTAGGCTTAATAGATGCTGATATTTATGGCCCTTCACAACCAGCTATGTTTGACGTGCTCAATGCCAAGCCAGGATCTATTCACATAGATGGAAAGGATAAAATGGATCCGGTGGAAAGTTATGGAGTTAAGTTGTTGTCTATTGGTTTTTTTGCCGCAGCTAATCAAGCTGTGGTATGGCGTGGTCCAATGGCTTCTAAAGCGCTGAATCAACTGATAAACGACGCCCATTGGGGAGAGTTGGACTTTATGCTGATTGACTTACCTCCCGGAACAGGTGATATTCATTTAAGCTTGGTACAAGTTGTACCAGTTACCGGAGCTGTAATCATCAGCACTCCGCAAAATATAGCTCTTAGTGACGCCCGCAAGGGGGTAGCTATGTTTCAGATTGAGAATATAAATGTGCCTGTATTAGGTATGGTCGAAAACATGTCTTATTTTTCTCCAGAAGAATTGCCCGCAAATAAGTACTATGTATTTGGTAAGGATGGCGTTAAAAATCTTTGTAAGGAACTACAAGTACCCTTCTTGGGAGAAATTCCTTTAGTACAAAGTATCCGAGAAAGTGGAGATGTAGGATGTCCTATTGTACTGCAAAAGAGCTCGCCAATAGGAAAAGCATTTGAAGAAATAACCTGCAATACAGTGATGGAGTTAATGAAGCGAAACAAAGAGCTACCCTCTACTGAAGTCACCCGAATAACAACTATGGCAGGATGTTCAGCAGTAAATACCCGGGAGCTATGAATCAAAGCAAAGAACAAATGGTAAAAAAAATCAATATTGCTTTAAACGAGATTCGCCCTTTCCTCAAATCAGATGGAGGTGATATCAGTCTTATTGAATTAGAAGATAATGGAACAGCTAAAATCCAACTACACGGAACTTGTACAGTTTGCTCAGTTAATCAAATGACCCTTAAAAGTGGAGTGGAGATGACTATTAAAAAATATGTGCCAGAGATACTGAAAGTAGTTGAAGTAAGCTAAATAAAATCTGAAATGCTCGAAATGTTAAAGCTCATTAAAGTTACCATACATTTTGCTGGTGATTCGGGAGATGGTATTCAATTGATAGGCTCACAGTTTACTAATACTACTGCTTTGCACGGCAATGATTTGAGCACTTTCCCAGATTTTCCTGCCGAGATACGCGCTCCTATGGGTACAGTAGCTGGGGTCTCGGGGTTCCAAATCAATTTTGGCAGCATTGAAATCGACACTCCCGGCGACAAACCTGACGTATTAGTAGCTATGAATGCTGCTGCTTTTCACAAAAACTTCAAATACCTTAAATCGGAAGGGGTTATAATTGCTGATGAAGCAGGTTTTAATAAAAAAAACCTGAAGTTAGCTCGCTTGGATGAAAACAAAAATCCACTCGATAGAATATCTTCTGATTATAAACTATATCGTATAGATATAACCGGACTTACCCGTAAGGTCTTAGTCGATTTTCCTTTATCCCTAAAGGAAAAGGATCGCTCTCGGAATATGTTCGTTTTGGGTTTCCTATACTGGTTATACAATCGGGATATGGCATCCACGCTGAGCTTTTTAAATGAGAAATTTTCAGATAATACCAATATTCTAAAAGCCAATACCGAAGCTTTAAAAGCAGGTTATCATTACGGAGATACTATAGAAGCCGTTACCCGCTATCATGTAGAGAAGGCCAAATTAGAGCCAGGTGAATATCGAAACATAATCGGAAATCAGGCCCTAGGCTTAGGATTGATGGCTGCAGCTAAAAAATCGGGTTTAGATCTTTTTTATGCAAGCTATCCTATCACTCCAGCCAGTGATATTTTACATTTTTTGTCTAGACATAAAAACTTTGGAATTAAAGTTTTTCAAGCCGAAGACGAAATAGCAGCTGTTACCGCTGGTATAGGAGCTTCCTTTGCAGGAGCCTTAGGTATTACAGCTACTTCAGGCCCCGGGATGGCTTTGAAAAGTGAAGCCATAGGTCTAGCCTTAATGCTGGAACTTCCCTTAATTGTGGTCAACGTACAAAGAGCAGGGCCTTCTACAGGCTTGCCCACCAAAACGGAACAAGCAGATTTACTTCAGGCTTTATACGGTCGAAACGGAGAAGCCCCTATACCGATAGTCGCTGCTAAATCTCCATCTGATTGTTTTTACTCGGCATTCGAAGCCTGTAAAATAGCACTGAAATACATGACACCCGTAATCCTTCTGTCGGATGCTTATATTGCCAATGGAGCAGAATCTTGGAAGTTTCCTAAAGTAAGTGAATTGAAAGAAATAAAGCCCATCACAGCCAGCTCAAATGGAAAAACTTATTTGCCTTATGAGAGAGATGAAAAACTGGTTCGAAAATGGGCTTTGCCCGGTAAAAAGGGCTTAGAACACCGTATAGGGGGATTGGAAAAGGAAGATAGAACCGGAAATGTGAGCTATGATCCTGAAAACCACGAAAAAATGGTCAAGATCAGAGCAGAAAAGATAAAACGGATAGCAGACGATTATAAATCCCTAGAATTGGTTCAGGGTCCAAGGCAGGGAAAAGTATTGGTTGTGGGCTGGGGAAGTACATATGGGCCAGTGAAAGTAGCGGTACGTGATGCCTTGTCATCTGGTTACAAAGTAGCCCAATTGCATTTGCAAAATCTCAATCCCTTTTCGTCAAATTTAGATGACTTTTTATCTTCTTTTGATAAAATTCTAGTTCCAGAGCTCAATAATAAACAATTAATAAAAATACTTTGCTCTGAATATCAAGGGAATTTTATAGGGCTAAATAAGATACAGGGTTTGCCCTTCAGATCTGGAGAGATTCTAGAAAAGATTAAAGAATTGATAGAATGAGTGCTGATCAGCAAACTTTAACGGCTAAAGACTTTAGCAGTGACCAAGATGTGAGGTGGTGTCCCGGTTGTGGAGATTACAGCATACTAAAGCAAATGCAAACGATATTGCCAGAATTGGGGATTGCTCGGGAAAACCTAGTATTTGTTTCGGGCATTGGCTGTAACAGCCGATTTCCTTACTATATGAACGCCTACGGGATACACAGCATACATGGCAGGGCTCCTTCTTTAGCCAGCGGGCTAAAAGCAGTAAATCCCCGTTTAAGCGTTTGGGTGATTACAGGTGATGGTGATGGTCTATCTATTGGAGGAAATCATTTGATCCATCTTTTACGTAGAAATTTGGATATTAATGTGCTGCTTTTCAATAATGAGATTTACGGTCTTACCAAAGGACAATATTCTCCCACTTCTGAATTGGGAAAACACACCAAATCCAGTCCCCTAGGAAGTATAGACCATCCTTTTAACCCCTTGTCTTTAGCCTTAGGAGCAGATGCCACTTTTGTTGCCCGTACTGCTGACCGGGATCCGGTACATTTGAGAGAAATTCTAAAGAAAGCCTATGAGCACAAGGGAACTTCATATGTGGAAATTTATCAGAATTGCAATGTATTTAATGATGGTGCTTTTGAACCTTGGGTAGATAGAAAACAGAGGGGGGGAAATATAGTTAAGCTGAATCACGGGAAACCTCTTATTTACGATGATGGAAAAAGAGGACTTAAGCTAGACGGACTTAAGCTGCAGATTGTAAATCTCGAAAAAACATATAGCACTGACCTATGGTTACATGATGAATATAACCCCGTCAAAGCATACATACTAAGTCGATTTTTTGACCACAAACCCGCCGAAGATAGCTTTCCCCGTCCATTTGGAGTACTCTATAGGGAAAATCGCCTTGTTTATGAAGAAACATTGCAAAATCAAATTAATAAAGCAATAGAACTTCAGGAACAAGGAAATTTGGATGACTTAATTAAAGGTAAAAATACCTGGACAGTAGAATAATCAGTGTGAGTTTGATATGCCAACTTGATATAAGAATGAGTTAAAATGGCATAAAAAACCCCCCTGTTGGATTTGGTATTTCTTAATAGGAAATCAAGCTATTAATCATCGCGAAAATGCTAAATTCCATCGTTAACTAATTCAAATCCATCGTTAACTAATTCAAAATTACTTTTTTATAAGTTAGGCTTGGCATTTACAATTATATTTTATAACCTTGCTGTCTAACCTTGCTGTCTATCTGTCTATTTTAATAATTATAATCTTAAATTGCATGAACATGAAAAAGCTTTTATTCTCCTTTGCTGCATGGCATTTGTTTACATTTCCTATAATACTTTTAGCACAAAATAACCTGTATTACTACTATAAAGGGGAGGAGATTTATCTCAATCTCAACAGAGAATACTTATTCATAAAAACTAATAATCAGTTTACTGGATTTGCTGAAGATATCCAAAATGAGCTAGATGAATACACTCTAAAGTCCTTTAGTGGTACTACCTCTGATGAGGACGCTCATTGGGCAGAGATTAAATTTAGAACGATACCTGATAGTCTGGAATACCATCGAATATCGACTTCTATCAAAAACACCACTGGAGTAGAAGTAGTTTCTCCCTATGTTGGGGGAACAGAAGGTGAGAAAGTGGGTTTATCCAATTACTTTCATGTGAAGTTGAAGCGAATTGAAGACAGAAGTTCACTCTATGAACATGCATCAATGAAAAGAGTTACAGTAGTAGAGCAAAATGAATTTATGCCCCTTTGGTTTACACTGTCTTGTACCGGTTCTACTGTTGGCAACTCTCTGAAAGTTTGTAATTATTTTTATGAAACCGGATTATTTGCTGAAGTAGACCCTGCATTTATGTTGAACTACTCAACGGGCTGTGTAAATGACTCCAGTTTTTCCAGCTTATGGGGACTAAAAAACAGCTCTGATTCAACCATTGACATTAATGCTTGTGATGCCTGGAATATCTCGACGGGCAGCGGTGTTAAAGTAGCAGTCTTAGATAATGGTATTGACTTGAATCATTTGGACTTAGCAAGTAACCTTTCACCTTTGAGCTACGATACTGAAACGAGGACTTCACCGAGCGGTTTACATGGAAATCATGGAACTCATGTAGCTGGAACTATTGGAGCAGTGAGGAATAACAACTTACAGGTGGTAGGAGTAGCGCCCAATTCGAAATTAATGAGTGTAAGCAATAGTTTCGGCATTCAACATTCAAACTATCCAAATATTTCATCTAACCTGGCAAATGGAATTAATTGGGCTTGGCAACATGGTGCTGATGTTATCAACAACTCTTGGTTTTTGGGACACTCAGGCTGTGGTAGTAATTCTTCTTTTTATAGTGCCTTAATAGACAACGCCATTACCAATGCTTTAAATAAGGGTAGGAACGGCTTAGGTACTGTGGTAGTTTTTATATCAGGGAATATACGTTCTTTTAATCCTGATACTTGTGTGCATTATCCAGCAAAATCCAATCCAGATATTCTCGTTGTGGGAGCAATCACTTCATCGGGGAGGCGTTGGTATGGATCTGCTTATGGCAATAAATTAGATGTAGTAGCTCCAGGAGCTGATATTCTTTCTACCATTCAGAATAATTCCATTGCAAGATATGATGGAACGTCCATGGCTGCTCCCCATGTTTCGGGTATAGCGGCGCTCATATTGTCACGAAACCCCTGTCTCAAGGGTCGTGAGGTCAGAGACATCATCGAAAAAACTGCCCAGAAAATAAGCCCTTATACCTACAGCAATTCCTCAGCTCATCCTTTGGGAAGATGGAATAATAAAATGGGATATGGCTTAGTGGATGCCCATGCGGCTGTTTTGGAAGCATCTGAGACGCTTTCCCTTGACTTATCTATGCGAGACCGCCACAATGATTCAGGATATGATGCGGGCTATCCCTGGGCCGGTGGATTTTCTGATAAAAGCCCTGATATTTGGGTGAGAAACCAAGATGATGGGCTGACCAATCATCAAAATCAAGCTGCTGAATATTCTAGTCGCTCTCCTGTATATGTATATGTGAGAGTGACAAATAAAGGCTGTGCGTCCTCCATGGGCACAGAAAAATTGAGTCTGTATTGGACAAAGGCAGCGAGCAGTTCATCTTGGCCTCAAAATTGGGATGGCACTAACACCACTATTGGCAACAGGATAGACACCCTAAACGTCCCTGCTCTACAACCTGGGCAAGATACCATCCTCGAGTTTACCTGGAATGTCCCCAATCCCCGTATCCATAACAAGTGGGCATCTTGTCTTTTAGCGAGAATAGAGGATG
This sequence comes from Owenweeksia sp., assembly GCA_965218075.1. GTDB lineage: Bacteria > Bacteroidota > Bacteroidia > Flavobacteriales > Schleiferiaceae > JANQHO01. The sequence continues at coordinate 1,678,834 of CBDCJZ010000003.1, read as the reverse complement.
TGGCTGATGACCCCATTACGGTTCATCCCAATGACTTATACCAAGATATTTACCAAAACAACAACGTTTCTATGCGAAACGTAGCGATAATAGATATAGTACGCGATTGGAGTAGAGTATTTGCTGATGCCCTCTATTATCCTCCTGGCTCCTTTGTATATGTTGGGAATTCGAGAGATGAGGAAGCAAGCTATGACCTTATTTTGAGAGTCCCTGAGAATGCTGATGTAAGTCCCCTAACGGAAGAAGCTGAAGTAAGCCTTAGGTTTGACGAGCAGGGATGGGATATTTTTGAGTCTCAGCTTCACGACCGAGAAGATATGAGAATTAGAGGAGAACGTGAAATTATTATAGGAGGCACTAATATAGTAGTGAGCTTTAACAATCTGAGTTTTCCTGCTAATACAAGAGTTCCCATTTATGTTGGCTTCAGTTTTTTGATAGATCGGGGTTCGGAAGAGAGTGAGTTTGAGTATCATCTTATCCAAAAGCACAGTACTGCACGAATTGAAGTGGAGGAGCATTGGACAGGAGGAGTTCACTTTAGAGTGAAGAAATATCCGAGAGAACCATTTGCTGCCAATGCAGGAGGGGATAGGGAAATAAACCGAGGCGAATCGGTAACGATTGTAGCAGAGCAGCTAGCAGAAGCAGCCATCTACAATTGGTATAACTCAGAAGGTAGCTTGATATCCACGGGCGAGAGTGTAACCATTTCTCCCGAGTTTACTCATACATACAAATTAGAAGTAATTGCCCTTGCTGATGGATTTAAAGATTATGACGAGGTAGAAGTAACGGTAAATCCCAACAGAAAATTAACCGCTTTATATCCCAACCCGGCAGAGGACGAGGTAGTTGTACGCTATCTAGTTGAAGATGTGAGCTCGGCCTATTTGATGCTATCAGGGGTTAACACGAATATTGAGGAGATAACCTATCCTTTAGAGGTAGATAATACTGAATTTACCATAAATACTTCTGAGTATGAATCAGGTATTTATATGGTGGTTTTGGTTTGTGATAATAAGGCTGTGGATGATAGGAGATTGGTATTGGTAATTGAATAATCATGGGCTTCGGATTGAATAATGTTTTATGGCAGAGGAATCGGCCCCCTTTGCTTTTGGTTTAACTAAAAAAGTTGATAAAATGAAAAAGTTATATGTCTCCTTGCTTTTTTTTGTGATGATGGGTAATGTCCTTTACGGGGTGGAGTGGATAAGTAGTATTTCACTTCAACCTAAGTCAGATGATCATAGATGTCCACCTCTGACTATAGATGTCCACCTTTTGATCCACTCCGCGTATCATGACCCAAGGATTGTAAATCATGGTGTCATAAATCGGAATGGGACTATATACCTTGATTTAGACTGTCAATCTACCATTGCACCGGCTGAAGATGAGCTAGATACCGTTATTAATATTTGTATCCCTAATTATGATGGGACTAAAAGCTATCTTTTTATCGCGAGTCTTATTCAACCTTGGAGTAATAGTAATAGTGTCGTGCTTCAACTTGCACCAGTTTTTGGCGTTAATGAAACCCCGTTCAAAAATGAGGTATACCTATACCCTAATCCTTCAAGAGATGTTATCAATATAGAATATCCAAATATATTGGATGTATCTGCTATTTCTTTAATAGACCTACAAGGAAAGAAAGTAAAGCGATTTAAAGAGCCTCAAAAACAATTGAGCATCTCCGGAATTTCTACGGGTCAATACTTCCTAAAGCTGGAAACCAGTAAAGGAATTATCACTAAGAAAGTACTGATTGAGTAGGGGAAAGTGAGTTAATCATTAGATATCATTTGATTGTGAAAGAGGTATTTATATAGTGATTTTGGTTTGTGATGATGAGATGGCAGATGCCCAAACCTTGGTAATTGAATAAGGGTTTTTATGGCAGAGGAATCGATCCCTTTTGCTTTAACTAAAAAACTAATAAAATGAAAAATTTATATGCCTCCTTGCTTTTTTTTGTGATGATGGGTAATGGTCTTCATGCGGCACAGATAGATAGTATTTCATTTCACCCTAAGCCAAATGGGTCTATAGATGTCTATGTGAAAGTGACAGGGCATGCGCCAAGATATTCAAGTCATTATGTCTTAGACCAGAATGATACTATAGGCGGCCTTTTTTTATTCTACACGATGCCGGGGTTTGGATTTAGAGCAAGCCACGATACCATTCTCAATATTTCTATCCCTAATTATGATAAGGCTAAAAGCTATCTTTTTATCGTAAAAGTTATTATGATCTATGAAAAAATTCCTCCAACTAATGTAAGTTATTTGTTAAATACAGATAGCATTGCAATTCTATTTCCAGCGCTTGTTGGTGTTAATGAAAACCCACTCAAAAATGAGGTATACCTATACCCCAATCCTTCAAGAGATGTTATCAATATAGAATATCCAAATATATTGGATGTATCTGCTATTTCTTTAATAGACCTACAAGGAAAGAAAGTAAAGCGATTTAAAGAGCCTCAAAAACAATTGAGCATCTCCGGAATTTCTACGGGTCAATACTTCCTAAAGCTGGAAACTAGTAAAGGAATTATCACTAAGAAAGTACTGATTGAGTAGGGGAAAGTGAGTTAATCATTAGATATCATTTGATTGTGAAAGAGGTATTTATATAGTGATTTTGGTTTGTGATGATGAGATGGCAGATGCCCAAGCCTTGGTAATTGAATAAGGGTTTTTATGGCAGAGAAATCGGCCCCTTTTGCTTTTGGTTTAACTAAAAAAGTTGATAAAATGAAAAAGTTATATGTCTCCTTGCTTTTTTTTGTGATGATGGGTAATGTCCTTTACGGGGACCATATAGTTAATATTTCACTTCAACCTAAGTCAGATGATCATAGATGTCCACCTCTGACTATAGATGTCCACCTTTTGATCTACTCCTGGAATTATGGCCCAAGGATTGTAAATCATGGTGTCATAAATCGGAATGGGACTATATACCTTGATTTAGACTGTCAATCTGGTCTTGGAGCGGTTGTAGATGAGCTAGATACCGTTATTAATATTTGTATCCCTAATTATGATGGGACTAAAAACTATCTTTTTATCGTGAGTCTTATTAAACCCTGGAGTAGTAGTGTCGTGCTTCAACTTGCACCAGTTTTTGGCGTTAATGAAACCCCACTCAAAAATGAGGTCTACCTATACCCCAATCCTTCAAGAAATGTTATCAATATAGAATATCCAAATATATTGGATGTATCTGCTATTTCTTTAATAGACCTACAAGGAAAGAAAGTAAAGCGATTTAAAGAGCCTCAAAAACAATTGAGCATCTCCGGAATTTCTACGGGTCAATACTTCCTAAAGCTGGAAACTAGTAAAGGAATTATCACTAAGAAAGTACTGATTGAGTAGGGGAAAGTGAGTTAATCATTAGATATCATTTGATTGTGAAAGAGGTATTTATATAGTGATTTTGGTTTGTGATGATGAGATGGCAGATGCCCAAGCCTTGGTAATTGAATAAGGGTTTTTATGGCAGAGAAATCGATCCCTTTTGCTTTAACTAAAAAACTAATAAAATGAAAGCATTTATAATACCACTTTGGTTAATAATTGTTTCAAGTAATTTATTTTCTCAATCAATAGATAGTTTATTTATTGTAAATAATACTCTCCCCAATTCAGTTTATATAAAAGGTATATTCCCTCATACAGGACTCTCTATAAATAGAATTGAATCTTCAACTTCAGTTTTTGCAGATACGGTATGGATTGACATATACATTAGGGAATGTGCGGGTTATTTAGGTATTGTTCCTTTTGATACCTTGTTTACTCCAAATATAGCGGGGCTTGTAATTAATAATTTACAAGTACGGACAATTATAGATACGAATACTGTCGATACTACCAACTGTTTGTATCGTAACTATACTAATAGGGAAACAAGAGATAGCGTTTTTATTTCTACTTCTCAAGCAAATATCAATGAGCTAAATTCTTTGTTGTATGATGCCATAAAAATATATCCTAATCCTTCAAAGGGCCTTATCAATATGGAATATCCAAGAGAATTAGATGTTTTCAATATTTCTTTAATAGGCCTACAAGGAAAGAAAGTAAAACGATTTAAAGAGCCTCAAAAACAATTGAGCATCTCCGGAATTTCTACGGGTCAATACTTCCTAAAGCTGGAAACTAGTAAAGGAATTATCACTAAGAAAGTACTGATTGAGTAGGGGAAAGTGAGTTAATCATTAGATATCATTTGATTGTGAAAGAGGTATTTATATAGTGATTTTGGTTTGTGATGATGAGATGGCAGATGTGCCCAAGCCTTGGTAATTGAATAAGGGTTTTTATGGCAGAGAAATCGATCCCTTTTGCTTTAACTAAAAAACTAATAAAATGAAAAATTTATATGCCTCCTTGCTTTTTTTTGTGATGATGGGTAATGGCCTTTACGGGGTGGAGCGGATAAGTAGTATTTCACTTCAACCTAAGTCAGATGATCATAGATGTCCACCTCTGACTATAGATGTCCACCTTTTGATCCACTCCGCGTATGGTGGCCCAAGGATTGTAAATCATGGTGTCATAAATCGGAATGGGACTATATACCTTGATTTAGACTGTCAATCTACCATTGCACCGGCTGTAGATGAGCTAGATACCGTTATTAATATTTGTATCCCTAATTATGATGGGACTAAAAGCTATCTTTTTATCGTGAGTCTTATTAAATCCTGGAGTAGTAGTGTCGTGCTTCAACTTGCACCAGTTTTTGGCGTTAATGAAACCCCGTTCAAAAATGAGGTCTACCTATACCCCAATCCTTCAAGAGATGTTATCAATATAGAATATCCAAATATATTGGATGTATCTGCTATTTCTTTAATAGACCTACAAGGAAAGAAAGTAAAGCGATTTAAAGAGCCTCAAAAACAATTGAGCATCTCCGGAATTTCTACGGGTCAATACTTCCTAAAGCTGGAAACTAGTAAAGGAATTATCACTGAGAAAGTACTGATTGAGTAGGGGAAATGAAAGAGAATACATGTTTGATATTTCCTTTTCTCGCGATTGCAATAAAGGAATTTACAAATTATATACAATAATTTTTTTGATGCCCTTGAAAGTGTAATTGCTAGCTAGTGATGGCTATAAGAACGGAACGAGCTATCAACAAAACAAACAACTTATAAGTTTCCCTAGGTCTTTCGTTTATCATAAAATAAACTAGCGATGACTCTATTTTTTAAGATGTGTATCTTTAAGCGGTGTAATTAACTATGATCATCAATGCTGTTTGCCCGAACAAAAACTCTGGTTTTTAATAGATTTTAAAATACTTGACGACCAAATTTTTGAACTGATACCATAAAATGGAGAATAAAACAATAAAGATATCTACCATGGCTGAAAAAATGGCTGAAGGAAAAAAGCCGAAGGTGCTTTTTTGGGTAGGCTGCGCCGGGAGTTTTGACGAACGTGCTAAAAAGATTACTAGAGCTTTTGTTAAAATACTGAATAGAGCCAAAGTAGATTTTGCCGTATTAGGGACTGAAGAAAGCTGCACCGGAGACCCAGCTAAACGCGCCGGTAATGAATTCCTGTTTATGATGCAGGCGATGGCTAATATACAAGTGCTCAACGATTATGAAATTACCCATATTGTTACCACGTGCCCTCATTGTTTCAATACTTTAAAAAACGAGTACCCCGAACTGGGCGGAAACTATCAGGTAATGCATCATACCACCTTTATCAATAATCTTTTTAAAGAAGGAAAACTAGGTATCGAAGGAGGTCCTTTTAAAGGGAAGCGCATTACTTACCACGACTCTTGTTATTTAGGCAGAGCTAACCAAATTTACAAAGCCCCCCGCGAACTGATTCAGGAGCTAGATGCCAAACTGATAGAAATGCACAGATGTAAAAGTAACGGACTTTGCTGTGGAGCTGGTGGTGCCCAGATGTTTAAAGAACCTGAAAAAGGGAACAAAGACATCAATATAGAACGTACTGAAGAAGCTCTGGAGACTAAAGCTGAAGTTATAGCCACTGCTTGTCCTTTTTGTAACACCATGATGACAGACGGGGTTAAAAACACTGAAGAAGAAGGGCAATTGCCAGTACTTGATATAGCAGAATTAATTGCCCAAACAGAGAGTTTATAGCTTGTCTTGAAAAACACTTTTTAATATATTTCAGAAAAATTTATATGTAATGTATGTCGAGTTTGATACACTAACTGATCGTGCCAGAATATGGATGTTTCAGAGTACTATCCGCCTTGAATTAGAACAGATAAGGCATGTCAGCCGCCGCTTAATGGACTTTTTAGATGAGTGGTACGCACATGGTAAAAACCTCTGGGCCTCATTTACTATTTTATACGAACACTTCATTGTAATCGGCCTTGAGGAATCCAGTCATTCTGCTACAGGTTGCAGTATCGATAAGCTCCTACACCTGATACAATCTTTGGAAAAAGAAGTTAATATCTCCTTGCTGGATCGTATGAAGGTGGCTTTCAGAAACGGAGGTATCATTCAAACTCTAGATATAAATATCTTTAGAAAAGGATTGGAAAAAGGAGTATACGATGGGTCTACTGTTGTATTTAACAATATGTTAGAAACCAAAGGTCAGTTGCAAAATGAGTGGGAAATTGCAGTAAAAGATAGTTTGCATAAAGAATTATTGCCTCTAGTTTAAGCATCCATATGCTTGCTAATCAACTCGAGATAAGCATTAAAAACACTACTCCCGGCCACAGCTACTTCCCTGCCAAAGATATAGTCATTACCACCTTTGAAATCGGAGGCTTTACCTCCAGCTTCCTCTACCAGTATTATTCCTCCGGCAACATCCCAGGGGCTTAGGCCATATTCAAAAAAGCCATCAAAACGTCCGCAGGCAACATAAGCTAGATCAGTAGCAGCAGAACCCAAACGTCTTACTCCTTTACTTTTCTCTAAAAAAGCGATAAGTAGCTGTATATAATTTCCCATCCTGCTAAAATCGTAATAAGGAAAGCCCGTGGCAAAGAGACAATCTTTCAATTCGGCATTCTCACTTACTTTGATGGGTTTTCCATTGAGATAAGCTCCACCATCTTTCCATGCGTAAAACATTTCTTTTTGCCCTAATTCATAAATCACTCCCAAAACAACTTCATTTCCGTTCATCAAAGCAATGCTAATAGAAAATACTGGAATAGAATGTAAAAAATTAGTAGTGCCATCCAGAGGATCAACTATCCAGTTATAACGCTTTCCCTCCTTGTTAGAAGTTCCTTCTTCCACTAAAAAGCCAGCTTTGGGCAGTAAAGCAGAAAGCCCTCCTACTAATTGTTCCTCTGCCTTCCTGTCCACGTAACTAACCAAGTTATTGGGGCTTTTCACTTCAATATCTTTTGCACTTACCTTATCCCTCTCCTTAAGAATAAATTCTCCTGTTTTACGGCAAAGCTCTATTACTTTAGCACAAAGAAAGCTGAGTTTCATTTATGCGAAGATAGGAACAGGAGATGCTTCTTTAAACCTTACAATGCCATCCTTGTCAATATGACTGAGCAGTATTTTTCTTTTAGTATTTATCAAACCATTATCCCAATTAGTCTTTACCTTTACGTAGTTTTCTGTGTATCCATAAATAAAGCTATCTTTGAAGTTATCTTCAAAAAGGACGGTTCTTTTACTGCCCAGTTGACTTTCATAAAAGGCTCTGCGTTTCTTGGAAGAAAGTAAGCGTAGTATTTTGCTATGTTTTTTACGGATTCCCACATCTACTATTTCCTTCATTTCAGCAGCAGGTGTATTATCGCGTTCGCTGTAAGTAAATACGTGTAGATAACTGATTTCCAGTTTTCTTAGAAAATTATAGGTTTCCATAAAGTGCTCCTCTGTTTCACCGGGAAATCCTACGATTACATCTACTCCAATACAACAATGAGGAATGACACTTTTGATCTTTTGTACTTTCTCTTGATAAAGTTCCCGCAAATAACGTCTGCGCATTTTTTTGAGCATATCATTGGAGCCAGATTGAAGAGGAATATGGAAGTGAGGTACAAACTTATCGCTGGCGTTTACAAATTCTATGATATTGTCTTTCAATAAATTGGGCTCAATAGATGAAATGCGAAAGCGGTCGATACCCTCTACTTTATCTAGGTATTGTATGAGTTCCAGAAAACTATGTTTGTGTTTTTTATTTCCCAATTCTCCTTTGCCATAATCGCCGATGTTTACTCCTGTCAACACAATTTCTTTTATCCCTTCTTCAGCTATTTTTCGCACATTAGCTAAAACATTTTCCAGAGTATCACTACGAGAAATGCCACGAGCCAAAGGAATGGTACAATAGGTGCATTTATAGTCACAACCATCCTGCACTTTTAAGAATGCTCGCGTCCGGTCATCCGTTGAATAAGAGCCAACATAAAAATTTGCTTCATTTATTTCACAAGAATGAACCTCAGCTATATTCTTCTTGGCAAGTTTGTTCAGATAATCAGTAATCTTAAACTTTTCAGTGGCTCCCAGCACTAAATCTACCCCCTTTATATCGGCAATCTCATCAGGCTTTAATTGGGCATAGCAACCTACTACTACTACAAAGGCATCAGGATTAAATTTCAAACCTTGTTTAACCCAATATTTACATTCTTTATCCGCATTTTGCGTAACCGAACAAGTATTAATTACATACACATCAGCAGTTTGGTTAAAGTCGACCTGTTGGTAATTATTTTTCTTTAGTTCTCGTACTATGGTAGATGTTTCAGAAAAATTGAGCTTACAACCCAGGGTGTGAAACGCCACTTTTTTCTCATTCGTTTGCATGTGACAAAGATAGCCAGGCAAGCCTTTAAAAAGCTGTAAAGGGAAAGGGATTGCAAATTACTTGTATTTTCCCTTTACAGATCTTTAGAACGGTATTATTTGAAAGTTTCATAATGTAATCGAGTATAGAGCCAGAATAATTTTTGTCAAGGGCACCATGAGAACACCGAGCTTAGATAAGCTTAAAGTGTTTACTTTCGATTTAAAATTTGGATAATGGTTTTTCGGTTTAATGCCTTGGATTATAAGAACTACAAAGAGTTTAAGCTGGTAAAGCGATGGGTTAAGCTGGAGGATTGGCATAAAGTGATAGCTAAAAATAACCTTATGGAATGCTTTAAGGTTACCAATATCGGTTTTTCGCTGGAAGACAGAACCATTAATTCCTATCAATGGGGTGAGGGAGATACCAGAGTAATGCTATGGTCCCAAATGCATGGTAACGAGCCTACAACTACTATGGCATTAGCTGATCTTTTTAATTTCCTTTCAGCCTCAGATGAATACAATCCATATAGAAATTGGCTGAGGAAAAATTTTAAATTTTTGTTTATTCCTATCTTAAATCCCGATGGGGCAGAAAGATTTTCTCGTTACAATAGCTTATCTATTGATCTGAACAGAGACTCTAAATCTCAAATAACAGTTGAAATACAGATATTTATGAAAACCTTTAAAAGCTTTCAACCTCACTGGGGTTTTAACCTGCATGATCAAAGGAATATTTTCTCAGTTGGTAATAGCAATAAGCCTGCAACTATTAGCTTTTTATCTCCTCCTTACGATGAGAGTCGTAAAATTAACCTGGCAAGGCTTAAAGCGATGAAGCTAATTGCTGGTCTCGCAGAATTAACTAATGAACATATTCCCGGTCAAACTGGCCGCTACACAGACAAATATCAGCCGAGAGCGCTGGGAGAGTATTTCCACAAAAAAGAGATACCCTGTGTTTTGATAGAATCGGGAGCTGATTTTAAAGATTATTATCGAAATACCGCTCGAAAAATGAATTTTTTGATACTTCTTCAAGCTTTTGAGCTTATAGCAACTGATAAAATATCCTTCTATGCGAAGGAAAACTATCATCATATTCCCGAAAACGGTGAATGCATGATGGATCTTATTATTAGGTCATGTCAACTCCGGGTGAACAATAAAACCATTAAAGCTGATCTCGGTTTTTTAATAAGAGAAGTGCCTGATTTTAATAAAGTCACTCTCAAAAAAGTATATAGCTTAGTAGAAGTAGGGGATCTTTCTTCATACAAGGGCTTTGATGAAGTAGTAGGAGGGGAATTGGCAGAAAGCAATCCAAAGCTCGAAAAGCCAGCTAACTTTACTATAAAATTCGAAAAAGGCTCAAAAATGAAATTTGTCGATGGTAAAATAGCAACATGAAGAGCATAAATCCTTACGACTTAAGCTTAGTTAATGAATACGAAGCAGAGACGGTTGAAGAAGTTAATTCTAAAATTAACCTGGCTCAGGAAACTTTTCTATCCTATCGGAATACATCTTTCGAATCCCGAGAGAAGAGGATGCTTGCCATGGCTAGGATTCTGCAGAACAATATCAAGCACTACGCCCTCATGCTGACCACAGAAATGGGCAAACCCATCAGGGAAGCTGTAGCCGAAATAAAAAAGTGCGCTTGGGTTTGTGAGTATTACGCAGAAAATGCGGAATTTTTTCTCAGAAGAGAAAAAATTAACACAGATGCTAAATCATCCTATGTTACCTATGAACCTTTAGGAATAATATTGGGTGTAATGCCTTGGAATTTTCCTTTCTGGCAGGTATTCCGGTTTTCTGTGCCTACTGTAATGGCTGGTAATACAGTACTATTAAAGCATGCCTCTAATGTTCAGAGTTCCGCATTATTAATTGAAAAGATATTCTACGAAAGTGGTTTTCCAAAAGGAGTTTTCCAAAACCTAATGATAGAATCGGATAAAGTAGAAAATGTTTTGAAAAACCCCAAGGTAAAAGGAGCTTCAGTTACCGGCAGCGAAACAGCTGGAGCTTCTATAGCGAGTATTTGCGGAAGCGAAGTCAAAAAGACGGTTTTGGAACTGGGTGGCTCTAATGCTTTTATAGTTCTGAAAGATGCTCCTATTAAAAAAGCCGCTAAACTGGGGGTAAGAGCTCGAATGATCAACAATGGACAAAGTTGTATTGCTGCCAAGCGATTCATTCTGCTGAGTGAGATAGCAAATGAGTTCATGAATTTGTTTGAGAAGGAAATCAAAAAACTGAAAGTCGGCAATCCTACTGAAGAAAATATAGATCTAGGTCCCTTAGCTCGAGTAGACTTGGCTGAAAAACTGGAAGATCAATTAAAACAAAGCATCAATGCCGGTGCAACATTAAGATACGGAGGGGAAAGACGGGGAGCTTTTTTTACTCCCACTATCATTTCTAATGTCAAACCGGGAATGCCAGCCTTTGATGAAGAATTATTTGGACCAGTTGCTGCCATGATAACAGCTAATAGTAAAACGGAAGCCATTGAGTTCGCAAACAAAAGCAGTTTTGGCTTAGGTGCTACTATCGTTAGCAGAGATATAGAGAAAGCAATACGGATTGCAGAGCAAATAGAAGATGGAGCTGTTTTTATCAACGAAGTGGTTAAATCTGACCCGCGCTTACCTTTTGGTGGAACCAAACGATCCGGTTATGGCAGGGAGCTCTCAAATCTGGGTATAAAAGAGTTTGTAAATGCTAAAACAGTGTATATAAATTAGGGCCATGACTAGCTTAGAAAGCTAATATCCTTGCAACTAACTGTGATTCAATGAAAAACTGACATGATTTTCAAAACCTAAGTTCAGAGAAATTTCACGTTTGTTTTGTGAAGATTTAATGGCTATTCAAATGACAAATTTGATCAGTGTATATGACCTTTGAAAGAAACCGAGTTTTGAGATGATAACCGCAACAATGTTATATAACACCTTTGAAGAACTTTAGAAACAATTCCCTGAACTAGCCCAGAATCATTTTTTAATTAGTGACACATAACATCAGTTAATAATGCATTAGCCGGTCGTAAGCTCTGTAAAGCGTACTGAATTTAGAATAGGAAAGCCGACGGGCTCCTTGCTTTTGTGCATGCATTGAAATTTGAAAGACTAGATTCCAATGGCGAAAAAGTTCTTTCCATGCATAAAAAATGCTATGCTTGGGATCGTATATGTGGGCTGGTTCGGAATTAGTTCCATTGACTTCTACGATCTTAAAGCTCTCTAATTTTTCTAGCTGTTTCCAGCTTTCAAAACAGATATCTAACCTGCCATACTGAAAGCCCACTAGCTGGTCACAAAGCTTACCCATAGCCTGTTGAAGACTGGCAGTATTTCTTTCTATTGCATCATTGAAACGAGCGCCTAAGCGATGGTTGCCGAATTTTTCCAATATTCTTATTTCCCCTTTAGGGACTATTTTTGTGAAATTAAATTTTTGCTGGTCTTTCCAACGAGGAAGCTGAAGAAAAGCCCGGTACTGCTTTCGGACCAATTCTTCTAAAGTGGATTTCCCATTTCCCTTAACTTTGAGAAATTTCCTTTCCATAACGGAGGTGATTTTCCACTTCTCGGTTTCTGGGTTTTTTACACAAAGGATTCCCAACTCTTTTGGCAGATTAACAAATTCCTGAATAATATATTTAAAATTGGACTTAAGGGAGATATTTTCCAATTCTTTGAGCGATTGAATAATTTGTACACCCATACCTCTCATGCCACGCTCGGGCTTTACAACTAGGGGAAATGATAGATTACTATTACTTAACCATTCATTTAAATTGGCTTGTTTGCCTGGTTCAAAAGCCAGGGTTTTAGGCATTAGCCCTTGGGGAGTTTTTTTATACATGTCCAGTTTAGATTCTTCCAATATTCCTCCGTATTTCATATAAGGCTTGTTAGGAAAGGTAAAAAAGACAAAAGTTCGAGCCCTTATAGAAAGGAGTAAATAGTATAAAAATACCGGAAAATAAATAATCCTCCAGGGCCAAAATTCCCAACGACTGATAATAATTAAATTTCTCCGACATTTGTCTAGGACTTTCATCACTGCAAAATCAAGGTTTTGTGATCAATGTTGCTGCTTACAAAATCCTGATAATACAGTTCGGCCTTATTTTTTTTCAGTGATACCTGAGTAAGGCTAACCATTTTCAAGATGCCCCAATAGCTTATTATCAAGTCATTTTCAGAATCACCATCACTGGAACAGATATGAAACTTAGAGGCACTTGCAGGGGTAATCGAAGAATTTTGCGATAACCAGTTGGTGAACCATTGTTTTCGTTTATCCCTTATTTCTTTAGTGTAAAGAGTAGTTGAAAACCATATATATTTCAATGAAGAATCTAATTGATGTAAAGTAGTATTGTCTTCATTATGAATCAGCTGTGTAAATTGTGAACCTGAATGAATGATTAGAATAAAAGGTTCAATATCTTCAAAATTATATTGCTCGTAAAAAGTTTGTGGACAGGAATAAGTAAAGCTTTCAATTACTACTAGTCCGCGGCTCTTTCGATATTTATCTTTTCGCCTATGAGGCTTACTGCCTCCATTTAATATACAGGCAGATATTCCTTTATCAGAAAAAGCAAACCAGCTTCCATGAGCTTTCAAATCTTCTGGATAATAGAGAACCTGTTTGTTTAACTTCTTTTTTTGAAAGGTTTTAGACGAGAGTCTGTCTTTTCTTTCATCTCGGCTATGAGTAAAAATGTAACCGTTTTGCACGGGGAGATAAGTAAGTGTACACATAAATCCACTAAAGCCTTATTAAGTCTTTTTGGTTTCTAAGAGTACTGATGGCCGTGCCAAAATTTTCTGGAAACTGGTAATTGGGGGATAATGATTCTAAGCCAATCCTAAGAATAGCCATGTGATGAATAGTGTGCTCCAAATTATAAGCTAATTCTCGTAGGAGGGAAGTCTTAAAGCGACTACTGCCGTTATTATCTACCACGTAATTGGTATGTAATTCTATAGTGCGGTCTTCATTAAGCAGTTTTATGCGTTCCATAATCTCTTCAATTTTATTTACAGCCGTATTTTTATCTGTTTCAATGATTGAATTGCGTTGACGTAAATCATAGTTGATAACCGTATCGCTGGCATTAAAAAGACATTGGTAGAATTCAATAACATGACGTATATGTTTACCTATACTACTGCCTTTAAATATATGCAGGGAAGAATTATATTGATCTCCTCGAATATTTTTAAGCAACGCCATCAACTGAGTTAGAGCTTGGCTACTTGCTTCTTTTAGATTATTCATGTAACAAAATCAATTGATTTTAAAGATAGTTTTCTCGTGCTGCGAATTATATCTGTATGGGTTTTGCCGTATTTGATAGGTTTCCTATTGTTGGATGACAGGGTATGTCGTAAGTTTCTGTTAGTGCAACTAGCGTATTTGCCTGAAATTTTTGAATCCCATTATTTGTTTACCTCCTAATAAATTATTTTCCAGCCAAGTTAAAGCTAAATATTTTATTTTTTCATGTTTGAGTTTCACGACCTTTTTTCGCCTGCGCCCCGAGTATTTAAGTTGATTCTTCCAGTCTATTTTCTGTACCCATTCCCGCATACTAGAAGGATGGGAGCCTGTAAATGTTTTAACCCGATCTAACGGACCGTAATCAAACTGATGTTGAGCTTTTATAAACATTTTTTTAGTTGCTTTTTTCCCTCGGTAAGTGATGCTTGAATTTTTTCTCTTTTTGCTCATCAAAGTGGGTGGGCGAACCCATCCATAATGATAAATCTCAACTTTAGTCTGAGCTACATTTAATTTACGCGTACCTTCTTTTTTTTGATAGTTTTCAAAACTGGGTTTAAAAGGTTTTAAATGGTAACGAAAGGATTGCGCATCTTTCCAGCTATGGATTTCCGGTAAGTTGCGGATTATCCTGATTTCCCTAGAATAAAAAGCATGTGAAGAGTTATAATGGTCGAAATCCCCCCAAAAATGTTTGTAGTGAAAGAGTAATCCTTCTACTTCATAATCATTGTGATATTTTTCAACAGCTGTTTTTACTATCGGTAAGTATTTTTCGTGTAAGACTTCATCGCCCTGAATATAAAAAAGCCAATCTCCAGAACAGGCTTCTTTAGCCAAGTCTGTTTGCTGAGCAAAAATGGTGTTTTTAGAGTATTTATCTGTTTCCCATTCACTTATGATAATTTGGATTTTATCGCTTTTCAAAGAAAGAATTTCTTTTTCACTATAGTCATCTTCGTCTCCTTTACCCAATATTACCACAAATTCATTCACTAAAGGCAAAATAGAAGCTATTGATTCTTTGGTCGGGATGAATAACTTGGTAGTGTTGCGTACGAAAGTAAATCCGCTGATTTTCATAATTAGTTGGAATGCTCGGTTATCATCTTCCACTTTGTAGACAAACTCCTTTCTGGCTTAAAACTAACGTATGACCAACCGTGATTTCTTATATAGAACTTTTTATAGATGGATGTTTCTTAATCTTTTTTCATACTCTTCTTCGCTCATATCAGAATTAAGAGCCTCATTATTCAGCTTAGCTAAAGGTTCCTTGGCATAAAAATCACTGTGACTAAGCTGTTCGCTAAATTTACAGACAGGACAACGCTGAAAATAATCTGTTTTGGTCGGGATAAGCGGAAGAAAGAAAAAGCTGATGTAATAAATGCTTTTGCTCAGCAGCCAATGCCTTAGGTTATGACAATTGGGACAATCCTTTTCCTCAATGGGGCCAATAGTTTTATTTACAGGATGATAACCAAAAATGAATATCACAAAACAAAGTTAATAAATGTTGCCATAAATTGGCATGATTTAACCTTGGAATGTCCTAATTTTATATTAACCTCAGCTATATTTATTATCTTTGACCGTACTCTTGTTTATTCACCTATTTAGAATCTTACTTTTCTTTTTCGTTGTCTGACTATCTTCCTATCTATATATTATAGCAGGTAATATGAGTGGAGTAATGATTTGCTGTACATTGGCTAGTGACTACTTTTCTTTACTCTGCAATCCATCGTTATTTTGGCTAAATTCTTTAAAAAGCTTAAAGAGGAAACTCCATGATAGGAAAATGGAAAATAACGCGCTCCAAATTGGATGCTAAAGATAATTTTCTACTCATAAAGTGTTTTTATGCTGACTTTTCTTCCTGATAAATCATTCTTTAAGGCCTTCGACCTATCAGGCTGGGTCAAACTCATGGAGCAAGTCTCCAGAGATACTTCGAGGGTAAGCTGAAACCGGAAGAGATCTCCAAAGAACATATCTTAAAAACTTACAAAAGCTTTATAAGGCAACACAAAAAGGCTATGGGAATATTGACTAGTAAACTCAATCCTGCTAACAACACTCCCGACATTAATGCCTTGAAAATGAAGCAAAACTTCTTTCGCTTTTTCATAAGTCAAAGACTATGGCATGCTCAAAGAGCTGAAACCAAGTCGAACCAAGGAAGAAAAGTAGTTTCTTGGCCGGAATTTAGAGTTGAGGTGCTAAAACTCAACAGAACCTACAACCTCAATTACTTGCAAGCTGAATGTCAAATGGCCCAGCAAGCAGGACATCACACTGCTAATTGGCAGAAATTTCAAAAAATAAAGATCGGTATCCCAACCTGAAGTATATTGTCAGGGGCGACAATAAAGCCCTGGGCTATAAGCACAAGCGACTAAATGGCACTATAAAGCTCATTGACTATCCTTTTTGGGATAACTATTACCTACCGAACGGTTTTCGCTGCAAGCTGTTACGTCATCACAAACCTCTGAGCCCGCTAATCAAGGAGAAATATTCTCCGATACCGTCATTGATGAATTTAAATTAAACGTGGGTAATTCGGGACAAGTCTCTTTAGAAGAACCACTTAAAAAATATAAAAAACAATGCCGCTATTTTGCTCTGGATATATAAAAGAAAGCGAGAAGGTCGCGTAAAGCTATGGAGGAATAAAAGCTAGAGTGAGGGTTTTACTCAATGAAATTTACGAGTTGAAAACAGGGCAGTTGTTAAAGCTAGTCCCCTTGCAAGCTTATAATAAATAAGAATTATAACTAGTTTAGAAATGCAATCGACAAAATGAAACATACGCATTTCAACAATTTTGCAAGAGCTAGAAATGTGTATATTTCGTTTTGTTAGTTATGGCTGGCAACTTGAAAGTTCTGTATATCCGGAAATTTGATGGAGCTATTGAAACTCAGGTAGCAAATGTTTCGATTAGTTTTTGATACCCTAACCAATAATTACCACTGAAGACTTCACACTTATTCAAGATGGCTTGCCTATCGTTATTGTAAACTGAGAAGAGAAAATGCTTTGCAAGCAAATCTACCCACCTGGTTAAGAATTGGTAAGCCTTCCTCTGAAAATTCCAATTTACAAGCCTTGCAATCGCTCAAAAGAGGAATATTAGCGCTGCATAATTGGCTTTATAGGGAGATACAACCCATAAAGAGTAATTGTCCTACATAAAAACCCCCGCACCAATTCAAATTTTGTCTAAACCCCATTTAGACAGGAACGGAGCTTGCCAAGCAATTTCGGTCTTCCACTCTCGCGGCGGCCTGACCTTGAAAACCTGAGCTAAACTCCTATCATTTATTTGTATTGAGCTTAGCAAAGCTGTTGAATCGGTGCGGGGAAAAACACATGTAAAGAACATCACCTCATTACATTCACTAAAACTTCTTCAATAGAAGTTAGTTTCAAGCTTATATTATTGCTATCAACCATATATCTATTCTTATTTTTCTCGAGTCTTGCAGCTAGTTGCAAAGCACACATAGCTAACAGGTCTTGTTTATCTCTAACAGCATAATCCTCTTCATATTTTTTGAGGATACCGTCAATTTTTTTTGCTGCCAATCGTATTTTTTCTTCCTCGTTCCTATTAATAGTGAGAGGGTAAACCCGATCAGCAACAGATATTTTTATTTTTAAGTAATCTTTCAATGTGGGTTTTAAATCATTCATTTAGCAACGCAATGCAGTGATTAATTTCACGCACTAAGGTACTAATTTGTGCTTTGGCAACTTTAGTATGCTCTCCACTCTGAGAAATTCCTCGAGCTATCTTAATATTTTTGATCTCCATTTCTAAAAACCCACATTCCTCGCTTTTTTGACTAAACTCGTTTTCCAGCTTTAGCAACATTTTTCGTAAGGCCTCACTTTCAGCTATTGCTGATTCATACTTGTTAACCAATCTTTTTACCAGTAGATCAAGTCGTTCTAATTGCTGGTAAACATTTGCCATGCAAACAAAGGTTACAATCGACAAATTTAGAAAAGTTATTATTAATTCAAATTATTTTTATTCAATATTAAAACCGATATGTTTACAAAATGATATGTTAGTATTAATTGACTTCAAAAATTGCGGAGCTTCACTATGACGAAAAATGTTCTGATATGGATTATCGATATAAGTTTAGGTAGCATCCTTAGTGGTCAGAATAATTCTTATCCAAAGGATTACTTCAGTTCTCCTCTTGAAATTCCCATGTATCTTTCAGGAACTTTTGGAGAACTGCGTTCCAATCATTTTCATTCGGGAATTGACATCAAAACCGAGGGCGATGTGGGGCTTAAAGTTTTAGCAGCAGCAAATGGGGTAGTATCGCGTATTAAAGTATCCCCATACGGTTTTGGAAAAGCTATTTACATAACGCATTCTAATGGTTATATCACGGTTTATGCTCATCTTCAGAGATTCAATGATAAGATTAAAGAATATGTGAGAAATGAGCAGTATTGTCGGCAAACTTTTGCCTTGGAATTGTTCCCATCACCTTCAATTTTTCCGGTAAAAAAAGGCGAATTGATTGCCTTTTCTGGTAATTCAGGTGGAAGCAAGGGGCCTCACTTGCATTTTGAAATTCGCGATTCGAAAATGGGGAAAATTATTAATCCGCTCTTATTCGGATTTAATATTGAGGATCGCGAAAAGCCAAATTTACAAGGTCTGAAAGTATATAATTTTTCAGGTGGCGAACTAGTGAACGTTCAATCTTTACGTTTATTGGAAACCTCGCCTGGCACCTACCGCTTAATGAGGAACGATACTATAGAAGTTAGTCGCTCACCTGCATTTGGCATACTCACTTATGATAGGCTTACCAGGTCTAGCAATAAAAACGGCGTCTACAGTATTAAAATGTGGATAAGAGGAAAGTTACACTATGATTTCAAAATGGAAACTTTTTCTTTTAATGAAACTCGCTATATCAACTCCCATATAGGTTACGGTCAACACATTTGCTGCCAGAAAATGATAAATAAGCTTTACATAGAGCCCGGCAATAAGCTTTCAGTATATAATAAAGGAGAACCTATGAATTTACCTATATTAGAAAAAGACAGTATCTATGACATTAGAATACAAGTGAGCGATATAGCAGGTAATATTTCTGAGCTGGTATTTAATGTTGTAAATTCAAAACAACAGATTTTAGGTTTTGAAACGGAGCAGACCATGTTACCTATTTTTAAATACAATCAACCCAATTTCTTTAAGAAATCAAAAATTGAATTAATTTTCCCTGAAAATGCCCTATACAAAAATATCTTTTTCGAACATAAAGAAATAGACCCTTGTGATAAATGCCTATCAGCTATACATCAAGTCGGCTTCGAAGAAATACCGGTACATCTCTACTACACGCTAAAAATAAAGCCTTTCCTTTCATACAAGGGGGACTTTTCAAAACTGGCTATTGCCAGCTTTAAAGACGACGGCACAGCAGATTACAAAGGAGGAAAATATAAAGATGGCTTTGTCTCTACCTATACCCGTCAGTTTGGGAAGTTTGCCGTAGTAGTAGATACGACGTCACCTAAGGTAGTTTCGCTTAATTTTTCCAATGGAACCAATATCTCTTCCTTAAGCTTACTCAAAGTAAAAATTACAGATGACCTGAGCGGGATTAATAAATATACGCCAACCTTAGATGATAAGTGGGTTTTGATGGAATATGATGCTAAAAATGACCTTTTGATATTAGATACATCAATATTAGAGATTGAAGCAGGAAAACATACCCTCAAATTGCTCGTTGAAGATAAAAAGAAAAATACCACATCAGTCAGTTATTCTTTAAAATGATAGCAGCATGCTATTTTTGGCAGTTGAGCGTTTCTGGTAAGATGAAAATATTTTTGAGCCTTGTTTTAATTCTTAACTGTCTTATTTCACAGGCTCAAAAGAAAGAGCCTACACAGATATCAGGAATTCTTATTACCAACGATAGCATTCCGCAGCATGTTCCCTTTGCTCATGTAGTAGTTAAACACCGGCAAAGAGGAACTATGAGCAATGCTGAAGGTTTTTTCTCTTTTGCAGCTTTACCCAATGACACCATTTACTTTACCAGTATAGGATTTAAAAAAGAAATGCTGATAGTGCCGGATACACTTAATCAAAAGGAATATCTGGCAAGAATAGTAATGAAGCGTGATACCACTATTTTACAGGAGGTTACCCTATACCCTTGGCCTACTCCTGATCGTTTTAAAGAGGTTTTTTTAGCCATCCGTATCCCCACAACTGACGAAGATAGGGCTATGCGTAATCTCGCCATTCAGGAATTAAGGGAAACAGCAAGAAAAATGGGATATAGTTCTGAAGAAATTCAGGATTTTGCCATTATATCGAGGCAATCACAAATTTACAATTATGGTCGTTATCAGGGATTTAATAACGGCGGTACAGCCATATTAGGTAATTTAACCAATCCTTTTGCTTGGGCTGAATTTTTTAATTCTATAAAAAGAGGAGACTTTGATTCAAACTAATCATCGGCAAATCCTTATAACATTTTGCTGACTTGTTATTCCGATCGTTTTTTCTAATTTTTCTGGCCTTTTCGGTTTTTATTGGTCAAGCTCAGATAACAGCTATAAAGGGGACTATTACTGACGATGCCGGAGCCTCGCTGGAGGGAGTAAAGGTTACCGTTAGCAGTTTCTTCACCTTAACAGATGAAGATGGTAAATACCTTTTGCGAGTTAACAAAGGGCAAGGATATACCGCTTTTTTTACCAATTATGGCTATAAGCCTGATACTGTCAGGTTTTCAATCAAAAAAGGAGAAATCAAAGTAATTGATAAATCTTTAATCTTACTGGCTAATCTTTTGGCAGATGTAGAAATTATAGATAAGAAAGCTCGGTTTAGTAATCAGATACAAATTAAGAGGAAAAACCTAGAAGCTTTTGTAGGTCCTAATTCTGGAATAGAAGGGATTATAAAAACTTTACCCGGCGTAAGCAGCTATAATGAATTGAGCTCACAATACAATGTAAGAGGAGGAAATTTCGATGAAAATTTGGTGTATGTAAATGGCACTGAAGTTTACCGTCCCTTTTTGATTCGGAATGGACGGCAAGAAGGGCTGAGCTTTATTAATTCGACCATGATTAGTAACATCCGCTTTTCAGCAGGTGGGTTTGAAGCCCGTTACGGGGATAAAATGTCTTCTGTATTGGACATTAATTACCGCCAGCCAAAGGAATTTGGCCTTTCTCTGAAAGGAAGTTTATTAGGGGGTAATCTGGTATATGAAGATAAATACGGCGAAAAGTTATCGATCATTGCAGGGGCTCGTTATCGTATCAATCAGATTTTACTGGGCTCCTTAGATACTGAGGCAGACTTTCGACCTCAGTTTATAGATGTTCAGTCATATTTGACTTATTATTTAAATGACCATTGGAAGGCGAGTTTTTTAGGCAACTTCTCGCGCAATTTTTATAAAGTAATTCCAAATGTAAGAACCTCTGATTTTGGAACCTTTTCAGAGGCCTTGAGGCTAACCGTATTTTTTGAAGGGCAAGAAGATTATGACTTTATTACCCGTTTTGGGGCATTGAGCATGACTTATACACCTCATAAAAATTTACAGCTAAAGTTCAGCGCTTCCGGTTTCCAAACTACTGAACAAGAGTATTTTGATGTAATAGGAGCTTATAGATTAGGAGAATTAAACAATAGCTTAGGTTCAGACGATTTTGGGGAAATAGGTTTTATTAGAGGAGTGGGAGGTTTTCAGAATTATGCCCGAAACAGACTAGATGCAATTGTAACCAACATTTCACACAGTGGAATTTATGATGAGGATCTCACTTGGCACTGGGGAATAACTGTACAATATGAAGATATTGTAGATCGATATAAGGAATGGGAGCGTATTGACAGTGCTGGTTACAGTATTCCCCATGATCGAAGCTTTAATATTGACTCTGTCATTGTTAGCTCAGTAGATAAAGGCGGTGTGCCAAGAGGAGGTATAGTTTACACTTCTTTGACGACGGATGATAGCTTAGAGCTATTTGAGTCATTTGACAGCAAGGCCTTTGTAAGCTCTGCTCGGGTAATGGGCTATATAGAACGCTCTCAATTATTTGAAATTGGAGAAAACGACTTCTTTTTCAACTTAGGCATAAGAGCACATCACTGGACCTTCAATAACCAAAGTGTAATGAGTCCTCGGACAGCCATAAGCTGGAAGCCTAAGTGGAAACAAGATATGGTTTTCCGCTTTTCAACTGGTTTTTACTATCAGCCGCCGTTTTACCGCGAAATGCGAGATCTCAATGGGGGGATAAATGAAAATATTAAAGCCCAGAAATCCATCCATTTTGTGTTAAGCAATGATTACCAGTTAATCCTTTGGGGTCGGCCTTTTAAAATGGTTACGGAAGTATATTATAAATATATGGATAATCTGATTCCTTATGACCTCGATAATGTTAGAATCCGCTATCGAGCAAAAAACAGTTCCAAGGGATTTGCTACGGGCTTGGATTATCGCATTAATGGAGAGTTTGTAAAGGGAATAGATAGCTGGGCAAGTCTTTCTCTTCTCACTATACAAGAAAATATTGAAGGTGATGGAGCCGGTTATTTACCCCGTCCAACTGATCAGCGTTTTAATTTCAAAATATTTTTCCAAGATTATTTGCCTAGAGACCCAACCTTCAGGGTAAACCTAATTTTGGTATTCGGTACAGGCTTACCTTTTGGTCCGCCTCAGGCTGAATCCAAGAACAAAAAATTTCGTCTGCCGCCTTACAGAAGAGTAGATATAGGCTTTAGCAAAGTATTAAGACAGGAAGGTAAGAGTTACAAATCTAAATTTCTAAATACCTTTAAAAGCCTATGGATAGGTCTAGAGGTGTTTAATCTTCTACAAACCAATAATACGGCGAGCTATTTATGGATAAAAGATGTAAGCACTGCCCGTCAATATGCCGTACCTAATTACCTTACTGGAAGGCTGCTCAATCTAAAGCTGGTAGCTGAGTTTTAATGGATTTAGCTCGAGAAGAAGCCAAGTCCATAAAATAAATAGCAATTGACCATTATTGCGACAATGAATTCTTAAATTTACTATCCAATTACTGTCTAAATTTTGAGGAAAAATGTTGAATAAGATTATAAGATTAAGCTTAACGACTATTATAGCTGGTATAGCCATTTGGCAATTTATTGAAAGTGAAATAGGAAACGGTATTATGTTTATATTTCTGGCAGGTATAATTCTGTTTACCTATTTTAGAAATGAAAATATTTTAATGTCTTTCTGGCATCTCAGGAAAAACAATTTGAATAAAGCTGAGAAGATATTAAAACGCATCAAAAACCCTGAAGCATCCCTTATAAAGGGTCAATTGGCTTATTACTATATGTTAATGGGAATGATAGAATCACAAAGGGGAATTGGTAAATCAGAAACTTATTTGCGTAAGGCTTTGGCCACAGGCTTACGGATGAAGTATGACCAAGCTGTAGCTAAGCTTCAACTAGCAGGTATAGCTATTACCAAAAGACGCAAAAGAGAAGCCATGGTTTTGTTGGGAGAAGTTAAAAAGCTCGATGCCAGAGGCATACTCGGTGATCAAATAAAAATGATCAAAGCTCAGCTAAAGCGGATTTAAAACTTTTTTATCAGCAGTGGTAAGCTAAAATTTGGCGTTATTAGTTGGATGGGGCTCATGTATTCTTGACCAAGAAAACATGAAATGACATACAATGATAAGAGTAGGCGAAAACACTAAACATGGAAAACTTATAGCCGTATTATAACTTCAAAGTATTTACAAGAGTCTAATGAAAAATTTAGAAATCAAAAAAGTTGAAGTCTTGAAGAAAATGACTGAGGAGACCCTCCCCTTATTCAATCTTCGGTCAAGAACGATTTTCTGCTACGATAATTTGCCGATTCTGCGAGGTATTAATAGCAATTCTATTGACCTGATTTACTTAGACCCTCCGTTCAATAAAGGACGAAATTTCCATGCTCCCATAGGTACAAGTGCCGAGGGCGCTTCATTCCAGGATATATGGTCGCCAGACGAGGTTAAGGATGAGTGGCACAACCAGATTAATGACCGTTTTCCCGAACTCTACAAATACCTTGACGCCGTTGGAAAAATAGGAAGCAGGTCGGCAAAGTACTATCTGATTTACATGGCGGTAAGACTTATCGAGATGCAACGGGTTTTAAAGGATACTGGGAGCTTGTATCTACACTGTGACCCGACCGCAAGCCATTATCTCAAATTGTTGTTGGATACGATCTTCGGACACAAGAGCTTTAGGAATGAAATTACATGGAAGCGGTATGCTGTGCATAGCCTTTCTCAGTCAGGATTTGATAACATATCGGATGTTCTTCTGTTCTATTCTGCTAGTAGTTCCAAAATGACTTTTAACAGTGTTTATGGCGAGGCTGAAGAAGCTGAAATTAAAAAAAAGTTTCCCTACACGGAGAAAGAGACGGGTCGACAGTATCAGCATGTGGCGTTGGAGCAATCTTCGAATAGTTACAGTGCCGGCGAGATTCGTATAATCAGTAGCAGAGAGGTGATCAGTCAAACCGGATGGCGATGGTCACAGGAGACCTTTGATGAGCGGCTTGCCAAGAATCCTCTGCTAATCCACTGGACCAGCACGGGAAAACCCCGCTACAAGATATACGCTGATGAATACAAAGGAGTTCCTATAGGGAATATATGGGTAGATATTGCTTACTTGGCATCAGGGGATAGCGAAAAAACCGACTACCCTACACAAAAGCCCTTGGCTTTGCTCGAACGAATAATCAAGGCTTCAAGCAATCCGGGTGACTTGGTGCTTGACCCGTTTTGTGGCTGTGCGACAACTTGCATTGCAGCCGAGAAGCTTAAAAGGAAGTGGATCGGTATTGATGTTTCAGAAAAGGCTCATGAATTAGTGATAGATAGGCTAAAAAAAGAGGTTCCTCTAGACCTGTTCCAAGGGAAGCCCATCTTTAGAAAAGATCGACCAGTAAGAACGGATGTTGAATACAAGAAAGCTCCGACAAGGGAAGATAAGAAATATCTGTATGGACATCAAAACGGAAGGTGCTCTGCTTGCAAAACTAAGTTTGAGATACAGCACCTTGAAATAGACCATATTGTTCCACGGTCGCAAGGAGGTGGACATGAGCGGGAGAATCTACAGTTACTTTGTTCAAACTGCAATCGCAAGAAAGGCGACCGCCCGATGGGATATCTAATGGCACGACTTAAAGCCGCCTAAATTCTTTCGTAATAATAAGATTTGGAATTTTTAGAATAATTTCGTACGTTATGTATCTGTAATTTAGATAGTATGGGGTATGAATATAACACTAAAATAAGAATAAATCCATGATCGAAACAGAAACATTTAAGGAACAACTCAACTCTATCATCAGTGATTATGAATCAACTGCTTCTGAATCAAAGTACTCTAACCTATCAGACCTTCCCTTTCCAAAAATAACGGAATTGCAAATGCGATGTATTACAGTAATTGAAAGAGTTGCTGGCCGAGGTTCTACTTACTTTAAAAAGGTCAAGCAGAAAATTAAAAAAGGGAATAGCAAGTCTACTGCATACAACGTATTTAGTGAATCTTTACTTTTACCTCGCCAAATCGGTATTGCGAAGGCGTTACTTCACGACATTGAGAAGGGCTTATCTAAAATCTTTTGAAGAAACCATACATGGAGGTCTATTTGCCGATTACTTAGAAATGGGCACCCATCTCGAAAAAGAAGGATACAAAGATCCAGCCGCTATGTTAGCAGGGAGTACCCTTGAAGTTCATCTGAGGCAATTATGCGATAAGCATGACATGGCAACTGAATTGGACAACAATAAGAGGAACCCTGCTGAAAAGTTGAACCAAGACCTTGCAAAAGCA
The DNA here is from genome assembly GCA_965218075.1 of Owenweeksia sp. Classification (GTDB taxonomy): domain Bacteria; phylum Bacteroidota; class Bacteroidia; order Flavobacteriales; family Schleiferiaceae; genus JANQHO01. The sequence continues at coordinate 1,652,747 of CBDCJZ010000003.1, read as the reverse complement.
GAAGCATACACGAAGTCTACTCAGAAGAGTGTGACCGCATGGCTCGGAATACGCAATAGTGCAGCCCACGGCAATTACAATGAATACACTAGAGATCAAGTGAAACTTCTTATTGACAGTATACGCAGCTTCATCAGCCAATATCCTGCGTAAATTATAAGCTATCAAGGGGGCTTATAAATCGCGATAAAGAACCGTATGGGAAGCTTATGCCATCAGAGGAAGAGTTAATTGTCTATTATATTGGTTAACAAAGCTCGGTTGCCCCCTATTTGGTCAGGCTAGTTTTATCTTACCCCTATGATATTTTCAATAGCAATGCATCGTCTTTAACATCTAATCACTTTTGCCCTGTCAGGGCATTCATAGTAAAGTTGTTGTATTCTTTTTTGCAATACTGGATGAACAAACTCGGGAATTATTTCCAATAATGGCTTCAAGGTGAAACTACGTAGTTGCATTCGAGGATGAGGAACAACTAGCCTTTGTGTTTCTATGATTTTATCGCCGTAAAATATAATGTCAAGATCCAACTGCCTAGATCTGTACTCCTTGCTCACCTTCCTTTTTCTGCCGAATTTTTTCTCAATATCCAGAAGAGCACCCAATAAATCATCAGGTGAAATTGCTGTTTTCAACTGTAAAGCTCGATTGTAAAAATCGGGCGTCCCCTCATCCATGCCCCAAGCCCTGCTCCTATACAGGGAAGAATAGCCGGTTACTTCTCCAAGCTTTTGTAGTTCCCGTAGTGCTATGGCAAAGGTTTGAGTAACTTGTCCAAGATTCCCTCCTAAAAGAATTACTGTTTTAGTTAAATCCTTGTTCAACTATCATGCGGTTTTGATATATTTTTAATAACATTGCCATCTTTAAACTCCGTAAAACTAAATATAGCAACATTCTCATGAAGACTTTTTTAAAAATGCTTTTAGCCACTATTTTAGGTGGAGTTCTTTTACTTTTTATTGGCTTTATTATTTTGGTTTCACTCCTTTCTTTGGCTGATAAAAAGATGATGGTGTCAGATAATTCTATCATCGAGGTAGATCTCAATAAAGTAATTTATGATCGAGCTATTAGCAACCCTTTTGCTGCTTTCAACCCTATTTCCAGAGAACCCAAAGGTGTATTAGGTATCGATGAAATACTAGCTTCTCTTAAAACAGCTAAAACCGACGATCGCATCATTGGTGTTTATCTCACAGGAAGCGCCCCCATTACTGGTAATGCTAGCTTAACAGAAATACGGGAAGCTCTGCATGACTTTAAAGAAAGCGGTAAATTTGTTTATGCCTACTCTGAGGTAATTACCCAGAAGGGGCTCTACCTTATTTCCGAAGCTGATTCTGTTTTTATCAATCCCGAAGGGTTTATAGAATGGGTAGGTTTAAACGCCTCTGTAGCTTATATAAAAGAAGGACTAGGCAAATTAGGCCTTCAACCAGAAGTGCTTCGCGCTACGGGAAATAAGTTTAAAAGTGCCGTAGAGTCTTTTTTACGGCAAGATATGAGCGAGGAAAACCGCCTGCAATTAAGGACCTTGTTGAACTCTGTTTGGAACAATTATTTAACTGATATTTCGCTCTCTACTGGACTAAATGTCGAAAAACTCCATCAACTAGCAGAAAATTTAGCAGTTGTGACCCCCGATAAAGCTGCTGAAGCTGGAATTATAAATGCCACGGCTTATGAAGACCAAGTGTATGAATTACTCAAAAAAAAATCCGATGTAAATGATGTTGACAAGATCAATTTCATTGGAATTAAAAAATATGCGAAAACCACTAGCCTTACCGGGGATAAAGCTTACGGATCTGATAAAATTGCCGTTGTTTTTGCCCAAGGAGATATAATAGATGGTGAAGGAGGAGATTATACTATAGGCTCCAGAACCATTGCTAAAGCCATTCGTAAAGCGAGAAATAATGAAAATATAAAAGCTATTGTTCTTAGGGTAAACAGTTCAGGAGGTAGCGCTTTAGCTTCAGAAGTTATATGTAGGGAAGTAATGCTAGCCCAAGAAGTAAAACCAGTGATTGCATCCATGGGAGATGTAGCAGCCAGCGGAGGCTATTATATTTCTTCCTTTGCCGACACTATTATTGCCCAGCCCAATACTATTACGGGCAGCATCGGTGCCTTTGGTCTTTTCTTCACTGGTCAGGAATTAATGAACGATAAACTAGGTATCAATATTGAGACAGTAAAGACCAATCAATATGCCGATTTGGGAACTTTTGATCGTCCCCTTACCAAAAGTGAAAGAGCCGTACTTATACATCAGGTCGATAGGATTTATAACACCTTCAAACAAAGGGTAGCTCAAGGCCGGAATATGACCCTAAACCAGGTAGAAAATATCGGTCAGGGACGAGTATGGTCAGGGGAAGATGCTCTAAAGTTAGGCTTAGTAGACATGCTTGGAGGATTGGAGATGGCCATTTCTATTGCAGTTGAAAAAACCGGTATTGAAGAAGGGTACCGAATAGTAAAATATCCTGAATTGGAAGATCCGATTACCCGTTTAGTAAAGAAACTAGGTGATGATTTTGAGATCCGTATGATGAAAAATCGACTAGGTGATTTTGCTTCTTACTTTGAACTGCTTGAAAAAGCAAAAGCTATGCAGGGCTACCAAACGCGACTTGAATTTGATATCGTTATAGATTAAAGTAGATAAAATTGCAAAAACCCAAAGGCCTTGCAAACAAAAGAGTAGGGCCCAGTTAATATACCTGGCTTTTTCGGCTCTCTTTATATCTGCTTTAATAACTTGTAATCTCATTGCCAATAAGTTTGTCGAAGTTGATCTTAGCTTTAAGGTCTTCAGAGTTTCAGCAGGAATACTGCCTTATCCACTTACTTTTCTGATTACTGATATTCTTTCGGAAATATATGGTCGTAAACGAACTAATGCAGTGGTTCTTGTCGGTTTTTTTGCATCTATGCTTACTCTTCTTATTCTTTATTTGGGACATTCTTTTCCCGCTTTAGAGTATTCACCTGTTACAGACGCTGAGTATCAAACCGTTTTTCAAAGTTCTTGGAGGATTATCTCCGCTTCTATGCTGGCTTACTTGGTAGCCCAATTTGTCGATGTTCGAATTTTTCATTTTTGGAAGAATCTCACAAAAGGTAGATATTTATGGTTGCGAAACAATTTGTCCACTTTTTTCTCCCAGTTGCTGGACACTATTCTAGTAACTACTGTAATTTTTATCGGAGTACAAAGTTTTGATTTTATTGCAGAGTTGATTTGGGATGGCTGGCTGTTTAAATTGATTTTTGCCGCCGCTGATACCATCGTTATTTATTTTGCTGTATACCTTTTCCGAATGGCCTTTAATCTTAAAAAAGGTGAAGAATTAAAACTGTGATTAACCCTATCATTAGGCACAGAGCTTCCCCCCTCTTTCTTAAAATAGCCATGCTTTGCAGACTGGCAACCTAAGGAGTTTGTGGCTTCTAATGTCGTTGCACAGCTGCAAAACGGATCAAGCACAATTAGGTTTCGTGAGCCTCAACAACGCCTTGTAGAAAGATTGAACTTTACTTTGTTGCCATCTCAGCGCGACTGTGTTGTAGCACATGCCACACAGTCGCTTATGTCAATTCAAATCAGAATCGGCTTTACGGGAAACACTTGTGTCTTTACAATGAGTAAGTGATTGAATCTACCCTTCCAAAAAAATCTCAAAAAATATTTTCTACTTCTTAAAATAACTCAAACCTACCGTAGAATAACTCAAGTCTATCGTAGGCTAAACGACATTTGCAATTCACAACTAATCGACCCTATAACTTTATAACTTTCTTTAATATTTTAATAAATATTTTAATAACCTTCTACACTTTAAATTGAATTTTCAATAATCTTTAATAACTCAAACTTGAATCCATGAAAAACACAAATAACCTAAAAATAGCTCTAGTGGCAAGCTTAGCTATGCCAATCATCTCAAACGCTCAGGTAATAAGAGCAAGAACCGACATCAATGACTTTAATTCGACACAGAGAGCTGAGCTCGCAAATTTGATTATTGATTTTGTAACCCCAGAAATTTTGCAATACCATTGCGATTTCACCACCCAAGCGGGAAACTCTCTTCTAGATATTCATTCCGACTTCGATTTTCTCCCTTTTCATCGAGTTTATATTGAGAGGCTAGAAGATTGGCTAATTGAACGGGAAAAGCCCGAGTATGTTCCACTTCCATATTGGGATCCATCCACTCCTGCTCCAATTGAATTTCGGACAGCTGGACCTAATGGAAACGGAGTTGATCCAGATTGTATAGTTACCTCCTGTAAAGATGGTGGAACAAGAGACTCATCCGTTACTTGCACCGATATTATAGATTGGACACCCAATGTATCATTGCCCAATCATTTATCACTTCCCATTCAAGATGGAGGAAATAATGACATTTGCGACTGGAATTTTTCTCCTACAGTTCCAGGAGCTGTAGATGCCATCGGATTGAGTAGAAAAATTCAAGTGCCATGGCACAATCCTGTTCACGGAATTATGGGGGGCACTATGGGTAATTTCCGTTCCCCAGCAGCGGCTATATTTTGGGTATGGCATGCTTATGTGGACGATGTTTGGAAATTGTGGGAATGCAATTGTCCTGAGTCTACGACATTACCAGTTGACTTATATATGAAAGACAATTCTTTTGTGATGCAAAGCGAACGAGATCGAGGCGAAGAGCCCAATATTCATGGGGGTCCTATGTGGGAGAGTGAAGACATTTGGGTGCGACAACAAAATGACGGACTCACTAATCGCGAACATCAAAACCCCGAATATTACTCAACAGCGGATAATTATGATTATGTTTACGTTCAGGTTAGAAACAGGGGGTGTGTAGCCTCCAAAGGCAACAAACAATTAAAGCTCTATTGGGCAAAAGCATCTACTGCTCTATCATGGCCCAGCCACTGGAATGGAAGTTTGAGCGTTTCGAATCAGTCATTGGGAGATACTATCGGAACCCTTACTTTACCTGTGATAGAGCCTGCTTCTTCTCATATTGCGGTTTTTCCATGGCAGCCACCTAATCCTCTTGACTATGTAGGTCTTGTTATCGATTCGTCAACTTTTATAAACGAGCCACATCATTTTTGTCTATTAGCGAGAATAGAATCTATTGAAGATCCCATTGTCTTTACCGATGGCCTGGATATTTATAGATACACCAGGGAAAACAATAATGTGGCATGGAAGAATGTGTCGGTGGTGGATTTAAACGTTCATAATATGACGAATCCTGATGATCCTTCCGTAGATGCAGATGATGTAGATGTAGCATCCGAAGGTGAGACAATACCCGGAGCTAGCATATTACTAGGGGATGCTTGGGGAATTGGAGAAGGTTATTATCTCGAGTTCAAAAGCCCAGACGTATACCGAGGCAATCCCATAACGGAGGAAGCGGAGATAAAAGTAACTTTGAGTGCTCATATTTGGGACATGTCGAGAGGAGGAAGAAGGGGCTGTGAGAATCTAGAAATTTCAAATGCAGAGAAAAGACGGCTAACGGTAAAAGGGGATCCAGCACGTATTAGGATCTTGAGTTCCGATGGCCAACGCGACTTGATACATGTGGGCTTCAATTTCTTGTCCGAGCAATTGAGTGGACAAGAAACATTTGATTACCAGGTGCTACAAAGGAGGGGGTCAGATGGTAAAATCATGGGCGGAGAAACCTATCACATCAAAGCGCCCAATCGTGAAGGCTTTTCTGCAGATGCAGGAAGGGATCGGGAAATTTCAGAAGGAGAATCGGCTGATTTGTTTGCCTCTGATATAGGCGAGTCAGCTATCTATAATTGGTATGGCCCTGAAGGTAATTTGATTTACAGGGGAAAGAACCTAAGGGTTTCTCCTGAAATTAGCAGTAGATACAAGCTGGAGGTTATCGCCGCTAGAGATGGAGTTAAGGATTATGACGACGTGGAAGTGAGGATTCGGGAGCTTGAGATAATCGGCATATTTCCCAATCCCACTGCCGATGATGATGGAGCAAGGAGGATAACCATTCGATACCGAGCAAAAAATGTCAGCTCGGGATCTTTATATTTGATAATTACAGGAGCTAATAGCGACTCATACACCCACACCTACCCTTTAGAGGTCAATCGAATTGAAAGTGAAATGGAAACAACAGTTAATTTAGAGGGCTATCGAAGAGGAATTTATTGCATAGCTTTAATTTACAATGAACAAGTAATAGACGAAGAAACTTTAATGCTTCATTAATTTAAAACTCAACGACAGATGAGACAGCTAATCATATTCATAGCGATTTTAGGGGGCTTTTCCCCTGTTCAAGCCCAATGGTATCCAGTGAACTCCAATGCCACGAAGAACACCTATTTCTATGATATTTTTTTCGTGGATAGCATGACGGGCTATTGTGTGGGAGGAGTCGGAGGTGACATGTGGGGACCCCATCAAAGTTCAACAGGGGTGATCTTAAAAACCATTGATGGTGGAGAGAATTGGAATATGGTGTTTTCTCATGACAGTTTAGCGATAAAATACGTTGTAGGATTTGATAATGAGGTCTATGCGTTTGCTGTAGGGAAGGGCTCGTCACTTTTAGTGTATTCTTCCGACTATGGCATCAACTGGATTATCGAGAATCTAAGCTATGAGCCCTACTATGAACCCCACTATGAAGCTTTTCGAGGACCCCACGGTGTTAAACTGTATAACAAAGAGATTTATTTTATTGATAGAAAGGACTGGAATCTAAAAAAGCTATCTAATGGTCATATTCAGCAACTTGCTAAAGCAGCGTACCTATCTGCCATTAATCAACACGGCATAATATATATCAACTTAAGGAAAGATTCCCTTTTTAGATCAGATGATTTTGGGAAAAGCTGGTATGCTTTAACATTGCCATTAGATAAATTTGGTAGGGTAATGGTGAACTATTCAGTACTTGAAAATATGAACCTCTTTAATGATACCATCATTATTATTGGAACATATCCAGGAATGGTGCATTACAGTATCGATAATGGTATAAGCTGGAGTCTTAATCGTCGGTCCTTACCTCTCATGGTTCCGAACACAATTGTAAATAGCACTACCCTATATGGGGCAGAGTCTGGTGGAAAGATTCTAGGGACTAAAAATTTAGGACTTAGCTGGGAGATGCAAGCTGATATTGGGGTACGTATACGTAAGCTCTATTTCTATGACGACCAACTGGGTTTTGCCATTGGAGGAAAGGGAACTATCTATAAAACGACCAATGGCGGCGGCTTGGGCATAGAAGAGGAAGAAACTAATCTAAAAAAAAAGATTGAGGTTTTTCCCAATCCTACAGAGGGGACTTTGCAGCTAGTAATAGCTGGTGATATCGGAGTTAAAAATATTGCCTTATATAACCTGGCAGGAAAGCTCCTAAAGCATTACGATAAGAGTGATCGAAATCTCGATGTCAGCGATATATCGTCAGGGCAGTATTTGATACACCTAGAGACCACAGAGGGGATATTCACCGAAAAAATAGTTGTCGAATGATGTTCTCATGAAGTTTAGGCTCATTTTGGAGGTCGAGCAAGGACGATTAATGTAGCGAGTTATCGAGCTGGCTTATATCACGTAGCTTTAATTTGCAAGGGGCAAGCAGCAGATACAGCAACTTTATTGATAGAATAATTGAATAATAATCATTAATTTAAAACTCAACGACAGATGAGACAGCTAATCATATTCATAGCGATTTTAGGGGGCTTTTCCCCTGTTCAAGCCCAATGGTATCCAGTGAACTCCAATGCCACGAAGAACACCTCTCTCTATGGTATTTTTTTCGTGGATAGCATGACGGGCTATTGTGTGGGAGGAGTCGGAGGCGACATGTGGGGACCCCAGCAAAGTTCAACAGGCGTGATCTTAAAAACCATTGATGGTGGAGAGAATTGGAATATGGTGTTTTCTCATGACAGTTTAGCGATAAAATACGTTGTAGGATTTGATAATGAGGTCTATGCGTTTGCTCTAGGGAAGGACTCGTCACTTTTAGTGTATTCTTCCGACTATGGCATCAACTGGATTATCGAGAATATAAGCTATGAACCCCTAGGAGCTAGACGGTATGAAGCAATTAATCAAGGAGTTAAACTGTATAACAAAGAGATTTATTTTCTTGATAGAAAGGACTGGAATCTAAAAAAGCTATCTAATGGTCATATTCAGCAACTTACTAAAAAAGCAGCGTCCTTATCTGCCATTAATCAACACGGCATAATATATATCAACTCAAGGAAAAATGCCCTTTTTAGATCAGATGATTTTGGGAAAAGCTGGTATGCTTTAACATTGCCATTAAATAAATTGGGTGGGGTAGCTCAGAGTATGAACCATCTTGAAACTATAGGACTCTTTAATGATACCATCATTCTTTATACAACATATCCAGGAGCTGTGCATTACAGTATCGATAATGGTATAAGCTGGAATCTTAATTATTATTATTCGGCCCCTCAATTTATGAACGTAATTGTAAATAGCACTACCCTATATGGGACAAGTGGTAAAGGAGCGATTCTAGGGACTAAAAATTTAGGACTTAGCTGGGAGATGCAAGCTGATATTGTTGGGGTACGTATACATAAGCTCTATTTCTATGACGACCAACTGGGTTTTGCCATTGGAGGAAAGGGAACTATCTATAAAACGACCAATGGCGGCGGCTTGGGCATAGAAGAGGAAGAAACTAATCTAAAAAAAAAGATTGAGGTTTTTCCCAATCCTACAGAGGGGACTTTGCAGCTAGTAATAGCTGGTGATATCGGAGTTAAAAATATTGCCTTATATAACCTGGCAGGGAAGCTCCTAAAGCATTACGATAAGAGTGAGCGAAATCTCGATGTCAGCGATATATCGTCAGGGCAGTATTTGATACACCTAGAGACCACAGAGGGGATATTCACCGAAAAAATAGTTGTCGAATGATGCTCTCATGAAGTTTAGGCTCATTTTGGAGGTCGAGCAAGGACGATTAATGTAGCGAGTTATCGAGCTGGCTTATATCACGTAGCTTTAATTTGCAAGGGGCAAGCAGCAGATACAGCAACTTTATTGATAGAATAATTGAATAATAATCATTAATTTAAAACTCAACGACAGATGAGACAGCTAATCATATTCATAGCGATTTTAGGGGGCTTTTCCCCTGTTCAAGCCCAATGGTATCCAGTGAATTCCAATGCCACGAAGAACACCTCTCTCTATGGTATTTTTTTCGTGGATAGCATGACGGGCTATTGTGTGGGAGGAGTCGGAGGCGACAGGTGGGGACCCCAGCAAAGTTCAACAGGCGTGATCTTAAAAACCATTGATGGTGGAGAGAATTGGAATATGGCGTTTTCTCATGACAGTTTAGCGATAAAATACGTTGTAGGATTTGATAATGAGGTCTATGCGTTTGCTCTAGGGAAGGGCTCGTCACTTTTAGTGTATTCTTCCGACTATGGCATCAACTGGATTATCGAGAATATAAGCTATGAACCCCTAGGAGCTAGACGGTATGCAGAAATTAATCACGGTGTTAAACTGTATAACAAAGAGATTTATTTTCTTGATAGAAAGGACTGGAATCTAAAAAAGCTGTCTAATGGTCATATTCAGCAACTTACTAAAAAAGCAGCGTTCTTATTTGCCATTAATCAACACGGCATAATATATATCAACTCAAGGAAAAATGCCCTTTTTAGATCAGATGATTTTGGGAAAAGCTGGTATGCTTTAACATTGCCATTAGATAAATGGGGTAGGGTAACTCAGAATATGAACTATCTTGAAGATATAGGACTCTTTAATGATACCATCATTCTTTATACAACATATCCAGGAGCTGTGCATTACAGTATCGACAATGGTATAAGCTGGAGCAGGAATTTTGGTCAGCCGCAGATGACGGCCCCTGGAATTACGCCCCTAATTGTAAATAGCACTACCCTATATGGGATGAGATATTGGACAGATTCTGGTGGAAAGGTTCTAGGGAGTAAAAATTTAGGACTTAGCTGGGGAGTGCAAGATGGTAATATTGAAGTACGTATACATAAGCTCTATTTCTATGACAACCAACTGGGTTTTGCCATTGGAGGAAAGGGAACTATCTATAAAACGACCAATGGCGGCGGCTTGGGCATAGAAGAGGAAGAAACTAATCTAAAAAAAAAGATTGAGGTTTTTCCCAATCCTACAGAGGGGACTTTGCAGCTAGTAATAGTTGGTGATATCGGAGTTAAAAATATTGCCTTATATAACCTGGCAGGGAAGCTCCTAAAGCATTACGATAAGAGTGAGCGAAATCTCGATGTCAGCGATATATCGTCAGGGCAGTATTTGATACACCTAGAGACCACAGAGGGGATATTCACCGAAAAAATAGTTGTCGAATGATGTTCTCATGAAGTTTAGGCTCATTTTGGAGGTCGAGCAAGGACGATTAATGTAGCGAGTTATCGAGCTGGCTTATATCACGTAGCTTTAATTTGCAAGGGGCAAGCAGCAGATACAGCAACTTTATTGATAGAATAATTGAATAATAATCATTAATTTAAAACTCAACGACAGATGAGACAGCTAATCATATTCATAGCGATTTTAGGGGGCTTTTCCCCTGTTCAAGCCCAATGGTATCCAGTGAACTCCAATATTAATGAACTCATCTATGATATTTTCTTTGTGGATAGTATGACGGGCTATTGTGTAGCTGGAGGTAGTAGAAGTGGTACAATACTTAAAAGTACCGATGGTGGAGAGAATTGGAATATGGTGTTTTCTCATGACAGTTTAGCGATAAGACACGTTGTAGGATTTGATAATGAGGTCTATGCGTTTGCTGTAGGGAAGGGCTCGTCACTTTTAGTGTATTCTTCCGACTATGGCATCAACTGGATTATCGAGAATATAAGCTATGAACCTTATCGAGGACCCCTCCACAGTGTTAAACTGTATAACAAAGAGATTTATTTTTTTGATGCCAAGGACTGGAATCTAAAAAAGCTATCTAATGGTCATATTCAGCAACTTGCTAAAGCAGCGTACCTACCTGCCATTAATCAACACGGCATAATATATATCAACTTAAGGAAAGATTCCCTTTTTAGATCAGATGATTTTGGGAAAAGCTGGTATGCTTTAACATTGCCATTAAATAACTTGGGTGGGGTAGCTCAGAGTATAAACAGTCTTGAAACTATAGGACTCTTTAATGATACCATCATTCTTTATACATCATATCCACCAATTGTGTATTACAGTATCGACAATGGTATAAGCTGGAGCAGGAATTTTGGTCAGCCGCAGATGCCGGCCCCTGGATTTACGCCCCTAATTGTAAATAGCACTACCCTATATGGGACATATCCTGGTGGAAAGATTCTAGGGAGTAAAAATTTAGGACTTAGCTGGGGGATGCAAGCTGATATTGGGGTAGGTATACATAAGCTATATTTCTATGACGACCAACTGGGTTTTGCCATTGGAGGAAAGGGAACTATCTATAAAACGACCAATGGCGGCGGCTTGGGCATAGAAGAGGAAGAAACTAATCTAAAAAAAAAGATTGAGGTTTTTCCCAATCCTACAGAGGGGACTTTGCAGCTAGTAATAGCTGGTGATATCGGAGTTAAAAATATTGCCTTATATAACCTGGCAGGAAAGCTCCTAAAGCATTACGATAAGAGTGAGCGAAATCTCGATGTCAGCGATATATCGTCAGGGCAGTATTTGATACACCTAGAGACCACAGAGGGGATATTCACCGAAAAAATAGTTATCGAATGATGCTCTCATGAAGTTTAGGCTCATTTTGGAGGTCGAGCAAGGACGATTAATGTAGCGAGTTATCCAGGAGCTGGCTTATATCACGTAGCTTTAATTTGCAAGGAGCAAGCAGCAGATACAGCAACTTTATTGATAGAATAATTGAATAATAATCATTAAATTTAAAACTCAACGACAGATGAGACAGCTAATCATATTCATAGCGATTTTAGGGGGCTTTTCCCCTGTTCAAGCCCAATGGTATCCAGTGAACTCCAATGCCACGAAGAACACCTCTCTCTATGATATTTTTTTCGTGGATAGCATGACGGGCTATTGTGGAGGAGTCAAAGGCAACTGGTGGGTACCCCAGAAAGGTTCAACAGGGGTGATCTTAAAAACTACCGATGGTGGAGAGAATTGGAATATGGTGTTTTCTCATGACAGTTTAGCGATACGATACGTTGTAGGATTTGATAATGAGGTCTATGCGTTTGCTGTAGGGAAGGGCTCGTCACTTTTAGTGTATTCTTCCGACTATGGCATCAACTGGATTATCGAGAATATAAGCTATGAACCCCTAGTACCTATAGGGCATCACGGAGTTAAACTGTATAACAAAGAGATTTATTTTATTGATAGAAAGGACTGGAATTTAAAAAAGCTATCTAATGGTCATATTCAGCAACTTACTAAAAAAGTAGCGTTCTTATTTGCCATTAATCAACACGGCATAATATATATCAACTCAAGGAAAAATGCCCTTTTTAGATCAGATGATTTTGGGAAAAGCTGGTATACTTTAACATTGCCATTAAATAAATTGGGTGGGGTAACTTGGCATATGAACTATCTTGAAACTATAGGACTCTTTAATGATACCATCATTCTTTATACAACATATCCAAGAGCTGTGCATTACAGTATCGATAATGGTATAAGCTGGAATCTTAATTATTATTCGGCCCCTCAATTTATGAACGTAATTGTAAATAGCACTACCCTATATGGGACAAAGGGTAATGGAGAGATTCTAGGGAGTAAAAATTTAGGACTTAGCTGGGAGATGCAAGCTGATATTGGGGTAGGTATACATAAGCTCTATTTCTATGACGACCAACTGGGTTTTGCCATTGGAGGAAAGGGAACTATCTATAAAACGACCAATGGCGGCGGCTTGGGCATAGAAGAGGAAGAAACTAATCTAAAAAAAAAGATTGAGGTTTTTCCCAATCCTACAGAGGGGACTTTGCAGCTAGTAATAGTTGGTGATATCGGAGTTAAAAATATTGCCTTATATAACCTGGCAGGAAAGCTCCTAAAGCATTACGATAAGAGTGAGCGAAATCTCGATGTCAGCGAATCGTCAGGGCAGTATTTGATACACCTAGAGACCACAGAGGGGATATTCACCGAAAAAATAGTTGTCGAATGATGTTCTCATGAAGTTTACGCTTCAGGTCATTGACTAAATACAATATATCCCCCTGTTCCTCAAAATTGAGCCTCCAAACATCTTGAGAAGGGAGTGATAACCTGTTTTCTTTCCTTCTAGGACTCCCAAAAAGGGCTTAGATCAAAAATTCTCTAAATTTATGTTCCGAAAGAGTACATCCGTTTTATTAATCTATTTTTCATTGAATACGACAAGTAGTTACAAAGACATTACTTTTCTAAATTAAGTCATCACCTTTGGCTATTATATATCTTAATTTACATCTATTGTGTTGAAAATGAAACCTTGGATAATAGCTGCACGATTAAGAACCCTGCCATTGGCATTTTCGAGTATTATTTTGGGCACTTGTCTGGCGGCCTCTTTTGGATATTTTAGTGGTCTTATTTTTTCTCTGTGCTTATTGACAGCACTTTCCTATCAGTTGTTGAGTAACTTCGCCAATGATTATGGGGATGGAATAAAAGGTACTGATGCCAGTCGTAAGAGAGAGCAAAGAGTGGTAGCAACTGGTATTATAACGGCTGCTCAAATGAAAAAGGCTGTTTGGCTGTTTGGCATGCTGTCCTTTGTTTTTGGAACCTATCTTAGCATGGTGGCTACCAGAGGTCTACCAAAAAGCGTTACTTCGGGTTTTATAATACTAGGGTTGCTGGCTATAGTTGCAGCTGTTACTTATACGGTAGGCCGAAGGGCTTATGGTTATCGGGGATTTGGTGATATTTCAGTATTGCTCTTTTTTGGATGGGTAGGGGTAATGGGGTCCTTTTTTTTACAAGCGAATACGTTTAGTTGGGAGGTTTTTTTACCGGCTACTTCAGTAGGCTTATTGGCCATAGGAGTGCTCAACCTAAATAACATGCGCGATATTGAAACAGATAGAACGGCTGATAAACGTACAATTGCAGTTTTACTTGGATTGAGAGGAGCTAAAATTTATCACGGAACTCTAATAGTTATAGCTTTTGATTTGGTTTTTGTCTATAACATCCTAGTAAGAATCAGCTTTTGGCAAAACCTGTATTTATTGAGTTTACCCCTTTTGTTGCTAAACCTCTATGCTGTTATCAAAACTGAGCGGCCGGAAGATTTTGATCCCTTATTAAAAGTACTGGCTATTACAACTTTTATCTTTTCAGTGTTGTTTGGAATAGGCCAGGTTATTTAATGCAGGCGAACTGGAAAAAATACACACTACAGCTTAAACGTCCTAGCAGAACTAGTCGCGGAGTGCTTACTTCTAAAGATTCTTATTTTTTAATACTGGAAAAAGATGGGGAAAAAGGGATAGGAGAATGCGGGCTGTTAAAAGGTTTGAGCGTAGATGACTGTCCTGCTTACGAAACACATTTAAATTGGCTCGTCGATAATATCGAATTCCCTTTTACTGATTTGTATTGCAGTCTCAAAGAATTTCCTTCTATCCAGTTTGGGTTGGAAATGGCCTTAAAAGATTTGGAAAGTAACAATCACATTATTTTCCCCTCGGACTTCACAGAAGGTAAGGCTATGCAAGCAATTAACGGATTGATATGGATGGGTACAACTGGCTTTATTAAAGAGCAGTTCAAACAGCGTTTGGTGGATGGTTTTATCGTGCTGAAAATGAAAATAGGAGTTGAAAGCTTTGAAGAGGAGTATGCTATTCTCAAAGCTATCAGGCAGCAATATTCTTCCGATGAGGTAGAGTTGCGGTTAGATGCCAATGGTGCTTTTAAGCCAGAGCAGGCCTTGGATATACTAAAGCGTTTGTCTGAGTTGGATATACATTCTGTCGAACAGCCTATACAGAAAAGACAATGGCAGGAAATGGCTCTACTTTGTGAAAAGTCGCCTTTGGCTATTGCTTTGGATGAGGAACTGATAGGGGTTTTTGAAGAGCCTCAAAAAAGAAAGCTATTAAGAACAATAAAACCTCAATATATCATTTTAAAACCTAGTTTTATTGGCGGCTTTCGAGCCAGTCGAAAGTGGATTGCCTTAGCCAAAGAGACAAATGTCGATTGGTGGGCTACCAGCGCTTTGGAAAGTAATATCGGCCTTAATGCAATTGCTCAGTGGAATTATACTATGAATAACCCAATTCCTTGTGGTTTAGGTACGGGGAGCCTATATACTAATAACTTTGCATCCCCTCTTTTTATCGAGAATGGCAATATAGGCTATCAGCCTCAAAAAGAGTGGAAGATCAATTTGTAATATTTATTATAGTTATGTTAGCTTAGAAATTTCTGGGGATTGTCCGGTATGGATAGCCATCGGGACGTATGGATGCCCTTCGGTTTTAATAAGATTATTATAGCCGTGAGATTATAGGCTACCTCTTACTGCGAGGATATAATTCCTGCCGGCAGCGACAATACCTGATGAATAAGGTCGATAACGTTTGTCAAAAATATTTTCTATTCCGATTTGCAAAGTGATTTTGGAAGTGAGCTGATATTCACCTTTTAGATTGAAAGTAGACCATGCCGGTGCATAGGGATTTCCGATGTCGTCAGGGGCGTAAATTTCAGGCTTATTTCTTTCGCTAGGAGCAAGGTTTTGATAACTAATCTCACCATTGAAAACCAGATACAAATCAGCCTTTAGTCTTTTGTAGTTATAATAAAGATGGGTGATTCCATAAAGTGGAGCCACGTGACGCAAATTTTCTCCAGCATCGGTTTCTCCCCAAGTGTAATGAATGCTCGATTTACTTTCCAGATTGTCAATCACACTAAACCAAAAACCAGCTTGACCTCCCAAGATTATTGCCTGTTCTACGTTTTGTAAAGCCCATACACGAGATAATACACCCTCATAGTCTATAGAATCTCGTCCATTAAAAGAAACCTCTCTGAGGGCAAAGAAATTGTTGAGAATAGAAATAAAGCCGCTCATTTCAAACTGTGTTTCGTCAGAAATAGTTTTAATAAGCCCAGCATCAAAGGCATATAGATATTCCGGCTTGAGATTAGCGTTGGGAACTATTACCATGCCATTTCCAGAATCAAAAACCTTAGCAGCATCGTCTATATTGGGAGCCCTAAAACCGCTAGATAAATTGGCTTTCAGCCGTAGGCTTTCATTCGCTAAATAAGAAATACCAACACTTCCGTTAGAAGCAAAGTTATTTTGGTCTACATCATCAAAAGGAAAATTGAAAAATTGTTTACTCAACTTACCCCTTAAAATCATATAATTTGTCCTGAGACCAACATTTAATGTAAACTGCTTATTAAACTCCCATTTGAGACTACAGTAAGCCCCCGTATATTCCCATGTAGAGCCATCGGGATACCGACTGGAAATAGAGCCTTTTTCTTTAGTTTCAATGTTGATACTTTCTCCAATGGAACTCACCTCATTGTAAACATATTCGACACCGTAGAATAAGTGGGTAGAAGACTTTAGCAGTTTTTCAAAATCAAAAGAAGAGCTAAAAGCATCTACATTTTCTATCCCAGACCGCAAAGTATTACTGTGGATTCTACGATAATTTCGACTTTCCTCAAAAAACTGGTAAGCGATAGCAGCCTGAGCCTGGTCAAAATAGCGATTAAGCTTACCATAGGTTACATTTAAATTATGCATCATCCAGATTTGTGGACCATAATACCACTCTGCATTACTCAGAGTATTTGGGAGTAATTGTTCATCACCATATAAAGTTAGACGATCATATCTTGGCACATTAGAAATAGTGCTATAATGAAAGCCGTAATTCACATCCAGTTTACTAATGGGACGATAGCGAAACTTTTGCATAAAATTTATCTGGCTGTAGCCCGAGAGGACTTGTTTTTTAGGATTGGGGTTTTTAAGAATGGTATCCTTACCGTTAATACGATCCTGGTAAAGAAGCCTTAAATAGTCGTTAGGTCCGTGACTTCCCATGATCTGATGATCGTAATCGGTAAAAGTAAAGCTGCTTAGCGAAGCCCAGTGCTTACTTCCTATGTTGAAATGTAAATGAACTGTTTTTTCAAAATTAGCGGAAGCTGTACGAGCTAGATAGCTTACATTTAGCTTGCTTCTGTTGTTATAACTAAGTTGGGGACTTAAGGTATGAAAATCCATAACTCCACCGATTGCATCGCTGCCGTAAATAACTGAACCTGGTCCAAAAACTATATCTGCAGAGCTCACTGTATTGGGGTCTATGGAAATTACGTTATGTACATTTCCTTTTCTGAAAATAGCAGTATTTATACGTACCCCGTCTATTACTAACAATATACTACTGGTACTGAAACCCCTTAATATAGGACTACCCCCACCTAATTGGCTTTTCTGGATGAATACTTCTCCACTGACTCCTAATAAATCAGCCGCAGTTTGCGGGTTTTGAAAGTGTATCTCCTTGGCCTTAATACGGGTAATTTCAATGGGAATCTTGCTGCTGTTTTCCTCCCACTTATTGTACGTGACCTCTACTTGATTTAAGTTCATGTAAGACTCGGATATATGCACTTGGTAATTGAGCTCTCTGATTCTTTTAGATGTTAGAGTGGTAAATTCATAAGCAGGGTGTTGGAAATTAAGCGTGTCACAATTAATTAAATTTACGTACTCGACTATTCCATCACGATTAGTAAAAGCACTGCTAGTCTCACAAAAAATATAGATATTGGGAATGGGATTTCCGGTTTCTGCATCTCTTACAATAATTTGCTGAGCTAATGAGCAAGGGCCTAAAAAGAGCAGAAATAGATATTTATGCATGAGATAATTTCAGCACTTAGAACGTAAAATCTCAAATATTATACCTGAATAAAAAAGAAAAGCTTTTTTAAAGCAGTTTATCCGAAAAGTAAGAGTTGATTCTTAATCGACCAGATTTATATTATGGTCCATAAAGCCAGGAATTGTACTTGATGGCAAGAAGTACGAGATCAAACAGTTGGATTAAAAGATGAAAAAAATTAAAATATTTGGTAAATCATTAAACTACAAAGATTTAAAAGCTCAAGATTTAGCTTTCTCAAAAGAAGTGTACTCTTTTTTGCAAGACTACTTCCATTCAGATTACCTGAAAGTTCAGACATCCGGTAGTACAAGGAAACCTAGATCTATAATATTGAGAAAAGAAAATATGCGATCTTCGGCACAGGCCACTATTAAAGCCTTAAATCTCGAGCCGGGAAATAAAACTTTGCTTTGTCTTCCCACACGCCGTATTGCTGGTAAAATGATGCTGATTCGCTGGCTGGAAGGAGACCTAGATTTATATTACAGTAAACCCTCAGCTAAGCCTCTGGACGAAATAGAAGGTAGATTTGACTTTGCTGCTATGGTACCTTATCAGGTTGAGGCGTCATTGAAAGATCTGTATCGCGTTAAAAAACTGGTCATCGGTGGAGGACCGATAGATCAAAAACTGCAAAAGGAACTACAAGAACTGTCAGGAGAAGTTTATCATACTTATGGTATGACGGAAACGATATCTCATGTGGCATTGAGAAGAGTTAACGGGAATCAGAAGGAAGAATTTTTCAGAAGTTTATCAGGTGTTCGTTTCTCTACAGATGAAATCGGTCGTTTGATAATTGATGCACCAGCAATAGGAGTGAAACAATTGATAAGCAATGATATTGTAGAACTTAAGGATAAACAAAGCTTTGTTTGGAAAGGGCGTCATGATAATGTGATTAACTCTGGGGGGATAAAACTTCAGCCTGAAGAGATAGAATTAAAAATCAAGAATATACAAAAGCCTTATTTTGTTTTTGGTTTACCGAACGAGAAATGGGGCGAAAAGCTGGTTTTAATTGTTGAAAGTAAAGAATATGAACAACCGGATTTTAGTGATTTACACCCGTATGAAAAACCTAAAGCCATATTCTACCTGCCAGAGTTTGTACGAACAGAAAATGGAAAAATTAAACGGAAGAAAACAGCCTTACTTTTAGATTAGCAAATATGTAAGTACACAAAGACTCGGACTTATTAAAAGTCATCCCCCTGCTCTAGGGACGACTTTTAATGAATCTATAAGGAATTAGTCTCCTATCAAGGATATTGAAGGTTTCTCAGTAGTCCCAAACCAGATTATAAGCTTAGAGGGACGCATAAAAACAGATTTTTATGATATTTGAAAGGAATCGATTCTCGATACAATAATTATTAAGTTGTTGTTGAAAAACTTTACAAATAATCCCTTAAACTAGTCATGATCCACTATGAATATAAGCTGAAGATGATAAATCGAGAGATGCCGGGCGATATTTCAGCTAACGAGAACGCCAAGGTGTGTAGCTTAGCTTTACTCAGTGCCCAAGGCGGGACTTGAACCCACACGGCACGAGGCCACCACCCCCTCAAGATGGCGTGTCTACCGATTCCACCACTTGGGCAACATGATGGTTTTTTATAATTTATCAGTCCTTTTTGATTGCTACAAATCACCACGTGATCTCCTTTTGCATTTAACTTTCGAGTATTTTCAAAATCCTTAAATTTGCAAAAATCTAGCAAATCCTTGGAACATCAAAGTTTAGTCCTATTTTTCCAAAAGCTTATTTATGCGAAACAACTCCCCTTGCTTAAACTTGATCAAAAAGAGTGACTCAAATATGCCTTTTGGTGATCTCGTTGGGGCTCGAACCCAAGACCCTCTCCTTAAAAGGGAGATGCTCTACCAACTGAGCTACGAGACCGTGCTTTTTAAAAAGCGGATACAAATGTAGCCAGAAAAAAAGACTACTGAACAAGATAAAATGGCAAAGAAGTGAAGGAAATTAATTCCGTACCCATAGTCTGTCATGAGCCGGTAATCACATAATTATCTGATGAGAATTACACTCTTAGGATATATGGGGGCCGGAAAATCTTCTATGAGTAAAAAATTGGCGTTACAACTTGGACTGGACTATTACGACCTGGATGTCGAATTGGAAAAAGATCTGAAACGTACTATTACCGAAACTATTTTTGATAAGGGAGCACTCTTTTTCAGACAAAAGGAAAAGGAAAAACTGGATGAACTGCTACTAAAAGATAATTTTGTGTTGAGCAGTGGGGGAGGCACGCCTTGTTATTATGATAACATAGACCACATTAACCAGCAAAGTCTCTCGGTTTATTTGCGTTATTCGGCGACTATTTTATATGGACGACTTGAGAATCATCAAGATGAGCGTCCTTTAATTGGTCATTTAAAAAGGGCCAAGCTCAAAGAATACATAGTCAAACACCTCTTTGAAAGAAGTAAGTTTTACGAAAAGGCCATTTTCTCAATTGCCTGTGATGGCAAAACAGAAAAGGAAATACTAGAAGAAATAACAGAATTGATCAATAAATGAAACAAAAGCCTTGAGCTAATTAATAGTTTAACTGCAAGTAAACTCACCGCACCTTTTACGAATAGACAACTGAGGAAGATGTAAAGCTGAACAGGCTAATATTAATGTCCCTCTACCCATCTTTATACTCACCAATGCCAGTATCAAATGCTTTTTTGCCTATAATACTTTGCTTTTCATCTAAATTTTCCCAATACTTAGTGAATTATCCGCGTATGGCTATCATTACATTGTTTTCTGTAAGGCTGTCATTTATCCATAAGTAGGCATCATTGCGATATATCTTAATTTCTGCAAAACTGGCTTCCTTCAATGCTCTTTTCCAATTTCTTTTACTCCTCAATCTTTTGTTAATATAGCCATCTTTATCGATATGAATATTCAAACCATTTATCAGTCCAAAATGACCACTGACAATAAATAGCCCGCCCTTCTTTAACCTATTTCTGATAGTCTTAATAGTACTTTCCCATTCGAAGTCTTCAACGATATGAGATATAACCTCAATTGCATTGACAAGATCGTAACGCCCATTAATCTTTTCAATAACATCCAGAGCTTTTCCGTGATAGATTGTAATGGTACTGTCTTCGGCATATTTTTCTTTGAGATACTTGAAAGCAGCAGTAGAAATGTCTATTCCTGAGATTTCAAGAGACTCTAATGATTTGTAGAAGTCGATCCAATGACCAGACCCTGATCCTATGTCTAATACACGTGCTTGATTCATTGAAATCCTATTGTTTCGCAAATGTTTAAGTATTCGCATTTCCACAGAAGCATAATGATATTTGGCGGTAATGATGCTTTTATCGGGGGACATTGTTTGCCTATGTGAAACGCCTTTAGTATAAAAAGAAGAGTCCCACCATTCCACATCGTTATAAACTCTGCCGCGTTTCTGTATGTAGGTATTTACTATACCCCTTACAATCTTAGCTTGCTTGCGCAAGAACTGTGCGATCATTTTTACTGTGCTTTTCTGCCTTCTGCCTCGACAGCTTTGAATGGTTTATAGGAAAGAATAGTTTTTACCATAGTATAGCATCTGCCCTGTAAAGTTTGTCGGATAACTCACCTTAATATCCGTGATGCTGTCGCCTTCCATTACGGGCTCCAGAATGGGGTTAATAAAACCGGCATAAGGCGCTATGTCTAACTTTTCGGTACGCCTGAGCACTTCTTTGTGAAGCTCGGGATCGACTTTTACTCCGTATTTTTCCACCAATAGCTTTCCGGCCTTGTAATCCCCTTCTGACTTAATGCGCTGCACTTCCCGTAACTGCTTACCGAAGATTTCCCGTAATTTTTGATAATCGTTAATCACAAAATAAGTCTTACCATCTATCACTTTTTTCTGAATCACATCTTTCTCTTTCCCCATATCGTAGGCCCAAGCGGCTACCAGTTGACGATTACGCATGTGGTCTTGCTCCAGATTTTCACCAATATTAAGCCTTCTCAACTGAAGCATCATACCATTGCGGATATAGCTGTCGTATTCAGCCATGCCGACCGCCAAAGTGTCAATAAGGTTCAACTCCATCAATTTGGGATCTAGAATATAGTAAAGAGCCACCAGATCGGCTCGTCCTTCTTCCAAAGTCGAAGCGTAATTTTTTAGGGTTTCCTTAGGTGTTCCTATTCCATCATTTAGCTTACCGGAAGCGTGACCCACTACTTCGTGTAGGGCAGTGTGCATTCTGCTGCTGGGATTGCCGTATTTCTTAGCGCGTTCTAGCTCTTCAGTATAAAAAATAAATTCTTCCAAAAAGCCCGTTCCTTTAGCGTGTTCGTAGGCACTTTGAATATTGGACAGACTTACTGACTTTGAACCATGTCGAGCTCGTATCCAGTTGGCATTAGGCAAGTTT
The DNA here is from genome assembly GCA_965218075.1 of Owenweeksia sp. Taxonomy (GTDB): domain Bacteria; phylum Bacteroidota; class Bacteroidia; order Flavobacteriales; family Schleiferiaceae; genus JANQHO01. The sequence goes on along the minus strand of CBDCJZ010000003.1, from coordinate 1,630,331 downwards.
ATCCCTATAGGCGTCGATGGAGTAGTAGCTCCCGCTTCTCCGGCAACATTGACCATCTTGTAGGTTACCCCAACAACATCTGGTTTTTTGTGCTCATCCATGATTGGGGAGTTGCTCTCAAAATACTGAATGTTATCACTAATAACAGTCATTTTTTTAGTTGCTTCAAGATCTTCAATCTCCACTACGGCTTCATAAGTAGCTTTATATCCCAAAGGATCGTCATATACTTCAATAAAAGAATTAATATAATCAATAGCCCCTTCAGTAGCTCTTACCCATTCAATATTGTATTGATCCCAAAGTTTTAGGTCTCCCGTTCTATAATATCTGATCAAAATCTCTAAAGCCTTGGCCTGAACTTCATTTTCAGCTATTTCTTTAGATTTTTCCAACCAGTTGATAATCTCTTTTATAGCCGGCCCGTACAGTCCATTTGCCATCCATTTGACTTCACTGATACTGCCATCTTCGTTACGTACTAGCTTAGAGTTAAGTCCATAGCTAATGGGCTCGACGTCATTGGGTTTGATCATAGTTTTGTAGAAGTTAATCGCCTCTTTCTCAGTAATATCATTATCGTAAAAATTTACTGCTGAAGCGAGTAACAAATCCCTGTCTGGATCTTTACTTACTTTTTTCAGGTCTTTATTGTTAAAAATAGCATCTCTAGCCTTAGAATTTAATTCTGTACCGGTGGAAGCCAACAACTCGCTAAAATATTTCTCCGAAAAATTTGGCTTGAGCTTTACATTGCTATAGTGATGATGGATACCATTGCTAAACCAAACTCTTTTGGTATAAATCATAAAATTTCTCCAGTCTTCACCTTCCTTGTCTCCCTCATAATTTTGAACAATATTTTCCAGAGCTTTTCTAATTTTCAAGTTGTGGCGGTAAAATTGATCCCAGGTAATATCCCGACCTGACAGACCTGCCTGAGTAAGATAATACACATACGTTTTTCGTGATAGACTCAATTTATCCCAGCCGGGAATCTGATAACGCAAAATGCGGATATCTGCAAACTGTTCTGCTTCCCATTGAAATTCATCTTTAATTTCTTGTTCCGACTCGATATCGGCTACCGAAAGTTCTGTATTAGTGCAGCTCATAAAAAATGCACTTGTTATTAGAATGGAAATAACTCGCTTCATAAAAAATGGTTTTTGAAAAAGTGGGCTGAAGATAGGAAAAGAAAAAGTATCAAGAGATCATGGTCGGTCTATTTTTAGAATATTGAAGCAAAAGTCTAACGATTTAAAACATCGAAATAGCTCTTCTATGAAATTCTGGCCGTACTGGCTGTAATAAATGGCAAAGTTATCGTGTCGCTCTTGTAAAAGAGCATTCGGAAAGAGTTCATAATACAGTCGTTCTATCCGTTCCATTTCTTCCGAATGTCGCCTCTTTTCAGATCTAATAAGCTTTTTCTTTAGTTTTTCCAGTCCATTCAATTGTTTTTGCCGTTGGGCATTTACTGCTCCCAGCATCGGTCTTTCTGTAAGCTTAGCTATTTCTTCTAGCTCATCAAACATAGCTTGTAGCTTGTTTTTAAAGGAATGTAGTCTGATATCTATCGGAGCGTGTTGTTGCACATATTTCTTTTTGATCTCATGCAAGGGATTAAATAAATATCTTAGTTCTAGCCCTAGCTTTTTAAGCTGATCCGCTTGTTTTTGGTTTACAATTACTGCGGAATTCCGCAGTACCAATAAAGGGAATAAAATACCATTAGCCTCGAAGACTTGCTTTAGCTGCAGCCAATAGGCCAATTCCCCTCCTCCACCTACATAGGCCAGATTAGGTAAAATTAGTTCTTGGTACATAGACCGCAACACTACATTGGGACTAAACCTTTCAGGGTATCCCCCCAATTCCTCCAGTAATTCTTCTCTGGTCCAGTGTAGCTCCGTATTCACTACGTGCCAGGAATCCGCTTGTTTTTCAATGCGTTCACGTAAATTTTCCCTTAGGTAAAAGAGATTGATTTCCCTAACATATACCTGCTCAAAATAATGCTTCTGCAATATCTCTGAACCCCTAGTAAAGTGGTTGAAAGCTATATGTTCGAGTAAATCATCTTTAAAGAGAGTAATAGCTTGGCGTTTAAACTGAGGATTGTCAGCATTAACAACCACTAAACCTTTGTCGCCAAACAGTTCATGTGTCAGATATAAAGTGGCTTCGGCCAAAGTAGAATGCTGCTCATAACTTCTGCGAAACAGATCAACTAAGTAGGTAGCATCTGCTCCTAAACCTAGATGTTCTGCCAATTCATCAATTACTACTTTTATCCCATCAGTATCTAAACGACCTAGGGCTCCATGAGCTTTTTTGTTCCAAATTAGACGCCCTCCATATTGATTAATATGATTGATTTCATCAAAGTCATGATCTTCCGTTGCCATCCAATAGACCGGTATAAAATAATAGTCAGGAAAAAAACTCATTAATTGCTGAGCTAGGTTAATAGTGGTAATTATCTTGTAAATGAAGTAGAGCGGCCCAGTAAAAATATTGAGCTGATGACCTGTGGTAATCGTAAAGGTTTTGTTATTCCCTATAGCACTAATATTTCTTTGAACTTTCTCCAAGTCCTTTTTAAGATTTCCGAGCCTCTGATACTGCTTCCTGAGTTCTTCTACTAAAGTTTCCCTAGAGTTCTTTGAAAAATCGGACTTTTTCTGAAGCTGATGTTCAAAGCCCTCTCTGTTGGGAAAATGCTGATATAATTCTCTTAACTCTTTTTTTTGGTCGAGGTAATTGCAAATCAGATTAGAAAAGTAACCTGTCTCGCAATGAGGTAGAGAATCAACATTACTCATGAAAAACAAAAATAGCTATTTGTTACCTGGCCTATCCTTGAGTATATGAAACTTGACTGAGTTTTCTGCCAATATTGACCCCATTCAATGCCACTTATGGAAAATAATGCAGTTTTCAAATCATTTGCTTAGGAGTAATTCCAGATATAATCTTCCTCAACTAACTGAAAAGCTACTTACTTAACACTGAAAATCATCAGATATTTCCTCAAAAGAGATGCAGACAAGCTAGGAATCAATTATGTGATGCATTCTACCAAATTGCCAACTATGGCAAAAAAACTCACAGAGATAACATTATTTCCACACATTAAAAAAGTTGTTTAGAATACTGATTAATATAAGGCGAAAGCTGACGTTCCTGGGATATCATACTTTTTTCTGGCATTCTACATTTAATGATCTTGAAAATAGATAGACTGTCCCTATCATAGATTCAGATTGATCTGTAAAATTGAAGTCAATACCCTCTCTCTCCTCATTCATGACAAACGGCACAGTTAGCATGAAAGGCTCTAGATAACTTTAGCATGATGGAGCTTACTTGAGAGTGTAATTCTTTGCTAGGGGATTAAGGGATTTGCTGGGCAGTCTTCCCTTCATCTCTGTAGATCATATTATAAACACGATTGGAATTAAAAGGCGGGTCTAAGTAAATCAGGTCTTTGGATACCCCGATCTAGGAGCTTTTGCATAGCCTCCTTACAATCTGATCTATAAAGTAGGTTTCGATTAAGATTTTGTGTAACTAAATTATCTATAGAATTTAGCATAAGACCATCTTGTTTAAAGTGTTAAAGAACATTTGATTTTTACAAATATTCCTAATTATTATATTGTAAGCAAACTCAATGAGATAACCATCTAAATATTTAGTACTTACACGTTGATAAATACCATAAATCCCTCTTTTTACAATAGACCAGAACCCCCTCTATTGTATTTGGTATGAATATCGTCATTGCAAAATCTTTCTTTATGCTTAATGATTTTATGATACATATAATTTCCTATACTCTTATTTAGGACGGGTTTTCGTCTGTTATAAGGGTACTTTCCCTCCAATCTATATTCGCCCCTATCATTTTATCAATTTCATATTTATTAGGGTTGTCTGTCTTTTCAGCATGTACAGATCCTTCTTCCTCTCTACCATCCCTAGAATAGAAACCTTCTTACTTCCTCCACCTCTCTTATTTGAAAGTATCTTTTTCATATTCAGTCTTTCTAACATTACTTGTACGTGGTTTACCACCTACATAGGTCTCGTCCATTTTTATAATTCCTTGTAGTAAACCATTTTTGTAACAGTATTTGTCGTCCCATAAAAAATAGTGCCCATGCATACATGGAAAGTACAATGGCATTTAGAACATATATATTTTCCATTTTTTCTTTGTCTTGTGCTCATTCCCACAATAAGAGCAAGTTGGCTTTTCCTCTCACTTTATACTTTTCTAAATAGTTTATACAAACCTCTTCTTTAGAAAAGTTCTTATAGATATCTGGTATATTCATTTCTTTGCTTGTTTAATCAACTATATAAATATACAAGATTATTTTAATATAGTTAATTATTTATTATTATTAATTTTTTAACCTTTTACTTTGCATAATTAAGCCTTGTTTTTATTGAAAATCACTAGGGAAATCAAAGTGGGCCTTGTCGCTATCGGTGCTCTTGCTCTGCTCTATTGGGGGTTTAATTTCCTGAAGGGAAGAGATTTATTTGATAGAAAAAGAATTTTCTATACTGTCTATGATAAGGTTGATGGACTTAATCTTTCCAGACCAGTTACTATTAATGGTTTTCAGGTAGGCCAAGTGCAGGATATTTACTTTCACCCCGATGGTTCAGGAAGATTAGTTGTAAAAATCAATATAACAAACGATTTTGAAATCTCACGTAATACTCTTGCCCGTATTTACAGTACCGATATTCTGGGAGACAAATCCATCGAATTGATATTAGGCAGTGAAACAGAGTCTGCCGTAAGTGGTGATACTTTAGATTCTGATATTCAGTTGAGTCTTACCGAAGAAGTAAATCGCCAAGTAGCACCATTAAAGCAAAAAGCGGAAAAATTACTCGGTTCCATTGATACTGTTCTCATTCTTGTTTCAGGTTTTTTAAACGAAAAAACCCAAGGAAACTTTATGGAAACTTTCAGTAGTGTAAGAAGTAGTTTCCAAACCCTAGAGAGCACCATACGTTCAATAGATAAAACCGTTAGAGAAAGTCAGCCTGATCTTAAAGCTATTATTCACAACGTAGCAAGTATCATCAAAAACCTTGAAGAAAATAATGAGGAGCTCTCGGGAATTTTTGCCAATCTCAATATGGTAAGCGATTCCCTTTCTAAAGTAAAATTTCAGGAAACTTTTAATAGTCTTACCAAAGCCTTAATTACTACTGAGAATGTGTTACATGAGATTAACGAAGGGGACGGCAGCATGGGTAAGCTGCTCCATAATCCTGAACTATATAATAATCTAGAAAAAGCCAGCGATCAGCTAAATCGCCTTATATTAGATATAAAATACAATCCTGGTCGCTATGTACATTTTTCGGCATTCGGTAAGAAGAAAAGATATAAGGAAAAAGATATCCTGGAAATGGAGAGAAAATTGAAGAAAGAGGAAGAAAAACAAGCTACTCGGAATCCATAAAGTATATGCACTTTGACATACAAAACATTACCTTTATTATAGTTCTGGCAATAGCGATTTACTTGTTTACCTGTAGTTTTAATAAAATATGGCGAAACATAAAACTAGGTAAAAACATTAATCGCTCCGATCGTAAAAAAGAGAGGTGGTTTCTAATGACCCGCGTGGCTTTAGGTCAGAGTAAAATGATTAAATATAGAGTAATCGCCGGGTTCTTTCACCTTTTAATCTATATTGGCTTTTTGCTCATCAACATTGAAGTAGCTGAAATTTTAATTGACGGCATATTTGGAACACATCGCACTTTTGCAAAAGCGCTGGGTCCCATTTATAATGCTTCCATAAACTTTTTTGAAATATTGGCGGTACTGGTTATTCTTGCCTGTGTTGTATTTCTCTGTCGCAGAAATATTAAGGTGGTTTCCCGTTTTAAAGAATTGGAAGGTTGGCCCCAAAAAGACGGTAACAATATCTTGCTCATAGAAATTGTATTAATGATTGCCTTATTGATACTGGGAGCTGCTGAAGCCAACATGAAAGATAAAGTATCCGGTCCCTGGGTGATCAGCAGTATCTTAGCTCCTGTTTTTAGTGGTTTGTCCCAGGATTCGCTTCACCTAGTAGAGCGGATAGCATGGTGGGCTCACGTTTTAGGCATCTTGGCTTTTTTAAACTATATCCCTTTTTCCAAGCATCTTCACATCATCCTTGCTTTCCCCAATGTTTGGTATTCCAAACTGGGCCCCAAAGGGAAGCTTATCAATATGGAAAGTGTGAAAAAAGAGGTCGAAACTATGATGAATCCTAATACTGATCTTGATGAAGGCGGTATTGTCCCTGAAAGATTTGGTGCTAAAGATGTAATGGATTTAAACTGGGTTCAATTAATGAATGCATACTCCTGTACCGAATGCGGGCGTTGCACTGCGGTTTGCCCTGCCAATCTTACTGGCAAAAAATTGTCTCCTCGTAAAATTATGATGGACACCCGCGATCGCTTGGAAGAAGTGAGTAAGAATATTGATGTCAATAAAGGAGAATTTAGAGAAGACGGAAAAGCATTACTAGACAACTACATCAGCTCCGAAGAACTTTGGGCATGTACCACTTGCAATGCCTGCACAGAAGCTTGCCCAGTAAATATTGATCCGCTTTCTATTATAGTGGATATGCGCAGATATCTGGTGATGGAAGAACCTTCAGCTAGCCAACAAATCAATATGATGATGGCCAATGTGGAAAACAATGGTGCTCCATGGGCATGTGCTCAGGCTGATCGCGCCAATTGGATTAATGAATAAAAATCACTTGATAGACATTAAAGGAGACTGATTTTGATCTACCCGGAAATAAGTTTTTTCATTATTACTTTACTGAAAATGAAAAATCTCATCTTCAAAGAGTCAAGCAACTAATAAATATCGATCCATTTACCAAAAAGCATTTTTTATTTTGTTAAAAGTTTTCTACTTAGCTTTCTAAACATTGGGATTCTTTTTGACTGGCTAGCTAACAATGGCGATTGAGATTGATGCGAAATTATAATAAAGTGCTCCTTTTTTAGTCCTTTTCTTTGGCTTTCTCCCTGTCATTATCGGGAGTCCACATGTTATTAGCCCGATTGATATCTGCCATCAAAAGCAGGGGATCTATCCGAATGTTTTTTATCTCGTGGGCTTTAAAATCTAGTTTCCATTCATAGCTCTCTGATGTCCACGCCCAGGGCTTCAATACCATAACATTAATGTCTTGTTTTGCTCCAAACATGGAGACTAACGGAATATGATACCGATATTTGTCTCCTTCCTTTGTTGTGATAGTAATATCTAAAGGCATGGGCATTTCACCTATTCTCCTGAGTTTAGCTATCGTTTTATTTTTGGCATCCCTAGACGACACCTCTTCAATGGTATAGTCAATTGTTTTATTGGTATTCATCCAAAAGTTGAGATACCAATCCAACTGAACTCCACTTACATCTTCCATTATCCTTAAAAAATCCCAGGGATTCGGATGTTTAAATTTCCACTTATTATAATACTCCAACATTCCTTTATCAAAGCTTTTTTCTCCTATTACATATTTAAGTTGGGAAAGAAAGATTTCTCCTCTAGAGTAAGCGCTTATACCATAGCTTTTATTAGTAGAAAAGTAATCCGCAGGCGTTGTTAGGGGTTCTATTTCCAGTTCTGTGGCCATGTAAACATATCCTGAATAGGCATCGGCATGTGGATTAGGGTCTGCCTCTCCCATTTTGTTTAGTATCTCAGCTTCGGCATAAGAAGTAAAACCCTCATCCATCCAAGGGTATTGAAACTCATCCGTACCCAAGATGCCATAAAACCAAGAATGAGCTGATTCATGAACCATTACACTAACCAAGTCTTGGATTTTACCAGTTCCTTTTAACATAGTGCACATGGGATATTCCATTCCCCCATCTCCCCCTTGTATAACAGAAAAAGAGGAATAAGCATAGGCTCCAAATTGATTATTCATCAGTTCAAAAAAAGTAGCGGTATAACCAGGTAACTGTTCCCAGACTTCCGCTACACTATCCTGATAGTAAAAATGAAGTGTTAGCTCGTTTGGACCCTTCATCATCGTATGGATATAATCAGGGTCGGCCCCCCAGGCAAAGTCATGCACATTGCTACCTTTAAACTGCCAATTCCTTTTTTTCTTTTTCACGGTCAGATATTTAAGGGTTTTTACTCCGTTCTGCTCTTTCTCAAGTTCCCAGTATTCTCCAAAATTTTGCAGTTCTCCTGTTCCACCCAACTTGTAATTAGAATCTATTTCAATAACCACGTCAAAACTGCCATAGGGGGCATAAAATTCTCGCGCAACATAAGGATTGGGGTGCCAGCCGTTTTTATCGTACTCAGCCAATTTGGGATACCACTGAGTCATGGTATAATCCACTCCTTCTGTATTATTCCTTCCGCTCCTTCGAATTTGTATTGGTACCTGAGCCTTAAACTTCATTTCGAAAGTGGTGGATTTTCCGGGCAGTAAAGGCCTGTTCAACTGAGCCTGCAGAATAGTTCCTTCTATATCATAATTTAAAGGTTTCCCTTCCTGAGCAAGGTTCAATATTTTTTGATAGCCTATCTCATCTGGATGCAATTGTTCAATACGTCTACCTATTCTTTTATCGGGGTCCAAAATATATTTGGCACGGGTATCCATCATACTACCCGGCTGAAAAGCGTTGAAATATAAGTGGTAAAAAATCTGCTTAAGAGTATCAGGCGAGTTATTGGTATATACGAGTTGTTGTTTTCCCTCGAACTGATGTTTTTTTATATCAAAATTAATGTCCATCTTATAAGCAACTTCTTGCTGCCAGTAGTTTTGAGCGCTAGTGATTAAACAACCCAAAAAACAAAGTATAAGAACCTTTTTCATTTTTGTATTCCCTTCTAGCTTGTCTTAACCAAATATTTCATCAAAGCTAAAAGTCTGATTTAGTCTCACTCCTTTTTCAGTATGCTTTACCGTGCAAAGCTCATTTACTGGGTCATGCTCTAAAAAAAGATAATAGCCATTATCGGCAATTTCATTCATAAATTTTTCCTTTTCTCTAAAAGTAATTAAGGGCCGTGTATCATAGCCCATGATATAAGGTAGAGGAATATGACCAACTGACGGCAAAAGATCTGCCATGAAAACCAATTTTTCCCCCTTATAGTCAATGATGGGACACATTTGGGCATCGGTATGTCCACTTACCAATTGAATATCAAAAGGTAATGGGGTGTCATAGTGTCCATCTTTATTGTTTTGCACAGCTATAAATTCCAGTTGTCCGCTTTCTTCTATAGGTAAAATATTCTCTTTTAAGAAAGATGCTTTCTCTCGTACATTGGGTTGAATTGCCCAACGCCAATGACGTTCATTATTCCAAAAACGGGCATTTTTAAAAGTGGGCTCATAAGCAGTATGTTTCTTATTCCACTGAATAGCCCCACCACAATGGTCAAAATGCAAGTGGGTAAGAAATACGTCAGTGATATCATCGCAATGAACCCCGTTTCTTTTTAAGCTGTTATCAAGTGAGTTTTCCCCATGAAGGTGATAAAAGCTGAAAAACTTTTCACTTTGCTTATCACCTATACCGGTATCTATTAGGATAAGTCTGTCGCCTTTTTCTATCAGCATACTGCGCATGCTCCAGCTACACATGTTGTTTTCATCTGCAGGATTAGTGTGCTGCCATATACTTTTGGGTACCACGCCAAACATGGTTCCTCCGTCTAATTTAAAATTTCCGGTTGGTATAGGATGTATTTTCATATTTGATTAATATGTTACTTATACCTCAAAAGTAACTTAAACAACTGTAATGATAGCCATTCATGTTAGGATCATGACTAGCTTACAAGAAGATTGTTTCTAAGGTTTTTCAAGAGTGTTGTATAACATTATTATGATTATTATATCGAAACTCCATCTCTTTGCAAGTATCATATAAAATCTGTTTTTATGTATCCCTCTAAACTTAACATCTAGTTTTGGCATGGTGCTCAGAAATCTATAATATTGTTGATATGGTTTCTACCTATTTCCCAGTGTCTCAGAATAGTTAATACAATAGTGGTCGTATGGGTCAAACGGCCAGTCTATAACACGTGCTTTCCATTTTCTGTATAGACCAGTAACTCGTTACAACAACCCCCCCGATTGTTGGCCTAATCTTAGTACTTAAAGCGTTTTATGATCAACTTTTTCCCTAAACAAACCCCGCATCTCGTTTCGGCACACTCACACTCTACTATGATCGAAGCTATTATAGAGGCTGCTGCCGCTGTTTATGGTGAGGACATAAATCTTTGAGGTTTGAATAAAATCCCATCATAGCCCTATGTAAAAACACAAAGCCTTACACCAAGTCAACTCGAGTTTCACGGTACCTTACAACTTGAATTATAGATTTACAATTACAGTTGATTCGATTAACTTCGGATTGGATTAAATCCACTGTTGTCAAAAACATCACGGCATTTTGTATGAGAATAAATCCAATGGCCTTCAAGTAATGATTTGAATTTCCCGATATACCAGGAAATAAAAGATCCAATTCTCAAATCCATAGTTGGCTCTTTTTAAGTAAAAATACTTTGGCATACTACATTTTGTAACTTTTTAAGTTACCGACTCTTCTTCTCTATTGACCATTTTCACCAAATAGTAGGTATCCACAAGGCTGAGTTTCCCGAGTAATATCCATTATCTCTACTAACTCAATAGGCTCATCAGCAAAGAACTCAAAATAGTCTGAAACGGGAATTGGAGAACAATTTTATTTCAAAAGCCAGAATTTCTGAAATCATAGAAAATAGGGCTATTATTTTCAAAATATACCAACGTAATTATTATAATCTAATCATCATATTGCCCTACCGTGATATTTTGATCGCTATCACTATCGAAATTGACAAAATTAAGGGCAGTATAGCCTTCAAGTCAGGTAACCAAAATGGACTGTTTTGAGGGAACCAAACTGTGAATTAGTACGAAGTATCATTATTATTGAAAATAAAACCATTCCGTAACTATATCCTGCCATTAAATTGAAGTGCAATTCTCAATTGTTTACTTGCAAAAGTATGAGGATTATATATAATTCTAGCCAAAATTTTTTAAAAGCCAATTTTTATCAACTTTGTCAGAAAATAAGAACTATTTTTAGGTGCTTGTCTGCTTCTAAATTCAACTATTTCCTTATAATCTGGTTCCAGCAAATTACGAAACTCTTCGCCAGTCATGGCTTCTTCTGGGGAAATCTTTTTCTTAAATCCTTCGCAATAATTACTTTATCCATTTATATCACATCCCAAAAAGTTGCGCTTATCGGGAAATTTTTAAAAGTCTTCACGACAAAAAAACTGCCTGCAGCAGGATCGAGTATCACATCACCATCACTGGAAATCGCATCGATCAATTGACTTTGCAAGTCAATCAGCTTTTTATGCGGGTAACCATTGCGTTTAACTTTGCTCTGGCCATATGTCAGGGATATGATGACTCTTCCAAATTCTTTTCGATCTTCTTGATTGTTTTTGTAATATAATCAAATATTCACTCATACGCCTTGTCCGATAACCCATCCCGATCTGTCCTTTATTTCATGTCAACATATTCTACAACTTCTAACTCCATCTTGAATAACCACTCCTTAAAATCCCGTACAAAGATGGAATTTATCCATCCACAGAAATAAATGTCCACTTGGCATCAGTACTCGGTTTATTTTTGTTATAAATTGAACAATAACTTCCTCTGCCATTTGTTTAAGACGATAACGAGAATTGCCACGAGCTTCACCCTTCATTACCATAATTGAGCTTCATCGAGTACTCCTCTATATTTGAGATCAAAAAATGCAACCGGGAAACTATCCTTTGGTAACTTGGATAAAAATACCAACCCATCCATCTTGATACGGCAATTATAAGAGAGTGAATTCGGTAATTGGATAGTTGGCATTTTTATTTTCCGGATGAGGAAAATACTGACGATATAACTTGGTCGGGTGTCTTGTCTTAATAGTATGACCTATTATATTCTATTGTTTTTTCTTTATTCTTGTGATTAGCTGAATGGCAAAGGCAAATTATGATAAATTACGAAATATTTATCATAAAACTTATTAACAAAACAATTCTTTAATTGCAAATTGAAATCGCTGTCGTTATCCAGGTCGGCAAAAGCAGGAGTGATTATTTAGTACCTGTATTTTCGAGATATTTTAAAGCCTGATTGCCACTCCTAACTTACAAAAAAATCGCATATCACCATCAGAATCGTGTCGAAATCTCACAAAATATATGCTTTAGTAATCACCTCATAATTTCCATTTTTTGTCAATGCAAGCTAATTCGCCAGTAGCGAAAAGCAGCACATACAATTCATCGTTTACCGCCATTGAGGAATACAGCATTGGCAAATTGGAGGCCACTATTTCATTACTCTCCACATCATCATAAACTACCTCGCTGGAAGTTATGCTTTCACATCAGCTTTTTTGCAGTATTTCCCTGATTAAATGCAGTAGCATAGTTGGGCTTTTCGTCCATTATTAGCATTCCGTTGAGATGGTCCCGGTTTTCTGACACCAGCTTATCGATAAAAAGCGGGCATCCAAATCAAGGTTTGAAATTGTAGTTGCCCTCAATTCCTACTCAAGCATGAAAAAAAGGTATTGACTGCATGTAGTTTATCATCGGCACCAAAACACAGGTCATGAATATCAAGATTCCCAGTATGATAAGTGATCTGCGGCATATAAAGGGTAGCGTAAATGCCGGGAGATTTGAAGTAATGTGATACTAGTTCAAGGGGAACTGGCAAAAGCTATGGTCTCACTTTTGCAGGCTAAAACCATTTTGTCTTTTCCCGGATTATAGGCAATTCCCATAGGCCTCTCAAAATTACGGCGGAGGGGTATATTGTACCAAATAATTTTCGTCTTTGGGTGAGATAAAAATTAGCTTCCCTGCCTGATAAGTGGAAATGCACGCTGCAATTAAACTTATACAATAGCCCAGGAATCTGTGGTGTATATTGACACGAAAACAGAGCTAAAGTATGTGATAGAAGATGGGCCTGTAGCCGTCATAAAAATTTAATGACGACGAAGATCATGTAATTCTTTCGTTTCAACCGTGCTTCATCCTACAAAAATATGCCAACGGAAAAATATCTGGTTTTTGAGTATTAATCAGCCACTTTACTGATTAATATTTACATTTGACCAATATCAAATCGAGTAGAATTCTCAATGAGGGCAAATAAAGAATCATGGGGAACAAGAGTAGGGCTTATCCTGGCTATGGCAGGTAATGCAGTAGGTTTGGGTAACTTTTTAAGATTTCCTGTACAGGCAGTTCAAAATGGGGGCGGCGCTTTTATCATTCCCTATCTTATCAGTTTTCTTTTAATGGGCATTCCCCTCTTATGGGTTGAATGGTCTATGGGCAGGTATGGAGGAAAATTTGGTGATCATTCTACTCCTTTTATTTTAGACAACATAACTAAAAAACGGTTGTGGAAATATTTCGGGGTCTTTGGAATTTTTACCAATATGGGAGTAATGGCCTATTATACCTACATAGAATCATGGACCTTAACTTATACTATAAAATCTCTCAAAGGTGATTTCTTAGGTATGAAAATTGACGAAGTCGGCCGATTTTTTGACTCTTATGTTGATTTAGGCTCGGCTATAAATCTACCCAGTTGGGGTATTTTAGCATTTATTGTAACCCTTACGATTAATATTTACATATTGTCAAAAGGTTTAAGTGGAGGAATTGAAAAGGTAGCTAAAATTGCCATGCCCTTACTTATTATATTTGGGGCATTTCTGGCTGTTATTGCAATAACTTTAGGCGATACTGGTCAATGTATTGATTGTAATTCTCATGCTGGTCTCAGTTTTTTATGGGAACCACAATTTGATACACTATTCAATCCTAAAGTTTGGATGGCAGCTGCAGGACAAATATTCTTCACTCTATCGGTGGGAATGGGTACTATACATTGTTATGCTTCTTATGTAAAAAGTAAGGATGACATTGCTTTAAACGCTATGTCTGCTGGTTGGGTGAATAGTTTTGTGGAAATTGTACTTGGAGCTTCCGTCGTTATTCCTATAGCCGTGGGTTATTTAGGTTTAGATTGGGTTAAAGAAAATGTAGGATTTATGATGGCCTTTAAAACAATGCCTTATCTTTTTGATCAGTTTGGTAGTATGATGGCGGTATTGGCAGGAGTAGCATGGTTTGGATTACTGTTTTTTGCAGGCATTACTTCTTCTCTAGCAATGGGTACGCCTTGGATGGGGTTTGTGAGAGACGAATTCAATTGGAGTAGGAATAAAGCTGCCTTTACATTGGGGTTAATAATTTTTATATTGGCATTGCCTACAATACTCTTTTTTGGAAGAGGGGTTTTTGACGAATACGATTACTGGACGGGAACGGTCTCTCTGGTCATATTTGCTTTGGGAGAGGTTATTCTATTTGCTTGGGTATTTGGAATGAACAGAGGGTGGAAAGAAATTACAAATGGAGCGGATATAAAAGTTCCTTTGGTCTATAAGTTTATCATCAAATTTGTTACCCCGCTTTTCATAGCAATTATTTTCATTACTTCCTTAGTTAAGCCGCTTAATGGTGAACTCAATGATTGGACTCAGGCTTTTAATCAGTTATCATCAGGAGAAGGATGGCCATGGGCAAATGATAGCATTATAAATCAAGTTTTTCATTTGAATACCGGTATAAAATGGTTTAATGCCAAAGGAGCAAGCGATATGTTTTATATTGATATGTCGAGATTTTTACTTATTTTAACCCTTGTAGGATTAGGAGTAATGGTTAAAATAGCTTCAAATAAAAGAAAACATTTAACCACTAGCAGCATTAGACCATGACTACTCTTGCATTGATGTTGATGATTGTCGTTCAAAGCCTCGTTACTTTCATAACAGCTTACTTTTTTTACAAGATATTGAAAACCCCACCTAAACCAGAACCAGATTCGTATTCCGAAAATGATGAACCGCCTCTTAAACAGATTGCCGATCGATGTGGAAAGGAATAGAAGGATTTTTCTATTACACACGCAGTCAGCGTAACGGTATTTTTGTCTTAATAGTAGTAATCGTATTCCTGCAACTTTTCTTGTATGTCGACGACTTTTTCTTTAAGCCCCCTCCTGTTGACCCTGAAGAGTTAAGGCACATTTTAACGAAATGGAAAAATGAAGATGATTCCACCAGCCTAAGTCCCGAACAGCAAATAAAATTCTTCAGTTTTAATCCTAACACTACTACAATAGAAGAGTTTCAATTGCTAGGTTTGTCTCCTAAACAAGCTCAAACCATTAGCAATTATAGAAACAGAGGAGGTGATTTTTATCAAAAAGAAGATTTACTGAAAATTTATGGAATGGATACAAACTGGTATCAAAAAGCCATTCCTTATATTGAGATAAGTGAAAGCAAAACAATTGATCCTAAGAAAGCAAAAGTATTTGATTTTAAAAGGTTTGACCCAAATATCATTTCTAAAGAGGAACTGCAAAATATGGGTCTGCAAAAATGGCAAGCTTATATGATTGAAACCTATCGAACCAAAGTCAAGCCTTTTCAAAAACCTGAAGAACTTTATAAAGTATATGGATTGGATTCTGATTTAGTAGAGAAAATGCTATACTTTGTGGAATTAGGCAGCCTTGATCTTGATATTAAGAAGAAACCAGAAGAAGTTGTCATGGTAGAAATTAACTCAGCAGACACCACTGAATTAATGAAACTACGGGGTATCAGTTCATCTTATGTTTATCGAATTGTTAAATATCGAGATCTCTTAGGAGGTTATATTGACAAAGAGCAATTGTTGGAAGTCTACGGAATGACCGAAAAGCAATATCAATTGATAAGCAAATCCATAAAACTAGATTCATCTAAAATTAAAAAACTCAACATTAACACAGCTACATTTAAAGCATTACTACAACATCCTTATTTATCTTACGAGGTAGTTCAAAATATTGTCAATTTCAGGGATAACGTAAGGCTTTACAGAAATGTAGAGGAGTTAAAAAATATTGAGCTGATTGATGAAGATTTAATGAATAGGGTTGCAAGTTATCTGAGTGTAAATAACGAAGTAGAATCTGAGCGGTAGTTGTCTTATTAAACAATGGCATATTAATGAGCTAATGGCTAAAAAATCGGATGTGGGATTAGACTTTTCTATATCAGAAACTCAAAAAATGGTGGCCGAAACAGTTAAAGATTTCTGTGAGCAACATATTCGTCCAAACATCATGAAATGGGACGAAAGGCAGGAATTCCCCATTGAGATTTTTAAAAAATTGGGAAAACTTGGTCTAATGGGAATTTTGGTACCTGAAAAACATGGGGGGGCAGGCCTAGGTTATCATGAATATGTTACAGCTATTACTGAACTTAGTAAAGTTGACCCTTCTATAAGCTTGTCGGTGACTGCCCATAACTCACTTTGCATCGGTCATATTTTGCTATTTGGCAATGAAAAACAAAAAAGAAAATATCTCCCCAAACTAGCTTCTGCTGAATGGATAGGTGCTTGGGGGTTAACAGAGGCTAACACTGGATCCGATGCTATACGCATGCGTGTAAGTGCCGAAAGAGATGGCAATCACTGGGTGATTAACGGAGCTAAAAACTGGATCACCCATGGCATTAGCGGGCACGTGGCAGTAGTACTTGCCCGTACTGGCGAACCGCTCGATAATCATGGAATTACAGCTTTCATTGTAGAAAGAGAAACTCTCGGTTTTTCGGGAGGGAAAAAAGAAAACAAGCTCGGCATGCGCGCTTCTGAAACGGCAGAAATGATCTTCGACAATTGCCGTATCCCTGCCGAAAATATGCTAGGTAAAGAGGGAAGAGGTTTTATTCAGGCCATGAAAGTTCTAGATGGAGGACGTATTTCTATTGCCGCTTTGTCATTGGGAATCGCTTACGGGGCCTTTGAAGCTGCTAAAAAATATTCTAAAGAGAGAAAACAGTTCGGTCAGCCAATTTCTAACTTTCAAGCCATTGCTTTTAAATTGGCTGATATGGCCACTGAAATCCAGGCAGCTGAACTTTTGACTTTCAAAGCTGCTGATCTTGAAGACAAAGGACAAAAAGTTACTGATTCAAGCGCTATGGCCAAATATTATGCCTCGGAAGTAGCCGTAAAGGTCTGCAATGAGGCCGTACAGATATTTGGAGGCTATGGTTTTACCAAAGATTTTCCAGTTGAAAAGTTTTATCGTGATGTGAAGCTTTGTACCATTGGTGAAGGTACCAGTGAAATACAAAAAGCGATACTCTCAAAAAACTTGATGAAAGAGTAGTTTTTCCCAAAAAATATTCTTTACCTTTACAGTCCTTAATTGTGCATTGATGCTAGTGATTTCTGTTAAAGAAAATGAGTCTATTGAACGTGCTTTAAAACGCTACAAGAGAAAATATGACAGAACTGGAGTTCGGAGAGAAATCCATGCACGTCAGCAGTTTATAAAGCCTTCTGTAAAAAGAAGAAACGAAATTATTAAGGCTGCCTACATTCAGCAAAAGCATCAGAGTGAAGAATAGTCTTTAAGTATATTTATATATTGAGATACTCAAAGCAAGGATTTGTAATTTTGCATTTCTCTTTTTTCGTTTATGGAGTTCGATGAATTTTTTGATTATCTCAGATTCCAGAAAAGATATTCTGAACATACTATAATTGCATATTCGACTGATCTTCAATCATTTGCTGATTTTCTTCTTTATAATGAATTTAAAATTGATGACATTTCTGAGATCAATCATCACATAATCAGAGGCTGGATTATAAATCTAATGGAAAGTGGTCTGTCTGCCAGAACTGTAAATCGCAAAATATCTAGCCTAAAAACTTTATTTCGTTTTTTACTGAGTAGGCAGAAAATGGAAACTAATCCTATGAGTAAGATCATTTCCCCTAAACAAGGTAAAAGGCTTTTAAGAGTGGTCAGTCAAGATGACCTTAATTTATTATTAGATGGTGAATTGTTTCCAGATGACGAATGGAGTAGAACAGAAAAAATGATTATCGAAACTTTCTACAACACAGGAATGCGTTTGAATGAGCTTATTAACCTCAAGGTTGAGGATATAGATATCGAATCAGGTCATGTCAAAGTATTGGGAAAACGCAATAAAGAGCGCTATATCCCCATTAGCGAAAGTTTTAAACAATCCCTGATCTCTTATAAAAAGCAACAAACTACGACGAGACCCATGCTTTCTCAATCATGGTTCTTTGTTAATAAAAAACAAAATAAGCTCTATCCAAAGCTCGTATACAACATGGTAAAAAAACATCTTAGTTTAGTTTCTGAGATCGAGAAAAAAAGCCCTCACATATTGAGGCATTCGTTTGCTACTCATATGCTTAATAGAGGAGCTGATCTCAATTCAATCAAGGAATTGCTGGGACACTCTAGCTTATCAGCTACTCAGGTCTATGCTTACAACTCAATAGACCAAATCAAGAAATCATATAACCAAAGCCACCCGAGAGGTGATAAAAAATCTTAGTTCTATGAAAATATACATTAAGTCTGTAAACTTTACTGCAGATCAAAGACTTGTCGATTTCATTCGCAGAAAAATGAACAAGTTAGATCAGTTTTATGATCGTATCATTAATGGTGAAGTGTTTTTAAAAGTGGATAATAACCATACTAAACAAAATAAAATCGCTGAAGTAAGACTGAATATACCGAAGCGTAATCTCGTAGTAAAAAAACTATGTAGATCATTTGAAGAAGCAACAGATTTATCCATTCAAGCCCTACGTAGACAGTTGCGCAGGTATAAAGAAAAGACGAAAAACATGAATTCTTAAAATCTTTTTTCTGCTATTTGTAGTAATTAATTTCTTTATAGATTTGCAATTCTTTTTTTTCAACGAGTTGTTATTTCAATAGGTAGCTAGCTGTATTAGCCTGTGTAGCTCAGTTGGCCAGAGCAGCTGATTTGTAATCAGCTGGTCGGGGGTTCGAATCCCTCCACAGGCTCTGAGTGGAAGCAATTAAGTTTCAATAAGCTACTTGCTTCCACAGGCAAAAATGGGAAGATACTCAAGCGGTCAACGAGGGCAGACTGTAAATCTGTTGGCTATCGCCTTCGTAGGTTCGAATCCTGCTCTTCCCACAGGCGAAAGAAGTTCATCATTTCGATTTTAAGGCTGTGCCTTAAAAAGCTAGGAATTATCTCGAATTTTGAACTTTAACCAGCGGGAGTAGCTCAGTTGGCTAGAGCATCAGCCTTCCAAGCTGAGGGTCGCGGGTTCGAATCCCGTTTCCCGCTCTAAGTTAGGTGGTTATTGGTTTTTAGCTGAGTATGATCGGGCTTTTAGCTAAATAACCAAGCTGCCGATGTAGCTCAGTGGTAGAGCGCTTCCTTGGTAAGGAAAAGGTCAGGGGTTCAATTCCCCTCATTGGCTCAAAGTGGAAGACCATGGCGGTCTCGCTTATTGTAAATAAAGTAAACTAAAATTAAGCATTTTAAAAACTATGGGAAAAGAAAATTTCGTTCGTAACAAACCGCATTTAAATATCGGTACTATCGGACACGTTGATCATGGTAAGACTACTCTGACTGCCGCCATTACTACTGTATTGGCTGATGCTGGTCTCTCCGAACGACGTTCATTTGACTCAATTGACAATGCTCCTGAAGAAAAAGAAAGGGGTATTACAATTAATACAGCTCACGTTGAGTATCAAACAAAAAACCGTCATTATGCTCATGTAGACTGTCCGGGTCATGCAGACTATGTAAAGAACATGGTTACGGGTGCCGCACAGATGGATGGCGCTATTCTTGTGGTTGACGCTGCAGATGGCCCCATGCCCCAAACCCGTGAGCATATTCTTCTCGGTCGCCAGGTAGGTATTCCACGTATTGTTGTTTTCATGAATAAAGTAGACATGGTTGATGATGAAGAGCTTTTAGAACTGGTTGAAATGGAAATCCGCGAGCTTCTTTCTTTCTACGAATATGATGGCGACAATACCCTTATAATTCGAGGTTCCGCATTAAGTGCTCTTAATGGAGAGGAAAAATGGGTAAGTGCTATAATAAAGCTTATGAATGCTGTTGATGAGTGGATTGAAGAACCCCAGCGCTATAATGAAAAGCCCTTTCTGATGCCTATAGAAGACGTATTCTCAATTACTGGTCGTGGTACTGTTGCTACTGGTCGCATTGAAACTGGTGTTGCTAATACTGGTGATCCCGTTGAGATTATAGGTTTTGGGGATGAGAAGCTCACCTCTACCGTTACTGGAGTAGAGATGTTCCGCAAGATCCTCGATAGAGGCGAAGCAGGAGACAATGTGGGTGCCCTTCTTCGTGGGATTGAAAAAACAGACATAAGGAGGGGCATGGTAATTTGCAAACCGGGTTCAATTACTCCACATAAAAAGTTCAAAGCTGAGGTATATATCCTTAAGAAAAAGGAAGGAGGTCGTCACACCCCTTTTCACAATAAATATCGCCCTCAGTTCTATCTTCGTACAACCGATGTAACTGGTGAGATTCAATTACCTGAAGGTATTGAAATGGTAATGCCGGGCGATAATCTAACCATTACAGCTGAGCTTATTGCTCCTGTAGCTCTTAACAAAGGCCTCCACTTCGCTATGCGCGAAGGTGGTAGAACTGTTGGTGCAGGTCAGATTACAGAGATTATAGAGTAAGACTAGTGGTGAATTTCAGCCAAAAGATGTGATGCCAAAAATCGCCAGGCCTTCATACCTAAATACGGGTGTAGCTCAGTTGGTAGAGCAGCGGTCTCCAAAACCGAAGGTCGTGAGTTCGATTCTTACCATCCGTGCAAAGTATTAAAGAATGAACAAAACAAGAGCTTATCTTCAGGAATCTTATAAAGAGCTTATTAATAAGACTTCTTGGCCAAGTTGGAGTGAGTTACAGAAAACAGCGGTTTTGGTAGCCGTGGCTTCCGTAATAATATCACTAATCATTTTTGTTATGGATAAAGTGATAGGCTTCGTATTAGAAACCTTTTATGAGTTTTTTTAAGAAACAGATTGATTTGATGACTGATTCTGGGGGGAAATGGTACGTAGTTCGAGTTATTTCCGGAAAGGAAAATAGAGTAAAGACTCATATAGAAGATGAAGTGAAATATGCATCGTTGAATGATTATCTCGGGCAGATTTTGATTCCCACTGAAAAAGTATATCAAATAAAAAGTGGTAAGAAAGTAAGCAGGGAAAGAAATTACATTCCCGGTTACATAATGATTGAAGCTAATCTTATCGGTGAGTTAATTTATACAATTAAAAAAATAAATGGGGTACTAGGGTTTTTGGGGACTGGAAAAGATGGAGATCCGGTGCCTTTGCGCCAAAATGAAGTAAATCGTTTGCTCGGTAAATTCGATGAGCTTTCTGAAGCAGAAGAACAAATTAATATACCATTTGTAGTAGGAGAGGCAATTAAAGTAATAGGTGGACCGTTCAATGGTTTTAACGGAACTATTGAAAAGATAAACGAAGAAAAGAGAAAATTAGGAGTAGTGGTAAAAATTTTTGGTAGAAAAACTCCTCTCGAATTATCTTACATGCAAGTAGAAAAAGAATAGAGAATAAAAATGGCCAAAGAAGTAAACGCTATAATTAAGCTTCAGGTGAAAGGTGGTGCCGCCAATCCTTCCCCTCCTGTTGGCCCCGCTTTAGGTGCAAAAGGAGTAAATATTATGGAGTTTTGCAAGCAGTTCAACGCTCGCACGCAAGATAAGCAGGATAAGGTACTTCCGGTGATTATTACTGTATATATGGACAAATCTTTTGACTTTGTCATCAAAACTCCACCAGCAACTGTTCAGTTAATGGAAGCTGCAAAAATCAAAAAAGGATCCCCCCAATCCAACCTGCAAAAAGTAGGTAAAGTAAGCTGGGAGCAAATAAAAGCTATAGCAGAGGATAAAATGCAGGATTTAAACGCTTTCACTATTGAGTCAGCCATGAATATGGTGGCTGGTACTGCCAAAAGTATAGGGTTAACAATAACCGGAAATAAACCAACGTAAAAACCAAATTAAAGATGTCTGTAATAAGGAAAGAAGCCTTGGCTAAAATCGATAAGAACAAAAATTATTCTTTAGATGAAGCCACTAAATTGGTAAGAGATATTACTTTTGCCAAGTTTAATGCTTCTATTGATTTAGCAGTTCGTCTTGGCATTGACCCTCGCAAGACTAATCAAATGGTGCGTGGTGTGGTAATCTTGCCTCACGGTACGGGTAAAGATGTAAAAGTATTAGCTTTGGTTACCCCTGATAAGGAACAGGATGCTAAAGATGCCGGTGCTAATTACGTTGGTTTAGATGAATATATCGAAAAGATAAAAAGAGGATGGGCTGATGTAGATGTTATAATAACAATGCCCAATGTAATGGGTAAAATAGGTGCCTTAGGTCGTATTTTAGGCCCACGAGGTCTAATGCCCAATCCTAAAACTGAAACCGTAACTATGGATATCGTCAAGGCAGTTTCCGATGTAAAAGCTGGCAAGATCAACTTTAAAACAGACCACTATGGAATTGTTCACACATCAGTGGGAAAAATTTCTTTTGAGCCTAATAAGATTAAAGAAAACGCTGAAGAGCTTATTAAAACACTCGTACGTATGAAGCCTTCAGCAGCAAAGGGAATCTATATTAAAAGCATAAGCATGAGTAGTACCATGAGCCCAGGTATTGCCATAGATAGCAAATCCTTTTCTTAAATATCTTTTTCAGAAAATGACGAGAGAAGAAAAAAATTGGGAAATAGATAAACTTACCGAGATACTAAAAACCACAAGCATCCTTTACATTGCTGACATGTCTGGACTTAATGCAGAGCAAACGCTTGCCCTTCGCAGACTATGTTTCAAAAGCAATGTCAAGTTAAATGTTGTTAAAAACACCTTCCTTAGAAAGGCTATGGAGCACTCAGAAAAGAATTTTGATGAGTTATATCCGATCCTCAAAGGGAACACGAGTTTAATGGTTTCCAAAACAGCTAATGCCCCCGCTAGACTTATCCAAGAGTTTAGAAAAAAACAAGGAAAGCCCATCCTTAAAGCAGCATTTGTTGAAGAAACCATTTACTTAGGTAATGACCATCTCGAAGTGCTTTCTAACTTGAAGTCGAGGGAAGAGCTTATTAGGGAAGTTATCATCCTCCTGCAATCTCCAGCTAAAAATCTTATTTTGGCTCTGCAAAGTGGAAAGAAAATCCTTGGCAGGCTGATGATGGCTTTAGAAAAAAAGCAACATAATGGCAATGTACGCACCTAGCTTCCATATATTAAATATTGTGATTTTAACTTTTTAAAAAACCAAAAATGGCAGATATCAAAGAACTAGGAGATCAGTTAGTAAATCTTACTGTAAAAGAGGTTAGAGAACTGGCAGAATACCTTAAAGAAGAACATGATATTGAACCTGCTACAGCAGCCGTAGCTGTAACCAAACCAGCAAGTAGTAATGAATATCTCGATGCAGCCGAAAAGAAAAATGAATTCGACGTGATCCTTAAAGCCGTAGGTAGCTCTAAACTAGCAGTTGTCAAGCTTGTTAAAGAACTTACCGGTTTAGGACTAAAAGAAGCAAAAGAACTTGTTGATGGTGCTCCTAAATCATTAAAAGAAAAAGTGCCCAAAGATGAAGCAGAAGGCATCAAGTCTCGACTTCAAGAAGCCGGCGCTGAAGTAGAGCTAAAGTGAGATTTGTTAGCTTATGACAATTGATTTAAGCCTCTGGGAACCATAAGCCTAATTCTTTTTGTGTTTAATTTAACTTTATTTTATCTTCTATATGTTTAATAGCCAAGAAATTAAAAATCCTGAAAGAAGGATCGACTTTACATCTATTAACAATGCTTTTGAGTATCCGGACTTTCTGGATATTCAACTAAAATCTTTCCGGGATTTTTTCCAGCTTGACACCAAACCAGCCGATAGACAAAATGAAGGATTATTCAAAACGTTTGGTGAAAACTTTCCCATTACTGATTCCAGAAACCAGTTTATTTTGGAATTCTTAGACTATTTTATTGGTCCGCCGCGCTATAGTGAAGAAGAGTGCCTTGAAAGAGGACTGTCATTTAGCGTTCCACTCAAAGCAAGACTGAAATTATATTGTACTGACCCTGAACATGAAGACTTTGAAACTATTGTGCAGGACGTATATCTCGGTCCCACACCTTATATGACCCCTCGAGGAACTTTTATCATCAGCGGTATCGAAAGAGTTATAGTCTCCCAATTATACCGCTCTCCTGGTGCTTTCTTTGGGCAAAGTTATCACGCTAATGGAACGAAACTTTACTCAGCTCGTATTATTCCTTTTAAAGGTAGCTGGATAGAGTTTACAACAGATATCAATAGGGTGATGTATGCCTACATTGACCGTAAGAAAAAGTTGCCGCTTACCACTTTGCTTCGAGCAATAGGATACGAGCGAGATAAAGATATATTGAATGTCTTTGGTCTTGCCGAAGAGATTAAGGTATCCAAATCGGGTTTAATGAAAGTGGTGGGACGTAAGTTAGCTGCTCGTGTTCTCAAAACCTGGATTGAAGACTTTGGAGATGAAGATATCGGTGAAGTGGTTTCGATTGAAAGGAATGAAATAGTTCTTGATCGTAATACTGTCCTTAAGAAAGAGCATATCGAAGAAATTATTGACGCCGGAGTTCAGACTATCCTACTTCATAAAAAAGATATGGAGAATTCAGAGTACTCAATTATTCACAATACGCTACAAAAAGACCCCAACAACTCTGGGAAAGAAGCAGCAGAGTATGTTTATCGACAACTTCGTAACGCTGAGCCGCCGGATGAAGAGACTGCTCGTGATGTCATTGATAAATTATTTTTCTCTGATCAACGCTACAGCTTGGGCGAAGTAGGCCGCTATAGGTTAAATAAAAAATTAGGCCTTGATATCCCTGAGGATGTTCAGATTCTTACTAAAGAAGATATCCTGAACATTGTAAGACACCTAATTGAGTTGATTAGCTCCAAGACTGAAGTAGATGATATTGATCACTTAAGCAACAGAAGAGTTCGCACTGTAGGTGAACAATTGTCTACCCAGTTTGGTATTGGTTTAGCTCGTATGGCACGCACCATTCGTGAGCGCATGAATGTTCGCGATAATGAGGTGTTTACCCCCACTGATCTGATTAATGTCAAGATTTTGTCTTCTGTTATCAATTCATTCTTTGGGACTAACCAGCTATCTCAATTTATGGATCAAACCAATCCATTATCTGAGATTACTCATAAAAGGAGACTATCTGCTTTAGGGCCCGGCGGTCTCTCACGTGAAAGAGCTGGTTTTGAGGTACGAGATGTGCATTATACCCATTATGGCCGACTTTGCCCTATTGAAACACCAGAAGGGCCTAATATTGGTCTGATATCCTCCATGTGTGTTTATTCTAGAGTAAATAAAATGGGATTTCTAGAAGCACCTTATCGTGAAGTTAAAAACGGAAAAGTTGATTTTTCTAGAGCTCCTGTTTACTTGAGCTCCGAGGAAGAAGAAGGAAAAGTAATAGCTCAGGCTAATGCTCCTGTAACTGAAGATGGTCACTTTGTAAGTGATAAAGTGAAAGCCCGCTATCATTCAGACTATCCATTAGTGGAGCCAGATAAGCTTGACTATATGGATGTATCACATAATCAGATTGCCTCTATTTCAGGTTCTTTGATCCCTTTTCTAGAGCATGATGATGCAAACCGTGCATTGATGGGATCGAATATGATGCGTCAAGCTATACCATTGTTAAATCCCGAAGTCCCAATTGTGGGGACAGGTCTGGAAGGGAAAATAGCATCTGATAGTCGCGTATTGATAAACTCTGAAGGAGATGGTGAAGTAGAATATGCAGACTCAGAAAAAATCGTCATTCGATACCATCGTACAGAAGACGAAAAACTAGTAAGCTTTGACGACGATTTCAAAACTTACAATTTACTTAAATTCCGTAAAACTAATCAGGGTACCTGTATTAACATCAAGCCTGTTGTGGTGAAAGGCGAAAAGGTAGTCGAAGGACAAGTCTTGTGTAAAGGTTTTGCCACTCAAAATGGAGAATTGGCCTTAGGTAGAAATATGCTGGTGGCCTTTATGCCATGGAAAGGCTACAATTTTGAGGATGCAATTGTAATTTCTGAAAAAGTGGTAAGAGAGGATATTTTCACTTCTATACATATAGACGAATACTCTCTTGAGGCGCGTGACACCAAGCTGGGAGCTGAAGAATTAACTACAGACATTCCCAGTGTTAGTGAAGAGGCAACTAAAGATCTCGACAAAAACGGAGTTATTAGAATAGGATCCGAGGTGATTCCCGGAGATATTCTGATTGGTAAGATTACTCCAAAAGGGGAATCTGACCTGACACCAGAAGAAAAATTGCTTCGCGCTATTTTTGGCGATAAAGCAGGTGGTGTAAAAAATGCTTCGCTCAAAGCCCCGCCTTCACTCAATGGAGTGGTAATAGATAAGAACCTATTTACCCGTTCACTTAAAGATAAAAGAGCTCGTTTAAAGGATAAAACCCGACTGAAAAGATTAGAAGAAGACTATATCTGGAAAGTGAAAAATATTCGCCAGAAATTCCTTGAAAAACTCACTATTCTAGTAGTAGGTAAAAATAGCCAAGGGGTTAGAAATGACCTCAATGAGGAAGTGATCCCCAGAGGAACTAAGTTTACTCAAAAGATACTAAGAGATATTGATGATTATACTCGCCTTACCGGTGGAACATGGACTACAAACAAGGATAAAAATAAACTTATTGACACTCTGATTCATAATTATAAGCTCGAGATAACCAGTATCACGGGTATCTATAATCGCGAGAAATTTACTATCAGTGTAGGTGATGAGTTGCCCTCCGGTATTGTTAAAATGGCAAAAGTTTACATTGCTAAGAAACGCAAATTGAAAATAGGGGATAAGATGGCTGGTCGTCATGGTAATAAAGGTGTTGTAGCTTGCATTGTTCGTCAGGAAGACATGCCCTTCCTTGAAGATGGGACATCAGTCGACATAGTGTTAAACCCGCTAGGTGTGCCCTCAAGAATGAATCTTGGCCAGATATATGAAACTGTATTAGGTTGGGCAGGTAAGAAGTTAGGTAGAAAATTTGCCACTCCTATTTTTGATGGAGCTTCAGTTAATGATATCAATGAATTAACAGATAAAGCTGAGGTTCCTCGATTTGGTCATACTTATTTGTATGATGGTGGTACTGGAGAGCGCTTTCACCAGAAAATAACAGTAGGTGTTATTTACATACTTAAGCTTGATCACATGGTTGACGATAAGATCCATGCTCGTTCTATCGGTCCTTATTCGCTAATTACACAGCAACCGCTGGGAGGGAAGAATCAGTTCGGGGGTCAGCGTTTTGGGGAGATGGAGGTTTGGGCCCTAGAAGCTTTTGGTGCTTCCAACATTTTGCGTGAAATTCTAACTGTAAAGTCAGATGACATAACAGGTAGAAGTAAAATCTATGAAACTATAGTAAAAGGAGAGCTAATTCATGATTCGGGTATTCCTGAATCATTTAATGTATTGTTGCATCAATTGAACGGTCTTGGCTTAAGGATTACTATGGACTAATTTATAAAGAGCTTAATTTTTCTCATACATGGTTTTAAGAAAGTCCAGTAGAAACAACTACAATGGTAATTTTCAAAGTATCACCATAAGTTTAGCTTCTCCTGAAAGTCTTTTAGAGAAGTCTTATGGCGAAGTTCTTAAGCCCGAAACCATTAACTACCGTACGCATAAGCCCGAAAGAGATGGTCTTTTCTGTGAAAGAATTTTCGGTCCTGTAAAAGATTATGAATGTGCGTGTGGTAAATACAAACGTATCCGTTACAAAGGCATTGCGTGTGATCGATGTGGGGTTGAGGTTACTGAAAAGAAAGTCAGAAGAGAGCGTGTAGGGCACATTAATTTAGTGGTTCCCGTAGTCCACATTTGGTATTTCAAATCATTGCCCAATAAAATAGGCTACTTATTGGGATTACCTGCAAAGAAGCTCAATATGATCATTTACTATGAGCGTTACGTAGTAATACAAGCAGGTAATGCCATTCACCCGGATGGCACCCCACTTCAATATATGGAATATTTAACGGAGGAAGAGTATATCGAAATTTTAGATCGCCTACCCACTGAAAATAATTATCTGGATAACTACGACCCTAATAAGTTTATTGCTAAAATGGGTGGCGAGGCCCTTAGGGAGATTCTTTCCCGTATAGATTTAGACCAACTTTCGTACCACCTGCGTCATAAAGCAAATACTGAAACCTCGCAACAACGCAAGCAGGAAGCTTTAAAACGCCTTCAAGTGGTTGAAGCTTTTCGAGATGCCAATACCCGTATCGAAAATCGTCCGGAATGGATGATCTTAAAAATACTTCCTGTTATTCCTTCAGAGTTACGCCCATTGATTCCATTAAAAGGCGGTCGCTTTGCCACTTCAGATTTAAATGACTTGTACCGGAGAGTGATTATCCGAAACAACCGTTTAAAGAAATTGCTTGATATCAAAGCTCCTGAAGTAATCCTCAGGAATGAAAAGAGAATGCTACAGGAAGCCGTTGATTCAGTATTTGGTAATACTCGAAAGTCGAGCTTGCTGAGAACAGATAGCAACCGTGGCTTAAAATCCCTTTCAGATTCTTTGAAAGGCAAACAAGGCCTTTTCCGTCAAAATTTATTGGGAAAAAGAGTGGATTATTCTGCTCGATCTGTAATTGTGGTAGGCCCTGAGTTAAAGTTACATGAATGCGGACTTCCTAAAAATATGGCAGTTGAGCTCTACAAGCCTTTTGTCATACGGAAATTGATCGAAAGAGGTATTGTTAAAACCGTTAAAACCGCTAGGAAGATCATTGACAAAAGAGATTCAGTAGTTTGGGATATCCTTGAAAATGTACTGAAAGGACATCCCGTATTACTGAATCGTGCTCCAACTCTGCACCGTTTAGGAATTCAAGCCTTTCAGCCCAAGCTCATTGAAGGTCAGGCTATTCAGCTTCACCCTTTAACTTGTACCGCTTTCAACGCTGACTTTGACGGTGACCAAATGGCCGTTCACTTGCCTTTAGGACCTGCGGCAATCCTAGAAACACAAATTCTGATGCTTGCCTCTCATAATATCCTGAATCCTGCTAATGGATCGCCAATTGTTGTACCTTCTCAAGATATGGTGCTGGGTCTTTATTACATGACCAAAGCTAAACAGAGCAATAATGAAATGAAGATAAAAGGAGAAGGAATTACTTTCTATTCAGATGAAGAAGTAATCATTGCTCATAATGAAGGTAGGGTTGATCTCAATGCCAAAATAAGAATACGAGCGCGCGTAAAGGAGAATGGTGAGATGAAAATTAAATTGATTGATACCACTGTTGGAAGAGTGATTTTTAATACTATCGTGCCTGAATCAATACCTTTCATCAATGAGGTATTGACTAAAAAAGCTCTACGTGAAATCATCGCGATGATCTTTAAGAAAACAGATATTCCTACTACTGCTAATTTCCTTGACAATATTAAGTCATTGGGGTACAGTAACGCTTTTAAAGGCGGACTATCGTTTGGTTTGGAAGATATTATTATCCCACATGAAAAAGAACAACTCATTAAAACTGCTGAAGAGGAAATTGGAAATGTCCTTGCTAGCTATAACACGGGACTTATTACCAATAATGAGCGTTACAATCAAGTAATTGACGTATGGACTACCACTAATGTACAACTTACCGAAAGAGCAATGTATCATTTGGAAAATGATCGCCAGGGATTCAATCCCATTTTTATGATGTTAGACTCTGGTGCGAGAGGCTCTAAAGAGCAAATCCGTCAGCTTTCTGGTATGCGAGGTCTAATGGCTAAACCTCAAAAATCGAGCTTATTCGGGGGAGAGATTATTGAAAACCCTATTATCTCTAATTTTAAGGAAGGGCTTCCCATCCTCGAGTACTTTATTTCCACTCATGGTGCTCGTAAAGGACTAGCAGATACTGCCCTGAAAACAGCAGATGCAGGTTATTTAACCCGCAGACTGGTAGACGTAGCTCAAGACGTGATCATCAATGAGGAAGATTGCGGTACACTTAGAGGACTTGAAATAACCACCCTTAAGAGAAGTGGAGAGGTAATAGAACCGCTTTACGATAGGATTTTAGGTCGTATCTCCTTGCGAGATATTACTGATTCAGTTATTGGTGAGCCTTTTATAAAATCTGGGGAAGAAATCACAGAAGTAACAGCCAAAAAGATCGAAGACTCGAATATACAAACAGTTGAGGTACGTTCTGCTATAACTTGTGAATCAATTAAGGGAATTTGTGCCAAATGTTTCGGTAGAAACCTTGCTACAGGAAAAAAAGTGCAGAAGGGAGAGGCCGTTGGCGTAATTGCTGCTCAGTCTATCGGTGAGCCTGGTACTCAGCTTACTCTTCGAACCTTCCACGTGGGAGGGACTGCCGGTAACTTAGCTGAAGAGTCTTCCATCCTAGCTAAATTCGACGGAAAGCTCATCTTCAGAGAATTGCGTACCGTAAAAGGTGAAGACAATGAAGTAGATATTGTGATTAGCCGTATTGCTGAAATGAAGCTGATCGATGAAAAAACGGGTGCTATAGTAGCTACTAACAATATTCCCTATGGATCGTTTCTTAGAGTGCATAACGGTACTAAAGTGAAGAAAGGAGACGTGATTTGTAAATGGGACCCTTATAACGCCGTAATTATTTCCGAAACACCGGGGATCATTAAATTCTCAGATATTCATCAGGATATAACTTACAAAGCCGAGATTGATGAGCAAACCGGTTTCATGGAAAAAATGATTATCGAAACCCGCAATAAAAAGCTTATACCTACTGTCTTTATTATAGATAGTAAAGGTGAAGAACTGAAGCACCATACCCTGCCTGTTGGAGCTCATATTATTGTTGAAGAAGGTGAAGAGATCAAAGCAGGTAAAATACTGGTTAAGATCCCGCGTAAGTTACCCAAAGCAGGTGATATTACAGGTGGCTTGCCAAGATTGACAGAACTTTTTGAAGCACGTAACTCATCTAATCCTGCCATAGTATCAGAAATTGACGGAGTGGTTTCTTACGGTAAGATTAAGCGAGGCAACCGTGAGGTCATAGTAGAAAGTCTCACCAGTAGTCAGATAAAGAAATATCTTATTAACCTCGGCAAACAGATACTGGTACAGGAGAACGATTTTATTCGTGCTGGTATGCCTCTGTCAGACGGTGTTATCACTCCATCTGATATTCTAGCTATTCAGGGGCCAAATCTCGTTCAGGAATACCTGGTAAATGAAATACAGGAGGTATATCGCTTACAGGGTGTGAAAATCAATGATAAACACTTTGAAGTGATTGTACGTCAAATGATGCGCAAAGTAGAAATCCAGGACCCGGGTGACACTATGCTCTTAGAAGGAAACTTAGTTAATAAAGACGAATTTATCGAACAAAATGACTGGATATTCCACAAAAAGGTAGTAACTAATACCGGAGACTCTCAAGAATTGAAACAAGGTCAGATTATTACTGTCCGCAAACTGCGCGATGAAAACTCAAAACTTCGCCGAGCAGATAAAACTTTAGC
This sequence comes from Owenweeksia sp., assembly GCA_965218075.1. Classification (GTDB taxonomy): domain Bacteria; phylum Bacteroidota; class Bacteroidia; order Flavobacteriales; family Schleiferiaceae; genus JANQHO01. Next base: position 1,598,569 of record CBDCJZ010000003.1, on the reverse strand, counting down.
TGAGGCTAGAGATGCTCAGCCAGCCACTGCTAAGCCTGTTTTGCAGGGTATTACAAAAGCCTCATTACAAACCAAGTCGTTCATTTCAGCTGCATCTTTCCAGGAGACTACTAAAGTCCTCAATGAAGCTGCAATAAGCGGTAAACGGGATACTCTTGAAGGACTGAAAGAAAATGTTATCATAGGGCATAAAATCCCAGCTGGTACGGGGCCTAAAGAATACGATACGATCATTGTTGGTTACAAAGAGTAATATCAAGAACTCAAGGAGGGCTATCATATTGAAGAAAAAATGGAAGAGGTAAGAAGTTAAAATTATGACTGAACAGCGAAATCAACCCAAAAAAGGGGAAATGAATCTGGAACTGAGTGAAGAAGTAGCAGAAGGTATTTACTCCAATCTTGCTATTATCAATCATTCATCTAGCGAGTTTATTCTGGATTTTGTTAAAATAATGCCCGGCATACCTAAAGCACGAGTTAAATCTCGAATAGTGTTGACCCCTCAACATACCAAGTGTTTTTTGAGAGCTTTACAAGATAACATAAGCCGTTTTGAAAATCAGCATGGTGAGATTAAAGACATGGAGCAACCTCAAATCCCGCTGAATTTCGGTGGACCTACTGGTCAAGCCTGAAAGCAGAAATTTCAAATGATTAAAGTTCACCTAATTGAACAGCAATTTTTTTATTGCTAATACTGACAAGATCTATATTTAAAGACAGTTCATGACTAGTTTAAGAGATTGTTTCTAAAGTTTTTCAATAGCTTCATACATTCAATCACACTCAGTTATAAAGGTACTGTCTTTTTAAACTAGTCATGAACCTAAACGTTTATGCACGAGACAACTATTTTGTTCTAACTTAGCAGCCCAGAGTAAAGAAGAATGTTTACAAAGTTAATTGGCTTTTTCATTTTCATTTTCATTTTTGGGATGGGCTTTAGTATGTTGATCTTCCTAATGTTCTTTGCAGGCTATTGGGTTCTGCTCCTGTGTTTGGAACAAATCAATCCCAAGTTTGTTCATCGTATAATAGGCTATAAAAAAGATTTGGAAAATTAACCACTAAGGTATCAAGATCAAGATTGATTTTCAAAGATTTCAAACTTAAAACCTTCTGTAATAGGGTTAGCTAGAAGTTTTTTGCAGGCTTTTTCTACTTTTTTTTCAGCTTTGGTTTTGTCCCATGCTTCCACCTTCAAAGTAATGTGTTTCCCAATACGTATATCTCGAATTTCAGACAAACCTATATTTTTCATGCTATTGCTCACAGCTTTTCCCTGTGGGTCTAATAAAGCCCGATGGGGCATTACATTAATTTCTGCTCTAAAGATCATTTACGAGTCGGTTTATAGATCAACGATATAAGTAGGTACAAAGGTACAATAATTGCCAAAGCCTTAAATCGTAAAACAAACAAAGCCAAGGTAACTAATACCAGTAGAATGATTACTCCTTTATTTTCCCGCCAACTCAAGCTTCTTACTTTAAGCGAGATCAACGGAAGTTCAACTACTAATAAAACTGAAGTAACAATAGCAAGTATCGTTAACAGAAAAGGATGAAGTATGATGCTGCGGGTAGTTTCGTTATCTGTGTAAAACCCCCAAAGGCACAATGAAAAAATTAAAATGCTAGAAGCTGGAGTAGGTAAGCCGATAAAATAATCTGATTGCCGAGTATCAATATTGAACTTAGCTAGACGTAAAGCTGAAAAAACAGGTATTAGTAAAGCCAAAAAAGGTAAAAAACTCGGTACTGGCTCCCCACTCAAATAAGAAACCTCAAACAGGCGATACAGTAAAAAGCCTGGAACCAACCCAAAACTAATCAAGTCAGCTAAGCTATCCAGTTGCTTACCCAGTTCCGAATGTACTCTGAGCAAACGGACCGCAAAGCCATCGAGAAAATCTAGAACCAGGGCTACTCCAACTAGCCAAGCAGCCAAAATGTAGTCACTAGAAAAAATAGCAGCAATAGCTACCAGACCACATACTAGATTAGAAAGAGTCAATAAATTAGGTACAAAACTTTTAGGCTCCATATCCTTTAAGACAATATTAGTATAAATATCAAGTTTTTATTGCATGAATCTTGACACTATTTGATGTTAAATATAAGAAATTGAATAGATTGAAGAAATTTGTCTTTTTATTGATATTTCTTCCCAGCTTTTCTTTAGGACAGGGGCGAAAATATTCCAACGATTTTTTGAGCATAGGGGTTGATGCCCGTGCTTTAGCAATGTCTAACTCCGTGATAGCCAGTGTTAATGACATAGCTGCTGGATACTGGAATCCAGCTGGTTTAGCTGGAATTCAAAAATCATGGCAAGCAGCTGCCATGCATACTGAACATTTTGCCAGTATAGCTCAGTACGATTACATGGCATATGCCATGCCCGTAGATGCGGTAAGTGTTGCAGGAGTTTCACTCATTAGATCTGGAGTAGACGATATTTTAGATACAACCGAGTTGATCGATAAGAATGGTGATATAGATCACGATCGTATTCGAAAATTTTCTGAGATCGATTATGCTCTGATCGGCTCGTATGCGCGTAAATCCCAATCTATTAGTAATTTCCGTTACGGGGGAAATGTCAAAATCATTTATCGCCAGATTGGCAACTTCGCCAACTCTATAGGCTTTGGGTTGGATGCGGGAATACAGTATTTCCTCAAAAAATGGCAATTTGGCGCTACCCTGCGCGATGTTACATCTACCTTCAATGCCTGGAGTTTTAATGAAGACAAACTCATCAATGTTTTTCAGCAGACTGGTAATGAGCTTCCTACTGAAAACATAGAGCTCACTTTTCCCCGTCTACTAGTAGGGATAGGAGGTTCTTTTAGCTTGGGCGAAAAATATAGCCTTCACACTGAATTTAATTTTGATATAACTTTTGGGGGACGCCACAATACTTTTGTTTCATCTGATTTTGGAAATATTAACCCTGGTTTTGGTTTTGAATTAGGTTATCGAGATTTTGTGCTTTTACGAGGAGGCGCAGGTAACATACAGCGTTTACGCAAACTTAATGGAAATGTAACCTATGCTGTACAACCTAGCCTAGGGCTAGGTTTCAAATACCAAGGCATTTCTATGGATTACACTTTAACCGACATTGCTGATGTTTCTGCAGTTCCTTACTCTAATATACTCTCGCTCAAATTTAACTTTGCGGATTTCAAAGGTCTCTGATGTATCTTAGAAGATTTGCTTTAGCTCTCCTCACCCCTTTCTTGCTATGGATCAGTTGGCCTGAAGGTGGATTTACTTTCCTCTTATTTATCGCCTTTATTCCCCTATTACTTTTAGAACGTGAACTAAGTTTTTCTGGTGAAAGAAAGGGAGGTCACAAATGGTTTTGGTATTGCTGGCTGGCTTTTGGTACCTGGAATTTCCTAGGCACCTGGTGGCTGGTAAATGCCCATTGGAGCGGTGTAGCTAGCACTGTTTTGTTTAACGGAATTCTGATGACGATGGTTATGATCATTTTTCGTTTTACTAAAAAACAGCTAGGTAACCGAAGAGCTTATATTGCTGTTCCCTTTCTATGGATCTGTTTTGAGACACTGCATAAAGACTGGGACCTCAGCTTTCCATGGCTTACATTAGGCAACGGCTTTGCCGAAAGGGTAGAATGGATACAATGGTATGAATATACAGGAGTTTTTGGAGGCACATTGTGGATTTGGGGAGTAAATCTATTTCTCTTTTGGATAATTACTGCCTATTTACAAGATCGCCAATGGAAACCACTGGTAGGACAAATTACTTTAGTCATATTGCTTTTTATTGTTCTGCCCATCCTCATTTCTTATCAGCGATATTTCCGCTACCAAGAGAAAGGAGAAGAAGTTAATATAGTGATAGTTCAGCCTAATCTAGATACATATTCGGAGAAATTTAAGCTATCTGAAACGGAACAAGTACACAAGTTTGTCCGCTTGGCCAGTGCTAAACTAAATGACTCCGTTAGCTTCCTTGTAGGGCCGGAGACTATGCTACTGGACAGGATTGATGAAAGCCAATTGCCATATATACATAATGTGTGCTTACTTAAGCTTTTTACAGACCAATATCCCAATCTCAATATTGTAGTGGGAGCCACAACATCTAAGCTTTATAAAGTCGACCCTCCATCTTCTGCCCGTGAGTTGCAAAACAGAACGGGTTATTACGATGTTTTTAATACTGGGCTCTTTATTAGCCAAGCCGATTCCATCCAGACCTACCACAAATCCAAACTGGTAGCAGGAGTAGAAATGATGCCTTTTAGCTGGCTCATTAAACCTTTATTGGGAGATGTTGTAAAAGACTTTGGCGGTATTTCCGGTACTTTGGGAACCCAACAAGAAAGGGAAGTTTTTACTACGGCTGACAAAAAATTTTCGGTTGCTCCCATTATTTGCTGGGAATCAAACTTTGCAGAATACATCACAGAATATATCTGCAAAGGAGCCAATCTACTTTTTGTAATTACCAATGACGATTGGTGGGGAAATACCCCCGGACACATCCAACACATGCACTACTCGCGTTTGCGAGCTGTTGAAAACCGCAGAAGTGTAGCCCGCTCAGCAAATACTGGCATAAGTTGTTTTATTAACCAAAGAGGTGATGTTATACAAAGGCAGGGCTATAAAAAAGATGCGGTCATCCGTAGTAAAATCAGAGCCAATAGCGAACCGACTTGCTATTCTCAAACAGGTGATCTATTGAGCCGTTTAAGCCTTTTTATAAGTGGTCTTTTCTTTTTGTACAGCCTGGTGCAGAGCTTTCTGAAGAAAAAGAGTTAGGATGTAGAAGTTTTACAACATCTGTTTTTAGAAGCTTTAATTTTATTCTTTATTATTAACCGGATGAGCAAAAGCTAATAAGTTTATTGTCTTTTTTATATAAATCTTCTGAGGAAAACTCAAGGATTTGGCAATGATTAACTTAGTAGGGTCTTCCTGGACACATTTATCATAGATATCCCTTAGAAAATTAAGTATAAGGTAAATCAACTAGACAAGCGACTGACAATTGATGCAATCATTATGTAAATAGCAAAGGAAAAATAAATATCACCAGTGTTGCTAAAGTAAGCCTGCTGAAACATTTGTTTAGCATTCAGTTGGTTTTATATGGCAAAGAATGAAAATCGATCTCTGATTATATAGCTATTAACGATTACTCAATAATTTATGTTTTTCAAAGTTGTCTATAACAGCGGCCCCAACACTGTCTCCCCAAACGTTTATTGTTGTCCGGAATCTGTCGAGGAACCAATCTATAGCAAGAATTAAGCCTACACCTTCAATAGGAAGCCCTACGGCCTCAAGAACTAGAACCATTGTTACCAGACCTGCCTCAGGAATGCCTGCTGCACCTATAGCCGCCAGGGTTGCAGTGATAAATACTATGATAAGTTCACCGTCAGAAAGTGTGATCCCATAACTCTGAGCAATAAAAATAACTGCTACGGCCTCATACAGCGCAGTTCCATCCATGTTGATCGTTGACCCGAGAGGGAGCACAAACCTCCCAACACGCTTGGAAACCTTTGCGTCTTCGGTGACGTTAGTTATGGTCAGAGGCAATGTTGCCGAGGACGATGCGGTGGAAAAAGCTGTTAACAAGGCTTTGCTCATTTTTGAAAAATACTTTAAAGGTTTTCTTTTGGCAAAAAGATAAAGTATTAAAGGGAGCACTATAAAGCCATGTATAAATAAGCCGATTAATACAGTGAAAAAATATTTGCCAATTTCTGAGATTATGTTCCAGAGGTGGCTCCCTCCCCCCGCAGCACCTATTCTAGAAGCGATTAATCCAAATATACCAATAGGTGTTAAGATAATAATCCAGCGTACTATCATCATTACGGCTTTGTCCGTTGATTCGAAAATTCTGATAATTAAATTGTTTTCATTCCTCAGTTTCCCGAATGCAATGCCGAACAATATTGAAACGATAATAAGCGGCAATATCTGGTAATTTGCAGCAGAGCTGAATATATTGGGAGTTATAATACTTTTAAGAATATCAGCAACGGCAAAACCCTCTTTATCCTTGATTATATCCGGTATCTGTCCCGATGCTATTTTTGAGCCTTCACCCGGATGAATAAATGTGACAACCACAATCCCTATAAAAACTGCAAATGCAGTTGTAACTGTATAATAAATTATAGTCTTTAGTCCAAGCAAGCCGATATTTCCCACTTTCATAATACTAAGCGTAATCGAGACTATTATCAGCGGAAGAACTATCATTTTCAGAGCATCTAAAAACAGCTCTCCCACAATTTCAAACTTCACACCAACATTGGGCCACAAAGAGCCAACTATGCCCCCTAGGATTACCCCGGCTACAATTCCTATAATCAGTAAGTGTTTTGATAAAGCTGTTTTCATTGTTTTAAAGTTCTAAAAGTCTATTTTAATTTTGTGTAAATATCAAAAAACCACAGAACTAGTTTAAGGACTTAATAAATGGGAATCATATATTCGATATCGAATTTTTTGTATGTAAATAAAAAAGTGTTAAATGTTCAAGGACATATAGCAATGATGAGAAAGAAAAACGCAATTATATAGATATTGGCATATAAATTCCGTATAAAACCTGAAGATTTTAGAATAAAGACTGCTCTTTTCTATATTTTCTAATTTGCATCATAGTAGGCGGGGTACTAAATGTTTTTTCATCTATTATTTCCTGTGCTGTTAATATTTGTAATTTAGGGTGATGATTTGGAGGGATGTCTTTTTTCCATAATATACTCTAAATTACCTTTTCTTTCGGCTGTCTCTACCATTTTATCACTAGGCTCTTGTTCTAAAATAAGTCCTCCCATAACTGCTTTCCCTTTTCCCGTAGTTCCCCAAAGTTCTCTGACCATAGCTGGGTTTACTTGTTTTCCCGTTTTAACTGAAAATACCATCTTTCTCCAGATATCACCCCTTCTTTCATCTTGACCTAGATGTAAGGTCATTTCACCATCTACCCCTCCGTCCCCGCTCTACCTTTCATTAGACGAGCCCCCTAATTTTACGGATAAGAAAATCCTGCTTTTGAAAAGGATTGAATTTGTCATAGACATTCTTGCTTTCAGGCTTTCCTTACTACAGCTTGATATTTCGCTTCTTTATAACCTAAACATCTGTTCTTTTAATCTTCCCTCTATTAATTTCTATCGCCAATGGGCTTACATCTATACTTATCCATTTTCTATTGAGCTTTATTGCTGCCTCTGCAACAGTCCCACATCCGCAAAAGGAGTCTAAAACAATATTGCTCTCATTGGAACTGGCTTTTGTATACTATGGCCTAGGCTGTCCTTTCCCCTGTCTTTATATATCATAGTTGTAGACCCGATTAGAATTAAAAGGCGGGTCTACAATATATCAGGTCTACTTTTACACCCCGATCAATGATCTTTTGCATAGCCTCTTTACAATCAGATCTATAAAGTATGTTTTGATTGAAATTCTTTGTAACTAAATTATCTATAGAACTTAGCATAAGATCATCTTATTTTAATGTGTTGAAGAACATTTGATTTCTGCAAGTATTCCTACATTTATTATACTTGTAAGCAAACTCGATAAGATAACCATCTAAGTACTTAGCACTTACATGTTGATAAATACCATAAATCCCTCTTTTTACAATAAACCAGAACCCCTCTATTGTATTGGTATGAAATTTCATCACAGCAAAATCTTTCTTTATGCTTAATGATTTTATGATACATATAATCACCTATACTTTTATAGGACGGGCTTTCGTCTGTTATAAGGGTCCTTTTCCTCCAATCTATATTCGCTTCTATCCTGGAACAGGAATCTTTTCACTTCCCCGACCCCTTTTATTGAAAGAGTCCTTCTCATATTCAGTCTTTCTAATATTAACCTTTACGTGGCTTGCCACCTAAATAGATCTCGTCCATCTCTACAATTCCTTGCAATAACTTACTATCACTTTTTATTACTCGGCGTATTCTTACTCCCATGTATCAAGCGGTAGATTGATTTATCCCGCAATCTCTAGCTAACTGCATACTACTGATGCCTTTTTTTGCCTTTAATAGAAGGCTGATAGCTAAAAACCATTTTTGTAATGGTACTTTTGTTTTGTGAAATACCGTACCTACAGTAACTCTATAACTACTTTGACATTTGTAATTATTACAGCCATATCTATTATCTTTTGTTTTCTTTTTATTCTTATTAACGGACAGGTAGGCTTGTTATCCCATTTATCTTTTCTAGATGCTCAATACAGGTTTCTTCAGTGGGAAACAATTTGTAAATTCCTACAATATTCATATAATTTGTGAGGTTTTTTTAGTATCAAAACTCACAAATTATATACCAATATCTATTAATTGCAAAGAAAAATACTGCAATCAGCGTTTACGAATTAATGCGATTGTTCCCTAATGAGTGAGTGTGCTCAAATTTATTTAGAGCATAGACGTTGGAAAAATGGCATTTTATGTCCGGCATATAGCAGTTTGTCAATCTATTCTCGCAAGGGAGAGCCAGAAGGAATGCATGATTGTTAGAGAATGTGGCCAGACATTTCAGCGTACGTACTGGTTTCATATTTGAAAGATCCAAAATACCTTTGCATTATTGGATTTATGCAATTTACGTAGTGATAACTTCCCGCAAAGGAATCAGTAGCTTCCAATTATCCAAAGAGATTGGCGTAACACAAAAGAGTGCGTGGTTTATAGTTTCACCGTATTCGTGAAGTTTGTAATGGCGACACTAGGAAATTGGCGGACATTGTAGAGGTTGACGAAACCATACATTGGCGTAAAGGAAAAGAAACATGATAGAAAGAAATTTAAAGCAGACCACTGTACATTGCGAAAATAACTGGTGCTCGAGATGCGCGGGCGTAGTGTAATAAGGTGAAAACTTTGCCGGTTCACGTGTAGATAGCAACATATTGCAAAACATTATCCATGACAAATGTAGTGGTCGGAGCAACAATTTATATGAATGATTATAAAGTCTATGGCGGCTTGGATGCATTTTTCTATCAGCACAAACCCATCAAACATCCTGTTAAAGAATTTGCTAATGGCATGGTTCACACGAATGGAGTTAAGAGTGTATGGGCATTGTTGAAACGCGGATACAGCAGTGCCTATCATCATATGAGCCTTAACCATTCAGGGCGTTACGTTGACAAATTCGCTTTCCGGCTGAATCAGGGTAATTGTTAACGCAAAACAATGAAGCGAATTGATAGTTTATTGGAAGGTTCTATAGGCAAGCGATTAATCTATGCAGAATTAATCCAATTAAGTGGGGTTCGTAATGTTGCTTTACTTGATAATGGCATTGATTTTCTCTTTAAGCAAACTTCAAATTTGTTACGCAAACTTGTTTTAGGAGATGCTCTTTTACGTAGAACCATCAGTAAGCAAAGCATTGATTTAATTGTAACTTCATCCCCTTATAATGTTAGGAAAAGGTTTACACGAGCAATAAGCAAGATGATTCTATCGAATATTCAGATTATTTGCAATTCTCCAAGCAATGGCTGATTAATTGCTTGCATTGGGTGAACCCCAACTGGAAGGTTATGAATTAATGTGTCGATAGACAAGAACAAAAGCGGTAAATAATCGCTATCAGTTGACATAACCCGATTGGCTGATTGAAGTTGGGTGGAAGTGTCACTCTACAATTCTGTGGAATGAAGGAAACATATCTAAAAGAACAGCTTAGGGTAGTTGGAAGTCGGCAAATGCGCCTCATGTTATCGCACCAGTAGAGGTCATAATTGTGCTGTATAAGAAAAAGTGGAAACGAGAACGTCAAGGAAGGTTCTATCTTAAATCTAAACCGATGAAGTTTTTTTCTTTTTTATATTTTTTCACCCCATAGCGATTAAAACATCAACTTAAATACCAAGTGTAGATGTATCATAACTACATACTGAAGGTATCGCTTCCAGTCTTATCTTCTGTGAATGGCAATGATTTAAAAGAGCATTTGGTAAGCTCCCAAACCACTTTGGTGTATTCAATGCTTTATTATGGCGGCTAATTTCATCCGCGAGGAAATAATCTTTCTTAACTTTTGAGGCACAGGTCTCAGGATGAACAGCAATCCAGAAGAAAAGAGAACTTATTCCCCATTTAAGAGTTCCCGCTATAGTTATATTTGAAAATTTATCACTCAGTACTATCATTACCGGCTAATTACTTAAGCAATGCCGTCTGGGTACAGTGAGAATCGTGTTTTAGTGCCTTTTCAAATTATTATGAAGCGTAAAAACTATACCCCTTATTTCATTGCCCTTTTTGTTCTGTTTGTGCTCAATTCTATTTATTTCTCGCCTGCTTTCACGGGGAAAAAACTGGAACAAGACGACATTAAGCTAGGGCTTGCCATAGGTAAAGAATCAAGAGATTATAGAAAAACTACTGGCAAAGAAGCTTTATGGACTAATTCTATGTTTAGCGGAATGCCTTCTTTCCAAATTAATATAAGATATCCAAATAACATTTTTGAAAAACTGGAAAGGATTTCAAAAATGCGCCTGCCCGCTGATATAGGATTGATATTGTTTTTAATGTTCGGTTTTTTCTTTCTTCTTATTTCATACAACACTAATCCATGGGTAAGTGCTATAGGTTCTTTGGCTTTTGGTTTTTCGGCATTTTTCATCATATCTTTTGATGCCGGGCATAACGCCAAAATACGGGCAGCTGGTTATATAGCCCCCATGTTAATGGGAATTTTAATGACATTTAAAGGCAAGTACTGGTTTGGGTTGGTTTTAACTGCGTTTTTTGGCGGAATGGCTATTTCCGCTAACCATATCCAGATAACTTATTATTCGATGATAGTCGTCGCTATTATCACCATAGTTGAATTGATGGAAGCCATTAAAAACAAAACTCTTCCCGAGCTTGTCAAGAGTATCTCAGTACTGCTAATTGCCGCTGTATTGGCCATTGGTCCTAATGTCTCAAGACTTTGGACAACTTATGAGTACAGCAAGGAAACTATCAGGAGTGGAAATGTAGGCTTGCGGGCGGAAAAAGAAGAAAAATCTGGAGGTCTGGATAAAGATTATGCCATGCGCTGGAGTTATGGAACAATAGAAACTTTCAACCTAATCATTCCCAATATAATGGGGGGTGGTTTCAGTCAGAATTATGAAAACACGAAAACTTACGAGCGATTTTTCCCGGCCATTAGAAATGACTTTCAGAAACAAAGATCTCCTGCTAAAACTGCTGAAAGACAGGCTAAACGTCTAATAGCTACTTTTTTTTATTGGGGTGACCAATCTCTGGTAAACGGAGGTTATTATTTGGGGGCTTCTATCTTTTTCTTCTTTGTATTGGGGCTTTTTCTCATCAAGGATAAACGAAGAACTTGGATAGTAACTTCAATAACACTGGCTGTTTTTATGGCTTGGGGGAAAAATATGGCTTGGTTCAACGACTTTCTCTTTGAACACCTTCCTCTATATAACAAATTCAGAGTGCCCTCTATGACCTTAACTATAGTATTTGTTTTGGTACCTTTAATGGGAACGCTGGCATTGGACTACGTCATTAAGAACAGAGTGATCAAAAATGAACGTCTTAAGAAAAGTCTTTTTAGTTCGTTTTATATTACAGGTGGGCTGTTTTTACTTATTACACTTTTGAGCCCGCTCTTTTTATCTTTTGAAAGTGCTAGTGATAGCCGCTATCCTGAAGAATTGCTTGAGCTAATCACTAAAGACAGGAAAAACCTAGCCCGTATGAGTGCACTAAGATCTTTATTTTACACGAGCTTATGTTTTGGGACCACTTATCTTTTCCTTCAGAAGAGAACGGAAAAAGTGACATTCCTTAGTATTATTTCATTAGTTGTTTTGTTAGATCTATGGTCTTTTGACAAACAACACCTTAACAATGAAGACTTTGTAGAGCCTTCTGCCTACAATCGAGCCTTTGGTCAATCCATTGCTGACAAGTCCATTTTACAAGATAACAACTACTACAGGGTGTTTAATCTCAATAATCCTTTTAATGATGCTTTAACTTCTTATCACCATAAGGCTATTGGTGGCTATCATGGCGCTAAGCTGCAACGCTACCAAGAATTATATGACAATCAATTGGTCAATGAGCAGAATACTATTGTCAATGCTTTAAAAGGCCAAGAAGACAATCCCGAACAAGTTTTTAGGAACACTCCAGTTCTTAACATGCTAAATGGCAAGTATGTGATTTATAACTCACAGGCACCAGCTATAAAAAATAACTTTACCAATGGGAATGCATGGTTTATAAAAACTCTTAAAATAGTTGAATCTGCACAGGAAGAAATCGATGCTTTAGGCAGTGTCAATACTAAAAATATAGCAGTTACACACTCTTCTTTCCAGTATTACCCTGAAAAATTAGATTATAGCGGCAATGGCCAAATTATTTTTAACTCTTACGCTTCTAATAAATTAACATATAACTCTTTTTCAAATGAAGACCAGTTTGCTGTATTTTCTGAAATCTATTACCATGGGTCAGGAAATGACTGGCAAGCCTATATAGACGATAAACCTGTAGATCATATAAGGGTAAACTACGTATTGAGGGGTATGAAAATACCGGCCGGTGATCACGAGATTCGTTTTGAGTTTAAACCGAGAGCATACTTTGTTGGAGAAAAGATATCGCTTGGTTTTTCAAGTGTCTTTATTTTAGTTTTAGGTATTTCCTTGCTTCTGTACTACAAGAAGGCATTTTAAGAGGTAATTTGGTTTAAAACTTCGGCTGTTTCACCGGCCAGCAAGTCTCTTCCATATTTGCGATAACCAGAGGAATTGACTTGTAATTGCTGATTAGTATACTGTTCAAAATAGTCTTTTACAGCTTGTTTCAGTTTATCTTCTTCATCAAAACCAACAATTAATCCAGCTGAAGCTTCATTGATGATAAGAGCAGCCTCGCCATCTGTTTTTCCTATACAGATGATAGGTCTTCGAGCACCCAGGTATTCGAAGAGCTTGCCCGGTACCCAGCCATCTATATTGGGAACATTGTTAAGTGGCAGTAGCAAAACTTGGGAAGACTGAAGATGAGGGATTACCTCGTTATGCGGTAGATTTTTTATATGTTCCAAATAGTTGTTAAGCTCATATTTTTCGATGCTCATAACTATAGAATGATCCAGAGGGCCTATTAGTTTAATCTTTAGTTGATCTTTAAAATCCTTATCTTCTTCTATGAGTTTTTTAAAAACTTTCCAAAGTAACTTGGGATTTCTATCAGAATTCATAGACCCTATGTGGGTGATGGTAAATCTCTCATCTAATTCTACATTCCTTTCCTTAAAGTCAGCTGGATCGTAACCGTTAGTAATTACTTCAACTTTTTTGGTATAAGTTTTTTTATCATTAAAATTCTTAGCCCAACTCCAAGTTACGGTAATTGTTCTGTCAGCCCTATCAATTACTTCCTTCTCAAGCCTATGATGCTTCTGATGTGCGTAATGACTGAGTTTTAATTTATCATAATAATCGACAAAAGTCCAGGGATCCCTAAAATCAGCCAACCAGGGAATATCGATTTTCAACTTGGTTTTTAGAGCTACAATATGAGTAGTATGTGGGGGGCCTGTAGACACAATTGCATCTACGTCATTTTCCTTCAAATACTCGATTAACTCACTGCTAGCAGGCTTTATCCAAAGCCTTTTTGCATCTGGAATAAAAGCATTTCCCCTTATCCAATAAGCCAGGTTTTGTAGTACCTTATTTCCCGAACCTTCATCGAGGAAGCCGGGTTGTATTTTTTCCTCTTTTTTCTTGCCAACTATCTTTTTATATAAGCCAAATGGTTCCCAAATAGGAACCCTTATAGTTTTTATAGCTTTTGGGATATCGTGTACAAGACTTTCATCATACATAGACATTTCGGCATCAGCTACAGTGAATATAATGGGTTCCCAATTATAGTTGCGCAAATATTTGCTCATTTTAAGCCATCGCTGTACCCCACTCCCACCCATAGGGGGCCAGTGATAGGTTATTATTAGTACTTTCTTCCTTTTCATTTTAATCTACTATAGGCCTTAGCAATGGACATTTCGTATTTTTAGTGACTTCAAAAGTCCTGTTACATCAATCTTTAATTATTAGTATTAGCTTATCCTTTATCAATTCTACAAAATACGCTATTAACTACTGAATCTGTAACATTTTCACTTAATTACGTAACGACTTCAGATGGAAAAGCCCTAAAACTATTATACAAGTATCTGTTTTATTCGGTTCCCGCATAAGCTATTGGATGTGCTTTAGTAACTACGTTGATTTCTCGATTCTGATGCAGTAGTGTAGGCTAAAATATCGATATTCTCAAAATTAGACCCTGTCCCTTCACTCCTAGCTCAGATGAACCTTTATCGTTGTGCACATACCGCGATAATGATGCCCCTTAAGATCTACAAAACAGCTTATATACATCCTTAAATCTAAGAAAACCGATAATGGGAAGGGCCATTAAGTCTCAAGTATATTGCTAATTCTTGGCTCTCCAATTGGAAAATTTACCTGCAAGTATATTATTTTCAGTTTATCTTCATTTTAATTTAGCCCTCAGAAACCAGTAACGTTCTTGAGAACGATTCGTAGACAAAGTATACAAACCATCCTAGTTTTAATGTTAGGAGTGACCTTAGGGTTTGTTCTAAGACTCTTTATATTCACTGCTTATCTAACCCCTGATGAAATAGGGCTTCTAACTGTTCTACTCGATGCAGCAAACCTTTTTGCTGCTCTTATTCCCTTGGGTAGTCAAAATATTTTTGTCAGGTACTTTCCTTATTTCACCGACTACAAAAAACCCGAGGGGCTACTTTTTTTAGGCTTAAGCTTAACTTTAATTGGCTTTTCGGTTTTCGCCATCATGTTTTTCATTTTCCAGTCGCAGCTAATCAGTTATTTCTCTCAACGGGCAGGACTTTTAAGCGACTATATAAGTTACTTGATACCTCTTGTATTAGTCAGGGTAATCTTCATCGTTGGTACGGCTTATTTAAGAGCATTAAAAAAAACTGTGTTTCCAACAATTATCAAAGAAATCATAGTAAGAATACTAACCGGGGTATTAGTTCTCAGTTTTTCAATTAAGTGGTTTGATATTGATGGGCTAGTTTTTTGGTTCGTAATTATTTACTTTATCTCTGGAGCAATTATGACCTACTATATTTTTCACTTAGGTCATTTAAATCTTAAATCGAACTTCAATAAATTAAGAAAAGGTAAAAGTAAAGAGATAATCTCTTATGGTCTTTTTGCGGTAATGAGTAACGCCGGTGGTATAATTATTAAAAATATCGATTCTCTAATGATAGCTTCCTTAAGAAGTCTGAATGATGCTGGTGTTTATAGTATTGCCTTTTTTATAGGATTAATAGTAGAAATGCCCCGAAGAGCTGTTTCTCAAATTACGGCACCTTTTATCTCTGAAGCTTACGAAAAAAATGATATGCAAAAGATTTCACTTTTATATCACAAATCGTCAATTAATCAATTTTTAATCGGTATTATCATTCTAATCTGTGTTTGGGTTAATGTTGATAATTTGTTTCAAATTATTCCCAATGGTGAGAGATTTATCGATGGAAAATACGTGGTTCTTTTTATAGGATTAGGCAAGCTATTTGACATATCCATGGGAATTAATAATGAAATCATCCAAAACTCAAAACGTTATCGTTTTAATTTTTACACTACATCACTATTTGGGATATTAGGCATAGTGAGTAATCTAATACTTATCCCCATGCTGGGAATATTGGGTGCAGCCATAGCAAGTATGATTTTAATCATATTTATAAATGTCATCAAAGTAATTTTCGTACAGAAAAAATTTGGTTTACAGCCCTTTAGAAAAAACTCTATTCTTGCTGTATTTGTCACTTCAGTCGTCTATGCTATAGCATCACTAATCCCCGAATTTAAAAGTCCTTTAATGGATATTTTTTGCCGAAGTATCATTGCAATTATTAGCTTTTTTGGATTAGTACTTACTCTCAAAGTCAGTGAAGATCTCAATCTTCTATTTGATCAGATCCTAAGAAGATTAAATAAGTTTAGACGTTTACCTGAATGAGAATATGTGAAATGCTGACATAGCAAGTAATGATTAGGAAAAATTGTTTATCAGTAACGTTCAAGAATTTCTGAGACTAAATTTGGAGAAATGACAGGATATATTGCGCTTAATCTGATAGCAACTCCCATAGTGTAAACTTCATTGAGAACATCATTCGATCACTACCTTTGTCGGTGAATATTCCATCTGCAGTCTTTATGTGCATGAAATAGCGCCGTGATGATGTATTTCTAACATCGAGATTTCGTTTATCCTTGTAGCAATTCTTTATCTGCCTTTCCTAGATGTCGCATAACTCGATGTTTTCTAAGCGGATATGATCGGCTATTCCAACGCGGAGAAAATCAAAAGTTAGGATTAGAGTATAGTCTATAATTTATTTTGTTTTTACCAAAGTCAAATATGCCTAATCCCTTTGAAACATAATATGTCACCAAAGCTTGCACTTATCCAACTGACAATAGTTTTGTATCTAATCGCTAAAAAAGTAAGATGTCCCACTTTAAAGAAGGTATTTAAAATAGTGATATCGTTCCTCCATATATTGCCCTTCTTGTATGTATGGTCAGTGTATAGCTTCAGTAAAGTTTTGCCATTTTGACACACCGGGATTTTTTGCCGTTAATAGCATAAAGGGCAACTGTATCTCTAAGTATAGGTGTATCCAAACCCATGAATTCTGTATTGTATAAAGTTCAATATGGCGCCCTTGGAAAAATCGAACTCAGGTGAAACCATCCAGTCGTCAGTGTATTTTTTGCCACCTATTGGATGGGAATGACCTAAGAGTGTTAGTAGTAAGGAGAACTCCATTGGTAGAAGGGGGTCTGTTGCACCACCTAATTTAAATTGCCCCTCCATCCATTTCGTTCTGCTAGCATTATTAAAACCTGTGTAATGAGGTAGGCTTATCTGTGCATTCGATATGATTGGCATAATTAATCCTAGTCAAAGCTATTTTTATGTCATTGATCTTTGCAGACTTACTAGTTTGATTAGTTACATGTTTTTGGGTTCTAAAGTTATTGAAAAAATTGATATTTGGTAAAGCACAATTCAAGGATAGATTGATTTTGGCTGTGAATTACCGGCTTCCTTATAGTTATAAAGTTAGGTTGCGAGTTTATTTTATTAAGATGGAAAATGATATGGAGGGATGAGCAGTATGAGAGTAAAAACTAGGAAACTCTTCTTTCAAAGTGTTTCCAATCAACTGTTTTAGGACAAATTTGGAAGATTAAAAAAGTGCTGGAGAAAATTTCTCCACTACAGATAAAGACTTTACAAGCTTTACGATTAATAAAAACCCCTCTTTTATCAAAAACATTATGATAGAGCGTTCCATTAAAGATATTGAAAAATAAATCTATTTTGATAATTGATGATGTCCTAAAATACAGGCAGTACCCTGATATACAGTGTAAAATATTTCCTTGAATTCCCAATAAAAAACATAACTATTGTAGTCTTAATAAACTGCAACCGTAAGACTTTCTTTCTCAATAAAAACTGACTATAAAGGCCTATCTCTTTCTACTTCCACGATGGAACAAGTAGAAGTGTCTATAGAAAAACAACCCTTTTTTGATCATTAATTACCACATAATTTGTTTCTCAACGGCTGAACCTGTCAATATTCCATTTTACGATCATGAAAAGAATCAGGGCAACAGCAAATGACCATGTCACTAGTCTAAAACCTAAAAACACGGTTGCTGGTTCTATTTAAAAATCGAGAAACATCATGAAAACTAAATCAAAAATGACCTGCAAAATACCATTGTTAAAGCAGCTCTTTTCACTAAACATCAAACGCTTTGGAATTAGCAAACAATGGGAAAGTGCTCATCATGTGAACTACTTCTTTTTTGATACTTTCCAGCACTTTAATATCTCCCGGTCTGTTAATCACCGAGTTAATAAAACGGCCTATCTGCTCCATATCTGATTTTTTAAGGCCACGGGTAGTAACAGCAGCTGTACCGATACGAATACCGCTAGTCATAAAAGGCGGTTTATCGTCAAAAGGGATCATGTTTTTGTTAACAGTAATACCGGCCTTATCCAAAGCTTTTTCAGCTACTTTACCGGTAATGTTCTTATTCCTCAAATCAATCAATATACAGTGGTTGTCTGTGCCACCGGAAATAACCTTATAGCCCATTTCCACCAGGACATGGGCAAGCTTACGAGCATTCCTCCGAACTTGTAAAGTGTATTTAAAGAATTCATCCGTCATTGCTTCTTCAAAAGCTACCGCTTTGGCAGCAATTACGTGTTCCAGTGGCCCGCCCTGTGTTCCGGGAAACACTCCACTGTCTAGCAAAGCACTCATCATCCTCACCTGACCCTTAGGAGTTTTCAAACCCCAGGGGTTTTCAAAATCCCTACCCATTAGGATTAATCCCCCGCGTGGTCCACGCAAGGTTTTATGCGTGGTGGTGGTTACAAAATGGCAATGCGGCAGCGGATTGCTCAGCAAACCTTTGGCAATGAAACCAGCCGGATGCGAAATATCAGCCAGCAATAACGCCTTTATTTCATCTGCAACAGCTCGGAAAAACTCAAAATCGATATCCCGGGAATAAGCCGAAGCTCCACAAATGATCATTTGGGGTTTTTCGGCCAAAATTTTCTCTCTCACTTTATCATAATCAATGAGACCTGTTTCTTTATCCACTCCATAAAAAGAAGTCCGGTACAATTTTCCGGAGAAATTTACAGATGAACCATGTGTTAAGTGTCCTCCATGCGAAAGGTCAAGGCTCATAATCTTATCACCTGGCTTCAAACAGGCCAAATAAACCGCGGCATTGGCTTGGGAGCCTGAATGAGGTTGTACATTGGCATATTCAGATCCGAACAGATTTTTCGCACGGCTTATAGCAAGCTGTTCTACTTCGTCCACCACCTCACAGCCTCCGTAATAACGTCTACCAGGAAAGCCTTCTGCATATTTATTAGTGAGTATTGAACCCATAGCTTCTAATACCTGTTCACTCACAAAATTCTCCGAGGCAATCAATTCAATACCTTCCCTTTGGCGTCGTTTTTCATCATTGATCAAGTCAAAAATCACTGTATCTCTTTCCATTCTGTTAGGTGGTAATTTTTTTAATGAGATTGTTATTTATAATATTGCCTAAAAATAATCAGAAATGCTTACTGCTGACAATCTTAAGAGAAATACCTGGATAGAAGTTCCATCAGATAGTGATTTTCCCATACAGAACATACCTTTTGGTGTCTTTATGACTGTTTCTGATACTATTGCCGTCGGCACGCGCATAGGCAATATTGTTGTTAACCTAAACGCATTGCATCAACTGGGTTATTTTGGTAGCATTGAATTGCCGAAAGATGTTTTCCTACAGAATAGCCTCAATAACTTCATTATTCTGGGAAAGCTTATCTGCCAAACAGTACGCAACCGTGTAGCGGAAATATTTGATATCGATAACCCAGAACTGCAATTCAATGAAGAGCATAAGCGTAAAGTCCTTTTTAAGGTGGACAAAGTGCAAATGCTCCTGCCAGTATTTGCGCAGGATTATACAGACTTTTATAGCAGCCGTGAACACGCGGAAAATGTAGGCACTATGTTCCGAGGCAAAGACAACTCTTTGATGCCCAACTGGCTACATTTGCCTGTGGCTTATCATGGGCGTTCTAGCAGTATCATAGTTTCTGGAGTAGATATTTATCGCCCCAAAGGACAAATGATGCCAGATGGTCAAAATGAACCTGTTTTCGGCCCTAGTAAATTGCTGGACTTTGAACTGGAAATGGCTTTTATCACCACAAACGGTAAATCGCTGGGCAAAAGTATTTCTACAGATGAAGCCGAAGACTATATTTTTGGTATGGTAATCTTTAACGACTGGAGTGCACGTGATATCCAGAAGTGGGAATACCTGCCTCTGGGACCTTTTTTAGGGAAAAATTTTGCTTCCAGCATTTCGCCCTGGGTAGTGACTCTGGATGCTTTGGAACCTTTTCGGACCCCTGGCCTTATTCAGCAGAACCCTACTCCCCTTTCATATCTGCATTGCAAAGGGTCCAAAACCTTTGATATCGAACTGGAAGTATTCATCCAAACACCCAATGGGGAAGAAAACAAGGTGTGTCACTCTAATTTCAAGTACCTGTATTGGAATATGAACCAGCAATTAGCCCACCATACGGTAAACGGCTGTAATATTAACACAGGAGACATAATGGCCAGTGGCACCATTAGTGGTCCTACGCCAAACAGCTATGGCTCTATGTTGGAATTGAGTTGGCTTGGCACTAAACCGCTTAAAATGAAGGACGGTAGTGAACGCAAGTTCCTATTAGATGGAGATACTGTAATCATGCGGGCACACAGTGAAAAAGATGATCTGCGCATTGGACTTGGCAAAGTATGCTCCAAAATACTGCCTGCCTTGTAAGAAAATATAACCCTTATTATATATTATATTCATTATAAAAATAGTTAAGCTTATGATATGTGAGAACGTCACGGGATTTTTACTGTGTTCTTCTTCTAAAAATTTTCTATCACTAAAAAAGGACTCTTGTAGTTTTTATATAGTTTTTGGGTCATGACTAGTTTGGAAAGATAATATCTTTGTAATTTGTAACTAGTTGTAATTCAATGAAAAATAGATACATAATGAAACGCTTTTCAAATTATTTGTAAGAGGTCAATCGCAATCAACGATATTGAGAATTTCCGGCGATAAGCCAAAACCAGATATTAAGTTTAGAGATATGAATAAAAACGTGTTTTTATTACATTTGAAAGAAGCTGAGTTTCGGTGCAATACTTGTAATAATGTTATATCACGAGTTGCTGTTGAAAAATTTAGAAGCAATCCCCTAAATTAGTCATTGACCTAAAATTTTTTAATCAGAAGTTCTCTGGGAAGCCAAAATAGAATGTCAGGAATAAAACCCGCTGAGGTTTCAGCAATCTTAAGACAACAACTAGCAGGATTCAAGTCAGAATCTGAACTGGAAGAAGTGGGAACGGTACTTCAAGTAGGAGACGGTATTGCCCGCGCTTATGGTTTGAATAATGCACAGGCAGGGGAACTGGTTGAGTTTGAGTCTGGTTTAAAAGGAATTGTATTGAACCTAGAAGAAGACAATGTTGGCATAGTATTGTTAGGGCCGGCAAAAAACATTAAAGAAGGTTCTACCGTAAAAAGAACCAAGTTTATTGCGGACATAAATGTAGGAGAAAGTATGGCCGGTCGTGTAGTAGATACTTTAGGTAATCCTATAGACGGCAAAGGGCCTATCCAGGGTGAAACTTTCAAAATGCCATTAGAGCGTAAAGCTCCGGGAGTAATTTACCGTCAGCCAGTAAATGAACCTCTTCAGACTGGTATAAAGTCTATCGACGCAATGATTCCAATTGGTAGAGGTCAGCGTGAGTTAATTATTGGCGATCGCCAAACTGGCAAAACTACTGTGGCTATTGATACTATTTTGAATCAAAAAGAACTTTATGATAAAGGAGAACCCATATTCTGCATCTACGTAGCTATTGGCCAGAAAAGCTCTACTGTAGCGAGAGTTGCTAAAATATTCGAAGAAAAGGAAGCATTGGACTATACTGTTATTGTTGCTGCCAATGCTTCTGACCCGGCTCCTATGCAATTTCTTGCTCCTTTTACAGGAACAGCTATTGGAGAATACTTCCGCGATACTGGCCGTCCTGCGCTAATCGTTTATGATGACCTTTCCAAGCAAGCAGTAGCTTATCGCGAGGTATCTCTTTTGTTGAGAAGACCTCCTGGCCGTGAAGCTTATCCTGGCGATGTATTCTACCTTCACTCTCGTTTGCTGGAGCGTGCAGCTAAGATTATTAATGACGATAGCATAGCTTTTCAGATGAATGACTTATCCGAATCGATTAGGGATAAAATTAAAGGAGGGGGTTCTTTAACCGCTCTTCCCATTATTGAAACTCAGTCAGGAGACATTTCGGCTTATATCCCTACCAACGTAATTTCTATTACTGATGGACAGATCTTTCTGGAGTCTGATTTGTTTAACTCAGGCATACGCCCTGCTATTAATGTTGGTATTTCCGTATCTCGGGTGGGAGGTAATGCCCAGATCAAGTCCATGAAAAAAGTAGCTGGCACACTTAAGTTAGACCAAGCTCAGTATCGTGAGTTAGAGGCTTTTGCCAAATTCGGATCTGACCTCGACGCGGCTACTATAGCCGTAATTGATAAAGGTAAACGCAATGTTGAAATTCTCAAGCAAGAAGTTAATAGTCCAATGTCCGTAGAAGATCAAATTGCGATTATTTATTGCGGAACTAAGGGCTTGCTCAATAAAATACCAGTAGAAAATGTGAAAGAGTTTGAAAGGGAGTTTATTGATTACATGAATAATAAACACCGCGATATCTTAGATGTGCTTAAGTCTGGAAAACTCACCAATGAAGTTATCCAGACCATTGAAAAAGTAGCAAAAGATCTCACATCTGGATATTAAGCCAGAAAAGCAATAAAGATGTCTAACCTAAAAAAGCTTAGAAACAGAATAATTTCAGTGTCATCTACTATGCAGATTACATCTGCTATGAAGATGATATCTGCCGCCAAGCTTAAGAAGGCACAAGGTGCAATTATCCGAATACGACACCATGCCAATAAGCTGGAAGAAATTCTGATTAATATTAATTCTAATTCAAACCTGAGCAAGGGTATTTATACTAGCAAGTCTAATAAAGTTGAAAAAGTCCTTTTAGTTGTTATTTCGTCCAATAGAGGTCTCTGCGGAGCCTTTAACGCCAATATTGTTAAAAAGGTACAGTCTATAATCAGTTTAGAACCGTCCATAAAACATGAAGTTTTTTGTATAGGAAAAAAAGCTTATGATATACTAGGTAGGAGAGACATAGCCCTGGCAAACAGTAAAAATGAACTCCTCGATGAACAAACTTTTGAAAATGTTGCTAAGGTGGCGGAGAGCTTGATGCAGGATTTTGAGGAAGACAAGTACGACAAAATAGAACTGGTATATAATCAGTTTAAAAACACCGTGGTACAAATCATTTGGCAAGAGCAATTTCTTCCCGTAAGAAAAAGGAAGGGAAACGGTAATACCCAACCGACTGATTATATTTACGAACCCAATAGGGAAGAAATATTGAAAGATCTGATTCCAAAATCTCTAAAGACCCTGCTTTACAAAGCAATATTAGATAGCAATGCTGCAGAACATGGCGCCCGCATGACCGCCATGCACAAAGCAACGGAGAATGCAGTCGAGCTTAAAAGAACCTTAACACTAGATTACAATAAGGCACGCCAGGCCGCGATTACTAATGAGATTCTTGAGATTGTTGGAGGTGTAGAGGCCATGAATGGCAATAGATAAAAGGAATACATTTCTTATGCAGTGAAGGGACTTAAATTAACACTTAGGCTTAGGATTTTTCTTTCCATGACTTTTATGATTCTGGTGTCCTTTTTCCTTATCGGGGGAGTATCATTTTATTATTTCAAAAACCAGAATGAACTGTATCATCAGCAAAGGCTTAAGCGAAAGAAACATACCGTCAAAAAAGCACTAGACCATTTTTTAAAGGACAAATCTCTTTCCGGACATACAGATAGCATTGTTAAAATATTCGATACTGAGATTTGTGAGTTGGCCAGCATTAACAATATAGATGTCAACATCTACGGAATGAATGGCAATCTTCTCATCAGCAGCCGGCCTGAACTTTATAAAAGAGGGATAATACCTGAAGAGTTGAATAAAAGTCTCATGAGAAAGCTCAGGGAAAGCCCTGATGAAATCACTGATGAAATCAAAAAAGGCGCCCTAAACTACATTTCCACCTTTGATTACATTCATAACTATCAAAACAAACCTATTGCTGTAATTAACTTGCCATATTTTGATATAAAGAAGATCCAAAAACAAGATTTATATGATTTTTTGATGCAAATAAGTGAGGTCTATTCCCTGCTTTTTATAGCAGCTTGTGTCATCGCCTACTTTCTCTCAAACTATATTACAAGTTCTCTCCGAGCCATAAGCGCTATGATTAAGAACACCAAAATTAATGGACATAGTCCTCCTCTTAAATGGAAGTTCGATGATGAGGTTGGAGCTTTAGTTTATGAGTATAAAAGAATGCTTAAAAAGCTGCAGAAAAGCACTGTAAAATTGGCAAAGGCAGAAAGGGAGAGCGCCTGGAAGGAAATAGCCAAGCAGGTGGCACATGAGATTAAGAACCCTTTAACACCTATGAGACTTAATATCCAATACCTTGAAAAAAGCCTTGAAACAAACGAACCCGAAAAACTAAAAGAGTTTAGCAATGGGATGACCCGCCAGATAGATACACTCAGTAGTATAGCTGAAGCCTTTTCTCGTTTTGCTAGTTCTCCGGTGCCCAAAATAGAAAGATTTCCGGTAAAAGAGATGATTGAACAAATCCCCAGCTTATATCCAGGTCACAATATAGCATTTAACTGTACAGATTTCAACATAAAAATAAAGGCAGATAAAAATCACTTGGTAAGAGCGATGAATAATCTTATTAACAATGCCATTCAGTCTATTCCCCAGAACAGAAAGCCGCAAATAGAAGTGAATGTAAAAAAGATAGAAGAGGACATCATTAGGATATCAGTAAAAGATAACGGCATAGGTATCCCAACTGAACAACAAGGCAAAATATTCGAGCCCCATTTTACTACAAAAACTAGAGGAATGGGACTTGGGCTCGCTATAGTTAAAAACATTATTGACAGCTTTGAAGGAAAAATTTGGTTTGAAACCAAAGAGTCCATTGGGACGACTTTTCACATAGAATTACCTCTTTTGGAAGACTTAGTCTATTAGCTTCTTCTATCATTGATACAAATGATATAAAAAACAAAGGCTATAACAAAGATTATTGCAGCCTATACCAAAGCAAGATGAAGCCCCCAGGGTCTAGTTAAAGCAACTGCAATTAAAGAGTTAAATAAAAACAAATAACAAATCTGTAAAGTGTATTACAATAGATTCAATTGGAACAGCCACCAACTTTTTTTAATTTACTTCGTAAATCAAAACTATCGATGTAATGACTTACACTAATATTCTCGTAGAAAAAGAAAATAGAATTACTTACATTACTATCAACCGCCCTAAACAACTTAATGCTCTCAATAGGGGAACCATAAGTGAGCTGTACGATGTTATTTCAATAGCCCAAAAAGACCAGGAAACAAGAGTAATGATCTTAACCGGCAGCGGCGAAAAGTCCTTCGTGGCAGGGGCTGATATCAAAGAGTTTATAGATTATAATGTTAGTGAAGGTACAGAATTGGCAGCACACGGGCAAGAACATTTGTTTGACTTTATTGAAAACTCGAGTAAACCTGTTATAGCTGCAATAAATGGCTTTGCATTAGGAGGCGGGTTAGAACTGGCTATGGCTGCTCATATTAGGGTGGCTTCGGACAACGTTCGTTTGGGCTTACCGGAGACTAGTTTGGGAATTATTCCCGGATATGGCGGAACTCAAAGATTACCACAACTAGTAGGGAAAGGAAGGGCTTTCGAAATAATCACTACTGCAGAAATGATCACAGCTGAAAAGGCTTGTGAAACAGGCTTAGTTAACCATGTAGTACCTCAAGTCGAACTAAAAGGCTTTTGTGAAATCCTAGCTCAAAAAATTATCAAAAACTCTCCCACGGCTATTTCCAGCGTTATTAGAAGTGTTAACGCTGGGTTTAAAAAGGATGTAAATGGCTTTAAAGTAGAAATAAAAGAGTTTGGAAAGTGTTTCAGTACGCGAGATTTTAAAGAGGGAACATCAGCCTTTTTGGAAAAGAGAAAAGCAAACTTTTGATCGAGAAATACTATTTTAAATTCAGAGGGTTTAGTAGTTTAAAACGGATTCTTACGTGGATTTTTGAAGAGACGACGGTAGCTATTACTTTAATCTGTGTGATTGAACCTTCATTTGCACTCTTTCACGATGCAACAAGAGTTTCTCTCGCCTCATTCTTCTTAGTTTGGTCATTGTTAGCTTTGTTAATCAATTATAGATAATTGATTTCTCTTCAATATCAATGTTTTTACTGATATTATTAGCGTTTATAGGTGGGCAACTTTTTGATCTTTCTCCAACTATGATGCAAATTAGGAAGTATAGAAAAGATAAAACTCTGCTTCTTTGTAACCTAAATATCTATCTTTTATTTTCTCTTTATATGGTGTCTTTCATAATTGACGGACTTATCTCTATTCCTAATCTATTTTCTATTTAGTTTTATGGTAGCCTCTACAGTTGTCTCGCATCCATAAAAAAGGATCTAAGAACAGTGTCACTCTCATTTGGATTAGCTTTAATAATCCGTTCTAATAACTTAACTGATTTCTGTGTACTTAACCCATACTGCTCTTTTACCATCGGATTAATAATTGAAATATCTGTCCATCTACTACCCATAATAGGGTTTTGTTCTTGAATTTCTTTTACTTCATGTATTTGGACAAATCAATTTTCGATTTTTCACTTTGTCCATGTTATAAACAAGGAGTCGTTACGTTCCATTATCAACGACCTGGTAGATAATCCCGTTTATACCGTGAACTATCACATGGATTCACATATTGAACGTTAAAGGCACTAAAATCCGTTTTTGAATAGAAAAAAATAGTGTCGTGCATTTAGAGGTGTAAAGCATTACCTCTTCGTCGTGAAAAACGATTATAGCACCAACTAATCTCATTTCTAACATTCTCTATTCCAAAAATGCCATCCATAATTATCTTCATATTATAATGGCTTTTGTCTCATAAGTACAAGTCTCTCTGATATATAAATTAAGATAAGCCAATAATTTCTTATCCTTAGACGTCATGCTTTCCTATAGACTCCACCTTATATCTTAAGGTCTACTTTTACACCCCAATCAATGAGTTTTTGCATAGCTTCTTTACAATCGGATGGATCATTATAAAGTATATTAAAGGTGTCATAATGTATTCATTTTTTCTTTAATCTTAGACAAAACCAAATCTTTAATTGAGTTTGCGCTTAATATTTACTGCCTAAATACATATTTATTACCTAATCTAGTCCAATACCCGATTGATCTTGTTTATATCTCAATTTCAAAGTCAATTCGAAAATTCCGATCATAAATCATTCCCGACAGCAACAAACAAACGATATTGTGCCTTGTTATAGGTTGCCACTGCATTCAGGTAATCCAATCGCGACTTGATGTAAGCCTCTTGCATTTGCAATAACTCAAATGGTAACACAATACCCAATTGTTGGCGTTCCATACTTTGAGATATCGCTTTTGTGGCCAATTTCACTCCCTGTTTGGCAATTTCAATTTGTTCTTGTGCTATGTTAACTGTTTCCAGTGCACTCAATACTTCTTCATTCACAATTGCCTTTACTTGTTCGAGCTTTGTTTTCTGTATAGCAATTCTTGAATTGTATTGCGCCAACTCTCCGCCATAAGTGATACGGCCTAAGGGAATCTTCCACATTAAGGAGGCGCTAAGTGCCTCGGTGAAATACAAGGGCAAGATCACATCACCAAACATAGATGCATAAATTCCCAGCCGTAGTTCTGGTAGCCAAAATGCTGTAGTTGTCGTCCGTTTCTTTGCTTTTACGGATTGTAACATCAAGCTAGCAGCCTGGAACTCTGGTCTATTGCTATACACAAGATCATTCACTGCAAGGCTTTTCAATTGTGTTGGTAATTCAAGAGGGGCTAAAAGAGTATCGGTACAGATTAGAACAATGTTTGGCGAGAAGTTCAGCAGTCTGAGCAGTGAAACCGATTTTGTTCTGTATACCATCTTTGCCTTCATCATTTCTACTTTCAAATGGCTTTGATTGCTTTGTTCCAACAATAATTCGGACTCATAACGCATTCCCGCTTCCACTTGTATGCTCATCTGCTGTGTAAGGGTATCGTTTTGTGCAACTAATCTTTCGTAAGCTCTGTAATGCAATTCTGCTACAAGAAAATCGTAATACACCTCGATGATCCTTAACAGAACATGGTTCCGTTCGACAGCGACCAGATACTCTTTGGTATGTGCCCGCAGCTTTTCGGCCTTTTCAATAAAGATTCCTTCGCCAAAATCCCATGAAGCATTGATGCCGATTCCTCCCCAAAAGTTTTGGCTGTTTACATCCGTGAAAAATTGACCGTCTCCGTTCATGGTACTACCATTAAGCTGATTCACAGTAGTTCCAGCATAAATATCCGGTAACCACCATTCTCTGGCTTTATCCAAGTCAGCCAAGGCTAGTTTCTGCTTCTGTTTATACTCTTTTATGGTGAGATTATTGGCCCCTGCCAGTTGTAATAGTGTTTCCAGATTAATACGCTGTATATAACCTTGTGCTATTAGACCTTGAGAGGAAAAAAGCATAACCAGGCCAAACAGGATATTTTGATACATTTTTTCATTATTTATTTTACATATTTGCATAAAAATAAGATACGTTCGATTTCGATTAATCAGACTTTATCTGACCCGATTTGGTTTTAATACAGTTTCAACAACATCTCCGGGTTTTACCAAAGATTTGCCTTGTACAATAACCTGTGTTTGGGGTGATATTTCCGTATTGAGCACTTCAAAATAATCCTTGTTGAAAAGCCCTTTTCTCAGTGATAGAAGTTTTACTTTTTTATCTGCTACCACCATTAGAAAGGCTTGGTCCTGAAAAATCGCCTGCGCAGTGACGGGTAAAGAAAGTACACTATCCCGACTAGAAAGCTGTATTAAGACCTTGGCATACATTCCCGGCTTTATTTTGCCTGCGACGTTTGGAATATCAATTTCTACCCGCATGGTTTTAGAAGCTTTATCTAGTGAATTAGCGGTTCGGCTTATCCTTGCTGCGAATGATTCACCCGGTAGCTCAGGAAAATTTATCACAACCTGCATGCCTACATATATAGCTCCTACATCAGTTTCCGGTAAAGGAATGCTCAGACGGATGGGATGGATTTGTTGTATTTCAAACAATGCTATTGCATTGGGGCTAGTGATTCCACTCTGTATTAATGCTCCTTCATCCACAAAACGTTGTGTAATTATTCCCGAAAATGGAGCTTTCACTTTCAAAAAACTAATCTGGTCGTTAACTGCATCTTTCTGTGCTTTCAATGAAAGATACTCCGCCTGAGAATTTTCTAACACCTGTAGCGGAGTAATAGCTGGGGTCTTTTCATAAGTGGATTTTAAACGTTTGTAAATCAATTTTTTGGCTTTCACTTCAGCAGCTAGCCGTTGCTGGCGGTGATACAATTCTGGGTTATCCAACTCGGCTATCACATTTCCTTTTTGTACGGCATCGCCAATATCTTTGTAAAGAGTCTTTACATAACCGTTTTCCATAGCATGCAGCATTACTTTTCGGTTTGGCTCTGCCGTTCCCGTTATCAATACTTCAGCAGTGAAGGAACGATAGGCTGGATGTTTTATTTCCACTCGCTGTATTTTTGACTCGTTTGAGTTAGATTGCTGACTTTTAGGATCTTTGTCCCTGCTGCAGCTTAGAAAACATCCTGCCACAAGTAGAACAATAAAGAATAAACCGCTCTTTATCTTATATAAACTTGCCTTCATTTTGAATTGGTCTTAGTAATGAGTAAGTAAAGAATGGGAATAATATACAAGGTCAGCACCATAGCCATGAAAGTCCCGCCAATGACGGCAATAGCTAGAGGTACGTTGGATTCTAAACCTGCCCTAATTGTTGTTGCTGTGGGAAGCAAAGCGAAAATAGTTGTTCCCGCTGTCATCAGTACTGGTCGGAAGCGATTGCTCGCTCCGGTCACAACAGCTTCTATTTTTGTCTTACCTTCTTTTACCAGCGCATTGATGCGGTCAACTAAGATGTTCCCGTAAGAAACCGAAATGCCTACCATCATGATAATTCCCATGAGGGATTGAATACTGAGATAAGTGTTTGTTATCCACATCAGCAAGGCAACCCCAATAATTCCAAGGGGAAAGGTCATAATGACAATAAAGGGTTGTCGGAATGAGCGGAATAGTGGTGTAATAATCAGAAAAGCCAGTACAACAGCCAGTCCTAAACCCAGCCCGAGATCGGCGAAAGAGCTTTTCATAGTGGCGACTTCACCACGGAATCTCACTTTGTAACCTGCCGAAAATTTCATCGCATCTATCCGTGTTTGTATCTCATCGGAAACATTGCCGATATCTGTCCCCTCTACATTTGCGTATACATTGAACTCTCTCTGCAGGTTGTAATGATTGATCTCAACAGCATTAGTGGATTCACTGATTTTCGAAAAGTTCCGGAAGGGCACAGGTTTCGAATGGGTCTGACTATTCACAGTAATATTCGTAAGTATATGCTCGTTATTTATGAGATATTCGGGATAAGTAACCCCTACATAATAATGATTGCCATTCCTTTCGTCGATCCAGAACGCCTTATCAAAGGTAGCGGATGAGTTGAGCGTACTTACGATATTCTTGATAGCATCCACTGGCTCCACACCCAGCTCTGCTGCTTTGATTCGGTCAAGATTAATATCTTTAGTCGGCTGATCCATGCGTTGCAATATGCGAACGTCCCTTGTATTGGGAATGGCAGCAATGGTATCGCGCAAACGCTCGGCAATTTCCCGCAGAACTTTCAAGTCATCTCCAATCACCTGAATATCTATTGGAGCAGGCTTCCCCTCGTTGAGTGCAGTTGTGATTAGCCCGCCTGTATTAAAGCTGACCTCGATACCGGGAAACTTCTCATGTAGAATGGTTCGTAAACGGGATGCATATTCAAATATACTAATGAGATGGTCTTCTCTTAATTGTACTCCAATAAAAGCATCCTGTGTGCCAGAGTTGGGAGTATAAGCAGCAGGTAGATCATAAAAAATACCGATGTTGGAAATCAGTTGCTGCAAATCATTTCCAAATTCATCCCGTATCACTTGCTCCATTTCTGCGATGATCTGTTCTGCCACTTTCAAAGGAGTTCCTGATTCCATGCGTACTTGTATTTCCATTTGTCCCACATCGGATTGCGGGAACAACTCATAACCCCGATTTTTCATCAGGAGCAAGGAAAAGACGAACAGAGCAGTTACTCCGCTCAAGACAATCCATTTGTATTTCAGGGCTTTCTGCAAGCTGTGCTCATAACGTTTGGATAAACGATCAATAAACCTTTGGAATAAGCTCAGGATATTTTTTCCAGATGTATTGTTCCTTTTAGACAGCTGATCTCGGAACAAGTAAGCAGTTGCCAAAGGTATCAGAGTAAGCGAGAATATGTACGAGCCGATCATAGCAGCGACTACAGTAATAGCAAGCGGTGAAAAAAGAAATTTCGCTATTCCTGTAAGGAATATCACTGGAAAGAATACCACCATGATAACCAATGTAGATGCCAATACAGGTGTAGCTACTTCGTGCGAAGCATCCAAAGCAGCCTGCCATGCTGATTTACCCATCCGAAGATGGCGATCTATGTTTTCAAGCACCACAATAGAATTATCCACCAAAAGTCCCAATACCAATGTGATACCGCCTAACGTAATGCTATTAATAGCCTGGCCACTAAAGGAGAGTACTACAAAGGCAAACAGTACAGAAAGTGGGAGACTAATAGAAACAATGAGTGCTGAGCGGAAGTTACCCAGAAATAGAATCAGTACAATTACTACCAGTATCAAACCACCAAGACCGGCATTAGTCAATCCCGAAATGGAATTGCGTACATAAGAGCTTTGATCAAAGATTACATTAAGTTCCAAGTCTTCAGGCATTCGTTCTTTCAGGTTGGGAATGACATTTTTCACCGCTTCTACCGAAGCAATGGTATTTGCTCCCGGTCGCTTGAATATCGGAAGATAAACCTGTTCTTTGCTGTCTACTCGGGCAATGTTTGTCTGTATTGCGCTGGCATCATCCGCATAGCCGACATCTTTGATATAGATGGGCTTGCCATTCTTATAGGTAATGACAATATCATTAAAGTCTTTTACATCTATGATCATGCCCTTGGCATCAATTCCATAATTGATCATGCCTATTTGAGCAATTCCGGAAGGAATCATAGTTGTGTTCTTATGAATAGCATCATTTACCTGTGTTTGAGAAATACCTAGGGCTTCCAGTTTTAAGGGATTCACATAGATGTGAATTCTCCTCAAGGAACCTCCATAGGCAGCAGGAGCTATAATTCCCGGCACTCCGCTCAACATCTGTCGAAGGTTGTAGTAAGCTATGTCGTACAACTCCTTTCCACTTCTTTCTTTGCTGCTTACAGTTAGCAACATTAGGGGTTTGCTTGCCGTAGGGTCAAATGGTTGCACCATGGGGGGCAATGTTCCGGGTGGTTGGTAATACATATCGCTCATCGCATAGGATGAAGTATTAGCCATCGCCTCAGCAGGATCCACATCTTCCCCATAGAAGTTGGTTACAATACTAACCCCCATTATGCTCTTAGATAATTGTTTTTCAATGCCGGGCGATTGCCCCGTCCAACGTTCCATCCGACTAGTAATGTCTTTTTCCACTATCTCAGCAGGCATACCCGGATAAAGAGTCAGTATCTGCATAGCAGATTTTTTGAATTGGGGAAGAATATCCACAGGCATCCTTGGAATCAAAACCCCAGCCAGCACTGTCACCAGAATAGCCAATACCACAACCAGATAGGGGTTCTGAAATGACAATTTTATCATAACATACTAATATACTTATTTGGTTTAATTCCTGAATGAGCTATTTAAAATAGCAATAATTAAGAATGCACTCATAATTAATAATAAAATCAAAAGTCTTTTCGAAAGCGAAAAATACAAAAGACTAAATTGTAAACAATTTAGGGCAACAAATTTGCCGTCTATTTTTCACAGAACTTTAGAAATTTCTTCTCTCGCTCTAAAGTCATATAATCGTATTTGCAACCTCCTTAAACCCTGAAAGTTGTATCCTCGGATGATATCAGTGATCCGATGTTTTGAAAGAGTAGGATGTTTTGCTAGGCTCGATGCTCATTGAAGTTCTTGCTGGGGATTAATTATTATAAGTACTTGTTGAACTTTCCAAAAGTCTTTGATTGACTTTAACTCATCGACTAACTGTTCTTTTGCTATAAGTGGATTTTACCTTAGAATATTTTACCCTCTTTTATTTTGATGCTAAGGTAATAAACTATATCAGTAGTTCAGAATGCTGATATGCTATTTGGTTTTGGCTATGCCCCACTGCTGACATCACTTCAATTGTTTACCTCTGTTCGTGGCCTAAATGACTGACTATTGTTGGCAGCTTTAGATTAGGAGGTAATAATTAAGTTGTTTTATCCATTCAGATAAAAAGGAGGTGGCCTCTTTCCTCTGAAAAATACTTAATAAATCATCTTTTGAAGAGCTGCATTTGTGACTTGAATCTGCTAATTAAAAATAAAAAAAGCTTCAATTTTGTCAATCACTTGAATGCAAAAATATTAACTATGGACAGATTTTCCTTTCTAGGAGGAACTCACATTAATTTTATTGATGACTTATACCAGAAATATCTTGAGTATCCGGATTCTGTAGAGCCTAGTTGGAAAGCTTTTTTTCAAGGTTATGACTTTGCAACTGAGGAATATGGAGAAAGCATAGACAGAGAACATATCGCTCATCACGTACTCAATCATGACGAAATAGTAGAAGAAATTCGAAAAGAATTTTTGGTAATTAACCTTATCAATGCCTATCGCTCACGTGGTCATCTGTTTGCTCAAACCAATCCGATACGAGCACGGAGAGTCTATACACCCACTTTGGATATTGAAAATTTTGGCCTTTCTAAAAGTGATTTAGACAAGCCTTTTCAGGCAGCTAAGGAATTAGGTCAACCCAAATCTGATACACTAAGAAATATCATAGAGCACCTGCAAAGAATCTATTGCCAATCCATTGGAATAGAATACATGTATATCCGAGACTCGGATCTCGTTAGGTGGTTGCAAAATAAGCTTAATCAAGCCGACGTCCAGCCAAACTTCACAATTAACGAGAAAAAGAAAATTTTAAGAAATCTCAATCAAGCTGTAGCTTTTGAGAATTTTCTCAATACAAAATTCGCAGGTCAGAAGCGGTTTTCCATTGAGGGAGCTGAAGCCCTGATAGCCGCTTTGCATTTTGCCATTAGAAGAGCTTCGGATCAAGGTGTCAAAGAATTCGTCATGGGTATGGCACACCGTGGGAGGCTCAACGTGCTATCTAATATTTTCGGAAAGACCCAACACGATATCTTCAGTGAATATCAGGGTAAAGAGTTTTATGAGAGTGAATTTGACGGAGATGTCAAATATCACTTGGGATACTCGTCAAAAGTAAAGCTAGATAATGGTGAAACTATAAAACTAAACCTATCTCCCAATCCTTCTCATCTCGAAGCTGTTGATGCCGTTGTAGAAGGTATCGCCAGGGCCAAGATCAATACTTATTACAACAAGGATGCTAGTAAGGTGATGCCCATCCTTATCCACGGTGATGCAGCTATTGCCGGCCAGGGTATTATCTATGAAGTAGTACAAATGGAACGCCTCAAAGGGTATAATACGGGAGGAACAATCCATATAGTGATTAACAATCAAGTCG
Source organism: Owenweeksia sp. (assembly GCA_965218075.1). GTDB lineage: Bacteria > Bacteroidota > Bacteroidia > Flavobacteriales > Schleiferiaceae > JANQHO01. The sequence continues at coordinate 1,563,782 of CBDCJZ010000003.1, read as the reverse complement.
GCTTTACTACCAACTACCTAGATGCTCGCTCCAGCACTTATTGCACTGATGTAGCCAAAGTGATTCTGGCTCCAGTACTGCATGTCAATGGGGATGATGTAGAGGCAGTGACCTATGTCTTCCAATTTGCGATTGATTACCGTCAAGCTTATAAAAGGGACATTTTTATCGACTTACTTTGTTATAGAAAGTATGGACACAGTGAAGGGGATGAACCGCGCTTTACACAGCCTCTTTTATATAATGCAATCAGCAAACATCCCAATCCGAAAGATATATACAATGAAAAACTAAAACGAGAAGGAATCATTGATAACGCCTTCATTGAAGGTTTGGAAAAGGATTTCAGGAAAACTCTCGAAATGGAATTCGATGAGTCTAAAAAAATAGAAAAGAATTTCCTCACACCTTTTATGGCAGATCAATGGAAATATTATCCTATTGCAAATCAAGAAGACCTTTATGAGCCGATAGACACTTCTTTTGAGCTTCAAAAACTAAGGCAGATTGCTAAAACCATTAGCTCGCTTCCTGAAGATAAAAAGTTCTTTTCCAAGACGCAAAAGCTTATGAGACAGCGCTGGAATATGGTCCATGAAAAAAACTCCCTTGACTGGGCAATGGTCGAACTACTTGCCTATGGTTCTATGCTCATGGATGGTTACAATGTGAGGCTTAGTGGTGAAGACAGTGAACGAGGAACTTTTTCGCATCGCCATGCCGTAATTGTAGAAGAATCTTCAGAGGTATCCCATATCCCACTTAATAACATTAAAGGACGAAAAGGCCGTTTTGCCATCTATAATTCTCCACTGTCTGAATATAGCGTCCTTGGCTTCGATTATGGTTATGCCATGGCATCTCCGGAAACATTAGTAATCTGGGAAGCACAATTTGGAGACTTCTTTAATGGGGCTCAAATAATTGTAGACCAATTTCTGACAGCTGCTGAAGATAAATGGAAAATCCAGAATGGAATAGTGCTTTATCTCCCACATGGATATGAGGGACAAGGTGCAGAGCATTCTAGCGCTCGCTTGGAACGTTGGTTACAGCAATGTGCACAATATAACATACAGGTGATGAATATCACTACACCGGCTAACCTCTTTCATCTTCTTAGAAGACAAATGCTAAGGGATTTTAGAAAACCACTAATAGTCATGACACCCAAAAGTTTGCTGCGGCATCCCAAAGTGGTTTCACCACTAGAAGATCTTGCAAGGGGTCAGTTTCATGAATTAATAGATGACCCAAGAATTACCAATAAAAACAACGTAAAAAAGCTGATATTCTTAAGTGGTAAGTTATATTATGATGTAGATCGTATACGAGATGAAAAAATGAGGAATGATATTGCTTTCGTTCGAGTAGAACAACTTTATCCCATTACTGAAATGGAAATAATAAAATTGCTTGCCAGCTATAAAAATGTGGAAAAAGTAATTTGGGCACAGGAAGAACCCGCCAATATGGGCGCTGCTTATTTCGTACAGATAAATTTTCCTATTAAAATTGACAAAGTAATCAGTCCGCCTCCCAGCGCAAGTACGGCTGATGGCTCTGTAAAAGCTCACAACAACAGACAGGAAAATTTGATACACAGTATTTTTAACTTCTAAAGAATAAAGTTGAAATGAACATAGATGTCAAAGTCCCGTCTCCTGGAGAGTCAATATCGGAAGTCGAAATAGCCGAATGGTTTGCTTCCAGCGGAGATTACGTAAAAAAAGATCAAGAAATCGTAGAACTCAATTCAGATAAAGCCACTCTCGCCATTTGTGCAGAGGAGTCCGGAGTAATATCTATTATTGTAGGTGATGGCGAAACCATAGAAGTCGGGCAAGTAATTGCAACTATAAATACCGATGCCAGGAGTCCTGAGGAAAATGAGAAGAAAGAAACAAAAACACCAGATAAAGAACTTGAGAGTAAAGAAGAAACCCCCTATCGAAAAGAAACCTATGCTAGAGGTATCCCTTCACCTACTGCCCGTAAAATACTGCATGAAAAAAGCATTGATCCAAAAAACATAATTGGGACGGGAAAAAATAACCGTGTTACTAAAAACGATGCTGTAAAAGCTCAGGCTTCTATGGGTTCTCCGGATAATGCTCGTAAGGGGTATGAGCGTAAGAGAATGTCGTTATTGCGCAGAAAGCTTGCTCAACGTCTAGTTTCAGTTAAAAACGAAACAGCCATGCTTACTACTTTCAATGAGATAGATATGAGTGTCATTTTTGAATTGAGAAATAAATACAAGGGAAACTTTAAGGAAACCCACGGTGTGAGCCTTGGCTTTATGTCCTTCTTTACTAAGGCCGTAATAAATGCTTTAAAGGAGTTTCCTCAGATAAACTCTATGATAGACGGAGATGACCTTGTAGTTTTTGATCACTATGATATTAGTATAGCTGTTAGCGGTCCCAAAGGCTTAATGGTTCCGGTAGTTCGCAATGCTGAAAATCTGAGCTTTGCTGCCATAGAGAAAGAAATCAAGCGTTTGGCTAATCGCGTTCGGAAAGATGAAATTACTACAGATGAGATGACAGGCGGTACTTTTACTATCACCAACGGTGGGGTTTTTGGCTCTATGCTATCTACCCCTATTCTCAATCCACCGCAAAGTGCTATTTTAGGAATGCACAACATTGTAGAGCGTCCAATAGCTATCAAGGGAAAAATTGACATTCGCCCTATTATGTACGTAGCCCTTTCTTATGATCATCGAATAATTGATGGCCGGGAGTCGGTAGGAGTTCTGGTTAAGATTAAAGAAGTTCTGGAAAATCCCATTGAGCATTTGATGAGCGGGGATAATTTGGTGGAAAAGACTCTTGAACTGTGATTCCCAAAATTACAAATTCAATCCTAAGAGTCGTTTACCGCTTCTTTTTCAACACTACACTTACGCTTTCCACATCGCAATTAATGGGGGGGTAAAGCTTGGATAATTTTATCTGAGCTTTTTGCAGCAGTGGTATTTCAATAAAAAACCGCTCTAATATCCGATTGGCCACGTGTTCTATTAACTTGGAGCGTATAGCCATTTCTCCTTTCACTATACTATTGATAATTACATAATCAATAGTGTGTTTTAGCTTGTCACTTCTAGTAGCCATGGAAAGATTTCCCCAAACGGTTACATCTATTCTGTAATTCGTACCTATTTTGCCTTCTTCATCTAGACAACCGTGATAGCCGAAAAGCTTGATGCCTTCAACAACTATTTTATCCATTCAAAACAAATAGTTTTTCGAGGGCTGTTTCTAATCTCCTCAGCGTTTCTTTCTTACCCACTATGGCACAGATATCAAATATGGAGGGCCCTATTTCCTTTCCAGTGATCGCAAGACGAAAGCCAGGTCCTACTTTGCCAAAACTGAGATTATTACTCGTCAGGTAAGCTTTAAAAGCCATTTCTATGTTCTTGGCATCAAAATGTTGTAAGAGGCTGAAGTGCTCTTTTAACTGCTCTAGGTGGTGATGGGTATCAACATCCCATTTTTTATCAATGGCTTTTTTGTCATATGTTGTAGGAGCTTGAAAGAAAAAATCTCCTTTAGTGACGATTTCGTCGATGAAATGAGCCCGCTTTTTCATTACGGAAGCTACTTTAGTGGCATATTCTAATGCAACTTCTACTCCTTTATTTTCCACTTTTTCAACTAAAAGTTTTCCTAGTTCTTCATCACTTTTCACGCGTAGATATTGCTGGTTAAACCATTTGGCTTTATTGTGGTCATAGCGCACACACGCTTTATTTACTTTTCTCAGAGAAAAAGTTTCGATCAATTCCCGCATAGAGAATAGCTCTTGTTGTGTCCCTGGATTCCAACCTAACAAAGCCAACATATTGATAAAGGCCTCGGCAAAATAGCCTTGTTGTTTGTAGCCCGAAAATACTTGGTCAGTTTCAGGATTTTTCCATTGCAAAGGAAATACCGGAAACCCCAACTTGTTACCGTCTCTTTTACTAAGCTTGCCTTTGCCTTCGGGCTTTAATATTAAGGGAAGATGTACAAATTGCGGCCTGCTTTCTTCCCAGCCTAAGTAGCGATATAAAAGAATATGCAACGGAATGGAAGATAACCATTCTTCACCACGTATCACATGGCTGATATTCATTAATTTATCGTCTACCACTTTGGCCAAATGGTAAGTAGGCATGCCGTCTGACTTAAAAAGAACTTTATCGTCCATGTTATTGGTATTTACGGACCCCCAGCCTCTTACAATATCTTCAAACTTCACTTCTTCATTATGTGGCAGCTTGATGCGTATCACATAAGGAGATCCATTAGCAATATGGCTTTCCACCTCTGTTCGGGGAACAGTTAGTGAGTTTTTCATGCTGGCACGGGTCACCACATTATATTGCCAGTTGGGCGTGTTTGCCTGTTTGGCCAGCTTGTGTACTCTGTCCAGCTCTTCAGCCGTATCAAAGGCATAATAGGCATATCCATCATTTACCAATTGCTCAGCATATTGGCGGTATATATCTTTTCTTTCAGATTGGCGGTAGGGGCCATAATTTCCTCCAAAACCCTGGCCTTCATCGGGAATGATTTTACACCATTTCAGCGACTCGATAATATAATCTTCTGCACCATGCACATAACGAGTTTGATCGGTATCCTCTATCCTCAGAATAAAATCTCCTTTGTGTTTTTTAGCAAACAAATAATTATATAGCGCTGTTCGCACGCCACCTATGTGTAATGGCCCAGTTGGACTGGGGGCAAAACGGACTCTGACTTTTCCGATTTTTCCAATTGTGTTACTCATGGCACCATTTTGGAAATGCAAAGATAATTATCTTAAATAATGGCTTTGTAACTTTGATTCCAACAATCTACATGGAATGAGATACATTTAAATGAGACACTATGGGATTTGATACGTTGACTAACAAGCTGGAAGAGTTTTCTAGGAAATATTATCTCAGCAAATTACTCAAGGGCTTGATCTATTTTTCCGGCATAGGTCTTCTCTACTTTTTACTTCTTTCCGGTTTGGAATATTTTGGGAGGTTTAATTCATCCGTACGCTTTTTTCTATTGATTTTATTGACTATTGGGATTACTTTAATTTCCTTTTATTATGTTTTCTTGCCTTTATTGGGATTATTCAGAATTCACAGGAAGCTCGATTATGCTCAAGCTGCTCGATTAATAGGGGAGCATTTTCCCCGAGTAGATGACAAAATTTTAAATACACTCCAGTTACATGAATTATCGAATAGAGACAGTGAACTGATAAAAGCAAGTATTAATCAGAAGATCCAGAAACTGAGTGATATTTCTTTCCAGAATGCCGTTAACCTAGAAGAAAATACAAAATACTGGCCTATTCTATTAATACCGGTTTCTATTTTCCTATTCTTGTGGTTGACCGGTAATTTAAGCTCTGTCACAGAATCTGGAAAAAGGATTGTGCAATACCAGCAGGAGTTTTTACCCAAAGCACCTTTTCAGTTTATAACGGATAAAGAATACATTGTAGAGAGAGGAGAAGATTTGAAACTAGACCTAATATTAAACGGGGATAAGGTTCCCTCTAGCGTTTTGATAGAGTACCCGGAAGGGGAATCCAGAATGGTATCCATTTCTCCGGGGCAGTTTAATTATGTTTTTGAAAATGTACAAGAAAGTTTTTCTTTCCGATACAAAGCTTCGGGATTTCTCAGTAGAGTCTATGATGTTAAAGTGATTCCTGTACCCAAAATAAAAAACATGTTGATACAGGTAGTACCACCCCAATATACCGGCCTAAGGCTCTACATATCCAAAACTAATAATAAATTTAGTGTTCCTGAAGGCAGCGAAGTAAGATGGAACTTGCTGGCTGAAGAAACTCAACAAGCGCATTTAATAACCGAAGATACTGCTATAGCTTTTAAGAGAGAGGGGGAACAATTTTCCCTTAGTCAAAAGCTGAAACGGGATTTAAGTTACCGTATAGATCTTCAGAATGATCAATTCTCTAAGCAAGGGGAATTGTCCAATACAATTGCCATCTTAAAAGATCAGTATCCCAGCATTAAAGTAGAGTATTACCAAGATACGGTCTATCAAAATACTATCTTTATAAAAGGTTCTTTATCAGATGATTATGGATTTACAGATCTTCAGCTGTGTTTAATAAAGAAGGATGTACCTAAAGTAAAGCATCTCAATATCAATAAAAAAGAGCCCATTCAAAGTTTTACTCACACATTACAGTTGGATCCAGCTCTTACCAATGAAAGCAAGAGCCTTAGCATTTATCTAAAAATATATGATAACGATGAGATAAATGGACCTAAGGCTGCACAGTCTAATCGTTTTCAGTTTAAGTTAAAGGGTGCAGAAGAAATTGAGGGAGATATAAACAGAGGGTATGAAAATATTGAAAATGAAAGAGACCGATTAGAAAAATTGGACGAAGCGATAGAGAAAGAAATAGAGGCTTTGAGAAAAAAATTACTGCGGAGCAAGAAACTGGAATACCGTGAGCAGGAAAGACTCAAAGAGCTGTTGCAAAAAGAAGAAGAACTACTTAAGCGACGGCAAGAATTGAATAAAAAGATAGAAAAGTTGCAAAGGAAGGAGAATAAAGTTTCTGATAAGAGTGAGGAATTGCAAAAAAAGGAAAAAGAACTGATTGAAATTAGAAACGATAATGACCAGGACAAAATAGAAAAGCTGATAGAGGATATCCAGAAGCTAATGGAGAAACTCGATACAGAAAAACTGCAGGAAAAACTGGAAGCCCTACAGAAAGCTAATGAGCAAAATCAGCGTAGCTCCAAAAGAGACAAAAACTTACTAGAAGATCTCAAATTTCAGAAAGATGTTTTAAGACAATCCGAAAAGTTGGAACAATTGGCAAAAAAACAAAAGAAACTTTCTGAGTCAGATCACCCTAATGAGGGTAAAAAGCAACGACAGCTAGCAGAAGAATTGACAAAAATACAGGAAGAAGTTGAAAAATTGGAGAAACAAAATAAATTTTTTAAGTTAGAAAACAATAAGCAGGAATTAGATAAAAATTTTGAAGATATTCAACAGCAGATAGAGCATTCTCAGAAGAATATGCAGAAAGGCCAGCCTATGAAAGCAAACCAAAATCAAAAAAAAGCAAGTGAGAAAATGCAGGAAATGAGCCGGCAATTACAACAAAATTTAATGAACATGCAAGAACAACTTATGACAGAAGACATGCGAGATCTCAGACAAATATTAGAGAATCTAGAAATCTTATCGCATGGAGTAGAGGGCTTGGCAGAGTTGAGTAAATCTGTTTCTATTGACGACCCTCAGTTGAGGGCTATTCTTACTGAGCAGCAAAAGATCAAAGAGGGAGTCAAAATAATAGAAGACAGTCTTGTAGCCTTGAGCGAACGCAGTACTCAAATCAAAGAAATGGTTTTTAAAGAGATGGCTGATGTGAAAACCAATTTAGATAAAAGTATTGATGAACTCGAAGAAAGAAATTCTTTGCAAGCAGCTGCGAGTCAACAGTACGTAATGACTGCTGCTAATAATTTGGCCTTTTTTTTGGATCAGAGTTTGCGGCAAATGCAACAAATCATGTCTGTGCAAATGCCGGGCAAGCAGTCCTGCCAAAAACCAAAAATAGGTAAGTCCAGCTTGCCTAATATGAGACAGTTACAACAACAATTAGGAGAACAGATAAGCCAACTGCAACAAAAAGGCAAAAAACTAACCGAGCAAAAGAAGGGGGGTATAGATAAAGGAAACAATAGTCCAGAAATAATCAAGATTTTAAGCCAGCAGGAACAATTGAGAAATCAATTGCAAGAACTGAATGAGAAAATCAGTAATAATGATTCAAAGAGCAATATACAAGAGGCTATCAAGCAAATGGAAGAATTGGAAAAGGACCTGCTTAGTGGTCAATTTGAGTACACTTATAAAGAACGGCTAAAGGAAGTGGAAATCCGTTTGTTAGAATCTGAAAAAGCGGAAATGCAACAAGATCAGAAAGAGGATAGAGAGTCTAAAACTTCTGAAGAAATACGAATGGAGCAAAGTCTTATAGAGAAGTATATAAAGGAGAAAAATCCTTTTGATGAAGAAATCCTTTTAACTCCTTTAAAGCTTAAAAATTATTATCGCCAAAAGGCCAATCTATTGTTAAATACAGCTCAACCTTGATTAGTTTTCAAAATTTTCCATTAAAGCAAGATCAACATCTCATCGTCAACTGGCTGAATAAAGTTGTCTCACAAGAAGGGTATAAGGTTAAAAAAATGCTGTATCATTTTGTTGATGACCAAGAAATCTTAAGAATCAATCAGTCCCATTTAAATCATGACCACTATACTGACATCATAACTTTTGATTACACTGAAGGTATAGCTTTAACTGGAGAAATGCTGATTAGTATAGAGACTGTTCAAAGTAATTCAGAGAAATTGAGACTGAGATTTGAAGAAGAATTGTTTCGGGTTATGACCCATGGTCTATTGCATTTAATGGGATATCAAGATAAAACTGGTAGAGAAGCGGCGATAATGATAGAGAAGGAAGATTTTTATTTAAATTTACGTTCCAAAGAATTGAAATACAGTTAATTATAGATGTTTCACATAAAACGATAAAAGATGTTTGATATAGAGTATGATGTATTAGTAGTAGGTGGAGGCCATGCGGGCTGTGAAGCGGCAGCAGCAACAGCACGTATGGGTAGCAAGACTCTCCTGATAACCATGAACTTACAAACTATCGGTCAGATGTCATGTAATCCAGCTATGGGGGGAATTGCCAAAGGACAGATTATACGAGAAATAGATGCTTTAGGAGGGCTAAGCGGTATTATTACAGATAAAACTATGATCCAGTTTCGTATGCTCAATAAAAGTAAGGGCCCCGCCATGTGGTCTCCTAGAACTCAGAATGACAGGATGCTCTTTGCAAAAGAATGGCGATTGGCTTTGGAAAAAATTCCTCTGCTTGATTTTTTCCAAGACATGGTTATCAAAGTCATCACGAAAAATGGAAAGGTAATTGGAGTTAAAACGGGAATAGGTTTGGAGATTAAAGCAAAAGCAGTGATTCTTACTAATGGAACTTTTCTCAATGGTCTTATTCATATTGGGGATAAACAATTTGGTGGAGGTAGAGTTGGTGAAAGAGCGGCTACGGGAATTACGGAAGATTTGATCAAAATCGGTTTTGAATCGGGGAGAATGAAAACGGGAACATCCCCTAGAGTGGATGGAAGGTCTTTGAATTATTCCAAAATGGAAGAACAATTAGGTGATGAAACCCCACGGAAGTTTAGTTTTTCATCAGAAACTAAAACCCTGAGGAAACAAAAAAGCTGTTATATTACTTATACTAATAAAGAAGTTCACGAACTTTTGCAATCGGGCTTTGATCGAAGCCCTATGTTTAATGGCCAAATCAAAAGCACAGGACCTCGTTATTGTCCCAGTATAGAAGATAAGATACACAGGTTTGCCGATAAAGACCGTCATCAAATATTTGTTGAGCCTGAAGGTTGGGATACGATTGAGGTATATGTAAACGGGTTTAGTACTAGCCTTCCGGATGATATACAATACAAGGCTCTTCGTTCAATACTAGGCTTTGAAAACGTTAGAATGTTTAGGCCTGGATACGCTATAGAATATGATTTCTTCCAGCCAACTCAACTCCAGTATACATTAGAAACTAAGCTAGTAGAGAATCTCTATTTCGCTGGTCAGATTAACGGAACTACTGGTTATGAAGAGGCCGCCTGTCAAGGGCTAATTGCCGGAATTAATGCCCATAATAAGGTTCATGAAAAAGACAGCTTCATTCTCGATCGAGATCAAGCGTACATTGGGGTTTTAACAGATGACCTAATTACTAAGGGTACAGAAGAGCCTTACAGAATGTTTACCAGCAGGGCTGAGTTTAGAATTTTATTGAGACAAGATAATGCAGATGAAAGATTAACTCAATTGGGCTATGGTTTAGGCTTAATAGACGATAATCGACTAATAGAGTTCCATGAAAAAATGCTACAAGTGAATAGACTAGAAGACTTGCTTTATAAAGAGAATGTAGAACCATCGGAAATCAATCCAATACTTAAAAAAGCCAATAGTGCAGAAGTTCATCAAAAAATGAAGCTATATAGCTTTTTGAGTAGACCTCAAGTTTCAATCAATGACTTAGCCAATATAAATTACTTCGCTGCTTACTTAATTAATAATAAAGTAAGCAGCGAAGTTGAAGAACAGGTAGAGATTAAACTCAAATACAGGGGCTATATAGATAAAGAAAAAGATAATGCTCAAAAGCTCAATCGATTAGAGAATGTAAATATTCCAAGAGATTTTGATTACACCAAATTAATGAGCCTTAGTTATGAGGCGAAAGAAAAGCTAAAAAAAATTAGACCTGTGAGTATTAAACAAGCTAGGAGAATTAGTGGAGTAAACCCATCGGACATTAATGTGCTTTTAGTTTATATGGGTCGATAAGGTTCCACATAGAGCATAAATGGTTACCGTAGAAAACTGTCCCATTTGTAGAGTAAATTCTTTTAAGAACATTTACCCGACTTCTTTATTTTAGAGGAAATGGGAAGTTATTTCGAATACGAGAATGCAACGATTGTCACTTGTGAACAACCAGTCTAAAACCAACAGATGAGGAATCCGGTAAATATCTATGATATGAAGATTACACAAATCATGCTGACGAAAAAAGAGCCTGTTCAATTGAGTATATCTCGGGTAAGAAATATGGCGAATAAAAATAAAGTTGGGCTTATTAATCAATATGTGGATGTGGTAAAAGCTTCCTAGACTATACAGCAGGTAGGGGGTATTTCTTAAAGGAAGCTAAAAATGGATTGGATAATATCAGGAGTCAAGCCCGATAACCGAACTAGAAAAGTTGCTAAAAATAAAAACGGAATTACTCTTTATAGAACCAAAGCAATTTGAAAAATAAAGAGATCTATTCCCGTATAACTCTATGGCATGTTTTAGAGCAACTTCCAAACCTAGGGGCATTATATTAAAGTCTTTTACGAGAAGCTCCCATCTAAAGGCATCCTTCATAATAGCTGTTCCAAATCATGAATCCTATGATGTTGAGTTTTATCGAGATTCTTGGGCTGCTTTAGACGTGCCTTTGCACTTATTTCACTTTCCCAAAGAGAATACCATAGACTTGGCAAATCTTTATGGGTTTTAATTTGGTACATATCAAAAATGCACCTTTTGACAGCATTTATATTAGCCTTTTAAGTAGAAAAATAAAGTCAGAAAAAAGAAAATCCCGATAAGGGCTCTTTTAAAGGGCTTAATAAGTAATCTTAAAGGCCGGAAGAATAAAAAATGCCAGTAGTTTGATCTATATTCTGGGAAAAGCAAAATAAAGCTTAAATGATAACCGAATCACCTCTTTCTAGTATATCTAAATCCGTTCAAAATTTGAAAAGTTAAGGAGCGCCAGATTATATACGCTTGTTTGTTAAGGAACTAGAAAATCAAGAATTAATTTTTAGTTTTCTCGCCATTTAGTTTTCTCGCCATTTTAAGACTCAAATCCGTTAAGACAATCTTCGAATTAGCATTTCGGCTTACATCACACATAGCCGTGTCAATTAACTCCAAAATATCAGCAGCATTTGCTGAATTAACAAAAGGTGCAAATTTTTGGAGTTCGAAGTCAGTGTTATCAAAAACATCATTGGAAGAAACGGCATCCACGTAGTTTAATTCAAAAGCCCGTCGGAAAATATCAGCGCAAAATTTAATAAAGTCTTTTAGCCTTTCCCTTTCAAAGCATGCAGAACCCTCAACCCAATGAATAATTTGATAGATATCCGCTTTAAAACAAACTCTTACCCATGAACTGAAGTGAACAACATAATTACGATAAGATTCAGAACGCCCAGCAAGCTTTCCGGCAAGAGATAAATTGCCTTCAGCTATTTGAGCAATAACTGAAGCTGTGTCATTGTCCAGCTTTTTTTCTTCCTTTAAAAATAGTTTAGTAGTAGCTACAGAATATCGGTTCACTTGTATTTTCTGACAGCGACTGATAATGGTTTGTAGTAAGACATTCGGACTTTCAGAAATTAGAAAAAAGAAAGTATGAGAAGTCGGTTCCTCTAGTATTTTGAGAATCTTATTAGCAGCACTGCTATTCATACGCTCTGGCATCCACATGATTACAAACTTGTATTTTCCTTGATATGATTTGAGACTCAGCTTTTTAAAAATATCCAAGCTCTCATATATATTGATTTGAGCCTGCTTATTTTCGATTCCCAGTGTTTCTAACCAACGGAAAAGACCAAAATACTTTTCGCTTTTTAACAGGGCATTCCATTCTTCCCTAAAGTCACCACTTAAAGGTTTATCATTAGTCTTTTGGGTTTTAGCCACGGGATAAACAAAATGAACATCAGGGAAATTATAGAAAGAGAAAAGCCTGCAATTCAAACATCTACCACAACTGTCATCCAAGTTTTTATCTCTACAACTAAGATATTGAGCCAAGGCAAGTGATAAAGGCAAAGCCCCGTTTCCCTCCGGCCCATAAAAAAGGAAAGCATGACCCATTCTTTCATTATTAGCTAATCTTATTAGATCACTTTTCAGCTTATCATGCCCAGCAACTTCGGCAAATTTCATTTGTTCGATACCCCTTAACCGTAAAGATCGTATTTTTGAAGTCCTACAAATTAATTGAAAATGACAACTGTAAATGACGTAGATTTTCAAGGACAAAGAGTATTAGTAAGGGTAGATTTTAACGTTCCTCTAAATAATAAGTTAGAAGTTACGGATGACACCCGTATTAGGACAACTATATCCACTATTGAGACTATAATAGAGAAGAACGGTATTCCAGTTTTGATGTCTCACATAGGAAGACCTAAAGAAGGTTATCAGAAAGAGCTGAGTCTAGAAAATATTATCAGCACCTTGGAAAAGCTAAGTGGAAAGACGGTGTCTTTTGCTAAAGATTGCATAGGTGAAGAAGTAGAGAAAATAACTAAAGCTGCTAAAACGGGAGAAATTGTGCTGTTGGAAAACCTCCGTTTTTATGAAGAAGAAAGCAAGGGGATTGCAGATTTTGCTGAGAAACTATCTAAAAATGGAGATTTTTACGTAAACGATGCCTTTGGTACAGCTCATCGTACTCATGCTAGTACAACTGTGATAGCAAAATTTTTTAATGGGAAAAAAGCTTTTGGTTTAACAATGGCAGCTGAAATTGAAAATGTGTCTAAAGTGCTAAATGAGGGTAAATCTCCCGTTACGGCTATAATAGGTGGTGCCAAAGTGTCTTCAAAGATTGGCATATTGGAAAATTTGATGCCAAAGCTGGATAACCTGATTATTGGTGGTAGTATGGCTTTTACTTTCGTTAAAGCAAAAGGGGGAAAAGTGGGGTCTAGCCTGGTAGAAAATGATTATCTGAAAAGGGCTTTAAAAATATTAGAAACGGCTGAAAAAGAAAATGTTAAAATGCTCTTTCCCAAAGATTCGGTCAATGCAGATTCTTTTAATAATGATGCAAGGCAGAGAATAAGTCAAACTAATAATATAGAAGACGGTTGGATGGGATTAGATGTTGGCCCGCAAACCTTAAATGATTTGGAAGAAATATTATTGGAATCGAAAACCATTTTATGGAACGGGCCAATAGGAGTGTTTGAGTTTTCCAACTTTGAAAGAGGAACGTACGAGTTGGCTAGACTAGTTGCCAAATCAACAAAAAACGGGGCCTTTAGCTTAGTAGGAGGAGGAGATTCGGTAGCAGCTGTCAAAAAATTTGGCATGGAAGGCGCTATGAGCTATGTTTCTACCGCTGGTGGAGCCATGTTAGAGTGTCTAGAAGGAAAAGAATTACCAGGTATTAAAGCTATTAATGAGTAAGAGAAATGTCATTTTTCCTAGAACTGCTAAAAAAAACTACTTCCTAGTAATGCGAGGTTTTGATAAATAAAACTTTTCTCAAGCATGTTACCCTCATAAAAGCTTTGTTTTTCCATAATTGGAATGACAAGAATTACCATTATCATTAGTATCAGCAGCATTTTGGTAAAACCAAAAAGCCCACCTAATAAGCGATTAAAAAAGCCCAGAGCCAAGGCGCTTAAAAATTTAGAAATGACCTTGCCTATCAGGAAGATAATCACAGCTACAATTATGAAGATCGAAGCAAAAGAAATGACATTCAACTGGGTTTCAGAAAGATTTAACAGAAAGTTTTTCTTGATATTTTCAGTAAAGTCAGGGTAATATGTATAAGCAATACCCATACCGGCTAGTAAAGCTATGAGTGAGAATAATTCATTAATAAGACCCTTGTAGAAGCCCTTGATAAGCCCGTAAGCTAAAGGAATAGTGAGTATAATATCAATTAGGTTCAAGAAGTATCAGTTTAAAGCTTTAAAAAAGAAAAACCAAATATAAATGCTTGGTGAGAATTTAAAAGAAGATTGGGAAAAAGTAGTAAACACTACTAGAAAAGCTTTGATCTGGAAGATGAACAAGCCAATCTGGATATCGCATTATTTAAAAGTAGGTCTTACCCAGGTAATAATTAGGGCTTGTTAACACTATTTCAGTGCATCAACTGTCAAAGCAAAGAAAAACAAGGAACAGAAAACTACATCCAGTTTGTCAAATCTGGGAAGTATTCTTCTAAGGCCTTTTAATCTTCTCAATGCTGTGTCTACGGACACATGGGCACGCGGTTAAGTGATAGAATCAGGGCTATTCTTGTTAAATTTTTTATTTGACATAAATGAATGGCAAAAACTGCAATATTTCGTTAAATTTGTCCCAGAAAACGAATACAACGAATACATTTGATGTGGTTGCTTTTCATCAGTACCGTAGTTGACTACAAAGATATTATATTCTTAGATTTAATCATGAGCCAAACAGAAAAATGAAAATAGGAGTATTACTTCACGGTAGCGGAGTTTATGATGGTACCGAAATACACGAAGCAGTTTTAAGCCTTTTGTCCATAGAAGAAGCTGGACATAATTATCTTTGTTTTGCCCCTAATACCGATCAGCATCATGTGATCAATCACCTGAACGGTGAAGAGATGCAAGAAACCCGTAATGTGTTAATAGAATCGGCTCGCATAGCCAGAGGCGAGGTCAAAGATATTAAACAGGTTTCAGTCTCAGACATCGATGCTCTGGTAATGCCAGGAGGCTTTGGAACAGCTAAAAACATTACTAAATGGGCTTTTGAAGGGCCTGATGGAGAGATTAATATGGATGTAAAACAATTGTTGCTGGATTTGATAAAGACGTCGAAACCCATCGCTGGGCTTTGTATGAGCCCCACTACTATCGCTAAAGCTTTGGAAGGAAGTGATTACCATGCTAAACTTGCTGTAGGCACTACTAAGGAAGCTTCGCCTTACGAAATTGACCCTATTAATCAGGGAATGAATAAAATTGGGGCGATAGCTAAAATGAAAACAGTAAGGGAAATAGCAGTTGATCGAGAATACAAAATTGTTACCGCACCTTGTTATATGATGGAAGCCAATATTACTCAAATACGTGATAACATCAAACAGGCAATAGAGGAAATGATCAGTTTGGTCTAGTTTGTTTTAAGCATTTTTATGATCTTCTAGCTGGGAAGGCATATAGCTTATATAGAAGGTCGGGATAAGTATAGGGGTATGTCGAAAAAAACAGTATTAATCATACTGGACGGTTGGGGAATTGCTGAGAATCCTGAAGTTTCAGCCATAGACAAGGCTCATACCCCCTTTGTAGATTCACTGTATCAAAAATATTCCAATACACAATTGAGAACCAGTGGTTTGGCAGTAGGTCTGCCAGAAGGACAGATGGGCAATAGTGAAGTGGGGCACATGAACCTGGGGGCAGGCCGAGTAGTATATCAAGATCTAGTGAAAATCAACCGATCGGTAGATAATGGAGAGTTGGCAAATAAGACTGTTTTAAAAGAAGCCTTTCTATATGCTAAAGAACATCAAAAGAGTGTTCATCTTATCGGCTTGCTTTCAGATGGAGGCATTCATTCCCACATAAAGCATGTGAAAGGTTTGATAAGTGCAGCTCATCGTGAGAAGTTGAGTAAAGTATTTATTCATGCTTTTACTGATGGTCGTGATACTAACCTTAAAGCAGGTCTATCTCATACTGAAGATTTGGAAAAATACCTTGCACAAACTACTGGAAAAATAGCCTCTGTAATTGGCCGCTACTATGCGATGGACAGAGATAAGAGATGGGAACGAATTAAGCTGGCTTATGATCTTTTAGTAAATGGCATAGGAGAGCCTTTTCCAACAGCTAAAGAGGCGATTCTTTCTTCCTACGAGAAAGGAATTAACGATGAATTCATAAAGCCCAAATTAATGATAGAAGCAGATAGGCCAGTGGCCATTATACAGGAAGATGATGTGGTAATTTGCTTCAACTTCAGAACAGACAGGGGACGTCAGATAACTATGGCCTTGAGCCAGCAGAATTTCTACGAACGGAATATGCACAAATTAAAGCTGCATTACTTAACAATGACTTGCTATGATGAGAGCTTTAAAGGCGTCAAAGTAATTTACGAGAAAGACCCTTGCAATGATACTTTGGGAGAAGTACTTGCTAAAGAGGAAAAAATGCAGATTCGTATTGCAGAAACAGAAAAATATCCTCATGTTATTTTCTTTTTTTCGGGAGGAAGAGAACATGCTTTTGAGGGTGAAAAACGTATCCTAATAGCCTCTCCCAAGGTAGCTTCTTATGATATTCAACCCGAAATGAGTGCCTATCAAGTGAGAGATGCAGCCGTTAGCGAATTGAAAGATGCAACTGCCGATTTTGTTTGCCTTAACTTTTCCAACCCAGATATGGTGGGACATACCGGAAATATGGAAGCTACTATAAAGGCTTGTGAGACTGTAGATCAATGCACCAGGGATGTAGTAGAAGCAGGACTGATTAAGGGCTATACCTTTATTATTTTAGCAGACCATGGCAATGCCGACTGTATGATTAATAGAGATCTCACCCCTAATACAACTCATACTACTCAGCCAGTTCCTTGTTTTTTAGTGAGTAATGATGAAAATAATATTAAATTAAATGCCGGATTGCTAAGTGATATTGCTCCTACCTTACTTGATATTATGGGTTTAGAGAAACCTATAGCTATGACTGGAAAATCCTTGTTAACATGATTGCTAAAGACACAAAAACTATTGCGATAGACTTTGATGGGACTATTGTAGAAGATAAATATCCTTCTGTGGGTGAACCTATATTATTTGCTTTTGACACCCTAAAGAGGTTACAAGATGATGGGCATCGCTTAATCTTATGGACTTACCGCTTCGGTAAGCAGTTGAAAGAGGCCGTTCAGCTATGTAAAAGCGAAGGCATAGAGTTTTACGCTATCAATTCTAGTTATCCCGGAGAAGAATTTAAACAGGAGATAATGAGCCGTAAAATCAATGTTGATATCTTCATAGATGATCGCAACTTTGGCGGTTTCCCTGGTTGGGGAAAAGTATACTCTACGGTCAGTGCAAAAAACAGCAGCAAAGAATTTATTAGAAAACCCAAAAAAGGATTTTTCAGATTTTAAATGATTCAATATAGAAGTAGAGAGGAAATTGAGTTAATTCGAGAAGCTGCACAGCTTGTTAGCAGAACATTGGGAATGCTGGCCTCGGAGGTAAAAGAAGGAGCTATTCCAATCGAGTTTGATAAAAAAGCCGAAGAATTTATTTGTAGTCAGGGAGCCATTCCCGGGTTTAAAAGGCTGTACAATTGTCCAAGTACTTTGTTAATTTCTGTTAATGAGACAGTAGTACATGGACTACCGGATAATCATCCCTTTCAAGATGGCGATATTGTAAGCATCGATTGCGGGGTTATATTGAATGGCTATTATGGTGATCAGGCTTATACCTTTGAAGTTGGCCAAGTAAGCCCCGAGATGAAAAAACTACTCAAAGTAACAAAAGAAAGCCTCTATAAAGGTATACAGCAAATGAAGGTGGGCAACCGTTTAGGGGATGTGAGCCATGCTATTCAGAAACATGCTGAGAGTCATGGTTATGGTGTCGTGCGTGAGTTAGTAGGACACGGCTTGGGGAAAAAATTGCATGAAAGCCCTCAAATGCCTAATTATGGTAGACAGGGATATGGGAAAATACTTAAAGAGGGCTTGGTGCTGGCCATAGAACCGATGATTACTCTTGGGAACTATCATGTCATACAACTCAAAGACGGCTGGACTATTAACACAGTTGATGGTAAACCTGCTGCCCATTTTGAGCATGACGTTGCCATAGTAGATGGCAACCCGGAAATACTCTCTACTTTTGACTTCATTTATGAAGCATTAGGAACCACTATTAATGGTTAAGTCCATTTTTCGCTTTGCCTTAACTAACCTTTCTCGACCTTGGTTAATCCGTATCAGTTATTGGGTAAGGCCCTTACTGGAATTCTATTATTCTGGAAGTAGATACGAAGACCCGATTGATGCGCGCACCTATCGCAAAATGCTGCCCTATGGCTATGAAAGTTCTCAGAGGCAAAATGCTTTGGCTCCGGGAAGTTTATCACTAGAAAGACATCGCTTATTATGGCTTTATATTAGAGAAGAAACCAACTTCTTTACCGCTCCGCAAAAGGTACTGCATATAGCTCCGGAACAATGTTTCTACGACCGCTTTCGCAAAATGAAAAATCTCAATTATCATACAGCTGACTTAGATTCCCCCATTGCAGATATAAAGATGGACATTCACAATATTCCTTTTGATGACAATACCTTTGATGTTGTTCTGTGCAATCATGTTTTGGAACATGTCAATGATGATATTCAATGTATAAGCGAATTGTACCGTGTACTGAAACCGAATGGTTGGGCCATCATTCAGGTCCCATCCAATCCTAAACTGAATATTACAGAAGAAGACCCATCTATCACTGACCCTAAGGAGCGCACCAGGCGTTTTGGGCAGTATGATCACGTAAGGATGTACGGTAAAGATTACCCGCAGCGGCTCGAAAAAACTGGCTTTAAAGTAAAAGTTACTAACTATTCCGAAAAGTTAAGTTCCGAGCAGTTTAACCGCTACTGTCTGCTTAAAGACGAGATTCTTTACGTTTGCCACAAATAAATTGGATTCTCTGTCCAATCAGCTAGGAACAGGCTTGGTATCCCATTCTAACTGCTTTTGCAATTTGATGAAAAGATCAGTTTTTACGTCATAACTGAACATAGAGAAAGCATTAAACGATGTCGTCAAAGATAATTCGTTCCAAGTCAACAACATTCACAATGGTCATAAAGAAGTTAAAGGAAAAGTCTCTTTCGAACTTGTGAAGAAATTGCCTGCATTTTTGTGTCTACAATACTCAGTGAGACTTTTTGTATCGTTATTTGTTGCCAAGGAAACATTTTTTGGTATTTTATGATAAAATCTAGGCAGAAATTCCCGACAGAATAGATTGTTGGAAAGGCCATTATCTCTACGCAAATCTATAAATCGAATAATAAATGACTGAAGAAAAAAGAAGAGTTAAATTCAATAGAAGACCCCTCAAAAAATCCCTCAGGCTATTCAAATATGTAAAACCTTATCGAGGAGAGTTCTTTCTCGGTATAGTATTTCTGTTTTTTTCCAGTGCTGCCAGCTTGGCATTTCCCAAGCTTCTGGGTAATCTGATTGATGCTACTAACAAAGAAAAAACTATTGAGAACATAAATCACACTGCATTATTATTACTAGGAATATTAGGAGTACAAGCGATATTCTCTTTCTTTCGGATTATCCTTTTTGTAAATGTTACTGAAAAAATCTTGGCTTCGTTGCGTCAGCAAACTTATCGCCACATGATTAAGCTACCTATTCCCTTTTTCGACCAAAAAAGAGTAGGAGAACTCAACAGTCGTATTTCTTCCGACATCTCTCTCTTACAGGAAACCTTTACTACAACTTTGGCTGAATTTCTGCGGCAAGTAACCATCATAGTAGGGGGCATTACTTTATTGACTATTACTTCAGCTAAGCTTACCCTATTTATGTTGGCTATACTTCCTGCCGTAGTTGTTATTTCCATTATTTTCGGGCGTTTTATCCGTAAGTATTCCAAAAACGTCCAGAAACAAATAGCTGAATCCAATATTATAGTAGAAGAAACCCTGCAGGGAATTTTCAATGTGAAAGCTTTTGCCAATGAGTTTTATGAAATCATCCGCTATCGTAACAAAACCAATAAAGTAGCTAAAATTGCAATAAGAGGCGGCAGGTATCGAGGAGCTTTTGCCTCGTTTATTATACTTGGATTATTTGGTGCTATAATAGCTGTAATTTGGCAGGGGTCTAACCTTATTGCAAGAGGAGAATTACAAATCGGAGAGCTTTTTAGTTTTGTAATTTACTCCAGTTTTATAGGCGGTTCCATTGGTGGGCTAGCTAATGTATATACTAGGTTGCAAAAATCCATAGGTGCTACCGAAGAACTCCTGCAAATACTAGATGAACCCAAAGAAGAGATTGAAGAAAAAAAACACGAAAACCAATTACCTAACTTTAAAGGTAAGATTCAATTTAAAGATGTAAGCTTTGCTTACCCTACCCGTAGAGATGCGGAAGTGTTAAAAGATATCAGCTTTAGCGCTTTACTAGGAGAGCAAATAGCGCTGGTAGGTCCCAGCGGGGCGGGAAAATCTACATTGGTTAATTTGATATTTCGTTTCTTTGAGCCCAGTTCAGGCACTTTATACTTTGATGATAAGCCTTCACAGGAATACTCTCTTTCTCAGTTGCGTAATCAAATGGCCATCGTACCACAAGACGTCTTTCTCTTTGGGGGAAGTATAAGTGAAAATATCAGTTATGGTAAAACCGATGCTACCGAAGAAGAGATCATTGAAGCCGCCAAAAAGGCTAATGCTTGGGAGTTTATCAGTAATTTTAATGAGAGATTGAATACTTTGGTTGGTGAGCGGGGTGTACAACTTTCAGGAGGCCAGCGCCAGCGTGTTGCCATAGCCCGAGCGGTACTAAAGAATCCCAAAATACTTATCCTCGACGAGGCTACCTCAGCCCTGGACTCTGAGTCTGAAAAGCTGGTTCAGGATTCCTTGGATAGGCTCATGAAAGGCCGCACTTCATTGGTAATCGCTCACCGGTTATCTACTATTCGCAAAGCAGATAAAATTATCGTTTTAGATAGAGGAAAGATTGTAGAAAGCGGTACCCATAAAGAGTTGCTCCAAATAGAAGACGGGACATATCATAATCTTAGTAATCTGCAGCTTACCGCTTGATTTTTAATAATCTCTTATTAGGCAAAAAATACTTACTAAAGACGTTAAAAGGTTGATAGAATCTTTATTTTGAGTTCATGAAAGAAAAGTGGGCTTCTTTACAGCAGCAAAAATGGTTTAGGATAGCCTCTAACAAATATATATTGGTCACTATTGCTTTTCTAATATGGATGCTCTTTCTGGATGTAAGTTCCTATCTTATTCACGATGAACTGAGGCGAGAAATAAAAGAATTGGAAGAAAGTATCATCTACTACCAAAAGGAAATAGCGAAAGACAAGAAGCAGCTGGAAGAGCTTACTTTTAACCCTGAAAAACTGGAAAAATTTGCGCGCGAGCAATATTGGATGAAAAGACCAGGAGAGGAGATTTACCTAGTGGAAGAAG
This sequence comes from Owenweeksia sp., assembly GCA_965218075.1. Taxonomy (GTDB): domain Bacteria; phylum Bacteroidota; class Bacteroidia; order Flavobacteriales; family Schleiferiaceae; genus JANQHO01. Next base: position 1,542,076 of record CBDCJZ010000003.1, on the reverse strand, counting down.
AATAGTTCAAAATTATACTTTAACTGTTTCTTGTCAATATTTACTTATTTCCAAACGCTTTTCAGACCTTTGCTCCAAAGTCCCTGACCCATGTCCGAAGAAAATCTCTTTGCAGATTTTAAGCCACATACCTTAGCAGATTGGCGGCAAAAAATTGAAAAAGATCTCAAAGGAAAATCCGTTAGTAGTTTTCACTCACAATTAGAAGAAGATATTACTATAAGGCCTATGTACACCAAAGAAAGCTGGCAACCCGAACAATCTTTAGCTGTTGCGAGCAAAAGAGGTTGGCAAGTAGTACAGGAGATTTTAGTAGATAATGAAAAAGAGGATAAAAAAAAAGCCCTAGACTACCTCAATAAAGGAGCGTCTGCCCTACTCTTTTACCTTGGCCCCAAACCTAATCTTAAGACTCTCTTACAAGACATATTGATTGAACACATCCATATACATTTTGTAACCGAAGGCAATGGTATAGAAGTCTGGAATAACTTGAACAAGATTATAAAAGAACGTGGGCTTAAATACAGCCAAATACGAGGTTCTATCAATATTGACTGTATGGAAAACCTATCCCGCTCTGGCAATTGGTTCAAAGATGAGGTTACAGACTTGGAGGAAATACAAAAACTTACCAAAGCCACTCCTGAAGGCTTAAAAAGCATTTGCGTCAATTCTAACCTTTTTGCCAATGCTGGAGCCACCTTAAGCCAGCAATTGGGAATAACTCTTAGCATAGCCTACGAATACATTCATCGCCTAGAATTAAAGTCTACCAATAAATTCTGGTTTAATTTTGCCATAGGTTCTAACTACTTTGGGGAAATATCAAAACTCCGAGCTTTTCGTAGACTTTGGCAAAATTTGCAGGTTGAATTAAACCTGATTGAAGACGACGTTCACATTTATTGCGAAAACTGCCAGCGCAATAAAAGCAAACTTGATGTCTACAACAATATAATTCGCACTACTAGCGAAACCATGGCCGCAGTAATTGGCGGATGTGATGAGCTTTCCATTAAACCTTTAATTTCGAGCAAAGATAATAGCGAAACTTTGGAGAGCCGTATTTCCCGAAATCAGCAATTGATTGCCCAGTATGAGGCTCATTTAGACGCAGTAAGCGATATTGCTCAGGGTTCTTATTTTATTGAAAACCTCACCGAAGAATTAGCCCAAAAAAGCTGGAAATTTTTTAAAGCCATAGAAGAACAAGGAGGCTATGTGGAAACATTAAGAAAGGCTTGGTTACAAGAGAAAATAGAAGTCTCTGCTGAAGTTGAACAAAAAGCATTTGATGAAAATCAAAAAATTCTAATAGGAGCAAATAAATATCGTAAAGAAGAAGAAACCATTAAGCCCAAGTCCATTACAGCTAAAAGCTATAGAGGTAAAATTGTCAAGCCTATTATAGCCAAAAGATTGACAGAAGAAATGGAAGGTTGTGATACTGGTAAATAGATGGAAAGACACGATTTTCAAAATACTATATACAAAGCTAAACCCAAAGAAATTACTCCAAGCTCTTTCAGCTGGGAAACACCTGAAAAAATAAAAGTGCCAGAACATTTCCGAAAGGAAGATTTTGATAAGCTCCAACATACCGATTTTGTAGCAGGACTTCCTCCTTACTTGCGCGGTCCTTACTCCAGCATGTACACCAATCGCCCGTGGACTATTCGTCAATATGCTGGGTTTTCTACTGCAGAGGAGTCCAATGCTTTTTACCGTAGAAATCTAGCAGCTGGACAAAAAGGACTTTCTGTAGCCTTCGACCTAGCTACCCATCGTGGCTATGATTCCAATCATATGCGTGTAATTGGAGATATTGGCAAAGCCGGAGTAGCTATAGATAGTATTGAGGATATGAAAATCCTTTTCGATCAAATCCCTCTTGATCAGGTATCTGTTTCTATGACCATGAACGGAGCAGTGATTCCTATCATGGCATTTTATATAGCGGCGGCCGCAGAACAAGAGGTGAAACCTGAACAGCTTTCGGGTACAATCCAAAACGATATTTTGAAGGAATTCATGGTACGAAACACTTACATTTATCCACCCCAACCTTCCATGCGGATTATCGCAGATATTTTTAAATACACCAGCAAAAATATGCCCCATTTTAACAGCATTTCTATATCGGGCTATCACATGCACGAAGCCGGTGCTACCGCTGATATTGAACTGGCTTATACCCTAGCAGATGGGCTAGAATACATACGAATGGGACTAAAAGCCGGGCTAAAAATAGACGACTTTGCTCCTCGACTTTCCTTCTTCTGGGGCATCGGCATGAATCACTTTATGGAAATTGCCAAAATACGGGCCGCCCGTATGTTGTGGGCCAAAATTGTAAAGCAGTTTAACCCACAAAACTCAAAATCACTTGCTTTACGTTCCCACAGCCAAACCAGTGGTTACAGTTTGAGTAAGCAAGATCCTTTTAATAATGTAACCCGAACTACCATTGAGGCTATGGCTGCTGTGTTTAGTGGTACTCAATCCTTACATACTAATTCACTGGATGAAGCCATTGCCTTACCTACGGAATTCTCTGCCCACATTGCCCGCAACACTCAATTGATCTTACAGGAAGAACTGTGCATAACTCAAACCGTTGACCCTTGGGGGGGGGGCTATTATGTAGAATATCTTACAGAAAAAATAGCTAAAAGAGCTTGGAAGCTGATTAAAGAAGTAGAAGAATTAGGCGGTATGGCTAAAGTCATTGAAATCGGCATTCCTAAAGTGCGTATTGAAGAAGCTGCTGCTAAAAAGCAAGCTCGTATCGACAGCGGTAAAGAATGGATTATTGGCGTAAATTCTTACCGAAATGCCAAAGATGAAGAAATTGAGCTATTGGAAGTGGACAACACCGAAGTAAGACGAAGACAAATAAACCGAATAGAGAAAATAAAAAAGGAGCGCAAGTCCAAAAAAACCGAAGCAGCACTTGATGCCATTACCAAATGTGCCAAAACAGCCAAAGGAAATTTGCTTGAGCTAGCGGTAGAAGCGGCTAAGCAAAGAGCCACGCTGGGAGAAATCAGCTTTGCCATGGAGAAGATATTCGGTCGATATATCGCTAAAATCCACTCTATTTCAGGTGTTTATTCTAATGAGATGAAAAAAGACGAAAAATTTAAAAAAGTCCAAGTGCTGGCGGATCAATTTGAAGAGCTAGAGGGCCGCAGGCCACGTATTATAATTGCCAAATTGGGGCAAGATGGTCATGATCGCGGGGCAAAAGTAGTAGCTACGTCCTTTTCTGATATGGGCTTCGATGTAGACATCGGTTCACTTTTCCAAACTCCTGCCGAAGCAACTCATCAGGCTATAGAAAATGACGTGCACATTTTAGGGATAAGCTCACTGGCAGCAGGGCATAAAACCTTGGTCCCACAAGCAATTGAAGAACTCAAAAAGCAAGAGCGGGAAGACATCCTGGTGATTGCTGGAGGGGTGATTCCTCAAAAGGATTATCAATTTTTATTTGATGCCGGAGTAATTGATATATTTGGCCCGGGAACCTCAATAGCTGATGCGGCGGTTAAGATTTTAGAAGTGATGCTCAAGTCTAAAACAGAAAAGTATTTTCAGAAACATAATGGATAAGCCCAAAGAAGTTGAAAACCCAAAGGGCAAGTAAAAACAGTCTTATCTCAACACTGAGCCAGGAAAGACGCTAATTGCCTATTGATAGCAAGCATGAAATATAAGGAAGATAGAAATAGACAACCAGCTTTTATGGAACAAAGAAGAACTGATAGGCCATCTAGTAATCGTACTCAACAAAGCAATTGCCAGAGTTTCTGGCTTCAACGAAAAGAACACGCAGTAGACTGCTTGGGAAATGTTTCTTGGTAAGAGTCAACTTATTTGAATAATTTTGGAAACTAAATACCATGCCATAAATCCAAATTTTAGCAACTACCAAGGTCATGAAAAACTATTACCTACGGTTGAAAGCTTGGCCAATGGCATTAGACGGGGAAACCGTGCCACTTTAAGCTATAGCCTCACCTTGACTGAAAGTAAGCTAGGTATTCATCGCAAGCTGGCAGAGGAACTTATCCAAAACTTGTTGCCAGAAAGTGGAAATTCTTTGCGTATTGGTATTACTGGAGTACCAGGAGTAGGAAAAAGCACTTTTATAGAAGCTTTCGGCACTTACCTTATAGAGCGAGGTAAAAAAGTGGCAGTTTTGGCAATTGACCCTACTAGTTCATGCTCCAAGGGCAGCATACTCGGCGATAAAACCCGTATGGAAAAACTTTCTGTCAATCAAAATGCTTTTATTCGCCCTTCGCCCTCTTCAGGTAGTTTAGGAGGGGTCGCACTGCATACTCGAGAAGCCATATTTTTACTTGAGGCAACAGGTTTTGATATCATTATTGTAGAAACTGTAGGAGTTGGTCAATCTGAGGTTGCTGTAAAGTCTATGGTTGATTTTTTCCTGCTGTTGATGCTTTCAGATGCCGGCGATGAGCTACAGGGCATCAAGAAAGGTATTATAGAAATGGCTGACCTGCTGCTTATTAACAAAGCTGATGGGGACAATCTAAAAGAAGCTATAAAAGCTAAAGCTGAATATACCAGGACTTTACAGCTTTTTTCTCCTAATCTCAACGAATGGATTCCGCAGGTAGATATTTGTTCGGCTTTAGAAAAAAAAGGCATGGAAAACGTTTGGCAAATAGTGCAGCAATTTGGAGAACAACAAAAAATAAAAGGCTATTTCCGTCAAAACCGTAAAGAACAAGCTATCAGTTGGTTTAGGGAATCAATAGGAGATATTTTACTTCGAAAGTTTTACAGGAATGCTGAAGAAAAAATATCACAGGCTGAAAATCGGGTCAAAAAAAATGAAGTTAATCCTTACTTAGCAGCTAAAAGGGTCATTGAAGAATTTTTGGAACGCTAATTGATGTTTTCTACTGACAAAATTGAATAGCCATGAAAAATTTACTACTTGTAATCTTGTTGTTACTCGTATTGACCTCTTGTATAACAGTAGATTACGTAGGCAAGCGATATACACCTACCAATCAAGTTGACATGTATTTTGACGAAGCAGATATCAAAAGAGATTATGAGGTGATGGGTACCCTCGAAGCTGAAACGAGAGAATTTGTAAGCATGGAAAAAGTCCAGGAAAAGATTATAAAAGAAGCAAGGTCTAAAGGAGCTGACGCTATACTTTTCGGTGATATTCAGAAGAAGGCATCTGGCATCACCACTAGTGAGGGTCCATTTAGCACCCGTACCTCTACTGAGGAAGAAAAGTTTATAAAGGCCAAATTCCTGAAGTATAAATATTGACACAAAATAAAGAGCTTTCTCTTTTTTGTTTAGAAATTCCTCCTCACTTCCACCCTCAGATAAGCCAGGGCTTTCTTAGTAGGAAAGCTATTCATCTCCATTACCTGACCCAGGATCTTTTTGCCGAGTTCAATGCCTTCATCTTCAGGATTCAGCTCATCAGCTATATTATTAATAATTCCCACTGTGGCGGACTTAGCGGTTATGATCATTCGCCAAGCTTGATTACTCAAGTAAATTTGTTGTGAAAGATTGTGTTCAAATTCAGCCCTTATAATATGGGTGAGTACATTTTGATACTGCTTAACTGACATATTTTTAGAGGATACTCTTACCAGTAAGCGATCAGGTGTAATACGCTCGAGAAACAGGGAGAGCCTTTCATAAGCCTGCAAACGTACAAGTAAAACACTCTTTTGTATTTCTTTTTTCGAAAAGTATAGCCTGCGTTTTTCTTCATTGTTCATAAAGTTGGATAGCATCATATAACATAGTATCAGCAAAAAAATGGAGGGCAAAGCATATTTCAACAAATCCCAAAAAACTTCCATGATCAATTTTTATAACAGTGCGTAAATATCGCGAAAACAAAGGCTACAATATCCGTAAATTTATAGTTTTGCTTTCTCATAATAAGTTTTCTCTGGATGAGTCTTCTTTCTGAACGCATTCTAAATCTCCCCGAATCACAAACCATAGCTATAAATAAAAGGAGTCGCAAAATGAGGAATGACGGGATTGATGTAATCAATTTGTCGATGGGAGAGCCGGATTTTAATACTCCAGAATTTATAAAAGAAGCTGCAAAAAAGGCGATTGACGATAACTATACTCATTATCCTCCAATTGCAGGGTATAAAGATGCAAGAGAAGCGATCTGCCATAAGCTAAAAAGGGATAATAATTTAAATTATATTCCTGAGCAAATTGTAATTTCAACTGGGACAAAACAAAGTATCGCTAATGTTGCTCTTAGCTTGCTTAATCCGGGTGATGAAGTTTTATTACCTGCACCCTATTGGGTTTCCTATTATGCCATAGCAAAGTTGGCAGAAGCTAAGCTCATAGTTATTCCCACTATCGCTAATAGCGACTTTAAGATTACATCGCAACAGTTGGAAGAAAACATGACCTCCAAAACCAAAATGCTTATTTTCAGCACACCCTGTAATCCGTCAGGTAGTGTTTATACTGAAGATGAGTTAAAGGCTCTGTCTGAAATTTTGGAAAGGCATCCCCATGTTTATACCATATGTGATGAGATTTATGAGCTCATCAATTTTGAAGAAAAACACGCAAGTCTGGCGATCAATCAAAATATTTATGACAGAGTAATTACTATAAATGGAGTATCTAAAGGCTTTGCCATGACGGGCTGGCGCTGTGGCTATATAGCTGCTTCTCCTGAAATTGCCAAAGCTTGTGATAAGATACAAGGGCAATTTACCTCTGCCACCTGTAGTATTACTCAACGGGCTTTTTTAGCGGCAATAGAAGCTGACCCTAAAAAAGTGGTCTACATGAAAAATGCTTTCCTAGAACGCAGGAATATGGTATTAAATCTCTTAAACGACACTCCTGGCTTTATCACCAACATTCCTAAAGGAGCTTTTTATATGTTTCCTAATATAGCCGAATTTTTCGGTAAATCTTACCGCAGCTATATTATTAATAGCAGTAACGATCTTTGCAGATTCCTTTTAGAAGAAGTTCGAGTATCCTTGGTGCCAGGAGAGGCATTTGGCAGTCCAGATTACCTGAGAATATCGTATGCCGCCCCTAAAGACAGTTTGAGAAAAGCTATCGGAAGAATTAAAAACGCCGTAGAAAAGCTATCGTAATGCAGATCATCGAAATATTTGACCTGTTCTTTAAAACAATACAAGACTATCATCAATTCGACAATGTGAATACCCTTGAAAAAAACCCGTACAAGAAAGACAATTTTGGGCAGCTATTGTACGGCAAAAGCTGGATTGACTGCGTGCAGTGGCATTTAGAAGATATTATTCGTGACCCCGAAATTGATGCTGAAAAAGCCCTAGGGATAAAGAGGCATATAGACAAGAGCAATCAGCTCCGTACGGATATGGTGGAAAAAATAGACCGCTTTTACTTTGAGCGCTTTAAAGACGTCATGTTTCAGCCTGATTCTCGCATCAACACGGAAAGTCCAGCTTGGGCCATTGACCGGCTTTCTATTCTAGCTTTAAAAATCTACCATATTGAAACAGAAGCCAATAGAATAGATATATCGGATACCCTTAAAAAGAAAAATCAGCTTAAACATAAAGTCCTTCTAACCCAAAAGACCGATCTTACTCTCGCAATCGACCAGTTGCTAGAAGACTTAGCTAAGGGCTACAGAATCATGAAAGTGTACCGCCAAATGAAGATGTACAACGATCCGGAATTGAACCCGGTGCTGTATACTTCAAAAAATAATATATAGATGCGCGTACTCGTAATGCGCTTTTCTGCCCTGGGCGATATTGCCCTTACTATTCCCGTAATTAAAGAACTTAAAGAGCAGCACCCTGGTCTGGAGCTTTATTTTCTGTCCAGGCCTCGAATGGCATCTTTATTTCAGCCCTTAGAAGTCAATTTTATGGGTGTCGATATTGACCAAAAGCACAAGAGTTTGATTGGGCTCTTTAAATTGTCGAAAGAAATAGCTCGTAAAATAGATCCTCACCTAATCATAGATCTTCATAATGTGTTACGAACCAAAATTTTGTCCTTTTTTTGGAAAGCGCGATTTATACCAGTCTTTACCATTGACAAGGGTTGGGGCGAAAAGAGGCAATTAACCAGGGCAAAAAATAAAATCTTCAAGCCCTTAAAACATACCACCCAACGTTACCTGGAAACTTTTAAAAAAGCAGGTTTAGGTTTTAATTTTGATCTTGAATCTTTTTCAGGCTTAGAATATCGGAATGAAAAAGCCGAAAATCTCATATCTCATATCAAAAGTCAGAAAAGAACTATAGGAATAGCACCTTTTGCTCAATACAAGGAAAAAATATGGCCTCTGGAGAAAATGAAGGGCTTGGTAAAACAGCTCTCTGACAAAGACTTTTCTATCTATCTCTTTGGCAGTAAAGCTGAAAGAGGAGATTTACAGGAACTCATCATTGAAAACAAAGGGATACAAAACCTTGCTGGCCGTTTTGACCTAGCTACTGAATTGCATTTGATCAGTCATCTGAAAATGATGCTCTCTATGGATTCCTTCAATGTGCATTTGGCCGCTTTGACAGGTATACCAGTAGTTTCCATTTGGGGAGCTACCCACTCTTATGCAGGCTTTGCTCCTTTGGGCAACAATGAGAATTTTGCAGTACAAATCCCAACTGATAAGCTAACTTGCCGGCCTTGTTCTGTTTTCGGGAATAAGCACTGCTTTCGTGGAGATCATGCTTGTCTTAATTGGATAAAAGCCTCTGATGTGATGGATAAGATCAATCAAGTGATGGACAAACAATAAAGCTTATAAGCTTCGGAGAGTAAGAGAATGTAGTAGTCTTAGATCTTGCCGTTCCGAAGTCTTTATAATCACAACATTAAAATTATTGAGCCTCATTAGGGTTTTCGTTAGGCTATTATCTCTCTGCTTAAAAAGATCTGGTGTTTAGTATCATTAACGCTGATGACCTCAGAAGGCTTTACCTTTTTGATTTTTAAAGAAGATAGCATTTTACTAAAAATGAATACTGGAAAAATTCTTAAATGTAGTTTAGCCCGGCCCCAAAAACTTTCAATACTGTTGATAGGGTTCTTGTCGTGTCTCAGAATAGTTGATACGCTAGTGTTTATATCTGTCAAGCACAAGCCATCATAGGGTTTCTACTTACTTTGTCTTTCTTAGTATCTTCCCAAAAAATACGACTCATCTAACTCAACCTCTCCTCGAAACTCAGACACTTGTCCACAGTACCATGTCATTTCCTCTTGCAGTATCTACGTATAACAGCTGATTGTGTTACGGGCTCATACCGGCTAACGAAATATTTATTAGCTAACACAGATTAGCTACACAAGACCAGTTCCTGGTCTTGTGTTTAACCCCAAACACTCTCCTTGGTCAGTGTGGAATTCTTTGGTGCTTTTCGTTTTCCTTTTTGTCGATTGTATTATATCACAATCCCTGCAAGTTCAGTAATTTTATCAACTCTTCATTTTTGATTTCTTTATGCTTGAGAATTCCATCGAAAAACTTGACTCACGTCAATTTATCATCATAAAAGGTGCTAAAGCCCATAATCTCAAAAATATAGATGTAGCTATTCCCCATCGCAAGCTTACTGTTATTACAGGTCTATCTGGCTCTGGTAAATCTTCACTGGCCTTTGATACTTTATATGCTGAAGGGCAGAGGCGTTACGTGGAAAGTCTTTCCTCCTATGCCCGCCAGTTTTTAGGTCGACTTGATAAACCTGAAGTAGACTACATCAAAGGAATATCCCCTGCAATAGCCATTGAGCAAAAAGTCATTTCCCATAATCCGCGTTCTACTGTTGGCACTACTACTGAGATTTATGACCATCTCAAAGTACTCTATACCCACATTGGCAAAACCTTTAGTCCGGTATCAGGCAAAGAAGTAAGACGATACAAAGTAAAAGACATAATAGATCATGTTAATCAGTTGAACAGTTCTACCCGTTTATATGTTAAATGTCCTTTGATATTGAAAGACAGGAAATTAAAAGACCAGCTCATCATATTGGAACAGCAAGGTTATACTCGCCTAGCAATCAATAATGAAGTTAAGCGCATAAATGATGTTGATATCAAAACCATAGACACTGAGAAAGATAAACTAGAAATCGTAATTGATCGTCTTATCGCAGATCTATCTTCAGAAGAAAATCAAAACCGATTGGCTGACTCTGTACAAACCGCCTTTTTTGAAGGCAGGGGAATATGTCGAATTGAAGATGTTGAGAGCGGAAAAGAAACCAAGTTCTCAAATAGATTTGAAAAAGATGAAATAGAATTTGAGGAACCCTCGGTTCATCTTTTTAGCTTTAATAATCCTTTTGGAGCCTGCCCTAAATGTGAAGGTTTTGGCAGTGTGATAGGCATCGACGAAAACTTAATAGTTCCCGACAGCGGCCTTTCTGTTTACGAGGGGGCAATCGCTCCATGGAAAGGGGACAAAATGCAGAAGTGGAAAGACCAACTCATCAGCGAATCTACCAAAGCTGATTTCCCTATTCACAAGCCTTACTCCGAATTATCTCAAAGCCAAAAACAAATGCTATGGCAAGGTAATGACCACTTCCATGGTTTAAATGACTTTTTCAAATATATAGAATCCAAAAGCTATAAGATTCAATATCGGATAATGCTGTCGCGATATCAGGGCAAAACTACTTGCCCAGAATGTAAAGGAAGTCGTTTGCGCAAAGAAACCCAATACGTTAAAATTGACGGTAAAGCCATTACCGATTTAGTAAATATGCCGATTGACCGAGTAGCAGAATATTTTGACCAATTGGAATTCACTGATTATGAATTACAAATTGCCGAAAGGCTTTTAGTGGAAATTAGCAATCGTCTTAAATACCTCAGAGAAGTCGGTCTTGGATACCTTACTCTGAACCGGCCTTCCAACACTCTTTCTGGAGGCGAATCACAGCGAATAAATCTAGCTACCTCCTTGGGAAATGCCCTGGTAGGTTCCACCTATATCTTAGACGAACCCAGTGTAGGTCTTCATCCTCACGATGTGAACAGACTAATCGGCGTGGTAAAGAAACTGCGAGATTTAGGCAATACCGTTGTAGTAGTAGAGCACGATGAAGAAATGATGTATGCCGCCGACCGACTCATCGATATTGGCCCTGAAGCAGGAAGCCACGGAGGAAAGGTTGTTTTTTCAGGTAACGCAAAAGAGATTGTAGAGGAGAAAGATAGTTACACCGGACGTTATCTTGCAGGTATCAATCAAATAGATGTTCCGAGGGAACGTAAACAGCCTCGTAAATTTATCACGGTGAAGGGGGCCAGGGAAAATAATCTTAAAAATATAGATGTCAATGTGCCGTTGCATTGCCTTACTGTAGTCAGTGGTGTAAGCGGTTCCGGTAAAAGTTCCCTTATCTGTAAAGTTCTCTTCCCCGTTTTGAAGAAACATCTAAGAGGCTATGGAGATAAGATTGGAAAGCATACTGCCTTGGAAGGGGATTGGAAAAAAATTACCGATGTAGAATTTGTAGACCAAAATCCCATTGGTAAATCCAGTCGTAGTAATCCCGTCACTTATATTAAAGCTCATGACGATATCCGCAACCTATTTGCATCTCAAAAGATGGCTAAAGCTCGAAGTTACAAAATCGGCTATTTCTCCTTTAATATTGGCGGAGGACGTTGCGATAAATGCCAAGGTGAAGGTAAGATCACCATCGAAATGCAGTTTATGGCAGATCTGCACATCAAATGTGATGAGTGTAACGGTAAACGTTTCAAATCTGAAATACTGGATGTGAGGATTGAAGGGAAAAATATTTATGACATCCTGGAAATGACAGTGGATGACGCTATTAATTTTTTTGACCAAAACCTGCAGCACAAAATCGTAGATAAGCTAATGCCTTTGCAAAAAGTGGGACTGGGTTATGTAGCTCTGGGACAAAGCAGCAGTACTCTATCTAGCGGAGAAGCGCACCGCATTAAACTGGCTACTTTTTTGGGTAAGAGGCAAAATAACAGCCATCAGCTTTTTGTTTTTGACGAACCCACTACTGGTTTGCATTTTCATGACATTAAAAAACTATTGCAATCTTTTTCGGCTCTTATAGAAAAAGGACATTCCCTGGTGATAATTGAGCACCATCCCGATGTAATCAAATGTGCTGACTGGGTCATTGATTTAGGTCCAAAAGGCGGTGAAGAAGGTGGCTACTTGGTTTTTGAAGGTACTCCTGAAGACTTGGTAAAAGTGAAAGAGAGTTATACTGCTAAATATGTTCGAAATAAGTTAGTTTAAGTGCTATCTTGGATTCAATGCAAGTGGATTTTTGGTAGAACTCTTAGTTTTAAGAATAACAAAATGCTTTTTCCCCATCTCAGGCAAGCTTCTCATGATTAATCGACACATTCTCTATCTGCTGCCTCTCATTACAAAAGTAGCTTCCTGAAAAGGGACTTGGAACATTTTGTAATAAGGGTTATCAATCTCCCAAACTTGATCGAATTTAGAAAGCCTGTACGATGGTGGCAATATGTAGCGTTGTTATTTGCCTATATTGTTATTCTCGCTGACATAATTTAGGTATGCTACTGGAATATTCTCCAGCCACAAGTTGAGATAACCCAAATATGATTCTTTATGATCTTTCGCCACTTTTATGATGGGAAGTCGATCAAATATTGGTGTTTCCCTAATAAACCGATCTAATTTGTCATCAGATGAAGTGCCAAATCTCATAGACTTCTGGACTACCTTACTAACAATCAAACTAAAATATTTATCCCTCATTTGTAATTGCCGAAATCCAGATAGAGATAATACACCCCTTGGCTTTTATTAGGAAAGCTAACGTTAAAATTTGCCAATGATTTATTTCAGGCAGAGGCTGTTATTGAACATACATAGCTTAGACCCTAAAAATTTAAGCATAAGCTTAGCTGTTTCCATCTATTTGAATTTAATAATCTGCTAAAATCTTTCCGCATTGGAGATTCTTTAGTTATTTTTGTAAATCTATATTATGTACAAAAACTGATCTGAAACAGAATGAAAATATTAGTTTGTATCAGCCACGTACCAGATACTACAGCCAAAATCAATTTCACTAACGATAATAAAGAGTTCGACAAAAAAGATGTACAATTTGTGATCAATCCTTATGATGAGTTTGGTTTGACCCGTGCCATTTGGATAAAAGAGAGACAAGGTGGAACTATAACTGTTTTAAATGTAGGCCGACGAGAAACTGAACCTACATTGAGAAAAGCTCTAGCTCTTGGTGCCGATCGAGCTATCCGTATTGATATCGATCCCACTGATGCTTTTTTTGTTGCATCACAAATTGCAGTTGTAGTTCGAGAAGATGAATACGATATTATGATTGCCGGTCGTGAATCTATAGACTACAATGGTGGACAAGTTCCCGGTATGGTAGCTGCCATGCTAAAATGGCCTTTTGTTAATGCCTGTGTGGGACTGGAGTTAAACAATAATACTGCTCACCTTATCAGGGAAATTGATGGAGGCAGAGAAAAACTTTTGGCTGAATTGCCTATTGTAATTGGGGCTCAAAAAGGACTAGTGGAAGAAAAGGACTTGCGCATCCCTAATATGCGTGGTATTATGAGTGCTCGTACTAAACCTCTTACTGTCAAAGAAGCAACAAAGGCTATTTCTAAAACCATTGTAGGGACATATGAAAAACCTGCCCTCAAAGATGATGTAAAGATGATAGATCCTGAAAATATAGACGAACTAGTAAAATTACTACACGAGGAGGCCAAAGTAATTTAATAATAAAACTACGAGGAATTAGTAAGTATGTCAGTAATAGTATTTCTGGAAAGCTGGAAAGGAAAGTTTAAAAGAAATACCTGGGAAGCCGCTTATTACGCTGCTAAAACAGCAAATATGATGGGCACCGAGACTATTGGCGTTGCTTTTGGCAAATTGGAAGATAATGCCAGTATTTCCGGGAAATATGGAGTAAATAAAGTAATAAGCCTAGGCAAAGATTTTAATCAATATGACAACTATAAATATGCTCATGCTCTTCAAAAGGTAGCCACTGAAAATGGCAGTAACACCTATATTATTAGTGGAACTTTTAATGGTAAAGCGATAGCTCCTTTATTAGCCGTAATGGAGAGTGCAGGCCTAATTACCAATGTAACAAAATTTCCAAGTCATGTTTCTCCTCTTACTGTAACGCGCAGCGTATTCTCCAGTAAAGGCTTTGTAGATTATATTACTGAAGCCGATAAACGTATCATTGTATTTGTTCCAAATTCTACTGGATTAGAGGAAAGCGAGGGAACTGCCGCTGAAGTAATTAATGGATCTGTTTCATCAGGTTATTATCCAAGTGTAGAGGTTAAAGAGGTGAATCGTGTAAAAGGTAAAATTCCTTTACCAGAAGCAGAAAGAGTTGTTTCAGGTGGTCGTGGCATGAAAGGCCCTGAAAACTGGGATATGTTAGAAAAATTAGCTGAAGTATTAAATGCGGGAACAGCTTGTAGTAAACCTGTCTCAGATATGGGTTGGAGACCACATACTGAGCACGTAGGGCAAACAGGTATTTCCATTAGTCCTAATCTTTACATAGCAATTGGAATTTCTGGTGCTATACAGCATTTAGCCGGAGTAAGTAACTCTAAAACCATTGTAGCAATTAATAATAATCCTGAAGCTCCCTTTTTTAAAGCTGCCGATTATGGCATAGTCGGGGATGCTTTTGAAGTAGTTCCCCGTTTAACGGAGGCTATACAAAACTTCAAGGCCGATAATTAAATGGACCGCATACAGCTATATATAAAAGGACTTTCCTATAGCCAAGCCCAAACCGGGGCTCATGCGCTGGTTTTGGGTGAGAGAAAGGGCGACCGTAAGCTACCAATAATTATTGGTGGCTTTGAAGCGCAATCCATTGCCATAGCCCTGGAAAAAGAAATAAGCCTCCCTCGTCCCTTTACTCATGATCTCTTTAAAAACTTTGCAGATAACTTCGGCATTCGTCTCAAAGAGGTGATAATTCATAAATTACAAGATGGCGTTTTCTTTTCCATCTTAGTTTGCGACGGCGAAAATAATAAGGATCAGATTATAGATGCTCGTACCTCAGATGCTGTAGCATTAGCCGTTCGATTTAAATGTCCCATCTATACCTATAAGGAAATTTTAGATAAAGCTGGCATTATCCTTAAAGAAATCCAAGTGGAGAAAAAAGCTTCTACTAAAAGATCATCCGATAAAAAAGAAACTCTTTCCAATCAAAGCCTTAATGATCTCTACAAGCTAATGGATAGAGCCGTTAAAGACGAAAATTACGAGTTGGCAGCCCGTATTAGGGATGAAATTGATAGAAAGAAAAAATAGAAAATTCCATTGTATCTTCTGAAAATTTCATTTCACCCCGATTCCCCAAATTCTCAATTTCATTGAGATCATCCTCGCTCGTTAGTCATTTTTGGTCCGATAATGACGAAAGTGAGAGGCCTATAATCGAAGTTATGCCAAATTTAGAATGATTTGGAATTCTTATTTGAATATAGCTTATGTGTTTTTGACTAAAACCACATGAAATATTGTAAATTTAAAAGTAGGGAAACCGCTAAAGATGGAAAACCCAAGGACGTGCTACGCTATAAATGTAAAAACTGTGAGTATCGTTATACGGTAGAATAAAAATCAACAGCCACGCCATTGACTACAAAAAGACAGACACTTGAATGGTATTTAGAGGGACTTGGCTTTAGATTAATTGGCAAATTTTTAAAAGGCAATGATGTTTCGGTCTAGAAATGGATAAAAGCCTTTGAAGAAAACCCTGAAGAGATAAACGGGAACAATCAAAATAGAAGTTTTGGAAATGGCCGAGTCAGCTTACCTACACATACGGCATAAAAAACTCCTATTAGATTTGGTTATTATTCTGTTGATAGGAATGGAAAAAGATTTATCAATTAGGTATTAGGACAATAGAGAAACTCAAAGCAGGAAAAGTATATATGGAAAAGACTGAAAGAAAAGTTAACAGCTTTTTCTCGCAAAATATAAGCAATTAGGACCTAAGAAAAGGCTTGTAAGGAAATTAGGTTGACGTCCTATGTCTAGAATGCTTAATTAAGGTTTTTGTCTCTTTCCATTGTTAAGAAGATATTTTCGATCTAAAATCCAGGAAAAGTTCATATTTGCTTAGTAAAAACATTTTACTTATTGAATCCAATAATTCTATAAAATTAATTTGCATGAAAATTTTAAAAACACTTTTAATTGTAACTATTGTATTGATAGGCATCTATTCTATCTGGATGACTATTCTTCCGGATGACTATGAGGTAAGTCGTTCAGAAATAATCAACGTTAAGCGAGAGCTAGTTTATGCTACTGTTAGTGATTTAAAAACCTGGCCTGAATGGGGCATTTGGTTTCAAAAGGATAGTACGACGACAACATGGGGAGATCAAACTCAGGGTGCAGGAGCCAGTTACTCGTGGGATAGTAACTCAGGCAGTGGAACTCAAAGCATTGTTGATGTAACAGAAAATGAAGAATTAAAGACCCATATTAATTTTAATTGTAAGTGGTGTGACTCTGATGGTTATTGGAGATTCGAAGAAGTTAAAGGAGGTAAAACTAAAGTTACCTGGAGCTTTGCAGGTAGCTTTCCTTTCTTTTTCCGCATTTTTGAGATGGGAATGGAAAAACGAGTAGGTCCTGACTTTGAACAAAGTCTTGCCAACCTTAAGGAAATGCTCGAAAGCATGCCTGAAGAAGAGGATATGGAAATTATAATGATAGATGCTGAGCCCGCTGAATATTATAGCATTACTGATGAAGTTCCCTTTAAGGACATGGGGGCCGATTTCTTTGGTCAGCGTTATAGAGAAATCAGCGAATATTTAGGCGAAGATATGAAAAGTATGACAGGGGCACCTTTTGCTATCTATCACAAATGGGACATGGAAAATGAAATAGCTATAGTAGAAGTAGCTATGCCCGTTCACAGTCAAAAGACAAGTAGTGATCGAGTTAAGAAAGATACTAGTTACAGCGGCAAAGCTTTAAAAGCTGTTTACATGGGGCCTTATGAGGGAATAGAAGAAGTCCATTATGCTATGGACGATTATATCAAAGAAAATAATCTTGAGATTTCAGGAGCTCCATGGGAAGTATATGTAACTGATCCCACGAATGAACCCGATACTTCTAAATGGACAACTGAAATTTATTACCCTGTAATAGTGTCACAATCTGGAGAGGTAAAGCAAAGCTTATAGAAAATCCTCTTTTTAAAAACTTAAACTCCTAGTCAAGGTTTTATGAAACATAAAACTGCAGCATCGCAGCTTATGTAATCATTAAACATAAATTCCTGTAGTTTATCGGAATTTTACACGGGGGTAATATAGCAAGCGTGAGCCAAAAAAACACCGTTACCGCTGACGGTGAGAATAGCACACAAGTTTCCCTCACTCATAACACTCAATAAGCAATACAACTTTGAGCATATCAGCTATGTAATTTTCTTGGATGTGACCATCCAAGACACTAAAGGTACATCCGACTCAAAGAAATTGGTCATAATTAAGCATACACAAGATGTTCACAAAAAATTTGAGCTTGCTCATACCTGTGAGATTGAAAGTGTATCTAGTTAATTATCGTAGCTTCGTTCATAGCATGTACCCTCATCATTGGTCGTTCTAATCTGGAAAAATATGATTGAAAATAGTGAACGATTATCTTCGCCTTAAACTGTCTACTTAGTGATTGAATTTACCAAAATCAAAAAACTTAAGATTACTTGGCTAATTATAAATTTTAGTTGTAAACTTGTAGCCCTTTTTCAGGAGGCAAGGGTATTAAGAAAAATAAGCTAGTAATAAAATAATTGTGAACACCTTGAGTTACAAGACTGTATCAGCAAATAAACGAACTGTTACCAAGAACTGGCTTTTAATAAATGCTGAAGGAAAAATTCTTGGAAGATTAGCTTCTAGAATTGCCTTCTTGTTGCGCGGCAAGCACAAGACAAATTTCACGCCACACGTCGATTGTGGAGATAATGTAGTAGTTATAAACACTGAAAAAATCATCTTCAGCGGGAATAAATACAAAAACAAAGAATATGTTTCATATACTGGTTTTCCAGGAGGTCAGCGTTTTACCCGTCTTAAAGAAATACTAGCCAAACAACCTCAGAAAGTTTTGGAATCAGCGATAAGAGGTATGTTACCTAAAAACAAATTGGGAAGGCAGCTTTTTCGTAATTTATACGTATATGCAGGAAGTGAGCATAAGCAGGAAGCTCAAGGCTGTAAAGCAATGAATATTGACAAAGTTAAATAAGAAACATGTCTATAACTCATGCTATAGGAAGACGTAAAACCTCAGTAGCCCGTATTTTTGTCAAAGAAGGCAAAGGAATTATTACCGTTAATAATAGAGACTACAAATCTTATTTTAATACGTCCATTCTTCATTATAAGGTAACCCAGTCATTGAAAGTTACTGAAACACTAGGTTCGTATGATATTAATGTAAATATCAGAGGAGGAGGCATTACTGGTCAAGCAGAAGCCATCCGCCTTGCTATATCCCGTGCTCTTTGCAATATTAATCCAGATTCCAGGGCTTTGCTCAAGCCCAAAGATCTTCTTACCCGTGATTCTAGAATGGCAGAGAGAAAAAAGTATGGACAGAAAAAAGCCCGCAAGAAGTTCCAGTTCAGTAAGCGTTAATTTTGAATTTAGTGATTTACTTTGAAAGCCTTCCTGTCGATTTTCTTAAGTGACTACTTATTATTTCGTGAATATAGGCTAATTCTAAAAAATGGCAAGCGACAAAATTAGAGAAATGCTTGATGCAGGAGTTCACTTCGGGCATCTTACCCGTAAATGGAATCCTCAGATGGCTCCATATATTTTTATGGAGCGCAATGGAATTCACCTCATCGACCTGTACAAAACTCAGGCTAAATTAGAGCGAGCTTCTAAAGCTCTTTATAAAATTGCTGCTTCGGGAAGAAAAATCTTGTATGTAGCTACTAAGAAACAAGCTAAAGATATAATAGCCGAAAATGCAAACAGTGTTAATATGTTTTACATTACCGAGCGCTGGCCTGGAGGCATGCTTACCAATTTTATAACCATCCGTAAGGCAGTAAAGAAAATGCAGGGCATAGATAAAATGAAAGAAGACGGAACATTTGATACCCTGTCAAAAAAAGAAAGACTGCAAGTAGATCGCCAAAGATCCAAGAGAGATAAGCAATTAGGTTCTATCGTTGATATGACCCGCCTACCTGGAGCTCTATTTATCATAGATATCAATAAAGAGCACATCGCCCTTAAAGAGGCTCAGAAATTGGATATTCCCATCTTTGCTGTTGTTGATACTAACTCCGACCCGACAGAAGTCGACTTTCCTATTCCCGGTAATGATGATGCGACTAAATCCATTCGAGTTTTAGTAGAAAGAGTAACGGAAGCAATTAAGGAAGGTTTATCCGAAAGAGAGGCAAATAAAGAAAAATCCTCTAATGAAAGACTCGAGAAAGCAGCTTCATTAAAAGATACCAAGGATAACGATTAGAGTATTGCTAAATATTTTTCAACGATAGCTTGACAAAGAGGAATGGATAAAAAATCGCTTGTCATTTCCTCCTGAGTTTTGAGATGAAATTTTATATTGATTCTAAAAAATGACGATAACTGCATCAGAGGTAAATAAGCTGAGAAAGCAAATCGGCGCTGGTATGATGGATTGCAAAAAGGCCCTGGAAGAAGCAAAAGGAGATTTTGAAAAAGCAATAGATATTCTTCGTAAAAAAGGCCGGAAAATCGCTGCAAAACGCGCTGACCAAAAAACTGGCGAAGGTTATGTCCTCTCCGCTAGTAACTCTAATACCACTTTCGGAGTAATAGTCAGTTTGAATTGCGAAACAGATTTTGTGGCTAAAAATGACCGTTTCGTCGAGCTTGCTCAAAGTACTTTAAACATGGCTCTTGAACATAAGCCTGCTGATAAGGAAAGTCTTTTAAAACTCGATCTCAAGGGCACAACCCTAGAAAATAAGCTTATTGAACAGACCGGTATAATTGGCGAGAAACTGGAAATAGGGGCTTATGAAACATTGGAAGCGCCTTTTGTTGCTACTTATATTCATACTGGCAATAAATTAGCCACCCTAGTGGGGATGAGTGAAAAAATAAAAGAAGTCGGCAAACATGTAGCTATGCAAGCTGCTGCTATGAATCCTATTGCCCTTACTCGCGAAGAAGTGCCTTGGAAAACGATAGATCGTGAATTAGAAGTAGGCAGAGATTTGGCTCGTCGAGAAGGAAAACCTGAAGAAATGCTCGATAAAATTGCTCGAGGTCGTCTCAATAAGTTTTACAAGGAAAATATCCTACTGGAACAGGAATATATTCGCGATAGTAAGATGAACATTGCAAAATACCTTGGCTCCGTAAAAAAAGGGCTTACTCTTACAGGATTCAGAAGGGTGAGCTTAAGAATGTAGGTGCTTGGGTATGCGTTAAACTTAAAAACTGCGGTTTATTATGAACTGTCCTTGTTTTGTTGTGAGTTCGTAGGGAGCAGATTTAGTATAATTCGATGGCACCTAAATTTTAGGATATAAGTAACCGATCTCTTCCTTTTATATTTGTTCCAACATTCCTTAAAAACTGTCCCATGAAATATAAACGTATTCTCTTAAAAATCAGTGGTGAGTCCTTGATGGACAATCAGAAATATGGAATAAATGGGGAGCGATTAAAAGAGTATGCAAAAGAATTAAAAGAAGTAGTTGAAGCCGGTCTTGAGATAGCTATAGTAATAGGAGGAGGCAATATTTTCAGGGGATTCGAAGGGGCCAGCAAAGGAATGGATCGGACCCAATCAGACCACATGGGTATGTTGGCTACAATAATTAATGCTCTTGCGTTACAATCGATTTTAGAAGAGTTTGGGGTAACGACCCGTCTGCAAAGCGCTATAGAAATGCATAAAGTAGCCGAGCCTTTTATCAGGAGAAGAGCTATTCGTCATTTGGAAAAAGGAAGAATAGTTATTTTTGGAGGAGGTACCGGCAATCCATATTTTACTACTGATACGGCAGCTATATTAAGAGCAATCGAGATAGATGCCGACATTATCCTCAAAGGAACAAGAGTAGATGGTATTTACAGTACTGATCCCGAAAAGAATAAAACCGCAATAAAATATAATACTTTATCTTTCCAAGAAGTGTATGAGAAAGGCTTGAATGTTATGGATATGACGGCCTTTACTCTTAGTAAAGAAAACAAGTTGCCTGTTTTGGTTTTTGATATGAATAGTCCCGGTAATCTTAAAAAGGCGATTTCCGGCGAAGCTGTGGGGACTCTGATAATGAACTAAATTTAAAAACCTTAAGAAAGTGGAAGAAATAGAATTAATTCTCGATGAAGCCAGGAGCAAAATGGACAAGTCTATTAATCACCTTCGAAAAGAGTTGGTTAAAATCAGGACAGGGGTGCCCAATCCGTCTATGCTGGATAATGTAAAAGTGAAATATTATGGTTCGATAACTCCCATCGCTCAAGTCGCTAATATTAATACTTTGAATGCCAGAACCCTTTCTGTACAACCTTGGGAAAAGGAATTGATACCCGAAATCGAAAAGGCTATATTGAATTCTAATCTGGGGTTAAACCCTCAAAACAACGGTGAAATGGTGATGATTAATATTCCGCCATTAACTGAAGAGAGAAGAAAAAATCTCGTTAAACGAGCTGAAGCAGAAGCGGAAGAAGCTCGAATAGGAATTCGTAATTCGAGAAAAGAAATCAATGATAGGGTGAAGAAACTGGATGGAATTTCCAAGGACATTATAAAAGATGCCGAAGCTGAAATACAAAAAATAACCGACATCTACATTAAAAAAGTGGAAGCAATTTTAGAAGTTAAGGAAGAAGAAATTATGCAAGTATAAGGCAAGATTCTAACCTCTGTTTTGTCATCTCTAGCAGCCCTACCTGAATGATATCAAGAGTCAGAGATTTCGGAAGTGCTGCATTTAGAAATCAAAGCAACTTCGCATTATTTAACTAGTATAACTTAGTCGTACAAACGCATCTATACCATACTTAGTCCACTATGTTTTTATTATAACATTGTTACTCCTCATCCACTTTTACTCAATCAACACTTTCTCAGTGATAATTCCTTTACTGGTTTCCAGATTTAGGAAATATTGGCCGGGTAGAGTTCCGGAGATGTTCAATTGTTTTTGAGACCCTTTAAATAGCTTTATTTTCCTTCCTTGCAGATCTATCAAAGAAATATTGAAAATATCTAATCCTCTTGGATATTCCATATTGAAAATATCCCTTGAAGGATTTGGAAAAACCTCTATGACATTTGTTTTGGCAGTATAGTTATTTACAGAAAGAGCTACATCATCGATGGTATCAACAACATGACTTATTATTTGATAACCTTTTATCCTATCATACCATACTCCAACTGCATGTACAATAATCGTGTAAATGCCTGCTGGAAATGGTTCTCCTATCCCTCTTAAGGGCAAATCAATCCAAACAGTATCTGTCCTAAAACAAGGACTCCAGATGAGCCCGGAGTTGTAAATGTGATAATAAAACCGAATATCTACGATGCCGCCATCTAACACTTCATAAGTAAATAATTCAAAGCTCGGGCATGGCTTCATTGCAACTTCAAAGGCCACACTTTTTATTATTCTCATCTGATTATTAATTACCTCTATAATTTGATCAGTAGATCTTATCTGTGCAGACTGTGCAGAAGCATTAGATATTGAAAAATACAAGGAGGCAATAAGTATTAACCTTTTCATTTTATTAGTTATTTTTAGTTAAATCAAAAGTGGAGGGATTCCATTCCTTTGCCATAAAACATTATTCGATTACCAATTCCATAACATCCACAATCTCATCATCACAAACCAAAGCTACCGTATAAAAACACCTGTTTCATATATGTTTTTATTATACATTGTTACCCCCCATCCACTTTTACTCAATCAACACTTTCTCAGTGATAATTCCTTTACTGGTTTCCAGATTTAGGAAATATTGGCCGGGTAGAGTTCCGG
Source organism: Owenweeksia sp. (assembly GCA_965218075.1). Lineage (GTDB taxonomy): Bacteria > Bacteroidota > Bacteroidia > Flavobacteriales > Schleiferiaceae > JANQHO01. The sequence continues at coordinate 1,518,929 of CBDCJZ010000003.1, read as the reverse complement.
AGATGTTCAATTGTTTTTGAGACCCTTTAAATAGCTTTATTTTCCTTCCTTGCAGGTCTATCAAAGAAATATTGAAAATATCTAATCCTCTTGGATATTCCATATTGAAAATATCCCTTGAAGGATTTGGAAAAACCTCTATGACATTTGTTTTGGCAGTATAGTTATTTACAGAAAGAGCTACATCATCGATGGTATCAACAACATGACTTAGTATTTGATAACCTTTTATCCTATCATACCATACTTCAACTGCATGTACAATAATCGTGTAAATGCCTGCTGGAAATGGGCCTCCTATCCCTCTTAAGGGAAAATCAATCCAAACAGTATCTGTCCTAGAACAAGGACGGCTACCAAACCCGTGGAAGACAGTGTTATAATAAAACCGAATATCTACGATGTCGCCATCTAACACTTCATAAGTAAATAATTCAAAGAGCCCGCATCCTGGCCGTACTTGAGATCCAAAGGTCACACTTTTTATTATTCTTATCTTCTGATTATTAATTACCTCTATAATTTGATCAGTAGATACTATCTCTGCAGAAGCATTAGATATTGAAAAACACAAGGAGGTAATAAGTATTAACCTTTTCATTATTATTAGTTATTTTTAGTTAAACCAAAAGTGGAGGGATTCCATTCCCTTGCCATAAAACATTATTCGATTACCAATTCCATAACATCCACAATCTCATCATCACAAACCAAAGCTACCGTATAAAAACACCTGTTTCATATATGTTTTTATTATAACATTGTTACCCCCCATCCACTTTTACTCAATCAACACTTTCTCAGTGATAATTCCTTTACTGGTTTCCAGATTTAGGAAATATTGGCCGGGTAGAGTTCCGGAGATGTTCAATTGTTTTTGAGACCCTTTAAATAGCTTTATTTTCCTTCCTTGCAGGTCTATTAAAGAAATATTGAAAATATCTAATCCTCTTGGATATTCCATATTGAAAATATCCCTTGAAGGATTTGGAAAAACCTCTATGACATTTGTTTTGGCAGTATAGTTATTTACAGAAAGAGCTACATCATCGATGGTATCAACAACATGACTTATTATTTGATAACCTTTTATCCAATCATACCATACTTCAACTGCATGTACAATAATCGTGTAAATGCCTGCTGGAAATGGGCCTCCTATCCCTCTTAAGGGCAAATCAATCCAAACAGTATCTGTCCTAGAACAAGGGCGGCTATCAATCCCGATGAAGCCAGTGTTATAATAAAACCGAATATCTACGATGCCGCCATCTAACACTTCATAAGTAAATAATTCAAAGTGCGCGCATCCTGGCACTACTCCAAAGGTAAAGGCCACACTTTTTATTATTCTCATCTGATTATTAATTACCTCTATAATTTGATCAGTAAATGCTATCTGTGCAGAAGCATTAGATATTGAAAAATACAAGGAGGCAATAAGTATTAACCTTTTCATTATTATTAGTTATTTTTAGTTAAACCAAAAGTGGAGGGATTCCATTCCTTTGCCATAAAACATTATTCAATTACCAATTCCATAACATCCACAATCTCATCATCACAAACCAAAGCTACCGTATAAAAACACCTGTTTCATATATGTTTTTATTATACATTGTTACCCCCCATCCACTTTTACTCAATCAACACTTTCTCAGTGATAATTCCTTTACTGGTTTCCAGATTTAGGAAATATTGGCCGGGTAGAGTTCCGGAGATGTTCAATTGTTTTTGAGACCCTTTAAATAGCTTTATTTTCCTTCCTTGCAGATCTATCAAAGAAATATTGAAAATATCTAATTCTCTTGGATATTCCATATTGAAAATATCCCTTGAAGGATTTGGAAAAACCTCTATGACATTTGTTTTGGCAGTATAGTTATTTACAGAAAGAGCTACATCATCGATGGTATCAACAACATGACTTAGTATTTGATAACCTTTTATCCTATCATACCATACTTCAACTGCATGTACAATAATCGTGTAAATGCCTGCTGGAAATGGGCCTCCTATCCCTCTTAAGGGACAATCAATCCAAACAGTTATCTGTCCTAGAACAAGGACGGCTACCAAACCCGTGGAAGGCAGTGTTATAATAAAACCGAATATCTACGATGTCGCCATCTAACACTTCATAAGTAAATAATTCAAAGAGCCCGCATCCTGGCCGTACTTGAGATCCAAAGGTCACACTTTTTATTATTCTTATCTTCTGATTATTAATTACCTCTATAATTTGGTCAGTAGATACTATCTCTGCAGAAGCATTAGATATTGAAAAACACAAGGAGGCAATAAGTATTAACCTTTTCATTATTATTAGTTATTTTTAGTTAAACCAAAAGTGGAGGGATTCCATTCCTTTGCCATAAAACATTATTCGATTACCAATTCCATAACATCCACAATCTCATCATCACAAACCAAAGCTACCGTATAAAAACACCTGTTTCATATATGTTTTTATTATACATTGTTACCCCCCATCCACTTTTACTCAATCAACACTTTCTCAGTGATAATTCCTTTACTGGTTTCCAGATTTAGGAAATATTGGCCGGGTAGAGTTCCGGAGATGTTCAATTGTTTTTGAGACCCTTTAAATAGCTTTATTTTCCTTCCTTGCAGGTCTATCAAAGAAATATTGAAAATATCTAATCCTCTTGGATATTCCATATTGAAAATATCCCTTGAAGGATTTGGAAAAACCTCTATGACATTTGTTTTGGCAGTATAGTTATTTACAGAAAGAGCTACATCATCGATGGTATCAACAACATGACTTATTATTTGATAAATTTTTATCCTATGATGCCATACTTCAACTGCACGTACAATAATCGTGTAAATGCCCGCTGGAAATGGGTTTCCACCTATCCCTCTTAAGGGCAAATCAATCCAAACAGTATCTGTCCTAGAACAAGGACGGGAAAGACCAAACCCGAAGCCGTTAGCGTCATAATAAAACCGAATATCTACGATGCCGCCATCTAACACTTCATAAGTAAATAATTTAAAGGCCGAGCATCCTGGCTCTGGTTCAGATTTAAAGGTCACACTTTTTATTATTCTTATCTTCTGATTATTAATTACCTCTATAATTTGGTCAGTAGATACTATCTCTGCAGAAGCATTAGATATTGAAAAACACAAGGAGGCAATAAGTATTAACCTTTTCATTATTATTAGTTATTTTTAGTTAAACCAAAAGTGGAGGGATTCCATTCCCTTGCCATAAAACATTATTCGATTACCAATTCCATAACATCCACAATCTCATCATCACAAACCAAAGCTACCGTATAAACACCTGTTTCATAATCAGCAGTATTTATGGTAAATACAGTATTATCTACCTCTAAAGGATAAATCTCCCCAATGTCCACGCTGCTAACCCCTGATAGTATCAAATAGGCCGAGCTCACATCTTCCACTAGATAGTTTATAACTACCAGACTCTCCACTGGGTTGGGATATAAAGCGGTTAATCGTCTGTTGGAATTTACCGTTATTTCTAAGTCCTCGCTATAATCTTTAAATCCATCAGCGAGGGCAATTACTTCTAATTTGTATGTATGAGTAAGCTCGGGAGAAACGGTTATACTCTCGCCCGTGGATATCAGGTTGTCTTCTGAGTCATACCAATTGTAGATGGCTGCTTCTGCTAGCTGCTCTGCTACAATCGTTACCGATTCGCCTCGGTTTATTTCCCAATCCGATACTGTTGCAATGGCAGCGAATGGTTCTCTCGGATATTTCTTCACTCTAAAGTGAACTCCTCCCGTCCAATGCTCCTCCACTTCAATTCGTGCAGTACTGTGCTTTTGGATAAGATGATACTCAAATTCACTCTTTTCCGAAACCCGATCTATCAAAAAACTGAAACCAATATAAATGGGAATTCTCGTATTAGCAGGAAAATTCAGATTGTTAAAGCTCACCATATTAGCACCCGATATAATAATTTCACCTTCTCCTCTAATTCTCACATCTTCTCGATCGTGAAGTTGAGACTCGAAAATTTCCCATCCCTGCTTATCAAACCTAAGGCTTACTTCAGCTTCTTCCGTTAGGGGACTTCCATCAACACTCTCAGGGACTCTCAAAATAAGGTCATAGGTTCCTTCCTCGGTTCCTTCCCCGTCTGCATTTACTTCCTCGTCCCTCGAACTCCCAACATATACAAAGGAGCCAGGAGGATAATAAGGGAGATCGGGATCATCAATACTGAGTACCCAATCTATTATCGCTACGTTCCGCATAGAAACATTGTTGTTTTGGTAAATATCTTGTGCTAACTCATTGGGATGAACCCTGATGGGGTCAGCAGCCACCCCTTCTATCCTCGCCAAAAGGCAAAATTCCCACTTCTTATGGATATAGGGATCTGGGGTGTTCCAGGTAAGCTCGAGGATGGTATGTTGTCCAGGTTGTAGAGCAGGGATGTTTGAGGTGCTTATTTTGTTGCCGATAGTGGTGTCAGTGCCATCCCAATTTTGAGGCCAGGATGAATTGCTCGATGCCTTTGTCCAATACAGACTCAATTTTTCTGTACCTGTAGAAGCCACACAACTTTTATTTCCCACTCTCACATACACATATACAGGAGAGCTACTAGAATATTCAGCAGCTTGACTTTGATGATTGGTCAGCCCATCATTTTGATTTCTCACCCAAATGTCAGGGCTTTTATCAAAGCCCCAGGTCCAAGCGTAGCCGGCATCATAGCCTAAATCATCATGACGGTCTCGCATATACAGGTCGAGAGTAGTAGAATGAAAACTTTGGGCAGCTACTACAGCTTTGTGTGCATTTAATTTTCCATAACCCAGTTCTTTGGAATGCCCGAATGCATCGGGGTTCCAATAGTAATTATAACCTCCAACCTTATCGGCAGTTTTTTGTAATAGGTCCTTAATTTGATGAGGTACTAAACATGAGTTAACCGAAAGCATTAAGGCAGCTACACCAGCTACTTGAGGAGCAGCCGCAGAAGTCCCTCCCATTCTTCCAGTATAAGCTAAGGGGTTTGAGCCTGTGGATGGTAATCGCTCTCCATGAGGTGGAATGTCATCACAGGGGTTATATCTGGGATCGTCTAGATAGTCCTTCCATGGGTTATTTCCATAAATGCCCGGAATATCAATAGTCCAAACTTCAGATGTTTCTGTGGAATCTTGGGGCCAACAAGAAGCCCTGTGTGATGGAGCGGCGATTTCAAACTCGGTACCTGTAGGGCTATAATTGGCTTGTTGGTTATTTCGGTCGGAGGCACCAACGGTAATCAAGTCCTCAATATTAGCATTGCCAGGAAATACAACATACCCTGGGTACCCATTCATATGATGAGCTTTATTTCCTGCAGAAAATATCACGATTGAACCACTATCAATTGCATTTTCTATAGCTCTAACTATCACACAAAGAGATTCTGTACCTCCACCCCAACTATTTGATATGACATTCGCTCCATTTTTGTATGCAAATTCAATAGCGTCAGCAAAATCGCTCAAAGTTGAAATTCCATAATCTATGCGAACTGGCATAATTTTACATAAAGGAGCTACTCCAGAAATGCCAATGCTATCATCTTGTGTTGCTGCAATTATCCCGGCACAGGCATTGCCATGATTAGTCGTTTTCTCTAGTGAGTCTACAGGAGAAGGGTCATCGGGGTCACCACCCCCAAAGTTGCTCCCATTTAATCGAACTTGCCTCGTATTGGGCAAATCGGGATGGTTTGAGGTAACGCCTTCGTCTATCACTGCTATCACAATATCGCTACTTCCTTTTGTAATATCCCATGCTTCGGGAGCATCGATATCTGCATCTAATGTTCCTGAGCGTCCATCATTGATGATTTGCCCTGTATTATGGAGATAAAATTGTTTCCCAAAGTATTCGTCATTTGGGATATGATGCGGCTCTACCTGAGAGATAAAATCAGGATGACAAAACTCTACCAAACCACTTTCGTAAACTACTCGTGATGTTTGCAAAGCATCGCTGCAAGTGTACATCTCATAAATAGAAGTGGTTTTAACATTCACTAAGCTGTAAGTGCTCTCTATATTATCTTTGGCAGAATCACTAACATCACTTTTAAACTTCAATAATATGCTTCTGGTCACATACAGCTCTGCTCCTTCACTTGTGGTATACATAGGGGTTATGTAGTAATCTGAAGAGTAACTATTTAGATCATTCGTATCGGTTACCACATAAATCTTATCATTTATCTTTTTAGGATAGCCATCTTCTCCGGGCAATATTTCGGCTTGTACTTCAGAATTCAGTCCATCTGGGAATTCTATCACATATTTTCCACTGACTTCCGTCAAAAAAACTTTCTCGTTGTTACAGACGTAATAGAAATCATCTTGTGCCAACATCACGGTAGGCAGTGTGAATAAATGCCCTGCGGCAAAGGCGAATAAAAGCTTTTTCATGTTCATGCAATTAAAATTATTATTAAATATAGACGGCGTCGTAAGATATAAAATATAATTGCAAATGGCAAGTCTAACTTATAAAAAAGTAATTTTGAATTAGCCAACGATAGAATTTAGCATTTTTCGCGATGATTAATGGCTGACACTTTTTGTCTGGCTTCATTATTTAGAGGCCTTTTCAGAGTATCTGTTGCTTATATTGGTGTGAGGCCTTTTCAGATTTTCTAGGTAAGTTTTTCCTTGCAAGATGGGGCTTTCTATTTATGATTGTTTATCATAGCAGAAATTTAAACCTGTTTTCATTAAAGCCTGTTCCCAGCGCCAGGCATCTCGCATGGCATCCGAGAGGGTCTTTTCGGCTTTCCAGTCTAATACTTTATTGGTCTTAGTGGGGTCTGCATAAACTACTTCTACATCTCCTGGCCTACAATCGGCAAAGGAATAGTTTATCGCTATACCGGTTGCTTTTTGAAAAGCTTTAATCACATCTAAAACGGAATAACCAATACCCGTTCCCAGATTAAAGACCTCAAATTTTTCTTTAATATTATTGTTTAATAAACGCTCTATAGCGCTAACATGGGCTTTGGCCACATCTACTACGTGAATATAGTCGCGTATACAGGTGCCATCTGGAGTATTCCAATTGTTGCCAAATACTTTCAACTCCTTGTGTAAACCACGGGCAGTTTCTGCAATGTAGGGGACCAAGTGAGAAGACAGTCCATTCCGAAATTCACCGATTAGGGCACTCTCATGCGCTCCAATGGGGTTGAAATAACGGAACGATATTACTTTAATATCATTCACTTCAGAAGTTTCCCGCAGAATATCTTCACCTATTTGCTTAGTATTGCCATAGGGGGAAACGGCCTGTGTAGGTGTGAGCTCGTTTACCGGAAGTTTTTGGGGATTTCCATACACTGCACAGGAAGAGGAAAAAACCACAAGATTAATTTTAAATTCCTGCATACATTCTAAAAGATAAATAATGGAAAGAAGATTATTCCAGTAATATTTTAAGGGTTTGTTTACCGATTCATCTACTAGCAAAAAAGCTGCAAGGTGAATTACTCCCAAAAGATCGGGATGCCTTTTAAAGCAAGTTTTCAGTTCTGCCTTTTCGCACATTTCTACCTGTTCAAATATAATCTTACGGCCTACTATTTTCTCGATACGTTCTTTTACTTCATAATCAGATCTGGAAAGATTATCAAGTACTACCGGTTTATATCCGGCTTCAATCAATTCTACTACAGTATGAGATCCTACGTATCCTAATCCTCCTGTTATCAGTATTTTTTTCATGGGGTTCTTATGATTTTGGGTTACGGATATATTCTTCAAAATCTTTGTGGCCCTTCTTGTGAAACTCTTTTTCCGGCAGAGCTTTGAAATATTCGTAGGTTATTCTCAATCCTTCAGCACGGCTGATTTTTGGTTCCCAACTCAATATTTCTTTTGCTTTGGAAATATCGGGTCTGCGTCGGGTAGGATCACCTTTTGGTAAAGGCTTGTTCACCACTTTATGGCTGGTTCCCGTCAACCTGATAACTTCTTCAGCAAAGTTGCGAATGCTAATCTCATCCGAATTACCAATATTGATGGGATATGAATAATCACTTAGAAGAAGACGATAAATTCCTTCTATCAAATCATCTACATAACAAAAAGAACGGGTTTGAGAACCATCTCCAAAAACGGTAAGATATTCACCTTTTAAAGCTTGCCCAATAAAAGTAGGTAATACTCGGCCGTCGTTTAGTCTCATTCTTGGCCCGTATGTATTGAATATCCTTACAATCCTGACATCTAAGCCATGACAGGTGTGATAAGCCATAGTCATCGTTTCCTGGAATCGCTTAGCTTCATCATATACTCCACGCGGGCCAACAGGATTTACATTACCCCAGTACTCTTCCGTTTGTGGATGGACTTCAGGATCTCCATATACTTCTGAAGTCGAAGCAATTAGTATACGGGATCCTTTAGCCGCAGCTAGCCCCAAACAATTATGAGTTCCCAAGGAGGCTACTTTAAGAGTTTGAATGGGTATTTTGAGATAATCTATTGGGCTGGCCGGGGAAGCGAAATGCAAGATATAATCCAAATGGCCGGACACATGAACAAACTTGGAAACATCATGATGATAAAACTCAAACCTCTCAAGTTTAAACAGGTGTTCAATGTTTTTGAGGTTCCCGGTAATGAGGTTGTCCATTCCTACAACATAATAGCCCTCTTTTATAAACCGATCACATAAATGTGAGCCTAAAAACCCTGCTGCCCCTGTTATTAGTACTCTCATTATTTGGTTGTCTTTACTCCAATACAATGATATTCAATTCCTTCTTTTTTCATTACAGCACGATGAAAAGTATTTCTTCCATCAAAAATCAAAGGGTTGTTCAACTTGGCCTTAATCTTTTCAAAATCTGGCACACCGAACTGACTCCATTCTGTTAATAACAGTAGTGCGTCAGCATTTTGCAGGGCTTCGTACTCATTTTTAGCATAGCTGATTCTATCTCCGAGTATATATCTTGCTTTTTCCATGGCCACTGGGTCATAAGCAGTTACCGTAGTGCCACTTGCCAACAATTGTTCTATGATTACTAAGGAGGGAGCTTCACGCATGTCATCAGTATTAGGTTTAAAGGAGAGCCCCCAAATAGCGATATGTTTATCACTAAGGTCGCCAAATTTCTTTTTCACCTTATTGAAAAGCACTGACTTTTGGTCATTATTCACCTCTTCTACTGATTGTAGGATACGCATATTGTAATTATTCTCATGAGCTGTTTGAGTTAATGCTTTTACATCTTTAGGAAAACAACTGCCTCCGTACCCGATACCTGGATATATAAACTTGTTCCCAATACGAGAATCTGAGCCAATTCCTTTGCGAACCATATTTATATCAGCCCCGATAATCTCACACAGATTAGCTACCTCATTCATAAAGCTGATTTTAGTAGCCAGCATGGCATTAGCTGCATATTTGGTCATTTCAGCCGAAGGAATATCCATAAAGATAATCGGGTATCCATTAAGGATAAATGGATAATAAAGTTCGGCCAATATTTTACGAACTCTGTCGCTTTCTACTCCAATTACTACACGATCAGGTTTCATAAAATCGTCTATAGCAGTTCCTTCCTTAAGGAATTCGGGATTAGATGCTATATCAAAAGGAATGTCCTTCTCCCTTCTATCTAATGCGTCTTGAATTTCTTTTTTTACCTTAGCAGATGTCCCTACTGGCACAGTAGATTTGGTAACTATGATGCTATAATGGCTCATATTCTCGCCAATTTCCCTGGCAACAACCATAACGTATTGCATATCGGTATTGTTATCTTTTCCCGGCGGAGTACCTACGGCTATAAAAATAACATTTGCTTCTTTTATGCTTTCAGATAAGCTAGTACTAAACTGTAATCTTCCTTTTTGGTAATTGCGATGTACTAGCTTTTCCAAACCGGGCTCATATATGGAAAGAATGCCTTTTTTGAGGTTTTTAATTTTTTCTTTGTCAATGTCTACGCAAGTTACTTTCATACCGACATCTGCTAAGCACGTCCCCGTTACTAAACCTACATAGCCCGTACCTACAATTACTATTTTCATTTCACTATTTAGAAGTATTTTGACTTACAAACTCTAACACTGACCGGCTTATATACTCCAATTGCTCTTCATTGAGCTCTGAGTGCATGGGAAGTGAGATTATCTTTTCTGTAAGCTCATTAGTAACCGGAAAATCACTATCGTTAAAGTGTAGATGTCGATATGCTCTTTGTTTGTGAACCGGAACAGGATAATAGATCACAGACGGAATATTTCTACTATTGAGGTATTCTTTTAATTCATCTCGGCTTACTCCTTGAACCTGCAAAGTATACTGATGATAAACATGACTACTATTGGTTGCTTGAAACGGGGGTTTGATATTAGGATGATTGGAAAAAGCTTTATTATAATAAGCAGCAGCGCTATTTCGGGCAGCATTATACTCATTCAAATGAGGAAGCTTCTTCCTCAAAACAGCTGCCTGTATAGTATCTAAGCGGGAATTAATACCAATATTATCCTGGTAATATTTCTTCGATTGACCGTGATTTGCGGTCATTCTTAAACGGGTAGCTAACTGGTCATCATTAGTAAAAATAGCACCTCCATCTCCGTAACATCCCAGATTTTTACTGGGGAAAAAAGAAGTGGTGCCAAGGTGTCCTATGGTTCCAGCCTTGGCTATTTCTCCGTTTTTGAATGTGTATTCAGCTCCAATAGCCTGTGCCGTATCTTCTATAACATAGAGATAATGCTCCTTAGCCATTTCCATAACTTCATCCATATTGACACATTGACCGAAAAGATGAACCGGTATTATGGCTTTTGTTTTAGAAGTAATAGCTTTTCTTATTTGCTCTGTATCAATACAAAAAGTATCCTTATCTACATCAACTAAAACCGGTTTTAGCTTTAGAAGAGCGATAGCTTCCACCGTAGCCATATAGGTGAGAGAAGGAGCAATTACCTCATCTCCTAGCTGCAAGTCTAAAGCCATCATGGCTATTTGCAAAGCATCTGTTCCACTGGCACAGGGCACTACCTGTTTTACGTTGAGATATTCTTCCAACTCTGACTGAAATTTCTTCACTTCAGGACCGTTTATATATGCGGAGGAGCGAATCACATCAATAATAGCTGAGTCTATTTCATTCCCAATTTTTTCATACTGGCTAAGCAAGTCAACCATTCGAATAGTCTTCATCAACATAACATTTAAAGGGCAAATATAGGGGGTAGGTATACCATTGAAAGCTTAAATTTGCTTTATTCGTGTCAAGACTAATTATATATGTGATACTATTGTTGCTTTTGATTTTTAACAAATCAAAAGCACAGCAAAAAAATAAAAAACCTCTAGCTGCTTTTTTAATTGAAGTTTCGCTTGGTTATCAGGTTTCGGGAGGAGATCTAGAAAATCGCTTTGGTCACAATTACAATGTAGGAGTTGGGAGTAGCTATAAAATTGCTTCCAACTTTATTTTTGGAATGGATGGTTCTTTCATGTTCGGTTCGGAGGTAAAAAATGCTGCTCAGGTTCTTTCTCCTATTTTAACAAAAAACGGTTTAATACTCAATACTATTGGCAATTATGCCGATTTTTCCGCTTTGGAAAGAGGTGTTTTTTACGGTGGAAAAGTAGGTAGAATATTTAATAGTTTAGGGGTAAATCGACATTCTGGCCTTTCTCTTTATTTAGGCGGCGGCTATCTATGGCACTGGATAAAATACAGCAATCCAGGTAATGATATACCCCAACTCTATGAAGAGGATTTGAAAAAGGGATACGACTTATTGTCTGCAGGTCCTTACAGCAGGCAATCTATTGGCTATACTTATCTTTCATCCAAACGCAGAATTAATTTTGATGTTTCATTTGATTTTATTCAGGCTTTTACACGAAATCTCAGAAAATACAACTATGGTACTGGTTCTATCGACACCAAAACTCGACTAGATTTGATGTATGGCATTAATATAAAGTGGTACTTACCTATTTACCATAGCATCAATGAGCAAGCCTATTACTATTGATGATTTTGAATGCACTTTCTGTATAATCTTTCCATAAAGGCTTATGCCCTAGCTATAAAACTGATTTCTCTTAGCAATCCCAAGGCTAAAAGGTTTACCGACGGAAGAAAGGACTGGCTAAAGGAATTGCCTCAAAAAATAAGTGGTTTAAATAATATTATCTGGTTTCATGCCGCTTCTTTAGGTGAACTGGAGCAAGGTCTTCCTATTATTAAAGAAGCCCAGCAATCTCTTAAAAAACACTCTTTTCTTATTACTTTCTTTTCTTCCAGCGGATATGATAACTTTAAAGATCCCTCTCTAGCAGATGCAATCGCTTATCTTCCTATTGATACTCCCCCTAATGCTCGACGTTTTATAGATATAGTTAAGCCAGAACTGGCTTTCTTTATTAAATATGAAATATGGCCAAACTATTTTCTGGAGTTAAAAAAAAGAAGTATTCCATTGATTGTTGCTCCTGCAGTCTTTAGAGCTAATCAGGTTTATTTTAGGGGTCCAGCTAAAACTTTTTTTAAGCAGGTACTGCAATGTGTTTCCTGCTTTTTAGTACAAAATGAAGCTTCAGCCGACTTGTTACGCCAAAGCGGAATACAGCAGTTGAAAGTATGCGGAGATACGCGTTTTGACAGGATAAAGGAAATCGCAGATACTCCTTTTGACGACTCATTGATAGAGGAGTTCATCAAAAACAGTTTTACCATCATAGCCGGTAGTACTTGGCCTGCAGATGAAAAACTACTCAAAGACGTCATTGGGAGTTTAATCCATGTCAAGTGGATTTTAGCCCCTCACCAAGTAGATGAAAGCCATATTCAAAAAATATTACAGTTGATAGGCGAGGATATTTGTTTGCGCTACAGTAAAGGACCTTCTTTGAATAAAAATGCCCGTGTGCTGATTATTGAAAAAATCGGCATATTATCACGACTATACCGATACGGAAAGATAGCCTATGTAGGCGGAGGTTTTACAAATGGCGTTCACAGTACTGTTGAGCCGGTAGGTTATGGTCTTCCCGTTTTATTTGGCCCTAGTCACAGCGCCTTTGTTGAACCTAGCGAAATGATGAAAAGAGAAATAGGTTTTGTCGTAAATAAGCCAGAGGAAATGCTACAAAAAATCAAATCTTTTTTGGATAATCGAGCTTACCTTAAAGACGTTTCTGCCAAAGCTAAAGAATATGCTATTAGTAAGGTGGGTTGCGTAGAAATTATATTGACAGCAATAAAACAGCTCGTAAAGTTTTAATGTATAATAGTTATACTAGAAATTTGTCGTATTTAACGACCTATCGCCTATAACATTACCACTACCCTAACAAAGATGTCAATTTTGTTGATTGTTTTAGATTATTGTAGGTTTGTATATACAACCTGAAAATTTTATAATGAACCAAACAAAAGAATTCTGTAAACATGTCCTTCCATATTATGATAAAAAATGACGCTACTACTTTCAATTACATACGGGTTTAATCTGAAATGCCTGTTGTTATCCCTTATCCTTCTTTTATCTTTTTCGGCTGAGGCACAGACAATTGAAAAAGTCCGAGGCGGACACTGGCTTCCACTTAAGTGTCACTTGTCTTATGAGAATCATGTCATAGACCACAAAGATGCAATTGACCTTATGAAAGACAATCCGTCTAGCGAACCCTACATAAAAAAGATGAAAAGATACGAAACTGCTGGTTTGGTTATGCTTTTTCCTTCTCTTATAGGCTTACTGGCTGGTGGACTCAACCGCCACTTTCTTGCATGCGAGATTTGGGGGGATTGTGATGGAAGGGAAACTCATCTGGCATATGCTCTTTTAACATTTTCGGGAGTCTTATATACTGGAACTGTGATGGCAGCAATTGCGTCATGGTCTATGTTTTCCAAAGGTATAAATGCTTTTAATGCCTCCCGTATGAGTTCTCGGGTCATCCTAAATCGGGATGGAGTGGGTTTACAGCTAAATTTTTAAACCATCCTAACAAGCAAAGAGATAGGTTTTTAAAAATCTTCCCAATGCTTCCTTCTGGAAAATATAAAATGGCTTATCTTAAAGTTGTCAAAAAATATCAGCTTTGCCTATGTTTTGTTTGTTTTTGAGAATTACATTTGCACGGATGATTTTTTAAAGAATAGCTCAAATTCTCGATTTTATAAATCGTGAGGGTCGTTGTCGTTGTAATCAAGTTATCTAAAAAGAAAAGTAACATGCGCAAAAACTATTATTATTCCGTCTTTTTTGTTTTGGCTTCATTCATCAGTTTTGCACAGAACCGACAGGTCAGTGGAACCGTTAGTGATAGCCATGGTGAGCCGCTACCGAGAGCCGCAGTGAAAATAAAAGGGGCAGATAAAGGCACCGTTACAGATGCCCAGGGATTATTTTCCATTCGAGTTCAAAATTCTGATATATTGGTCATCTCCCATGTGGGCTATGAAAACGCAGAGATTCCTATTGGAAGCCAATCAAAACTAAATATCAGCTTACAACAAGTAAGTAAATTGGATGAGGTTTTGATCATAGGTACGAGAAACCCCAATAGAACGGCAACAGAAACAGTGGTTCCAGTAGATATTATTGAAATCGACAATCTTTTGGAACAAGGTGCACAAATAAATCTCAATCAGATCCTAAATTATGTAGCGCCCTCCTTTTCTTCTAATCCGCAAACTGTTTCTGACGGTACTGACCATGTAGACCCGGCCTCTCTAAGGGGTCTCGGACCAGATCAGGTGCTCGTATTAATCAACGGTAAGAGAAGGCATACTTCCTCGCTGGTCAATGTAAATGGAACGGTAGGAAGAGGTAATGTTGGAACCGATCTCAATGCCATTCCTGCGGCAGCCATACAAAGAATAGAGGTCTTAAGAGACGGGGCATCTGCTCAGTATGGCTCAGATGCTCTAGCGGGTATTATAAACATAGTTCTTAAAGAAAATGTAAACAAGCTGAATTTTTCTCTTACTACCGGAGGAAATTTAAGTTCCAATAGCAATAACTTTGATGGAGGATTAGATGGTGAAGCCGTTCAGTTGGATGCTAATTACGGATTACCCTTGGGTAATAAGGGTGGTTTTGTCAATTTCACTGGAACCTTCAGGACAAGAGCCGCTACCAATCGTGCAAAACCTTATAGTGAACAGATTTTTAACGGTTATAATGCGGTAGAATGGGCAGCTGCCCAGCAAGACGCAGATATCAGCAATTTGGAGATGGTAGATGTTCAAAAGTATGCCCAAAATGTATCTCATTTCAGTGGCACTTTGAAAAATAGGATTATGAATGCCTCTAATATAAAAGAGCTTCGGGAGCTTTTGGATATTGATGTAACAAATGAAGAATTGAAGGTGAGAAAATTGAAGAGATCGGATTTCAGCATGAAAGTAGGACAATCTAAACTGAGGTCGGGCAAGCTTTTTGTAAACATGGTCTTTCCAGTTGATGACAATTCAGAAGTTTATGCCTTTGGAGGATTGAGTTATCGCAATGGTGAAGCTGCAGGCTTTTACAGAAGGCCAGCTCAAAGCAGAGCAAATACAGCTATCTACATCAACGGTTTCCTACCAGAAATTCACTCGGATATTAGAGATCAATCCCTCGCATTTGGCATTAGAGGGAAATCTCCTACAGGCTGGAATATTGATTTAAGCAACGTCTTTGGAAGAAATAGCTTTTCCTTTGGAGTGGAGAATACTAGCAATGCTACTATGGGTAGCTCTACGCCTTTGAGTTTTGAGGCTGGTGGTTTTGCCTTTGCACAGAACACCTCCAATTTGGATATAAGTCGCTTTTACGGCAATATCTGGTCGGGTATTAATGTGGCTTTTGGAACGGGATATCGGGTTGAGAACTACAGTATCTTTGCGGGTAGTCAGGAGTCTTGGGGAACTTTTGATACAGATGGTTACCTGGTTACAGCCATTACATCTGACCACATGAGAGTTAAAGATTTTTTTGGCAATAATAGGCCTGGAGGCGCTCAAGTATTTCCGGGTTACAGGCCAGAAAATGAGCTTAGTAAGTTCCGCAACAGCATGGCTGCCTATTTTGACGTTGAAGCCAATGCAACGGACTACTGGACATTGGCGTTGGCAGCACGACTCGAAGATTATAGTGATTTTGGAACTACTTTCAACTACAAAATTGCAACTAGAGTCTATTTTTGGGATAATCTGTCCCTGCGTGGTGCCTTCAATACGGGTTTCAGGGCTCCTTCTCTGCATCAGATTTATTTCAATTCTACTAGCACTCAGTTTATAAATGGTGTGGCCGCTGAGGTCGGCACCTTTTCCAATACAAGTCGGATAGCAACATTATTGGGCATCCCCCAACTCAAGGAAGAGACTTCACAAAATATAAATATCGGAGTTACGACAACGCTAGCCGATGGAACTATTGCCATAACGGTGGATGCCTTTCGGATTGATATTGACGACAGGGTAGTTCTCACTGATCAATTCGAACAACCCACTCAGGCTGATGAGCCCGAGCTTTGGCAGCTATTTGAACAGGCTAATGCCACTAAAGCTGCCTTTTTTGTCAACGCCATTAATACGCGTACTGAGGGTATTGATGTAGTGATCTCACACAGGTTGGCGTTTAGTCGTAACTATATATTCTCTAATGATCTAGCGGCCATGTTGTCAACCACGGAAAAGTTCGGGAATATTAAATTCCCGAAAGCCTTATCTCAACAGATGGACAAATTTTACAGTAGCAGAAGTGCTGTATTCCTGGAAAAAGGCAGCCCACGCACCAAAGTGAACCTTACCAATACCATTGGGAGTGATAAGTGGAGTTTCATGCTCAGGAATGTATACTTTGGCAAGGTTACCGAAGCCGATGTACTTACTGATAAGAACGGCAAAGAATCCAACCAAGTATTTGAGGGCAAGGTTATAACTGATATTTCGATCACCTACCGTTTTGAAAAGCCATTAGTACTCACCGTAGGAGCTAATAACTTGCTAGACTTTTACCCCGATGAGAAAGAATATAAAACATCGGGATCTCAGTTTGTTTACTCCAGGAGAATTTCCCAGTTTGGCTTTAACGGGAGGTATGTCTTTTTAAGACTAATTTTGACTCTCTGATGGGCTAATCAAGGCTTTATAGAAGATTTTGATTTTTTCCATCTCTATTCATGCTCTTTCAAATGTAATTCAAGGCAATTCTTTACCCCCTTAAGTTAAATCTGCTATTTGCACAACCATTAAATCTTTATAAAACGGGGGGTAAAATTTGTTTAAATTTATGCTCTAAATTATGCATCAATTTTTAAATTAGTATCTATTTTTCACTGAACCTATAAGTAGCTACAAAGATGTTTTCTCTCTAAACTAATCATGATTCTAAATCAATTACTAAAAGTTTTCGTTATAGTTTTGATTTGTAGAAAAGCAAGGCGTAAAGGTGAAACAGCTCATCTCAGATTTCAGCAAGCACCTTCAAGAGGCAAGAGAAGTAATTTTAAAATCCAAGCTCAGTAAGCCCAAAGTTTCCATCCAAAATGTAGTTATTGCCGGCCTGGGAGGATCAGGTATTGGAGGTGATATTGTTTCAGAAATTTCAGCTCCTATTGCCTCCGTTCCCATTTTAGTGAACAAAAGTTACGAGCTTCCAGCTTTTGTAAATGAAAATAGTTTTGTAATTGCCTGTTCCTACAGTGGCAATACGGAAGAAACTCTGGTTGCCTTAGACGCAGCCATTAGCAAGAAAGCAGAGATTGCTTGCATTACTTCTGGCGGGAAACTGAAGGAGATGGCAGAAGAAAGGGCATGTGATTGCTTAAGTATGAAAGATGGGAATCCTCCCCGTAGTATGCTGGGTTATTCCTTCACCTATCTTCTTTATTTCTTGCAGTTTTATGACATAGCCTTTTCCAATGTAAAAAATGAAATCTATTCTGCTGTTGCTTTACTGGATAAGGAAGAGGAGAACATAAAAAAGGAAGCTCTGGAAATAGCCCAAAAATTAGAGGGGAAAATCATTGCTACTTATGCAGCCAACGGCAGCTTAAGCGTAGCTTCCCGTTTGCGTCAACAGTTAAATGAGAACGCCAAAATGTTAGCTTGGGAAGCCGAGATTCCCGAAATGAATCACAATGAACTGATAGGCTGGGAAGGTGGAAGCAATGGAATTGCAGCTCTCTTTCTGCGTAATAAAAATGATTATATCCGCAACCAAAAACGCATTGAAATTGTAAAAGATATTATTGGCAAAAGGACAAACACCCTCTTGGAAATATGGAGCAAAGGAAGTTCTCCTATTGAAAGATGTCTTTATCTGATCCATTTAGGCGATTGGATTTCCTATTTTTTGTCAGAGATAAACAACGTCGATATTATGGATATCCAATCCATTGACCTGCTGAAATCGGAACTTTCTAAAATCCCTATGTAGTGCCGGAAGTTATTTTCAAAGACTTAGGTATAATTGACTACAAAAAAGCTTGGGATTACCAGGAAGCACTTTTTAACCAAACAGTAAATATCAAATTTGAAAACCGTGCATTTCCACAACATCTACAAATCAAAACCAAAAATCATTTGCTTTTCTGCGAACATCCCCATGTTTATACTCTGGGAAAAAGTGGCAAACCTGGGCATTTATTGATAGATGAAGCAAAGCTTAAAGAATTAAATGCGACTTACTATAAAATCAATCGTGGAGGAGATATTACCTACCATGGTCCTGGACAGTTGATTGGCTATCCTATATTGGACCTCGATAATTTCTTTACCGATATACACAAATACTTGCGTTATCTGGAAGAGGTTTTTATTAGAGTCTTAGCAGATTATAACTTAGAAGGACAGCGCTCTGGAGGCGAAACCGGAGTATGGCTGAACGTTGGTAAATCTGATGCCCGTAAAATTTTAGCCTTGGGAGTTAAAACCAATCGCTGGGTAACCATGCATGGCTGGGCTTTCAATGTCAATACGGATCTTAGCTACTTCAACAAGATAGTACCCTGCGGAATTTTCGGAAAGGGCGTTACTTCTTTGGAAAGAGAAATTGGCGAAAAGATACCTGTGGATGCAGTAAAAGAAAAAGCTCGAAAGTATTTTGAGGAAATTTTTAATGCAAATCTAGTGGATTAGTATTAGTCCCGTTGATTGACTTAAATGAAGTACCCTTTAAGCTCTTGCTTTCTTCTCAAAAATTATCTCCAGGAAATAAGATAGGAATTTACAAATCGGTTTTCTGAACTTGAAGAACGATCTGCCGCTTTCTTCTATTATTTTAAAGTTCAACTTTTCAGTACATTTTTACTCATCCAAATTGGCACACTAAAGCTCGAGGTATTTTAGTTTCATAAAAAGCTTTGGATCAGGATTAATTTAAGGGGTTGTTTCTAAAGTTTTTCAACAATGTTACATAATATCTGCAATTGCCGTACCAAAACTCGGCTTCATTAAGGTAGACGAAAACGCTATCTGAAGTGAGTTGAGTCGTTTGGCCAGAATCCTTGCCCATGACCTATCTTTTAAATTGTAGCACACGAATACAGATAACATAGGCGTTTTTATGTAGCTGCTAACAAACCAAGCTCAGAGTTCGGTAGAGTTTTGTTGCACACCGTATTTCACTTGACTTTCTAATAGCATTAGCCGTTCCTGTTTTTTCTGTTTATAAAAATTGATTAAATGGGAGTTCGTGTCACACAAAAGCGCATAGCTTGGCGCGAGATTGAAGGCACCAATCTCCTGTACCCATAAACGACTCTATCCATAGTTCTTCAAATTCGTGTGGAATAATGCTATTGATCCAAGAAACGAATTTTGTTTTTGTTCCTTGAGGATTTATATTGGCGATACATTTATCTTCATTTCTTAGCCTTCTTCGAAGCTGATGTACTTGCCTTCCATATGACTCGCAACTAGTCATGACTACGTATTAAGCATCACCGGCATAACTAGCATCAGTATATCTTCTCCCTCTTCTAGGCCGTCATTGGGGGAAATAATTCCAGCACGATTTGGTGTGGACATCTCAAGACTAATATTATCTGATTCCAGGTTACTGAGCATCTCTGTTAAAAACCGGCTGTTAAAGCCTATTTCTATATCGTCTCCTTGATAATTGCAGGTAAGGCGTTCATGTGCTCTATTAGAAAAGTCAATATCTTCAGCAGAAATGTTTAGTTCCGATCCTGCTATTTTAAGATGCACCTGATGGGTGGTTTTATTAGAGAAGATAGCTACTCTTTTTACGGAGCTTAAAAAGATAGCTCTTTCAATTTCCATTTTATTAGGATTATCTTTTGGAATGACCCCTTCATAATTAGGGTATTTACCATCAATTAAACGACTAGTAAGGACTATATTTTCAAATTCAAAGCGAGCATTAGTTTCGTTGTAATGAATTTTCACTTCATCTCCTACTGTTACCAACGCTGACTTGAGAACATTTAAAGGCTTACGAGGTATAATGAACTCAGCGGTATGATCACTTTTGTGATCATTTCTGCGATAGCGCACTAGCTTATGAGCGTCAGTTGCTACAAAAGTTAAACTCTCGTTGCTAAACTGGAAAAAAACTCCTGACATTACTGGACGTAAATCATCATTTCCGGCAGCAAATGAAGTTTTATTGATTGCTGTAGTTAATATCTCACCTGGAAGGACAGTAGTACTAATATTTTGCATTTCAGGAAGCTTGGGAAACTCTTCGCCGCTTACATAAGCCAGTGAATACTTGCCGTAATCAGAATCCATTTCAACGGTTTTAGTTTCTTCATCCAATATAAAAGTCATTGGCTGTTCGGGCAACGCTTTTAAACCATCCCATAACAAGCGAGCCGGAATGGCAGCTATTCCTTCTGTATGGCTTTCAACTCTCATCCTAGCACTAATGGTGGTTTCCAGATCGGAGGCTGAGATGGCAAGCTGATTCTGATTTAGAACAAAGAGAAAATTGTCTAATATGGCCAGCGTATTCCTATTGTTCAACACGCCTCCAACAATTTGCAATTGCTTTAAAAGCGATCCACTAGAAACAACGAATTTCATATGGCCTCATAGTTTGATTTACATTAAACAGCTAACAAATATAATTTGATTTAGAGCAATATCATGAAAATAGACGCTAAAAATTTCAACAATTCAGGACTTTACAAAAAACTCCAAGGATTTTAATAAATTTTTGAGGCCGTAATATTGAAGCAATATCATTCTCTCATCATTGATAAACCCATGCATGCGATCAGGATCAAATTCAGCCTCTTCTTCACCTTCTTCTATTGGTAAAATACTTCCTTTGATTTTGTAACCGCTAACGGTTGTCTTTTTTCCATTTATATCTTTTACCTCTAACCTAAAAACCGGGATGCTGGCCAAAAGTGAATCTCTCCTTTGCCAGATTTGATCGGTGGGAATTATAGCCCCTTCATATTTAAGGTTTTTAAAAGCTGATAAAAAAAGTTGAGCGTTAACTTTATTGATCGACCTTATTATTTTACCGTCTTCTAGTCCGGTAACAAACAAGCTGTCGAAATTGTAAACATTAATTTTAAAGCTGGCTGTGACAGAATCGGGATAATACATTTTCACTTCCCTGATATTGGCAGGATCTATCTCGATTAAATCACGGCTACGCCACAAGTGAGTATCTACAAAAAATCGGGTAGAAAGAAATCCGTTAAAACCAGGTATATGAACAGCATAAGGGGCATTAGCTCCTTTAATCATCATGTAAGTGGCCATCTCATCTTGAGAATTAGTACCCACATAAAAAGTTTTATATAGTCTGCCAGTTTTGTAAACTTGAACTTTTTTTCCGAATACCGATAAACGTTTAATCACAATTTGTCGAAGATTCTCGGGGATAAAATTCCGCATCTCCATGCGGTATAGAGTTCCTAATAATATTTCTATAGCATCCTTACGGACATTGAATTTTCCATTAACTTTCCAACCATCTACAGAACGGGTGAGTATAACTTTAGCTGGACTTTTATCTTCGATGATAATTTTATCTATGGCAGCAGTATCTTTAATGGTAAAGTCATAATTCATTTTGCGATCTAAAATGCTAGTGCTTCGACGGGAGTAAAGCCAACCTGCTAGGGCTAATAATACAATGAAGATTAAAAGATAGTAGATGTTCTTTGTGCTCATTTTTTAGTATATTGTATTCTTCTTAAGTAATTAAATAACCAGCCAAAAATTATAATGAGTCCTATTGGTATCAAAGTATTTATCAGTTGCCAAGTAAATTTACTTTCTTTAATACGATTAAAATCCAGCAATCGTATTTTCAATTCTCTAGAGCGAATAGTAATTAAACCACTCTTATCGAGCATATAATCAATAGTGTTCATCAGAAAATCTTTATTTCCATATTGAACCCCAGTATACTGGTCATAGCCTAATGGCAAGGGTGCACCTCGTGGCAAATTTGGATTCACCCTATTCAATTGATTCTTAATAATATCACCATCACCGACAATCAACATCTGAGTAGGTACACTCTTCTCCCTTAAGGGTAAAGACTCTTCGCTGTTCCTTTTTGGAAGTAGTCGATTTTTATAGACCGATTCAAACTCTCCTTCTAACAGCAGGGCTATTGGTAAATATTTTTGAGGATAACGCTTCTCTTGTTGCTTATTATAGAGCGTTCCCAGATTTACCATGTGAGGGGTTCTAACGGTTTTGCTATAGGGCGAGGATCGCAATATGAAAGTTTTTCTAATTCCTTTAGCAATAATAGTATCAATAGTTGAAGCAAACTCTAGTTTTATAGCATTGAGGTCTTTAGTAATGGGATGTTTTACTTGGGGCATTATGATTGGAAAATAAACCCATGGATAAATTTTTCTTTGATCGGAAACTCCAACTGCAATCATGTCTTGCAACAGATTAGTATTAACTCTGGCTCCATATCGAAAAAGCATATCACCCAGTTTTAGTTTATCCATTATAGGGTAGGAAATAAACCGAGAGCTTGAACTAAGGCTATCCATTTCTGCATGAACAGCATCGAGAAGCCAGAGCACTTTCCCCCCATTCATTATGAACTGATCGAGTAAGTACTTATCCAAATCGTTAAAAGCTTTACGAGGTTTGGCCACTACAATTCCATCAAAGCGGTTAATGCTTCTCAATTGAGCAGCAATGCTCAATTCCTCATCTGTACTATCGCTCTTAAACTTCCGGATGTCGAATTTATCAACACCGTAATTTTCTGAAAGAGTACGAGCAAAATCTGCCATGTAAATAAGGTCTAGCTCATCGTGTCCTTGAAGAAACCCTATTAAGGGTTTTTGATTTGATACCAAGCGCTTAATACCATTGGCCAAAGCAAACTCGACATTTTGTACTGAGGCATTGATCTGATTTTCTGGTGAAGTAGCCAACTGGTCTACCAAAAGGGGAATAGCCACTTTTTTATTTCCGTAACTCATAATAGCACCTGGAAATATATTCAATAGTCGGTCTCCCCCTTTTTCGTCGATCTGAATGCGGTAAGGCCGTAAGCCCTCGAATTGCAGCTGCTGATAGAGCTCCCGATTTATTTTTTCATTTTCTGAGCCACTGGGATTTATAAATTCATATTTGATATGACGAGTATACGCCTTAAACTCATCCAACATCTGTCGGGTTTCGCGTTGCAACTTTTGGAAGCCAGCTGGAAAATTACCTTTCAAATAAATTTTAACATAAATAATATCGTCAAGATTTCTCAATAGCTCAACAGTGGCATCAGACAAGCTAAAACGTTTTTCATTGGTAAGATCAATTCTGAAAAACTCTAGTGAACTAATGACATTGACAACTATTATTATACTTGTTAGCAGAACAAATTGAAATACATCTCTAGTTTTGCGACTCTTCATTACCACTTTCTGCTTTGAATAACTAAACGAGTAGCATATGAAAAAATGAGGATAAACCCTATGAAATAAATTAAGTCACGACTATCTATCACCCCTTTGCCCATAGAAATATAATGCTCGTTTATTCCGAAACTTAAGATCAATAAGTTCATTCTTCCCAGAGCATTGAGTTTTGCAACCTGATCAAACCCCATATAGAAAATAAAGCAGAGAACTACTGCTATCAGAAAAGCTACTATTTGATTATCCGTAAGAGAAGAAGAAAAAATACCTATACTTACATAACTGGCCCCTAAAAAAATCAAGCCTATATAAGAGCCTAACGTTCCCCCAGAATCGATATTACCTACCGGGCTACCCAATTTGTAAATAGTAAAATAATATAAAGAAGTTGGTAGAATTGAAAATAGAACGAGTATTAATCCAGCTGTAAACTTGGAGAAGATGATCTGAAAGTCAGTTAAAGGTTTGGTGAATAAGAGCTCTATTGTTCCTGTTTTCTTTTCATCGGCAAGCATCCGCATAGTAATGGCTGGGGACAGAAACATAAATATCCACGGGGATATTAAAAATAGATTTTCAATGCTGGCATATCCTCCATCCAGTATATTAAAGCTTCCAGGAAAAATCCAAAGAAATAGACTATTAATGAGCAAGTAAACCACTATTACGAGATAACCTGTAACAGAGTTTAAAAAGCTCTTTATTTCTTTCCACATTAGCGCTCTCATGGACTATAATTTTACTTTTCTTTCTAAAGCTCCAAGCCTCAGGTTTATTAGCGAATAATTCCTTAGTGTAAGTCTATATTTCCTTAAAAAGTTCAGGATGGCGATAATTTTCTAGGTTTTGCCGATTCTTCCACCAACTATAAATGAAAAAACCATTGTCTCTATCTTTTTCTTGTAAAAAATCTAAGTGAAGGCACTCTTCAAAACTTTTGATAGGTTCCTTATTGCAGTAGAAATTATCCAGAAAATCAATTGTCTTTTTTGTCTGAAAGATCATTTTCACAATACGTACAATCATTTAAAATTTACTGTTATCATGTCTCTAACATCTATGCCCAAAAGGGTATTGGCACCATTGTAATCCTTGCCCCTTGCTCCATTAAGTGCCATTTCCAACAGGTTTTGCAAACTGAACAAAGGCCAGTATATTTCCCGCAGAGGTGGGGTAGTACGACCCACTGAGCTTATTTATAGCCTTATTACGGGGCAAAGCAATTTCAAAAGCATGTCTCTTTACCGACCTCACGAAAAGCTTTGTTTGAGATATTGGTAATGAGATTGCCAAAATTATTGATATATGTTATGCTACCCAAAATGCTTGATCCTTTCTTTGCTATTTGTGGCCTTAATTAATGGTATTGGCTTTATAATCTTTTATTTTCCCGCCCCAAAAAGGTCTATATTCCAATTACTCGGGCTATATGACAGGTTGATTTGGCTCGTAAATCACAACTGGGGAAAAGACTCACCTCTTGTTTTAGATTAATTTCAATTACCCGGCTAATTTCAATCTCGGAACGGATCATACTGATAATGCCATTATCACCAGCCAGGAAAAAATGTCCATCAATTTCTGCCACTAGCCAACGATTGTTTTCTGTGATTTCCTGAAAAGACATAAGGTGAATGGTACCCCTTGGAAAGTATAATAACTGTTGCAAAGTATTATGAAAGATACTTCAAAAAATTATCTGGCTATACGGCATGTGATACATCTACTAACGTTATGGAGGCTCTACCTCACTAAGTATGGTTCTTTTTACTGAAGCCGCGTAAGAGTCTGTTAAGTCATAATCAGATGCAAGCGTAATTATCGCCATAAAAAAGAAGGTAAAAACTCATACACCCGAATAAATAATCCTTAAATATCGTTAACTTTACTGCTAAAGTTACAGGCTTTTTGATGCCTTGTTATTCAGCAATAAATCGTAGTTCCATAATTTGATCGAAACCAGTCTGATTCTCGAGAACATTGATCCTCGTGACCTGTATGGGAGTAATAATCGCTTTTTAAATATTATTAAATCTTTTTTCCCTGATCTAAAGATTATTGCTCGCAGTAATGAAATAAAAGTAAACGGGAAGCCTGAGCGGATTGAACAATTTCAGGATAAAATTGAAGAAATTATTCTTCACCTCAACGGATACAATTCCTTATCTATCAATCATATAGAGAAAATAATGAAGAATGAGAGGCTAAAATCTCAAGTAGCTGATACTAGTAATGATACCATAGTATTTGGGGTTAACGGCAGTTCTATAAAAACTCGTACCTGTAACCAGAGGCAGATGTTTAGATCTATTGAAGAAAATGACATGATTTTTGCTATCGGACCGGCTGGAACGGGTAAAACCTATACGGCAGTGGCACTGGCTGTAAGAGCTTTAGGGAATAAAGAAATCAAACACATTATTCTCATCCGTCCAGCAGTGGAAGCTGGAGAAAATATCGGGTTTTTACCAGGTGATCTCAAAGAAAAATTAGACCCGTATTTACAGCCTCTATATGATGCTTTACGTGAAATGATTCCACCGAAAAAATTGAATTTTTATCTAGAAACAGATATCATACAGATCGTTCCCCTGGCTTTTATGCGTGGCCGCACCCTTGACAAGGCTTTTGTAATATTAGACGAAGCACAAAATACAACTCATGCGCAGATGAAAATGTTTCTCACCCGTATGGGGAATGATGCAAAGTTTATTATTACTGGCGATGTTAGTCAGATCGACCTTCCTCGAAAACAGGGTTCGGGATTAGTTGAAGCTGTCAGAATCCTGAAAAGCATTAAAGGAATAGATTTTATTTACTTGGATCAAAACGATGTAATCCGTCATAGGTTGGTAAAAGATATTGTTAATGCTTACAGTGCAGAGGAAAATCATGAAGGCTCTAAAAGAAATTGACCTTAAGCTCCCCCAGCAAAGTCATTTTTACCGCGGTAAAGTACGTGAAGTTTACACCATAGCCGAGAAATATCTGGTAATGATAGCAAGCGATCGCATTTCTGCTTTTGACGTGATTTTGCCAAAAGCCATTCCCTATAAAGGACAGGTGCTAAATCAAATAGCAAATGAGTTTTTAGATTTAACTGTGAGTGTTGTGCCCAACTGGAAGATTAGTAACCCCGATCCAGTGGTTACCATAGGCCATAGAACAGAGCCCTTTAAAGTAGAAATGATAATACGCGGCTATCTCACCGGACATGCATGGCGTATCTATAAAGCTGGAACAAGAAAGCTGTGTGGGGTACAATTGCCCGAAGGTTTAAACGAAAATGACCCTTTCCCTGAACCTATCATAACGCCTACTACCAAAGCCGATCGAAGTATTCAGGATAAAGACATTGATCGGGAAGAAATTTTAGCTCGTGAAATCATAACTGAAAAAGACTATTTGCAACTGGAGACCTACACCAAATCCTTGTATAATTTTGGGCAACAATACGCTCAAAAACGCAATCTCATTTTGGTAGATACCAAATATGAGTTTGGTAAAACTGCCGATGGAAAAATCGTGTTGATCGACGAAGTGCATACTCCAGACAGCAGCCGCTATTTTTACCTAGACACTTACTTTAAAAATCAGCAGAAAGGTTTTCCTCAAAAACAGCTGAGCAAGGAGTTTGTAAGACAATGGCTAATTAAAAATGGTTTTCAGGGAAAAGAAGGAGAAAAAATTCCGGCAATGAGTGATGCTTTTGTAAAAAGAATAAGCAACAGGTATATTGAGCTGTATGAAACTATTACCGGTGAAAGCTTTAATAGAGGTGATCCAGGAGATTTAAAATCGAGAATCGAAACCAACATTATAAACTCTCTGTCTGAGTTAAATACATGATCCAGAATGAAAAGCATAAATTGCTGCTGAAAAACCTTGGAAACAGTCCCCCGCTATAAACAACCTCATTACAATTGCCACAATACTTATAAGTGTCTATCCTCATTTATGATGACAAATTAGAACCACCATATAAATACCTTATAATTGCCCAATCCATCATCTTGGTTTCTAAATCAAATATCGGGGCTATTGTAAAAGCCCGATTTCTGGCTTCGCTAGCACGTATACATAACTTACGATGCTTATATAAGCAAGGTATTTCTCGCATATGACTTGTATTGGAAGTCAGATAATGGTTTTTTGCATTGCAGAGGGTAAAGATTCTAAAAGAGGATTTGGCATAGCATGATATTTAAGAGCAAACATAAAAAGTCGGTAAGGAATTTATCGGTAAAGGAAATTATTTTCAGGACCTTGGAAACAATAGTGATTATTTTAATAACTTTACTAAAATAATTCTAATATTGAAAATGTTCGAAAAATACTTTTTACTATGTCTCCTGAGTTTAATACTACTCCAAGCTTGCAAAAAGAAAGAAGAAGACCCTCCTAAGCCTAAGCCTGTAATACCAGATAAAGAGCTTGTAATATCAGAGTTTTATCGAGATACCGAAAAAAATGAGCCGGAATTTAAACTTATTGCAGATGTTTCTGATGGTATCAAAGATCCCAAAGATCTCGATTTTCAGAAACTCGAAGGAAAGACACATCAACTCTGGGTACTTAATCCTGGGACAGGAAGTACAGGTGGCAGCACTGTTACGATATTTGAACCGGGAACTGAAAATCAGAGAAGCGAATATCGTCAAGACGGAAACGCATGGCATTTTATGGCCTTGTCTACAGCACTTGATTTCAGTAAAAATGGAGATTGGGGGACCTCGCAGGGAATCTTAGACGCAAACCGACGAGGAATAAACTATAGCGGTCCTACATTATGGCCAGGAGACTTGGATATTTATGCTATAGTTGGCAATCCACCTACTCCACTCCGAAACGGAAGCCATCTAGATATGGTTCATCAAAGTCCTTATGGAATGGGAATATGCAATCTCAAGGACAACGAGTATTTTGTGTTTGATGGCTATCACGGTAATCTAACTTATTATGACTTTGCTGGCGGGCATCCTCCAGGCGGTGACGATCATAGTGATGGTAAGGTTATCCACTATAGCGAAGTAAAGTTGACACGTGACCCTTCTGGAATATTTCCCGGACATATGGAAGTGGATGCCGCCAAGAAATGGCTCTATGTGGTTGACACCGACAAAAAGAGGATTCTGAAAGTAAATATCAAAAGCGGTAATCTTAAAAGTTCTCCCTCAATTCGGAAAATGCATAACGAACCATTGGACTTTTATGGTGAAATGGAAAATGTAGAATGGAGTGTTTTAGATCGAACCGATATCGAACCGATATCGAACTTAACTCAACCCTGTGGCTTGGCAATAAACGAAAATCGTGTTTTCATATCGGACTGTACCACCAATGAAATTGTTTGTTTTAGTACTGAAGATGGACAAGAGCTCGACAGAATTAAAGTAGAAGCTGAAGGAATCATGGGGATAACCATTGGCCCAGGCGGTGGACTTTGGTATGTAGACCATACGTCAAGCAAAGTCTATCGAGTTATTCCAAAATAGACAGATTAAAGTCTTCTCTTTAAGAGGTAAAAGTTACCAATATTAGTCTGGCCTCTACCTTATTGTTCGACATATCAATAGCGTGACTTTTTTGTCAGTCAAGTACACAGAGATATTTAAATGGCGAGCTTGATTACAGATGAGGGAAAGAGGGCCAAAGCTATTGTCACAAATCTTTAGCTCTGTTAGAATGATAAGGATCTTTTTATAAAATTATTCCAAATCTTCTACCCGATTTAAGAAGTGTCTCATTTTACTTTTAGTTCCCATGGTATAAGTGAAGGTTGGTTTCCCCTTTTCCTGATTTCTGCGGTTGTTTATATCTTTGTTTTTGATAATGTCCATGAGCACCTCATCGCTACTATACACATTGAGGATGTTGCGTTTATATTCAAAGTAATAGAAAATACTGGGATTCGCCTCGAAATATAGATAAATCTCCTCTCCTCTTCTCTTATGCTGAATTTCCAGGTAGCCTTTCACTTTTTTATTAACCTGATAGGTGCCCAAGCTACCGATTCCTATCTCTCCATTTGAAAGGAAAGAAATAGTCTCAGGAGTCCATTCTAGGTTAACGTCAGAAAGTAAAATAGTGTTTACAAACTCATTCGGTAGTTTTTCAGGAGCCCCGTAGTTTTCAATATCGTTTAAGAAACGGGTGCGTTTTTTCTCATCTAATAGTTGACTAACTGCTTCACCAAACGCTTCCCTGCCTAAATTACTACCTGCTAGTTCGATATTAGAATTAATAGAATTGGCCATTTGTTTTAATATATCGCCAGTAAAAAAAAAGTTCAGTCCTATCACCAAATCCATATTCATGTTATCGTTCTTTAGGTCGTAATTAATTATGCCATAACTGTTAATTTCCATTTGACTACGTCTGCCTCCCAAGCTCATGACTCCTTTACCAGTCATAGTACACTGATTATTGTTAAAAGCCAGGAAATTACCTCTAGCTTTAGAGTCCAGCAACCTCTCTTCACTGGTAATCACATAACTTTCTATTGATTCATCATAAAATAATTTTCCATTAGCCCAAAACATTTCTTTATCGGCAGGAGAAACTTTTTTAGACAGAAATGCAGCATAACCACCTATAGCATTCGCCATTAGATAAATACCATTACTATTCAGGTTTTTGGCACGGTCTGTCAGGTCTATTTCCGGCAAATCAATTACAATATCAGAAGGATCTACTATGCCGTGAAAAGCAAACCAATCCGTCCATACTGAAGGACATTGTGTTTCAATATGAGTGTATCCGTCAAATTCCAAAGTCAATTGATCGGCTTTTAAGTTTACCCTCCCATAATAAGCAAAGTAAGGGCTCATATAAAAGCCTTCTTCTTTACTTACGTTAGCCTCTCCTACTGTAGTGCCAGAAACGTCCACCTCTATGCTATCAAAGCGGATAGGCCAAGGTGTTCCATCCTGATCAATATATTCGTAATCTGCCAAACCACAATATTGGTCACGGCTTTTGATGTTAATAATCCCTCCATAAAATTTGTGATATTGAGTAATGCGATTAGCAGTGATTACTGCATTATTAAGCGTATGCATTTGGGCGTTTTCTTTAATGGCAACATAACCCGTATCTGGGAATATGCTTACATCAGCCACGTCAATATTGGAAACTTTGAAGGATTCTAGCAAAGAGTTCTCGAGGTAAAATTTGGCATAGTTGGCTTTAAATTGCAGTGAATCCTGCTCAGGAAGAGTTGAGACCATAAGCAATGAAGCCTGGGCATCCTCTTTCTCTACACTAATAGCCTTTTGTGGTATAAGCCACTTGGCATAGTCCGTATAGCAGATGTACTTATTAGCAGGAAAACTGAAATAATCAGCCACATTATTGATGTAGAAGTCTCCATTTTCCTTATCAAAATCTATTCCTGCACGAGCGTTTTGTAAATCGAAACCCCATTCAGCTTCAGAGTTAGCTCGCAATCTAAAAGTTAGTTCTGGGGAGCTGAATTTACGATCTTCAAATAAGTAATCCCGCGAATGGGTTTCGGCATTTAGAAATTCCAGCAAGCCCTCACCCTTTAACGAAGAAGGACTATAAGTAAGTTTACCCACTGCAGCCATGCCAATATCATCATACATAGTAAAAGGGAATTCATTAGCAGTGGTGTATAGGACATCTTTATAAGGTTCCCAATGCAGACTAGCCATATTACCCACTACATGGGGAGTGCTAGGCCCACTTACTTGACTAGTGATTTCATAATTCTGAGCCATACCAATGGTAGAGTCTGGAAAGAAAAAGAACTCATTTGAATTAGCTACTGAATTAAGATAATCAATACGCCCATTTCCTCTTAATCCTTTATTACTAAGGGCTAGCTTACCGGTAAAAGTCCCTCTACCGCCATAAGCTATGAGTCCATTGGACGGGGTTTTTGTTTTAAAACCCAATGAATAATCTTTCTGCACTTTAATTTCTTGCTGCAAGTCAGGAAAAATGCTGGAGCTGATAAAGATTCCATCAAACTTTATATCTTCTGTGATATAATTATCCAACCTCTGTATCTCAAAAGGGTGTAACATAACGTAAAAGCGAGTACGATCATATACTTTTCCGAAAATAGTCGGTCTATCGTAATAGATATAAGAATCTTTTGCCGTTCGGAATATAGGATACTCAGCGTAGATTTTTTGACCGGATTTATTGCTGGGATGGCTTATTAAAAGCTCTCCAGTCATATCTTGCAATGTAGTTTTAACATCAACAAGAGTTCGTTTCCCAAATTGGTTTTTCTCAAAGCTTTGCACTTTAAAACGCATGGAATCGATATTTTCCATGTTTATGCGAAAAGCATCATAATTAAATTCAAACTCTTTGCCCCAGTAAGAAAATTTTCCTGCTGTAATATGCCCGTCAAACTTAAGATTAAGGCCTTTATAAACTGTTATTTTTTGTTCGCTTGGAAATAGTCTTACTCTTTGCGAATCACTTAACGCTATAGCCTTTACACCTTCAATTTTCATTGCATAATCTAGTAAGCTTATCGTTGCATTATTTCCTCGGGTAAGGCTCGAAACAAAACGGATTACGTCATAATCATGTTTTTTTTCAAAGTTGTCAATGTAGTTAAAAGTCTTGTCTTTTATATGGGCTGTTCGAGTACTTAGGTTATAGTAAACAAAACCTAAAACGGACATTTGCATAAGAAAAATATGGGCGTTACGAGGGTCCATCCGCAAGAAATGAGCCGCTTCATTATGGCTTACTTCTCTCTTACCATAAATACTGGACATGTCTTTGAGCTTATAAAGGGGATTGACATCATCTAAACCCTGTAAATCCGAAAGATGTCGACTCGAGTAATAATTTTGTGATTCAAAAAGCATGGGAGACCCTATCAAATTTCCCAGAGTCATTTGAGGAGAGCCCACCTCCCAATTCAGGGTTTCAAAAACGATGTCCAGATTGTGATAGGTATCACTAAAAGCTGTTTGTCCTAACCCTTTATTTTCCCTGATAACACTCAACTGTTTTCTTTCCGGCAGATAACGAAGCGTAACCTTAGGGTGATAAATACTATCGGTTTTAAGCCTAATAGAAACTTCCACATTTTCAGAATAAATTTTATCGAGCTCTAATAGAAATCGAACAGATTTAGCTTTGATAATAGACTTGCCCTGATAATTAAATAAAAAAATGGCCTTGATACTATCAGTGCCTTTACCGTAAAATTTGGAACCAATCATAGCCAACCCCCCTTGATAGTCGACTCCTGGAACAATATTTTTTATTGATATATTCTGATCGTAAGAGGTAAAGCGTGGAAAAGTGCTATTATCTATTCCTTTGCCCTTTTGGCTAGTCAGCTTTTCCTCATAACGTCCCACAGTTGGCTTATCGAGATAAATGAGTGTGCGAAGTTTTACATTATCCGCTTCAAAATTAGTCTTAGAGGTGTTTAATTCAAATCTGCTGAGCTCGGCATTAGCAGAATCCTGACTTAAACCTGCTCTCGTAAAATACACGTTGCCACCCTCTCCTACAAAACGATAGCTGTGAGGATAATAAATTCCCTTGGTTGCTTCAATAACAGTGCTGTCGTTTTTATAAAACCCCCATATATCTACCCCGTCAAACTTAAAGATTGGCTCTCCCTCGAAGCTGTATTCATAAAATCCTCCTTCTACGGACCATTTTTTTTTGCCATCGTCAAATAATATATACTGGTTAAAAACCTGATAACAGGTTTTTAAGTAATTTTCTGTAGCTCGGGTGGGATTTTCTCTGCTACATTGGTCTAAATCATCTAACCATGGCTGTAGCAGCTTATCTTCTTCATCTTCTCTTATGTGAATAATAATCCTAAGGAAATAGTTCCATGGCTCAAAGGAGGCAATTCTCTTTTTAATAAAGTTGTTGGATATTTCATATACTGACTTAGCCTCATCATTGCTAAGGTCCTCCCATACTCTGCTAAAATCATTAAGCAATGGTTGAACAACTTCATTTTTGTTTACATTGGCTTGCTTTAAAAATTCACTTAGCTGAGCCATATAAGTTTGCCTGTTGCTGGCAAAGTTTTTGAGCTTCTGAGATGACAGACTAACACTCAGCAATAGCAGAAAAGAGCAAAGTAATTTCTTCATATTCTACAAACTGTAGTTCACAGGCTAAATAATGGCCTTTCTGTATTTTTCTTTAACTTTAATTTGAAGATTGAGTAATATAAACACTTCTTCATGAATTAGTTTTAAGTCATTTTTTCATAAAGCCACTTAGTGATGTATCTTTATGATACTGCCAATTTTACCGACTTGCTTTTCCATATATCATTTTCAAGCTCAGTAATCTGTTCAGCATCGATAGTCAATATAAGAGACCTGATATTTATGCTGTGATGTCTGACTTGATTGACCTTGACAAACAACTCTCTAAATTCCTGTTCCTTGATAGCGCCCACCAGAAAATCGGCAAATTGTTCATACACTATGCGAAAATCAAGATGGTTTTGTTTTACTATAATCATTGCCTAGATTTCTTTCCTTGTAGCGCTTCGGTTCCAATTTGAATGATAGCTGTAAAATCATCATACTTAAGGCTAGAGCCCCCTATCAATCCTCCATCCACATCAGGCTGAGAAAAAATATCTTTGGCATTATGAGGTTTTACGGAACCTCCATATAAAATACTTACCTCATCAGCTAATGCAGCATGATAAGTTTTACTAAAGTGCAACCTTATAAAATGATGCATCTGTTGAGCCTGCTTAAAGTTAGCTGTTTCTCCAGTTCCAATTGCCCAAACCGGCTCATAAGCGATTACCAGATTTCTCAGATCATCTGATGTAAAGCTCTTTAAAGCATTATTTAATTGTCGTTTTACTATCTCTTCTTGTCTATCTAATTTCCGATCTTCGAGCTTTTCACCTACACACAAAATCGGAACTAAATCAGCTTTGAAAACTCTACTTATTTTTTTGTTTAGTTGTTGATCACTTTCTCTAAAATATTCCCTCCTTTCAGAATGGCCAATCAAGACCGCTTTTGCACCAATTGTCTTGATCATGTCGACACTTATTTCTCCGGTATAGGCTCCACTCAAATGGTCACTACAATTCTGTGCAACTATACTTATTTTTTTTTCAGTTGATATGTTTCTGGCATCCGCCAGGTGAATAAAAGTTGGAGCGATAAATACTTCAACATTTTGAAGATCAATACTTTCGCAATAATTTGTTAACTGCCGTATTAATTGATTCCCTTCTTCGAGTAGAAGGTTCATTTTCCAATTTCCCGCTATTATCTTTCTAGCCATGATACCGATTCTATAATCGCACGCGCGGATCTAACCAGATGTATATAATATCTACCAAAATAGTAATGATTACAAAGGTAAAACCTATAACAAGCACAACCCCCATCACAACGGGTAAATCTAATTGGTTTAATGCTTCTACTATCTGTTTCCCAAGACCATTCCAAGCAAAAATGTACTCCACAAAAACTGCTCCGGCCACCATGGACGCAAACCAGCCTGAGGCCGCAGTGATTACCGGATTCAGGGCATTTCTCAGGGCATGTTTTCTTACAATCGAGGATTCTCTTAGTCCTTTGGCTCGAGCTGTACGGATATAATCCTGATTCATTTCTTCCAATAGACTTCCCCGTGTTAATTGTATAACAACTCCCAAAGGACGTATTCCTAAAGTAATAGCTGGCAGAATAAGGTTTTTTAATTGTAGATGTATCCTTTCTCCCATATCATCTATCTCATACAAAGTTCCAGTCATATTTAGTCCAGTATATTCTGCCAATAGAAAGCCAAATATCCACGCAATAAGAATAGCAGAAAAAAACGAAGGGATAGACATACCTAAAGTTCCAACAACAGTAATGGTACGGTCTACCCAGCTGTCTTTGAATAAGCCAGCTGTAACACCTAAAATTATTCCCGAGAACATAGCAATGACTATCGATGATAAAGCCAAGATCATAGTATTAGGTAGGGTTTCTACAATAATAGAACTCACGGTCTTTCCCTGATTGCGAAATGACTCTCTCAGATAGGGCCATTTTAGAACTATGGTAAAGCTGTCAGTGGAAAAGATTTTCTGAAAATAATACTTTCGATTTTCTAGACAAGTGTAATCGGCGGTTTCATTACTATGAAATGAAAGAGGGCTTACATCATTAAGATAATAGATATACTGTGCGGCAACGGGTTTATCAAAACCATATTTTTTCTTAATAGTTTGGAGCTGTTTACTGTCTTCGCGCTGGTCTAGCATCATCCGAGCAGGATCTCCAGGCAATACAGTAAATAGAAAAAATACAGAGGTAACGACTCCTAACATCACTAATAAGCCATATCCCAGTTTATTGAATGTATATCGGATCAATCGCTTAGATAATGATTCTTCCTAACCGTTTCAAAATCAGGCAGATCTTTATAATGCCATTTTTTTACTACCACACCATTTTTCAAGAGAACTACACCGGGATTAGAACGGATAATAGTTTTAAGAGTTGTTTCGTCCATACTGGCAAACTGGAAAGGAATCTGCAACTCATGCCGCATTTGTTCTACCTTTCTGGAAAAGGAAGCACTTAAACCAATAAAAGGTATTCTTTCCCGTTCAACTGCTTGGGCAAACTCATTGACCTTGTCATAAGCCTCAGTATGGGTTTTGTCTATATTGTAAGCAATCAATAGAAATATTGTCGGCGCTGACAATACGAACTCTGTAATATCCTCATCCCCGAGAATAATTACAAAATCATGTACAGGAGGCTTATATCCGGGCTTTAATATTATCGATTTTGTTTTATTGGGCAATATCTCCCATTCCTCTTCCTCGCACCATTTTTCCCTCACGTAAGCTTCAGAAGTCACTTTTTGCTCTTTCCCCGTTTTCTTATTTTTAAGGTAGTAAATAGTTCTATACTGAGTAGCTTTAAGACCCAGTTCTTCAGCAGATTTCATCCCATCTGTTATACTCTTTCCTTCGGCATAAGGACGAAAGTCTATTAATGGCAAATGATTGAGAACCCAATAGCCCATAAAAGAGCAAGCTATCAGCACAAAAATCATAATCCTATTCGCGGTTTTTTTACTAAACAGTAGCGTTGTGTATTGTTGGTTAAAGAAAACTATTAAGATCAATATCATAAGAATTATATCTTTGCCAAATGATTTCCAAGGTGTTAAAGGAATAGCATCTCCAAAGCAGCCACAGTCGGTGATCTTGTTAAAATAAGCTGAATAGAAGGTTAAAAAGGTGAAAAAACCCATTAGCAGCAGCAAGAGCCAAGAGGTTAACTTTTTCCAAAATCCGAATAACAGTGCTACGCCGAGCAATATTTCGAGGATAACGATGAACAATGCCAGACTTAACGACAGGGGCTGTATAAATGTAAGATTTAATACATCTGGAGCGAAATAGTCGTTGAGCTTAAAGCTAAATCCAATGGGGTCGTTTAATTTTATTAAGCCTGAAAATATGAATAATCCCCCCGCAATTGCCCGTGACAGTTGAATGATGAATTTCATAAGTGGTAAAACTACTTTTGAATTTCGAAAATACTAAATTAAAGCTTTCTCAGAGCCTTACTCAACCATGTGATTTTTTGATAAACGCTCAATTAAAGACATTAAATTGTCATTGCAATGGCTAAGACGATATCCGCATTCTTTGAGGTACAAATAGAAGCAGTGACAAAATGAATTTCAATAGCCTTTAAGAGGAAGCTAGGTAATAATCAAAAATCAGTAATTCATAACTACCGTTAATAAAATATTGATACTTATTTTTCATCTTTAATTAGACATAAACCTATTTACTCCTAAACATTAGATTAAGTGTTCGCTATTACATTTCAAACTATAGCTTCTTCTACTATCCATAATCTTTGCCTCTTAATGAATTTCCTCTACCCGCAATTTATTTGGGCTTTATTTGCCCTCATCATTCCGGTGATTATTCACTTTTTCAATTTCAGGAGATATAAAACTGTTTATTTTAGTAATACTCGTTTTCTCAGGCAGGTAGAGAAAAAATCGACTTATGCAAGTCGTTTGAAAAACTTCTCGGTATTAATAAGCCGCCTGCTGGCTCTTGCGTTTTTAGTAATGGTCTTCGCTCAACCCTATTTACCAACTGGTAGTAGTAAAGTTGGGCAAAGTCGCTATGCAAGCATTTACGTGGATAACAGCCTTAGCATGAAAACTACCGAATTCAAGGGTGTGCTATTAGATGAAGCTCGCAAGAAAGCCGTTGAAATTATAGAAGCCTTACCAAACAGTTATCAGATACAGGTTATGAGTAATGATTTTTCAGGTAAGCAGCAGCGCTATTACAATAAGAGAGAAGCTATCAATCTGCTAGATGCAATTACTCCTTCTCATTCTTATCGCTCTTTTGATAAAGTATTTGAAAGAGCTAAGGACCCTTGGGAAAAACTAGACAACCCTTTAAAAGGTCAATTACAACTTTTTGTTATTTCTGATTTCCAGGCCTCGCAGTTTAAGGAAGTTAGTCTAAATACAAATGATATTCAAAGCCAATTTATTCCATTATATCACCTTAATAATAAGAGTAACTTGACTGTTGATTCCGTTTGGTTTGATCTCCCGACTCTTCAACCTGGTTTTAATATGGAGTTCTTTGCTTCTGTGAAAAATTATAGTAATAAAAAAGTGAAGAACATTCCTATACAGCTTGAAATTGATCATCAATTGATCGCCGCTCGTCAGATCGAAGTAGCTCCCCAGCAAAATAAAATACTCAAATTTAACTTCAGATTTGACGAGCGTAAATACTACTGGGGAAAACTATTTCTAGACGCGGGTCAGCCAACCTTTGATAATAGTTTCTACTTTTCCTTTGGACTTAATGACCCCACTCCCGTAAGCGTTATTGGAAAAGAAAACGAAATCTTTGAAAAACTGTATAACGATAGCCTGTATGCCTTCCGCTACGTAGACGAATCAGCTATTGATTACGGTAACGTCAGTCAAAATCAACTAGTAATCGTTCACGTACCTCAACTGGCTCCATCTGGTTTAGTCTCAACTTTACGAAAGGTTTTAAGTCAAGGACATAATGTAGTGCTTATTCCTGACTTGGACAATGCAGACGTCTTTAATCAATTTTTAGCCTCTTTGGATATTCCTGTTTTTAGCATAAAGGTCCAAAGCAAAACTAAAGCCTCTTTTTTACGATGGGATGACCCCATCTTTAAAGGTGTATTTACGGAAAAGCCTTCTAACCCTAGCCTTCCTATAGTTAACGCTTACCTGAAAGCCAATATTGCTCAAGGGTATGAGCTTTTGAGTTTGGAAAACGGTGATCCACTTATTATTCGCTATCCCCGATCTAACGGTAATATTATAGTATTCACCTCTTCTTTTGAAAAAGAGATTAGTAACCTGGCTCGGCACCCCGTTACAGCACCCATATTGCTAAATGCTGCGCTTTATACTAGTTATAACCGGCCTTTGTATTCCCAAGCAGGCAGTGGCAATCTGCAGTCGTTTAAAGCTATATCAAACGGGGATAGTCCTCTTCAAATTCTTAATGGGAAAGAGATAGTTATCCCAGAACAGCGTAGTAAAGGCAAGGAGATCAGCCTTTTTGGAATACCTTCACAAATAGAAATAGGCTTTTATCCTGTGCGACAAAATGATGAGCTTTTAGGATACCTTGCTATCAATGCAGATAAGAGAGAGAGTATATGGGAGTTTCTCTCAGAAAAACAAATCAGGAAAATTTACTCTGCCAATAATAATGCTATTCTGACTAATACGGAAAACATCAGGCAGGACATCAAAAGCATGTACCAAGGCATGGCTTTGTGGAAATGGTTTTTAATGGCGTCCCTCTTTTTCCTGCTGATTGAAATGATATTACTCAAATTCCTCAAATAGATGAATGCTTCTAAAATACTCATCCGAAATGCCAAAGTAGTTGACCCCAATTCTCCTCATGATGGGAAGTCTTGCGATCTTTTGATAGAGGATAATATTATTGTAAAAATCGACATTGGTCTTTCCGGCGAAAATTGTAAAATCATACAAGGAGAAAACCTTCATCTAAGTCCAGGATGGTTTGATCTCAGGGCCAACTTTTGCGATCCGGGAAACGAGCACCGAGAAGATATTAAAAGCGGTATTAATGCGGCTATAAAAGGGGGGTTCACCGGGATAGCTTTATCACCTGAAACCGAACCAGTTATTGACTCCAAAGCCGACATTGAATACATATATACAAAAGCTGGTGGTTATCCGATAAGTGTATACCCTTATGGCGCTTTTTCCAAAGGCTTAAAAGGAGAAGAGCTTAGCGAAATGCACGATATGTTCAATGCTGGAGCGGTGGGTTTCAGCCATGGAAAAAAAGCGATTCCCAATGCAGCCTTGATGAAACTAGCTCTTTTATATGCAAAGAGTTTTGCGCCCCCTATCCATGTTTTTTCTATGGATAAGTCGCTGGCCTATAAAGGGCAAATGCACGAAGGGATAAACAGCACTTCTATCGGCTTAAAAGGAATTCCCGCTTTAGCAGAGGAAACGCAAATACTAAGAGATTTGCGACTGGCAGAGTATACGGAAACAGCTATTCACTTTATGGGAATTTCTTCACGGCAATCCCTTGACATTCTACGTTCTGCTAATAACTACACCGCCGATATATCAATAGCTAACCTCTTTTTTACAGATAAAGACCTTTCAGATTATGACACCAATCTGAAAACTTTACCTCCTTTGCGTAGTAAAGAGGATCACGCAGCCTTAATACAAGCCCTCAAAGAAGGTATGATACAAGCCGTAGCCTCTGACCATACTCCGATAGATATAGAAAACAAACACTGCGAATTTGACCGGGCTGCTTTTGGAATGATTACCCTAGAAAGTTTTTTTGGGGCTTTATGGAACCAGTTAAAGGGACATCTATCTTTGAGTAAAGTAATCGAGCTTATAGCAATAAACCCGAGAAAAATCCTACAGCTTGAAGTCCCCGTAATTAACGAAGGACGACAAGCTGAAATAAGTCTTTTTAATCCAGATATAGAATATACTTTCCAGAAAGAAATGCTCGAAAGCAAATCTTTTAACAGCCCGTTTATTGGTAAAAAACTGAAAGGAAGAGTTTTGGGTACCATCAATAATGGCGTTTTAGTCTGGTTAAGTTAACTTAATCTTATGATCATTGGCTATGAAGCAAAACGGATTTTTCACAATGCAGTTGGTTTGGGTAATTTTGGGCGTAATCTTATTCGAAATCTGACCGAGCATTATCCAGGTAATCAATATTTGCTTTATAATCCCAAATCCGCTGAAATTCCCCTAGAGAAACAATGTCCTCAGGTTAAAGAAATATTACCGCCTTATCAAAACGTCCTATTGTCGAATATTTGGCGACAGTACTTACTTTCCGATAAGGTTGTTAAAGACAGGGTAGACATCTTCCACGGCCTCAGTCAGGAATTGCCATCCGGGTTGAAAAAGAGAAAAGTAAAATCTGTAGTCAGCGTTCATGATTTCATCTTTTTACGTTATCCCCGCCTCTATCGATACATTGACCGAAAAATTTATTTCAAAAAAGTAAAACAAGCCTGTGAGCAAGCCACACGCATTGTGGCTGTTAGTGAACAAACTCGCAAGGATATTAATCATTTTCTCAAAATTCCTTCCGAAGATATTGATATAATCTACCAGAGTTGCAACCCTGTCTTTAGCCAGCAAATAGATCAGCAAGATATCTGGGAAACTTTAAATCATCATTCCTTACCGGAAGAATTTCTCTTATTTGTGGG
The DNA here is from genome assembly GCA_965218075.1 of Owenweeksia sp. Classification (GTDB taxonomy): domain Bacteria; phylum Bacteroidota; class Bacteroidia; order Flavobacteriales; family Schleiferiaceae; genus JANQHO01. The sequence continues at coordinate 1,477,239 of CBDCJZ010000003.1, read as the reverse complement.
GACCCTGGAAAGGCGCAAAAATCCTCATCTTGTCCTAAAAGCAGTTGAAAAACTAGAAATTCCAGCCGTATTGATAGGACGACCCACCAGATTTTGGAAACAACATTTAGCTAAATTTCCAGCCGCCAAAGCTCACCTTATTCATACTCCCTTAGTCAGCAATACCCGACAGTTAGCCCATCTTTATCGGGCAGCCAAACTTTTTGTATATCCTTCCGATTATGAAGGCTTTGGCATCCCAGTTCTTGAAGCCGTGATAAGTGGTACTCCGGTGATTACTTCCAATAACAGTTCTCTGCCTGAAGTAGCCGGGCCATCTAGCATTCTGGTAAATACCCAAAAGCCAGCAGAATTAACGAAACAGATAGAAAGGGTGTGGCAGTCAAAAGCTTTACAAAAAGAACTAACAAGAGCAAGCCTTATCTTTGCCGAAAATTTTGCAGATAAAAAGATAGCTGAACATTGGAACCGATTATACCAGTCTCTAATCTGATTTATGGAGAAACTCACAGTAATAATACCTACCAGAAATGAGGAATATAACATTGACAAAGTGTTGCAATCTGTATTTTTTGCAGACGAGATTATGGTAGTAGATTCATTTAGCACCGATCAAACCATAGAGATAGCCCAAAAATATACAGATTTTATTATACAGCGAGAATATCAAAACTCGGCCTCTCAAAAAAACTGGGCTATACCCCAAGCTAGCCATGAATGGGTTTTATTGATAGACGCTGATGAACGCATCAATACAGTCCTATACAAAGAAATTCAGGAAGTGTTGAAAAATCCCCAGAAAGATGCTTATTGGATTTATCGACAAAATTACCTGATGGGCAAAAAAATAAATTACAGTGATTGGCAAGGCGACAAAGTGATCCGTCTGTTGCGGAAAAGCAAATGTCGCTACGAAGAAACCCATGTGCATTCGGAAATGATAGTTAACGGAAATATAGGCTATCTCAAAAGCAAAATCGATCATTATACCTATCGCGGACTTGATCACTACTTGGCCAAAAGTTATCGTTATTCCACTTGGGGAGCTTATGACCGAATTGAAAAAGTGAAAAGAATAAGTGCGTATCATCTACTACTAAAACCTTTTTATGGCTTCTTTGAGAAATACTTTCTCAAGTTGGGTATGCTTGATGGAAAGATAGGCTTGGTACTAGCTTTGCAACACAGCAATTACCTTTTTATCCGGGCGGTAAAAATCTGGCGTATCCAACAGGGGGAAAAGCTAAGCTAAAAATGAGAATTGTTCACATAAACACACTTTTAGACTGGCGTGGTGGCGAACAGCAAATCGCTTATCTATGCCTTGAGATTCATAAGGAAGGAATGGAACAAGTGATAGTTTGTCGTAAAAAAGGCCGTTTGGAAGCTTTTTGCCAAAAAGAAGGACTACCCTGTATAGGACTTAAGAAAAGAACCCCTCTGGATTTGAGTTTTGCACATAGGCTAGTCCGAATCGCAAGGATCGAAAAAAGCGACATCGTTCATCTCCATGATTCGCACGCCCATACTTTTGGTATAATGGCTGCTCGTTTATTTGGCATGAAAACCCCTATCGTGTTACATCGCAGGGTGGATTATTCGGTAAAAAATTCCGTTGCCTCGCATTACAAATACAATCACTCACAAGTCAAAAAAATTATTTGTGTCTCACATGAGGTCAAACGTATCCTAGACAAAAAATTAGAAGATCACAGCAGGTCGATAGTTGTCTACGGAGGTATTGACCTAGAAAAATTTGATCGTAACTCAAATTTGCTCCGAAAGGAATTTGGTATACATTCATCTAAATCGCTAATTGGAAATGTAGCCGCTATTACTCAACAGAAAGACTATTTCACCTTTGTGGCCATTGCTCAAAAAATCCTCCAAAAAACTCAGCAGGTGCACTTTTTTGTGATAGGAGATGGCGATCAACGCAGTGAGATAACAACTTTGGTCCAACAAAAAGGATTGGCTTCTCATTTTACTTTTACGGGTTTCCGCAACGATATCTATCGGGTGTTACCTTCGCTCGATATTCTTTTGTTTCCCTCCGAGAAGGAGGGACTGGGCACCACCATTCTGGACGCTTTTGCAGCAAGAGTAGCAGTAGTAACTTCTAATGTCGGAGGGATACCCGAACTTATCAGTCATGGCCAAAACGGCATGATGGCTGAGAGAAAAAATCCCGATAAACTGGCACAATATTGTCTACAATTGCTCGAACAGCCCGAACTACGTCAGAAACTGGTACATAAAGCACTTCATACTGTACAATCATTCAGTAAAGAAAATATGGCTCGGAAAGTACTGGCCGTATATCGCGAAGTCCTAAAGCTTAGCTTGTAAAATACCTTGTTCTCCGTACTTTCGTATCCTTGAAATAACTAAAGTACATTGTTAAAGTTTGTTTTTATATTTCCTTATTGTCTTTGTATCGCTAAAGCTAGGTTACTAATTGTAATACCTCGATCTCAAGGACAAGAAAAAAGCAGGTGTAAGTTATTTTGCAATTTGATTAGAAGCAACCCAAAAGACATATACAGATGTTTCTTGATTTTTTCCTTGATTTATGTTGTGGTATTGAGTAGTAGAAAATTGAAAGTCAACCAGATATAACTAAAAGTAAAAACTTATTCAAATAATCATTTACATCATTTTGATTGTATTGGTGATTTTAGATAGTCATCTTGAACAAGTATTTCCTAAGTGGTAAAGCTACAATGAAAGAACTTGTTGACCACGAAATATTCCATGTTGTAAGTAAAGCCTCTGATGAACTAGGATTAAATGCTCATGTGGTCGGCGGTTATGTAAGGGATAAAATCCTCAGACGCAAGGAGCCTAGAGACATAGACTTTGTAGCGGTTGGCAGCGGCATTGAATTGGCCAAAAAAGTAGCGGAAAAGCTCAGAAAACCAAAAGTTAGCTACTTTAAAAACTTTGGTACAGCTCAGATTAAATTTGAAGACTATGAATTAGAATTTGTTGGCGCCCGCAAAGAAAGTTACCGACGTGATAGTCGCAAACCCGTAATAGAAGACGGCACTCTACAAGATGATCTGAACCGAAGGGATTTTACTATTAATGCTATGGGTATCAGCCTTAACCGAGATTCCTACGGTGAACTGATCGATCCTTTTAACGGAAAGAATGACTTGGAAAAAGGTATTATCCGTACTCCCATAGATCCCCATATAACTTATTCAGACGACCCCTTGCGAATGATGCGGGCTATACGTTTTGCTACCCAGCTCAATTTTAAGATTTATCCTACCAACCTAGAGGCTGTCAAAAAAAAAGCTAATCGCTTATCTATTGTTAGTGCGGAGCGCATTCTGGATGAATTGCATAAAATAATGCTCACTCCCAAACCTTCCATAGGTCTTAAACTTTTATTCGAAACGGGATTACTCAAACAATTTATGCCTGAAATAGCAGATCTACAGGGTATCGAGGAAATTGAAGGCCAATCACATAAGGATAATTTTTATCATACTCTACAGGTGGTGGACAATGCATCCGAACGTTCTGAAAATCTTTGGTTGCGCTATGTTGCTCTTTTTCACGACATTGGAAAACCTATAACTAAAAAGTTTATTGAAGATATTGGCTGGACTTTTCACAATCACGAATTTGTAGGCTCCAAGATGGTGTATGCCATTTTTAAGCGTTTGCGTTTCCCATTGGGAGAGCCCTTCAAGTATGTTCAGTTGCTGATCAGATTAAGTAGCAGGCCTATAGCTGTTGCTGGAAATCAGGCTACCGATAGTGCTGCTCGCAGACTTCTTCTTGATGCTGGGGAACATTTGGAGGATTTGATGATATTATGTGAATCTGATATCACTACCCGTAGTCAAAAGAAGAGAGAAAAGTTTTTGCAAAATTTTCGGGAAGTACGAGAAACCCTGAGACGAGTAGAAGAAAAAGATCACCTTCGAAACTGGCAACCGCCTATTAACGGAACGGAGATAATGGAAGCTTTTCAACTTAGCCCCGGCAAGGAAATAGGCATTATTAAAGAAGCTATTAAGGAGGCTATACTAGAAGGTGAAATCCAAAATAATTACAAAGCAGCCCGTGAATTTATGCTGAAAAAGGGAAATGAATTAGGATTAAATTCCAGGTCATAAAAACCCTATGGCTAACTTAGAAGGATAATATCTTTGTAATTTAGTTGTAATTCTATGAAAAATACATCCTAAATAAAACTGAAGTGCTTTTCAGAACGTAAATTTAGAGCAGTTTTGTACTTGTTACGTAATTGGTTAAGCCTGTTTCTAAGCTTATTTTCGCAATAACCCTTTATTTACTTGATTTTTATTTGATAATGTTGTTATTTGATCAAAAATAATCACTAAAATGCACAAATGTGAATACAATAATAGAGATGTTTGCAGAAGTCAAATGTTCTTCAACGCCTTAAACAGGATGGGTTGATAGCTAATTCTATAGAAAATTTAATTATACAAGACCTTAATCAAACCATACTTTATAGGTCAGATTGTAAAGAGGCTATGCAAAAGCTCATTGATCTGGGTGTAAAAGTAGACCTGATATATTTAGACCCGCCTTTTAATTCCAATCGAGTCTATAACTATGATATATAAGGGAAGGTGTAAGACTGTTCAGCAAAAAGCATTCTCCGAAATGAAATTGTATGGCCATATCGCACGGGTAGTGTCGGTCAGAAATATTGGACACGAAAACATGATATCCTGCTTTTTTACGTCAAATCCCATACTTATACCCACAATCCCATCCAAGAACGGGTCTATTACGAGAAACCGTTTTTTAATAGGCAAAAAGATGAACAAGGCAAATACTTTGCTGATGTTTATGTTCGGGATTGTATGGGAAGATATCAAACCTCTTATAAATGTGTCTAAAGAAAGGCTCAGGTTTACCACACAAAAGCCAGTGAAGCTATTAGAACAGATTATCAAAGCCAGTTCCAATAAAGGCGACACTGTTTTGGATCCCTTTTGCGGATGTAGAACTACGTTAGAAGCATCGATAAAATTAGATTAGGAAACGGACAGGAATAGATATAAGTCCACTAGCTATAGAAGTAATAGAGGGTAGATTAAAGGATAGATGTTTAGGCTATAAAGAATCAGAATATCTCGATAGAGGGCAAGCCTGAAAGCAAAAATGCTTACGATAAGCTCGACCCTTTTTAAAAGCAGGGTTTTCTTATCCGAGAAATAAGAGGCTTTCCTAATAAAAGGCAGAGCGGGGATGGAGGGGTAGATGGTAAGTTAACAATTCATTTAGGACAAGATGGGAAAGGAAATGATAGATGGGGAACGATGGTATTTTCAGTTAAAACGGGCAACCAAGTGAATCCAGCTATGGTCAGGGAACTATGGGGAAAGTATGGAAAAAGAGACAGCAACTGTGGAAGGGCTGATTTTAGAACAAGACCCTAGCGATAAAATGGTAGAGACGGCAGAAAGAAAAGGTGAGTTAATGTATATATGGAAAAAAGAGCTCCCACCTAATTATTACCCTAAAATTACAAATATTAACAGCACAGGAAATACTAGAGGGGAACACATTATAATACTCCCCCCTAACTATGATGCAAATTAAAAATCATAGAAAAGAGAAAACGTTATTTTAACATCCTTAAACAAGATAGTCTAAAGACTTTTTAGAATTGTTCCGGTAAAAATCAAGTAAATAAAAGATTATTGCGCTTATTTTAAGCCATAAATTTGCATCCCCTAATTATGTAGATGAGTGAAAAAGAAGTAAAGCCCTATCCCGATAGAGAGGATAGCAAGAAACAACAAGTTGCTGAAATGTTCGATAATATTTCTCAGCACTATGATTTTTTGAACCACCTTCTCTCACTGGGTATAGATAGAGGTTGGCGCAAAAAGATGGTACGGTTGATTTTTAAAATTCAGCCAAAAAAAATACTAGACATAGCCACTGGAACAGCAGCTTTAGCTATAGCCCTTGCCAAAACTCATCCGGATGAGATTATAGGAGTGGATATCTCCGAAGGAATGCTTAGTGTGGGCCGAAAAAAAATCCGTGAAAAAGGCCTCAGTTCAGTTATAGTGCTTAAGCAGGCTGACTCTGAAAACCTTCCTTTCAAAGACGAAAGTTTTGACGCCGTAACAGTAGCCTTTGGTGTACGAAACTTTGAAAATCTTCAAAAAGGCTTAGCTGAAATATACAGGGTTTTGAAAAGAAATGGGAAGCTATTAGTGCTTGAGTTCTCGCAGCCTACTGCTTTCCCATTCAAGCAGTTATATTGTTTCTATTTTAGAAGTATTTTGCCTCGTTTAGGTAGGGTGATCTCCGGACATAGTAGCGCTTATACATATTTACCCGAATCAGTAAATGCTTTTCCTTTCGGAAAGAAATTTACCAACCTATTGATAAAAACAAATTTTATAAACACTCGACTTGAGCGGGTTACTTTTGGAATAGCTACTATTTACAAAGCGACGAAATGATGGTTTTTAAAGGCCATTTCGCCTTAAATGTAAAAGCATTCAAATTACTCACTACTTTTTTACTTAGCTTGCTCGTCTCGAGATCAGCTTTGGGGCAACATCCGCTTAAAAATCAACCTAAATACGACAGGAGAATCATTCATTTTGGTTTTTGTTTGGGACTCAATTATTTCGATTTTCAAGTGAGGCCCGTTGAGGACTTGGCAACCCTTAATGGCTATTATTCCATACAAACCGAGGGGGCCCCCAGCTATACGATTGGCATCATCAGTAATCTTAGGCTTGCTCGATTTTTCGATCTGAGATTCATTCCTTCTTTTGCTGCTGCCAACCGTACTTTGAAATTCGATGTCATTGAGCCGTTTTCAAAAGATCGGCAAGTCATAACCCGCGAAATGGAAAGCAGCTATATAGAATTTCCTTTCGAATTAAAATACAAGTCTAAGCGCATTGATAATTATCGACTATATGTACTGGGAGGAATAAAATACAATCTGGATTTGCTTTCAAAAGAAAATGCCGAAGATGATCGTATCTTTAAAATTAAAAGTTCAGATCTATTCTATGAGTTTGGCTTTGGAGTAGATATCTATTTTGAATATTTCAAGTTTTCCCCTGAAATCAAGGCATTCTTCGGCTTTGCCAATTTACTGGTAGAAGATGAAACCTTTTACGTAGAAGGTGTAGATATACTTTATAGTCGCTCTTTTTTAATTAATCTTACTTTTGAGTAGCAATAAAACTCCATTGTGGCAAAAAAACGAGTTTGTATTTCTTCACAAGAAGTCGCAAGCTAGCAACACTATCTTTCGCCCTTTACACGGCAATTCACGTGTTGCAGTTTCCCTATTATCTTTTTAACATCAATTGGATACATCATTATTCTTGCTTGTTTAAACAAACATAAACACAATAAAAAAGCTGCCTATCTTCTTTGGTTTTTCTGCTTTTCAGTTTTAATGAGTTGCAATATTTATACGCGTTATGTGCCTGAAGGAGAAGAGTTGCTCGTAAAAAACGAAATCATTGTAGAAGGCGATAAAAATATTCCACGGGGCACGGATAATATTATCAAGCAAAAGCCTAATCGGAAAAATCTCCTCTTCCTGATTAAAATGAACCTTATTCTATACAATTGGGGAAATGGTAAACCTGAAAACTTCTTTTCACGTATAGGCAAGTCCCCAGTAATTATCGATAGCTCCATCGTGTCCAGTAGTGCAACTCAGTTGCAAGACTATTTTTTTAATCATGGATATTTCAATACTCAAGTTTCCTATGAAATTGTCCATCGAAAAAGTGATTCTAAAAAAGCCGAGGTAAAGTATTATGTCAATCCCGGTAAGCAATATTACATCCGTAAATATAAAACAGATATTCAAACAGAACGCTTGCAACTTATTGAAAACTACAATTCTAATGATCGCTTTCCTAAGGAGGGGAAACCTTATGATGCCGAAATATTAGATAAAGAGAGGGCTCGTTTAGTTAATATTTTAAAAAATAAAGGATGCTATGGCTTCTCTAAAAACTATATTTCCTTTACAGCTGATACTTTGCTAAAAGGAGACTCCGTAGACGTAACTTTGGTGATGGCTCAAAATCCAGCTAAGATTAACGACAGTGTCTATTATCAGGACCACGAAAAATATTATATCAACAACATCTACATAAGACCCGATTATAATTATGCCACTCGAAATTCTCCGGCTGACACTATGGAATATCTGGATTACTATTTTGTTTACGATACACTCAAATATAAAGCTCGTTATTTTACCGATGCCATACATTTTAAAAAGTCTGATATTTATAACCAACACTTTGTAAAAGAAACTTACTCTCACTTTGCAGGTTATCAGACTTTTCAAGCAACAGAAATAAATTTTACAAAAGTAGGCAGAGACAGTACTGGATTTTTATTAGATGCTCGTATACAATTGCTACCACAACTCAAGAGAACCTTCACCATAAATACAGAAGCAATTAATACGAGCAGTAATTTTGGGGCTAACCTTAGTCTAGGGTTTACCAATAGAAATCTGTTTGGAGGGGGAGAAGCGCTGCAATTTAAGTTTAATACCGGTCTTGAATTTCAGGCGACTATTGTCGATGATAAATTCACTCAAACCTTTGAAGTAGGTGTTGAAATAGGCATTGACCTTCCCCGTTTTTTACTGCCTTTCAATACGGTGGGACTTTTACCAAAAAGAATGCAGCCAAAGTCGAAGATATCCCTTTCCATTAACCGTTTTAGAAGAACCGAATTTCAAAGAGAAACTTTCAATGGGAAACTCTCATACATCTGGAAAGAAACCCGGCATAAAACTCACAAGGTAGACCTGGTTGATTTGAGTTACTCTAACATATTTAATCCAAGCCCTTCCTTTTTGGAAAATTTAAATGATATCCAACAACAGGCTTTCCAGTCAGAATTTATAGGGGCTTCAAAATATACTTTTACCTATAATGAGCAAGTTGACCCTAAAAAAAAAAATTACAATTTCCTTACGAGCTCATTAGAAATTGCAGGCAATACCATTTCCCTGATAGAGAATAACTTTAATCTGGGGGAATCTACTAAAGCTGGCCCTGATCAATTATTTGGAGTACAGTACTATCAATTTTTAAGGCTAGAGGCTGATTATCGTTTTTACTGGAATTTTAGTGAAAACTTGGCTTGGATCAACCGTTTTTTCATGGGGTATGTTTTACCCTATGGAAACAGTGTGGTTGATAGCGCTACCAATTCTTATAGAATTCCTGCCTTTTCACGAACCTTTTTTATGGGCGGTAATAACGATTTGAGGTCTTGGCCTGCTTATCGCTTAGGAGCAGGTACTCAATTAAATACCAACTACGGTGATGGCTCTAATCCTAATTTTGCCATTGGAACCTATAAATTCTTAATTAATTCCGAATACCGCTTCCCCATTGTTTCTTTTCTAAAAGGAGCTCTATTCGCCGATCTAGGCAATATTTGGCTTACAGGTGGACTGGAAGACCTGGATTCCAAAGTAACTTTAAAATTTTCCAATTTTGTTAATGAATTAGCTATCGGTAGTGGATTTGGCTTGCGATTAGATTTTGACTTTTTTGTAATTAGATTTGACGTGGGTGCAAAAGTTCGTGATCCCGGTAGATTGAATATTAACAACGGATGGGTGCTTGATAAAATGAGTTGGAATACCGTAACCTATAATATCGCTTTGGGTTATCCTTTTTAGCATCCATGCAGTTGCCTACAAAAAATTATAAATTTGTCTATCAATATTCCTATTCAAACATAATTCATAATCGTCTTTATTATGTCTCTTAATATTAATGAGATCGCTGAGCTCTTAGGTAACGAAGCAGAAAACCTTCTCAATCACCAATGCAAAACCATTCCTAAAGACCAACTCCACCTACCAGGATCTGATTTTGTTGATCGGATATTTTCCGTCAGTAATCGTAATCTCCGTGTTTTAAGAAACGTCCAGGCTTTATATGAAAATGGCCGTTTAGCTAATACTGGTTACTTATCTATTTTACCGGTTGATCAAGGTGTAGAGCATTCAGCTGGGGCTTCCTTTGCATCAAACCCCATTTATTTTGACGGAGAAAATATTGTAACACTAGCTATTGAGGGAGGTTGCAATGCTGTAGCTTCTACTTTTGGAATATTGTCAAGTGTTTGCAGAAAGTATGCTCACAAAATACCTTTTATTGTCAAGATGAATCACAATGAATTTTTGAGCTATCCCAATAGTTATGATCAAATTATGTTTGGCTCTGTTGAAGAGGCCTGGAATCTAGGAGCAGTAGCTGTTGGAGCTACTATTTACTACGGTTCAAAAGAAAGTAATCGCCAAATTGTTGAAGTTGCCGAAGTTTTCGAATACGCTCACGAATTGGGAATGGCTACTATTTTATGGTGTTACATCCGTAATTCTGCTTTCAAAAAAAGCGATACGGATTACCACCTTTCAGCTGACTTAACCGGTCAGGCCAATCATTTGGGAGTTACTATTCAAGCCGATATTATTAAGCAAAAGCTTCCAGAAAACAATGGTGGGTATAAAGCTCTCAAATTTGCAAAAACCCATGATAAAGTCTATTCTCAACTCAGCACTGATAATCCCATTGATCTCTGTCGTTATCAGGTGGCTAATTGTTATATGGGCCGTCGGGGATTAATCAATTCAGGCGGCACTTCAACTGGTAGTACTTCCTCTGATCTCCGACAAGCCGTAAGAACTGCTGTTATCAACAAAAAAGCCGGTGGGCAAGGGTTGATTTCTGGCAGAAAAGCTTTCCAAAAGCCCATTGAAGAAGGCATTCAGCTATTAAATGCTATTCAGGATGTATACCTCGAAGAGGAGATATCTATTGCGTAAGTACTAAAGCTAAGGGTAAGGGTCCTTATATAACTTCTCTTAAAGACATTTTAAAAATTAAAGCCGGAGAAAATGAACTGGTTTAGGAGGAAAAAAGAAGGGATAACTACTGACACCAAGGATAAAAAAGAAGCCCCGGAAGGCTTATGGCATAAATGTCCTAAATGCAAGGTCATTGTAAGTATGGAAGATCATGCTAAAAACCTGTGGGTTTGTGACAATTGTAGCTATCACGACAGGATAAATGCCAAAGAATATTTCAGTTTCCTTTTTGATAATGGCAAATTCTCAGAGCTAAACCCAAAAATGATCTCTAGCGACCCTTTAGAGTTTGAAGACTCTAAGAAATACACTGAGCGTTACGTTGCTGCAGTAAAAAAACTGGATTAAACGAAGCTGTAACCACTGCTTATGGTAAAATGAAGGAAAAAGATGTGGTAATGGCTTGTATGAATTTCAATTTTATCGGTGGTTCTATGGGGTCAGTTGTAGGAGAGAAAATTGCCCGCACTATCAATCGTGCATTGAAGTATCGTAAACCTTTTATCATGATCTCCAAATCGGGAGGTGCCCGTATGATGGAGGCCGCTTTTTCTCTTATGCAAATGGTTAAAACTAGTGCCAAACTCACCCTTCTCGGGAAAGAAAGCATCCCTTATATATCAATAACTCACTGACCCTACAACTGGTGGTGTAACTGCTTCTTACGCTATGTTAGGAGATATTAACATTGCCGAACCAGGAGCTTTAATTGGTTTTGCGGGCCCCAGAGTGCTAAAAGAAGCTGCTGGAAAAGAATTGCCGAAAGGTTTTCAAACCTCAGAGTTTTTACTGGAACATGGCTTTCTCGATTTTATAGTGGAAAGAAAGAACATCAAAGATAAAGTCTTCCTTTTTCTCGACATGGTAAGTCCTGAAATTGAATAGAAACATAACATCAATCTTGTGATTAGTGTGAGAGTATATAGAGATAGAATAGTAGAGAAGTACTCCCCTGGTATGTCAACTAGCCAAACTAAACGGACAATTTTAAACTTAGGATGACTCCGATAAGAAATACCTTACATTCTGTAAAAATGATGGTTTTGGCATTGCAGCAAATTTAAATCTTTCTTGTTATTCTAATTTTTTCTCGTAATTCTCTATTCAAAGACTTGATTTTATTCTAAACATAGACGGATTTGTATCTCTATACTTTTTGATGTCATTCATCGTACGAAGGGTATAAAATTTATTCCCATCTATTATTTCCCGTACTGTTAATATTTGTAATTTAGAGTATAATAAGGCAGGGGGTCTTTTTTATACATATACTTTAAATCACCTTTTCTTTCTGCTGTCTCTGCCATTTTATCGCTAGGGTCTTGTTCTAAAATAAGCCCTCCCATAGCTGCTGTCTCTTTTTCCATAGTTCCCCAACGTTCTCTAACCATAAGCTAGGCTTACTTGTTTGACAGTTTTAACTGAAAACACCATCTTCCCCTAGGTATCACCTCCTTTATTTTATCTTGACCTAAATGGATTGTCATTTCGCCATCCACCCCTCCATCCCCGCTGTGTCTCTCATTAGGGAAGCCTCCTACTTGGCAGATAAGAAAATCCTGTTTTTGGAAAGGGTCGAGCTTATCGTAAGCATTTTTGCTTTCAGGGCTGCCTTCTACGACTTGATACTCCGCCTCTTCATAACCTAAACATCTATTATTTAACCTTTCCTCTATTATTTCTATTTCTAGTGGACTTATATCTATTCCTAATCCATGCTCTATTTAGCCTTATTGCCGCCTCCACGGCTACCTCCCATCCACAAAAAGGATTTAAAACAGTATCGCCTTCACTTGAGCTGGCTTTAATGATATGATCAAAGTAATGACAATGGCTTTTGTGTGGGATAACCCAAGCATTTTTTAGATGTTCGACCAATAGCATTTACTTCCCCAAACATCTCTCATTGTTGCTATTGTATACCAACGACCATATTCGTCTTTGTACTTTTCCGCCCCTTTAAACCCTGGCGGTAAATTATTTGTTGAATAAGATCGTTCTTTTTGAATATTAAATTTATATTTATTACTCTTTGAGTAAAATTAGGATAACATCATACTTGCATCCAAACCATCTTTTGCTAACGCCTCTCGTTCTGTAATTCCACATAATCTCATTTCTAAAATTCTCTATTTCAAAGATGCCATCCATAATTATCTCTTATATAATTACTTGCAATTGGGTCACAGTGATAATAAATAGACCGCATATTCTTGAGTATCTGCCTCATAAGTACAAGCCCCTCTGTCATATAAATAAGATAAGCCAATAATTTCTTATCCTTTAGACGTCATGCTTTCTATAGACGCTATCCATAGTTTCAGGTAGTTTTTAACTACCCCTGATATCTCCCTGTTCTCTTCTAAATTTTCTTTAAAATGCAAAAGCATTTGTTTTGTTTGACTTGTGTAAATCCACATATCGGAAAATGCTTTTTGCTGAGCAGTCTTCCCTTTATCCTTGTATATCATATTGCAGTATAAGTATCTCTTACATCTTTCTCCATATAAGAAATCACTCTTTGTTTATTTACATCATTGTAAAACAAAAACCGATAGGAGATACAAAAGATTGTGAGGATAAATTTGTTGCTAATAGTATCGTGCTAAATAGCATATAAGTATTTTTCATAATCTTAATTTTCACTAAACACAATCATAATCTACCTTTTTTAATAAATTTAGTCAAATAAAAAGAAATACCTATAAGCTATAAGTAAACAGAAATCTGTTTATAACAGGAATGAAAGAAAGTATTAGGATTAAGAAGAGTAAAAATAAGATTACTTTCCGATACAAAATCTTTCAAAAATCATTCTAAGGATATCCTTGTCCATATCAATTTCCCCTATGATAGCACCCAAGTGTCGTAAAGCCTCACGTATGTCCATTGCCAACAGATCACCACCGAGGTTAGACTGCAAGCCTGCTTCTATGCGCAGAATATCCGCATGTGCTTTTTGTAACGAATCATAATGACGTAGGTTGGTTATGATAGTTTGACCTGAGTGAAGAAAATCCTGATTTACTTGCTCCGTCAGTTTAGTCATCAACTCTTCCAGTCCTTGTTTTTTGAGACCTGAGATCATGATGAGATTATCATAAGAGCTGAATTCTCTTTGAATCAACTCTCGATCGGCTTTATCCATTTTATTAGCCACTAATAAAATAGTCTTATTGCCAAACTTTACTTTCAGATTTTCAATTTCCCGTTTAATAATTGTCAGCCAGTTTTCACAAAGGAGATTGGCCATCTGTTTAGAAGGCAAGATGGCATCAAAAAGATACAATATGATCCTAGATTGCTTTATTTTTTCAAAAGTGCGCTGTATGCTTATACTTTCTATCTCATCGCTGGTTTCGCGTATGCCGGCTGTATCAATAAAGCGGTAACAAAAGCCGTTTAGGGTGATTTCATCTTCAATTGTATCGCGAGTGGTACCGGCAATGTTGGAAACAATAGCGCGTTCTTCGTTCAGCAGAACATTAAGTAGGGTAGATTTACCAGCATTGGGTGCACCTACAATTGCTACAGGCATCCCATTTTTAATCACATTACCTACATCAAAAGAATTTACCAATCGCTGGATGGCCCTTTTGATCTTTTCTAATAATTCATGTAGCTGGCTACGATTGACAAATTCCATGTGTTCTTCTTCAAAATTCAACTCCAGTTCAATGAGCGAGGAAAAGTTACTAAGCCCTTCTCTTAGCTCTTTAATCTCAGAGGAAAAGCCGCCTCGCATCTGCTGTAAGGCCACCAAGTGGGCAGCTTCCGTTTCGGAATTGATTAGGTCTGCAACTGCCTCTGCTTGAGAGAGATCCATCTTTCCATTAACAAAAGAGCGCATGGTGTATTCGCCTGGTTCAGCTAGCCGGGCTCGGCTTTCCAGTAAAATTTTCAGTATCTGCTGTTGGATAAATACCGAGCCGTGGCAAGATATCTCCACTACGTCTTCCCCCGTATATGAGTAAGGCTTTTTGAAGACTGTAAGCAGGACTTCATCTATAGTCTGTTTGCCATTTACTATCCTGCCAAAATGTGTGCGATAACCCTCAGCTTCTATGTCGACATCCTTTTTAAACGGGAGAAATATTTGCTTTACGATCTCAAAAGCGTCAGTACCTGAAACCCGGATTAACGCAATCGCCCCTATTCCTTCTGGAGTAGAAAGAGCACAGATGGTGTCTTCCATTTGCATGATACGAAGTTAGGGTCTTTGCTATTGTTTAAAATGAGGTGAGCTCAACAGACATTTATTTTATGATATAATAGTGTGTGCCTATGTTAAGAGTCGTTTGGAAAGCATTTTCTAGTTTGTTACCTTACAATATCTCCAAATATCTCCTCACTAATGACTAATGAGATTTTGATTCTCATAGAACTCTTTGAAGTGCACCGTTCATTTAGACATGTTTATATCACTTTTATATCACTCGCGAGTGGCAGATAAACATTGTCATCTATAAAAGTTCCCTAGTCTATGCAACTGCTAATTTATAGTAAATAGTATCTTCGTCTGGTTACATTTTAAAAGTCTGTGAGAAAAATACTAGTGGCCAACCGAGGAGAAATTGCCTTGAGAATCATGAAATCCATTAAGGAAATGGGGATTAAAACTGTCGCTGTATATTCTCAGCCAGATCGTAATTCCCCTCATGTGAAATATGCAGATGAAGCCGTTTTATTAGGATCTGGCGCTTCTTCTGAAAGCTATTTGAAAGGCGATAAGATCATTGAAATTTGCAAAGAGCTAAAAGTAGATGAAGTTCATCCTGGTTATGGTTTTTTGTCAGAAAACAGAGATTTTGCAGATAAAGTAAGACAGGCCGGGCTCATCTTTATTGGTCCCCCATCTAAATCTATAAGGTTAATGGGCGACAAGCTCTCTGCCAAGGAAGTAGTTAAAAAATATAATGTTCCTCTAGTTCCTGGAACCGAAAAAGCAGTTGAAAATATAGATGAGGCTATTAAGATCAGCAAAGAAATTGGCTTTCCCGTATTAATCAAAGCTTCTGTGGGAGGTGGCGGTAAAGGGATGCGCATCGTGGAAAGGAAAGAAGATTTAGAAGAACAGATGAAAACTGCTATCAGTGAGGCTAAATCTGCTTTTGGCAATGGTTCCATTTTCATAGAAAAATATGTGACTTCGCCCCGCCATATCGAGATTCAGATTTTAGCAGATAAACAGGGTAATATTGTTCATCTTTTTGAGAGAGAGTGTAGTATACAGCGCAGGCATCAGAAAGTAGTGGAAGAGGCTCCATCAATAGTGTTGACCCCTGAAATACGCGAGCAAATGGGTAAAATTTCTGTAGATGTGGCTCGCAGCTGTAACTATGTGGGAGCCGGTACGGTAGAGTTCATTATGGATGAGAATAAAAATTTCTATTTTCTAGAAATGAATACCCGCCTACAAGTGGAGCATCCAGTTACGGAAATGATCACAGGGATAGATTTAGTGAAAGAGCAGATTAAAATAGCAAGAGGTGAAAAGCTTTCCTTTGATCAGGAGGATTTGAAAATTATAGGACACTCTATTGAAGTTAGGGTATATGCAGAAAATCCTTTTGAAAACTTTTTACCGGATATTGGCAGCCTACAAGTGTATAAACGACCTCACGGGCTTGGCATAAGAGTAGATGACGGTTTTGAGCCAGGCATGACCATTCCCATATATTATGATTCTATGATCTCTAAGTTGATTACCTATGGAAGAGATAGGGAAGAAGCCCGTATACGCATGATACGTGCCTGTGAAGATTATCAAGTAGTAGGCGTGCATACCACTTTGCCTTTTGGGAAATATGTCATGGAGCATTCGCGTTTTATCAATGGTGATTTTGATACGCATTTTATTAAAAAGCATTTTGATCCTTCCTCAATGAGACAGGAACGAGCTGATGAAAAAGAAACAGCTGCTCTATTGACGGTATATCTTTTGGAAAATGAAAAGTTTAAATCGAAAACCGAAATCGGAAATCCTCCTCAGATTTCAGACTGGAAAAAGAATCGTACATAAATGAGACCTTGGATACATGTAGGAAGCATAAGCTTATTTATTAGTATAGGCTTATCTGCCCAGCAAGACACGGCAAAAGATGACTCTATCGTTGAGTATATTTCCATAAAAGACCGCCAGATATTGGACGCCATCATAGTGGACGGCGATACTATTCCCGTTTTGGTCTTAGATGAGATATTACTATTAGATAGACCTACATTTAGTAGCGAGGAAGCTAGCAGAGGTTATTATATTTTACAGAGAAAAGTAATGAAAGTGTACTCTTATGCAGTTATTGTAAAGAATAAACAAGACACCCTGAATCTCATGTTAAAGAATATTAAAGGTCGAAGAAACCGCAAGCGTTATATAAAAGATTTTCAGAATTACCTAGAAAATAGTCTTGAAGAAGAGCTCAGAAAACTTACTCGAAGCGAAGGGCAAATTTTGTCCAAGCTTATTTATCGTGAAACAGGTATGACTACTTACAGTCTTATCAAAAAATACCGCAGCGGTTGGAATGCCTTTTGGTGGAATTTAGTAGCCAATTATTACGATATTAGCCTTGAAATCCCTTATGATCCCCAAAACGATGAAGAAGATAAGCTGATTGAAACCATTCTGCGTCGGGCTTTTCTAAAGGATTTAATGGAAGAGGGAGTTCATCTTGAAGCTACTCTAAACAGCTTGTCCCGATGCGAAAGAGAGGAGCACGTAGAAATCTTGTTGGCGTTTAATCATTCTAAACTTTCACCAGAAGAAGTGAAGAACAAACATTATGAGCAATTCAAATACTACTCCCGAACAAACCCTCACTAATGGCATACAGTTGAAAAGCCTGGCTGCTTTTGATTTACCAAAAACCAAGCTGGAGTTGGCTTAGCCCGTAAAATTAGGAATGGACATTTCCTTTAATCGCTTTGCTGAAATTAATGAAAATGGCTTAATAGTTTGCCTAGATGCCGATTGCACAGTTTCAGAAAATTACCTATTGGAATTATCGAAATCGGAGAAAGCAGGCGTTAAGGGTTTGAGCTTATACTATGAGCATCCTCTGAATGATGCTGATAAATTTGAAAAAGAAGCTATTACTAGTTACGAGATTTTTCTCCACTATTACATTCAAGCTTTACGGTATACAGCTTATCCACATGCATTTCACACTATCGGTAGCAGCATGGCAGTAAGAACTTCAACTTATGCTAAAATTAAGAAGAATGAGCAGTAGAAATGCAGGCGAAAACTTTTATTTTCTACCTAAACTTATTCCACAGGGGAAGTTTTACGACCTAATAGATTGTTCAATGGTGAAACAATAGAAGTGTTCACGACTTTTTTGACAAGTTTGGATTGTTGCAACAATTGGATCGTCTCTCTGATCGGTCTAAAACCCTAAAGCAATTCCAGCGCAATTTCAATTTTTGGCTAGATGGGTTTAAAATATTAAAGTACGTTCATTTTGCTCGGGATCACTATTACGGCTCTGAGCATATTTTGATAGCTATTGAAAAATTACTGGGCTAAAATTTTACTTCCATCAAAGACATTTTATTTCATTTTAGAAAGCTTTATAAAAATTCGCCTTTTTGTTTTTAAGAGGATAAAATTGGGTTATTGTGTCTCGTCATACAGTTTGATTTTTAAAGTTTAGTCTGCAAATAAAGAGATAACAGGCCCTCTTGGTAATAAGCATTTTTCGTATTTGTAGTACTAGCTAAGAACCCATTACTTTTGCCCTTTCTCTTCAGCGCACGTGGTGAAACTGGTAAACACGCTGTCTTCAGGAGGCAGTGCCGGAAGGTTTGGAGGTTCGAATCCTCTCGTGCGCACTGTTAAGTAGCTACCTAGTTGGGTGCTTTTCGATTTCTGAAAAATTTCTCTCAATTTTTAGTTTTGTATTTCTATATTTTTCAGCATGGCAAATCAACAAATTCAGGAAAAAATTAAAGCACTCCGTCGAGAACTGAACTACTACAATGGCCGCTATTACAATTCACATGTTTCCGAGATTTATGATGATGAATTCGATCAAAAAATGAAAGAATTACAACAGTTGGAAGAGAAATTCCCAGAATTTAACGACCCCAATTCACCTACCAAAAGGGTAGGAGGAGATATTACTAAAGAGTTTACGACATTACAGCATAAATACCCCATGCTCTCGCTGAACAATACCTACAGCAAGGAAGAACTAGAGGATTTTATGAAACGGATTGCAAAGCTGATACCTGGGGAAATAGAGTATGTATGCGAACTAAAATATGACGGAACTGCTATTGGGATTACCTATAAGAACGGTAAACTAATTAGGGCTGTAACTCGAGGGGATGGTACACAAGGAGATGACGTTACGATTAATGCAAAAACGATCAAAACTATTCCTCTACAGTTGCAGGACAATGATTATCCTGAAGAGTTTGAAATAAGAGCTGAAATATTTATACCATTGGAAGGATTTAACAAATTGAACCAAAAAAGGGTAAAATCGAACCGAGAAAAGTTGCAGGACAATGATTATCCTGAAGAGTTTGAAATAAGAGCCGTTATGCTACTGGAAGGATTTAACAAATTGAACCAAAAAACTGAAATGTTTATGCTACCGGAAAGATTTAACAAGTTAAACCGAGAAATAGTAAAATTGAACCGAGAAATAGTAAAATTGAACCGAGAAAGGGGGGGGAAACTCAAAAAACTCAAAGAGCTTTTTGCCAATCCGCGCAATACTGTTTCCGGGACTCTTAAAATGCAAGACAGCAGCATAGTAGCTTCCCGTCCGTTGGATTGCTTTCTCTGTTCTGTTTTGTCAGACGATTACTTATTCGATAATCATTACGAAAATATGCTCAGAGCCCAAAAATGGGGGTTTAAAATCCCCCTTCCTGAAAGGAACTACATCTCCAAGGCGAAAAGTATAGGCGAAATATTCGACTTCATCAATCACTGGGAAGAACACCGTCACAAACTACCTTTTCAGATCGACGGTGCTGTAATTAAAGTTAACAATTACATTAATCAAAATCGACTTGGTGCTACTACCAAATCACCTCGCTGGGCCATTGCTTATAAGTACAAGGCTGAACGAACTTCTACTCGTTTAAACAGTATCAAATATCAAGTGGGTCGCACGGGAGCCATTACACCCGTGGCTGATCTAGAACCAATACAGTTAGCTGGAACTACGATAAAGAGGGCTTCCCTGCATAATAAAGATCAGATTGAAAAACTTGATTTACACGTGGGAGACTATGTCTTTGTAGAAAAAGGAGGGGAAATTATCCCTAAATTAATAGACATAGATCTCAACAAGAGAAAGGCTAATGCTGAGCCTATAAATTACATTACGCATTGCCCTGAATGTGGTAGCAAATTGATCCGTAAGCCAGTAGAGGCTTTACATTATTGCCCTAATGATACCGATTGTCCCTCCCAAATCAAAGGGCGCATCCAGCATTTTATAAGTCGTAAAGCTATGGACATTAAGGGTATGGAGAGTAAGGTTGTTGAACTCTTTGTGAATGAAGGACTCATCAGCAATTACGCCGATCTATACGATCTACGGAAAGAGCAATTACTTTCTTTTAAAAAGTTTCTCTTGTCTCTTGGTATTCCCTCTGTTGGTGAAGAGAGAGCTAAAAGACTGGCCTGTCATTTTGAAACTACGAAAGCTGTAATGAATGCTTCGGAAGAAGAACTGGCGAACGTAGATAAAATAGTACAACGCATAGCTGAGAATATTAGGCATTTCTTTGGTCGAAGAGAAAATCCCCGGCTGATGGAACGGCTGGTGGTGGAACGGCTGAAAAGTAAGGTCTTGCAGTCTGGGAGAGTGGATGAAATATCAGCTCAAAATATTATTGATGGTATTAAAGCCAGCAAGAGAGTCCCTTTTGAAAAGGTTCTCTTTGCTCTTGGCATTCGCTATGTTGGTGAAACCGCAGCTAAAAGACTGGCCTATCATTTTGAAACTATAGAGGCTTTAACGAAAGCTTCGGAGGAAGAACTGACAAACGTAGACGAAATAGGACAACGCATAGCTGAGAGTGTTAGGCATTTCTTTGGTCGAAGAGAAAATCTCCAACTGGTGGAACGACTGAAAAGTAAAGGCCTACAGTTTAGGTCTATCAAAAAAAAAGTGACTTTCAATGCTTTGAGGGGGATGACTATAGTAATTTCTGGAAGCTTTGAGCGTTATTCGCGCACAGAGATCAAAGGCTTGATTGAAAAGCACGGCGGCAAAAATGCAAGTTCTGTTTCCAATAGAACAGATTTGATAGTTTCTGGAGAAGTAATGGGGCCATCTAAACGGAGAAAAGCTGAGGATTTAGGGATCAGGATTATAGATGAAAATGAATTTGCTACAATGATAAACTAGTGGGAATTAGAGAAACCATACGAACTTATAAACTTCGAAAAAGCACTAGTATGATAGATTTTTGTTTTACTGATTACCTCGGATTTGAAGAGCTGAAGAAAGTAGCTATTATGTGGCAATCAGGTAAAGGGGATGTAGATCTGCTGACCTTTGCCAAAATGCTCAGAGACTACAATAAAGAGGTTCATTTATTGGCTTACCTCCCTGTCAAAAGAAAGGATTTAAAGATCGTTCCGACTTTTGATCACTTTGTGAAAAACGAGCTTAATTGGTACGGTCGTCCCCGTGGTGACGTGGTTACCAATTTTTTGGCTAGACATTATGAAGTATGTATTTGCCTGGGAGTTGAAGAAGCTTCGCCACTGGAGTTTATCGTTCAACAGCTTAGGACAGACTTTAAGCTGGGAAACATCAAAAATCCTAGCTTGGAGTATCATCTTCTAATACAATCTGGCAAAGAAAAATCTACTGAGAAAGTATTGAGAGAAACAAGCTATTATCTTAATTTTATAAATAGTTCTAAGATTCGATGAAAAATTTAAAAGGAACTGGTGCAGCTTTAATTACACCTTTTGATAGGGATATGAATGTGGAGTACCCAGCTTTAGAACGGCTGGTAAATTATGTTATTGATGGAGACGTAGAGTACTTAGTGGTAGGCGGTACTACCGGTGAAAGTGCTACCCTTAGTGCCACTGAAAAATCGAAGGTGCTGGAATTTGTTAAAAAAGTAAATAATAACCGGAGGCCTATCGTTTTCGGCATAGGAGGCAACAATACCACTGCATTGGCGAAAAGCATGAAAACCTCAAATTTAGATGGCATCACTGCTATACTTTCTGTTTCACCTTATTACAATAAGCCTACTCAGGAAGGTATTTACCAACATTACAAAACCTTGTCTCAAGATTCTCCTTTGCCGATCATACTATATAACGTACCTGGGCGCACAGCTTGTAATATTAGCGCAGAAATTACTTTGCATTTGGCGAACGATTTCAACAACATTATTGCCATTAAAGAAGCCAGCGGCAATATGGAGCAGATTATGAAGATAATCAATGAGCGTCCACCTGGATTTATGGTCATTAGTGGAGATGACAATCTCACTCTACCTATAATCTCCTGTGGGGGAGAAGGCGTAATCTCAGTGAGCGGACAAGGCTTTCCTCGTATTTTTACCGAGATGGTGCGTAAGGCTCTGGCCGGTCATTATAAAGAAGCCCGTAAACTACATTATCGGTTATTAGAGGTTACTAAACTGCTGTTTACTGAAGGGAATCCCGCAGGTATTAAGGCTGTTCTTAGAATGAAAAATATCTGCGAAGAGTATATGCGCCAGCCCTTGTGGCCTATTAGCGATGATTTGAGAAAGCAAATTGCGGTAGAGGTCGATAAACACGATTTGTAATTCAAGATTTGTGGTTTATGCAAATAGAGCGATAGTACTTTGAAACTCTGTTATCTCACTATGCAACCTTGCAATTAGTGCTGAGAACCAAATTCTTGACAGCTTGCCTTGCTATCCATTAAAGCCAAGTCCTTCAACTAGTCATGACCCATTTTTTAATCTAACCAATGTTAAATTCCTAACAGCAGTCATATAAAGAAAATTATTTTTGTAGCCTCCATCTTTAGTTTTACGAACTTCAAAGCCGGTACCCAACATTTCTCTTGAATCACCATTAAAACTTTGTAAGAAATAAGATCCGTTTTTCCAGAGCTTGTTCAAAAAATATATTCCTACGTCATAGCCCTGAAAAGCAAAGCGGTTTGGTTCATCTGAATATCGCAAGCGATATGTTTCAATAAAGCCAATGGTTTTATTGTCGGAATAATCTATATAACTCATATCAGGCATAGTGAGTTTTAAATAGTCCAAGTAATTTATTTCCAATGTTGGAACATCCAATAATGTAGAAGAACCAATCAAATGGATAGAAGTATCATGTACCACCCTTAACTTGGCAATTAGGGCGCTTAAAAAAATCTTATCATCAGTTACCACAACAACTACATTATTCTTATCACGGTGTAATATTTTGTGTAGTTCAATTTCTGATAGCATCTTATCGGTAAAAGTCACATTGTCTGTAAAACTCCTTCCAATCTTAGCTCTGAGCCTGGCTTTAATTTGCTTCACTTTTTCTCTCTCATCCGTCTTATTGGTATGAGCAAATATAATCCTGTCCTCACTGTAGTTATTGTTGAGCAACTCAGCAATTTTGACAATCTTACTTTCCTCATTGGAAATACATTGAATTAGGTTGGGTCTTGCTACAACTTCCACTGAATTACTCAAAGGGCTTATCACAGGAACTTTTTCGCTAGCTAATTGATCTGCAACAAATTCTACATTGTCATCATATAGTGGTCCTACCATCAAATTAAAGTGTGCTTGTTTAATACCCGATATTAGCTCTCTGATTCTGAACATGCTGTTTTTAGTATCAAAAACATTAAGCGTAATATTCATTCCTTGCTTACTAAGAGTATCTAAAGCCATTAAAAAGCCATTGTAAAAATCAAGAGCTATTTTAGAATTATCGCCAACTTCATAAGTGGTATCATTGACCACTGGGATATGAAAAGGGAGCATTAATCCTACTAAGTAATTTTTATCAGTATTTATCTTTAATCTATCCTCTGTCTTAACAGCATTTGTCGACCTTTCAGAAGGTAATTCAGGCATAGCTGAAAAAGTGTTAAGGGTATCTGCTTCTCTGGGTTGCTTTTTTTCTGAGAAGTCTAAGAGTTTCTCTAACCAGTTCAATCTCTTCGTCTTCTCCTTTTCCCCTGGTATGATGATATGTTGTTTAGCAGTAAGTCCTTTCTGTAATTCCGGATTTAACTTTATTAGCTTATCTCGGCTTACCCCATAGCGCTTTTTCAGCGAGTAAAAAGAATCGCCTCTCTTCACTTTATAGAGAAAATAACCCCTTAAATCACTTACGTTTTTAGTAGTATCTAGTTCTACATTAGTGAACTGGTCATCGTCGGAGGCAAAACTATCCTTTGGTTTAGGTATGATGCCCTTTACTTCGATTAATCTCTTATCTATATATATGGCTTTAGATTTTGGAAATTTTAAAAGCTGCCCGATTTTAAACTTATTCTCTGCTTCAGGATTTAACAGGTATAAGCTATCTAAACCTATGTGATACTTCTTAGCCAGGAAATAAGCTGTTTCCCCAGCAACTATTTTATGCAAGCAATAATTGCCGTTGTCCCGGACTATTTTATCTTCTTCCAGGAGAATTTTCAGCTTTTGCCCAGCTTTTAGACCGTTTGTTATATTAGGGTTCTCCTCTTTAATTTTAAGTATGCTTATCCCGTAAGTCTGAGATAAGGAGAAAAGCGTTTCTCCTGCTTTTACTTCATGGTAGGTATACTTCGGTTCAGCTTTGGTAGTAGCTTTCTTCTTCTCTTCCTCTGGCTGTCCACTATTTTCAGGGATGAGAAGAGTCATTTTTTCTTTTAAACCTTGCCTAATTTCAGGATTAAATTTCTCAAGCTGTTCGATAGTGATGCCATACTTCTTGGAAATACCATATTTGGTTTCTCCCAGCCGTACATAGTGAAAGATATGATTGCCTTGCTGCGATAACATTTGAAATCCCAGGAAAAAACAGCAAAAGAGAATACCAAAACAGTTTATCATTCCCATTCTATTGTAGCTGGTGGCTTAGAACTAATATCATATACTACTCGGTTAATTCCCCGAATCCTGTTTATGATTTTATTAGAAACCTCCGCTAAAAGGTCATAAGGCAAATGTGCCCAATCGGCAGTCATTCCATCAGTAGATTCGACTGCTCGTAAAGCTATCACATTCTCATATGTTCTTTCGTCACCCATTACTCCAACTGATTGCACGGGTAATAGAATGGCAGCCGCTTGCCAAACTTCATCGTATAAGTTATGTTCTTTAAGCTCATTGATAAAAATATAATCGGCTTCTCGAAGAATGTGTACTTTCTCAGGAGTGACCCCTCCCAATATACGAATGGCCAGACCAGGCCCCGGAAAGGGATGTTTGCCCAGCAACTCTTCGGGAATTCCTAAAGTTTTTCCTATTCTTCTCACCTCATCCTTAAACAAGGTATTAAGCGGTTCTACGACTTTGAGATTCATAGTTTTAGGTAGGCCGCCTACATTATGATGCGATTTGATGGTTGCGGAAAGCTCTTTGACCGAACTCGATTCGATCACATCCGAATAAATAGTCCCCTGTGCCAGCCAGTCTACACTCTCTATTTGAGAAGCTTCATCGTCAAATACATTCACAAAAATGCGACCAATTGTTTCGCGCTTGGCTTCTGGATTAGATATACCATTTAAAGCCTCCAGAAAGCGAGTTGAAGAATCTACTCCTTTTATATTGAGCCCCATTTCCTTGTACTGACCTAATATATTTTTAAATTCATTTTTTCGCAACAAGCCATTGTTTACAAAAATGCAATACAAGCGATCGCCAATAGCCTCTGAAAGTAAAACAGCTGTAACAGTTGAATCCACACCTCCCGAAAGGCCTAGTACAACTTTATCATTTCCTAGTTTCTTTTTGAGTTTATTGATAGTATCTCCCAAAAAAGAGGCCGGAGTCCAGGTTTGCTTACATCCACATATCCCTATCACAAAATTTTTCAATAAAGTAAAGCCATCTTTACTGTGATGTACTTCGGGATGAAATTGTATTCCATATGTATCTTCTCCTTCAATGTGATATGCTGCCACTTTTACATCACGGGTACTCCCAATAATTCTATACTCGTCAGGGATACTCTCGATAGTATCTCCATGGCTCATCCAAATCTGGGAGCCTTGGCTAATATCCTTAAACAGAGGGGAGCGATTGTCAATAAACTGAAGGTTGGCACGACCATATTCCCTAATGTCAGATACTTTTACTGAACCACCAAATTTTTGAGTCAAGTATTGAGCCCCATAACAAATTCCCAGTAAGGGCAAGGTAGTTTTTATGGAATGTAGCTTCAACTTGGGGGCATTCCTATCGCTTACTGAAGCAGGGCTTCCACTAACTACTACTCCTTTAACCGCATTATTTAAGTCGGGAACATTATTAAAGGGATGAATCTCACAATAAACATGGAGTTCCCTTATTCTACGCGCAATTAGCTGGGTATATTGCGAACCACAGTCTAATATTACAATCATTTCTTGCACAGGACAAATTTAAGCTCTAATTAAGATTTAATTTGAAAAATATGATTATTGACATGCTTAATCAGATGAGTTTCAATATAAGGATGAGTTTAGAAAGCTTATGTTGATTTTTATTACTTAAAGGAGACTTTTTGGTATTGGGGGAGAAATCTATGAAGAAATTGTCGATAAAAAAGAAAAATTTTAAGAGCATATATCAGTAAAAATCAGTGGATTTGCCGAAAAGCATAAAGCGATGGCTAGGTCGATACCTACTTCTTAATGAGGATGTCTGTCTTTAATAATGGTAGGGTGTGCTTATTATCATGCATTCTACGATGTTGGCTTAATTAGAAGTAGAGCGTCCTGCAGGTGCAATTGAGAGGTATGATTCTACTGAAATCGCACGCGTTAATCACGGAAAGCATAGAAAAATACGTATTCGAACATAATTAGGAGATGCGTAATTGAATGAGATTTTACTTCAAAATAAAGTCACTTTTGCATTTAATCAATATTCTAAATTACGATTTTGTATTTGTAGGAACTAAGACTGCCCATGTCGACAAAAATGGAAAGAGTCATCATGTTGTGCATTCTGGGGTGAGATATGGTCGATAAAGAAAAGTCACAACCGCCAGCTGTTATTGTTCAGGAGAAGGAAAAAGTAAGCGATATTGTACATTCCACAAGCTATGCTTATCTATAGCTAGTGGAAAATTTAGAGGATTGACTAAAATACCTTTCTTTTTTCCTGAAATATCAACTTATGAAAGAGCTGTTATTCAATGAACTAAACCTCAGTCAAAGGATTTTGGAAAGTTCAACAAGTATTTGTTAACGATCAATGCCAGAGCAAAGGCCATCAATGAGCACCAAGCTTAGCAGAACACCGTCTATTAAGACGTAATAATGTGAAAAACGACGTTCCCCCTTATTTTATACAGTGCTACTCAGCTTTGGGCAACTCCATTGAGTTTTTATAAGGATTGTTTATGGCTATTAAGCACTTGGACAAAAACAATGACAAGCGGTACAATTTGCTTGAAGCTGGGCACAACATGGTCATTTCCCCAAAAACTATTCCTTATCAGAAATTTCGGGCAAAAACATAGTATTTTTCTTTTGTACAATTGGTTTTACCCTACCTTATAATAGTTATACCTTCTATATATATTACATTGATAGTGTCATGACTAGCTTAGAAAGATAATATCTCTATAACTAGATCTGATTCAATGAATAAGAAATAATAAACTGATGTACTTTTCAGAGCGTAAACGTAAATTTAGACAAACACTACGTCTGTTTTATGAAGATCTAACAACTGTGTAAGTAGGCAAGTTTAATGCATGTAAATTGAAAGTTTTTACACGAAAAGCTCCTCTTCATTTACTTTCATTTTTCTAGATCCCGATAAATACTTACCGAATCCAAATAAATCATAAGTCTCTTTTTATCGACAAATCCTTGTTTAAAAATAGTCGCCCCTTGATTTTATAAAGATTAAATTCTAGTAACTTTGCTGACACTAATTATTTCAAATCAGGCTTCGCCCTTTTTTAATGTAAAAGAGGGTCTTAGTTTCACTAAAAATCACTGAATCATGAAAAACTTTCACCTTTTAATCTCTATCTTTGTTGTTGTTTGGAGTGGAGCCTTGTCCACGAAAGCCCAAACTTATAGTGTGAGTGGACCCACCTTAGGACAAGGACCGCTTTTAAATAGAGAAACCACTGTTGATAATAGTGGTTGGAATAGTATTCACCTCTATAATGCCGGAGGCAACGCATCGGTCAATAGCTGGTCTTCAGCTCAAGGAATTGGTTTTCCTTTTTCTTTTTACGACAATCCAGTTACTCATTTCTGTGTGAGTAAAAACTTTCTGTTGACTTTTAACACTACAGTTGCGGGAACTACTGTGAACAGTCATATCACAACTGACAATACAACTTTACCCAATTCCAATCTTCCCGACAGTACCATCGCTTATTTTTGGGGTAGCTTCGGTAATCCTCCGCCAATTGGGGGTGACGATAACATTTGGAGGAAGACCTTTGGCACGGCTCCCAATCGCCAGCTTTGGATTAAGAATTTTTCCTATGAATGTGAAGCTCAGTCTTGGAGCTATAACTTTGTAGTTTTAGAAGAAACCACCCATAAGATTTATGTAGCGGATGCCCAATGGGCAAATCAAGCAGTGGGAAGCTACACAGTGGGTGTTCAACTGGATTCCACCACTGCTGTGCAGCACCTCAATTCTCCTAATATCAAATCTATTAATGGAAGTGCTTCCAATCCTTGGCCTAATGTAAGCTATTACGAATTCACTCCTCGTCCCTTGGTGAATGACGATGCAGGTATTCTCAGTTTGGACAATCCAATTAGCTTGGTTGCTCCCGGCTCTCAGTCGGTTCAGGTGAGTATTAAAAATCATGGACTCAATAGTCTAGCCAGCATAATGGTGGGTTGGAGCGTTGACGGAATAGCTCAGACCTCTTATAACTGGATGGGGAGTCTAGCACTAGGCGCAGTTGATGCTATAGTCAATATCGGAAGCTATAATTTCACTCTGGGAAATCCTACCCTAAAGATTTGGACCAGCAATCCCAATGGCAATCCAGACAATGATACTTCAAATGACACACTGGAGATTTCTTTAGTTGTTTGCAATCTACTTTCGGGAACTTATACTCTTGGCAGAACTTCCAGCGATTTTCCAAACTTTGATTCTCTTGCCACTTTGCTCAACAACTGTGGTGTTTCGGGGGCTGTAACCATTAGCATAGCTCCTGGAACTTATAGGGAGCAGTTTACACTAGGTAATATTGCTGGTGTAAGCCAAAGCAATACTATTGTCATTGACGGTGGGACAGCTTCGCTAGTTACCCTCACTCATGACGATTCGACAAGCAATGCCACCGTAGCTTTTGACGGAGTCAGCTATGTAAGCTTGAGAAATATGACCCTCGAAAACACTGATAGTACTCGAAGTAACTGGGTAGTGCATCTTCAAAATACTGATTATATCGTCATTGACTCCTGTTTGATTGAGCAGCTGGTGAATACAACATCTGACAGAGGTGGTATAGTAGGCTCGGGTAGTTTGAGCAGTTCCTTCACAGCTACTACGAATAACCATTTGACCGTCTCTGATAACACCATCACAGGGGGTTACTATGGAATATCTCTGGTCGGCAATGAAAGTGATGAAGATGTGGGCAATCACATCCTGCGCAACCGTTTTAGTGATATTGAACTAATTGGCATTAGAGTAGATGAACAGGACAGCCTGATTATCTCGGGCAATGTGATTGAAAATACCAATAGTAGTGTTGCCTATGACATATATTGCCAAGATATTACGGACTTTGAGATTACGGCAAACAACTTACTTGACTGTGGCGATGAGGGGATAGTAATTTATGAAGGAGTCTCCAGTGGAACAAGCCGTTCACTGATTGCCAACAATATGATTTATGCTCCAACAAATGCGGCCATTAGGGTGACGTCAATATTCGGTTCTGTATCCGATGTGAATATTTATCACAACACGGCTGTGGGCAATCCCGCTATGATGTTTTATGGTGTTAGCTTTTCTAATATGAGTCTCTACAACAACATTTTCAGCAACCCAAGTGGAGCAGCTTTAGATATTTTCTTCAGCTTGCCATCGACCATCGATATCGATTACAACCTTTATCAGGCAAGTGGGAATATCGTAGTGGAGGGCTCTACGACATATTCAAACCTAGCCGCTTGGCAAACAGCTAAGCCTGCACTCAATGCCCATTCTGTAGAAGGCGATCCGGTATTTGTAAGGGAAACGGCCCCTGTCGATCTACATGTATTAGACTCTTTGGCCAATGATACAGGTAAGAGCGCTTTAGGTATTCATGTCGATATTGACGATGATCCCCGTCCATTGCCTCCCTCCGCCAGGGTGGATATCGGTGCTGATGAGTACCATCCAGCGACCTGTTTGTCTCCAACAGGTTTGTCTACCCCAGCTATAGGCCAAACAACAGCCCAATTGAGCTGGATCACGGGCGGGGCTTCTAATTGGAATATCGAATACGGACTTCAAGGCTTTACTCCCGGTATGGGAACCTTTCGGCATAATGTCTCTAATCCTTATGCTCTAAGTGGTTTGACACCCGGCACCGATTATGATTTCTACACACAGGACAGTTGTGGTGTAGGTGATGTGAGTTTCTGGAGTGACCCCCTTCACTTTTCAACTCCCTGTGTAGATGCCCTCAGAGGAACTTATACCCTCGGCAGAGCAGTTGGCCCAAATAATTTCCCAAACTTTGATTCTCTTGCCACTATGCTCAATAGCTGTGGCATTAAAGGCCCTGTAATCATTAGCATAGCTCCTGGAACTTATAGGGAGCAGTTTACACTAGGTAATATTGCTGGTGCAAGCCAAAGCAATACTATTGTCATTGACGGTGGGGATAGCTCGCTAGTTACCCTCACTCATGACGGTTCGACAAGCAATGCCACCGTAGCTTTTGACAGCATCAGCTATGTAAGCCTAAGGAATATGACTCTCGAAGCCACCAAAAGCTCATCAGATGCCTGGGTAGTGCATCTTCGGAACACTGATTATGTCGTCATTGACTCCTGTTTGATTGAGCAGCCGGTGAATACAGCATCTGACAGAGGTGGTATAGTGGGCTCGGGCAGTTTGGACAATAGCTCCACAGCTACTACGAATAAGCATTTGACCGTCTCTCACAACACCATTATAGGGGGTTTTTATGGAATATCTCTGGTCGGCAATAAAAGTGATGAAGATGTGGGCAATCACATCCTGCGTAACCGTTTTAGTGGTATTGAACAAGCTGCCATTGAGGTGGATGAACAAGACAGCTTGATTATCTCGGGAAATGTGATTGAAAATACCAATAGTAGTGTTAGCTATGACATACATTGCCAAGATATTACGGACTTTGAGATTACGGCAAACAACTTATTTGACTGCGGTGATGAAGGGATAGTAATTTCTGGAGGTGGTTCCAGTGGAACAACTCGTTCACTGATTGCCAACAATATGATTTACGCTCCCGATGCAGCCATTAGGATATCGTCAGGATATAATTTTTTTCTATCCAGTGTGAATATTTATCACAACACGGCTGTGGGCAATCCCGCTATGGAGTTTACTGGCAGTACCCATTCTAATATGAATCTCTACAACAATATTTTCAGCAACCCAAGTGGAGCAGCTTTAGTGGCTTTATCAGTCTTGCCATCGACCATCGATATCGACTATAACCTTTATCAGGCAAGCGGGAACATCGCAGTGGAGAATTTTACGAACTATGCAAACTTAGCCGCTTGGCAAACAGCTAAACCTATACTCAATCAGAATTCTGTGGAGGGCAATCCGCTATTTGTAAAGATAACAGCCCCTGCCGACCTGCATGTAACAGGCACTTTGGCCAACGACACGGGTAAGGATGCTTTAGATATTCATGCCGATATTGACGGTGATCCCCGTCCACTTTTGCCTTCGACAAAGGTAGATATCGGCGCTGATGAATACCATCCAGCGACCTGTTTGTCCTCACCGGGTTTGTCTACCTCAGCTATAGGCCAAACAACAGCCCAATTGAACTGGATCACGGGCGGGGCTTCTAATTGGAATATCGAATACGGACTTCAGGGCTTTACTCTAGGATCGGGAACTTTTGTGTACAATGTTCCTAATCCTTACATATTAACAGGTTTAAATCCCATCACCAATTATGATTTCTATGTACAGGACAGTTGTGGCATAGGAGATGTGAGTCTCTGGAGGGGTCCTGTTTCCTTTTTTACGCTCTGCCCCTCTTTATCTCCTGCTACTTTACCGATTGTAGAAGACTTTGAGTCGGCCTCTGGTATTTCCCAGCGAAGTCGAGACGTGCTTTGTTATCCCACTCACAAGTGGAGCTATGAAACCTCCCTTGTCAACGAGGGTCGCCTGAGATTTGCCGTAACGGGCTTTGCCAACAATGGAAACTCAGCAGCTACCTTGGATAACTCATCGCCCAGTCCTTTAGAAGCGATCAACTATCTGATTCTAACGGCTGATTTGAGCAATTACACCACTTCGAGTGCTCTGGAGTTGGAATTCAATTACATGCATCACGGAGAAGAAGACCATGCTAATGACAGAGTATGGATACGGGACAGCGACACAAATTCCTGGGTGAAAATTTACGATCTATCTGCCAATAAGGGTACAGAAGGCATTTACAATCAGGTAATTGGCTTAGACATTGACTTTATCCTCGCAAATGCCACCCCGCCCCAAAGAGTATCTTCTACCTTTCAAGTCCGCTTTGGACAAGAAGATAATGCTAACGCTACTTCCCGCATAGAATTTGACGGCTATTCTTTTGATGACATTGCCATCCGGGAAACCTGCCCAACCCCCACCAACCTAATAGCTACCAATATCACTCAGAACAGCGCTACGCTCTCTTGGGTTGCTGGCGGGGCTTCTAATTGGAACTTAGAATGGGATACGGCTGGTCGTGCTCTAGGAAGCGGTAATTTCTTACCTAATGTTGCGCCTACTCCCTATGCTTTAAGCGGTCTAATTCCCGGCACCTCTTATCAGTTCTATGTTCGGGATAGTTGTAGACTGGGCTATCTCAGTAGTTGGGCTGGACCTTATACTTTTAACACGCTTAGCAGATGTCCAGCCCCTTCGTCTTTGGGAGCCTCCAATATCACTCAGACCACTGCTGAACTCTCCTGGATTACGGGCGGGGCTTCCAATTGGGATTTGGAATATGGAATTCAGGGTTTTATTCCTGGACCGGGAACCTTTGTGTACAATGTTTCTAATCCTTACACCTTAAGTAGCTTGACACCCGGAACAGATTATGATTTCTATGTCCGGGATAGTTGTGGCACTAATAATTTGAGCACTTGGGCGGGTCCCTATACTTTTACCACTCTCCCTTTGCCCTGTCCATCCCCATTTGCATTGTTTGCTATCAAGATTACTCAGAACACCGCTGCTGCGCTTGCGTGGGTGTCAGGTGGGATTTCTACTTCTAATTGGGATCTAGAATATGGTCTTTCGGGATTTACTCTGGGAAGTGGCACTCGGATTTCCACGACTACCCCTTTTTATACTGTGAGCGGTTTGACACCTGGTCAATCTTATCAATTTTATGTTCGGGATAGCTGTGGGGTAGGTCATGTGAGTAGCTGGGCCGGTCCTGAGCCTTTCTTTTCTGTCATTTCTCCCTGTCCATTCCCATCATCATTGTCGGCTACCCAGATTACTCAGACCAACGCTACGCTCTCTTGGGTTACGGGTGGGGCCTCTAATTGGGGTCTGGAATATGGTCTTTCGGGATTTACTCTGGGAAGTGGAATTCGGATTTCCACGACTACCACTTCCTATGCCGTGAGCGGTTTGACACCTGGTCGGTCTTATCAATTTTATGTTCGGGATAGCTGTAGAGGTCGTGTGAGTGTCTGGGCTGGTCCTCATACTTTTAGGACTCTTGGCTGTCTGGCTCCCACAGGGTTGAACCTCCACACTATTACTGAAATCACCGCTACTGTGAGCTGGACTAGCGGTGGAGCTTCGAATTGGAATATTGAGTATGGGCCTATAAACTTTCCTCCTCTGGGAAGCGGTATTTTCTTATACAATGTGTCTAGCCCTCGCATTTTAAGGGGCTTGAAGCCTAACACCTTTTATGATGTCTATGTACAGGACAGCTGCAATGTGGGCAATGTGAGCAATTGGGCAGGACCCTTGTCTATTAAAACCATTATTGGTATAGATGAGCTTCTCGAGCGCTCATTTCGCATTTATCCAAATCCTAGTGAAGGAGTTTTCAAGCTGGAGTTTAGCTCCTCTCTCGGGGAGGATATGGAGATCCGTATCACTAATATGATGGGACAAATAGTCTTGGAAGATGAGATTGAGAGTTTCAGCGGAAGCTACAGAAAAAGGCTAGAGATGGGAGCTTATCGCAGTGGAGTATACCTATTGCAGCTGATTACTGAAAGAGCTACTGTGAACCGGCGTATTATTTTGCAGTGAAAGCCAATAAAGTTTTTGCTCACATAGAAATATGAATTGTGGCTTTCTTGTCCCAACAATGAAGCTTATTATTCTATACATCAACTGAAAGGTCAATTATTCTAAATTTTTAATTTAACAAAATTCACAAAGTCGTATCTATGTCTTTAGATAAAAACGGAATGGCTCAACGTATTGCCAAAGAGCTGAAAGACGGGCAGTATGTAAACCTCGGTATCGGGATTCCCACTTTGGTAAGCAATTATATTCCCGAAAATATTTCCATTGAGTTTCAATCGGAAAACGGGATATTGGGTGTAGGCCCCTTTCCTTATAAAGGAGAAGAGGATCCCGATCTTATCAATGCTGGCAAGCAAACCATAACGGCTAGGTCGGGATCCTCTTTTTTTGACTCGGCAACTAGCTTTGCTATGATCAGAGGACAACATGTGGATATGACCGTTTTGGGAGCCATGGAAGTGTCTGAAAACGGAGATATTGCCAACTGGAAAATTCCGGGCAAAATGATAAAAGGAATGGGAGGGGCAATGGATTTGGCAGCTTCTGCCAATAATATTATTGTAGCCATGATGCACACCAATCGAGCTGGTGAGTCCAAGCTTTTGAAAAAATGTTCTCTCCCCCTTACTGGGGTTAGGTGTGTTAAGAAAGTGGTTACCAACTTAGCGGTACTCGAAATCAGCAATCAAGGTTTTGTGCTTACCGAACTTGTTCCGGGAGTAAGCGTAGATACGGTTAAAAGTGCTACAGAGGGTTCATTGATAATTAGTAACAGTCTAAAAAAAATGTCCTTGGCTTGATGCCGAAAGCAAGGATTTGCAAGGGATCTGTGTTATCGTTCTCTTGGTCATGTGGCTTTTTCTCTGCTTTTCCTTTTATAATTGAGCTGCCGCGATTAATTTTTTAGTGTATTGGTTTTGAGGGTACTTGTATAAATGATCTGAAAAATTGACTTCGACAATCTCACCGTCTTTTAAAACTATTATTCGATCACAAAAGTATTTTACCACAGCCAAATCATGTGAAATAAAAAGGTAGGTAAAACAAAAATCCTCTTTAAGGTCATTCAATAAATTGAGAATTTGTGCCTGTACAGAAACATCGAGAGCTGACACGGATTCATCACAAATAATAAACTTTGGGTTTAGTGCCAAGGCTCGGGCAATGCTTATTCTCTGTCGCTCACCTCCCGAAAATTCGTGGGGATATCTGGAATAACTCTCCTCAGTAAGACCTGTTTTCAGCAAAATATTCCGTGCTTCTCTTGTGGCTTTATTACCCTTGTGGATGCTATGATAGCTTATAACTTCCCTTAGGGCCTCTCCTATTTTGATACGAGGATTGAGTGAGGAGAAAGGATCTTGAAATACAACTTGGATATGGCGGTTAATTTTTCGCCATTCCCCTCTATTTAAACTGGAAATGTCTTTTCCTTCAAAGAGGATGCTTCCTCGACTTGCTTTTTCCAATCCTGTGAGCATTTTTCCGATAGTAGATTTTCCACTGCCGGATTCACCTATCAAGCCCAGACTTTCTCCCGGATAAATTTCAAAAGCAACTTCTCTAACAGCCTGCACTTCATTACTCCTATTCAGCCATGATGTGCTTCTGTATACTTTATTCAAGCCTTTTACTTGCAGTAGAGGCAACTTCCAGCTGAATTTCCGAGTCTGTTGAGGCTCATCGGTTTTATTCTCTCTTTTTAAAAGAGATAGGGGGTTTTCTGTAAAATCCTTGGCTAGTGGCAATCGGTGGTAGGAGGTATCGAAAGTAGGACGACAAGCTAATAACCCTTTGGTGTAAGCTTGTTTTGGATTGGTCATTATATCTTTAGTTTCCCCCCTCTCCACCAGCTTTCCTCTATGTACTATGAGTAGTTCATCAGACACATACCGAACTACACTCAAATCGTGAGTAACGAAAATCATAGCCATGCCATAATCTTTCTGAAGCTCATTTAGAAGCTCCAGAATCTCTAATTGCACTGTACCATCTAAGGCCGTTGTGGGTTCATCTGCTATTAATAGTTGTGGCTGACAAGCTATGGCTGAAGCAATCATTACTCTTTGTTGTTGCCCTCCGCTGATTTGATGAGGATAACTCTTCGATATGAGCTTGGGATGGAAAAGCTTAACTTTTTCAAAGAGCTCTATAACCCTGTTGTAAGCCTTCTTTCGAGGCATCTTTAAGTGCATTTGAAGGTTTTCTGCTACTTGCTGCCCGCATTTCATAGTAGGGTTTAAAGAGGTCATGGGTTCTTGAAAGATCATGCTCATCTCTTTTCCTCTCAATAAGCGATGCTCATTAAATCCAAGTTTTACTAGTTCTTTTTTTTTAAACCAAATACTCCCGTCTATGGCAAGTTTAGGAGGCAGTAACCCCATTATAGCAAGACCGGTTAATGACTTACCAGAGCCGGATTCACCTACCATTCCTAGAGTTTTTCCTTTTTTGAGCGAAAAGTTAAGCCGGCTTACTAAGTCTGTTGTTCCAACTTTAATGCTCAAGTTATTCATTACTAAAAGACTTTTCTCATTCATTCACTTATGCTTATTCCTTCATCTTTAAGCGTTTCCATAGCATTCATTTTAAGGAATATACGAGCCACTGTTATGGTATCCTTTTGACAATACTTTATAATTCGATCCAAATCGTTTTGCCGCCAATAAACTTCACCTACCATACTACCATCAATATCATCTTTGGGAACT
The DNA here is from genome assembly GCA_965218075.1 of Owenweeksia sp. GTDB lineage: Bacteria > Bacteroidota > Bacteroidia > Flavobacteriales > Schleiferiaceae > JANQHO01. The sequence goes on along the minus strand of CBDCJZ010000003.1, from coordinate 1,440,027 downwards.
GGGATATCAAAAAGGGATGCCAAAAGCTTAACACTGGTATAGGCTTTCCAATCGCCAAACTTCCACATTTCCATAGTATCCAAGTGCGGTACTTCCCATGGCCTTACTCCACTGGTATTGAGCAAAGCTGGCAATTTCATGTCATTGGCTATTATTCTACGGGCTAAAAATGGAAAGTCGAACTCTTTGCCATTGTGAGCACAGAGCTTAAAAGAACGGTCAAAGCGATTCTTTAGTAAATCAGTAAAATCTCGAAGCAGCAGTTTTTCATCTTCTCCTGAAAAAGACTTTAAGTGAAATTTTCTTTTTCCTTCTTTTTTAGAAAAGAAACCACACGAGATGCAAATCACTTTCCCAAACTCGGCCATAATAGCAGCTTTTTGAGAATAATACTTGGCAGTTGAAACATCCTCTTTCCTCTGGTAACGAGTTTTTTCATCCCACAGCTGTCGCCATTGCGCATCTAAAAGCTGATAGTTTGGTTTGCCACTAACAGTTTCTATATCGAGAAAAAGTATTTTATAGATATCGTTTTGGTATAAAGGCATTTTGATGATTACACCATCTCAAGATATTAACTTGAGTTTTCTTTGCAAAGTGTAAAGGTTTTCCTAAGTCTACCTGGCTGATTGTAAGCTTTCTTTTGCTCATGCGGAATATTCTATAATAAGGCTGCATTACAAGCTCAACACACAAGTTTTGCGAATTACTTCTCGTGTGCCATCCTCATTAAAAAAGTCAACTACAACGATATAAATACCCGAATTTTGTAGCTGACTATTTTCACCGACCCCATCCCAAACGAAGAAACCCGTTTGGCTTACATTTTCGTTTTCAACAAGCTCTTTCACCTCATATCCTTGACTATTCCAAACACTTACTGAGACCACATTATTAGGCTTATCAAACCAATAATTAACGGTCAGTATATCGTGATAACCATCCTGATTAGGTGAAAAAACTTTTGGATCTAAGGTAATTTTGGCCGATGGTCTTGGAGAAAAATACTGACTGTTTTGATAGCCTGGCGTAGCATAACCTGTGGTAGAAGCAGCACTTTGCCAGTTATCTTCATCTGTAGTGGGCTTATTAAAACTAATGCGTTCTAAGCTAACCCCTTCATCATCATTTATAACTGCCAAATGAAGGTCATCTCGATACTCAAAGTAATCTATAGCTTGTAGGTTGGAAGTTGCTATGGCTATACTTCCTTCAGAATCTGGCATAGAAGGCAAACTGAAAACTTCAATTACATTATCAGGATCTTTCAATATATAATGCTCCTTAAAAAACCCAGCATCTATAGTCAGAGCTAAATAATGTCCTGGTTCAAATAAAAAACTTTCATCCCTCAACTCTTTCACATTGTCAACTACCTGAAAGTGAGCATCCCAATTACACAAACGCAATTTGCTCAAGTCAAAAACCTTATTCGAATAATTGTAGAGTTCTACAAAGTCAGAACCTCCGCTAGATGGATTAAAAAGTATTTCATTGATCAGAATATTTCCTTTTTCCGGTACTTTGGGAAGCGCAAAGATTAAAGTATCTATTTCCATTGGATTACCATTACAATCCAATGGATATTCATCTAAGGTAAGAGTGTAAATTATATCGGAATCGATAGCTTCACTGAAGCTAATTTCTACCTGATCTAAAGAGGGAATGGCAGCTTCTACTAGGTCAATAGGCAAAGGTGGATTAATCAGGTAATTACTCTCCCTTTCTAAAATAAGGAGATCTACTTTCTCAGTAAAGAAAACTACAATAGAGTTGTCTCCAACTAAAGCTATTCTTTCAAAAGCGGGAGCTACCGTGTCTGGATTCACCCCTAACACACTATTGGTTCGTCCCGGAGTTCCTCCAATTGGATCAATTGAGGCACGCCAATTATCAATGCCTCCACAAAAGTTATGTGCATCTACCTGCTCAATACTCCAGCCGCCATCGTCCTTATTTAAGTCATTATACCAGTCATCGGCATAAGAAATTGTAGAGATAACTTTACCAGAGGGATCTTGTAAACTGATAGTATTTCCTGAATTAGTAAGGACAGAAGCCGGTATATCTAAGCCTAGTATGGGTAAACCTGGAGGAAATTCATTTGCTCCTTTATCTTTCGTGATCATTACGAAACTGTCTGGTTCCAAAAAATAAGTTGGTAATGCTTTCTCAATGCTACTCATATTCAAAGTCCAATCCCGTAAGTTTATAGTTATATCGGTTCGATTATACAATTCCAAATATTCTCTTTCTGGTAAAGCATTGGGCGGGATACCTATAGAAGGACTGGGATCCGGCATAATCTCATTGATCACAACATCTCCTTCTTCAGCTAAGAAATAGGAAAATTTGACTGTATCGTTGGAAGAGTTGTCAAACAGGTCTTCTACTCCTTGGACATATAGTTCATAAGCTATTTTATTCTGAAAAGTATTGATGAAGAAAAGCACCCTCTTACGTGGGTTGTTAGCATTCCACAAAGTGAAGGCAGGAGAGCCAATTCCATTATTAATACGGTAATTAGCAATGTTATTAGCCGTAGCCTGTACTACCGACTCCGAAAAGAAAATTTCCAGGGAGCTATTGGTTATTACCCTAAGAGAATCTACTGTGGGTGGGAGTAAATCTTTGTACTCCTTTCCTCTGAGGTCGAAATCATCAAAGAAAAATTTATCGGCACGAGTAGTAGTGTAACGACAAAAAAGTCCAAAGTAAGCACTTGAATTATAAGTTTGATCAGTAACAGTATCCAAAATAGCTAAAGGATCAATTACAGCTCCAGTATCGGCTTTTAAAGTCCATAAGCCCTTTGAGTCCCTGCGTACTTCAACTCTTACTTCCACTGTACTACCTCGCAAAAGACCTGCGGAAGATTCCGTTAATAAGGTTTTTGATGTTCCGTCTTGGCGATATAAGCTTAGCTTATCACTAGTACTTGCACCAAAACGAAGGAAATATCCATTGAGGGATGATTTTAGATTAGCTTGATTGCTAATCAGGTATACGCTCGCGTAGTTGCTAGAAGTGAGATTTTGATCAAAACGAAAGTAAAATTTCCAGTTAGCCGAATCGGTAATTTTGCTGGATAGAACCAGTATCGAAGTGTCTGCTGGAGAAGAGGGAGCAATATTATTCATCTGTAATTCTCCTCCATTAACCTGAAAATCAGCGACATCTCCTGTCCAAGTTGGGATTACAGAAAAATTCCCATCATTAAAACCATCAATAATAGTAATTTGAGCTAAGGAGAAACCAGGAAGTAGGAGAATGACAATAATCTTATTCATCATGAATTTATTCCTGCTAAATTTGTGCTTTTATTCTTAAACTCCAGTATAGGTAAAAATATAAGTTTTTCAAAACATGAGAGTCGCAATAGTCGGGGCCACGGGAACAGTTGGTCAGGTAATTTTGAAACTGTTGGAAGAACGAGGGTTTCCGGTTGATGAGATCATTCCAGTGGCCTCTGGGAAGTCGGTGGGTAAGACTCTTGAGTTTAAAGGACAGGAAATCCGCATTCGAAGTATGCGGGAAGCCATAAAAACTAAGCCTCATTTAGCTTTGTTCTCTGTCGAGAGCAGTAGTTCACTTGAATTTACTCCACAGTTTACTGAAGTTGGCACAACGGTTATTGATAATTCTTCGGCCTGGAGAATGAAAGCCGACAAAAAGCTGATCGTACCTGAAATCAACGGTTATTTGCTAACTGAGGAAGATAAGATCATCGCTAATCCCAATTGTTCTACCATACAGTTGGTAATGGTACTAAAACCCCTTGATGATTACTACAAAATTAAGCGAGTAGTAGTAAGCACTTACCAAAGTGTTACCGGTACGGGTGCAAAGGCTTTACATCAAATGGAAAATGAACGAGCAGGTAAAAATGGCGAGATGGCTTATCCTTATCCTATTGACAAAAACTGCTTGCCTCATTGTGATGCTTTTTTGGAAAATGGTTACACTAAAGAAGAAATGAAGCTCATTAATGAAACAAATAAAATTCTGGGTGAAACTTCAGCCAATGTAACGTCTACTGCTGTAAGGGTTCCAGTAATAGGCGGTCATTCCGAAAGCGTAAATATTGAACTTGAAAAAGAATTTAACATTCCCGATATCCGAAAGCTCTTAGCTAGCATTCCTGGGATTACTGTACAAGATAATCCCGATGTTAATCAATATCCTATGCCTATTTTTGCACAGGGAAAAGATGATGTTTTTGTAGGACGAATTCGTAGAGATTTGTCTCAAATAAACACTTTGAATATGTGGATTGTATCTGATAATCTGCGAAAAGGGGCTGCTACTAATGCCGTGCAAATTGCCGAACTACTAATCCGGAAAAACCTGCTAAAAAACAGTAATACAATAACCCTATAGCTTAGAAATTGCATTTATTGAAGTTAAAACATCAAAAATGAAAAAGATCATTTTATGGGTAAGTAGTTTTGTAGTGACAATGGGAGCTATAAGAGCACAGTCTGAAATGGACAACAAGCAAAAAACTATGGAAAGAGCACTATTTGCCTCGGGCTGTTACTGGGGTACGGAGTATTACTTACAAAGGGCAAAAGGAGTGATATCCACCACCGTAGGCTATTGCGGGGGCCATGTGGAATACCCTACTTACAGCCAAGTTTGTACTGGTAGTAGCGGTCATGCTGAAACAGTCGAGGTCATCTATGATTCTACTAAAACAGATTATGAAATCCTGACTAAATTATTTTTTGAGACGCACGATCCTACACAGCTAAACAGACAAGGACCAGATATTGGTGAGCAATATCGTTCCGCTATTTTTTACCTCAATGAAGAACAGAAGCAAATTGCGGAAAACTTGAAAAAACAATTAGAAGAAAAAGGATATGAAATAGTTACAGAAATAACCACGGCTACCGAGTTCTATCCCGAGAAAGAAGAATATCATCAAGATTATTACAACAAAAAGGGAAGTATCCCCTATTGCCATGCCTACCTCAGAAGGTTTTGAAAGAAAGTAATATGCCTTTCACCAAAAAAGCGGTCAAAAAATGATAATCTTATATATAAAATTACGTGAAGCTGCTACAAATGGACTCTTAGTTGATTTTTATTGAATCTTTTTCAGGTAAAGCAATTCGGATAATCTTCACTTTAGGTATGCCAAGACGAACTTTCAGCAGCTCTTTAATTCTCTTTTCATTTTCTTCAGCTTGCTCTTCAGGGAAATCTCTTTGCCAGCTTACAGCGACTATCATCATGGTGTCAGTATCTCTACTATTATTGATACGCAGCACTTTTCCCACTCCAAAGCTTTCCAATTTATCAAATTGAATACTGAGCTCTTTAGATAACTGACCTACTGGTATATCATCTTTTCTTTCCTCTTGTAATGCTTCCTGTAGTTGAGCTATCAATTGATTTTTAGATTGTATTTCCTTGTGGCTTTCAGAAAAAACATCTACCAACTTACCAAATTCTTCAGTAGCCATATTTTCAGTATTTTTGAGTTGAACTATATTCAGTTTACACTCTTGTATCTGATATAATGACAATTTATTTTGCCAGGTGTTAATCACTTTTTCCGGTACGGGCTCCCCAAACATTACCAGGTTAATCTGCGAAACCCGGTTAGAGTAAATGATTTCTTTCTTAACTAGTTCAGTACCTTCAAACTCGATATTCTCAGCTATAAATTGTTCCACCTTTTGTTTAAAAATGGACTCTTTTACCACCTTGATGAAAATGTACCCACTGGGAACAATCAATAGGATCACAAAAGTGAAAATATATCTGCGGGTTTTTTTTTCCTTTATTGGATCCACAAATTCTTTTACTGGAAAACGCAGAAACCTGACTATAAAGAAAGTGGCCAAACTTATAAAGATGGAATTAATGAGAAACAGATAAAAAGCACCAAAAAAGAAGTTCCACTGACCAGTAGCCAAGCCGTATCCAGTAGTACAAAGAGGCGGCATTAATGCAGTAGCAATAGCAACTCCGGGAATTACATTGGTTTTGATTTTTCGATTAGCTGCTAAAATCCCTGCCAAACCACCAAAAAAAGCAATAAGTACATCTAGTAAAGTAGGCCGTGTACGTGCTAGTAGTTCTGATTGAACATTTACCAAAGGGGTAACCAAAAAGTATAGGGTAGAAGTAAGTATGCTAATGGAAAACATAATGGTAAAATGTCGCAGAGAATGCTTTAGAGTGAGCCAGTCATTAGTGCCAATACTCATTCCAATCCCCAATATAGGCCCCATAAGAGGGGAAATAAGCATAGCGCCAATTACAACTGCTGTAGAGTTGATATTTAAACCAATGGAGGCAATAAAAATACTGAAGATCAGCACCCATACATTGTAGCCCCTGAAATCTATATCCTTCTTTATAGATTCAATGGTCTCTTGAGGGTGAGCATTGCCCTGTATTTTAAGGGTCTCAACTATAAGTATGCGAAAGGAACGATATAAGTTCTTGAGATAAAAGCCGATGCTTTTTGCAGCCTTATTCCAGATATCATTATTTTGGTTATCGGTCATAAGAGTTTAAACTAAGGGTTACGACTAATTACAAAGATATTTTCTTTCTAAACCAGTTATGACCCTTATAAATTTAACATTGATGATTTTCAGGTTAACATAGTTGCTTTACCAATTTAACACAGGAGAATAAACTTTATGAAAGCGATAATCTATCACGAGCTTGGTAATGTATGTATTTAAGCATAAAGATATGTGGTCACAATCTGAGTCTAGCAATGATGAACTACTTGTAAAATTTAAGGCAGCACCAATTATACATCTTGAAAAAAGAAGACCTCCCAAAGCATCAGTTACATAAAGTTCAGGTATTGGCACTATCGTTATATGTGTAATAGCTGATTGATTAGCTAGTAATGTCATTTTTTTGTACTTGCTTATTTCTTTACTTAAACAGCCCATTTCCCAAGGATTGAGAATCTGGGTGATTCCAAATAGCTACTGCTAACAAATAAAGTATAGTTGAAGTAAAGGGTATCGCATATTAATAATGCTGGCTGTTTTTTACAACATCCTTGCAGTAGACTAGCAGTTTGGATTTATCTCCTACGAATATTATGGATAGCGAGTCCTTTTTTCTTCGGATAATTCCCAAATATAATTCTCCATCCTTATTTTTTACCAACTTTCTCAAAGTGCATTACTTTGATCACTAAATTTATGAAGAAAATAGTTGTTACAGTTACTAACGACCTGAGTACAGATCAAAGGGTAAAGCGAAGCATAGGAGTACTGAAGGAACTGGATTTTGATATATGTTTGGTCGGTAGAATATTGCCGGATAGCATGCCCATAGATAGGTCTTACGAAACAGTGCGATTCAAACTGTGGTTTCGTAAGGGCTTTTTATTCTATGCCAATTACAATATTCGGATTTTCTTTTTTTTGCTTTTCAGGAAGTTTGATCTTTACTTTAGTAATGACCTCGACACATTGTTACCCAATTACCTGATGGCTAGACTCAAAAGAAAGCCTATAATTTATGATAGCCACGAGTACTTTACTGGAGTTCCAGAGATCCAAGATAGGACTTTAGTCAAAAAGGTTTGGGCTATTATTGAGCGTTTTGCTTTTCTAAATCTAGAAAAGATCATTACCGTGAATAACAGCATCTCCCGACTATACAAACAGAAGTACCATAAGGAATTATTAGTTGTTCGTAATGTTTCCGATTCCAGTCTTCCGCAAAAGATTTTGAGTAGAACAGAATTAAACTTGCCTCAGGATGCTTTTATCATGATTAATCAGGGAGCAGGAATCAATGTAGGCCGGGGGATGGAAGAAGCTTTACAAACGCTTAAACTACTAGAAGAAAAAGTTATTCTTCTTATTGTTGGGGGAGGTGATGTACTTGCTACCTTAAAGAAAATGGTAAAATGGCAACATCTGTCCCACAGAGTAATATTTATCCCTAAACGACCCTATCAACAAATGCTACAGTACACTTTAAATGCCGATTGCGGACTTTCATTAGATAAACCAGGTAATCTCAATTATAAATACAGTCTTCCCAATAAAGTTTTTGATTACATCAAATGCGGCATTCCATTAGTAGTATCTGAAATAACAGAGGTGAGAAGCATAGTTGAAAAATATAAAGTAGGAGAAGTAGTAAAAAATTATCGGCCAGAGGCTATTGCTAAGGCTATTAAAACTGTGATGAATAAAGGAAAATTAAGCTACAGAGATCCGCTTAAAGTAGCAGCTACCGAAAATTCATGGGAAAAGGAACGCAAAAAACTGAAAGACTTTCTCAAACCTTTAGCATAAGATTACTGAAATAAGCCAACTTATAAAGATTAAATATCCTCAAACTAGGGTTTTTACGTATCAAATTTTTTCTACAGTTTTTTTCTAGTAGCTCAAAGAAAAAAGCTAGTACCTGGTGCAAGCCTATCGCTCTGACATCTTCATAAGTCCTAAGTAGTCGCACATTGTCTTTAAAATCAGGTTTTTGATTCCGATAAAGCTTTGCCAAATTTTCTATGCTCAATCTGGTTTTTCTAAGAAAGACCTCCCCCAACTCCAGCCCATCGTGTTTGATGGGATTGTCAATATGTTTTATTGTGATTTGATTTTTTTTTAACTTGTAAGCAAACAAGGTATCGTCATGACCATATTGCTTTAGACTTTCGTCAAATTGTATCGTTAGAAAGAGTTTTCGGTCTATTAAAAAATTGTTGGTATGAAAACTCCTATAAGGAATAGCCTTTCTCTTATCTACCGGAGAACTTTCTATTAAAGCACCGTATTTCCAGTGCAAGCTGTACTCTGTAGCCGGTTTTTCTTTTTGGTACACTCTGCCTCCACAAATTACACAGCCAGGCTGAGCCATATTGATATAAGTCAATAAAAAGTTGTGCTTAATAACTCTGCTATCACCATCTAAAAATAAAATATAATCTCCCTTGGCCTTATGTGTCAATTTATTATAAACAGCCGATCTGGCAATATTGTGCGGAAGTTCTTCATAAATGACCTTTGGCAGATCTGCCAGAATGCTATTAATTGCACGAAAATCTTTACCTGAATGGTTATCTAACAACAATATTTCAACATCTATAGAATTCCATTCGATCTCTTCTAAAAGCTCTTCTACTAGTCCTCTAACTTTTTGTTTATACACTGGTATACAGATGCTTAGCAGAGAAATTTTCATAGACTATTCTGTGCAGTAGAAAAGACTTTTCCATTTTCACATTTAAGAGTTCTCTGAGGAAACTTAAGGATAATGGAGTAATTGTGAGTAGCCATCAAAATAGCCCGTCCACTATCTGATATTTGTTGAAGTAGTATCATAATTTCTTCGGAAGTGCTGGGGTCTAGATTACCTGTAGGTTCATCAGCCAGTATTAATTGCGGGTCATTGAGCAAAGCTCTGGCAATAGCTATTCTTTGTTGTTCACCACCAGAAAGTTGATGTGGCATTTTAAAACCTTTGGTAGCCATATCCACTTTTCTTAGCACCTCATTGATTTTAGCCTCTATTTTCTTTTTCTCTTTCCAGCCAGTGGCTTTTAGCACAAATAAAAGATTATCCGAAGCACTCCTGTCTGTGAGAAGCTGAAAATCCTGAAAGACAATTCCTATTTTTCGTCTGAGAAAGGGAATGTCTTTATCTTTAAGAGTTGTAAGATCAAAGTCGCAAACCTTACCTTTACCAATACGCAGCGGAAGATCGCCGTAAAAGGTTTTTAATAAACTGGTTTTTCCACTTCCTGTTTGGCCAATCAAATAGCGGAATTCGCTATTTCTAAGGATTAGATCTACATCAGAAAGTATCAAATTATTCTGTTGAAATACAGAGGCTTCCTGAAGTTGAATAATAGTATGCTCACTCATCAAAGATAATTTTAGCAAACTAAAATCAAAACTAGCTTAAAAAAGCAAAGAAAGCCTTCGTGAATTTAAGGTCACCTCGATAATAATTAATAGCTTTCGTTTAAATAAAGAAATTGCTCCGAATAGATAGCGCCCAGAAAAAATCTACTTTTAGCATCTAAAACCATGGAGGCTACCACACCAATAAAAAACTATCGTTTATTATTTATGCTGCTCTTGCTTGTTTGGATATCAGCAGCAAAAGCTCAACCTAACACGGGGATTTTGTCTCTGCAGAGTAATTATGAAAAAGCGTTAAACCTCTATAGTGATGGGCAATATGGCAATGCTCAGCAGCTGTTTGATGAAATAGCGATACAAGAATTAGACAAAGATCAAGAAATCAGAATGAGTGCCACTTATTATGCCGCTTTGTGCGCTATAAAGCTGTATAACAAGGATGCTAATTTTCGTGTGAATGAATTTGCCTTAACTTATCAGCTAAGCTTGCTTAAAAACGAGTTGTTTTTGGAATATGCAAACTCTCGCTTTAGTACAAGACAGCATCAAGATGCAGTTAAGTACTACAGTAAAGTGGATAAATTCCGTTTAAGTGAACAGGATGAGAATGAATACCTTTTCAAAAAATCTTATTCATTAATGATAAGGGAAGAGTATGAAGAAGCTAAAAAAGGCTTTTTTGAGTTAAAGTCACAGAATAACTTCTATGCCCATTCATCTCGTTACTATTATGCCCATTTGTTATATACTGAAAGGAATTATGCAGAAGCGCTTATCAATTTTTTACCACTACAGGAAAATGAATCCTATGGTTCTTTGGTACCTTATTACTTGGCTCATATTTATTATAGACTAGAAGACTACGATAAGCTATTGCAAGTAGGGGAAGAACTGATTGAAAAAGCAACTCCAACCTATGCCGCTGAGATCGCCAAATTGGTTGGGAACGCTTTTTATAATAAAGACGACTATATAAACGCAATAAAGTATCTCGAACTCTATCGTGAAAAGGGAGAAAAGATGCGTTTCGAAGATCAGTTTCAGCTAGGGTACTCTCATTACAAAATAGGTAACTATGAAACTGCTATTGGTTCTTTCAATAAAATATCAGCCGGCAAAGATGACTTAAAACAAAACGCTTACTACCACTTGGCAGATTGTTATTTGAAAATGGGCAATAAGCGACAGGCTATGGCTGCTTTTAAAGCAGCTTCAGAAATCTATGCTTCTCCTATCATTCGTGAGGATGCCTTTTTTAACTATGCTAAATTAGCTTATGAAATATCAAGCCCTTATCAAGACGCTATAAGTATTCTAAACGATTTTCTCAGCCAGTTTCCTCAATCGTCATACATAAACGAGGTGAACCATTATATGGCTAATCTTTATGTTACTTCTAATAATTACGACAAAGCTATGTTAGCCATTCAGCGTAGCTTGCTGGATATCCCAGAGATGAGAGAGATTTATCAAAGAATAGCTTTTTATCGAGCCACAGAGATTTTCAACTCTTTAAAGTATGCTGCAGCAATTGGGAAATATGATGAATCGCTCAAATATCCCCTAAACGAGAAGATAGTTGTCCTGGCTCACTATTGGAAAGGGGAGAGCTATTATCGCCTTAATGAATACGATAAGGCTCTAGAGGAATTTGCTCTGCTACGGGAAGTTCCCAGGGTATATAGCATGCCGGAATACAACCGCAGCTTCTATCAAACGGGCTATTGTTACTACAAAAAGCTTGATTTTAAAAAAGCGGCAGAAGATTTACGTACTTTCACTCGCGAAGTACAAGAGCAGCAAGACCCTCGTTTACCGGACGCTTACCTACGGCTAGCAGATAGTTATCTCTTGACTGGAAGCCATTTAATAGCTATAAATTTCTATAATAAGGCTATCAACACAAGGTCTAAAGTTCCTGATTATGCCTTATTTCAAAGAGCGAAATGCTTGGGATTAACAGGGAAGAAGGGGCAAAAAATAGCTGATTTGAAAAAATTAATACATCAATATCCCAAATCAACTTATGCTCTAGATGCTTGTTTTGAAATTGCTTCTACACACTTACAACTGGAAAACTACGATGAGGCAATTGCCGATTTTAAAACTTTTATCACGGAATATCCACAATCTACTTCTGTGCCTATTGCTAAACTACAAATAGGTCTAGCATATAGCAATACAGATCGCAACAATCAAGCTCTTGCTACTTATAAAAGTATAGTTAAAGATTATCCCGGCACAGATAAAAGCCTGGAAGCAATTGGCTTAGCTCACCTAATTTATTCTCGTCAAAATAGAATCGATGACTATTTGGATTGGGTGAAAAGCCTTGATTTCGTTAACTTTAAAAAAAGCAGCCTAGATTCTACTGCTTTTAACTCAGCCTTAGATCTCTATTCTTCTGGTAAGTACAAAGAATCCATCAGTGCTTTCAACAATTATCTCAACCGTTTCTCCAAGGGGATTTTTGTTCTCAAGACCAATTATTACCTCTCTGATTGTGCCAATAAACTGGATCTCAATCAACTGGCCATAAAATCCTATGAGAATATCCTTCAACTTCCCAAAAATGAATACACAGAGGAAGCCGTGGAAAATCTAGCAAGATATGCCAGCAATGAAGGAGATATAGCTAAAGCACGGGATTATTACTATCAATTAGCTGATATAGCTCAAAATGACAGTAAAAAAATAAAAGCTAATCAAGAAATTATGCGTACTTCTTTCGATCTTGAAGATTATCGCCAAGCGATTATTTATGCCGATAGAGTTTTAGACAATAAGCCGTCCCAACAGGATAAGATAGAGGCCAGCCGTATTGCTGCAATTTCTAATCTCAAAAACAATGAAAATGATATAGCATTGCCTTTATTTGAAGGGCTCTCTAATGAAACTAGCGGCGAAATCAAAGCTGAGTCCATGTATTACCGGGCATATATTACGAATAGGAAAGAACAGTTTGACACATCCAATACAATTATATACAAACTAATCGAAGGCTTACCCTCTTTTAAAAAGTGGAAAATGAAAGCGTTATTGCTAATGGCTGATAATTTTTGGAAAATTGGAGACATTTTTCAAGCTAACTACATTCTAGACTTTGTGATTAAAAGTAAGTACGACAGTGCTGAGATTTCTCAAAAAGCTGAAAGCCTGAAAGAAGAAATAGAAAAAAATCAACAGACGGCAGAAAAGTTGAAAGAGAAATCCGAATCAGCAATATTGGATATTGACACAAAAGATTATTGATAATAGATGAAGCTGATGATGAGCTGTTTGAAATGCTTGATAGCCTTAATCTCAAATAAGGTCAATATGAAAAGAATATATTATACGGTGCTATTCACCATTTACATACAGGCCTTACTCAAAGCGCAATCAGGAGGTAATATAGGTCAGCTTGAGATTAGTGTAACAAATAGATATAAAGCCAATGTTGGCGAAGTAATTAAGTTTACCAAGTTTCCTTCTTTTAAGGATACTACAACGAACAAGCTTCCGGTAAATTATGGGATTGCCAGCCGGCCAGTTAAGATAGAGCATCATACAAAACCTCTAAAGCCTGCCCGTATAGCCAAAGTCTCTGTAGAAAAACCCTATAAAAGAATGATAAAAGGAGGTTTTGGCTTTTACACTACACCTTTATTGGAAGCTTATTATAACAGCGGTAGTTCTTCCACTTATAGCTACGGTTTTTGGGGCAAGCACTTTTCTACCAAAACGGGGATTAGCGATATTCTTTATGAAGACAATGGAACAAGTATCAATGACCTAGGAGGGTATTTTAATCGTTTTTACAGTGACATAAAATGGCAAACTCGTGTTTTTGGTCGTTTTGACAAATACAGCTATTATGGCCTCGGTGAAATCCCAAAGGTTATTGATGATAACAGCAGGGGAAAGCCTTCAAAAAACTGGTATAGGCAGTTTAGTGTAAAAACGGGTATTGCTGAAAACAAACCCAAAGATTTGGGTATATTAAAACAGGCTTGGATAGAATATTATTTTTTGATAGATGACTTTAACTTTCGAGAAAATTATCTAAATATAAATAGTAGTTGGAACATTCCCGTTTCTAATTTTGACCTTCAATTAGAAGCCAAATTCAATTTCCATCGTGCTAATTTTGATTCCTTAACTTATGAGGGCTTTTCCATCTTTTATTTTAGACCACATATTACTACCTATATTAAAGATATAATTCTTGATGTCGGATTCAATTTCATGACTTCTTATGCTCCCTCCAGAATCAGAATTTACGTTTACCCTGAAGTAAAAGCAAGCTACCCCTTCGTGCAAGATGTGCTAACTGCCTATGTCGGGGTAAGAAGTCGGTTGAAACAGAATACTTTACGCCATTTAACAGATGAAAACCCCTATATCATCTCATCTCAGATTTTCACATCTCAGATTTTCACGAGGCCAACTTCAACCTATGATATTTTTATAGGATTAAAAGGACTTATTACTTCTACCCTATCTTTCAATGTAAAAGGTGGATTTAAGAAGATAGGAAATTGGGCTATTTATTATCGGGACCCTTTTTATTATAAAAATACAGATGACCCAGGTTTTTTATCAGTAATATATGATAATGCTAAAATTTTTTATTCAAAAGGTGACCTATCTGCTAACGTAAATAATAGACTACAAATCAATCTCAATGGCGAGTTGAGGAATATTTCTACTAAAACGCTTACCGAAGCTTGGCATGTGCCGAGTTTTACCGCAGGTCTTCATCTCCGTTATATCTGGAATAAAATTAGGCTTACTCCTCACCTTACCTATGTAGGCAGTAGGAAGGCATTTGACATGGATCTAAATCCACTGATAAAAAGCAAATTAAATTCTTATCTCCGAACTGATTTCAAAGTAGAATACTTCTATAACAACCGCCTATCCGGTTTTATCGATTTTTACAACTTATTGAATACACCTTATAAATTGTATTTGGGATATCCTGCTCAAAATATCAATTTAATTTTCGGTCTTACTTATAAATTCTGATGTGTTTTATCTAAGCCTAGTCAGGTCAAGTCAATAATTATGAGTGAATTACAAAAAGAGTATAGTGCATCTAGCATTCAAGTATTAGAAGGTCTTGAAGCGGTACGTAAACGCCCCTCCATGTACATTGGAGATGTGGGTTTAAAGGGTTTACATCAGCTCGTATATGAAGTAGTTGACAACTCTATTGACGAGGCTTTGGCTGGCTATTGTAAAAACATTGAGATAACCATCAACGAGGACAATTCCATTATTGTAAAAGATAATGGTAGAGGAATTCCTATTGACTTTCACGAAAAAGAAGGTCGCTCTGCCCTGGAGGTGGTAATGACTCTACTTCATGCCGGAGGAAAGTTTGACAAGGACTCCTACAAAGTATCAGGAGGCTTGCACGGAGTAGGAATATCCTGTGTGAATGCCCTTTCTTCCCACCTTAAAGTTGAAGTATTTAAAAACGGTAACCATTACATACAGGAGTATGTAATCGGTGTTCCGCAGTATGCCGTAAAAGAAGTAGGGAGCAGCGATTACACGGGAACAATAGTTAGCTTTAAACCCGATGATGATATATTTGAAAACCCTGTATACCGCTACGATATATTAAAAGTCCGGATGCGTGAGCTTTCCTTTTTAAATAGGGGAATATCCATTACACTTACCGACCTCAGGGAAAAAGTCGAGCTAAGTAATCCTAGATCCGAGACCTATTACAGCGAAGGAGGTTTGGTTGAATTCGTGGAATACATCGATATGAATCGCGAAAAACTAATCCCTACTGTAATGCATATGGAAGGAAAAAAAAATAACGTTCCCGTGGAAGTAGCCTTGCATTACAATACGTCTTTTGGGGAGAACATTCATTCTTATGTAAATAATATCAATACCCGAGAAGGAGGAACTCATCTAGCTGGTTTCAGAAGAGCGTTGACCCGTACTTTAAAAAAATATGCAGATGATAGCGGCATATCAACTAAAGAAAAAGTAGAAGTGGCCGGAGATGATTTCCGTGAAGGTTTAACTGCTGTAATTTCCGTGAAGGTGCTAGAGCCACAATTTGAGGGGCAAACTAAAAACAAATTGGGAAACAATGAGGTGAGTGGAGCAGTAGATCAACTGGTAGGAGAAATGCTTACTAACTATTTAGAAGAGAACCCGAATGAGGCTAGAATGATTGTACAGAAAGTGATAATGGCTGCTAAGGCCCGTATTGCTGCCCGTAAAGCTCGAGAAATAGTGCAACGCAAAACGGTTATGGGAGGAGCAGGACTACCCGGTAAGCTTTCTGACTGTTCCGAAACCGATCCTCGCATATGTGAGATATTTCTGGTAGAAGGTGATTCTGCAGGTGGTACTGCTAAACAGGGTCGAGATCGTAATTTCCAAGCCATCCTTCCACTGAGAGGTAAGATCCTTAACGTAGAAAAAGCTATGCAGCATAGGGTCTTTGAAAACGAGGAAATCAAAAATATGTTTATTGCACTAGGTGTAAGTTTAGGCACCAAAGAGGATAGTAAATCTCTAAATCTGGAAAAACTACGTTACCACAAGGTTATCATTATGTGTGATGCAGATGTGGATGGCAGTCACATTGCTACTTTAATCCTTACATTCTTCTTTCGTTATATGAAAGAGTTAATCGAAAATGGGTTCATCTACATTGCCTCTCCTCCTCTTTATTTAGTAAAGAAAGGACAGAGGCAGCAATATGCCTGGAACGAAGAACAACGCAACCACATTATACAAGAGATGGGAGGAGAAAACAAAAGTGGGATTAGTATGCAGCGTTATAAAGGTTTAGGAGAGATGAATGCAGAGCAACTTTGGGAAACCACTATGAACCCTGAATTACGTACCATGCGTCAGGTTACTATTGAAAGTGCTGCCGAAGCAGACCACATCTTCTCCATGCTCATGGGCAATGATGTTCCACCTCGTAGAAACTTCATAGAAAAGAATGCCAGATATGCAAATATCGATGCTTAAAAGAAGCTTGGGTTTAAAAAAAGCTTGTCTTGGCCAATAGGAACAAGCCGAACATGATACCATAAAAACATATTAAGGAACGTGACATCATACATTTGAAAACAAGTGGAACAAAATAGTAAAAGGAAATGAGTAAGCTCACTGACTTTTGGGCATAAGTTGTCAGAAACGCTAACGCATTCAACCTAGCTAATCTACATTAGAGATAAAGATATAAAATAAATTCATCACGAGTCAACAAAATAAGACAGCCTACCATAATATCAGCATACACAATCTCACTGCCATGTAATACGTCAATTTACAACTTTTTATATACTCCATTTTTTTGATATACAAGGTAATAAGATATCTTTGTAACTTTCAAATTTTACGAAATAAAAGCATGAGCACAATAACTGAAAAATACATTCCCTACAAAGTAAAAGATCTATCCTTAGCCGAATGGGGTAGAAGAGAGATAGAACTGGCAGAAGCAGAAATGCCTGGACTTATTTCCTTACGTAAAGAATATGGTAAAAACAAGCCATTAAAGGGTACCCGTATAGCCGGCTGTTTACATATGACTATCCAAACAGCGGTTTTGATTGAAACACTAATTGAATTAGGTGCTCAAGTAAGGTGGTGTTCTTGTAATATATTCTCAACCCAAGATCATGCAGCAGCAGCTATTGCCAAAGCTGGTATCCCTATTTATGCATGGAAAGGTATGACAGAAGAAGAGTTTGAATGGTGTATTGAACAAGTTTTGTTTTTTGGTGAAGAGTACAAGCCACTGAATATGATCCTAGATGATGGTGGTGACCTTACTAATATGGTTCTGAATCGCTACCCTGAACTAGCAAAAGACATCAAAGGTCTTTCTGAAGAAACTACTACTGGAATACACCGCTTATATGAACGCATGAAAAAAGGCACTTTACCCATTCCCGCTATTAATGTGAATGATTCTGTTACTAAATCTAAGTTTGATAATAAGTATGGTTGTCGTGAAACAGCTGTTGACGCTATCCGTAGGGCTACAGATATAACAATATCTGGTAGAGTAGCTGTTGTAGCTGGATATGGTGATGTAGGTAAAGGTACTTCGGCT
This sequence comes from Owenweeksia sp., assembly GCA_965218075.1. Taxonomy (GTDB): domain Bacteria; phylum Bacteroidota; class Bacteroidia; order Flavobacteriales; family Schleiferiaceae; genus JANQHO01. Next base: position 1,422,075 of record CBDCJZ010000003.1, on the reverse strand, counting down.
TCATTAAGAGGAGCAGGTGCTAGAGTTATTGTTACAGAAATTGATCCCATCTGTGCGCTGCAAGCTGCAATGGATGGTTATGAAGTAAAAAGAATGGATGATGCCGTTTTAGAAGCAAATATCATAATAACGGCAACCGGCAATAGAGATATTGTAGTCAGCCGCCACTTTGAATCTATGAAAGACAAAGCCATCGTGTGTAACATAGGTCACTTTGACAATGAAATAGATGTAGTGTGGTTAAAGAAAAATCACGGTAGCAGTCATGTAGAAATTAAGCCGCAGGTTGATAAGTACACCGTTAACGGTAGAGATATTATTCTATTGGCAGAAGGTCGTTTGGTAAACTTGGGCTGTGCTACCGGTCATCCAAGTTTTGTAATGTCCAACTCATTTACTAATCAGGTATTAGCACAAATTGAACTTTGGAACAATGCAGGAAAGTATGAAAATAAAGTATATACCTTACCTAAGACCCTAGACGAGAAAGTCGCTGAGTTACACCTTTCTAAAATAAGCGTAGAGTTGGATAAGCTTTCTAAAGAACAAGCGAAATATCTTGGAGTTAATCAAGATGGTCCTTTTAAACCAGAATATTATCGCTATTAGTTTTTGGATCAGACTAGTTTAAGGGATTGCTTCTAAAGTTTTTCAAAAACGTTTTATATAATAATATTTAAACATTGTTACGGTTATGATGGCGAAACTCGCTTTTTCAAACGTCATAAAAATCTGTTTTTATTCATCCCCTTAAACTTAACATCTGATTTTGGTATATCCCCTCCAATACCATTATTGATAAGGAACTGACCGCGTACAAATTTATCAATATCATCATCCAATCTATAGTTCTTTCTAATCCGTCAAGCCATTATAATCTTTCCATAGCTGGATCCTGAACAATCCTTGACACTTTCTTTTAGGTCCAAGACAAGTTAATATACAGCAGATCCAGCTTTTGTGGGATTTTTGTTTAGAATTTTTCAAGAGCTACCGGATAAGGAGGCTCTTGAAAATGTACTTCCCATCCGTATTCCCTAAGTTTATATCAGCAGCTCTTTCGAGATGAGGCATCATACCAAAAACATTTTTAGTAGCATTGGTTACTCCGGCAATATTTTCAAGTGATCCATTGGGATTACTTTCTTCTATTACATTTCCATTTTCATCACAATAGTAAAATAATATCTGGTCATTCGCTTTTAATTCAACTAAATCTTCTTCTGGTATATAATATCTCCCCTCTGCATGAGCAATTGGAATTTTATAAGCCCTGTTCATGGAAAGATTGGCATTGATTAAAGAGGTATTATTAGCAGGTTTGAGGAAAATATTTTTACAAATAAAGTTATGACTGCTATTGTGAAGCAAAGATCCCGGGAGTAAAGCGGCTTCACACAACACTTGAAATCCGTTGCAAATTCCCAAAACATAACCTCCGTTATGAACAAAATCTATTGCCCTTTCCATAATGGGAGAAAAGCGGGAAATAGCCCCTGATCTTAAATAATCACCATAAGAAAAACCTCCGGGAAGTATTATAAAGTCCACATTTTGTAAATCCGTATCTTTATGCCAAAGTTCCACCACATCCTGTTTCATGATATTGCGCAACACATACATTATATCGTGGTCGCAATTAGTACCTGGAAATATTACTACTCCGAATTTCATTTACTCGATTAGCTTGAAAGACTCAATACAAAAGTAAAAATTAAAATAGTGGATAATTTATTCATCATTTTCCAGAATTGAACTCTTTCTCACAAATGGTAAATCTGGGACTAGAATTTCTGTAATGAGTTCCTTTAAAATAGCTTCGAAAGCAAGTGCTAATTTCTGATCAATTTTACTTTCTTTTTCCATCTTTAATGGCATACACCAGTAGCTTATATTTCTCAAGCTAATGATAGATGATTCAACAAAAGGAATTTGAGGATTATTTTGTATATACAAATAAGCATACATCATTAGTTGAAAAGCTTTGCTTTTTTGTAATGGACTAGTAATTTCTTCCCAATTTATTAAGGAAAGTTCTTTGGGATAAACCACTCCAGTTTTGTAGTCAATAATACGGATTTTCTGTTCTCTTTGATCAATTCGATCTACTAGACCGATCAGCTTAACAATTGTTCCTTCCTCCAACTTTAATTCCCATTCTAATTTTTGTTCTAAGCCTAAAATTTGAGTAGAAAAACCTGGACTTTGATCTAGCTCTTTCTTTTCTCTTTGCAAAAAATTAAAAATCATGTGATTCAAGATCTCCCTTATCAGGTAATTTTTCCCTTTATCGAGGTTTTTAAAGTTGAACCGAGCACCTAGCTTCTGTAATACTTTCTGGTCTATCTCTTTACGGCTAAGTGAAAAAGCTGTTAAATGGCTGTTCAGTTCTTTTAAAATTCCTCTTTTAGAATTTTCTTCAGTTGAGTAAAGTTCTTTCAGAACTTCATGCACTACTGTTCCTCGGGTATTAAAGCTAATTTCCTCTTCCACCTTTTCCGTTTCCTGAATCTGGAGTACTCGTTTATAGTAAAATTCCACCGGGTCATTAATGTAGTCAATCAAAGTTGTGGCAGAGAGCCCTTTTTGACACATCTTTTGTAAGCGTTGAATGATGAAAGGAGTTTTTTCAATAGATCTTTCTTTATTTCTTTTTTTTATTTTCCGGCTCACTGTTTTGTGACTTATGTTGAGTTTTGGGTTTTTCTGGGTAAACTCAAATTGCAATTGCTTAATGAAGCGACTGGGCTCTCCTGTAACTAAGCCATCCGTATGGTTGTTGTAAATAAGCACAATGTTTTTAGCTCTTTGTAAGAGTCGATAAAAGTGATAGGCATATACAGAGTCTTTATCCAGATAGGTAGGAAGTCCTTTTTCTACTCTTATCTCAAAGGGAATAAAGCTGTTATGGGTATGGCCTTGAGGTAAAACACCTTCGTTTAGAGAAGTGATCACTATATTTTCAAAATCTAAGTTGCGAGTTTCTAACATTCCCATTATCTGTAGCCCTTCCAAAGGTTCCCCATATAAGTCCAGCGTTTCGCTATGGAGTAAATTCCGATAAAATATCCAAGAAGTATCCATGTCTTTGATATACTCATTCTCTTCCAATAGCTCCTTCATTTCTTTAAAAATTCGATAAAATGAATAGAGTGTTTCCAGTATGTAATTTTTTCCACTAGTATTTTTTTTTAGCCACTCACAAAAAAGTTTGAGACTACTAAAAAGTTCTGCTGGCTTAAAGGTATAATCCTCAAAGAGCTGACTGACTATTTTGGGGATTTGAGTTGAAAGCAACTGACGGACTTCATCCACTGAAAGGAAAAGGCAGTTTTGCTGTTTAATAATCTTCCGTAGTTTTTCAATATCAGAAGCTTTAGTCTGTAAAGCTTTTTGAAATTCATAATGACTTAAAAGGTCATCCCACTTTTGGTAGTGAAAGGCCAAATGTCCTTTTATATCTTTATGAGGAAGTTTTTCATGATCGACGTGTATTTCCAATAATAAGCTGAAAAAATTGGAAAGTGGTGAAGCTTTTAGAGGTATTCCCATAGTTACGTTTGCACTGGGAACTTCAGCAGGCAAGTTATTCAAGACGGGAAATAAGAGATTTTTTTCGGCCAGTACCAGAACTGTTCTTTCCCAGTCTTGCGGCTTTAGTTTTAGAACTTCCAGATGGGCAGCTATGGCTTGTAAAGTATCACCCGCCGTAGCTATTATCTGAATGTTTTTAGAACTCTGGGCCAGTTCGTTCTCCAAACTGATTAGCTCTTTTTTTTCTATCTGCTTTTTTACCAAGGGATTTTTTCGCAAAAACTTGCCAGCTTCGTGTTGTCTATCTTCAAAATAATAGCGATCGATATCCCAAATAAAGCAGGCTATATTTTCCTTGTAAAAGTGATCGAATATTTTTTCTTCGGCAGCATTGAGAGCACTAAAGCCAACTAAATACAACTTTTCATATTGTCTTCTCAACACTTGCGAATATTGTCCTATTCCATCTGCATAGAGACGATAGGCTAGACCTTGGTAAACTCTTTTACTTTCCTGTAAACCTTTGGTAAAATGCCTGTATATGGAGGGTAGGATTTCCCAAAAATGCAGGTAGTTATACACCATATTGGTGATCTGCTCAGGGGGATTTAGGTTCCAGTTCTCTAATCGTTTTACATCTGCCAAATAATAAAATAGATCTTCTACATCCAATAGATAACGGTCTACTTCATTGAAATCAGCCAATAACACAGGGCCCCATTTGATAAAATCAGCGAAATCCTCTTTGTTTTTTAGCTCGGCTATAGTATAACTTTGATAGAGTTTAAATAATAAACTAGCTTGATTTTCCTGCTTCATCTCCAACTGCTGGAAGATAAAATCTTCTACAGTAGTAATTTCTGGACTCAAGACAGGCTTGTTAATTAGTTTACTCAGCTCTTTTTGAAGGAAAATACTGCCTCTGCGGCTGGGCATAATTACTACTATGTCTTTAAGGGAACGAAAAGGTTTTTCGAGTAGTTTTTGAGCAACTCTTTGTAGAAAACTATTCATTCTTCATTGAATAAGCTATATAAAATACTCGGTTTTGTTTTCTCAATTAAAAATCATGCTTCAAATGAAAAATGTCTTTTCATTTTTAAGCATTTATTGCTCTTGTGCATCGAATTAAGATCTCAAATCCAAACCACTGTAATCGGTGAAATGGAAAAACTTAAAGTCAAATAACTATATTAAACTATAAAGTGAGGTTAAAAGCATAACCTAGAAGCTATCCTAAATTACGAAAAAATGCTTTATTTTAAAAGAAAAGTTGTAATTGAGTGACACCAAAATGATACTAAAAAAAGTGGCTTTGGTACAATCTATTTTTAGTTTAGCATACTTACCAAAATAGCCGTATCCTTTTTATTTGATAGTTTTTTTGGACAAAAATATAATATTTCCTTCTTTGCATAATTGGTTTTATAGGAGGTGTTTGTTTCAACTTTCATCAATTAATAAATTTGATTATTGGTGCAAGGTTGCAGTTCATTTGCTTTACCGTAAAATTACTTCCCTGTCAACTTGTTGTTATTTTTCTTTCAAGAATTTAAACTTGATTTGTATTAAGTAACTTTCGAGTTTCAAATAAAAAACGCAAGAGATTTTATGAAAAAACTATATCTGGTAAGACATGGAAAATCATCTTGGAAACACGAAGGAGTGATGGACATGGATCGCCCTTTAAAGATAAGAGGTATTAAAGATGCTTACAGGGCTTCAGTATGGCTTATGGAACAGGGTGATCGACCAGACCTTATTATTTCCAGTCCTGCTATAAGAGCTTTGCATACTGCTCTTATTTTCTCTAAAAATCTGGAACATTGCTCTAGTGAACTTAGAATGGAAGAAGCTATTTATAATGCTTCTTCCAAAGATCTTTTTCATGTTGTGAAAGATTTGGATGACAAATTGAACTCAGTAATGATCTTCGGCCATAATCCAGCTATTATTGACTTTATAAACCTCTGTATAAATGACCGTATTGACAATGTACCCACAACCGGAATAGTCTGTCTCAAACTTAGAGAAGCTAATTGGAAAAACATTGACAAAAGATCAGAATTGACATTCTTTAATTATCCCAAAAAAAGGAAAATTAAGTGAAAGAAGCACAAAAACTTGTTATAGCCAGAGACATCAGTTGGCTATCGTTTAATGAACGTGTACTGCAAGAAGCTCAAAACAAAAATAATCCCCTTATTGAAAGAATACGTTTTCTTGGAATTTTTTCCAAGAACATGGATGAGTTTTTCCGAGTACGTTATGCCAGTATAAAGCGCTTATCCCAACTCAATGATAGCGTTGAGAAAAGGCTTGGAGGCTATACTCCGGAAAAGATCTTGGAAGAGATATCGAATCAGGCAATAGAAATGCAATCTAAGTCGCAGGAGACTAATGATATTTTGATAGCTGAATTAGAAAAAGAAGATATCTACTTTGTCAATGAAAAGAATTTAACGATCAATCAGCAGGAGTTTGTGCGCAAATACTTTATAGAAAAAGTAAGCCCTACAGTATTTACTCTAATCCTCAACGAACGGGAAAGAATGCCCGAGTTAAGGGATAAATCTATTTACCTAGCTATAAAACTTATCCGAAATAACGAACCTGAAAAACCAGATATAGCCCTGACTGAGGTGCCTTCTGATCTCTTAGGTCGTTTTGTAAAACTTCCAAAATTCGGAAAGCAGTATATTATGTACTTGGAAGATGTAATCCGTTACAATCTGGAATATATCCTCTTTATCTACGATTTTGACTGGATAGAAGCACACACGATAAAGATTACCCGTGATGCTGAATTGGACGTGGACGATGATATTTCTAAAAGCTTTCTGGAAAAAATTACCAGATCTTTAAAAAACAGACTTGTAGGAGATCCAGTACGTCTTGTTTATGATAAAGATATTTCTAACGATATGCTGCAATTCCTAGTTCAAAAAATGAATATAAGTAGTTACGATAGCTTAATTTCAGGTGGACGCTACCACAATAAAAAGGATTACATCAAATTTCCACCGATAGGAAAGAAAAGTCTGGAATTTGAACCCTTACCTTCTTTGCCACATCCAGATCTGAACATGGACCAAAGTATCCTTAATGTGCTAAGAAAAAAGGACGTTCTCTTATTCCTACCCTATCACAGCTTCAGCTACTATATCAGAACTTTGAGAGAAGCAGCTATTGACCCCAATGTGTTGAGTATTCGAGTTACTTTATATCGCTTAGCCGATAAGTCAAGTGTGATCAATGCATTGATAAACGCTGCTAAAAATGGGAAACAAGTAACGACAGTAATTGAATTACGAGCCAGATTTGATGAAAAGGCTAATATTAAATGGACAGAAGAATTACAAATGGAAGGGGTACAAGTAATATCTGGAGTTCCCGGATTAAAAGTTCATGGTAAACTCCTGTTAATTACTAGGAAAGAAGGAGATAAAACCCGTTTGTATGCCAGCATTGGAACCGGTAATTTCAATGAGTCTACCGCTAAGCTCTATATAGATTACCACCTGCTAACAGCTAGGCAAGACATCACAAAAGAAGTGAAAAAGGTATTTGACTTTTTAGAAAAAAATTACAAGATTTTCAATTACAAGCATCTTTTTGTATCACCGTATACTACCCGTAAATTTTTCCTTAGACTGATTGACAAAGAGATAGAACATGCTAAAAAAGGCAATCCGACTGGAATTTTTATAAAAATGAATAGCCTTTCTGATATAAAGCTTATTGAAAAGCTTTATGAAGCCAGTTGTTACGGCATACAAATACGACTAATCATAAGGGGCATTTGTTCTCTGGTCCCCGGAATAAAAGGAATAAGCGAAAACATCGAAGCCATCAGTATACTTGACCGGTTTTTAGAACATTCTAGGGTAATAGTTTTTGAGAATGGAGGAAATCCTAAATACTTTATTTCTTCAGCAGATTGGATGCCCCGTAATCTAGATTATCGAGTAGAGGTAACAACTCCTATATACGATAATGGTGTTAAAAAACAATTGAGAGAGCATTTGAAAATAAACTGGAGAGACAATGTAAAAGCACGCCGGTACAATGAGAAACTGGATAATGCCTATCGAAAAATAAAAGGTCCTAAGATCCGCTCCCAGTATGCTTTGTATGATTACGTAAAAAAACAATCAAATCAGGCAAAGTGAAAATTCAAAAATTAGAAAGAATTATTTGGAAAAAATGGATTAAATTTGAGACTAATGTGTTGGAAAATATATTAATGGGTGGTAACATTAACCAATTTTTTAAAAAATATCTAATAAAAATCTGGAGATTCATCGGAGTATTTACTACCTGTAGAATACTTATAATTTACTTAGCAAATTCAATCCTCAAGAGAGCATGGTGAAATTTGATTTAAATCCAGATCGAACTGATGAGTTACCCATGCTTTGAAAAATTTACATTTCAGCTATCAAGTTGGCCAAGCCCGAGCAAATTTTAATACCTAAAAATGCTTGGTAAACGGTATTTTCTGCTATTCATACCAGTAGTATTTCTGAGATTAAACCTATTAAGTCAACAATAGATCAAATTGTAACCATTTATGGTTTTGAATCATGTCCTACAATAAAACTATTTCCTTTCTGGCAAGGATTAAGGAAAACTCTTTGAGCCAGTGCATTGACAAAATAAAAAGGCAATTGCTATAATTCTACAAGTCAATCTAACAGATTTAATGCTTTTGATGTTAATACCTAAAGTTAGTTTTAGACTTTTTGATTATTTTCCTTATGTTAAAAACCTTATTTTCGCCAAAAATAATTCTGTATGAGCTTTATCGATATACCATCCATACTTAAAAATCTTAGAATAGAGGCCTTAAACCCAGGTTCTTCCACTGGTCAAAATCATTTCGGAAATGGTAAGCTTATCAAATCTTTTTCTCCAATTGACGGTCAGTTAATTGGAAAAGTAACTATCACTACAAAAGACGAATATGAAGAAATTATAACTAAAAGTTTGATGGCTTTCAAAAATTGGCGTATGATACCTACTCCAAAAAGAGGAGAAGTTATACGCCAGTTTGGAAATAAGCTACGCAAAAAGAAAGACATGCTCGGAAAATTAGTTTCTTACGAAATGGGAAAGCCTCTACAGGAAGGTTGGGGTGAAGTACAAGAAATGATTGATATCTGCGATTTTGCAGTTGGGTTAAGTCGTCAATTATACGGACTCACCATGCACAGTGAAAGGTCTAGCCATCGCATGTATGAACAATGGCATCCACTTGGAATAGTGGGTATAATTTCTTCCTTTAATTTCCCTGTAGCTGTTTGGAGTTGGAATACAGCTATTGCATGGATTTGTGGCGATGTTTGCATTTGGAAGCCCTCTGAAAAAACTCCCTTGTGCGGTATTGCCTGTCAAAAAATATTTGCTGAGGTACTAAAAGAAAACGATTTGCCAGAAGGTCTTTGTTGTCTAGTCAATGGTGGAAGTGAAGTAGGAGAATGGTTGAGCAACGATAATCGAATTTCTTTAATTTCAGCAACTGGTTCTACCCATATGGGTAGAAAAGTAAGTGAGGCAGTAAGTCGTAGACTAGGTAGATCTTTACTTGAGTTAGGCGGGAACAATGCTATTATTGTTACTGAAAATTCTGATTTAGATATTGCCATTATCAGCGCTGTTTTTGGTGCAGTAGGAACAGCTGGGCAGCGTTGTACTTCCACTCGAAGGCTGATTGTTCAGGAAAGTGTATATGATGATGTCAAAAAACGTTTGATCAAAGCTTATAATCAACTGAAAATTGGGAATCCTCTCTCTACAACTAATCACATAGGCCCTCTAATTGACACTCAAGCAGTGGAGATATATAGAACTGCTTTGAGAAAAATAGTGGCAGAAGGTGGAAAAATGCTAGTAGAAGGTGATTGTTTAAAAGGTGAAGAATATAGCAATGGTTGTTATGTGAAACCTTGTATCGCTGAGGTTCAAAATGACTATACAATTGTTCGTACTGAAACTTTTTCCCCTATCCTTTACCTTATCAAATATTGTTCTATAAATGAAGCTATAGAAATGCAGAATGCCGTTCCACAAGGACTGTCTTCTGCTATTATGACCACTAGCCTGAGAGAAGTTGAAAAGTTTCTTTCACATGCAGGTAGTGATTGTGGTATTGCCAATGTAAATGTCGGTACTTCCGGAGCTGAGATTGGCGGAGCTTTTGGTGGTGAAAAAGAAACTGGAGGTGGCCGAGAAAGCGGATCAGATTCTTGGAAGAATTATATGCGTAGACAAACTAATACTATTAATTATTCCACCGAGCTACCATTGGCACAGGGGATTAAATTTGAGCTGTAATTAAACTATTTTAGTAGATTTTTTATTTTTATACTGTTATTCTATTCACTAAAAAGATTATAGGAGTATGTAATAAAATCATTTTGCTTTGGTTCTTCTTCACAAACATGAATCACATATACACGGTAGTAAAAACTCTTTAATCAATCGCTTTCAGGAATATTTAGGTGAGCTTGTTTATGGAGGAATTGACGGAAGTGTAACCACTTTTGCCGTTGTGGCAGGTGCTGCTGGAGCTCAACTAGATAGCGCTGTAGTAATTATCCTAGGTTTTTCCAACTTGATAGCTGACGGTTTTGCTATGAGTGTAGGGAGTTATCTCTCCACTAAATCTAAACAGGAAAACTATGAAAAACACAAAGCTATCGAATATTGGGAAGTAGACCACCTTCCAGAAAAAGAAAAGGAAGAGATAAGAGCAATTTATCAATCTAAAGGTTTTAAGGGAGAATTACTAGAGCGCATAGTAAATGTAATTACAGAGGATAAAGACCGCTGGGTAAATGTAATGATGAAAGAAGAATTAGAAATGACCAAAGAAACCAAATCGCCCATTACTATGGGAATTATTACCTTTTTAAGTTTTCAATTATTTGGTCTTATACCACTATTGATCTACGCAATTAATTACCTATCTTCTGTAAACGTCAATCTATTTATGTATTCTTCTATTTTTACCGGAATCACTTTTTGCCTGATAGGTTATTTAAAAGCAGTAGTAAACCAAACAAAAGTGCTCCGAAGCGTTCTAGAAACGCTCTTTCTAGGAGGTATAGCAGCCATTCTGGCTTATTTTGTGGGTAACGTTCTGGAAGGTATTTTTGTAGCATAGTTTTGTATATTATCTGACTTTTTATTTTTAGTGTTGCCTAATGAATTAAATAAAACTACTTAATAATGAAATATACTTTGCTGACAGCTTTAGTAGTGATAGTATCTACTTGTAGAATAGTACACGGCCAAGTAAATAATGATGCTATTATTGAAGGTAAACTTTTTTATATTGGTATTACTTACACGCTTGAACGTCTTTATGCCTCTTACGAAAAAATTACTGAAATACATAATCCTTCCTCGCAACAAAATGGAAATATCTATCAGGATAATAGCTCTGCAAATGGAACAGTTTATGGCTTCGGTTTTATTCTAGGTTGTCGTATTCCACTTAATAAAAAAGGGCTTTACTTGAATGTCGAGCCTGATATTATCTACAATGATGGTAAGATAGAGGGATATCTTATTGGAAAAGGAGAATCTGAGGGTCGTAACCAATATGGAGAAAGTTGGCCAGAAGAGTGGACTTTTGAAAAGGAAACAAGCTATGCCCTAACATTAAAGCTTGGAGGAGAACCTAGATTTTTAAGATCGCAAGATGCAAGCATTTATGCCCTTGCTGGAATACGAAGGGTTGAGGTACAGTTTCAAGCTCATTATACTGGTTGCCCAGTTCCAGAACCCTGTTCTAATAATGATGAGTTCATGTCTGGAACTTTAAGAAAGAGCCCTGACTTTATAGCTGTGACAAGCGGTATTGGATTAGAAAAAATGATTAGAAAAAATATCGGATTTCAAACTGAAGTTCGTTATACAGGATATAAAAACGAAGAGTGGATCAGTCTTCCTGACGATGGGAAAGTTAAAGTTCCAGCAGAAATTGATAATGCCGAAATCAGTCTGTTACTGAGACTAGTTTGGTACCTCTGATTTGATCTTGGGTGTAGGATATATCACTCCTTCTATTTTTCTACCATAATCGAATGTGTTTACCATTGTATTTAATCTCTTTTCCATCCTCATACTGAATGGTAATAATATGTTCCCCTGTTTCAGTAAAGTACTCCCAGATACCATCTTTTTCCCCTAGAGTATAATTTCCTCTACGCTCTATCTGATCGTTATGATAATAATATAGATGAATCCCCATTTCTAATCCATTCTCATAGGAACCCTCGAATCTTAGTTGTCCATTATCAGCATAATAATACTTCCAAAAACCTATCCGTTGACCCTCAAAGTAGTTACCTATTTCACTATGGTCATTTACCTGATAAAACCATTTACCATCTTTTAATCCTCCAACATAGTCACCTTTAGCAACTAAAACCCCTATATCATTGTATTCTACAGAAGATCCATGCTCTTTCCCAAATAAATATTCTTCCTCTCGCCAAATTTGACCATTATTATGGAACCAAGTCCAAATATCATTAGCTAATCCTTTCAGATAATCACCTTTTTGTTCTATTTCGCCATTTATATAATAATATACCCAATTTCCAACTTTAAGATTATCTCTATAACTACCCTTAGTCTTTAATTCTCCTGTACGGTAATATTCTTTCCAAAGATCTTGCTTTCGTCCCTTTTCATCAATAATTCCTTCAAAAAGAACAATACCATTATCATATATTTTACTCTCTATTACATTTCCATCTTCATCATACTTACGATGAACTCCATCAGGTTTTCCATTTCGATAAGCTCCTTTAAAATCTAACTTACCTGTATTGGGATTAATCTCTCTTATTATTTCAACTTTTGCTACTTCTCGTGCATTTTGATGTAATACTCCCATTATCCACTTTTCAACTTTTATAAGACTACCATCAGATCGATAGTACTTCCAATAACCATTCTTAAGGTCATTTACATAAGTTCCTTCTAATTTTATTACCCGATTGGGATAAAACTCAACCCATACACCCTGTTTTTGCTCTATTTTGTCTTTTTGATTAATACTTCTCTGCTTAGCAAGAATACCAGCCCTATAAGTAATTAGAGTTGTAATTCTACCGTCTTTTTCATATTCATATCCCATTCCTATCAAATTACCATCTACAAAGGGAAGTTCACTTTTTAATTCTCCAGTAAAATAGTAATTACGAGTAAATCCTTGTAATTCATTATTAACAAAATGATCTTCCTTTATTATTTGTCCATCTTCAAAAGTTTTTCTAAAACCGTTTTTCTGGTCTCCAGAATAGCTAATCTCTACTATTTTATCTCCGTCCTCATTATAAAAAAACCAAAGTCTTTCCAATTCAAAGTTTTTACGATTACCTTCAGATTTCAGTTTTTTGTTTCGATAGTAACTTTTCCAGTATCCGTCTGGCCTTCCTTTTCGTAAGTAACCTTCACTCGAAACATTCCCATTTTCATAGTAATACTTAGTGTAAATGAGGGTATCTTCTTCACTTTGACAATACAAAGTTATCGAAAATCCTAAGAAAAGAACTAATTCTAATAGCTTTAATAACATCAATCTATATATTTTAATTTAAATTAGTAATTATATTATATATTGTTGATATGTTGAATAAAAAGTTCAATTTCACCTGTTATTCCAGATTTTCAATATTTACTCACATTAATTGACAACCTAGAAAGATTGGAGATCACTATATTTAAAGGTTAGGAAAAAATAACTAACAATAGCTTAAAAGAGTTCATAGGAAAAATCTTAATAAGTGAAATCAACTGACTAGTTAACTAGTCTGATAAATCTATGTGAATAAATAGTTAATGAATATTAATTATGTTTAATTTGAAATTGTCAAGAGCTAAGTTTCAAAAGAAATTAACACTGAAGTGATTTAAATAGTAAATAGAAAGTTAATTTCGAAACACTAATTTGAAATTTGAAGAAGCTAGATGCATCGCTTATAGTTACGACTTGTTTCTAATGAGCTTTCATAAAGCAAGTTACTAGAATATCTTCTGAATAAGTTGATTGGCATGACTCATGCTCACTAGTATCCATTGAATATTTTTGGAAAAACTAGTGATATGATAAAGAATCTTTTAGGTAATTCTCTGTGTATGAAGTGCTATTCTTGACTTTAAATTGGCTGCTTTATTCTTATGAATATGTTTTTTTTTAGCTAATTTATCAATCATAGAGAATACTTCAGGAATTTTTTTCTCTATTTCTTTTTTATTAGTGCTGTTCCGCAATGCACGGATAGCATTGCGAATAGTTTTATGCTGATAACGATTACGAGTGCGTTTAGCGATATCACTCCTGATCCTCTTTAATGCGGAATTATGATTTGCCATATTTATTGTCAACTTTTTACAAAGTTAGCAGCCCATAGGGGAATCGAACCCCTCTTTCCAGGATGAAAACCTGATGTCCTAGCCGATAGACGAATGGGCCAAAATGTCTACCTTCTCAATTTGAGCCTGCAAATTTAGATCAAATTCTAACTCTTTCAAGTGACTTTTGGTAAAATATCTAATCCTTACTTTTGCGTTGTAGAAGGGGTATTTTTAGGGTTATGTTGCTCTACTTAGAATGTATCAATAAGCTTTAGCAAATAATACTCTGCGATTAGATGGTTTACAGCTGTACACACACTTCCCTTCTTCTTCAATAGCATTGAATGGAATACAACGGATTGTTGCTTTGGTTTCCTCTTTAATTTTGTTCTCTGTCTGGCTTGTTCCATCCCAATGAGCCTCAATAAAGCCACCTCTTTTTTCGAGCACATCTTTAAAATTTTCCCAATTATCTACTTTATAGATATTGTCTTCTCTGAATTTCAAAGCTTTGAGAAAGAGATTTTTCTGGATATCTTCTAATAATCCTTTAATTTTGTCCACTAAAATTTCATTCACATTTAAAAATTGTTTTTCCAAAGTATCTCTCCGAGATACTTCAATGGTTCTATTTTCTATGTCTTTTGGGCCAATTGTTATTCTTATGGGAATTCCTTTTAATTCATACTCATTAAATTTCCATCCCGGTTTATACGTATCTCGGTCATCGTATTTAACTGAGAGTCCTGCTTTCTCTAGATCTTTCTTTATTTTAATGGCCTTGTATGATACTTTTTGAAATTCTTTCTTTCCTTGATATATAGGTATGATTATTACTTGGAAAGGAGCGAGATTAGGAGGTAACACTAATCCATTGTCATCTGAATGAACCATAATTAAAGCTCCTATGAGACGAGTAGATACTCCCCACGATGTAGCCCAAACATATTCTTCTTTTCCATCTTTTGTTGTAAATCTCACATTAAAAGCTTTCGCAAAATTTTGACCTAGAAAATGACTGGTTCCTGCTTGCAAAGCTTTACCATCTTGCATTAAAGCTTCTATGCAGAGTGTTTCTAATGCTCCGGAAAAACGCTCATTTTTAGTTTTCACTCCTTTAATTACTGGAATTGCCATAAAATTTTCTAAGAAATCTACGTAAATTTCTATAATCTTCTGTGCTTCTATCTCTGCATCTTTCTGAGTAGCATGAGCAGTATGACCTTCTTGCCAAAGGAACTCGGTGGTACGTAAAAATGGTCTAGTACGCATTTCCCAACGTACTACATTAGCCCATTGGTTGACCAAAATAGGAAGGTCTCGATAGCTTTGTATCCAGTTGCGATAGGTATTCCATATAATGGTTTCTGAAGTGGGCCTTATTATCAGTTCCTCTTCCAGCTTAGCTTCATCATCCACTACAATTCCACTACCATCTTCAGAATTTTTAAGGCGGTAATGAGTAACTATAGCACATTCCTTAGCAAAGCTATTTATGTGGGATGCTTCTTTAGAGAAATAGGACTTGGGGATAAAAATTGGAAAGTAAGCGTTTACATGTCCTGTAGCCTTAAACATACTGTCTAGTTTTTCCTGCATTTTTTCCCAAATGGCAAAACCATAAGGTTTTATTACCATGCAACCTCTTATTTCACTGTTTTCGGCAAGGTCAGCTTTTACTACTAATTCATTATACCACGTGGAGTAATCTTCGCTCCTTTTTGTAAGATTCTTTGCCATACTACATAGTTAAACTGGCATAGAGTTTGCCGTTTTTAAATGAGTAAGCAAATCTAAAGATTTTACAACCTATCCAAATGTATATAACATGAAAATATTTATAGTATTAGTAGCAGTCCTAGGCGTGATGTTTAGCAGCTGTAGCTCATCTCAAACTGTAACAAATAATTATGATGATGGAATTTACTATGATCCGTCTTATGCGGAAAATGAGGAGTTTACTCTGAGTGACATAGCAAAATCTGAAACTGATAAAGAGCCTGAAATTTCTCCAGATAATCAGAGTGAAGATTATTATAATCCTAATGATAATAGTCAAGCTTATCAAAGTAATGGCGATATTGTAGTTAATAACTATTATGGTCAACCAGCTTGGAACGGTGGTTTTTACTGGAATAGCTGGGGAGGATTGGGGATTGGAATAGGTTATGGTTTGGGGAGCCCTTGGTATTCCCCATTCTTTTATAGTCCATGGTATGCACCATGGGATTGGGGCCTAGGATTGGGATGGTCTAGAAGTTGGAGAGCTTATAGTTTTTATTCGGCTAGTTTTAACCAATGCTGTTATTATGGTGTTAATGATGCTTATCTCGGTAATAGAGGGGTAGTTTATACAGGTTACACTCCAAAAACTACTAGAACTTATGGAGGTGTTAGAAAAACTGGAATGATAAATCGTAAAAAAACTGCGGTAAAAATTAATAATTATTCTAGCAGAAGCATTAAAAGTAATCATAGTTCGGACAGAAATTCTGAATCTAGAAGTGTAGCTGACTATTTTCCCACCAGTAGTTCTCGATTCAGCAATGAAAACTTACAGAAGATAAGAAGTACTCGTACTATATCGGAAAACAGTGCTAGAAAAATCATCTCTTCATTACATACAAGTGAGTTCTATCGGATTGTAAGAAGGAAAACCGTTGAAAAAAGCGTTGCTTCTAGACAAGTCAATAAGAGAAATATCCAGAACACTACCCGAAACATTTCTAGGGATAATTATAGCAGTAGAAGTGTCTCTCCATCAAACAGCAATAAATCCAGAAAGGGGGATATCGATGTTTATGTTCCTTCCCAAGCCAGAAGAAAAAATTATAATCGTAGTAATACTCGATCTTCTTCTCCAAGCAGGTCATATAGTCGTTTAAGTTCTAGATCGAACAATAGCCGTAACTACAATGCTACACCTTATAGAGGAAATCTCAGCAGGGTTTATTCACCTAGTCATGGCATTGGAAGGTCTTCAAGGAGTAGCTTTAGCAGATCAAAATAGTCGTCCTAGATTTAGAATTCGTTAAAAATTCCTATTTTGACATGAAAAAATTCTTCATTGTTCTAATAACCCTCATAAGTTCAATTGGATTTTCCCAAGTAATAGATGATCTTGCTTTATACAATGTCCGTGAATTACATGGAGCAACAAGATATATAGGATTAGGAGGAGCTTTCACAGCACTCGGAAGTGATTTTAGTTCTGTTCACCTCAATCCAGCTGGAGCTTCTGTTTATCGTTTTAGTAATTTAGGGATGACTTTTGGACTCCAAACCACTTATACGGATGCCGTTCTTAATCTTAAAGATCAAAAACTGCGTACCTCTGATTTCAATTTATTAATCGAAAACATAGGTCTAGTCATGAAGTTTGATATGGGATCTTCCGATTGGTCACAACTGAGATTTGGGGTTACCTACAACAAACTGGCTGATTTTTATAATCAATCTTTATTTACGGGAATTAATGAAATCTCTAAAAATTCTACTTTGGGTCAATACTGGTTTGATAAGGCTAAAGGATTAACAGGTGATCAGTTGAAACAGCAAGATTTTGTAGAAGAATTGGCAGCACTGCAAGCCGGAATCTTATTAATAGATACTAGTAGCGGTATCGTATTGGACTATGCTTATTATGTCCCAGGTAATACTCATGTATCTTATAGGCGTGAAGAAAATGGAAATCTCAATGAACTTGCGTTTACCTTTGGCGGGAAATATCGAGATAACTTTTATTACGGTATGTCTTTGGGTTTTCCAATTCTGAACTATACAATGTCAGATCAGCTTACCGAGTTTGGCCTTTGGGACAGTGCTGCTCCTTATGATGTTAGTTCTTATACTTTAAACCGATATGTAGAGATGTACGCTAAGGGCTTTAATATAAAATTAGGTATTATTTATAAACTTTCACAGTGGTTAAGGACAGGTTTTGCCTATGAATCTCCAAGCTGGTATACTATTGATCAAATATATGAAGTAGATGTAACTTCTGAAATAAATAAAGACGAATCTGGATTCAGGAGTCCCGTTATCACTACTGGAAACTATTCTTATCGCTATAAATCCCCCTCCATTTACCGTTTAGGTATGGCTTTTGTTTTAGACAAAACTGCTCTCATAAGTTTCGATTATGAATATTCTGACCTTACCCAGTCCAAAACCTATGTTAGCACCAATAGTTTTAATGTCATAGAAGGAGATATAGAAAAAGGTGGCGATGTCTACACCGGTGTAGTACAGGAAATAAGCACTGTACGAGTGGGCGGGGAATATCGGATCCATCTGATATCGCTAAGAGCGGGATATAACTATAGACAAAGCCAATATAAGGACGAACCAGCTTATGCTACTGCTATCAAAACCTGGTCAACAGGATTAGGATTTAGAACTAAGCAGTTTATAATAGATTTAGCTTTTTCACAAAGTAAATATGGTCAAACATACAGGGTACACCCTTTTTTGGATAACAACGACAGGATCAATGCTACTTCAGATTTTGTAAAAAATAAATTTACTCTTGGGATTATTTATAGATTTCGCATATGAGAGAAGTAAGTTTCCTACTTTTTATTTGCTTCTGCTCGAAGATCTTATGCTTAGGTTACTGCTTGCATAATCTATAGATGAAAGAGCTATTAAGTCTTCTAACTTTATTGTCTATGCTAAGTCTATATTCCAAACGATCTTAAAGTGACTCATTGAGTTGCTAAGGAACATCCTATATAATAGAACTTAAATATATGGCAGCATCAGCATAGCTTGTAATTATTCTGGACAGATAGCTATTGATAATCAATAAAGTAATAGTGAATAATTATATGGCTATCATCCAATGGAGTTCTAAAAAGTCTGGAGGTTATTTAAGTAGTATCCGATTAAAAAAGAAATTTGTGTATAGGCTTATTTTGAAGCTTTTGTAATACAAGCATAGAAAAACGGCTTTATTATCTACCTTTGTCAATTCATTTATCATCTTTCATGATGTTGATAAATGCTAGAAATCGATACAATTAGTGGTTTACAACAATTAAGAATAAAACACTAGAAATAATAGCTAAGGAACAAGGAGATATTCACTTATCGAGTAGTAGCATAGAAACACCTATTCGTCCAGATGCTTTTGATAAATCCGAGGAGGAAAAAATAGAAGAAATAAAGTATCACTTTAAAAAAATAATGGAAGTCCTAGGACTTGATCTTACTGAAGACAGCTTGCAGAGAACACCTCATAGGGTAGCCGAGATGTTTGTTAGAGAAATTTTTGCTGGGCTTGATCCAGCAAAAAAACCAAGTGCCAAAACTTTTCAGAATAGATATCAATATGGCGAAATGCTGGTAGAGAAGAACATAGTGGTTTATTCTACCTGTGAACATCACTTCCTTCCGATCGTAGGACGAGCGCACGTGGCATACATTTCCAATGGTACAATAATTGGCTTGAGTAAAATGAACCGTATGGTAAATTATTATACCAAACGTCCACAGGTTCAGGAGCGCATGACCAAGCAGATCGTAAGAACTCTACAGGAGACTTTAAGTACTGATGATGTAGCCTGCGTTATTGATGCCAAGCATTTATGTGTAAACTCCCGTGGAATACGTGATATTGATAGCAGCACTGTAACGGCTGAATTTGTTGGAAAATTCAAGAAGGATGACATCAAAAAGGACTTCTTAGATTATATCAACATGAAAACCGATTTTGAAGTTTAAAAGTAAATCAATCACATGGCACTCTATGAAGAGAATTCGGTTTACCTATATAACTCACTAAGCCGAAAAAAAGAAAAGTTTGAACCATTAAACCCTCCTCACGTAGGCTTATATGTATGTGGTCCCACTGTTTATAATCATGTACACTTGGGTAATTGCCGTACTTTTATCTCATTTGATACGATATATCGCTACTTGACTCACTTAGATTATAAAGTACGTTATGTTCGTAATATCACTGATGCTGGTCATTTAGAGGGTAATTCTGATGAAGGTGAAGACAAGATAGGTAAAAAAGCTCGATTAGAACAGTTAGAGCCTATGGAAATTGTACAGCGCTATACCCTGGAATTTCACAAAGTAATGGAAAAGTTCAACACCCATCCTCCCAGCATAGAACCTACAGCAACCGGCCATATTGTAGAGCAGATTAATGTTATACAGAAAATATTAGAAAAAGGGCTAGCATACCAAATAAACGGCTCTGTTTACTTTGACGTAGAAAAGTATAATGAAGAAAACGACTACGGTAAGTTATCTGGTCATAAGATCGAAGAATTAATAAATGTAACTCGCGAATTGGACAGAAAAAACGAAAAACATAACCCCTTAGACTTTGCCCTTTGGAAAAAAGCTTCTCCATCGCATATTATGCGATGGAAGTCGCCTTGGGGAGAAGGTTTTCCCGGCTGGCACTTAGAATGCTCGGTAATGAGTACTAAATATTTGGGTGACCAATTCGACATACACGGTGGTGGTATGGACTTAAAATTTCCACATCATGAATGTGAAATTGCCCAGAATAGGGCAGCCAATGACAAAGATGATGTTCGCTATTGGGTGCATGGAAATATGCTTACTCTCAACGGGGCTCCTATGAGTAAATCTACTGAGAATACACTTTCCCCTCAGGAACTATTTATGGGAAACAACAATAAGTTAGAAAAGAGCTTTTCGCCATCAGTAGCACGCTTTTTTATGATGCAAGCTCATTATCGTTCTCAATTGGATTTTAGCAACGGTGCCTTGCTGGCAGCTGAAAAAGGCTTTCAGCGTTTAATGGAAGCTATAGTTAAACTGGAGAAACTTCAATCTGGGGGAAATCTAGTAGATTTTGACGTTACAGGGTGGAGAAAAAATTGCTATGCAGCTATGAATGACGATTTTAATTCTCCTATCCTGATATCCCATCTTTTTGAAGCCGTAAAAGTGGTCAATGGGGTTGATAAAGTAACTAGTGGTTTTACGGAAGAACAACTCAGAATTTTAAAAATAACCCTGAGAGATTTTGTATTTGATGTACTGGGCTTAGTAAAGCCTTACTCAGACCAAAGTCACAAAAAATTGGATGGGATAATGCAGCTTGTAATAAACATTCGTGCAAAAGCTAGAACAGATAAAAATTGGGCTCTTTCTGATCAAATACGAAATGAGTTGGCTAAAATTGGAATTCAACTGAAAGACAGAAAAAAAGGCACTGTTTACAATCTTAATTAATGCTAAATGTGACCAGAATATTCTACGCTTTTTTTATAATTCTGATAAAATTATACCAGTGGCTTATTTCACCACTTTTACCTAATAATTGCCGTCATGTGCCAACTTGCTCTCAGTATGTGGTCGAATCTATCTGGATATGGGGACCATTTAAAGGTGCTTTGTTGGGAATTAAAAGATTATTACGCTGTTATCCATGGGGCACTTGCGGCTATGACCCGGTACCTCAAAAACCTGGAAAGTTTAAAGAACCCTCAATTCTGAATAAAGGAAGTAACGATGTAGAAGCCTATTTTCAGCTTTGACAATTGTAGTTTAGGCTGAAATACTCTCATTATTATTTATGAAAACAGAGTAAATAGATAAAAATAAAATCAGAGTGATTTCAAAATATGAATTTATGACAATTTTTTATGCTCCATCTTATCTTTTTTAAAGTCTTGTCACGTGGAATCAAAAATCGTAGTAATTATTAAAAAACTCTGCACAAAGACCTATAAAAAGCATTTGGTATTAACTTAAAGTAATGAACCTCGTAAAATTATCGATCATACTTTGGGATTTCCAGTCGACTTCTAATTTTAATTTAGTCTGCAGGCTTAATAACTCATGCTATTCTCAGCATCGTATACCAATAATTTCTTTGTAGTCCTTTTGATATTGAGAAAGAAGGAATGCAGGAACTGGCAAAGGCACCACCAACAACACCTTAATCATTGTCCATTTTTTAAATCAAGTTTGGCATATATCGAGTTATTACTGACATATTCTGGTACTAAGGCTTTTAATTTAAATACCAGAAGTAAATTGTCAATCGATCCATTATAGTACTTTTGGATTTGTTTGATAGTATCCATTACAATATCGTAATCATATGTAGATGTTTTAATTATCATAATTTTCGAATGATAAGTAGGTTTCACATTTTCTTTTATGGTCAATAGCTCTTCACGTAGTTTTTCTCCAGGACGCAGGCCTATCTCTTCTATAAAAATATCTTTTCCTAAGGTTAATCCTGAAAGCTGTATCATCTTTTTAGCTAGGTCGATTATTTTAACAGGCTTGCCCATATCAAAAGCAAATATTTCACCTCCTTCTCCCATGACTCCAGCTTCCATAACAAGATTACAAGCTTCGGAGATTGTCATAAAATAACGCATGACATTCTCGTGAGTAATCGTTATAGGTCCTCCTTTTTCTATCTGTTTTCTAAAAAGAGGGATTACTGACCCGTTCGAATCTAACACATTGCCAAATCTGGTAATGACAAACTGAGTTTTAGATTTGACTAAAGCGTTAAGCGATTGTACATAGACTTCAGCGACGCGTTTGGTAGCTCCCATTACATTGGTAGGGTTGACTGCCTTATCGGTGGAAATCATCACAAACTTTTTAACTCCATATTCAACGGATAAATCAGCAATATTTTTAGTGCCGAAAATATTTACAGATACTGCTTCATAGGGATTGTCTTCCATCAAAGGAACATGTTTGTATGCTGCTGCATGGTAGACTATATCTGGCTGAAAAGTCTCAAATACGTTTGTCATTCTATTGTAGTTGGTTATATCAGCTACTATAAGCTCTATTTTATCGAGTAAATTAGGGTTCTTATTCTTGATATCACATTCCAAGTTATAAAGTGGAGTCTCAGCTTGATCCAGAAGCAAAATTCTGAAAGGCTGGTATTGTAATAATTGATATGAAATTCCCCTACCTATCGAACCTCCTGCTCCTGTTACCAAGATCACTTTATCTTTAACCTGTTTCTGGATATTGGCATTATTCAGAATGATCGGATTACGACCAAGAAGGTCTTCAACTCCGGCTCTCTTTATTTGCTTAGCCCTTAATTCACCGTGTATCCATTTCTGAATAGGAGGAACTATTTTAATATTGAGATCGTATTTTAGGGCAAGCTCGATAATTTCTTTGCGCTTAGCTTGTGTTAAATCAGATTGTATAGAGATAATTAGTTGATCGATGTGTTTTTTTTTCAAAAAATCAGAATTAAATACCTTGCTAGGACTATATACTATCACTCCTTCAAATGATTTTCCGACCTTATAAGGATTATCATCTACAATACCTCGAATATTATATTTATACTTATTGTCCTGTAATAGCGCATTTTTGGTAATCAAACCTGAAGCTCCAGCTCCATAGATTAGCACGTTGATGTGTTTTTTATTTTCTCTATCGATTTGCATTTTTTTGTAAAATGCTTTTATCGTCAATCTAGAAACTATAAGAATGAATAGGCTTAACAAAAAATGAATTGTCAGAATAGAATATGACGGAATCATATAATCAGAATAATTGGAATTCAGAATAAATAAGCGAGAAATTGTAGAAACCGTAATTAATCCAAAGAGAGAGAACAAACAGCTTTTAAGCAAGTTATATGTATCTCTAAGACTGGTATATCTGATGATCCCAATATGTGATCGAATCATGTAAAAGCTTATTGTATAAAATAAAATGACCAGAGGGAGTTTTTTTGCAATATCCTTAGCCATGGAAAAAGAGGAAGGGTCCAAATTGAATCTCAGTAAAACAGAAATGATATAACAAGTTGCTATTACACTAAGATCAAAAAAAAGAATAATCCACTGAGATAGGAACTTATGAGTATTCTTAATTACAAGATTTTTAACCATGCTTATGGAAAATTCAAGTTTAGTCTATTATAAGTGAGCTTTATTTCCATATAAATTATAATGCCAATAATTAAGTGCTCTAGCTTTGTGAGATAAGCTTTGGAATTTCTCTAAAAAGGTCAACTTTTTAATCACAATCTATAATATCTATTAAATGATTTATTATCAGGTAGTTATGCTTAATTTTTTAAAATACACATCAACGTAAATGATCGTTAAATATCTTATCGAGCACACTAAAAATCCTTTCAAAATCTTCATTAGTAAGATTAGAACCGGAGGGTAAGCAAAGGCCATTTTGAAACAAGTATTCAGATGTTCCATCGCCAAAAAATGGATAGTCTTCAAAAACAGGCTGTATATGCATAGGTTTCCATAATGGACGGGATTCAATATTTTCTGATTTCAATGTAAGTCGAATTGTTTCTTTATTTAGGCCATTATTTTCTGAAGGATCTATTAGAATACAGTTGAGCCAACGGTTGGAAAAACTATTAGAGCTTTCTTTCTGAAACTGAATATTGAAGCCTTTTGAATTCCAGTTTTCAAAATAATCTTTGTAGCGCTGAAAATTGGCTCGTCTTTGTTCTATACGTTCAGACAAAACCAGCATTTGTCCTCTTCCTATTCCTGCCAGGATATTGCTCATCCGATAATTATAACCAATCTGTGAATGTTCATAGTGAGATGCTTTATCACGTGCTTGAGTAGCCAGAAAACGAGCTTTGTCAATCAAATTTTCATCATCAGAAACCAATGCTCCCCCTCCTGATGTAGTAATGATCTTGTTACCATTAAAAGAATAAATTCCCATCTTTCCAAAAGTACCGGTATGCTTCCTGCGATAAACTGAACCCAATGACTCCGCTGCATCTTCTATTACCATAATATCATATCTATCAGCTATTTCCATAATGTTATCCATGCTTGCAGGCATACCATAAAGATGAACGGGAAGCATACACTTTACACTCTCTGGATTTAGCTTTAAGCCAGTATAATTCACTTCTCTATTATGTATTTTTTTTAGGGCAGTTTCTAGATGACTCGAACTCATATTCCAGTTGCCAAGTTCTGAATCAATAAATACTGGAATTGCTCCTTGATATAATATAGGATTGACCGTGGCAGAAAAGGTAAAAGTTTGACAGAGAACCACATCCAAATTTTGTACATTGCTTAATATTAAGGATAAATGGATTGCGGCAGTCCCTGAACTCAATGCTGCGGCATGTTTGACTTTGCTATATAACTGTAAATCTTCTTCAAAACCATTAACGTTTGGTCCTGAGGGTGCTATCCAATTGGTTTCAAAAGCTTCTTTAACAAAGTTCCATTCTCTATTTCCCATATGGGGAGAAGATAACCAGATTTTGTCTTTGTTCATGTTACTTTATTAAGTCTGGCTAGCACTGCAGCATTGTTTGATTAGGTTTTGCATTTTTCGTTACAATGGCACCGGCGCCTACAATAGCCCATTCATCTATCTTCATACCTGGAATGACTACTACTCTAGCTCTGATATGAGCTCCTTATCTTTTATCGTTATCCTCTACTAAGTGTAGCATATAACGTAGGTGCTCACATCAGTACTAATTGAAGCATCTAAATTGTGATAAGTGGATGCATTGCAGAAATGTAGTGCAATTTATGATTTTTGAAATTTTCTGACGTCCGGCATTAGATCTTATTGAAATAATAAATTTATCTTGTATCTCTTCAGATTTATAAATCTGATTTAATGATGATAATTTTCCGTTAAAGATTTGATTTTTCTAAACATAGATGGGATTTGTATCTCTATAAATTTTTAACTTTTAGCTGCTTTTTATTTTTCTATAGTTTCCAAAAGCTCTCTGACCATAGCTGGATTTGGATTTACTTGTTTTCCCGTTTTAACTGAAAATACTATCCCCCCCTCCACCCCCCACCCCCCAAAATATCACCCAACTTCTTTATCTTGACCTAAATGGATTATCATTTCTCTGTTCATCCCTACTGTGCCTTTCATTAAGGGAAGCCACCCACTTCACGGATAAAAAAACCCTGATTTTGGAAAGGATCGAGTTTATCATAAGCATTCTTGTCTTCAGGGTTACTTTCTACGACTTGATATTCTGCCTCTTTATGACCTAAATATCTCTTATTTAATCTCTCTTCTATTACTTCTGCTAGTGGGCTTTATATCTTAATTCCTATCCATTTTCTATTTAGCCTTATTGCCGCCTCTGCAGAAGTTCCACATCCGCAAAATGAGTCTAATACTGTCCCAATCTCAGAAAACTGGATTTTATAATTCTTTCTAATAATGACAATGGCTTTTGTGTGGTATATCCTAAACGTTCTTTAGATGTTCGACCAATAGCATTTACTTTCCAGAAATCTCTCATTTTTGTCATTGTATACCAAAGACTATATTTGTCTTTGTACCTTAATCTATCCCAATTTAAACTCTGGCGGTAAATTATTTGTTGAATAAGACCGTTCTTCTTGAATGTTAAATTCATATTTATCACTCTTTAGAGTAAAACTAGGATAACATTATGCTTGTGTTCAAACCATCTTTTGCTAACGTCTCCCGTTCTGCAACTCCATATAGATTTCATTTCTAAAATTCGCTGTTCCAAAGATACCATTCATAATTATCTTTATATAATGGCTTACAGAGCCGGGTCACAATGGTAATAAATAGACCCCCGTATTCTTGAGTATCTGCCTCGTAAATATAAGCATTTCTGCCATGATAAATAAGGTAAGCCAGTAGTTTCCTATCCTTTAGACGTTCATGCTTTCTATAGAATATATCCATTTAGTTTCAGGAAGTTTTTAACTACCCCCAATACTTCCCTTAGCCTCTACGTATCGTTATTTTAACCATAGAATTAGCTTCGCTTCGCTGCTCGAACAGAGGATTTATAGGTCGAATTCCTCGATTCTTATCCTGATGACTTTGAGGAATAGCAGATTTTGACGACAATGACAGTGGGAAAAGTATGGGAAAAATGCTCTGCTCACGTTGAACATGTCTTCACCTTAATTACACTAAATTCAGACGAGATACAGCTTCAAAAAAATGTCTTATAGGACTTACCGCTTGTAGAGTTTTTATGCTCGGCCCCACATATACCACATTAATTATAAACTATGTAAGGGGCTAAAGACTCTTACAAATACAATTACTATCCAGAAAATTGGCGTTTTGGAGCTTACTGGGTTTTTAAAGAAAGTAACATCAATCAATTATTTTTTATAACTTTGTCGCTTGTTTTTAGCATAATATAAATTCAAGTCCTTGAAATGTATCTAACAGCAGAAAAGAAAGGAGAAATTTTCAAAAAGTACGGAAAATCTGAAGTTGACACAGGTTCTCCAGAAGGGAAGATAGTCCTTTTTACTTACCGCATCAATCATCTTACCGAGCACCTTAAGCAAAATCACAAGGACTTTAGCACTGAAAAATCTTTGGTTGGTTTAGTAGGGAAGCGTAAAAGAATCTTAAACTACCTTAAGAATAAAGACATCGAGAGATTTCGTGCTGTTATTAGTGAGCTTAATATCAGAAAATAAGCATTCTAACATATGATAATAGGAAAAACGCATGCGGTTTTTACGTAACTTAATATTAACTTAATATTTATATTTCAATGATCCCAACTCCTATAACTAAGAAAATTAGACTTGACGACAAGAGAATCATAATCCTAGAGACCGGTAAGCTTGCTAAGCAGGCCCATGGTTCAGTAATAGTAAAAATGGGCGGAACTATGCTATTAGCCACTGTCGTTTCTAATGAAGAGCCTTTAGAAGGAGCTGATTTTCTTCCCCTTACTGTAGACTATAGAGAAAAGTTCGCTGCTGCTGGACGGGTTCCTGGAGGTTTTTTGAAAAGAGAAGGCCGTCCTTCTAATGAGGAAATATTAGTGATGCGATTGGTAGATCGCTGTCTTCGTCCCCTCTTCTCCAAAGACTACTGCTATGATACTCAGGTAATAATTAATCTGATGTCTTATGATCCTGATGTTTCTTCAGATTGTTTAGCTGGCTTAGCAGCTTCAGCTGCTATTACTGTTTCTGATATTCCCTTTAACGGACCCATTTCAGAAGTGAAAGTGGCTCGCATAGATGGTCAACTTACGATCAATCCTTCTCCTGCACAACTCGAAAAATCCGATATTAATATGATAGTTGGGGCCAGCAAAGAAAGTGTAATAATGGTAGAAGGGGAAATGAAGGAAATTTCTGAAAAAGAACTAATAGAAGCTATCTCTATTGCGCATGAAGCTATCAAAGTTCAGATTGAAGCCCAGGAGGCTCTCGCATCCAAAGTTGAAAAAGCTCAGCAGAAAAAAGAGTATGACAGCAATGATAATGATGAGGCTTTGGCTAAGGAAGTAATGAAAGCTACCTATGAGGAAGTATACACAATAGCCAAAGAAGGTTTGAGCAAGAAGGAACGTTCAGCAAAATTCAAAGAAATACTTGAAAAATACCTTGAAAATTTTTCAGAAAAAGAACTGGAAGAAAAAGATGAGCTTATTAGAAAATATTACCACGATGTGGAATACCATGCTATACGAAATATGATCTTAAATGATCATCGGCGCTTGGATGGCCGTGATCTGGATGAAGTTCGTCCCATCTGGACAGAAATTGATTACTTGCCTGGATCCCATGGATCTGCAGTATTTACTCGTGGTGAAACCCAGTCCATTACTACAGTCACACTTGGTTCACGCTTGAACGAAAATCGAGTGGACGGAGTAACTTTTGTCGGAGCAGAAAGATTTTACTTGCATTATAATTTTCCTCCTTTTTCCACTGGAGAAGCTCGTCCTATTCGCGGAACCAGTCGCAGAGAAATTGGTCACGGTAATCTGGCTCAAAGAGCCTTGAAATCAATGATCCCTGATACCAGCATCTACACTATAAGAATAGTATCTGATATTTTAGAATCCAATGGCTCATCTTCCATGGCGACTGTCTGTGCCGGCACATTAGCTTTAATGGATGCCGGTATACCAATTAAAAATCCTGTTTCGGGTATAGCCATGGGGTTAGTCACTGATGTTGAAACCGGAAAGTATGCTATACTTTCGGATATTTTAGGGGATGAGGATCAATTGGGTGATATGGATTTTAAGGTAGCTGGAACTCGTGATGGCATTACTGCCTGCCAGATGGATATCAAAATCAAAGGGATTTCCTACGAGATTTTAGAAAAAGCTCTAGAGAAATCTAAAGCCGGCCGCTTGCATATTCTCAATGAAATGATGAAGACTATTTCCGAGCCTCGTGCAGATGTAAAACCCAATGCACCTAAGATCGAATTGATGAAAATTCCCAAAAATTTTATTAGCGCTATTATTGGTCCCGGTGGTAAAAACATTCAGAGACTACAGTCTGATACAAATACCATTATTACTATTGAGGAAGAAAATAACAAAGGCATTATTGAAATCTCTGGTTCAGATCGGGGAAAAATGAATGAAGCAGTAAGCCGCATTAAAGACATCGCTTTTGTTCCTGAGGTAGGCCAGATATACGAAGGCATAGTACGCTCCATACAACCTTACGGAGCTTTTGTAGAAATCGGCAAAAATACAGATGGTCTTTTGCACATTAGTCAAATTGAACATCGCAGACTTAAAAAAGTAGAGGAAGTATTAAAAGAGGGTGATAAAGTACGAGTAAAATTAATAGGAAAAGATGAAAGGGGCAAGCTCAAGCTTTCTCGTAAAATACTGATTGACCAGTAATTTTCGATAATTAGTATACTCTGAACTAAACAACTATTTTTGACGTTAATTACTTTTGATTATTACAAAGAATATGAGACAGCTTAAAGACATCGCTTTTGTTCCTGAGGTAGGCCAGATATACGAAGGCATAGTACGCTCCATACAACCTTACGGAGCTTTTGTAGAAATCGGCAAAAATACAGATGGTCTTTTGCACATTAGTCAAATTGAACATCGCAGACTTAAAAAAGTAGAGGAAGTATTAAAAGAGGGTGATAAAGTACGAGTAAAATTAATAGGAAAAGATGAAAGGGGCAAGCTCAAGCTTTCTCGTAAAATACTGATTGACCAGTAATTTTCGATAATTAGTATACTCTGAACTAAACAACTATTTTTGACGTTAATTACTTTTGATTATTACAAAGAATATGAGACAGCTTAAAGACATCGCTTTTGTTCCTGAGGTAGGCCAGATATACGAAGGCATAGTACGCTCCATACAACCTTACGGAGCTTTTGTAGAAATCGGCAAAAATACAGATGGTCTTTTGCACATTAGTCAAATTGAACATCGCAGACTTAAAAAAGTAGAGGAAGTATTAAAAGAGGGTGATAAAGTACGAGTAAAATTAATAGGAAAAGATGAAAGGGGCAAGCTCAAGCTTTCTCGTAAAATACTGATTGACCAGTAATTTTCGATAATTAGTATACTCTGAACTAAACAACTATTTTTGACGTTAATTACTTTTGATTATTACAAAGAATATGAGACAGCTTAAAGACATCGCTTTTGTTCCTGAGGTAGGCCAGATATACGAAGGCATAGTACGCTCCATACAACCTTACGGAGCTTTTGTAGAAATCGGCAAAAATACAGATGGTCTTTTGCACATTAGTCAAATTGAACATCGCAGACTTAAAAAAGTAGAGGAAGTATTAAAAGAGGGTGATAAAGTACGAGTAAAATTAATAGGAAAAGATGAAAGGGGCAAGCTCAAGCTTTCTCGTAAAATACTGATTGACCAGTAATTTTCGATAATTAGTATACTCTGAACTAAACAACTATTTTTGACGTTAATTACTTTTGATTATTACAAAGAATATGAGACAGCTTAAAGACATCGCTTTTGTTCCTGAGGTAGGCCAGATATACGAAGGCATAGTACGCTCCATACAACCTTACGGAGCTTTTGTAGAAATCGGCAAAAATACAGATGGTCTTTTGCACATTAGTCAAATTGAACATCGCAGACTTAAAAAAGTAGAGGAAGTATTAAAAGAGGGTGATAAAGTACGAGTAAAATTAATAGGAAAAGATGAAAGGGGCAAGCTCAAGCTTTCTCGTAAAATACTGATTGACCAGTAATTTTCGATAATTAGTATACTCTGAACTAAACAACTATTTTTGACGTTAATTACTTTTGATTATTACAAAGAATATGAGACAGCTTAAAGACATCGCTTTTGTTCCTGAGGTAGGCCAGATATACGAAGGCATAGTACGCTCCATACAACCTTACGGAGCTTTTGTAGAAATCGGCAAAAATACAGATGGTCTTTTGCACATTAGTCAAATTGAACATCGCAGACTTAAAAAAGTAGAGGAAGTATTAAAAGAGGGTGATAAAGTACGAGTAAAATTAATAGGAAAAGATGAAAGGGGCAAGCTCAAGCTTTCTCGTAAAATACTGATTGACCAGTAATTTTCGATAATTAGTATACTCTGAACTAAACAACTATTTTTGACGTTAATTACTTTTGATTATTACAAAGAATATGAGACAGCTTAAAGACATCGCTTTTGTTCCTGAGGTAGGCCAGATATACGAAGGCATAGTACGCTCCATACAACCTTACGGAGCTTTTGTAGAAATCGGCAAAAATACAAATGGTCTTTTGCACATTAGTCAAATTGAACATCGCAGACTTAAAAAAGTAGAGGAAGTATTAAAAGAGGGTGATAAAGTACGAGTAAAATTAATAGGAAAAGATGAAAGGGGCAAGCTCAAGCTTTCTCGTAAAATACTGATTGACCAGTAATTTTCGATAATTAGTATACTCTGAACTAAACAACTATTTTTGACGTTAATTACTTTTGATTATTACAAAGAATATGAGACAGCTTAAAGACATCGCTTTTGTTCCTGAGGTAGGCCAGATATACGAAGGCATAGTACGCTCCATACAACCTTACGGAGCTTTTGTAGAAATCGGCAAAAATACAAATGGTCTTTTGCACATTAGTCAAATTGAACATCGCAGACTTAAAAAAGTAGAGGAAGTATTAAAAGAGGGTGATAAAGTACGAGTAAAATTAATAGGAAAAGATGAAAGGGGCAAGCTCAAGCTTTCTCGTAAAATACTGATTGACCAGTAATTTTCGATAATTAGTATACTCTGAACTAAACAACTATTTTTGACGTTAATTACTTTTGATTATTACAAAGAATATGAGACAGCTTAAAGACATCGCTTTTGTTCCTGAGGTAGGCCAGATATACGAAGGCATAGTACGCTCCATACAACCTTACGGAGCTTTTGTAGAAATCGGCAAAAATACAGATGGTCTTTTGCACATTAGTCAAATTGAACATCGCAGACTTAAAAAAGTAGAGGAAGTATTAAAAGAGGGTGATAAAGTACGAGTAAAATTAATAGGAAAAGATGAAAGGGGCAAGCTCAAGCTTTCTCGTAAAATACTGATTGACCAGTAATTTTCGATAATTAGTATACTCTGAACTAAACAACTATTTTTGACGTTAATTACTTTTGATTATTACAAAGAAATATGAGACAGCTAAAGATTACAAGACAAGTAACTAATCGTGATACAGCTTCTCTTGACAAATATTTGCAGGAGATTGGTAAAGTGGGGCTGATTACTGCAGAGGAAGAAGTAGAGTTAGCTCAAAAGATTAAATTAGGTGATCAATTTGCTTTAGAAAAGCTTACCAAAGCCAATCTGAGATTTGTAGTCTCAGTAGCAAAACAATATCAAAATCAAGGACTTAGCCTACCTGATTTAATAAATGAAGGAAATTTAGGACTAATTAAAGCAGCCCAGCGCTTTGACGAAACTCGTGGATTTAAGTTTATTTCTTATGCTGTATGGTGGATTCGCCAAAGTATACTTCAGGCATTAGCTGAGCAGTCACGCATTGTGCGTTTGCCACTCAATAAGATTGGTTCTATCAACAAAATTAATAAAGCATCCGCTGTTCTGGAACAGAAGCATGAACGCGCTCCTTCTGCTGATGAAATTGCGGAAAACCTCGAAATAGGTGAAAATGATGTGAAGGAAAGCTTACGTAACAGAGATCGCCATATTTCAATGGATGCCCCCTTAATAGATGGTGAAAATAGCACCTTATATGATGTGCTGAGTACGGACGGAAATCCTAATCCAGATGACGATCTGATGTATGATTCTTTGCGTGCAGAGATCGAAAGATCTTTAGATACTCTTAATTCCCGTGAAAAAGCTGTGGTAAAGTTGCACTTTGGCCTAAGTGGTCAGTATCCCATGACCCTTAATGAAATTGGCGAAGAATTTGACCTAACCCGAGAAAGAGTTCGCCAGATCAAGGAAAAAGCCATCCGTAGATTGAAACATACATCTCGAAATAAAATCCTCAAAGCCTATCTAGGCTGAGATTGAAGATAAGAAACCTCTGCTCGACCAAGAGTTTCTATTGTCAGTAATTTGCCCATCACTAAGCCATACCTTGTATGCCAATTATTGCCCCTTCTCTTCTTTCTGCAGATTTTGTTAACCTGCAACGTGACTGCGAATTAATAAGCAAAAGTAAGGCCGATTGGTTTCACTTAGATGTAATGGACGGGATATTTGTTCCCAATATTTCTTTTGGGATTCCGATAATTGAAGCGATTAATCATCATGTTAAAAAGCCCTTAGACGTTCATCTCATGATTGTAAAGCCAGAGCGTTACATAGCGGATTTCAGAGCAGCGGGATCTAATCATTTAACGGTGCATTACGAAACTTCTCTCCATTTACACCGTACATTGGAAGCTATTCATAAAGAGAATATGAAAGCAGGTGTTGCATTAAACCCCCACACATCTGTTCATCTTTTAAAAGAGGTGATTAACGAAACAGATATTGTTTGTATAATGAGTGTAAATCCCGGCTTCGGGGAGCAAAGATTTATAGAAAACACTTATCAAAAAGTACGAGAGCTTAAAGAAATTATCCAGACAAAAAATGCTTCTACTCTAATCGAGATAGATGGCGGAGTTAATTTAAACAATGCTAAAAAACTGATAGAATATGGGGCAGATGTCTTAGTAGTGGGAAGTTTTGTTTTTAAATCAGAAAATCCGTTACACGCCATTGCTGACTTAAAAACTGCTTGACTCGATACCTATTTCCTTAAAGGCCCATTGAACTCTTTATTATCCTTATCGTACGTGAAGCTGTGGCGGTCTTTTTTGCTGGGGTATATATCTTTCGTTGTGATTAAAATACCGATTTCTTCAACTTCTCCAAACTCGTAATTAGCAGCCGTTCCAAAGGTTTTCATCGTACTGGAAATATTCATATAGGTATTGATCAATGGCGGAATGTTTTCCCCTCGTGCCCGTACCATTTTATTAAGTAAACTATGAGCAGGATTGTATTTCATGCCTCTAAAGTGCTTTTTATAAACTTCCAATTCCTCTTTAGTAACCAGTGGCCTATGAGGCTTGGCCAAACCGATATCATCTGGAAAGAAGCAATCCATAAAAGCTAATATCAAATTTCGGGCTTCGATGTTATAATTTGGATACATAGTTACTTTTCCAAACATATACTTTAAATCCGGCTTCTTTGCAATTAAAACTCCTAGGCCATCCCAAAGATTATCAAGAGCAAACAGGCTTTTTCGATTCTTAAGACTGCGTTGATATTTGGGCTGTACAAAGGAACGTCCCAATTCCAGTGCATAAGATAAGAAATCCTTGTAAAAAGTTTCCGAAAGTTCAAAAAGACAAGCAGTAGCCGATGCAATGTTGTTTTCACTGTCTTTTCCTGCTTCCTTACAAAAAAGCAATCTATAGCCTGCTGTAATTTCCTGTTTTTCAGGATCCCAAACTATCAATTGCTCGTATGGGTGGTCTGATAAGTCATAGCTGTCAATATCTAAAGCCTTACCGGTTCCCCCTCCTGCAGACCTAAAAGTTTCTTCCCGTAAACGCCCGATTTCACGTAATATATTAGGGGCATTTTTGTGATTTACAATATAGAGCTGATTATCTCCTTTGTTGGTATGTCGTAAAAAAGTTTCTTCGGTGAGTTCCCCTATAATAAGTTTCCTATCTACAGCATCTATTATTTCTTCCGGTTGTCTCATTTACTCAATTTGGGCAGATCATATGTTCTTTGCCTAACTTTCGCCGCCCATTCATTCAAACTCTTAGACTTATCAAAGCTTTCCCAGGAAATCTGCTTGCCAAAGGTAATGGTTAAAGTTTGTCCCCTTTGCTTGAACATCTCATCTGATAAAAAGAGCATCTCTATATTAACTTTAATTCCCAAGTAGTTTCTAAGTCGTGATAAGCTGTAAAAAAAATCTGAGTTCCTGCCCTCTATATGCACAGGAATGACATCTTTCTTGTACTTTATAGAACGTGCAATAAAACTCTTTTTCCATTCCAGATCAGCTATTCCTTTCGATAGTTTGCGGGATACCAGACCGGCCGGAAACACCAAAATAGCCGTATCTTTAGAGTAGCTCTCTTCAATTGCTTTGCTGGCCAGTCTGGGAGTGCTCCCTAATTTTTTTACAGGCGTAAAGAGAGATTTTAGGTTTTTAATATTTAAGAGGATGTCGTTAGCTAAAATCTGAAAATCCGTTCGAACTTCCCTCATCGCTTTCATAAGGGCCATACCATCCAGCCCTCCCAGAGGATGATTAGCTGCTAGTATAACTCCGCCTTCTTGAGGAATATTCTCAATCCCAATGATATTTACAGTTATACTGAGCTCTTCTAGTGAAGCGTCTATAAAATCAAGACCTTGCAGATGGCCAATACGTTTCATGGCATTATTTATTTCATCCTCGTGAACTATCCTTTTGATGTAATTGATAGCAAATCGAGGTAGCCATTTGATAAGTCTTTTGTTCTTGCTTCTAATAATATTCTCAATATCAATGAACTTCCTAGTTTGAGCTGATTCCAATTGCTAAATTTTGATGGGTTATTCTTTATCCTTCGGCATAATCTTTCAGATAACTAAAAATAGGGGTTAATTGTCCTTTATAATCTGTTTCAGATGCCCTTTCAAGTATTTTTCCCTCGTCGCCATTAAAAAACTGGGGAATAACATTTTTGACCAGTTCATTGCCAAAATCTTCAGAGGCATTGCGCGGCAACTCACACGGAAGATTGTCTACCGCTGAAACGCCAATAGATCCGAAAGTACCCAAAATCACTTCTTTCTCCGTTTGCGGATTATATGCATAAAAGGGGTCTTCAATAGTAGACGGCCTAATGGTGGAAGCTATGGGCCCGTCAATATCACAGCTGATATCGGAGATGAGCTTTATCTTAAAATCAAGCGATTGAGTGTCTTTGCGAGTAAAGATATAGGGAGACTTATCGCTCCAGAAATGACTGGAAATATAAATATCCGTCAGGCGGGCATAACGCATGAAATCAGAAACAAAGCCTTTGGGATTTTGATAAAACTCTCTGCGGGTAAATTTTTGTCCGTCTTCCCTTTTAAAATATTGGTGAGCATTCAGTTGGGTAAAAACAGGCTTTGAAAAATCGTGTTTGAGATATTCTTTTGGCAAAACTTGAACGATCGGTAAAACTGAAAGAATTTCCATGGCTCCTGAGGCTGCTCTACCTGTTCCAGTGAGAACGATTTTTAAATGTTTTGGGAGTTTTACTTTCACCAATTCACCTTCCATCTCTTCGCGATCATAGCACTGATGAGCAGGTTTCAATTGATACTCACCGATAAGCTCACCCCAAGCCCTGAATGCGTTATAACATCCTACTATACCTGCATAACGACCAAAACCCAATAAACGTTTTCCGTTTTCTTTTTTTAGCATCTCATAATCGATCAAGCGGATTTTTTTGTCGAGTATTGTTCTAAGTAATTTGTGATTACAAGGCTGTTTTTTATAGGTATGAGAAAAAAACATATATGTTTTTTTTTGGATTAACATGTCTAGCGACACCTCCTTTATTCCAAGTAAAATATCGCAGCTATTTAAATCTTTTGAGAGCTTTATTCCGACTTCTTTATACTCAATGTTTTTAAAAGCTCTGATAGAACTGGGCTGTATCAATATTTCCAAATTGGAATATCGTTCTTCTAAAATCTTGCATTGATTCGGAGTAAGAGGTACTCTTTTATCAGGGGGGATTTTCCCCTCGTGGATGATGCCAATTCTAATCATTCGAGATAATTATTTACTTAATAGTACTAAATA
Organism: Owenweeksia sp.; assembly: GCA_965218075.1. Classification (GTDB taxonomy): domain Bacteria; phylum Bacteroidota; class Bacteroidia; order Flavobacteriales; family Schleiferiaceae; genus JANQHO01. Next base: position 1,385,097 of record CBDCJZ010000003.1, on the reverse strand, counting down.
ATCTTCTGATTCTAAAATTAAAGTATAGATATTTGTAGCTAGACCCGTTATTTTAGCTCGATGAAATTCTTGTTCCTACAGTGAATAAATATTCTGAGTTGAGCATTTTTACCTGATACGCTTCCCAGTAGCTCCTAAATATTTATCACCTCCTCAGCCGAGTTGAGATACACCATATAGATAGTTTTTTGTATCGATAATAAGTTTAGAATCTTACCGATTTCATTATTACAAATTTAAGACCGTTCTCAAGTTAGTATCTTTGCATTAGATTAATATTTTTGTGCCACTAAGTTCTTTACATATGGGGCTGACTGGTTTCGACAGCAAGATAAAACTGATTGTAAGCATGCCGGGCTATGAAGATGTCGCTCGTTATCAAAGATGCTTTAAATAATAATTGGCGAAAATAACTTCGCGCTTGCCGCCTAAACACTCGGGTAGAGGGTTAGGGCTAATCCCAGCGTAAGACGCGGGAGCAAGCCATCCCTAAAATCCTGAGTCTGGTTGGATTTGATAAAGGGGTGTCATTTAAATCTGGACTAGTTTACCTATGTGCTGTGCATGGTGAATGAAATCTTAAATCGCAGCTAGGCTAGAAGTAGAGTGTTAGTTCTCAGCTTTTAGTCGATGAAGCAATGACTAACTAAGCATGTAGAAAGCCATCATTTTCCTTGTTTGGACGTGGGTTCGAATCCCACCAGCTCCACATAGAAGGTGGTTACGAACTGCTTCGCAGTCGTTTCTTTGCCCTGTATTTTTAGAGCCTGCTCCCGCTTCTACGTATGGATGGCTTTCTTCGGATGCTTCTTTTAAAGGGTTTATATGGGGGGTGGGGTTGGTTGTGCTTGGCTCGTTTATTAGGTAGTTAAATGTTAGGTCTATTTTGTTTTTAGAGTATTCTATTTTTGGCAATACCTTTTGTGGGTTTATTGTGGTTTGGGTATTCTGACCTGCTTTGATATATTCTAAGGCTTTTTTTACAGTCATTTTCACATTTTCAACACTATACCCATTTTCAGTTTCGGGAAATATGAATCCCGCCGAGGTGGTCACGGTTTTGCCAAAACAAAAGTTTTAAAGTTACTTTACAAAGAAGCCTTACAAGGTACTTCTGCTGATAATTTAAAAGCTCTTGCTTTAGAAAGTGAAAGTTTGTCTGTAAAAGATTTAGAGTTGTATAAACCTAAATTGTATAAAGCGGGGCTAAAATCATGGGTACGGGTAAAGCTATTACAACGAGGTGTTAATTTTAATATACATTTAGAAGATGGGGATGCCCCTAACAAACTGGTTAATGAGTTTCAGAAAATTATTGAGCAATTAAAACTCAAAGAACAAATGAATTGATTTACAAGAGTGTTTTACAAGAAACGTTTACCTGCCATGCAAACCTTAAAAGAGTTAATAGAGCAATTTGATCGAAATTTAAAACAATATAAAAGCACCTCATATAAAGAAGCCCAAACAAGAGCCGATTTTATAGACAAATTTTTTAGTATATTAGGTTGGGATATTTGTAATTCGGCTGGACACTCGGAAGCATATAGAGACTGCATTTTTGAGGCTAGTTTGAAAGTAAATGGAAAATCTAAAAATCCAGACTATACATTTAAGATAGGTATTGAACCTAAGTTTTTTGTTGAGGCTAAAAAGCCTTTAGTTGATATAAAGCACGATACCAACCCCGCCTTTCAGTTACGTAAATATGGTTATTCCGCTAGCTTACCTCTCTCTATTTTAACTGACTTTGAAGAATTTACCGTTTACGATACCCGTATCAAACCCAAACTCTCTGACCAGGCCAGTGTTGGGCGCGTTTTTTACTGCAATTTCAAAGAGTATGAAAAAAACTGGGATTATATCCGTGGAACCTTTGCAAAAGATAGTATTTTAAACGGCAGCTTTGATGAATACGCTAAAGCTAAAAAGAAAGGCACTTCTGAAGTAGATAAGGAGTTTTTAAAAGAAATTGAATCATGGCGTGATATATTAGCCAAAAACATAGCCCTCAGAAATAAAGATTTGAATATCTATGACCTCAATCAGGCTGTTCAGGTTATCATAGATCGTATTATATTTTTGCGAATTGCCATAGATAGAAATATAGAACCCGATGATCGTTTATCGTCTGTTATAGAAGCTCAGGCAAACAAAGCAACATTCCGCAATTTAGATCGTGTTTTTCTTGCAGCAGACAAAAAATATAACAGTGGGCTTTTTAAAAGAACGGGGGATAGAAAATTTATTCAGGAAATATCCATTGATGATAAACCTCTGCTCGATATACTAAAAAATCTGGAGACTTCTCCTTATGCCTTCAACGTGATGTCTATTGAGATATTAGGTTCTATTTATGAACGTTTTTTAGGCAAGACGATCCGGCTGACTGCTTCTCATCAGGCAAAAGTAGAAGAAAAACCCGAAGTACGGAAGGCAGGCGGCGTATACTATACTCCCAAATATATTGTAGACTACATTGTAAATAATACGATAGGAGAAAAATTGAAAGATAAAAAACCAGAAAATATAGGGAGCTTGAATGTGCTTGACCCTGCCTGCGGTTCGGGTTCTTTTCTAGTTAACGCCTATGAAAAGCTCCTGAACTGGCATTTAGATCAATATATCCAAAAAGGCAAAACTCAGCAATCTATAAAAAAAGAGCTGATTTATGAAGTGGATGCAAAGACCTGGCGCCTGACCATTAAAGAGAAACAGCGTATTCTTTTAAGCCATATTTATGGAGTAGATATTGACCGTCAGGCAGTAGAAGTTACGAAACTATCTCTTCTACTAAAACTCATGGAAGGAGAAAGCTCCGAGAGCGCAGGTTTTCTTTTTAAGCACAGCGACTTACAGTTGCTGCCTGATCTGTCAGAAAACATAAAATGCGGAAACTCCTTAATCAGCAAAGATTTTTACGACGATAAACAAATGGGTCTGTTCACCATCGATGAGCAGATCAAAATCAACACATTTGACTGGGAAGCCGAAGGCCGCTACATTAAAGAAGCCGACCGCTGGGTAGGCAGAGGCTTCCCTGAAATCATGAAGCAGGGAGGGTTTGATGTGGTAATCGGAAATCCACCGTATGTTTTTACAAGAGGAGAAGGTTTTACTGAAAATGAGAAGAGTTATTATTATGATAAATTTCAATGTTCTTCTTATCAATTAAATACCTATGCCATGTTTACAGAAATGGGCTTTAATCTTTTACGTGAAAATGGTATTTTGGGGTTTATTATACCTAATAACTGGATAACTATAAATACTATGAAGACATTTCGTGATTTTCTTTTGAAGAACACCAATGATCTTACAATAATAAATAACCTGTATAAAGTTTTTCTTGATGCTAATATAGATACTTCTTTGATTATTTTCAACAAAGCGGAACCCAATAAAGTTCATTTGAAAGAATCAGAAAAACCTAATTCTTACTCAAGCGTTAAAAGTCTACCTTATGAAGTCTTATTGAAAGAATCCATTATACAAATTAAGCGATACAAACAAGACGAGATTTCTCAAATTTTTATCGAAATAAATTTAAGTTCGATCTCTCTTTCTCAAGTTGTCAAAGTATCTACGGGGTTAAAAGCATATCAAATTGGGAAAGGTAAGCCTGCGCAGAATGCAGAAACTAAATTAAACAGAAAATTTCATAGCAAAACAAAAAAGAACAATTCTTATAAAAAATATGTAGATGGTAAAGACGTTAAGAGGTACTTTTTAGGATGGTCTGGGGAGTATTTGAGTTATGGTGATTTTTTAGCAGAACCAAGAAAATCTGTGCCATTTCATGGCCCTAGGATATTAGTAAGACAAATCCCGTCCAAGATGCCATATTCAATTAATGCAATTTTTACTGAAAAAGAATTTCTCAATGATATAAATAGTATGATTATATTCTCAAACAATCAAGAAATATACTCTCAATATTTTATATTAGCTTGTCTAAATTCTAAGCTCACTTCGGTATGGTTTTATCACGCTTTCGATAAATTTCAAAGAGGAATATTTCCTCAGTTTAAAGTAAATGAATTAGCCAGATTCCCCATTCCCAAGCTCGACCTCTCCAATCCTTCTCAAAAGTCTCAACACGACAAAATAGTTTCCCTCGTAGACCAAATGCTTGCTACTCAAAAAAAGCTGCACGAGACCAACTCTCCTAGTGAAAAGCAGGCTTATCAGCAACAAGCAGACATTTTAGACGAGCAAATAGATAGACTTGTCTATGAATTGTATGAGTTGACAGAAGAAGAAATTAAAGTTATCGAGGGAAATAAATAATTACATGGATAACACTTTTGAAATAAAAATCAGCGGTGAAAAGGTTAATCCTGAAGATTTTAATATAGGAGAACTAGCGGAACTCTTAAACTCTGTTGAGGATAGCATGAAACCGTTGGTTTTGAAAGAAAATTCTGGGATAACTCCTGAAGAAATAATTATTGGATTAATTGACATTAAGACTGGCAGTACCAAACTTAAATTTAAAGTTAACCTGGCTTTAATTATGCTCTCATGGAATTTATTAACCTCAGTGATAAAGAAAAATAATTTTTCTGAACTACCAATTAAATCTATAGAGTCTTTAAAAAAAATTGCAACTTTCTCAAAAAACAAAGGATATTCAATAGAATTTCATAATATGAATGAAACAATTGCATCTGCGACCATTAGTCCTGATACAATTATAGAAATTCCAGCTAATAAATATCTTGAAGGAAGTACAACCCTTTATGGCAAAGTGGAAAGAGTAGGTGGTAAAAAGCCTAAAGTAGCTCTTTCGTTACCAAATACAAATCTACTTTACTGCGATACATCTGAGGAAATGGCAATAAAATTAGCTCATAGATTATACACATGGGTAGGAGTAATGGGGCAAGCAAAATGGAATATCGATGATTACTCTATTGAAACTTTTCAAATAGAGTCATTGACTTCTTTTGAAGATACGCCTCTGTCTGATGCAATAAAAGAACTATCAAAAATTACTGGAGACCTCTGGAAAGAAGAAAAGGACGTAATTAAAGCTGTAGAACAACTTAGGGGTAAAATATAGATGAAGCAGCTCGTTTGTTTAGATACTCATATTTTAATATGGGGAATCAAGGGGGAAGTGACTCCGGGTCAAGAAGAGATGGTTGAGATTGCTCAAGCATTTATCCAGCATCTTTATAGTGAAAAAATTAAGGCCATGATTCCTGCAGTAGTTGTAGCCGAACTTTTGATGAAGGCCACAGATGAGAACCAAAGGCTCGAATTAATTAATTTATTCAATAAGAAGTTTAGAGTAGCTCCTTTTGACTCGATGGCAGCTTTTAGATTTTCGGAAATATGGCAAAAAAATCATGAGAATAAGAGTGAAGAAGATACTCGAGATAAAGTTAAATTTGACTGCCAAATTGTTTCCATAGCAGTAGCAAATCAAGCAAAATGTATTTATACATACGATAACGGCTTATCTAAATTTGCCAAAGGCTTTATTCAAACCGAAAAAATGCCAGACCTAAGAGAAACACAAAAAAAACTCTTGTTCCTTGAGTCTTAATTGCTTAAGAATCTTCTGAAACTCTTTAATCAGTTTATCAGCATCATCACCCTGTTCTAAATGTATATTAAAATTTACCCCCTTTGCAAGGGCTTTACTCTCACCCAAGACTTTTGCCCCGTTTTATACAATTTAGGTTTATACAACTCTAAATCTTTTACAGACAAACTTTCACTTTCTAAGGCAAGAGCTTTTAAATTATCAGCAGAAGCACCTTGTAAGGCTTCTTTGTAAAGTAACTTTAAAACTTTTGAATTATCAGTTGACAGGTAGATGATTAAATTAAGGACTTAAGCTTAAATCCTTAATTTAGGCTCGGGATGAACTCTGAAATTGACCCTTGGGATTTAACAACTGGGCCATGACTAGTTTAAGGGATTGCTGTTAAAGTTTTCAGTCCACGTCTTCGCATCACCATAGTAAGGGGGCCTTGTTGACGTAGAAGAAAGTACTCTAAAAGAAGATTGAGGTTTTTCCCAATCCTACAAATGAGACTTTGCAGATCATGATATGATTTTCAAAATCTCATTTATACCATGCGAACATTTCTTGAGAATGTCTACACTGCGGATGGAGAAAAATCTTTTCCAAGTTGGGTAGGCAAACTGATTTAGGAATTGCGGGGGAAACAAATGGAGGATTGCTGAATTTCATCCACAGTGATATGTAGAAAAACAGGATCGAATAGTCCTGGTAGATAAACTGCACTGGATGATGAACTGTATCCTAACTTCAACGAAATGTTGCTGAAAAATAGAGTTTGCGGAAAATATGCTCAACAGTACGTGAGGAGCACAAACATTGTTGGACCTGCACCTGATGTTGCCCTTGCTTTTCCTTATGAAACCTTACAGAACATGAAAAACTCGTAAAGTATTCATAAATCATTAAGACATTAAGATTTTTCTTGTAATTTAAATTAAAATTTGATTTACTGAATAGATCGGGCTCTCTTCTAAAAAATTTTGTCTGCATCTAAATATGTGCTCTTACATTTTTTAAGTGATCCATTATTTCCACCTATTCCCTAAACTTTAGAATCGACTATATTAAACTCATCCACAAACTTGCTTGCGTGGAAATACTTGATGATTTTGAGCATTAATAGATGGCTCTTTCCAGTTAGTTAAGAAAGATGATACCTGGAGTTACTCTTACGAGTAAATGATTTGAAAACTGCGTTACTTTCCATAACGGTATTAGATGGTCAATATCAATAGAAAATTTAGGCACCCTCTTCTTGGTAAGGAGAAGATAATTAATTGTCACTTAACTTTTTACACTGGTAAAATTGTTACTTTTGATCCTCCCATATTTGACCCCCATATTAAGGTGATACTATGAAAATATATAATTTCTCAAGTGGACCCTGCATTCTCCCCTCTGAGGTTTTGCAGCAAGCTTCTCGGGCAATTTTGAATTTTGACAGGTTGAATCTTTCATTGATTGAGATTAGCCATCGAGATAAAAATTTGGTGGTGGTAATGGAAAAAGCCCGTGCATTAGTGAAAGAGCTATTGAGTGTGCCTGAAGGATACTCCACACTCTTTTTACAAGGGGGGGCTAGTCTAGAATTTGTAATGGCACCGTTTAACCTGATGAAAAAAGAGACTGGCAAAGCTGCTTATATCGACACCGGAAATTGGAGTTCCAAAGCCATAAAAGAAGCTAAGAGACTAGGAGAGGTGCTCGTGATTGCCAGTTCTAAAGATTCTAATTATAACCATATCCCCACGGGATATACCGTTCCTGCAGATGTAGATTATTTCCACAGTACTTCTAACAATACCATATATGGGACACAAATTAAGGAATTTCCTAAAGTGGATACTTTAAATGTATGTGATATGTCGTCTGATATTTTGAGTCGAACCATAAACATAGCTGATTTTGACTTAATTTATGCTGGAGCCCAAAAGAATATGGGACCTGCCGGCACCACCGTGATAATCGTGAAAGAAGATATTTTAGGTAAGACCGGACGTGACATTCCTGCTTATCTAGATTATCGGTCACATATAGAAAAAGGTTCCATGTTTAATACCCCTCCAGTATTCTCGGTATATGTTTCCATGCTTACCTTGCAATGGCTTAAGAATAATGGGGGATTAAACTGGATAGAAGGTGTTAATCAGCAAAAAGCAAGCTTGATGTATGCTGAAATTGACCGCAATCCACTCTTTATTGGAACAGCGGCTATAAAAGACCGATCCAACATGAACGCTTGTTTTGTACCTAAGGAAGGAGTAGCAGTAGAAGAATTTGATAAAATGTGGCATGAAACAGGTATTAATGGCATTAATGGACACCGATCCGTAGGAGGCTATCGTGCGAGTATGTACAACGCTCTACCATTGGAAAGCGTACAAGTGTTGACGGATGTAATGAAAGAGTTCGAAAGAACTAAAGGCTAATTGTTTAGTGATTAATATACTTCTGTTACATCACGAATAGCTGAAGGGTATAATTAAGAGGAAAAAATCATGAGAATTCTCGCAAATGATGGCATTTCCAAATCTGGAAAATCAAAGCTGGAAGAAGCTGGTTTTCAGGTAGATGTAATCAAGATAGCTCAGAAACAACTGGCAAGTTACATTAAGAAAAATAACATTGATGTTCTGCTGATACGTAGCGCTACTAAAGTTCACCAAAACTTAATTGATGCTTGTAAAAAGCAGCTTAAACTAATTGGCCGTGGAGGTGTAGGAATGGATAATATAGATGTGGATCATGCTAAAAGAAATGGAATCCGTGTAATTAATACTCCGACCGCTAGCAGTCGATCAGTGGCAGAGTTGGTATTTGCCCACTTATTTGGTATGGCACGCTACCTTTTTGATGCTAATCAGAAAATGCCATTGGAAGGAGATAGCAAATTCGAGGAACTGAAAAAGAATTACTCAGCCGGAATAGAATTAAAAGGTAAAACTTTAGGTATTATCGGTTTTGGCTTTATCGGTCAGGAAGTAGCTCGTATAGCTTATGGCTTTGGGATGAATGTTATTGCTCATAAGCGTTCCGTAGAAGAGAAGACACTAGAGATTGATTTTGTCGATGGTCAGACGATTTTTATAAAAGTAAATACTGTTAGCTTAGAAGAGGTTTTGAAATATGCAGATTTTATTACCATCCACATTTCAGGAGCGGGGCAAGTTATCATTGAGGAAAAGGAAATTAATATGATGAAAAACAATGCGGGGATCATCAATACTGCCCGGGCCGGGATAGTAGATGAAGAAGCTTTGTTAAAGGCTTTGAATAAAGGCAAACTTCGCTATGCCGCTTTAGATGTTTTTGTAAATGAGCCTACCCCCAGTGTGAAAGTACTGATGAGTCCTTATACCTCACTTTCTCCTCACATTGGTGCTGCAACTATAGATGCCCAAGAACGTATAGGGAAAGAACTGGCTGAGCAAATCATAGAATTATTGCCGATTAAGGTTTAGTTTAACAAAACTATTTAAAAATAAGGGAGTGGCTAGTTTAGGAAGAGAATATCTTTGTAACTAGTTATGATTCAATGGAAAAAAGATACATAAAAAAGGATTCTGAGGATATGCCAAAACCAGGATGTTAAATTTAGAAGGATGAATAAAAACATGTTTCATGACATTTAAAAGAAACCAAATTCCGCTATAATAACCGTAACTAAAGATTATATAACGTTCGTTGAAAAACTTTATAGAAGCAATCCCTTAAAACTAGTCGTAATGCTAACCTGAGATGTACAGGCAAAAGTGAGAAATGGGAAAAAGATTAATTTAGTTTGCTCAAGCAAAATACTTTTATGAATTTTCAATGGCGAAAGGTCTCTTTTTCCCGCGAAAAAAGCGATCGTCTTCAAAGAGAATTAAATATTAATCCTATGCTTTGTGATCTTCTTGTCCAGAGGGGAGTTCAAAGTTTCGAAGAAGCCAAGGCTTTTTTTCGTCCTAAACTTGAAGATTTGCATAACCCCTATCTGATGAAAGATATGGGCAAGGCTGTCAAACGAATAAATCAAGCTAAGAGCAAGCAAGAGAAAATATTCATCTACGGAGATTATGACGTTGACGGTACTTCCGCCGTTTCCATGTTTTACTCTTTCCTTAAACAGTACTATTCAAACATAGAAACTTATATACCCGACCGCTATGAAGAGGGATATGGGATTTCCTACGAGGGCATTGATTATGCCGCTGAAAAACAAACTGCACTCATCATAGCACTGGACTGTGGCATCAAAGCTCTGAAAAAAGTTGAATATGCCAAAAATAAAGGAATTGATTTTATTATTTGCGATCATCATTTACCTGGTACGGTAATTCCAAAAGCCATGGCTGTTTTAGACCCCAAAAGAGATGACTGTCTTTATCCATATAAAGAATTAAGTGGTTGCGGGATAGGTTTTAAACTGATACAGGCACTTTGCAAAGATTGGAATTTAGCTGATAAAGAATGGCACAATTTGTTGGACTTTTTAGTAGTTAGCATTGGAGCTGATATAGTTCATATTACCGGCGAAAACAGAATACTGGCTTACTATGGGTTAAAAAAGATAAATGAGAACCCTCGATTAGCATTTGCCCAGTTAAAAGAACTTACTGGTAAAAAGGAGAAGCCGTTTACTATTGCCGATATAGTCTTTCTAATTGCCCCACGTATCAATGCTGCTGGACGTATATCACATGGAAAACTGGTAGTTGATCTGCTGACCACCCCTAACAAGAAGAGAGTAAAAGAATTATCAGAACTAATTAACGATCATAATCTTATCCGGCAAGATATCGATCAAGAAATTACTGCCGAAGTACTACGCTTGCTGGAAGAAGTTCAAGATGAAGATCGTAAGACCACGGTGTTATTTAATGAAAAATGGCATAAAGGTGTTATTGGTATCGTAGCCTCAAGGCTCGTTGAAACTCATTACAAACCCACTATCATTTTCACTGAAAGTAAGGGAAAACTTATCGGCAGTGCCCGTTCCGTAAAAAACTTTGATATCTACCAAGCTCTGGAAGAATGTAGCGATTTGCTAGAAGAATTCGGTGGACATAAATATGCGGCTGGGATTACGTTATGCAAAGAGCTTTTTGAAACTTTCAAGAATAAGTTTGAAGAAGTAGTAAGTCAATGCATAAAACCTGAACAGCTAAGCCCAGAGATTGAAATTAATGCTGTAATAAGAATGGAAGAAATAAACTGGTCTTTCTGGAAAATACTCAAACAATTTGCCCCTTTTGGTCCCCGAAATATGACCCCCACTTTTCAAACTGATATGCTGGTTAATACTAGCTATAGCAAACGAGTAGGCAAAGGAAAAGACCATTTAAGACTAGTATTAAAAGACCCCGAGAATGGTAAGATCATCACGGGCGTTGGGTTTGGGATGGCTGACAAGATAAGGAAAGTACAGTCCAATCGGCCTATTTCAGTAGCTTACCATGTAGACGAAAATGAATTTAACGGAGAAATAAGCCTACAAATGCGCATTAAAGACGTGAAGCTAAGTGAAGAAATTCTTTAGCTTTTGGCTGAAGCCAAGTGTAGCTCAGTATATTGCTCTTCAGCAATTATTATCTCATCAAGCTTTTGCTTCCAATCTTTCATGTAGATGAGATAATCATTTTTATATTCAGGCTTTATCGGTTCTGCTTTGGGTAAATCCTGTCGATAAGGATCTACTTGTTTGCCGTTTTTCCAAAAACGATAGCATACATGAGGACCTGTAGCCAACCCAGTACTTCCTACATAGCCTATTACGTCACCTTGTTTTACCATTTTGCCTATTCGTATGTCTTTAGCAAAACGACTCATGTGTAAATATTGAGTGTTATAGGTGGAATTGTGCTTTATTTTGACATATTTCCCATTATCAGAGGCATAACTGGCTGCTATTATTTTACCATCTGCTGTGGCCATAATAGGAGTTCCATGTGGAGCTGCATAATCCGTTCCCAGGTGTGGTTTCCATTGCTTTAGTACGGGATGAAATCGCTTTAGACTATAGCGGCTAGATATGCGGGAAAATTTTAAAGGGGCTTTTAAGAAAGCTCTCCTAAGAGTATTTCCTTCTTCGTCGAAGTAATCGTAATAATCTTCTCCTTTTTGATAAAAAAAGGAGAAGAAAGAACCTCCTCGATGATTAAATTCTGCAGCTATGATATCACCTATGCCAATGCTTATGGTATCATCAATAAATTTTTCCTCGTAGATTACTTTGTAACTGTCCCCTTTTTTAATGCGAAAAAAATCAATAGTCCAGGCATAAATATCAGAAAGCTTAAGAGCTAATTCAGACGTAGCTTGTCGGTCCAGCAATGAAACATATAGGGAAGATTCAATAATACCGCTTACTTCTTTTTGTTTAATCGTAACCTCTCTTTTTCCTTTGTAAACTCTTATCGAATCTTTCAGATTAAATACATAATAATTAATCGGGCTTGATTCGTAAACTAAATAATGAGCAGAATAATGAGCAGTTTTAAGACTGTTATCTCGACTCAGAAACACCGAATAAGGTTGACCAATCCTCAGATATCGTACATCAAAAACATCTCTAAAATCATTAGCTATTTTGTTAATTACCTCGTAACCCACATTGTAAGCCAGCAATATATCACTAAAACTCTCCCCCCGACCCATAATCTTGTCGTGTATCTTAAAGAAATCGACTGGAAGCCCATACCGTAGCTTGGATTGTGGAGGTTTTTCGCTTGTCACTTGTCGGACTGCTTGCTGGTTATCAATCGTACTTTTTTCAGAATATTTGATGGATTGAGTAATGATGAGTGAAACTGAGAGCACAATCACAGGATATAGAATGTACCCGTACTTTTTCTTCATTTATTTTTATGAAAAACATTGAATAACTCGCTCGCAAAGGTATGGTTTAATAATGATTTATCCTAAGATGAGCCCTTAGTTTATCTGAAGTTGAAGTTGTCGAGTTCAACTTCTTTGATGAGCGTATTTATTACGTTTGCTTGAGGTACCCTTCAATTCGTTTCTCTAAGGCATCCTTTAGCCCTTTTTTTCTGTTGGGAAATGTCTTGTTTTTCAATAAAGTCAAATGGTCTTGAATCAATTCAATAAAGACTGTATCTTTTCCACAGACTTTTTTTAGCAAGTCCTCCTCTTTCCAGTAGCTTTCGTCACAATTTTTCACATCTAATTCCCTTTGGTAAACAGAATGATAAATTTCAGAAACTTTGTTGCCAAAGATGAGATCCCTGTACCAAGTAATTTGAATGGCCATCAACTCTTGATTGGTTATTAACTTCAAATTGGGAAGATCTTTTTGCATTTCTAGTAATCTTTTCAATAAGCTCGCTCGATAATTAGGGGTGTAAGGTCCTTTACCCTTTTGCCCATTCCTTCTTATGAGCATTCTATTTTGGGGAAGACGTTCCGCCACCATTCTATTTCTAAAATCTAAAAGAGGTTTTAACCAGCTTTGTCCGCTATTCACTAGAGCAGTCATGGATTTATCTTCCTTAACTACAGTGCACACCCAGCATCCAAATCGGCTTTGTCCGCAAGATGAACGTTTTTTATTTGCTACCATGGTCGGGCATTCGTAATCATCGGCACTGGCATCAGCGTAAATCTGGAAGAGCTTATCGTTGTCAGCGCCCCAAGGTGAAGGCATCGTATTCAGGATATACCATACCTCCTCTAACATCAAATCCACAATGGGTGAGTAGGTGAAAACATTGGGGAGTTCTGAGTGTCGAGACAGGCGTTCCCCATTTACTGAGTGTCTTTGGATGGAGCGGTATCTACTAGTACTTTCAGAGCGACGTGTGCCAAGTAAAACCACGGCGCCATCTTTGTAATTTTTAAATTGTTCGATGATAAACCTGGAAGTAGGTTTAATTTTTAGCCGTGAAGTGCACCAACGAAAAGTGTTGTTAGGTGTTGGGTATCCTTTGCCGATGAGATTGACCCAGAAACTGTCTTCCAAGCGGGGATGTGTTTTCTGAACTTCGATAGATAGCTGTTGCTGCTGCGCGGCATCCCTAATTTGATCTAAAACGGTGTTCACGTAATTGGAGATGATGGGATTTTCCACCATCGTATCGTTGCAAACAACATAGACTTCTCGTTTCAGCTCTTGGGAGATTTTCTTCACTTGCTCCAAAGCTTTCCAGACCAACTGGAGTAAAACGGTGGAATCTTTGCCTCCGCTGAAACCAATCACCCAAGGGCGAGAGCTATTGTCGGAATAATAGTATTGATCTACGATTTCAGCTATGATATAGTTAATTCTCTTTGACACTAGTGCTTCGTTCTTTGAACTCGAAAGATAAAACAAAAAACTAGAAAACTATTCGAGAACTATCCTAACTTAGATACGGTTGATAGATCTCATTAAGGTTATCGAGACTAAGATTGTCATTGGCCAAAGATTATTTTTGAATATTTGCAGCGATTTATTAGGTTACGTGAACATAATTTCAAAAACTATTCTTTAAAAACTATTCTTTAAAAACTATGAATACAAAACTTCTTATCGCATCAATTTTATACTACCTGAGTATTTCTGTAAATGCGCAAACGCTTATAAAGGGGCAAGTTGTTGCCTTGCCTCAAGGAGAAATTCTTTCCGGAGCAAATGTGGTTCAAAAGGGAATGTCGGAAGAAGGGGTAACCACTGATCAAAACGGAAAGTTTTTCATCACTGTCGAGTTACCTACGACCTTAGTCATATCATTTGTTGGTTATAGGGCGGAGGAAATAAATGTGAGCACAGATGACTTTTTAAACATTCAAATGGAGCCCCAAACTCAAGAACTCGAAGAGGTTACTCTTGTTGGTTCTAGGTTTATCTCTCGAAGCACCATAAATTCTCCTGTTCCCATTGATAATATAAAGGTTCGGGATTTGCAGCTCACTGGACAAGGAACTTTTGACAAGTCTCTGACCTATCTCGTACCTTCTTTTAATTCTACTTATCAACCCATATCCGATGCCACGGCACATTTTGATCCTGCAGATTTAAGAGGACTTGGCCCAAGTAGGACACTTGTGCTTATAAATGGAAAACGCAAAAATCCCAGTTCATTTGTCTATATCAACGATACTCCAGGCAAAAGTGAGGTGGGTGTGGATATGAAAAGCATTCCCTTATATGCTATTAAAAGAGTAGAAATTCTAAGAGACGGTGCTTCGTCCCTATATGGATCGGATGCCATTGCCGGTGTCATTAATGTGATTCTTAAAGACGACATAGAGTATACAACTCTCGATCTATTTTCAGGTTTCACACTTATTGAAGGTGACGGATTTAATTATGGGTTTAATGCTAATACCGGTTTTAGGGTAGGTGAGCGCGGTTTTGTAAATGCGACAATTGGCTATAGTGACCAACAAGAAAGCAACAGAGCTGGACGGCCTGCTGCAGATAGTGTATTCATTAAAGAGAATAGTGCTGATCATCCTTGGGTTAAAGCCAATCCAGACCTAAACATGCGCATCGGCTTGCCCAACATGACTACTATCAATCTTTTTTACAATTCTGAATTTGAATTTAAAAATACTTCAAAAATCTATAGTTTTGGAGGATCTACTTATCGCAGAGGGCTTAGTTATGCCCTTTATCGAACTCCTTATTGGATTAAAGACCCTTTCAATCTATTACATGATCCGGGGAGTAAATACGAGGGTTTTCAACCGACATTTGAAACGGATATATTTGACAATACCTTGATAATAGGAATCAAGGGCAAAAAAGCAGACTGGCAATACGATATGAGCATTGACTATGGCAATAATCAAGTGTACTATACCATTAACAATACTTTAAACATTGGGCTTAAAGCCCAAAGCCCCACTAACTTTGATGCAGGAGGATATGAATTCCGTCACCTGGTGTCTAATTTAGATGTAGCACGCCGGTTTAAACGGTTTTTGATATCCGTGGGAACCGAATTTAGAATTGAGAACTTTGTAACGAATGCTGGCCAAGAGGAGTCTTATAAACATAAAGGATCTGTGTCTTTTCCCGGTTTGCAACCTTCCAATGAGGTTGACAAGAATCGTTATAATGCTGGTTTTTATTTGGACCTGGGGTACGACCTAAGCGATGATCTTTTAGTCGGTGGAGCTATCCGTCATGAAAAATACAATGATTTTGGTGATAATTTCACTTGGAAATTCCAGGCACGTTACAAATTCTTAAATGACAAGTTGGCTTTGCGCTCGTCTCTATCGACAGGTTTTAGGGCCCCTTCATTGCATCAAGTTTATCTCAGCAATATTCAAACCCTTTTGTCGGGACAAACCATTTCAAATCAAGGAACATTCAATAACTTTCACACGGCCATCAAGGCTCTACAAGTTCCCGAACTGAAGGAAGAAAATTCCAGGAATTTCACAGTAGGGCTTGCTTACAAGCCTTTGCCCAGGCTGTCATTCACTTTGGACTACTACCTGATACGTGTGGATGATCGTATATTATTTACAAGCAGTATCGACTCAGGTGGCGTCGACCCTGACATTAGTAACTCTCGTGTGAAACGTATCCTCGGCGATTATAATATAACCAGTCTCAAGTTCTTTGTCAACGCGGTCAGCACTATCACGCAAGGCGTGGACTTTGTGGCCAGCTATGCCTATCAGCTAGGTGCAGGTGATCTGAGGATAACTTTTTCGGCAAACCTCAATGATATTGAAATCGACGGTGTGATTGACCCCTCTTCTATACTAAAAGATGAGAAAGTAGATATATTCGACAGAAAAGAGCAATCAAGGATATTATCTTCACGGCCCAGAGATAAGTTTATTTTGGGACTCAATTATGAGATAACCAAATGGCAATTTTTTCTAAACAATACTCGATTTGGAGAAGTTACATGGCGACACAACACGGATGTGGATAAAGATCAGACTTTTTCTGCCAAGGTCATTACCGATTTTAGCATTGGTTATCACATCAGTAAAACATTGAAAATGACACTATTTGTTAACAACATTTTGAATGTTTATCCAGATGAGCTTGATTCAAAAGGGGATAAATATACCGATCTGAGTGGAAGATTTAAGTATCCGTGGGAAGTAAACCAGTTCGGGATTAATGGAACCACCCTGTCGGTCAATTTGAGTGTATTTTTCTGATATTAAAAGAGCTGACATTTAGTATCTTTCTTTCCCCTATATTGTAGCATCTCCAAAATGTGAGAATAATGAGTATCCTACATGCAAGTTTAAAAGAAGATGTAAGACAGATTAAGGACTACAATTCTTTAACTATTTACTAACATTTTGGCATACAACTGCCCCAGCTGTCAGATATTCTGCGGTTAATCTATACTCAAATTATTTCAAGTTGAGGTAATCGACATTTCTTGATATATTCTTAATTATCCTTCAACTTCATTAAGCCTAGCTCCAGAGTCCTTACAATACCCCTGATAGGGTTCTTGCCATGTCCCAGTATCTCAGAATGGTTAGTACGCCAGTGTTTGTATCCGTTAAGTACAAGCCCATCATAGGCTTTCTTACCTGTATAAAAGCCAGAGTTCTTTGGCTGCTAAACGCCTGATTATAGGCTTAATTTCATTTCAGATACCAAATACAGCTACCATTTTCTCTCGCAATATGTGCATATAATGGTTAGATTGTGTTATGGCTCATATCGGTTTACGACTGCAATCTGACTCGCTTTCATATCAAGTAAAAAAATATCTCACTATTTCTCGAAATTTCCTCTCTGAGATTCTTGAACACTACAACTACTTGTTTTGCTTTTTCATTGTTAGATATTGTAGCTGTCAACAAGATTCTTATATTTGCCTCATAACAGTTCAGGTTATCGCCAAGATCGCCAAGTATTTAACGCAATCCTTGTTGAAAAACTTTAGAAATAATCCTATTAAGCTAGGGATAATCCTTTAAAAAATAAATAGCTGTTTCTTTATAATAAACATTTTACCGTAGCTTTACGCAAAATATACTGCTATGACTAGTCTTTTCATCCTAATCATTACTGTCCTCGTCATTTTTATCCTGTCGGGAATTTTCATTGTGCGCCAACAACAAGTGGTAATAGTGCAACGCTTTGGAAAATTTCACAGTATCCGAAGGCCTGGTCTTAGTTTTCGGATACCTCTGATCGACCAAATTGCCGGCAGGGTAAATCTTCGTATCCAACAACTAGATGTTTTAGTAGAAACCAAAACTAAAGACGATGTTTTTGTTAAAATCAAAGTATCAGTTCAGTATCTGGTACTAAAGGATTCTGTTTATCATGCTTTTTACAAACTAGAGAGCCCCCAAGCTCAAATTACTTCATATGTATTCGACACCGTTAGAGCTGAAGTTCCCAAACTAAAGCTGGATGATGTTTTTGAAAAAAAAGATGATATTGCCATTGCCATTAAGCGGGAACTAAAAGAAGCTATGAATACTTACGGCTATGATATTATTAAAGCCTTAGTTACTGACATTGACCCGGATGAGCAAGTAAAAGCAGCCATGAATCGTATTAATGCTGCTGAACGCCAGAAAATTGCCGCAGAATATGATGGTGAAGCAGAACGCATTAGGATAGTAGCTAAAGCTACTGCCGAAGCGGAAAGTAAAAGGTTACAGGGTCAGGGTATAGCTGATCAAAGAAGAGAAATTGCCAAAGGCTTGGAGGAATCCGTAGAAGTTCTTAACAAAGTAGGAATAAACTCACAGGAAGCCTCCGCTCTAATTGTAATTACCCAACACTATGATACCTTACACGGTATTAGTGAAAACAGTAAAAGTAGCCTGATTCTCTTACCTAATAGCCCCAATGCTGCTAGTGATATGCTCAACCAAATGGTGAGTTCTTTTGCTGTTTCAAACAAGCTCGCAGAAATGGAAAAACAGCCAGTTGAGGACAAAAATCAACAAATTGAGTAAGCTTAGAAGCTACTTTCTTCTTCGGCTTTAAATTGCATTTCATAAAGTTTAGTATAATAGCCATTCAGAGCCAAGAGTTCCTTATGCTTACCTTCTTCCACCACTTCTCCTTTTTCCATTACTAGAATCTTATCGGCTCTTTTAATAGTAGCCAAGCGGTGAGCAATAACAATAGAGGTTTGCCCTTTTGTGATTCTATCAATAGCCCTTTGGATTAAGACTTCACTTTGAGTATCAATAGAACTAGTAGCCTCATCCAATATCAATACTGAAGGATTAGAAACATAAGCCCTCAAAAAAGCCAATAACTGCCTTTGTCCTACTGAAAGCATATTACCCCTTTCTCTTACGTTGTAATTATATTGATCTGGCAAGCTGTCTATAAACTCATCTATCCCTATAAAAGCGGCTGCCTCAGCTACTTTCCGTTTACTAATATCTTTTTGCAGGATAATATTGTTGTAAATCGAATCAGAAAAAAGAAACACGTCCTGCAATACAACTACCAGCTTCTTTCGTAAAGAAGATAATTTAATCTTTCTTATGTCCTCCCCGTCCAGGAGAATTTTACCTTCCCATATTTCATAAAAACGACTTAACAAGTTAATGATAGTCGATTTTCCAGACCCAGTTGACCCAACGATGGCCAGCATTTGTCCCGGTTTCACTCGAAAGCTAGTATTTTTGAGAACCATTTCACCTGACTTATAACCAAATTTCACATTTTGAAACTCAATAGAGCCCTTAACATCTTCTAATTCCTTAGAGCTGCTATCCTCAATACGATTGTCGGTTTCCAATATTTTAAACACTTTTTCGCTAGCTACCATACCCATTTGCAAGATATTAAAACGATCTGCCAACTGCCGTAAAGGTCTAAATAACATAGTAATGAAGATAATAATAGCTGTGATTTCGCCTAAGGTGATTTGTCTCATTTCTTCGGCAATAGAATATCCAATTACGTCGTAAAGAAGTATTTTAAGGGACATTTTATCCGCAACCTCAACTGCTTCTAAACCACCGTACCATACTACCAATCCTATGGAAATGGCGCTCATAATTTCAATTACGGGAAGAAAAATGGAAAAATACCATATAGAGTGAATATTGGCCCGTTTGTGTTTTTCATTGATAACTTTAAATTTTTTCATCTCTTCCTTTTCCCGGTTGAAGATCTGTACAATGTTCATTCCGCTGATATGCTCTTGTACAAAAGCATTAAGTGCTGCTACCTGTGTACGTACATTTTGAAAGGAAGATTTCATCTTGATCTGGAATAAACGTGTGGCATAATACAAAACTGGAGCTACTGAAAGAGAAATCAGCACTAAACGATAATCGAGAAAATAAAACATGGCAGCCACCATTATCAGTATCTTGAGCAAATCTCCAAAAATTACCAGAATGCCCTCGGAAAAAATATTAGCAATGGCCTCAATATCTGATACAGTACGGGTTACCAGCATACCGATAGGCGTTTGGTCAAAATATTGAAGTTTAAAGGAAACGATATGCCTGTACAGTTGCACCCGCACATCGCGGATGATATTTTGTCCCAGATAATTAGCTCTATATATAAAAAGGAAGTGAACAGCAGATTCGGCAAAAAGTAAACCTATTAACAATAAAGTATAGTTAAACAGCCCTCTCGTATCAGGGAATAATACAAAATTATCAATGGTGTATTGGATTAAGAGTGGTCTAGCTGTACTTAAGGCACTCAGCAAAATCGTAAGAACCAACGCTCCTTTAAAGATCCATCGATAGGGCTTTACATACTTTAGTATCCTCTTGAGCAAATCCAGATCAAAGGCTTTACCCGCAACGCTTTTCTCAGACATTAAAAATTTCTTTGGGGTAATCTACTTTGATTAAATACAGGCCGTATGCCGGAACAGATTCTCCAGCTAATTTACGGTCTCCCGATGCCAGCAATTCCTTTATCTCAGCTACCTCTCGCTTTCCTTGACCTACCTCCAGTAAAGTACCCACAATAGCCCGTACCATATTACGTAAAAAACGATCCGCCTGAATAGTAAAAACCAAAAGGTTATTCTGCTTTTGCCAAACTATCTCCATAACATTGCAAATATTTGTTTTAGCTTGCATATAAGACTTGGAAAAACAGCTAAAATCCTTTTCACCTAATAATTCATAGGATGCCTGCTGCATTTTTTCTATATTCAGTTCGCCGTAGTAAAAATAAGCTTGCTTGGTCAGAAATGGGTCTTTAACTCGGGTAATTAGATATTGATACTCGCGCAATAGTGCATCAAAACGAGCATGAGCTTTTTCTTTTACAGGCACGATCTTGTGGATAGCAATATG
Organism: Owenweeksia sp.; assembly: GCA_965218075.1. Lineage (GTDB taxonomy): Bacteria > Bacteroidota > Bacteroidia > Flavobacteriales > Schleiferiaceae > JANQHO01. The sequence continues at coordinate 1,364,339 of CBDCJZ010000003.1, read as the reverse complement.
AGGACTGATGAATTTATTGAGCTTACAAACTAAATCGGGAATCAACTTATTTTCTGCATTAAAATGAGCCCACACTTCTCTGGCATGTACCCCTGTATCTGTTCTACTGGCACCTACGAGATAGATTTCTTCACCTACAATAGTACTAAAGGCTGTATTCAAAACTTCCTGAACAGAAACAGCATTAGGCTGTACCTGCCAACCATGAAACGAAGTTCCTGAATAAGATAGGCAGATAAAATAGCGCAACTACCAACAGGCTTTTATAAACTTGTGCAAAGGTACATTAATGACGTTACGACATTGATTGAGATTTCCTTATTATCCGATACTCATTCTTATATTGACAACGAGATATTAGAACTCTGTCGTGGATCAGATGAAGTATGGCATGCCGGGGATATCGGTAGCTTAAGTGTTACAGATGCTTTGGAAAAAATTGCTCCGGTTAGAGCAGTACATGGCAATATTGACGGACAGAAGATACGGACAGCTTGGCCATTGCACCAACGTTTTATAGCTGAAGGAACAGATGTTTGGATCACTCACATTGGCGGTTATCCCAAACGTTACACTTCAGCCGTTAAACCCGAAATTTATCAGAAGCCTCCAGAGCTTTTTATTTGCGGGCATAGTCATATTTTAAAAATAATGAACGACAAAAAATTGAAATTACTACACGTAAATCCCGGAGCCATTGGTAAATATGGTGTTCATAAAGTACGTACCATGCTGAGATTTAAAATTGCTGGAAGCAGAATTTACGATCTTGAGGTGATAGAGCTCCCAAGATAAAACTACCTGAAACGATTTGCAGCTTTTACCACAGCTTCATCACGCATGATTGCCCGGTTAGCAAGGGTAGTAAATACCACGCTTATCAGAGGCAAAAAGCTAGCCAAGCTCAAAGAGGCTTCGATTGATTTAAAATTGGTGAAATACATAGACAATATTAACCCGAACAAAACAAAGTCAAGGGTAATATTTAAACGCCCCGCCATTACCTGATGTTGTCTTTTTTTATACCTGAAAATGGTAAAAAGCGATAGAGCAGCGCTTAGCAAAAAGAGAATCAAAAATATTGGATATTGATTTATCATCTCAATCTTCTCGCCTACTTTGAACAAAGGGACGAACCACATAACTAAACCTGTGTTTAGAACAGCTAAGAATAAATAAATCGATTGAACTCTCTGGATCATTCTTTGATAAATTTTTGTCAAAAATGCGAAAAATAAGTACCGTCTCTTATTTGTAGTAATAAAATAATTCGTAATATTGCCTCGTACCTATTAGGTAATTCATCCTATCTATCCAAAAAAATTAATAACCATCACAATTTATTATCCGACTTACTATAGATTATTGATTTTAATCTAGTCATTGATATTTTTATTTAAATCATTGTTTTCTTGATGCACGACACTAATGAATTAAAAGGTAAGAAATTACCAGAATTGAAAGAAACTACCCAACCTCTAAATTCTGCCGAGTACAAATCTTTCAAAAAGGAGGATCTTGACTACAACGACAAGGATCAATCTCCTTCCAATCAGAAGAAACCAGATACCCATCAGCAACGCTATCAGAAACGAGAAAAAAAGGAATACGAATTTGATGGCATTGTAGTAAGCGAAGGGGTATTGGAAATTATGCCGGATGGTTACGGTTTTCTGCGTTCTTCCGACTACAATTATCTCAATTCTCCCGACGATATTTACTTGTCTCAATCCCAAATTAAACTCTTTGGTTTAAAAACTGGAGACACTGTAAGAGGAAAGATTCGTCCGCCTAAAGAAGGCGAAAAGTATTTCCCGCTCGTTAAAGTGGAAAAGATCAATGGACGTGGGACTGACTTTATACGCAATCGAGTAGCCTTTCAAAACTTAACCCCTCTTTTTCCTCATGAAGAATTTGATATTACTACTAAAAAAGGGACTCTCAGTACCCGAATCATAAATCTTTTCTCTCCTATAGGTAAAGGTCAGCGTGGTTTGATTGTAGCTCAACCTAAGACTGGTAAAACCACTTTACTTAAAGAAATTGCCAATGCCATTGCAGCTAATCACCCCGAAACTTACATGATTATCTTATTAGTGGATGAGCGTCCTGAAGAAGTTACTGATATGGCTCGCAGCGTAAATGCAGAAGTGGTGGCTTCTACCTTTGATAAACCAGCTGAACGTCATGTAAAGGTGGCTAATATTGTATTAGAAAAGGCCAAACGTATGACAGAATGTGGCCATAATGTAGTGATTCTTTTAGATTCTATCACTCGTTTAGCAAGAGCCTATAACACTGTATCCCCTGCTTCAGGTAAAGTATTATCCGGCGGTGTTGATGCTAATGCACTACACAAGCCTAAACGCTTTTTTGGCGCCGCCCGTAAAATTGAAGATGGGGGTTCTCTTACGATTTTAGCTACAGCCTTAATCGATACCGGCTCTAAAATGGATGAAGTAATTTTTGAAGAATTTAAAGGAACCGGAAACATGGAAATGCAGCTTGACCGTAAAATTGCCAACCGTAGAATATGGCCAGCTATTGATTTGATGGCTTCCGGAACCCGTAAAGAAGAGCTTTTATTAGATAGAGAAACTCTTCAACGAATGTGGATACTAAGAAGGCATTTGGCCGATATGAGTTCGGTAGAAGCTATGGAATTCCTGCATGACCGCATGAGCCAAACTCAGGATAATGCTGAATTTTTGATAAGCATGAATGGCTAAGTACTCCTCCTCTATGCGGATGGCTAGTCACTCATTTGACTTATTTTCAACAAGTTAAAAGGATATTGTTTTATAGGAAATACCAATGGCACTCTTATGACGACTTATCTAGCTTATATGCTGATAAAATTGCAGGCTAACAAATTTTTTCCAATATTTCCTCAAATTTCGCAGAATATTCAACATCTAAATTACGAAATTCTTTGCTAAAGACCAAATTATACGTATAGAGTGTAATTCTTTGTTAGCGGATTAAGGGATTTGCTGGGCAGTCTTCCCTTCACCTCTCACCTCTGTAGATCATAATTATAAACACGATTGGAATTAAAAGGCAGGTCTAAGTAAATCAGGTCTACTTTGATGCCCCGATCTAGGAGCTTTTGCATAGCCTCCTTACAATCTGATCTATAAAGGAGGTTTCGATTAAGATTTTGTGTAGCTAAATTATCTATAGAATTTAGCATAAGACCATCTTGTTTAAAGTGTTAAAGAACATTTGATTTTTACAAATATTCCTAATTATTATACTTGTAAGCAAATTCAATAAGATAACCATGCTTAAGTACTTAGTGCTTACATGTTGATAAATACCATAAATCCCTCTATTGTGTTTGTATGAATATCATGACTGTAAAATCTTTCTTTATGCTTAATGATTTTATGATACATATAATCGCCTATCCTTTTATTAGGATGGGGTTTCGTCTGTTATAAGGGTACTTCTCCTCCCATCTATATTTCCTTGTATCACTATTATCAATCTCATATTTATTGGGATTATCTGTCTTTTCAGCATGTACGGACCCTTTTCTCTATATCATTCCTAGAACAGGAGTCTTTTCACTTCCCCGACCCCTTTTATTGAAAGAGTTCTTCTCATATTCAGTCTTTCTAATAATTGCTTTTACGTGGTTTATCCCCTACGTAGGTCTCGTCCATTTCTATAATTCCTCGTAATAATTCACCATCACTTTTCATTACTCGGCGGATTCTTACTCCCATGTACCAAGCAGTAGAATTGGATACCCCGCAATCTCTAGCTAATTGAGTACTACTTATGCCTTTCTTTGCATTTATATAGTAGACTGATAGCTAAAAACCATTTTTGTAAAGGTATTCTTGTTCTATGAAAAAAATAGTACCTACTGTAACTCTAAAGCTTTTATAACAGTTATAATGTTGGCAATTATATCGACCATCTGGTCTTTTTGTCCAATTTTTTCGTATCTTCTCACAATAAGGGCAAATGGGGTTCTCTCCCCATCTTATACTCTCTAAATATTTTATGCAACTTTCTTCTATTGGAAACTTTTCGAGCAATTTTAATGTACCCATTTCTTATTAGTTATTGTATAATACTAAAGATAAATATAATTTAGCCTTTAGCAAAGAATTGCGCTAAATTATTAACAGGCTGTCGGGACAATATAAAAAGGGGTATGATGACTAGTTTTAGGAGGATTATTTCTAAAGTTCTTTGACAGTGTTAAAGAACCTTTATTACGGTTATCATACCAAAACTCGATTTCTTTTAAATGTCATAAAAATCTGTTTATATGTATCTCTTTAAATTTAATATCTTGTTTTGGCAGATTCCTAAAATCCTTCACAAAACAAACGTAAAATTTCTCTAAATTTACGCTCTGGAAAATGTGTCGGTTTTTCATTGAATCACAACTAGTTACAAAGGTATTATCCTCCTAAACCTCTCATGACTTTTGATAGAAAAGGAATGGCAAAATGCAGTATAGAAAAAGCTCAGGAGGAAGAAGGTGCTTTCTTTGGAAAGCTTGTTTCTTGTCATTTGAGTTTCGACTTTTTACTTAGTTGATAAAATTTTATGAATCACTTTTTCTTCAATGTATCAGTACATTAGCTTCTCTGATCTCAAAATTCAGTTGATTATAACTCTTAGGAGTAGTGGTAACCAGTAAAATTATTTTCGTAATTAGTAGTTATGGGCTTAGTATTCTGCTTCTTAATCATTGAATAAATCTTGTTGTGATGTCCTTCTCTTACCCATTGAAAATGGTGTATTGAATAGCTTACCATCCAGCAATTCTTCAACTGTGAGGATTTGCATTCTCGGATAAAGACGACCATCATATTCGAAGTCACCTGCCTCTGTCATTAATTTATGAAAATTCTTAGATTTTCGATCGTTTAATGGATGAAGTATAATTAATCCTGCTATCTCCGCAGTATCGCGTTCCATAACGCTATGAAGTGCTCTTAAGTCAGCAATATTTACGGTTTTCCCTCCTTCTTAACTTCAATAACCATGCTCTTTAGTTCTTTATCCTTTGGCGATCCGAAGTATAATCTCCCATCAATACCACCATCAGCTGTTCGCTTTGTAGTAACAAAGCCGTCAGCTTGTTCTAACGCCCACTTTTGGAAATGATATTTATCGCGTTCCCACAAATCTTTAGCTCCTTCAAAATTACGTGGGATACCCTCTATTATAAAATCTTGCCCATAAATTAAGCCTAAACGTTCCTGTAATCGCACTTTTGCAACGCGTTTAATAGCCGTGTATCGCAATATCAATTCCTATCCATTTGCGATTTAGTTTATGGGCTGCTTCAATAGTGGTCGCACACCCACAAAATGGATCAAATACAACATCGCCCTCACTGCTACTAGCCTTAATTATGCGTTCAAGTAAATCAACCGGCTTTTGAGTTGCAAAGCCAAGACGTTCTTTTGACTGACTGTTAATTATGTTTATATCATGCCACGTATCATGCAAAGCTACTCCTGGATCAGATTTATCTCGGTAAATAATTTTCCATAATCACCTTCTTTAATTTTTTTCGCAGCTTTAATTCTGTTATAAACAATTAGCTGTTTTACATTGCCAGGTATATTTACTTGATAGCCGATTTTCAACTTTCTCTGTTTATCAGCAGTCATTTGAAATTGTTTATTGAATACATATTTATCAGTTTTAGAATAAAGAAATATAATATCGTGATTTCTTTGAAAATGCGTAGCGGCATTAGTCCATTTTCCATAATGCCAAACAATTTCATTAACAAAATTCTTGTGCCCAAATATCCCATCCAGCATTACCTTGATATAATGACTAGCCGTGGGATCACAATGTAGATAAATTGACCCTGTTGGCCTTAATAATCCCTTCATCCAAATCATCCGCTCTACCATATAAGATAAATATGCCAGTAAGCTAGGTTGTGTGTTACGCAAGGCGTTCATCCAAGTCTGCCAAAATTGTGTTATATCATCATCAATGCCAGCTGAACGCATTAATACTGGCATTGTTCTAATTGCCCGGTCACGCTCTTCATCTAGTGTCCATTGGTCGCAAAATGCTTCTATCTTATCTGGTAATGGACGACCCGTTTCGTCTTTATATATGGCGTGGTAATCTTTCTTAGAATTAAAAGGCGGGTCTAAATAAATGAGGTCAACGCTATTTAACTTCATTTCCTGCATGATTGTTAGGCAATCACCATAATATAGTTTGTTCATGCCATACATCTTTGCATGAATGCACCAAGAGCATTGTCATTCAGTATCAGTTTTATGAGCAACATTCGTGCCTCCACAATGTGGGCAACTGGGTTCATATTTCCAACGGACATTTTCAAGATGTTCAATGCAAGCTTCTTGATCAGGGTATCGGCTGAATATTTTTATTAAGTTCATAATAAAAATATATCACTTATCAATTAATGTCAAGTCCATAACTACTAATTGCGATTATTTTTTACTTTTATCAAGACTTCCTTCAATGGCTTCTTTGATTTCAAAACAATGATAATCAGTTGATTGCAGGATTCAATCTGAGAGAAAAGTAGAGTAGCTAGGGGGATTGGGATGCTAATTAAAAAATTAAAGAAAAATGAACACACTAATAGAGCCAATTTTACAAGACAATAAGAATCGCTATGTGCTATTTCCTATTCAGCATCACGATATTTGGCAGTGGTACAAAAAGCAGGAGGCTAGTTTTTGGACTGTAGAAGAAATTGACTTGTACCAGGATATTCCAGACTGGGAAAATAAGCTGAATGATGACGAGCGTTATTTCATTAAACACATACTAGCCTTTTTTGCTGCTAGTGATGGGATTGTTAATGAAAATCTGGCAGAAAACTTTGTAAACGAGGTCCAATACACAGAAGCTAAATTCTTCTATGGTTTTCAAATTATGATGGAAAATATCCATAGTGAAACCTATTCATTATTAATAGATACGCATATAAAAAATCGTGATGAACATAATAAGCTTTTTACTGCTATTGAGAACTTTGATGCCATTAAAAAGAAAGCGGATTGGGCCATTCAATGGATTCAATCCCCTTCCTTCGCCGAGCGTCTGATTGCTTTTGCAGCAGTAGAAGGAATGTTTTTTAGCGGTTCTTTTTGTTCCATTTTCTGGCTCAAGAAAAAAGGTTTAATGCCTGGACTTACATTCTCCAATGAGCTAATATCCCGTGATGAAGGCTTGCACTGTGATTTTGCCTGCTATTTACACAACAATCATCTGGTAAATAAGGTGCCGAAAGAGCGTATTCGACATATTATTACTGAAGCGCTTGACATCGAGCGTGAGTTCATTACTGAATCTTTGCCCGTTGACCTCATTGGCATGAATTCTCGCTTGATGACTCAATATCTTGGATTTGTTACAGATCGACTGTTATTAGAGTTGGGTTGTAGTAAGGTGTATAAAGTAGAAAATCCATTTGACTTTATGGATATGATCAGCTTGCAGGGCAAAACCAATTTCTTTGAAAAAAGAGTTGGTGAGTATCAGAAAAGCGGCGTGGTACAAGGAACAAAATCTCAAAGAATATCTTTTAATGATGATTTTTAATTAACTGAAAAACAAAAAATCTCGTAATTCTTAATTATTAACTTAGCAAGTGAGTTCGGAAAGGGGGAAAAGTATTTTCTGGAATTTGCTTATGAATATAATAAATTAGGAATGTTTGCAAAAGCCAAATGTTCTTCGAAAATGGTCAGTCGAACAAGTAGACAATTTCGTAACGACAAAGCAAACTGCGGATGGTGGGGTTGGCGGAAGGCTATGTTTTGCCATTCCAAGAGAAAGAGATTTATAAAGTATGATGATTGCAGTAAAGGGCTGGAGAAATTTTTCTATAGAACACATTTGATCTCTCCGTGGAATTCTAGATAGTGATTCAGCGTTGTTAGCTGGTCTAATAATAATGAGTTGCCTTGGACCGACTAAATTATTGAGGAATTTTCACAAGATCATGGCTGAAGCAGGAGGTCTGGAGGTAAATAACGTTAAGTATGCACGAATACAGATGCTGACAGTCAAAGAGATATTGAAAAGGAAGCGATTTCACACACCTGGCGTTTCTGGAAGGGTCTTATCGCAATCATCTTTACCATTTGGATAAATAAAACAAAACAAAATGTATGTAATAAAAAGAGACGGGAAGAAAGAGTCTGTAAAATTCGACAAGATTACAGTCCGTATAGAAAAACTTTGCTATGGCTTAAGTGATTTGGTAGACTCTACGATTATAGCCATAAAAGTAATTGAAGGAATTTATGAAGGCGTTACTACTTCAGATCTCGATAGCCTAGCAGCAGAGGTAGCAGCTTCCTTAACTACGCGTCATCCTGATTATGCTCAACTGGCGGCTCGTATTGCAGTTTCTAACCTGCATAAAAACACTACTAAGTCTTTCACGGAGACTATGAAAAGATTGTACGATTATATAAATCCTAAAACTGGTTTGTATTCTCCGCTTATTGCCGATGATGTACACGAAATTATCCAGAAGAATGCAGCCTTACTGGATTCTACTTTGATATATGGCCGTGATTTTAGCTATGATTATTTTGGTTTCAAAACCCTGGAGCGTTCTTACCTGCTTCGTCTTAATGGAAAAATTGCTGAACGTCCACAACATATGCTCATGAGAGTGGCTATTGGAATCCACAAAGAAGATCTGGAAGATGCCATTGAGACTTACCACTTGATGAGCAAAAAGTACTTTATCCATGCAACTCCTACTCTCTTCAATGCCGGTACCCCAAAACCGCAAATGTCTTCTTGTTTCCTTTTGGCCATGAAAGACGATAGTATTGATGGTATTTACGATACTTTAAAACAGTGTTCTAAAATTTCACAATCAGCGGGAGGTCTGGGCTTGAGCATTCATAATGTGAGAGCTACCGGTTCTTATATTCGAGGAACTAATGGTACTTCCAATGGCATTGTACCAATGCTCCGGGTATTTAATGATACTGCCCGCTATGTAGACCAGGGAGGAGGCAAACGTAAAGGTTCTTTTGCTATTTACCTCGAGCCGTGGCATGCTGATGTATTTGATTTTCTCGATTTGAAAAAGAATCATGGTAAGGAAGAGTTACGTGCTCGGGATTTATTCTATGCTCTTTGGATACCTGACTTATTTATGAAAAGAGTAAAGGGAGATGGCAATTGGACCTTAATGGATCCCAGTGAATGTCCCGGGCTATATGATGTGTATAGCAAAGAATTTGAAGACCTCTATGAAAAGTACGAATCGGAAGGAAAAGGACGAAAAACCGTAAAAGCCCGTGAATTATGGAAAAAGATAACCGAATCTCAGGTTGAGACCGGAATACCTTATATGCTTTATAAAGATACAGCCAATAGTAAGAGTAATCAGCAAAACCTGGGAACCATCCACTCCTCTAATCTTTGTACTGAAATCATAGAATATACTTCAGAAGATGAAATAGCTGTTTGTAATCTTGCCTCTCTTGCACTTCCTATGTTTGTCGAAGAGAAAGGGTTTGACCATGATAAGCTTTTTCAGGTGACCTATAAAGTTGCCAAAAATCTGAACAGGGTTATTGACCGTAATTATTATCCTGTGCCAGAAGCCCGCAATAGCAATACACGTCATCGTCCAGTTGGTATAGGGGTACAAGGTTTAGCCGATACCTTTATCAAATTGAGAATGCCTTTTACTTCTAAAGATGCTAAGAAGTTGAACAAAGAAATCTTTGAAACTATTTACTACGCTGCTCTTTGTGCTTCTAAAGATGAGGCCGAAGTAGACGGGCCTTACGAAAGCTATGAAGGCTCACCTGTGAGCCAGGGTAAATTTCAATTTCATCTTTGGGGGATAAGTGAGGAAACGCTGAGTGGACGCTGGGATTGGAAAACGCTGAGAGAAGAAGTTAAGCAACATGGTGTGCGTAACTCTCTTTTGCTGGCTCCAATGCCTACCGCTTCCACCTCCCAAATATTGGGAAATAATGAGTGTTTTGAGCCTTACACTTCCAATATCTATACTCGAAGAGTGTTATCAGGAGAGTTTATCGTGGTGAACAAACACTTATTGGTTGACCTAGTAGAGTTGGGTCTTTGGAATGAAGAGTTGAAAAATGAGATTATTCGAGCCAATGGCTCTATTCAGCATATAGATGCTATTCCCGAAAACATCAGGAAAATGTACAAAACTGTCTGGGAAATGAGCATGAGAGATATTATTGATATGAGTGCTGACAGGGGACTATTCATTGACCAGTCGCAGTCGCTAAATCTATTCATGGAGAATGCCAATATTGGCAAATTGACCTCTATGCATTTCTATGCATGGGAAAAGGGCTTGAAGACCGGAATGTACTATCTGCGTACTAAAGCGGCTACTGATGCTATTAAATTTACTGTACAAAAGCGGGTTAAATCAGAAATAGAACCAGTAATAGAGGCGAGGCAAACGGAGAAAATCCAAGAAAAAGAGAATCTTCAAAAGAGAGCAAACGTCGGTGAGATACAGGTAGGTGAAATGCTAAAATCCGTAAAAGGATACCGTAATGAAGAAACTATTGCCTGCTTAACTGATGATCCTGACGAGTGTGAAGCTTGTGATTCATAGTTAAAAGTATTCTACTTATATCAATAAAAATAAAAGACTATCCCTGATCTTAAGGCGGTTTTTCATTGTCACAAATAAAACCTATACTAACAGCAATTAAAACATAGAATTAGGGTCATTGTAACAGTTTTATAGAATTGATAGACATAAAATAAATGAGGTAAGAAATAGTCGGAAAATTCTTTATCTGGATGTTAATTATATATGACTTTAGATATAGGAAAGCTTAGTTTTTTCTTTACTACATATTCCCGATGGAGGTTATAGTTATAATAAAATTACTTTTGTAATAAAGCAAAATTGTGCCTATAAACAAGCAAAATCTGGAAATGAGGAGGGTGCAAAAGGAGATAGAGAACTATCTGAGTTTAGGAAGTACCCAAATGATATTTGACTATCATGAAAAAGAAGATGGGATAATACTGGATGTAATTACTGTGAATCCAAGACATGATCAATCTTTTTTATTTCATACAGTAAAGGACTATAATAAGTTAAATGCCTTGCATCAAATGCTAGAGTATGTAAAAGTTCATTACGAAAAAAAAACCTCCTATACTATACAATGGGCAGCAAAAGGAGTTAAAGAATTACATACATCTTATTTCAGGGCAAAAGACATTTCTGAAGCTATAGATAAGCTGCATTATGGGCGAGATCCTAATGGTATTACTATATTTAGCGTGGTTCTAAATCCACTCACTTAATTTAACGGGAAGCCTGATATAAGAACAAGTCAAAAGGGATGCCCTTCAGTCAGTATTTATACAGAGGAGAAGGCCAGACTTATTAAACACTCAATCCGTCAAATAAAATATATAAGCTTACTTTACGAGATACGGCTCCATTGTAATCGTCCTTTAGTCTTTTTGGCAAAGTGATTTCTGATTCCCTGGTGTTGTGGGTTTTCCAATTGTGGATCATTTTTCAATAATTCAATAGCTGTCCGGCGAGCAGTTTGTAATACGGATTTATCTGTACCAATGTCGGCGATTTTAAGGTCGAGGATGCCGCTCTGGCGGGTCCCCATCATATCCCCGGGACCTCGGAGCTTAAGGTCTGTTTCCGCTATCTCAAAACCGTCATTAGTTTTTACCATGGTACGGATGCGGGTCCTGGCTTCATCACTCAGTTTATTACTCGTTAATAAAATGCAATACGACTTTTCCACGCCTCGACCTACCCGGCCTCTCAACTGATGCAATTGGCTCAGACCAAAACGCTCGGCACTTTCAATTACCATTACCGAAGCATTGGGGACGTTAATACCTACTTCTATTACTGTAGTAGCCACCATGATCTGTGTTTTACCTGCTGCAAACCGCTGCATCTCGAATCCCTTATCCTTTAGTTTCATCTTACCGTGCACAATGCTTACTTGGTAACTCGGACGAGGAAAAGCTCGGATCACACTTTCATAGCCATCCATTAAGGCCTTATAGTCTAAGGCTTCACTCTCATCTATCAGTGGGTAAACAATATACACCTGCCTGCCTTTGGCAATCTCGTCCTTTAGGAAATCAAAAATCTGTAAGAGCTTAGTATCAAACCGGTGTACGGTAGCAATAGGCTTACGGCCAGGGGGCAATTCATCTATAACTGAAATATCTAGATTGCCGTAAAGGCTCATCGCCAAGGTACGAGGAATAGGTGTAGCCGTCATTACCAAAATGTGTGGAGGCAGTTTATTTTTCTTCCACAGCTTAGCTCTTTGGGCAACCCCAAATCGGTGTTGTTCATCCACTACAGCTATACCTAAATTTTGGCACTGTACTTTTTCTTCAATCAAGGCATGAGTTCCGATGAGGATATGTAAGCTGCCGTTTCGCAGTTTTTGATGGATAATACCTCTCTGTGAAGCTTTAGTGGAACCAGTGAGCAAAGCTACTTCTATAGGGAGTTTTTGGGTGAATTCTATAATGCCATTGTAGTGCTGGGTGGCCAGAATTTCAGTGGGAGCCATCAGGCAGGCTTGGAAGCCATTGTCAATGGCCATGAGCATGCTCATCAAAGCTATAATAGTTTTACCGCTACCCACATCTCCTTGCACTAGCCGATTCATGTGAGTTCCGTGCATCATATCTCTGCAGATTTCCTTCAGTACCTTTTTCTGTGCTCTTGTCAACTCAAAAGAGAGGTCTTCCTTGTAAAAACGGTTGAAATTCCCTTCCGTCTTTTCAAAAGCGAAACCTCTATATTTATGCCGATGGATTTGCTTTTGACGAATCATTTCCAGTTGAAGGAACAAGAACTCATCAAATTTAAGACGTTCTCGAGCCTTTTCTAGTCGTTCAAAGCTTTTCGGGAAATGTACTTCAAAATAAGAAGATTTCAAAGTGTGCAATTTATTGATCGATCGGATGTTCTCAGGTAAATAGTCATGGAGATTTCCCTTAACTTGTAGCAGGAGTTCACGGGTTAGCTTAGCGATGCTGCGTGAGTTCAGGCCCTGGTTGCTCAGTTTTTCAGTGGAGGGATAAACAGGGTGCAATCCCTGTAGAAGACTGGCTTTGAAATCTTCCAGTAACTCCAGCTCGGGATGGGGAAAGCTATATTTATGATTGTACCAATTAGGCTTGCCATACATGACGTAATCTAGGCCTGTTTTCAAAGAGTTTTTAATCCAACTTGCACCCTGAAACCAGACCAGTTCTACTGATCCGCTACTGTCTTCAAAAGTGGCTATCAATCTTTTACTATGACTCTTGCCTCTCACTTCCTTCAGGTGGGTAACCTGCCCAATTATCTGTACTTCTGTTTCATGAGAACGTATTTCGCTGATCTTGTAAAATCGAGAACGATCCACATAGCGGAAAGGAAAAAGATGCAATAAATCCCCAAAGCAAAAAATATCCAACTCCTTTTGCAAAAGTTGAGCCCGCATAGGGCCTACGCCTTTTAAATATTCAATCGATGTTTGGAGGATATTGTCCATGAGAATATTAAACCGAATATGCAAAATTCTTTACCAAAAACTAAGTCCTTATTTTAGCTCATATGAAAGGACTTTTATTTCTACTGTTTTTGTCTCCTTTGACTTTAATATGCCAAATGATAGACTTCACTCATCTTAGCCTTCACTTGAAATTTGTCGTAAGCCGTTCCCAGGTGCAAGGAACCGTCTTCCTTAGCTTTATAAATGACGGTTTTGTCGATTCAATTTATCTCAATGGGATCAAAATGAATTATCATTTCGTACAACTGAATGGAAATTCCATTAAGTATGGTTTTAACGATAAAGGTATCTGGATCTTACCGAAATCGGGTGAGTTGAAAGATAGCAATGTAATCTTTATAGGCTATGATTGCCAGCCATATAAAGGCATTTATTTTGTGGGCTGGAAAGATGAGACAGATTTAGGGAGGAAACAAATCTGGACACAAGGACAAGGGATTGACCATCGCTATTGGATACCGCACCGAGACGAGCAAACTGATAAAGTAATTACCGAATTATTCATCTATTTTGACCGCAACTATGAAGTGGTTTCTAACGGCGAGTTGCTGTCTCAAAAAAAATTAGATAGTAATCTACAAGTATGGCATTATAAGATGGACAAGCCTATGAGCAGCTATCTTATTACGGTGGCCATTGGGAAATACTGCAACATCCGAACCATAGGGAAAGATGGCACTTTGCTCACGCAATATTTTTATCCTGATCGGGCAGACGACTATCATTGGTATTACGCTCATAATGAAGAGATTTACAATCTTATGACTGAGGAAATAGGTGTTCCTTATCCCTGGAAAAATTACAAGCAAGTACCAGTGCAAGATTTTCACCACGGAGCAATGGAAAATACCACTACTACCATTTTCGGGGATTTCTTTATGATAGACTCGATAGCGGCAAACGATCGTAACTATACTTATGTGAATGCACACGAGCTAGCTCATCAATGGTTTGGCAACTATATTACTGCTCAAAATGGAGATCATCATTGGCTTCACGAAGGTTTTGCTACCTATTATCAATGGCTTTCAGAGCACAACCTGTATGGTAAAGACCTCTTTGATTGGAAACGCTGGAAGGCAGCTGAAATGATTTTTGCAGTTTCTAAAACAAATAGTTATCCCTTAGTTAGTAGAAACGCAGGTAGTGCCCGTTTTTATCAAAAAGGGGCTTGGGTGCTTTACATGCTGGAAAATTTACTGGGTGAAGAAACCTACCGACAGTCTATACAATATTACCTCGGGAAATATGCTCTAGGTGTTGTTACAACAGAAGATTTACGTCAATCCATTCTCGAAGTCAGCGGTATAGATATAAGTTCTTTTCTCAATCAATGGGTAAAACAACCAGGAGAACCACACTTAAAAATCAAAGGATCAGTAAGCAAAAATCAACTACAGCTCTCGATTTGGCAAAACAGGGACTCGGCTTCCCAAGTTTTTAAGCTCGATTTGCCTCTAACGATTTTTTACAAAGATGGGAGCAATGAGGAACATGTTTTACAAGCAGGTAGTGACAGCGGTTATTTTACGCTTCCCTTAGATGATTCTAAAGAACTGGGCTACTGGACCGTCAACAGCAATATGTCCATATTGGCTCTACACAAGGAAGAAAAGCCGTTGGAATTTTGGCAAGCTCAAGCCTTGTTAGCACCTGATTTATTGGATCGTTACATAGCTGTTAAGGCTTTGGTACAATTCGAGCTAAGTGAAAAAGAGGAGCTTTTAACCGCCATTGTAGAAAATCCCGAAGAACACTTTGCGGTTCGGGCCGAAACTTTGCGACAGGCGATGAAAGGAAGTGAAAAATTGGCACTTAAACTTTTGCGGTTGGCGTTAAACAGCGTAGATGTGCAATTACAAAAAGAAGCCATTTATCTCATGGGAGATTTTAAAGAAGAATTTAAGGAAGAGCTGATTACCTTACGTAAAGGTCGTTCTTATGAATTGCGCGAAAAAGTCATTCAACTGTTGGTAGATATGGAGCACCCCCAAAATAACCAATGGCTGTACGATAGCATTTATACGGAACAGCCGGGCATACCTGGGCGTAAAGTGGAAATTACAGTTCTCACCTATCAAGCTTTGCTGTACCAAAATGATGAAGCACTACAAAAGCTGATTTTTCGCCTGTCACCGGCTTTTGATTTCCTCACTCGTATGAATGCTATAGATGCTCTTATGAACCTAAACTTTTACGATACTTCCATGAACTCGTACCTCTTCAGTGCCCTTTTTAGTTCCAACCAGAGGCTGAGCTCTAAAGCCAAGACCATGTTGCAAGGTTATTTTGATAAGCCAGAGTTAAAGGAGGTGTTACTAGATGCCTATATTGAAGAACATAAAGAAGAATGGGAGGAATACCAACTGAAAATGGTGAAAGAACTTGAAAAGCAGGAGGAAAGCAGGAGGAAAGCAGGAGGTTTTAAATTAAGGTCATGACTAGTTTAGAAAGAGAATATCTTTGTACTTAATTGTAGTTCAATGAAAAACAGACACATAAAACTGACCTGCTTTTCAGAATGTGGTTTAGAGAATTTTACACTTGTCTTGTGAAGATTTGATGGTTGTGTAGGTAGGAAATTTAACCAATATGTGTTACTGTGCATTACATTTAAAAGAAACTGAGTTTCAATGCAATTAACAATAACCGAAACACTTATTATATAATTCTGTTGAAAACTTTAGAAATAATCTCTTAAACTAGTCATAAATCTAAAACTATTTACTGACTAACCAGGAAAGAGGATCAAGGGGTTGGGTTTGTTTCCAAAGCTCAAAGTGGAGAATGGAACAGCCTTCATTTTCATTAGTATAAACAGCACCTATCTCCTGCATTCCTTTTACTTTATCACCTGATTTTACAAATACTTCGGAAAGATTTTGATATAGAGTAAAGTAATTTCCGTGACTAATGATAATAGCGAGGGCTTCTCCCGGAATTCTTATGATACGGCTTACTTTGCCGTCAAAGGTTACTCGGGCTTTACTGCCTTTCTCTGTGGCGATGTCAATCCCATTGTTATTAATGATCACACTTTTAGCTACAGAGTGTCTTTGCGGCCCATACCCAGAGATTACAAGGCCTCTTTTTACAGGCCAGGGCAGACGATTTTTGTTAGCAGCAAAATTACTAGCTAATTGAATGGCTTCTGGAGTTAAAGAATAAGCCGGAGAGATAGGTTCTTCAACGCCCTTATTAGCTGTTCTCAATTTAGCTTTTTTCTTTTTTACCAGCCTTTTTAGCCTATTGTTAGTTGTGCGTTTAGTATAATCTTTTCCAGCTACTAGGCCTACTTTTTTAGCTTCATTTTCTATTTGTTTTCTAATGGCTTCTTTTCTAGCCTTGCGAATTTCGGCAGCAACAATACGATGGATTTCATTCTCTAGCTTTTTAGCTTTTGCCTGTTTGACTTTAAGCTCTTTAATAATCTGGCTTTGCTTTTTTTGAAGTCTGGCAATAGCTTTTTCTTGTTCTTCTTTTTCAATTAATAGCTTTTCTCTTTCTGTATCTATCTGGTTTCTAAGTACATTTTTACGTTCCTTTTGATGGGATAAGATACTGATTTTTTCATTGAGGTCATTCTGATGGGCAACGATCTCATCCACTTGCCTTCTACGATACTCGGAATATTGCTTGAGATATTCTAGCCTGTGAATAGCTTGGTTAAAACTCCTCGATGACAGGATAAACAGCAAGCGGCTATACTTATTCTTGGTCTTTCTTGTCTGACGGACCATTTTGGCGTAGTCATTCTTTAAACGGCTAATTTTTTTCTCAATGGTGTCCACATTTGCTTGAAGTTCTTCAACTTCTCTATTCAGTATTTCCTGCTCTTTATCAATAGTTCGAATAAGGCTTTCCCTGAGCTTTAACTTCTGCTGTAGGGTAGTGATTTCACTGAGGGAAAGTACTTGGCTTTTTTTGGTTTCGGAAAGAACCTTATTGGCAAGCTTAATATCATTCTGCAATTTGACTTTGAGTTGCTGTAACTTTTCTTTATGATCATCTTGACCCCAGCTGATAAAACTGACACAGAGAAGAAAAGCTAGGGCAGCGATATAGTTATTATATCCTTTCATAATCATTAGGAATGGAAAAAGGGAATGTTTATTTGTTAATATTTAGGTCTTCTATTATTAGTTTCAATTCTCTAGATGAGTTTTGAGTGAAAGTTACTCTGATTATTTCAGGAAAGGAAGACACGCCTAAGTTGACATAATTGTCGTAATCCACGATATAGGTTCTCCCAAATCCTGGAATTGATCTGCGTTGTGAGCCAGGCCGAAATGAATGGGAGAAGAATGATAGCTGACTGAGAATTTCAGGAGAGGCATCTATTAATGTATCTCCTTTATCTATAGGAAAATTTGCCAAAATGTAATAACCAGGACGATAATATAGTTTATGATCATTAATGGGAAACCCCAAGTTAGAGGATAACAGGTTTTGCAATTCATAAAAATCAAAATCCAATCTCATTTTTTCTTGTAATGTATTGACCATACCGATAAAAGACTCATTGTTTAGGTTATTTGCGTAAAATATACTATCGGGATATAGAGCTATTCTAGCAACTTGGATTGCACCAATTATCGGATCGGTAATATCTATCAAGATAACGGAGTCTTTCACTATTCTGATCCTAAAACGAAAAAACTGATTGTGTTTGTCATCTTTATAGTTTCCAATACCGGAAAACATCAAAGTGTTGAATTGAAAGGAATGGCTTTCTATGCTGTCCAATAGAAATTTGGTTTTGATAACAAGAGGGCCTTCTTGGGGTAGTTTTTTAGTGCCTACGCAAGCAGCCAAAACCAGAGTTAGCAATATTATTTTCTTTGGCATTACAGGTTTCGGTTCTGTATTTTTTCGTCAATTTTTGGGGAGGTATTACCCAGGTTTTTAGCTTTTCCCCATTGTTCTATAGCTTTTTCTGTCATGCCGTTCTGGAATAGAATATCACCATAATGCTCTAAAATTTCTCCGTTGTTACCTCCATCCAATTCTATTACTTGCTCCATTTTTTCCAGCGCTTTATCGTATTCTTTTTTCTTGTATAAAACCCATGCCCACGTATCTAAAAAAACGGGGTTAGCTGGACTCAGAACGTTGCTTTTTTCTGTCATAGCTAATGCCTTGTTCAGCTTTTCTCCTCTTACAGAGAGATAGTAAGCGTAGTTATTCAATGTAGTCAGGTTTTGATTATTGATGAGTAGGGCTTTTTCAAAATACTGATCGCTCTCTTCGTTTTCCTCTAGGTGGTGATGAGCATCGGCTAGCTGAAGGTAGAACTGCTCTTTTAGTTGTAGATTTCCAATCACGTAATTAATGCCGTCCTCCAGATAGTAGATAGCATCTTTGTATTTTTTATTAAATGCGAAGGCTACTCCAGCAAAAAAATAGGGTAAAGGCTGATTGGGAAAAAGCTCCACCGCTTTAGGGGCATCTTTTATCAAGGTATCATACATTTTGTATTGCATTTCCAGCAGCAGTATTTGCTCCCAAATCAAAAACGTGTTACCACTCTTTAGGCGGGTTGCTCTCCGGTAAAAAGTCAAGGCTTCTCGTCCTCTTCCATCCCTGTTGAGAAAATCACCGTATATGATATAGACTTTAGGTTCTTTTGGATTACTGGCGATTGCATTTTCTAAAATTTGATAAGCTTCTTTATTTAAAGTAGAATCCATCTCAACTGTATTAAAAAGGGAAATCAATATCGGTATTTTTCCGCCTATGTCGAGGTCAGGACTGGTCATAGCTTTTTTAAGATGATAGAATGATTTTTCATATTCTTTCCTATTGCGGTAATATTGAGCTAAATCCAAGTGAAGAGAAGGATCACTTGGGGAAATCTGAAGCATGGTCTGATAAATATCAAAAGCTTCTTTTCCAAAGCCATTTATCTGGTAAATCTGAGCTAGCTGTCCATAGTAGCTCAATTCTTTAGGATAAACCTCAATTAACTTTTTCTGCTCTTTAACGGCAGCATCTAAATCACCTTTCTGTAAATAGATTTTCTTTTTCTGGTCAATAACTATTTCATTAAACCCAGTCAGCTTTTCCAGCTTATGAAGCGTATTAATTGCTTTTTTAGACTCATCGTTTTCTACGTAGGCCAGCGAAAGCTCAAATAGATAATCCAGATTTTTCGGATAAGCTTCGATCAGCTCTTTAAGTACTTTGATTTGCTTTTCTGTAAGACCATATTGTTGGTAAACAGCGACTTTTAATAATTTAAACCACTTGTTTCCCGGATGGAGTTTAGCGGCTCTTTCTGCAAAAAATATGGTGCTGTCTTTTTGATTTTTATCCAAATAATAAATACCTAGCTCATAAGCTACAGTCGAGTTAGTATCTGTAATATTGTAAAGTTTTAGATAGAGGTTTTTAGCCTTTTCTGTGTTGCCGAGACTTTTTTGCTTTTCAGCTTCAAAAAACAGATCATTGAATTTGTCAAGTTCTCCTTTCTGTGCTATTAAGATTCCGGAAAAAAGAAGCGCTATGAGAAAAAAAAAGCTATTGAGTTTTTTTTTATTCCATAGTGGAATAATCTCCGATACTAACGGACAAATATTTTCCATTAAACAACGCTTTATTTCCTATCATAGAGTTGGTGAGCCTAGCGTTGAGCACCTTGCTGTTCTCCTGTATGATAGTGGTATCAATAGTACTATTTATAACTTTAGTATTGGTTCCTATGCTAACCGAGGGTCCGACTTTTGAATTTTTAATTACAACCCCCTCTGCTATATAACAAGGCCCCAGTATTTCCGAATTTTCAACAGTAGCTTTATCACTCACAAGTTGTTCTTCGTCTTTTATAAGGTTTAGAATCTTCCCATTTGTTTTTATTGTAGCATTTTTATTGCCGCAGTCCATCCATTCGCTAACAGTGTCAGATGCAAATTTGCTGCCCTTATTTTTCATGTTTTGTAGAGCATCGGTAAGCTGAAACTCTCCTTTATTTTTCATGTCATTGTCGATCAAATATTGTAGTTCACTCTTCAGATAAGCGCCATCTTTAAAATAATAAATGCCAATAATAATTTCGTCAGAAACAAATTTTGCTGGCTTTTCAATAAAATCAACTATGTAGCCGTTCCTGTCTTTTTTAACTACTCCAAAAGCATGAGGGGTTTTCACTTTTTTGGTCCATATAACCCCATCAAATTTACTGTCTGGAGTAAAGTTAGCCCTGAAAAGAGTATCGGGAAAAGCTACTACTATATTTCCTTCCAACATAGGCGTAGAACATAAAATAGCATGAGCTGTTCCCAGCGGTTTATCTTGATAATAGATACTCCCTTTGATTCCTAATTTTTCAGCTATTTCAATTAGGGCTTTCTCAGTTTCCTCTCTAAAATCACCGATAATGAAAGCGATTTCGTCCACTTCTCGATGGCATGCCTTAACGATGTCCTCAACTAACCTTTGTACTATAGGCTTACCTGCGATTGGAATAAGAGGTTTGGGGACTGTTAGAGTATGGGGCCTTAAACGTTTTCCTCGACCAGCCATAGGAATTATTATTTTCATGACCAAGACTTATATTTAAAATGTGGGCAAAAGTACATATATTAAAGTCTTAGGGAAACCTTAAATATATGCCACTACAAAGCTAATTAAGCAATATGTTTGCAGTGATTGGTTTAGGCCCTTCATTGCTGAAATTAGCTGGAATAACTCCAATTTTCCCTGCGTGGTCAGTATCAATAGCGACTGGTAGTTATTAGAGTAGTAAGTCTATTTTATTCAGCAAGTATATCAAAGCTCAATTGGTTAATAATGTGCACTTCCGTCATTTTGGAACTCGGGTTACATATGATTTAAAAAACAACCAAGCTAAAAGTCCAGAAAACCAAATGCTACTAGTAGTAGCCCAGGCGGCGCCTATAATGCCAAATTTAGGAATAAGCAAGAGGTTCAGCATCAGGTTTAAAACTAAGGTGAAAATTGAAACTAAAAGATTTTTACCGGATAGCCCTATTCCCATTAACAAATTACCGAAAGGAAGACGAAACAAAAAGGTTCCACCAATACCGATTATCAAAATCTTGAAAACTGGATAGAAATTTTCATATTCCCTCCCCCAAAAAAAACTCATAATAAACGAGGCAAAGAACCACAATGAGATTATAGTAATAATAGTTAGTGGAATAAATATTTTCCAATAATCCGAGATAAAACTTTTAAGATAAATTTTGTTTTGGTATTTAGAGGAAATAATTATATAATGTGCAGTAACATAAGCGTGAGGAACGAATGATAAACTTAGCGGAATAATAGTGGCTGAACGATAACCCGCTATTTGAGTTGGATCAGAAATCAATAAGCCAATTATAAAAAAGTCCAGAACATAAAGTAACCGAGAAATGCTAGAACCAAAACTTGCTTTTAAGCTATAGTTCCAAAATCCCTCTTCTATAATAGATTGATTGCAATCATCTATTGTCTTGTTTGAGATATTTAAAAAAGAATAAATAATAAAAGTGATCAAAGGGGATAAGGTTAAAGCTGCTATATAACCCCATTCATTGTAAAAAGGAGTTAAAGTAAAAACGAGAAAAATCTGAAAACTGTAAAAAACTACGTCAATATAGGCATAAGTGCGATTTTTCATCAATATCCTGAAATGAGACTTAATCAACTCAAAAGGGAATAAAATAAAAATCTGTAAGCTAAGAATTAGGATGAAAGTTCGGGTTTTTTCAATATCAAAAAGCGGTAGAAAAGCCAAAGTAAGTAGAATTAAAAACAAAAGAATGTTGAAAAAAGAGCCCTTTTGAAGACTCATTTTATAGAGCTTTTCTTTCATGGATTTGCTTTTTTGTAAAGGGCCAAAACGAAGTATGCCAAAATGAGATCCACCACCCATAAAAGGCACTAAAAAAAGCACAACTGATAAAGCGTAGGTAATGACTCCGTAGCTATCGGCGGTTAATAGGCGAATAGCTGCTACGGAGCAGCTAAAACTCAAAAGTTTGGAAACTATATTGGCAAAGAAAATATGACCTCCCCCCCATTTCAAAAAGCTGCCTATACCTTTTATTTGCTTGAAGTCCATCCTTCCAAATAAGCTTTGGCAGTGATAACCGCAGTTACAGCTAAGGTTTTTTCTAGTAGCCCTCCATTTCTAAAAAGCTTTTGCGATGCTTTTATTAAGTTGTTGTTATTCAAGTACTCCAAATTATTCAGTAGACGAGTTTCCAACTCCTCGATCAATATTGGATTGTGTTTCCCCCAATGTACATAAGGATTCATGCTTGTCTTTAGGTCTGAGTTTAAAACATGAGACCTCCACAGTTTTTTTACTTTATTCCAATAACGTGCTTTAATCTGCCTGTTTCTTTTAGGATAATCGTGTACAGCTTCCCATTTATATTTAGTCATCCAGAGGTGCTTTTCCTGTAGCCATTTTAGATATAACCGATGGCGGAACTTCAATTTAGCTGGAATACTAAGACTCAAAGCGATAAAATTGGTATCCATAAAAGGGGAAACCACAATGGTATATGGTTCAGCGATCCAAACCCCGTTCATTACCCCATTACTGAGGCGGGAATAGAAACTAAAATCTTCTTCTGTGTGATATTCAAGTCGATAAGGACGAAGCATTTCCTCCGTTTGATTGAGAAACATCTGGGAAAAGGCCCCAGTCTTAAAATTAGGTTTATTCTCTTTTTTAGAAGTGTTAAACCCCGCTAAAATAGCATCACCTATCAGGCCGGTGTACAGAAATGGATATTGAGCTAATGAATATTCTTTCAACAATTTTAAAAAGTGAGCCGTGCCGGGATAAAGTGTTAAGCCATCGTTCAAAAGAATATTTTCTTCAACATTCTTCAAATAATTTCCGTTGTCCAAAGCAGTAAAATGATAGTCCAGTTTATAATCTTCAGCTATTTGCTTGGAAATGAGGTGATCATCATAATTACTCTGCGACATGCAATAAATTGAAGGGTGTACTTTTTTCTGAATAATAAATTGCCCTAGGACCATGCGAGAGTCCAAACCACCACTTAGCGTAAGGGTATGTTGATGAGCTGGGTCAGTTTTATAAATCCTTCGAAAGGCATTCTCAAAAGTATTTTCCAGTTGATTTATCCACTGTGTTTCTGTAAAGGAATAATTTTTTTCAGCTACAAAGCGATGGTAAAAGTTTCTATGAAGTCCCCTTTTATCATAGGTTATGTACTCTCCCGGTCTAATGCGATAAGCATTTTTTAGCAGGGTTAAATTCTCAGGTAAATAACCATAACTCAAAAGACTCCAAATGGACTCCTCCTTTAGAGAGGGTTTATAACCCGCTTTTCTGGACATATAATTAAGCTGGAGGAGAGAGGTCGAAACAATTAGAGTTTCCTTTTCAAATAAGTAGAATAGCTTCCGTGATCCTGTGTGGTTGCCAAAAAAACTGATTTCTCCTTTAGAGCAGAATATACCACAGAACTCACCGCTCCAGTTTTTTAATCGGCTGACAGAAATGGGAAACTCTATCTCTCCGCTCAAAACGGGCCCATCAATAAAAATCTTCTGAGTATGTTTCTCTTTATAAGTGTAAAAAGCATGGCCTTTATTTTTTTTAAATAACTGACCCCCAAACAATTCAGTTCCAGAGTATATCTTACTAACGGATTCCGATAACATTTTTGACATGTCAGGATTAGTACTATGAAAAAATAAAAAGGCCATTAACGAAAGCGGGAAAATAAGAGTTTAATATTTTTTCGATCCAATAAGTAAACACTACCTAAAAGCATAAATCCCAATAGAATATTAGGCAAAATCATTTTCCGGAATTGCAAGAAAGACAAGCTTGTTAAACCTATTGCAAGCAAGATATAGAGAACGATTTTCCTCGTTTCATAGGGAATGGGATAAATCAACTGACCGGAGATAAAAGTAATTAGACTAAGGCTTAGATAACAAACCAAAGTTGTCCACGCTGCTCCTTCAAAGCCCATCTGAGGAATCAATAGAAGATTGAGCAGAATAGTAATAATTGCTCCCGTTGAGCTTATCAATGCCCCGGCTAAAGTTTTGTCCGTCATTTTATACCAGATAGATAAATTAGCTTGTATGCCCAGAAATAAATTGGCAGTTAACAGGACAGGCACTATACAAATTCCATCTTGAAATTCTTCTCCTATAAAGTGTTTAACTACGTCAATCAGGGCTACAATGCCAAATAAAATAAAGCCCATTGCAAAAACAAAGTATTTTAAAGCCCGAGCACATACCTCTCTCGAATCATTTTTTCCAGTGGACTGAAAGAAGAATGGCTCAGCAGCATAACGGTAAGCTTGTATGAATAACGTCATGAAAATAGAAATCTTATATACCGCTCCGTATACCCCCACTTCCTGTAGAGAATTTTCTTTAGGCAGAAGGTATTTAATCATCTGCCGATCAAGCATTTCATTAATGGTACCGGCCAAACCTGCTATGACTAAAGGCGAGCTATAAACAACCATTTGCTTTAGCAGTTTTGAGTCCACTAACTTTAAATGAACTAAGCGCAATTGAGATAATAAGAGAATCATCATAAAACTGCTGGCAATAAGATTAATTACAAAAATGTAAGTAATTCCATTGGGATTTTTATCGGGAGATGGCAGAAGGCTCATCAAACCTCGTTGATGTAAAAGCGGCAAAACCAAAAAAATAAACAGATTAAACAATACCGTTAAACCAATTTGAGAGAGGCGGACTATAGCAAAATACTTGGCTTTATCCCTAGCCCTGAGCTGAGCAAAAGGCAAAGCGGCCACTACATCTAGAAGTAGAATGCCCAAGGTAATCCAAAGTAGATGAGGAAGCTTCTCATAACGAAGAACCACGCTTAAAGTCTTAAAATTCAAAGCAAAAAAGAGAAGGAATAAACCTGATATTATTATCACAAAAACAAAAGCCGTACTGAAGACTTTAGTTTGATCGGTCTCTTTTTTATGAGCAAAGCGGAAAAAAGCGGTTTCCATCCCAAAGATCAGGACAATCATCAAAAAGGCGATATAAGTATACAGATCTGTGTTAATACCGTAGGCCTCGCGTCCTAAGACCCTAGTGTGTATGGGAACCAGCAAAAAATTAAGGGTTCTACCCAAAATGCTGCTTAATCCATAAATAGCTGTTTGTGAAGCTAATTTTTTGAGAGACAAAAATAAAATACCGTTTCACCAAAGTTAGAAATGATAGGTCGCCAACTAAACCTGAACTTATAAAGAGTTGTTCACTACAAAATCAAAAAAATTCCTATCTGTCCATGTTCTTACCTTTGAGTAGATTTATTGGCTTTGACGTAGTTGTTGAGCTCTAATTCAAATGTTCCAAATAACAGTTGTTTCCTCTCAAAGAACATGCCTCCAAAATATAATTCACTGGTTGGGTACGCAAAAATCCACCAATGTGCTCTGCTATTTCAACAGGGCTAACAAAATCAAATTTTGCTAGTATCCTTAGTAACTTAATTGGGGAAATGGCTCCATTTGATAGTTATGAACTTAATAACAATCTTTAGTCGTTATTCTAACCAGGAAGCTTGTATTGAACACCTTGAGAATATGCCGTTGGGGCGATTCGCCTCACTGTCCACATTGTAAAGGCACAAGTGTTGCTCACACCGTTATCAATCACAATGAAAGCCATGCTGAAGGTGATACCCGTACCAATACAATCGAGGGTTTTTGGTCACTTCTCAAATGCGCTTGGTACAGTTCTCATCATCATTACCGTAAGCAGTATATTCCACTGTATGTTACTGAAGTGTGCTGGAAGTATAACGAACGAACGTACGACAACGCCTTTGGCACGTTCGTACAGGACATTGTTAACAACATTGAAACAGTTGTCTGGGTATGGAAGCTTCGCAATTTTCATAACATCAAGACGTTTGAACTTAATATTGCCATCTATTGTAGCTGTTGTCAATCGGAAGAACTAACTTATTTTGTATCAATTTGTTATCACCATAGGGTGTGAGCATTTTTATTAATGCCTGTCATTAACCGAACACTTGTCTAGCATTGCAGGTAGTTATCTCGTTTACTTCTTGCAGACTAATATTTTTTATAGCACTCAGTTTTTTGGCAATCAGTTTGAGATAAGAAGGTTCATTTCTCTTGCCACGATAAGGAGCCGGGGCTAGATAAGGAGCATCGGTTTCCAAAACGATGTGTTGTAAATCCACATTTTTAATTACGCTGTCAAGGCCAGAATTTTTAAAAGTAACAACCCCACCTATACCGAGCTTCATGTTTAGCGAAATAGCGCGTCGTGCTTGTTTTTCATTTCCGGTAAAGCAGTGGAAAATACCCCAAAGATGTTCATCCGTATAGGCCTTCAGCACTGCAAATGTATCGTCAAAGGCTTTCCGGCAGTGAATAACAACCGGAAGCTTCAATTTCTTGGCTTTTTCGATTTGAATAGCAAAAGCTTTTTTTTGTTCGTTTTGAAAGCTTTTGTCCCAGTACAGATCAACACCAATTTCGCCTACGGCATAGTAGGTTTTTTCTTCCAGTTCCTTGAGAATCAAGGCCAATTGTTCTTTATAATCTTCTTTAATCGAACCGGGATGAAGGCCCATCATGGGTTTACAATCGGATTGTTCTTTTGCGGTGGTTTTTAGTAAAGGAATACTTTCTATATTTATGTTAGGCATGTAAATTTCCTGTACATTGGCTTCGTTAGCCCTTTTCAGGATTTGTTCCAAGTCATCTTTAAAATCAGATAAATAAATATGGCTATGGGTGTCAATCATAATAGGTGCGAAAATAAAAGGATTGCCTATCCAGGCAGCTTTTAGGTGTTTTTAACACTATACTTAGCTTAAGGGATTGTTTCTAAAGTTTTTCAACAGCCATAAACCACCGAACACCATCGGTTTGCTGTAAGCCCCCATCTCCCCTTTTGCGGTTTATCTGCTTAGCTACAAAAATAGAGTTCATTTTACTTCTATTTTCTCCTTAAGTGGGACTTTCAAAAAGGAGTAATTAACTATTTAAAACGGCTAAAGAGCGGCCATCTTTATAGCTGCTATTGCACATTTTTTTCCTTTATTGCCGTACTTTCCTCCGCTTCTCTCTCGTGACTGTTCAATATTGTCATCGGTCAGTACACAAAAAATTACAGGAGTATTGTAACGGACGTTTAGCTGTTGTATGCCTTGAGTTACTCCCTGGCAAATAAAATCAAAGTGACGAGTTTCTCCTTGTATAATACAACCAATGACTATAATGGCATCAAAGATATCTTTTTCACAAAGCAACTTGGCCCCGTAAACCAATTCAAGAGCACCGGGAACATTAATCGTAGTGATTTGTGTTTTAGAAGTTCCGTTTTTGATTAAGGTACTAAGAGCTTTTTCATACAGCTTATCAGTAATCTCCCAGTTCCATTCGGAGACCACAATTCCAAAAAACATTCCAGAACTATTGGGAATAGCCTTGTTATCAAATGCTAGAAACTCATTTCCACCTGTAGCCATTAAGGATTTAACTTAGCTTCAATGCGGGCTATGTATTTTTCAATATCACCAGCTTCACGGCTGTTTTTAAATTCTTTTTGTATACGGGTAAAATTCCTTTTCGCTTTTTTAAGTTTACCTAATTGCTCTGCCACTACACCTGCCTTTTTAAGATAAAAGGGTACTATATAGGCATTTTCATTTCCACTAACAGCTTTTTCGTAATACTCCAACGCTTCCTTTGGTTGATTTAATTCCCAGAAAGCGTCTCCGATAGAGCCAGTGGCAACAACCGACAAAACGGGGTCATTGGAATCAAATTCATCTAAGTACCTAATGGCATTTTCAAATTCACCTATATTAAGATAGCTGACACCAGCATAATAGTTTGCCAGATTTCCGGCTTTAGTGGCCTTATATTCATGAGCTATATCTACAAAACCCAATTTCTGTCCGTCGCCATTTACAGCAAGCTGTAAAGAGTCCTCTTCAAAATATTGTTGGGCTTTAAAGATTTGCTCTTGTGCTTTTTGTTCCAGTGGACTCAAATAAAAACTTGTATAGACAAAATATCCTCCAACTAAAACCACTAATGCGCCAGCTATGAGAGTTAAGCTCCTACGATTTTCTTCCACATACCTTTCAGCCCGAGTTAAGGTTTGACCTACGTCAACCAATACCCCTTTGTCCTGTTTACTTTTTTTAGCCATTTATAAAATGAGCATTTTCGTAAAAGGTGCAAAATTAACCTTTTTCTATTGACTAAACTAATTATCCCGATTGCTAAAGCCTTAATTTTGATGATATGTTTTTAAAACACCTTAATCTTCTCAACTTTAAGAACTGGGGACGAGCTGAATTTAATTTTTCGGAAAATATTAATTGCCTGGTGGGCAATAATGGGTCAGGTAAAACCAACGTGTTAGATGCGATTCATTATTTGTCCGTTTGTAGGAGTTATTTAAATCCTTCTGACTCTCAGAATATCAAAGACAAAACATCTTTTTTAGTTGTAGAAGGAGAATTTCAAAGGAATCATTCGGATTACCACATTTATTGTGGGGTCAAAAAAGGAGAAAAGAAAATTTTTAAAGAGAACGAAAAAAAATATCGTAAGCTGGCTAATCATATTGGACAATTTCCCTCAGTAGTGATTTCCCCTTACGACCGTGATTTGATTACTGAGGGCTCGGAAATCAGAAGGAAGTTCATGGATTCGGTAATTGGCCAGTCTGACTCCATTTACCTAGACAATGTAATTCGCTACAACAAGGCTCTGCAACAAAGAAATGCTTTGCTAAAGTATTTTACGGCCACCCGGAATTTTGACTCAGAGAACCTTACTATTTATGATCAGCACTTAGTAAAAAAAGGCTATCCGATCTTTGAAAAGAGAAAGGACTTTACTGAAATGTTAAAACCCAGATTACTTTACTATTATGAGTTTATCTACAGTAATAAGGAAGACCCAAATATGCTGTACAATTCTCAGCTACACGAGGAGAAGTTAGAAGACTTACTGCAAAAAAATCTTCATAAAGACCGCCTAAATCAATATACAGGAGTAGGTATTCATAAAGATGATCTGGATTTTAAGATAGGAAACAGGAGTGTAAAAAAATTTGGTTCACAGGGTCAGCAAAAATCTTTTCTCATAGCTTTAAAGCTAGCACAGTATGAATTTCTGAAAGAAAAGAAGGGTGTGAAACCCTTGCTTCTGCTCGACGATATTTTTGATAAATTAGACGAAAAACGCGTAAAACAATTGATTACTTTAGTAGATGAGGAAGAATTCGGGCAAATATTCATTACCGACACTCATCTCGAAAGAACATTTGAATTAGTGAAGAGCATTAGTGAAAAAGCCAAGATATTTATCATAGAAAAAGGGACTCTTATACGTGAAAAAGAACAATGAACTAAGCCTTAAAGAGGCCATACAAGGGTTTTTACAAGCTTATGAGTTAGATGAAAAACTACTCGAAAAAGAAATTTACGCCTGCTGGAAAGAACTAGCAGGTGAGTTTATAAATGACAAGACAAAAAAAGTAAAATTGAACGCAGGAGTATTCTCCGTTTACCTTTTGTCGTCCACTGTACGTAAGGAGCTTTCTATGCGGAAGACAGACTTGATTAATCGCCTGAATAAACGGTTTAAAGGGGAGCCCATAAAAGAGATGATATTCAAATGAAAAATACCCTTTCTTGCAAGAGCGTTTTTGAGTTTTTAGAAGCGGCTGCGCTGGCTGAAGAAGAAATTTCCCTCAATTCCAGCGTTCTCATCTGAGTCGCTACCATGAATGGCGTTGGCAACTATGGAAGTGGCATATAATTTACGGAGAGTACCCCCCTCAGCTTTTAGGGGGTCAGTAGCACCAATTAGTTTTCTAAAATCTTCAACAGCATTTTCTTTTTCGAGTATAGCTGCCACTATAGGGCCGGATGTTATATAATTCACCAATTCATCAAAAAAAGGCCTATCTCGATGAATATCGTAAAATTTACTGGCTTCCACACGTGAAAGTTGAGTCATAGTTAGAGCTGTAATGCGGAAGCCAGATCCATTAATTTTTTCTAAAATTGCTCCGATATGCCCATTTTCAACAGCATCGGGCTTGATCATGGTAAATGTTTTATTACCTACCATTCCATTCTCAATGGGTTAAATGGATTTTATTTTTAAGTGGCAAAAGTATCAAATGTTAGGTATGCAATGTAATAATCACTATTAAAATTCCGAGAATTAACAGCAATAATAAATAATTAACTATATTAAAATCTTGTATTTATATAGTTGATTAAACGAGCAAAGAAATGAATATACCAGATGTCTATAAGAACTTTTCTACAGAAGAGGTTTGTATAAACTATTTAGAAAGTATAAAGTGGGAGGGAAAGCCAACTTGCTCTTAATTGTGGGAATGAGCACAAGACAAAGAAAAAACGAAAAGATGCAAAATATATATGTTCTAAATGCCATTGTACTTTGCATGTATGCATAGGCAGTATTTTTCATGGGACAACAAACAATAAGAGAGGTAGCGGAAGTAAGAAGGCTTCTATTCTAGGAATGGTAGAGAGAAAAGGATCTGTACATGCTGAAAAGACAGACAACCCTAATAAATATGAAATTGATAAAATGATAGGAGCGAATGTAGATTGGAGAAAAAGCACTCTTATGACAGACCAGAATTCATCCTAATATCAAAAGTATGGAGGGGGGGGGGGGGTTATATGTATCATAAAAATCATTAAGCATAAAGAAAGATTTTGCTGTGATGACATTCATACCAATACAATAGAAGAGTTCTGGTCTATTGTAAAAAGAGGGATTTATGGTATTTATCAGCATCTAAGTACTAAGTACTTAGATGGTTATCTTATTGGAGTTTGCCTATAGGTATAATACATAGAAGCACTGACAAAAATTAGATGTTCTTTAACACCTTAAACAAGATGATTTGATACTAAATTCTATAGACAATTTAGTTACACTCAATCAAAACCAGCTCCAAATAAAGGCGATACTGTTTTAGACCCCTTTTGCAGATGTGGGACCGCTGCAGAGGCATTGATAAAAGTTAGATAGGAAGTGGATAGGTTATAGATGTAAGCCCATTGGCGATAGAAATAATAGAGGGAAGATTAAAAGACAAATGTCTAGGTTATAAAGAAGCAAAATATCAAGTCGTAGAAGGCAAGCCTGAAAGAAGGAAAAACCTTTATTCTAAAATCTTTTTACGATCGTAGTTAATTATTTATTATTGTGAAATTAATAGAAAACTTTACCTTTGGCAAACTTTATTTCAGGTTACTTTACACCTGTAAACGATGTTCACGTCTTAAATAGATATTAATTAAAACTATTATATTATTAAATCATGAGAAAACTAAAATCATTTGTTCTTAGTCTACTAAGTGTTTTGAGTGTATTTATCGCTTCTTGTTCTAAGGAGGGGGAGAAGGATCGTAATCCACCAATATTAATCCTTAGAGAAAACAATATTGGCATTTCGGATGGTAAGAACGGCCGGATTGATGCTACCACAGAAACCGATCTGGCATTTAGCTGGGAAGCCAGGAAAGGGGATGCTGACCTTGAGGATTTTGATATAGCTATTGATGGCGTTTCTATTTCAAAGCAAACTAACAACGGTAATACACTCCCTTATAAAATCTCCAACGCAGACGATGAAATTTACAAGGATGGAATTACCCTGAATTTAGGAACTAGCATGGGTGATAAAGTTTACAGTTTTACTGTAACCGACAAAAAAGATTTGAATGATAAAGCGACCATTACAGTAAAGGTTACCGCCCCTACCACTCCTCTGACCAATAAAGTAAAGAGCAATTTCTTTCACATTGAAGGAAGCCTTGAAGGCGCTTATGATCTGGTGAATGAAACTGAGGTAAGTATTAGTGAACCAGATGCAAATAAAGATATGAAGAATACAGATATGGCAGGAGCTGGCTTCACGGGAAGCTGGGAAGCCGCTAATTCCACTAGCTTTGTCAAGGTCTCTACCTCCTTTGATTATGAGAATGCCAGTGTGGAAACTGCGGCAATTGCTTATGCTGCCGGTGCCGCTTCACCTACAGTGACTAATCCAGATGATAATGATATTTATATTGCTAAACTGAGAGGAAGTAGCGATTTTGCCGTTATCAAAATTATCCGAGTAGACCCAACGGATAATACCTGTAACTGCAGTAATACTGGTAAAGTTGAGTTTGAATTCAAAACAAAATAAGCTTCATCCATAAATAGACTTGTAAAATCCCTGCTTGAGCAGGGATTTTTATGGCTCTTGTGTGAACCTTAAATTTATGAAATTAGATATACTTGCTTTTGGTGCTCATCCTGATGACATAGAGCTTGGTTGTGCTGGAACATTGGCTTTACAAGCCTCAAAAGGGTATAAATGCGGGATTGTTGATTTGACAAGAGGAGAGATGAGTACACGGGGAACACCTGAAATAAGGGATGATGAAGGGCAAAAAGCCGCAGAAATATTGGGGATGAAAGTTCGGGAAAACCTCGGATTTAAAGATGTTTTTTTTATTAATGATGTGAACCATCAGATGAAAGTAATAAAAATGATTCGCAAATATCAACCGGAAGTCGTTCTTGCCAATGCGCTTACCGACAGGCATCCGGACCACAATAGGGGAGCTGAGCTGGTAAAAACAGCAAGTTTTTTAGCAGGTTTGAGAAAGGTAAAAACAAAACTTAATGGAGAAACTCAACAGGCTCATCGTCCACACCTAATATTGCACTATATCCAGTTTCACAACCTAAAGCCTGATATAATCATCAATATCAGCAACCATATTCAAACCAAGCGCGGGGCTCTAAAAGCTCATACATCTCAGTTTTATAATCCCGATTCCAAAGAACCTGAAACCCTTATCAGCAGCCAGCATTTCTTAAATAATGTTATTTGCAGTTCCCGGGAAATGGGAAGGTTAATAGGAGTTGAACATGGAGAAGGTTTTTTATCCAATCAGAATATGGGTACAAACGATCTTATGAATCTTTATTCAGTACGTTAGAATATATTTCCATTAGCTTCTTACCGATTGTTTTATTAGAATAGTGCTTCTTGGCTTTTTGAGCTATTTGGACTAAGTTATAATGGGAATACGTATCCATCATTCTAAGCATAGCTTCATAGAGCTTTTGAGTATTGTGGGGCTCAACTAATATACCATTTTCAGGGCTTACTTCTTCTTTAATCCCCCCCACATTGGTACTGATAATTGGTAACCCGCAGCAAAGGGCTTCCAGTATTACACAGGGCTGATTTTCAATATGACTAGAAAGAACAAAACAGTTAGATTGGCTCATTAGCTCTGCTATTCCTTGAGATGATTTAGCACTAAAAACTTCAATTCTAGAAAGGTCTAGTTTCTTTGCTTTAATTTTCCTTTGGAGTTCTCTTATATCACCATCTCCTCCTATCAGAAATTTAAATGATCTTTTATCTCTTTGTAGAAGGCTCATTGCGTCCAGTAAATTGCTGATATTTTTAGTTTCTTCATTTAAAGTAGAAATGTGCAAAAAAGTGAAAACTTCTGATTTTGATGACATCGGATAAAAAATGCTGGTGTCCACTACATTGGATATCTTTTGGAAATTCGATTTAGGGGAGAATTTCAATAAGGCATTACCTAGGTCTTCAGAAACGGGAAGCAGTAGTCTTGCTTTGTTTAGAATAATTTTAGTAACAAACTTCTTCCAATAGCACCACTTAAATTTTGAAGTAGGTAAATAACCGGTAAAATGCTCGGTAACTATATAGGGCAAATTGAGAAAAAGAACAAAAACTCCTGTGGGATAAGCAACGTGTAGATGGATAAGATCAAAATTTCCGTTTAACTGTTTAGCTTTTGAATAAGCTTTTTTGAGAGCTATTAAGTGGCTTATTAGGGGTATTTTTCTCTTGTGGTATACAATAATCTCACTCAGATTGTGTCTGTACTTAGTCTCAATTTTGTTTCTCTCTGAAGCCGTAACGTAAATGAGAGTTATTTGGGTATAGAGAGACACTGCCTTGCAATGTCTTTGCACAAAGGTTCCTAAAGTAGGATGCTCTTTGGACGGATACCAGCTTGAAAGAAACAAGATATTGATATTTCCGGATATTTAGAAAAAATAGAATATAAAAAACTTGCCTTTATTGGCAAGTTTAATTTACGGGTGGTAGGTGGGGCTTGAACCCACGACCTCTGGAACCACAATCCAGCGCTCTAACCAACTGAGCTACAACCACCATTGTAGAGACTTATGTGATAGCCTTTTAAGGGATGTAAATATAAAAAATTAGGAATTATGGAATTATGTATTTAAATTGACAGGCCATTAACACAAGCTATGCCCCACCTTACATTACTAGATTTCCCGCATCGTTAGCTTGTCCCTACAGTCTACTCGCATAACGAATTTCTTTTCTAACTCCTACTTTGATGGGATTATCCTTAAATATGCTCTTTGGAAGCTAGGTGTTCAGTAATATCTTAGTTGCTTTGTCAATCTTCTTTTGCGTGTTGCTCATTTTAATTTCCTAAGCTGGTGACTTCCTCTTTATTAAAGATATCTTTAATCTCTGATTTTCCTTGTGCTCGTAGCATTATTTTTTCTCTCACTTGCTTGGCAATCTCTTCTCTTTTGGAACTATCTTTCAAAACAGGTAGGACAAACTTCGTTCAATCTATTTCCTATTTTCGATATTGTCACTTGAATAAAAATTTTCTCATCAATTTGTTTCCTGACAATGGGAGTATGCATAAAGATAAAGGAGAAAGTAAGGGTCTATTCTCTCTTGGTCTAATGACCTGATTTTCAAGAAGTGGTTTTGAACCAACATTTTAAGATCATGTTTTGTTAATATAATCACCTCTCCAATTCTATTATGTTCCATCTTTAATAAACAGGATATCTTCTTCTAAATTCTGCTTTTCTTTGTATTTAAGATGGAGTTCTTCGTTCACATTTTGAACCGCATAATTTCTTAGTTTCCCAAGCACCAATATCGGATGTTCTTAAGAACGGTATATGGTTCATAAATTTTGTATTCTGAACTACCTACAGTTGAACCTACAGGCTTAATTGCTAAAGTGCATTCATCAATTAATCTCTGAATTGATTTCATTTCAAATTTTCCTGAGCCTTCCATGATCTTCAATTTTTTCTCTGTATCGGGATCATAATATCTGGGAATCCAAATATCACCCTCTAGGTCTTGTTCATATAAAGTGAAACCTAAACGGTTAGGCCTTTTAATAACTCTGTTTGGGTAATTTTTGAATATTTCCGTTGATTCTAAAAATTCCTCAATTCCTCATCTAAAACATCTTCTCCGCCATTTTTTACGTAAATTTCAGTCCCTCGAGTATTGTGCCCGCATTTTTCGATCACACTCATCATTATGGGGTAATTCTTCTGCTTGCGATTATTCCATTTTTTCAATAGAAGGACACTTATTTTTGTGTGGGTATGAGGCATGAAAGTATTATGCGGACAATCTATAACTGCTAAGATTTCCACCTTGTCTTTTATCATTCTCTGATATATCCATCTGTAGGATTCCCAAAAATACCGTCAGGAAGAACAATTGCCATTCTACCACCATTTTTCAATAGATTCAAACAAAGTTCTATTAAAGAGAATTTATGGTTCGGTATTTTTGGTCGTATTAGTTTTTGTCCACTTGCTATCCTTTTGATCTCCCCTCTTTCATTCATGACCAAGGTCATAACGCTTTAGGATATGTTGATGCTCAATTTTTATTTTGCTCCCAAAAGACGGATTGGTGAAAATAATGTCATGTTTTTTAGCTCAGCACCATTTTCCGTAAGTATTGCGCGTGCAATTTCCTCCCACTCATCAGGACTTTTTAAACTGTCCGCTTTGACTATATTGCTTCTTCCGTCGCCAATCGATTTCGTTTTTGATTTCATAGACTAAAGCTATAGAGAATAGCACCAATTTGTCAAGTTTTGTATTTAAAAAATGCAGGGTTTGTCAAAAAATTAGTGTTTCCCTAAGAGTAAGCGAGACCTAAAATATGAGCGATATATCGTCAGAGTACTACCTCATGCATAATAGAGACCACAGATGGGATATTTACAGAAAAAATAGCGATCGAATGATGCTCTCATGGAGTTTATGCTAATGAGTTTATTAAAGGGACTTCTGCTCATGTAAATGACATAGTAAAGATTTTTGGAAGTATGATAAAACCAAATTAGCCAGATTTAAAGCAATGAACAATAAGAAATTATTATCACATTTTGACATAACAACGGTGAGAACAGCCGGTACAAATTCTCATTAACAAACTTTGGAAATAATCTCTTAAAACTAGCACATAACCCAAAGTGGAAAATATTTCAGGAAAAGGGACTTAGTCCGTTAAAACAATTACTTTGTTGTCTTGCACCTCTACTACCCCTTGTTTTATATTAAGGCGTAATATTTTGTCATTGCTCTTATCTGGCTCAATCTTTTCGTTTAAGCACTTAAATTTCTTATGAGAATCGAGTAGGTTTATCTTTATTGTTCCTTCATTTAAGGTGCTGATTAAAGGTGCGTGATTATCCAATACCTGGAACGAACCATGCTTGCCGGGAAGTTGCACAGCATCGACATTACTTTCAAAAACCTTATCGTCAGGTGTTATGATCTCTAAATACATAGCTTAGCTTCAGATTTCAAGACTTTTAAAACTTATAATTATAGAACTTACTGTACTTCTGCCAACATTTTTTCTCCGACTTCAATTACATCTTCAATACGGCCTTTAAGATTAAAGGCCGCTTCGGGATACTTATCCATTTTACCTTCGAGGATCATATTAAAACCCCTGATGGTATCTCCAATGTTAACGAATACTCCTGGAAGTCCCGTAAACTGCTCCGCGACATAGAAGGGTTGAGATAAAAAACGCTGCACTCTACGAGCGCGATGTACTGTTAGCTTATCGTCCTCAGAAAGCTCATCCATACCAAGAATAGCGATAATATCCTGCAACTCTTTGTAACGTTGTAGAATCTCTTTTACGCGCTGAGTACAACTATAATGCTCATCTCCTGCAATTTCAGATGTAAGGATACGTGAGGTAGAATCCAATGGGTCTACTGCGGGATAAATACCAAGCTCCGATATTTTACGACTTAATACAGTAGTTGCATCTAGGTGAGCAAAAGTGGTAGCAGGTGCAGGATCAGTTAAGTCGTCTGCAGGTACGTATACTGCTTGTACAGAGGTAATAGACCCGTTTTTAGTAGAAGTAATGCGTTCTTGCATCGCCCCCATCTCAGTAGCCAGAGTTGGTTGGTAGCCTACTGCTGATGGCATACGCCCCAAAAGAGCAGATACCTCAGATCCAGCCTGAGTGAAACGGAAAATATTGTCGATAAAAAAAAGTATGTCCCGACCGGTTCTATCCCCCTTCCTATCACGATAATATTCCGCCAGTGTTAAACCAGAAAGAGCCACACGGGAACGAGCGCCAGGGGGCTCATTCATTTGACCAAAAACAAAAGAAGCTTTGGATTCTTTTATTTGCTCCATGTCAACTTTAGAAAGATCCCAATTGCCTTTTTCCATAGATTTAGAAAATTCTTCTCCATATCTGATAATTCCCGACTCGATCATTTCACGCAGGAGGTCATTTCCTTCACGGGTACGTTCTCCCACTCCAGCAAATACAGAAAAGCCGCCATGGCCTTTGGCGATATTATTAATCAGCTCCTGAATTAACACGGTCTTACCTACACCAGCACCGCCGAATAATCCAATTTTCCCTCCTTTGGAATACGGCTCTATAAGGTCAATTACTTTTATGCCCGTATAGAGCACTTCTGAAGAAGTAGACAAGTCTTCAAACTTAGGTGGATCACGGTGAATAGGTAAGCTGTTTTCTTTGGAAATCGGATTGATTCCGTCAATAGTATCGCCAATTACATTGAAAAGACGACCGTGAATGGCTTCTCCCGTAGGCATTCTAATGGTACTCCCAGTAGCTTTAACCTCTTGGCTACGGATCAGGCCATCGGTAGAATCCATTGCAATGGACCTCACGGTATCTTCTCCAATGTGTTGCTGAGTTTCAAGCACTACAACTCTTCCATCTGGTCTAGTTACTTCAAGAGAATCGTAAATTTTGGGAAGCTCGCCTTGAGTAGTATCAAAATACACATCAACCACAGGACCAATAACCTGAGCGACCTTACCTACTTGAGACATACCTTATTTTAAAAATTAGCAGAATAGCTATGTGAAAATTTGACTGTCTGTAAAAATAGATGTTTTACCCAAAGTAAAGAAATCCGGAAGTATTAATTTTCTTAATTTTGGATCCAATACTAATAGACGTGTATCTGCTGTATAAAACTGATTTGTAATCTCTTAAACTTCAACTTCTTGAAGGTTTACTCTTCGCTTGACAACTTTGGCAAACTCGATTACGCTGTGGTAACTACTGGTACTTTTGACGGGGTTCATCTAGGCCACAGAAAAATTCTTTCTCAATTGAATACCGTTGCGAGAGAAAATAATGGGGAATCGGTGTTATTGACTTTTAATCCTCATCCAAGAATGATATTGCAGCCGGATATTCATTTTAAAATGATCAACTCTCAACAGGAAAAAATTGATCTGTTAAGGGATACTGGCATTGGTTATCTAATTGTTCATCCTTTTACCAGGGAATTTAGCCGTATCACTTCTCTGAACTTTGTAAGAAACATTTTGGTGAATAGTATTGGAGCTAAAAAACTAGTAATTGGTCATGATCATCATTTTGGTTGTAATCGAGAAGGTAGTTTTAAGAGCTTAAAAGAATACGGATCTGGTTATGACTTTAAAGTGGAAGAAATTCCCCCAGAGAGTGAAAACAACATCACGGTAAGCAGCACCAAAATACGCAGAGCATTAGACGAAGGTGATATTAAAACAGCTAATAGATATCTCACTTACGATTTTTCACTCAACGGAAAAGTAGTTAGCGGTGAAAAGATGGGTTCCAAACTAGCTTTTCCTACCGCTAACATCGTACCGGAAGACAACGACAAAATTATACCTGGAGATGGGGTTTATGCCATAAAAGCAAGGCTTCCGGCTACTCCTGAGCATTTGTACTATGGCATGTGCAACATTGGCTTGCGACCCACTTTTGATGGGCGTTTCAGAACCATTGAAGTGCACCTCTTTGACTTTGATAAGAATATCTATGGGAGGCGTATCAGTCTTTATTTTAAGGATAGATTGAGGGGGGAGATGAAATTTGATAATGGCGATGAGTTGCGGCAACAATTATGTGAAGATGAAAGTAAAGCACGTAAAATTTTGGTTTCGACTCAGCTAAAAAAGCTGGAAAATGCTTGTGAACATAATTCTCCTTGATATTTTACTATTACTTATTCCGAGTACAATGAAGACGCTTCAAATATAGCCCGTAAGCTATCACATAGTTTCCCTTTGTTGAACATCTTTTAATTCATAGAGCAAAACCCAAGGGTCTTATTACTAAATGATTGTATTGTTCTTCAACTTTCAGAGTGGTTACAGAGTAAAGATAACTTTAAGACAATAAAGCTTGTTAGTAACAGAATAAGTTAATGCCTATATCCAAAGCGTCTTAGCTGGTCTTTATTTTGGCGCCAGTTTTTGCGCACTTTAATGTGTAAATCCAAAAGCACCTTTTTTCTAAAAAATCCTTCTAGCCTTTTACAGGCTTCGATTCTGGTTTTTTTGATCATTTTACCTTGGTGGCCAATAATTATTCTCTTCTGGGTATCTCGTTCTACGAATATCATTGCCCAGATGCGAATGATATCATTGGTTTCTTTGAATTCTTCCACCTTTACCTCTACTGCATAGGGGATTTCTTTTCTATAGTTATTGAATATTTGCTCCCGAGTCATCTCTGATGCAAAAAAACGTTCAGTGCGATCGCTTAAAACATCCTTGTCAAAGTAAGGAGCCGATTCCGGTAGTAATTCCACAATACGATTTAACACCGTATCAATATTGAACTTGTTAAGTGCTGAGATAGGATACACTTCAGCCTTGGGAAGTTGTTCCTGCCAATATTTAAACAATTCTGATACCTGCTGCTGCTTGGAGAGGTCAATCTTATTGACCAGCACCAAAAGAGGCACTTCCAACCTGCGGATGTGTTCCCTAAAATTGTCTTCTTTTAACTGCTTTTGGCTCGGCTCAGTTACATAAAGAAATACATCAGCATCTTCAAAAGTGGAGCGCACAAATTCCATCATGCTTTCCTGCAAGGCATAAGCAGGGTTGATTAACCCAGGTGTATCGGAAAAAATAACTTGATAATCTTCCCGATTGAGAAAACCTAATATGCGA
This sequence comes from Owenweeksia sp., assembly GCA_965218075.1. Taxonomy (GTDB): domain Bacteria; phylum Bacteroidota; class Bacteroidia; order Flavobacteriales; family Schleiferiaceae; genus JANQHO01. The sequence continues at coordinate 1,323,430 of CBDCJZ010000003.1, read as the reverse complement.
TGCCGGGTGGTTTGAGCTTTGGGCGTAGTGATAGATAATCGCTCTCCCAAAAAAGTGTTCAACAGAGTTGATTTACCCACGTTGGGGGCACCTATTATATTTACGTATCCGGCTTTATGAGTCATGCAGTCTAAAATTTAGGGTTATTCTTTCTTTAATCGTCTATGTCGATAATTAATTCCCTTAGCTTTAGGTAATTCCAAATTAAAGCAAGCTTAAATATCGATAATATTAATATACCCTATCTTTAGCAAAAGCCTATGAATGACAGGTAAAAGATCAGAGTTATGATGGTTAAATGGAAAACCTTTTGCTGTATACCACCAACAGTGGTAAAGCCAGTTTTCAGTTTAACTCCAAAAGCCTTCAATTCCGTCAAGTAAGTGGTTTGCCTTTCTGTGTTCACCAACTAGATACTTCCTCTGCAATGCTAAACATCTATACTTGAGTAGTCGTCAGTGTAGCAAAGAATACCAGGCTTAGGGTACTTGCTTATTTCGTGGAGAAATTCCTGATATCGAAAACCTGGCACAATGCCTAGGCGGACTTGTGCATGTTTCATAATACCAAAGACAGCCGCCTTACCTGCTCCGCTTTGAATCTTCTCTTTTCTTTCTTCTGCAATCCTAATATAATGCCTCCAAACACTCTTTTCCTGGGAAAAACGACATCTGCATAAACAAGACATTTCATACACCCATCATCAGCTTCCATTACCCTGCCAAAGTTACATCTTGGACCTTTGTTTCTTACAGTTAAACCCCCATCAATTAGTTTTTTTAACTTGGGATTATCCGATTTTTGCAACTTTTGAATGGATTTAAATAGCAATGATGACAAGTTCCATAAAAGACGTACTCACCAAAAAACTCATTGGATCTAGAGTAATGGTCAAAGGCTGGGTTCGGACTTTTCGAAGCAACCGTTTTATTGCCCTAAGTGATGGCAGTACTATTCACACTATACAAGCAATAGTGGACTATGAAAAACACGAAGCTGATCTTTTAAAGCGTATTACTAGGGGTGCCTGTATAAGCATTGAAGGTGACCTAACAAGTTCGCAAGGTAAAGAACAAGAAGTAGAAATACGGGTCAGACAGATCGAGATTCTAGGAGATAGTAATTCCAAAGAATATCCTTTACAGTCTAAAAAACATTCCTTGGAATTTCTGAGAGAAATTGCTCACTTGCGCCCTCGCACTAATACTTTTGGAGCTGTATTTAGAATAAGGCATAGTTTGGCTTATGCCATTCATCAATATTTTCACAACAGAGGGTTTTTCTACTTGAATACCCCAATTATCACTGGTGCTGATGCAGAAGGAGCTGGTAAAATCTTCAATGTTTCTACACTGGATAAAAAAAACATTCCTTTTACAGAAGAGGGCGAAATAGACTATGCCAAAGACTTTTTTGGAAAGGAGGCTAATCTCACTGTATCAGGGCAGTTGGAAGCAGAATTGGTGGCCTTGGCTTTGGGCAAGGTTTATACTTTCGGGCCTACCTTCAGAGCCGAAAACTCAAATACTACGCGCCACTTAGCTGAGTTCTGGATGATTGAACCTGAAGTTGCCTTTTATGATCTCGACAGTAATATGGATTTGGCAGAAGACTTCCTTAAAAAAGTAATACAATTTACCCTCGAGAATTGTAAAAATGACCTTGACTTTCTGGGAAAGAGACTTCTGGATGAAGAAAAATCAAAACCTCGGAACCAACGAAACGAGATGTCTCTGATCGAAAGACTTCATTTTACAACCGAAAATAGTTTCAAAAGAGTCAGTTATACTGAAGCTATAGATATTTTATACCATTCTAAGCTCAATAAAAAGAAGAAATTTCAATATCCAATAGAGAAATGGGGTGTCGATCTTCAGTTAGAGCATGAAAAACACTTGGTTAAGCATTTCAATGCACCAGTTATTTTATTTGACTATCCGGCCAATATCAAAGCCTTTTATATGCGCCTAAATGACGATGGAAAAACTGCTAGGGCTATGGACGTTTTATTTCCGGGAATTGGTGAAATTGTAGGAGGTTCTCAAAGGGAAGAACGCTATGATGTGTTAAAAACCAAAGTAAAGGAATTTGGCATTGAAGAAGACAAGCTATGGTGGTATCTTGAAACTCGACAATTTGGAACCTGCATCCACAGCGGTTTTGGACTAGGCTTTGAGCGACTAGTTCAGTTTGTTACTGGTATGGGCAATATTCGCGATGTCATTCCCTTTCCGCGAACTCCGGGAAATGTCAAATTTTAGTTCAACGCCTATTTTTGTTAAAAGGTGTTTTTACTTTTGGCAAAATTATTGACGGCCAGTCGCAGTTTTTTTAAGATATTAGCACTGTTCAGTTATCATATCATCTTTTTTACTTCACGAGAAAGTATGTTGAAACAGCAACTTAGTCAAAAATTATTTCAAAGGTTTTCTCCACGACAGATTCAACTGATGAAGTTGATTCAATTACCCATCTTGGCTTTGGAACAAAAAATAAAAGAGGAAATAGAAGCAAATCCGGCACTAGAGGAGGATACTAGTCAAACAGAAGATTCTCGAGAAGACGAATTTGAAAACCATGACGAAGATTACAGCCAAGTAATAGAAGCCGAGGATATCAATATAGATGATTATCTAAGCGATGACGAAGTTCCTGATTACCGCCTGCGTGATAACAATTATTCTAAAAATGATGAAGACTTGGAAGTTCCTGTTAGTATAGATATTTCTTTTATCAAATATTTACTGGATCAGATTAGCATGCGCAATATGAGTGATGAGGATCGGAAAATTACAGAATACCTAATTGGCAATATTGATGACGATGGCTATATCCGAAGGAAACTAAGTGCCATAGTAAGCGATTTGGCTTTTACCCAAAACACCTTTGTAGAAGAAAAAAAGCTAGAAGAATTACTCAAGGAAATTCAGAATTTGGACCCTCCTGGAGTGGGCGCCCGCAGTTTGCAAGAAGGCTTGCTGCTCCAGCTTAAAAGAAAAACCAATCGAGCTTCCGTAAAGTTGGCTATTGAAATTTTAAAAGATTATTTTAATGAATTTGTAAAAAAGCATTATTCTATACTGATAGAAAAACTCGAGATAGATGAAGACCGTCTCAAAGAAGCTATTGAAGAAATAAGAAAGCTAAATCCCAAGCCCGGTAACAGTACCAGCAATACTCAACAATCGGAACAGGAAATAATACCAGACTATACCATCACCATAGAAGATGGGGAGCCCTCTCTTTCGATTGACTCGCGTAATATTCCAGAGCTCAGGGTAAGTTGGGAATATAAACATATGTTGGAAGCTTATAAAAAATCTCGTAGTAAAAACAAGCAACAAAAAGAAGCAGTAATGTTCGTAAAGCAAAAACTGGATGGTGCCAAATGGTTTATTGAGGCCATAAAACAACGGCAACAAACTCTATTCATTACCATGTCTACCATCATGAATTATCAAAAGGAATATTTTCTTACCGGAGATGATCGAAAACTTAAACCCATGATTCTCAAAGACATAACTGATGAAATTGGCTTGGACATTTCTACTATTTCGCGCGCAGCAAGTAACAAATACGTACAAACTCCCTATGGCACTTTTTTGATTAAAGAATTTTTTAGTGAGGCTATGAAAAATGAAACTGGACAGGAAGTCTCCACCAAAGAAATTAAGAAAATATTGGAAGATTTAATTAGCGAAGAAAACAAACGTAACCCTCTTACGGATGATAAGCTTTCCAGAGAACTAAAAGAAAAAGGATATCCCATTGCTCGCAGAACAGTAGCAAAATATCGTGAACAATTGGGCATTCCGGTAGGGCGGTTAAGAAAACAGATTTAAGACCGATCTCCCTTGAATCATTCCTTTGCTCAAGTTATTTCTTATTCTATTATTCATATCGTTCATGATGATTTTAAGTCAGAACAGGCCAGTTAAAGGAGAATTTAACTGTTAGAAATAGGTGTCCAAGATGTAACTTCGGCAGATGATGAGAGTTGGATAGATGAGTGTATGAAATGTCGTTCAGCTAGGTGTCGCTTTTCCCAGCAAAAGAGCACTTAGAGGCATTATATTAGGATCGCAGAAGATAATTAAATAAGGAAGGTACCGTCTAAATCTACTTTTTCCTTAATGAATGACGTCTAAAAGCCGTAGGTGACCAAACCATCGCAAGGTATAGATGAATTGGAATGTACAATTTAATGTTGGGATTATATACTTTACAAAAAGTCTCTTGCCAAATTTCGGCAAGAATCTATAGCAAAAGCTTTGCTACTTCTCACTGCAAAATGATACGTCGGTTCACAGTAGCCCTTTCAGTAATCAGCTGCAATAGGTATACTCCACTGCGATAAGCTCCCATCTCTAGCCTTTTTCTGTAGCTTCCGCTGAAACTCTCAATCTCATCTTCCAAGACTATTTGTCCCATCATATTAGTGATACGGATCTCCATATCCTCTCCGAGAGAGGAGCTAAACTCCAGCTTGAAAACTCCTTCACTAGGATTTGGATAAATGCGAAATGAGCGCTCGAGAAGCTCATCTATACCAATAATGGTTTTAATAGACAAGGGTCCTACCCAATTGCTCACATTGCCCACATTGCAACTGTCCTGTACATAGACATCATAAAAGGTGTTAGGCATCAAGCCCCTTAAAGTGCGAGGGCTAGACACATTGTATAAGAAAATACCGCCTCCCAGAGGGAAGTTTATAGGCCCATACTCAATATTCCAATTGGAAGCTCCACCGCTAGTCCAGCTCACAGTAGCGGTGATTTCAGTAATAGTGTGGAGGTTCAACCCTGTGGGAGCTAAACAGCCAAGAGTCCTAAAAGTATGAGGACCGGCCCAGCTACTCACATGACCTACTCCACAGCTATCCCGAACATAAAATTGATAAGACCGACCAGGCGTCAAACCGCTCACAGTATAAGAAGGGGTAGTCGTGGAAATCCGAGTGCCCTGTCCCAGAGTAAATCCCGAAAGACCATATTCCACATCCCAATTAGAAGTAGAAGTCCCACCTGACATCCACCAAAGCCTAGCGTTGGTCTGAGTAATCTGGGTAGCTAACAATGACGATGGGGATGGACAGGGCAAAGTGGCTGAAAGGGTGATAAAAGTATGAGGACCGGCCCAGCTGCTCACATGACCTATTCCACAGTTATCCTGAACATAGAAATCATAATCCGTTCCAGACGTCAAGCCGCTCACAGTATAAGAAGGGGTAGTTGTGGAAATCCGAGTGCCCTGTCCCAGAGTAAATCCCGAAAGACCATATTCCAGGTCCCAATTAGAAGCCCCACCCGTAACCCAGGACAGCCTGGCACTGGTCTGAGTAATCTGGGTAGCCAACAATGACGATGGGGATGGACAGGGCAAAGTGGCTGAAAGGGTGATAAAAGCATGAGGACCTGCCCAGCTACTCACATGGCTTACTCCACAGCTATTCCGAACATAAAATTGATAAGACTGACCAGGCGTCAAGCCGCTCACAGTATAAGAAGGGGTAGTCGTGGAAATTTGAGTGCCACTTCCCAGAGTAAATCCCGAAAGACCATATTCCACATCCCAATTAGAAGCCCCGCCTGTAACCCAGGACAGCCTGGCGTTGGTCTGAGTAATCTGGGTAGCCAACAATGACGATGGGGATGGACAGGGCAAAGAGGTCGAAAGGGTGGTAAAAGTATAAGGACCGGCCCAGCTACTCACATGAGCTGCTCCACAGCTATCCCGAACATAAAATTGATAAGAGGTGCCGGGAATTAGACCCCTTAAAGTATAGTGAGTAGGTGCCACATTAGGTAAGAAATTACCGCTTCCTAGAGCAAAATTAACTGTACCCCATTCCAAGTTCCAATTAAAAGTAGAAATCCCACCTGACATCCACGACAGCCTGGCGTTGGTCTGAGTAATATGGGTAGCTCCCAATGACGATGGGGATGGACAGGGCAAAGTGGCTGAAAGAGTGGTAAAAGTATAAGGACCGGCCCAGCTACTCGCATAGCCCAGCCCGCAAGTACTCCGAACATAGAAATCATAACCCATTCCAGATGTCAAGCCGCTTACAGTATAAGAAGGGATGGTCGTGTGAATCTGAGTGCCACTTCCCAGAGTAAACCCCGAAAGGCCATATTCTAAATCCCAGTTAGAAGCCCCGCCAGCAACCCAGGAGAGCGTAGCGTTGGTTTGAGTAATATTGGTAGCTGTTAGGTTGGTGGGGCTTGGACAGGTTTCCCGAATGGCAATGTCATCAAAAGAATAGCCGTCAGTTGCTGCGGGGGAAGTAGCGGGATTAGTATCTTCTTGTCCAAAGCGGACTTGAAAAGTAGAAGAGACTCTTTGAGGAGGGGTGGCATTTGCGAGGATGGAGTCAATGTCTAAACCTATCACCTGATTGTAGACGCCTGCTGTGCCCTGATTGGTATATAGATCGTAAATTTCCACCCAGGCATTTGTGTTGCTGCTCCGTATCCATACTCTGTCATTAGCATGGCTTTCTTCTGCGTGATGCATATAGCTGAATTCCAGCTCCAGGGCATTCGAACTGCTGTAATTGCTCAAATCAGCTGTTAGGATCAAATAATTGGTAACTGTACCTCCTGATAACATTCTATCCAAGGTAGCTGCTGAGCTTCCATTATTGGCAAAGCCCGGCACAGCAAATCTCAGGCGACCATCGCTGGCAAGGGAGGTCTCATAGCTCCAATTGTAGGTGGGAACACAAAACACCACTGTGTCTCGCTGAAAAGTGCCAGATAAGGACTCAAAGTCTTCTATTAGGGGCAGAGTAGCAGGAGATAAAGAAGAGGAGCAAAGCGTCGTAAAGCTAATAGGGAAAGTCCAGAAACTAAGGCTATTCCCCGATCTGAAGCAGCTATCGCGTACGTAAAAGTCGTAAGTGGTGAATGGGGTCAAGCCTTTTAGCGTATAAGAGTTGGTGGTGATGGTGTCAAGGGTTCCCGATCCTTGTGTAAAACCAGCAATCCCCCATTCAATGATCCAAACGTTCCCTCCTCCACCGCCCGTCCAGCTCACCGAGGCAGTATCAGGTCCAATGCCATTCCATTTCAAAGAAGACGATCGCGGACACCATACTTCCCGAATCGCAATGTCATCAAAAGAATAGCCGTCACTAGCGGTGGTACTCTGAGCCCCAGCATCACCCTCTTGACCAAAACGAAGTTGAAAAGTAGAAGAGACTCTTTGAGGAGGGGTGGCATTTGCGAGGATAGAGTCAATGTCTAAGTCAATTACCCAATTGTAGATGCCTACTACGAAATTGGTATACAGATCATAGATTTGCACCCAGGAATCTGTGTTGCTGCCTCGTATCCATACCTTATCATTGGGATGAGAAGATCCTCCGTGATGCATATAACTGAATTCTAGCTCCAGAATACTCGAACTGCTGTAATGGCTCAAATCAGCTGTTAGGATCAAGTAGTTGGTTACTAAAGAAGAGCCGGGGATTGATTTATCCAAGGTAGCTGCCGAATTTCCATTGTTGGCAAAGCCCAATACGGCAAACCTCAAACGACCTTCATCAGCAAAGGAGGTCTCATAGCTCCATTTATAGGTAGGATAACAAAGCACATTTCGGTTTCGCTGATAAGTACCAGATGCCGACTCAAAATCTTCGACAATCGGCAAAGTAGCAGCAGATAAAGTAAAAGGAGCGCAGCTAGTAGGAAAGAAAACCGGTCCTGCCCATCTACTTACAGTGTCCACCCCGCAGCTGTCTTGTACGTAAAACTCATAGTCCGTGGCAGGTGATAGTCCACTTAAAATATGAGGATTAGACACATTATATAAGAAATTACCTGTTCCTGGGGTAAAACCTGTTCTACCATATTCCAAATTCCAATTGGAAGCGCCACCTGTTGTCCATGAGAGAGTAGCGGAGCTGTCTGTAATATTGCTTGCCATCAAAGATGAAGGATAAGGACACCATACTTTCCGAATGGTAATGTCATCAAAAGAATAGCCGTCAGTGTTTGTTGGGGAATTAGCGGGATTAGTATCTTCTTGTCCGAATCGGACTTGAAAAGTAGAAGAGACTCTTTGAGGAGGGATAGCATTTGCGAGGATAGAGTCAATGTCTAAGCCAATTACCTGATTGTAGATGCCTGCTGTGCCCTGATGGGTATATAGATCGTAAATTTCCACCCAGGCATCTGTGTTGCTTCCCCGTATCCATACTCTGTCATTAGGATGGTTTTCTTCTGAGTGATGCATATAGCTGAATTCCAGCCCCAGAGTACTCGAACTGCTGTAACTGCTCAAATCAGCTGTTAGGATCAAATAATTGGTAACTGTACCTCCTGATAACACTCTATCCAAGGTAGCTGCTGAGCTTCCATTATTGGCAAATCCCGGCACAGAAAATCTCAGGCGACCATCGCTGGCAAGGGAGGTCTCATAGCTCCATTTATAGGTCGAAGCACAGAGTACATCTTGGTTTTGCTGGAAAATGCTGTCAGAAAACCCAAATTCAAAGTCTTCGACTATGGGCAAAGTAGTAGCAGATAAAGAAGGGCAGAGCGTAGCAAAGGAAAAAGGACCCCTCCAGATGCTCACATCGCCTATGCCACAACTGTCCTGTACATAGAAATCATAATTGGTGCTGGGATTTAAACCTGTTAAAATATAAGGATTAAGAACATTGTACACAAAAGCTCCCGAGTCTGGAATAAAGCCCTGAGGTCCATATTCGATATTCCAATTTGAAGCCCCGCCCATAGCCCCGCTCAATTGGGCTGTTGTTTGGCCTATAGCTGAGATAGATAAACCCGATGAAGGCAAACAAGTTGCTGGATGATATTCATCAGCGCCGATATCCACCTTGGTGGAAGGAGGTAGTGGACGAGAATCCCCATCAATATCGACTTTAATACCCACAGAATTATCACCTATATCATTGGCTAAAGTGCCTATTAGATGCAGATCGGCAGGAGATGTTGCATTTACAAATAGCGGGTTACCCTCCACAGAATTCTGATTGAGTGCAGGCTTGGCTGCTTGCCAAGCGGCTAGGTTTGCATATCTCGTAGTACTTTCCTCTGCGATATTCCCGCTTGCCTGGTATTGATAAAGGTTGTAATCGATATCAATGGTCGATGGCAAGATCGATGAAGCATCTAAAGCTACTCCACTTGGGTTGCTGAAAATGTTGTTGTAGAGACTCATATCAGAAGAATTGTTACCGCCAGAAAACTCCATAGCGGGAAGACCCACAGCCGTATTGTGATAAATATTCACATTCGAGTTGTTTCCTGACATCCTAATGGCCGCATCTGGAGCATAAATCATATTGTTGGCAATCAGTGAACGAGTTGTTCCACTGGAGCTGCCTCCATCAATTACTATCCCCTCATAGCCACAGTCAAGCAAATTATTTGCTGTAATCTCAAAGTCCGTAATATCTATGCACAAGATGCCCGAGCTACCAGTACTACTATTGGTATTTTCAATCACATTGCCCGAGATAATCAGGCTGTCCTGTTCATCTGCTCGGATGCCATAATCAATAAAGCGGTTACGCAAGATGTAGTTGCCTACATCTTTATCGCTTACATTGCCTTCCAGAGATATTCCATAATAACCTCCTGTGATGATATTGTCAGAGACGGTCAAATGCTTATTCGTAGTAATTGTAAAGGCACTGATCAAGCTGCCCGACCCCACTATACCCCCTCTGTCAGATGTTGTATTAACCGGCTGTTCAATCAAACAGGAATCAATGACGATATGATCAGTGTTCTGAAGATGCACTACCCAGGCATCTGTTGAGCTTTTGGTGTTTTCGAGAGTCATATTCCTCAAGCTTACATAGCTGGTGCTGTCAAAAGCCACGGCGGCATTGCTTGTCGAACCGTCATGAGTGAGCCTAGCAAGCGAGCTATCCCCACCGTCAATGACAATGGTATTGCTTTGGCTTACACCAGCGATATTCCCTAGTGTAAACTGCTCCGCATAGGTGCCAGGAGCTACCTTAATGATTACAGGACCTGAAACACCGCAGGTGCTGAGAAAAGTAGCAAGAGAATTAAAGCTTGGAAAATCGCTGGAAGTCCCGCCAAGGGTATAAGCTCCTGAAAGTAGATTGCAAACCAACAACGAAACCTCCAGTGTGTCATTTGAAGTATTATTGTCTGGATTCCCATTGGGATTGCTCGTCCAAATCTTTAGGGTGGGATTTCCCAGGGTGAAATTATAGCTTCCGATATTGACCGCAGCAGCAACTGCACCTGGAGCTAGACTCCCCCTCCAGCTATAAGAGGTCTGAGCTACTCCATCCACACTCCAGTTCACTCTTACACTGTCCAGGTTGTTAATTCCATGATTTTTAATGCTCACCTGAACCGACTGAGAGCCGGGAACAGTTTTACTAGCCGGAGCGTCCAAGCTGAGAATTCCTGCATCGTCGTTTACCAAGGAACGAGGAGTGAATTCGTAATAGTCCACATTAGGCCAGGGAGTGTAACTATTTGCATTAATAGAGCTAATATTAGGAGAATTGGGATGCTGTATGGCAGTGGTAGAATTCAACTGAACACCCACTGTATAGCTTCCCACTCCTTGATTGTCCCATTGGGCATCCACTACATAAATCTTATGGGTGGTTTCTTCTAAAACTACAAAGTTGTAACTGAAACTCTGAGCCTCGTGTTTATAGGAATAGTTCTTAATCCACAGCTGGCGATTGGGAATGGTGCCAAAGGTCTTCATCTGGACGTCATCGCCACCCCCAAGCGGAGGACTAAAGCCACCCCAAAAATAAGCGATGGTATGGTCGGGAAGATTGGCATGAGGTAAAGCCGTATTGTCAGTGGTGATAATACTGTTCACAGTGGTTCCCACAACTGTGGTGTCAAAAGTCAACAGGTAGTTTTTGCTCACACAGAAATGAGTAGCTGAACTGCCGTAAAAAGAAAAGGGAAAGCCAATGCTTTGAGCTGAAGACCAGCTATTGACCGATGCACCGCCATAGGCAGTAGATGGATGAATCACAGTCCAACCGCCACCGACACTAACGCCACCGCCACTAACACTAGTTGGTTCCGTATTTAAAAGCGAGCCTTGTCCTCTGGTAGGTCCACTCACAGTGTAAGTAGAGGGTTGGGCTTTTAAAGAAAGAGGAAAGAAAGAGGAAAGAAAGAGGAAAGAAAGAGAGAGATTAATTAAGGTGAAAGTTTTCATGATTTAGTGTTCTTTAGTGAAGCAAGATCTTCTTTACATTAAAAAGGGCTTTGCCCTTTGAAACATGAGATCAGCTCAATATTACTAAAATCTAAATCTTTTAACAAGGCTTTTTAATTAAAAAAGCCTTATGACTTATTGGGCGCTGCGTATGACTTATTGAGCGCTAGAAAAATGAAAGTAAACGAAGAGTGGCTTGAGGATTTTTTATTTCAATCCAGAGCATTATTTAGATGGACGACTGGAAAAACATAGAAGTTCAAAATCTGCACAAAAAGTTCCCGAGCCTTAATACCGACCTCGTTGAAACACTGACTAAGCAGCTATTAAACCGCATTACCGGGCAGCTTGCCCGTAAATCGGCAAGAATCTATAGCAAAAGCTTTGCTACTTCTCACTGCAAAATAATACGCCGGTTCACAGTAGCCTTTTCAGTAATCAGCTGCAATAGGTATACTCCACTGCGATAAGCTCCCATCTCTAGCCTTTTTCTGTAGCTTCCGCTGAAACTCTCAATCTCATCTTCCAAGACTATTTGTCCCATCATATTAGTGATACGGATCTCCATATCCTCTCCGAGAGAGGAGCTAAACTCCAGCTTGAAAACTCCTTCACTAGGATTTGGATAAATGCGAAGTGACCGCTCGAGAAGCTCATCTATACCGATAAAGGTTTTAATAGACAAGGTTTTAATAGACAAGGGTCCCATCCAATTGCTCACATTGCCCACATTGCAACTGTCTTGTACATAGACATCATAAAAGATGCTAGGCCTTAAGCCCCTTAAAGTGCGAGGGCTAGACATATTGTATAAGAAAATACCACTTCCCAGAGGAAAGTTTATAAGCCCATACTCAATGTTCCAATTGGAAGCACCACCACTAGTCCAGCTCACAGTAGCGATGATTTCAGTAATGGTATCGAGCTTCAGCCCTGTGGGAGCTAAAGCTAGACAGCCAAGAGTCCTAAAAGTATGAGGACCGGCCCAGCTACTCACATAACCTACCCCACAACTATCCCGAACATAAAATTGATAAGACCGACCAGCCGTCAAGCCGCTTACAGTATAAAAAGGGGTAGTCGTGGAAATCCGAGTACCACTTCCCAAGGTAAATCCAGAAAGACCATATTCTAAATCCCAATTAAAAGTAGAAATCCCACCTGACATCCACCAAAGCCTAGCACTGGTCTGAGTAATCTGGGTAGCCAATAATGACGATGGGGATGGACAGGGCAAAGTGACTGAAAGGGTGGTAAAAGTACCAGGACCAGCCCAGCTACTCACATAACCTACCCCACAACTATCCCGAACATAAAATTGATAAGACTGACCAGACGTCAAGCCGCTTACAGTATAAAAAGGGGTAGTCGTGGAAATCCGAGTGCCACTTCCCAGGGTAAATCCCGAAAGACCATATTCTATATTCCAATTAGAAGCCCCGCCACTAATCCAGGAAAGTTCAGCACTGGTCTGAGTAATATGGGTAGCTAACAATGACGATGGGGATGGACAACTAAGAGTCCTGAAATTCTGAGGACCAGCCCAAGTACTCACATTGCCCCCGCCACAACTATCCCGAACATAGAAATCATAAGTCGTGCCAGCTGTCAAGCGAATTAGAATATAAGGATTTGAAACATTGTACACAAAAGTTCCAGAGCCCAGAGTAAATCCAGAAAAACCATATTCTAAATCCCAATTAGAAGCCCCGCCACTAATCCAGGAAAGTTCAGCACTGGTCTGAGTAATATGGGTAGCTAACAATGACGATGGGGATGGACAACTAAGAGTCCTGAAATTCTGAGGACCAGCCCAAGTACTCACATTGCCCCCGCCACAACTATCCCGAACATAAAATTGATAAGACTGACCAGACGTCAAGCCGCTCACAGTATAAGAAGGGGTAGTTGTGGAAATCCGAGTGCCACTTCCCAGAATAAATCCAGAAAAACCATATTCTAAATCCCAATTAGAAGCCCCGCCACTAACCCAGGAAAGTTCAGCACTGGTCTGAGTAATATGGGTAACTAACAATGACGATGGGGATGGACAACTAAGAGTCCTGAAATTCTGAGGACCAGCCCAAGTACTCACATTGCCCCCGCCACAACTATCCCGAACATAAAATTGATAAGACTGACCAGACGTCAAGCCGCTCACAGTATAAGAAGGGGTAGTTGTGGAAATCCGAGTGCCACTTCCCAGAATAAATCCAGAAAAACCATATTCTATATTCCAATTAAAAGCCCCGCCACCAACCCAGGAAAGTTCAGCACTGGTCTGAGTAATATGGGTAGCTAACAATGACGATGGGGATGGACAACTAAGAGTCCTGAAATTCTGAGGACCAGCCCAAGTACTCACATTGCCCCCGCCACAACTATCCCGAACATAGAAATCATAAGTCGTGCCAGCTGTCAAGCGAATTAGAATATAAGGATTTGAAACATTGTACACAAAAGTTCCAGAGCCCAGAGTAAATCCCGAAAGACCATATTCTATATTCCAATTAAAAGCCCCGCCACTAACCCAGGAAAGTTCAGCACTGGTCTGAGTAATATGGGTAGCCAATAATGACGATGGGGATGGACAGGGCAAAGTGGCTGAAAGGGTGGTAAAAGTATCAGGACCAGCCCAACTGCTCACATGACCTACCCCACAACTATCCCGAACATAGAAATCATAATCCGTGCCAGCTGTCAAGCGAATTAGAATATAAGGATTTGAAACATTGTACACAAAAGTTCCAGAGCCCAGAGTAAATCCAGAAAAACCATATTCTAAATCCCAATTAGAAGCCCCGCCACTAATCCAGGAAAGTTCAGCACTGGTCTGAGTAATATGGGTAGCTAACAATGACGATGGGGATGGACAACTAAGAGTCCTGAAATTCTGAGGACCAGCCCAAGTACTCACATTGCCCCCGCCACAACTATCCCGAACATAAAATTGATAAGACTGACCAGACGTCAAGCCGCTCACAGTATAAGAAGGGGTAGTTGTGGAAATCCGAGTGCCACTTCCCAGAATAAATCCAGAAAAACCATATTCTAAATCCCAATTAGAAGCCCCGCCACTAACCCAGGAAAGTTCAGCACTGGTCTGAGTAATATGGGTAACTAACAATGACGATGGGGATGGACAACTAAGAGTCCTGAAATTCTGAGGACCAGCCCAAGTACTCACATTGCCCCCGCCACAACTATCCCGAACATAAAATTGATAAGACTGACCAGACGTCAAGCCGCTCACAGTATAAGAAGGGGTAGTTGTGGAAATCCGAGTACCACTTCCCAGGGTAAATCCAGAAAAACCATATTCTATATTCCAATTAAAAGCCCCGCCACCAACCCAGGAAAGTTCAGCACTGGTCTGAGTAATATGGGTAGCTAACAATGACGATGGGGATGGACAACTAAGAGTCCTGAAATTCTGAGGACCAGCCCAAGTACTCACATTGCCCCCGCCACAACTATCCCGAACATAAAATTGATAAGACTGACCAGACGTCAAGCCGCTCACAGTATAAGAAGGGGTAGTTGTGGAAATCCGAGTACCACTTCCCAGGGTAAATCCAGAAAAACCATATTCTATATTCCAATTAAAAGCCCCGCCACCAACCCAGGAAAGTTCAGCACTGGTCTGAGTAATATGGGTAGCTAACAATGACGATGGGGATGGACAACTAAGAGTCCTGAAATTCTGAGGACCAGCCCAAGTACTCACATTGCCCCCGCCACAACTATCCCGAACATAAAATTGATAAGACTGACCAGACGTCAAGCCGCTCACAGTATAAGAAGGGGTAGTTGTGGAAATCCGAGTGCCACTTCCCAGAATAAATCCAGAAAAACCATATTCTAAATCCCAATTAGAAGCCCCGCCACTAACCCAGGAAAGTTCAGCACTGGTCTGAGTAATATGGGTAACTAACAATGACGATGGGGATGGACAACTAAGAGTCCTGAAATTCTGAGGACCAGCCCAAGTACTCACATTGCCCCCGCCACAACTATCCCGAACATAAAATTGATAAGACTGACCAGACGTCAAGCCGCTCACAGTATAAGAAGGGGTAGTTGTGGAAATCCGAGTACCACTTCCCAGGGTAAATCCAGAAAAACCATATTCTATATTCCAATTAAAAGCCCCGCCACCAACCCAGGAAAGTTCAGCACTGGTCTGAGTAATATGGGTAGCTAACAATGACGATGGGGATGGACAACTAAGAGTCCTGAAATTCTGAGGACCAGCCCAAGTACTCACATTGCCCCCGCCACAACTATCCCGAACATAAAATTGATAAGACTGACCAGACGTCAAGCCGCTCACAGTATAAGAAGGGGTAGTTGTGGAAATCCGAGTGCCACTTCCCAGAGTAAATCCAGAAAAACCCCATTCTATATTCCAATTAGAAGCCCCGCCACTAACCCAGGAAAGTTCAGCACTGGTCTGAGTAATATGGGTAGCTAACAATGACAATGGGAATGGACAACTAAGAGTCCTGAAATTCTGAGGACCAGCCCAAGTACTCACATTGCCCCTGCCACAACTATCCCGAACATAAAATTGATAAGACTGACCAGATATCAAGCCGCTCACAGTATAAGAAGGGGTAGTTGTGGAAATCCGAGTGCCACTTCCCAGAGTAAATCCAGAAAAACCCCATTCTATATTCCAATTAAAAGCCCCGCCACTAACCCAGGAAAGTTCAGCACTGGTCTGAGTAATATGGGTAGCCAATAATGACGATGGGGATGGACACGGCAAAGTGGCTGAAAGGGTGGTAAAAGTATCAGGACCAGCCCAACTGCTCACATGACCTACCCCACAACTATCCCGAACATAGAAATCATAAGTCGTGCCAGCTGTCAAGCGATTTAGAGTATAAGGATTTGAAACATTGTACACAAAAGTTCCAGAGCCCAGAGTAAATCCAGAAAAACCATATTCTAAATCCCAATTAGAAGCCCCGCCACTAATCCAGGAAAGTTCAGCACTGGTCTGAGTAATATGGGTAGCTAACAATGACGATGGGGATGGACAGCTAAGAGTCCTGAAATTCTGAGGACCAGCCCAAGTACTCACATTGCCCCCGCCACAACTATCCCGAACATAAAATTGATAAGACTGACCAGACGTCAAGCCACTCACAGTATAAGAAGGATTTGAAACATTGTACACAAAAGTTCCAGAGCCCAGAGTAAATCCAGAAAAACCATATTCTATATTCCAATTAAAAGCCCCGCCACTAACCCAGGAAAGTTCAGCACTGGTCTGAGTAATATGGGTAGCTAACAATGACGATGGGGATGGACAGCTAAGAGTCCTGAAATTCTGAGGACCAGCCCAAGTACTCACATTGCCCCCGCCACAACTATCCCGAACATAAAATTGATAAGACTGACCAGACGTCAAGCCACTCACAGTATAAGAAGGATTTGAAACATTGTACACAAAAGTTCCAGAGCCCAGAATAAATCCAGAAAAACCATATTCTAAATCCCAATTAGAAGCTCCGCCACTAATCCAGGAAAGTTCAGCACTGGTCTGAGTAATATGGGTAGCTAACAATGACGATGGGGATGGACAACTAAGAGTCCTGAAATTCTGAGGACCAGCCCAAGTACTCACATTGCCCCCGCCACAACTATCCCGAACATAGAAATCATAATCCGTTCCGGGTGTCAAGCGATTTAGAGTATAAGGATTTGAAACATTGTACACAAAAGTTCCAGAGCCCAGAATAAATCCAGAAAAACCATATTCTAAATCCCAATTAGAAGCTCCGCCACTAATCCAGGAAAGTTCAGCACTGGTCTGAGTAATATGGGTAGCTAACAATGACAATGGGAATGGACAACTAAGAGTCCTGAAATTCTGAGGACCAGCCCAAGTACTCACATTGCCCCCGCCACAACTATCCCGAACATAGAAATCATAATCCGTTCCGGGTGTCAAGCGATTTAGAGTATAAGGATTTGAAACATTGTACACAAAAGTTCCAGAGCCCAGAATAAATCCAGAAAAACCATATTCTAAATCCCAATTAGAAGCTCCGCCACTAATCCAGGAAAGTTCAGCACTGGTCTGAGTAATATGGGTAGCTAACAATGACAATGGGAATGGACAACTAAGAGTCCTGAAATTCTGAGGACCAGCCCAAGTACTCACATTGCCCCCGCCACAACTATCCCGAACATAAAATTGATAAGACTGACCAGACGTCAAGCCGCTCACAGTATAAGAAGGGGTAGTTGTGGAAATCCGAGTGCCACTTCCCAGGATAAATCCCGAAAGACCATATTCTAAATCCCAATTAGAAGCCCCGCCACTAACCCAGGAAAGTTCAGCACTGATCTGAGTAATATGGGTAGCTAACAATGACGATGGGGATGGACAGCTAAGAGTCCTGAAATTCTGAGGACCAGCCCAAGTACTCACATTGCCCCCGCCACAACTATCCCGAACATAGAAATCATAAGTCGTGCCAGCTGTCAAGCGATTTAGAGTATAAGGATTTGAAACATTGTACACAAAAGTTCCCGAGCCCAGAGTAAATCCAGAAAAACCATATTCTATATTCCAATTAGAAGCTCCGCCATTAATCCAGGAAAGTTCAGCACTGGTCTGAGTAATATGGGTAGCTAACAATGACGATGGGGATGGACAACTAAGAGTCCTGAAATTCTGAGGACCAGCCCAAGTACTCACATTGCCCCCGCCACAACTATCCCGAACATAAAATTGATAAGACTGACCAGACGTCAAGCCGCTCACAGTATAAGAAGGGGTAGTTGTGGAAATCCGAGTGCCACTTCCCAGGATAAATCCCGAAAGACCATATTCTAAATCCCAATTAGAAGCCCCGCCACTAACCCAGGAAAGTTCAGCACTGATCTGAGTAATATGGGTAGCTAACAATGACGATGGGGATGGACAGCTAAGAGTCCTGAAATTCTGAGGACCAGCCCAAGTACTCACATTGCCCCCGCCACAACTATCCCGAACATAGAAATCATAAGTCGTGCCAGCTGTCAAGCGATTTAGAGTATAAGGATTTGAAACATTGTACACAAAAGTTCCCGAGCCCAGAGTAAATCCAGAAAAACCATATTCTATATTCCAATTAGAAGCTCCGCCATTAATCCAGGAAAGTTCAGCACTGGTCTGAGTAATATGGGTAGCTAACAATGACGATGGGGATGGACAACTAAGAGTCCTGAAATTCTGAGGACCAGCCCAAGTACTCACATTGCCCCCGCCACAACTATCCCGAACATAAAATTGATAAGACTGACCAGACGTCAAGCCACTCACAGTATAAGAAGGATTTGAAACATTGTACACAAAAGTTCCCGAGCCCAGAGTAAATCCAGAAAAACCATATTCTAAATCCCAATTAAAAGCCCCGCCACCAACCCAGGAAAGTTCAGCGCTGGTCTGAGTAATATGGGTAGCTAACAATGACGATGGGGATGGACAACTAAGAGTCCTGAAATTCTGAGGACCAGCCCAAGTACTCACATTGCCCCCGCCACAACTATCCCGAACATAAAATTGATAAGACTGACCAGACGTCAAGCCGCTCACAGTATAAGAAGGGGTAGTCGTGGAAATCCGAGTGCCACTTCCCAGAGTAAATCCAGAAAAACCATATTCTATATTCCAATTAGAAGCCCCGCCACTAACCCAAGAAAGTTCAGCACTGATCTGAGTAATATGGGTAGCTAACAATGACGATGGGGATGGACAGCTAAGAGTCCTGAAATTCTGAGGACCAGACCAAGTACTCACATTGCTCCCGCCACAACTATCCCGAACATAAAATTGATAAGACTGACCAGACGTCAAGCCACTCACAGTATAAGAAGGATTTGAAACATTGTACACAAAAGTTCCAGAGCCCAGAGTAAATCCCGAAAGACCATATTCTATATTCCAATTAAAAGCCCCGCCACTAACCCAGGAAAGTTCAGCACTGGTCTGAGTAATATGGGTAGCTAACAATGACGATGGGGATGGACAGCTAAGAGTCCTGAAATTCTGAGGACCAGCCCAGCTACTCACATTGCCCCTGCCACAACTATCCCGAACATAGAAATCATAATCCGTTCCGGGTGTCAAGCGATTTAGAGTATAAGGATTTGAAACATTGTACACAAAAGTTCCAGAGCCCAGAGTAAATCCCGAAAGACCATATTCTATATTCCAATTAAAAGCCCCGCCACTAACCCAGGAAAGTTCAGCACTGGTCTGAGTAATATGGGTAGCTAACAATGACGATGGGGATGGACAGCTAAGAGTCCTGAAATTCTGAGGACCAGCCCAGCTACTCACATTGCCCCTGCCACAACTATCCCGAACATAGAAATCATAATCCGTTCCGGGTGTCAAGCGATTTAGAGTATAAGGATTTGAAACATTGTACACAAAAGTTCCAGAGCCCAGAGTAAATCCAGAAAGACCATATTCTAAATCCCAATTAGAAGCCCTGCCCCTAGCCCAGAACAGCCTAGCCCCAGTCTGAGTAATCAGGGAAGCGACCGAAGAGGAAGGGGCTGGACAGGGCAAAGTGGTTGAAGTGGTAAAAGTACCAGGACCAGCCCAGCTACTCACATTGCCCCTACCACAACTATCCCGAACATAGAAATCATAATCCGTTCCGGGTGTCAAGTGATTTAGAGTATAAGGATTTGAAACATTGTACACAAAAGTTCCAGAGCCCAGAGTAAATCCCGAAAGACCATATTCTAAATCCCAATTAGAAGCCCTGCCCTTAGTCCAGAACAGCCTAGCCCCAGTCTGAGTAATCAGGGAAGCGACCGAAGAGGAAGGGGCTGGACAGCCAAGCAGGTTAAAGTTATAACGAGGAGTGAATTCATAATAGTCCACATTAGGCCAGGGAGTGTAACTACCTGCATTAATAGAGCTAATATTAGGAGAATTGGGATGCTGTATGGCAGTGGTAGAATTCAACTGAACACCCACTGTATAGCTTCCCACTCCTTGATTTCCAAATTGGGCATCCACTACATAAATCTTATGAGTGGTTTCTTCTAAAACTACAAAGTTGTAACTGAAACTCTGAGCCTCATGTTTATAGGAAAAGTTCTTAATCCACAGCTGGCGATTGGGAATAGTGCCAAAGGTCTTCATCTGGACGTCATCGCCGCCCCCAAGCGGAGGACTAAAGCCACCCCAAAAATAAGCGATGGTATGGTCGGGAAGATTGGCATGAGGTAAAGCCGTATTGTCAGTGGTGATACTACTGTTCACAGTGGTTCCCACAACTGTGGTGTCAAAAGTCAACAGGTAGTTTTTGCTCACACAGAAATGAGTAGCTGAACTGCCGTAAAAAGAAAAGGGAAAGCCAACGCTTTGAGCTGAAGACCAACTATTGACGGATGAACCGCCATAGGCAGTAGATGGATGAATCACAGTCCAACCGTTGCGACCACCACTAGTAGTATTAGTTGGTTCCGTATTTAAAAGCGGCCCTTGTCCTTTGATGGGTCCACTCACAGTGTAAGTAGAGGGTTGGGCTTTTAAAGAAAGAGGAAAGAAAGAGGAAAGAAAGAGGAAAGAAAGAGGAAAGAAAGAGAGAGATTAATTAAGTTGAAAGTTTTCATGATTTAGTGTTTTTTAGTGAAACAAGATCTTCTTTACATTAAAAAGGGCGAAGCCTTTTGAAACATGAGATCAACCCAATATTACTAAAATTTAATCTTTTAACAAGGGCTTATAAGGGCTCGTTTAGTAAAAAAGGCTTATGACTTATTGTGCGCCAAGCATGACTTATTATGCGCTAGTAAATATTTATTGAATGCTAGAAATGAATATTTTTTTCATTTTCTAGGAACCACTCATAAAAGCCCGTCGAAATCCGTTGAGAATCAGCCCATAGAAAAAGCTTGTTAGTCCCTACTGCAAAATAATACGCCGGTTTACAGTAGCCCTTTCAGTAATCAGCTGCAATAGGTATACTCCACTGCCATAAGCTCCCATCTCTAGCCTTTTTCTGTAGCTTCCGCTGAAACTCTCAATCTCATCTTCCAAGACTATTTGTCCCATCATATTAGTGATACGGATCTCCATATCCTCTCCGAGAGAGGAGCTAAACTCCAGCTTGAAAACTCCTTCACTAGGATTTGGATAAATGCGAAATGAGCGCTCGAGAAGCTCATCTATACCAATAATGGTTTTAATAGACAAGGGTCCTGTCCAATTGCTCACATTGCAACTGTCCTGTACATAGACATCATAAAAGGTGTTAGGCTTTAAGCCCCTTAAAGTGCGAGGACTAGACACATTGTATAAGAAAATACCGCCTCCCAGAGGAAAGTTTATAGGCCCATACTCAATATTCCAATTCGAAGCACCACCGCTAGTCCAGCTCACAGTAGCGGTGATTTCAGTAATAGTGTGGAGGTTCAACCCTGTGGGAGCTAAACAGCCAAGAGTCCTAAAAGTATGAGGACCAGCCCAGCTACTCACATGACCTACTCCACAGCTATCCCGAACATAAAATTGATAAGACTGACCAGACGTCAAGCCGCTCACAGTATAAAAAGAGATAGTCGTGGAAATCCGAATTCCACTTCCCAGAGTAAATCCCGAAAGACCATATTCCACATCCCAATTATTAGAAATAGAAATCCCACCTGACATCCACGAGAGCCTAGCGTTGGTCTGAGTAATATTGGAAGCTCCCAATGACGACGGGGCTGGACAGGGCAAAATGGCCGAAAGAGTAGTAAAAGTATGAGGACCGGCCCAGCTGCTCACATGACCTATTCCACAGTTATCCCGAACATAGAAATCATAATCCGTTCCAGGCGTCAAGCCGCTCACAGTATAAGAAGGGGTAGTCGTGGAAATCCGAGTACCCTGTCCCAGAGTAAATCCCGAAAGGCCATATTCCAAATCCCAATTAGAAGTAGAAGTTCCACCTGACATCCACCAAAGCCTGGCGGTGGTCTGAGTAATATTGGAAGTTCCCAATGACGACGGGGCTGGACAGGGCAAAATGGCCGAAAGAGTAGTAAAAGTATGAGGACCGGCCCAGCTGCTCACATGACCTATTCCACAGTTATCCCGAACATAGAAATCATAATCCGTTCCAGACGTCAAGCCGCTCACAGTATAAGAAGGGGTAGTCGTGGAAATCCGAGTACCCTGTCCCAGAGTAAATCCCGAAAGGCCATATTCCAAATCCCAATTAGAAGTAGAAGTCCCACCTGACATCCACCAAAGCCTAGCGTTGGTTTGAGTAATATTGGAAGTTCCCAATAATGATGGGGCTGGACAGGGCAAAGTGGCTGAAAGGGTGGTAAAAGTATAAAGACCAGCCCAGCTACTCACATAGCCTACTCCACAGCTATCCCGAACATAGAAATCATAATCCGTTCCAGGCGCCAAGCCGCTCACAGCATAAGAAGGGGTAGTTGTGGAAATCCGAGTGCCACTTCCCAGAGTAAATCCCGAAAGACCATATTCCACATCCCAATTAGAAGCCCCACCCATAATCCAGGAGAGCGTAGCACTGGTCTGAGTAATATTGGAAGCCAACAATGACGAAGGGACTGGACAGGGCAAAGTGGCTGAAAGGGTGGTAAAAACATGAGGCCCAGCCCAGCTACTCACATGACTTATCCCACAGCTATCCCGAACATAGAATTGATAAGAGGTGCCGGGAATTAGACCGCTTAAAGTATAGTGAGTAGGTGCCACATTAGGTAAGAAATTACCGCTTCCTAGAGCAAAATTAACTATACCCCATTCCAAGTTCCATTTAGCAGCCCCACCCGTAACCCAGGAGAGCCTAGCGCTGGTTTGAGTAATCTGGGTAGCCAACAATGACGATGGGGCTGGACAGGGCAAAGTGGCTGAAAGGGTGGTAAAAGCATTAGGACCAGCCCAGCTACTTGCATGGCCCAGCCCACAACTACTCCGAACATAGAAATCATAAGCCATTCCGGGTGTCAAGCCGCTCACAGTATAAGAAGGGATGGTCGTGTGAATCTGAGTGCCACGTCCCGGAGTAAATCCAGAAAGACCATATTCCAAGTCCCAGTTAGAAGCCCCGCCAGCAACCCAGGAGAGCGTAGCGTTGGTTTGAGTAATATTGGTAGCTGTTAGCTTGGTAGGGCTTGGACAGGTTTCCCGAATGGCAATGTCATCAAAAGAATAGCCGTCAGTTCCTGTGGGGGAAGTAGCGGAAAGATTATCTTCTTGTCCAAAGCGGACTTGAAAAGTAGAAGAGACTCTTTGAGGAGGGGTCGCATTTGCAAGGATAGAGTCAATGTCTAAGCCAATCACCTGATTGTAGATGCCTCCTGTGCCCTGATTGGCATGCAGATCGTAAATTTGCACCCAGGAATCTGTGTTGCTGCCCTGTATCCATACTCTGTCGTTAGGATGGTTTTCTTCTCCGTGATGCATATAGCTGAATTCCAGTTCCAGAGCACTCGAACTGCTGTAACTGCTCAAATCAGCTGTTAGGATCAGATAATTGGTAACTGTACCTCCTGATGACACTCTATCCAAGGTAGCTGCCGAGCTGCCATTGTTGGCAAAGCCACTTACAGCAAACCTCAAACGACCATCCTTGGCAACGGAGGTGGTATATCTCCATTTGTAGGTAGGATAACAAAGCACATTTTGGTTTCGCTGATAAGTACCAGATGCCGACTCAAAATCTTCGACAATCGGCAAAGTAGCAGCTAAAGTAAAAGGAGCGCAGCTAGTACCAAAGAAAACCGGTCCTGCCCATCTACTTACAGTGTCCACCCCGCAGCTGTCTTGTACGTAAAACTCATAGTCCGTGTTAGGTGATAGTCCACTTAAAATATGAGGATTAGACACATTATATAAGAAATTACCTGTTCCTGGGGTAAAACCTGCTTTACCATATTCCAAATTCCAATTTGAAGCCCCGCCCATAGTCCAGCTCAGTTGGGCTGTTGTTTGTCCTATAGCTGAGGTAGATAAACCCGATGAAGGCAAACAAGTTGCTGGATGGTATTCATCAGCGCCTATATCCACCTTGGTGGAAGGAGGTAGTGGACGGCGATCGCCGTCAATATCGACATAGATACCCACAGAATTGTCACCTGTATCATTGGCCAAAGAGTCTAATACATGTAGGTTGGCAGGGGGCCATTCCCTTACAAATACTGGATCACCTTCCACAGAATGGGCATTGAGTGCAGGTTTGGCTGCTTGCCAAGCGGCTAGGCTACTATAGCTCGAACTGTCCCTTGCGATGTTCCCACTTGCCTGATAGTGATAGAGGTTGTAGTCGATATCGATGGTCGATGGTAAGCTCGATGAAGCATCTAAAGCTACTCCACTTGGGTTGCTGAAAATGTTGTTGTAGAAACTCATATCAGAATTGCTATTGCCAGTAAACTCCATAGCAGGAAGACCCACAGCCGTATTGTGATAAATATTCACATTCGAGTTGTTTCCTGTCATCCTAATGGCCGCATCAGGAGCATAAACCATATTGTTGGCAATTAGTGAGCGGGCTGTTCCACTGGAGCTGCCTCCAGAAATTACTATCCCCTCGTCCCCGCAATCGAACAGGTTATTTGCAGTAATTTCAAAGTCCATAATATTTAGGCAATAGATGTCATAGGCAACACTACTATTGGTGTTTTCAATCACATTGTCCGAGATAATCAGGCTGTCCGCGTCCCTCATAAGCATACCAATAAGGTTAATATCACTAAAACGGTTATGCAGGATGTGGTTGCTCAGATTGCGATTATTCGTATCGCCTCCTACTAGCAAAGCCACTCCATAAGAACCTCCCATAATAGTGTTATTAGAAATAGTCAGGTGATTGTTCGGAATTATAGGCTTCTGGTCAATATAGGTAGTGGCGCCTATAATACTCCCCATGCTAAATTCTGCGCTCACTGGTCGCTTAATCAGGCAGGAATCAATTACTATGTGGTTGGTACGTTCCAGGTGTACTCCCCATGTAATTTCTACATTTTGGATGTTTTTGATAGTTATATTCTTCAAGGTGACATGGCTGATACTGTCAAAGACCACGGTAATGTTATGTGTCAAGCTGTCTTGAGCGAGAGTAACCAGCGATGTATCTCCACCGTCAATAGTAATCGTATTGGCTTGGCTTACACCGCTGATATTACGCAATACAAAGTTCTCTGTATAAGTTCCAGGGGCTATGTTAATCTTTAAGGGACCCGCAATACCACCACAACTGTTAAGAACAGCCGCAAGAGAACCAAAATCTGGGAAATTATTCGAGCCAGCTGGTCCGCCAAGAGTATAAGCTCCCGAAAGTAGCCTGCAAACAAACAACGAAACTTCTAGTGTGTCATTTGACGTATTGTTATCTGGGTTGCCATTGGGATTACTGATCCAAATCTTTAGGGTAGAAGCTACTGTTGCAAAATTGTAGCTGCCAATGTTAACGGCAACAGCAACGGCATCAGAAGCCAAATTTCCCAGCCAGCTGTAAGGAGCTTGAGCTACTCCATCAGCACTCCAGTTCACTCTTACACTGTCCAGGTTGTTGAGCCCATAATTTTTAATACTCACCTGAATTGACTGGGAACCAGAAGCAACCGGGCTAATTGGGTTGTCTAAGCTGACGATACCTGCGTCGTCATTTATTCGGGTAAAAGGAGTGAATTCGTAATATTTTGCAATTGATGCTACACTACTGCTAGGTACTGGCATTCCATTAATAGCACTGATATTAGGCGATTGTGGGTGCTGCGAGGCCATGGTGGCATCGAGCTGAACACCCACCGTATAGCTTCCTTTTATTGAATGTCTCCATCGGCCACTCACTACATAAATCTTATGGGTAGTTTCTTCCAAAACTACAAAGTTCTCGCTCCAAGGCTGATCCTCGTATTTATAGTGATAATTCTTAATCCAAAACTGGCGATTGGGAGCTGTGCCAAAAATCTTCATCCAGACGTTACTGCCTCCCTCAAGCGGCGGAGTAAAAGCACCCCAAAAATAAGCGATGGTATGATCGGGAAGATTGGCGTTGGGTAAAGCCGTATTGTCAGTGGTGATACTACTGTTCACAGTGGTTCCCGCAACTGTGGTGTCAAAGGTCAACAGATAGTTCTTGCTCACACAGAAATGAGTAGCTGGACTGCCGTAAAAAGAAAAGGGAAAGCCAATGCTTTGAGCTGAAGACCAGCTATTGACCGATGCACCTCCTCCGGCATTATTGCGGTGAACTTTAGTCCACCCCGACAAAGTATCGCTGACTGATTCTGTATTCAAAAGTGGCCCTTGTCCTCTGGTAGGGCCGTTTATATTGTAAATATAATTTTGGGCTTTTGTGGAAAAGCCTCCAAATAATAATAAAAGACAGAGGAAAGACAGAGGAAAGATTAATTGAGTTGAAAGTTTTCATGATTTAGTGTTTTTTAGTGAAACAAGATCTTCTTTACATTAAAAAGGGCGAAGCCTTTTGAAACATGAGATCAGCCCAATATTACTAAAATTTAATCTTTTAACAAGGGCTTATAAGGGCTCGTTTAGTAAAAAAAGGCTTATGACTTATTGTACGCCAAGCATGACTTATTGTGCGCTAGTAAATATTTATTGAATGCTAGAAATGGACATTTTTTCATTTTCTAGGAACCCCTCATAAAAGCCCGTCAAAATCCGTTGAGAATCAGCCCATAGAAAAAGCTTGTTAGTCCCTACTGCAAAATGATACACCGGTTCACAGTAGCCCTTTCAGTAATCAGCTGCAATAGGTATACTCCACTGCGATAAGCTCCCATCTCTAGCCTTTTTCTGTAACTTCCGCTGAAACTCTCAATCTCATCTTCCAAGACCATTTGTCCCATCATATTAGTGATACGGATCTCCATATCCTCTCCGAGAGAGGAGCTAAGCTCCAGATTGAAAGCTCCTTCACTAGGATTTGGATAAATGCGAAATGAGCGCTCGAGAAGCTCATCTATACCAATAATGGTTTTAATAAACAAGGGTCCTGTCCAATTGCTCACATTGCCCACATTGCAGCTGTCCTGTACATAGACATCATAAAAGATGTTAGGCATCAAGCCCCTTAAAATGCGAGGACTAGACACATTGTATAAGAAAATACCGCTTCCCAGAGGAAAGTTTATAGGCCCATACTCAATATTCCAATTCGAAGATCCGCCCGTAGCCCAGGAGATTGTAGCGGTGGTTTGAGTAATATTGGAAGCCCTCAAGGACGAAGGGGCTAGACAACTAAGAGTCCTAAAATTCTGAGGACCTACCCAAGTGCTCAAATTATTAGTGCCACAATTATCCCGAACATAGAAATCATAAGCCGTGCCAACTGTCAAACCACTCAGAACATGAGGATTGGTGGCCGTACGAATCCGTGTTCCATTTCCTAAGCTAAAGCCCGTTACACCATATTCTAGCTCCCAATTAGAAGCTCCGCCTGTAATCCAGGAGAGCGCAGCGTTGGTCTGAGTAATATTAGCCCTCAAGGACGAAGGGGCTGGACAGGGCAAAGTGGCTGAATGGTACTCGTCAGCGCCGATATCCACTCTTGTCGAAGGCGGAAGTGGACGAGAATCTCCATCAATATCGACTTTAATACCCACAGAATTATCACCTATATCATTGGCCAAAGTGCCTATTAGATGCAGATCGGCAGGAGATGTTGCGCTTACAAATAGCGGGTTACCCTCCACAGAATTCTGATTGAGTGCAGGCTTAGCTGCTTGCCAAACGGCTAAGTTTGCATAGGTCGTAGAGCCAACCCATGCGATATTCCCCCTTGCCTGGTTGTAAAGGTTGTAATCGATATCAATGGTCGATGGCAAGCCCGATATAGCCTCTAAAGCTATTCCTCTTGAGTTGCTGAAGATGTTGTTGTAGAGACTCATATCAGAATTTCTGCCACTAAATACCATAGCGGGATCGCCCACAGCCGTGTTATGATAAATATTCACATTCGAGTTGTTTCCTGACATCCTAATGGCCGAATTACCGGGAGCATAAATCATATTGTTGGCAATCAGTGAACGAGCTGTTCCACTGGAGCTGCCTCCACGAATTATTATCCCCTCATCGCCACAGTCAAGCAAATTATTTGCCCTAATCTCAAAGTCTGTAATATCTTGGCAATAGATGTCATAGGCATAATAACCGGTATTTTCAATCACATTGCCCGAGATAATCAGGCTGTCCGCGTTCCCCATATAAATACCCATGTCATCAATATCACTAAAACGGTTACGCAAAATGCGGTTGCCCACATCTTTATTGCTTCTACTGGCTTCCAGAGATATTCCATAGTAACCTCCTGTGATGATATTGTCAGAGACGGTCAAATGCTTATTCGTAGTAAATACAAAGGGAAAGGCACTGGTCAAGCTGCCCGACCCCACTATACCCCCTCTGTCAGATGTTGTATTCACTGACATCTCAATCAAACAGGAATCAATGACGATATGATCTGTGTTCTGAAGATGCACTACCCAGGCAGCTGTTGAGCTTTTGGTGTTTTCGAGGGTTATATTCCTCAAGCTTACATAGCTGGTGCTGTCAAAAGCCACGGTGGCATTGCTTGTCGAACCGTCATGAGTGAGCCTAGCGAGCGAGTTATCCCCACCGTCAATGACAATCGTATTTGTCGGGCTTACACCAGCGATATTTCCTAGTGTAAACTGCTCCCTATAGGTGCCCGGAGCTACCTTAATGATTACAGAACCTGAAACACCGCAGTTGTTGAGAAAAGTAGCAAGAGAATCAAAGTTTGGAAAATCGCTGGAAGTCCCGCCAAGGGTATAAGCTCCCGAAAGTAGATTGCAAACAACTAAAGAAACCTCCAGTGTGTCATTTGAAGTATCATTATCTGGATTGCCATTGGGATTGCTCGTCCAAATCTTTAGGATGGGATTTCCCAGGGTGAAATTATAGCTTCCGATATTGACCGCAGCAGCAACTGCACCCAACGCTAGACTCCCCGTCCAGCTATGGGAGGTCTGAGTTATTCCATCCGCACTCCAGTTCACCTTTACACTGTCCAGATTGTTAATTCCATAATTTTTAATGCTCACCTGAACTGACTGAGAACCGGGAGAAAGTAAGCTAGTCGGAGCGTCCAAGCTGAGAATTCCTGCATCGTCGTTTACCAAGAGCCGAGGAGTGAATTCGTAATAGCTCACACTGCTCCAGGGAATGCTAAAAGATCCATTAATAGAGCTAATATTAGGAGAATTGGGATGCTGCACAGCAGTGGTGGAATTCAACTGAACACCCACTGTATAGCTTCCCACTCCTTGATAGCTACACGTGCCAATTACTACGTAAATCTTATGGGTGGTTTCTTCTAAAACTACAAAGTTGAAGCTCCAGTCCTGAGCCTCGAATTCATAGGAATAGTTTCTAATCCACAGCTGGCGATTGGGAGTGGTACCAAAGATCTTCATCTGAACGGTATTGTCGATGCCAATCGGCGGAGGATTGCCGAAGCCACCCCAAAAATAAGCGATGGTATGGTCGGGAAGATTGGCGTTGGGTAAAGCCGTATTGTCAGTGGTGATACTACTGTTCACAGTGGTTCCCGCAACTGTGGTGTCAAAGGTCAACAGATAGTTCTTGCTCACACAGAAATGAGTAGCTGGGCTGCCGTAAAAAGAAAAGGGAAAGCCAATGCTTTGAGCTGAAGACCAGCTATTGACGGATGCACCGCCATAGGCAATAGGTGAATGAATCACATTCCAAACGGTCTGGGATCCAATGGGTTCCGTATTTAAAAGCGGCCCTGATCCTCTGGTAGGTCCACTCACAGTGTAATAAGTAGAGGTTTGGGCTTTTGTGGAAAAGCTTCCAAACAAAATAAAAATAGAGATTAATTTAATAAGATGAAAGTTTTTCATGATTCAGTAGTTTTTTAGTGAAACAAGATCTTCTTTACATTAAAAAGGGCGAAGCCTTTTGAAACATAAGATCAGCCCAATATTACTAAAATCTAATCTTTTAACAAGGCTTTTTAATTAAAAAAGGCCTATGACTTATTGTGCGCTAGAAAAATGAAAGTAAACGAAGAGTGGCTTGAGGATTTTTTATTTCAATCCAGAGCATTATTTAGATGGACGACTGGAAAAACATAGAAGTTCAAAATCCGCACAAAAAGTTTCCTATACCTTAATACCGACCTCATTGAAACACTGACTAAGCAGCTATTAAACCGCATTACCGGGCAGCTTGCCCGTAAATCGGCAAGAATACTATAGCAAAAGCTTTGCTACTTCTCACTGCAAAATAATACGCCGGTTCACAGTAGCCCTTTCAGTAATCAGCTGCAATAGGTATACTCCACTGCGATAAGCTCCCATCTCTAGCCTTTTTCTGTAGCTTCCGCTGAAACTCTCAATCTCATCTTCCAAGACTATTTGTCCCATCATATTAGTGATACGGATCTCCATATCCTCTCCGAGAGAGGAGCTAAACTCCAGATTGAAAGCTCCTTCACTAGGATTTGGATAAATGCGAAATGAGCGCTCGAGAAGCTCATCTATACCAATAATGGTTTTAATAGACAAGGGTCCTGCCCAAGTGCTCAAATTGCCCACATTGCAGCTGTCCTGTACATAGACATCATAAAAAGTGTTAGGCATCAAGCCCCTTAAAATGCGAGGACTAGACACATTGTATAAGAAAATACCGCCTCCCAGAGGAAAGTTTATAGGCCCATACTCAATATTCCAATTCGAAGCTCCACCGCTAGTCCAGCTCACAGTAGCGGTGATTTCAGTAATAGTGTGGAGGTTCAACCCTGTGGGAGCTAAACAGCCAAGAGTCCTAAAAGTATGAGAACCAGCCCAGCTACTCACATGACCTACTCCACAGCTATCCCGAACATAAAATTGATAAGACCGACCAGGCGTCAAGCCGCTCACAGTATAAGAAGGGGTAGTCGTGGAAATCTGAGTGCCACTTCCCAGAGTAAATCCCGAAAGACCATATTCCAGGTCCCAATTAGAAGCCCCACCTGTAACCCAGGAG
The DNA here is from genome assembly GCA_965218075.1 of Owenweeksia sp. Lineage (GTDB taxonomy): Bacteria > Bacteroidota > Bacteroidia > Flavobacteriales > Schleiferiaceae > JANQHO01. The sequence goes on along the minus strand of CBDCJZ010000003.1, from coordinate 1,292,199 downwards.
AGCCTAGCGCTGTTCTGAGTAATCTGGGTAGCTGACAATGACGATGGGGATGGACAGGGCAAAGTGGCTGAAAGGGTGATAAAAGTATAAGGACCAGCCCAGCTACTCACATGACCTATTCCACAGTTATCCCGAACATAGAAATCATAATCCGTTCCAGACGTCAAGCCGCTCACAGTATAAGAAGGGGTAGTCGTGGAAATCCGAGTGCCCTGTCCCAGAGTAAATCCCGAAAGACCATATTCCACATCCCAATTAGAAGCCCCGCTTGACATCCACCAAAGCCTGGCGCTGGTCTGAGTAATATTGGAAGTTCCCAATAATGATGGGGATGGGCAGGGCAAAGTGGCTGAAAGGATGGTAAAAGCATCAGGACCCGCCCAGCTACTCACATGACCTACCCCACAGCTATCCCGAACATAAAATTGATAAGACTGACCAGGCGTCAAGCCGCTCACAGCATAAGAAGGGGTAGTTGTGGAAATCCGAGTGCCCTGTCCCAGAGTAAATCCCGAAAGACCATATTCCACATCCCAAGTAGAAGCCCCACCCGTAACCCAGGAGAGCCTAGCACTGGTCTGAGTAATCTGGGTAGCTCCCAATGACGATGGGGATGGACAGGGCAAAGTGGCTGAAAGGGTGATAAAAGCATGAGGACCTGCCCAGCTACTCACATGGCTTACTCCACAGCTATTCCGAACATAAAATTGATAAGACTGACCAGGCGTCAAGCCGCTCACAGTATAAGAAGGGGTAGTCGTGGAAATTTGAGTGCCACTTCCCAGAGTAAATCCCGAAAGACCATATTCTAAATCCCAATTAGAAGCCCCACCTGTAACCCACGACAGCCTAGCACTGGTCTGAGTAATCTGGGTAGCCAACAATGACGATGGGGCTGGACAGGGCAAAGTGGCTGAAAGAGTGGTAAAAGTATAAGGACCGGCCCAGCTACTCACATGAGCTGCTCCACAGCTATCCCGAACATAAAATTGATAAGAGGTGCCGGGAATTAGACCCCTTAAAGTATAGTGAGTAGGTGCCACATTAGGTAAGAAATTACCGCTTCCTAGAGTAAAATTAACTGTACCCCATTCCAAGTTCCAATTAAAAGTAGAAGTCCCACCTGACATCCACGACAGCCTGGCGTTGGTCTGAGTAATATGGGTAGCTCCCAATGACGATGGGGCTGGACAGGGCAAAGTGGCTGAAAGAGTGGTAAAAGTATAAGGACCGGCCCAGCTACTCGCATAGCCCAGCCCGCAAGTACTCCGAACATAGAAATCATAACCCATTCCAGATGTCAAGCCGCTCACAGTATAAGAAGGGATGGTCGTGTGAATCTGAGTGCCACTTCCCGGAGTAAACCCCGAAAGGCCATATTCTAAATCCCAATTAGAAGCCCCGCCAGCAACCCAGGAGAGCGTAGCGTTGGTTTGAGTAATATTGGTAGCTGTTAGGTTGGTGGGGCTTGGACAGGTTTCTCGAATGGCAATGTCATCAAAAGAATAGCCGTCAACTCCTGCGGGGGTAGTAGCGGGATTAGTATCTTCTTGTCCAAAGCGGACTTGAAAAGTAGAAGAGACTCTTTGACTTTGAGGAGGGGTGGCATTTGCGAGGATAGAGTCAATGTCTAAGCCAATCACCTGATTGTAGATGCCTGCTGTGCCCTGATTGGTATATAGATCGTAAATTTCCACCCAGGAATTTGTGTTGCTGCTCCGTATCCATACTCTGTCATTAGGATGGCTTTCTTCTGCGTGATGCATATAGCTGAATTCCAGCTCCAGGGCATTTGAACTGCTATAATTGCTCAAATCAGCTGTTAGGATCAAATAATTGGTAACTGTACCTCCTGATAACATTCTATCCAAGGTAGCTGCTGAGCTTCCATTATTGGCAAAGCCCGGCACAGCAAATCTCAGGCGACCATCGCTGGCAAAGGAGGTCTCATAGCTCCATTTGTAGGTGGGAACACAAAACACCACTGTGCCTCGCTGAAAAGTGCCAGATAAGGACTCAAAGTCTTCTATTAGGGGCAGAGTAGCAGGAGATAAAGAAGAGGAGCAAAGCGTCGTAAAGCTAATAGGGAAAGTCCAGAAACTAAGGCTATTCCCAGATCTGAAGCAGCTATCGCGTACGTAAAAGTCGTAAGTGGTGAATGGGGTCAAGCCTTTTAGCGTATAAGAGTTGGTGGTGATGGTGTCAAGGGTTCCCGATCCTTGTGTAAAACCAGCAATCCCCCATTCAATGATCCAAACGTTCCCTCCTCCACCGCCCGTCCAGCTCACCGAGGCAGTATCAGGTCCAATGGTATTTGCTGTCAAAGAAGACGATCGCGGACACCATACTTCCCGAATCGCAATGTCATCAAAAGAATAGCCGTCACTAGCGGTGGTACTCTGAGCCCCAGCATCACCCTCTTGACCAAAACGAAGTTGAAAAGTAGAAGAGACTCTTTGAGGAGGGGTGGCATTTGCGAGGATAGCATCAATGTCTAAGTCAATTACCCAATTGTAGATGCCTACTACGAGATTGGCATACAGATCATAGATTTGTACCCAGGAATCTGTGTTGCTACCTCGTATCCATACCTTATCATTGGGATGAGAAGATCCTCCGTGATGCATATAACTGAATTCTAGCTCCAGAATACTCGAACTGCTGTAATGGCTCAAATCAGCTGTTAGGATCAAGTAGTTGGTTACTAGGGAAGGGGTGGAGATTGATTTATCCAAGGTAGCTGCCGAATTTCCATTGTTGGCAAAGCCACTTACGGCAAACCTCAAACGACCTTCATCAGCAAAGGAGGTCTCATAGCTCCATTTATAGGTAGGATAACAAAGCACATTTCGGTTTCGCTGATAAGTACCAGATGCCGACTCAAAATCTTCGACAATCGGCAAAGTAGCAGCAGATAAAGTAAAAGGAGCGCAGCTAGTAGGAAAGAAAACCGGTCCTGTCCATCTACTTACAGTGTCCACCCCGCAGCTGTCTTGTACGTAAAACTCATAGTCCGTGGCAGGTGATAGTCCACTTAAAATATGAGGATTAGACACATTATATAAGAAATTACCTGTTCCTGGGGTAAAACCTGCTTTACCATATTCCAAATTCCAATTTGAAGCGCCACCTGTTGTCCATGAGAGAGTAGCGGAGCTGTCTGTAATATTGCTTGCCATCAAAGATGAAGGATAGGGACACGATACTTCCCGAATGGTAATGTCATCAAAAGAATAACCGTCAGTTCCTGTGGGGGAATTAGCGGGATTAGTATCTTCTTGTCCGAATCGGACTTGAAAAGTAGAAGAGACTCTTTGAGGAGGGATAGCATTTGCGAGGGTAGAGTCAATGTCTAAGCCAATTACCCAATTGTAGATGCCTGCTGCTCTGCCCTGATTGGCATGCAGATCGTAAATTTCCACCCAGGCATCTGTGTTGCTGCCCCGTATCCATACTCTGTCATTAGGATGGTTTTCTTCTGAGTGATGCATATAGCTGAATTCCAGCCCCAGAGTACTCGAACTGCTGTAACTGCTCAAATCAGCTGTTAGGATCAAATAATTGGTAACTGTACCTCCTGATAACACTCTATCCAAGGTAGCTGCTGAGCTTCCATTATTGGCAAAGCCCGGCACAGAAAATCTCAGACGACCATCGCTGGCAAGGGAGGTCTCATAGCTCCATTTATAGGTCGAAGCACAGAGTACATCTTGGTTTTGCTGGAAAATGCTGTCAGAAAACCCAAATTCAAAGTCTTCGACTATGGGCAAAGTAGCAGCAGATAAAGAAGAGCAGAGCGTAGCAAAGAAAAAAGGACCTCTCCAGATGCTCACATCGCCTATGCCACAACTGTCCTGTACATAGAAATCATAATTGGTGCTGGGATTTAAACCTGTTAAAATATAAGGATTAAGAACATTGTACACAAAAGCTCCCGAGCCTGGAATAAAGCCCTGAAGTCCATATTCGATATTCCAATTGGAAGCCCCGCCCATAGCCCAGTTCAATTGGGCTGTTGTTTGTCCTATAGCTGAGGTAGATAAACCCGATGAAGGCAAACAAGTTGCTGGATGATATTCATCAGCGCCGATATCCACCTTGGTGGAAGGAGATAGTGGACGAGAATCCCCATCAATATCGACATGAATACCCACAGAATTATCACCTATATCATTGGCCAAAGTGCCTATTAGATGCAGATCGGCAGGAGATGTTGCCTTTACAAATAGCGGGTTACCCTCCACAGAATTCTGATTGAGTGCAGGTTTGGCTACTTGCCAAGCGGCTAGGTTTGCATATCTCGTAGAACTTTCCTCTGCGATATTCCCGCTTGCCTGGTATTGATAAAGGTTGTAATCGATATCAATGGTCGATGGCAAGATCGATGAAGCATCTAAAGCTACTCCACTTGGGTTGCTGAAAATGTTGTTGTAGAGACTCATATTAGAGTGAAGACTGCCAGTAAACTCCATAGCGGGAAGACCCACAGCCGTATTGTGATAAATATTCACATTCGAGTTGGTTCCTGACATCCTAATGGCCGCATCGGGGGCATAAATCATATTGTTGGCAATCAGTGAACGAGCTGTTCCACTGGAGCTGCCTCCAGAAATTACTATCCCCTCATCCCCGCAGTCAAGCAAATTATTTGCAGTAATCTCAAAGTCTGTAATATTTTGGCAATATATGCCCACGCTAAAACTATTATTGGTATTTTCAATCACATTGCCCGAGATAATCAGGCTGTCCTGTACATACATCCCAATGGCAAGGTTTTCAATATCAATAAAGCGGTTACGCAGGATGTAGTTGCCTACATCTTCATCGCTTGTATTGCCTTGCAGAGCTATTCCATGGTAACCTCCTCTGATGATATTGTCAGAGACGGTCAAATGCTTATTCGTAGTAATTGTAAAGGCACTGATCAAGCTGCCCGACCCCACTATACCCCCTCTGTCAGATGTTGTATTAACCGGCTGTTCAATCAAACAGGAATCAATGACGATATGATCAGTGTTCTGAAGATGCACTACCCAGGCATCTGTTGAGCTTTTGGTGTTTTCGAGAGTCATATTCCTCAAGCTTACATAGCTGGTGCTGTCAAAAGCCACGGTGGCGTTGCTTGTTGTCGAACTGTCATGAGTGAGCCTAGCGAGCGAGTTATCCCCACCGTCAATGACAATCGTATTGCTTTGGCTTACACCAGCGATATTACCTAATGTAAACTGCTCCCTATAGATGCCAGGAGCTACCTTAATGATTACAGGACCTGAAACACCGCAGTTGCTGAGCAAAGTAGCAAGAGAATTAAAGTTTGGAAAATCGCTGGAAGTCCCGCCAAGGGTATAAGCTCCCGAAAGTAGATTGCAAACCAACAACGAAACCTCTAGTGTGTCATTTGAAGTATTATTGTCTGGATTCCCATTGGGATTGCTCGTCCAAATCTTTAGAGTGGGATTTCCCAGGGTGAAATTATAGCTTCCGATATTGACCGCAGCAGCAACTGCACCCGGAGCTAGACTCCCCGTCCAGCTATGAGAGGTCTGAGCTACTCCATCCACACTCCAGTTTACCCTTACACTGTCCAGGTTGTTAATTCCATGATTTTTAATGCTCACCTGAACCGACTGAGAACCGGAAGCAGTTTTACTAGCCGGAGCGTCCAAGCTGAGAATTCCTGCATCGTCGTTTACCAAGGAACGAGGAGTGAATTCGTAATAGTCCACATTAGGCCAAGGATTACTACCACCACTTGTATTAATAGAGCTGATATTAGGAGAGCTGGAGTGCTGCACAGCAATGGTGGAATTCAACTGAACACCCACTGTATAGCTTCCCACTCCTTGATTGTCCCACCAGCCATTTACCACGTAAATCTTACGGGTGGTTTCTTCTAAAACTACAAAGTTGTAACTGTAATCCTGAGCCTCGTGTTTATAGGAAAAGTTCTTAATCCACAGCTGGCGATTGGGAATGGTGCCAAAGATCTTCATCTGGACTTCATCGTTGTTCCCAAGCGGAGGACTAAAGCCACCCCAAAAATAAGCGATGGTGCTATCGGGAAGATCGGCATGAGGTAAAGCCGTATTGTCAGTGGTGATACTACTGTTCACAGTGGTTCCTGCAACTGTGGTGTCAAAGGTCAACAGGTAGTTTTTGCTCACACAAAAATGAGTAGCTGGACTGCCGTAAAAAGAAAAGGGAAAGCCGATGCTTTGAGCTGAAGACCAACTATTGACGGATGAACCGCCATAGGCATTATAGGGATGAATCACAGTCCAACCGTTGCTGCCACCACTAGTAGTATTAGTTTGTTCCGTATTTAAAAGCGGCCCTTGTCCTTTGATGGGTCCACTCACAGTGTAAGTAGAGGGTTGGGCTTTTAAAGAAAGAGGAAAGAAAGAGGAAAGAAAGAGGAAAGAAAGAGAGAGATTAATTAAGTTGAAAGTTTTCATGATTTAGTGTTCTTTAGTGAAACAAGATCTTCTTTACATTAAAAAGGGCGAAGCCTTTTGAAACATGAGATCAGCCCAATATTACTAAAATTTAATCTTTTAACAAAGCTTTTTAATTAAAAAAGGCTTATGACTTATTGTGCGCTAGTAAATATTTATTGAATGCTAGAAATGGATATTTTTCATTTTCTAGGAACCCCTCATAAAAGCCCGTCGAAATCCGTTGAGAATCAGCTCATAGAAAAAGCTTGTTAGTCCCTACTGCAAAATAATACGCCGGTTCACAGTAGCCTTTTCAGTAATCAGCTGCAATAGGTATACTCCACTGCGATAAGCTCCCATCTCTAGCCTTTTTCTGTAGCTTCCGCTGAAACTCTCAATCTCATCTTCCAAGACTATTTGTCCCATCATATTAGTGATACGGATCTCCATATCCTCTCCGAGAGAGGAGCTAAACTCCAGATTGAAAGCTCCTTCACTAGGATTTGGATAAATGCGAAATGAGCGCTCGAGAAGCTCATCTATACCAATAACGGTTTTAATAGACAAGGGACCTACCCAATTGCTCACATTGCCCACATTGCAACTGTCCTGTACATAGACATCATAAAAGGTGTTAGGCATCAAGCCCCTTAAAATGCGAGGACTAGACACATTGTATAAGAAAATACCGCTTCCCAGAGGAAAGTTTATAGGCCCATACTCAATGTTCCAATTGGAAGCTCCACCGCTAGTCCAGCTCACAGTAGCGGTGATTTCAGTAATGATATCGAGCCTCAGCCCTGTGGGAGCTAAACAGCCAAGAGTCCTAAAAGTATGAGGACCCGCCCAGCTACTCACATGACCTACTCCACAGCTATCCCGAATATAAAAATCATAATCCGTGCCGGGTGTTAAGCCACTTAAAGTGTAAGGATTAGGAACATTATACACAAAAGTTCCCGATCCAGGAGTAAAACCCTGAATTCCGTATTCCATATTCCAATTAGCAGCTCCGCCTGTAACCCAGGAGAGCGCAGCGGTGGTCTGAGTAATGTTGGAAGTTCCCAATAATGATGGGGATGGACAGGGCAAAGTGATCGAAAGGGTGGTAAAAGTATGAGGACCCGCCCAGCTACTCACATGAGCTGCTCCACAGCTATCCCGAACATAAAACTGATAAGACTGACCAGGTGTCAAGCCGCTCACAGTATAAGAAGGAGTAGTTGTGGAAATCCGAGTGCCACTTCCCAGAGTAAATCCCAAAAGACCATATTCCAAATCCCAATTATTAGAAATAGAAATCCCACCTGACATCCACGACAGCCTAGCGCTGTTCTGAGTAATCTGGGTAGCCAACAATGACGAAGGGGTTGGGCAGGGCAAAGTGGCTGAAAGGGTGGTAAAAGTATAAGGACCCGCCCAACTGCTCACATGACCCACTCCACAACTATCCCGAACATAAAATTGGTAAAACTGACCAGACGTCAAGCCACTCACAGCATAAGAAGGAGTAGTCGTGGAAATCCGAGTGCCACTTCCCAGAGTAAATCCCAAAAGACCATATTCCAAATCCCAATTAGAAGTAGAAGTCCCACTCATAATCCAGGAGAGCGTAGCACTGGTCTGAGTAATATTGGAAGCCAACAATGACGAAGGGACTGGACAGGGCAAAGTGACCCAAAAGGTGGTAAAAGCATCAGGACCCGCCCAACTGCTCACATGAGCTACTCCACAGCTATCCCGAACATAAAATTGATAAGACTGACCAGGTGTCAAACCGCTCACAGTATAAGAGGGGGTAATTGTGGAAATCCGAGTGCCACTTCCCAGAGTAAATCCCAAAAGACCATATTCCAAATCCCAATTAGAAGTAGAAGTCCCACCCATAATCCAGGAGAGCGTAGCACTGGTCTGAGTAATATTGGAAGCCAACAATGACGAAGGGGCTGGACAGGGCAAAGTGGCTGAAAGGGTGGTAAAAGTATAAGGACCCGCCCAACTGCTCACATGACCCACTCCACAACTATCCCGAACATAGAATTGATAAGAGGTGCCGGGAATTAGACCGCTTAAAGTATAGTGAGTAGGTGCAACATTAGGTAAGAAATTACCGCTTCCTAGAGCAAAATTAACTATACCCCATTCCAAGTTCCAATTAAAAGTAGAAGTCCCACCTGACATCCACGACAGCGTAGCGTTGGTCTGAGTAATCTGGGTAGCTCCCAATGACGAAGAGGCTGGACAGGGCAAAGTGGCTGAAAGGGTGGTAAAAGTATCAGGACCCGCCCAGCAAGTACTCCGAACATAGAAATCATAACCCATTCCAGATGTCAAGCTGCTCACAGTATAAGAAGGGATGGTCGTGTGAATCTGAGTGCCACGCCCCAGAGTAAACCCTGAAAGGCCATATTCTAAATCCCAGTTAGAAGCCCCGCCAGCAGCCCAGGAGAGCGTAGCGCTGGTTTGAGTAATCTGGGTAGCTGTTAGCTTGGTAGGGCTTGGACAGGTTTCCCGAATGGCAATGTCATCAAAAGAATAGCCTCTTCCAAAAGAATGGCCAGATCTAAGAATCTCAAAACCAAAACGAAGCTGAAAAGTAGAAGACACCCTCTGTGAAGGTGAGGCATTTGCAAGGGTGGAGTCAATGTCCAAAGCCAAAACATGATTGTAAACGCCCGTTGGGCCTTGATTGGCATCTAGATCGTAGATTTCTACCCAATTATCAGTATGATTGCCCCGTATCCATACTTTGTCATTAGAACTATGAGTTCTGTCGTGGTCCACGTAACTGAATTCTAACTCCAGATGATTATTTGAAGTGTAATTGCTCAAATCAGCCGTTATAATCAGGCGGTGGATTGTTTGAGGACTGATGCTAGCCCATACTCTATCTAGGGTAGCTGCCGAGTTCCCGGTGTTGGCAAAACCCGATACACCAAACCTCAGACGACTTTTATTGGGATGAGATGTTTCATAGCTCCATTTGTAGGTAGGTTCACAGAGCACATCTCGGTTTTGCTGGTAGGTACCGGATGCCGATTCGAAACCTTCAATAATCGGCAGAGTAACAGGAGATAAAGATGTGCAAAACGTGACAAAGGAGTAGGGTCCACTCCAGAGGCTCACATTGCCCACGCCACAACTGTCCTGTATGTAGAAATTATAGGAAGTATTCGGTACCAAACCACTTAAGGTATAAGGATTGGATGCATTGTATACAAAAGTTCCTGTTCCCGACCCCGGCCTAAAGCCCGGAGAGCCGTATTCCAGGTTCCAATTAGAAGCACTGCCTGTAGTCCAGCCAGCACTCGCACTAATGTCTGTAATGTTATTCGCCATCAAAGCCGTAGAAATTGGGCAAGATATCTCTCGAATAGCAATATTGTCGAAAGAATAACCGTGGCTTGTTGATATGGTATTAGCAATGTGATAACCTTCTTGCCCAAAACGGACTTGAAAAGTAGAAGACACTCTCTGTGAAGGTGAGGCATTTGCGAGGGTGGAGTCAATGTCCAAAGCCAAAACATGATTGTAAACGCCTGCTATGCCCTGATTGACATCCAGATCGTAGACTAGCACCCACGGTTCGTACTTACTGCCCCGTACCCATACTCTGTTATTAGGATAAGGAGCTGCATTGTGGCTCACATAATTGAATCCTAACTCCAGATTGCTTAAAGTGCTATAATTGCTCAAATTAGCTGTCAGGATCAGATAGTTGATGGTTTGAGGGCCGTTATTCGTTACTCTATCTAGGGTAGCTGCCGAGTTTCCAGTGTTGGCAAAGCCCGATACACCAAACCTCAGACGACCTGCATGGGGGTGGGGCGTTTCATAGCTCCATTTGTAGGTAGGTTCACAGAGTACATCTCGGCTTTGCTGGTAGGTGTCCGATGCCAATTCGAAGCCTTCGAAAAGGGGTAAGGTAACAGGAGATAAAGATGCGCAAAGCGTCGTAAAGCTAGTAGGGTGAGACCATAAACTAAGGCTATTTCTCGAACTGAGGCAGCTATCTCGTACATAAAAGTCGTAAGTGGTGTATGGTGCCAACCTCTTTAGCGCATGGGAATTGGTGGTGATGGTGTCAAAGGTTCCCGATCCCTGTGTAAAACCAACAGTCCCCCATTCAATTATCCAAACATTACCCCCTCCAATCGTCCAACTCACCAAAGCAGTATCAGGTCCAATGGCATTCAGTATCAAAGAAGATGATCTCGCACATTGTATTTCCCGAATAGCAATATTATCAAAAGAATAACCGGCGTTATAGTACCTCTGAGCCCTAAAATGATCCTCTTGACCAAAACGAAGCTGAAAAGTAGAAGATACTCTTTGTGGGGGATGAGAATTTGCGAGAGTAGAGTCAACGTCCAAAGCTAACACATGCTTGTAAACGCCCTTTACGCCTTGATTGGCGTATAGATCATAGATTTGCACCCAGGCGTCCGTGCTACTGCCCCGTATCCATACTCTGTCATTAGCATGGTTTTGTTCTCGGTGATGCATGTAACTGAATTCCAACTCCAAATGACTATTTGAGGTGTACCGGCTTAGATCAGCGGTCATAATCAAGTGATTGGTTACTAAGGCACCGCCGAAGATTGATTTATCCAAGGTAGCTGCCGAGCTTCCAGTGCTGGCAAAACCAGATACACCAAACCTCAGACGCCCTTCACCAGGATGGGATGTTTCATAGCTCCATTTGTAAGTTGAGTTACAGAACACCACTGTGTCTTGCTGAAAGACACCAGATAACGACTCAAAGTTTTCGATGATTGGCAAGATAGCAGGAGATATGGGAGGACAAGTTGTTTGAGTCCTTATAGGAAACCATCCCAGAATAAGGGTGCAAGAAATCAAGAGGGAAGAGTTCTTCATAATATTAATAGCTTAAACATTTTTAAGAGTAGATTTTAAGAGTAGAGAATACAACGGCATGGCAACCAGCAAAGGTAAAAGTTTTTTAGTTTAGGGTTAAGAGGCATTGAATTTACGTTCAAAATCGCCATTTCAGACACACCACAGCTCTATGCTGAAGTATTATTCAATTCGTCAGAGGAGGGAATAGGAGCTGTTAGTTTGGGTATGTGTCTCGAAAAAAACAAGATATGAATTTTGGAATACCATAATTTTCTCTTGGTTCATACTGTTCTTTAATCGAAAGAGTATTTATAACGAAAGAGTATTTATAATTTTGCCGGATATTTTAGAAACTGAAAAAATATACTTACATAACATTAATGGCTTCGCTACTAGGGTGCAGTGAGTTTCAGAAAGTGCTTAAGAGCCCGGATGTGAATTTAAAATTCAGAAAAGCAGTAGAGTACTATGAGAATGAAAAGTATAATAAAGCCTACCCTTTATTTGATGAGTTACTGACTCTCTGCAGAGGTACTCCCAAAGCTCAAGAAGTTTATTATTATTACGCTTATACCAATTATCACATAGGTGACTATATCTTGGCGGCCTATCATTTCAAGAATTTTTATAAAACCTTTTCCAATCACTCTAAAGTGGAAGAAGCAGCTTTTATGGTTGGTTATTGTTATTATCTGGAGTCCCCAGTATACAGCTTAGATCAATCGTATACTTTTAAGGGAATCAATGAATTACAGCTCTTTGTCAACACCCATCCGGATAGCGAAAAGCTCTATGAATGCAACGAACTCATCAGCGAGCTAAGGGGGAAGCTTGAACGTAAATCTTTTGAAAAGGCAAATCTTTATTACAAAACGGAGTACTACCACTCAGCGGTAGTGGCTTTTAATAATACTCTAAATGATTTTCCCGATACCGAGTTTAGAGAAGAAGCCTTATTTATGCGACTTCAATCGGCGTATAAGCTAGCTCAAAATAGCATTGAAAGTAAAAAATTACAACGATTTATAGAGGCCAAAACGGCCTATTTTGATTTTATAGAAGGATATCCCGAAGGCGCTAAAGCAGATTTGGCACATAAAATGCTTACGAAGATAGAGAGTATTATTAACAATCATAAAAAGGGTCAAAAAAATGGATTACAAAGAAAGCAAAGCGCCTAAAAGCACCATAACTCAAGATTATAATGAGTTGGCTGCGGTTACAGGTAATATTTATGAAACTGTGGCTATATTGGCAAAAAGAGCAGATCAGATAGGTGAAGACTTGAAAACGGAATTACATGATAAGCTTGAAGAATTTACTGTAGCTAGTGATTCTCTTGAAGAGATATTTGAAAACAAGGAGCAGATAGAAGTTTCCCGTTTCTATGAAGCTATGCCCAAGCCTGTATCCATTGCTGTGGAAGAGTGGAAAAATGATCAAATCTATTTCCATAAACCCGAAGAAACTCAATCCTAAAAATGCTTTGTGGGAAAAAGGTGCTACTGGGAGTAACCGGCAGCATTGCCGCTTATAAATCGGCCTACTTAGTTCGTTATTTTATAAAGGCGGGTGCAAAAGTGAAGGTGATTCTAACTCCTACTGCCCGAGATTTTGTAACTCCTTTAACGCTTTCTACTCTTAGTAAGAATCCGGTCCTGTGGGAATATTATGACCCTGAAGACGAAGCGGGAAAGTGGAATAATCATGTGGATTTGGCTCTTTGGGCTGATTTGCTTGTCATAGCCCCGGCTACTTCCAATACTCTCTCTAAAATGGCAACAGGGGCTTGCTACAATCTCTTAATAGGGGTGTATAGGAGCGCTAAATGTCCCGTATATTTTGCCCCGGCTATGGACTTCGATATGTATAATCATCCTTCTACTCGTGAGAATATTGCCAGATTAGAGTCATATGGCAATAAGTTTATCCCCTCGGAATCAGGAGAATTGGCAAGCGGGATGATAGGAGAAGGTCGTATGGCGGAGCCGGAGAGTATTATAGCTTTTATAGAAAATGACCTTAGGAGTAAGCTGAAGCTAAACGGCAAAAAGGTGCTGATTAATGCCGGTCCAACCTATGAGCTTATTGATCCAGTTCGGTTTATTGGTAATTATTCTTCGGGAAAAATGGGAGTGGCCTTTGCGGAAGTAGCCATTGAGCTGGGAGCGAATGTAACTTTAGTGCTAGGGCCTCGTAGCCTCATGCCCTCTATAAAGGAAATAAAAGTAATAAATGTTACTACTGCAATAGATATGAACGAAATTTGCAGAAAAGAATTTTCCGCTTCAGATATTTCCATTCTTGCTGCAGCCGTTGCAGATTATCGACCGCTAGATTTCTCTCAGCAAAAAATAAAGAGACGTGGAAATAAACTTATTTTAGAGTTGATAGAAAATCCTGATATTCTCGCCGGCTTAGGGCAGGAGAAGAGAAAAGATCAGTTTTTAGCTGGATTTGCTTTAGAAACAAGCAATCCCATTGAAAATGCCCAGAAAAAGCTGAACGAGAAAAACTGTGATCTGATTATTTTGAATTCACCTTCAAATAAAGGAACGGGATTTGGATACGATACTAACGAGGTTACTTTGGTCGATAAACAAGGAACTCAGCAAAAACTGAATCTAAAGAACAAAAAGGAACTTGCAAAAGAAATATGGGATCATATTATTGTTAGTCGCGGCTATTAATTCTAAGGCAATAGAAGCCCATGCTCAAGAGCTCAATGCTCAAGTGCAGGTACTTTCTCCCCAGATACAAGCTACTAATAAACAGGTTTTTAAAACTCTTGAAAACTCTATTCATGGATTTTTGAATAATACAAATTGGACTGACGAAACCTATGATAATACCGAAAGAATAAGCTGCTCATTTGTAGTCAATGTCACCGAGTGGCAAATGGATAAGTTTAAGGCCACTTTGCAAGTCCAGTATAGCCGTCCTATTTATCGTTCCGGTTATTCTTCCCTGGTCTTTATTCATTTAGATGATCAGTTTGACTTTCAATATCTGGAATATAATAGACTTGACTTTGCTAAAAATAATTTTACATCCAATCTCACCTCGGTATTAGCCTATTATTCTTATATCATCATAGGCCTGGATCACGATACCTATTCCCTTAAAGGAGGAAGCCCTTTTTACGCCGAAGCGCAAAATATTGTGGGTAGTGCCCAAAATAGCGGCTTTGATGGCTGGGGTAGTTTTCAAGGCAGCAAAAGCCGCTTTTGGCTAATAGATAATTTAGTGAGCCCGGCATTCGATAATTTTCGCAAGACCTTATATGAATATCATCGCAAAGGCTTAGATAGGATGTATGATCTCAATCATCACAAAACAGCTAAAGAAACTATTAAAAATTCCCTGCTGCTGCTCAAAGAGGTTAACGACAAGCGTCCTGGCTCTTTTTTAATACGGCTTTTTTTTGATGCTAAAGTGAATGAAATATTGAGCATCTTTAATGGGGGCAATCCCGTTCCTCTGGTTGATCTAAAGGAACTGCTAATAGATATTGATGCCAATAATGCTTCTAAATATCAGGAGATGGGAAAAACTTGAAAATGTTGAAATTTTTACTTCATACAAATCCCATCTTTTTCTTACATTAATGGGTTTTATGCTACTGTTATGCTAAAGCACTTATCGGAAAGAAATTTTGCTCTTATTGATGAGCTAGAATTTCCTTTAGAGGAAGGGGTTTCTGTAATAACCGTGAAAACTGGAGCTAGAAAATCCATTGGAGCTAAATGACATCAGGCTTGAAATTGAGAGTAACGTTAGTCTCCAATGAGTTCAATCCCGAAAGAGCTAAAAATTCTCGATGACAGGCTAAGTCAGCTTATGTCTCTCCAGAGAAGGCACAGAGTAGATAATGTAGAAGTCCTGATCGACAAGTAAAGATGATCGATGGCTAAAAATTGAAAATATTTCTAGACTCAGAGGTAAAATTTCCAAGCTAGAAAAGTCTGACTGAAACAACTAGCAAGATAGAAGATATGGTGTCAACTGATGCAAGCATGAGCCATTAGACGCTTATCTCGGATATGCTTCATTGGGAAAACATCACTTTAAAGTGTGGAAGGAAATAAGGGGCAATCAAGGAACAGCTCAAATTTGTCGACTTTCTGAAGAGAAGCGAATAAAAAGAAACAGCTAGAACGCTCAGTAGTAAGAAAATTACAGAGGCAGCTCTCAAAAATGCACACACATTAATGCATTGATCAATAAATCATAATATATTCTCTAGGGGGTTTTCTAATAAATCTTTATTGAGTTAACTTTATACTAAATTATGAGCACTTTACTTGCATAAACTTTCAGCATTATGAAAACAGCTTTTGGACTATTCAGCTTTGCTGTAATGGCACTTTTTATCGGTTCCTGTACTGAACAATCAAAAGAAGAAGAAGAAGAAAGCTCGAGTAGAGTATTGATAATAAATGAAGGTATTTCTCCCAACGGACCGGGAAGCTTATCGGAGTATGACCCAAGCAAAATGAAGGTAAATAATAATGTATTTGCAAAATCTAATATCTACACTGTGGGAGGTTCCTTTATCAGCATTTTGAATGATGGTGCGACAATTTTTGCCGTGATTAACAACAAGAGCAAAATATACGCCTTAGACCCTGAAGACTATTCCGTAAAATATAAAGAAGCTATTGGCTTCTACTCTCCTCGTTATATGCTTCATGTTATGGGCAATAAATACTACGTTACAGATTGGGGAGGGGGGGGGGGAGGGAACTCCGTTTACGTATATAATTCAAAATCTAATAGCATTACTAAAACAATCTCGGTTGGCATAAGACCGGAAAGAATGCTTTTAGTTAATGACACTCTTGTTTTTGTTGCCAATAGCGGGGGAGGTCCCTCTGATAGTTTAATTACAGTTATACATGCTTATGCCGATACGGCAGTGGCTCAACTGGAAGTTGGGAAAAATCCCAATAGCCTACAAATGATTTCTGACAGTACTGTACTCGCACTAGGCAGCGGGGAAGAACATCCTATAAATCCTTCCGATAACTTCCCTGGTTGGCTGTCTATTATCAATACTCATTCTCTGCAAGTTGATACAATTATGTATTTGACTGATAAGCTTTTAAGACCTCATAGCTTGGTAGCTGATGAAGCAAGGAGCGTCTTCTATTTTCTCGATTTAAATAAAGGGGCTAACGTAATGAAATACAATCCTTCGACGATGCTAATGCCGGTTGTTCCTTTTATCTCAGGTTCGTACAATGCAATCGGCTATGATCAACTGAAAAAAGAAATATATGTTTCTGACCCTCTTGACGAGCTTTCTGCCGGTAAAGTATTTCGCTATGATAATACAGGGGCTTTGATAGATGAATTTAGTGTTGGTATCATTCCGAAAAACTTTGCTTTTCTTTTAAATAAAGGTGAATTTGATAGGTAAGAATGAATTAAAACGGCAAGTAAAAGATATGGCTGCCTGTAAAGGTAGTGCTCTAAAATTAAAGATATTGCATTATAAAGATAAAATCCCCAAAAATGTATTTCTTTTAGAAACGTAAAACATGGTAAAGTAAGGAGGAAGAGCCTTATTTATGTAAGATTTGTAGTTACAAATTTACTGTAGCTTTTCAAAAGTAGCTTGCATAACATTGAATCACAGCTAGTTACAAAGACATCATCTCTCTAAACTAATTAGAGCCCTAACAGAATAAATAATCTATTTAATTAAGTTGTTCGAAACATTACAAAGTTTAAATACTAATCAATGTGTTGTTTATTAAGCAATCAGCTATATTTTTACTGTGTAGATAATTATTGCCGTAATGAAAAATAAAACTATAATTCTTATCTCTTTGATATTAGTAGGAATTACTACCCGCCTCATACCACACTTACCTAATTTTACTGCAATAGGTGCTGTAGCTTTATTCTCTGGGGCTATGTTTAAGAAAAGAAAAATCGCTTTTATTGTACCGCTTGTAGCAATGTTTGTGAGCGATCTTTTGCTAAACAATATTGTTTACTCCAGCTATTATTTAGGTTTTCAATGGCTTACACTAGGATGGGAAGGAGTTTATGCTGCTTTTTTTATTACTGTAATCCTTGGAAAATCAGTAAATAGCTATAGAATATACTCTATTGCTGCTGGGGCAACGGCTTCTGCTGTTATCTTTTTTCTGAGTACCAATTTTAGCTCCTGGATTGCTAGTCCGATATATAATAAAGATATATCTGGTCTCTTGACTGCTTATATAGCAGGTGTTCCCTTTTTTGTCAATCAATTGTTAGGTAATCTTTTTTACAGTGCTGCTTTATTCAGTATCACATGGGTATGGTTGGGTAGCCAAGGTATTCGATCAGCTAAGGTTTAGCTTTTACCGTGTTGCGGCGTATTACTAAGTGAGACGGATTTGATAGTTGATTATGATTATAATTTAAGGCTAGTAAATTAACGAGAAAGTTGATGGGTGGATATAAAAACAGAAATATAGAAGCATTCAAACCAAGAAAACGAGCTTTTAGAAGGACAGGATATATGTTTTTATTCTCCTGATTTCAATGGCTTTTGTGGACTTTCTTTGCGACGGCGACTCTACCGACTCTGTATAATTATATTCTCCCGAGGCAAATAAATTTTTAGCATATACTTGAGCAGAAGAAACCGTAAGAAGGAAGATTGAAATCACTTTCATCAGCAAAATTTCCCGGCACATTTGAAAGAATTGATCAGATCATTAAATTAGGAAATGATGAATATCTGATCAATTCTTGTTGATAGTCAAAATGGCTTTGGAGTTATGATAAGAACTAGTTTTAGCTGCAAAGTAATATTAGTAGGTGAGTATCATCATCGGATTGAAGATTTTGGTATTCTATTAAAATGTGTATGCTAGCTGATCCCCCATGGGTTTATTTACATCTGCATTATCAAACACTTTAAAAGGATAAAACAAAAAACTAATGAAAAAAGCAATTTTTACTATTTAGCACGATACTATTAACAATAAATTTATTTTTACAATCTTTTAGTACCTTCCTATCGGTTTTGTTGCAAGTGAGTTAAAAAAAGTAATTTCCTATATAAAGAAAGAGGTGAGAGAGATTTATACAGCCTATTTAGTACAGGACTATCCTACAACATTAAGAATGATGGAAGCAGAGAATCTAAAAGCATTTAAGGAATTAACGAAAGCGAGTAATACTTCTATTATTAAAAATAGTAATTAAACCCTATTGTGAAATTAGTAAAGTGTAATTATAGTACAATTTTGATGATGTATTGAGAACAGGAAAAAGCAAGTAATCAAAAGTTAAAAATTCTAGAACAAAAGCCATTTCCTTCTCTGTAGAAATTAAAAATCATTGCAACTTATTGAATTACAAGAGATTAATTTTTTAAATTACGATCTGGTTCACACTCACAACATTAACTAGTGTAAAGTACTTCGAATAGGCTCAGGAATTGTTAATGATTTATAGAACTCGCGAATGCCATAGTTATTGAGCATAGAGGCAATGGAATTAAAGTTTGGGAAATTATTCGAGCCAAAGGCTCGGTCAAAAGTATTAGGATACCATCAAGAGGATTTGTACAAGGCACTTGAATTTTTAAGGAAAAACACCCTCCACGCCGAAAGGGCAAAAGAGATTAATAGGGTAAAAGTCTTTAGTTCTAGGATGCAAGGGAATTTTGAGTTTACATTCAAAATCTTCGTTTCGGACACCCTTAATTCTGTGCTGAGGTATATCCCGTCATAGGAGAGAATAGTAGTTATTATTCGGTCATGTGCAATGTTATTCTTCCATTGGGGAGTCTTCCAATTACATTTGTGCGACAAATCTCCACTAAATCATGGCCAATTATATAAGCTATATAAGCGTAATGTCAGAGTTAGGGGCAGGTACACGAGGAGCTAGTCTGGGGTTTGATGCCTTGCGGATGGCCAGTTACGATATTGACCAATATTTTTTTAACCGGTATAACATCAAGCATATTAAGGATTTCAATGAACTCCTTTTTATGAATTACACAGATGAGTTTGCTAAACGTATTGATAGTATATCTCTAACTTTCAAGTATATTGACAAAGAGATGAGAAGCGAGCTAAAAAATGATGCATTTCCCATTGTTTTTTCAGGTGATCACAGTAATGCTGCTGGAACTATCTGGGCAATAAAGAATGCTTATCCCGATAGCAGGCTGGGTGTGATGTGGATTGATGCACATGCTGACCTGCATTCTCCATATACAACTCCTTCAGGTAATGTCCATGGTATGCCTCTGGCTATTTCAATAGGAGAGGATAATCTCGAATATAAGATCAATAACCCTCATCCTGAGACTATCGGGATATGGAATGCAATGAAAGGACTTAAACGACGGATAAATCCTTCAGATGTCTTTTTTATATCTGTTCGAGATATAGAGAAGGCCGAAGAATATCTAATGAAAAAACATCATATGCTTAGTATGAAAACTGTTGACGTTCGAAAGCTTGGAGCGGGAGAGGTGGCTAGAAGAGCATTAAAACACATGGATAATTGTGATTTAATCTATGTTTCCTTTGATGTTGATAGTTTGGACCCTTCTATCAGTCAAGGTTCTGGGACACCTGTTCCAGAAGGACTTATGATTGAAGAAGCGAGCAATCTTATAGTAGAACTTTTGGACAGTGATAAAGTTTGTTGTTTTGAAATCACAGAGATTAATCCTTTGCTCTGTGATAAAGGAAACGCCATGGCCAAAGCGGCATTCCAGGTTATTAAACCAGCCATTGAAAAAATAGAACAGAACTTTGAAAAGTGAATGAATGATTTAAGAGTTGTTCTACAAAAGACTATTGCGGCTATTCTCAAGGAATTCTATAATATAGAAGAGGCCATAGTAGAGCTTCAGACTACCAGAAAAGATTTTAAAGGAGACCTTACTCTAATAGTATTTCCATATCTAAAGCAAAGCCGCAAAACTCCAGAAACAACAGCTTGTGAAATTGGTGAACATCTGCTAAAAGAGATGAAAGAAATTTCTACTTTCAATGCGGTAAAAGGTTTTGTGAATATTTCCTTTTCTGATGACTATTGGATACAACAATTGAAAGATGTTTGCAACATCGAGAATTACGGTATAGCTCCTGCGGGTAGAGAGACTATTATGGTGGAGTACTCCTCCCCTAATACCAATAAGCCTTTACATCTAGGTCATATTAGAAACAACCTTTTAGGTTATTCCATAGCAGAATTACTTAAAGCTTCCGGTAAAAAAGTTATTAAAACCCAGATCATTAATGATCGAGGTATCCATATTTGTAAGAGTATGGTAGCCTGGCAAAAGTTTGGAAATGGTGAAACTCCCGAATCGTCTGGCCTGAAGGGAGACAAATTGGCGGGTAAATATTATGTGGAGTTTAACAGAGCTTGTCGGAGAGAAATAAAGCAATTAATAAGCAATGGAATGCCTGAAGATGAGGCTGAAAACAGCACAACTATAATGGAAGAGGCTCGAGAAATGCTTAAAAAGTGGGAAGAGAATGACCCAGAGGTCATTGCGTTATGGAAAAAGATGAATGGCTGGGTGTATCGTGGTTTTGGGGAGACTTATACTAAATTGGGAGTCGATTTTGACCAATATTATTATGAAAGCCAAACTTATCTGTTGGGCAAAAAAGTAGTAAAAGAAGGATTAGAAAAAGGCATTTTTTACAAAGAAGAAGATGGATCTGTTTGGATAGACCTAACAGATGAAGGACTGGATAGAAAGCTCTTACTGAGAAGCGATGGTACCAGTGTATATATGACTCAGGATATCGGTACAGCTATTCAAAGGATTGAAGATTTCGAGGAGCTGGACGGAATGGTCTATACCGTAGGCAATGAGCAGTACTATCATTTTAAAGTTTTGTTTATCATACTGGATAAATTGGGCTATTCCTGGGCTAAGAACTTATATCATCTTTCTTATGGGATGGTGGATTTACCGTCCGGAAAAATGAAATCCAGAGAGGGTACAGCGGTGGATGCCGATGACCTCATTGCTGAAATGGAACAAACGGCTTCTAAAATATCGGAAAAGTTAGGTAAGACCGAGGGCATGAACAAAGAAGAGAAACAAGCCCTTTATCACGTGGTGGGAATAGGGGCCTTGAAATATTATATACTGAGAGTTGACCCCAAAAAGCACATGATATTTAAGCCTGAAGAATCTATTGATTTTAGTGGTGATACGGGGCCCTTTATCCAATATACTCATGCCAGAATCAAGTCTCTACTGCAAAAAAAGCCCGATAGCAGTGAAATGATCGAGGAAGGGGATTATGCGAGCTTAAAAGAAAGTGAGAAAAATATTGTAAAATGGCTATTGCAATTCCCTGAAATTGTGCAACTAGCTGCCCGAGAATATAGTCCATCCTTGATAATTAACTATACCTATGATTTAGCTAAGCTTTATAACGCTTTTTATCAACAGATTCCCATTTTAGCCGATAAGAATAAAGCAGCGGTAGCTTTTAGGCTACGGCTGTCAGAAGTTACGGCTAAAGTTGTAAAAACCGGTATGAGCCTCCTAGGTATAGAAGTGCCTGAAAGAATGTAAAGCATGGATGAATTTGTACTTTTGTGTCCTTCATTCATAAACTAGACAATTAGGGTACTTAATAGTGAGCAGTCAAAATAGATAAAAGATGTTTGATAGTCTTCAAGATAAATTAGATAAAGCATTTCACATTCTCAAAGGGCAGGGCCAGATATCAGAAATAAATGTAGCCGAAACAGTAAAGGAAATTCGCAGAGCCTTAGTCGATGCAGATGTCAGCTATAAAATAGCCAGAGACTTCACCAATACTATTAAGCAAAAAGCTCTGGGCCAAGAGGTGTTGAATTCTCTTAATCCAGGTCAGCTAATGACCAAAATAGTTCGGGATGAAATAACCGAGTTGATGGGAAGGTCTGCAGAGGAATTAAACCTCGAGTCAAACCCGAGCATTATTTTAATGGTGGGTTTACAGGGCTCCGGTAAAACCACACATTCGGTTAAATTAGCTCATTATCTGAATCGCAGAAAGAACAAGCGCCCATTACTAGTAGCTTGTGATATTTATCGTCCGGCTGCAATCAATCAGCTAAAAGTAATGGGAGAACAGGCAGGAATTGAGATCTATGCTGAAGAGGACAATAAAGACCCGGTCCAAATAGCGGAAAATGCTTTGGGATATGCCAAATCTAACGACTTCCACGCAGTGATAATAGATACTGCTGGTCGTTTGGCAATAGATCGAGATATGATGGATGAAATTCAAAATATCCATAGGGCCATTGAACCAAATGAAACCCTTTTTGTGGTAGATGCTATGACCGGTCAGGATGCAGTGAATACAGCTAAAACCTTTAACGATGTGATGGATTACGAAGGAGTGATTCTTACTAAACTGGATGGTGATACCCGTGGTGGAGCTGCACTTACTATCCGTTCAATTGTGCAAAAACCCATTAAGTTTATCGGTACTGGCGAAAACATAGATACGTTAGATGTTTTCTATCCAGATCGTATGGCCGACCGCATTCTGGGTATGGGTGATGTGGTTTCGTTGGTAGAACGAGCCCAAGAACAATATGACGAAGAAGAAGCCCGGAGAGTACAGAAAAAAATTGCTGTCAATAAATTCGATTTTAATGATTTCATCCGCTACATCAAACAAATCGAGAAAATGGGGAGTATGAAAAATCTCATTGAGATGATTCCAGGCATAGGTAAAATGATGAAAAACATCGACATTGATGATAGTATTTTTAAAGGTATTGAGTCCATTATTCAAAGCATGACTCCAAGAGAAAGGGAAAATCCAAAAATCATTAAGGACAGCCGCAAAAAGCGTCTGGCAGATGGTAGCGGCGTCAGCATACAGGAAGTAAATCAGTTGCTAAAGCAATTTAATGAAATGAACAAAATGATGAGGATGATGCAAAGCGATGGTAAGCGTTTTACTCAGATGATGAAAGGAATGAAAGGAGAAAGACCCTTTTAGCTCTCAGTTTTGAGACTCAAAGCTCAGGCTTATGAACTCTTAATTTAATGGTGCCATAACGACCTGTTTATTTCCGCGAGCTTCTGTTACAAACACCTATCGGAAATGATAATATTAGACGGCAAAAAAACATCACATGAAATAAAAAATGAAATCGCCAAAGAAGTTGAATTACTTAGGAGAAAAACCGGAAAAAGACCTCATTTGGCGATATTGTTGGCCGGTAATAATGAGGCTTCAGGGACTTATGTCAATGCTAAGCTTAAGGATTGTAAAGAGGTGGGGATTGATTCCACCCTAGTAAGACTAAAGGAAGCTGTATCAGAAAAAGAGTTGCTGAAAGGAGTCAAAAAGCTCAATCAGGATAATAGCATAGACGGTTATATCGTTCAGTTTCCTTTACCCAAGCACATTGAAAAACAAAAGGTAATTATGGCTATTGATCCTCAGAAGGATGTAGATGGTCTTCATCCTCAAAACCTGGGATATATGGCTTTAAATATCCCTACTTTTTTCCCGGCCACTCCTATGGGAATTATTGACTTACTGGATCGATATAATATTGAAACAAGAGGAAAGCATTGCGTGGTAGTTGGCCGTTCTCATATTGTAGGTTTACCAGTCAGTATTTTAATGAGCCGTAATTCTTACCCGGGCAATGCCACTGTTACCTTAACCCATAGCTGCACTACAAACCTGAAAGAGCTTCTCAAAAGCGCTGATATCATCATTGCCGCATTGGGCAAGCCTAATTTTGTAAAGGCCGACATGGTAAAAGACGGTGCAGTGATAATTGATGTAGGTACTACTAGGGTAGCAGATAAGTCTAAAAAATCGGGCTATCGACTGGTGGGCGATGTAGACTTTGAAAAGGTGTCTCAAAAAGCCTCCTATATAACCTCCGTGCCTGGAGGAATAGGGCCTATGACTAGGGTAAGCTTGTTGAAGAATACTTTAATAGCAGCCAGAAATAAATAAAATGTAGCTACGCTAATAACACAGCTATGTTTATCTTGTATTATCATTTTTCCAAAATATCTGCCTTAAGGGGCAATTTTTTGCATTTCTATTTGCAAAGAATAGGAGAGTGCTTTTGATTTTGAAGAGTTATAGAGGCCTGATAATGAGAATATTGAAAGCAATACTGATCTCATATTTATAATTTATACGCTCAAAAGATAATAATCTCGTATGTCGGTTTGGTCAAATCTACTTAAAACTTCCAAATTACCGTTGGGTATTAGCCTACTTAAATCTCCTGTTTCTATAAGGTACAGCTATCCATTGTTAGCTAAATCAATGCTCGTAAAGATAAGCTGTTCTTTTCTCCTTGTATACTTGACTATACAATTCTTAAAAAAGATATCGGCAAGTGTGGTATATGTTCAAACCCTTTAGTTTTGTTTCGACCTATACCAAGCAAGCTTAAATAGGTACGATAAACTTTATTTTGGTTGACCTAATAGTGAAATACCTCCATAGCTGGCTCACTAAATTTCCCATCATTCATGAAACTCGAAAATCTTATTTTTGAAATAATAATAATCTTTCACAGTTTCACTTTAGCGTTGTTAAATCTTCTATGAACAGGCTAAATTTAAAAGTAACATTATCTTTCAGTTTGTTGATGATTATAATTTCTTGCAGGAAGAATACTGAGTTTCCTGATATTCCCATGTTAAAATGGAAGTCTGCTAAAATTGTTACAGATGAAGGATTTATTGAAAAAATTAATTTGACGGTTTTCTTTACAGATGGAGATGGAGATATCGGTCGGGAAGACCTCGATAATTTAGACCCTTGTAAAATCGAAAGTTATGATTTCAGGATAAAGTATTTTGAAAAAGTAAACGGCTCTTTTATAGAAATTTTCCCGAGAAATCCCTGCTTGCCTTTTCACAATATTATCCCAAATCTCACTCCCGATGGACAAAATAAAACATTGGAAGGTGATTTAACTACGACTTTTAGCTATCTGGCTTATCCCGAAAATGCTGGGATTGATTCCGTACGCTTCAACTTTCAGCTATTTGACAGGGACGGTAATGAAAGTAATATATTGACCACCCCTGTGATAGTTATCCCTGATTAGCTGCGAATGGAAGTCTTGCATAGCTTTATTTTAAGGGCAGAATCCAAGCAAAAAACCCCTTATTAACTTTCTTACGGTGAGAGTTAATAGGGGGTCTCTGCTTTAGTAAGAATAGGAAACACCTATTTGTACTGTATTAATTTTAAAAACAAGAAACAAGCTCGTGGCTTCCCTTAAATCTTGAAAACGTTAATTTTTCTAAGACATTCGGCCTATTGGCTTATTCATAAGGGCCACTTAGAAATAGTACTTCAAACTCAGACTAATCCCCAACATGTTTATACCCTTAGTAGTGCTCATTTCCCCAGAGATTCGAGGACCATCAGGATTTCCTTGAGGATCCCTTTTCACATAAGGTGGGTGACTCCGTAATGGATTCCACTCAAGTTCATCCCTGAATTCGTTAAAACTCACGTAGCGGACTTTAATGCCCAGAGACATAGACTCCGTAAATTCATAATCCACGCCAGCGAGGACTTGATACCCAAAGAGCTCATCGATGAGCGTGGTTTGAGAAACGCTTGTCGCTCCTGAAAGGTTTGTCTTTACCTCATCCGGATTAGGGACGGAGGGGGGTAGATCTATTTTTGTTTTATCGAGGGTCCTCTGCCACAAACTGCCCCAGTCTGCTTCTGTAAATCCCATGCCAGCACCAACGCCGATATAAACCGTGAACCGGTTATCGATGACAAAGTCGTAATACAAATTCCCAAACACGTTTTGAGAGGTAATGCTTCCGAGTCGCTCTTCTGCGTTTTCCAGTTCTCCATTATTGAGCTTCTCATAGGTAACCCCCGATGAACCACCTATTGTGCTAGTCTGATCGAATTTTGATTCCCGGTAGAAATACTCCACCTCAACGCGAAGGCCATCCCAGAGTTGGTGATAACCTACGGCGATCTCACTCAGAATACCCTTTCCAGGGTCGAACTCAGTACTCCAATCTTCTACGAATTTGTTAGGGATGATGGGATTACCATCGGGGTTAATATACTGGTCATTGTAGCTGGCTACATCGTTGCTGGCTCCATCAAACTCTAATTTTCCTGCAAAATTGGCCCCTATGCCACTGTTCATATAAAATCCTGGAGAGCGGCTCTTAATTTTTTCGGAATTCTGAGCGTTCAACTCAACTTGTATCCCTCCTTGAAGGATAGCTAACATTGTAAGGTTAAAGAAATAGTTTTTCATTGTTCAATTAGTTTAATTAATTTTATTTTATCTATTTATGTAGGCAAATATATAGATCATTGTATTTGGATCCAACTAATCCAACTAATCCAACTAAAACATGTAAATTATTTCGTAAATTCTTATAGTTTAAGTTAGAGGCTTAATTTTATATATACTATTTGCGTTACTATTTGCGTGTACAAAACAGCATAGAAAATGGATACGCTTAAATTGCTCAAGTAGTTTCCAATCAGAAGAAAGTTGCATAAAACATTTAGAGAGTATAAGGCGGGGAGATGGTATTTTCAGTTAAAACGGGTAAACAAGTAAACCCAGCTATGGTCAGAGAACTATTGGGAAAAGAGAAAGCAGTTATGGGCGGACTTGTTTTAGAACAAGCCTAGCTGATAAAATGGCAGAGACAGCCGAAAGAAGATGATGATTTAGAATACATTACGTGGGGGGATCCCTACCACCTGACTATTATCCTAACAATTACAAATATTAAAGTACGGCTATACTACATTAGCTAGACGAGAATAGTTTTGTTTACTTTTGCATTGAGAATACATAAAAATAAGTATATAAAAATAAAATCACAATGTATCCAGAAGATTTAGTAGCTCCTATGCGTGAAGAACTCACTTCAATTGGAATGATGGAAACCCGTAGCCCTCAAGATGTCGAAGATAATATAAAAAGGGAAGGAACCACATTATTAGTAATTAATTCGGTTTGTGGTTGTTCTGCAACCAGTGCTCGACCAGCAGTTAAGTTGGCAATGGAAAACAAAAAAGTTCCCGATTGTATGATCACTGCTTTTGCTGGAAATGACCGGGAAGCAGTAGCTAAAGCCCGTTCTTTAATGTCTCCTTTTCCTCCTTCTTCTCCTTGCATCGGATTGTTTAAAAACGGAGAATTGGTGCATATGGTAGAACGTCATCACATCGAAGGGAGACAAGCGGAAATGATAGCTGAAAATCTGACTCAAGCGTTTGACGAATATTGCTAGTCTCAACAGCTTTAGCTTCCTGTAGAGGCCTTACATTCTATACTCTTTGTGATAGCTAA
The DNA here is from genome assembly GCA_965218075.1 of Owenweeksia sp. Classification (GTDB taxonomy): domain Bacteria; phylum Bacteroidota; class Bacteroidia; order Flavobacteriales; family Schleiferiaceae; genus JANQHO01. The sequence goes on along the minus strand of CBDCJZ010000003.1, from coordinate 1,264,567 downwards.
TTAAGTTGTCCAAAGGTTTTTGAATGATTACGCCTTCTCTTAAATGGTATTTTTTTAATCGATTCTTCAAAATATCTCGGAAATAGTAGGCAATAGAACCCGTAAAACCTACCGGGGCTTCTCTTGATATAGAAAAGTTCAAAACGTGGATTTCTAAAAACTGATCAAAACAAGAAGAAATCATTTCCCTAAAGAACGAATTTTGGGAATGTTTTCCTGCAAATGCAGCGAAGCCACCTATAAATACGTTTGCACCAGATGGGGCGTAAACTTTGTTTAGAAGATCATTCAGAGATAAATGATAAGTGTTTTTAAACTCCTGTTCAGCTTCGGCAGGCATTTGTCCATAAAAATAGGAAGCTAAAACCAGTTTACCTATGTGAGAAGCAGAACCTTCATCTCCTAAAATATAACTCAAAGAAGGGGTTCCTATGGTCAATTTTTTCCCATCAAAAAACGCACTGCTAGAACCAGTACCCAGTATGCAGCTAGTAACAGGTTCTCCTTGGTATACGGCATAAGCGCTGGCCAAAATATCGTGATTAACTTCAATTTCAGCATTGGGGAAATGATATTTAAGACTGCTACTGACGATTGAATTTCTCGCAGGGGAGGAACAGCTTGCTCCATAAAAAAATACTCGGGTTACTTTAGTCCCAAAACTATTTATTTCAGGGACCTTTACCAGTTTACTTTTGATCCATTCAGAACTGTGAAAAAGAGGATTAAACCCTATTGTTTCTATTTTGGAGATAATGTTTCCAGATTTGTCTAGAAAAACAGCATTGCACTTTGTCGAACCACTATCGGCTATAAAAATCATGGGTCCTGATTAGTTACAAAGATATTGTCTTTTCTAAACTAGTTGTGACCCAATTAGTTTGGAGGGATATAAAAACAGATTTTTACTATCATTACATCCGGAAAGAAAGCGGTTTTTGGGAGAGTAATCTTAAAAGTGTTATATAACATTGTTGAAAAATCTTAGAATATGGTTACTTAAGCTAATCACGACCCTTAATTTTCAATAAAATAACATATTCTAACCTCCGTCCGTGTCATTGAAACACAGCTTTTTGTTTGCACCATATATGAAACTTCTACTTTTGGCGTTCTTTGATTTGAGCTAGTCTGCAAAATTAAACGAGCTTAAAATCAGCCCATTTCCATGATTCATCATCTCAGAGGCAAATTGACAGAATTGAACCCGACTTATGCCATAATAGAGTGTAACGGGATAGGGTATAATGTAAATATAAGTTTAAACACTTATTCGAAATTAGCAAAATCCAAAGAGATATATTTACTAACTCATCCCATTTACAAGGAAGACTCACAAGTTCTATATGGTTTTTACGAAGAAGATGAAAGACAGGTTTTTAAGTCATTAATTTCCGTTTCAGGGGTTGGTGCTAATACAGCTAGAGTTATTTTAAGCAGCCTGAGACCAGATGAGATTTCTACCTGTATAGCGAAAGAAGATGTAAGTATGTTAAAATCTATTAAAGGAATAGGAGCCAAAACAGCACAGCGAATTATAGTTGATTTAAAAGATAGCATCCGTTTAATCGAGTCAACGATGGTTTCTGCTATGCCGATGTCAAATATGGGAGAGGCGACGTCAGCTTTGGAAGTACTCGGATATTCCGTTAAAGTAACCAGCAGAGTGCTCGATGTAATTCTGAAAGAAAACCCTTCCATATCACTGGAAGAGCTGATTAAGACCGCATTGAAAAGAATATAATGCTGAAAAGTGAGGTGAGGATATTGAGCTCGGTAGTGCTGGGCGGATTAATATTTATTCTTTCGACCTCTACGGGCAAGAGATATTACAATCTCTCTATTTCGGACAATTTTTCAGCTCCTACTGACACGTCCGATAAAGACACCTTACCTTATCCTTTTGACGACGAATCAGGGGGGCTGTATTTAAACAATCCTGCAAATTATAGTCGAGAAGTAGAATATGATTCTGAGACCAGACAATATATCATCAGTCAAAAAATAGGAGGGCTCATATCTAAGCCACCTATGTTTATGGATGCTGACGAATACAAAGATTATATAGACCGGAAGCAAGTGGCAAATTACTGGAGCACTAAAAATCAAAATGAGAACACAACTGCAACTGAGGGTCGGAACCCAGGTAATTGGCTTATTCCACAAATACGAGTCAACAGCCAGTTTTTCAATCGAATATTTGGAAGCAATACTATTGACATAAGACCTCAGGGATATGCAGAACTGCTTTTTGGAGGCAGGCTACAAAAAATAGACAATCCCGTTATTCCTGAACGTAACCGAAGCACTTTTACTTTCGACTTTGATCAGCGCATTCAAATGAATGTAACTGGAAAAATCGGTGAAAAACTCAGGCTGTCTACTAATTACGATACAGAAGCTACTTTTAGCTTTGAAAACCAGATGAAAGTTGAATTTACGGGTGATGAAGATGATATAGTGAAGAAAGTAGAGATGGGTAATGTAAGTTTACCTCTTAACTTATCTCTTATCAATGGGGCTCAAAGTCTATTTGGAGTGAAGGGGCAATTCCAGTTTGGAAAACTGACTTTAACCGGAGTTGTTTCAAATCAAAGAAGTCAATCCTCCTCTGTGAATATCCAAGGTGGAGCTACCGCCAGGGAGTTTACCATTTGGGGAGATCAGTATGAAGCTAATCGTCACTTCTTTTTATCGCAGTTTTTTAGGGGCAATTACGAGCAGTACTTGTCAATTCCTCCCAATCTTACCTCTCCCATACAAATAACCAAAGTTGAGGTATGGGTAACCAATACTCGACAGATTACGGAAAATGCTAGAAACATCGTTGCCTTTATGGACTTGGGAGAAAGGGAAAGCGATGCTTACAGAAACAATTCTGCCAACCTACCCGGACCTAATATCTTTGACAATGCCATCCCCCAGCATTTTCCTGACAATAAGAGCAATGAACTGAACCCAATCACTCTAGAGAGTGACTACCCCGGTATTCGTGAAATTTCTCGGGTAAGCTCATCCCTAAAGGGGGTAGGTTTTCAGGAAGCCATAGAATATATTGAACTGGCCAATGCCCGTAGATTAAAGCCATCAGAATTTACTTACCATTCCCAATTAGGCTATATTTCACTTAACGGTTCACTTAATCAAGATGAAGTATTAGCTGTGGCTTTTCAGTTTACTGCCGGAGGGAGAACCTATCAGGTAGGAGAATTCTCTACTGATGGAATTGCTCCGCCCCAAACCTTATTGGTTAAGATGCTCAAAAGCACTATTCTAAATGTAAAAGCTCCTATGTGGGATTTAATGATGAAAAACATTTATTCCCTTAATGCCTTCCAAGTAAACCGAGAAGATTTCAGATTACAGGTTCTCTATCAAAACGATGAAACTGGAACTCCGATTCCCTTTCTGCCGGATGGCAACCTTAAGAATGAACTCCTTCTTAGAGTAATGGAGCTAGACCGTTTGAACAACAATAATGACCCACAGCCCGATGGCTTTTTCGATTTCATTTCAGGAGCCACTATCAATTCACAAAATGGCCGGATTATTTTCCCAGTAGTGGAACCATTTGGTCAAAACCTTTTTAAGAAACTAACCGATGATGCAGCAAGAGAAAAATATGTTTTCCAAGAACTTTACGACTCAACCCGTTTTAGAGCTCAAAACGAAACCAGGCTGAATAAGTTCCTTCTAAAAGGACAGTTTAAGTCGTCTTCCAGTAGTGAAATACAGCTAAATGCTTTTAATATTCCTCGAGGATCGGTAACTGTAACGGCAGGAGGAATCAAGCTTCAGGAAAATGTTCAATACACAGTCAATTATAATCTAGGCCGAATAAAAATTTTAGATGAAGGTATTTTGAACTCTGCGACACCTATAAAGGTAGATTTTGAAAATAATGTTCTTTTCGGCCTTCAGACCAAAAATTTTATGGGAATAAACGCAGATTATCGATTCAACGAAAACCTAAACTTTGGAGCAGCTATGCTTCATCTTCACGAAAGACCACTTACTCAAAAGGTAAATATCGGCGATGAGCCTATTTCGAACACTATAGTAGGGTTCAATGGAACTTATACCAAAGAGACTCCTTATCTAACCCGAATGATAGATGCTATTCCCTTTATAGGAACCAAAGAAAAGTCGAATCTTACCGTACAGGGAGAATTTGCCCGCTTAATGCCAGGCTCTCCTCGAGGGATTAAGATTGAAGGGGAAGCAACTACTTATTTAGACGATTTTGAAAGCAGTCAAACTAGTATTGATATAAAAAATCCCAATGCTTGGCAGTTAGCTAGCACACCTGAAAATCAAGCTGAAAAATTTTCCGAAGCATCCTATAATGGGATTGAGTCGGGTTACAATCGTGCTAAACTAGCTTGGTATAATATTGACCCTCTCTTTCATCGAAGTGATAATAGAACACCGGACAATATACGCGATAACAAGGATCTTCAATCTGGTCAATACGTGAGAGAAGTATTAGTAAAAGAGGTTTTCCCAAACCTGAGCCTGAGCAATTCCCAGGTTAGAAATATAGCTATGCTTGACCTTGCATTTTACCCTAATGAAAGAGGGCCTTATAATTATGATGTAGAAGGAGTTGCGGGAGTTTCAGGAGGTATTAACGAAGAGGGCATTCTTAATCGACCTCAATCTCGTTGGGGTGGAATAATGCGCAACTTGACTACCACCAACTTTGAAGAACAAAACATTGAATTTATCCAGTTTTGGATACTGGATCCCTATTTGGAAAATCCCAATCATCCCGGTGGGGATTTATATTTTAATCTCGGAAGTATATCCGAAGATATTCTTAAAGATGGGAAACAGGCAGTAGAAAACGGAATTCCTATAAATGGCGATCTGAATCAGTTGGATTCTACTTTTTGGGGGTATGTGCCTAAGATCAGACCCCTGGTTATCTCCTTTGATAATGATGCTTCAGCCCGCTCAATGCAAGATGTGGGATATGATCTTTTAAATGACAATCAGGAAACAAGCTGGAAACCAGATGACCTTAAAGAATCATACCTTCAAAGAATAGAAGTCCAGTATGGGGCCAGCTCTAATGCGTACCAGCAAGCTAGCTTAGACCCCAGTTCGGATAATTTTGAATATTATCGCGGATCGCGCCTAGATCAGGTCAATGCAGACATCTTAGAGCGTTACAAAAATTTCAACAACCCAGATGGAAATAGTAATCCCATCCAAATCGGTGGGGTGTCGGCATTTGCTACCAATTTGCCGAACATTGAAGATATTAATCGGGATCAAACCCTTAGTAAAATTGAATCTTACTATCAATATAGAATAAGTCTTCGTAAAAGAGACCTTCAAAAGGTGGGACGAAATTATATCACAGATATTTACGATAATGTACAAACTCCAGAACAACCTAATGGTAAACGCCTTGTTGCACGATGGATACAATTTAAGATTCCAATCTTCAATCCCGATGATCGTATCGGGCTTATTGGTGATTTCAGGTCTATGCGTTTTATAAGGATGTTTCTCAAAGGCTTCTCTGAGCCAGTAGTAGTTCGTTTTGCGCATTTGGAGTTAGTGAGAGGAGAGTGGAGAAGATATCGGTTTAGCCTCGACGAAATCAAGGACGATTTTGCAGATGATGAGGAAGACGATCAAACTGTTTTTGAGGTTAACGCAATAAACATTGAGCAGAATGGAAATCGAATACCAGTTCCTTATGTATTACCTCCGGGTATAGATCGCCAAGTATTCTATGGAAGTACCAATGCCCAGCAGCAGAATGAGCAATCATTATCTCTGAGGGTAGTAAATCTTGAGGACGGTAGTGCTCGAGCGGTGTTTCGGAATATCAATTTTGATATGCGTACATACAATCGTCTCAAAATGTTTGCCCATGCAGAATCAGCCGGAGAATTTGACGAAGATCTGAATGATGGTGATATCAATCTTTTTATAAGATTAGGTAGTGATTATACCCAAAACTTTTATGAATATGAAATCCCTCTCAAAAAAACCCCCTGGAATACTTCCAATAAAAATGAAATCTGGCCTTCTGACAACGAAGTGGATTTTACTCTCAGTCTTTTAAAGGAAGTTAAACTGGCCAGGAACAGGTATTACAGAGAGAGTGGAAAAGTTATTAATGAACCTTACAAAGTCAATAGGGGCCGTGCCAGCGTAACTGTAGTTGGAGCTCCTAATCTGAGTAATGTTCGCACAATAATGATCGGTATCCGAAACCCAGGAAAAAGATTGGCTGATGATGATGATGACGGACTTAGTAAAAGTGCTGAAGTATGGGTTAACGAATTGAGACTTACGGAATTTGACGAAAGAGGAGGTTGGGCTGCTAACGCTAGGGTAGCAACTAAGCTGGCAGACTTTGCTAATGTTTCCCTCAGTGGGAGAATGAGTACTATTGGTTTTGGGAATCTTGACCAAAGTGCAACAGAAAGGCAAAAAGAGCAGATCTACGCCTACGACCTGCAGTCGAGCTTTGAGTTGGGTAAATTCTTCCCGAAAGACTATGGTTTGAGAATTCCTGTGTTCTTTGGAATTAGCGAAGAGTGGCATGACCCTCAATTTAACCCCTTAGATCCCGATATTGAGTTTGATGATGCCTTGGAAAACCTCGAGACCAACCAGGGAAAAAAGGAATTGAAAAAAATAGCTCAAAACTACACTCGCCGGCGATCGATCAATTTTACTAACGTAAGAAAAGAACGTACTAATAAAAGTGGCGGTAGGAGTGAGGGCCGAAAAAATCCTCAGATCTATGATATTGAAAACTTTAGCACCACCTACTCTTTTAGCGAGATTTTCAGAAGAAATATCAATGTGGTTTTCGACAGAAGAGTAGACTATTTGAGTAGCGTGAATTATTCATACCAAACCAGACCTAAAATAGTAGAACCTCTTAAAAATATAAGTTGGCTGCAAAATAAAAATCTAGCCATTATGAGGGAATTTAACTTTTATTATTACCCCAGAAATTTTACGACAATAGGAACATTAAATCGCTTCTACAATGAGGTACAAATGCGGAATACCGATAATCCCACTATCGATCTTCCTACTACCTACAATAAATCTTTTACCTTCAACAGACAATATAGCTTGCTCTATGATATTACAAGGTCTTTAAAGCTGGACTTCAATGCCCGGATGAATACTCGAATCGATGAACTCGAAGGACCTGCATCAACTGATTCCAATCTAACTGTGATTAAGAAAAACCTCAAAGATTTTGGCAGGCCAACTCAGTACCACCAAGCAGTCAATATTAACTGGCAGGTTCCTGTAAATAAACTGCCTTATTTGGATTTTGCCAATGTGTCTGCACGCTATACCGGTGATTATGATTGGACATCTAATTCCCTTCAGGTATTAAATGGCCATGACACTCTGAATTTCGGTAATACTATACAAAACAATAGAAATCTGCAACTAAACAATACGCTTAACTTTATTGCTCTGTATAATAAAATCCCCTACCTCAAAAAAGTAAATTCGAGAAGACAAAACCGGCGGAGTAGACGAAGAGAGCAAACCTTGCGGAGACCGGGCAAAGCCAGAATCGAACAGGAAAAAGAAGTTCAAGAAGAAACATTTTTTGATAAGGTCTTGGTTATTGCTGCCCGAACTCTGATGATTGCTCACAATGCCTCATTGAATATTTCTGAAAGCCAAGGAACCTTATTACCCGGATTTAAACCATTACCCAAATTAATGGGGATGAGTATGAGAACTAAGAACTTTGCTCCAGGCTTTTGGTTTACTGTAGGTAGTCAGGCTGACATAAGGGAAATAGCTAGAGACAATAACTGGTTGGTGACCACACCTTTGCAAAACCAGCAATACACTAAAACTTTCAGCAACAACATTAATGCACGAACAACATTGCAGCCTTTGAATGACTTAAGAGTAATATTAACAGCAAATCGGTCTTTTAATAGCAATATAACGGAGTTTTATAGGTATAATAAAACGTCAGGACAGTTTGAAAGCCAGAATACCTTTGAGACTCAAAACTTTAACATCAGTTGGCTTGCTATATTCACCGCTTTTGAGAATTTAAAAGGACCTGATTATTCTTCGGTGTTCTATGAAAGATTTCTGAAAAACCGCAGAGTAGTATCACGCACTCGGGCAGAAGAATATGCCCGAAAAAATCCGAATTATATACTGGCAGAACCCGTTGGCAATCCTGATAGTTCTAATTATGGATATCGGTATTTTAGCTATACTTCACAGGATGTTCTTATACCGGCTTTTCTAGCAGCTTATTCAGGCAGAAATGTAGAAGGTTACTCAACCGAGGTGATTCGGGATATACCTATTCCAAACTGGCAGTTAACCTATGATGGCTTGAGTAAGCTAAAGTGGATTAAACAATATTTGAGTGGTATTACTCTTAATCATTTATACCGCTCCACCTATTCGGTAGGGAATATCTCCACTAATTTATTGTATCAGCAATTCCTGGAAGATTACGGTAGTGACCCGGACACTATAGGACTTAATAATAATGGAGATATCTTGCCGGAACATCAAATAACCTCCGTTACTTTAAATGAGCAATTTGTACCTTTACTTGGAGTAAATGTAAAGCTGAAAAATGATATAAGTATTAGAGTTGAATATAAGAAAGACCGCAATCTTACTCTCGGCTTAACCAACTCTCAGGTTACTGAAACCAGGGGAACTGAATGGGTGGTTGGTACTGGCTATATTATAAAAAATGTGAGATTAAAATTCATCCGTCTCGGGCCTCAGCGGACCAATCCAGTTTCAAACTTGGAAATAAAAGCAGACGTGGGGATTAGAGACAATATAACTATTATCCGAAGAATAATTGAAGGAATTGACAATGTTACTGCTGGTCAGAAAATAACAACCCTTAAGCTATCTGCTGATTATCAAATTAATACTAGAGTTAATGCTAAGCTATTTTATGATCTTAACTCATCTCGTTTTAAAACGACTAATGCCTATCCACTTACTACTCATCAGTTTGGAATTAGCGTAAGATTAAATTTAGGTCAGTAATAATCTTGGGGTATGACTTATTTAGAGGCTGTTTGTAAAGTTTTTCGAGAGCAATTTATATAACACTATTACGCTTATTGTATCAAAACTCAGTTTCTTTCAAATGTCATATACATTGATTAATTCCCCATTTGTACAGACCTTAAATCTTCAAAAACAGACGTAAAGGTCTCATCCATTTCTATAATTCCTTTCAATAACTCACTATCACCTTTCATAGCTTGGCGTATTCTTACCCCCATGTACGAAGCAGTGGACTTGTGTAATCCACAATCTCTAGCTAATTGAGTACTACTTCTTATGCCTTTCTTTGCATTTAATATAAAGCTGATAGCTAAAAACCACTTTTGTAAAAGGTGTTCTTGTTCGATGAAATATAGTGGCCTATTGAAATTCTAAAGCACTTACAACAGTTATAGTTTTGGCAATTATACCGGCTGCCCTATCTTTTTGTCCAATCTTTTCGTATCATCCCACAATAAGGGCAAATTGGCTTCTCTCTCCACCTTATACTCTCTAAATGTTTTATGCAACTTTGCTCTGTTGGAAACTTTTTGAGCAATTTAAATGTACCCATTCCTTGTTTTATAAAACAGAGATAAATAAAATCAAGTCGTTAACAAAGAATTACGTTAAAAATCATAAGAAGCAAGGCTATAAAAATGATCAATTAAGAAAAAGCCTTTTCCGAAGATAAGAAATTACAGAAAAAGGCTGGGTATGAAAACTCGTTCTCGCAGGATACGGAATATATATCCCAACTGCTTACTGATAAGGGCTACTGTAAACCGACGTATTACTTTGTAGTGAGAACAAATAAAACTTTTTACCTTTGCAAACCCTCGTACAGGATTCCAACAAGTGGTTGTGGGTGAGTTGGTTTTCAAGAAAATAAAAAGAGATCATCTTTTTACTGTTCATCTTTTTGATTAACTCGAATTTATCTCATCTTTTTCTATCAAACTCCTATTTATTTTACTTTTTCAATTATCGCTTTAAAAGCTTCTGGGTGGCTCATAGCTAAGTCAGCCAGCACCTTGCGATTTAGCCCGATACCACTAGATTTAACCCTATTCATAAAAGCAGAGTAAGACATGCTGTTTTCACGTGCTCCTGCATTAATACGCTGTATCCATAGGGCACGGAAATTTCTCTTTTTGGTTTTTCTATCGCGGTAGCTATACTGTAAACCTTTTTCTATCGCATTTTTAGCTACTTTCCACACATTTTTTCTGCGTCCAAATTGACCTTTAGCTTGTTTTATTATCTTTTTTTTACGAACTCTGGAAGCTACTGACTTTACTGACTTTGGCATAGTGATTTAAATTTCTTGAATAAGCTGTTTCTAGATAAACAGGAAACCTTTAAGGTACTTACATTTAAGGCAAGAAGAGTTAATTAACAAGTTCTCAAATACAAAGTTGTTTTTTTATACTAGGCTCATCAACTTTATCCACTAAGGTGGAATGGGTAAGTCTACGCTTTTGTTTAGTTTCCTTTTTGGTAAGTATGTGGTTTTTAAAAGCATATTTTCTTTTAATTTTTCCGCTACCAGTAAGCTTAAAACGCTTTTTAGCAGTGGACTTTATCTTCATTTTAGGCATTTCTGTTTGTTTTGTTTAGGTTTTTACTTTTCTGTTTTCAGGTATTGTAGTCAGTATTGACAGTTTCTTCAGGTCAGCAAACTCTTCAGTTTAAATTCATTTATTTTTTCTCGGAGCAATTATCATTGTCATACGTTTGCCTTCCAATTTGGGCATGCTTTCTACTTTACCCAAATCTTTTAGCTCAATAGCCAGTTTTAATAATAAGATTTCTCCTCTTTCTTTGAACACAATTGAACGTCCTTTAAAAAACACATAAGTCTTTATTTTAGCACCTTTTTCTAAAAAGTTTTTGGCATGTTTCTTCTTAAATTCAAAATCATGATCATCTGTGCTAGGACCAAAACGCATTTCTTTAACAATTGTTTTTTGCGCCTTTTGTGCAATCTCTTTTTGTTTCTTCTTTTGTTCGTAAAGAAGCTTTTTATAGTCGACAATCTTAACTACTGGTGGACTAGCTTTGTCTGCTATTAGTATCAGATCTAATCCTTGATCTTCTGCCATTCTTAAAGCTTTATTAGTGGGATAAATCCCTAGCTCTTCAACATTATTCCCGACAACTCTCACCGTGGGAAAATGAATTTGTTCGTTTATGAGATAATTTGTTTTCTGTTTTTTTGTAAATCTGTTTCCAGATTGAGATCTCTTAGCCAGCGTTATTTATTTTAATTAAGCCTCAGTTAAATTCTTCTATTTGTTCGATTTCTCGATTTACCATTTGAGCAAATTCTTCTACTTCCATAGTACCGAGATCACCTTTAGCATGCCTCCTAACAGAAATTGTATTAGCTTTTTCCTCTTTTCGGCCAATAATCAGCATATAGGGGATTTTCGCTATCTCTGCATCCCGTATTTTTCTGCTGGTTTTTTCTGCCCGCTCATCTATGAGAGTGCGAAGTTTACAATTTTTAAGTGAATTAGAAACTCTTTGCGCATACTCGGCATATTTTTCACTGATTGGCAAAATAACAGCTTGCTCAGGAGCTAACCATAAAGGGAAGCTCCCGCCACAGTGTTCAAGCAAAAGGGCAATAAAGCGTTCCATACTGCCAAGAAGAGTTCTGTGAATCATTACAGGGCGATGCATTTCGTTATCCGCCCCCTTATATTCCAGTTCAAATCGTTCAGGCAGATTATAATCTACTTGTATAGTTCCTAGTTGCCATTGGCGACCTAAAGCGTCTTTAATCATAAAGTCTAGTTTTGGTCCATAAAAAGCCGCTTCGCCGTATTTAATTACTGTTTTCAATTCTTTTTCGACAGATGCTTTTATTATAGCTTCTTCAGCTTTTTCCCAGTTTTTTTCTGAACCTATATACTTACTGTGGTCTTCTTTATCTCTTAATGAAATCTGGGCAGTGAAACTTTCAAAGTTCAGGGTTTTTAAAACATAAAGTACCAGGTCAATTATCGTTTTAAACTCATCTTTTAATTGTTTTAGCATACAAAAAAGATGAGCATCATCTTGGGTAAAACCACGTGCCCGAATCAGTCCGTGTAATTCACCGCTTTGTTCATAGCGGTAAACTGTAGCAAATTCTGCAAAACGGATGGGTAAATCGCGATACGAGTGTGGCTGGCTGTTAAATATCTCGCAGTGGTTTGGACAATTCATGGGCTTTAGAAGGTACTCTTCGCCTCCTTCGGGAGTGGTAATTGGTCGAAAGCTATGCTTATCATATTTGGTGTAATGTCCACTGGTCATATATAATTCTTTACTGCCAATATGCGAGCTGATCACTTGTTCATAACCGGCTTTTTTTTGCACTTTTTTTAGGAAATTTTCCAGAAGTTCACGTAAAGCAGCTCCTTTTGGTAACCACAATGGTAACCCTTGTCCTACTTTTTTGGAGAAAGTAAAAAGACCCAGTTCTTTACCGAGTTTTCGATGATCTTGTTTTTTAGCTTCCTCTAGAAGTTGAAGATAGTTTTCTAGCATCGAGACCCTGGGAAATGAAACCCCATATATCCTAGTCAACTGTGGATTATTCTCATTACCCCTCCAGTAAACTCCAGCAATGTTCATTATTTTCACAGATTTGATAAAGGCGGTATTGGGAATGTGTCCTCCACGGCACAGATCTGTAAAGTTTGCGTGATTGCAAAAAGTAATACTGCCATCTTCTAAATTTTGAATGAGTTCGGTTTTATATTCATTGTTTTTATAGCTGGCCAAAGCACTAGCTTTGCTTACTTTTCGCATTTTAAACTCTGATTTGGCTCTCGCATTTTCCAGCATTCTCTTTTCTATCTCTGGGAAATCTGTCTTGCTTATGATTTCACTTCCTAAATCTACATCGTAGTAAAAGCCTTTTTCTATGGGCGGGCCGATTGCAAGTTTTATATTCGGGTAGAACTGTTGCAGTGTTTGAGCGAGTACGTGAGCTGATGAATGCCAAAAGGCTTGTTTACCTCTGGAATCTTCCCAGGTATGTAATACTAAGCTGCCGTTACCAGGTAGCGCTTCGGCTGCTTCTACTATTTTTCCATTAAAGCTGGCAGATAACACATTTTCCCCTAATCCGTAGCTAATACTTTTTGCCACATCTAAGGAAGAAGTTCCATCTGGAAACTGCTTGATATCACCATTAAGCAGGGTAATCTCAATCACTGAACGCTTTATCTTTGGGTTTTAGGGACAAAGATAGAAAAGCTGCTGCATCTAATTTGCTAGGTGAGAAATACTTCGTATGAGGGTGATTTATAATCCATTGCTCCCATTGCTTATGGTAATTCATCAACTAATATCCTGATTTTTGGCTCTTAACTTGTTGTACATTGTAGCTTTTGACCACATCAAACGAAAAGTCTATAATAACTTCACGGTGTAAACGAATTTGAGCAGTGTACGGGCCAGTAGTTTTAATAATGCCACCTGGAATGTTGATATATTTCCGATCTATGTGATAGCCTTTTCTGGATAGCTCTTCAGCGAGATTGATATTGTTGACAGAGCCATATAATTTATTACGTATGCCAACCCTGGCAACAATTTTAATATTGACGTCTTTAAGTACATGTGCTAACTTCCGAGCATCTTCAATCTCCTTAATTTCCTTGTGCTGGTGTTGTTTGAGGTTTTCTGCTAACATTTTTTTTGCTCCAGTTGTAGCCAGTTCAGCATAACCCTGAGGGATAAGATAGTTGCAGCCATAGCCATCTTTTATGTTTACTATATCATGCTTATACCCTAAATTATCTATATCTTGCTTTAGTATTACTTCCATGGCTCGTTTATTTAAGGTTATCAGTTAAGTAAGGCATTAGAGCCAAGTGGCGGGCACGCTTAATGGCAATAGCGACCTTGCGCTGGTATTTTAAAGAAGTTCCGGTAATTCTACGAGGTAAAATCTTGCCTTGCTCATTTACGAATTGGGTAAGGAAGTCAGTATCTTTATAATCAACATATTTGATGCCATAACGTTTAAAACGGCAATATTTTTCTCTTTTGCCGGTATCAATGCTAAACGGCTGTAAATATCTGATCTCTGACTGATTTGCTCCGGTTTTTAATTGGCTCATGTGACTTGATTTTTAGGTGTTTTGTATTTTTCCCCTCCTCTTCTGGGCAAAATCTATGTGATGTTTGTCCATTCTGGTCGTAAGGAAACGCATAACGCGCTCATCTCGTTTCATTTCCACCTCTATATTTGCAATAACTTCGCCGGGAACTCGAAATTCCATAAGATGGTAAAACCCACTCCTTTTGTGCTTAATAGAGTAGGCTAATTTGCGTAACCCCCAATTTTTTTCATGCAGTATCTCGCCATCTTTTGCTTCAATCAGATCTTTAAACTTTTCAACCGTTTCCCTTATTTCTTCATCAGATAAAACGGGATTAATGATGAAAACGGCCTCGTACTGATTCATCTACCTTGCAATTTATTTAACTATAGATTATATGGTACCTTTAAAGTAAGGAGTGCGAAAGTAAACTATTTATCTAAATTGTCAGAAATATTTTTTCTCAAAAATCAAATGATAGATTCACCGCCAAGTATAAGTTCAGACCCCAGGTAATCATTTATCATTTTCAATTGGACTTTCAAGTCCAATTTTTCTTTTCTCCTGTTGTTAAAGTCGTTAGCTATCTGAGCAATTGCTCTTGGGTTGATGGCATCAATCTTCGATTGATTTAGGCATCTGTTACCTTATAGGTTTTGGAATATTATTTGCATAGTTATTAGTAAAGTCGTATTGCTAATAACCTTTTTCTAAACGTTTTGAGCCTACGACGTAATAAATAAAAATTTAGGTATGCATAAGCTTGTTTCAAAAAATATTTTTACCTTGTAATATCTATTGTTTTTCATCGTTAATAAGCCACTGAGCCTCCTCACGAGGAGGCTATTTTATTAATTTGTTAATAATATTTGTGCATTATTAATAACTGAGTTCTCTTTCCCAAAAAGTATACGGGTGTGCTATGCGCACCTAGCATTTTGAATCTAGCATTAATATCTGCCCGCAGATCTTCGCGGGCAGATATTATATAGAATGTAAGACTATCTCTAGTTATCTTTGCCTTTGAAAGAGACTTAAATATTCATAGGAAAAATTATAGTGTTTCCCTAAATTCATCTTATAGAAAGTACATGCATATTTGGATATAATCGTTTTGCATTAATTTGCAAATGTTCACAAAATATACTCTCGTCCTACCCTAATCATGGCTGTAGAAGAAAATGGGCAATCTGCAAGATTTAATAAACATATTCGTAAAGTCTATCTTTGTTGAGAACATGATCTTCGCCTATTTTTTGGGTATGTGTTCTTATTTAGCCGTTTCTAAAACTGTAAAAACCGGAATTGGGCTTGGAGCAGCAGTGATCTTCGTAATGGGAATTACTGTGCCGATTAACTATTTACTGGAAAACTATGTGTTGAAGGAAGGGGCGATTTCCTGGTTAGGGCCTAACTTCGCAAGTATAAACTTGAGTTTTCTTTCGTTCATTATGTTCATTGCTGTAATTGCCTCTATGGTACAATTGGTAGAAATGATTATAGAAAAATTTGCCCCAGTTCTTTACGGGTCATTAGGTATTTTTCTTCCTCTTATTGCGGTAAACTGCTCCATCCTGGGAGGATCCCTCTTTATGCAAGAAAGAAGCTACAGTACCATTGTTGAGGCCTCTATTTACGGAATAGGTAGTGGCATTGGCTGGTTTTTAGCCATTGTTGCCATAGCGGCTATTCGCGAGAAAATCCGTTACTCCAATATACCTGCACCTTTAAGAGGTTTGGGGATTACTTTTATAATAACTGGACTAATGGGAATGGCCTTTATGGCTTTCATGGGAATCAAGTTGTAGTTGAAAAACCCTTTAACAAAGTGATATTGCTTGCAGCATCAATTGTAATCATCACCAGCATAGTGGCGGTTTTTATAGTAATCTTTTTATTAGTATCAATTCTGCTTGCAGCTAAAGCTAAGCTGGCTCCCTCTGGACTTGTAATTCTAGACGTAAATGGAGAACCTCTAAAAGTAGATTCGGGGAACACCTTATTGTATACACTTTCTAATGAAAAGATATTTCTCCCTTCGGCCTGTGGCGGAGGTGGCACTTGTGCTTTGTGTAAATGCCAAGTATTGGAGGGGGGAGGGGAGATCCTTCCGACTGAAATAGGGTATTTTACTCGTAAAGAAGTACAGCAAAACTGGCGTTTGGGCTGCCAGGTAAAGGTAAAGAATGACATGAGGGTGAAGGTGCCGAAGGAAGTTTTCAGTATCAAAAAATGGGAATGCAAAGTGGTTTCTAACTATAATGTTGCTTCTTTTATTAAAGAGTTTGTAGTTAAACTTCCAGAAGGCGAAACCCTGAATTTTCAGGCAGGGGATTATATACAGATTGATGTTCCACCCTATGAAGTGAATTTTAAAGACATTGATATCACTTCTCATCCTAAATTAGGTCGTAATCCAATGGATTTTAAATTGGAGTGGGATAGATTTAGCTTGTGGGATTTGAAAATGAAAAATGATGAGCCTATTTTTCGGGCATATTCTATGGCTAACCATCCGGCAGAGGGCAATATCACCATGCTTAATATACGTATTGCTACTCCGCCATGGGATAGAGCTAAAAACCAATGGGTGAATGTTAATCCCGGTATATGTTCTTCTTATGTATTCAGTCGTAAGCCTGGTGATAAAGTAACGATATCTGGTCCTTACGGAGAGTTCTTTATCAAGGATACAGGCACAGAAATGCTTTACATTGGGGGCGGAGCTGGCATGGCACCAATGCGTTCACATCTTTTTCATTTGTTTCATACCGTTAAAACTGGACGTAAAGTAAGTTACTGGTATGGAGGGCGTTCTAAGCGTGAGTTGTTTTACTTAGATGATTTTTACAATATTGAAAAGCAATTCCCTAACTTCAAGTTTTATGTGGTTTTATCAGAATCGATGCCTGAAGATAATTGGAAAACTAAGAAAGATATCTATGATCCTAAAGGTGATGGTTTTACAGGCTTTGTACATCAAGTTGTAATTGACCAATATTTAAAGGATCATTCGGACCCCGAAGAAATTGAATTTTATTTCTGTGGACCTCCCCTGATGAATGCTGCGGTATTGAAAATGTGCAATGATTGGGGAGTACCACCTGAAAATGTATCATTTGACGATTTTGGAGGTTGAATAATCAACTTTTAGCTGATATTTTGAACAGTTGTAGGTCGCTTTTACAGGGGTGGGCCCTGAGGGGCACTATTAGATCTACTCCTGATTTAAATAATCCCATTGCGGACAACCAGTTTGTTGATATCCAAAACATTGTTATTGAAATGTAAAGACAGCAAGGCTTAGTCATTTCTGGTAACGTGATCGAAAATAATAATGACATCACTGCTCCTGCCATTCTTTTCCTCGAGCTTATGGATTTTGAAATCTCTGGGAAATAATCCATCAGGATAAATATCTATCACAACATAACTAAGTCGGTTCTCCAGATATGTGGTTTGTTGGCAACTGCTTCAATGTAAACCTTTACAATAACATTTTTGCTAGTCCAAGAAGAACAGATCTGGAGCCAGCCCTTTAAGCAACGGTAGATATTGGCCCCTGACATTGACGATGATTCCCTCTCCACTCCCCCTCTACAACAGTGGGTATTGGCGTTGATGAGTACAATATTCTCGGTATAGATGAGCTTCTTGAATACACTCTTTGCATCTATCCACATCCAAATGATGTGTGGGGGGGGAGGGGTTCAACCTTGAGCTTAGTTCAACTCTTGGTGAGGGTATGAAAATCCACATCATTAATATGTTGGGACAAATAATCTTGGAAAATCAGCTGCAGAGCTTCAGCAGAAACTACAGAAAAAGATTAGATATGGGAACTTACCGCAATGTGAGGATACCTACTGCAGTTGATTACGGAAAGAGCTACTGTGAACCGGCGTATTATTTAAGAAAATAAGGAGAGACTAACCTTTTCATATCGAAATTTACATTAGTAATAAGGTGCCATAAAAAGATAAATCAACACTCCTGTAACAGCTACATACAGCCAAATGGGGAAAGTCCAGCGGACAATCTTTTTATGTTTCTGATATTCTGTAGTTAATCCCCTGTAGATGCTTAACATAGCTAAAGGCAGGACAGCAATGCTGAGCATAATATGTGAAATCAGTAGAAAAAAGTAGAAGTTTCTCATCCAGCCTTCCCCTCTATAGGAAACAGGAGCTGCATTTAGTTTGCTAATTATATATGAGACCAAAAAAATGGAAGAAAAAGCAAAGGCAGTAATCATCACTCTCTTGTGAGCAATTATTTTTTTACTTCTTATCAGTAAAAATCCTATAACGAGCAGTAGGACTGTCCATCCGTTTAAAACAGCATGAAAAAGTGGCAAGGTTTTCTGGTTAATTCCAAGATCAACTTCAAAAAAATCTGGGAATAACAATAAGACTGTCACTGCCAACGGAACAGATACTGATAATACCACAATAAGTAGAGGTACCTTCTCGGCAGGTTTTTTACCTCCTCGTCTCTTATTGGATTCAACTCTATTATTTACCTTTTTCACTTGGCGGCTTTTTCTGCTCGGTGCTCATCGATTGATTTCTTCTTCTCGTATTCAGCGATCAATACTTTGATATCGTCCTTCAATTTATTGACGTCCCCTGTGCTTAAGCTATTATAAGCTCCTTTTAAATTACCATATTTATCTCTGCTGCTTCGTATTCTGCCTTTCCAATCTACGAGAATCAGATTTTCGGAATGCAAAAAGCCCCCCTCTGCAGTAGAATCTTTCATGGCACTTAGGAAATAGTTTTTTGCTGTTTGATAGATTTTGTTGCGATCACCGGTAAGGAAATACCAAAGACCCTGTTTAGCTCCTATTTTTTTCTCATACCTTTTCAAGATTTCAACACTGTCATATTCAGGGTTTACCGTAAAAGAAACGATTCTGAAACTTTCGTATCCCTCGAAGCGATCCTGAAGTTGCTTTACACTGTAATTCATAGCGGGACAAATGCTGGGACAAGTGGTAAAGAAAAAGTTGACTAAGGTAATAGAACCTTCTAGTCTTTTGCTAGACAGGAGCGTGTCATCTTGAGTAGTAAACTCCCATGGGAGAACTTGATAATAAATCGTATCATAAACGCTTTCTCCGTCTATTATTTTCTCTTCAACTTTCTTATGTCCTACGTAATCGAGGGATACGAAAAAGCTTTCTTCTGTTCCATAAATAAATAGGAAATAAATTAAAAAGGGCAATATCAGTAAGCCCATTAATATTACCCTTTTTTCGGTTTTATTGCCATTCATGCTACTGAATTAACTTCATCATGTAGGGACCTTCGGTTAATAGTATAAAAGCCAGATAAGGAACGAGAATCAAAATCGGCAAAATAATGGTCCACTTTAAGTTTTTTCTTTCATATTTCAGATGCATAAACTCTGCTACAATATAGAATGCTTTAAGCAAAGTAAGGACGATAAAGATGATATTAAGCAAGGAGGTGCCCAACAATTGAATTGTCAGAGTCTTCGGTTTAATGATACCTAAAACGACTTCAACAGTAGTAACCACGAGAAGGATAATAAATATTTTCCATATCCACCAGGTACCTTCTGGGCTTTCGTGGTATTCGCTCGGCAAATCAGAGTTATGAGACATAATGCTATTCTTTTACAATTAAACGAGGTAGAAGAAGGTAAACACAAATACCCAAACCAGGTCTACAAAGTGCCAGTAAAGACCTATTTTCTCTATCATTTCGTAGTGGCCCCTTCTTTCATAGGTGCCCATTACCACATTTATAAATACTATAATATTGATAACCACGCCGGAGAAAACGTGCGTTCCATGAAAACCGGTTACGAAAAAGAAAAAATCAGCAAAAAGTACGTTCCCATACTCATTCTCTTTCAAGTTTGCCCCTTGTAGAACTCTGCCGTTTTCTATAATCATTATAGCTTCCTCACGAGGGATAACTTCTTTGGTTTTTCCCGGATAACGAAGACTATAGTAATCATTTGCAATAAATGCCTTTCGCATGGCTTCCGTTTTGAAATGTGCATGGCTTCCATATTCTTTGGATTCTTCTAATATCAATTCGTGCAAGGATATTATTTCTCCTTTTAAATCACTCACATATACTACAGTGTTATCTTCCAGTTGAACTGCTCCTTTGTTTCCATTAATAAAGTGATACCACTCCCAGGCTTGTGAACTCAAAAAGAAGAGCCCGCCTATTATAGTAAGCGCCAGCCATAGAATTACTCCTTTTTTATTCATCTTATGACCTGCCGAGACGGCCAATACCATAGTTACAGAGCTAAGGATAAGGATAAAAGTCATGAGAGCTACATATAACAATGGAACTTCACCATGTATAAAAGGAAAATGGGTGAATACGTCTTCGGCTACTGGCCAAGTATCTTCATATTTAAAACGATAAAATCCCATTCCTGTTAGGAAACCAGAAAAGGTTAGGGCATCTGATAGCAGGAAAAACCACATCATTAATTTACCGTAGTCAGCTCCAAAAGGCTGACGACCTCCGCTCCAAATATTCCTCATCCCTCGTTGAGCTATAGCTTTTTTAGCCATTTTTGAAATTTTTCGAAAGTCTAGCGAATAAATGCCATAAAGAGTAACAAATACAACCAAAGGCCGGCTAAGAAATGCCAAAATGTGGCTGCTAGATCGAACCCCTGATGGTCATTCTTTTTATAGGCCCCGGTATTTTCCTGATATAGAGTAACTATTACCACTATTAGCCCCGCTATAATGTGCAACCAATGTAAAAGAGTAATCACATAAACCCATGATGCTGCAGTATTGCTTTCTGGACCTGTGAAAAACAAGCCTTGATCTACCATATTTTTCCAGCCAAGAAACTGAAGAAAAGCAAAAGCAAGCCCAAATGCTAAGGTGACCATTAAACCCACCCTTAAGCTGGATTGACTCCCCTTCTTCCTAGCTGATTTTCCCCACATTATACTGATGCTACTGACTACAACAGCAATAGTGGCAAGGTGGAACTCATGTGGAAGAGCAAATTTCAGCCAGCGATTTTCAGCCATTAAGGATGAACGGCTAACTATATAGCCGCTGGTTAGGCCAGCAAAAGCCATTACTATGCTAGCCATGCCGACCCAAAGCATGGATTTGCGCACTTTTCTCTTCTCTTCTGGTAATAATCCCGAAACCACTATTACTTATATAAGTTTATCCAATGCTAGAGTTAACTGAACCATTGGCAGGTATATAATGCTGTATATCATTAGTCTACGCGCATCTTTTATCCTAAGGTTTTGATGCAGCTTTAGTGCTCCGTATATAAAGTAAATACCCAGTAGAGATATTATTATAAAAGGGAATATGCTAATGCTAAGGTTACCGGTTAGCCCGGTGAATGGCAATACAGACACCAGAAACATAAAAATAGAGCACAATAAAATTTGTAGAGAGGTTTTTCGATTACGCTGACCTGATGGAAGTAAGGAATAGCCTGCCTTTTTATAATCGATATCAGTAACCCAGGCTATAGCCCAAAAGTGAGCAAACTGCCACAGAAATTGAAGAGCGAAAAGGGTTCCCGGTTCTATATCGAAATCGTTAGTAGCTGCTACCCATCCTAAAAGAACAGGTATAGCTCCAGGAAAAGCTCCTACAAAAACAGCAATTGATCCTTTAGTTTTAAGAGGCGTATACACTAAAACATATATAAACAGAGCAAAGGCACCAAAACCTAAAGTCAATGGATTAATAAGATATAGTATCCACAGACCGCCAAAAGCCATCAAAGTAGAAGCTATCATGGCTTCCAAAAGGCTGAGCTTTCCAGCTGGGAGAGAACGATTTTTGGTTCTATTCATCAAAGCGTCACGGTCTCTTTCTAAAATCTGGTTAAAACCATTGGCAGCACCTACTACCAGGTAACCACCTGATAAAATAAGAAAAACTAAATAAAAAGATATTTCATCGGCTCCTAAGAAGTAACCTACTATGGCTGAATAAACAACACTAAGGGTAAGCCTCGATTTAGTTAATTCTAGGTAGGCTTTTGCTTTATCTACAAAAGTTAGCTTATTAACTTCTAATCCCTGAACTCTATCCAAATCATTCTTTTTTGCGTTGCAAATTTACTCAGTAAATCACCTGTCTCCAAAAGTAGAATGATTCCTAATTTAAATTGGCCTTAACTATTTGCTTTTTCACGATAAACCAAAGATTTAAGGGATCTTTCTTATTGTAAACCAAAGTCTTATTATCATCTGACTTTACTATATCAAAACAACTCTCTTTCACAATAGCATGATCTGCTGCCGTATCCCATTCCATAGTAGGTGCAAAGGGGATATATATATATATCAGCTCTTCCTTTTGCTACCATACATATTTTTAAACCGCTTCCGCTACTTATAATCTCTGCTTCGGGATATTCTTTTTGGATACCTTTGAAATATTTAGTTGTTTCGTCACTCATGTGAGAATAGCTTCCTATCCATATGTAAAAGGCCTTTTCCGCAATTCAGGAAGTTTTATCGAATTGCCCGTCAAAATTTTATGCTGAGCTTTTTCCATATGCCAAGAACCCAGTCCTTCTGAACCAAAGTAAAGAGTTCCTTCAATCGGGGCAAGTACTACTCCCAAAACTGACATGCGATTTTTTACTAAAGCTATACTAACGGTAAACTCTCCATTTTGATTGATAAATTCCTTAGGACCATCTAGAGGGTCCACTATCCAGAAAATGTCCCAAAGCCTTCTTGTCAGCAATAGGTTAGGGGGTGAATTATCGTTCTTGTATTCTATTTCAAAAGTGCTTTCATGAGTCTGCAATATTTCTTTTCCTGCTTTTATAGAGACGTCCACTGCATTTACCAGCAAAAATTTGAGTTCGATTTTATTCATTTTCGGGTTTTAGTAAATAAAACCCCATTTGAAAAGGGACCTTAGAATCATAATATTGCTTCTCTTACTGGAGTTTGGCGTTAATAGGAAGGGTAAAACTCATCCTTACCGGTTTGCCGCGTTGCTTGGCAGGTTCCACTTTAGGTAATTTTTTTACTACTCTAACTGCCTCATCATCCAGCAAGGGATCTACTCCTCTAACTATTTCTATATTAGAAACAGAACCGTTCTTTTCAATGACGAAGTTCACATAAACTCTGCCTGATATTCCCATCTGACGAGCCATCTCAGGAAACTTGAAATTTCTACTTACAAACTGGATAATCTTTTGATTGAAACATTGTTTCTTCTCTTCATTGGTTTTAGAATTTTCACAGCCGGGAAAAACAGGCACTGATTCCACAACTGCAAACCCCAACACTTCATCCGACTCTTCCTCTTCCATTTCAATCACTTCTATCTCTTCAGTTTCATCGGTTTCAGTAGATTCAATTTCAAGCTCTTCTTCCAATTCCACATCATCTTCCACTACTTCAATCACTTCTGGAGGAGGGGGAGGAGGGGGAGCTAATTCCCTTTGTGTAATGGGAATGATCTCATCTTCGATAGCTACTCCTAATTCTCCAAGATGAACAGTTTCTGTTCCATGAGTCTTCCACTCAAAGAGAATTATTGCCAGTGTAAGTGATATAACCAAGCCTATCTCGAGATATACACTCCTATATTTTTCTAGGTCAGCTTTGGGATTTTTTTTAGCTTCCATCGGCTAGGGTTTTAACGAGGGTTAAAGGTACATAAATCACGTACCTTTACCAGCTATATTTTGATAAAATAAATACTATTTAATGGAGTTAGACTTATCCGAATGAAAGCTAGAGTTATAATATTAAACATTTGAGATTTATACTCCAACAATCTCTTTGTAATCATCTGCCGACAAAAGTGACTCTATTTCCGATTGATCTTTGATTTTCACTTTTATCATCCACCCTTCACCATATGGGTCTGAATTGATCCATTCTGGCTCTTGCTCTATTTTAGAATTAAGCTCTGTTATTTCTCCTGAAAGAGGCATGAAAAGATCAGAAACTGTTTTTACTGCTTCCACAGACCCAAAAATCTCTTCTTTACCCAGTTTTTCTCCTGTAGTTTCGATCTCAACAAACACAATATCCCCCAATTCGCTTTGGGCAAAATCTGTTATACCTACAGTGGCCGTATCACCTTCAATACGTACCCATTCATGGTCTTTGATGTATTTCAGTTCTGATGGAAAATTCACGATTTAAAATTTTTCAGGCAAATGTAATTATCCCATAAAATAAAGATTATGAGCCATGACTAGCTTAGAAAAAAATATCTTTGTAGCTAGTTGTTATTCAATGAGAAACAGATACATAAAACTGATGCACTTTTCAGAACGTAAATTATTTAGAGAAATTTTACATCATTTCTCACTCGTTTTCATCGAATGAAGCGTGCGCGAATTAAGGAGGCAGCAGTTGAATTCAAAAAGAAAAATAGGATTGTGATGGCAAGGGAGGACTCTAGCAATCTGTCCGTGTAATTTTTCGTTACAAGGATCTTCACACGGGCAGATTTCCTTTATCCTGCCAACTTACAAAGTTGAAGAATATGCCAAAGATTTGGTGTAGTTCTCTATAAAATCCCAATCAGGTTTTCCATTATTTCAGGTAGCCGTATTACAAGGTCTCGTAGCTTCCCTTTTCTCGCACTACGACCATAGTTAAACTTTATTTTCAATTCTAAATCAAGTATTGTACAAATGAACATAGCATTAAAAATGCTCAACTTTTCATTCCTCAAAATGTTTATCTTATTTCCAGTTATAAAATCCTCTACCTGATAAAAAGATTTGAAAGCTTCTGCTCCAATTGTTATACAAGAGCTATCATTTTATCAAAATCCAAGGTGGCATTAACTAACATCTCCGTACCATTATTCTCTGCCGTCCTGGTAATATAGGGAATACTCCCTCTGAGTAAAATGGATTCATCTAGTTATGTGTTTTTATAGCACCAGACTACCCAAGCTTATGTCAAAAATATCATTATTTCCCCCCAATAAAAACTCTTTCCAATCATCAGCACACAAGTCAAATTGTTTTCTTCCCAAAAATGGGTTTTTAGATATACTCAGTATCTGCTCCTCATAAAAAAGACGAGAGTGATATTTTTAAATCATCATCTTGGTTAACCTCCCCCAATCTTGCCTAAATTCTGTTATATGTTCTGGTGTCAAAACTATTCCCAGCCCCTTATCACTATTTGCGTAACTCAAAACCTCAATATAGTAAGTGGCTTAACACACCAAAATACTCGTGTGTCTTTACAAAATCTGTTATGTTATCATTTGCATCCATAATTATAGTTTTTAGCGCATCCGGTTTCTTTGACAAAGTTGTGTCTGTCTTAATAAAAACAAAACTTGCCATTGTAGTTTTAAGTTTATCTCCCTGAATATCTGTATTTTTAAACTGGCTTTCCGTTGTACTATAAAGAAGTCCCGAGAATTCTTCAGGTTCATTATAATCCTTGTAAGATTTTTAAAAACTTTAGAGAATTATATACTTGACAAAGGTGGTATTTATTGCTATATTTATATTAAACAGCAAGTAACGTAAATATACATAAGGAAAAATATCGATGAACAAACAATTAACTTTGATAGAGTTTACACAAAAATTTGCCACCCCCGAAGCATGTTTGAAATATCTCGAAAAAATACGATGGAAAAATGGTGAATACTGCCCGCATTGCGGAAGTATGGAAAAAATCTATCACTATAATGACGGTATTGTTCACGAATGTTCAGACTGTCACAAACAGTTTCGCATAATTTACGGAACGATGTTCGGAGATTCACAAATAAAGATGTTGCCCAAGTGGTTCGCCGCGATATGGATTGACACAAACCACAGTAAAGGTATCTCAAGTGTACAACTGTTAAAGATGATTGGTGTAACCCAAAAAAAGGACCCAATCCATAACTGCCCGCACGACATATAAACAACTCATAACAGGAACAGTCTAAATAATACGTTGCTCTTTTAACCTCGCTATGAGATACGCCTGTTCTCGTTTCCCCTTTACGGAATTACACGCATTACACAATAACTGAAGATTACCATAATCATCTTGCCCACCTTTCACCCTTGGAACAATATGATCAATCGTCATATTCCGAAATGGAAATTGAATCATACACCCATTACATAATCCTTCTTGCTTTCCATAAAGAGTATGTTTATGCGTACTGTAATTCGGCAATTCCCCTAAATCTGTACGCCTCGGTATATCTGTCCTGTGTATCCCTGCCCCAAATAACCCATGTGTATCTCGCAAGCGTTGATTAACAAGTTTTACCGTCGACAGAGACAAGTCTATACCAATCCACTCACGCTGTAACGCCTCCGCCGCAACACATGTTGTCGCACAACCACAAAACGGATCAAGTACTACGTCCCCCGCATTTGAACTCGCTTTGATAATACGCTCCAACAATACTAATGGCTTCTGTGTAGGATAACCTGTACGCTCTTTCGCCATATTGTTAATTGTTGGCAATCTCCATACATCATGCATTAACTTTCCACGTTTATCTGGTTTATATCTATTATCTTCATAAGATTCTGAAGATTTTATCCAATTACTATTTGGACTATAATCTTCACGCATATCATCCCAATGAAAAATAGAACTTGATGATAATGAATACCACAGAATAATATCATGTTTATGTCCAAAATATTTTCTAGTAACACTAGCAACATTATAGTAATGCCACACAATCTCATTCCGAAAATTCTCTTTCCCAAACACGGCGTCCATCACTAATTTCAAATAGTGGCTCGCAGTAGGATCACAATGCAAATATATACTCCCCGCACTCTTCAAAATACGCTTCATTTCCAATAATCGCACAGCCATAAAAATGAGATATGACTTCATTCCCTTACCATGACTCAACTCCGCAGAATCTATTACGCGATATAACCCAGAGTCCCGATCCGCTATTTCCCCATGCCACGCTTCGTCAATATCGTCTAAAGTCCATGCATCCTTGAAACTCGCACCAGCAGCTTCCGACCCAATAGGGGCAGAGTATGTACGATTTGAATTAAAAGGTGGATCGAGGTATATCAAATCTACCGATTCAGAATTGACACCTCGCAAAATATTTAAATTATCTCCCTTGAATATTGTGCGATTCTTAACGTTTAGTTCCATGACAAAATTCCCTTAACTTATACCAACATTAACACTTACCAACTCTGTCAAATTTCACCAAAACCGAATATAGTTACCATTTTTATCTTCGTCAAGTATATAATTCCCAAACTTTATGTTCCAATGCAATCAAAATACAAGCAAGAAGCGAAGCTCGTTCGCTTTCACCAATTTTTTGTCTGTGTAGTTCCTCATTCAATTCCTTTGAAAAAACAAGTAGATTTTCATAGTCCTGTCTCAATTTTTGAGGACTCTTTTTATATTCCTCCAAGTAAATCAGTTAATGACAATAATTTATTGCCAAAAATTTCAACTGATTTACCACCTTTTAGTTGCAAAAATGAGATACTTTCAAAATCATTTTTCTTCTCTACACTCACTGCAATAGACAAGACATCAAATTCTTTTGAGAGATGCGCAGAATACAACAGAACATCATCAACTGCAAAATCCTTATCCCTATTGCTACCTTCAACTTTGCTATCATGTTTTCTTTGATCTGCCTTACATTCAACAACAATCAAAAAATCCGGATTATTAAAATTTATGTAATTATAAACTCTGGCTTTCCGACACTATAACCACTTCTTGAAGATTGTTGTAATAATTTTGCACTCTCGGATTGGCAGATTTTTGCTCTTCTACTTTTATCAGACCCTCTTTCTCTCACCCTTCAAAGTGTTGTCGTACAATTTTCTCTGTGTTCCTTTCATTAACCATACTCATTTATTTAGATGTTCTGTCTCTTACCTTAAAACTTGCACTTTTTGTTTCTTTAATCTAATCTCACCTCATCTCCAAGAAGTGTTGCCAAACTACCTCTTTTGATACCCAAAGAGTTTGCTATATCCATAACAGTAGTTATAGAAGGATTCCGTGCTCCTCCATTTTCTATTTTAGTCAAAGTCATCGGACTTATATTTGCTAATTTTGCAACTTGTTCACGAAACATCTCTCTATTTTCTCTTTCTCTTTTCAACCTTTTTGCAAAACCTGAAACCTCCTTTTGTCGTATTATCTTTTTCATAAAAACAAGTAAGATATAAAAGTCAACAAAGAATCTGCATGAAGTTTAATTTACTAGACATTTTCTCCTCCGAAGTATTTGCGGAGTGGAGTAGAGCAAAACTTAGGAAGTGGAAGAACGGAACAGACACACCTCGCACGAAAGCGAAAAATAATCAAAACGCTCCGCGGGATGGCTTTGATTGTTTTTGAATGGGTGAAATGAGTTTATGTAGTAGGCTCGTGCACTACCGGGCGATTAATTAAGGGGTTTATTGGGCGTTTTGAGCGTATTGGCAGGGTTACGGTGCGGGTGGAGCGTGCAAAGTGTCTTCAAAATATTTTTTCAGTTCCAACTCTATCTGGTAGGAGGGCTTATTTTAGAACAAAAGCCTAGCGATAAAATGGCAGAGACAACAGAAAGAAAAGATAATTTAGAGTATATATGGAAAAAAGACCTGCCGCCTAATTATTACCCTAAATTACAAATATTAACAGCACAGGAAATAATAGATGGAAACACATTTAATACCCCTCATACCATGATGAACATTAAAAATTATAGAAATACAAATCCATCTATGTTTAGAATAAAATCAAGTTTTTAATAGGGAATTACGGTTTTTAATTGTAATTTTTTAAAAACAAAATCTAGTTATGAAAGATATTTTATTACATTTTATGCTTGCACTTTTTGACGTTTTCAACAAATGTGGCAATTATTTATGTCAATTTAAACCCAAACCTCCTTTTTAGCCAAACGGGCATTAGCCTATTGGATATGGATGGTAACAGGATGACAGATTGTACTTTTTAGGCATCTTCCGATCCAAGCAGCTTTAAAGAAAGTTGCATTGCTAATGGTATTAAGTTACTCCAAATTAGGGTCTGATAGGGACCATTCGATAGATGCTTCGTGAAGAAATCATTTGTTTGTCGCCAGAATTTGCCCGAACGCCAGTATGAGAGTCAATAATGCAATTGTCCCCTATTCTAATTCTAGGATATACTGTCGATCTGCTGCCAAAAAAACACTCTTTACCAACAACCGTATCACCAGCAAAAGCTACGTAAGGAGATAAAACGGAATATGTTCCAACCGAAGCACCATGAGCAAGATTGCAGTGGAGGTTAATGACTACACCATCTGCGATAGTAACGTTGCGATGAATAATGGAATAGGGGCATACAAGAACACCTTTTCCTAATTGAGCAGATGAAGAGATAATAGTACAAGGGTGGACGTAAGCGGGTGTTTCAACACCCTTATCCCATAGTCTGGAGAATACGCTTTTTCTTCCTTTGACAGACCCAATTGCAACTATAACTACTTGATCTTTCATTGGTTTATAGTTTTCAATCGTGTTTATATAAGAAACGTCCAATCCTAGTTGGCTGGTTTCTACATGGATATCATCAATAAACCCGGCAATGTAAAAACCATTTTGTTCAGCTTCATTTTCTAGATAATCAAATACTTCTAAGCCAAACCCTCCTGCGCCGGCAATGACGACTGATAATATAGGTTTGTTATGTATAATAGGCATTTTGTGGGATTCCAGAACTAGGCAATAGTGATTTCTCGTGTAAATGTACGCAGTAGATCAAACCCGTCCCAAGTAGTAGAAAAATTGAGTGCTTGCCCAAATGGAACAATACGGTCGATACCTGAAACTGGATTTTTGTTGATAAATGATCTGATTTCTTTAATGGAAAAGCCTGCATAGGCAACCGTTTGTACGGTTCTATTGAGTAACCGACAAATTTCTGATAATTCGGAAAGATAAGTTTCGTAGAAAAGCCCTGCTCCACAATGATGTGAAGTATGCAGGGCTGGCTGTTCTAGCCATATGCGGACAAGGTCATTGTTGCGCGTTTTTTGTACTTGAATATCTGCTTCAATGGCAAGGCCATCTTTCGCGACGAGTTTATTCACGTAGTTACCATCGTCCAGTCGATTTTGGCGCAAGGAGATAATTTCTGTCAAACGCGCCCATAAATCTTCCCCGGCATCTCGTGCATGTTTACGGTTACCGATCCAAAGGACTAAGCGGGGAGATGAACAGGCCATTTGATTAAACCAATAGGTATCATTGTAAAACGCCTCTGTCCATTTATTTTTTTGATTTTCCGAAGCACTCAGCCAACGTTTGGAATGGATAATTGCGAGCGAAAATTTATTGGCGAAACTAATGTCTATGGCTGTTGCCGGCAAAGGTAATCGGCGAATTTGTTCGATGGTTGAGTCCCCGCCCCAGATGACACGTACGTCACACAGCGAAGAAAACTTCGTGGTAATTTCTTCATTCGGAGAGTATTTGATGAGAAGCGTTCGACGCAGAATAGAGCTATGCTTGGGTATAGAGATAACTTTCTGGATACAATCCACGAGTATATCTATTTGAGATGAGAACTTGCCGGATAATCTCACTATATTTCGATTTCCCACTAACAATGAAATAAACCAAGAATAAACAAATATTGTATCGACATTTGAGGGGGAAATATGGAATGCCGTCCCACGTGGAACGAGTATTTTGTTGCCTATCCACTTTCGCGCTTCATCACAAGTTCTACTCAGATTCGTTTTTCGAGACCAAAACGCCAGTGCAGTTAATTCGGGGTATTTTTTCGCGGCGAGAGAGCGAATAAGGGACAAAGATATTTCTTCAATAAACGACAAAGCCTCCTCAGAGAAAAGTTTTAGGGTTGTGTTGTAGTTGATTTTTTCAGGCTGTATGGGCTGTGGTAATAGAGATTGATAATTCATTGAGTGTTTGTATGGTTATGGCTCAGTCTGTCTCAAGTGCGTGAACATCGCTACAGCCTCGAATTTCCGCTTTGGCGATACGACCATGTACACGAAAAGCTTTACCTTTTCGACCACAAGGACAGTCATCAATTCCAATTATTTCCCCTATATCCTCTGTTAAGAGACTGTGTCCCGGGTAGCTAATGGGTAATGTTGAAAGCACTTGTATTAAGCCTTTTTTTCCACTATGCAAAACTGACCAATCACGAGCGTCGCGAATTAAAATATCAGCAAAAACAGGTGCATGAAAATGGCCATATTCACATTCCATGAATATAGAGCCGGCTTGTTCCACCATCCCATAGAAGTTGTGAATAACCATGATGCGGAATGCCTCTTGTAAGCTTGACTTAAAAGTGTCGTTATTAACTTCTTCTTCCAGCAGTTTTTTCCATCCTCCACTATGGATTAAAATTGCTTCCTGGAATTGTGGTGGATTGGGTAAGTCTTTCATGGCTTGAAAGAAGTATTTCCACACCATGAATGTAAAACCAAACAGGAGAATACGTTCTCCTCGGTGTTGCTCGAGAAAGCTATAAATAGTTTCGATATTTGGAGACATGTCTTCATTCAATGCATAGGTGTGATTGCGACCAAAGTTGGATATCCCAAGAATTCCTGCGCTCCGTGCTGAAAACGATTGCCTGTTTTCTATTACATTAGGATGGTCAATAATCAACATAGGAAGTCTGGATTTGCCTATATAATGCTGAAGTATGAACACTAACGCTTTCGTCTGTAATTTGGCTGTTTCTCTATCGAGTACAATTTTAGAAACTTGTTGTGAGGTGGTTCCAGAAGAAGTTAATGTTTTGAACACTAAATCATCAGATATTGATGCAAGTCTATATTCTTTAAATAACCTGACTGGAATAAAAGGAATGTCTTCCAGTGAATGACTTTGATTAACATCATAATCATTTGCATTCATAATACGTGCATAAGGTCGGCAATTCCTAATCTGATATTTTGTAAGCTGGTTGAGGTGTTCTGCAAGTAATGTAGATTTCTCATCTTGTGATAAGCCATAGATGGGCCAGTTAAAATAAGAGCAGGTTGGGGATGTCATGATTTTCATGCTTCTGGTGCTAATTTAGCCATTTTAAGTAAAGCTGGATATTGAATCTTGCCCGTAGACGATAATGGAAATTCCTCGACAAATATGATTTGTACAGCAGTGTGGTATATGCGATAACGGTATCTAAGATGAGAAAGCAAGGTTGCCTTGACTTCCTTATTTATTCTACTTGTACGGATGGCGACAACCAGCAAATCATCTTGACCTGTAACTGCTGTTTCATAACCGTCTTCACGTAATTGCATTTCAATTTCATCAAGCTGGATACGGTTACCAAAAATTTTAATAAATCGCTTTAATCTGCCGGCAATATAATAAAACCCATCGCTGTCTTTCCAGGCTAAATCACCTGTGTACAAGGTGACTTTAAGAACATCTGGTAGTGATAAGTCATCTACGCATTTGGCATATCCCATCATAACATTTGGGCCTATATAACACAGTTCACCCTTTATGCCTGCTTCTGTAATTTCTTCTCCTTGTGCACCTACTAGACGAATTGTGCCACCGGGGATTGGAATACCAATGGAACCTATTTTCTCTGTAAGGCGATGTGGAGGAACGTAAGAAATACGTGCCGTTGCTTCTGTTTGCCCATACATCACAAAAAAATACCTTTCTTTCTCTTTACAAAGTTCTGCAAACCAACGAATCAGATCAGGTGAAAGATGACCACCTGCTTGTGTCATGGTACGCAAAAATGGCAAGTTCATACGCTCAAACCGAAGTTGTTTTAAAATCTCATAATGGGTTGGCACACCTGCAAAGCTACTTGCCTTATAGGTGCGAAAAAACTCCCAGAATTTGCGGGAAGTGATAGATTCTCTTGTGACTAAAATAGTTCCTCCAGTTATTAGGTGGCTATTTAACACGGATAGACCATAGGAGTAATGTATAGGCAAAGTCGTTATTGGGCGTTCTTCTGGAGTGAGCGCTAAGTATTCCGATATTGATTCTGCATTTGCTCGAAGGTTTGCTTGGCTCAAGCACACAAGTTTTGGTGCGCCAGTACTTCCAGAAGTGGATAGCATAATTGCTACGTCAGGGTGTACTGAGGGAGAGATGGGTTTAAGTGATTGCCATGTGGCATCAACTGACCATACTTTTGAAATTTTAAAATACCAATATAAACGTTCACGTAACTCTTGATCAAGTATTCCATCAACAAGTAGGGCAGGAAAATCATGTCTTAGTGCGCCAATATATCCAGCGATCGAAGCAAGAGAGTTTTCACACTCAATCGCAATAAGCGTTCGTGGCTTAATAGGCGCACCTTCATGCAAGAAAATACGGTCAGCTATTTCTGCAAGCCCCAAGTAAGAAATTCGGGAATCATCTTCAAACTGCAAAGCAACTTGATCACCAAAGCCTTCTAATGAAAACGCGAAAGTCAAATCAACATACCTCCATCAACTCCGATGATTTGTCCCGTGACATAAGAAGATAAATCAGATGCCAGAAAAAGCGCTACCTTGGCAACTTCCTCTGGTGTTCCTATACGTCCGATTTTTATTGATGCACCCATTTTTTGATATTTCTCTGTACCGATAGATCGACTCATGTCTGTATCGATGAGCCCAGGAGCGATGGCATTGACTCTGATGTTTTTCGGAGCCAGTTCTTTGGCAAGTGACTTGGTAATGCCTAACACGGCTGCTTTACTGCCGGCATAGACAGCCTGGCCAGCGTTACCTTCAAGGCCAACTATTGACGCTAAACTAATGATACTTCCTGCCTTATTGCGAGCCATAAAGCGACTAGCATATTGGGAACAGAACAAGACGCCGTATGTATTGCAAGCAAATACTCGTTGAATTTGCTTCTCTGTAACCATGCCAATCAGTGCATCGTCAAGAACACCTGCATTGGCAACCAATATATCGAGACGCTTGACATTTTTAAAGATCTCTTGAAAGGCCATTTTTACACTTTCGGTTTGAGCTACATCTAAGACCAGAGTTGTCAATTGGGCATCAGGAGTAGCTTGCAGAATGCTTTGCTTGACCCCTTCTAGTTTATCTGAGGAGCGACCAGATAAAACAACATAAGCACCTTCATGGGCAAAAAGCTTGGCTGTGGCAAGTCCGATGCCTCTTGTACTACCTGTTATAAGTGCAACTTTATTTTCGAGTAACATAATCTGATCTCAAAAATTCATCTCGTGTTTGCTAAGAATTTCTTTAGCTTTTCCAACAGAGTTCATATCAATAATATCGTCAGTATCAAGCATTATATCAAAAGCCGCTTCAAGCTCTGCAACAAGAGCCATATGTGCCACGGAATCCCACTCAGGAATGGTATTGTATGCTAAATCATCTGTGATTTTGTGAATTGGAATATTCAATGCTTGTGAAAATATTGTGTAAAGTCTTTGTGTGGTGTTCATATTTTGACTTGGTTCACAACTAGTAGAAAGAGAACCTCTTTCTACTAGTTGTCATTCAATGAAAAGTATAGATATTATAACACTGATAATCTTTTCAGAACGCAAATTTAGAGAAATCTTACATTTGTATTTGTGAAGATTTAATGGCTGAAAGCAGCAAATTTAACCGGTGTATTTGAAAGAAATCAAGTTTCAGTATAAATAACCGCAGCAATGCTACATAACATTTATTGAAAAACTTTAGAAATAATCCCTTAAACTGATCATGATCAATTTTCAATACTATAACTACTCCTTATTCCGTTCTTTATTCATCATACATATTGCAATAACACCATGAGAGATCATCTATGCAATTTGCTTGTAATTCCGATTTGGCTTTTAACTGCAAAAAGTGTTGTATCTCAAACTTTTAAAGGCACTATCAATTGGAAAGAACCCAAGCTACAGGATATGGGATACGGAAAGCTTTCTCCCGATTTTGAAGATGAGAACTGGAGATTGGAAAATCCCGGAATACCCATATACTGTAATGATCAACCCTGGCAGGGAAGCGATGATGTGAAACTAAGTTTTTCCAGCATAAGTTATATAGGCCCACAATCGTCAGAGTTGGCTGCAATAAAGTCTATGAAGTTATCTTCTGAGCCTGAAATAGAGACTCGAGTTATCTCATACAAGGGAAAAAGAATAATTAATTATTGTTTTTATCCTTATGTAAATCAAAATGGCATTATCAAAAAGATATCGACTTACAGTTTAAACGCAGAGCAATCTACCTCAGAAAATACACCTATAAAAGCTAAAAGTAGTATAGCTTCTTCTGTCCTTGCAAGCGGCAGGTGGCATAAGCTGTCAGTTCAGGAAACAGGGATGTATAAGATTACTCCTGATTTTCTAAAAAATAATAGCGTTAGCGATGGTAATCCTTCTGTCTCAAGCATCCGTATTGTGGGAAATGGAATAGGTATGTTATCTGAAGATAACGATGAGGATCGACCTGATGACCTTATTGATGTTCAGCTCAAAATATATGATAAAAATTCCGATGGTATTTTTAATGACAATGACTATTTACTGTTCTTTGCCAGAGGGCCTCACGTATGGGAATATGATGGTAATAGAGACCATTTTAAACATATGATCAATACCTATCGTACCAGCAATTTTTATTTCATATCTACTAATGCCGGTTCGGGGCAGTCAGTTCCTTCTCAACCATTTAGTAGTATTCCCAACATAAAGGTAGATGCCTTTGACGATTATGATTTTGTAGAAGATGAAACCAACAATCTTGTGGGTATTGGCCGTCAGTGGGTAGGAGATGTTTTTGACTTTACCCTCAGTTATAATTATAGTTTTAGCTTTCCAGATATCAGTTCATCTAGTCCTGCATTATTTAGGTCTAACGTGGTAGGGAGGGCTTCACAAGCCAATACTTTTATGGTTTGTACTTACGGTGGTACAAATATTCTTACCAATACTATTCCGGCTTATGATCCTCACAGCATATACGGAGATTTTGTGGAGCGTAGCGATGAAAGCACTAATAGGCTTTTTCCCTTATCTGATAACATCACAATCACGCTAACCTATAATAATGCGGCCAATCCCGCAGCAATAGCTTGGCTTGATTTTCTCGAAATACAGGTAAGAAGAAATTTGGTTTACCGGAATAAAGAATTGACCTTTAGAGATCAAAGCTCTGTAGGCTCAGGTAATGTAGCACAATTTAATATAAGCAAAGTTCCCCTAGATTTAGAAGTATGGGATGTAACCCAGCATAATAATGTATTTGGTGTTTCTGGTAGTATCAACGGCGGAGTATTTTCATTTACGGCTTCGGCTGATGATTTAAGAGAATATGTCGCTTTTTCGAGTTTAAATTTTCCTGAACCTGCCTATGTAAGTTCAGTTGAAAATCAAAATCTGCACCGTATGAATCCAGCAGAGATGGTAATTATTGCCCATTCTAAATTTTTGTCCGAAGCAGAAAAATTGGCCAAGTTTCACATCAACAACGATAATATTTCTGTAGAAGTAGTATCCATTGAAGAGGTATACAATGAGTTTAGCTCTGGAGGGCAAGATATAACCGCTATACGCGACTTCGCCAAAATGCTTTATGACAAACCAAATGGGGAACAGTTTAAGTATTTACTTCTTTTTGGAGATGCTTCTTACGACTATAAAGACAGATTGAGCAATAACAACAATTATGTACCTATATGGGAGTCGGAAGCTTCTTTTAGCTTCGGAGTTTCTAGTATTACTGATGATTATTTCGGTTATCTCGATGATAATGAAGGGGCTGACTTGGTTGGTGTAGAGATGGACATTGCGATTGGTCGAATCCCTTGCGAGTCGGTATATCAGGCAGAAAAATATGTGGATAAGATAATCCAGTATGCCTCTGGAAATAATCGCTTTGGAGATTGGCGAAATAAAGTTTTGTTAATGGCTGATGATATGGATGAAAGCTGGGAACGAATATTTGTTGAGGATTCAGAAGAGCTCGAGATTAAGATAAACAAAGCTTCGGAATGTTTCAATGTTGAAAAAATCTATACAGATGCCTACCAACAGGTCTCAACTTCCGGGGGTGAATCCTACCCTGAAGCGCATAGTGAAATGTTCCTGAAAATTCAGCAAGGTAACTTAATTACCAATTACATAGGTCATGGAGGGGAGATAGGTTTATCTTCAGAACATCTGGTTCAGCTTTCCGATGTTAATGGTTGGACAAATCTGGAGAATATGCCCCTTTTCATTACGATTACTTGCGAGTTTTCACGCTTAGACGATCCCAAAAGAGTAAGTGCCGGAGAGCAATTGTTGCTTAACCCAGAAGGCGGTGCCATAGCTTTGATATCCACTACCAGGGTAGTGGGTGGGGGCCCAGCTATTAGGCTTAATAAATCAATTTTTGACATCCTCTTATCACGTCCTGATAATCGACCTCTCACCTTAGGTGAAATTGTACGAGACGCCAAAAACAAAGTTAAAAATGATGCTACGAAATTGAAATTTTCTCTGCTCGGAGACCCCGCTTTGAGATTGGCTATACCTTACTATCGGGTTAAGACTAATACAATTAACGGCGTTGATGTCAACAGCCCTAACCTAGATACCCTAAAAGCTCTTGGAAAAGTGGTGGTAACGGGTCAGGTTAACGATTTGAAAAATCAAAAGATGACAGATTTTAATGGAGTAGTAAATGTCTCTGTTTTTGATAAAGGAACCACTAAATCTACTCTCGACAATGATGGAATTGGACTGAGGCTAAATTTTAATCAGCAGAACAGTCTCATATACAGGGGAAAATCAAAAGTAAGGGACGGCGATTTTTCATTTGAATTTAGGGTCCCTAAAGATATTTCGTACACCTTTGGAAAAGGTAAGATAAGCTATTACGCCAGCGATAGAAAAATTGATGCAGCAGGCTGCGACCGGTCAGCTTATGTGGGAGGCTTAGACGATAATGCCCTGATTGATAATCAAGGGCCGGCGATTGAATTGTACATGAATGACGAGTCTTTTGTGAGAGGAGGCATTACAGATGAAAAACCAGAAATCTATGCCATCATATCCGACTCTTCTGGAGTAAATACAGTGGGGAGTGGAATAGGTCACGATTTAGTGGCTACACTATCTCATGGTGAAAATTCGGAGTCCTATGTGGTAAATGAATATTACGAAGCTGACCTTGACAACTATAAGCGAGGTAAGGTGCGTTATCCTCTTTTTAGTTTAAGTTCAGGAAAACACAAAGTGAACCTCAGAGTGTTCGATACCTACAATAATTTTAATGAAGCTAAAACAGATTTTATTGTTGAAGAAACATCAGAATTGGCTTTGAAACGAGTTTTAAATTACCCCAACCCCTTTACTAATAACACTGAATTTCAGTTTGAACACAATCGGGCTAATCAACCTCTAGAAGTTCAAATACAAATATTTACGATCTCGGGTAAATTGGTTAAGACTATAAACCAGTCGATTAATACCACGGGATATAGGGCTAGCGGAATTTCCTGGAATGGCTTGGATGATTATGGCGATAAAATTGGCAAGGGCGTATATGTTTACCGCGTAAAAATTCGCTCAACTTTAGATAATAGCCAGGCAGATCAATACGAAAAACTGGTTATTTTGCGTTAGCTTAGTTTTAAAACTATTAGGTCTATTCTTACATCTCTTTTATCGAATAATGAGAAAGTCTTGGGTTTTATTCTTGTCTTTTGCCTTGTCGGGTAAGGTCCTTTCACAGGGGGGTATTACAGACAATAATTATTACAACAGTTTACGTTCTTTAAGTACAGCCGTACCTATTATAGCTGTATCTCCTGATTCGAGAGCAGGAGGTATGGGAGATGTTGGAGTGGCGTCAGCGCCAGACCCTGCATCTATATATTGGAATCCTGCTAAATTAGCTTTTTTAGGAGAAGGTGCTAATAGCCTTTCTCTTTCCTATACCCCTTGGCTAAATAAGCTGGTAAGTGATATTGACTTGGCATATTTGGCTTATGCTTTTAGTTTGAATGATAGACAGGGTATGGCTGCAGCCATAAGATATTTTTCTCTGGGAGATATAAATTTCACGGATGGACAAAATAATTCTTTAGGAACCTTTCGGCCTCACGAGTTTACCTTAAATGCTGCTTATGCGCTTAGACTGAGCAATACCATGTCATTAGCTGTTGGCTTGCGCTATATTTTCAGCAATTTAACCCAAAGTCAAATAGTCTCAGGGAAACAAACTAAACCCGGTAAGTCTTTTGCAGCGGATATTGGTTACTACTTCCAAAGCCGTGAGTACAATATGGAAGCTGGCATGAAACAATCTTATGCTGTCGGCATAAATATTTCTAATATAGGCGGTAAAATTACTTATTCCAATGACGCTAATAGCGATTTTATTCCGACCAACTTGAGAGTAGGAGGTGCTTATAACTTACGCTTTGACAAATATAATAGGGTAAGCTTTTTATTAGATTTCAATAAGCTGTTAGTTCCATCACCGGAGTATGAAGAAAAAGAAGACGAAGATAAAAACGGGAATGGAATACTTGGAGAGGTTTTCGGAAATGAGGATGTAACTGTTGCCGAAGGTATATTTCAATCCTTTATTGATGCGCCTGGAGGGGCTCGTGAAGAAATGGAAGAAATTAACATAAACGTTGGTGCAGAGTTTTGGTATGATGATAACCTTGCCCTTCGGGGGGGATATCAACATGAAGATGAGCAAAAAGGAGATAGAGAGTACTTCACTATCGGAGTTGGCTTACGTTATAATGTTTTTGGCTTAGACCTTTCTTATTTAATTCCGGCTTCTGCTACGAGGAAAAGCCCGATAGAAAATACCCTCCGCTTCACTCTCATATTTGATTTCAAAAGCCATGCGATACAGAAATAAATAATATAAAGAGATTG
Source organism: Owenweeksia sp. (assembly GCA_965218075.1). Lineage (GTDB taxonomy): Bacteria > Bacteroidota > Bacteroidia > Flavobacteriales > Schleiferiaceae > JANQHO01. Next base: position 1,224,578 of record CBDCJZ010000003.1, on the reverse strand, counting down.
ACCACATCAGTAGAATTGGTAAAGTTCTCCCTATAAAGGGATTAAGTCATTCTCATGTTACGAGTTACGAGCTAATTAAGCGAGCCAAAGAGGTAGCTTATAGCAATTATTACCCCCATAGCAACTCGTTCGATGAGTTGCAACACAGTATGGTTGTCTGATAATCACCTGGTCCAAAGGCAATAAACAAGAAAATAAAATCTATCCTTCTGGGTTACGCCTAGAGCACATAGTGCTTTTTTATACAGCATCTCATATATCCAGATAAAAAATAGGCATTTGCTCTAAAGTTTTGAGACAACTTTTTATCTACTTTCATTAAGAGAAGAAGTAAAGAGAAATTAAAAGCGAGATTTTTCAGCGTTTATATTTTTTGGATTCAAATTTCAATTTACCGCATTCAAAGTATCAACGGCATCTTTTTATTATATAATTATATAAAATTTGATTGACAGCCAATAATAGTTGTTATGGAGGAATAATGCCTGTAGAGTTTTTGAAGTATGTGAATTGGAACTTTACCTACCAGATGAATATCTTTCTTTCAACATTTTTGATGATCATGATTCTATTTGGTAGAAAATAAAATCTTCCAGTTTAGATTCTTAATTTCAACACTTTAATTTAACTCCTAGTAGCTGGTCTATGATGAAATCGCTAACTAGTTCAGTTTATTAAAGAAGAAAAAGTGGCTATACTACACATTAAAACGAAAGTGCAAGATATCAGCATCTTGCAAGATATAGTCCTTGCCTTCAATTGCTAACTTTCCCACCTGGCGAAGAGCAGCTTCAGAGCCATATTTTATGTAATCATCATATTTAATTACCTCGGCCTTGATAAATCCTTTTTCAAGGTCCGTATGAATAACTCTAGCAGCTTGAGACGCAGTAAAACCCTTTTTAATGGTCCAAGCCCTTACTTCCTTAATGCCTACGGTAAAATAGGTTTGTAAGTCGAGTAATTTATAAGCTGTACGTATGACCACATTTACTCCCGGTTCTTCCAGGCCCAAATCTTCCAAGGATAACTGACGCTCTTTGTAAGTATGCAATTCAGCTATATCAGCTTCGGCTGCTACTGAAATATAAATTACTTCTGCTTCTGCCTCTTCCAATCTAACGATTGTTTTAATCTTATTTACCCACTCATCCCCATCTTTTGCTGAAGCTTCATCAACATTACATAGATATAAAATAGGGATATTCGTTAAAAACTCACAATCTCTTAAAAACTCGGACTCTTTCTCATTGCACTCAAATGACCTTATACTCTTTCCTTCTTGCAGATGCTTTTTAAGTCTTTCCAAAAGATCAACTGTTGCTAATTCCGTTTTATTGCTAGATTTAGCTGTTTTCTTTTGCTTGTCGAGCCTTTTTTCCAGAGTTTCGAGGTCTTTAAGCTGAAGTTCAATATCAATCGTCTCCTTATCCCGTATAGGATCAATCGAACCATCTACATGAGTGATACTGTCGTTTTCAAAACACCGTAAAACGTGAATAATGGCACTGCACTCTCTAATATTTCCCAAGAATTGGTTACCCAGGCCATCTCCCTTGCTAGCGCCTTTTACCAAGCCAGCTACATCTATAATCTCTATCGTAGCCGGTATCACTCTTTCAGGGTTTACCATTTTTCGCAGCTTTTCCAGTCGCTTATCGGGAACTGTAACCATTCCGATATTCGGCTCTATAGTGCAGAAAGGAAAATTGGCAGACCGAGCCTTGGCATTTGATAAACAATTAAATAAAGTAGATTTACCGACATTCGTCAAACCAACAATACCACACTTCATATTTGGTTTAATTTTAAGGTAGCAAAGATATGATTTAACTATTGCCAATATCAGCCTATAAAGGCTTAGCTCTCAGTTTTCTTTGCTCAATATTCATTGACGTTTCTTTTCCCAATCACCTTACTATAAATCCTACTTTTGCATCCTGTACAATTCTTAATAAATGCCCGATATTGAATATCTTAAGAAAATATGTTCTCAGATTAGAAGGGATATTGTACGCATGGTACATGATGCACAGTCAGGTCATCCGGGCGGGTCGCTGGGTTGTACGGAATTTTTTGTTGCCCTTTATTTTGAATTACTAAACCATGAGCCGCAAAATTTTACTGGGGATGGCAAAGGAGAGGATATTTTCGTTCTATCCAATGGACATATCAGTCCTGTATATTACAGTGTTTTGAGCAGAAGCGGATATTTTGATCTAAAAGAGTTAAATAGTTTTCGGAAAATTAATTCGCGTTTGCAAGGGCATCCTGCTACTCATGATGGGTTACCAGGAGTGAGAATTGCTACCGGGTCCTTAGGTCAGGGAATGTCAGTAGCTATAGGTGCAGCTCTTTCTAAAAGATTAAATAACGATAAACAGCTCGTTTTTTCACTTCACGGTGATGGTGAGTTACAAGAAGGGCAAATTTGGGAATCCGCCATGTTTGCTCCTAACTATAAGGTTGATAACCTTATCTGTACCGTTGATGCCAATGGTCAGCAAATTGATGGTTCTATCGACAGTGTAATGCCATTGGGAAGTATACAAAATAAGTTTGAAGCCTTTGGCTGGAAAGTATTGACTATTGAAAATGGAAATGACATAAGCGATGTTCTAAATGGACTTAACAGCGCTAAGTCGTTTACTGGCAAAGGAAAGCCCATTTGTGTAGTAATGCAAACTGATATGGGTTACGGCGTGGATTTTATGCGAGGAACTCATCAATGGCATGGTATTGCTCCTAATGATGAACAGCTCGAAAATGCTCTTAGTCAGTTGAAAGAAACCTTAGCTGATTATTAGTGATTCAAAGGCTTAGCATATTACTTTTCACTCTTTGCTTTTCCCTTATGGGTCTTGCCCAAAACGAAAAGGACAAAACCATAACCCGCATATTATTTGTATTTGATGGTTCGCAAAGTATGTATGCCCGTTGGGAAAGTGGTCAAAAGATCGACATTGCTCAAAAGCTACTCTCTAAAATGCTAGATAGTCTTCAAAGCATAAACAGCAGAAGCTTTCAACTAGCTCTACGAGTTTACGGTCATCAAAAACCCGTGCCTCCTCAGGATTGTAATGACACATGGCTAGAAGTTCCATTTGGATACAACAATATTGGACGTATTAAGAAAGTATTGCGAAATATTAGCCCAAAAGGCACTACTCCTATTGCTCGTTCTTTATTGAAAGCCGCTACTGACTTTCCCGCCTGCGAAAATTGCCGTAACATTATAATTCTGATTACTGATGGGGTGGAAGCCTGTAGTGGGGACCCTTGTGCTGCTTCCCGTTTACTTCAAAAACAGAGAGTTGTCCTAAAGCCCTTTGTGATTGGAATCGGCTTAGATAAAAACTTCAGGGAAACTTTTGATTGTGTAGGCACCTATTTTGATGCTGCTGATGAAAAAACTTTCCAAAATGTATTAGGAATCGTTATATCTCAAGCTCTCGATAATACTTCTGCTCAGGTTAATCTTCTCGATCAAAATGGTTTCCCAAGCGAAACAGATGTGCCAGTTACTTTTTACGATCGGGTAAATGGTAAGGTTAAAAAACAGTTTATTCATGCTCTAAATTATTTAGGAAACCCCGACACTATTTGCCTTGATCCTCTGATAACATACAATATGACTGTACATTCTGTACCAGAAAGACAACTAGACAGTATTCAAATCGTTCCGGGAAAACACAATCATATCGGCATAAACTTGCCCCGTGGCAGTCTAAAGCTTAAAATGAGTAGCCGAAGAGGCGGATATGATAACCTAAAATGTATAGTTCGGGAAAGTGGCAAATCCTCTATCCTACATGTACAGAGTTTTAACAATATGCAAAAATATATTACTGGTAAATACGATATAGAAATCCTGACATTGCCGAGATACGTACAACAAAATCTCGAAATAGAAGCCGGTACAATTACCACTATTGGTGTTCCTCCTTCAGGAGTAGTTAGTTTTTCTAGCAGTGCACCCGGCTATGGCAGCATATTGGTTATGCGCAATAACAAAATGGAATGGGTTGTTGATCTCAGCCCTAACGACTCCCGTCAAAATATAGTAATGCAACCGGGGAGCTACCAGGCGGTATTTCGCGTAAAATCTTCTAAAGAAAGTGGATATTCGGTAAGTAAAAATTTCACGGTATCTTCAGGTACAACAACTATAGTAAAGCTGAATTAAAATCTGTGGAAAAATATATCGACCAGGGAACAAGAGACACTCGTTCTGGATTCGGAGCAGGACTGCTTGAATTAGGCAAAACCAATCCAAGAGTTGTCGCGCTCTCTGCTGACCTTGCCGGGTCCTTAAAAATGAATGCTTTCAGAGATGAATTTCCAGATCGGTTTTTCCAAGTGGGCGTTGCAGAAGCAAACATGATGGGAATAGCAGCTGGTTTAACTATAGGAGGTCAAATTCCTTTTACCGGAACCTTTGCCAATTTCTCTACTGGCAAAGTATACGATCAAATTCGTCAATCCATTGCTTACTCGGGTAAAAATGTAAAAATATGTGCTTCTCATTCCGGTCTTACACTAGGCGAAGATGGAGCCACACATCAGATGCTAGAGGATATTGGTTTGATGAAAATGCTACCCGGAATGACGGTTATTAACACTTGTGACTTCAACCAGACCAAAGCCGCTACCATTGCCATTTCCAAGCACGAAGGCCCTGTTTATCTGCGATTTGGACGTCCTAAAGTGCCCAACTTTACTTCCTCTAATCAAAAATTTGAAATTGGAAAAGCAATACATTTAATTGAAGGGTCTGATGTAACTATAATCGCCACTGGTCATCTAGTTTGGAAAGCCTTGAAAGCCGTTGACCAATTAGCGAATGAAAATATCAGGGCTGAAGTAATTAATATTCATACTATCAAACCCCTGGATGTGGATGCTATTTTACATTCCGTTAAAAAGACCGGTTGTGTGATAACAGCTGAGGAACATCAGAAAAATGGTGGTTTGGGAGAATCTATTGCAGCGGTTTTATCTTTAAATTATCCCATACCCCAAGAGTTTGTAGCCGTTAACGATTCTTTTGGGGAAAGCGGGAAACCCGAAGAGTTGTTGGAAAAATATGGACTCAGTACAACTGAAATTATCGACAAAGCCAAAGCCGCTATCTATAGAAAACAAGCTCCTAGCTGAACTCCAACTTTAGGGAAAGTCAATGAAACACATCAGAAAAAGAAATGGAAGGGAAAGAGATAATCAATTTTACTGTGCTAGTTTTTTGGGAATTATATACCTGAGTCACAATTTAATCCTTGACAAATACCAACTAAACAGTTATATTTACATATAGATAGATTAAGAGATCAACTGGTATTTATAAGGAGAAACATAGTGGCAAAGAACAGACCTGGAAAAACGTACCGAAAGAGACTGTCGGCCATCGACATAACCAAGATGTTCCCCGACGATGAGACTGCCCGTAAATGGTTTGAAGAAACAGTTATGGCCGAAAGGTCCGTATTGCCCCAAGTGCGGTACATTCAACGTGCAATCTGGAATCAAGCACAAGACAATGACGCACCGATGCCGTGAGTGTCCCAATCGGCCGATGTTCACCATCCGAAAAGGGACATTGATGGAAGATTCGAAATTATCCTTTCAGATTTGGGCGATTGCTATTTACTTGTTCACTACCGGCATCAAAGGCACATCCAGTATGAAACTGCACCGCGATCTGAACATCACGCAGAATTCGGCTTGGCATCTGGCGCACAGATTGTGTAAGGCGTTCAAGGCTGATACCCCTGCATTTGCTGGTCCGGTGGAGGTAGATGAGGCATGCCTGGGCAGTAAGGAAAAGAACAAGCATATATCCAAGAAGACGCACCCTGGCGGCGGTGTAGGTGGTAAGGTTGCTGTTGTCGGTATCAAAGTCCGAACCTTTTTGAAGGAAAATCCGCAAGCGGATTTGGATTGATTCCCGTCTCGCGTTTTAGCCTTTCGCCTGCTTAGGTTTCGCTCTGATTTTTTTTTTCGGGGCTACAAAATCAAAAAATATGTGGGTGGGGTTAGTCTTCTTTGCAGATTTGCAGAAACAGTTTGTATCCTTCGAAATCGTCGGGCTTGATGTATTCGAATCTCTCGAAAATTTGAATACGGACAAGCTCTTGCAAATGCTCGCGCTGTTTCTGCTCATCTCCGATCTTTTTTAACCATTCTAGCGGGTTTTTGATAAATTCTTCCATCAATTCCTCATTTTCTGAAAATGCTTGGATGTCCATATAGAAAATGTCCTCAACAGATTTTTCGCTTTCTCCTTCCTTGAATGGCGATAGCTGAACGAGCTGCCCGACTTTTGATTTGTTTAAAATCAAAATATACCCGTCTTTCTGCCCATATCCATATCTTTCGAAAACAGGAATTGTTTTTCCATTGAAATCATACCAACCGACAAATCCTCCTACTTCAAGTTGTTTAATATCTCTACGCAACTTCGACTCGAAATTCTTTAAATACTCAAAAAACTGCCAGAATGCGCTATCCATCATGAAAATTACTACGTCATCGAGATTTTTAAATTGCGATAGCGTCACTTCAAAATCCTTTTTGGTAATTTCTTTGCAATTTTTCTCTATGTTATCAAGTAAATAAGAATTTTCGCCAGAGGCCAGTTTCTGTCCGATACCTCGAATAAAGGAATCCTTCCGAACAAGATATTCGTCAGAGAACCAATATTTACGGGGAAAGCGGATAGTGATTTCAAAATGACCTTTTTTGTCTGTAATTTTTTCTCTTATTTTATCCTCGTATGCGTTGAAGTGATTGGCGAAAATATCGCGCATATTTGCTTCCTCATAAAAAGCCTTTAATACCTCTTTCTTGAACCCTTGCACTTGCCTTTGACTGATGTTGGCCGCTCTGTGCTTTGCAGAAATCTGCTTTCCCGCCTCTTCTTTAAGTTTGTTCAAGAAAGGTATAAGTTTTTTGTCGAAAATCTCGTCCAACTTCGCTATGTCAAAGCCAACTTCCGCAAGCAGATTTTCAGCCTGTTTTAGGTCTGATGCAAGCGAGATAAACTCATCTACCGAACATTTAAGACCATTTAATCTGTCAATATGCAAGTCGGGAAATTTATAACCCTCAATTCGTGAGTACTTACCTTCAGTATTTAGAGAAGCACTCTGCAATATGCGAGCGAGCAATAGAAGAAAATATTGTTTGTAATACTTATCGCTTCCATGATGATCTTCCCGAAAATAAAATTTTTTCTCAAGCGGCCCTTTTCGGAAATAAAATTTAATCACCTCATCTAATGTCGTGGGAGTTATATCATGATCATGCTGATTAGTATTCCAAGAAGCATCAGAATCTGGCGGCTGTTTGTACTCCCAAAGATATTTGATGTAATCGTATCTTTTCTTAAACAAACAATATGCTCCTACAGCAAAGACAATTTCTAGAAGATGTTGGTGCTTAAATTGCAAAGTAGCAAAATCTCTTATCTTCTCCTCTATTCTCTTGTGCTGATTTTTTTGTTCCTCACCTAAGCTCGGCTCAATACTCGCTTTTAGTTCATCAAATTTTTTCAGCCATGCCTCTAGCTTTTCTTGTGTGTGTAGGTCATTTTCTGAACCAGCAAGCTCTTTAATCTTTTTCTCTAATCCATGTTTTTTGTCCAGCTGATTATATTTCTGTAACCTCTTGCAGCTATTTTCGTAATTCCAAAATTCGTGGTGGTAATTGGGGATATCAATACCATCAACCAGATACGAAACTAATGACTGAAAAATTGGATTCTGTTTTTCGGCGACAATGTATTGGACAGCAAAAAAGAAGTATTCATCAAAAAGATTAAGATAAGAAAGAAGAAAATCACTCTTTTTACCCCTCCCATTAAAGACAATTCCGATATACCAGTGAATTGCTGCGTCATAAGGGGGACGATCATTGCGCTGTATGGCTGTTCTCGTTATTTCTGCCAGCTTCTCCAATATTTGCTCAACAAATAAAGCATTATTTTGTCGAGAGGATAATTCTTCAAGTATCCAATGTATATGATAAACGGAAAACTTACTAATTTCTTCGTTCTGTGAATTTATAGCAGCTTCGTATACGCGTACAATCTGGTTAATAGCCGTCGAGAAGTTAATCGGATATTTTTTCTGACTAAAATCGAGGCTGAACGGCATTTCTTTTTTATCTTTCTTGTACAGATCAAATTTATCTGGATCGAGTTTCTGAATTTCAGAAATCTTTTTTACTAAGTCGCTTATTTTCTTTAATCCGTCCAATACCATCTTGTTCTTTTTCCGTTTTGTCTCAAATACCAAGATATCACCTATCCCTTCGAGAGATTGTATTAAAGTGTCCTGTTTGGAAGACGTACTCTTTTTATTCAATAGATTTCTCAACATCTTCATAAAGTTGGTTTATGACAGCTTGTGTGTTGCTCATAAAAGTTTTAATGCGGTTTATAACTCGCCAGATCGCGAACGCTATATACATAAAAATTAACAGAACAATCCACGCCAGTATTTTCCATGCTACTGAACTAATATCATCCTGCACCAAGAAGCGCAAAACAATAGCGGCCACAATGTTTATCAAAAGAAACGGCGGCAAAATTTTATTCTCCCAATTGTTTTCAAATGATCGAATAATAACATCGGAGTTATATCTCTTTGAAATTTTTGAAATGATCTCTATTCTCAAGGGTATCAAAAAAGCAATGATCACCGCTTCAAATGCGGCGACATCAGATAAAAATGTTGGATTCGGGCTTATTTGCCCAAACCAACTTAGACATGAAAAATAAATCGAGATTTTTGGAAATAAGAAAAACGAGTGCATCCTAAAAAGTCCTAAAAAATAACCCGATATCAGCCCAACCAAAAAACCAATTCCTATGAGGAATTTTTTTGAAGAAAAAAGTTTTGTGATTTATTAGAGTGTATAAAGTTCATTAAATATCCTGATACAACATGGCTCCCCCTGCTGGACTCGAACCAGCGACCCTCTGATTAACAGTCAGATGTTGTCTTCGACGAAGCAAAGCTTACTAACAACTGAGCGCCAACTACTTAGCAATATCTTAAATAATAGTTGTTTAAGTAAATTGCCAAATAAGTGCCAAATTCTAGTCTCTCGTATCCCATATGCCTAGAATTTAAGCGTATTTTCATTGTGCGAAACTAAGACTTAATGTTAATAATTATCGCGTGACTTAATACATTTTATAACTGCACCTTTGGTGGGTAGTGGGTTTGTCTACTTTCCTACTGTGCTAGTATATATTATATTCCTTAGCCGTTGTATGATAACTGTATACGCAATAGCTATGTCTTTTCGAAACTACAAATCTTAAAATACTTTCGTTATGTAGTTAGACTAACATAAAATAGCATATGGGATTTAATAGCGAAACAGCTAGAGTGGCCGGAAAGAAATCTAAACGAGGTAAGGCTAAACATTCAAGCGAAATAAGACAAAAACTTAGCGACTTAGCTACTAAAACACTAAACGAGATAAACACAGACGAGCTTACAAATAGCGAACGTATAGCCTTTCTTAGAATACTAATAAACTATACGGTTCCTAAACTACAAACCGAACACCATAGAGACTAAACAAAACAAACACTTTACTGTAGAAGTAATTTAATAGAAATTTAAATGTCTTTTAATAATTTGCAGCTATCTAAGTTACTTATTATTAACTTAAAAGTATATAAATAAACTAATTATGAAAAAACTACTATTTACATTCGCTTTATTAGCCGGAATATGTGTTAATGCTCAAACTTGGGGATACACATCAGGAGATTCAGATTTTGACGGAAAGTATAAAACTTCTTACGTTCGAGGCTCGGGAAGCGAATTTCCTTACAATGAGCCATCATTAGCAATAAATAAATTTGAAAATAGTAATTCGGTAAATTTTTATATTTCTGGAGCCGGATATTTTCAAGAAGATACTGACGTTAGAATTTTGTGGGTATTTGATAATGAGCCAGGTGTTATATACTCTACTTACGATTTTAGTTATTCTACTGATGGTAAAATTTTGTTTTTAACTGAATTTAATGACCCTAATTCCGATAATAAAATAAGTAAATACGAGTTTATTAAAAAGCTGAAATTAGCCTCTAAAGTTTCTGTAAGAACTTCAGATGATTATGGAAGCAATGACCTTTCTTTTTCATTATCAGGAAGCGCAAAAGCAATTGATTTTGTTTTACCAGATATGGAAGATGTAATTTCTATAGTAGAGTCAGAAAGGAAAATTAAAAACGAATTAAAAGCAGTAAAAAAATTAGAGCTTAACAAACTACTCAAAACTGTACAAAACGAAAAGCTAACCACATCTAGTATGTCTAAATTAAAATCAGCGATTGAAGATGACCTAGATGACCTGGGTATTGGGTTAGAAGGTACGGGCAAATCTTATGTTTCAATAAAGCTATTACCTCATAAAGGTATGTTTAAATCTTACGGATGGGTAGATGCGTTCTATATTCTTGAAGATGGATCTGAAAAAAAGATTTCCGGTTTTTACGAAGTTGATATGGACTCCCCTTTAAAAGCAGTAATAAAATTAGAGCTTAACAAACTACTCGAAACTGTACAAAACGAAAAGCTAACCACATCTAGTATGTCTGAATTAAAATCAGCGATTGAAGATGACCTAGATGACTTGGTGGGTATTGGGTTATTAGGATCTTATGTTTCAATAAAGCTATTACCTCATAAAGGTATGTTTAAATTTTACGGATGGGTAGATGCGTTCTATATTCTTGAAGATGGATCTGAAAAAGAGATTTCCGGTTTTTACAAAGTTGATATGGACTCCCCTTTATTTCAAAAAAGAAAAGCTTTTAGAAGACGAAAAAAACAGAATCAAGAGGTATGGCAAAAAAAGAAATAATAGACTACAACGGAACTATTAGTGACTATACTAAAGCTATAGAACTTGACCCTGACTATACTTATGCTTATGTAAACAGAGGGGTTGCAAAAGAAATTATTGGAGATTTAAATGGTGCTTGTGCTGATTGGAAAAAAGCTGCAAGCTTAGGGTATACAAATGCAGCTAAATGGGTAGCTAATGAATGTAACTAATTAAATCCTTTAATCCTATATTATTATCTATTTATAGCAGTTGCCATATAGTTGCCAAAAATTACTACTTTAGTGATAAGATCCTTGCTAAGGAACGGAAAAGAAAAAACCCCTCACATATGTGAAGGGCTTTAATTAGTGTAGCGGTTTCGCTTGCTCCTCCTCTTGGGCTCGAACCAAGGACCCTCTGATTAACAGTCAGATGCTCTAGCCAACTGAGCTAAGGAGGAATGTTAATTCTAAAAAATGAGGTGTTATGCTTAACCTGCTTCCTGCGAAGGTATATAATATTTGTGGTAAATTTTAAAAGAAAAAAATGAATCTTTTAATAGCGGGTACGACAGCCTTTGACGAATTGATAACCCCTTTCGGAGAATCTGGTAGAGTCTTGGGTGGATCAGGCATTTACGCCAGCTTGTCTGCAGCTAACTTTATAAATAACATCCGCCTAGTTTCAATAGTTGGAGGGGACTTCCCTCAGGATTATCTAGATAATTTTAAAAGCAAAGGCATCGCTACCGAAGGTATAGAGATAGTAAAAGGGGGTAAAACCTTTTTCTGGAAAGGCCGCTATTACAAAGACATGAATACCCGCGATACATTGAATATTCAGATGAATGTTTTGGCAGACTTTAAACCAGTTATACTTGAAAAGTGGCAGAAAAGTGAATTTCTGATGCTGGGCAATCTTACCCCAATAGTTCAAAAGTCAGTTTTGCAGCAAATGAAAATTCGTCCCAAACTGGTGGTTATGGACACTATGAATTTTTGGATGGATAATAACTGGGATGAATTGATAGAAGTCTTGAAAATGATAGATGTTCTTACCGTCAATGATGAAGAAGTCAGACAATTAAGTGGGGAGTACTCTTTGGTAAAAGCGGCTAAAAAAATATTTGAAATGGGGCCTAAATACCTCATTATCAAAAAGGGAGAACATGGAGTATTATTGTTTGGCCCTTCGGAGTTGTTCTATGCCCCGGCTCTTCCTTTAGAAGAAGTACTTGACCCCACCGGTGCAGGGGATACCTTCGCTGGTGGTTTTATCGGCTATTTGGCTAAGACCAAAAACATTTCTTTTAACAACATGAAACGAGCTGTTATTTATGGTTCGGCACTTGCTTCTTTTTGCGTTGAAAAATTTGGCACCAAACGAATAGCTGAGGTCAAAGACGAAATCATGCGACAAAGAGTGCAGGAATTTATCAATCTCACCCAATTTGAAATAGTCTTGGGATAGATCAAAAATGATAATAGATCGCCCTAATCTCGTATACTTCATTCCCTTTTAGCTAGTGAGATATCAAAAAACATCAATAGAAATCTCAGTTTGATTTAGTCGATGTTTTTGGAAATTTTGTAGTAGTCCGTCTTTAGGTAAAGTCTATTGAAACTCTATCAGAGTTTGGTTTTTCTCTACTATTTTACCAGATTCTGCCAGCACTTTTTTGACTATTCCATTGCTAAAGGCCTTTAGAACATTTTCCATTTTCATGGCCTCCAGCACCAATAACGAATCCCCTTTTTTAACCATTTGTCCCGGCGTAACTTCTATTGACAACACTAGACCAGGCATGGGAGATTTAAGATTGTTCAAAGCAGGCATGCTTAGATTTTCCATACCCAGTTTTTCCAATAGAAAGTCAAACTTGTCCTTAACTTCAAGAGTGTAGATATTGTTATTGACTTTAATGGTGAAAAGCTTTACTTTATAGTCGGCTGAAATCACTTCAAGAAGATAGCCTTTATGATCTTGTATAACATGAAAACAGCCATTTTCTCCTGCTATGTCTATTTCTCTTATTTGTCCGTTTAATTCCGCTTTTTTTTCGGAAGCAAGTTTTATCTCAAAAGAGTCTTTTCCTGAAATTATCTCGTACATCTAAAAAATTGTAAAGTCGTGTAAGTTTGGCGGTCAATTTACACCTTACCATGGAAAAACCCCTCATTTTTCTTCTCTTTCTTCAAGGAGTGATAATAGAAGCCCAAACAATAGAAATTAAAGAAATCGTTTTTTCTATTTGGATAGAAGATTTGAAAGACCAAAACCACAAGTCGGAAAGCAGTTTGCTGTTGGAATTTAGGGAAACTTCAGATAAGCTCGATTTCAATTTTGCCAATCATCCGATCAGTCAGATAAGGAAAGTAGAAGGAAGAGATAAAAGTCATTTTGAGTTTAAGCATGAAAAAGGGAGGTTACATATCAAATTGGATAAACTCTATCATAAAGGAGATAAACTCAAACTCAAATTTAGTTACCGGTTTAAAATACCCGCTCAGATAGACATAGCTATCTACGACAATATCAATAATATTTTGGCTCTTAATCCCAATGTTTTTATGGATGTAGATCAGGATTTATCCTTTAATTTTTTCCCATCTCTAAATAATCAGCAAGCCTATATCAAAACTAATATCAGTTTTCCCACCGAGGTAAATAGCATCTGTATGGGAGAGCTTGAGTTTATAACTGTAAATGGGAATAGCATAAGTCATTACTGGTCAACAAAAGACGAGAAACCATTGAGAAAATTCTTTATTAGAGTTGGCAATTTCGAAGGTTTTCAGATAAAAGAAACGGAAGACGACCCTCTAGAGGACGTTAATTTGATATATCCAGCGGCCTCTAAACGAATTACGCTAAGAGAAAATTTGGAAAAAAGCTTTGATTTTTATAAGGATAAAACAAACCTAATAATAAACGACAGTCTGATCGATTTAATTGATAAATTGTCAAACAAAGGCCCGGATTTAGAGTTTTATTTACAATATGAAGATATCGAAAGAGCCGTAAGCAGGAAAGTCTTTCAACAGGAGCAAATAATGGCTTTATTAGCCAGCAAGAATGATACTTTAAAGGCTTCAATGCTAAATTTAGAGTGGAATATCAAAGAACACGAAAAAAGCTGGTTATCCGAAACCATTCTCGACAAATGGCCCGACTCGGTCAGTGTTTCTATTTCTAAAATTACAGCACAAACCCACCTCCACTATTGGAAAAAGGAGATCGGTGAGATATTAGCTGCTCACTCTCAACATATTACTGATTCAATAATTAAAGATTTTTCAAAAGATTTAATCCTATCTGGAAAACTGCCTCAGTTTGAAATTAATTATCGTTATATAGACTCAAAAAAAGGACTGTTTATCACAATCGAACAAGATACTATTAACGCTCAAGCTTATTCATCCCTTCTTCTACTGAGTGTTTATCTTAAGGATACTGTAGTTAATCAATCCTTTGTAGTTCGTGCTTTACCTAAGGACACTATCATAATAGCGCTCTGGGAATCTCCGCGATCAGCAGAAGTTTTTGCTGGGGAATATTTTCCCGGCTTCATACGGGAAAATAAGCCAGATGCCTATCATCTTTATATGCTTATGAATGCTAAGAAAGAAGAAAAAAGAGAAAGGGCCTTAGTAGAACTGTTAGAAACAAAAAATGAAAATCTCTTTTCTACTGTTTTGGGAATAGCCATGGATAATGCAAACGCATTTATACGTTTAAAAGCTTTGAATAAAGCCCAAAATCTCAAGCCTGTAGCCCAGCGTAAACTTAAGGACACCTTTAAACGCCTATCGGAATGGGATACAGAAGAAAGGATAAAGATTAAAGCCTCAGAATTGGTAGAGAAATATTACCCAGATAAGTGAAGTGTAATCAATAAGTTCACAAGCCAAAGTAGAAAAGGTTTCCTTTTTTAACCCATAGTTTCCCCTTTTTTAAAACAGGATAGTGGAATATGATTAAGATCATTACAAAAGCAGGTATCCAAAAAGGCAATAGAATGGATATACATGATAAGTCAAATAGTCTTTTCACAATCTTTTATATGCTTATTGCGTCACCTGACGATTCTATAGCTTTTGCCGATACGCTAGTAGAATACAACATCCAGTCGGAATGAGCTAATTTATGATGAGTGAAAATGCTCGGTAGTTAGCAATTAGTTTGTTTAAGTGGGATAATCTATTATTGCAGCTTATTGTATTATTGCAATTTGTTGGATGGTTGAAATTATTAGCTATGTTTAGCTGAAGGCTATCCATAAATTATTTGGATACAGTTCAGCCCTTGACTTTTAATTAGCAGTTAGGAGGGTATAATCAAAATGCTGTTTGAGACCTTAATAACATATGAGAATAGACGCCAGGCTTGTCGAGAATTCCTAGATGCGTGGGATGGTCCGGAAAAAAAAGTTTTTATTTTTCGCTCAGGTGAGAAAATTCGAGATGTCAGGGAATTTTATGATGTTTTAATTTCATACCTTGGCAAAAAAAAACCACTTGCAGAGGATGCAAGGATTGGTTCTAGGAATAAACAACGTACAGGAAAAGTATGGACAGAGGTGCGGTATGACCCAAATATTCCTAACGCATATCGTCATTCTTCAAACGCTCAACCGCTGCATACAGATGGCAGCTACATTCCTAATTTCCCAACTACACTATTATGTTGCGTAGCGAATTCCGATGAAGGAGGGGAAACAACATTTGTTGATAGTGAATTAATTTCAAATGATCTTAGTATAAACCACCCATCGCTTTTCAAAGAAGTAACGACTGAAACCATTCAGCATGAACGATCTGGAGACTCTCGCTCTGAAAAGCCGCTTTACCAAAAAAAAGGAAGATGGTTCGTGAATTGGAATTATTATTGTGTTAAAGATGATATACCTGGTTACAAGAAGAAGATTGCTAGAAATTTCCAAAATTACTTGCTGACTTCTAAATCCATCAAAATGAATATACTTGAAGTCAAGTTAACTCCATGTGATGCTGTGATATGGAAAGATGATGAAGTGTTACATGGACGAAATGCATTTAAAGCAACAAAAGTCTCCGAACGATTTATCTGGAAGTGTGCAGTAGCCATCGGTGAAGGTTTGTGATGAAAGTGGCAAGAAAGATTATATGGGGGACGATGCGAATGCTTGAACATTCGTCTGAGTCTCATTTTTGGGAAGGATTTTTCATCCGGCTAAAAGATAATGGTATTGGCATAATCCATTCATCAATCGAATATGAATCTTTTCCTATGCTTTGCGAGGTTCTTAGGCGTTTGAAGCAAAGAAATATCACATTTAAGCATGTCGTGAAACTAGCTGAACCTTCTTTTGACGATGATGGCTTTTCTCCAGAACGTCTTCACTACAAAATTGAAACTTATAAACGCTTACTTGGCTCTAATTCAATTCATACTATACAATGGATGTGGCGTAAAGATTTAGACAACGACTGTAGACGTATCGAAGAATTTCACCGAAACCAATCTATTTTTATAGAAAGTTTTGCTACTGAAAAGAACCAAGACAATATAATAAATGTTATGTGCTTCCCCTATAGCACACAATTTGCTGATACAATCTTAGACGCAAGTGTAATAGATGGCTTAATTGTCTATTGCAATCCGAATGAGCAAGAATATAATTCGAGCCTTGAAAAGTGTAGAATCCTTGAGAAACAAGTTTATACGTTACGCCCTTTTCAGACTGGGAAAATAAGCAAAACAACTAAAGAACTTCTCGACTTTTCTTTTCAACCATCATCTGTAGTGGCAACAATTCTAACAGCTACGAAAGATGAGAACATCCTTTCAGTTTTCGATTATATAAGAGATTATGAAAAAACTATTTGATTTGTTATGTATATCCATTCTATTGCCTTTTTGGATGCCTGCTTTTGTAATAATCTACGTAGCGACCTTAATCATGTTAGGTAACCCCATTTTTTTCTCACAATCACGCGGAGGTAAAAGTGGAGAAGCGTTTAATATTATAAAGTTTAGAACTATGAGCAACAAACGGGATTCTATTGGTAATCTACTTCCTGATGAAAAGCGCTTGACAAGATTTGGAAAATTTTTAAGAAAAACAAGTCTCGATGAATTGCCTTCAATTTGGAATGTAATTATCAGAAATATGTCTATAGTAGGTCCTCGGCCTTTTAAGTCTGAATATCTATCTCTTTATTCAAAAGAACAAATGCGTCGTCATGAAGTTTTCCCTGGTATTACAGGTTGGGCACAAGTCAATGGCCGCAACGCTATTTCTTGGGAAGAAAAATTCAAGCTAGATATCTGGTATGTGGATAATCGAAGTGTTTGGCTTGATCTGAAAATACTATTTCTGACTGTCAAAAGAGTTATTATGCGCGAAGGTGTCCGTTCGGAATGTGAGGCTAGCTATGCCAAAATTTCCGATACAATATCATCAACTGAGCATTGAATTTTTAAGTCATTAGAATTAAAAATTCACTTAAAAATACAAGCATGAAAAAATATCCTTTTTCCACTAATTGCCGTGTTTAGTTGGTATAAGCTAAAGCAATTGTGAGGATATACTTTTTCTAAAAATATTTGGTAAAATTCTGTGACTATCTTCTTTTCTATTGTTAAATCTAAACCAACTCCTCCACTTCCAGCGGAAACTCATTTTAATTCTGCTAGACCTCGTATGGAGCCGTTATATTCAGAGAAAAACACTTTAAAATCTCTCTAAATTTTCATTCTAAAAATGTGTGAATCTTTGGTAATACCTGTTCCCCCTTTATTTATCATACCTTAGCAGGTACTCCATGATGCTAAAGTTATCTAGAGCCAAGAAATATTACCCGATAAGTAGAAGTGCAATCAATAAATTTGCGAATTAAAGTTATTTAAAACCAATACGGTATTCTCCTTAATTACTATAATGTAGATAAATGGGTATTCTCATACAGGCGTCACAGTTTATTTTCAGTCTTTTGTTGCTCATTATACTTCATGAATTAGGCCATTTTATACCGGCTAAGATCTTTAAAACCAAAGTAGAAAAGTTTTATCTCTTTTTTAACCCATGGTTTTCTCTTTTTAAAAAAAAGATAGGTGAAACAGAGTATGGTATCGGCTGGCTCCCTTTAGGAGGCTATGTAAAAATAGCTGGAATGATAGATGAAAGCATGGATAAAGAACAAATGGCTCAATCCCTAAAATCTTGGGAATTTCGCTCTAAGCCAGCCAGCCAGCGCCTTGTTATTATGATTGGTGGGGTTACTGTAAATATGATTATGGCTATTGCGATTTATGCCGGTATAATGATGTATTATGGCGAACGATACTTACCCAACGATAGCCTGAAATACGGAATCACCGCCGATAGCACTGCAGAGACATTGGGACTAAGAGACGGCGATAAAATAATTTCCATAGACGATAAAAAGATTGAAAAATTCTCTGAGATACCTTTAGAGCTACTTTTAAGTGAGAAAGGAAAGGTAATGCTGGAAAGGAATGGTAAAGTAAAAGAGATTACAATTCCCAGTGAGAAAAAGAAATCCCTCATTAAAGCTCAGCAATCGCTGATTGATATAAGGGTACCCTATGTAGTAGGCGGCTTTACTGATTCGTCAGTGGCTAAAATTGCTGGTTTGGAATTAGGAGATTCAGTTGTAGCCTTAAACGGAGAAAGAATCATCTTTTTTGATGAATACCTTGAGAAAATACCTGAAAATAAGAATAATACTATTTCCCTTACTGTTTATCGGGCAGGAATCCCGCGGGATTTTACTTTTAAGGTGTCTTCCAGTGGTAAAATAGGGGTTTACAGTAAACCGCTTAGTCGTTTTTTTGAGTTAGAAGCAAAGAAATACACTTTTTTTCAATCTTTCCCCGTGGGAATTAATAAAGCCTTTTCTGTTTTGGGAGATTATGTTCGTCAAATTAGACTAATAGTAAATCCCAAAACTGAGGCATACAAGGAAGTGGGGGGAGTTATTATGATAGCTAAGCAATTTGACACCGTATGGAATTGGGAAAGATTCTGGGCATTTACGGCTTTTCTCAGTATCGTGTTGGCATTCCTCAACATCTTACCTATTCCAGCTTTAGATGGTGGACATGTGATATTTGTATTATGGGAAATGATAACTGGCCGAAAACCCTCTGAAAAGGTACTGGAATATGCTCAAATAACGGGATTCGTCCTTCTTTTGGGATTAATAATACTGGCCAATGGTAACGATATCATGCGACTATTTAAGTGATCAGATTTTTTTAAGATAACATGACGAGATAAAGCTCTCTAGAAGGAACCGCATTCATTCCGGGATTGCCCTCACTTAGTTAAGCATTACCTAATGCTACTTCTCCTAACACTATGCTTGCTGTTGTAATTACCCTTCTCATTTTCATTTTTATTCATTGTTAGTTGATAATCTTCTGGGTGTATAGCCTCCTTTTGTCCCCAGCTTATCTTGAGCAGATATACTCCCTGAGCTAATGCACTCATATCCAGTTGCATCATGTCATTCCCTTCACTATTTTTATTGACCCAAAAGCTCCATTCCCATCAAAGATATCAATAGCCGCTTTTCCCTTGATGTATCCAGGTAGGCATAAATCCTCTAGTTTTGAAAATCTCAGCTTATATCTGCTGTACCCTTTAAATTCAAAATCAGTTTTGAAAATAGACTTACACTCACTTTTCTGCTATTCTCATGGCTTTTTCTTTGAGGCTGACTACGATTTCAGCCAGATCGTCATCTCTGTAATGGTGCCTTTAATTGCAAGAACAGAACCTTTAGAGACATGCACTTCATGAGATTCATCTAATTTCATGATAGCAAAAGATCTCTTTAAATTAACTCGTTGCTCTTGATAGGTAATATTCCCCCTAAAGAGCAAGAGATAGTCCATTGATGGCGTTTGGGATTGATACCCGAAAGTACAGTAATAATGACGTGCAGTAATATCGGCATAAAAACAACGAATTATTTTTAACCTTATAATGATTTAATTTGTTATATTTTATAGACATTGCAGGACAATTCTAATCGTATTATTTCTGGCCTAGGTAGCTGATTAAATATATAGAGCTTAAAAAGCTTAGTATTGCAGCGGCTTTTCTGATTTTATATGTGCCTATTTGTAGGCATGTTCTTGCCTAGGCAATTATTCTTAAATTGAATTCCATCCGCTACATAGCATCTATTTCTTCCTGGATGTTCTCAACCTCATCGTACATCTTTAACTTGTAGTATATTTCTTTTAGCGCATTTAGCGTTTCCTTATCCCTGGGATTTATTCGGTAAGCTTCTTTAAAGTGTAATAGTGCATTTTCAAAAACCAACTTTTGTTTTTCCTGCAATTCTTTATATTTAATTTTCTCACTGAGCTTTAACGAGTTCATCTGCCCAGTAATATCGTTAGCCTCGTCCACATATAATAATCCGGACATATATCGCGGTTCCAGATATTCCGAATCAGCTTCAATTGCTTTGCCATAAGCCTGAAGAGTCTTTTCCAGGTCTTTCACTTCAGTATGTAAAATATATCCTTTGATGTAATAAAAAACTGCATTGTCAAGATATTCTACTATAGCTTGGTTCAAGCTAGCCATGGCTTTATCAAATTCTTTATTCTCAAGGAAGATTTGGAGCTCTGCTCTTAGCAGTCTCTCATTTTTAGGAAATTTGGTACGTCCTTTCTCAATGTATTCCTCGTATTTTACAGTGTCTTTGTTTCTTAAATACAAATTAGCAATATTGGCATAAAGATCAGCCCTCAAATCACCTTGTATGAGTGAATCTCTAAACTTGCCGGTAGCTACAGCCCCTTTCATTTGTTTCTTACTGGTAAAATCAACTACTTCACCAGTTTCTACTTCGGTAGCCTGGTAAGTTACCCCTTTGTAGCCTAAATCGATTAATTTCTGAATAAGCATGATAGCTTCGTGGGTCTTTTCGGCATTTTGAGCTATCAAAGCAGCGTTATAAAGCATGGCGGTATCCACCACTCCTATAAAAGATAACCTTTTAATCTGATAAGCTTTTATAAAATCTTCATAAGCTCCATCATAGTCTCCGGACTGTGATCGGGCAATACCCCTTTGTGTATAATCATTAGCCACGTATTGTATCTCTGATTTAGCCTCATCGGTATAGCGAATTTTACCGATTTCTTTCTCATAATCTAAAGTTTTTTTATAGCCTTCATAGGCTTTTTGCAGGGCATTGTGGTCCATTAATTTGATGGTCTCGTCATCGCTTATATACACTCTGTAATTAATTTTGCCCTTATAGTAATAGAATTTTCTCAAGTCTTTATACCGTATTTCACTAAGATTTTTTTCCCCGATCATTTCCTCTGCCTGATCTATATATTCTTTTGCCGATTTTAAATCATTGTTGTGATCCAAGGCTATAATAGCGCTCGAAATAACGGGGCTTTCCTGGGTCAGTAATGGCAGAGTGAAAAGTAATGTGGGTAAGAATACTGCTTTTTTCACGATTGTTTGTGGTTTTGACAAATCTAGTACTATTCTGCAAGCTTGTGCTAACTACTTGGACAGCAGTTTATACACTGGTTTGCCTAATTTACTTTTTGAGTAAAAATCTAATTTCAATACTAAATAATAAATATAACTGAACATAAAATGGGACATGCAAACAGTTGGCTTTTACAATCAGCAACAACTTGAATTGATCAAACAAAAGAAAAACTGGAAAGTTTGCTGTAGGACTACTATAATGAAATTATAATGTAGAAGTCACCTTGAGCTTTTAAAATACAGCTGGACTTTTTAACTTCTTAGTTCCAATATATGCCTCTCTAAAATGGACTTAATATCGGGACGGATATACAATTCGCTTTTCATCACTTTGCCATCTTTTCTGTATATCGGCTTTCCTCTACTGTTAAGTTTAGACATATTGCTCCTTTGAATTTCCTCAAAAACCTCTTCAATAATATGCTGTAGGCCATGTTTCAAAATGGTTCCACATAATATATAAATCATATCCCCTAGAGCGTCAGCTATTTCTGCCAAATCACCTTGTTGAGCTGCTTTCAAGTACTCTTCATTCTCTTCTTTCATTAGATTGTAACGTAGCTGATATACCTCTTTCCCTACTCGAGCTTTCGGCTTATTCTCATTACTGATTTTAAAAGCCTGGTGAAAGCGAGCAACCTGGCTAATTTGTCTTCTCATGAACGGTATTCTTTGTCTTAAATTTCCAAATTTACTATGGAAGATATTAATAGAGGACATTGGATATTTGCTGGAGTTTTTATGACTCTCTTTGTGGTATATGTGCTTTGGAGTTACCGCAAAGATTTAAAGTTGCACAAATTGCACTACGGAGGTTCTATTTATATTCTGGTTGGGATAGTGCTCCTGCTTTTTCTTTTTTATATGCTCAAAAGAATACTTTAGATTCCTATAAGTTAAATAATTAGTAACTTTCATAACGAAGCGTTTATTGATATTTTCTAGAGCTTATTTATATGCACGGTTTTAATATTTACGAACTTTTTATACCCAAATTTTGAGAAATTTCTATCCATAAACCGGATCTGTTTGTGTTCCATCAATAAGGTAAGTAGTGGGTCAGATTTAACCCGCTTCATTGATAAAAATAGCTCCATCTTCTATTTGCTCTGCAATCCGTATGGCTTTCTCTATGTCCCTGCTAACGATAGTAGCCACTAAGCTAAAACTGCTTTTGTTTGCAAGCTCAATGGTTTCCGTTTTATTAGAGTCTGTTAACACATGATTTTATAAGGGCTTTCGACCTGCTGTAATTTTGGATATCAATCTTAAACACCATCAATGGCTATCTCTTGTTCTTTAGAGGAAGTTGTTTATCAAGAGCAGCAGTCGATTTAAAGAGATTTTTTGCTCTTCTGGGAATGGATGAGTCTCGCTTTGCTTTTTGAGTTATTCCCCAAGCTTGCAAACCACTCAGTTGTTGTTTCTATATTGGTAAACCAACTAGTATAGCCTTTTTTATTTTCTTTGGGGGCATATTAAACTCATGTCACGTGTATTTCTTTTTCTAAAAGGCATTGCTATGGGAGCCGCAGATGTAGTTCCCGGTGTAAGCGGCGGTACGATAGCATTTATTACGGGTATTTACGAGGAATTAATTCAAGCGCTGAAGTCGATAAATGCTAGGGCGATACACAAGCTTTTTAAAGAAGGAACAACCGCAACATGGAATTACATTAATGGGGGCTTCTTGCTTACTCTCTTTTCTGGTGTCATAATCAGCGTGTTCAGTTTGGCTAAAGGAATTAATTATTTATTAGAAAATCAGCCGGTTTTAGTTTGGTCTTTCTTTTTTGGCCTCATAATGGCCAGTGCATTTTTTATTGGTAAACGCGTTGTTAACTGGAATAAAGAGAGAGGTATCGGGTTGATGCTTGGTATTGCAATTGCTTATGGCATTACCGTAGTTTCACCTGCTCAAACACCTGAAGCTTACTGGTTTATCTTTCTATCTGGTACAACTGCCATTTTTGCTATGATACTGCCAGGAATTTCCGGTAGCTTCATTCTTTTGCTAATGGGTAAATACAGATTCATTATTGAATCTCTGTCATCTCTAAGAATAGATGTAATTATAATATTTATTCTGGGTTGCATAACTGGGCTGCTCACTTTCTCACGCTTGCTCTTTTGGATGTTCAAGCATTATAAAGATCTTACCATTGCTATTCTAGCTGGCTTCATGATAGGCTCGCTCAATAAAGTATGGCCTTGGAAACAGGATTTAAAAACTACTCTTGATCGACATGGAGAAGTTGTTCCTTTGGTACAAAAAAGCGTATTGCCCAGTCAGTTTGATGAAGACCCAAAATTAATATGGGCTATAGCTACTGCATTGGCTGGGTTTTTAATAATTTGGGTTTTAGAAAAGAAATCCTCCAGAAGTATTGTTCGATAAAGCTCTCTGATTTGAAATTTGGTCTGATCGGTAAATCTTTAAAGCATTCTTTTTCTAAAAAACACTTTGAAAAGAAATTTGCCAAGTTCAACTTGCCTTACACTTATCAGAATTTTGAAATCTCACACATCAGAGAATTTGAACGAGTTGTCTCGGATAATCCCGATTTAAAAGGGCTTAATATTACCTTTCCATACAAAGAATCGATTATTTCCTTTTTACATACGCTTGACCCTCAGGCTAAAGCCATAAAAGCAGTAAACACTATTTTAATTAAAAAAAACAAGCTAAGTGGTTTCAATACCGATTTTTACGGTTTCACAGAAAGTTTGAAATCGTATTTGAAAAGTTATCATACTCAGGCGCTAGTGTTAGGGAGTGGTGGTGCTTCTAAGGCTGTAGCTTATGCTTTGAAGCAATTGAATATACAAGCTCACATTGTAAGTCGCAGGCCAATTTCAGGTCAGCTATCCTATAAACAGGCCGAAAGTTATCTGCATGATACCTACTTGATTATCAATACAACTCCTCTGGGAACTTATCCAGAAACGGATAGAGAACCTCCTTTGGCTTTAAGAGGTATCCAAAAAAAACATGTATTTTTTGATCTGATTTACAATCCCGCTAAAACCAAATGGCTTACTAAAGCAGGGCAAAGTGGGGCTCAAATAATAAACGGGTGCAAAATGCTAATTTTGCAAGCAGAACAAGCATGGAAAATTTGGAACGGAGCTTAATCTTGCAGTAAAAGATTACTATAACAGAAGGCCATACTAATAAACTTATAGATAGTTGATCATGTTTTTAACATCGACATTTTTACTGGTACTATTAGCATTTCAGTAGATTTTAAATAATCTTCTGTCCTTAATCTGGACTATAAAGTGCTTGAATAAACTGTTTTGTATCGCCTCAATAGTATAAAGGGGTCAGTTTTGGATTTGTGTGTATATTCTTCTGGTATCAACTCATCTCAAATGGCTCCTAGTTAACTTATCATAATTATCATAACCCTGCTAATTTGCTTTCCCTATCAGCAGATAACCAAATCTAACCATTACGAGAACAGATATCGGGAACAGAGACATCAATGCCGAAAGAATATGCCCTGCTTGCAACAAGGAATAAAATTCGTTAAACCCCATTTTATTTATTAAACTCTCTTACGATTCTTCCTTTCAATAACTGAACCGGCCGGCAATTATGACCAATAACTTTATGCATCTTTTGGATTTGTGGACCTGAAGCCTTTACAGGGCTTTTCATTACAAACCATGTAACAATTTCAGAACAAGGTGGAGTGGTAGATGAGCCTTTATAAGTATAATAATTTGAATCAGAAGGGAATAAGTCTTTAATATTTACTAAATCGAATGAAGTGTAAAAATCACCAGTGGCTTCTGGCAAATGATCTATAAAGCTATTTAAAAACTTATTTTCTGCTCCTTTGTTCAAAAAGAATACTGATACTACTACTAATTGACCATTTGAAGCGCTTTGATGAACAAGGTGAACCTCCATGGGGAATCGCTTATCATCAACAGTATGCTCAGAACCAGTATGAAAATGAAATTGTAATAGTGCATAATCCTCTCCGTTTAGCCTGATGTTGCTTCCATTTTCGTATTCAAATTCAATAGTATGCTGGTTGTTAATTAATTTAATTGGTACAGCTTTATAAGATATTTCTAATCGAGTTAGTCTTTTATCGATTTGTGGGTTTGTAATGTTTATGGGTGATTGAGATTGACCGTCACACTCAGTAAAACATGTAGCCCATGTGCTGGGGTTTGATTCTCCATTGTATTCCCAATGATAAATGCTGCAATCTATTCCCTCTTTATTCTTCTCACAGGAAGAAACCACGATGAATATTAAAATATTCAGAAACAGTATATGCGGACTTTTCATTTTTAAAGTTTTATGCAGATTGAAAATTTTACGTAATTCTAAGTTAAAGGCTTAAATGATTTTATGATACACTAATCCCCTACACTTTTATAGGATGAATTCTCATCTGTTATAGGAGTACTTTTTCTCCAATTTACATTCGCTCCCTATCATTATATTATCGATTATCATATTTATTAGAGTTGTCTGTCTTTTCAGCATGTACAGATCCTTTTCTCTCTACCATTCCTAGATATAGAAGCCCTCTTACCTCCTTCTACTTCTCTTATTGAAGGTATCTTTTTCATATTCAGTCTCTCTAACATTGCTTTTACGTGGTTTACCACCTACATAGGCCTCGTCCATTTCTATAATTCCTTGTAGTAAAGTATTGTCCCCTCCTTTCATTGCCTTACGAATTCTTTTCATCATAAGACCATGCTGTAGGTTGTGCAACCCCACAAGGGCATGCCAATTAATAAGAAGATATCCCCTTTTTACACCTAGTACAAACGACAAGGCTAAAAACCATTTTTGTAACGGTATTTGTGTCCCATGAAAATAGTGCCTATGCATACATGGAAAGTACAATGGCATTTAGAACATAATATATTTTCCATCTTTTCGTTTGTCTTGTGCTCATTCCCACAATAAGAGCAGGTCGGCTTTTCCTCCAACTTTATACTTTCTAAATAGTTTATACAAACCTCATTCTTTAGAAAAGTTCTTATAGATATCTGGTATATTCATTTCTTTGCTTGTTTAATCAACTATATTAAGATACTCTTGTATATTTATATAGTTGATTATTTATTATTGCTCGAAAATTTAAAGGACGTGCTTTTAAGATAATGAAATACTTAGTCAGGCAGCGTATTGACTTAAGTCGGTATTTCTTTTAACATAAAACTGATTGTACGAGAAGTGACAATGATTGGGAGAATCAAGTTTTTCATATCTATTGCCACTTACAAGCTTATATCCGCTTCAAGAGAGATATTTTCTGGTAAGGATGATATTTTTTTCGCTACTAGCGAGAATATAAACCGTACTGCGATTGATAAAAGCCACCAAACTTTTAAACGGTTCTACACTTTGATATAAGAAAGTTGGATTTATTAAGCAAGGCTCTAATTTATTATGCGATATATCTTGCTCAGTTGACACTTAAATAAGCGGCAACACCATCATGAGTAGCCTGCATTCCACTTTTACCCTCATCCCAGTTGGCGGGGCAAACTTCTCCCTTTTCTTCGAAGAATTGTAAAGCTTTTACCATTCTAAGAGCCTCATCAACATTGCGGCCTAATGGCATATCATTCACTACTTGATGACGAACCACACCTTCTTTGTCAATTAAGAAAAGGCCACGATAAGCTACCAATTCTCCTTCAGCATTCAACTGATCCTCTTCATCATAGTGATAGCTTCCAGCTAAAACGTCGTAATTGGCAGCTATTGTTTTATTGGTGTCTGCTACTACTGGGTAAGTGATTCCTTGAATACCTCCCCGATCTTTACTCAATTGTAACCATCCCCAATGGGACTGTTCCGTATCGGTAGATACAGCCACTAATTCAACATCGAACTTGGCAAACTCTTCTCTCTTTTGCTGGAAAGCGTGAAGTTCAGTAGGACATACAAAAGTAAAGTCCTTAGGATAGAAGAATACAATCACATATTTATTGCCTTTGTATTGATCTAGCGAAAAATCCTCTACGATTTGCTTGCCATTAATCACAGCAGTAGCTTTGAACTGAGGCGCCTTTTTACCTACTAATACTCCCATTTTTGCTAATTTTTTTGTTAAACAATATTACACTTAGCTATTCTAAACTATTTTTTAATAACCGATGCAAATATACTTAAAGACTCATGCGCTTAGCTTAACTAAAGATTATTTCTTTTTACGAATTTATTAAACTTGCTCAATTAATAATGCGCAACACTGAGCCAAGCAATAACACAAGCAATAAGTACGATGGTAAATTTCATAAAATTAAAACGATGGCTTTGATCGGATTCAGACAATATAGTGGTAGAAATATGCAAAAATATCCCTAGCACAAGAGCGTTTAACTCTCCGTGATGATCTTTAAGGAAAGGTAATGTCTTCCCTAACCAGGCTCCCAAGGGAGCAACGAGGGAAAAAAGAGCCATCCATCCCACTATTATCCATTTATTGGAAGTTAGCTCAGATAACGTAGCGTATAGAATAATACTAACCGGAAATTTATGAATTACAATAGCCAACAAAAAAGCGTTTCGGCTGGGTTTATCAGGATGAAAATCAATTGGTAGACTCTCCAAAAGGGCATGAATAAATAGCCCCATCAAAAGAGTAAAGGGTAGAATTTTATTTCTCAAAAGCTCGGTATGCGCATGGCCGTGCTCCATTCCCTTACTCATAAACTCTAAAAGTAACTGAATGGAAAAACCTATCATAATCCACAATCCAAAATGTTGATTATGAGCTTCATAAGTCATCGGCAAAAGATGAAACACAGTTATGCTTAAAAGATAACCTCCGCTGAATGTCAATAATATCTTAACTGATAAGATTCTATAGGAATGTAACAGGCGGCCAATCAACCCACCTGCTAAAACAGATGCAAAAAGTAGCAGATAAACATTCACTTTGGACCTACAAATAATATTAATCTTTCCGAACTACTATCATGAAACTCGCCCAATTCAAAATCCCCAAAAGTATGCTGTATTTGCAAGTTTGTCGCAAAGAACAATCTTTGAAAGTCGTCTAAATCCAAAAGTTGTACCCTTTCTTCAAACTGGTAAAGCTCGCCTCTATCCTCAAAACTTATCTTTTTGATCACCTTTTCATCTCTTATAAAACGTTCAATCTTAAATTCGATATGATTGACAAGATGAGTTTCCTCTTCCACCAAACTCAAGCATACCTTGTTTGTGTTCATGAAATCCATCACTAATAGACCATTTGGCTTCAGTGCCTTTTGAATCATTCGACAAGCCAATAGATTATCTTCCCAATTTTCAAAATATCCAAAGCTGGTAAACAGATTAAAAATATAATCAAAGCGGTCATTCCCATAGGTTTCCCTCATATCTCTTGATTCGAATTTTAGCCGATCGTTTTCAAATTGTCGGGAAAAAGCTATATTTTCTTCTGACAGATCTAAACCTGTCACTCGATACCCTAGTTTGTTTAAATAAACAGCATGTCTTCCCCTACCACAAGCCAGGTCAAGGATTTCCGATTCTTTTAATGGCTTGATCTTGTCTATCAGATTTCGTATAAAATGACAAGCCTCCATATAATCCCTATGTTGATAGAGAATGTGATAGTAAGATGTGTTAAACCAGGATTCAAACCAATCCTTTTTAGCTTTCATATCATAACTAGGTTCAAAAAATCTGAGAATAAACTGAAATATTCATGAGGGAGTTATGGAGGAAACAGTGAGAATCACCATCAATAACCAGCGAATATAAGTATCAGCTTGGTAATATTGGCATCTCTAAGTCTGTGATTGGCAGTTAATACTAAGGTTATCAGTAACATAGTACCCATACCGATTTGAATAAAACCGCTGTAGATCCCTGGTAGAAAAATCAATCCCCAACTCAATACTGTTTTTTGAGAAATGCTAACATCAGTTAGTTTTGTCCATTTTTGAGGGTTGCTGATCAAAGTATATAGCAAAAAGAACATTATTTTGCCTATTATAACATAACGCAACAACTGAATATCAATATCTATGGCCGATAAATCTCCATATAGATGAACCCAAAACAGCCGAAATAAAAAACCAGGTACTATCCTTAAGTGGCATTTAGATACGTAAAGTACGGTTTAAACTTACCACAGCAGTTATGGATTGTACCAATATTCCAAATTTGATTAGTAGCATTGGCAGCATTAGCTGGAAGCCCTATAAAGATTAATAAGGTAAGCGTGATAGCAAGGCCATTACCTGCCAAAGCATTGATAACTCCGGCAGGAAACCCTCCGCCAAATAAAGGAAAATACTCTTGCGTTGCCATCCTTTAAGATTTTAGGGAATCAAAATCTGGCGCTAACTTTAGTAAAAATGCCATACGCATTCCCCAGCACAATAACCCAAAACTAAGGATAAACATACCTAACCAAATGAAAAATAAATTCCATTCTTTAAGAATCAAATAACCTGTAAAAAACAAAACGGCATATACCATTACTACTGCAAAAATCCAACTGATAAATAAATAAGAAATATCCTTTGATTTCTTTCCTGCTTTTTGAAAAGGCTTCCACCAGCCACCAGGTTTAACCCTTTCATAAAAGTTTTTGAGCACCATTTTATCTGTAGGAGGACTTACAAACGTTACTATTAACCAAACTATAGTAGTAAAAACTACTGTAAAGACAAATCCTCCATGATGGATAAAAAAGCTATTGGGTAAGAACCGGGGCAACATATAATTAGCAATGACTAATCCTAGTATGGGGGCCACGGTAGCGCTTAGCTCACTCCATGCATTAATGCGCCACCAATACCAGCGCAATATCAATACCATGCCCAACCCTGCCCCGCTAGCTATTAAGAACTGAGCTGCGCTATCAATCATAGTAATTTGGGTAGTACCCAAAAGGCTTACTAGTGTGATCAAAATAGTGATGATGCGACCGGCCGCCACGTAGTTTTTATTGGCTGCTTCAGCCGTTTCAAAACTTTCTTTCCGTCGTATAAATCTTTTATACAGATCATTAGTAAGATAACTAGATCCCCAATTGAGTTGAGTAGAAACGGTGCTCATGTAAGCTGATAGAAAACCTGCCAGTAATAGACCTTTCAGTCCTACCGGTAAAAAATCACGCATTATCATAATAAAACCTTTACGGGATTCCTCAACTGGCAGATTTGGATATAAGACCAGGACACAAAGTCCTATTATAATCCATGGCCAGGGACGTAAGCAATAATGCGCAATTTGAAAAACCAAGCTCGAATATACTGCGTGCTTTTCATTTTTAGTGCTCATTATCCGCTGAGAAATATAACCTCCTCCACCCGGTTCTGCCTCGGGATACCAGCTGGCCCACCATTGTAAAAAAGGCAAGAGAAAAAAGCTCCAGCTGAAAACGAAAATAAGCCAGTAGCAGGATTCAAACCCGAGTTTAGCTCGGGGGAAAAAGACAATTGCCAGGCTGGAAGCTTAGCCTTTAGCCCATCTACTCCACCTATCTCAGGCACGTTTAATACCAACACTGCCAGAATGATGCAAGCTGTCATGGCTATGATAAATTGTACAAAATCAGTAATGACTATTCCCAAAAGACCTGCCATTAAGCTATACACAGCTACTAATATCATGGCTCCAACAGCTATCCAGAAAGCCGTTCCATAAGGTACTTCAAAGAATACTTCAATGATGGAGATCAAAGCAGTATTCACCCAACCAATGATAATTACATTGAGGAATAAACCTAAATACACTCCCTTTGCCCCTCGCAGCCAACGGGCTACTGCTCCACTGTAGCGTATTTCCAGCAATTCCAGTTCTGTTACGATCTCTGCCCTTCGCCATAGGCGAGCAAAAAAGAAAGTGGTAAACATACCGCCAATCAACATATTCCACCACAGCCAATTACCTGAAATGCCATGCTGGGCAATCTTTTCTGTGACCCAAAGTGGAGTATCAGCGGCAAAAGTGGTAGCTGCCATACTTACTCCGGCAATATACCAAGGAAGCTTGCGTCTACCGAGAAAGAAATTAGTTAGTCCATAAGCACTTTTAGAGCGAAAGCGAATACCGATAAAAATACAAAGACCGACAAAAAAGATAAGTACAGTCCAATCTGAGGCAGCAAGATTTGTCATAGCTGAACAAAGAAAACGAAAAGCTGTAATCCCTTACCTTTGAACACGAATTTTTATCCATGAAATGGAGAGTTCTGGAGTTATGCTAGGAGGCAATTAGCTAAGTTTAACAGTGTTAAAAAGTAGTTTGAGATGCGTTTGAAGGAATGTGAGTGGATATGGAAGAAGAATCAAGAGGAGATGGAGAAAAAACTTTGTAACACTTTTGATGATTATGGTTCTATTTGGTAGAAAATCAAACCTTCTGGTCTAGACCTTAGCAAATACTGGGCATTTGAATTTTAAAGTATCATTACCGATTAAAGTAATGTCTTCTACATTAATCGGTTCACCAGCATTATAAAAAAAATATTCAGTAATCTCTACCGTTACTTTCTTCTAATCTGAAAGTTGAAAGAGAGTTTTACAAAGTCATTCATAGGAATGGTAGCGTGCCAAAATCTGTTTTAAGCTCTGTTTCATCAACTGAACTGTCACGAGAAATAAAACTTCACGGAAATAAAGATCATCAATTATGTTATATTCATTTTCATTTGTTTTCCCTGTTTATTTTTAATAGATAGTGGGGTTTCAATACTCCCTGCCTTGTTTCCGCCAGGAGGAAATCCATACTCAGATTAGTAATCATGTAAGAGTTTATTTTTTTCTCAATGGTGAGGTCAAAATTTCTTTGTAAATTTCTAAACCCTTTTTGATCAGTCACAACGTATGTCTGCTTATCTTTCTTTAATCTATCCTTTATTACATTATCACTTATGGTTTTTACGGAGGACTGAACATAATAGCCGTAACTGAAAGAAGAATAGTGGTAAAAAAACACGTTTTTCGGATCGACACCCTTTTTGTTGATAACGTATCCTAAATTAGAACCTGCCTGATATTTCATCAGTTCCGGATAAAACCAACCATTCATAGTGTAGTTAACAGATATGGAAACAATAGCTGATGCCAGCATTAGATTTACGGCTTTACTTACCGGTTTAAATATAAGGTATACAGCTACCACTATCCCACCAAAGGGAATTGCAATTTCCAGTGCCGTGGCTCCGAGAAAGAAATGAAAGTAAATCAAGTAGATAACCATAGAACCTGCTATAACTACCAGTAATTGGAGAAAAAGGCTGAGGTTATAGCGATAGTTATTGATTCTTTTCAAGGAGATCACCTTTTCGTACCACCAGCCTGCTAACAAAACAGAAGCTAATGGATAAAGTACAAATATGTAATGAGGTAGTTTGTAGTTAGACATTGAAAGGGCAACAAAAGGCAATAAAAATCCAAGAAGAGTAAGCAGTTCGGGCAATTTTCCACCTTTAAGAAAAGCCCTAGTAACGTCTGTCACTCTGTCAAAAAAAGCAAATATGAAAAGTAGGGCCCACGGCAGGAACGACCAGATAAAATTATGTACAAAAAAGAAAGGGCCTGAATCGTCTTTCCAAATATTTTCTCCGGTAATTCTGCCAAAACTCTGGGTCCAAAGAAAGAACTTTATTCCAGATACTCCTGTCTGAAAATCAGTACCATTACTACTCACAAGACGAACAATTTTTTCTGGTTGCATATCAAACTGACGATGAAGGCCATAGAGCATTGGAGTCAACATTACTGCTACTATAGCAAGACCTACGAAGTATTCCCAGCGGAAAAGGTCCCTCCATTGCCCGATGCCTATCAAGTAGCTACCTAAAGCTAAAATTGGTATCATTAATCCGATAGGGCCTTTAGCTAACATAGCCAGGGCCACTCCCACAGCTCCACCTATCAACCACCTCCATTTATTTTCTCTAAACCATTCTGTCAATTGCCATATCGCAAAAATCACTGCTCCGGTGAGAATGGTATCCGTACGCAAATCATTATTAAAGAGGAAAAAGGCTTGGCAGGTAAATAGCATTATTGCCGCTAATCTTCCTACCTGTACATTGTAAAGCAATTTTCCTAAACGGAAAGTACTATATACTCCTAAAAGCGTAAAGAGAAAGGCTCCAATTTTGAAAGACCAATTTTGAAAACTGAAAAGCTTAAAAAAGAAAGAACTCATCCAAAATAAGAGCGGTGGCTTATCGAGATAATCCTGCCCTCTATGCATCACTTGCAAGTAATTTCCGGTTTCTGTCATTTCACGACTAATACTGGCATACTGAGCCGAATCTACATCCATCATATCCACGGAAAAACCGAGTCCGTAAATAATGCAAGCCAATACAAAAAATCTAAGTAGAAGAAAAGTCTTCAAATTGATGATCGCAATTAACGAGATAAACTTATTAATCCCAACGATTTTTTAAACCCTTCTACCCTGTTCTGCAATTGTTCTTGCTTATTATTAAACTCACGGATATCAGTGAGCTTGGTGTTGAGACTAAAATAAAATTTGATCTTAGACTCTGTTTCAGATGGACGGATGGTGATGATACTACCTTTGTCAGTAATAAATTGTACAACATTACTTTTGGGCAAGTCTATAAATGATTCCATGGCTATGGATAAATTTTTAGAAATAGATGATTGATAGTCCCTAATTTCTACTACCCTTTCATTACCGATATATTCCGGTGGGGTTGCCCTAAAATTCTTTATCATGGTGGTTATTTCTTCGGCTCCGATTCTTCCTTTTTTGGTAATTGAGAACAGGTTTTCCTGATAATAGCCGAACTTTTGGTAGATTTCCAGAAGCAAGCCATATAAAGAAGAACCTTTGGATTTGTTCCAGGCTGCTGCCTCTGCTAGTATTAATGCAGAAGAAATAGCATCTTTATCGCGTACAAAATCTCCTATGAGGTAACCACAGCTTTCTTCCCCTCCCGCGATGAACTTCTTTTTGCCTTCGTTATCGTGAATAAGCTCGGCTATCCATTTAAAACCGGTCAGGCATTTCATACAATCCACATGATAATACCGGGCTATTTCGTCAATCAAACCAGTGGTAACAATGGTTCGGGCGATAAATTCATTTCCAGAAAGCTTACCGGCTTCCTGCCATTGTTCCAACAGATAATAAATTAAAACAACTGCAATCTGATTGCCATTTAAAAAGATCATTTTTCCTTGGTCATCTCTTACAGCTAAACCCACCCGATCTGCATCTGGATCAGCGCCTATTACTAAATCTGCGTCAAGTTCTTCAGCCTTTTTAACGGATATACTTAAAGCTTCTGCTTCTTCGGGATTAGGTGACTTTACCGTTGGAAAATTACCGTCTGGGACAGATTGCTCATTCACCATGTAAAAATTTGTAAAGCCATTGGCTTTGAAAGCATTTGGCATGATAGTAATACTGGATCCATGAATAGGCGTAAAGACAATTTTGAGCTCGTCTTTCCCTTTATCACTCAGACTCAAGCCCTGCAGTGCTTTTATGTAAGCTTTATCTACTTCTTCACCGATGAATTCGATCAGTTGTGTTTTATTATCAAATTCTACTTTTGCGAGAGTTACTCTGTGCATTTCAGCAGCTACTTCTTTATCGTGGGGAGGTACTAGCTGTCCCCCATCTCGCCAGTACACTTTGTAACCGTTGTATTCAGGGGGGTTATGTGATGCAGTAATCATTATTCCGCTATGACAATCCAAATGCCGAATGGCAAAAGACAGTTCGGGAGTTGGCCTTAGATCTTCAAAGAGATACACTTTTATTTGGTTGGTAACTAATATTTCAGCAGCCTGACGAGCAAAGTTTTTACTGTTATGACGACTATCATAGGCTATGGCCACTTTGCAATTCTCATTGGGAAACTGGCTCTTTAGGTAATTGGCCAAACCCTGGGTAGCCATACCTATAGTGTATTTATTAACACGATTAGTTCCGACTCCCATAATAGCTCTCATTCCCCCGGTTCCAAAATGCAAATCTTTATAGAAAGCATCAGTTAAGGCTTCACTTCCCTGCTCTATTAGTTTTTCAACTTCCTGCCGGGTTTGCAGGTCATAAGGTTCTTTTATCCACCTTTTAGCTTTCTCTAAAATAATTTGGATTGTGCTCATGCATTATTTGGCTAGTCTAGGGCCATAAGAATTTAAAGCTGCATGAATTAAATAAAAACTAGACAGTTATGTCTCGCTTAATCATTAATCGGTTAATTCTTTAGCTTTTCAAAACCTTGATTAATATAGCGGGTGAGGGCTTCTCCATTCAACAGATTTTGCGCCAACATGGCCAAGTTAGTTCCTTGTTCTATCATTTTCCTTTGTTTTTTCTGATCACTCTCCTCTAAAATGCGACCCACCGTTTCACTGTTAGTATTTACCACCAGATTGTACATTTCAGGCATATTGTCCATACCTATCATGCCTCTACCTCCTGTCATACTCATTTCACGCATCCTGCGCATATATTCAGGAAGGATTATTACAAAAGGATTTTCATCGCTATTTAGGCTTTCCATTTGTACGCTGAACTTCTTTTTTTTATTTATCGTTCTCTCAATGGTAGATTTTAGCTTTTCGATTTGTTTTCCACTTAACTTGGAAGGAATTTCTTCTTTCTTGCAAATTAGCTTATCGATAGAATCTGAATCTACCCGGGAAAAACGTAATTTTTTATTTTCTGTTTCCAACTTTTGCATCAGATGACTTGCAATAGGACTATTCATTACTAAAACATCATAGCCTTTAGCTTGAGCCCGCTGGATAAAGCTATGTTGACTTTCCTTGTTGGCCGTATATAACACTATGAGGTTGTCGTCTTTGTCTGCATGTAAATCTTTTATCTTTTTCTTGTATTCCTCAAAAGTGAAATATTCGTCCCTTATATTTTTATAAAGAGAAAATTTTCCAGAGCGTTCAAAGAACTTCTGATCGCTCAACATTCCGTATTCAATAATTACTTTAATGTCTTCCCATTTTTTCTGAAAGTCTTCTCGATCTGCTTTAAACAATTCATCTAGTTTATCAGCAACTTTTTTAGTAACATGCCTGCTGATTTTTTTCACGCTGCCATCATTTTGCAAATATGACCGGGATACATTTAGAGGAATATCCTTGCTATCTATCACTCCATGTAAGTGAGTGAGAAAATCTGGTACAATACCTTCTAAGTTATCGGTTACAAAAACTTGGTTTTGATAGAGCTGTATCTTATTGCGGTTTAAATCCATATTCGGCTTGATGCGTGGGAAAAATAATATGCCAGTTAGGTCGAAAGGATAATCTACGTTGAGATGAATATGGAAAAGAGGCTCCTCAAAAGTATAGGGGTAAAGCTCGAGGTAAAATGTTTTGTAATCCTCTTCTTTTAGTTCATTAGGTGCTTTGGTCCAGGCTGGTTCAGGGTTATTAATGATATTGTCAACTATTTTCTTTTGAGATTCTTTTTTGTCTTTATCCTTTCCGTCAGTCTTTTGTTCATTTATTGTAATTTCTTTAGTGCCAAGCTTAATAGGCACGGGTAAAAATTTACAGTATTTATTGAGCAGTTCGCGGATTTTGTTTTCTTCCAGAAATTCTTTCGAGTCTTCATTAATGTGAAGGATAATATCCGTTCCTCGGCTTTTCTTTTGGCTTTCTTCCAGCTTAAATTCAGGCTTGCCTTCACACACCCAATGAATGGATTTTGCATCTTCTTTATGGCTTCTGGAGATGATCTCTACTTTTTCAGCTACCATAAAGGAGGAGTAGAATCCTAAACCAAAATGACCGATAATTACGGACCCATCTGTCTTATCTTTATATTTCTGCAAAAACTCTTCGGCACTAGAAAAAGCTACTTGGTTAATATATTTTTCCACTTCTCCTGCAGTCATGCCTATACCCTTGTCCCTTACGGTAATGATTTTATTTTTCTCATTAATTTTAACCTCAATTTTGAGATCATCTAATTTGCTTTTGGTTTCTCCAAAACGAGCTAAGGTTTTTAGCTTTTGAGTGGCATCTACAGCATTAGAAACCAACTCTCTTAAGAATATTTCGTGATCGGAGTACAAAAATTTTTTAATGATAGGAAAAATGTTGTCTGCTGTTACATTGATCTTTCCGATGCTCATAGTTGAATGTAGTTAGAAATTTGACGCTTGTGAGTTGAAAATAATAAACACAATTTTACGTCAAAGGTTATGCCTCTAAATCGGAATGTGACAAAGTGTCGGGAGTTTGTTTTTGAATTGACGCTATTTCCAAGTATATAATGTAAATCTTGAATTTTTAGGCTATTGAGTTTTAATCTCTAAAACTTTTAATCTTAAGCAATCGCTACACACAATTTCTGTGTAAGCCCTTCCCTTGCAGAAGAATCTTGTATAGCGTATTTAGAAAAGATAAAATGGGGAAGAAATAACTTCATATGCCCTTATTGTGGAAGTGAACATAAGACGGGTAAAAAGCAAAAAGATAATTAGGTAGTATGTGTGCTAGTTGCCATCATAACTTTCATGTACGCATAAATACAATCTTTCAGGGGACACAAATACCCTTGCAAAAATGGTTTTTAGCTTTGTCTCTTGTACTAGGGGCAAAAAAAGGAATATCTTCTTATCAATTGGCTCGTGTTTGTGGCCTTGCACAACCTACAGCTTGGTATATTATGCAAAGAATACGTAAGGCAATAAGGGGCAAAGAAAATACTTTATTACAAGGAATTATAGAAATGGATGAGACCTATGTAGGTGGCAAGCCACGTAAAGATAATATTTAGAAAGACTGAATATGAAAAGGACTCTTTCAATAAAAGTGGTCGGGGAGGTGAAAAGACTCTTGTTCTAGGAATGGTAGAGAGAAAAGGGTCTGTACATGCTGAAAAGACAGATAATCCTAAATAAATATGAAATTGATAAGATGGATAGGAGCAAATATAGATTGGAGGGAAAGTACCCTTAATAACAGGCGAAAATCCGTCCTACAAGAGTATAGGAGATTATATGTATCATAAAATTATTAAGTATAAAGAAAGATTTTGCAATGACGATATTCATACCAATACAATAGAGGGGGTTCTGGTCTATTGTAAAAAGAGGGATTTATGGTATTTATCAACATGTAAGCGCTAAATATTTAGATGGTTATCTTAATTGAGTTTGCTTACAAGTATAGTAATATAGGAATATTTGTAAAAATCAAATGTTCTTTAACACTTTAAACAAGATGGTCTTATGCTAAATTCTATAGATAATTTAGCTACACAAAATCTTAATCGAAACCTAACTTTATAGATCAGATTGTAAGGAGGCTATGCAAAAGCTCCTAGATCGAGGCATCAAAGTAGACCTGATTTACTTAGACCCGCCTTTTAATTCCAATCGTGTTTATAATTATGATCTACAGAGGTGAGAAGTGAAGGGAAGACTGCCCAGCAGATCCCTTAATCCGCTAACAAAGAGTTACACTCATTAGTTATCTAAATGAGTATTATTACGTACTAAATAAACGATAAAGTAGAGGCAGATAAAGTTGAAGTTTACAATATATTTGGGCAAAAAATCTATGAGACAAAAGAAAATTTGCTAATAACGTTATAGATATATCTAATAAGGCAAAAGATGTGCATATTATAAAGATACACAAATATGGTTCTGTTCAATCATCTTTAATTATACTCAAGTAAATAATATTCTACTTTCTGTAAAATAAAGTCATTCCAACATAAAATTAACAGGATTTTTTCAAAAATTCTTTAATCTAACGAAACTTGCTTTGTGGTTTTTAGTAGCAGTATATTCCTTTTATATTTTTTGCCAGTATTTTTATTAATCTATCATTTCGATGATAGAAAATTCAAAAACTACGTCATACTTGGTGCTAGTATTTTTTTCTATAGCTGGGGAGCACCAAAATTTATTTTTGTCGTTATTGGGTCAAAAATTTTGTATTTTTTATTGTAAAGAGATTATATTACAGCTCGGAAAACTTTAAAAGGAAAATTCTCCTTCTCCTCTATATGTTTATAAATCTAGGACTATTTATATATTTCAAATATGCCAACTTTTTTGTTGAAAATGTGAATATTTTGCTTAATTCCTTTGATTTTAGGGAGGTTCAATGGATTTCTATAGTCCTTCCTATTGGAATTTCATTTTATACTTTTCAAACCTTAACTTATTCTATTGATGTTTATCGAAAAGTACATCCTCTTCTAAATAAAGTATCCGAATGTCGTTTCCCCAAATGATAGCCGGTCCTATTGTAAGATTCCATTCAATTGCCGATCAAATTACAAATAGAGTTGAAAAAATGGATGATAAGCTGATTGGGTTTTATAGGTTTTCGATAGGATTAGCTAAAAAAGTTCTTATAGCCAACGTAATAACAGAACAAGCTGATTTAATGTTTGATGGTAATTTACTCAATTTAACTACTGCAAATGCATGATTGGGAATACTTGCTTATACTTTTCAAATTTATTTTGATTTTTCGGGTTATTCTGATATGGCTATTGGTCTGGGTAAAATGATGGGATTTCGTTTCCCGGAAAATTTTGACTCCCCTTACACCTCTACTAGTATCACAGAATTTTGGCGTAAATGGCATATAACACTCGATAGTTTTATGAGAGATTATTTGTATATTCCATTAGGAGGTAACAGGGTTTCAACTAAATCTAGGCTATATTTTAATCTATGGATTGGTTTTTTATTATGTGGTCTATGGCATGGTGCTTCGTGGAGTCTTGTTATTTTTGGAACCTATCACGGAATGTTCTTAATCCTTGATCGATTTTTTTACTAAAAATCCTTAATAAAATTGGTAAAATACCTGCGACATTTATTACATTTTTTATTGTAATGATTGGGTTCGTAATTTTCAGATTAGAAAGTACGAATGAAATAAAGATATATCTAATGAAATTATTTTCTTTCAGATATTCTTTAACATTTAGAGCTATTCCTGATTTCGATATAATATGCATTTTAGCTATTTTATTTTCGTTCTTAGCTAGCTTTAAGTTTGGCAGATCCATTGAAGCTTTTATATTCAAAAAACCCAACTACACTACATTACAGAATTTCTTATTGACTTTATTTTCAATCATTCTTTTCATTTTGTCTGTAAGCCCGATAACATCATCTGAATTTAATCCATTTGTTTACTTTAGATTTTAGATCATGTCTAAATTGAATTTACATATAGTTATCAAAAAAGATTCGATTTTGTTAAATTAAAGCCCTTAAATGGCTCTTTTATCGTCGAAGAAGATCCTCATTTTACATTGAACACATGGCTTAGTGGAGAATATCAAATTCAGCAACAAAATTATATTGAGAAAAATATCGGATATAGGAATTTTTTTGTTAGATTATACAATCAAATTCATTACTCGCTATTTAATCATGCAAGAGCTAATGAAGTGATTATTGGAAAAGAAATCTATTTATACGAAGAGAACTACATAAAAGCGCATTTGGGAAGATATTTTATAGGACGTGATAAGATTAAAAAAAGTTAGAAATCTTAAAAATTCAAAATATATTACGATCTTTAAATATCGATTTAGTTATGATTTTAGCATTCGGAAAAGATAGTTTTTTCGAGGAATACATATCTGAAAAATATTCACAAGATGAAAGAAATACTACTAATTATGAAGTTTATCTTGATGAGATGCTAAGAAACGAGATTCATTGTTTAGATTTAAACCGGTGGTTTATAGAAATAAAAGACACTTCTAAATATTTATTATTCCCAAAAACTGGTGCTCATTGGAGTAAATAGGATGAAGTTTTGGCAGCGGATACCATAGTTAAGTATATACAATCAATTCGGAAAATTGAAATTCCAAAAATTCTTATTGAAAGTATAGAAATTTCTTATACAATGAGGGATACAGACGATGATATTGAAAAGGCAATGAATCTACTGTTTAATATACCTGACTTAGAAATGGGCCATCCTTATTTTAAAATTATTAAAGACAGTAATACAATTCAGCCTAAAGTATTAGTTGTGGCTGATAATTACTACTGGGGTATGTTTAATTGGGGGCTTTCGAAAGATGTGTTTGATAATGATCAATTTTGGTATTATAATAAACAAATTTATCCCGATAATTATAGCCAATCTACTACTGTTGAAGATATAGATCTTAAAAAAGAAATTGAAAAGACTGATGTCATCTTGTTAATTTCGACAGATAATAATTTATATAAATTTGCTTTTGGGTTCATTGAACAAGTATATAATATATACTTTAACGAATCCTGACATCTAACACTAGAAAGAATAACTCTTTTGAAATAATTATTCACCTATTTCTAGCAATTCGCATATACCAAAATAGACTATATTACAGTATTGCTTTTACTTGTTCTGGGAAGTATTATACTTTTCAATATTGATATTTTTGATAATATAAAGAAGTCTATTCAAAACATTTTTATTAATTCTACTAATATATTCTCCGATTATTCCAATTGAGATTAACTGAACTCCTCCAATGAACATAGAGCTAATGATTAGAAATGTCCATCCAGTAATTGTTCTATTTAATAAAAAATGAGAGTAAATAGCATATAAAATAATAATTAATGATATAAATGAAATAGCAAATCCTAGCTTACTAACTAATAAAAACGATTTATCAGAGAAGCTTGTAATGCCATCTATCGCAAGATGAAACAGTTTACCAAATGAGTAACCTGGTTTCCCATATTTTCTTTTATCTCTATTAAATATTATCGATGTTTGTTTAAATCCTAACCAAGAAATTTGACTTCTTAAAAATTTATTTTTCTCAAGAATTTGTTTCAGACAATCAACTACCTTTTTATCAATTGATGTAGTAAAAAACGTTAATAAAGCATCATAATCATCTGTTTTTGTTGCATGAATGTTAATATAGCCATCAGTAGTAATCAGCACAATTATTGCTATGAAACCAAACCAAAATTGTTTCAAATAGCATAAACGAGAAAATTAAAATAGTTATACAGGTAAAAAAAGCAGCAATAGCTGATGGTAAACGCACAGCCAATTCATTCACGCCCACAAACTTCATAAACAATACCTGAATCCATATTAATAAAGGAGGTTTTGTGTTCCACATATCTGGCTTATCTTCAAAATAAGTAACAATGAAATTTCCATTATTAAGCATTTCATAAGCATTTATTGCCAGTCGAGATTCATCTCAAATTCGAATAGGCAATGTATCTAAATGATCAAAAATTGGCATGTAAAGTAACAATACTAACAATATGTATTTGAAATATTTGCTCATTATTTCTTTCATTTCAGTTATTTTTTTGTTAGTTGGGTTTCGCTTATGAGGTTAATTTATATCCATAAAAATTTTGAAACCATAAGTTAGATTAAACATTTAAATTTTCACCCTTCTAGGCGCAGAGATTCATTGTTCTGGTGTAGTAGAGTTTATCCCGTCCGTTTTTACTCCTTATGACTAAAAAAGCATGGTCAAGAGTTGTTCTGTCCCTTGCTACCATATGCCGAATTATACTCTTCCAGCTCACCAAATTTGTAAGAATAGAAGTCCTAAGAAGATATTGAAAAACAAGTCATCTCATAAAAAAGAGCTAAAGCCAAAATCAGTAAGAAAACATTTTTAATTGAAGAAATACTATGTTAAAATATGTTTAGAAAACACTATCTCTGCAATAGCTATTCTGATATAAATTTAAGTAAGTAAAGTATTGAACTTTAAATTTCAAACTCCAAGCAGCAAACTCTTCTCTTGCCCAATTCTATTTCTTTAGTATCTTCGGGGCAAGATACCGATTATGAGCGAGAAAGTAAACGCCCTTACTGAAACTGACAACGAAAAGATCGTAAGCCGTTATGGAGCCCTTATGCGGGTGATGTATGGCCGCACTAACACTCAAAATCGCAAGCTGATCTGCAAAGCATTTAACCTAGCACGCGATGCCCACGCGGGAGTGAAGCGAAAATCAGGAGAGCCTTACATTCTACATCCCATAGAGGTCGCCATTATTGTGGCTAGGGAAATTGGCCTGGGATACATCTCCATATCAGCTGCTTTAATCCACGATGTGGTGGAAGACAGCGACTATATTCTCGAAGATATTGAACGGCTTTTTGGAAAAAAAATCGCCTGTATAATTGATGGACTCACCAAAATTTCCGGGATATTCAATCAGAATATTTCTCTGCAGGCCGA
Source organism: Owenweeksia sp. (assembly GCA_965218075.1). Taxonomy (GTDB): domain Bacteria; phylum Bacteroidota; class Bacteroidia; order Flavobacteriales; family Schleiferiaceae; genus JANQHO01. The sequence goes on along the minus strand of CBDCJZ010000003.1, from coordinate 1,181,004 downwards.
AAACTTCCGTAAAATACTACTTACTATCTCAGATGATATACGGGTAATTCTCATCAAGCTGGCTGATCGCTTACACAACATGCGGACTATGGAAGCTATTCCCACCCACAAACAGATAAAAATAGCTTCCGAGGCTCTTTATCTGTACGCTCCATTAGCCCACCGTATCGGTTTGTACAACGTAAAAACAGAACTCGAAGACCTAAGTCTCAAATACACTAATCCCGAAGTGTACAAAGACCTAACCATCAAACTCAAATCTATTGAAGCTAGTGAAACCCGTTACATCAAAAACTTTTCCGTCAAAATAAAAAAAGCCCTCAAAAATAAAGGTTTTAAGTTCACCATTAAGGGACGGATGAAGTCCATTTATAGCATCCGTAAAAAAATGATCAGCCAGGGCGTAAGTTTTGAAGATGTTTACGACGCCATTGCTATCCGTATTGTCATCGATACCCCCCTAGAAAGGGAAAAAGCAGATTGTTGGCGTGTCTATTCCATCGTTACTGATTTTTATCGTCCCAATACCCAAAGACTTCGCGACTGGATATCAACTCCCAGATCCAATGGCTATGAATCACTTCACACCACTGTAATGAACTCGGATGGACATTGGGTAGAAGTACAGATACGCAGCACTCGGATGGATAAGATTGCCGAAAAAGGTTATGCTGCCCATTGGAAATATAAAGAAGATAAATCTGGTACCAATAAGTTTGACATTTGGATTAATCATGTAAGAGAAATGTTGGAAAACAATGATGGCTCAGCTACAGAATTTGTGAATGACTTTAAGACGAGTTTTTTTTCCGATGAGATTTATCTCTTTACTCCTAAAGGCAATCTTAAAATACTACCACAGGGAGCCACTCCTATTGATTTCTCTTTTTACATTCATACGGATATAGGTCTCAGAACCCTTGGGGCTAAAGTAAATGGACGTATGGTTCCCCTAAATTATAAGCTTCGTAGTGGCGATCAGGTGGAAATTATCACCTCTCTAAAACAAAAGCCTAGTGAAGAATGGCTCACTTATGTGGTAACCGCCAAAGCTAAATCTAAGATCAGACATGCTCTTAAAAGCGAGCAAAAAGAAGCAGCTACTGAAGGAAAAGTTTTGTTAAAGCGGAAACTTAATTACATGAAAGTGAAGCTTACCGAAAAGCTTATTCAAAAAATGGTTAAGTACTTTAAACTCAAGAATTCCACCGAGCTTTATTATAAAGTAGGTATGAAAATTATTGATAACAGCCAAATCAAAGAATTCGTGAATAATCAGTCAGGAGATTTTTATACTTATCTGCGCAATCGCATTTTTGTCAAGTCCAAAAAAGCAGAAAAAATCCTTGAGCATTCTCACTTTAAAGAAAAAGAAGGGAATAAAAAAATACTAATATTCGGGGGTGAAGAAAACGCCTTCGATTATACACTTGCCAAATGCTGTAATCCTATTTTTGGAGATGAAATATTTGGACTTGTCGTAATCAATAAAGGCATTAAGGTGCATCGTAAAGATTGTCTTAACGCCATATACATACAGTCCAATTTTGCGGATCGTATCATTAAAGCCAGATGGGTTTCCGGAGACCGATCAGAATATTCAACTGTACTTGTTATTCGAGGTATTGATACCGTTGGGCTTGTCAATAAAGTTACCCGAATTATTTCCAACGACTTAAACATAAATATCCGTGATATTAATATAGCTGGTGATGATGGAGTGTTTGAAGGGCTAATCACTATAGTTGTTCAGGACGAAACTCACTTGAGCAAGGTTATCGAAGAACTCAAAAAAGTCGAAGGAGTTACATCGGTAGAACGAGGATGTACTGGCTGAGAATTCTTACTTTTACATTTTAAGCGGAATATGACAGATAAAGAGTTTGAAATGGTAAAACAGGTTTTTACTCAACATGTCGAAAGAAACCATCAGCGTAAAACCCCTGGTCGATATACTATTCTAAGGGAAATTTATGATCATGATGGACACTTTGATATAGAGTCGCTTTATATTCTGATGAAGAACAAAAGTCACCGTGTAAGCCGTGCTACCTTGTATAATACTATTGAACTGTTACTAGATTGCAAACTGGTCTGTAAACATCAGTTTGGGCAAAACCAATTGTATTATGAAAAGTGCTTCTATAATAAGCAACACGATCACATTATTTTAACTGACACTGGAGAAGTGCTGGAGTTTTGTGACCCGCGCTTACAGCAAATTAAGGAAACTGCAGCGGAAGTCTTTGGGATTAACATCAATTCCCACTTTCTTTATTTATACGGGACACGCAATCCCAGTCCTGATGAAAACTAATAATGAACTTTATTATATTCTTTTTTCATGGCAGTAGATGTATTATTAGGATTGCAATGGGGCGATGAAGGTAAAGGTAAAATCGTAGACGTGTTAACGTGTAACTACGATATCATTGCTCGCTTTCAGGGCGGCCCTAATGCCGGACATACTCTTGAGTTTGATATTATCAAACACGTGTTACACACCCTCCCTTCAGGGATTTTTCACAAGGAGGTTATCAACGTAATTGGAAATGGGGTCGTAATTGATCCAGTAGTTTTTAAAAAGGAAATAGAAAATCTCTTGAAATTCGACATAGACGTGAACAAGACCTTGCTCATTTCCCGTAAAGCACACCTTATTTTGCCCTCGCATCGCTTGCTAGATACGGCATCAGAACAGACTAAAGGCAAAAATAAGATCGGTTCTACCTTAAAGGGCATTGGCCCAGCCTATATGGACAAAATTGGGCGTAACGGATTACGTGTAGGCGACATTGAGCTAGAAGATTTTAGAGATCGTTACAAGCAATTGCTAACTAAGCACGAACATATCCTTAGTCATTATCCTGATTTTGAATACAGCTTAGATTCTCTGGAATCCGAATGGCTTGAAGCAGTAGACTTTCTCTCCAAGCTAAATCTGATTGATTCTGAACATTATATAAATACTGCCCTTAAAGGAAATAAGTCTATACTCGCCGAAGGTGCTCAAGGCTCTCTTTTAGATATTGATTTTGGAAGTTATCCTTTTGTAACTTCTTCTACAACCATATGTGCAGGAAGCTGCACTGGCTTGGGGATTGCCCCCAATCGAATCAATAAGGTCTACGGCATTTTTAAAGCCTACTGTACACGTGTAGGTGGTGGCCCCTTTCCTACTGAGTTGTGTGACGATATAGGAGAATTTCTCGGAAAAAATGGACATGAATTTGGAGCCACAACTGGCCGCCCCCGAAGATGCGGCTGGCTAGACCTTCCTGCTCTTCATCATGCTATTGACATTAATGGGGCTACCAACCTCATTATGATGAAGTCAGACGTGCTTAGTGGTATTGATAATATTAAAGTATGTACTTCCTATCGTTACAAAGGCATGGAAATTGACTACTTGCCTTACAGCATTGAAAAGCATCTAGTGGAACCTATTTATACGGAATTACCTAGCTGGAAAGAAGATCTCAGATCGATTGACAATTATGAAGAAACTCCCCAGGAATTCAAAAATTATGTTTCTTTTCTCCAGAGAGAATTGGGTGTACCAATTACTATTATTTCAGTCGGACCTAATCGAGACCAAACTATTTATCTCGAAGAGTCTACTATGGCCTAGTCTTTTCCTCACTTTTACTGTCTTTGGACAGCTAAAAGAAAAGGGAGAACGCATTAACATTAAAAATGCCGATAGAGGAATCTATCAAAAAGGACTGAATAAAAGCCACCTTTTAGGTAACGTTGTTTTTGAGCATGAAGGTGCACTGATGTATTGCGATAGCGCTTGGTTTTACTCTCATAAAAACAGGCTCCACGCCTTTCAAAACATAAAGATCAGCCTAGGGGATACCATCTTCTTGTGGGGCGATTATCTAAAATACGATGGTTTTACCCGCAAAGCTATTGTTTTTGGAGATACCGTGAAACTTAAGGATAAGAAAATAGAACTTTTTACCGATCATCTCGGCTACAATCGCAAAACTAGCCTTGCTTTCTACACTGAAGGAGGCACTATTCTCAGTGATGAAAATATTTTGACCAGCAATCAGGGTTATTACAATACCCAGGATAAGGTCTTCAATTTTAAAGGTAATGTCGTTCTCACAAATCCCGATTATATAATTGAATCCGATACTCTGATCTACAACTCTAATACTAGCAATGCTTTCTTTTATGGCCCTACCAGCATTATTAGCGACAGCAGTTATATTTACTGCGAAAATGGAATCTACAATACGACTACAGATATAGCCCGATTTGAGCATAACACCCGTTTATATCACAATCATAAATACCTGACAAGCGATAGCCTCTATTATGAAAAGGCTACTAAATTTGGTGAAGCTTTTAATAATGTATTTATTCACGATACCATTGATGATTACGTTATAACCGGAGGTTATGGACACTATATTGGAAAATATGACAGCACTTTTGTAACCCTGGAACCTGTTTATAGCATCTTACAAAATGACGATACTTTATACATTCACGGAGATACGCTTTTGAGTGCCGTAATCCACGATTCTTTGGGATATTTTCGACAGATAAAAATATTCCATCAAGTACGCATTTTTAAAAAGGACTTTCAAGGCTGGTGTGATTCTCTCACCTATTCTACACGCGATTCTACATTTAGAATGTATTACGATCCTATACTTTGGAATGACTCCACCCAGATTACTGGGGATACTATTTATATGAGTATCAAAAATGATGAGCTAGACAGCCTCAAAGTTTTTGGCAATTCCTTTATTATCAGCATAGTGGATTCGATTAAATATAATCAGGTTAAAGGGAGGAACATATTTGGTAAATTTTATAGTAATGATCTGAGAAAGGTCTATGTAAACGGGAACGGGCAAAGTTTGTATTATCCAAAAAATGATAACGATGAATTCATCGGTATGAATAAAAGTACTTCGAGTAACATATTAATATCACTGGTTGACAACACCGTTAAAAAAATTAAACTTTCAAAAAACCCTGAAGCTAAACTTCATCCTTTAGATAAAATTATGCCTGGCGAAGATATTTTAGAAGGATTTGTCCCCCACTTCGACATTAGACCTAAAACAAAACGAGATATTTTTAAATGAAACTAATAGGCTTATTTCACCTCTGGGTTGCAAAGAGACCTATCATGAAATCTATATTTCTTGCGTTTCTTGCGTTCCTTTTATCTCCAGAGCTTGATGACCAAGGTATTGATTTTATCAATGTGAGTAGCCTGAAAAAATACCAGAAAATGCTTAACATAGCTCGGAGTAAAAAATTAATGTTAGTAGTAGTAGTTTACACTGATAATGATGCTTTTCAACAAATGGATGACAACGACGTATTTGATGATCCAAAGCTCGAAAAAGCTTGGCTGCAATTTACTCTTCTTTCTATCTACGCGCATACTGAAATGGGCAGCCGCTGGATAGATTTATTTCCCACTCAGGAACTTCCGGGCTTTTACTTTCTGGGAGCCGATGAAATATTATATCATACAGTGGCTAATTATCAGTCATCTGAAAACTTACTGATCGCCACCCAAAAAGCTAAGAGTTTTAAAACCACTTATCCGATACTCAAAGAAAAATACAGTAGTCATCAGCTTAGCATCTATGAATGGAACAGCCTTTTACAAATACAGGCTTTAAACTTCGCTTTCCATGAAACTCTGAGCTTAGCTCTTGAATTTTTAAATAGTCTGGACGACAATCAACTTTCTTCTGATATGGCTTTACCTGTTCTAATCCGTTTTGGAATTGATTTGGAAACAGATTATCCTCAAAAAATAATCAGTAATAAAAAAGCCATAGCTTCAAAATCAGAAAGTTTTGATTTTAGCGATTTTTACAAAAAAGCGTTCAATTACAACCTTGATCTAGCTATTGAAAATGGTGATACCGTTTTGCTTGATAAAATCTTTAAGATCCTCATTCCTGCCAATCCCAACACTAGTGTAGCAGCAGCGGATTTAAAGCTGAATACCGCTATTCTGTTTGCCGAGGAAACTAATAGCTTTTCTCCGTGGAAAAACCAAGCCATACAAAATGCAGAGTGGCAAAAAAACGATAGCCTTAAGGCTAAATATCTCTTTGATCAGTCCTTTGAAATTATTGATCTGTATCGATCAAAAGATGCCCTACATAAAGCTCGTCAATTGGCCGCTAGAGCAAATTCATACCATGAGTCTTTTCGTTACTGCATATTGGAATCCTATGCCGTCTATCTCTTGAAAGACTATGAAAAAGCCAAAATTTTAGTGATAAAGGCAATTGCCTTATGTGATAATCCCAATGATCTTAAAAAAGCTAAGGGATTGAAAAATATGATTGAGCGAGAACTAGAAGAAGATCGGTAGTTTTAATAGGAGGTTGAGATTGTAATGTTCTTAAGATCAAGGCTTAAAGTAGAGGGTTTGTAGCTCACTATAGTTTGCAGATAAGTGCTTTACTTTTTAGCTAGGACTGGCACATAGTGATAGAAGCGACTCTTTAGGTGTGTAATGGGTTTACTGTAAGTGCAATAAAGAAGGCCCGGTAGTTGGTTGGTAAAGCTAAAAGGCTCGGATTAGAAAGTATAATAAGAGTGCTAACAGGTTTAGTTCTTTAGAAGCAAACACTCCCCAAAAAAACAGAGATTAATAGCTTCTTTGTTTCAGAACTTCCCGAAGTTCTCTTAGAGATTGCTGGTTTAACTCTTTGTAAAAGCTATTAACAATGTTTTCTTTTTCCTTAATCTGCTAGATACCTAGCTTAGCGAAATCTGATCTTTCTTCTGAAAAATGAAAAACAAATGATCTAAACTGGCAATGGAGATAATCTGTACTTATCTGTATCAAGAAAGATTTGTTGTAAACTTGTAGGTTGTAAAACTCTCAGTTACTCCATTCTATAGGTAAAGTAAGTTGATCGAATTTAGTATGGTATTCTTTTTAATAGAAGCTTTGTCTGGACAATTCGCTTTGATTTGTACAATTACTACTCCGCCGGTGTTTTTGCGTAGTCAATCTTTTAAACTCATTAAATATAGTGTAACGATAACTCTAGACCCTTATTATCTCTCACACCGGCATCTATCAACTTAATAGGAGGTTCAGAAGGAAGCTTGACCACAAGGAGTAATATAGGGAAAAGAAGTTCTCAATCTCAGAGCTGTAATAAAACTTAAATTAGTTGCTTGTTGCCGGCTAAAAATACATGAATATTCCACTTCCATCATATTTTTTCTTTTCTAATGCCCCTATTAAGGAGAAGTAATAGGTAAGATATGAAACGGGATGATTGCTCATTAATAGCTTTCTACCATCACCTATTATGGTTAGTGATAAGATAGAGGGTGGGAATTTCTGATTTAAATTCAAGCGAGCTATAATCTCCAAATTTTCTGTCCAGTAGCTCTCCAGTATTTTCATTAAGCCTTCTGTCAAAAGCATATCCTCTGTCCATAGGATAATGATACCTTCCATAATTCACATTCTTTATTCTGAAAAATAGATCATTTACAGCTAGGGTAAAAGCTACGGGATTAAGAATACCCTTACTCAATTTGGTTTAAGTGAACTTTGTTGTATGGAGAGGTTTCTATTAACTTATTGAGGTGGCAGTATTTCAACTCTCTGAAGTAAGCAATTCCCGGCATTCCCCAGGAAGAACCATTGATCAGATGACAATGCTTAAATAGCTTCCCGCTGCTAAGACTATCTGCTTTCTTGTAAGACTTTCATCGTCCAAAGAGCACTCCGTAAGCCCCCCACTAATATTCAGAATGACAAATCCAGGGGTTTACATACTGACTATACTTATTTCGCCAGTTACCCAAATGTTTTATAGCATATTGCTTATCGTATTTTACCAATGAATCGGCTGATTAAGCTATCCATGACTGGCATAGCTGTATAACTGCTTTGGATGTCTTATAATTCATATCATAAGCGTAACAAACTGTTTGAAAAACTTCGAGACCCGAGAGATAGTTCAATACTACAATTGTCAATATCCCAATACTTAAAGTCCAAGCTTTAAGAGCGGACTATAAAGAGTGCCGGTTATCATCAGGTAGAGTGAAAAAATCAGAAAAATCGTAATTCTTGACGGAATCATAAAAAGCTTGTAATCACTTATCAGGCTTAGACCAATAATAATGGAAATAAGGATTACAAAATAGACTGAGGCGCTGAAATGATGTTGTTGAATAATTTCCATCAAAGTATCTCTCTGATAATGGTCAGTATTTCTTGCCAGCTTAACTGAAAAAGGCGTTTTCAGTTAAAAGTTTACGGGAAAACCACTAGTATCAATTTCCTTTAACTTTTTATCTTTTCTGATAATATTTTGAAAAGAACGAATAGGTAAAGAAGTTCCCTAGTTTTTTACTTTTAGATGTCTTAGGGGTCTTTAAGCTGTTGAAAAGTATGTAAAAGAAAATGACAATGATAGTATAGCTCCCCCTAAAGGCTGGAAATGTTGGTTATAATTATAGAAATAGCTATATTCTCATACTGTGAAAACTTTAGAAACCGGTATTATGTAAAACAGATAAGAGAGTGTGGGAATAACGGAGTTATTGAGACTGAATTTCCAGAGAGGGCGGCTGAGAGTAGCCAAAAAAGAATAACGATAATTATAGTAAATATAGCTGCTAATATGGAAAATCATTATAAACAAGGTCACTGGTTATTCCCCCAGTATTATGTAGCTCACAAAGCTTATCTCATCCAAGTATTCGAGGCTTAAAAAAGATATTCTATTCCATAATCTCTTCCTAAAAACCCTTCGGTAACGGCAAAAAGTAACAATCAGAATAGTAATAAGACATGACTTCGTCTAAGGTGTAATAAAAACAGTTGAAACGGAAAAAAGGTAGTAAGGAAATACGGACTATTCTTTGTCCAGCTAATTAGCCTATTGAATATCCTTTGCTATATTTCGTGGTATAATAATCAGGGACTTCCTGGTTAATAAAGCAATAGGGATTTTTATCTTCAATTATATTATTTTGATGCGATTATTAAGGACACTCCAAAAATATGAGGATCAATTTTTTCCAGGCATTCTCATTATCCCGTTTTACTGGTTGATTCTACTACAAAAGACCGGACAAATGATGCCTTACCTATACTTAAACAGGTTATGAGGTTCCCCACTTCAATATACCTGAATCGCATCACAATGTAGTAAAAATCCACTTGGGCTTTTCATGGCCTGGAACGCCAGTTTACGATAACTTTGTATAAAGAAAGTGAAACCATTATAGAAATAACTAAGCCCGTTCAAAAGAAAGGCTTAGTTCAAGGAAACATAAACCACTGTAGATCAAATATGAAAATCGTAACAATAGTTGGAGCTGGTACCATGGGAAACGGTATTGCTCATGTTTTTGCACAGCACAATTATCAGGTTAATTTGGTAGATATCTCACCTGCTAGCTTGAAAAAAGCGACCGCTATCATCAGTAAAAATTTGGACCGCCAAATTGAAAAAGAACTGATTACCGAAGATGACAAAAACAAAACTCTTACTAATATCAAGCCTTTTACAGACCTAGAGGATAGCGTAGAAGAAGCTGAGTTGGTAATTGAATCTGCCAATGAAAACATTGACCTTAAACTTGAAATATTTTCCCAACTAGATGAACTATGCCATGAGGATAGTATTCTGGCAACCAATACTTCATCTATTTCTATTACTAAAATAGCGGGGGTCACTAAAAGAGCAGATAAAGTGATAGGGATGCACTTTATGAACCCAGTACCGATAATGAAACTGGTAGAGGTTGTCAGAGGTTATGCTACTTCTGATGCTACTACCCTCAACATTATAGAGTTGTCTAAATCACTAGGTAAAGTACCAACTGAATGTAAAGACTATCCGGGTTTTGTGTCCAATCGTATCCTGATGTCGATGATCAACGAAGCCATTATTTCTCTTTTTGAGGGAACGGCTGGAGTAAAAGAAATCGATATTATCATGAAATTAGGTATGGCTCATCCAATGGGACCTTTGCAATTAGCAGACTTTATAGGGCTGGATGTATGTCTTTCTATTCTCAATGTATTGCATGCAGGATTTGGTAATCCTAAGTATGCCCCCTCTCCCTTGTTGGTGAATATGGTTGCCGCTGGCAGGCTTGGAGTAAAGTCTGGTGAGGGTTTTTACGATTATAGCGAAGGCCTTAAGACGGGTAAAGTAGCTGCTCAGTTCAAGTAAATGTGGCTGACATTATTTTTGATTTCCCCTTGTAGTTTCTTATGTCGGTAGCGAAGAAGAGTCGAATCCCAGACCTCAGCGTTATGAATTCCAGTTTGTTCCAGTTTATTTTTTGCTTAGCGCCTGACTATTAAAAAGATAGCTAACATCTTTATCTCTTGATGTGGCACAAATGTGTCAGAATGAGAGAAAAAGTCACGTGTTTAAAGTTCTCTTTTTAGTCTAATGGCTAGGATGAAAATTTCTTTAAGATTTAAGGGTCTTAGGTATAGGTATGTGAATGAAAGTGTAATTAACTCCAAATATTTATCCTAATCGATGTAAAGAGAGAGGGAAAGGAGAAAAGCTTCTCATGGCTTTTGAAAATGCAATTATTAATGGGTGGAATCCTTTAAATATTGAAACGAAGGATGAGTTTACAATTAAAGACAGCAATTAATGAAGGCTTATACAGAAAGATTAGCTCAAATTATAGTGAATATTACAAGAGAGACTTAATATAGGCTAATAAGCAGGTTAAGAGATATTTAGGATTACTAAAAATCAATCATTTGAATATTGATAAGTTTACAGCATTCCATGTCAAACAATTATTGAGATTGCATAATGGTTCTCACAGAACAAATCATAATCTTAAACTTCTTTATCCAGTTTTTGATGTAAAATCTACAAGGGGAAAAGAGAAACTTCATAAACCATTTAAGAATATTAATTTAATGTTTAAAGACATTATGTCCTTTGATTTAAGTATTGTATATATGTTGTTTGTTGGCCTATGGTTACCTACTCAGGCCTCATAGAGAAATCAGGTGTTTGACTTGGTTGGATTTTAAAGATGACTTATCTTAAATTAGTCTCTCTGGTGAGCGAAATAAGGGAAAAAGAAACAGAATAATTTCCAGTAACCTCAATATCAATATGTTCGCGAAGCCCTTTTAAATCAACCTAAAAGCGCATTAGAAAACGATATGTTTAAGTGGAAAATATAAGACCCATATGCACAAGACTTTTTTTAAGGGTTTGTGGTTTAAATACAAAAAGGCAAAGTAACCTGATAGAGAAAGACCAAACTCTTTATTCATTTAGACATACAGTGCTGTTAAAGTCTATGAAAAGAACTGTCTCCCTAACCAAGTTGCAACAGGTGATGGGGTACAGAGACCTCCAGACATCATTAACATATCTCAGGGGGTTTGAGATTAAGCAGTTAGATGTTGAGGATATGCCTAGCTTTGGTTAAATTGATTTGATATATAGTACCTGCTTATTGTATGAATGACTTCTTTATAGTATTATTTCTTTTATTAATGTCTGATTTAATTAGGCCTGGCCTAATAATCTGGTGGTAAAAGAACAAAAAACCTATGCCTTATCATTGCAGGAATTGCCACAAGTATTTTGATATCCGTATTAGAACAGTAATGCAAAGTAGCAAATTACCACTACAGAAATGGGTTATTGCAATATATTTGATGTCTACAAGTCTTAGAGGGGTTTCCAGCATGAAGCTTCACAGGGACTTAGGGGTGACGCAAAAGGCTGCTTGGTTGATGTCTCAAAAAATAAGAGAAGGTTGGACTGGTAGCAACAATAAGCTCGATGGAGTGGTTGAAGTTGATGAAGCCTATATTGGCGGTAAAGAAAAGAATAAACATCAAAACAGTAAATTAAAGATTTGTCGTGGGACAGTAGGAAAAGTTACAGTGATTGAGGCAAAACAACGTAAAGGGGACATTAAAGCAAAGCCAATATCTGCTACAGATAGCTTGACAATACAGAATTTTATTAAGCAAAATGTTAAAAGAGACGCACAAATTTTCACTGATGAGGGGGTATTCAGATATAGCTTTGCTTTTCAAGCATGAGTTTGTCAAAGAGTATGTTCATACCAAAATTAGTATTGAGTCGTTCTGGGCAATGCTTAAACGTGGCTATTATGGTACTTTATCACAGAATGAGTCTCCAAGCATCTTCACCGGTATGTTACAGAGCTTGTAGGACGTCATAATGTTCGGGGATTAGATGCTATTACTCAAATGTCAATATTGGTTCATTGGAATGGAGAATAAACATCTCCGCTATCAAGATTTAACAGCATAATAATTCGAACTGAGGGAGAGGGGGAGAGTTGGGTAAAGAAATCCTAAACTACTCTGCAATATATTCTTAAATTGCAGTAGATTTGTAAAAAAAGTACAAAATGACTAAATCAATTAAATGTACACAGAGTCCTATATAGATCATTAGGACGTCCCATTAAAAACAAAATAGTTCCTAATTAATGTAAGTGCCAGAGATATTGCTAAGGCTATTCTTGAAACAGCAGATAAAAAATAAAACGGACGTCAAAATCCTAAAAATAGTTCTTGTCTAATTAAGTATACGGTTCCTCAAAAAAACAACATTGCTTTGCCGATTGACGCTGAATTCGATCAGGCAGTGGCTAAAATGGTCTTCGGGCCAGTTCAGGAAAAACCCATTAATAATCCCACTACCAAATCTCTTTTACGCTATCCAGGCGGCAAATCAAGAGCGGTTGACCAAATACTGGATTTATTGCCAAAAGGACTGGATACGCTTTGTTCACCGTTTATTGGAGGCGCATCGGTAGAACTTGCGTGCGCATCAAGATTAGGTGTAAAGGTTTCCGGTTATGACGCTTTCCGTCCAGTGGTTGATTTTTGGCAGGAAGTGTTGAAAAGCCCTGTTGAGCTGGCTAAAGCGGTACGAAAATATTATCCATTGAGTAAAACCAAGTTTTATGCATTACAAAAGCATTACGCAAAACCCAAGGATAGGCGATCCCTCGCCACTGAGTTCTTTGTTCTCAATCGTTCATCATTTTCAGGTACGACAATGTCCGGAGGTATGTCGCCAAGTCATCCTCGTTTCACGGAAAGAATCATAGACCGGCTAGAGAAGTTTAAAATAACCGGTTTCGATGTAAATTATTCAGACTTTACGGAAAGCATGTCTAAACATGAGAATGACTTTCTTTATCTCGACCCACCGTATGCCAATGGCGGCAATCTGTACGGCAAAAAAGGAGACCACCACAAAGACTTTGACCATAAAAAACTAGCCGGTCTGCTTAAAAAAAGAGATGGCTGGTTATTGTCGTATAATGGCTGTTCCATGATTAGGGACCTATACTCAGGCTTTAAGATTATCGAACCTGAATGGACATACGGTATGGGCGCGGATAAGAAATCAAACGAGGTCTTGATATTAAGTAATGACTACATCAGCGTTTAATGACTCAAGTAGAGAAAGGTAAAGCCTTTGAGTATGCATTAGCTCTCAATATAAGCGAGCTTACGGAAATACCTATCGCCCAAAATAAAGCACTTAACATAGCGAAGAGGTGTTATGACACCCAAACAAGCAAAGTCCATATGGATAATGCGGCCTTGGAGAGCACAATATTTCTACAATGCCATGACGAAAGAATAAATGATCCGAAACAGGTCATCTTGCAAGAGGACGTGTTAGGCAGACTTGGAGATGTTAGAGACATTGTTATTTTTCTTGATCATGATGAGATAGGAATTTCCGCAAAGCATAATCATCAAGCCGTAAAACATTCCCGACTGTCAGATACAATTGATTTTGGAAAAGAATGGGGCGGCCATCCGGTTAGCTCAAAATATTGGAGAGCGGTAAAACCTGTCTTTATGGATTTGAGAAACAAGAAAGGACAGTTATTTGTAGATATTCCAAATAAAGCGACTACTTACTATTTATCAGTTTTAACAGCTTTTGAGGACGAGCTAAGGCGATTATGTGAGGATTTTGGGCGGCAGTTTACAAAGCTGTTTTTTCAGTATCTGCTTGGCACAGAAGATTATTACAAAGTAGTATGCCAGCCTAACCATGTCTCCATACAGCCAACAAATATCAATGGGACATTGAAATGGGGTAAGAAATGGAAAATACCGGACCGGATAGAACAAATACGGAGAAAACAAAACTCAAATAACACATTGCTAGTATCTTTTGAGGGCGGTTGGCAATTATCATTCAGAATACATAACGCAAGCGCAAGAATTGAACCATCACTAAAGTTCGATATTCAGTTTGTAGGATTGCCTCAGAATGTAACAAGACATGAAATACCGCTTGTCTAATTTAGTATATAATTCCCTTATTTAAATTACATATTTTTGTGCCCTTTCTGGTATTTCTATGGTTTTTTCAGAGTATTTTAAGGAGAGCTTTCCATTTTGCCTTATATGCATTAGCTGTTAATAAACTAAGTACTATTCTCAGTTTATTGGGCATTACTATTGGAATTTTAATCATTGTCTTGATATTTACCATAGTTGATTCCCTAGAACGAAACATCCGAAATAGTCTATCTGAATTAGGAAGCAATGTAATTTATGTTCAGAAATGGCCTTGGGGACAGGGGTAAAGGCAATTACGCTTGGTGGAAATATTTTCGACCTCCTAAACTCAGTTACAAAGAGGCACAATTACTAGAGAAAAGAATCAATACTGCTGAACATGCAGCTTTTGCCTTTAGACTTCAAAAAACAATGAAGTATCCCCAAAATAGCATTGAAAATGTCACTATTCTTTCTGTTTCACATGAATATTATGATATATTGGGATTTGATTTAATAAAAGGACGTTATTTCAGCCAATCAGAATCAAAAGCAGGAAGTTCTATTGCAGTATTAGGTTATAATATAGCTGATGGTTTATTCGGTAGCAAGGAGGCCATAGGAAGAGAAATAAAATTATTGGGAAGAAAGCTAAAAGTAGTAGGAATCCTCGAAAAGCAGGGTAAGAGCTTAGTAGGGCAGGATATGGATGAAACTATTATCACTCCGGTAAATTTTGCTCGCGCTCTTACGAATACTGAATATCGTAAGGGGCTTTTATCATGATAATGGCCAAGACCTGATGTGGATTTGACTCAGTTAAAAGATAATATGGAAGGAGCTATGCGTTCTATAAGGAGGTTGAAGCCCAAAGCAGAAAATAATTTTACTCTAAACGAAATATCGATCATTTCATCCCGCCTAGATTTTCTATTTAGGGTTATAGGCATGGCCAGAGCAGTGATTGGAAGCTTTAGCATAGCCAATATTATGTTTGTAAGTGTAAAAGAGCAGACTAATCAAATAGGGGTACAGAAAAGTCTTGGTGCTAAAAATTATTTTATTCTTCTACAATTTTTGCTCGAGTCTACCTCATTATGTTTAATTGGAGATATAATAGGATTATTTTTGGCTTGGGTTTTAGTAGTAGTTGGTACGTCACAAATCGACTTTGATGTAGCTTTGTCATTTAAAAACATATTACAGGGAATACTTATTTCCGTTAGTGTAGGGATAATTTCAGGACTTGTGCCTGCTTATGTTGCCGCCCGATTAAATCCAGTGGATGCTATTCGATCGGAGCAATAGTTTTTGGGCTTTATCAACAGAGTATGAATAATTAATTATTTCTCTTTAATGTCAACATTTGCATTGATATTATTAGAATTTTGGTAGATTTTCAATAACATTTTCTCTTCCTCCTTCTAGTCTATCTAAAAAGCGTCTAACAATGATCTCCGAATTTCCATACTTATAGCACTGTACGACCTTAATCTTTTCATCTTTGGCATTTTCGCTTCTTGTATAGCATCTATCAACAATTTGGTTATTTGTTTAGCTAAAAATATAATGCTATATTTAAATAACAAAACCAAAATTTTCTACTTGTAATCTTATCCTACCAATTCCTTTACTTTATCAGCTGCTTCTTTCAGCAGCATGGCCGAGTGTACTTTCAGGCCGCTTTCATCAATTATTTTTTTAGCTTCTTCAGCATTGGTACCCTGAAGGCGTACAATAATAGGAATATCGATATTACCGATATTTTTGTAAGCATGCACAATACCTTGGGCTACACGGTTGCAGCGAACAATACCTCCAAAAATATTAACCAAGATAGCTTTTACTTTATTATCTCTCAATATAATACGAAAAGCGATTTCTACTCTTTTAGCATCAGCGGTACCACCGACATCTAAAAAATTGGCTGGGTTGCCACCCGCCATTTTAATGATATCCATAGTAGCCATAGCTAAGCCTGCACCATTTACTATACATCCCACATTTCCTTCTAAGTTTACAAAATTCAAACCTGCTTCATCTGCTTCTACATCAACAAGATCTTTTTCACGCTTATCGCACAGGGCAGCATAGTCAGGGTGGCGAAAAAGTCCGTTATCATCTATAGTAACTTTAGCATCGACGGCCAGAATTTTATCGTCAGAGGTTTTTAATACTGGATTAATTTCAAATAAATTGGCATCTATGCTTTCATAAGCTGTATATAGCTTGCTTATAAATTTTGTCATCTCTTTAAAAGCCCGCTCCTTAAGATTGAGGTTAAAAGCGATTTTCCTTGCCTGATAAGGTTGTAAACCAAATTTGGGATCGATCTCTTCAGTAAATATCAAGTGAGGAGTTGTTTCTGCCGTTTCTTCAATGTCCATTCCTCCCTTGGTAGAGTAGATAATCATATTGCGGCAGGTAGAACGGTTCAACGTTACAGACATATAAATCTCTGATATTTTGGAATGACCAGGATAATACACATCTTCGGCAATCATTACCCGGTGTACTTTTTTCCCCTTTATAGAAGTTTGGGGAGTTATCAAGTTCATCCCTATAATCTCTGAAGATTTTTCTTTTACTTCATCCAGCGATTTAGCAATCATTACACCACCTCCTTTACCACGACCACCTGCATGAACTTGGGCTTTAATTACCCACCATGCTGTTCCAGTTTCTTCGTTCAGTTTTTTAGCTGCCTCCACAGCTTTCTCCGGAGTAGTAGCCACAATACCTCTTTGCACATTTACTCCGTAAGAGGCCAGAATTTCTTTTCCCTGATATTCGTGTAAGTTCATCTAGCATGAATTAATTTATAAAGGTGCCGCAAAAATAGAGTTTCAATTGACTTTACCGAAAGTATTTTACCTTTCGAAAAACAGCCTATAATCGCATTAAATATCATTCCAATTGATTTAGTTAAGATAACTTTTGTTAGAAATTGTCTTATTTTCAATTGTTTGGCTAAAATTTTACTTTAATCTATTTTTAGGGGCTTATTCATTTCCAATTATTTATGAGTAAACATATACACAACTACTAGTCAGACTACAATGGTCAGTGCTTGCAGCATAGAAAAATCTTATGGTCAACTTAAAGTGTTAAACGGAGTTGATTTTCAAGCCCAAAAAGGTGAAATATTATCTATTACCGGAGCATCAGGAGCAGGAAAAACTACTTTACTGCAAATACTGGGAACTATTGAAAAACCAGATTCAGGTAAACTTACGATTGATGGAATAGAGGTGTTTTCTTTAAATCCAAAAAGATTGGCTCGTTTTCGCAACAACTACATTGGCTTCGTTTTCCAGTCTCATCACCTATTGCCGGAATTTACAGCCTTGGAAAATGTATGCATACCGGGATTTATTAGCAAAAAGAAAAAGTCCGAAGTAGAAAAAAAAGCTAAAGAGCTATTAGATTTTTTAGGGCTTTACAATCGATTGGAACACAAGCCTTCCGAATTATCGGGAGGAGAGCAACAAAGAGTAGCTGTGGCTCGTGCTCTGGTAAACAATCCGAACGTAATATTGGCAGATGAGCCCACTGGAAATCTCGATTCTCAAAACGCAAAAGAACTATGTACGCTGTTTTTTAGACTTCGAGAGGAATTTGGAAATACTTTTATTATTATCACTCATAACCCTAAATTCGCCTCTCAGGCTGACCGTAGCCTAAAGATGGCAGATGGTATTCTGATGAAATAAAGCCATTCTGATCTTAAAAAACCTAACTATATTTCAAATTTCACTTTAAATGGGCAAAAAAACCATAAAACTAGACTCTGTTAACTGTGGCGAAGATCAACTTTTTTTGATTTCAGGACCCTGTGTAATTGAAAAATACAGCACTATGATGACAGTGGCAGAAAACTTAAAGAAAGTCTCTGAAAAACTTGATCTCCCTATTATTTACAAATCATCCTTTCAAAAAGACAATCGCAGTTCAGTTAATTATTACCAGGGGCCCGGGCTAGAAGAAGGGTTACGTATACTAGAAAAGATTAAAACCGAATTTGACTTACCCATACTTTCCGATATCCATTTTCCTAGCCAAGTAAAGGCTGCTGCTGAAGTTTTAGATGTACTTCAAATACCGGCGTACTTGGTAATGCAAACCACTTTGGTAATAGAAGCTGCTATGACCGGTAAGGTGATTAATCTGAAACATGGGCAGTTTCTAGCACCTGAAAATATGATCAAACCCGTACAAAAAGTAGAATCCACTGGCAATGAAAATATTATTCTTACCGAAAGAGGTTATACCTTCGGCTACAACGACTTGGTAGTAGATCCTCGTTCTTTTTACGAGATGGGAAAAACCGGCTACCTGGTAGTATTTGATGTAACCCATGCCATTCGTAAATACGGTATCCCATCTTCAAACCCAAATGGTGGAGCCCGTCAGTACTTACCGATATTGGGAAGAGTTGGGATAGCTGCTGGAGTAGATGGTTTGTTTATAGAAACCCACCCCTGCCCCAGCAAAGCCCTGTGTGATGCAGCCAGCCAGATGGACATTATGCAGTTGGAGGAATTTATTAAACCCTTAATAGAATTGCATCAGTTTAGGCTGAAATATCGCAAAGCCTAACTCACCTATCACAATAGTTGACACAGGAATTAATAATTTCACCACCTTGAAATCTTCATCTTAGTTTTTAGATATTCTTATGGAATTATATCTCGATTCAGCTGACATTAAAGAAATAAAAGAGGCTTTTCAATTTGGTTTCTTAACCGGGCTCACTACTACTCCCACTCTTATGCATCGCCATGGTATAACCGATGTTGATGGAACCGTACTAGAATTGAGTAAAATAGTGCCAATACTTCAAATTGAAGCTTTAGGCAAAACCGCCGAAGAAATTGTAAATGAAGCCAAAAGACAAGATTTGCTTGGTCTGGTTCGGAAAAAAACTGTTTATAAAATACCGGTTTCATTAGAAGGAGTTAAAGCTTGCAAGCAGTTGGTTGACGAGGGGTTTAATGTAAATGTACATTTAGTATATACTATACAACAAGCTTACATGGCTATGACAGCCAGAGCCACTTATGTTTGCCCACTGGTAGGTCGATTACAAGACCAGGGACATGATGCTCTAGGACTGGTATCCGAATGTGTTAAAGTTGCAAACTATTATGGCTACGATACCAAAGTAATGTTCTCTTCTGTGAGAAATGTTGAACACGTAAAGAACGCCCTCAACATGGGCGTACATGCCATTACTGTTCCTTATAACATTATGAAAAAGCTGACGGACAACTATTTTACTAAAATTGGTACCAATCAGTTTTTCGAACACACTACGATGATGACAGCCCATGTTAAAGACCTGATAACCAATGAAAACCCTACTATTACTAGAGACAAAAAGATAACTGACTGTCTGATAATCATGACCTCAGGTGGTTTTGGGGCAGTTACTATTGTAGATGACCATCAATCCCCAATAGGTATTTTTACTGATGGTGATTTACGTAGGTTGATTGAAAACGAAGGAGAAGCTTCTATTAATAAAAACGTAAGGAATCTCAATCTTAAAGTTCCAGTTTCTATTGAAAGTCATGAACTGCTTTATACTGCCCAAGCTGCATTTAAAGACAATGGTGTTGATTCATTAGTTGTGACAGAAAACGACAAAGTGATTGGTATGCTAGACGTGCAGGACTTAATGAAAGCTAGTCATATATAAACACGTCCCATCTTAAATATTAAGATAGCTTAAAAAGTACAAGGATTTTTTCTTTGACTTAATCTAATCACGGATTATTCAATCCTCACCCATAAGCCGACTCATTACTATATCGCTAACTCCCATACTGCTAAAGCCACCATCATGGTAGAGGTTTTGCATGGTTACTTTACGAGTTAAATCTGAGAAAAGAGAAATGATATAAGAAGCACAATCATTGGCTGTAGCATTGCCTAAAGGGCTCATTTTATTGGCATATTTAATAAAACCGTCAAAGCCTTTTATTCCGCTTCCCGCTGTCGTAGGCGTAGGTGACTGTGATACGGTATTTACTCTCACTTTTTTTCGAACAGCCCAGTGATAACCAAAACTGCGGGCTATACTTTCCAGGTAAGCTTTATTATCGGCCATATCATTGTAATCAGGGAAGGTACGTTGAGCCGCCATATAGGTTAACGCTACTATACTCCCCCATTCCGCCATGCTATCCAGTTTCCAAGCAGTTTGCATAACCTTGTGAAATGAAGCCGCCGATACATCCCAACATTTTTGCAGCCAGTCATAATTCAGATCGGTGTAATGTTTGCCTTTGCGAACATTTATGGACATTCCTATGGAGTGCAAAACAAAATCCACTCTTGCTCCAAATAGTCCTTTAGCTTTAATAAATAAGTTCTCGATATCTTCCAAACTAGTAGCATCAGCAGGTATTATTTCTGAACCAGTATTTTTTGCCAATTTATTAATCTCTCCCATACGCATAGCCACTGGCACATTGGTCAAAACAAGCTGGGATCCATGTTGATGAGCTTGTTCGGCTACTTTCCAGGCAATAGAATGGTGATCTAAGGCCCCAAAAATAATTCCTTTCTTACCTTCTAAAAGCTTTTTTGACATCTGGGACTCCCTAAGTTTTGAAGCAAGTATAAGGTAAACGTTTTAATTTTTCAAGAGTAAAATCGGAGCTTTTAAGCTCTTCTTTACATCAGTCATAAGACGTTTTACCTTTTCTTTGTCTTTTTCTGAAGGCTAATTAAACAAATTTTTAGGATTAAACACCTTTAGGTTTTAAAAAAGCTGTTAGGACAGCGGTGTATAAATACCTTAAAACAGAAGGGCTTAACGTCTATTTGACATTCGATTTTTTTCTTATAACCCCTGGCGAAATGTGCTAAATCAACAAAAGAGATGATAAGAAGTTCCTTGAGCTTTGCTCTATTTCTCCTAAAAACAACTCATCAATGTTATCAGCAATTTCAATTATAATAGTGGGAAGCTACTTCTCTTTTCACCTTTATTATCCTCATTTTTATCATTATCTTCCACACTACCATATATTAATAGCTTTTTGTAATTTTACGAATCCTTCAGTCATTCCAGGCATAACAGCCTTTGAGACTTCCGCTCACATTTAAAAGAATGAAGACAAATTGATTTTGCCATTTCAGGTTCAAGCCCATTCCCGTATCCTGGGTATTACCCTCACTATAACCCATCTTTAAAAAAACTGGTTATAAGTTTTAGGAATTATATACATAAATAAAAATCAGTCATCTTCATTCTCTTCTTTGTCGTGCAGAAAATGACCTTGTGGAAGTTCCTTCTCGGCGATGCTAGCTAACTGTGATAGCAGAGAATCTTGAGTCTCTTCTTCGTTTACAGTATTCAGGGTATCTCTTTCTTCTATGTAAAGAACGGCATTTTCAAGACAGTTTTTACCGTTCTTAAATCTTCCGAGCCCAGTATTGCAACTGTCGCAAATGAAGTCTCTTATGTTACCCGTGTGGTGGTCGTGGTCGGCAACAATTTTTGCAGTTATCCCCGTTATTGAACGCTTCTGGCAGATAGGGCACTTAAATGATGAGCCTTTCTCAGGTCGTTTTTTCTCCATCTGCCTAGCTTGCTGAGTCTTAGGAGCTCGCTTGTCAATATCAGTTCGACATCTAATACAACTAGGACGGCGGAGTATTCCATGTTTGTTGTTCTGGGTTCTAGCAAACCTAGTTACTGGAAGCAAGTGATGGCAGATATTGCAAATCTTCTTTGGGAATTTATCCCCTGTCTTGTGGACATCAATTTGCCCAACTTCTTTTGTGGGAATCGTCCACGTTTCATCCCTGCCGATTAACCAGACAACAACTGAATCGTCTTTGATCTCTTTGACTAACCCGACTGAATCAAACTCAAACGTTCTTGTTCGTCTAGCCGGTTTTCCGTTTTCATTCAGTTTCCCCTTTCCTTTGGGACATACAATCCACTCATTTAGCATTCTTGAATTTCCTTAGCCTCTGTTCTGTGATTTCTACGTATTCCGGGGATATATCCACACCGAGATAATTTCTTCCGTTCAAAAGAGCCATCTTGCAAGTAGTACCGGAACCGCACATAGGGTCAAAAACAAGATCCCCTTCGTTTGTCCAAGATAGGGATATGATCGTCAGCTAGTTTTTCAGGGAACACCGCCGGATGTTTGAATGCAATTTTATCAGAAGTGGTGCCATGAAGTCCTACCGCATACTGCCAAATGTTAATCTTGGTCTTTTCCTTCTTCAGTTCCTTGAGAACCTTCTTGTTTACAGCATCAGTCCCCTTGTTGTGAACTACCCATACCCGCTCCGTACAGTTTTTTCCTTGATCGCAATAAAGGTTTTTGGCTTTCCTTTGCTAGGGATAAACATAAACTCATAGGCGTTTGTGTAAGCGTTGCTACGCATAAACGGCGTATTCTTTTTCCGGTAGATCATTACATCGTGCATGTCAAACCCGATTTCCTGAAAGAATATCCCCTGGCGGAAACTGGTAAGCGTACGTCCACCGTTTATTTTGTCTCCAACTACCCAGACAACTATTTCCCCCGGCTTGGTAACACGGAACAGTTCAGTTGCGATAGCCTCGAAGTTAAAGGAGTACCCTTTATAGTTTCTTAGTTCGTCGTAAGGCGGGGATGTTAAGGTCAGGTCGATGTAATCAGGTTTCATTCCCCACATGAAATCCACGCAGTCGGCAACATAACCTTGATTTATCTCCACCGTGCCGTCTTTTATTTTCTCTGGCTTGACGGGTTTAGCAACCGCATCAACGATGTCTTGAACTCAAGCATTTTACTATGCCGTAAAGGTGGAATAAGGCAGGGTTTTGCCTGCCGTCTTGGAACACAATGTTACGATTCTATCCATAAGCATATTACGAACGTCGCCTTCGTTCAAGCGAAAAGTTGCCTCATTTACATATCTGGGCAGATGTTTATTGCTCACATGATGTATAAGTTCCCGTAATACTGCGTTTCAGAACCGCCCACACGCTTTCGATTCCATTAGTGGAAGCCATACCTTTCACATACTCTTTTGCCGAATGATTGACTGTATCATGCTCAAACTCTTTTTTGAGCAACCCCGAGTAGCCTTTATTATGCTCATCGGTAAAAACAACGGAACCCTTAACCACACTCCGGCTTATTTCATTTTCAAGAGTTTCTCCGTCTCGTTTCTTGATTACCTTAGCCTTGGTCTTGCCTCCCCTTTCTCTTATCCCTAATAAAACACAGCTTTTGCCGACTGTTCCCCGTCCGGCATGAAGCTTCTTGCTTTCATGCTTGTTCTTCTCAAGTCCGCCTATATAGGTTTCGTCGATCTCGATTACTCCTGCTAACTGCTCTAAATCGTTGCCACAAGCCTCTTTGATTCTCTGAAGCATAAACCATGCTGATTTCTGCGTTATGCCGAGTTCTTTAGCTAATTGAAGACTTGCTATCCCCTTGCGGGCAACGCTGACCTTGTACATCGCATAAAGCCACATCTTTACGGGCAACTTGCTTGATTGCATGACGGTATTGGTCTTACAACTGAACTGCTTGCGACATCCCGCTTCTTTGCAGTGGTAGTAAAACTTCCTTAGTCTTGTGCGGATAGGTTTTGAGACTTCTGCAATGCGGGCAATATCTCCCGTCAGGACAACGGGATTTTTTAAAGAAGGCAACCGCTTTCGTTTCCGTGCTGAATTGCTCCAAGAATTTGAACTCGCTAATCGTTGTTTTACTCATTGCTTTTCTCCTTTATTTACAGCATCATTAATACCATAATAAACAGAGAAATCAAGCAATTATTTTTATTTATGTATATAATTCCCTAAGTTTTTATTCCAATCTCTTTAATGAACTTCTTGAAATCATTTAGGTGTAGACCCTACAAGCTTCTTTTTATCTTTAAAATCTATCTCTATCCCGTATGTTGTGAATGTTGTTGGCCCAGCAAAATTAGAGTAAATATTATCGCCAATACCCTGTCTAACATAAACATCATAAGTAGTAGTAGCAGTTAAGACGCTTACAACAAGTGGCTTTGCAGATGTTTTTATCCTAATTCCATTTCCAAGAGCGAGCTCTAGTTGGCTCAACTTCCACCTCAAAATTGGACCCTATTGAAATCCAATCTACACTTGCGGTTGTCATTGTAGTCGTTGCCATAGCTACTATGTCGCGACTAGTGGAATCTCAATAATAGAATGCCTTAATTCTCCAGTTCCTCGAATGGTGATATGTGCAGTGTTTAATGTTGGTACTAGCTCTATATCTTGAAAAGACCCATTACCATACCACCGGATCTCACCAACTACAAAAGTATTTAACTCCCAACTAAAAGCTTTTTGTTGCGTTGTAGGCATTTCTAGGGTTGTAAGTAAGGTGTTTGGTGCTTGTACTATCGGTATATCTGCAGTAAGAGTATAAGATTTATAAGTTGGCTGAAAGCTCTTCCATCTTCCAGTATCATGACTACTCGTTTCCCTCATTTCAGTTACAAGATGTAGTAAAACAGACTCTAAAGCTGAATCTGAAACTTTTCTATATTTCGTTCCCCCGTGAGGATCAATAAGCAATGATATCTTTTTCCCCGGTGATATAGTTTTTGTAACATCCATAGATTTAAATTTTTATTTAATCTAGCCAATCTAAAAATTTTATTAATGCAATAGCAAATAAATATTTATTCACTTCGCAATTTTCAATTAAAGACTTAAAAGTTTTAGAACAGAGTTTTTTCTTTTCTATACTTCTTAATTTCCATCATAGCTGGAGGAAGATCAAAAAGTTGCCCATCTATTATTTCCTGTACTATTAATATTTGTAATTTAGAGTAATGATTAGAAGGGAAGACTTTTTGCCATATATACTCTAAATTATCTTTTCTTTTTGCCGTCTCTGCCATTTTATCGCTAGGCTCTTGTTCTAAAATAAGCCCTCCCATAGCTGCTTTCTCTTTTCCCATAGTTCCCTGACCATAGCGGGGCTTACTTTTTTGCCCGTTTTGACTTGAAATATCATCTTTCCCCAAATATTTCCTCCTTCTTTAATCTTGACCTAAATGAATGATCATTTCGCCATCCACCCCTCCATTCCTGCTGTGCTTTTCATTAGGGAGGTCCCCTATTTTGTGGATAAGAAAATCCCGTTTTTGGAAAGGATTGAGTTTGTCATAAGCATTTTTGCTTTCAGGGTTGCCTTCTACGACTTGATACTCCGCCTCTTTATAGCCTAAACACCTATCGTTTAACCTTTCCTTTATTATTTCTATTGCTAGTGGACTTATATCTATTCCTATCTATTTTCTATTTAGCCTTATTGCCGCTTCTGCAGCGGTTCCACATCCGCAAAATGGATTAAAATACAATATCACCCTCATTTGAACTAGCTTTAATAAGCTGTTCTAATAACTTAACTGGTTTTTGTGTGGCAAACCCGAGTCGTTCTTTAGATGTTCGACCAATAGCGGTTACTTCCCAGACATCTCTCATTGTTGCTATTGTATACTAAAGACCATGTTCGTCTTGATACTTTTCTATCCCTTTAAACTCTGGCGGTAGATTATTTGTTGAATAAGATCGTTCTTTCTGAATATTAAATTTATATATTTTACTCTTTGAGTAAAACTAGGATAACACCATGCTTGCGCCCAAACCAGCTTTTGCTAACACCTCCCGTTCTATAGCTCCACACAATTTCATTTCTAAAATTCTCTATTCCAAAGATGCCATCCATAATTATCTTTATATAATATATAATGACTTGCAGTTGGGTCACAGTGGTAATAAATAGATCTCGTATTTTTGAATATCTGCCTCATAAATACAAGCCTCTCTGCCATATAAAATAAGATAAGCCAATAGTTTCTTAATCCTTAGATGTCATGCTTTCTATAGACTCTATCCATAGTTTCAGGAAGTTTTTAACTATCCCTGATACCTCGCCTGTCTTCTTCTAAATTTTCTTTAAAATGCAAAAGCATTTGCTCTGTTTGACTTGTGTCAAGTCCACATATCGGAAAATGTTTTTTGCTGGGCAGTCTTCCCTTTACCCTTGTATATCATATTGTAGACACGATTGGAATTGAAAGGAGGGTCTAAATAGATAAGGTCTACTTTTACACCCGATCAATAAGCTTTCTCATAGCTTCTTTACAATCGGATCTATAAAGTATGTTTTTGAGACAATCTGTTTTCACATCATTTTATTTAAGGTATCATAATGTATTCATTTTGCTTTTATTTGATCTAGTCCCCCTAAAAGAAATTTTAGGGGATGGAGGAGGAGGTTTTGCAGTAGTATCCCCATATTTCTCTTTGAGGAATCTTTCAAGAGGCATCCCGTGCAATGATAACATCTTCACCCCAGAGGAATATAGATTCTGCTAGGATGAGCAACGTCAGTTACGAAAAAAGTATTGCTATAGATACAAACCCAAATATTGCTCTTATGGCATTAAAATACTTAGCTAAATTCACTCTGTTTAAGTATGGGCTTTCGGCTTTGCCGTTATGTAGATTATAAAAATACAAAAGAAACTCAAGTTAACATTCGTAAGCCAGTGCTAAATGTAATATATCTTTTATTAGGAAGATAGTAAGAGAAAATTGAATATGATAAATGGTAAAAAGATAGTTGTGGTGTTACCTGCTTATAATGCAGGCCGCACACTGGAGTATACTTACCGCGAAATTCCCCTTGACATTGTAGATGATGTAATATTAGTTGATGATAAGAGCTCAGACAACACCATATCTATAGGACAGAAGCTTAGGATAAAGCACATTATTTGTCACGAGTTAAACCTCGGATACGGGGGCAATCAAAAGACTTGCTATAATAAAGCACTGGAAATGAAAGGAGATATTGTAATTATGCTTCATCCCGATTATCAGTATACTCCCAAACTGATCCATTCAATGGCTTATGTCATAGTCAATGGTGTTTACTCGGTAGTGCTAGGTTCTAGAATTTTAAGCAAGGGAGCTCGGCGTGGAGGAATGCCTTGGCATAAATACGTGGCTAACCGAATCCTTACGTATATTCAAAACAAGCTATTACGCCAAAAGTTATCTGAATATCATACAGGTTTCCGGGCTTTCTCAAGAGAGGTGCTTGAGAGTATTAATTTTCAACTCAACTCCGATGATTTCGTGTTTGATAATCAAATATTAGCTCAAATCTTTTACAAGGGTTATGAAATTGCCGAAATAACCTGTCCCACTAAATATTTTGCCGAATCTTCATCCATCAATCTAAAGCGAAGTCTCGTCTACGGCTTAGGCGTTCTTAAGGTCTCCTTGCAATACAGACTGGCCAAATGGGGATTAGCTAAGCCGGATTACCTGTGTAGTTAATTGCGACGATAGAAACGGAAACCATTTTTTTCATATAAAAACCGAGCGTCTTTGATCTTTTTCTCTAGTTCTTCTCGATGAGTTATTTTGCAACTGATAAACACGGGCCTATCCGTAATGTCATATAATAACCAATTCTTTTTACAAGCTGATCGATTTTCATAACGCAGTACCTTAGCATAAAACCAAGGGACATAACTTTTATAACCATAGGTAGTTACATAAACGTTTTTGTCCGCCTGCTTTTTGAAAAATTCAACATTAGCCCGCTGGCTGATTCTCTCGATTTTTCCAATAAAGAATACCAGCGCCGTCATTACCCAAACAGCAGTACCACCAAAAAGCATTCTAAAAGCACTGTACTTCCTCTTATTTACCAGAAAGAAAACAAATCCTATCAATAACAATAAATAAAATACAGCCGGTAAATAATCCCACCTACTCCAAGGGATATCGGCGTTTAGAATAGCTAGAGCAAAAGTATTGGATTCAAAATGGGGTTTTATCTCTTTTATATGCATTCCTACCCAGGGTAAAGCTCCAGAGATCACTACAACGAGAAGTCCTATCACTATCAAAGAAATACTCATCCATTTTTTTAGGGATTTCCTTTTTTCCAGAATATCCCATAAACTCAATGCACTTAGAAAACTAATGGGATAATAAGCTAAAGACGAGTAATGTACAATTTTAGTGCCTACCAAAGAGAAAAGAATAAGGATTACCCATAGCATGATGACCATCCAAGCTTTAAAGTCTTGCATATGATATTCAAGGCATGAAATTCGCCTCATAGCCCTAATAGCAAAAATACTTGCCGGAAAACAACCAAATAGCAACACAACAAAGTGATAACCGATAAAACCTTTATGCCCAGCATCGGAAGTGGTCATAAGCTCCCACTGTCTAATGGTAAACTCAATAATAAAATCGGGACTATTAACTATCACATCAGTAAAAACCCACAGAGAAAATACCAATAAGGCTATCAATGAGAAGCTAAAAAAACTTCTGAATGAAATGTAAGTATTGAGCCCTTCTTTGATCCAATAAATTAATAAACAAAGAAGAACTATCAGATAGGCTACCGGGCCTTTGGTCAGTATTCCCAAGCCTATACTAAGTCCTGCCAGCCACAGATAAGCATTAGCCGACCTACTGAAGTAAAGCCCTTTGTAAGCTGATCTACGCCACTTATAATGTATTAGAAAAAATAAGCCATTAAAAATAAAAAAGTTAAACCACGGATCAATCATTCCTGACTTGAAATAGAGAAAAGGCAAAATGCTACCAAACCACGAAAGGGCCCATAAAAAACCAAACTTCCGGTTTAGTAAAAACTTACCGCTGATATATAAAAAGGGCAGAACTATTATTCCCAGAATAGCATTAGGTAAACGTGCGGCGTATTCTCCTACTCCGACTAACTTCATACTCAAAGCCTGAAGCCAAAAAAACAAAGGGGGTTTCTCAGTAAAAATTTCGTAATTGATCAGTAGTTGCAAACCATTGCCAGTAATTAACATCTCGCGAGCCAGTTCAGCGAAGTTGACCTCATCCCAATCAAAAAGGTAGACACCTCCTAAAAAAGGTAGAAAAAACAAAGCCGAGCAAAAAACCCAAAACCAAGTATTTCGGTCGAAGTATTTCAAACTTATTTTTTGCTTAAAGCAAATTTATCATCAACCCAGCTATATTTAAAGTATAGCATCAACCAATGGCTTATACCTGCAATACATGTCCCTATAAAGGCTCCGGCTATGACATCTTCTAAAAAGTGCTGAGACAGATAAACACGGGAATAGCCTGCTAAAGCTGCTAAAATAAAAGCAAAAACCTTGAGGATATTCCCCTTTATCAAAAATGCCAAAAAACCAAAACAGACAAAGACAGCAGTGGCATGTCCTGAAGGAAAACTATTCCAATGTTCAACTTTAACGCCCTCTACGAGATGAAGCTGTTGTTTGGTAGTTTCAAAATATTTTACCGGTCTAGGCTTTTCTTCAAAAACTACATGTTTAAGAAAAGTGGTGATTAAAAGAGTTAGTATTGAAGCTATAACCAATCCTAGGAAATAACGCCAGCGGGTGAATATGAGTAAAAATCCGATGGGTAAAAATACGAAGCCACTACCTAAAAAGGTAATGTATGTAAAGAAATAATCAAGGTCTTTATCATGCCAACTGTTTTGTATCAGGTGAAGTTGATCTTTGTGGTATGACAACAACAAAACAATCCCACTTATTAAAAACATAGAAATTGGAATGAGAAAAGCTAAATTTTTTTTGATGAAATTCCTTAGGTTCATTTTATTCATGAGCCCGAGCCTGTGATACGTAGTAATCTATTTACCTGAGTTTTCCAAAGCAATTTTTCCTCTTCCACCTCATCCTTGTCGCAATAATCCACGATAATTAAAGAAACATCATGAGTTAGCTCATCTATCACAATTCTGAATTCAAAAAAATACTTATTGCCTTCTTCGGCATCTTCTTTCCAGCAAAAACGAATGTATTTATCTACTTTTTTCCCTATCATAATGGCTGTTCTTTTATCGCCATTCCATATAAAAGTAAATTGTTCATCTCTGGAATTTACCTCGTCAGAAAACCATTGTGATAATCCAGTAGGGGTTGAAAGAAAGGGGAAGAACATGCTGGGTGATGCTTTAACCAAAAATCCCAATTCGTATTTTAGTTTTTCATTTGTCACGTTCCACTCAATTAGTATTTGAGGCGCCACAATGTATAAAAATATGTGGATAAAGCTCTACATTTGCGGCCTAAAACTTGGCGAGGTAGCTCAGGCGGTTAGAGCGCAGGATTCATAACCCTGAGGCCGGGGGTTCGATTCCCCCCTTCGCTACAAGTCCTAAAAAGTTTCGGGACTTTTTATTTTCCTCAGGCTTATGGCTTTGCTTTGTCACAAGTCAATCCCAGTAAGTGATTGTTTGATAGCAGGGACTCCCTGTACTCTATCCCTAGTCCATTTCTAAGAACTCTTTTTGTGGCTGATTAAACAACTTGCTTAAAATACCCTTAAAATGGCAAATTCTGCATGTGAGTGCCACATTTTATTTAAATAAACATATACATTATCAGAGGCATAGGAATAATTTTCAATATACCCCCAACCATATTTCCACATAGATAGTTAAAAATCTGAATCAGATTATTGAAAGTCATTTTCTTGCTTGTTGAATCAATTAAGCATTCAAATTTAAGTTCTTTTCTAGTTGAGACATAAGCACTACCTCTTAAATGTAATAATAGAATTGATCATTAATAGTATTTGCTAACATCTTTAAATATTACAATATATTCAAGCTCTAGTTGGTATAAACTATCACCATTAGTGAGAAGCTGAGAATAGCTTGAAAGAGAGAAGCAAACGAGTAGTAATAGAAAGGGCTTTTTTCATAGTGTTGGGTTTTTATTATCGGATAAATACTTTCCCTTAGGATTCCAAACAATTAGTAATGATGGGTTTTAACTCTGTCATTGTAAACAAACTCTGCTTGAGAGAATAGATAATAGTCCTTGTATTCTGACTCGGTATTGAGGTTAACCCACCCCGATTCTAAAGGTAAGCCAATACTTCTCTCAAACCAATTATCCCTTGTAATGGCAACTTCTTTTACAAACTCTTTCCATTCCTTTTCGTGAGCTTGTCTTGTCAGGTTTATACAATAACATAGCCCCTATATTTAGGCTACCCGTTATAAATAGCCAAGTGTTTTTATTGTTTTATTTTTGGAAATTATATACTTAATTAGACAAGCGGTATTCCATTGTCTTGCTACATCCTGAGTCAATCCTACAAACTGAATATCGAACTTTAGCGATGGCTCAATTTTCGAGCTTGCATTTATGTATTCTGAATGATAATTGCCAGTCGGCTTGAAAAGATACCAACAATGTGTTGTTTGAGTTTTGGTTTTTCCGTATTTGTTCTATCCGGTCAGATATTTTCCATTTCCTACCCCATTTCAATGGGACATTGATATTTGTTGACTATATGGAGACGCACTAATTAGGATGGCACACTATTTTGTAATAATCGTCTTTAGCGCACTTATATTGAAAGCCAATGCGTACTCAAAAGCTTTATCCTTTTCTGCTTGAGTCATTAGACGCTGATGAGTCATTACTCAATATTAAGACCTCATTTGATTTCTTATTCGCCCCATACCATACGTCCATTCAAGCTCAACAATCTTAAAACCTGAATACAAATCTCTAATCATAGGACAGCCGTTATACAATAATAGCCAGACATTTCTTGTTTTAAGCAAATCAGCAAGCTTTTCATGGTTAAAGTCTTTGTGATGGTTGCCTTTTTTGCCATATAAACTGCCGCCATTGGCATATGGTGGGTCAAGATAAAGGAAATCATTCTTATTGCTTGGGTATGCTTTCTGTGAAGTCTGAATAATTTACATCGAAACCGGTTAAAAATCTCCTTAATTAGTATAGCATTATATTTTATCTAATATTATACCATATTAATTATAAGAATTGTCAAGAATTAGAGTTTTTGTCTAATTAAGTATATAATTCCCAAATTTTTACTGATTTGATAGCTTTGGTCAAGAAAAACTGGTAAAACATTTGTCACAATACAATTATATTAAACCGTCAAGATAATTACATCCCTAAAATTCTGTGGAAGATGATTTTTTTGAAAAAGTATATCAGGTAGTGCGGCAGATTCCCTACGGAAGGGTAACCAGTTACGGAGCTATAGCTAAATTTATTGGAGCTTCCAGAAGTGCCCGCATAGTAGGCTATGCCATGAATGCCTCTATCGTTATACCGGGGATTGCTGCTCACAGAGTACTGAACCGTAATGGGTTGCTTACTGGGAAACATCACTTTGGAGGTAGTACAGTTATGAAAGACCTTCTCGAATCGGAAGGAATTAAGGTGATCAATCATCAGGTAAAAGACTGGGATAAGCTATTCTGGGATCCAGCTAGACACTTGAACAGGAAGAATTTTATCTGATGAACAGTGAGTTATTTGCTGTTCTCAGGGCTTCCGTTGCAATAATGCTTTACAGGTAATCCCGGAAAGTATACGAAAGTGGTTTGCTAGAGTTTTGTCATCCTGATTTTATCGCTAGAACCGTTCCATATCCCAAATGACGAATACTTTGGAAAACAATTTTATCTCTACAATGCAGGGCAAATCATCAATGATGGACACTCAGGGAAAGTAGATACAGATATCGATGTTCCAGAAGCATAGAACATTACAAATAGGGAGTGGCACTATTGTGATAGTAGTGATAGACGAAGGCGTTACTTCTAACCATTCGTCTCTTTGGGATATTGGTCAATCCAATGAAAAGATTAAAGGCTTGTTAAATATTTAGTACAGTTCTTTAAAGGCTCTGCCCATCGAAGAGATTACATCTGTAGCTAAAACTGATTCCAGAGAAAAACTTTCTCCCACTATCGTACCGGCTCTGCCATGTAAATAAACTCCAAATAAAGCCGCTTCTATGGGCGTATAGCCCGAACTGAGTAAACCTAATATAGCACCAGTCAAGACATCTCCACTACCCGCGGTAGCCAAGGCTGCATTTCCTTCTTTTACAAAATACAGCAAGCCATTAGGAGTGGCTACAGTGGTTATAGAGTCTTTCAAAACAGTAATTACATTATGTTTTGATGAAAAATCTCTGAGCTGCTCTAAGTAATTACTATTTATCTTATTTACTCCTATTAGTCTTTTGAATTCTCCTATATGTGGAGTTAATACAGTTTGAGCTGGCAAAAATGAAAGCCAGGTTTTATTCTCAGATAAAATATTGAGAGCATCGGCATCGAAGACTAGTGGAATGGCAGTAACTTGAATAATCTTCTTCAAAACTCTGGCTGTTTCAAGTTTTTGCCCAATACCAGGACCTATACCAATAGCTGTATAAGGAGCCAAATTGGGTAACTCAACAACATACTTATCCCCTGATTCAATTGCCATAGCTTCTGGTAAAAAAGAGTGCAAAGCAGCAGTACCTTCTCTGGGGATACAGACAGATAGTAAACCTGTACCTGTCCGCATACAACTCTTAGAGGCTAATAAGGCTGCTCCATATTTTCCTTCACCTCCTGCTAAAATTAAGGCGTGCCCATAAGTCCCTTTGTAGGAAAAATCTTTTCTAGGCCTAAAAAGCTGCTTTGCCTGTGGCTTAGAAAAATAAAAGTTCTTAGTTGTAAGACCATTGATAAAAGCTTGGTCTAAACCTATTTCGATTATGGAAAACTTATTTGCTAAAGACGCTGTGTCCCTATGAAAGAAACTTAGTTTAGGACTTTGAAAACTGAGAGTAATATCAGCTTTCATAACGAGGTTTAAATCATTTTGAGTGTTGTCATCAGCAAATAAACCACTAGGTATATCAATAGCAATTACCGGATTGGGTAATTGGTTTATCTTGACCACTATTTCCTTAAT
This sequence comes from Owenweeksia sp., assembly GCA_965218075.1. Lineage (GTDB taxonomy): Bacteria > Bacteroidota > Bacteroidia > Flavobacteriales > Schleiferiaceae > JANQHO01. Next base: position 1,146,872 of record CBDCJZ010000003.1, on the reverse strand, counting down.
TAGGCCTTCTAAAGGACGATTTAAACCGGAGCCTAAAATTGCATCTATAATAATGACATTTGGTTGAAAATCAATGAGGTCAGCAATGTCTTGAACTTGGTTGATCTTGCCTCCTATCTGTTTCAGTCTTGCAAGATTTTCCTGAAAGTCCTTGCTTCCCCTTCTCCCTTCCTCATTTCCTATTACAAAGACCTTGAGTTTGTAACCTTTCCTTTTCAAAAGTCTGGCTAGAGCCAACCCATCTCCTCCGTTATTGCCATTTCCGCAGAGAATATTAAACGAAGTTTCCCGTTCTATGTATCGACTGATATAATCCATTATTCCACGGGCTGCTCTTTCCATTAAATCAATTGATTTAATGGGGTGGTTTTCGATAGTGAATTTATCAGCTTTTCTGATTTGATTGGCGGATAATACTTTCATGGATGGATATCACTTGTTTTATTATGGACTGGCCCCCGTCATTATAAATTACATAATCTGCTTTTTTAACTTTTTGTTCTTCAGGCCATTGGTTATTCATCCTAATTATTGCTTCTTCTCGGCTGACATTGCCGCGTTTTACTATCCGATTAATGCGCATTTCTTGAGGAGTAGCAGCGACGACAACTATTTTATCGCATTGCTTGTGAGCACCACTTTCAAAAAGAATAGCCGCCTCTTTAATTACATAGGGAGGGTTCTGCTTTTTTAACCATTTCTCAAAATCATTGCCAACTGCAGGATGAATCAAAGCATTGACTTTTTTTAAAAGTTCTTTGTTATTAAATATCTTTAAAGCCATAAACCTTCGATTAATCCTGCTCTCGTTCATCACTTCATTTCCCAAGAGCTTTATCAATTCTTTCTGAAGCTCTGAATCAGTATCTATTATTCTCTTAGAGGCTGTATCGGCTTCATAAATCGGTATTTTCAACTGGCAAAAGATTTGTGTAATGGTACTTTTTCCGCTTCCTATTCCTCCGGTTAAGCCCACAATCATTTTTTAGTAATTACAAACTCTACCTGTTTAGGTTCAAAGCTCAGGTAATTTACGGATTCAGGATGTGAATCAACTGATAGCTTGAGATAATTCAGCCCTTGATTTCTAATGAGTTCATTGTAGTCTGCATAAACGTTAAAATCAGTCTCATTAATCCCCTTGTATTCTTCGATAGATACGTGGAAGATGACCTCTACTCTTTTTGGAAACACAGTTATGTGTAAGCTATCATGTAGATTAATTACTGAGACTGGGACCTCTACTTTTCCTTCAATTAGCTGAGTATACCTGATATCTACCTCCACGAACTTATTAGAGTAGTTTACAATATCTGAGCGTATCAACTGTAAAGGAACTCTAAAATGAACTGAATCTTTATCAGCATTCAATGTAATTTTTTCTGTGCATATAGAGTCGATCTTATTTACCTCTTCTTTAGTGCTGCTAATGGTAACAGAGTCGGGACTTACTATTGGCTTTTTATAAAATGCAATAGCATTACTGTAATTTTTTTGATAATTAAATATCACTGGTACTTTCTTGCTGATCAGCTTACCAAACTTAAAATAAATCGTGTCAGGGTTTATGCCTAAAACATGTGTTTCATCGTCAAATTGATTTTGTATAAAAGCCAGATTATTGTTGGTTAGCCAATAAGAATTGCTAGAAGATATGGTTTGCTTAATGTCCCTGATATTTACCTTGATTTTGTGAAAGCAATTGAATTTGTAGACCAGCAAATTAAAACCTGGAGCTTTGAGAGTGACTTTAATTTTGGAAGGCAACTTATTGATGAGTTGGATTTGGGTTTCGGGTAAATTAATATACCGTACTGGAAATTCAATAGTGCCGGTATATCTCTCTTTAGAAAGTTTTATGAGAAGCCAGAGAAAAACTGCTAGCAATAGGAAAAACAGACGAACCTTGGAATCATTATCTGTAAAAAAAAGCTTAAGTGAATTTAATGACCTGTTATACCGGTTTTGATCTGTATCCATAAGCAATAAGAAACGGATGTAAGGCCACTTCTAAATCACTTTTTTTCTTGTTTACCTTTATCGTCCTTTCCTTTTTTCGATAGGTAAACGACGCTCATCTCTTTAGAGATAGCACTTTTATCTAGTTTCAGTCTGCTATTTTCACTTTCGAGAATAATATAATTATCGTCAATATGGAGAATTTTACCGTGAATTCCACTACTCGTTACAATCCGCATCCCTTTGCTTATTTCTTTGCGAAACCTGTTCTCTTCCTTTTGTCTTTTAATTTGCGGACGAAAAAAGAAAAAATACATTATCAACAAAAGAAGAGGTAATAACAGCCAGCTTTCAAAGGGTGACGACGATTTTGGACTCTGTAAAAAAATAGATAATATCATTAAGATTAGGAATTTGCGTCTTGTGCAGGAATTGCTGTTTCGGTTTTTGATTCTGTTTTGGGTTGCACCGTAGCACTTATCTTAAGTACTTTAGTATTAGGTACTGTATTAGCGCTCAAAGTAATCGTTTTAGATTGGTTTCCCGTTTTACCGCTACTGTTAAACGATACTTTAATAAGACTCTCTTTACCAGGAGCGATAGGCTCGCGGGGCCATTTTGGAACAGTACAACCACAACTTCCCTGGGCGTTAGTAATAATCAAAAGGGCATCACCTGAGTTCTCAAAAATAAAATCATGCTCAACTATCTCTCCCTCTTTAATTTTACCAAAGTCGAAACTTTCTTCGACAAAATCAAAAACAGGTGTACCTTCTGCATCAACAGTGCCAACGTCTAAGATGGTGTCTGCAGAATTGTCAGAGGAGCTTTGAATTTTACCAACAGCATTGTCGCAAGCAACAAAACTCAATAAAGCAAAACCCGTAAGGGCAATAATCGGTTCTTTCATTTTTTAATTGATTTGTTCAATCATAACTTGATTATCGTTCTATTCAGCCAAGCAAAGATAATGTTAAAGTAATCCTCTACCAATCTTTTTTATTTCGCCGCTTTGAGTCATCTCATCTTTTAGCTTGTCAATGACTCCATTAATAAAATTCCCGCTATTAGGAGTACTGTATTCTTTGCTCAGTTCAATGTATTCATTCAGCGTTACTTTGACTGGTATTTCCTGAAAATTCACTAATTCAGACAGAGCCATTTTCATGAAGATGATATCTATAAAAGCAATTCTGCCGGCTTTCCAGTTTTTAGTCTTATTATGGATTTTTTTTTCGTACTCCTCATTATTGATAACACATTTTCGGTAAAGTGTCAGTGCAAAATCCATATCTGAAGAATCTTTTAATAATCCAGGAAAAATAGAATTTTCGTTACTAGTACTATCAAACTTTTTAATAATCCTACTAACCATCATCTGGGCAGCATCCAGGTCATCAGCCCAATGCATATTTTGATTCTCATATATTTGGTGCAGCAAATCACTTTGAGCAATATACCTCCCGTATAGCTGGTTTACTATCTTCTTATCTTCTTGCAGACCTGTCGGCTTGCTGTTCATATATGCGACATATTCCTCATTGGCCTGAAAATCTCTAAATATTTTATTCAGCGTTTCCCTATTCTCTGACCAGGATATATAGTGCTTTTCCAACATTTCATCAAGTTGAGTGTTGTTGGCTAACCAGTTGAGAAACCTATTTTGTATAAACTTGAAGTTAGGATTCAAATCTTCAAGTGTAGGTAGTTTTTTATGGCGCTTTATTTCAATCTGACTTTCTGCAATCTGCAGCATTTCAATAAGCAGTTTAAGCTCGTGTAGGAATAGCCTAAAAATGGCGTTGATATTTTTGATAAGCTTGTTTTCACCTTGAGCTATATCGCTCGGATTTTTAAAATACTCATAGAGAGCATGCAACACCTTGATGCGAATATGTCTACGACTCAGCATATCTAATAACAGTTGAGAATTTGAGGATTAGCTTGCTTAACCTTTTTGTTCTCTATGAGCTTCAATATGATACTTTTCCGAAACCTCAATAACTTTATCTTCGTGTATGTGATTAGGGTAATAGCTCTAGCTTCGACTTCAGTCATATGTTTGACCAGTATATTGAGATCCCTCATTATAGCTATCAAGGTGGAAATAAATTTGAAAAGAAATACTAGGCTTACCTTTGGATTCCTGTTCCATATAGAGTTATATAGACTATCATCAATAGCTTCGTAAAAATAGTTGAATTTCTTGAGTTTCAAAATGAATGAAATCTCTCTGGGTACTAAACAAATATTTTTATAAATATCGTGGACGCCTTATCATAGGGGTTGTTTTTGTAACTATCTCCGTAATCTTTGGAGTGTTCCCAGCTCAATATGTAAGGGAATCTTTTAACGTAGTAGAAGAGTCCATCTTGGATTATCAAAACAACTCTGATCATCTCGACCAAAACTTCCTGCGGAACAAGTTAATTCTTTACGGGATTATCATTATAAGCGCTTCGCTGTTAAAGGGAGTCTTTATGTTTTTTATGCGTCAGACTATAATAGTGGCTAGCCGCTATATTGAATATGACATGAAAAATGAGATCTTCGATCACTATCAAAAGCTATCTCTGGCCTTTTATAAAAGGAATAGTACAGGAGATCTAATGAATCGTATCAGTGAAGACGTCAGTCAGGTACGAATGTATTTAGGGCCAGCAATTATGTATACTATAAATGTATTTCTTTCATCAGTTATTATAATTAGCATTATGCTTTCTATTAATGTGAGACTTGCTCTTTATGTGCTGACTCCTTTACCTGTTCTTGCTATCTTGATTTATTACATCAGCCATATGGTAAACATTAAGAGTGAGCAGGTACAAAGACAATTAAGCAGCATCAGCACTTTTGTACAAGAAGCTTTTTCGGGCATCAGAGTATTAAAAGCATACGTAAGAGAGGAAAATTCCATCAAGGATTTTTTAGGCGAAGCCAATGCTTACTTGGAAAAACAAAAGGAGCTTTTCCGCATTAATGCCCTGTTTTTCCCGGTTATGATATTGTTAATCGGATTATCTACCATCCTTACCGTATACGTTGGTGGGCAAGAAGCAATCAAGGGAAATGTTACTACTGGTAATATTGCTGAATTTATCATTTACGTAAACATGCTTACTTGGCCTGTAGCTTCTATCGGCTGGGTTACCTCTTTAGTACAAAGGGCAGCAACTTCTCAAGAAAGGATTAACGAATTTTTAAATGTAGTTCCTGAAATTAGCAATCCTACAAATGAGCCATTCGATCTTCGAGGTTCAGTAACTTTTGAAAATGTGAGCTTTACTTATCCGGACACCGGCATAAAAGCTCTAAATGATGTGAGTTTTGAATTGAAAGAAGGCGAGTCCTTAGCCATTGTAGGTAAAACTGGGTCTGGAAAAAGTACAGGTGCTTCTCTTATTGGCAGATTATACGACACTACAAAAGGACGCATTTTAATTGATGCCAGAGATATTAAAGACGTAAATCTTTATGATTTACGGAGATCAATTAGCTATGTGCCTCAAGAAGCCTTTTTATTTTCAGATACTATTACAAATAATATAAGCTTTGGCTTAAAAGACATTCCCTTTGAACAGATTGAAGCAGCTGCTAAAAATGCCGAGGTACATAATAACATAGTGGATTTTAAAAATGATTACGATACCTGGATAGGTGAAAGAGGCATTACCCTCAGCGGCGGACAAAAACAAAGGGTGAGTATTGCCCGAGCTATCATTAAAGAGTCAAAATTTCTCATTTTTGATGACTGTCTTTCTGCTGTGGATACTGAAACTGAAGAGAAAATCCTGTCCAATCTCAAAAAACTGATTAAAAAGAGAACGATGCTTATTATTAGTCATCGTATTTCCTCTGTAAAATATGCCGATAAGATCATTGTGCTCGATAGCGGTACCATTATAGAAGAAGGTACACATGAGGAACTTATGAAAATGAACAAATACTACAAAAACATGTATGAGCAGCAACTTTTGGAAAACACTAGAAAAAAGGGCGTTTAATTTTCTTCAAGAATTTTCAATTGATACTTTCTGTTCAAGAATTTTTCTAGCTTTGTCATTTAAAAAGAAAAAGATAAAATGGGAAAAATGAGCGATAACGAAAACTACAACAAAGGAGAAGTTTACTCAAAGATATTGAAAGCAGGTCGTAGGACTTATTTCTTTGATGTAAAGGCCACAAAACAAGATGACTACTATCTGACTATTACAGAAAGTAAGAAATACACATCTGATAATGGGAGTTATTATTACAAAAAGCACAAGATCTATCTCTACAAGGAAGACTTCGAAGAATTCCAAGATTTGTTGAATGAAGTTACCGAATTCATCATCAGTGAAAAAGGAAAAGAGGTAATCTCAGAAACCCGGCGGCCTCCTTATTACAGTCGTAGTGAGGAAAAATAATTTGGAAACTCAAACCGAAATTGTTAAAACCACTCTCTGAAGGGCCTAAAATTGTCTTTTAGAATGGCGTTGTTTAGTGTTCTACAAATTCCCTTACCTGTTTTTTATGAATTTCCACCGCATGTCTCGTTTACTATTTTTCTTTCTTCATCCATCAAAATATCCAAGCATTATAAAAGCGCTAATAAAACGAAATTTAAATTGTAACTTCTACCCCATCTGCTCCAAGTTTGAGTTTTGCACGATTCTTTCTATGAATGAGAGAGTTAAGTGACAAAGCTATAGTTTCTTTCAACAATGCACGTAATAAGAAAATTTAATGGAAATGGGAAAAATTGTTGCCATAGCTAATCAGAAAGGAGGTGTGGGCAAAACTACCACTTCAGTAAACTTATCTGCCTCTCTGGGCGTATTGGAGAAAAAAGTTTTATTAGTAGACGCAGACCCCCAGGCTAATTCTACCTTGGCGCTGGGTTTTGAACCCGATAATATAAATCGAGGAACTTATCAGACTTTAGAGCACGAGTTGCCAGCTATAGATGCTATACTTAAAAGCAAGTCGCCTAACTTGGACATAATGCCGGCTCAAATAGACCTAGTGGCAGTAGAAATTGAGCTAGTAGATAGAAAAAAGCGGGAAGAAATGCTCAAGGTCGCCCTAAAGGAAATAAAAGATAATTACGACTATATTTTCATAGACTGTGCCTCTTCCCTAGGTTTGATAACCTTGAATGCCCTTGCAGCATCTGATTCCGTTATCATCCCTGTCCAGTGCGAATATTTTGCTTTAGAAGGTTTTGGCAAGCTGCTGAATATCATTAAAATCGTGCAGATCCTCCACAACGAAAACCTGAATATAGAAGGTTTACTACTTACCATGTTTGATTCTCGTCTGCGTTTGTCAAACCAGGTAGTGGAGGAAATGAGGTTGCACTTCCAGAAAATGATTTTCAATACCATTATTCACCGTAACGTAAAACTCAGCGAAGTGCCCAGTTATGGCGAGAGCATTATTATGTACGATGTTTCCAGCAATGACGCTGAGAATTATTTAAATTTAGCCCGTGAATTCTTAGAGAAAAACGAAGAAGTAAAACAGGTCACTTAAAATCAGCAGTTGATTTTACAAAGAACGAGTTAATGATAGCACCCCCAAAAAGAGCATTAGGTAAAGGACTTTCAGTCTTGTTTGGAGACAATGAGCATATAAAATCTGAAAAAAACAACAATATTAACGAACTAATTGGGGCTATTGCTGAAATTAATATTGATAAGGTTGTTCCCAGTCCTTGTCAACCACGTATTCAGTTTGATACAGAAGCATTAGAAGAATTAGCCGCTTCTATCAAAGAGCTGAGTATCGTTCAGCCTATTACCGTTAGCAAGAAATCGGATAAAGATATTTATGTCGTTATCAGCGGGGAGCAGGGACTCAAGGCCTCTAAGCTAGTTGGATTACAAACTATCCCCGCATACATCTACACGGCAACCGATCAGAATATGTTGAAAATGGCTCTGGTGGAAAATATTCAACGAGGAAAACTAGATGCCATAGGGATTGCTCTCAGTTGCCAACGACTGGTCGATGAGTGCAGCCTTACTCAGGAAGCAATGAGTAAAAGAGTGGGTAAAAAGAGGTCAGCTATCACCAATTATTCGCAACTTTTAAAGCTACAGTCTATCTATGCAAGCCGGTCATACGCGACTGCATGATTACTATGGGACATGCACGAGCTATAATCAATATAGAAAACAAAGGAGATCAGTTCGATTTGTATAAAACCATTATTGTCAAAGACCTTTCTGATAGGACAAAGGGGGGACTCGTAACTTGAAGGAAAATAAAAAAGGCTCTGTAAAAGGTAAAGAAAAAGCAACTCTTTCGTACGAGGTAAAAGAAGTAGCAAAACAAATTTCCAGTATGCTGCATTTACAAGTAAGCCTCATGTGAAATAATCGAGGCCAAGGTAAAATTGTTATATCTTTCCAAAACGACAACGACCTAAAAAAGAATTCTTAGTTTGTTAAAGAGTTGAGATTCCATTTAAAAAAATACTCAATAAGCTTCACTTTAATATTGTACTTCCTTTATTCATTCGGGCAAGATGAAGATATACAGGCGCAGGCGAAAAAAGTAATTCCCACAGAAGAAATTACTAAAACACATTCCATAGCCAAAGCTGCCTGGTTATCTACCGTGTTTCCTGGCTTGGGACAAGCCTATAACAGAAGCTACTGGAAAATGCTTATTATCTATGCTGGATTGAGTACTACTATTTACTTTACAGCAGACAATCACAAGTCATACAGGAGGTTTTTAGACGCATTCCACACCCGCATTGATTCCGATTCTGTTACCACTGATCCTTATGTCGGAATATACAACGAAAGACAACTGATCGAGATCCAAAATCGATTTCGTAAATGGCGCGATATTTCTATTATCCTTACTGTAGTAGTTTATGCGCTTAACATATTAGATGCGTACGTGGATGCTCATTTGCATTACTACAATGTAGATGATAATCTGAGTTTCTACATGGAACCCGCAATAATTAAATCACCTTATTACAATTTCCTTGGACTCAGCCTAAAATTTGACATATGATAAAAGTAGCTCTGATAGGATATGGGAAAATGGGCAAAACTATTGAAGAAATACTGTTACAAAAAGCACATCGGGTAGTGGCCTGTTTTAACAGTGAAGGCGTAGATGAAAAAGAATTGATCAAAGCTAATGTAGCTATAGAATTTACTCGCCCAGAAGCTGCCTTTGGCAACGTTTCCATCTGCCTTAAAAATCAAATTCCCGTGGTAGTAGGCACTACTGGTTGGCTGCATAAGTATAGCAAAGCGGTTGAACTTTGCCAGACCTATAAGTCCGCCTTGTTATACGCCTCAAATTTTAGTTTAGGAATAAATGTTTTTTTCAAAATTAATCAAAAGCTCGCGAGAGTCATGGAAGCCTTTGATCAATATGAAGTAAGCATTGAAGAAGCTCATCATACTGAGAAACTAGATGCTCCTAGTGGTACTGCCGTGAGTCTAGCCAAGCAGATAGAAAAAAACCTGAGCCGTAAAGGAGGGTGGACCATGGATGAACTACATGCTAAAGAACAGATTCACATTGAAGCCAAACGTATAAAAGACGTTTCCGGAACGCATGTTATTACTTACCAGTCGGATATTGATACCATCCAGATAAAACACGAAGCGCATAACCGCAAAGGTTTTGCCCTGGGAGCTGTAATGGCTGCTGAGTTTTTAAACGGTAAAAAAGGGGTTTATCAAATGAAAGATGTATTAAAACTGTGACAGAACTATTAGCCTTTCTTATAGCCGTCCCAATCATTTTCGGTCTATTCACCTGGAAATTTTACCTAGCAGCCGGCCATAAGGCCTGGAAAGCTTTTGTCCCTTTTTATGGAACCTATATCCTGCTGAAGATTGTAGAACGCCCTTGGTGGTGGATTTTTCTCATTTATCTGCCGGTAGTAAATAATGTTATGAATCTAGTAGTCGTATTTGAGCTGCTGCACGTTTTCAATTTCCGTAAGCTCAAATACACTATTTATAGTATCCTTAGCTTCTATGTTTACTTGGCTTATCTCAATTATACCAAAGAGCTTAAGCGTATAGGGAGAGATCATAAAGACATTCGGAAGCGCGTGAGCGAACTGACAGCCTCCATCATTTTTGCCGTAGTAGCAGCCACTGCCATTCGAGCCTTTACATTTGAAGCTTTCACCATCCCTACTCCGTCCATGGAAAAGTCATTGATGGTAGGCGACTTTCTCTTTGTAAGTAAGATGCACTACGGTATTCGGTTGCCCATTACTCCCTTTGCCATTCCACTGGTACATAATAAAATCCCATTTACTAATGTGGAAAGTTATCTGGAATGGATACAGCTTCCTTATATACGTCTGCCCAAGTTCATGGAAGTAAAACGAAACGAACCAGTGGTGTTCAACTACCCGGCTGAAGATATAAGACCTATTAATATGGATGGAAAAGTGCGTCCCATTGACAAGCGCGAACACTATGTAAAACGCTGTTTGGCTTTACCTGGCGATACTCTCACCATCATTGATGGCCAGGTGTATATTAACAGCGTAAAAAATGAATTGCCCGAAAGAGCTAACCCTCAAACCAGCTATTATGTGGAAACCAATGGGGTAGACTTCAACGTTAAGAAACTAAAAGAAGATTTTGACATTAATTACGTTAAAGACCCTCATTTGCACGAAGGAGATGTACGAATATTTAATGACCGTGTAAGGATGATCAACATTCCACAATCAACTGGGGATACGTTTAAAAACCTTTCCAATATTGCTTATTTTAAGCCTATCATTGGCAAAAAAGACTTCTCGGAATACGATAATGACTTACCACATATCCTCAGGGAAATATACTTAAGATTTTCCTATACCAGGGTAACTCAAGACCTTTTTCCAAATCCTAAAAACTCTAGTAAGATTATTTATTCCTGGACAAGAGACAATTACGGGCCTTTGTACATGCCTAAAAAAGGGGATGTAATTGAGTTGAATGAAGATAGCTGGCATCGCTACCATCGGATTATTACTGCTTATGAAGGGAATATCTTGGAGCGCAAAGACAATCATTTTATCCTGAACGGCGAATCAGCCACCAGATATATCTTTAAGCAAGGTTATTACTGGATGATGGGAGATAACCGTCATGCGTCGGACGATTCCCGTTACTGGGGTTATGTACCGGAAGATCATATTGTAGGCAAACCAGTCTTTATCTGGATGAGTTACGACAAATATGCCAGCGGCTTGAATAAAGTTCGTACCGATCGAATCTTTACCACCGTAAGTGGCGTTGAGCCTCGTCGATCTTATTTCTGGCATGTATTGATTGCGGCGCTGGTTATCTATTTCATAAACAGATATCTCAAAGAGAGAAAAGCTAAGAGGGAAACAATATGATCGGACTTTTCAGCATGACCTATCTAGGACCAATATCTTGGTATGCCAAGTTGCTATCCTGCGAAAGAGTGGTGCTGGAAGAGCACGAAAGTTGGCAAAAGCAAAGCTACCGCAGTCGTTGTTATATCGATAGTCCTAATGGAACTTTAATGCTCAACATCCCGGTACGGCGTATCGGAAGCGAAAAAACTTCCGACTCTATCCTGATAAGCTACTACGAAAACTGGTCTTCCCAGCATTGGAAGGCTATCCTTACTGCCTATCATTCCTCTCCTTTTTTTGAAATTTTAGGCCCCGAACTAGAAGCCCATTTTCAAAGGCCAATAGAAAAACTCATCGATTGGAACAAACAGTTGCTGGAGTTAATGCTGAACTGGCTACAGATAATCGTTCCCATAGAGGTCAGCAAGGTCTGGGAAGCTAATCCCATGGATAAGGAAGATTATCGCGAAATCTTTCATCCTAAACGACCTATTATCAAGCATTTTGATCCCTATTTCCAAATTTTTGGGAGCAAATTTGGATTTCGCCCTAACCTGTCTATTATCGATTTGCTATTTAACGAAGGAGCGGTTGCCTATGATTATCTCAAGCAACTTTAATTTGTATTTTCGGTCAATTGCTTTTAATCTTATGAGAAGAAACTTAGCAGTATTCCTTCTTATGGGTTTTTCTCTTGTAGGGAACGGCCAGCTAGCCGATTGTGAAGATCGTATGAAATGTCGTATTATAGCCCCATCTGGCATGAAAATGCGTAGCCGGCCCTCTCTCTCCGCTGAAGTGATTGTCACAGTGCCTTACGACACCAGCTTGAAGGCTTGTTTGGCTTCTTTTGGAACTATGACCTATGAAAACATTAAAGGTAACTGGCGCAGAGTATATTACAAAGAGTATAAAGGTTATATGTTTGATGGATTCCTAGAGGTCATAGGTATTGAGAAAGAAAGACAAGCTATTGATAGTAGCATAGTACCTGAATCTTCTGTGAAAGAAAAACCTATTGAAAAAAAAGTGGAAAAATCTATCGTTACAACTCCGGTGTCAATTTTTACTACCACTGCCAGCAAGTTTAGCTTTGTTACCGAGGTTTACAACTATTGTGGTGACATTCGCGATATTGATCCTGGCTTGTTGTGGTATGGAATTTATCCTGAAGATGAAAAAGGAAGGAGTGGCAATTACCATATCAAGCAGGTAGAAATCATTGTAGTAAAGAGCAAATACAATGTGGGTAAAAATCTGGAATTTGATATTATTACTGATAATAAAGAAAGAAGCATTTTCCTTTTTGGCGTAAACAAACCCTTGGAACTGAAAAAAATTACCATCAAAGATCAAGGTAAACTACTCCGCTATAGGGAGAATAGAGTGTTTCCTGGTCAGCAAGTTGTTTTGACAGAAGGACAAAATCCCATTAAATTATCAGCTATGGGGACTGTGCAAAGTATAAGTCCCTGTCCCGACTTGGAAAGTTATAAACTAATTCTAAGCGGAGACAAATACTTGTCAGCCATCAGGCAAAACCTTATGGAAGAAATTGTATATCCCGGGCAATGTGGCATGCCTGAAATTTACTGGTATGGTGACCTTACCGGAGATGGTGTTCCCGAAATGATATTAGTGTCTGTCTATGATGAGCGTAACTACTTCAACTTTTTTGTAAGCGACCCCTCCAAAGATAACTTTCTGGTAAGGAAACAAGCCGAGTGGATTATCGATAAATGTTATTAAAAGATGCCACAGAATCTGGAATTCAACAAAAATGAAGACTACTATAAACTCTTAGTCAAAGAAGTAAAAAGCAGACTGGAGGTTATCTATAAAGGTGGTGGGAGCAAAAAAATTTATAAGCTGCACCAGCGGGGCAAGATGACTGCCCGTGAGCGCATTGATTACTTGCTGGACAAAGACTGGCCTCAGATAGAAATAGGCGCTTTTGCCGGCTATGAAATGTATGAAGAACATGGCGGTTGTCCCAGCGGCGGTGTGGTAATAGTAATAGGTTATGTCAAAGGACGTATGTGCATCGTGGTAGCCAATGATGCTACTGTAAAGGCCGGAGCTTGGTTTCCCATTACCGGAAAGAAAAATTTAAGGGCACAGGAAATTGCTTTACAAAATCACCTTCCTATTATCTACTTAGTAGACAGCTCCGGGGTGTATTTGCCTATGCAAGATGAAATCTTTCCGGATAAAGAACATTTCGGGCGCATATTCCGCAATAATGCTATCCTGTCTTCAGAAGGCATTACGCAAATTGCGGCTATTATGGGAAGTTGTGTAGCGGGTGGAGCTTACCTGCCTATTATGAGTGACGAAGCATTGATCGTGGATAAAACAGGCAGTATCTTTTTGGCTGGTTCTTACCTGGTAAAAGCAGCTATAGGCGAAGATGTCGACAATGAAATCTTGGGAGGTGCCACTATTCATTCCGAAATTTCGGGTGTTACCGATTACAAATCGAAAGACGATTTCGACTGCCTAAACTCTATTAAAAATATAGTGGACAAAATGGGAGATTTTGAAAAGGCTGGCTTTAACCGTAAAAAACCTACTTCACCCCAAAAAGATCCAAAAGAGATTTATGGCTTCATTCCCACCGACCGTGCCAAGCCCTATGATACCTGTGAGGTAATTGAGCGCATAGTGGATAATAGCGAACTAAAGGAATACAAGGCAGATTACGGAAAAACTATTATCACGGGCTATGCTCGTATTGATGGCTGGGCAATAGGCATAGTAGCCAACAACCGTAAAGTAATACGCAGTAAAAAAGGCGAAATGCAGTTTGGTGGTGTGATCTATTCCGAAAGTGCAGACAAAGCTGCCCGTTTTATCGCTAATTGCAACCAAAAAAAAATACCGCTATTGTTCTTTCAAGATGTTACGGGATTTATGGTAGGATCTCGTTCCGAACATGGAGGTATTATTAAAGACGGGGCTAAAATGGTAAATACTATGAGTAATAGCGTGGTGCCCAAGTTTACAGTCATTATTGGCAACTCTTTTGGGGCTGGCAACTACGCTATGTGTGGCAAAGCCTATGATCCCCGTTTGATCGTAGGCTGGCCTTCTTCGCGGATCGCAGTAATGGGAGGTACTCAGGCGGCTGAAGTTTTATTACAGATTGAGACCAATCGTCTTAAAGCCTTGGGAAAAAGGGTCACAAAAGAGAAACGAGAGGAACTGCTGAAAAAAATACAGGATCGCTACAACAGTCAGATTTCACCCTACTATGCCGCTGCCCGCTTATGGACAGATGCTATTATAGATCCATTGGAAACTCGCCAATGGATTAGCATGGGAATTGAAATGGCAAATCACGCCCCTATCACTAAAAAATATAATCCCGGAATATTGCAGGTATAAATTTTAAGTTGTGATTTAGTGCTTAGTTTAGCAGTCTAAATTAGACTGACAGTTTAAAAGTAATGCATAACTAATTCGTCAACAGGAATAGTACTTTAGGGCTGTGAAAAACTAGATGTCCGACATATGAAATTTGTCAGGACGGTGCGTGAAAAGATAAGACGACTATTGGAATGTTTCGTTTCATATTAATCAGCGTTCTTGAACTACTGACGCGATTTATGATCTCAGTATCAAAAAAGAGGACTTATGAAAAGAAAAAGTATGAGAACTTATTTCAGCACTACTGTTCGTAGTCCATTTGCCATAAATTTGTACAAAAAAAATGAAAATCACAGAACATAAAAAGAAAAGCACATTTTTGAAGTAAGTATATAAAGATTACTAATGAAGAGTTTATTAGTTATTT
Source organism: Owenweeksia sp. (assembly GCA_965218075.1). GTDB lineage: Bacteria > Bacteroidota > Bacteroidia > Flavobacteriales > Schleiferiaceae > JANQHO01. The sequence goes on along the minus strand of CBDCJZ010000003.1, from coordinate 1,131,765 downwards.
AATGGAGATATTACACAATTAAAATTTATATCCATTTTTATGAAGCCAACAAAAAAGATTTGTGGTAATCCAAACATCGTGCGAGGCATTATGAAATGAAATTTTTTCTTCTATTCGCTCTCTTGAAAACACTTCAAAAGCCAAATCTTCTAACTTAAATTTTGTTCGCCTCATAATCTGCTTACCCATTTTCATTGTATCATATGTTTTCATCTTGTAGAATGGCTTTCGAAAAGATCTTTTAATGCAAAAGCCTTCTATAACCCGTTTATCAAACATTACATTGTGACCAACTAAATAATCACAACCTCCGATATCTTTTTGGAGTTTCTCGTAAACTTCTAAAAAGTCCACACCTTCTTTTTCACACCGTTCATCTGTAATTCCATGAATATCAATTGCTTCTTGTGGAATCTTTCCCTCTTGTTTAAGAATAAATGATTTTCTTGTTACTTCTTCATACTCTCTTGATACGGTTATCCAAGCAATTTCAACAATATCTGGAAATAGGCCAGGAAAATCTTTTACTACTTTTTTGGTAGGCATACCATCGTATTTTCTCAATCCCGTCGTTTCTGTATCAATAATTATAGCAAATGGAAGTGCATTTGGATTAGCTTCAGCAAAAGGATTTCTCTTAAACTCCTTTTGCTTCAAATAGGGGGTGTAAAAGGAAAAAAAACTCCAACAAACAATGGCAATAACAATTAAAAGAAAGAAGATCATCAAACTTCAAGAATAGCAAGAATCTTTACGACACAAGAATATTAAATAAACTTATCAAAATAACTATAATAAGTCAGATATTTGAAGTAAATATAACCTTGTATTTCAATGCTTTTTGAAGTACATACTAGAAACAAAACATCTAAAATTATATTTACTTAACCCGTATTATCTAACCTATGAGATTAAATTATGCTTACGAAGAATGGTTGAACACTATAAATTGGAATAACTTCACTACCCCAACTTTTAATTGGGATTAAATCTAAAGAGTGTAGCAAGGTTAAGCATGGCTTAATAAAGAGCCTTCAATCAATAGTTAAAAACTTTAATATCTTTATGGGTAGCTGAATATCACAAAGACATGACTTCTATTTACACTCATCTACTCGTTAAAGGCGCAAATAATCTAACAAAGCGCATAGGCACTTATTGGAAGTAAAGCAACTATGGAAACAATAGGAGGCATTTAAACACTTGTGATGCAATTCAAGCAGGGGGTAGGCTTCTATGTAAGTAAAGTTTGTTGACAAAGAGGTTGATTATGAATATGTTTAATTACAAATAACAATAGATAAACAATGAAACATTTGACAGTTAACATGGTATCCTCTTCATCTATCAGAGTACGTTGACACTATCTGTTTTTTACTGTACCTTTGATAATGAGTTTGTAAGATAGCCTTTCAACAATCCAGCACTATTTTCCTACTACACCTTCCCGTTTATTCTTTGTCTTATTTTGTTATATACCTTAATTTACTGCCGGCCTATCGAATCTTGTTTATTCCACTGTCTTTGGGGCTGTAATACCCAGGGAAAATTCCTTAAAATTTAGAGAAATTTTCGTTCTAAAATGTAGTGACTCTTTGTAATGCCTAGTTTTCCTTTTACTTCATCGTATCTTAGCATGTATTCCGAGACGCTAAAGTTGTCTTAGAGCCAAGATTTATTGAAGGAATTTTTGGGCCTCTTTGAGTGATATCCTCTTTCCGTTAGCAATAGCTATCACAAAAGCATCTTTAAATCCCTTTGTTTTAATTTCGGCTCTGAGGGCATGGGCACTTTCTAATGTGTTAGTTTTACCTACTAAGTACTTATAAAGGCTGCCATCCTGATAAAAAGTAACTTCTTCAATCCCGTTGAAGTTTTCGGGTATTAACTCTTTTTTCTGTCTGCTGGCAATAATCTGTACGGCATAGTATACATCATTTTCATTTTGGGACTTAACTGAATCATCGGGTATTGTAGTTTTTTTTGAATCAGTAACAACCGTGGTGGAAGTAGCTTTTTGTACTGGTTTGATAGAAAATAATTCCCTTTCCTTTTTGTACTCTCTGAAAGCCCTGAAGATAGCAGAAGCCATATAAGATTGCCCTCTGTCTGAATTGAGAAAATCTTCTTCAGCCTTATTAGTGAGAAAACCCAACTCAACTAGCACTGCTGGCATGACGGTACGACTAGTAACATAAAGGGGTTGCTGCTTTACACCGCGGTCTTTGCGATTTACTCTTTGTCTGAATTGATCCTGTATTTTTTGCGCCAGCGACACACTTTGATTTAAAAAGGCATTTTGATAAGCCGTAAGAGCAATGTAAGTCTCGGGCTTATTAGGGTCAAAACCTTCATAGTTTTCTTCATAATCTTCTTCCAGAAGAATCACGGAGTTTTCCCGTTTAGCAACCCTCATATTCTCATCATCGTGATCCTTTCCCATCACGAAAGAGGTAGTTCCATGAATAAGCTCATTAGGGAATGCATCACAGTGGATGGATATAAAGAGATCAGACTCGACTTTATTGGCAACATCGACCCGGTCTTTGAGTCTAACAAAAACATCGGTTTTACGGGAGTAAACCACTTTAACGTCATCAAAATTATCCTCTATATGCCCCCCTAGTTTTAAAGCTACCTTAAGTGCAATATCCTTTTCAGTAGTTTTGTATCTGTGAGTGCCCAAATTTCCAGGGTCAAAACCTCCATGCCCGGCATCTATTACAACTGTTTTAACACCACTATTTTTTATTGAAAGAATAGCGTTACCCGATGTAATGAGTAAAAACAAAATGCATGATAGCGTTATGACAAGTACTCTTTTCAATGGACTGATCTTTTTATTAGCCCTGGTGACTCTGAACTACAGATTCTATCCTCAATGGCAAATTTAATTAGTCATATTAAATGTTTCGAGGTAGTGAAATAATCATTTTAGTAGCAACTTTTATCGGTTTCGTAGTATTTGCAAATGCGCAGGTAGATTTCATAGATTCCACATTTTTAGAAGATGAAATTTCTTTAGAAAATATTCAAGTAGTCAGCGACACTTCCTTGAATGATACTTTGCAGACAGATGGATTTAAGCTAAGTACCGACTCCGCCCGCTCTGCTTCTAAGGGGTCTGGTTTGTTATCTGATATGATTGATTACACTGCTGAGGACAGTATTATAGGGAGTATGACAGAGGGAGAAATACACTTATACAATCAGGCTTATACAGGTTATCAAAATATAACCCTTAAAGCAGGTTATATCAAAATAAATTTTAACACTAATGAGCTTTATGCAGAAGGTTTGGCTGACAGTACAGGTAAAATACAACAGACCCCCATTTTTACCGAAGATGGTAAAACTTACCAAGTGGATGTGATGCGCTATAATTTTGATACTAAAAAAGCTCATATTCAAAAAGTTATCACGCAAGAAGGGAAAGGCTACCTTCACGGAGAAAAGGTGAAGAAAACAGAAAATAATATTTTTTTTGTCAAAAACGCTTCGTTTACCACTTGTAGCCAGGCGCATCCGCACTTCAGCATAAAAACTCCCAAGGCTAAGTTAATATCAGGTGAAAGAGTAGTAACCCAGTTTGCTTACCTGAATGTGGGTAATGTACCCACTCCTTTAATGATACCTTTTGGCTTCTTTCCAATCGCTGAAGGAAGAAAATCGGGAATTATCATCCCAGCATATGGGGAGTCGGAGTTCAGGGGATATTTTTTACGTAACGGAGGGTATTACTGGGCTGTAAATGACTACGTGGACTTAACTACTACTGGCGACGTATATACGCGAGGAGGTTTTGGGATAAGAACCCTTGTCAATTATCGTACCCGTTATAAATACAACGGCAATATAAATATAGGCTATAACCTCATAAGGTATGGAGAGAAAGACTTTGTAGAATTCAACAACTCTTCTTTTGACAGCCGTTCTGACTTCTCAATACAGTGGTCGCATCAGCAAGACAGTAGAGCTCGACCCGATTTTCGTTTTGGAGCTCAGGTAAATGTAGCAAGTGCACAATACAACAAAGTGGTGAATGTAAATACCAGCAATGTTTTGCAAAACCGCCTTAACTCTAGTGTAAACCTCATTAAAACTTTTTATAATTTTCCTTTTACGCTCAACTTATCACTCACTCATCAACAGAACAATCAAACCAATGATATTTCTTTTAGTCTTCCCAAAGTAAATCTGACTCTTAATAGCCGTTATTTTCCCTTTAAGAAAAGGCTGTCAGTTGCTAAGAAGAGCTGGTATGAGGAAACAGGGCTTTCTTATTCTATGAATGGAGTTAATGAAATCAGGACTAAATTAAACAAGCCGCTATTTACCCCAGCAGTATTTAGAGATAGTTCACGTTCAGGTATTCAACATAATGTTCAGCTAACAGCTAACTATAAAGTGCTTAAATTTTTTGTGTTAACCCCTTCATTTAATTATACGGAACGTTGGTATTTTAATCGTAGAAATTACTTTTTTGACGCGAAAAAAAGCTCTGTTAAGGTTTTGTATGACACGGTCAATGGGTTTTTTTCCAATCGCAATTTTAGTAGTCAAGTCAGCTTGACCACTAAGGCTTACGGTTTATTTCGCTATAAGGGTTATCTAAGAGCGTTACGTCACGTGATGACCCCTACGATAGGTTTTTCACATAAGCCGGATTACTCAGATGACTTTTGGAGATATTACCAGCGAGTGCAGACCGATACCAATGGAACCTTTGATAAATTCAATCGCTACCAGGACGCAGTTTATGGTTCAGCTTCGAAAGGGACACAAGGGAATATTAACATGAGTCTTTTAAATACTTTGGAGGTCAAAATAAGATCCAAGCGCGATAGTAGCGGCTTTAAAAAAATCAAATTGCTAGAACGTTTTTCTATCCGTACCAGTTATAATATGGCAGTCGAGGAATTTAACTGGTCTAATCTCAGGCTAGATGTAACATCTTCAGTTTTTAACAACAGAATGAGCCTTAATTACAATACCACTTTTGACTTTTATGGCTACGATAAAGAGTTGAATCAGCGGGTCAATAAATCAGCTTTAGATATTAATGGCGTATGGCTCCGAAATACACGACAGCAGTTTACAATGGGCTTAAATCTTAATTCTGGATCCTTCAAAAAAAGAGGCCGAGGAAAGGAAAAAGGGAGCCAACAAAAACAAATCACAGAGGAAAAAGATGCCGGAGAAACACAAAAAGGTGAAAGTAAACTGAATATTACAGAGGGAGATTTAAACTATTACGATTTGCGCAATAAAGTAGAATTTAATGCTCTTTGGAATTTAAATATCAACTACAATTTAACTGAATCAAAACACCAATTAAAACCCACTGTAAATCAGTCTATTAGCATTAGTGGTGATCTAAATCTTACTGAAAACTGGCAAGTGGGTTTTAACACAGGCTATGATATAGAGACTCATGAGTTTACATATACCACTTTTGATTTTAAACGGGATTTGCATTGCTGGGAACTTAGGTGCAGTTGGGTTCCTTTTGGTTTTCAGCAATCGTATTTTCTTACTATCAGAGTTAAGGCAGATATACTTAGCGATTTAAAGCTAGAGCGCAGGAGAACAGTAGGAGATTTTGAGCGTTAGTGTTTCAGCCAGTTTGCTACAATTTTTTTACCATATTCACTCATAATAGATTCTGGATGGAACTGAACTCCTGCAACGGAGAGATCTTGGTGTTCCAAAGCCATTACAGTACCATCTTCACTTTGGGCTGTGGTTTTTATTTCGAGGGGTAATCCGCTTGGATTAATGGCCCACGAATGGTAAAGTCCTACAGTAAATGAAGAAGGGATATCGCGCAGCAACCAGGAATTGGAAGAGATTCGTTTAATCTTTTGTTCAATGCCATGTGATGGCTCATTTTGATTGTAGAGCGAGCCACCTAAGAACTTAACGATGGCCTGGCAACCTAAACACACTCCCAATATGCTTTTTGTTGAGTAGTATTTTTTTAAGAGAGGAAGCATGATACCAGCCTCGGAAGGAAGGCCCGGTCCGGGAGAAATGATAAAGTGAGAAAAATGCCCTGTCTCTTCTAAAGACAGTTCATTATTACGCTTAACGACCACATCATCAGTAAAAGCCTGAACATAGTGATACAAGTTGTAAGTAAAAGAATCGTAATTGTCAATTATCAAAACCCTCATGGGACGTTTATATTTGAACAGCCAACTACAAATAGAACTAAAATTAATACATGAAAAAAGTAAAATCTCTAGATAGTTTCATGGTATATCATTGACATAATTTAGGATTTTGACTCTCCCAATTTATAGAACTCATGTTAAATGCTTGCTCCTAAACAATCTTTTTAATCAAAAGCTTTTCAATACGTGCATATTTTGTAGCTCTGTAGCCCCGACAGGAATCGAACCCGCATCTTAGGAACCGGAATCCTATATACTGTCCATTGTACTACGGGGCCAGTGTAGATTATTAATTAATGGTTATAATAATTAGTCGATTGTTCCGGTAAGTCAGCAAATTAGTTAATAAGCCCTCTCAATAAGGAGGGCAAACTTAGTAACTCTCCCAGCTATGTGGATACCTTCTGTCAACGAACTATTGAATCATTATCTTAATAGAATCAAAGGAAAAGCGGGTTACTGGCTTTCCTTCGCGGTTTTCGACTGTTGATATTTTCGTCCTGATAATGGCTCTGTAATGCCCAAAACTATAATAGGGATTTTCCATTTTGATAAAATCATCAAAAACAGTTTCCCTTTCAAGGAAGATAATTTAGATTAGGGATTACTGGCTCCTTTAATAACGTTCAGTTTGTTAATTTGCTCTCTCACTTGCTTATCTTCTATTTTTTTAAAGAGCAGATCTCCTTTTTGTATAGTACTCCCGGCTAGCACAAATTCACGGGTAATACAATTATTCCAGTTCATGAGATCCAAACCGAGATAATTGCGCAACTTCGCAGCAGTAAAAGGCAAAAAGGGCTCTCCCAACTGAGACAATTGTCCGCAAACCTGAGCAGCTACATGCATAGTTATTGCTGTTCTTTTTTCATCAGTTTTTATGGTTCTCCAGGGTTCCTCATCAGTCAGGTATTTATTGCCGGCTCGGGCTATATCCATATAGCTGGATAGAGCTTCACGAAAACGATATCTGCTAAGCAACCCTCCTATTTTTTGTGGAGCTTTTTCCAATTGGCCTAGTAACTGATGGTCTACAGAGCTTAATTCAGCTAACTCAGGAACAACTCCATTATAATACTTATTTATTAACATTAGTACCCGATTTACTAGATTGCCAAAAATAGCAACCAACTCGCTGTTATTGCGTATCTGAAAGTCTTTCCAAGTAAAGTTATTGTCCTTGGTTTCAGGGGAGACTACACATAGCGCATAACGCAATACATCTTGTTGGTTTTCAAAGTCCTTGAGATATTCATGTAACCATACTGCCCAGTTGCGGCTAGTGGAAATCTTCCGACCTTCCAGGTTTAAGAACTCATTGGCGGGTACCTGGTCGGGTAAAATAAACTCTCCATATTCCATCAACATGGCCGGGAAAGTAATACAGTGAAACACGATGTTGTCCTTGCCGATAAAATGAATCAAAGAGGTTTTCTCATCTTTCCAATAAGTTTCCCAACTGTCTCTAAGTAATTCTTTAGTTGCCGAAATATATCCAATAGGAGCATCAAACCATACGTATAGCACTTTTCCTTTGGCCTTGTCGATCGGAACTGGAATACCCCATTCCAAATCGCGCGTCATAGAGCGGGCTCGTAAGCCTCCTTCATTATCCAACCAACTTACACATTGTCCATAAACATTAGACTTCCAATCTTTATGACTTTCAATGTACTTTTTGATCTTTCTGGAAAGATGATCTAAAGGCAAAAACCAATGAACAGTTTTTTTTAGAATGAGCTTTACTCCTGATAATCTCGATTTTGGATTTTTAAGATCAATTGGACTCAGCAAAATCCCACAATTTTCGCATTGGTCTCCGTATGCTTCAGAATAGCTACAATGAGGACACTCTCCCTGTATATAACGGTCAGCTAGAAACTGCTCTGATTCCTGATCGAAGTATTGTTTTGTTTCCTTTTCAATAAAACTGCCTTTTTCATATAGTTTTAGAAAAAAATCTGATGCTGTTTGATGGTGAATCTCTTTTGAAGTCCTGGAATATATGTCAAAGCTAATCCCGAATTCTTCAAAGGCTTGGCTCATAATACCGTGGTATTTATCCACCACATCCTGAGGAGAAATTCCTTCTTTTTTTGCCTTCATAATAATGGGTACCCCATGTTCATCTGAACCGCAAATAAACTTTACATTTTCTCCCCTTTGCCTTAAATAGCGTACGTAAATATCAGCGGGCAAATAGCATCCGGCCAAATGACCAATATGTATGGGCCCGTTAGCGTAGGGCAAGGCAGCGGTTACAGTATACCTCTTGGGCTTAGCCATGAAAATATCAGCTTTTAGGGGGGGGCAAAAGTAGCAAATAAAGCTCCCAGAACACTTTATTCTGTCTATCTACCTAATGAGAAGAGCAGATTTAACCTGGAGCGTTAAATCATTGAACCAGTCCTCTAAGTCTTTTAACTTGTGGAGCTCCTTCACATCTGAGTTTGCCAATAGTTTGGCAATTATTTCCTCGGCCATCCAAAAAAGGAATCTGTAATCTTTTTCATTTTCCCTTATGTCGTAAGTACCGTCGTGAAGGATCTTAGACCGGATATCATATAGCTCTTTTATATCCTTCACAAGAGATTTCCGCCCACTAGCATTTCTACCCATTAACCATGCAACACGCTGAGACAGACGATAATTTAGCTCTGCTTTCCTAGGTGGTGGTAGAATCAGGCATTCTAGAGCGATCGTAAGCATTAAAAACGACTCGTCCCGTTTTTCCCCCCTTGCTTTTCCCCTCCCTGCCCAACAAACAGCTCTCAGTAACAATTCCTCCACTTCGTTTCGACTTTTTTTAAGCAATAACGACTCTATGCGCTCGATATTACCAGTCTTGATAATTTTACCCTCGCGAAGCTCGGCAATAGAAAAACTCCCTTCTCTTGGTGTAAGTAAACTACGCATTATTTGTATGGAAGAATCGCTGTCAGAGACAGTCAAATACGTAGTGCCGAGGAAGGGAGCTATAAGAGCGTGGTCGAATTGCAAGAAGAAGTTTAAACATTCTATAGTGGTGCGGGCTGTTCGATCGGCAAGTAATCTAGCCGCCTCTGTATCTCGTGCATTGACTTTCACAATTGCGGTCAATTTATTTAAGAAACTCTCCTTCGTTTCGTTCACCAAATCAATGTTCATGTCCCTGCCCATCTTGTCAGTGTGCTTCTTGTTGAGTCTTTGAATATGATCTTCATTAAAAACAACGAAACGAAGGTCCCCAAAACAGGCTGGAAGAGAACGAGGATCCAAGCCGCTAACCAGAATATAACATTCGTATTCCTTAGGTGGGGTATTTAGAAATTTCCACAACTTCTGTAGGGCGCTGTCCAACCGAACATCCAGATTCTTATCTCGCTTCTCCTTAATATCGACAGACTCGAAAACGGCGGTTTGAAGCGCTTTGGTAACTTTGAGCTCTGAAAGATCTTCATTTTTGTAGAATTTTTTCAACAGTTTCAACAGTTTGTTGACGACATCTTCAAAGCGTTTGATAGGCTCAGGATCCGGGAAGAGCCACCCTTCTTCACTTCGTGCCCAAATAGCGCCAAGATCAAGATCATCGAGGTGTTTGCTGGCGTGGGTGCGAGCGATGTTTTCCACAGCATATCTTAGGAAAAGCCTAACGAACTTTAATTCTTTGTAATTCACAAGGTGAAAATACAAATATTAAGTTATAAACGCTGCTGAAACTTGAAAGGATTTAAGCAGCTTATAAGTCGTGCTCTTAGATATTCCATTGGGCGGTCGCCCTTTATACGATTACAATGACCACATAGTAGTTGAAGGTTTTCACGCTCATTACCTCCACCTTGTGAACGGGGAACTATATGATCTGTTTCAAGATGCTGTATTTCAAACTGGGTATTGCAGCCGCAACATTTGCCGTTTTGTTTTCCGTATAGATAAAACCTGTCTTCCTTTGTCGGAACTTTCTTATAGAGCACATCGTTTCTTGTCGGTCTATCCGTTCTAAAAACAAGCTTCCCCCTGAACAAGTCCGGTGGAATTTCTTTCTTAAGTCTCTCTATTACCAAGTCGTAAGCTTTTTTGGAGACATCAATTCCAATCCATTGTCTTTCAAGTTTTTCAGCGGCAATACAGGTTGTTGCACAACCACAAAACGGATCTAGCACTATCTCGCCCGGGTTTGAACTGGCTTTCATTATCCGTGTTAACAGGGCAAGTGGTTTTTGCGTAGGATAACCAGTGCGTTCTTTGGAATGAGACTGCACAGCGTTTATATCGTCCCATGAGTTAGAAGGAACCTGACCCTTTGCGGCTTTTAGGTAACGCTTGAGCCTCGGTACCCTTCGTCCTGTTTTGGATTGGTGAATCATCCCAACTTTATCAAGCGCATCCAGTCGTTCCTGTGGCGTCCCAATAAATCTGTATCCCGGTATCATGTTTTCCTCGATCCACGTGGCGTAGTTTCCTGTCAACGGAACTGACCAGTGCCTTCCTACATCACCAGGATTAATGCTTCTCCACGGGTTGCCGCTTTCCCCCACCGATGTCCCTGGCCCTGTTAAATTATCAACTGCATAGCGTCCTTGGGAATCTTCGTAACGATAGAATTTTTGGACGTATTCGTTATCCAAAGGAACCCGAACAGAATCGGTATTTATATCCGAATTTCCGTAAAGCAGGATCACATCCCGAACATTTCCAAACGTTTGGCTGTCATTGTGCGAACTTGTGCGTTTCCATGAAATTTCAGATTTGAATTGCGCATGTCCAAAAACCGTATCCAACAACAATTTTAGATAATGCGAAGCTGTTGGATCGCAATGTAGGTAGAGGCTTCCAGAATCTTTCAATATTCGTTTCATCTCGATAAGCCGGACTCCCATATAAATCAGATAATACTTTGCCGAACGGCTTCCAATATTTCCAACAGCGTCGAGATACTTATAGAGTTCGGGAAAGCGGTCGTTTATCTCGTTATGCCATTCATCTTTGACTTCATCAGGTGACCATATATCGTGGAAGGAAGCCCCTTGAGCAGTTACCCCAATTGGAGCGTGGAAGTTACGTCCTTTGTTGAAGGGCGGATCTAAATAAATCAGATCAATGGAATTGCTGTTAATACCACGAAGTATAGGTAAATTGTCATGACAGAAAATCGTTCTTGGCTGAACATTGTACATTATAAAGGTGGCGAGGTAATTTCCTCAGTCATCATTACTGTAAAAATAATCCAATTAAATTTATTATCCTTTTTTCTCATTACTAATTCCTTTGTTTTGTGTAATTATAGCATATTAAAAATCAGGGGTTGTCAAATAGGATTTTTAAGAATTAAAGAAACAATCGATTAGGTATACTTTGATTAATAATGTCAATAAAAAGATCTAGACAATCATCTTTGTAGCATAGAAGCTTCTAAAAGAATATTAGTATTAGATGGAGCTATGGGCACCATGATTCAGAGTTACAAGCTCGCTGAAGAGGATTATCGAGGAGAGAGATTTGCCAATTATCCATACGACTTAAAAGGAAATAATGACCTGCTCTCCATCACTCAACCCCGTATCATCAAGGAAATCCATTCAAAATATTTTGAAGCAAAAGCCGATATTATTGAAACCAACACTTTCAATGCCAATCGCATCTCGATGGCTGATTATCACATGGAAGATTTGGCGGAAGAGTTGAATTATCAGTCGGCCATGATAACCCGTGAAGTGGCGGATGATTTTATTACTAAAGAACCTGATAAACCACGCTTTGTAGCAGGTTCTATCGGACCAACTAATAAAACAGCTAGTATTTCACCGGATGTTAACAATCCTAGCTACAGAGGAGTAAGTTTTGACGAATTGGCAGTTGCTTATCGCGAGCAAACTTTAGCACTTATTAAAGGGAAAGTAGATGTTCTCTTAATTGAAACTGTTTTTGATACTCTCAATGCCAAAGCTGCTTTATATGCTATTATGGAGATATTTGAAGAAAGGGGAGATGAGTTGCCTATTATGATTTCGGGAACTATAACTGATGCCAACGGCCGTACTTTAAGCGGACAAACAATCGAAGCCTTTCTCATCAGCATTTCGCATGCACCCTTATTTTCTGTGGGGTTGAACTGCGCTTTAGGAGCTGAATAGCTAAGGCCTTATTTACAGGTTGTATCACAAAAATCTCCTTTTTTAATTAGCGCCTATCCTAATGCTGGTTTGCCCAATGCTTTTGGTGATTACGACCAAACACCAGAACAAATGGTATGACAGATCAAAGAATACCTGAATTTAGCATTGGTTAACATCGTGGGAGGATGTTGCGGAACTAATCCGGAACATATCAAAGCTATTGCAGAGTTGGCTGGAAAATATAAACCAAGAAAAATAAGCTCGGAATCTATAAATCGAAGACTATAGATCAGTTATGGCATTTAAGTTTAAAGATTTAATAGCAGGACCCAAAGCTCTTGATCTTAACTTGTAGTTGAGTTAAACTTGCAATGAGATTGAAAAGATAACCGATTCGATTGCTTTGAGTATGGAAAAAGCTTTTTAGACTTTGCCATTAAATCAATCATCGAGATAGTTGCCCGTTTACATAATTCAATATAAAATAAGGAGTCGATTTTTGATTCAAATTTTGAAAAACTTTTTTGGAGCAGAAAACCAAGAATCGTTGGCTATCAAAAGCAAATATGAAACTATCAGGTCTAGAACCATTATATATTAGCTCGGTTTCCAATTTTGTAAACGTGGGTGAGCGTACCAATGTGACTGGCTCGCGTAAGTTCTTGCGGTTGATCAGAGAGGGAAAGTTCAATGAGGCCATCGAAATTTTCCGCGAACAGGTAGAAGGTGGCGCCCAGATCATAGATGTGAATATGGATGAGGGTATGTTGGACGGTAAAGAAGCGATGGTAAAATTTCTGAACTTAATTGCTGCCGAGCCTGATATTGCTCGTGTTCCAGTTATGATTGACTCTTCTAAATGGGAAATCATAGAAGCTGGTTTAAAATGTGTCCAAGGGAAGTCAGTTGTCAACTCCATCAGTTTAAAGGCAGGGGAAGAAGAATTTTTACAGCAAGCCAAGATTATAAAACGTTTTGGAGCAGCTCTCATTGTAATGGCCTTTGACGAACAAGGTCAGGTAGATACTTATGAAAGGCGGATAGAAATATGTAGGAGATCGCATGATCTGTTGGTCAACAAATTGAAGTTCCCGGCAGTGGATATCATTTTCGATCCCAATATTTTTCCGGTAGCTACTGGAATAGACAAGCATCGAAAAAATGCAGTCGACTTTTTCAGAGCTACCCAATGGATCAAAGAGAATTTACCGAGAGCTAAGGTAAGCGGTGGCATTAGTAATGTATCTTTTAGCTTCAGAGGCAATAGATCCATTAGGGAAGCCATGCATACTGCTTTCCTAATATCATGGGATTAAGTATGGAATGGATATGGGAATCGTAAACCTCACTATGCTAGAGGTATACGAGGAAATTCCCAGAGACTTGTTGGAAAGGGCGGAGGACGTGCTGCTAGATAGACGATATGATGCTACTGAAAGATTAATAGAATTTGCCGAAAGTTTTAAAAGCGAAACCAAATCTAAAGAAAAATACCTAGCCTGGCGCGAACGTAAAGTAAATGAACGGATAGAACACGCTTTGGTAAAAGGGATTACTGATTTTATAGAGCAGGATGTAGAAGAAGCCCGCTGCAATTTCAGCAAAACATTAGAAGTGATCGAAGGCCCATTGATGAATAGGATGAATATGGTGGATGATCTTTTTGGCTCTGGAAAAATGTTTTTACTACAAGTGATAAAATCTGCGCGGGTAATGAAAAAATCTGTGGCTTATCTTACTCCTTATATCGAGGCCGAAAAAACCGATCAATAGCAGCAAAAAAAAGCAGGTAAAATCTTGTTAGTCACTGTAAAAGGGGATGTGCACGACATCGGTAAAAAATATAGTAGGGGTGGTTTTGGCCTGTAATAACTTTGAAATCATAGACCTAGGTGTAATGGTTCCTCCACAGAAGATATTGGAAACTGCTAAGAAAGAGGAGATAAATATAATAGGCCTTAGTGGGTTAATCACTCCTTCATTGGACGAGATGATCTTTATTGCCCGGGAAATGGAACGACAACAGTTTGATTTTCCGCTGATGATTGGGGGAGCTAGTACTTCCAGGAGGGCTCACACAGCCGTTAAAATATTTCCGGAATATTCGGGAGTAGTGGTTCATGTAAATGATGCCAGCCGTAGTGTTCCCGTTGCTCAAACTTTAAGTAAAACAGAAACTTTGAAGATTTTTCAATCAAAGATTGAAGGGGAATACACCAAGTTAAGAGAAGACTATTTAAGTCGGAGAGTAGATAGAGAGTATCTTACTATCGAGGATGCGACAAAGAATGCTCTTCAGATAGATTTTAAAGCAAGTGATATTTTTGAGCCTAATTTTATCGGAACAAAAGTTTTTAAAAATATCAGTCTGAAAAAAATCAGTTATTATATCGACTGGACTCCCTTCTTCATTACTTGGGAATTGCGTGGAAAATTCCCGAGGATTATGGAAGATAAGGTAATAGGAAAGTAAGCTCGTTCATTGTATATGGATGTACAGCAACAGCTCCAAAAAATTATTGAGGATAACTTATTGAAAGCCAAAGCGATTTTTAGCTTATACCCAGCCAATAGCTCAGGAGATGATATTGAGGTCTATTCCCCTCAAGGTAAAAGGCAAGCGGTATTCCATACTTTGAGGCAACAAAGCAAAAAAATCAAGCAAGCTCCTAATCTGGCTTTGGCAGATTATATAGCTCCCAAAGAAAGCGGTTTACGGGATTATACTAGGATGTTTTGTAGTTACAACTGGTCTAGGAATCGAAAAATTGACAAAAGAATTTGAAAAAGACCTCGACGATTATTATTCTATCATGGTAAAAGCCTTAGCAGATCGCTTAGTTGAAGCTTTGGCCGAAATGTTGCGTCAAAAAGTCCGCAGAGAGTACTGGGGCTATGCGGCTGATGAAGATCTGGATAATGAAGCTTTGATCAAAGAAAAATACAGGGGCATTCTCCCGGTGCCGGGCTACCCAGCTTGCCCTGATCATCTCGAAAAGCAAACTATTTTTAAACTCCTAAAGGCCGAGGAAAACATAGGAGTAGAAACTCACCGAGAATTTGGCAATGTATCCTGCAGCGTCGGTCTCCGGGTATTATTTTGCCCATTCTGAGAGTAAGTATTTTGGTTTGGGAAAAATCGGTAAAGACCAAGTAAAAGATTACGCCCAACGAAAAGGAATTGATTTTGCTGAAGCCGAAAAATGGCTTCAAGCTAACTTGAACTATTAATTATGAAAGTTATCGATCACATCAACCAGTCGGGTAAAACTATATTTTCTTTTGAGATTTTGCCCCCCTCTCAAAGGTCAGAATATTAATGAGATATTTAACGTGATTGATGAACTGATTGAATTTAATCCCCCTTTTATGAATGTTACCTATCACCGGGAGGAGATGGTTTATAAGAAACTGAAATGGTTTGTTGGAACGAAAAATCATCAAAAAGAGACCCGGTACGGTAGGTATTTGTTCTGCTATCCAGAATAAGTATAAAATTGATGCTATACCCCATATTTTATGTGGAGGATTTAGCAAAGAGGATACTGAAAATGCTTTAATCGACCTCGACTTTTTAAGCATTGAGAACGTGCTCTCCTTGCGGGGAGACCCCATAAAAGGAGAAACTTACTTTGTTCCTCAAGAAGGCGGACATCAATATGCCTCTGATTTAGTACACCAGATATCCTGTATGAATGAAGGTAATTACCTAGATGAGGAGCTACAAAACAATACACCTACTAATTTTTGGATAGAGGTGGCGGGTTATCCCGAAAAGAACTTTGAGGCTCCTAGCATCAATAATGACATTGAAAATTTAAAGAAAAAAATTAATTCAGGAGCAGAATACATCGTTACTCAGATGTTTTTTGACAATAAAAAATATTTTGAATATGTCGATAAATGTCGCAAAGCAGGCATTATTGTGCCTATTATTCCAGGTTTAAAACCCATTGCTATCAAGAAGCATTTAAATACCCTGCCACAACGCTTTCACGTAAATTTTCCAGATAACCTGGTTAAAGAAGTAGTTAATTGTAAAGACACTAAGCAGGTACATCGAGTGGGTGTAGAATGGGCTGTTGAACAGAGTAAAGAGCTACTGAAGGCTGAAGTTCCCGTACTTCATTTTTATTCTCTGGGTAGAGTTGACAATATTAAAGCTATCGCAAGGGAAGTGTTCTAATGGTTAAAGTCTGTGGGTTTGGGTATCTAAAACAAAAATCCCAACAGAGCTAAGGACTTATCTATCAAACTGCTAATAATTTAGACTTTATCCGTTATCTTGGGTTCTGCCACCTAAAATTTCCTCATTGGCATAGGCATAATCGGCAAATTTTTCAAAGTTATTGATAAATTTTTTAGCTAGTTCATTGGCGGTTTTATCATATTCTTTTTTATCATGCCACATATTGCGGGGATGCAGTATTTCGTTGGGAACATTAGGACAAGTTTCGGGCATCATCAAGCCAAATATTTTGTGTTTTTCATAGTTCACATCATTCAGCTCTCCATTAAGGGAAGCTGTAATCATAGCACGGGTATACTTTAGTTTCATACGTTTGCCTACTTTGTAAGGCCCGCCAGACCATCCGGTATTAACTAGCCATACGTCTACCTTGACTTCTTGTATCTTATGGCTTAACATATCTGCGTATTTTATTGGGTATAAAGGCATGAAAGGAGCTCCAAAACAAGCTGAAAACACTGTTATCGGATCTGTAATGCCTGTTTCGGTGCCGGCTACTTTAGCCGTATATCCGTTGATAAAGTGAAATACTGTCTGACCGGGAGTAAGCTTGGATATAGGAGGTAATACGCCATAGGCATCACAAGTAAGGAAGAAAATGTTTTTAGGATTATTGTCCTTGTAAGGTTTCTCAATATTACTGATGTAAGATAAGGGATAACTTACTCTGGCATTTTCAGTTTTAGAGGAGTCTTGGTAATCTACTTCGTTACTACCTTCTTTAAAGGTGATATTTTCCAACAAAGCACCTTTCTTGATAGCGTGAAAGATATCCGGCTCTTTTTCTTCGCTGAGGTCAATTACCTTGGCATAGCAACCTCCTTCAAAATTGAAGATCACATTATCCTCCGTCCAGCCATGCTCATCATCGCCGATTAATTTACGATTAGCGTCAGCAGAAAGAGTAGTTTTTCCAGTACCAGAAAGACCAAAAAAAAGGGCAATATCACCATTTTGACCAACATTAGCCGAGCAGTGCATACTCAATACATTTTTCTGACGAGGAAGTATAAAGCTAAGGACAGAGAAAATCCCTTTTTTAATCTCACCTGTATAACCAGTTCCACCGATAATGAGCATTTGTTTAATAAAGTTGAGAATAGTAAAATTGTGTCGACGAGTTCCAGATACCATCAAGTCGGCCTTAAAGTTGGGGGAATTTAGGATAATCCAATCAGGTTCAAAGTATTTCAGTTCTTCTTCACTGGGGTGAAGAAACATATTATTTGTAAATAGATTAGACCAAGGCAGCTCATGGATAACCCTGATTTTCAACCGATAACGATCATCTGCACAAGCGTATACATCACGTATGTAAATTTCTTTACCGCTGAGGTAATCAGTTAGTTTCCCTTTAAGAGAGTTAAATTTTTCAGTGTCAAACTTTATATTGGTGTTGCCCCACCAAATCGCATTTTTGGTTAGTTCATCTTCAACAATAAAGCGATCTTTTGGTGAGCGCCCGGTAAATTCTCCCGTATCAATGGCAATAGCCCCCGAGGCTGAGCGAGTTGCCATCCCTTTTTCAATACTAATTTTCTCAAGATCAGAAGTCCTAAGATTCCAGTAAGCCTTAACTTTACTAATCCCATATTTTCCCAACGAAGCATTCGCTGGCTTTATTTCTGTGAAATTCATGAATTCATGTTCAAGAAACTTAGTTTCACTTTGATTTGAAAATGTAAATTTATACTTTATTGCCGTATAGTCTGATATTCGTATTCATTCAATCAGTTTCTTCTAATGGTGATTTACCGGTTTAAATAAAGATAATGTGTGCTTTGGAGGTGTCGGTTTCCGTAGGGCTTGACGTGGGTAGAAGATACGTGGCTGTCGGTGTTATAATGTGAAAACTAGCATTGGCTTTATTTAGGTGCCGGGGCATGCAGCATCTTTTTTATTTTCTCTAGTTCAGCTATTGTGGAGTTTCCATAGTCTTTAATAGGTTGAGGTAGCAAACCTTCCTCAAGTCTAGATTCTATAAAGGCAATGCTGTTATCTATGTCTTTAGAAAAGTCTTCAGAAAATTCGGCCAAAGTAAATGCGTCCTCCATAAAGTCGTACCAGTACAGTATGTCTTGGAGGTTATCAATTTTCTCATCAATATCATCATCTTCAAATGATTCTATTTTAAGCTGATTACGATAGTGCTTAATTTTTTCTAATACGCAATTCAAATTTTTAGCCAGTGCTTTGGGTAGTTCCTTATTTTGTTCTTGAGAACCAATCTTGATTAAATCTTCTATCTCTTCTATCTCTTGATGGGTTTTAGAAAGAATTTCTTTCTTTTCATCTGGCAAGATGTCATAAGCTTTATTAAGTTTGTCTAAAAATTCCTTCTCCTCCAAAATAATACATGGTTTTCCATATTTTTCTCTATATTCTTCTGCCTTTTTCCGATTTTTGCTTTTTCCTTTATATTGTGAACCTCGTTTCCCCTGAATAAGCATTGTTGTTTTCTTGGTTACGTTTTTTTCAACATTAAAACCAAATTCAGAAGCAATTTTGGGTAATGACTCTGATAGTAAGTCCGATAGGTCGTCAGTATATACTAAGGTTTCTCCGGAGAATGGACTGTCAGGCTTTCCCTCAAGTGGTAAGCGGACTTTTTTTGACTGACCTTTTGAAGTTGGGGTCGAACTGCGTTGCCCTTTCCCTCGAGAAGGCGGTTTTACTATTTTTACCCAATTTTCAATTGAAGATTCCGTTTTATTACAAACCTCTACTACAATTTTACCAGCAGCAATTGCATCTTCAAGCGCCGTATGATGATTTTCAAGTTTAATCCCTAGAAGGCGTGCAATACTTTTTAGCTTATGATTTCCTTTGTATTCAGGCTTTTTCCAAACTTTTTTAGCAATTTCCAATGAATCAAGCCATGTCGGTTTCAGAGGCTCCAAATCATATTTTTCACATGCCGCTTCGATAGCGGTTCTATCAAATGGCGAGTGGTGAACAGTTATTCTGCCTGTTATTTTTTCTGCAATTAAATCATAGAAGGCATCGAACTTTGGTTTGTCCTTTACGTCTTCTTTAATTAATTCTATGAATGCGATGAGATATTATAATGGCTGAAGTCCTCTTCTGGATTTACTAAAGAGCTCCATTTATCAACGATTTTCCCATTTTGGAACTCTGCAATTCCAATTCCGCAAATGCTCGAACGAGTTTTATTTGTTGTCTCAACATCTAATGCAAGAAATTTCACGGTACTTGGCTTATTAGGTAAAATCAGGTAAAGTTACATTACTTTCAATTTCATCATACGTTTATCGGGATTGTTGTCTCGTTTGTAGCAGCAACCTTTAACGGCCAAAATGTTTAATCCTGAATCATTCGTTTGTAAAGCCCTTTTAGTTGACTTGAAGCCCAAACCATTTTGGCGATTTGATTGCTGTTTTCCCAATTTGGTCTCGATTTGACATTGAGGTATATATCGCTTGCCATCATTATCAAATTCCAAGTCAATTCTGACTATTTCTGATTTCTTTCCTCTTTAAGCCTTGCCGTTAATGGAGATTGCCAAACCTTCTAACCAAATCTCAAAAGATAGATTCTTCATTTAAGGAGATGTGAGCGTCAACCAGTCCCTTGACGATTCATTCTGCCGTTAATACATGCTCAGCTTTGGATAGGTAGGGGGGTCTTTCTCCTCAAAACCTTTTGATAAGCTCAAGGTTTCTAAAACCGGAAATCCTTATTTTGATGAAAAATGGCTGATACTGTCCTCAATGCACTGCAATACGTTCTTTAAATTAAGCTTTTTCAATCTAGTTTTTGCCCAATCGCCCATCGGAATCATTACTTTCTCTTGGTACATATTGAACTTCTTGTGCTTGTTGAATTGAAGAAATTGCTCCCAAGCGTCTCAGAAGCGATTAGGCCACTTGCCAAGATAGCAATTCTTTTTGTGTCAAGTATACTCCTCTGTCCGAAATCATTCTTGTCTTCTCATTTCAAGGATGAG
Source organism: Owenweeksia sp. (assembly GCA_965218075.1). GTDB lineage: Bacteria > Bacteroidota > Bacteroidia > Flavobacteriales > Schleiferiaceae > JANQHO01. The sequence goes on along the minus strand of CBDCJZ010000003.1, from coordinate 1,111,278 downwards.
TTTCACTATATATGCACTTCTCTATCCGCTAATTACTCTTTCTTTAATGTTGAGCATAAATGTCCCTGTCGCTTTGAGTACTCGTAAGGAGCTGATTTCCATTGATAGGCAAAAGGCTAATCAACGTATTTGCCAGGATGTATGCCACTGTATGTGTTTTTCTTTGGTCAGCGTAGGTTAGGGATGTAAAAATCAGGTCAATTGAATTGTTAGCTAAGTTTTTGAGTTCTGTTTTGCAGTTGTCTAGATATAAACCCGCTTTTATCTCCATTCTATGAATTTAAGTTTATGATTTCGATTCATATTCATTTGTTTTTCAACTTTCTACATCGGTTCCAACAATTTGCACAATTCAAATGAAGTTATTAGGGTTACGGATTTTTTCTTTAGCGGTTTTAATAAAACTGGATACGGGTCGGGTTATATTTCAAAAGATTTAGAATTTGTCTTACTTCCATAAATGGCCAAGTTGTTTGCCTTTAAATAGGCAATAGCTTTTTTTAAGATTTTTAAACTCGTGTTTCGTTTGCTTTATATCAAAGAGTATAGTTGAGCAAAGTAGTGTTAGTTTCGATTGTCAGTTATACAAAATCAACTTTCTTTATTGAATAGGGCAAAAGGTACTGATTTACAGTGTTAATCTTTGGCAAAGATAATTCTTGAGAAAATCTCTTTATATGGGAAAACAATAATGATATATTTGTCCCTTTATTCTGAATGATGAAAAGAATTCTCTTGATAGGGGCCGGCCGCTCCACCCATACCTTGGTCGAATATTTAAAAAATCATGCTGATGAGGAAGGCTGGCATATTTTCATGGTTGATAAAAACCTTCAATTGGCTAAGAAAAGAGCCAATAATCACCCTGCTATTGAAGTTGTTTCTTTTGATGTCAATGATGGCATCAGTCGAGTTTCGGCTATTTCAAAATCAGACATTGTAATCAGTATGTTGCCAGCTCACATGCATATATCAATAGCGATGGACTGCATTGCTTTGGGAAAACACATGGTTACGGCTTCTTATGTTTCCAAAGAAATGCAGGAACTACACGAAAGGGCTGAAGAGACCCGAGTAGTGTTGATGAATGAGATAGGTGTTGATCCAGGTGTTGATCATCTCAGTGCTATGAGAATGCTGGATAGGATAAAAGAACAGGGAGGGAAAATGCTAATCTTTGAGTCATTTACTGGGGGGCTTATAGCGCCGGAAAGCGATGATAATCCTTGGCATTACAAATTTACCTGGAGCCCGAGGAATGTCGTTTTAGCAAATGGAGGAAAATCAATAAAATTTATTCAAGAAGGCAGGTACAAATATATTCCTTATCACCAACTATTCCGTAGAACGGAACTTATGGAAATCGAAGGTTACGGGCGTTTTGAAGGTTATGCTAACCGAAATTCGCTAAAATACCGTTCCGTATACGGTTTGGAGAACATACCTACTATCTACCGAGGAACATTACGAAGGCCGGGTTTTTGCCGGGCCTGGGATGTTTTTGTAAAGCTGGGCATGACAGATGATACCTATACACTAGAAGACTCTGAAAATATGACCTATCGCCAATTTATTAATGCTTTCCTGTCTTATAATCCTCATGATTCAATAGAACTGAAACTAATGCACTACCTGAATATCCCTCAGGACTCAAATCTGTTGGAAAAATTACAATGGATTGGCTTGTTTGAAGACACTAAGATCGGCCTTAAAAACGCCACTCCCGCTCAGATACTACAGCATATATTGGAACAGAAATGGCAGCTTGGAGAAACGGATCGCGATATGGTCGTAATGTACCACAAATTTGGCTACGAACTAAATGGAGAAAAGAAGATGGTCGAATCTTCTATGGTTACACTGGGCGAGGATAACAAAAATACTGCTATGGCGCGTACCGTAGGCTTACCAGTTGCTATTGCTACCAAGAATATCTTAAACGGAAAGATTTCAACCCCTGGAGTTCAAATCCCAATCACTAAAGAGATTTATGGACCTATGCTTGCTGAGTTGGAGCAACACGATATCAGGTTTAATGAAAAGGAAATAAAATATCAGGAATATTAAAGATAAAAATATTTGATTAATTTAAGATATCTCTGGTTAAAGCTATTATCAGTATTCTCAATGGTGGAGTGCCTTCTACAGCAGTTGAAGTTTTTTTGAGAGGATTCCGCAAGTTAGCATTTTCTGCTTGCATTTTCTTTGCCGATTAAGAAGTTTCGTTTTTATCCCCTGTCAATCACTTAATCTCTGTGGTTTATATAATGATAACAGACCGCATTCAGTAGCCGACGTATAAATTTTTCGCGGAATTATCAGTTCTATACCAAGTTTTTTAAAAGTATTCCATCAGAGTTTTTACCCTCATGCGTAAAACGTTCGTGGTGTATAGTCAATTACTTAAGGAGAAACCGATTATTCAGCATTGCGGTAAAGTTCTATCAGGCCATCCGGAGTTTGTAAAAGAATTTCTTGTTTATCCCGTCTGATATCAATGATAAAATTATCCACTGCAGGAACGAAAATCTCTTTTGTACCTTCTAGTATCCGAAAAACAGCTTGAGTAGTTATCATCACCTCAGCACAATCACCGATATAGCCGTGTTGCTGATCAATCATTTTAAAGCCAATAACATCGTGAAAATAAAAGGATTTTCCTTTGAGAGGAGGCAGTATTTCTAGAGGGAGGTACAAGTCGCGGTTTGTGACTTCCAAAGCCTGTCGTTCGCTCTCAAAACCTTTAAAAAGAATGATAAAATGTCCTTTAGAACTTTGAGCTAGTTCTTCCAAAAAATGGGGAACTAGTTCCCCCTGGATGTCCACAAAAACTGATTTCAATTCAATATATTTTTGAGGTTGGTCAGTATCGAAAACTGCGATTACTTTTCCCTTATACCCGTAGGTACGACTTATGTGGCCTAGATTAAAGCAATCCTGTTTGCGCAAGACTTATTTTTCTTTTTTATCTTCTTTAGGGGCTTTCTGAGTAGAGGGTTCCTCTGTCATTTCTTGCTTTGGCATCTGCGGCTTCGTTGGCTAGTTTTTCCTTTTTGCTGTTGATGCTATGAGATTTAGCTTCCAGCCAGACTTCAAATCTTTTTTCAGATTCAGATTCATTAAAAGCCCCTTTTTTCACCCCCTCTAGGAGGTGCTTCTTCATTAATACACCTTTGTAAGAAAGTATAGCACGAGCAGTATCTGTAGGTTGAGCACCTTTTTGCAGCCAGTGCAGAGACCCCTCGAAGTTAATATCAATAGTGGCGGGATTAGTATTGGGATTATAGAGTCCTAATTTTTCAATATAGCGTCCATCGCGCTTAGCGCGACTATCTGCCACTACCATATGGAATATGGGTTTACCTTTACGGCCATGCCGTTGTAATCTGATCTTTGTGGCCATTACATTATTAATAGTTTTAAAGGATACTAAAACCCGGTTAACTAATTTTTGAGAGAGGCGAATATACTTCTTTTTGTTGATAAATACTTTTACAGCTGACAAGCCAAGTCAAATTTTCCTTACCTTGGATTCAAATTTACTGTCCCTTCTTTTGTTTCCGAAAGTTATAAGCGTAGCAACGATGTAACTTTCCAACACTTATTAACAGGCCTTTGTCTGCACAAGCTAAATCTGTAACTTTAAATATTCAATTCTTAAGTTAATAGTCGATGTTTTTAGTATTTGACGTAGAAACCACTGGTCTTCCTTTGCGTAATGATGCGGCTCTGACCGATTTTGAAAATTGGCCCCGAACTGTACAAATTGCTTGGCAATTGCACGATGAAAAAGGAAGACCAGTAAAAGTGCAGAACTTTGTAATCAAACCAAATGATTTTGATATTCCATTTAACTCTGTCCAAGTACATGGAATTACCACTGAACTAGCCATTAAAATAGGAATACCGTTGGAAGAAGCAATGGAAGCTTTTTCTTCTGCGATTAAGACGTCCAAATACCTGGTAGGCCATAATATTCAGTTTGACATAAACGTATTAGCTTGTGAATATCTCCGGCTACAGCAAAAGAATTTACTAGAAGGTATGCCTTCGATTGATACCAGCGTTGAAACAGTAGATCTTTGTCAATTATCCGGGGGTAAAGGGGGAGGGTTTAAATACCCCAAACTAGAAGAACTACATCAGAAACTCTTCGATGTAGGTTTCTCTGAGACACACAATGCTACGGCAGATGTAGAAGCCACAGCCCGCTGTTTTCTGGAATTGATCCGCCTCAATATCTTTGATAATGTCCGTTTGGAATTTACTCCTCAAATGCGGCAGGCTTTTTTAGAGCAATATCCTAATGTGGTAAAGCCCATTGGCCTTAATGTGGAATCTTTTAGGGAATTGGCTTGCGAGGTGAAAAAAAGTGCCGTAGCTAAAAAGCAAACTAACAATACTACTACTACTGCTATTGACGCTGATTTTGTTCATTTACACCTACACACCCAATATTCCATCTTACAAGCTACCTGCGAAATTTCCAAGCTCATTAGTAGAGCTAAAGAATTGAGTATGTCTGCACTAGCTATAACTGATCATGCCAATTTATACGGAGCTTTCTCCTTTGTGCAAACAGCTATGGCCAACGATATTAAACCCATTGTAGGCTGCGAGTTTTACGTTTGTCATAACCATACTGATAAAAGCGTAAAAAACAATGGATTTCAGCAAGTATTCCTGGCTAAAAACAAAGCAGGTTATCATAACTTGGCTAAGATGTCGTCCATCGCTTATATAGATGGTTTTTATTACGTTCCTCGTATTGACAAAGAAGTCATTCTTAAATATAAAGATAATCTGATTGCTACCACCGGTAATCTCTATGCGGAAATCCCGTATCTCATTCTCAATGTAGGAGAAAACCGAGCCGAAGAAATTTTTATGTGGTACCTGAAACAATTTGGGGATGACTTTTATGTGGAATTAAATAATCACGGATTAGAAGAAGAAAAAGTGGTGAACCAAACCTTATTGAGTTTTGCCAAAAAATACGGGGTAAAATACTTTGCTGCCAACGATGTTTATTATCTTGATAAAGAAGATGCCAATTCCCATGATATTTTATTGTGTGTAAAAGAAGGAGAATATCGGGATACTCCTATTGGCAAGGGTAGAGGTTATCGATACGGTTTCCCTAATCAGGAATTTTATCTGAAAACTACTGAAGAAATGAACGAGCTTTTTGCCGCTTATCCCGGAGCTTTAGCTACCACTATAGAGATAGCAAATAAAGTAGAATCTTATTCACTTTCCCGAGGGGTATTATTACCTAAGTTTGAAATCCCTAAAGAATTTAAGGATCCCAAAAACGAGAAAAAAGGAGGAAAAAGAGAAGAAAATAATTACTTGCGGCATCTCACTTATCAAGGAGCCAAAAACCGCTACAAGGAAATAACTGATGAAATACGCAAGCGGCTAAATTTTGAGCTGGAAATCATTGCCAATGTTGGCTATCCCGGCTATTTCCTGATTATACAGGATTTTACTTCTCAGGCTCGAAAAATGGGCGTTAGTGTAGGGCCGGGCCGTGGTTCGGCAGCCGGTTCAGCAGTAGCCTATTGTATAGGAATTACTAATGTAGACCCTATTGCTTATAACTTGCTGTTTGAGCGCTTTCTGAATCCTGACCGAATTTCTTTACCTGATATTGATATTGATTTTGACGATGAAGGTAGGAGCAAAATCATTAATTGGGTGGTCAATAAATATGGTAAAAATCAAGTGGCTCAAATCATCACTTATGGTACTATGGCCGCCAAATCTGCTGTACGAGATGCAGGACGGGTATTGCAGTTACCATTGGCTGATACTAATCGCATTGCCAAACTCATCCCTAACATTAGATTCTCCACGCTTTTTGCCTGGAATGATAAGCAATTAAGAGAAAATCTTAAAGGAGATTATCAATTAGGTAGGCAATTGCATGAACTGGCTAAAGGAGGAGGTAAAAAAGCAGAAGTGATTAATCAAGCCCGTATTCTTGAAGGATCTATACGAAATACTGGTATCCACGCCTGTGGGATTATTATTACTCCGGATGACATCACTAAATTTATTCCGGTTGCTATCGCTAAAGATACCGATTTGCTGGTAACCCAGTTCGATAATTCTGTAGTAGAGTTAGCGGGCATGCTCAAGATGGATTTTCTCGGGTTGAAAACTCTTAGTATTATTAAAAATGTTATCCAGCTTATCAAGGATCGACAGGGAAAAGAAATAGATACTGATAAGATCCCTCTTAATGACCCAGAAACCTTAGGGCTATATCAACGCGGAGAAACCAATGGTACGTTCCAGTTTGAAAGTCTAGGTATGCAGAAGCATCTCAAGGCCTTTAAGCCAGATAAATTTGAAGATCTTATTGCCATGAATGCGCTATATCGTCCAGGGCCAATGGAGTACATACCCAACTTTATTGCCCGTAAGCATGGTCGAGAGAAAATTACCTATGACCTTCCTGAAATGGAAGAGTACTTGGCTGAAACTTATGGCATTACAGTTTATCAAGAGCAAGTGATGTTGCTTTCTCAAAAACTGGCAGGCTTTACGAAAGGCGAAGCCGATGTTCTGCGTAAGGCCATGGGTAAAAAGAATCGCGAGGTGCTAGATAAAATAAAACCCCAGTTTATCGGGCAAGGTAAGGAGCGTGGTCACAATCCTGAAATCCTGAAAAAAATATGGAAAGACTGGGAATCTTTTGCTGCTTACGCTTTTAATAAATCGCATTCTACCTGTTATTCGGTAGTAGCTTTTCACACCGCTTATTTCAAAGCCAATTATCCCCAGGAATATATGGCTTCAGTGCTAATTCATAACATGAACGACATCAGGAAAATAACTTTCTTTATGGAGGAATGTAAGCGAATGGGAGTTCCGGTTTTAGGCCCTGATATAAACGAATCAGAGCTCAAGTTTACTGTAAATGCTAGAGGCGATGTGCGATTTGGCTTAGGCGGTATGAAAGGAGTAGGGGAGGAAGCCGTTAATGAGATAGTAATTGAACGCAAGAAAAATGGACCCTATAAAAGTATTTTTGACCTTTTAAAGAGAATAGACTTGCGGTCCGTTAGTAAAAAGACCTTGGAAAGCTTGGCTTTAGGAGGTGCTTTTGACAGTTTTGAAAATGAGAATCGGGTCCTTTATTTCTATCAGAATGGCAATGATCGCAGCTTTTTGGAAAAGGCAATACGCTATGCTCAAACTATTAAAGCTCAGGAGTCATCATCTCAGATTTCGCTTTTTGGCGATGCTCAGGAAGTAAGCCTGCCTGAACCGGATGTGCCTAAAATAAAGGAATGGCCTCGTTTAACCTTGCTCAATAAAGAAAAAGAAATCAATGGAATTTATCTCAGTAGTCATCCCTTAGACGATTTTAAATATGAGTTGAAGCATCTAGTAACGCATCAGCTTAATGATTTTAGTGACTTGAGCGGCATTACTAATTTTGTGATCGGGTGTATTGTTACCGAGTCCAATCACCTGACCACCCGTATTGGAAAGCCTTTTGGGAAATTCATGTTGGAAGATTATTCGGGAAATCACGAATTTACATTGTTTGGGGAGGACTATCTCAAGTTCAAGGCTTATTTGGAAGTCAATTTAGTGATTATGATTAAAGGATATGTAAACCGTTATATGCTTAAATGGAAAGGAATGGGGGAGCGTGTTGAAGCTCGTATCAAAGATATCAGTCTTTTACAGGATGTAATGGAGAAAGAAGGACGATCGATAAGTATAAGAATTTCTTTATCAGATATTAATCCAGAAAGTATAGAAGAAATCAATCAATTGATAGAAAAATATAAAGGAAATAAACGAATGAATTTAACGATCTTTGATCCTGAAAAACCTGAAGTAAATGTGTGTATGTCGCGAAGAAGTCGTGGAGTTAAGATCGGTAAAAGCTTACTGGACGATCTGGAAGAAAAAGACTTCTTGCAGTATAGCTTAAATGCTTGAAAAAGAAGCAAGTTGACTAACTCTTTTTAGGTGTGGAATTAAGCTAAACTTAAATTGATAATTAAATAAGTAAATGTCATGGCTGTAGAAATAACAGATGCAAATTTTGAGGAAGTAGTATTAAAATCGGATAAACCCGTAGTAGTAGATTTTTGGGCAGAGTGGTGTGGGCCTTGCCGTGTGGTAAGCTCTACGATTGAGCAATTGGCAAGTGATTTCAAAGGCAAAGCAGTGGTCGGAAAACTCAATGTAGATCACAATCCGGAGACTTCCACGAAATATAATGTTCGAAGTATCCCCACTGTTTTGTTTATTAAAAATGGCAAAGTAGTTGATAAGTTGGTAGGAGCTGCCTCTAAAAATGCTTATGCAGCTAAGCTAGAAGTTCAATTGACTTAGTAAATCGTTGGCAAGTATCTCTCTATTATACAGACCCGGCATAAACAGGGTTGTACTTTATTCTTTCCATGAAAGAATTGAGTTTTAAAGATTACCGTGATCTAGAATTTCTGGAACTATATGTCCGACAGGTAGTGGAAGGCTTTATAACTGGGCTGCACAAGAGTCCCTACCACGGGTTCTCCGTAGAATTTTCAGAGCATCGCAGCTACAACCCAGGGGAGAGCCTTCGTAATATCGACTGGAAGCTTTACGGACGTACGGATCGTCTTTATACTAAGAGGTATGAAGAGGAAACCAATTTGCGTTGTCGCCTAGTGCTGGATACTTCTGGTAGTATGTTTTTTCCCAAAGGACAGAGCAAAAATATAGAACAGCCCAATAAAATTTGCTTTTGTACTATCGCAAGTATGGCCCTGATGAATCTTTTCCGCAAGCAGAGAGATGCTGTAGGATTGAGCTTATTCGGAGCCAGCGAACTACATACCGATGCTCGTTCTACCTATCAGCATCATAAAGCCATTGCCTTGGAGTTACAAAAAGCATTGCAGTATGGTGAAGAGAAAGTTAAGTCTGAAAGCAATATGGCAGAATCCTTGCATCGTGTGGCAGAATGTATACATAAACGTTCTTTAATTATTCTTTTTTCTGATCTTTTTGAGTTACAGGAGAACGAAAAAGAAATACTGAAAGCTTTTCAGCATTTAAAATACAATAAACACGAACTGATTATTTTCTACACTACCTATCGCCAAAAGGAGCTGGAATTTGATTATGAAGGACGTCCTTATCGATTTGTGGATATGGAAAGCGGTGACACTCTAAAACTCAATCCCAATGAAATAAGGAAAAGATATCTTATTGATATGCAGGATTTTTCTAGGTTTCTGCGTTTAAAGTGCATGCAATATCAAATCGATCTAGTAGAAGCCGATATCAGTCGAGGGTATCACAGCGTTTTACAGACTTATTTATTTAAGCGTAAGCGTATGTTTTAGTCAGGTTTTATTTGAGAAAAATAGAAATTCACTTATCTTTGTATTCCCGTTTTAGGAGGCTTATGAAATTAGTTTTATAGTTCAATATTCAAAATTAATTCGTGAGGTAATTTCCTATTTGGCATTCAATCTTAAACTTTAAATATTTACAACTTAGAAGGTCTGGTAGTTCAGTTGGTTAGAATACATGCCTGTCACGCATGGGGTCGCGGGTTCAAGTCCCGTCCAGACCGCTCTCAAAACAGTAAAGCCCTTGATTTATTACTAAATAGTCAAGGATTTTTTCTTTTTGTAAAGTTATTTGTAAAGTAAACTGGTTAATATTATAATCTATTCCCCATATTACATAGATTTATGATTATCGTAAACTTTTGTTATGGTCCATAATAAAACATCCAAAAATCATTGTCTTCTTAAATTCTTAAGGGTTTTCATAATTGAGAAAAATAAAAAGAGAAAGATATCTTTAGAGGTATATAAAGTTTAAGTCATGAGTTTTTTTAAACGAATATTTGGAGAAAATAATAAAGTAGATGAAGAAAAACAGGATTTAATCAATAAGTTAATTCCGTTTAAACAAAAAATAGCCGATTATGATGAGGTTGTAAATCAATTAAGAGGATTAGATATTGAAAATGTTAAACATAATGTCGATACAACAATTCAACGATTTGAATTTATTAGCGAAATGGAAAGTAAATATGGTCAAGATGACGATCATAAGATTGTAAATGGAGTGTTTATTGGTATGAGTGAGGAACAATTTGATGATACCATGAGATACAAGGTAATAACTGGTGAAGAGATTATTCATAGTCATTTAAAAAATGGTATCACTAAACCCTATAGTATTCGAAAAGAAAATATTTTAAAGACAAAAACAAAAGTTGTAAGGTCTAATTTCAGAAAAGTTAAAAATCCAAATAGGATAGATTTCATTTTTGAAAAATGATAATTTAGTTGAAATTAAAAAGTATAAATAATGAAAAAAATAATACTAATACTAGTAATTCTTCTATTAATAGGTTTTAATAGTTATGGTCAGGATAAAGAAGACTTCTGTTCAAAAATAAAGAAGGAAGTTGATGAATTCACAGATAAGGTGGAATATTCTACACCATCTTTAAAAGATGGTCGATCATCTATTGAAATCATCAAAACTAAGGAGAATGATTCAGCATCCTATGCTAGTTACTATTTGTATATAATCACAATAGGTTCAATATTAACTGTTGGTGGGGATGGAGTAATTCTTTTACTAGATGATAAAACAAAGATAGTTAAACCAGATCAAGAAGTGCATGTACGTGTTACAGAGGATTATGGTTATAAATATTCTTCTTATATTAGTCTAACTAATGAAGATATAGAAATTTTAAAATCGAAAAGTATTGATAAATTCAGACTGTATATTTATGATAAAGATTTAAGTTCTGTTACTTCAAATTCGATTCAAATGTATATTCAATGTCTCACAGATAAGTAAGAAAGTAAAAAAAGACCGATGGTTAGTCGGTCTTTAAGGTTCTAGTTTTTGTGATTCTCCCTACGACCTTTGTTATCTCTAACATTTTAAGACTAATCTAAATAGTTTGAATTGTCAAGTAGTAAATTCACATTTTTAGGGTATAGCTGTGCTTGCGAACTTCATATCGCCTGCAGGAGCTAAGTGACTTCTAATCATAACCCGATCTCTTATAATCACTTAAAGTAGCTAACCCTGTTCTAACTTTTCTATCTTCTCTAAAGTTATCAGTTCTAGCAATACTTCCTGAAACCATATCTTTAGCCAATTCATAAGTGACCTCCCTCAACTTGTTCAAAAGCTTCAGAATACGATAATGCAAAAATAGGAATGATGAATTACCTAATTAGTTGTTGAAGTAGGTAAATAATTAAAGATTTGAGAAGAGGAAAAAGTGGAGATATATCGTAATGACTTGCTTCTGAATCATTGCACCATTCAATTTCTTTAGCGCAAGGACAGATAAGAATTGAGGAGAATAAATAAGATTATTAATGAAGAATAAACTTCCATTTTCAAGAGTAAATTCTCCACTCGTTCTAGTCGTCTAAAATGGATATTTAGCAAAGTTAAGGTTGGTGTTATTTACTCTTTATAACGACTGATTAAAACATGTTCAAATATCCTTAAATTAAAGGAACTAAAAAAGGTTAAACATCAACTCTTCTTTTTAGCCCATTTAACTTGCCAGTTATACTTATTGTTAGGAGGCACTGCCTAGTTTGTTTCCGCATCATGGTGTCCCCCTAACTGACGAAAAATGCAAAAAATCAGTTGATTAAGATGTCTAGCAGCGCTTCAAAGGTAGTCAAAAAAGTTGCCTCCTTTTAATTTCACTTCTCTAGATCAAAATAAGTTATAGTCCTTTGTTTTAAAGGTCTAGTTTTAGTATCATTACGCTGATCTTATTCTACCGTAACCGATTTAGCCAGGTTACGTGGTTGGTCAACATTACAACCACGCATATCTGCTATATGATATGACAGCAACTGTAATGGTATGATAGCCAATAAAGGTAAAAATACTTCTAAAGTATCTTCAATTTCAATGATATGGTCAGCTATAGCAGAAATTTCGTCATCCCCTTTACTTACAATGCCAATTATTCTTCCCCGGCGGGCTTTTATCTCTTGAGTATTACTCAAGATTTTTTCATATTGGCTTAGCTTTGGAGCTATCACCACAATTGGCATATTCTCATCAACCAGAGCAATAGGTCCGTGTTTCATTTCTGCCGCAGGATAGCCTTCAGCATGAATATAGCTAATTTCCTTGAGCTTAAGTGCTCCTTCCAAAGCTACTGGAAAGTTATAGCCCCTGCCCAAATAGAGGAAGTTTTTCGAATCTTTATAAAGCCCGGAGATGTATTTTACTTGGGTATTTGTTTTCAGCATTTTCTCGATCTTAGCCGGTATATTATCTAGTTCCACAAGTAATTGATGGAAATGGAATTGCTCAATAGTTCCTTTCTCGTAGGCAATTTTTAAAGCAATCAGCGATAATACAGATATCTGTGCTGTAAAAGCTTTAGTAGATGCCACTCCTATTTCCATCCCGGCATGAGTATAAGCTCCTACATGAGTTTCCCGAACAATAGAAGAGCCGGCCACGTTACATATTCCAAATACCAGAGCCCCTTTTTCTTTGGCCAGCTTTACGCCAGCTAAAGTATCGGCTGTTTCGCCAGATTGACTTATGGCAATTACTACATTCCTTTTAGTAACAATAGGATTTCTATAGCGGAATTCTGAGGCATATTCTACCTCTACTGGTATTCCAGTGAGATTTTCAAAAATGTATTCAGCTATCAAGCCCGAGTGCCAAGATGTTCCACAACCAATAATAATAATACGATCAGCTTTGAGGAATTTTTCAAGGCAAGCGGAAACACCTCTCATTTTTATTAGTTCTTTATCAGCTAATAATCGTCCTCTCAATGAGTCATGAACCGCTTTGGGTTGTTCATATATTTCCTTCAGCATAAAATGTTTATACTCACCCTTTTCAGCGGATTGAATATCCATTTTTAGCTGTTGTATGTGCGAATCAATAGCTCTATTGTTGTTAACCGACTTTACTTTTAGATTTTCTCCTAGCTTGATTGTAGCAATTTGATCGTCTTCCAAATAGACCACTTTTCTAGTATAATTCAGAAAAGGGGACGTATCGCTGGCTATATAGAATTCACCATCCCCTATTCCCACTGCCAAGGGGCTTCCATTTTTTGCAACGATGAACTGATCCGGATTTTCTTTGCTGAAAACAGCTATGGCATAGGCTCCTGTAATCTGATTTAACGCCAATTTCGTTGCTTTCATTAAACTTGTATGTTTCGAATTCTTAATGTATTCAATAAGGTTTATTAATACTTCGGTATCCGTATCAGTTTCAAACTTAAAGCCACGACTGATTAAGGTTTCTCCAATAGTTATATAATTCTCAATAATACCATTATGGACAATTGCCAATTCTCCTGAATTTGAAATATGAGGATGTGCATTCACATCATTTGGTACTCCGTGTGTTGCCCAACGTGTATGTCCAATACCGAAAGTAATCTGATCTAAAAAGCCACTGCCTTTGATCTTATTTTCTAAATCTCTTACCTTCCCTTTGCATTTAATTGTTTTTATCTCATCATTTCTCAGAACTGCAAGACCTGCGCTATCATAGCCACGATATTCTAGTCTTTTAAGTCCTTCTATAATTATTGGTACGGCTTCATGTTTACCAATATATCCTACTATTCCACACATAAATTAGGGTTTAGTATAATAAATAATTAATTGTATCGGAACATCAGGATTGTTTGGTCCCTGCAAAATAGTTCTGTTAGCAGTGGTGCTAAAGCTTATGGGTACTATCACCAAGCTTTCCCTTTCTTTGCCATTAGCTACTGAAAAAACAAAACGAGATAGGTCAAATGTGTACTTACTTCCCCGTGAATCACCTGGCTTAATAATCCCATTTCCAGGTTCCCGTCCATTGGTAAAATCGAGTATACGCTTACCTATACTTCTCGTTTCTTTTATTTCTCGAACCTCTAACTCCTTATTAGGAGCTAATCCGTTTTGTGCTCCTTTTTGAGTGTAAAGATCCAAAAAAGCTTTATTGATCATCCAACCTTTATTACTTATAGTATCCAAATCTGGTATGCTAATTACGGTAGAGACACCCCCCATAGATTGAATATAAGTAGTAGACTCTCCCTCCACTTTATCCTGATTTTGCAAGTCAAATATTGCATTGGTATAATCCTGACTAAAAATACTGAAACCTATTGGAATCCTAGATAAGCTCTGGGAAAAAGTGATACCATAAGTTAAGGTATCTGTAGCATTATGGAAATATATAATGGCTTTCGATAAGGAACTTTCAAGGCTGAGATACAGGATTGAGCCTTCACTATTGTCTTTGGCGCTGATATGAATGCCTTTGAAATATCCTATAAAATCATTATTTGAACTAAAGCCAGAGAAAGAACCATCGCCTACATTGGCAAAGTTTTGTTGAAAGTAATTAACATCTAAAGGGATAACTAGCAAGGGGGAAACTATCTCTTCATCCAACTTAATGTATGAATGAGGTTTAGGAATAAAGTCATTTAATTCGCCAATCTTTGCACCTAGTTGAGGGATATAACTTGAATAGTAAGAGTTATCATCTGCTAGTTGTTCACTCAATTCGAAAACTTCTAAACTTATTGGTTTGGAAGTGTCACCATAATAACCGGAGTATTGCAATAATAATTTAACAGAATCTACTACTGGACTGTTCCCAAAGTTTGCATTTAAGTGGCTCAAAACCATTTGAGTAACAATTGAAGCTTTTACTTCTCCAAAGTCCGGGTCTATATATCTTCCCACCAAGCGATTGCCCCTATAACCTCCCAATAAAACCACCTGTTCACTATATGGGAAAGCTACTTGTACACTGTCTACATTTTGAGTATAAGTAATTACAGGTAGTTTAAGACTATCTACCCCAGTCCACCTATCAATTACTTGATTAAAACCCAACTCGCCTGAGCCCTTAGATTTTTCGCAGGAAATAAACCAAAAAGTAGCCATTATTAAGATAATGGCTCTCTTTATATTTCTGCTAGTAATTTTTCTAAAGAACATCAAATGCAACTACGCAATGGATTCTTCCATAAAAACTTGCTTGTATAAGTCGTTTATCTTTTCAGTGTGATCTTCTACTCTGGAAATATCAATATAGTTAGGAACATTTCCAGTAATAAATTTTTTCACCTGGGCAGAAGATTTTTTACTACTGATAACGACACCATCACAATAAGTAGCTGCCGCTTTATAAAGCCCATCTATCGTGGCATCTTCAAATTTCTTGATATTCCGTTCGTCAATATCATCAAACCTCAGGTTATTTATCAAAGTATCAGGCATTTTATCAGATTTAGATTCATATACTGAAAAAACCCTTTTACTATCAGCAAAAAGCGGATCATCATCGTGGAACTTCTTCAGATACAAAGGTATAAAACTCGTCATCCAGCCATGACAATGAATAATATCAGGCGCCCAGCCGAATTTCTTTACTGCTTCAATCACTCCTTTGCAAAAGAATATTGCCCGTTCATCATTATCATTGAAAAATTTACCTTCTTTATCATAAAAGGTCGCTTTGCGTTTAAAAAACTCTTCATTATCAATAAAGTACACTTGCACACGAACTGTAGGGAGTGAAGCTACTTTAATAATCAGCGGCTGGTCTATATCATTAATAACTATATTAATTCCGCTAAGACGAATCACCTCGTGCAATTGATGTCTTCTCTCATTAATTAACCCATACCGAGGCATGAATACCCGTACCTCATGCCCAATCTTATTCATTTTCTTGGGAAGTTCAAGTGATAGTTTTGAGATTTCATTTTCGGGAAGATATGGGTGAATTTCCTGACTGACGTAGAGAATCCTTTTTGTATCCATAAAATAGCTTTTTCGTCAAAATGAAGAACAAATTTACATTTTTTAGCTCATTCCTTAATATAAATTATATTCCCCAAGTTTTAAAGCCTTACATTGTGATTGTTTTTCGAAAGGTTTCGGAGTTCTTATCACATATTAACAGTTCAGAGTTGGAAGGACGGACGATTGGTTTCGTACCTACTATGGGGGCTATACACGAAGGGCACATCGCATTGATATATCATGCAATAGCAGAAAATGATGAGGTAGTGGTCAGTATTTTTATCAATCCCACTCAGTTTAATAATCCAGACCATCTGCTACGTTATCCCCGAAATGAGGAGGAAGATATATTAAAACTAAAATCAGTGAGTTGTTCTATAGTTTTTATTCCAGAGGTCAGGGAAATTTATCCCAATGACATAAGTAGAGAAAATTTTGACTTAGGTGAACTGGAAACTGTGATGGAAGGTCTCTATAAGTCAGGACACTTTCAGGGTGTTGCTACTGTGGTTAGGCGTTTATTTGATATTGTAAATCCAAACAGAGCCTACTTTGGAGAAAAAGACTATCAGCAATTATTAGTTGTTGAAAGAATCGCGCGGAAACGTAAATCTGAAGTAAAAATAATAAGGCACGAAATAGAACGGGATGAAAATGGTTTGGCTTTCAGTAGTCGTAATGAACTGCTAAGTGAAAAAGAAAAACAGGAAGCGGTGATAATTTATCGGAACATGTTGTGGGCAAAAGCACAGGCTAAAAACATCAGTCCTTCAGAAATCAAGAAAGCTATCCAAAACAAACTTAAATCCTCTTCATTGAATTTGGAATATGTTGAAATAGCCAGTCCAGAAAATCTTACTCCTATTAAGCACTGGAATGAAGCCGAACATGCCCGCATCTTTATTGCGGCTTATTGCAGAGAGATTCGCCTAATAGATAATCTATCATTATTTTAAAAGTACTTTTGCAGTAATGCAAATAGAGATGCTAAAATCTAAAATTCACAGGGTGAAAATTACTGGAACTGATCTCAATTACACGGGTAGCATCACGATGGATGAAAACCTCATGGACGCTGCCAACCTGATTGAAGGGGAAAAAGTTTCTATAGTAAATATAAATAACGGTGAACGTCTAGATACTTACGTAATAAAGGGCAAAAGAGGTGGTGGAGAAATTACTATGAATGGTCCCGCTGCAAGAAAAGTTCAGTCAGGAGACCTCATTATTGTAATATCGTATGCTCTAATGGAGTTTGAAAAAGCTAAAAACTTTAAACCTGCCATCATTTTTCCTAATGAAAATACTAATCTCCTCAGCTAACCCTTGAACCAAAGACTAAAAAATATTCTCAAATATCTATTCTTTCTGAGTATAGCAGGTGTGCTACTTTACTTTACTTTCCGGAGTATCGAATTTGAAAAG
Organism: Owenweeksia sp.; assembly: GCA_965218075.1. GTDB lineage: Bacteria > Bacteroidota > Bacteroidia > Flavobacteriales > Schleiferiaceae > JANQHO01. Next base: position 1,094,032 of record CBDCJZ010000003.1, on the reverse strand, counting down.
CTGGTTTCTAGCTTTAAAAAAGCCAACTATTTATATGTGATCATCTCCATGATAATAGGATATTTAGCTTTTATAAGCAGGGGAGTACGCTGGCTTTATTTGCTGGAACCCTTAGGGCATAAGCCAAATAAATGGAACTCTATTCACTCGATAAGCATCGGCTATTTTACCAATATGATTGTTCCTAGAGCAGGAGAATTGGCTCGTTGTGCCACTTTGTATCGTACCGATAAGATCCCTGTAAATCGTCTTTTTGGTACTGCGATTATGGAACGAGTTATCGATCTTATAATGTTGATTTGTTCTGTTTTGCTAGTGCTATTTTTGGAATTCAACAATCTCAATTCTTTTTTTAACGATGCTTTTAATAATAATAAAACCGAAAAGAATGGCTCCGCTGGCTTAGTCTGGAAACTTGTAATAGCTGCAATAATAGTGGGGGTAGTTAGTATTGCTTATATGCTTCGCCATCGCTTTTTGCACCATCTGACATATATTAAAGTAAAGGACTTTTGGCATGGCGTAAAAAAAGGTTTTAGATCACTTTCTAAGGTAAAGCAAAAAGGATGGTTTACTGCTCATACTCTGTTCATTTGGGCTATGTACTACCTGATAATTTATATCAATGTATTCTCTCTGAAAGCCACTTCGCACTTAACTGCTTCTAATGGTCTTTTTATTATGGTAGTAGCTGGATTAGGGATGTTGATGCCCACCCCCGGTGGCATAGGTTCTTTCCATTACCTAGTAATGTTGGGTATGGGAATAGTTGGCGTGGCTCCTGATGATGCCGTTAGCTTTGCTACCTTGGTGCATATAAGCCAGTTAATTATGACGGTAATTGCTGGCTCAATAGCTTTAGTAATTGTATCAGCTTACCGCAAAGCTATAAAGCAAATGAAATTATAGTTAGTGCTTCAATCAAAAATATTTAAACATGAAGTCCCTAAATCAGTGCCTTAATGTGTGGCATCTAACTGCTCGAAAAGCAACATCCTCTAGAGATTGAAAGCATTTTTCTTAACTGTTAATTTTGATCAATTCCAATGGCTGTCGACTTTTATGCTATCATACTTCCGAGCTTTGCTATAAAGATTGAAAAATCTATTATAAAGATCACGGATTTTTTAGATGACTAAGCTTAAAACTGCTTATTTCTGCCAGAATTGTGGGGCCCAGCACTCTAAATGGATGGGACAATGCAATCGTTGTGGTGAATGGAATGCTATAGAGGAAGAAGTGATTTCTATCTCTTCTACTAAAATAGATTCCGGGTTCTCAGCTCCTAAAAAGTCGAAAGTAAAGGCTATTACTAATTTTACTACAGATACTAACGAACGATTTTCTTCTTCAGATAATGAGTTGGACCGTGTTTTGGGTGGGGGTGTGGTGGAAGGCTCTGTTGTATTAATTGGAGGTGAACCGGGGGTAGGGAAGAGTACTCTCATGCTGCAAGTAGCTCTTAACCTCAGTAAAAAATGTCTTTACATCAGCGGGGAGGAAAGTGATCAACAGATACATCTTCGCGCTAAACGTATAGGAATTAAAAACGAAAAATGCTATCTCTTAACGGCTATTAATACTCGGGAAATCTTTCAGCAAATGGAATTGGTTAAACCAGAGGTTCTGATTGTGGATTCAATTCAAACTTTACAATCACAGATCATTGAATCGGTTCCTGGGTCGGTATCACAAATACGGCAATGTACTGCTGAACTGATACGATTTGCTAAGGAGACAAATACTCCTGTTTTTCTGATTGGACACATTACTAAAGAAGGCCAAATTGCCGGCCCTAAGATACTGGAACACATGGTAGACATTGTTGTTCGATTTGAGGGCGACCGCAACCATGTTTATCGATTGCTAAGAGCTACTAAAAATCGCTTTGGCTCTACTGCAGAGATCGGTATTTATGAAATGTTGAACAATGGGTTGCAAGAAGTTTCCAATCCTTCTGAAATCCTCATTTCTAAACGCAATGTTGGTCTTAGTGGCAATGCTGTAGCAGCTACCCTAGAAGGTATTCGTCCCATGCTGATAGAAATACAGGCCTTAATCAGCAGTGCGGTCTACGGTACACCTCAGCGTAGTACTACTGGTTTTGATGTTTGCAGGCTGAATATGTTGCTGGCGGTTCTTGAAAAACGTTGCGGCTTTCTTTTAGGAGTTAAAGATGTTTTTCTCAATATTACTGGAGGCATACGGGTAGAGGATCCAGCCATTGACTTGGCAGTAATAGCGGCTATCCTTTCCTCCAATGAGGATATTCCTCTGATTCCTAAAGTTTGTTTTGCTGCCGAAGTGGGGCTGAATGGTGAGATACGACTCGCATCTCGTATCGAGCAACGTATCAGAGAAGCAGAAAAACTAGGTTTTGACGAGGTATTTATCAGCAGCCATAGCAAATTGAAGAAGGAAAAGTTTGCCATTAAGATTATTTCTTGTGGGAAGATTGAAGAAGTTTTTCAACAGCTTTTTGGGTAAAAACATATTTCCATATTAAAAAGTTTAGCTGATATTACCCTTAATTGTTAGGATAACGAAATTAAGATTTAAGCCTCCTTGCTTTTCCCTTGTATTATATATGAGAATTATACATATCTAATGTACTGAGCTGTAAAAAATAAGCCTCACCTTGCCATCTCGATATCCACCACTAAAAAGCCGGTATAATTCTAATGAAATCTGCCTGAGATAAATACGGGTAATGAATTAATTCACTCTATGTAAAATTTGCCTGTATCAAAATAGCAGCTTGTACTAACTTATTTTCTCTCCCAAAGCTTCTTTCAATAAGAATTCAAATGAAATTACCAAAGAACAGCAAATTAAAAAAGTGCCTTAAACTGTATGCTGCCAGTATGAATAGCCTCATTTCTTCTGCTTATCCGACCATTATAACTTATGATAAGCAATATATTTTTTCTAAAGGTTGTTTGTAGGTTTAAGATCCATGTGGCATTCTTTCCCGGCTCTAATCCTTGAAGCATTTCATAGGCAACAGGGTTGGATGTATAGCCTTTAAAATTATTAAAGATATAATTTCCTTCGCTTTTAAAAGTTATGCTTTCAGCAAGCTTATAAGAGAGTTCCAAACCAGTTTTTTGACTTACCAAAAAATTAGAATTTTTCGCTAGGGATTTTTGATTATTCCAATGGTAACTAATAGTTAATATTAATTGATCTGTTGGTTGATAGGCTACAGAATAATTATTTCGAAATTCTTTAATAGAGAAATTCCTGCTCGAAAAATTGGCAGAATTAGTAGAACTATTTTTAGCTGTTCCACTAGTCCGGAAGATAAAAGGCTTGCTGAGTTGGTATCGTACATTTGCTGTATTTTCAGTTTGAGTTCTCTGCTCCACTCCAAAACTCAACAATGAACGATTATCTGAGTTTAGAAAAGTATAATCCATTCCAAATTTGGTGGCTGTACGATTAAAGAAAATTGTACTTCGGAATGAATTATTAAGCGAGACGATTAAACTATCATTTTCAACAGAAGCAAAGGGATTTAGGGTATTTGAGTTGCCAGAAAGTAAAGTTTTCCGATCTAGCTGATAGCTAAAAAGCAGGGCAAATTGCGACAAGATCTTCCGGTAATCATCATGGCCGCTCCAATTCGAAGGAGTGTTGATATTCAGATTTTGACCAAATTTATTGAGGCTAGTTCGTACAAATTGGTTGTTAGGAGTAAATATACGCACAAAATTCGCCTGATCAGCATGCGAGGCTATCTCAAACTCATTTAATTCACGAATATTGTTATTATTGTAATCTACGTGAGTATAGGTTCCTGTTCTGGCTGGCACTTCCACATAGCTAAAGGAGCGTCGGGACTCTGTGCCAGAACCAGTCTCGTAGAAAGTGATGCTTGTGATAGTATTCCTAAACAGACGTTGAATATAGTTGAGGCGGGAAGTGATTGTGTGTTCGATTTGCTTTTCCACCGGTTGCAAGATTTTCAGGCTACGAAAATTGATATAAGTTCGAAGAACACTATTAAAATTGGTTTTAAGGTTGGAACGAAAGCCGTAGGTATTTACTTTTGAAAATCTGACAAACTCACCTCCCTTGGAAGTGTCATCAAAACGCTTTAAGAAACTAAGTTCAGCAAAGCTAGTAGAAGTATCACCAATTCCAGTAAAGGCCTTGTATTGAAAAAATTTGTAGCTACTGCCAATCAGAGTGTCGGTTCCCTTAGCTTTATGCAAATTCCATTCTCCTTCAGAGCTCAAACCGACCCAATAATTGGAAGTTAAAAACCGTATCACCCGACCCTTTTCGCGCAAAAAATCTGTTGATGTTACGCTATCAGTGGTAGTTAACCAGGAAGTAGTTAGTATGCCGTTAGTATTATCTGTTATGAGCTTACCTACCAGGATGTTTTTAAAACCTTCGTATTGATCAAAATTCAAAAACTCCGAGATATAAGCTAGCTGATTTTGATCTTTTCTTACGCCTATCGAAATGCCAGCCAATTGCAAGCCGCTGTTGAAGTTAATTGGAAGGTTCCAGTTGCGAGCAAATTCTACGTTGCGTATACGTTCTATAGTAGTAAAGCTATTTTGGTTAAATTCATAATGGACTGAGCCGAAAAGTTCGGACTTCCTCCATTCCTTTCGTCCTTCGTATTGAATACGGCCAGCTGCCCCTCTATCATTTTTCTCATCTAATTTGGAAAAAAGATTAAGATCGTTTTTACTTCCCGCTAGGTCAACTCTCAATTTACTGTTGTCGCTAAGATCGAGTTCTGTTTTCAATGCTAGTATTTGTAATTGATTTGGTGCAATCAATTGTCTTACGGGTTCGTAGCTTCCTTGGGGAATACCGTTTATTGGAGGAGTCCACTGAAAAACTCTACCATTGGCATTGTTTTGAGAAAGGATATAATTCCCTTTTTCAGATCCCAAAAATGTAAAAGAAGCCTGGTATAATTGCCCAGTAGAGTCATTAGTATATACTAAAACCGAATCAAACCCGAGAGAGTCTGTTAGGTGGTAAAGAATACGGTCAGGAGAATAGGAGGTGGAGCGGATCGTGCTAATTACTGCCTCGTTTATGCGGTCACCTGTATTGCTTAAAATCTCTTTTTCAGCATCCCTGACCTCGTTTATTAAAGATTGGGTTTTACTATCTTGCTCTGAGTAAAATTGTACGAAAGCTTTGAACTTTTCATTTTCATGTCCTCCACTTCCATAAAAAGCTGATCGCAAATAATTTTGTTCAGTATACTGAAATTCAACTACCACTCTACGCTCCTTGGTAATGGGTCGTAGAACAGTAAAAGTGATCTCTCCAGCGTTGTAATCGATAAGGTAATCATACTGTTGACCACGCTTCATTGAAATACCGTCGATATATACTCGTTCCGAGCCAGAGATGATAATGATGAACTGCTCGCCATTGGCTCCAGTGAGTTTATATGGACCTTGATTGCCCTCCCTTCCTTGGAAACGGTTACGCGCAAATTTCCCTCGAGCAATACCTCCCTGTAATTGGATGGGCCAGAGAGCTTTATCTCGTCCTAGTTGAGTGAAAATACTCGCTCCGCTAACTCGCTTATCAAATTGCAGGAAATAGTTTTGCGTTGAAGTAATATTATGATCGCCAGCCTGAAGTATCCCAAAATCAATATTTTCGAGCTCGACGTACACACGATCGAATTCCCGTAATTGTTGAGTGTAGCCATCAGCCTGTACCGGAATACTCTTGTCGGTAATACTAGCGCGTATTTCAGTTTTATTACCCAGATTACCCGATAGCTGGAGGTTGAATGAGCTGTTAAGTACTGTATTTTGGTTATTGCCTATGGAAATGCCTCTGCTGATACTTCCCTTGGAATCCAGCCCTCGAAAAGGTGTAAATGTAGATGAGGGATTCTGGTACCTATAGAGAAAATCTGGTTTTTGGGTGACGGATAAAATTAGAGAAGTATCTTTATGCTTGAAATATTTGCCGAGGTTTAAACTAGCAACATGGTAACTAATCTCTAAAGTATCTTTTTGAGTTTCTTTAAACTTCAGGTAAAAACCTTTTTGATTCTCTTTCAAATCATAAGCAGAAGGGTCTAATATATTCCCTTCCAAATCAATTATTCGTAAGGTAGTGCCCAGAACCAGAGCTGTATCTAAGAAAAGTGAATCGGTAAAGCTAGTAATAACTAGCTGACGATCAGGCTTCCATAAACTCATTTCTTCCTGCGACCAGCTAGTGGTAGGAATGAAGATCAAACAAGCATAAATAAGCCCAAACCTCAAATCAGCAATTAAGCTTTCAATATTAGTAGTTAATTTTAATCTTTGCTTTAGCTTAAACGAAATAGCGCATGAAAATTATTTCATATAACGTAAATGGTATACGAGCTGCCCTTAAGAAGGGCTTGAAGGATTGGATAAGAGCTGCTGAACCGGATGTACTATGCATTCAAGAAACTAAGGCACAATCTGATCAGATTGAACCTTTTCTACTTCAAGAACTGGGCTATCAAAGTTTTTGGCACAGTGCACAAAAAAAGAAGGGCTATAGCGGAGTGGGAATCCTCACCAAAAGAGAGCCAGATCACGTAGAGGCAGGCTGTGGCATTGACTATATAGATGAGGAGGGACGTGTATTACGAGCTGATTACGGGAATATTTCGATTATTAATGTATACTTTCCATCTGGTAGTAGTGGCGACTATCGACAGGAAGTTAAAATGCGCTTTTTGGGAGATTTCCAGAAATACATTAACGAATTGAAAAAAGAATTTCCCAACCTAATTGTTTCTGGCGATTACAATATTTGTCACAAACCGATCGATATTCATGACCCTGTTCGCAATGCTACTTCCTCCGGTTTTTTGCCTGAAGAAAGAAAATGGGTAAGCGGTTTTATTGATAGCGGTTTTATTGATACTTTCCGTTATTTTAATCAAGAACCACATCATTATAGTTGGTGGAGTTATCGGGCCAATTCCCGTGCCAATAACAAGGGGTGGCGTATTGATTACCACATGGCTACCCAACCGATGGAAAAGCGTTTGAAAAGAGCCGCTATTTTACCAGAAACTCGACATTCCGATCATTGTCCCATTTTGTTGGAAATTGATTAAGTAGTACACAGGCGATGGACTAACAAAGCATCGTTATTAACTTTTGACTAAAATTTGATCTAGCACTAGCAGGATTATGTATATTAGTTTTTTAGAATCATCTTAGAGATGAAAAGAATAATATCTATCCTGATCATATTCTCTAGTTTAAACTCTTGCGTGTCCAGCAAGTTATACGAAGAGCTACAATCTAAACATAAACGACAACGGGCAGAAAATGTCGAATTGAAAAAGAAAAATGAAGAATTATCTTCTGCTATAGAAGTTGTGGGAATGAAGCTAACTTCACTACAAAAAGCAGTAGAGAAGGTGAAAGCCGATATTGCTTTTAAGGAAAAAGAGTATCATCAGCTACAAGAAAAGTACAAGGAACTAAACAATGCCTATGAGTTTTTGCTAGAAGATAACAATATTTTACTGACTAGTAGTGAAGTTGAGAACAGACAGTTAATGAAAAGGCTGCAAGATCTGCAAAAAGAATTACAAGTCAAAGAAGATTCGCTTACTACCGAGCAAAATCACTTAGAATATCTCTCTAAAGAACTGCAAAAACGCAAAGTTCGAGTATATGAACTGGAATCATTGATCATTAGGAAAGACTCCATAATAAACTATGTGCGTAAACGTGTGATGGACGCCTTGTTTAACTTCCATGGCAAAGGTCTCACTGTAGAATTAAAAGACGATGGGGTATATGTTTTGCTGGAAAACAGCTTATTGTTTCCCAGTGCCAGATGGACGGTGAAGGGTGATGGAAGACAGGCGTTGGAGCAACTGGCAGTGGCACTTGCTGAAAATCCCAGCCTTAACGTCATGGTAGAAGGTCACACTGACAGTGACGCCTTTAACGGTCATACCATAATAAAAGATAATTGGGACCTTTCAGTAATGCGAGCCACGAGCATTGTAAAAATCCTTATAGCTAATGAAGGGGTAAAACCAGAAAAAATCACCGCTGCTGGGCGTAGTGAATACATACCAGTAGCCGACAACAATTCCCCCGAAGGCAAAGCTCAAAACCGCAGAACAGAGATTATTATCACACCTGATCTAAGCAAACTGGTAGATTTGCTGGAGGAGGTGAAGTAAGAAGGTGAATTGAAAAACTTGTGAATATATTAAAAGGGAATTGTAAAGATTAGCTGACAAAAAGTACAAATATTTTTGGAACATTACTTGACAAACTTTAAGTTCTTTGCTATATTTAAGTCATAGTTAATTGATTCGCACTGAGTATTTACCAATAAAGAAAAATAAGCCAAAATTCAAGAAAAAAGTAGATAAGGAAAATGAAGACAATAAAGATAGAAAACCATCTACTGAGAAAGATCAAGAACTCGGGCAAAAAGCGTGATGTACAATCTTTACATGATTTTGATGGATATTTAGTTACGAATGATATTGTGATGATCAAAAGTGATGATCAAAGCTATTCGTATCAAAAGGTTTTGGATTGTAACTACTGCCCAAATTGTAGAAAGAGATTTAGCAAGGGTGTGGCTGGTGGTTTTGAACCGGAAACAGTAATTTATTCGTTGCTAGATTTTTTCAATGATGACCCTATTTTTGACGATGGTAGCTTTAGATGCAATCACTACAGTATTCTAGTTATTAAGAATAACCAGGAAAGTTATAGATATGTTTGGAAAGATGAAAAGCATAGGAGTAAAATAGAGTACATAACCATGGAACTTTGTTTTGCATTAAACCGCGCGTTTAGCAATGACATCGTTGAAATGTACTCATAATTCCCATCGTGGGAAAAAGGGGGTAGGGGTTATCCTGAATCGCGGCTTCAATGGCGTTTATCACAACTGGAGCAAGAAGCATTGCCGCCAGTACATCAACGAGTTTACCTTCCGCCTGAATGAGGGCAATTGTAAGCGGGATACGCAAGACCGCCTGAACAGCCTGTTTCAGGCAATGGAAGGCAAGACTATCATCTACGAGGAACTCACCGCGTGAATGAACGAAAAACGGAGGATTTTGTCAGGGAACATTTCAAAGAAGCTAAAGAAAAATACAAAAAAGAGACTGGGCGGCATATTTGGATTGAGGAGCAGAAATCCGATAAACACAACATACAGAAGTTATTGAAAACAGCATCCAAGACTGGGACAGGCGCAGGTTATCCAGAGTTTATAATTACATTTGAAAATAGCAGCCTTCTAACAGTTATAGAGTGTAAGGCGGACCCAACAAAACACAAGAGCGACACGCTCCAAGAATATGCAGATTACGCAGTTGATGGGGCATTGTTATATGCCTCTTATCTCTCAAAGGAATTTGATGTGATCGCTGTCGGTGTATCGGGAGAAAAAGAACTCGATTTATGTATCGACACTTTTTTGCAAATTCAAGGAAAGTCAGATTATAAGGATTTAAACATTAATACGCTTCTATCCGCTGAAAATTACTTGTCTATATTACAACAAGATACAGACAAAACTGAGGTGGCGGTTAAGGATTTAAAAGAATATTCAAAAACTCTTAACCAGAGACTTCGTGATGATTTTGAATTTGAAGAAACACATCGACCCCTTATTGTAAGCAGTATATTACTGGCTTTGGAAGATGACGGGTTTTGTGCTGGATATAAAACAAAGGAAACACCTAAGGAGGTTTCCAATCTTTTACTGACTGCTATTAAAGAGAGGTTAGAGAGAGACAACATCGGCACATTAAAGACAGAAACTATGATGCAGACATATAGTTTCTTAAATACAAATACAAAGATTATTACTGATAAAAACAGGGACGGATCGCCGAATACACACCTGAAAGATTTAATTCGAGAGACAGAGCAAAACATACAGCCTTTTTCTAAGGATTATAAATTTCACGACATATTGGGTCTTTTTTATATTCATTTCCTTAAGTATGCAAATGGCGATGGAGGACTGGGAATTGTCCTGACCCCCCATCATATAACCGAATTATTTTGTGAACTGGCTGGTGTAAATAAAGACAGTGTTGTAATTGATAATTGTTGCGGCACGGGAGGGTTTTTAATTGCTGCAATGAAAAGGATGGAAAAGGAGGCCAATAAGGATACAAAAAAGATTAAACACATACACACTCGGCAACTGGCAGGCATTGAAAATAATCCGAAGATGTTTTGTCTGGCCTGTACCAATATGATGCTGAGAGGGGACGGTAAGTCTAATATTTATCAGCAGGACTGCTTTGAGATAGACCCGGCAGATATTAGAAATCTAAAACCTACGGTTGCTTTCTTAAATCCACCTTATGCGAAAAAGAATGGACATAAGGAATTGGAGTTTGTGTGGAATGCCCTGACCCTTCTCGAACCAAACGGAATATGTGTCGCAATCGTTCCACAATCATGCGCCATGAACACAAAATCAGGCAATGAATTGGTTAAGAAAAAATTGCTTGAACACCATACCCTGAAAGCTGTTATGAGCATGCCGAATACTCTTTTTGAGAGTAGTGATAAAAATGCTGTCACTTGTGTATTGGTTTTTGAAGCTCACAAGCCGCATAACAATAAAGTGAAATCATGGTTTGGATTCTGGAAAGATGACGGGTTCATTAATGTTCGTCCATATGGCAGGATAGACTATTACAAAAAATATGAAACAGAAATTAAAAATGCGTGGTTGAGTAGTTATTTCGACAGGGTTGAGAAGACTGGATGTTCAGTTCTTAAGTCAGTCAATTACAAAGATGAATGGCTAGTAGAACCATATATAGAAACAGATTTTGAAGAACTGGATGATAAGTGTTTTGAAATTACAATGAGAAATTACCTGACTTTTTTGTTTTCCAGTGAACTCGTTGAGATAGTTTCACAGGAACCGTTGATAAATAACAAATTATCTTTGAGTGTTTCAAGTTGGGGGACTGTCACAATCAAGGAACTTTTTACTGTCCGAGGGACCAAAACCACAGACAGAAAAGTTCTTGAAGAATACCATAAGAACAACAAGTCGTATCCGTACATTACGACACAAGCCACCAATAATGGTGTGCGGGACTTTGTACGATTGCAGTTCGGAACAAGGGAATGTTTTAACGATAGACAGTGCAGTCATAGGATTTTGTGCTTACCAACCATTCGAGTTTTCGGCTAGTGATCATGTAGAAAAACTGATACCAAGGTTTGAGTTGAATGTTTTTCGAGGATTATTTTTAGCAACGATCATCAACAAGGATCAGTATCGTTATTCATACGGAAGAAAATACAATCAGATCCGAATAAGGCAAACAAAAATAAAACTTCCTCTTAAAAAATCGAATAGTGATATTGATTGGGGTTTTATAGAAAATTATATGAAAGGGCTTCGTTATTCCAAATACATAAGCGCACCCAGAAGCCTACTAAGAAAGACATTGGAACGCAAGTACAAAATGAAGATTGACCACAAGGGCAATCCGTCTATCCAGGAGGTCGGTTAACGACGGCCTTATCAGCTAATCTTTACAATTCCCTATTAAAAGTAGGGTCATGACTAGTTTATACTAAGTTGTATCCTCGGATGGTCTCAGCGATCTGATGTTTTGAAAGAGTGGGGTTTTTTGCTAAGCTTGATTGCTGATTGAGGCCTTCGCCGGGCCATTGGTCGTTCACGTTACAAATAGTTGTTGAACTTTCCATGGGTAATAAATTGCGTCAGTAGATTAGAGCGTTAATTAATTAATATGAAAAAATTGGTTTTATCTATTTTTTCATTGAATGATAATTAACCGCAAAGATATTATCTTTCTAATACTAATCATGGTACTTAATTAAATAATCAATATCGTAACTTACGCTCAAGAAAGCTAATACTTGAAAGTAATGAGTTTTCTACAGGATTTTGTCAGTATTTTTTACCCTCAGGTTTGCTTGGGATGTAAGCAGCCCTTGGTTAAAAATGAACGATTATTGTGTCTACTTTGTCATGCTAATCTTCCTTATACTGATTTTCACAAATTTCCCGACAATAAAATTCAGCGCGTTTTTACCGGACGTTTTGGATTTCAAAAAGCCACTGCCTTTTTATACTTTTCCAAGGGCGGGATTGTTCAATCTATTTTGCACCATCTGAAGTATCGAAACTTTCCCGAAGCAGCTATATTAATGGGTGAAATTATGGGAGAAAGACTTGGAAGAGATGGATTTTTTAGTGAAATTGATTCCCTAGTTCCAGTTCCACTTCATCCGAATAAACAAAAGAAAAGAGGATATAATCAAAGTGAAATGCTTTGTAAAGGATTAGAGAGTACTGCGGGAATACCCGTTTCCACACAAAATCTTACCCGTACCACTTTTAGTCAGACTCAAACTCGAAAATCCAGTTTTGAACGTTGGAGAAACGTAGAAAAAATTTTTTCAATAAATAAGCCCAAAGCCTATATTGACAAGCATCTATTATTGGTAGATGACATAATTACTACCGGTTCTACAGTTGAAGCTTGTGCTGTAGAGCTAAATGCGATTGAGAATACTAAAGTGAGCTTACTTACTCTCGCTCATACGTGATTTTTAAGATATACTCATTTCTCCATGATTTTATCCTTTTGATTTGATTAGTTTAGCCCTACTTTAAAACTGTCTTCTCTGTTGGAGAGATTATTAGTTATCATTCTTGTTATAGTGGCTTTTGAATATTTCCTGTCCTCCTGTGCCAGCATTGCTTCGCCTTCTGGTGGTCCTAAGGATACCATTGCTCCTCAGTTAGATACCTCCTTTCCTCCCAACTTTTCAATAAACTTTAAAAGCAGGGAAATAAAACTGATTTTTAATGAATATCTGACTCTCAAAAATGCTAATCAACAGATTATACTTTCTCCTCCTGTGGACGAAAAATTGGAGACCAAAATCAGAGGAAAGCATGTCAGGATTGGTTTGCCAGATATTCTTCTCAATAATACTACTTATACGCTTTCATTTGGCAATTCCATTATCGATTTCAGAGAAGGTAATGTTAATGACGAGTTGAAGTATATTTTTTCTACTGGAAATTTTATTGACAGCCTTAGCTTATCTGGTAGTGTTACTGATGCTTTTACTAATGTTGCTAAGGAAATGCTAGTGGCTTTGTACGAGATTAAAGAATCAGATTCTATAAAGGTTGACTCTTTACCATATAAGTGTATTCCCACTTATTATTCTTATACAGATGAATCGGGTTATTTCAACTTAGAATATCTCAAATATGGCACTTTTTTGCTGTTAGCTTTTGAAGATAAAAGAGGAAACTTTAAACTAAACACTGGAAATGAAATCATGGCTTTTTATCCCGAATTGATAGAATTAAAAGATAGTCTTAATCCTTTCAAAATAAAAAGCTTTAGACCTCAAAAAAAAAGACAATTCTATGGGGCTCGCTTAGAGGAAAAAGGGAAAATTCAGCTTTCGTTCAGCAGACCTGTCCCAGATATAAAAGTTGAAAGAATCTTTCCATTAGAAAAAGTAAAACAAGATGATATTTTTCTTGATTTTTGGGAAAATAAAGACACGATTTTTTACTGGTTTGAAGATAATGATTTGGATTCTATTAAGCTGAGAATCACTGGTTACGACAATATAGATGATACCATCTTAATAAGAGCATTAGATCGCGATATTCCCAAACTCAAACTGAACGTAAATGATGCTGAAATAAAAGAAAGGGAAAAGATACGGATTAGTTCTAATTTACCTCTAACTTCAATTGATCTAAGTAAGATTTACTTTTATGATTCCAAAGACACCATTCCTTTTTCGTTGGACTTTGATCAAAAACCTACGAAGGAATTTTTTATCGTTCCATTACGGTATCCAACTGATATAAATCTATCCTTAAAAGAAGGTACAGTCAGTGGGTTTTTTGCTTCTAAAAGCGATTCACTTACTACTTCTCTTAAAGTATTAAAAGGAGAAGATTTGGGAAGCTTAAAATTCTCTATAACTACTGGCCATTCCATAAATTACATTCTTATTATAACAGACCCGACTGGAAAAGAGATTGTGAAGAAAAGCTTTTCTGGTTCAACAACTATTAATATTAAAAAAGGAAGACCAGGTAAATACAAGGCTTATGCAATAGAAGATATTAATGGCGATGGCAAGTGGACCCCTGGAGATTTTACTTTCAAAAGGCTTCCTGAAAACGTGATTTACTACCGAGAAAAGCTCGAGATAAAAGCTAATTGGGATATCGAACTAGAGTGGAAAATCAAATCATCTTAAATTGATCAGCATCATTTAAAAAGCCAAATCGTTTTCTCGATTTTCCGATACTTTCTTTCGTTAAAATAACTGTTTGAGCTACTTCTTTACCGGCTTCAATATTGCTAATGCTGTTTCCTAGTTCATCATATACTTTCGAACGGCCATCGTGATAAATTCTGTTGCCGTCAAACCCCACTCGGTTTAGCCCAGCCACATAGCACATATTTTCTATGGCCCTTGATTTTAACAAACTTTTCCAGGCTTTTGATCTTCGTTCAGGCCAATTGCTCACAAAAAATAGGAGGTCGGAATGTTCTACGTTTCTACACCAAACCGGAAATCTCAGATCGTAACATATTAAAGGAGTTATTTGCCAGCCTTTATAATTAACAACTAGTTTCTTAGCTCCAGGGCTGTATATCTTTTCTTCTCCGGCTAAAGTGAATAAGTGTTTCTTATTGTAAGTATAGTATTTCCCTTCTGGTGTAACGAAATATAAACGATTATAGAACCTGTCATTTTCTTTTATAATGATACTTCCGGTAATGGCTGCTTGTTTCTTTCTGGTTTTAGCAAGCATCCAGTCCAGAGTTTCCCCTTCTGGAGAATCCCAAAGTTTTTCGGCTTTCATACTAAATCCCGTAGTAAACATCTCGGGCAATAAAATAATATCCGTTTCGGGTATAGAAGAAATACAGGCATCAAACTGCTCAAAATTGGCTCTTCGGTTTTCCCATATGAGATCTGCCTGAATAAGTGTAAGCTTTAGCCTGTCCATACATATTTGTTAGGAATCTATAAAACATAAGAACGATGATTTCACGGTCCTTATAACATTGCTAAATAATTTATGAAACTCAACAAACACTGCCTTAACTATAACTCATAAATATACGGCAAATTATGGTTTAATTTTCCGAAGAAATGCTTGCAGATATATATTCCCGGTTCATACGGGCTATGTTTTCCAAAGAAATTCCTTTGGGACATTCTATCTCACAAGCTCCCGTATTAGTACAGTTTCCAAAGTCTTCTAAATCCATTTGACGAACCATGCTTAACACCCGTTCTTTTGCTTCTATTCTGCCTTGCGGCAATACTGCAAATTGAGAGACTTTAGCCGAAACAAACAACATAGCAGAAGCATTTTTACATGTCGCTACGCAAGCTCCACAGCCTATGCAGGTTGCAGCCTCGAATGATTTGTTAGCATTCTCTTTTGAGACTGAAATGGCATTTGCATCCTGGGTATTTCCCGAGGTATTCACCCCTATAAATCCTCCGACAGCCATAATACGGTCAAAAGAACTTCGATCTACTACTAAATCTTTAATCACGGGAAATGCCTTAGCTCTCCAAGGCTCGATATAAATGGTTTCGCCGTCTTTAAATTCACGCATGTGAAGCTGGCAAGTAGTAATTTGTTTGCCTGGTCCATGTGCCCGGCCATTAATGAACATAGAACAACTGCCGCAAATTCCTTCTCTGCAATCGTGATCAAAAGCTACCGGATCTTTCCCTTCCGCTATCAAATGCTCATTGAGAATATCCATCATCTCGAGAAAGGAACTATCCAGTGAAATACCAGATACTCGATAGGTTTCCATCCGTCCTTTATCTTTTTGATTTTTTTGTCTCCAAATCTTCAGAGTAAGATTTAATCCTCTTGCTGTTGACATAGTCTTACGTTAGTTAGTTTTCAACTCTGTTACTTATAAGAGCGTGTTTTCAACTCTATATTCTCATATTTCAGTTCTTCTTTATGCATTATCGCTTTAGAGGGATTTCCCTTATACTCCCAGGCAGCTACATAGGCATAATTAACATCGTCTCTTACTGCTTCTCCTTCTTCAGTCTTGTATTCCTCACGAAAGTGACCTCCACAAGACTCATTTCTTTCTAGAGCATCGCGAGCCAACAACTCGCCTAGCTCTAGAAAATCAGCTATCCTATCTGATTTTTCCAGTTCTTGGTTCATTTCATTTCCAGATCCTGGAACTTTGACATCCTTCCAAAAATCTTCCCTGATTTGCCGGATTTCCTGAATGACTTCCTTTAAGCTTTGCCCATCTCGGGTCATTCCTACTTTGTTCCACATAACTTTTCCCAGACGCTTGTGAAAATGGTCTACGGACTTAGATCCCTTATTGTTAATAAAAAAGTCAATCCGCTCTTTAACCGCCTTTTCTGCTTCATCAAATTCCGGTAGATCAGTCGAAATAGTGCCGGCACGAATATCATTAGCCAAGTAATCACCAATGGTGTAAGGTAATATAAAATAACCATCGGCTAAACCTTGCATCAATGCAGAGGCGCCTAGGCGATTTGCTCCATGATCGGAAAAATTAGTTTCTCCAATCGCATAACAACCGAGTATAGTAGTCATAAGGTTATAATCAACCCAAACTCCGCCCATAGTATAGTGCATTGCAGGATATATTTTCATTGGACTTTCATAGGGGTTGTCTCCGGTAATTTGTTCATACATCTGGAATAAGTTACCATATTTTTTCGCCACTACCTTTTTTCCTAATTCTCTCATCTCAACTTCAGAGGCATGGTGTATTCCTTTTACATTAACTTCCTCCCGGCCATATCTTATTACTGGAGAAGAAAAATCTAGGAAAACCGCTTCATTTGCCTCATTATTACCTACACCGTAGCCCGCATCACAGCGTTCTTTAGCAGCTCTGGAGGCAACATCGCGAGGTACCAGGTTACCAAAAGACGGATATCTTCTTTCTAAGTAATAGTCCCTGCCTTCTTCTTTTAGGTCTGTGGGCTTTAATACACCCGTGCGAATAGCTTTAGCATCTTCTTTATTTTTAGGTACCCAGATCCTTCCGTCATTTCTCAAAGATTCAGACATCAAAGTAAGCTTAGATTGTTGATCACCGTGCTGGGGTATACAGGTAGGGTGAATTTGGGTAAAACATGGATTGGCGAAAACCCCCCCTCTTTTATGTATTTTCCAAGAAGCTGAAACATTTGAGCCCATTGCATTTGTAGATAGAAAGAAAATATTTCCATATCCCCCTGATGCAATTACTACGGCATGAGCGGAGTGTCTTTCTATTTCTCCAGTAACCAGATTCCTTGCAATAATACCTCGGGCTTTTCCATCAATTACAACTAAATCTAACATTTCGTGGCGGTTGTACATTTTAATTTTGCCCTTGCCTATTTGACGCGACATGGCCGCATAGCATCCTAGCAAAAGCTGTTGACCCGTTTGTCCCTTAGCATAAAAGGTTCGGGAGACTTGTACTCCCCCAAAGGAGCGGTTGTCTAATAGCCCTCCATAATCGCGGGTGAAAGGAACTCCCTGAGCCACACACTGATCAATAATATTAGCTGATACCTCTGCCAAACGATAAACATTAGCTTCCCTGGAGCGATAATCTCCACCCTTAATGGTATCATAAAAGAGACGATAAATGGAGTCTCCGTCACCCTGATAATTTTTTGCAGCATTAATACCCCCCTGAGCAGCAATAGAATGAGCTCTTCGAGGTGAATCTTGATAGCAAAATGCTTTGATATTATAACCCAGTTCAGCCAAGGTAGCAGAAGCTGAACCCCCGGCCAAGCCAGTTCCTACTACAATTATATCAATTAAACGCTTGTTAGCAGGATTTACCAACTTTATGCTGTTCTTGTGATTAGTCCACTTTTCTGACAGAGGGCCTTCGGGTACTTTTGAGTTTAATATGGGCATATTTTCTTGAGTAATTAAAGGGAGTTTACATAGTGATAGAAAGCGATAAAAATGAACCCTGCAGGGATAGCTATTGCGTAGATATTTCCGATTTTCTTGATTAGAGGAGTGTATTTTCTATGTCGTGCTCCCAAAGACTGAAAGGCAGACTGGAAGCCATGAAGTAAATGCAATGCTAAGAATACGAATGACGAGCAGTAAACCAAAACTCTCCAGGGGTTTTCAAACAGGTGTATGGTCTCTCTATAATACCTAGTGGGATTTTCAGGATTGAACTCTATGTATTTGTACATCATTTCAGGAACCCAAAAATCATTGAGGTGAAAGAACAGAAAGAATAGGATAAAAAGGCCACTCCAGATCATGTTTCTAGACATCCAGGATGAATTAGCATTTCTGTTATTTTTCACGTACTTAATGATCCGAGCTCGTTTGTTTCTAATTTCTAAAATAAAACCCATTACAAAGTGAACAACTATACCAAATATTAATATAGGTTGCAGTATAAACTGTACTAGAGGATTGGTTCCCATGAAATGAGACCATTCGTTAAAAATCTCTTCACTAAATACAGATGTAACATTAATGGTGAAATGTTGTAATAAAAACGCTATGAGAAACAAGGCCGAGAGTGCCATTGCTACTTTTCTCATTATAGAAGATCTTAAAATTTCCATTTGCGATGCCATAGACTTTGGAGTCAATTTTATTTACAAAAGTAAGGTGCAGATGTTCATGCTTCAAGTTGCTTACTTACTTTAAGAATGATTATTTTATGATGTTTTTTCTATTGAAATAGCTCATTCCCTAGCAAGTTCCTAAGTTTGCCAATAAGCAGAATTCATTATGCACTACGAAAGAATAGATCCTTCTCTTTTTATCCTGAATCGAAAAAATTTTATCAAGCACTTGAAACCCAACTCGCTGGCTGTTTTCAATTCTAATGATAGGATGCCTACTAACGCCGACGGCAAAATGAAATTTATCCAAAACAAAGACTTGTTTTATTTAAGCGGTATAGATCAAGAGGAATCTATTCTCATCATCTTTCCGGATGCTTTGGATCCAAAGCACCGGGAAATGCTGTTCTTAAAGAAAGTCAACGAAGAAATTTCCCGTTGGGAAGGTGCTAAGTTGACCAAAGAACAAGCTATTGAAGTTTCTGGAATCAGCTCTCTATATTGGATTTCTGACTTTGATAAGATTTTTAAAGACGTGATGAGCCAAGCCGAAAATGTGTATCTCAGCACTAACGAACATTTGCGCAGAAACAGTGAGGTGGAAAGCCGTGATGACCGCTTTATAAAGACTTGTATACAGAAATATCCGCTGCACAATTATAATCGAAGTGGGCCTATTATGCATCAGCTCAGATCTGTTAAATCTCCTATTGAAATAAAGTTAATGCAAAAAGCTTCAGATATTAACGCCAAAGCTTTTATTAGAGCGATTAAGGCTATTAAGCCCGGCTTGAAAGAATATGAGCTAGAAGCCGAGTTTGTACATGAATATATAGCTAATGGCAGCGCGGGTTTTGCTTATGAGCCAATAATTGCTTCCGATAAAAATGCCTGTATATTACATTATACCAAAAACAATAGTAGTTGCCTAGATGGAGGGCTTATTCTATTTGATTGTGGCTGTTGGTATGCTAATTACGCCTCAGACGTTACTCGAGTTTTCCCTATTAACGGAAAATTCAAGTCTCGCCAAAAAAAGATATATGAAGCTGTACTAAGAGTACAAAAATCCTCTATGAAGATGTTGCAACCAGGTAATCAACTGCATGAATACCAAAAAGAAGTAGGTAAGTTGATGGAAAGCGAGTTAATCGAGCTTGGTTTGATAGATAAAGCAGATATAAAAGATCGGAATCCCGATCAGCCGGCTTATATGAAATATTTTATGCACGGTGTTTCACATTATCTGGGCTTAGATGTTCATGATGTAGGACTTTGGACTGCTGAAATGAAAGTTGGAAATGCGTTCACTTGTGAGCCGGGTATTTACATCCCTGAAGAAAGAATCGGCATACGCATAGAAGATAACATTATAATAGGAGAGAAAGAAAATCTAAATCTCACCAGCAGTATTCCCAAAGAAGTTGAGGAGATTGAAGAAATTATGAATAATTAATGTAGGAGTTATCGATTACTTAACTATCTTTAGGGATGTCTCAACTAATGATATTTTCCTCCACTCAGCTTGTGACAGTTTTTTACAACTCTGATATTGTTAAAATCAGGACGATGATCTTTCTGAACTTACAAATAGCTTATATTTTCTTAAAGCATTCATAGCATTAAAGTCGTTTCCCGTATTATATTTCTACGTATGTTTGTTTTTGCAAATCCTTATCTATATGGGAAGCGTTTGTAGTGTAAAATAATTTCTCGGGCAAAGTTAAGTTTAAGAACATGGGGATAGGGGGATAGTTAAAATAGCTTGCATGAGATTATGCAATAATGTAAAAATAAAAAGATCGAATGAAAAACCCCAAGGTCGTGCATTTGTTTAAGAATATAGTGATAAGGCTGTCCCTCAGCACGGCTTAGTTCCTGTGATTTGCTTGAAATCGGTGTTCATTAAATTTTAATTTTTTATAAAATCTCTTGACTGCAAAAATTTAATTTATATATTTGCCCAAAATCTTTGCTTTATTTAGTGTAAAGCTCTATGCTAATATTATCTAAATCTCCATGTTAACTTTCAAATTCTATATAAAAATGAGAAGATTTTATTTTTCAATCCTAATTGTTTTATGTGGATCTTTTTCTTTAAAAGCACAAACTTGTCTTGCTCCCCAAAACTTGAGAGCCACAAGTATTACAGCTACCTCAGCTGAAATAGCTTGGGTGAGTAGTGGAGCTAATTGGGATATTGAATACGGTCTTGCAAGCTTTACTCAGGGGGGGACGACCGGGACTCTGAAAAACACTGGTGCCAATCCTTATACTATAAGTGGCCTGATGCCCATCACGACTTATAAGATCTATGTACGTAGGGAGGATTGCCCAGCCTCTCCTTCCGATAGCTCTAGTGAGTGGAGTGACCCACTTGAGTTTACTACATCTTGTTCTCCATTTTCTCTTTCTGCTGACTTACCCATTGAGGAAGGCTTTGAGTCAGCAAGGAGGGCTACTTTTCAGCGAAACCAAGATGTATTTTGTTCTAGTTCTTTGGGATACAAATGGAGTTATGAGACGAGTGTAGCCGATACAGGTCGCTTGAGGTTTGGGGTATTGAATTTTTCCAATTCTGGGGGCAAAGCAGCGACATTAGATAGATCAGGTTCTAGTGAAACAGAGGTTACTAACTATCTAATTCTGACAGCCGACCTGAGGAATTATGCTGCTTCCACTGAGTTGGAGTTGAGTTTCAGCTATATGCATCACGGGGAGGATAGTAATCCGAACGATAAAGTATGGATACGCGGTAGCGAGACAGACAATTGGTTAGAAATCTATAATTTAAGTGCAAATCAGGCGAGCGCTGGAGTGTACAAGCATGTTAGAGGTTTAGACATCGATGTTCTTTTGGCCCAAGCCTTCCCCATCCAACCAATAACTCCTGCTTTTCAGGTTCGCTTTGGCCAGCAAGACACGGGAAGAGCCGATGGCTTAACAGAGCATAGTGGCTATTCCTTTGATGATGTTGCTATTAAGAAGGAAGTTTGTCCTTTTCCGAAAGATTTAGTAGCAATGAACGTTACAACTAATTCAGTTGAACTATCATGGACAGGTGGAGCATCTGATTGGGATATTGAATACGGTACTAAAGGTTTTACCCCGGGAATTGGAGATGGAATTCAAATTTCCGCCACCATCAGCCCTCCTTATACTCTATCTGCAGTGCTGAGCCCCATCACGACTTATGAAGTCTATATACGTGATAATTGCTCAAGTTCTAGCCAGAGCGGGTGGAGTGATCCAGTTAGTTTTACTACAACTTGTCCTTCATTATCTGTAGCTAGTTTACCCATTATGGAAGACTTTGAATCGACATCAGTGGATACTGTTCAGCAAAGCCAAGATGTACTTTGTTTTTCGGGATACAAATGGAGTTATGAGACGAGTGCGGCCGATACAGGTCGCCTAAGGTTTGGGGTATCGGGTTTTTCCAAATCTGGGAACTCAGCAGCGACATTAGATAAATCAATATTTAACGATAATCTGGCTGTTAACTACCTAATTCTGACAGCCGATCTGACGAATTACATTTCTTCCACTGATTTGGAGTTGAGTTTCAGCTATCTGCATCATGGGGAGGATAGTCATTCGAACGATAAAGTATGGGTACGCGGCAGCGAGACAGACACTTGGATAGAAGTCTATAATTTAAATGCAAATCAGGCGAGAGCTGGAGTTTACAAGCATGTTAGAGGTCTAGATATCGATTCTATTATAGGCTATGTGGGGCACTTTCCTCGTCAAGCAATATCATCTACTTTTCAGCTTCGCTTTGGCCAGCAAGACAGTGGAGTGGCCAAGAATTTAAAGGAGGAGAGCGGCTATTCCTTCGATGATATTGCTATTAAGGAGGTAGCTTGTCCTTTTCCGACAGGTTTAAGAGCGACAAACGTCACAGCCAATTCAGTTAGCCTATCGTGGACGACAGGTGGGGCATCTAAGTGGGAGATCGAATACGGTACTGAAGGTTTTACCCCGGGAACTAGAGCTGGAACTCTAGTTTCCGCCACCACCAATCCTCATTCCTTAACTGGCTTGGATGAGTTTACTGCTTATGAGGCTTACGTACGGGATAGCTGCTCAAGTTCTGGTGAGGTTAGTGAGTGGAGTAATCCGGTTAGTTTTACTACACCTTGTAATCCATTATCTGCTATTGAATTACCTTTTAAGGAAGAGTTTACGGAGGCAGGAAAAAGGACAAATACTCTTTCTTTTCAGCAAGACGGAAATGTATTTTGTTCTTCGGGATACAAATGGAATTATGAGACGAGTACGGCCGATACAGGTCGCCTAAGGTTCGGGTCACCACCGGGTTTTCTCTCCACTGTTGGTCATAGAGCAGCGACATTAGATAAATCAATGAGTAGCGGCAATGCGGTTACTAACTTCTTAATTCTGACGATTGACTTAAGTGATTACGTTGATTCCACGGAGTTGGAGTTAGATTTCGAATATCTGCATCACGGGGAGGATAGTAATCCGAACGATAAAGTATGGATACGTGCCAGCGAGACAGACAATTGGATAGAAGTTTATAATTTAAGTGCAAATCAGGCGAGAGCTGGAGTGTACAAACGTGTTAGAGGTTTAGACATCGATGCTCTTTTGGACGGGGTGGGGAGAAAAGTATCAGCTACTTTTCAGATTCGCTTTGGCCAGCAAGATACTGGAGTAGCCATTAGCAAGACGGAGGGGAGTGGTTATTCTTTCGATAATATTATTATTGATCAGGAAGTTTGTCCTTTTCCGACAACTTTAAGCGCGACGAACATTACAGCTAATTCAGCTGAACTATCATGGACTCCAGGTAGCGCTTCTGTTTCTAGCTGGGATATCGAATACGGTTTTGCAGATTCTCCTCAGGGCACTAGAACTAGAATTTCGGTTTTAGTCAATCCTTATGTTCTGGGTGGCCTGGTGCCCACCAGGACTTATGAGGTCTATGTACGTGATAATTGCCCAAGTTCTGGTGAGGTTAGTGAGTGGAGTGATACGAGTAGTTTTATTACACCCTGTTCTCCATTATCTGCTGCTTCTTTACCCATTCGGGAAGATTTTGAATCAACATCGGGTACTTTTCAGAAAAACCAGGATGTACTTTGTTCTCCTGAATATAAATGGAGTTATGAGACGAGTGCAAGTGGTGAAGGCCGGTTGAGATTTTCGAGTTTTTCCAATTCTGGGAACGTAGCAGTGACATTAGATAAATCAATGGGTAGCCACGTGCCTGTTACTAACTACCTAATTCTGACAGCTGACCTGAGGAATTATTCTAGTTCCACTAATTTGGAGCTGGGTTTCGAATATATGTCTCACAGCAGTCACTCGAATAATAAGGCATCGGTATGGATACGCGGCAGCGAGACAAGTGCTTGGGTAGAAGCCTATGATTTAGTTACGAACCAGGGCAAAGCTGGAGTGTACAAGCGTGTTAGAGGTTTAGACATCGATGCTCTTTTGGACAATGCCGGCCCCAGCCAAGTAGTATCAGCTACTTTTCAGGTTCGCTTTGAACAGCAAGATACTGGAGTAGCCGTTAAGTTAACAGAGTATAGTGGCTATTCTTTTGATGATGTTGTTATTGATGTGGAAGATTGTCCTTTTCCGACAAATTTAGAAGCGACAAACATTACAGCTAATTCAGTTGATCTATCATGGACTCCAGGTAGTGTTTCTACTTCTAAGTGGGAGTTCGAATATGGTCCTGTAGGTTTTACTCTGGGAAGTGGAATTCAAGTTTCCACTACTGCCAATCCTCATACTCTAGGTAGCCTGGTGCCCACCAGGACTTATGAGGTCTATGTACGTGATAATTGCTCAAGTTCTAGCGAGAGTGAGTGGAGTGATCCGATAAGTTTTACTACATCTTGCCCTGCATTATTTGCTGTTGCTTTACCCATTAATGAAGATTTTGAATCAGTATCATCAGGCACTTTTCAGCGAGACCAGGACGTACTTTGTTCTCCTAAGGGATACAAATGGAGTTATGAGACGAGTGTAGCCGATACAGGTCGCTTGAGGTTTGGGGTATCGGGTTTTTCCAGTTCTGGGAGTTCGGCAGTGACATTAGATAAATCAATAAGTAGCGGCGATGTGGTTACTAACTTCTTAATTCTGACAGCTAGCCTGAGGAATTATGTTTCTTCCACTGATTTGGAGCTGAGTTTCAGCTATATGCATCACGGGGAGGGCAGTCACCCGAATGATAAGGTATGGATACGCGGTAGCGAGACAGGAGCTTGGGTAGAAGCCTATAATTTAGATGCAAATCTGGCCAGCCCTGGAGTGTATAAGTATGTTAGGGGTCTAGACATCGATGCTCTTTTGGCCAATGCCAGCCCCAGCCAACCAGTATCAGCTACTTTTCAG
Source organism: Owenweeksia sp. (assembly GCA_965218075.1). Classification (GTDB taxonomy): domain Bacteria; phylum Bacteroidota; class Bacteroidia; order Flavobacteriales; family Schleiferiaceae; genus JANQHO01. Next base: position 1,068,998 of record CBDCJZ010000003.1, on the reverse strand, counting down.
GTTCGCTTTGGCCAGCAAGATACGGGAAGAGCCGTTAGCAAGACGGAGGAGAGTGGCTATTCCTTTGATGATATTGCTATTAAGAAGGAATCTTGTCCTTTTCCGACAAATTTAGAAGCGACGAACATTACAGCTAATTCAGCTGATCTATCGTGGACTTCAGGTAGTGTTTCTACTTCTAAGTGGGAGCTCGAATATGGTCCTGTAGGTTTTACTCTGGGAAGTGGAAAAGGAGATACTGCTCGCACCAAGACTTATTCTCTAAAGGGATTAAATCAGGCTACTGCTTATGAGGTCTATGTACGTGATAATTGCTCAAGTTCTAGCACGAGTGAGTGGAGTGACCCGATTAGGTTTGTTACGCCTTGTTCTCCATTATCTCCTATTGCTATTCCTACTGCTTCATCTCCTATTGTTGAGGAAGATTTTGAATCAGCACCAGTTGGTGCTTTTCAGCAAGGCCAAGATGTATTGTGTTCTTCGGGATACAAATGGAGCTATGAGACGAGTGCAGCCGATACAGGTCGCTTGAGGTTTGGGGTATCGGCTTTTTCCAAATCCGGGAGCTCAGCAGCGACATTAGATAAATCAATAAATAGCGGCGATACGATTGCTAACTTTCTAATTTTGACAGCCAACCTGGATAAGTTTACTGCTTCCACTGATTTGGAGTTGAGTTTCAGCTATCTGCATCATGGGGAGGAGGATAGTCTCTCGAATGATAAGGTATGGGTACGCGGCAACGAGACAGGCACTTGGGCAGAAATTTATGATTTAAGTGCAAATCGGGCCAGCCCTGGAGTGTATAAATATGTTAAGGGTCTAGACATCGATGATCTGGTCTCCGTGACTTCTACTTTTCAGGTTCGCTTTGGCCAGCAAGACACGGGAGTAGCCATTAGTAGGACGGAGCATAGCGGCTATTCCTTCGATGATGTTATTGTTAAGGAGGTAGATTGTCCTTTTCCAATAGATTTAGTGGCTAGTGGAGTTACAGCCAATTCAGTTGAACTATCATGGGTGACAGGTGGGGCATCTAATTGGAATATTGAATACGGTATCACAGGTTTTACTCAGGGCAGTGGAACTAGAGTTTCCATTACCTCCAACCCTTATACTCTAAGGGGTCTGCTGTACGGCTTAACTTATGAGGTCTATGTGCGGGATAGCTGCCTAGGTTCTGCTAGCGATTGGACTGGTCCGGTTAGTTTTGCTATACCTTGTGGTCCATTACCCTTGTCCCCTTCATCTGTAGAGGCCAAGAACATTACAGCTAGTGAAGCTCAGTTGTTATGGACGATTGGTAGTACCTTAAACTGGCAGGTCGAATACGGTATCGCAGGTTTTACTCGGGGCAGTGGAACTCTAGTTCACACCACCACCAATCCTCATATTCTCACGGGTCTAATAGCTGGAACGGATTATGAATTTTATATTCGGGATAGTTGTGATGCGAGCAATAAGGGCAGTTGGGTTGGTCCTCATGCCTTTACGACTCTTACAGGCTGTCAAGTTCCTTCATCTTTGGAGGTTGATGATATTACTCAAACCACAGTTCGTGTATCTTGGCGAAGAGGTGGTAGCCCCTCGGACTGGGATATTGAATACGATGTTGCGGGTTTTGCTCTGAACAGCGGAAAAAAAGTTTCTACCAAAACCAATCCTCATACTCTAAATATAACTAGGCTGAAGCCCAACACGGTTTATGAGGTCTATGTACGTGATAATTGCAAAGCCCTTGGCTATGTTAGCAATTGGATTGGTCCAGTTAGTTTTATTACACTTTGTGCTCCATTATCTACCGCTACTTTACCCATTCGGGAAGGCTTTGAATCGGCGGTATGGGATACTGTTCAGCAAGACCAGGATGTATTGTGTTCTGCGGGATACAAATGGAGTTATGAGACGAGTATGGCCGATACAGGTCGTCTGAGGTTTGGGATATCGGCTTTTTCCAAATCTGGGAACTCAGCAGCGACATTAGATAAATCAATATTTAGCGGCGATACGGTTGCTAATTATCTAACTCTGACAGCTGACCTAAGTGATTACGTTGATTCTACTGATCTAGAGTTGAGTTTCAACTATCTGCATCACGGGGGGAATAGTCATTCGAACGATAAGGTATGGATACGTGGCAAGCACACAGACAATTGGGTAGAAGCCTATGATCTAAATAAGAATCGGGCCAGCACTGGAATATACAAATATGTTAGGAGCCTAGATGTCGATGCTATTTTAGCCAGTCGCTTCCCCATTCAAAAAGTATCATCTACTTTTCAGGTTCGTTTTGGCCAGCAAGACACGGGAGTAGCCATTAGTAGGACGGAGCATAGCGGCTATTCCTTCGATGATATTGCTATTGAGGAGGTACCTTGTCCTTTTCCAACAGTTTCAACGACGAACATTACATCTAATTCAGTTGAGCTATCACTGACAACAGGTGTTACTGCCCCTATATGGGATATTGAATACGGTGGTCCAGGTTTTGTTCCGGGCAGTGGAACAAGAGTTTCCACCGCTATCAATCTTTATGTTATAGGTGGCCTGACGCAGGCTACTGCTTATGATGTCTATGTACGTCATGATTGTCCAAGTTCTGTGTCTGGATTTAGTGAATGGAGTGATCCAGCTAGTTTTACTACACCTTGTTCTCCATTATCTCCTGTTATTTTACCTATTCGGGAAGGTTTTGAATCAGCATCGGGTACTTTTCAGCGAGGCGGAGATGTATTGTGTTTTGCGGGATACAAATGGAGTTATGAGACGGATGCAAAAGATACAAGTCGCTTGAGGTTTGGAGAACCGGGTTTTTCCAATTCTGGGATTTCAGCAGCGACATTAGATAAATCAATATTTAACAGCGATACGGTTACTAACTACTTAATTCTGACAGCCGACCTGACGAATTATAGCCCATCCACTGATTTAGAGTTGAGGTTCAGCTATATGCATCACGGGGAAAGCAGTCACCCGAATGATAAGGTATGGATACGCGGCAGCGAGACAGGTGCTTGGGTAGAAATCTATGATTTAGATTTGAATCGGACCAGTGCTGGAGTGTACAAGCATGTTAGAGGTCTAGATATCGATGCTCTTTTAGCCATAGCCCCCCCCATTCAAGCAGTATCATCTACTTTTCAGGTTCGCTTTGGCCGGCAAGACACGGGAGTAGCTATTAATAGGACAGAGCAGAGCGGCTATTCCTTTGATGATGTTGCTATTGAGCAGATACCTTGTCCTTTTCCGAAAGAGTTAAAAGCGACGAATGTTACAGCCAATTCAGTTGAACTATCATGGGTGACAGGAGGGGCATCTATTTGGGATATCGAATACGGTCTTGTAGGGTTTACTCCGGGAAGTGGGAGCGGAACTCGAATTTCCACCATTATTAGTTCTCATACCCTAGGTCTCTTGCAGGAGAATACTGCTTATGATGTTTACGTACGGGATAGTTGCTCAAGTTCTAGTGTTAGTGAATGGAGTGATCCGGTTAGTTTTGTTACACCTTGTTCTCCATTATCTGCTGTTACTTTACCCATTAATGAAGATTTTGAATCAGCATCGGGCACTTTCCAGCGAGAGCGGGATGTACTTTGTTTTGCAGGATACAAATGGAGTTATGAGACGACGAGTGCAGCCGATACAGGTCGCCTGAGGTTTGGGATATCGGGTTTTTCCAATTCTGGGAGGTCAGCAGCGACATTAGATAAATCAATACCTAGCGGCGATACGATTACTAACTACCTAATTCTGACAGCCGACCTGACGAATTATGTTAGTTCCACTGACCTGGAGGTGAGGTTCAGCTATATGCATCACGGGGAGGATGATCATTTGAATGATAAGGTATGGATACGCGGTAGCGAGACAGATACTTGGATAGAAATCTATGATTTAGGTTTGAATCGGGCCAGTGCTGGAATGTACAAGCATGTTAGAGGTCTAGACATCGATGATCTTTTGAATAGGCAAAAAGTATCATCTACTTTTCAGTTTCGTTTTGGCCAGCAAGACACTGGGGTAGCTATTAAGTTGGGGGAGCAGAGCGGCTATTCCTTCGATGATATTATTATTGAGGAGATATCTTGTCCTTTTCCCACGAGTTTAGAAGTGACGTACCTTGTATCTGATTCAGTTGAACTATCATGGGCAACAGGAGGGGCATCTAAGTGGGAGATCGAATATGGTTTTGCAGGGTTTACTCTGGGAAGTGGAACTCGAATTCTCACCACCAGCAATCCTAATACTCTAACTAGCCTGCAGGAGAATACTGATTATGAAGCCTATGTACGGGATAGTTGCTCAAGTTCTGGTGAGGTTAGCGAGTGGAGTGATCCAGCTAGTTTTACTACACCTTGTTCTCCATTATCTCCTGTTGCTTTACCTCTTGAGGAAGATTTTGAATCATTATTGGGTACTTTTCAGCAAAACCGAGAGGTGTTTTGTTCTTCGGGATATAAATGGAATTATGAGACGAGTGCAGCCGATACAGGTCGCCTGAGGTTTAGGGTACCGGCTTTTCCCAATTCTGGGATTTCAGCAGCGACATTAGATAAATCAATATCTAACAGCGATACGGTTGCTAACTACTTAATTCTGACAGCCGATCTGAGCACTTATGCTAGTTCCGCTGATTTGGAATTGAAGTTCAGCTATATGCATCACGAGAAGGATAGTAGTCTCTCAAACAACAATAAGGTATGGATACGCGGCAGTGAGGCAGGAGCTTGGGTAGAAATCTATGATTTAAGTGTGAATCAGGCCAATCCTGGAGTGTACAAACATGTTAGAGGTCTAGATATCGATGCTCTTTTGGCCGGTGTCCGCCCCAGCCAAGCAGTATCATCTACTTTTCAGCTTCGCTTTGTCCAGCAAGACACTGGGGTAGCCATTAGGTTAAGGGAGGAGAGCGGCTATTCTCTCGATGATATTGTTATTGAGGAGATATCTTGTCCTTTTCCCACGGGTTTAAGTGCGACAAACATTACAGCTATGTCAGTTGATCTATCATGGACGACAGGCGGTGCTAAGAACTGGGATGTAGAATATGGTGTAGCAGGTTTTACTCTTGGTACGGGAACTCGGATTAACAATCCTGCCAATCCTCATATTCTCAGTGGTTTAACACCTAGCACGGATTATGAATTCTATGTTCGGGATAGTTGTGGAGCAGGTGATTTCAGTGTTTGGGAGGGTCCTCATACCTTCAGGACTCTTAGCTGCCTGGCCCCTTCATCTTTGAGGGCGAGCGGCACTACTCTGACTATAGCGACTCTGTCATGGACGACAGGTGGGACTAATAACTGGGATGTAGAATATGGTGCAGCAGGTTTTACTCTTGGTACGGGAACTCGGATTAGCACCCTCGCTAATCCTTATGCTGTGAGTGGTTTGACATCTGGGCAATCATATGAATTCTATGTTCGGGATAGTTGTGGGGTAGGTGATGTCAGTGTTTGGAAGGGTCCTCATGCCTTTAGCGTTCTTAGTTGTCAGGTTCCTTCATCTTTGAGGGCTTCTAATACTGCTCCAACTATAACGGCTCTGTCATGGACGACAGGCGGGGCTAATAGCTGGGAACTAGAATATGGTGTAGCAGGTTTTGCTCTTAGTAGCGGAACTCGGATTGGTGTCACTACTAATCCTTATGCTGTGAGTGGTTTGACATCTGGGCAGTCATATGAATTTTATGTTCGAGACAGTTGTGGGGTAGGCGATGTGAGTAGGTGGGCAGGTCCTCAAGCCTTTAGGACTCTTAGTTGTCCGGATCCTTCATCTTTGTCGGCGGGAGGCATTACTCAAACCACGGCTACTCTGTCATGGGTGATAGGCGGGGCTAGTGAGTGGGAACTAGAATATGGTATAGCAGGTTTTGCTCGTGGCACGGGAACTCGGATTAACAATCCCGCCAATCCTTACATTCTCAGTGGTCTAACACCTGGAACAGATTATGAATTTTATGTTTGGGACAGTTGTGGGGTAGGGAATGTGAGTAAGTGGGCAGGTCCTCAAGCCTTTAGGACTCTTAGTTGTCCGGATCCTTCATCTTTGTCGGCGGGAGGCATTACTCAAACCACGGCTACTCTGTCATGGATGACAGGCGGCGGGGCTAGTGAGTGGGAACTAGAATATGGTTTAGCAGGTTTTGTTCCTGATTCGGGAACTCGGATTAACAATCCCGCCAATCCTTACATTCTCAGTGGTCTAACACCTGGAACGGATTATGAATTTTATGTTTGGGACAGTTGTGGGGTAGGGAATGTGAGTAAGTGGGTAGGTCCTCAAGCCTTTAGGACTCTTATTTGTCCAGATCCTTCATCTTTGTCGGCGGGAGGCATTACTCAAACCACGGCTACTCTGTCATGGATGACAGGCGGGGCTAGTGAGTGGGAACTAGAATATGGTTTAGCAGGTTTTGTTCCTGATTCGGGAACTCGGATTAGCACCACTGCCAATCCTTACATTCTCAGTGGTCTAACACCTGGAGCGGATTATGAATTTTATGTTCGGGACAGTTGTGGGATAAACAATGTGAGTAAGTGGGTAGGTCCTCAAGCCTTTAGGACTCTTATTTGTCCGGATCCTTCGTCTTTAATGCCGATCGGCATTACTCCAACTACAGTTACTCTGTCATGGATAACAGGCGGGGCTAAGAACTGGGATCTAGAATATGGTGTAGCAGGTTTTAGTCTTGGTACGGGAACTCGGATTAGCACTACCCTCAGTTCTTATGGTGTGAGTGGTTTAGCATATGGCCAGTCATATGACTTCTATGTTCGGGACAGTTGTGATGTAGGGAATGTGAGTAAGTGGGTAGGTCCTCAAACGATTACTCTTAATTGTCCGGCTCCTTCATCTTTGATGATGAGCGGTATTACTCAGACCACAGTTACTCTGTCATGGATAACAGGTGGAGCTAATAACTGGGATCTAGAATACGGTTCTCCAGGCTTTATTCCTGGCACGGGAACTCAGATTAGCACCATCTTCAATTCTTATGTCGTGAATGGTCTAACACATGGCCAGTTATATGATTTCTATGTTCGGGACAGTTGTGATGTAGGGAATGTGAGTAAGTGGGTAGGTCCTCAAACGATTACTCTTAATTGTCCAGCTCCTTCATCTTTGATAGTGGGTGGCATTACTCAAACCACAGTTGATCTCTCATGGATAACAGGTGGGGCTAATAACTGGGAATTAGAATATGGTTCTCCGGGTTTTGTTCCTGGTACGGGAACTCGGACTAGCACCCCCACCAATCCTTACATTCTCAGTGGTCTAACGCATGGCCAGTCATATGACCTCTATGTTCGGGACAGTTGTGATGTAGGGAATGTGAGTAAGTGGGTAGGTCCTCAAACGATTACTCTTAATTGTCCGGATCCTTCATCTTTGATGGCGGACAGTATTACTCAAACCACAGTTGATCTCTCATGGGTGACAGGCGGGGCTAGTGAGTGGGAACTAGAATATGGTGTAGCAGGTTTTGTTCCTGATTCGGGAACTCGGATTAGCACCCCCACCAATCCTTACATTCTCAGTGGTCTAACACCTGGGACAGATTATGACTTCTATGTTCGGGACAGTTGTGATGTAGGGAATGTGAGTAAGTGGGTAGGTCCTCAAGCCTTTAGGACTCTTATTTGTCCGGATCCTTCATTTTTGATAGCGGGCAGTATTACTCAAACCACAGTTGATCTCTCATGGATGACAGGTGGATCTAATAACTGGGATCTAGAATACGGTTCTCCAGGTTTTACTCTTGGTACGGGAACTCGGATTAGCACCCCCACCAATCCTTACATTCTCAGCGGTCTAACACCTAGGACAGATTATGAATTGTATGTTCGGGATAGCTGTGGGGTAGATAATGTGAGTAAGTGGGTAGGTCCTCAAGCCTTTAGGACTCTTATTTGTCCGGTTCCTTCATCTTTGATGGCGGGTGGTATTACTCAGACCACGGTTACTCTCTCATGGGTGACAGGTGGATCTAATAACTGGGATCTAGAATACGGTTCCCCAGGTTTTATTCCTGGCATGGGAACTCAGATTAGCACTACTCTCAATTCTTATGTCGTGAATGGTCTAACACATGGCCGGTCATATGATTTCTATGTTCGGGACAGTTGTGATGTAGGGAATGTGAGTAAGTGGGTAGGTCCTCAGACGGTTACTCTTAATTGTCCGGCCCCTTCATCTTTGATGACGGGTGGTATTACTCAGACCACGGTTACTCTCTCATGGACAACAGGTGGGTCTAATAACTGGGATCTAGAATACGGTTCTCCAGGTTTTATTCCTGGCATGGGAACTCAGGTTAGCACCACCCTCAATTCTTATGGTGTGAGTGGTCTAACACATGGCCAGTCATATGACTTCTATGTTCGGGACAGTTGTGATGTAGGGAATGTGAGTAAGTGGGTAGGTCCTCAAACGATTACTCTTATTTGTCCGGCTCCTTCATCTTTGATAGCGAGCAGTATTACTCAGACTACGGCTATTCTCTCATGGACGACAAATGGGGTTAATAATTGGGATCTAGAATATGGTATAAAAGGCTTTAGTCTTGGCACGGGAACTCAGGTTAGCACCACCCTCAATTCTTATGGTGTGAGCGGTCTAGCACATGGCCAGTCATATGAATTCTATGTTCGGGACAGTTGTGATGTAGGGAATGTGAGCAAGTGGATAGGTCCTGAGTCCTTTACTACTCTTATTTGTCCGGTTCCTTCATCTTTAATGGCCTCCCATATTACTCAGACTATAGCTATTCTCTCATGGACGACGGGTGGGGCTAATAACTGGGATCTAGAATATGGTTTAGCGGGCTTTGCTCCTGGTACGGGAACTCGGATTAATACCACCCTCAATTCTTATGGTGTGAGCGGTCTGGTGCCTGGCACGGATTATGATTTCTATGTTCGGGATAGCTGTGGGGTAAGCAATGTAAGTAGGTGGGAAGGTCCTGAGACCTTTGTGACTCTTAGTTGTCCGGCTCCTTCATCTTTGTCTGCTTCCAATATTACTCAGAATACAGTTATCCTGTCATGGGTAACAGGAGGGGCTAATAATTGGGATCTAGAATATGGTATAAAAGGTTTTAGTCTTGGTATGGGAACTCGGATTAGCGCCACTGCGAATCCTTATGGTGTGAGCGGTCTGGTGCCTGGCACGGATTATGATTTCTATGTTCGGGATAGCTGTGGGGTAAGCAATGTAAGTAGGTGGGAAGGTCCTGAGACCTTTAGGACTCTTAGTTGTCCGGCTCCTTCATCTTTGTCTGCTTCCTATATTACTCCGACCATAGCTACTCTGTCATGGATAACAGGAGGGGCTAATAATTGGGATCTAGAATATGGTATAAGAGGTTTTAGTCTTGGTACGGGAACTCGGATTAGCATCACTGCGAATCCTTATTTTGTAAGCGGTCTGGTGCCGAGCCAGTCATATGACTTTTATGTTCGGGATAGTTGTGGGGTAGGCGATGTAAGTAGGTGGGAAGGTCCTGAAGCCTTTGGGTGTTCGGTTCCTTCATCTTTGTCTGCTTCCAATATTACTCAGACCACAACTACTCTGTCATGGGTAACAGGAGGGGCTAATAATTGGGATCTAGAATATGGTATAAAAAGTTTTAGTCTTGGTATGGGAACTCGGATTAGCACCACTGCGAATCCTTATGGTGTGAGTGGTCTGGTGACTAACACGGATTATGAATTCTATGTTCGGGATAGTTGTGGGGCAGGGAATGTGAGCAAGTGGATAGGTCCTCAGTCCTTTAGGACTCTTAATTGTCCGGCTCCTTCATCTTTGATAGCGAGCAGTATTACTCAGACCACAACTACTCTGTCATGGGTAACAGGAGGGGCTAATAACTGGGATTTAGAATATGGTATAAGAGGCTTTAGTCTTGGTACGGGAACTCGGATTAATACCGCCCTCAATTCTTATGGTGTGAGCGGTCTGATGACTAACACGGATTATGAATTTTATGTTCGGGATAGTTGTGGGGCAGGGAATGTGAGCAAGTGGATAGGTCCTCAGTCCTTTGCGACTCTTAGTTGTCCGGCTCCTTCATCTTTGTCTGCTTCCAATATTACTCAGACCACAACTACTCTGTCATGGGTAACAGGAGGGGCTAATAACTGGGATTTAGAATATGGTATAAGAGGCTTTAGTTTTGGTACGGGAACTCGGATTAATACCGCCCTCAATTCTTATGGTGTGAGCGGTCTGATGACTAACACGGATTATGAATTTTATGTTCGGGATAGTTGTGGGGCAGGGAATGTGAGCAAGTGGATAGGTCCTCAGTCCTTTGCGACTCTTAGTTGTCCGGCTCCTTCATCTTTGTCTGCTTCCAATATTACTCAGACCACAACTACTCTGTCATGGGTAACAGGAGGGGCTAATAACTGGGATTTAGAATATGGTATAAGAGGCTTTAGTTTTGGTACGGGAGCTCGGATTAATACCACCCTCAATTCCTATGGTGTGAGCGGTCTGATGACTAACACGGATTATGAATTTTATGTTCGGGATAGTTGTGGGGCAGGGAATGTGAGCAAGTGGATAGGTCCTCAGTCCTTTGCGACTCTTAGTTGTCCGGCTCCTTCATCTTTGTCTGCTTCCAATATTACTCAAACCACAGCTACTCTGTCATGGGTAACAGGAGGGGCTAATAACTGGGATTTAGAATATGGTATAAGAGGCTTTAGTTTTGGTACGGGAACTCGGATTAATACCACTCTCAATTCTTATGGTGTGAGCGGTCTGATGACTAACACGGATTATGAATTTTATGTTCGGGATAGTTGTGGGGCAGGGAATGTGAGCAAGTGGATAGGTCCTCAGTCCTTTAGGACTCTTAGTTGTCCGGCTCCTTCATCTTTGTCTGCTTCCAATATTACTCAAACCACAGCTACTTTGTCATGGGTAACGGGAGGGGCTAATAACTGGGATCTAGAATATGGTATAAGAGGCTTTAGTTTTGGTACGGGAACTCGGATTAATACCACCCTCAATTCTTATGGTGTGAGCGGTCTGATGACTAACACGGATTATGAATTCTATGTTCGGGATAATTGTGGGGCAGGGAATGTGAGCAAGTGGATAGGTCCTCAGTCCTTTAGGACTCTTATTTGTCCGGCTCCTTCATCTTTGTCTGCTTCCAATATTACTCAAACCACAACTACTTTGTCATGGGTAACAGGAGGGGCTAATAACTGGGATCTAGAATATGGTATAAGAGGCTTTAGTCTTGGTACGAGAACTCGGATTAATACCACCCTCAATTCTTATGGTGTGAGTGGTCTGATGACTAATACAGCTTATGAATTCTATGTTCGGGATAGTTGTGGGGCAGGGAATGTGAGCAAGTGGATAGGTCCTCAGTCCTTTAGGACTCTTAGTTGTCCGGCTCCTTCATCTTTGTCTGCTTCCAATATTACTCAAACCACAGCTACTTTGTCATGGGTAACGGGAGGGGCTAATAACTGGGATTTAGAATATGGTATAAGAGGCTTTAGTTTTGGTACGGGAACTCGGATTAATACCACCCTCAATTCTTATGGTGTGAGCAGTCTGGTGACTAACACGGCTTATGAATTCTATGTTCGGGATAGTTGTGGGGCAGGGAATGTGAGCAAGTGGATAGGTCCTCAGTTCTTTGCGACTCTTAGTTGTCCGGCTCCTTCATCTTTGTCTGCTTCCAATATTACTCAAACCACAGCTACTCTGTCATGGGTAGCAGGCCTTGGGGCTAATAATTGGGATTTAGAATATGGTATAAGAGGCTTTAGTCTTGGTACGGGAACTCGGATTAGCACTACTACCAATTCTTATGGTATGAGCGGTCTGATGACTAACACAGCTTATGATTTCTATGTTCGGGATAGCTGTGTAGGTAGTGTGAGTAGGTGGGTGGGCCCTTATGCCTTTGCGACTCTTATTTGTCCGGCTCCTTCATCTTTGTCTGCTTCCAATATTACTCAAACCACAGCTACTCTGTCATGGATAGCAGGTGTTGGGGCTATTAGTTGGGATTTAGAATATGGTATAAGAGGCTTTAGTCCTGGTACGGGAACCTTTATCAATGTGTCTACTAATTCTTATGGTGTGAGCAGCCTGATCTCTAACACGGCTTATGATTTCTATGTTCGGAATAACTGTGGAGTAGGCAATGTGAGTGGGTGGATAGGTCCTGAGACCTTTAAGACCGCCAGGTGTCCGGCTCCTTCATCTTTGATGGCAGGCAGTATTACTCAAACCACAGCTACTCTATCATGGATAACAGGAGGGGCTAATAATTGGGATTTAGAATATGGTTCTCCGGGTTTTGTTCCTGGTACGGGAACGGGAACCCGGGTTAGCACTACCGTCAATCCTTATGCTGTGAGCAGTTTGACACCCGGCACGGCTTATGATTTCTATGTTCGGGATAGCTGTGCGGTAGGCGATGCGAGTAACTGGGTAGGTCCTCATGCCTTTGGGACTCTTAGTTGTCCGGCTCCTTCATCTTTGATGGCAGGCGGTATTACTCAAACCACAGCTACTCTATCATGGATAACAGGAGGGGCTAATAACTGGGATTTAGAATATGGTTCTCCGGGTTTTGTTCCTGGTACGGGAACGGGAACCCGGGTTAGCACTACCGTCAATCCTTATGCTGTGAGCAGTTTGACACCCGGCACGGCTTATGATTTCTATGTTCGGGATAGCTGTGCGGTAGGCGATGCGAGTAACTGGGTAGGTCCTCATGCCTTTGGGACTCTTAGTTGTCCGGCTCCTTCATCTTTGATGGCAGGCGGTATTACTCAAACCACAGCTACTCTATCATGGATAACAGGAGGGGCTAATAACTGGGATTTAGAATATGGTTCTCCGGGTTTTGTTCCTGGTACGGGAACTCGGATTAGCACTACTACCAATTCTTATTCTGTGAGCGGTCTGGTGATTAACACAGCTTATGAATTCTATGTTCGGGATAGCTGTGGGGTAGACAATCTAAGTAACTGGGTAGGTCCTCATGCCTTTGGGACTCTTAGTTGTCCGGCTCCTTCATCTTTGATGGCAGGCGGTATTACCCACACCACAGCTACTCTGTCATGGGTAACAGGAGGGGCTAATAACTGGGATTTAGAATATGGTATAAGAGGCTTTAGTCTTGGTACAGGAACCCGGGTTAGCACTACCGTCAATCCTTATGCTGTGAGCAGTTTGACACCCAACACGGCTTATGATTTCTATGTTCGGGATAGCTGTGGAGTGAATAATCTGAGTGTTTGGACTGGCCCTGAGGACTTTGCTACTCTTGGCTGTCCGGCTCCTTCTAGTCTGAGGTATGTAGCTGACACAATCACTTCTTCAGCAGAAATTAGTTGGAACTCGGGTGGAGCTTCTAACTGGAACTTGGAATACGGTCCTCCTGGCTTTACTCCCGGTACAGGAACCTTTCTGTACAACGTGCTTAATCCTCAGATTTTAGGAGGTCTGTCTAAGGGCGATGATTACGATGTATACGTACAGGACAGTTGTGCTGCGGGTGATATAAGTAGTTGGTCCGGTCCTTTGGAGATTCGAAGCTTCCAAGTAGATGAGCTTCTTGAGCGGTCTCTTCGCATTTATCCAAATCCGAGCGATGGAATTTTTAACGTTGAGTTTAACTCAACATTTGATAAGGATATTCGGATTCAGGTTATCAACATGCTGGGACAATTGATCTTGGAAGATGAATTGGAGAACTTCAGCAGAAAAAGCTTGGATATGGGAGCTCACTCTAGGGGAGTGTATATCCTTAAACTGATTACTGAAGGGGAAGTTGTGAACCGACGTATTACTTTACAGTAGGAATTAATAAGGGGGTTTATTATGAGCTACTCAATGTGTCGACCCAGGGCAATTAAATGCATCCTTTCTGAGATATTATCTTAGACTCATCGTCATCTGTCATGTGGCCGCCTATCACTGTCGGAGTGGGGATTACCTTTGATTTTATTGTGACCCTTAATGTCAATGGTAAATAAAAGCTCGTAATCCTCTCCTCCGTTAAGAGCAACAGTAACAGCATTCAAGTTAAATTCTTCGCAAATTTTATACACCATTGAGTCAATCGGTATTTTCTCCTCGTAAATCCTAGCCCCAGAATTCTGGGAATATCTCTATAGAATATAGTGTGAGAAAGCTGTTCCTCAGCACGGCTTAGTTCCTGTGATTTGCTTGAAATCGGTTTTTATGAAATTTTAGTTTATAATTTTTTAAAAATCTCTTGACTACAAGAATTTAATTTATATACCTTTGCTCGAAATTTTTATTTTATTTTGGTGTAAGGCTCTATGCTAGTGCTGTTTAAATCTCCATACTAATTTTCAAATTCTAAATTCTATATAAAAAATGAGAAGATTTTATTTTTCAATCCTAATTGTTTTATGTGGGTCTTTTTCTTTAAAAGCACAAACGACTTGTCTTGTTCCCCAAAACTTGAGAGTCACAAGTATTGCAGCTACCTCAGTTGAAATAGCTTGGGGGAGTAGTGGAGCTAAGTGGGATATTGAATACGGTCTTGCAAGCTTTACTCAGGGGAACGGGACTCTGAGAAACACTGGTGCCAATCCTTATACTATAAGTGGCCTGACGCCCATCACGACTTATAAGGTCTATGTACGTAGGGCGGATTGCCCAGGCTCTCCTAGCTCTAGTGAGTGGAGTGATCCACTTGAGTTTACTACATCTTGTTCTCCATTTTCTAGTCCTGCTGACTTACCCATTGAGGAAGGCTTTGAGTCAGCAAGGAGGGCTACTTTTCAGCGAAACCAAGATGTACTTTGTTTTTCGGGATCGGGATACAAATGGAGTTATGAGACGAGTGTAGCCGATACAGGTCGCTTGAGGTTTGGAGTATTGAATTTTTCCAATTCTGGGAGCAAAGCAGCGACATTAGATAGATTAGGTTCTTTAGGTTCTAGTGAAACAGATGTTATTAACTATCTAATTCTGACAGCCGACCTGAGGAATTATGCTGCTTCCACTGATTTGGAGTTGAGTTTCAGCTATATGCATCACGATGATGCTAGTCATTCGAACGATAAGGTATGGATACGTGCCAGCGAGACAGACAATTGGTTAGAAATCTATGATTTAAGTGAGAACCAGGTCAAAGCTGGAGTGTACAAGGAAGTTAGAGGTTTAGACATCGATGCTCTTTTGGCCCAAAGCAGTCCCACCCAAACAATAACTTCTGCTTCTGGTTTTCAGGTTCGCTTTGGACAAGAAGGTGAGAGTTCCATTATTTCCCGCACAGGAGATGCCGGCTATTCTTTTGATGATGTTGCTATTAAGGAGGAATCTTGTCCTTTTCCGAAAGATTTAGAAGCAATGAACGTTACAACTAATTCAGTTGAACTATCATGGACAGGTGGAGCATCTAATTGGGATATTGAATATGGTACTGAAGGGTTTACCCCGGGAATTGGAGATGGAACTCCAATTTCCGCCACCATTAGCCCTCCTTATATTCTATCTGCAGTGCTGAAACCCATCACGACTTATGAAGTCTATGTACGTGATAATTGCTTAAGCCCTTCTAAGCAGAGCGAGTGGAGCGATCCAGCTAGCTTTACTACATCTTGTCCTTCATTATCTGTAGCTAGTTTACCCATTGAGGAAGGCTTTGAATCGGTACCAGTGGCTACTTTTCAGCAAAGCCAAGATGTACTTTGTTTTCCGGGAGTGGGATACAAATGGAGTTATGAGACGGATGCAAAAGATATAAGTCGTCTGAGATTTGGGGCATCGGATTTTTCCAAATCTGGGAGCAAAGCAGCGACATTAGATAAATCAATAAAGAGCAGCAATGTGGTTACTAACTACTTAATTCTGACAGCCGATCTGACGAATTACACTTCTTCCACTGATTTGGAGTTGAGTTTCAGCTATCTGCATCATGGGGAGGATAGTAATCCGAACGATAAAGTATGGGTACGCGGCAGCGAGGCGAACAGTTGGTTAGAAATCTATAATTTAAGTACAAATCAGGCGAGCGCTGGAGTGTACAAGGAAGTTAGGGGTATAGACATCGATTCTATTATAGGCTATGTGGGGCACTTTCCTCGTCAAGCAATATCATCTACTTTTCAGCTTCGCTTTGGCCAGCAAGATACTGGAGTAGCCGTTAGTAAGACGGGGCATAGTGGCTATTCTTTCGATGATATTGCTATTAAGGAGGTAGCTTGTCCTTTTCCGAGAGGTTTAAGAGCGACAAACGTCACAGACAGTTCAGCTGAGCTATCGTGGACGACAGGAGGGGCATCTAAGTGGGAGATCGAATACGGTACTGAAGGTTTTACCCCGGGAGGAGCTGGAACTCTAGTTTCCACCACCGCCAGTTCTCATTCCTTAAGTGGCTTAGATGAGTTTACTGCTTATGAGGTTTACGTACGGGATAGCTGCTCAAGTTCTGGTGAGGTTAGTGAGTGGAGTGTTCCGGTTAGTTTTACTACACTTTGTAATCCATTATCTGCTATTGAATTACCTTTTGTGGAAGATTTTACGCAGGCAGGAGAAAGGACAAATATTCTTTCTTTTCAGCGAGACGGAAATGTATTTTGTTCTTCTGGATACAAATGGAATTATGAGACGAGTGAGACCGGTATAGGTCGCCTAAGGTTCGGGACACTAGCGGGTTTTCCTTCCACTGTTGAGTATAGAGCAGCGACATTAGATAAATCAATGAGTAGCGGCAATGTGGTTACTAACTACTTAATTCTGACGGCTGACTTAAGTAATTACGTTGATTCCACTGAGTTGGAGTTAGATTTCAAATATGTGAATCACGGGGAGAGTGTTCATCCAAATGATGCGGTATGGATACGCGGAAGTGATATAGACAATTGGATAGAAATCCATAGTTTGGGCGGAAAAGCTGGAGTGTATCATCGTGCTAGAGGTTTAGACATCGATGCTCTTTTGGACGGGGTGGGGAGAAAAGTATCAGCTACTTTTCAGCTTCGCTTTGGCCAGCAAGATACTGGAATAGCCGTTAGTAAGACGGGGCATAGTGGCTATTCTTTCGATAATATTGTTATTGATCAGGTAGCTTGTTCTTTTCCGAAAGTTTTAGAAGAGACGAACATTACAGCTAATTCAGTTGAACTATCATGGACTCCAGGTAAGGCCTCTACTTCTAGTTGGGATATCGAATACGGTTTTGCAGATTCTCCTCAGGGCACTAGAACTAGAATTTCGGTTTTCGCCAATCCTTATGTTCTGGGTGGCCTGGTGCCCACCAGGACTTATGAGTTCTATGTACGTGATAATTGCTCAAGTTCTAGCTCTAGTGAGTGGAGTGATACGAGTAGTTTTATTACACCCTGTTCTTCATTATCTGCTGCTTCTTTACCCATTCGGGAAGATTTTGAATCAGCATCGGGTACTTTTCAGCAAAACCAGGATGTACTTTGTTCTCCTGAATATAAATGGAGTTATGAAAGGCTTGGTGATAAAGGTCAATTGAGATTTTCGAATTTTTCCAATTCTGGGAACGTGGCAGTGACATTAGATAAATCAATAAGTAGCGGCGATGTGGCTACTAACCTCTTAATTTTGACAGCTGACCTGAGGAATTATGCTGCTTCCACTAATTTGGAGCTGAGTTTCAGCTATATGCACCACGGGGAAAGCAGTCACCCGAATGATAAGGTATGGATACGCGGCAGCGAGAGAGATGTTTGGGTAGAAGTCTATAATTTAGGTACGAACCAGGGCAAAGCTGGAATGTACAAGCGTGTTAGAGGTTTAGACATCGATGCTATTTTGAAGAATAACAGCAACCAAGCAGTATCAGCTACTTTTCAACTTCGCTTTGGCCAGCAAGATACTGGAGTAGCCAAGAATTTAAAGGAGGAGAGCGGCTATTCTTTTGATGATATTGTTATTGATGTGGAAGATTGTCCTTTTCCCAAGAATTTAGCGATTACAAACATTACAGCTAATTCGGCTGAGCTATCCTGGACTCCAGGTAGCACTTCTACTTCTAAGTGGGAGTTCGAATATGGTCCTGTAGGTTTTATTCTGGGTAGTGGAACTCAAGTTTCCACTACCGCCAATCCTCATACTCTAGGTAGCCTGGTGCCCATCAGGACTTATGAGGTCTATGTACGTGATAATTGCTCAAGTTCTAGCAAGAGTGAGTGGAGTGATCCGATAAGTTTTACTACATCTTGCCCTGCATTATTTGCTATTGCTTTACCCATTAATGAAGATTTTGAATCAGTATCATCAAGCACTTTTCAGCGAGACCAGGACGTACTTTGTTCTCCTAAGGGATACAAATGGAGTTATGAGACGAGTATGGCCGATACAGGTCGCCTGAGGTTTGGGGTATCGGGTTTTTCCGGTGCTGGGAGTTCGGCAGTGACATTAGATAAATCAATAAATAGCGGCGATGTGGTTACTAACCTCTTAATTCTGACAGCTGACCTGAGGAATTATGCTGCTTCCACTGATTTGGAGCTGAATTTCAGCTATATGCATCACGGGGAGGGCAGTCATCCGAATGATAAGGTATGGATACGCGGCAGCGAGACAGATACTTGGGTAGAAGTCTATAATTTAAGTACAAACCAGGGCAAAGCTGGAATGTACAAGCGTGTTAGAGGTTTAGACATCGATGCTATTTTGAAGAATAACAGTAACCAAGCAGTATCAGCTACTTTTCAACTTCGCTTTGGCCAGCAAGATACTGGAGTAGCCGTTAATGAGACGGGGCATAGTGGCTATTCCTTTGATGATATTGTTATTGATGTGGAAGATTGTCCTTTTCCCAAGAATTTAGCGATTACAAACATTACAGCTGATTCGGCTGAGCTATCCTGGACTCCAGGTAGTGTTTCTACTTCTGAGTGGGAGTTCGAATATGGTCCTGTAGGTTTTACTCTGGGAAGTGGAAGAGGAGATACTACTACCACCAAGCCTTATCATCTAAAGAGATTAAATGGGGCTACTGCTTATGAGGTCTATGTACGTGATAATTGCTCAAGTTCTAGCAAGAGTGAGTGGAGTGACCCGATTAGGTTTGCTACACCTTGTTCTCCATTATCTCCTATTGCTGTTCCTATTGCTTCATCTCCTATTGTTGAGGAAGATTTTGAATCAGCACCAGTTGGTGCTTTTCAGCGAGGCCAAGATGTATTGTGTTCTTCGGGATACAGATGGAGTTATGAGACGAGTGCAGCCGATACAGGTCGCTTGAGGTTTGGGGTATCGGCTTTTTCCAAATCTGGGAGCTCAGCAGCGACATTAGATAAATCAATATTTAGCGGCGATACGATTGCTAACTTTCTAATTTTGACAGCTAACCTGAATAATTTTACTAGCTCCACTGATTTGGAGTTGAGTTTCAGTTATCTGCATCATGGGGAGGAGGATAGTCTCTCGAATGATAAGGTATGGGTACAGGGCAGCGAGACAAGCGCTTGGGTAGAAATTTATGATTTAAGTGCAAATCAGGCCAGCCCTGGAGTGTATAAATATGTTAAGGGTCTAGACATCGATATTCTGGTCTCCGTGACTTCTACTTTTCAACTTCGCTTTGGCCAGCAAGACACGGGAGTGGCCATTAGTAGGACGGGGTATGGCGGCTATTCCTTCGATGATATTGTTATTAAGGAGGTAGATTGTCCTTTTCCAACAGGTTTAACGGCTGGTGGAGCTACAGCCAATTCAGTTGAACTATCATGGGTGACAGGTGGGGCATCTAATTGGAATATTGAATACGGTATCGCAGGTTTTACTCAGGGCAGTGGAACTCTAGTTCGCACTACCGCCAACCCTTATACTCTAAGTGTAAGGGGTCTGCTGTACGGCACAACTTATGAGGTCTATGTGCGGGATAGCTGCCTACTAGGTTCTGTTAGCGATTGGACTGGTCCGGTTAGTTTTGCTATACCTTGTGGTCCATTATCCTTGCTCCCTTCATCTGTAGGGGCCAAGAACATTAAAGCTAGTGAAGCTGAGTTGTCATGGACGGTTGGTAGTACCTTAAACTGGCAGGTCGAATACGGTATCGCAGGTTTTACTCAGGGCAGTGGAACTCTAGTTCACACCACCACCAATCCTCATATTCTCACGGGTCTAATAGCTGGAACGGATTATGAATTTTATATTCGGGATAGTTGTGATGCGAGCAATAAGGGCAGTTGGGTTGGTCCTCATGCCTTTACGACTCTTACAGGCTGTCAAGCTCCTTCATCTTTGGAGGTTGATGATATTACTCAAACCACAGCTCGTGTATTTTGGCAAAGAGGTGGTAGCCCTTCGGACTGGGATATTGAATACGATGTTGCGGGTTTTGCTCTGAACAGCGGAAAAAGAATTTCCACCAAAACCAATCCTCATACTCTAAATATAGCTAGCCTGACGCCCAACACGGTTTATGAGGTCTATGTACGTGATAATTGCAAAGCCCTTGGCTATGATGTTAGCGATTGGATTGGTCCAGTTAGTTTTATTACACTTTGCGCTCCATTATCTACCGCTACTTTACCCATTCGGGAAGACTTTGAATCGGTGGTATGGGATACTGTTCAGCAAGACCAGGATGTATTGTGTTCTGCGGGATACAAATGGAGTTATGAGACGAGTATGGCCGATACAGGTCGTCTGAGGTTTGGGGTATCGGCTTTTTCCAAATCTGGGAAATTAGCAGCGACATTAGATAAATCAATATTTAGCAGCGATATGGTTGTTAATTACCTAACTCTGACAGCTGACCTAAGTGATTACGTTGATTCTACTGATCTAGAGTTGAGTTTCAATTATCTGCATCACGGGGGGAATAGTCATTCGAACGATAAGGTATGGATACGCGGTAGCGATACAGCTAATTGGGTAGAAACCTATGATCTAAGTAAGAATCAGGCCAGCGCTGGAATATACAAATATGTTAGGAGCCTGGACATCGATGCTATTTTAGCCAGTCTCTTCCCCATTCAAAAAATATCATCTACTTTTCAGGTTCGTTTTGGCCAGCAAGACACGGGAGTAGCCATTGGGTTAAAAGAGCATAGCGGCTATTCCTTCGATGATATTGCTATTG
The DNA here is from genome assembly GCA_965218075.1 of Owenweeksia sp. GTDB lineage: Bacteria > Bacteroidota > Bacteroidia > Flavobacteriales > Schleiferiaceae > JANQHO01. The sequence continues at coordinate 1,047,907 of CBDCJZ010000003.1, read as the reverse complement.
AGGAGGTACCTTGTCCTTTTCCGACAGTTTCAACGACGAACATTACATCTAATTCAGTTGAGCTATCACTGACAACAGGTGTTGTTACTGCCTCTATATGGGATATTGAATACGGTGGTCCAGGTTTTGTTCCGGGCAGTGGAACAAGAGTTTCCACCGCTATCAATCTTTATGTTATAGGTGGCCTGACGCAGGCTACTGCTTATGATGTCTATGTACGTCATGATTGCCCAAGTTCTGTGTCTGGATTTAGTGAATGGAGTGATCCAGCTAGTTTTACTACACCTTGTTCTCCATTATCTCCTGTTATTTTACCTATTCGGGAAGATTTTGAATCAGCATCGGGTACTTTTCAGCGAGGCGGAGATGTATTGTGTTCTGCGGGATACAAATGGAGTTATGAGACGGATGCAAAAGATATAAGTCGCTTGAGGTTTGGGGAACCGATTTTTTCCAATTCTGGGATTTCAGCAGCGACATTAGATAAATCAATATCTAGCGATGATGCGGTTACTAACTACTTAATTCTGACAGCCGACCTGACGAATTATAGCCCATCCACTGATTTAGAGTTGAGGTTCAGCTATATGCATCACGGGGAGGATGATCATTTGAGGGATAAGGTATGGATACGCGGCAGCGAGACAGGTACTTGGTTAGAAATCTATGATTTAGGTTTGAATCGGACCAGTGCTGGAGTGTACAAGCATGTTAGAGGTCTAGATATCGATGCTCTTTTAGCCATAGGTTTGCCCAGCCAAGCAGCATCATCTACTTTTCAGGTTCGCTTTGGCCAGCAAGACACGGGAGTAGCCATTAGTAGGACAGAGCATAGCGGCTATTCCTTTGATGATGTTGCTATTGAGCAGATACCTTGTCCTTTTCCGAAGAAATTTGAAGCGACGAATGTTACAGCTAATTCAGCTAAACTATCATGGGTGACAGGAGGGGCATCTATTTGGGATATCGAATACGGTCTTGCAGGGTTTACTCCGGGAAGTGGGAGCGGAACTCGAATTTCCGCCATTATTAGTTCTCATACCCTAGGTCTCTTGCAGGAGAATACTGCTTATGATGTTTACGTACGGGATAGTTGCTCAAGTTCTAGTGTTAGTGAATGGAGTGATCCGGTTAGTTTTGTTACACCTTGTTCTCCATTATCTGCTGTTACTTTACCCATTAATGAAGATTTTGAATCAGCATCGGGCACTTTCCAGCGAGAGCGGGATGTACTTTGTTTTGCAGGATACAAATGGAGTTATGAGACGAGTGCAGCCGATACAGGTCGCCTGAGGTTTGGGGTATCGGGTTTTTCCAATTCTGGAAGATCAGCAGCAACATTAGATAAATCAATACCTAGCGGCGATACGATTGTTAACTACTTAACTCTGACAGCCGACCTGACGAATTATGTTAGTTCCACTGATCTAGAGTTGAGGTTCAGCTATATGCATCACGGTGAGGATGATCATTTGAATGATAAGGTATGGATACGCGGTAGCGAGACAGATACTTGGATAGAAATCTATGATTTAGGTTTGAATCGAGCCAGTGCTGGAATATACAAGCATGTTAGGGGTCTAGACATCGATGATCTTTTGAGTAGGCAAGTAGTATCATCTACTTTTCAGTTTCGTTTTGGCCAGCAAGACACTGGGGTAGCTATTAAGTTGGGGGAGCAGAGCGGCTATTCCTTCGATGATATTATTATTGAGGAGATATCTTGTCCTTTTCCCACGGGTTTAGAAGTGACGTACCTTGTATCTGATTCAGTTGAACTATCATGGGTAACAGGAGGGGCATCTACTTGGGAGATCGAATACGGTCTTGCAGGGTTTACTCTGGGAAGTGGAACTCGAATTTCCACCACCGACAATCCTGATACTCTAGCTAGCCTGCAGGAGAATACTGATTATGAAGCCTATGTACGGGATAGTTGCTCAAGTTCTGACGTTAGTGAGTGGAGTGATCCAGTTAGTTTTACTACACCTTGTTCTCCATTATCTCCTATTACTTTACCTCTTGAGGAAGATTTTGAATCACTATTTGGTACTTTTCAGCGAAACCGGGAGGTATTTTGTTCTTCGGGATACAAATGGAATTATGAGACAAGTGCAGCCGATACAGGTCGCCTGAGGTTTAGGGTATCGGCTTTTTCCAATTCCGGGATTTCAGCAGCGACATTAGATAAATCAATATCTAACAGCGATACGGTTGCTAACTACTTAATTTTGACAGCCGACCTGAGCACTTATGCTAGTTCCGCTGATTTGGAATTGAAGTTCAGCTATATGCATCACGAGAAGGATGATAGTCTCTCAAACAACAATAAGGTATGGATACGCGGCAGTGAGGCAGGAGCTTGGGTAGAAATCTATGATTTAAGTGTGAATCAGGCCAACGCTGGAGTGTACAAGCATGTTAAAGGTCTAGATATCGATGCTCTTTTGGCCGATGTCCGCCCCAGCCAAGCAATATCATCTACTTTTCAGCTTCGCTTTGTCCAGGAATGCACTGGGGTAGCCATTAGGTTAAGGGAGGAGAGCGGCTATTCTCTCGATGATATTATTATTGATGAGGTATCTTGTCCTTTTCCCACGGGTTTAAGTGCGACAAACATTACAGCTATGTCAGTTGATCTATCATGGACGACAGGCGGTGCTAATAACTGGGATGTAGAATATGGTATAAGAGGTTTTACTCTTGGTACGGGAACTCGGATTAACAATCCTGCCAATCCTCATATTCTCAGTGGTCTAACACTTGGAACGGATTATGAATTCTATGTTCGGGATAGTTGTGGAGCAGGTGATTTCAGTGTTTGGGAGGGTCCTCATACCTTCAGGACTCTTAGCTGCCTGGCCCCTTCATCTTTGAGGGCGAGCGGCACTACTCTGACTATAGCGACTCTGTCATGGACGACGGGTGGGGCTAATAACTGGGATCTAGAATATGGTATAAGAGGTTTTACTCTTGGTACGGGAACTCGGATTAGCACCCTCGCTAATCCTTATGCTGTGAGTGGTTTGGCATTTGGGCACTCATATGAATTCTATGTTCGGGATAGTTGTGGAGCAGGTGATGTCAGTGTTTGGAAGGGTCCTCATGCCTTTAGCGTTCTTAGCTGCCCGGCTCCTTCATCTTTGAGGGCTTCTAATATTGCTCCAACTATAACGGCTCTGTCATGGGTGACAGGCGGGGCTAATAGCTGGGAACTAGAATATGGTATAGTAGGTTTTGCTCTTGGTAGCGGAACTCGGATTGGTGTCACTACTAATTTTTATGCTGTGAGTGGTTTGACATCTGGGCAGCCATATGAATTCTATGTTCGGGACAGTTGCGGGGTAGGCGATGTGAGTAAGTGGGTGGGTCCTCAAGCCTTTAGGACTCTTAGTTGTCCAGATCCTTCATTTTTGTCGGCGAGAGGCATTACTCAAACTACGGCTGCCCTGTCATGGATGACAGGCGGGGCTAGTGAGTGGGAACTAGAATATGGTGTAGCAGGTTTTGCTCGTGGTACGGGAACTCGAATTAACAATCCCGCCAATCCTTACATTCTCAGTGGTCTAACACTTGGAACGGATTATGAATTTTATGTTTGGGACAGTTGTGGGGTAGGGAATGTGAGTAAGTGGGTAGGTCCTCAAGCCTTTAGGACTCTTAGTTGTCCGGATCCTTCATCTTTGTCGGCGGGAGGCATTACTCAAACCACGGCTGCCCTGTCATGGATGACAGGCGGGGCTAGTGAGTGGGAACTAGAATATGGTGTAGCAGGTTTTGCTCGTGGTACGGGAACTCGAATTAACAATCCCGCCAATCCTTACATTCTCAGTGGTCTAACACCTGGAACGGATTATGAATTTTATGTTTGGGACAGTTGTGGGGTAGGGAATGTGAGTAAGTGGGTAGGTCCTCAAGCCTTTAGGACTCTTAGTTGTCCGGATCCTTCATCTTTGTCGGCGGGAGGCATTACTCAAACCACGGCTACTCTGTCATGGATGACAGGCGGGGCTAGTGAGTGGGAACTAGAATATGGTGTAGCAGGTTTTGTTCCTGATTCGGGAACTCGGATTAGCACCACTGCCAATCCTTACATTCTCAGCGGTCTAACACCTAGGACGGATTATGAATTTTATGTTCGGGACAGTTGTGGGATAGGCAATGTGAGTAAGTGGGTAGGTCCTCAAGCCTTTAGGACTCTTATTTGTCCGGCTCCTTCGTCTTTAATGCCGATCGGCATTACTCCGACTACAGTTACTCTGTCATGGATGACAGGCGGGGCTAGTGAGTGGGAACTAGAATATGGTGTAGCAGGTTTTAGTCTTGGTACGGGAACTCAGATTAGCACTACCCTCCGTTCTTATGGTGTGAGTGGTTTAGCATATGGCCAGTCATATGACTTCTATGTTCGGGACAATTGTGATGTAGGGAATGTGAGTAAGTGGGTAGGTCCTCAAACGGTTACTCTTAGTTGTCCGGCTCCTTCATCTTTGTCTGTTTCCAATATTACTCAAACCACGGCTACTCTGTCATGGGTGACAGGTGGAGCTAATAACTGGGATCTAGAATACGGCTCTCCAGGCTTTATTCCTGGCACGGGAATTCAGATTAGTACCATCTTCAATTCTTATGTCGTGAGTGGTCTAACACATGGCCAGTTATATGACTTCTATGTTCGGGACAGTTGTGATGTAGGGAATGTGAGTAAGTGGGTAGGTCCTCAGACGATTGCTCTTATTTGTCCGGTTCCTTCATCTTTGTCTGCTTCCAATATTACTCAAACCACGGTTGATCTCTCATGGATAACAGGTGGGGCTAATAACTGGGAATTAGAATATGGTTCTCCGGGTTTTGTTCCTGGTATGGGAACTCGGACTAGCACTACTGCGAATCCTTATTCTGTGAGCGGTCTGGTGCCGGGCCAGTCATATGACCTCTATGTTCGGGACAATTGTGATGTAGGGAATGTGAGTAAGTGGATGGGTCCTCAGAACTTTACTACTCTTATTTGTCCAGCTCCTTCATCTTTGTCTGCTTCCAATATTACTCAAACCACAGTTGATCTCTCATGGATGACAGGCGGGGCTAGTGAGTGGGGTCTAGAATATGGTTTAGCGGGCTTTGTTCCTGGTACGGGAATCTTTGTATACAACGCTACCAATTCTTATTCTGTGAGCGGTCTGGTGCCTGGTACGGCTTATGATTTCTATGTTCGGGATAGCTGTGATGTAGGGAATGTGAGTAAGTGGGTAGGTCCTCAAGCCTTTAGGACTCTTAGTTGTCCGGCTCCTTCATCTTTGACGTCTCCTCATATTACTCCGACCATGATTACTCTGTTATGGGTAACAACAAGTGGGGCTAATAATTGGGATCTAGAATATGGTATAAGAGGTTTTAGTCTTGGTACGGGAACTCGGATTAGCACCACTGCGAATCCTTATTCTGTGAGCGGTCTGGTGCCTGGTACGGCTTATGATTTCTATGTTCGGGATAGCTGTGGGATAAGCAATGTGAGTAGGTGGGAAGGTCCTGAGACCTTTGTGACTCTTTGTCCGGCTCCTTCATCTTTGTCTGCTTCCTATATTACTCCGACCATAGCTACTCTGTCATGGGTAATAGGAGGGGCTAATAATTGGGATCTAGAATATGGTATAAGAGGCTTTAGTCTTGGTACGGGAACTCGGACTAGCACTACTGCGAATCCTTATTCTGTGAGCGGTCTGGTGCTTGGCACGGCTTATGATTTCTATGTTCGGGATAGTTGTGGGGTAGGCAATGTGAGTAGGTGGATAGGTCCTGAAACCTTTGGCTGTCCGGCTCCTTCATCTTTGTCTGCTTCCAATATTACTCAGACCATAGCTACTCTGTCATGGGTAACAGGAGGGGCTAATAATTGGGGTCTAGAATATGGTATAAGAGGTTTTAGTCTTGGTACGGGAACCTTTGTATACAACGTGTCTACCAATCCTTATTCTGTGAGCGGTTTGACATCGGGCGTAGCTTATGATTTCTATGTTCGGGATAGTTGTGGGGTAGGGAATGTGAGCAAGTGGATAGGTCCTGAGTCCTTTGCAACTCTTAGTTGTCCGGCTCCTTCATCTTTGCCTGCTTCCCATATTACTCAGACTACAGCTACTCTGTCACGGGTAACAGGCGGGGCTAGTAATTGGGATCTAGAATATGGTATAAGAGGTTTTAGTCTTGGTACGGGAACCTTTGTATACAACGTGTCTACCAATTCTTATTCTGTGAGCGGTTTGACATCGGGCGTAGCTTATGATTTCTATGTTCGGGATAGTTGTGGGGTAGGCAATGTGAGCAAGTGGATAGGTCCTGAGTCCTTTGCAACTCTTAGTTGTCCGGCTCCTTCATCTTTGTCTGCTTCCCATATTACTCAGACTACAGCTACTCTGTCATGGGTAACAGGAGGGGCTAGTAATTGGGATCTAGAATATGGTATAAAAGGCTTTAGTCTTGGTACGGGAATCTTTGTATACAACGTGTCTACCAATTCTTATTCTGTGAGCGGTCTGATGACTAACACAGCTTATGACTTCTATGTTCGGGATAGCTGTGGGGTAAGGAATGTGAGCAAGTGGATAGGTCCTCAGTCCTTTAGGACTCTTATTTGTCCGACTCCTTCGTCTTTGTCTGCTTCCCATATTACTCAGATTACAGCTACTCTGTCATGGGTAACAGGAGGGGCTAGTAATTGGGATCTAGAATATGGTATAAAAGGCTTTAGTCTTGGTATGGGAACCTTTGTATACAACGTGTCTACCAATTCTTATTCTGTGAGCGGTCTGATGACTAACACAGCTTATGACTTCTATGTTCGGGATAGCTGTGGGGTAAGGAATGTGAGCAAGTGGATAGGTCCTCAGTCCTTTAGGACTCTTAGTTGTCCGGCTCCTTCATCTTTGTCTGCTTCCCATATTACTCAGACTACAACTACTGTGTCATGGGTAACAGGCGGGGCTAGTGAGTGGGATCTAGAATATGGTATAAAAGGCTTTAGTCTTGGTACGGGAACTCGGATTAGCACCACCACCAATTCTTATTTTGTGAGCGGTCTGATGACTAACAGGGCTTATGACTTCTATGTTCGGGATAGCTGTGGGGTAAGGAATGTGAGCAAGTGGATAGGTCCTCAGTCCTTTAGGACTCTTAGTTGTCCGGCTCCTTCATCTTTGTCTGCTTCCAATATTACTCAGACCACGGCTACTCTGTCATGGGTAGCAGGTGTTGGGGTTGGGGCTGTTAGCTGGGATCTAGAATATGGTATAAGAGGCTTTAGTCTTGGTACGGGAACTCGGATTAGCACCACCACCAATTCTTATTCTGTGAGCGGTCTGGTGACTAACACAGCTTATGAATTCTATGTTCGGAACAACTGTGGAGTAGGCAATGTGAGCAAGTGGATAGGTCCTCAGTCCTTTAGGACTCTTATTTGTCCGGTTCCTTCATCTTTGTCTGCTTCCAATATTACTCAGACCAGAGCTACTCTGTTATGGGTAACAGGAGGGGCTAATAACTGGGATTTAGAATATGGTATAAAAGGCTTTAGTTTTGGTACGGGAACTCGGATTAAGACCACCATCAATTCTTATTCTGTGAGCGGTCTGGTGACTAACACAGCTTATGAATTCTATGTTCGGGATAGCTGTGGGGTAAGGAATGTGAGCAAGTGGATAGGTCCTCAGTCCTTTAGGACTCTTATTTGTCCGGTTCCTTCATCTTTGTCTGCTTCCAATATTACTCAGACCAGAGCTACTCTGTCATGGGTAACAGGAGGGGCTAATAACTGGGATTTAGAATATGGTATAGGAGGCTTTAGTCTTGGTACGGGAACTCGGATTAAGACCACCATCAATTCTTATTCTGTGAGCGGTCTGGTGACTAACACAGCTTATGAATTCTATGTTCGGGATAGTTGTGGGGTAGGGAATGTGAGTAAGTGGATAGGTCCTCAGTCCTTTAGGACTCTTAGTTGTCCGGCTCCTTCATCTTTGTCTGCTTCCAATATTACTCAGACCAGAGCTACTCTGTCATGGGTAACAGGAGGGGCTAATAACTGGGATTTAGAATATGGTATAGGAGGCTTTAGTCTTGGTACGGGAACTCGGATTAAGACCACCACCAATTCTTATTCTGTGAGCGGTCTGGTGACTAACACAGCTTATGAATTCTATGTTCGGGATAGTTGTGGGGTAGGGAATGTGAGTAGGTGGATAGGTCCTCAGTCCTTTAGGACTCTTAGTTGTCCGGCTCCTTCATCTTTGTCTGCTTCCCGTATTACTCAGACCACGGCTACTCTGTCATGGGTAACAGGAGGGGCTAATAACTGGGATTTAGAATATGGTATAAGAGGCTTTAGTCTTGGTACAGGAACTCGGATTAAGACCACCACCAATTCTTATTCTGTGAGCGGTCTGATGACTAACACCGCTTATGATTTTTATGTTCGGGATAGCTGTGGGGTAGGGAATGTGAGTAGGTGGATAGGTCCTCAGAACTTTGCGACTCTTAGTTGTCCGGCTCCTTCATCTTTGTCTGCTTCCCGTATTACTCAGACCACGGCTACTCTGTCATGGGTAACAGGGGGGGCTATTAGTTGGGATTTAGAATATGGTATAGGAGGCTTTAGTCCTGGTACGGGAACTCGGATTAAGACCACCACCAATTCTTATTCTGTGAGCGGTCTGGTGCCGGGTCAGTCATATGACTTCTATGTTCGGGATAGCTGTGTAGGTAGTGTGAGTAGGTGGATAGGTCCTCAGTCCTTTAGGACTCTTATTTGTCCGGCTCCTTCATCTTTGTCTGCTTCCCATATTACTCAGACTACAGCTACTCTGTCATGGGTAGCAGGTGTTGGGGTTGGGGCTATTAGTTGGGATTTAGAATATGGTATAAGAGGCTTTAGTCCTGGTACGGGAATCTTTATATACAATGTGTCTACTAATTCTTATTCTGTGAGCAGTCTGATCCCTAACACGGCTTATGACTTCTATGTTCGGAATAACTGTGGGGTAAGCAATGTGAGTGGGTGGATAGGTCCTGAGACCTTTAAGACCGCCAGGTGTTCGGCTCCTTCATCTTTGATGACGAGCGGTATTACTCAGACCACAGCTACTCTGTCATGGGTAATAGGAGGGGCTAATAACTGGGATTTAGAATATGGTATAAGAGGCTTTAGTCTTGGTATGGGAACTCGAGTTAGCACTACCGTCAATCCTTATGCTGTGAGCAGTTTGACACCCGGCACGGCTTATGACTTCTATGTTCGGGATAGCTGTGCGGTAGGCAATGCGAGTAACTGGGTAGGTCCTCATGCCTTTGGGACTCTTAGTTGTCCGACTCCTTCATCTTTGATGGTGGGCGGTATTACTCAGACCAGAGCTACTCTGTCATGGGTAACAGGAGGGGCTAATAACTGGGATTTAGAATATGGTATAGGAGGCTTTAGTCTTGGTACGGGAACTCGGATTAGCACTACTACCAATTCTTATGCTGTGAGCGGTTTGGTGATTAACACAGCTTATGACTTCTATGTTCGGGATAGCTGTGGGGTAGACAATCTAAGTAACTGGGTAGGTCCTCAGTCCTTTGGGACTCTTAGTTGTCCGGCTCCTTCATCTTTGATGGCAGGCGGTATTACTCAGACCACAGCTACTCTGTCATGGATAACAGGAGGGGCTAATAACTGGGATTTAGAATATGGTATAAGAGGCTTTAGTCTTGGTATGGGAACTCGAGTTAGCACTACCGTCAATCCTTATGCTGTGAGCAGTTTGACACCCGACACGGCTTATGAATTCTATGTTCGGGATAGCTGTGGAGTGAATAATCTGAGCGTTTGGATTGGTCCTGAGGACTTTGCTACTCTTGGCTGTTCAGCTCCTTCATCTTTGATGGCGAGCGGTATTACCCACACCACAGCTACTCTGTCATGGATAACAGGAGGGGCTAATAACTGGGATTTAGAATATGGTATAAGAGGCTTTAGTCTTGGTACGGGAACCCGGGTTAGCACTACCGTCAATCCTTATGCTGTGAGCAGTTTGACACCCGATACGGCTTATGAATTCTATGTTCGGGATAGCTGTGGAGTGAATAATCTGAGTGTTTGGATTGGTCCTGAGGACTTTGCTACTCTTGGCTGTCTGGCTCCTTCTAGTCTGAGGTATGTAGCTGACACAATCACTTCTTCAGCAGAAATTAGTTGGAACTCGGGTGGAGCTTCTAACTGGAACTTGGAATACGGTTCTTCTGGCTTTACCCCCAGTACGGGAACCTTTGTGTACAACGTGCTTAATCCTCATATTTTAAGAGGTCTGTCTAAGGGCGATGATTACGATGTATACGTACAGGACAGTTGTGCTGCGGGTAATATAAGTAGTTGGTCCGGTCCTTTGGAGATTCGAAGCTTCCAAGTAGATGAGCTTCTTGAGCGGTCTCTTCGCATTTATCCAAATCCGAGCGATGGAATTTTCAACATTGAGTTTAACTCAACATTTGATAAGGATATTCGGATTCAGGTTATCAACATGCTGGGACAATTGATCTTGGAAGATGAATTGGAGAACTTCAGCAGAAAAAGCTTGGATATGGGAGCTCACTCTAGGGGAGTGTATATCCTTAAACTGATTACTGAAGGGGCAGTTGTGAACCGACGTATTACTTTACAGTAGGAACTAATAAGGGTTTATTATGAGCTACTCATGGAAAATAAAATTATCAGGATCAAAAAATGTCGACGATATTATCTTAGACTCACCGTCTAAAGACTACTTTTTCAGAAGAGAATCCCACCCCTGAGCAGCTAATTTTATAATTTCACCATCCAGGGCAATTAAATGCATCTTTTCTGATTCATCTGTCATGTGGCCTATCACTGTCAGATTGGGATTATCTTTGATTTTATTGTGGTCCTTAATGTCAATGGTAAATAAAAGCTCGTAATCCTCTCCTCCGTTAAGAGCAACAGTAACAGCATTCAAGTTAAATTCTTCGCAAATTTTATACACCATTGAGTCAATCGGTATTTTCTCCTCGTAAATCCTAGCCCCAGTGTTAGATTGGCGACAAAGATGAATCACCTCGGAACTCAAGCCGTCGGAAATATCAATCATAGAAGTAGGTTTTATTTCGAGTTTCTCCAAAATTCTGGGAATATCTCTGCGGGCTTCGGGTTTCAACTGTCTTTCTAAAACATATTCATTGCCCTCTAGCTCCGGCTGCATGTTTCGATTTTGCACAAATACTGCTTTTTCTCTCTCAAGCAGTTGCAATCCCATATAAGCCCCACCTAAATTACCTGAAACAACAATTAAGTCATTGGGTTTGGCACCATTCCGGTAAACTATATTGTTTTCTTCCACTTCCCCTATAGCGGTTATGTTTAGTATCAGTCCTGAGTAAGAAGAAGTAACATCTCCGCCCACTAAATCCACTTCGTAAACCTCACAGGCCAATTTAATGCCTTCATAAATCTGTTCGATAAGCTCAACTCCAAAGCAGTTAGATATAGCCAGATTCACTAAAATCTGCGTGGGTGTGGCATTCATAGCATATATATCTGAAATATTTACTACCACTGCTTTGTAACCCAAATGACTGGGAGGAACATAAATGAAATCAAAGTGAATGCCCTCTACTAGAGCATCGGAGGTTATCACAGTTTGTTTATTTAAAAATTCCAATACTGCACAGTCATCACCAATTCCTTTACGGGAAGAAGCCTTGGTAAGTTTTATATTTCGGGTAAGATGTTCGATTAAACCAAATTCACCCAATTTATCGATTGCTATAAATTTTTTCTTCGATTGTTTTGCCATAGGAAGACAAAGTTATAAAGCTTGTTGCTCCTCGATCTCTTAATCTGGGGGTTCATTGCTTTCTAAATCTTATTGCTTACCTTTACAATCAACTTTGACTAATTCTAAATAGCCATGATAAAAGTTTCTAATTCCGCGCGTAACAAGCTAGAAGATTTAATGAGAGAAAATGGTCGGGAGTTGGAAAATACTTACTTGAGAGTAGGTGTAGCGAGTGGGGGTTGCAGCGGTTTGTCTTATCAATTAGACTTTGATAAAGAGTTAAAAAATACCGACAAACTATTTGAAGATCAAGGTGTCAAAATACTAATAGATAAAAAGAGCTTTTTGTACCTAGTGGGTACTATATTAGAATATAGTGGGAGCTTAAATGGCAAGGGATTCAGTTTTAACAATCCTAATGCCTCCCGCACTTGCGGTTGCGGAGAAAGCTTTGCCGTGTAATTAGCTAAAAAGGGAATGATGAGCGAAGATCGATTATTAGAGAAGGTAATTCAGTCGGAGTACAAATACGGCTTCTATACTAATATTGAATCTTATAAGGCTCCTTCTGGGCTTAACGAAGATATTATCGATTTCATCTCAGCTAAGAAAACCGAACCGAAATGGATGACAGAATGGCGGTTAGATGCTTTTCGCAAGTGGAAGAAAATGAAAGAGCCCAGTTGGGCTAATATAAAATATTCTTCTCCTGATTTTCAGGCCATTTCTTATTATTCAGCTCCTAAAAAGAAAAAAGAGTTAAACGGCCTAAACGAAGTTGACCCTGAACTTCTAAGAACTTTTGAAAAACTGGGAATTTCTCTTGAGGAGCAAAAAAGGCTGACGGGAGTAGCCACAGATGTGATAGTAGATTCTGTCTCAGTTAAAACTACTTTTAAAGAAAAGCTGGCTGAGGTGGGAATCATATTTTGTTCTATTTCCGAAGCTATACAAGAACACTCCGAATTGGTTAGAAAATATATCGGTACCATAGTTCCCAAATCAGATAATTTTTATGCGGCTCTTAACTCTGCTGTTTTTACTGATGGCTCTTTCTGCTATATTCCCAAAGGAGTAAAATGTCCTATGGAGCTATCCACTTACTTCAGAATTAACGAAGCAGGTACTGGGCAGTTTGAGAGAACTTTGATTATTGCAGATAAAGGAAGCTATGTTAGTTATTTGGAAGGGTGTACGGCTCCCATGCGAGATGAAAATCAACTACACGCAGCTGTAGTTGAACTCATTGCCCTAGAGGGTGCTGAAATCAAATATTCTACTGTTCAAAATTGGTATCCCGGTGATAAGAACGGTAAAGGTGGAGTATATAATTTTGTAACTAAACGTGGTATATGCGAGCGCCGTGCTAAAATCTCTTGGACTCAAGTAGAAACAGGCTCTGCCGTAACTTGGAAATATCCTTCTTGCATTTTGAAAGGGGAGAATTCTATTGGAGAGTTTTATTCAGTGGCTGTAACTAACAATTTTCAGCAAGCCGATACGGGTACTAAAATGATCCATTTGGGAAAAAATACTAAAAGTACTATTATAAGTAAGGGTATTTGTGCTGGTAAGAGTAACGGAAGTTATCGTGGTTTGGTAAGGATAGGACCTAGATCTGAAAATGCACGGAACTTCTCCCAATGCGATTCACTATTGATAGGTAACGGTTGTGGTTCTCATACTTTCCCTTACATCGAAGTCAAAAATAAAACTGCTAAAGTAGAGCATGAGGCCGCTACTTCTAAAATCGGTGAAGACCAAATGTTTTATTGTCAGCAACGCGGTATAGGAGAGCAAGAGGCTATTGCTTTAATTATAAATGGCTATTGTAAGGATGTATTGAACCAATTACCTATGGAGTTTGCCGTTGAGGCACAAAAACTTTTAGCTATCAACTTAGAAGGTTCTGTTGGATAAGCATTTATAGCTTTAAAGTTTTGAAGTCTCAAAACTTGAGCTTGAATGCCATGTCAAGATATAATCTTGTAACATTAGGCCTAAGATATTAAAACCAAAAAATGCTGAAAATAGATAATCTGCATGCGAGTATAGAGGGGAATGAAATCTTAAATGGAATAAACCTGGAAGTAAAAGCCGGAGAAGTTCATGCTATTATGGGCCCCAACGGTTCTGGCAAGAGCACCCTTTCCTCCATTATAGCTGGCCGGGAAGATTATGATATAAATGAAGGACATATTGATTTTGAAGGCGAAGATCTATCTGATCTTTCACCGGAAGAAAGGGCTCACAAAGGTATTTTCATTTCATTTCAATACCCTGTTGAGATCCCTGGAGTGACCGTTACCAACTTCCTGAAAACGGCTATTAATGAAATACATAAGGCTCGAAGCAAAGAACTCATGTCAGCGAATGAAATGCTCAAAAAAATGCGTGAAAAAATGAACCTGCTGGAAATTGATAAAGGATTTTTAAGCCGTTCTCTGAACGAAGGATTCTCTGGGGGTGAAAAGAAACGCAACGAGATTTTCCAAATGGCTATGCTAGAACCCAAATTGGCAATATTGGACGAAACTGACTCAGGTTTAGACATTGATGCATTACGCGTTGTGGCCAATGGCGTTAAAAAATTAAAAAGTAAGAATAATGCTATAGTAATCATTACTCATTATCAACGTCTGCTCGACTACATTATACCCGATTATGTGCATGTTCTCTATGATGGAAAAATAGTAAAATCAGGCTTTAAAGAGTTGGCCTACGAATTGGAAGAGAAAGGTTACGACTGGATTAAACAACAGGCGGCTACTATCGTATAAAATATTTTTGACTTGGAAGCACTAAAAGACAAGCTGGAATCATCTTTCCTCGTTTTTGAAAACGAATTGAACGGGGATCGTAATTCTTACGCCCATAAAATTCGTCAAAAAGCTTTTAAGGTTTTCGAGCAAAGGGGCTTTCCCACCAAGCGCGATGAAGAGTGGAAATATACCAACCTAAGGCCCTATCTAAAACACGATTATCGCATCTTTCCCAAAGAAGAAAATCCGCTTGAATTTAAAGATGTAAAACGATTTTTTCTAAGTGATGTAGATACTTATAAATTAGTTTTTATAGATGGGGTATATAGCTCGTGGCTGAGTGAGACTACTCATGACAGCTATGATATATGCACTTTTTCCAGTATGCTCAGAAAATACTCTGGAGTAGTAAAAAATTATTTTGACCAAGCATTACCCAAAGATGAATCATTGACAGCCATAAATACCGCTTTTGCCAGTGAGGGAGCCTTCATTCGAATCAAAAAGAATGAAACAGTAGAAAAACCCATCCAAATAATTTTCTTCGCCACCAATCATCAAAATAAGATGTGGATGCAACCACGCAACCTAGTGATATTAGAGGAAAATTCTGAAGCTCAGATAATAGAACGCAACCAGAGTCTCAGTTCACAAGAAGTGTTTAGTAATAGTGCTACAGAAATTTTTGCGGAAAAAAATTCACAATTGCATTACTACAAAATTCAGAATGATAAGTTCAATGCCTCACTGGTTGACAATACTTCAGTCAAGCAGTATCATGGTAGTGCAGTAAAGATGAGTACCTTTACTTTTGGTAATCGCTTTATACGCAACAACCTTAACTTTTTCTTGGAGGGAGAATATAGCGAAACTCATATGGATGGCATTACCATCATTGGAGAAAGCCAGTTCGTCGACCATCACACTCTAGCCGATCATAGAGTACCTAACTCCTACAGCAATGAGCTGTACAAAGGTATTTACGATGATAATGCTCGTGGAGTCTTCAATGGGAAAGTGATAGTGCATCCCAAGGCCCAAAAAACCAATTCTTTCCAGGAAAACAATAATATACTTTTAACTGACAAAGCTGAAATTGATGCCAAGCCCCAACTGGAAATTTACGCCGATGATGTAAAATGCTCGCACGGCTGTACCATTGGACAAATAGACGAAGATGCACTATTTTACCTCAACTCAAGAGGTATCCCTGAAAAAGAAGCTAAAGCTCTATTATTGTATGCGTTTGCCAACGATGGATTGAGAAACGTTAAAATTCCTGAATTACGGAAAAAACTCAACAAACAAATTGCCGCCAAGCTAACAGTTAATTTTAATTTTGAATTATAATTAGCCCGTATAACCTGCTAGGTATAAATCTAATCATTAATTCTGTTTTTTATTCTTTTTTAAGTTGTGGCTAAACTGATGGAAAAATATCTTTGTAATCAGTTGTAGATTAATAAAAAACTATTACATCCCAAATATATTGCTTTTTTGAAGATTTGGGGAAATATGATGGTTTTTTCTGTGCAGGATTTAACAGGGGCCTCACTCAAAATAGCAAATTAACGGGGATAAATCCTAATTCTATCTTCCTATCTAGGTCTATCCCCGTTGCATCCGGTCAGGTATTTTAAACCTGATTTTTATTTGACAAGATGTTTATAAAAGACAAAAAGATATGGATTTATGAAGTGCCAAAAAATGTAGAAAAAATTAGATCGATTGATTTTCGCTGATTTAAGTAATCAAATCTGGTTTTTATAATACTGTAGTATAAAGGCTGGGTCAGGCCCGAAGAAATAGAGACTTATCTTTGTGTCCCAATAACCATAGGTCGCGTAGCTCAGCTGGATAGAGCATCTGCCTTCTAAGCAGACGGTCGTAGGTTCGAATCCTATCGCGATCACTTAAGACAAGTAAGTTGGGCCATTGAAAAGCTAGGCTTTTTTCATCTCCCTATTCAATCAGTATTTTCTTAGTGATAAATTCCTTTACTGCTTTCCAGTTTTAGGAAATATTGGCCGGTGGCAGATTCCGTAGATGTTTAGCTCTTTTTGAGACTTTTTAAACGGCTTTATATTCCCTTCCTTGTATATCCATTAAAGAAATAGGAAGTACGTCCAGTATATTTGGATACTCTATTTGATAACATCTCTTGAAGGACTAGGGTATAGGTATACCTTGCTTTTGAATACGTTTTCACTAACATCAACAAGCGGTGGAACTTGAATTGCGGATACTATCTGCTATTGAGTGCCAAGGATAAACACACTCTTTTCGGAATTCTACTAGGGCAAGGACTCTTACGAAAAGAACATACTTTTTTGCTTATATTAGGGATAGAGGGGGGGATATTAACAAACGTATTGTATCTAATTTGAGTAAGAACTCAGGTAAACCAAGGTAAATAGCACAATAAATAGCACAAATCGAGAGATATATAATATCATTCTGAATATTCTCGATGAAATAACCCAAAATTTTTCCTATTACGTCCTATTTCCCTCGCAAAAAGAAGACATAAACATCTACAGAACTATTTAAATTTAGAGTACAATGAAATACTTGTTTATCCCCTAGCCTTGTGGAGAATAACATTGTCCATAAAAATTACTATACATTATTACGAAAAAGTAAGTACACATATAATTTTTCATTCTATTAACGGTTTTAGTTAAACAAAGAATAGATGGATTAATCTGCTGCCATGCACATCTTTAGTAAGTTGGGGAGAGGTGTCTGTTAGATACAGTTATCACTACGTAAGAAATCTATTTTACGAAACAGGTCTGCCGTCTCTTGACTTCTATAAAATTATCGAAATATCACCCTTTCCCTCCCGTATTACTTTTCTCTTACCATTGCTAAGATCAATTACAGTAGAAGCGGAATTATCCCCAAAACCACTATCGATAACGAGGTCTACCAGCTTATCATATTTTTCTTTAATTAATTCGGGGTCAGTGATGTAATCAATTATTTCATCTTCATCATGTATTGAGGAAACAATGATGGGGCTCTTCAATTCTTTTACGATTTCTCGAGGAATACTGCTATCAGGTATCCTGATACCGATAGTTTTCCTTTTGTTTTTAAATATTTTAGGAACGGTATCACTAGCTTTCAGAATAAAGGTGTAATGGCCAGGTAAGGCTTTTCGCAAAATTTTATAGGTGGGAGTGTCCACCTGTCTGGTGTAATCGGAAAGATGTTGAAGATCGTAAAAAATGATAGAAAAATCAGCTTTTCCCGGCTTTATACCTTTGATACGGCTAATTTTTTCTAGAGCTTTACCTTGCCTTATATCGCAACCAAAAGAATAAACCGTATCAGTAGGACAAACAATTACACCTCCTTTCTGAAGAGTCTCTACCACCTTTTTTATAGACTTTGGATCAGGGTTTTTTGGGTAAATTTTCAGCATCTTAGCCATCGGTCAAATATCTAAAGCTTTTTTCATTATAAATATAACTTTTTGTTAGGAGTTTCCTTTCCCATGATCGGCGAGAAATTTTTTCAAACCTATATCGGTAAGCGGGTGTTTTAAAAGTCCGGTAATGCTGCTTAAAGGACTGGTAGTTACGTTCACTCCAATTTGGGCGCATTCGATAATGTGCATGGTGTGACGAATAGAAGCAGCTAATATTTCAGTTTTAAACCCGTAATTATCGTATACAACCCTGATTTTTTTGATCAATTCCAGCCCATTAGTAGAAATGTCGTCTAGGCGACCGATAAAAGGAGATACATAAGTAGCACCAGCCTTGGCGGCCAATAGTGCCTGACCAAGAGAAAATACCAAGGTACAATTAGTCTTAATGCCATTGTCGGAAAAATACTTTAGAGCTTTGACCCCGTGCTTGATCATTGGTATTTTTACAATAATTTGTGGATGGATTTCAGTCAACTCTTCACCTTCTTTAATTATTCTGTCAAAATTGGTAGCGATAACTTCAGCACTTACATCGCCATCTACTAATTCGCATATTTTGAGGTAGTGATCTTTAGTGTCTTGCTCACTAGTAATTCCTTCTTTGGCCACAAGGGAAGGATTAGTTGTAACCCCATCTAAAATTCCCAAATCCTGAGCTTCTTTTATCTGCTCAAGGTTAGCGGTGTCGATAAAAAATTTCATGTGCTATGATTATAGATTGTTAAGGTAAAGTTAAACAGATTGGTTAGCTTGTGGAATTTTATTCTTCAGCTATTTTTTCGAGATAAGCCGTTGCAAAGAACTCTAGCTCTCAATTGGATGAATGCTTAGAGAAGCACTGTTGACATCAGGGGGAGCATTTCCAATTCCGGAAATTCAGCAAGGTTCTGTATCAGAAAGCCTTATTAGATATGAAGGTAAGGATTCGAAGCTAGATTCGATAAACCCCACGTTCTCGTCCACTTTTTGTGTTTATGTGAGAATTAAAATCAGCATTGAACATTTGGGAAACCTTCATCAAAACCTTGTCAATATTTAATTAGCTATTTACTAAAACTTACCCTCGGCAAGTTTGCTCAATAAATCCGGAGATCACACCCTCCTGTACAAATCTTTGATGTGTCTAAGGGTGATTTTCTCTTTCCAGTCATAGCCTAATGCATGACTCCACATATGCGGTAAATTATAAGCTACCTCGGCCATATTGGCAATATCTTGATCACTCCAGTTGGCTGAAAGGTTTTGAGGTAAATCAATATTAAAATGTTCTACCATAGTCTTAAATTCATTTACTGTATTCCCATAATAATCTCCTAAGTGATTAAATGTAATGCAATTAGCAAAGCCATGCTCGTACCCCAATATTTTAGACAAACCATAAGAAAGAGCATGGCATACCCCCACTTCACTATAAGTAAGACTAAGCCCCCCAAATGAACTGGCGATCATCATTTTTTCGTCATTCTCAGGATTCTGACCAGCATTATCTCCTGAGAAAACTTCTCGGCACAACTTTAAAGATTCTTCTCCATAAGCTTTAGAAAAAGCATTACAGAATATTCCCTTTTCTGACTCAACACACTGGATATAAGCATCCATACCGGTATAGAACCACTGATTATGAGGAACTGTTGCCGTTAAGTCGGGATCGAGAATCAATTGATTGAATACAGTCCAATCACATTTTAGTCCTAGCTTTTTTTCAGAACCCGTCAGTACTGCAGTCATGCTACATTCTGATCCAGTACCAGAAATAGTTGGGATGCCCAAATGGTAGACACCTGGTTTCTTTACGAGATTCAGCCCCTGATACAAGGTACTGGATCCCTTATTAGTAAGCATTAAGGAAAGAGCTTTTGCTATATCCATAATTGAGCCCCCTCCTATTCCAATCACTCCATCAGGTAATCCCTTTTCATTTAAAATCTCATCTCTAATTTCATCTACCTGTTCAGTAGTAGGTTCTTTGGAATTAATGTCAATAAAAAGCAATTCATCATTTGCTTTTAGAGGAAGCTTATTAACTAATGCTCTACCATTAAAATAGTTATCCACTATAAAAACCATAAAACCAGCTTTTTCTCTTCTTTTAGTCTTCAAAATATCCCCCAACTGGGAAAGGCTACCTCTGCCGTAACAAACTTTATCTACATTTTTAAAATTCATAAACCATCATAAAAAATTTAAAAGTCATAACGAGTTTAGGGAGGGTGTTAAAGTTTTTCAACAGTGTTATATAATGTTGTTATGGGCTATTGTAAGGAAACTCGAGTTTTTCATAATGCATAATAAAACCTGTTTTTAGGCATCTCTCTAAGCTAAACATCTGGTTTTGGCCTATCCACCAGAATCCTTCAATAACGTTGATAGGGGATTGATCCATGATGTATAACTATAGTGAATAACCTCAAAACAAGAAGACAATAACTCATATTTTAAATCTAAATAGTTTCAGCTAAGGTGTGCTCTCTACCTTTGTTTTGCTCTTTAAGCCAAGGCATCAACGGCTCAAAATACTCCAGCATGGCTTTAGAACTAATGCCTTCTCCTAGGTTTTTCTGCATGTTTTCTCGCCAGTCTACTGTAGCACCTGGAGCCATTAAATCCAGTAGGAATTTACCAGTTTCCCTGCTGCCATAATAGTTACTGTTATGTGGATTGTGTTTAAGGATGTTTTTAGCGATGTACATGTGAAGCTGAAAGAGCAACACATTAGCTAAAGCATAATCGTAATATTGAGCTGCATCATTATTGATATGGGTTTTGGAAGCAGCGTCACAATATTCCTCTCCTCTTTCGGTGGGAGGAACTGTGCCTTGATATTTCTTTTTTAGTTCCCACCACTTTTTATTAAAGTTATCTTTAGGGAGATTTTCGGAATAAAGGAAGTGCTCAAAATCAGTCATTACTCCACTGGCCCAGGGTATGAACACAATATAATCTAATGCTTCCTTTAAGAGAGCTTGTATTTCATCACTTTCCACTTGGGGCACTAATCCTTTTTGCTGCAAGAAAGATTTCTGCATACTAGCTAATCCGATAAGAGTTCCAATGGCTTCATGATAAGCGCGATTGGCCCCTCTTCTAAGAATAACGGGTACACTATCAGTACTGTAAGCTTGATAATAATAGATGTGTCCCAGTTCGTGTAAAACGGTATTCCACCAACGAGTATTAGGTTCTACACTCATGAGGGAGCGAAGGTCATTATCTAAATCCATATGCCAAGCACTAGCGTGGTTATTCTTCTTATAACTTGCATTCTCTGGCAAGGGGTAAAGGCTCGATTTAGTATAAAAAGTTTCAGGTAGTTTGTCATACCCCAGACTCACATAAAAATCTTCTCCCTCTTCAATGACCCATTTGCTGCCTCTTTTCTCCAGGGTTGAATCAAAGTTGAGATCATTGGCCTTTACCATCGACGACCATTCTTGGCTCCAACGATTGGGCAACCAATGAGCTGGTAAATACTCCGGAACGGGTTGATCATATCTTTGGGACAGTTCATACCGTGCCCAGGTATGTAATTCGCGGTACAAAGGCCAGATGTCTCTAATGAACTGATGATTCAGATCGAGCATTTCTTGCGTACTCATACGGTATTCAGATATTTGAAAGTTGAAATAATCCTCATAATCCAAAGCCTGTACACTTTTATTGCGAAGCTCACAGAGGTTTTTGAGGCCATCTTTCAATTCTTTACCTACCTCTTTACTAGCTTCCCATGCAGCCAGTCGCTCCCGCAAATTAGTTGACTCTTCCAGGATCCTATCGATTTCATTAGTGCTAACAGATTTATCATTGATCTTAAAATCAAAACCAAAGAGTTTTTTGGTTTGCTTCGTCTCTGCTTTGATTTTACTTTTCACAATATCTTTAGCCACCTGAGGATTGGCCCCAGCTGCATACAATATGGCATCCAACTGACGCACTTGCAACTCAGTTAGTTTGTCTTTTTGTTCCAGATACTTTTTAGTTTCTTTGATATTATTTTTACTTCCCGTAAAGGCTGCAAAAGCTTCCCCGGCTTCTTCGGCTTTTTGGGAAGTTAGGGTATCGCCTTCTACAATATGGGTATTGAGGTCCCATTCAGCCAGGGTAGAAGAGTAGTACAATCGCTGATATTCTTCGGTATAAGCAGTTAAAAAAGAATCTACCTCGATTTGTAGCTTTTTGCTAACGCTAATATTTGGTTGGGAGTTATTATTACAAGCTGCTAATACGAGCAGTCCCCCACAGAGAAATGTTATTTTTTTCATTTTATAATTCTAGTTTACTAGTGAAGCTAAATCGAAGAAATCAGCGTCTTTTATTTCAGTATAAATTATCTAGTTATTGTTTATCAAAAATATGAAACTAAACGCCACAAACCGCTTTACTTTGTATCAAAAGTTACTTAGTTACTTAGATCTGTTAAGATAAAAAAGCCCAACCTTTCAAGGACTGAGTTTCATTGTCTAATGACCCAAGTGAGATTTCAAATCCACGACTGTCTGCTTTAGAAAGGCAGGTGCTCTATCCAACTGGACTACGAGATCTAATCATTGACTTGATCTTCCCTAAAACTTTTTGACACTTCATAAATCCATACTTTTTGGGTTTTGAGGATATCACTCACTATAGATGATATCCATCGCCTTAAGAGAATCGTGTAAATTTACTTGCAATTTTACTCCACCAAAGGCCTGATAAGCCGGTAAGATGGAATTGATATTTTCATTTTGAAGATATACGCGTATGTTTGCTGCCTCCAAACGTGTTTTTAAAACATAAGCCTCATTTATGTTGTCAAATTCAGCTATAGTTACGAGTTCTGCCATTGGAGTGTTTCAATTAGATATACGACTTCGCTATACATGAATTCGTTTGCCGGTTTAAGGGAATCTTCATTTGGCTCAGCATAAAAATGTAAAACCCCGCGAAGGAAATGCTCTGTACTGTCTGTCATAAAAAACTGAGTGCTAGTAGCAGCTTCTCCCTGTATTTTATATAAGATTCCGTAAATTTTTCTTTCTGGATTTACAAACAGCTTTTCCTGGATACCATCTGCCTTTATTACATGCTTATATGCTAAGTTATGACCATCTTCTAACAATGAATTGAGCCCAGTTTTCCGTACCGATTTATAAGTAAGCTGTAGACGGACTTTGATGCTAGGATAATATAGATCACCCCAGCAAGGGGGGGTTTTATTTTCCCACAGTGCATGAATATTTTTTTCAAAAGTAAAAGGGCAATCTGTTTGCAAAAGCTCGTATTGCTTAGCAGGTAATTCTATTCTAAAATATCCTCTCGGCTTAGGAACAAATTTTTCATTGCTACAAGCAAAACCTATCGGCAAAATTACTAACAAGCTAGCCTTTCCCCATTTCATCTTCTGCCTTTTTAATAATTGACACTTTAACCCTCTTAATCCTTCTGCCTTCAAGGCTTTCCACTTTAAATAGGCAATTTTTAAATATAATCTCTTCGTCCTTTTCGAGAAATCGACTTGCTATTTCCAGCAAAAAACCAGCTAAAGTATCGGCATCATTTATTGAACCTGCAAAGAGTTTCTGATCTATTTTGAGCACCTTAAAAAAATCTTTCAGATGAATCTTCCCCTCAAAAACGTAAATATCTTCATCTAGTTTTGAATAGGCAAATTCCTCATTGTCAAACTCATCACTGATCTCCCCCACTATCTCCTCAATAATATCTTCAAGTGTAATAATGCCAGAGATGCTGCCAAACTCATCTACTATTATAGCTAAATGAATTTTACGTTCCTGAAATTCTTTCAGTAAATCATCGATCTTTTTATTTTCCGGTACAAAAAAGGGCTCTCGTATTAGTTCGAGCCATTTGAAATCACTTCGAGCTCTAATGTAGGGTAGTAAATCCTTTATGTATAGGATCCCTTTTACCTTGTCGTAGTTCTCATCATAAACTGGAATACGAGAATAACCAGAATCGAGAATAATATCCAGTACTTTGAGATAATTCCAACTTTCATGTACGTAAACCATATCTATCCGAGGACTCATAATCTGCTTTACATTGGTGCTACCAAACTTCACTATGCCTTCCAATATTTCTCGTTCATCATCAGGTGTATCTTTATTATTGGTAAGCTCTAGAGCTTGACTCAAATCATTGATCGAAAGATTTTGTGCTCGGCTTTGTAAACGATTTTCTATAAAAGTAGTAGAACGCACCAGTAATAGACTGAGTGGCTTTAAAAAAGAACGCAGTAAAAACATGGGACGACTCATAAGAGTTGAAAAAGACATTGCTCTACGATTGGCATAAACTTTAGGTAGCACCTCACCAAACAAAAGGATTAAGAAAGTGATAGCTACTATCTGTATTAAGAACCACAAAGTGGGGGTGGCTCTAAAATCAAAAAATTCACTGATCAAATAAGATGATATGATCACAATACCTATATTAAAGAAATTGTTGGCAATTAATATGGTAGCCAAGAGCGTGTTAGGACGGCCCAGCAAATCTACCAAGCTTTCATAGATGTGTTTGTGATTGTTTTTAATGGACTCTATATCCCGCGGCCTAAGAGAAAAGAAAGCTACTTCCGAACCGCTCACTAAGGCTGAGCCCATAGACAATAATACCAAAATAGCGAGAGGAATGAGTAGGGCAAAGTCAAAGGGTTCCCGTATATCAACAAGTAAAAGGCAACTCGAAGGTTCGGAGTCCAAATCGGATAGAATTAATTAAGCTTCAGAAGGGCAAATCGTCGTCCTCCTCCTTTTCCAAATTTATCGGATTTTCAGGCTCACTACTGGAATAAGTACTTCCGACATTTTCTTCATCAGTTTTACGTACTGTTCCCAACATCGTCATATTGTCTGCATGAACTTCTGTAAAATACTTGCGATCTCCTTTATTATCTTCCCAGCTACGGGTTTTGATCTTTCCTTCAATAAAAACCTTGTCGCCTTTATGAAGGTGCTTTTCAGCTATTTCCACCAGTCTTCTTCTTAAAACTATGTTGTGCCACTCCGTCGAGGTCATCTTTTCATTAGTTTGCCTATTGGTATAGGATTCTGAGGTAGCAATAGGAAAACGCGCTAAAGAATTACCCCCTTCAAAAGTTTTAACCTCGGGATCTTTACCTAGGTTTCCAATTAGCATTACCTTATTTAGAAAACCAGACATAGTTTATAATTATTTAATTTTTAATAAATTCTAAAAAGCATTTCTCAACTAGAAGGCAAAGGTAATGGTTTTTTGTTTAAAAATTTACGCAAAGGGCTTGGAAAAGCCAAATCCCTTAATTCTTTTATAGACCACCATTTTAATCCTTTTCCCTTTAGCTGAGCCTCTTGTTCTTTAACTAATTCCAACTGCCACACATTAATGTAAATAGTTTGGTGGGTTAGTTTATGTGGTTTCAGTTCTATTCTTTGCTGGACAATAAAATCTGGAGTTCGCTTAAAAAATGACTCCAGACTAGGAAAATTTTCTATTGATTTTTTTTCTTCCTCTATCAAGGGAAATTCAAATAAGTTCTTCCAAATGTCGTTTTTATTTCTTTTAGAAACTACTAGATTTTTACCTTTTTGGATCATCAGATAATTGAAAAATCGTTGTCGGTTATATCTCTTTCTCAGCTTTTGTGGAAGTTTTTCCGTTTCCCCCATCATATAGGCATAGCACTTTTCTTTTACAGGACAACTATTACAATCAGGTTTGTATGGCACGCACTGCAAAGCTCCAAATTCCATGATAGCCTGATTATAAGAGCTAGGCTCCTCACGGTCTAGCATTTCCTCCGCGGCCTCCCTAAATACCTTTTTACCCTTAGTGGAATTGATAGGTTCCTTAATCCCTAAAAAACGAGCCAATACCCTGAATACATTCCCATCTAATACCGGTTGAGCCTCATTAAAGCTAAAGGATGAAATTGCTGCAGCCGTGTATTTCCCAACCCCTTTTAGCTTCAATAACCCTGAGTATGAGACAGGAAATTGCCCCTTGAGTTCTCCAGCAATATACTTCGCGGTATAATGCAGGTTACGAGCCCTATTATAGTAACCCAAACCCTCCCAGTTTTTCAATATGCTATCTTCTGGTGCCTCTGCCAAATCTTCTATTGTCGGATATTTTTCGATAAACCTATAATAATATGATAAGACCTGCTCCACACGGGTTTGTTGCAACATAATCTCAGAAATCCAAATGTGATAAGGGTTCTTAGTTTGTCTCCAGGGTAATTCCCTTTTGTACAATTGATAATAGTCTTTAAGTTGCTTTTGAAAATAGGATTCAGGCAAAATATCTGTATTTAAGGGGACGGAACAGGGTGTGCCAAAAAGAGAAAGGTACAAAAGCCTAGTAATCTGCTATAAATAAAAGTTTTTAGCCAATTTTAAATTTCATCCTAAAAAACGGAATAGTACCCATAACCGGGTATTTCCGTATAGATTTTCTCTACAACATTATAAAGGACTTTTTAAACCGTTAAATCCACCTGTGGCAAGTCCTGTCTATGATAATTCCTTAAAAACTTCCATAAATAAAGAGGCATAGGGATAATATTAAACATCATTATCATCTCAAAATTAAAGCTTTTTTCAATGTTTCTCTATCGACACAGAAATGTAGAAAAAGCACTCATTTCGTTTTAGGGCTACAACTGGGGTTACACAGGCAGGTACTTTGTGTACCGATAATACATCCCTATAAGGGTCAAGAAAGTAGTTGAAAGCGCAAAAAAAATGCCCATACGATATCCAATAATGCCACAGCTATTTTCAAATAAACAAGAAAAACCAACTGATTTTCAGGAACTTCTATTATAGAAGAACTTATAATGTATGGCAAGAAAATAGGTTAGAAAGATGGCGTTAAAGTAATCCACTACATCGTAAAGTATAACATCTTCGCAAGAAAATAATTCACTAGTTAGATAATCGGGTATTGACACATTAGAATTTTCAAATATGGCAATAATTTGTTCCGATTCTTTCAGTCGTTTATATTGCTCGTAAGAAGGTATTGTACTGTTATGATATAAATCCTGTATAAAACATAGATTCAATTTGCAAAATTACCCCAACTTGTTTCTTTTGTACTTTGTTTAGTCCTTTGAAATACAGGTTTTTATCTCCAATAAGGTTACCCGTAAAAGCAGGATTCCCTTCCAAGCCTTCAGGGAGCGATGGTAAGTTGAGCAGGCAAAGCTCCAGCCTTTGCTCCGGTCTTTTTAACTGGATGTATGAGGAGCGGAATGGGCTTTCTGGCTAATTTACTTATGGAACATCCTCAATTGTTACTTCCTAGAGGGTGAACTCTTAAAAGCATGGTCAGAAATAGGAGGGATTGACTCTATCAATAATCGTAAATATGCCGATTGCAATGATTTAGCAACAGATTCTATTGTAAATATGACTAGCTTACCTCCAGAAGTGTTATCACCACTTGAAAAGAATATAGTATGGGACTTTAAGAGTTTAGCAGAAAAATGGATATAGCTCAACAAAACAGCACTAAGAGATTTAGAAAATTGTGATGAAAGTCGCTGTTTTATACTCGACTATGCTGAAATGGTTAATAATGGAGGAGCAGTACTCAAGGATATTTACGATTTTCTCGGACTAATAATTTTAATAAAGTCGATATTAAAAAGGTCGGTAGTTAAACATAGCTTATCAGACAGGAGAATTTTTTTAATACGAACACTACCAAATATTGGCACCTCACAATATCGAATATATCCTTAATTTTAAGGAGCTCATACTGTCATACACATTAGATCGTCGTCTGATGCCGTCTATTCTCAAAGTAGAAGAAACAAACCTAGGCAAACTTTGATATCTTCTAGTATGGCCTGATAAAAAGTGTAATTTCTTCACCTTCAAAGACATTGACATAATGTCTCGATGATTTTAGTACAGAAGTAAGTAGCGAGATATTAACTGCTTCATATTCCGACCTATCTTTACAAAAAATAATGGAGATGAAAGCAAAAAAATTCCCGGCAAGTGTATATGCAGAGTCTACCCCTAATCCCGCTGTGTTGAAATTTGTAGCTAACAAACGCCTGATTAACGTTGACAGTGTAGAGTTTAAGAATATAGAAGAGGCTGAGCCTTCTCCCCTGGCTACACAATTATTCCATTATCCTTTTGTGAAAGAAATTTTCATAAGCAGTAATTACCTCGCCTTAACCAAATACGACATAGTGGAATGGGATGACATTACTCTGGAGATACTCAAAATAATTAGGGATTATCTGGCTTCCAAAAAAGAAGTTTTGATTTTACGGCCCGAAAAAACTACCTGCAATCCCTCTGAAAATAAAACTCTAAACAATGTTGGCAAGGGAGAAAAACCTCGAGAAGAATGGAGCGACATAGATTTTAAAATATTTTCTCTGATAGATGAGTACGTAAGACCGGCTGTTGAACAAGATGGCGGTAATATCAAATTCCTTAATTACGACGAAGGAACAGTGAAAGTACTACTACAGGGAGCTTGTTCTGGTTGTCCTTCCTCAACAATGACTCTTAGACAGGGGATAGAAACCCTCCTAAACCAAATGTTATCCGATCAGATTATATCTGTCGAAGCAGTTAATGGATAGCTAAAGGCTGTTTGCCCAGTTTGGACAAAAGTTTAAAGTGAGAGCCGATAGCTCTAAAGAAATTAGGCTGCTCATGATAGGGCAAATCGAATTCTTTTGCTGTTTTCTTTACTATTTTAGCAATGGCTGGATAATGAACATGACAAATATTAGGAAACAAATGGTGTTCTATTTGGTGATTTAAACCTCCTACATACCAGTTAAGCCATTTGGAATTCGGTGAAAAATTAGCAGTCGTCCTTATCTGGTGCTCCATCCATTCCTTCTGAATTTTACCTTCTAGGGGAGCGGGAAGCTTATCTACCTCTTCTACTACGTGTGCTAATTGAAAAGTAAAGCTTAAAATCATACCTGCTGTAAGGTGCATTAACACAAAACCAAGCAGTGTCCAGTACCAATGAATACTTGATAGGACAATAGGTGTAATTAAGAAGATGGAGAAATAAACCACTTTTGAAATCACGAGAATTAACCATTCTCTACGTATAGACAATTTATGCCCCCCCCCTATTTCCTGTCTTTTATAATTTAGAAGCTGATTAAAGTCCTTAAAGATAGCCCGGTTTAGTGTTCCTAATCCATATAAAAAAGGGACGTACCAAGCCTGATAACGGAAAACAGATTTCCAATTCTGTGAAGGATGAAGCCTTAATAAACTATTGGTGTCAATATCTTCGTCGTGACCTTCAACATTAGTAAATGTGTGATGGAGAATATTATGCTGTACTTTCCAAGTAGCAACATTGCCACTTATCAAATAAATGCTCGATCCTATTATCTTATTCACCCATTCATTTTTGCTATATGCCCCATGGTTAGCATCGTGCATTACATTCATCCCTATCCCAGCCATTCCTACGCCCATCACTACAAAAAGTAGCTGAGTAGTGATTGCGTTAGTGT
The DNA here is from genome assembly GCA_965218075.1 of Owenweeksia sp. GTDB lineage: Bacteria > Bacteroidota > Bacteroidia > Flavobacteriales > Schleiferiaceae > JANQHO01. The sequence goes on along the minus strand of CBDCJZ010000003.1, from coordinate 1,018,396 downwards.
CAAATACTACAATAGTTAAAAGAGGAGAAAAGTATACTAATGCCATTACAATGGTTTTAATTACCATTGCAACACTCGCTTTTGGAGAGAGTTTATTTTCTTCAAAATAGCTTCTAACCCTAGCATTAATTACTCTGTTAAATGACTTTTTTCCAGATCTCAAAAATCTCAAGCCCTTAGTGAATTCTGCCATTTTGAGTCTATTTGTATTTAATTGTGAAAATCATTCATGATGAGCCGAAAACTATTTTTACCCCCTCCAATTTGGAATTTGCTAATATACCTCGAAATTGATTCAAACTTAAGCTTATCCAATTAAAATGTGGAAAAAGTTATATTATCACAAAAAATAATCTGACAAACAGACCTAAGCTCATTATTTTTTAAACAATTTTAAAGCCATTAGAAATAGGCTTGTGATTAATTGGTTGGTTACACACGCTTTACATGCCTCCTTTGCTTTACTTTAATTAGCCACGGCCCAAAATAATTTCTATCTCCAGATATCTGTCTTAATATAATACTTCTAGTACTTTGCCGATATCAATATCTTTGAAATCGAAATATTTCCCATGCAGCAATACCACGATTTGATGAAGCATGTGTTGAAAAACGGAATTGAAAAAGCGGATCGTACCAGAATCGGCACCTTGTCGGTTTTTGGCTATCAGATGCGCTTTGACTTACAAAAAGGTTTCCCTTTACTTACAACCAAAAAGGTGCATCTTAAATCCATCATTTATGAGCTATTGTGGTTTTTGAGGGGTGATACGAATATTCGCTACCTAGCGCAGAATGGTGTTAATATCTGGAATGAATGGCCTTACCAGAATTATCTCAACGAGAGTGGATTAACTAAAGAGTTTCCCAAGTATTCCAGAAAATGGAAAGAAAAACTGACTGAATTCAAACAGCAAATTATTGAAGATGAAAGCTTTGCGCGTAATTGGGGAGAAGTAGGTCCGATTTACGGTCATCAATGGCGCAATTTTGAGCAATTGTGTGACCAAATTACTCAGTTAATCGAAGACATTAGGAATAAACCAAACAGCCGCAGACTTATTGTTTCTGCTTGGAATCCAAAAGACATTTTGGTTATGACTAAATCAGGTTTACCACCTTGTCATGTTCTTTTTCAGTTTTACGTAGCCAATGGCAAATTGAGTTGTCAGCTTTACCAACGTAGTGCTGACGTTTTTCTAGGGGTCCCTTTCAACATTGTTTCCTATTCCCTCTTAACAATGATGGTCGCACAGGTTTGCAGATTGAGATATGGTGATTTTGTTCACACTTTTGGCGATGCTCATTTATATTCTAATCACATGGAACAAACTCGTGAACAACTGAGCCGGGAGTTACGCCCGTTGCCTGAAATAAAGCTCAACTCTTCAGTCAAAAATATTTTCGATTTCTCTTTTGAAGACTTTGAGCTAATCAATTACAACCCACACCCTACAATTAAAGCTCCGGTAGCGGTATGAACTTAACTATCATATCCGCCATGGCTGAAAATCGGACAATTGGCAGAAATAATGAACTGATCTGGAATATGCCTGCTGATGTGAAGCGCTTTATGAAATTGACTATTGGGCATCATGTAATTATGGGTCGCAAGACTTACGAAAGTGTGATGAAACCACTCCCAAAAAGGACGAATATCATTGTAACTCGTCAGAAAGATTATAAAGCTGAAGATTGTATGATAGTAAATGATTTGGAAACTGCTATCAGAAAAGCAGAAGATGATACTCAGCCATTTATCATCGGTGGAGCACAGATATACGAGTTAGCTCTACCTTATGTCAATATTATTGAACTGACTGTAATTCGCCATGAATTTGAGGGGGATGCTTTTTTCCCCGATTTTGATGAAACCAAATGGCTATTGCATAAAGAAGAAAATTATCCAGACGACAGTATCAATCCTTATCCTTTCAGCTTTAAAACCTATATTAAAACCTATATTAAAAGCTGTTCTTTAGCTTAGTTTATTGTGTGATTAATTATTACTGTCATACCTCACATAAGTTTTACTTCAAACTCATTTAACAGTCATCTATGATTGATCATAATGGAAGAAATTTAATAGTTTATAAATTGCCGTTCTGATTTTTCCTACGCACTGCGTCAGTTGCTTTTAGCTTGTTTCCTAACTTTAGCCGGTTGAGACATATTAGAGATGGCTAATAACAGTTACACAGAAGATAACATACGCTCGCTCAACTGGAAAGAACATATCCGTTTAAGACCGGGCATGTACATCGGAAAGTTGGGAGACGGAACATCTCAAGATGATGGTATTTACATCTTATTTAAAGAGATTCTGGACAACTCTGTTGATGAATATATTATGGGAGTTGGTAGAGTCATTGAAGTTTTCATTAAAGGAAACGGGGTTTCTATTAGGGACTATGGAAGAGGTATTCCCTTGGGTAAGATGATTGACTGCGTTTCGCGAATTAATACTGGAGCTAAATATAACTCTAGAGCATTTGAGAAATCAGTTGGCCTCAATGGAGTAGGAATCAAGGCGGTTAATGCTCTTTCGGAAACATTTACTGTGCAGTCTATAAGAGATGGTCAAACTAAAGTAGCGGTTTTCAAAAAGGGAAAGCTGATACAAGATGAATCCATAAAGCAATCCAGTTTAAAAAGAGGAACCAAGGTTATATTTTGTCCCGATAGTGATATTTTCAAGAATTATCATTTTGTCACAGAGTACATCGAAAAGATGCTCTGGAACTATGCTTATCTGAATCCGGGTTTGACTCTGGTTTTTAACGAGCAAAAAATTCGTTCCCAAAACGGACTCAAAGACTTGTTAAGGAGCAACTTGGATGAACCTACTTTGCATGAAACTATTCATCTGAAAGGAAAAGACATAGAAATAGCATTAACACACAGTGAAAAAAGTCGAGCTGAACAATATTACTCTTTCGTTAATGGACAGCATACTACGCAAGGTGGAGTCCATTTATCAGCTTTTCGGGAAGCTTTCGTGAAAACCTTGCGCGATTTTCACAATAAAAATTTTGACTCTTCAGACGTAAGGCAATCGGTAGTAGGAGCCATTGGTATTAAAGTGATTGAACCAGTTTTTGAGTCACAGATGAAAACTAAGCTTGGGTCTACGGAAATGGGGCCAGATATGATCACTATCAGAGCTTATGTAAATGATTTTGTAAAAACGCAATTGGATAATTTTCTCCATAAAAACGAAGAAATAGCAGAAATTATTTACCGTAAAATTTTGCGCACAGAAAAGGAACGAAAAGAACTAAGTAGCATCAAAAAGCTAGCTAAAGAAAGGGCTAAAAAGACCGATTTACACAATAAAAAGTTACGTGATTGCCGCATACATTACAATGATCAAAAAAATGAGAGAAGACTAGAAACCACTCTCTTTATTACTGAAGGTGATTCTGCTTCTGGCTCCATTACCAAATCAAGGGATGTAAACACTCAGGGAGTCTTTAGTTTAAAAGGGAAACCGCTCAATTGCTATGGACTTACCAAAAAAGTAGTTTATGAAAACGAGGAGTTTAATCTGCTACAAGCTGCTTTAAACATTGAAGATGGCCTAGAAAATCTGCGTTATAATAATGTGGTGATTGCTACGGATGCGGATGTGGATGGCCTGCATATTCGCCTTTTACTCATAACTTTCTTTTTACAATTTTTTCCAGAATTGGTAAAAGAAAATCATCTGTATATTTTACAGACACCACTTTTCAGGGTAAGGAATAGATCGAAGACTTACTATTGTTATAGTGGGCAGGAGAAGAAAGTGGCTATACTAAAACTGGGAGTTAAAGCAGAAATAACCCGTTTTAAGGGTCTAGGTGAAATTTCTCCAGACGAGTTTAAGAACTTTATTGGTGAAAACCTCCGACTGGAACCAGTTATAATTGGCAAAGACTCTACCATAGATGAAATTTTGGCCTTTTACATGGGTAAAAATACTTCTGAGCGACAAGAGTTTATTATAGAAAATCTCAGGATAGAAAAAGATTTAGTTGAGGAAAGAACAACAGTTAGATGAGGATTAATCCCTCAAAAGTAACTGCGAGAATTTGGGGTTTATCTACTTGATGTAATCACTAAAAATCTTTGGGAAAATAAAAATGAGTGAACAAATATCCAAATCACATTCTAATAGCAGAGCCACTATTACTCGGGTTTCCGGAATGTACGAAGATTATTTTCTCGACTATGCTTCCTATGTAATTTTAGAAAGAGCTGTACCAGCCCTAGAAGATGGGCTTAAGCCGGTTCAGAGACGTATATTACATGCACTCAAAGAAATGGATGATGGCCGTTATCACAAAGTAGCTAACGTAATCGGTCAAACCATGAAGTACCATCCCCATGGAGATGCTTCCATAGGTGATGCCTTGGTGCAACTAGGACAAAAAGATCTTTTGATAGATACACAGGGGAATTGGGGAGATACTCTCACCGGAGACAGCGCTGCAGCCCCGCGTTACATTGAGGCCAGACTTACCAAATTTGCCCTCGAAGTAGTCTTTAGTCCAAAAGTAACAGAATGGCAAGCTAGTTATGACGGTAGGGGAAAAGAGCCCGTTCATCTTCCCGTTAAATTTCCTCTATTATTAGTGCAAGGTGTGGAAGGCATTGCAGTGGGACTCTCTACCAGGATATTACCTCATAATTTTAATGAATTGGTAGATGCTTCCATCAAAGTGCTGAGAGGAAGGAACTTTGAAATTTATCCTGATTTTCCAACGGGTGGCATTGCTGATTTCTCGCAGTACAATCAAGGCTTGAGAGGTGGCAAGGTAAGGATAAGGGCTAAGGTCAGTGTGAAAGATAAAAAGACTCTAGTCATCACAGAATTGCCTTTTGGAATCATTACATCGGGTTTAATAGATTCTATTTTAAAGGCTAATCACAAAGGCAAAATAAAGATTAAAAAAATTGATGATAACACCTCTAACGCTGTTGAGATAGTCCTGCATTTACCTCCCGGTATGTCTCCTGATAAAACTATAGATGCCCTTTATGCTTTTACAGATTGTGAAATATCAATATCGCCTCTAGCCTGTACTATCGAAGCCGATCATCCTCGGTTTCTAAGTGTTAATGAGATGCTCAAGAACTCTACGGAAAAAACCCTTTCAATTCTGAAAGCAGAGTTGGAAATACAACTCAAAGAGTTACAGGAGCAATGGCACTTTTCTTCGCTGGAGAAAATGTTTATTGAGAATAGGATTTATCGCAATATTGAAGAAGCAGAAGCCTGGGAGCAGATTATCTCCTTTATCAGAGAAGGCTTAAAACCGCATGTAAAGAAACTAATTCGCGAAGTTACAGATGAGGATATCATCAGGTTGACTGAAATACGAATCAAGCGGATTTCCAAATACGATAAATCTAAAACCGATCAATATATCATAGAGTTGGAAGAAAAGATGGATGAGGTAAAGAACCATTTAGCCAGTCTCATCGATTATGCAATTAACTATTTCAGGCATATCAAGGAAAAATATGGAAAGAGAAAAAATCGCAAAACGGAAATCAGACTCTTTGAAGATATTGATGCCGCTAAAGTTGCCATGGCTAATACCAAACTATATGTGAACCGTCAAGAAGGATTTATCGGTACCAGCTTTAAGAAAGATGAATTTGTAACAGATTGCTCAGATATGGATGATGTCATTGGGTTTCTTAAAAACGGTAAGATGATGATTACCAAAGTAGATCAAAAAACCTATGTAGGCAAAAACATCATCCATATTGCAGTATTCAAGAAAGCGGATAAGCGTACTATCTATAACATGCTGTATCGTGACGGTAGCAAGGGTAATGCTTACATGAAACGCTTTAATGTTACAGCTGTTACCCGTGACAAAGAATACGACTTAACTCAAGGTACTGAAGGAACAGAAGTGCTTTATTTTACTGCTAATCCTAATGGAGAAGCAGAAGTAGTAACAATATATCTGAGAGCATTACAAAGACTACGGAAACTACGTTTTGACCTTGATTTTTCCGAATTGACTATTAAAGGACGTGATACCAAAGGTAACTTAGTGAGTAAATATCCGATTAAAAAAGTGGAACTTAAAAAAGAAGGAATTTCTACTTTGTCAGCCCGTAAAATATGGTTTGATAATATGGTTAATCGACTCAACACTGAAGGTAAAGGAAAGCTGCTGGGAAGCTTTAAAGGAGATGATAAGCTTCTAGAAATAGCCCAATCAGGCCATTATAGATTACTCGTTTGTGACCTTAGCACTCATTTTGAAGAAGACTTGATATTACTTGAAAAATATAGCCCACAGCGTCCAGTTTCTGTAGTGTATTATGACGGAGAGAAAAAACGCTATTACATTAAACGCTTTATTCCACAAATGACCAGTAAAAGAGAGTTTTTCATCAGCAAATCCAAAGCTTCCTTTATAGAAGTAGCGACAACTGAAATCTATTCTCGCATCCGAATTTCATATCGAAAAGCAAAGGGTAAGCAAAAGGAAGATGAAGAGATCACATTGAGCGAGTTTATTTCAGTTAAAGGTATAAAAAATCAGGGGAACCAATTAAGCTGTAGTCCCATTAAAAAAATAAGCCAACTAAGCCTTTTGAAGCCTAAGTTAGAAAAACTCTAAGAAACTCAAGAAACGTCTTCTATTGCAAATGATAATTTGTAGATTGCGTTTTAGTACCCTTGCTATCCTGCCTTGATGTACTGCGGTCCAGGTTTATCTCGGATAAGGTGCCTATTACAGGTATAGGAGGATTATGGAGGCTTTCGTATGAGATACTAGTAAATCGCCTTTAGACGAGATCGGACATTGGTCTGAGATTAAGCTTGAGATCATAAAAAAGTATGCTGCGGCCTATTCGAAAATTCTCAGTAGCCGAAAAAGCCCATCTCTGGATCACATCTACATAGATGCCTTTGCTGGTCCGGGATTTCATCGTTCAAGACAGTCTAACGACGTTGTTCCAGGAGGACCGACGAACGCACTATTAGTAAAACCTCCTTTCAAAGAATATCATTTTATTGACCTTGACGGTCAAAAATTGGATGTCTTAAGAAAAATTGCAAAAAAGAGAAAGGATGTCGATATTTATGAAGGAAACTGTAATGATATTCTTCTCGATAAGGTTTTTGAGCGTGCAAGATACAAGGAATACCGGCGAGCACTCTGCATTTTAGATCCTTATGGCTTGCATCTTGATTGGAAAGTCATGGAGAAAGCCGGTAAAATGAAGTCTATAGAAATCTTTCTGAATTTTCCAATTTCCGACATGAATCGCAACGTTCTCCGGAGGAAGAATCCAAGAGACGTTTCGGACGATCAAATCCAGCGGTTGAATTCGTTTTGGGGCGATGAATCATGGAAGGAAGCTGCCTATGGTCACTCATCACAACTGGATCTTTTCGAACCTCGGGCTACAGAGAAGGAGCCCAACAAGGTTATCGCTGAAGCCTTTCGCAAACGGCTTGAGAAGAGCGCCAAGTTTAAATTCGTACTTGAGCCACTTCCCATGCGGAATTCAAAAAAAGCTGTCATCTACTACCTGTTTTTTGCTTCCCAGAAACCTGTTGCGGAGAAAATAGTTAAAGATATATTTAATAAATACCGAAACAAGGAGGAAACATAATGGCACAATCTTCGATTGAATGGACAGAATCTACCTGGAACCCTTTAACGGGCTGTACGAAAATCAGCCATGGCTGTAAACATTGTTATGCGGAATGCATGGCCAAAAGACTTCAAAAGATGGGGCAAAAAAGATATGCCAACGGCTTTACTCTGACATTGCAAGAAAGTGTACTGGAGCTACCACTTTTATGGAAGAAACCCCGAATGATTTTTGTGAATTCCATGAGCGATCTTTTCCACGAGCAAGTTCCGGCATGGTTTATAGAGAAGACCTTTGACATTATGAGGCGGGCACACTGGCATGAATTTCAAGTGCTCACTAAGCGTTCGGATCGTCTTTTAAAATTATCCTCTTCTATCGAGTGGCCAGCCAACGTGTGGATGGGGGTTAGTGTTGAACTTCTAAATTATACCTTTCGTATCAATCATCTAAGGCAGACAGCTGCGGCCATCAAGTTTTTGTCTCTGGAGCCCTTGCTAGGACCTCTTCCGAATCTCGATCTACGAAATATTGACTGGGTGATCGTCGGAGGAGAATCAGGTCCTAAAGCTAGTCCCATTAAAAAAGAATGGGTTTTAGATATCAAAGAGCAATGTAAAACAGTGGGTATACGCTTCTTTTTTAAGCAATGGGGCGGGGTGAATAAGAAAAAGACAGGACGGCGGCTGGAAGGACGCACTTGGAATGAATATCCAAAAACTGGGAAGTCCTCTATTGCAAATGATAATTCACAAATGACACTTTAATCATGAACACGCTGTTATGAATAGAAAAAATCCAACGGACACAACTGAGACCCAAAACCTGAATCAGCTTTATTTCGGCGACAACCTTTGCATTTTGCAGGAACATATCCCAGATGAGAGCATTGACCTGATTTATCTCGACCAGCTCTTCAACTCCAACGCCACCTACAACCTGCTGTTCCGCGAGAAAAGCGGCGAACAGTCAGCGGCGCAGATTACCGCTTTTGATGACACATAGCATTGGGGGAAGGAATCCGAATTTGCTTACCATGACGTGGTTACGATTGGCCGGAAAAAGCTAACTGATTTGCTGCAGGCCATGTGCTCATTCTTGAGGCAGAATGACATGATGGCCTACCTGATTATGATGGCGCCTCGACTCGTTGAACTGCATCGCGTGTTAAAAGATACGGGCAGCATCTATCTGCACTGCGACGACACTGCCTGTCACTATATCAAACTTCTTATGGATGCGATTTTTGGAGTCACTTTTTACCGCAATCACATTGTTTGGCGTCGCGCCACATCCCACAACGACCCTAAACGTTTCGGGCGGATCACTGACCACATCCTCTTTTACGCAAAGGACAAAAATCCTTATTGGGATGGTTATGCGGTTGCAACGCAGAAATCCGATGGGAAATTACAAAATTCCTATCCGTCAAGAGATGAACGAGGATATTATCGTTCAGGCGATTTGACGGGAGCGCTTCATGGCACTGCTAAAGGTTCTCCAAGTACACTTCCCTGGCATGGGTATGATGTTTATGCGATGGGGCATTGTTGGTCGCCGCCCAAAACCGGATTGTACGCCCGCTACATTGACGAAAATCTGGTTCCGAACTATCTGAAAATTAAAGACGTTCATGGACGTCTTGACGACCCTGGATAAAGCCGGTCCATTCATCATCCCCAAAAGGGTAAATGGCCGGGATTAAAACGTTACGCCGACGCCGACCAAGGGAATCTCCCTCAAAATCTGATTCTGGACCCAATCGGTTTTACAAACTACAACAAAGGTCAGGAATATCTGGGATATCCTACGCAAAAACCAATTGGATTGTTGGAGAAGATAATCAAGGTGAGTTCTTCAGAAGGCGATATCGTATTGGATCCATTCTGCGGCTGCGGCACCGCCATCGCAGCAGTAGAAGACCTCAATCGAAAATGGATTGGCATTGATGTTACCCATCTTGCCATAACCCTTATACGCCATAGACTGCATGACTCTTTCGGTAAAGACCTGAGACCCTATACAATAATCGGCGACCCTAAAGACCTGTCCAGCTCCGAATCTTTAGCGCAGCACGACCGTTATCAATTTGAATGGTGGGCATTGGGTCTGGTAGATGCCAGGCCGGCTCAGGATAAGCGTAAGGGAGCGGATACGGGCATAGACGGCTATATCAACTTCTTAGACGACAATAGCGGCAAAGCCAGGCGTATCATCGTTCAGGTCAAAAGCGGGAGAGTCAAGGTGTCTCAAATTCGAGACTTGAAGGGTGTACTGGAACGGGAAAAGGCGGAGATTGGCTTATTCATCATCCTAAAGCCACCCACACGCCCAATGGTTCAGGAGGCGGTATCGGGGGGCTTTTACGTGCCACGACACTTTCCCAACCACAAATATCCCAGCTTACAGATTCTTACCATCAAGGACTTACTCGCAGGAAAGAAAGCTAAATACTCACGCTATGCACCGCAGGGTACGTTCAAACGAGCACCACAACACCGACGTAAACAGGTGGAACAGAGGAATTTGATTTGAGTTATCAGTTAAGTCAGGGGCTGTGACCATCTATGCCATTCTTGTGCATTTCAATTTTGAGATATTTACCAGTGTAATTGCCTCTTTGCTTTATAATATCTTCCGGAGTTCCTTTAAAAATAATTTTTCCTCCCTTTTCGCCTCCTTCAGGACCTATATCAATAATTTGGTCTGCTAGTTTTATCACGTTCATATTGTGCTCAATAATTAGTACTGTGTTTCCCCGATCCACTAATTTGCTGAGTACGGCCATTAATATTTTTATATCTTCAAAATGCAAACCAGTAGTGGGCTCGTCTAAAATGTAGAGCGTTTTACCTGTGTCTCGCTTGGATAGTTCGGCAGCTAGTTTTACTCGCTGAGCCTCACCTCCGGAAAGAGTTGTAGACTGCTGGCCTAAATTGATATACCCCAAGCCTACCTCCTGCAAAGTTTTGAGCTTATGGTAAATCCTGGGAATATTTTCAAAGAACTCAACCGCAGTATTCACACTCATCTCCAGCACATCAACAATAGATTTACCTCTGTAGCGTATTTCCAAGGTTTCACGTTTAAATCTCTTCCCCTGACAGGTTTCGCAAGACACATAAACCTCTGGTAAAAGATTCATCTCAATTATCCTTATACCAACTCCTCCGCAGGTTTCACAACGTCCACCTTTCACATTAAAACTAAACCGTCCGGCTTCATAACCTCTTACTTTTGATTCGGGCAGATTGGCAAAGAGTTCTCTTATGTGTGAAAGCACCCCAGTATAAGTGGCTGGATTAGACCGTGGGGTACGCCCTATAGGAGACTGATCGATATCTATAACTTTATCGATATTATTTAGCCCGCTAATGTCTTTATATACGAGGGGATCTTTTACTGACTGATAAAAGTGTTGGCTAAGGGCAGGATATAGGGTTTCATTGATAAGGGTAGATTTACCACTTCCGGAAACTCCGGTTACTACGATCAGCTTACCCAGTTCTAGCTCTATATCTACTTTCTTGAGATTATTACCTTCCGCTCCTCTAAGAGTAATCTTTTTTCCGTTACCGCCCCGCCTTTTATTGGGAATATGAATATTTTTCTGTCTGTTGAGATATTGAGCAGTTAAGCTATCGGAATTCAATATATCATGGAGACTTCCTTGAGCTACAAGCTGCCCTCCTCTTTTTCCGGCATATGGACCCATGTCATATATACGATCCGCATTTTTGATCATATCGAGATCGTGTTCTACTACAATAACTGAGTTACCAATGTCTCTCAGTTTCTTAAGAGAATTAATGAGCTTATGATTGTCTCGCTGATGTAAGCCAATACTTGGTTCATCTAATATATAGAGCACATTTACTAACTGGGACCCGATTTGAGTAGCCAGTCTGATTCTTTGAGCTTCACCTCCAGAAAGACTTTTAGCCGGGCGATTGAGGCTTAGATATGCCAGGCCTACGTCTAATAGAAAACGGGATCGGACGCGCAGTTCTTTTAATATCTCAGCAGCAATTTTTTTCTGGTTTCCATTCAACTTGTCCTGTATATTATGTAACCAGCTGGAAAGTTTGCTGATGCTCATCCTTGCCAAATCGGTTATATTTTGATCTCCGATCTTAAAATTTCTCGATTCTAGTTTAAGACGATTTCCCTTGCATTCAGGACAAATAATGGTATTCATGAAACTTTCGGCCCAGCGTTTAATGGATTTACTTTTACTTTCCTGACTTTGACTGTTGATGAAGTTTACTATTCCCCTGAAATGGATACTGTACTTACGGGTAATGCCCATATTTTTGTTTTCAACTTCAAAAGCTTCCTCTGAGCCATAAAAAATAACATCCATACCTTCTTTAGGGATGTCTTTTATTCTAGTATTAATATCGAAGCCGTACTTATCTCCTATGATATCGATTTGCTTAAAGATCCAGGTTTGCTTGTATTCTCCTAAGGGCAGGAGACCTCCTTTTTTAATGGTCTTTTCAGGGTCTACTATCTTATTGAGATTTATTTTGGAAATTTCTCCCAGCCCCTTACAACGGTGGCAGGCTCCTTTAGGTGAATTGAAAGAAAAAGTGTTGGGCTCGGGCTTGGGATAAGAAATTCCCGTAGAGGGGCACATCAGGTTTCGGCTATAAAATCTGGGAGTTTTACTGTTTTGCTCCAGTATCATTAATGTTCCTTGACTCTGCTGCATAGCTGTATTAATAGACTCTTTAAGCCTTTTATCGTTATTGTCTTTAACTTTAATGAGGTCTACCACTACTTCGATATCATGTGTTTTATGGCGATCAAGACGCATGCCTTTTTCAATATCCAATATTTCACCATCAATCCTTACCTTAAGAAACCCTCGTTTGGCTATGTGTTGGAAAAACTCGCGATAATGCCCTTTACGGGAACGGATAAGAGGGGCAAGGATATAGGTGTTTTTTCCTTTAAAATTATTCACAATGAGTTCTCTTATTTTCTCGTCAGAATAATTCACCATTTTCTCTCCTGTTTTGTAGGAGTATGCGATGGATGCTCTAGCAAAGAGGAGCCGGAGAAAGTCGTAGATTTCAGTAGCTGTGCCTGCAGTAGAACGGGGGTTTTTGGAAGTGGCTTTTTGCTCAATTGAAATTACGGGACTCAAACCGTTGATTTTGTCTACATCAGGTCTTTCCAAACTGCCTAAAAACTGGCGGGAATAGGCCGAAAAGGTCTCGATATATCTACGTTGACCTTCGGCATAAATGGTATCAAAAGCAAGTGATGATTTTCCACTGCCGCTCAAGCCAGTTATCACTACCAGTTTATTGCGGGGGATATTTATATCTACATTCTTGAGATTGTGTACACGTGCGCCGAGCACTTCAATTTGTTCGTCTTGGAGGATTTCTTCTTTCGGCATTGATCGTCAATAAGATGTACAGCTGACAAAATTATTGAATTTTAAGCTCTTTAAAAAGGGCGCTATTTTATCTTTCTCAGACAAAATGGGATTTTCTATCCCCCATTCTATACCAATTTCGGGATCGTTATAACGAATACTACCTTCACTTTCTTTATGATAAAAGTTTGTACATTTATAAAAAAAAACTGTATCATCTTCCAGCGTTAGAAAACCGTGGGCAAACCCTTCGGGCATCCATAGCATTTTTTTGTTCTCTTCACTTAAAATCACTTTATGATACTGTCCGTATGTGGGAGAACCCCACCTAATATCTACTGCTATGTCCAGAACACTACCTTGTATTACTCTTGCCAGCTTTCCCTGGGCATAGGGCGGGTTCTGATAATGCAAACCCCTCAATACCCCTTTACGCGAGTAGGATTGATTGTCTTGTACAAAAGAGACATCGATATTTACCTGTTTAAAAGCCTCTTTATTATAAGATTCGTAAAAATAGCCACGTTTGTCGCTAAATACTTTCAACTCAATTTCCAGTAAGTCAGGAATATACGCTTCTATCACATTCATCATGAAGATACAAAATATTAACGATAAGCAGAATTAAGAGGGCAGCATGGTTTAATTAGCTACGTCACTTAAAAATTTGATACGTACAAGACGAAGTTCTCTATCATCGTATTTACCTTCAAATTCTTGATATGCTTTCCCCAGATCGTCTGTTTTTGCTCTCATGAAATATTTAAAAATCTCTTTCACCTGAATTTTATCCAGAACATCTTCCAGGTAATAATCAATATTTATTCGGGTACCAGAGTTCACGATATGCTCTATTTCAGTGAGGATATCATTCATAGAAAGCCATCTAGCCAATGCAATATCATCTAAAGGTAATTTACGGTCAGTGCTTTGAATGATGTAAACCTTCAGCTTTGATTTATTTACTATTGATTTTATAACAAAATCATCTGGTTTTTGAATATCATTATCTCCCATATAATTAGCTATAATCTGAACAAAGGGTTTGCCATATTTATTGGCCTTTTCCTTCCCAATACCACTAATATTTTGAAGTTCTTCTATAGTGGTAGGATAATAAAGGGTCATTTCAGCAAGTGAATTTTCCCGAAAAATAGTATAAGATGGAACACCTTTTTGTTTGGATATCTTGCGAACTAGATCATCGAGAATATTAAATAACGTTTGGTCGAAAACACTTTCATCGGCTTTTTGACCTGCTACTATTACCTCTTTGTCTTCAGCCTCTTCATAATTATGATTCTTTAACATCATAAAGCTCACTGGATTTTCGATAAAGCCTTTGCCTTTTTCAGTTATTAGAAGTACTCCATATTTTTGGATATCTTTTTTCAGAAGCTGGGCAACAATTGCCTGACGAATAACCCCCATCCAGTATTTTTCGTCCTGTTCAGCTCCCTGGTTATATTGCTCCAACTGGTCGGCTTTGTATTGGCGTAACATGGTAGTTAATTTTCCCGTGAGAATATCTACTATAGGCTGAGTTTTAAGCTTCTCGTTGGTAGCTTCAATAGCCTCCAGCACTAGTTTAACATCGCTTTTTGCCTCAAACTTTTTGCGAGGATAGCGAGCATTGTCATCATTTTTTGCACCCGGCCCATTTTTTTCATCAAATTCTTCTCCAAAATAATGGATGAGAAATTTCCTTCTACTTATACCGGTTTCCGCATAAGCTACTACTTCTTGAAGTAATTGCATTCCCACTTCTTGCTCCGAAACAGACTTTCCCTGAAAGAAACTCTCCAGCTTTTCGATGTCCTTGTACGAATAGAAAGCAATACAAATGCCCTCCCCGCCATCTCGTCCTGCTCGACCAGTTTCTTGATAGTAACTTTCGAGGCTTTTAGGAATGTCATAGTGAATTACAAAGCGTACATTTGGCTTGTCAATTCCCATTCCAAAGGCAATAGTGGCTACTATTACATCTACGTCTTCCATAAGAAAAGCATTCTGATATTTTATTCTATTAGAAGCATCTAAACCTGCATGATATGGGTAGGCTTTAATACTATTGACTTGCAGGGTCTGAGCCACTTGTTCTGTAGTTTTGCGGTTCAGACAGTAAATGATGCCGCTTTTGCCCATATTATGTCTGATAAATCTGATGATTTCCTTATCGATATCTTTAGTTTTAGATCTTACTTCATAATATAGGTTGGGGCGATTGAATGAAGCTTTAAAAACTTTGGCTTGATCTATTTGCAGGTTTTTTTGAATATCGTTTTGCACCTTGGTGGTGGCGGTAGCAGTGAGGGCAATTATGGGTTTATACCCGATTTTAGTAATAATACTTCTGAGATTGCGATATTCCGGGCGAAAATCATGACCCCATTGAGAAATGCAATGAGCTTCATCAACGGCATAAAAAGAAATATTGGCTTTCTCCAAGAGTTCAATATTCCTTTCTTTAGCGAGTGATTCGGGGGATATGTATAATAATTTGGTGATTCTGCTCACTACATCAGTTTTTACCCGATTGGCTTCTGTACGAGTAAGAGAAGAGTTGAAAACGTGAGCCATCCCATCTTTTTTTAAAAAACCTCGCAAGGAGTCAATCTGGTTTTTCATTAATGCTATAAGTGGAGAAACCACTATAGCAGTACCTTCTTGTATAAGAGCCGGCAATTGGTAGCAAATTGACTTTCCACTACCAGTAGGCATTATTACAAAGGTATCGTTGCCTTCAATTACGCTTTTAACGATTGCTTCTTGATTATTTTTAAACTCATCGAAACCAAAAAACTCTTTCAACTGCTTCCGTAGAAATGACTTATTTATTTCCAATTCAGAAAACTTTTTTTTAATGATTATTGCTTCTGTAAGATATTATTGGTCGTGTATGGATACCAGAACTTGTTGATTTATCTAGATTTCTTTATTATCAGTGCTGAATTTCCATAATAAGCAAAAGGCTCATGACTAATTTTAGGGGGTGTTTCTAAAGTTTTTCAACAGTGTTATATAACATTGTTACGGTTATTGTTATCGAAGTTCCGTTTCTTTCAAATGTAATAACAAATTTGTTTCTATATATATCTAAACTTAACATCCGGTTTTGACGTATCCCCAGAAATCTTCCATTCTTTTGACAGGCAATTGATTCTTTCCGCTTCAAACTGGTTAAATTTGCTATCTACAAAGATGTTAGATCTTCATAAAACAGATGTAAAATTTCTCTAAATTTACGTTTTGAAAAGAGGTATAGTATGTTCTTTTTCGTTGAATTGACTAACTATTAACAAAGATAACAAAGATGCTATCCTTCTAACACGAGTCATGAGCCTTAATAAGCCTCGTCTTTGTAAAACAAGTTTAATAACTCTTATCATCTATGGCTACGACATCTGATATTCGCAATGGGCTCTGCATTGACCTTAGCGGAAAACCTTATCAAATTATAGAATTTTTGCATGTAAAACCGGGTAAAGGTTCTGCCTTTGTGAGAACTAAGTTGAGAAACCTAAATAATGGTAAGATATTAGAGCATACTTTTCCTGTCGGATCAAAAATTAATGAGATACGCGTAGAAAACCGTGCATATCAGTTTCTATATGACACTGGAGAGGAGTATCATTTCATGAATATGGATGATTTTACTCAAATTGCTATACAAAAAGTACTCATCAATGCTCCCCAATTGCTGAAAGAAGGAATGCAATGCAACATACTTTTTCACACAAATGAAGAAATTCCGCTAGTATGTGAGCTTCCCCAAAAAGTTGTTCTAAAAATCGTATACACTGAGCCGGGAATAAAGGGAAATACCGTTACCAATGCTTCTAAACTGGCAACTTTGGAAACTGGGGCTGAAATAAAAGTACCTCTCTTTATTGAGCAAGGAGAAAAAATAGTGATTGATACTGCTATGAAAGAATACAAAGAACGTTATAAGGAATAATTAATGAAGCTATTACGGTGTATTCATTAAGCTGCAATAGTTTTCAACTATTACAAGGAGATTTTTCGGGTTCAATGGTATTGCATTTTCTCTTATTCTAAAGTGTAATAAATCCCGACATAAATATTTCGCCCAAAAATTGGCCCCCAAATAAAATTGGTGTCAAAATAATCGGCATAGGGGTTATTGGCATTTACGATTGGGTTGTTTTGCCTGAAATCGAATAGGTTAGTTATCCCAACAAATAGCTCTAGCTTATTTTTAAGCACTTTGTTGAGCTGAGTATTGACTGTAAAGAAATCAGGCGAGAATTCTTTCTGCTGAAATGCAACTGGGCTACTTTCGGAATTAGGCAAGCGCTTACTACCAAACCAATTTACTGTTAAGTCAAATTTCCAATTGTTATTAGTGCTGTAAGCTAGGTTAATAAAGGCCCGATGCTGGGGGATTAAATAACTCAGATCTAAGCCATGAGTAAACTGATCTTTAGAGTTGAGGTATTTATAGGCAAGCCTCAACTCAAAGCTTTTGATGATTTCATAATCAATTTGCCCTAATAAGCTGAGAAAACGACTACCCTGCTGGTTGAGCAAGTAAGCTACATTAGGATTGTCATCTAGATCTGTAACCAACTTATTGTCAAACCAAGTGTAAAAAGCATCAACCGTGAAGTCTATTTCCTTTTTACCAATATTATATTGGGTTATACTGACTCCAGCATTCCATGCGATTTCAGGTTCAGGGGAAACACCTGTAATTCTATTTGAGTTAACGGTACGGGAAGAAGCCAGTACATTCAGGTTTTCTATCATGGCATTATAAGACCTTTGACCTCTCCCCCCACTTGCACGAAGGGTGGTATGCTCACTTAAATCATAACGCAGATTGAGGCGGGGAGTAAAATAAGGCTTTTGAAAATAGAAGTTGTAATCGCCCCTTATTCCCGCCAACAAAGTAAGCTTTGAAGAAGGCTTATAAGTGTATTCAAAATAAATTCCCGGTACCACTTCTTTTCTGTTTCCGAGAAACAGAAAAGACTGATGATAGCTAAAGCTTTTGTTCTTCCTGGGTATCACTTCATTTATATTAGTACGTTTAGTAAGCTTTTCGTATACCTGTTCAGCCAGAAATGAAATACCAGTACGATATTTGTGTTGAGCATTGATGAGAATATCCTGGTAAATAGTATTTAAATAAATCCCGTATTGCTCACCAAAATATTTTCTATCGCCAAATGAAGCTCCTAGATCTTGGTAATTAAGGCTATAGATAAAACCAAAGCTGCGGAAAGATCTATTTTTAAATACATAACCATTTTTACCAAAGAGCTCTATCCGGTTGTTATCAGAGTTGTAACCCCATAAGGTGTCAGCTGGATTTTGCTTCTTCTTAATAAAATCGTTTTGCCCACCAGTTTTAATTTCCTGCAGATATGTTAACCCAATCTGGCCTTCCCAGCCGTTATCTTTTTTATAATGCCGGCGACCAGCCAGATTAATCTGCCTACTATTAGGGATATCAGTAAAGTTGTCATGATTGTTGTCCCACACAAAAGGCATAATACTGGCATGGAATAAAACAGCGCCAGATACTGTTTGATTTACCTTAAAGCCAGAGATGGCATTGAGCTCCATTCGGCCACTTTGATTACCGAAAATATTTAAGAAAAGTCTAGGAGCAGTTTCGGGCTTGTATAATTCTACATTAATCTGACCAGTTATACTCTCATAGCCATTGAGTACAGAGCTTAAGCCCTTTGTCAACTGAATACTTTCTATGAAAGGACCTGGAATATGGGCAACTCCACTTATAGTATTTATCCCCCTGGCAAAAGGAATATTTTCTCTCTGGATAAGAACGTACTTTCCAGCCAATCCCAGCATTTCTATTTGCTTGGTTCCAGTTACGGCATCGGTAAAAGAAACATCTATTGAAGCATTCGTTTCAAAGCTTTCGCTTAGATTGCAGCAAGCAGCTTTACGGAGTTCCTTGTCGTCAATTTTATAAGAAAGCTCGACTTTTGTAAGGTCAACCGTAGTCGCATCTATTTTGCCGACCACCTGGGCAGTATTTAAGTTCACGCTATTGGGGTTCAACACAAAATCTATCTTTCCTTTGCGGGAAATTATAATTTTAGACTGAGCTTGATAACCTATAAAACTGGCCGTTAAATTAATTTTTCCCGGTACAGTTTCTATAGAAAACTTTCCTTCCTCATTGGTTGTAGTACCGGTTTTGCTTCCCTCCCAATATACATTGGCACCCGGTAAGGAAACAGTTTTACCATCTTCTACTACTTTTACAGTCCCTGTGATCTGAGCCCATAAATAACCCGGCAGTAGTGTCATTGCCATAGATATTGCTAAATGTCTCATAACGGCTCATCTCTCTTGATGATCCCTTATTACTTCGGGATCTCGATAGTGGCAGCACTGGGGAAGATTTTGATAAGCTTCCTCATCTGCCGTACTGAACTCAGTATCGTAGCCAGACTTGTTAATGGAAACGCTTATTGCTTCTAGGCTAGTTTTTTCGGGATAGTAAGTAAGTTGTAAGATTTTAGTCTGTGGATTCCAATTGGCAGCATGTACCCCATCTATCAATGATGATTCTTCAATGACTTGCTTGCACATATTACACACTCCATTCACCAGCATGCTGGTGTCTTGTTTGATTTGCGCTTTAGTGTTATATGCAATAAGACCTATTGTTGAAAATATAATTGCTTTAAAAGAAATTATCATGATTTAAAATGTTTTATTATCAGTTACTTAAATAAATTTTGGCAATAAATTACCTCACTATACAGTATAGAAAAGTAAATAACTGATATTTTAAATCAAGAAATGCTGTATTTCAATGAGGATATTTCGTTCTGTAAAAGTGAACGGTGGCGAAGGAATAGGAATTGAAACTTTGTACCCGAGCAGAGGGGCTTTAAAAATGATAGTAGTCAGAAGAAAAAGTCTCCAATCGGGAACTAACGGATTCTCTCGGGCATCATTACTTGATTTTTTGACGATATTGATCCCCGGAAGGCTAATGATTTCATCTTCGCAACAGTTATTTTGAAGGTGTTGCTTTGGAGCTGGACAGTGATCATCGGTATCCATATCACATTTGTCTGTAATCAGGTAGAAATTTTCTTCTACCATTATCCCCATACAGTAATGACGGCTTACTGAAAATCCCACAGTGGAGAATATTAGTATTCCGCTTGTTAAAACGGATAATATAGACTTTAATAGCTTCACTTTATGCAAAGCTACGAAATTGATTGCTTTTCATTAGTATATAAATTTAGGATCATGACTAGTTTAAAACTATTTTCAACTCCAGTTTTAATAAGCTATTTGCAAAGCTTATCTCGGAAAATCCGCGCAGTATATTTTTTTATTAGACTTTGACAAGGATTGACCAATAACCATGAAACTAAAAGCTCGCACACAAAACATATTGTTGGGTTCTATCATCTTGCTCTCCGCAGGAGTTTTACGCTTTTATAAAATAGATTCTATCCCCTATACTCATGATGAATTCAGTGCCCTGTTTCGACTTTATTTCCCCAGCTTTTTGGAGTTAATTCGCTTTGGCGTAGCCCCAGATGGACATCCAGTTGGTGTACAAGCGTTTCTTTATTTCTATACCTTTCTTTTTGGAGAGCAAGAGTGGGTTGTGAAACTACCCTTTATTTTAATGGGCGTGGGTTCCATTTATCTGATTTTTCAAATCGGACTTTTTCTGAAAAATCAATTTGCAGCCGCCGTTTCGGCTTCTTTAATGGCTGTTAGTCAGTATTTTGTTTTTTACAGTCAGATTGCTCGCCCTTACATGGCCGGGACCTTTTTTGTTCTATTGGCTGTTTTCTTTTGGTATAAAAGCTCACAAAAAGAAAAAACGGATTGGAGAAATCTGATAGGCTGGATGCTATCCGCTGCTTCAGCTTGTTACACTCATCATTTTGCTTTATTATTAGTTGGCTTAGTCGGACTTACTGGGTTTGCCCTTTTTAGAGTTAAACTCAAATCTTATTTTTTATCTTGTCTGGGAATATTTTTGCTTTATCTACCTCATCTCCCTATTTTTTTCGTTCAACTCGGTAAAGGTGGCGTGGGAGAGTGGCTAGCTAAACCATCCTCGAGATTTTTGCTGGAATTTTCAGCTTATTTCCTTCAATATTCCTGGATATTTAGTTTAGCAATCATCATTTCCGTAGCAGTTTCTTTTGCTTCTAAAAGCAAAAAAAGCAAATGGTTTTGGCCTGGCTTTCTATGGTTTGCTCTCACCTATCTTATAGGGCATATTTATTCCTTACTGGTAGACAGCGTAATGCAGTTCTCTGTGCTTATCTTTTCTTTTCCTTTATTTCTATTGAGTATTTTTTCTCTTTTCCCTTCGGGGAATTTCAAGAGTAACCTATTGATAAGTCTAGCATTGATGCTAAGCGGCACTTATGCCTTAACACTGGAACGAAAACATTATAACATCTTTTATGAATCCCCTTATGAATACCTTTTGAAGGACATCTTTTTCTATCAGGACAGCATAGAACTAGGGGAACCCGCTCTAACAGATGAGCATAGGAAAATATTCTGTTACTATGCAAACCGCTATGAAATTGGGAAAAGCTCAATTATTTTTTGGGATGATTTTACGGATTTTGCTGAATTAAAGAGATATCTCAGTAGCAAAAAAGAGGACTATTTTCTTCTGGGTGTTATGTATCAGCATCCGAGGGAGCTGCCCTTATTAGTGCAAGAGTACTTTCCTTATCGCATATTACATAAAAGATATTATCAGGGTGATTTTTATCTTTTCTCACGTAATCTCTCGCTAAACAAGGGTTTAAATGAGGCTTATTTTAAAAGCAGTCCTATCGATAAAAAAACGAATACCGAATGGAACAAAGCTAAATCGGATTTTGGTGATTGGATCACTATTGGGGAAAATCAGGAATATGTTTTAGGCTTGAATGTTTTGGGTATTGATTCTCTATATCGCCATCGACATGACATTATCACCTATAAAGCCAAGTTGCATTTTGGGCTAAAACCAAAAGAAGCTGCCATCTGTTCGGCTCTTTACAGAGGGGATAGCATTATCAATTTTCAAACGAGTTTTTTCTCAGACTATTCAGGTAATATAGACTCTGGAGTGACAAATATCTATCACAGCTTTACCTTGCCCAATAAGCTTTTAAAACATGATGAGCTTACCTTAAAAATCTTTCTTTGGAATCTTGATCAACAGGCTTTTGCTATAAAAAATCAGGAATTTATTATTGAAAAAGGCAATCCCAAGCTCTATGCCTTATACGAAAATCTCAATTAAAACATTTCCAAAGCCTTTTCAGGTGATCTCCTGTCTATCGCTTTATCTTCTCTCTAAATCTATGTTCTAATATTACTTTGTCCCTCTTGCATGAGATAAGACTTAATAAAATTATCAATCTCACCGTCTAAAACGGCATCCACATTACTGGTTTCCTCTCTGGTTCTCATATCTTTAACCAATTTATATGGATGCAAAACATAATTGCGAATTTGGGACCCCCATTCTATTTTCTTCTTCCAGGATTCTATTTCAGACCTTTTTTGGTTGCGGGCTTCCAACTCTATTTTAAATAATCGAGATTTTAGAAGCTGAATAGCTCTTTCCTTGTTTCGAAATTGCGAGCGCGACTCAGTATTTTCAATGATAATCCCCGAAGGTTTGTGTTTCAGACGTACCCCCGTTTCCACTTTATTTACGTTTTGTCCTCCAGCTCCGCTGGAACGGAAAATATCCCATTCAATATCTGACAGATTCACCTCTATATCAATGCTATCGTCCACTAAAGGGTAAACATAAACCGAAGCAAAAGAAGTATGGCGTTTTGCGTTGCTATCGAAAGGAGAAATACGCACCAAACGATGAACGCCATTTTCTCCTTTTAGATAACCAAAAACATATTCCCCTTCTACCTCGAGCGTAACGGTTTTTATCCCCGTCACATCCCCTTCCTGATAATTTAGCTCTTTTACCTTGTGTCCATTCCTTTCTGCCCAGCGCATATACATTCGCATCAGCATACTTGCCCAGTCGCAACTTTCCGTACCACCAGCTCCGGCAGTAATCTGTAAAGCGCTGCTAAGCCTATCTTCCTCTCCCGAAAACATATTGCGAAATTCTAGATCGCTCACTATTTTTAATACTTTTTGATATTGCTTATCCAATTCCTCTTCTCTTAGCTCGCCTAATTCATAAAACTCCAGAGCCAGAGTCAGTTCTTTCTGTTGGCTTACAGCCTCTTCATAAGCTCCCACCCAATACTTAAGCTCTTTTGTTTTTCGCATGATGGCTCTCGCTCGCTCATAATCATTCCAAAAAGAAGGATCGGCAATTTTTTCCTCTTCGCTTGTTACCCGTGTCTTTTTCTCATCAATGTCAAAGATACCCTCTCAGCGCATCTAGTCGCTCATCTAAATCTTCTATGATTTCTTTGGAGATCATCTCGCGAAAATAGAGCTTATTTTGCAGCTGCAATGCCTAAAATCTCCCAAACTTTATATCGGATATTCTCATGGTCTTTTTCAAGCTAAACTCCCTTTGGTATTTTTAGTTAGGTCAAACAATAAAACAATAAAAATTTCAGTATTATTAAAATAGTAGCTATCTATAATGTCTTTTTTAGCTCAGATGGATATACATTACGTCTATCGAATTAGCAACACTTGGTTTTTAGAACTTACAACGATTTTTTATTGGTATCAACATTTCGTTCGAAAACGTGTACGACACAGTTGCGTACCACTTAAACGTCCATTATCACTGAAAACAGAACCATGCCAAGTAAGCATGTATTTCTACACATTACTAGGCAATGTTAATTTTTCTGGGATGTTATCAATGGACCATCAGATAAAGTTAAATTATTGTCAATAACATCATAATCAAAATAGTATAAACCACCTCCTTGATGAGTAATTGTGAGACGTTTTTCTGCAACAATAAGCTCAAGCTCATAAATACCACTCCCTTTTAAAAGGGGTGGCCTGAACCTTTATCAAAATCAACATGGTTAGTTATATCTACGTTACGGTTATCAATATCAAAGTCCCAAATAATTAGGTTCTTTTCACTAGGTTTCAGTTGGCCAGTCATAACATTCATAGCGGATTAAGCTCCAGCTTCCTTCCAATTCATGTTGTTGTTGGAAATTTCCATTGTTATTTTTCTTGCATGGAGTTAAAATTAAAAAGCCGATTATTATTTGAAAGGATAAAATTTTTAAAGTATTCATATCTGTAATGATTATTTTTCTATAGCTATCTTTGTTGTTGTATACTGCTTTAATCGAATCCGACGCGATTAGTTTCATTCCATATAAACCAGATTTTAAATATCTATTTCATTATTGCTTTTGCTAATTTTTTTGGACATTATCAATTTCCCAGCGAGGTCATACAACTCAATGCTATAATCTGTTTCATCTGAAAGTGTTCCAGACTTGAGCATTTAAGTTAAATGAGCCGAGAATTTCAGCAGTGGCAAGGGCTAAAAGCAGGATTAATCTTTTCATTTGAATTTTATTTTAAAGTTTGAATCCTCTAAAGATGTAAGAAAATTTAAATAAACAGCTGTTAAATCCTCACAAAAACCGTAATACTTCCATAAATTTGCTCCATAGAACATAAAACATGCTAAAATAAAAGGGGAAACAAGCCGAGGACTTGATTATCGGCGACAGAGCAAGAGCTAATCGGAGAGTTACTTTACGAGAAATTGAAGCCTATGAATATCGATTTACTATATTAAGTCAATGCTTTTTGCCAAAAGAAAAGCATCTTCAAAGTAAAGCACAAACTTATGCGGTATAGTTAAGGAACGAACAGCATTAGTACAGAGGTCATTCAGCTAGATTTCAAAAGAAAAACCAAGCACTATTGTAAATCTATTGATATGATAAATGGATTTTTCTAACCTTTTTATTTTGCAAAAGACATTACATTTATAATTACGATGTCTACTATTTTAACAATACCAAAATTTCCTTTTTATGAGTGAATACGATGTAGCTATTATCGGCTCTGGCCCTGGCGGATATATAGCTGCTATACGCTCAAGTCAGCTGGGTATGAAAACCGCTATCATAGAAAAATATGCCACTTTGGGTGGCACTTGTCTCAACATAGGCTGTATACCATCTAAAGCTTTGCTAGACTCTTCTGAGCACTACCACAATGCCTTTAGGAATTTCGCGGAGCATGGCATTGACATAAGAGGGCTGAAGGTAAATTTTGAACAAATGATCGAGCGTAAGCGCAAGCTAGTTAAGCAAACGTGCGAAGGGGTAGGGTATCTGATGAATAAGAACAAAATTGATATATATCACGGCCTTGGATCTTTTAAAGACGAGCATACCATTTTGGTTGCCAAAGAAGAGGAGGAAGAAAAAATAAAAGCCAAAAATATCATTATTGCTACTGGTAGCAAGTCCATAGAACCGCCCTTTGCCAAGTTTGATAAAAATCGAATTATTTCGAGCACTGAGGCCTTGGAGCTAGATGAAATTCCCCAAAAAATGATCGTAATTGGCGGGGGAGCAATCGGGCTTGAGCTGGGAAGCATTTATACTCGTATTGGATCAGAAGTTAGTATTGTAGAATATCTCGATAAAGTTATTTCGACTTTTGATGCCGACATGGGTAAAGAAATTGTCAAATCTCTCAAAAAGCTAGGCATAAAATTTAACCTCAACCATAAGGTTACCGAGGTAAGTCGTGAGGGAAATATCGTGACCGTAAAAGCAGAAAATAAAAGGGGTGAGGAAATAACTTTTGAAGGAGATTATTGTTTGATTTCAGTGGGGCGTAGACCTTACACTGAGGGTTTAAAGCTCGAACATGCCGGCTTAAAAATTAACGATAAGGGTCAGATAAAAGTCAATAATAAACTTCAAACCGAAAAAAGCCACATTTATGCAATCGGAGATGTAATAAGAGGGGCTATGCTAGCCCATAAAGCTGAAGATGAAGGAGTTTTAGCAACTGAAATTATTGCCGGACAAAGACCTTGCATTAACTATAACCTGATTCCAAATGTAGTTTATACTTGGCCTGAAGTTGCCAGCGTAGGCAAAAGCGAAGAGCAACTTAAAGAAGAAAATCGCGAATATAAAATTGGACAATTCCCTATACGGGCACTGGGTCGAGCTCGAGCTAGTATGCATATGGAAGGATTCATAAAGCTTATCTCGGACAAAAAAACGGATGAAATACTAGGTGTACATATAATTGGTCCACGTGCTGCTGACATGAT
This sequence comes from Owenweeksia sp., assembly GCA_965218075.1. Lineage (GTDB taxonomy): Bacteria > Bacteroidota > Bacteroidia > Flavobacteriales > Schleiferiaceae > JANQHO01. Next base: position 992,135 of record CBDCJZ010000003.1, on the reverse strand, counting down.
AGCCGAAGCTGTTGTAGCTATGGAGTTTCGTGCTTCTGCAGAAGACATTGCCCGTATTAGCCATGCGCATCCAACTTATACAGAAGCCTTAAAGGAAGCTGCTCTAGCTGCTACAGATAATAGAGCTCTTAATATATAATCGGTTAAAAGCTAAATGACAAAGAATCTTGAGAAAATTGATAAAAAATAAAGCTTGACTCGTTGTTCCTTTGAATTTTATATAGACGAATATCCCGAACTTCCCACAGTTCTTCCCAAATACATTTATTATGCCGAACAAATAGGAATTTTTCTGGATTCCAATCGTTATCCTTTAGACAAATATAGTCGCTATAGCTGGTTGGCCGCTTGGAAGGCACACCGAGGGATTTCTTCTAATAATATGCGTTTAGGTGACTTATTTGAATTTCACCAACACCATAAAGATTGGTTATTAGGGCATTTTAATTACAACCTAAAGAATCAGCTAGAAAAGCTCACTTCTTTTCATAAAGACATATTTAATTTCCCGCTATTCAATTTTTTCATACCAGATACCATTGTTTATCGCACAGAGAATATAGTTAGAGTAGAAAGTTATTCTATTGTTTCTAAAGAAGTGTTTTTTAACACCATACGGCAAGTTTCCTTGAAAGATGAAAATGAGTTTGATACCATTTCTCAACTCGAGGCTAAAACCAGTAGAAAAAATTACATTAACTCAGTAAATTGTCTCCTGGAAGAGCTTCAGTTTGGAAATATATACGAAATCAATTACTGCATAGAGTTTTGGGCCAAGCACAGAATCAATCCCTTTAAAGTTTTTGAGAAACTCAATGACCTTAGCCAAGCTCCCTTTTCAGCATTCTATAAGCTGGGAAACAACTACTTGCTTTGTGGTTCGCCCGAGCGCTACTTGCAAAAAACGGCAGAACGTGTTATTTCACAGCCCATAAAGGGTACTGCTCGAAGATCATCCCACATGGAAGAAAATAAGCAGTTGGTCAAAGCACTGAGCAGAGACAAAAAGGAAAGGGCTGAAAACGTAATGACCGTGGACTTGGTTAGAAACGACTTGAGCCGAACTGCCCAGAAAAACTCGGTACAAGTAGAGGAATTATTTGAGGTATATACGTTTAAAAACGTTCATCAGCTCATTTCCACTGTTTCTTCTAAACTAAAGGTCGGGTACAATTTTTTGGATCTAATCAAAACATCCTTTCCGATGGGAAGTATGACAGGAACACCTAAAGTTAAAGCAATGGAGTTAATTGATCGTTATGAGAACTTTAACCGAAGTCTTTATTCTGGATCAGTAGGGTACATCGATCCGAATGGTGATTTTGACTTTAATGTGGTTATTCGAAGCTTACTCTACAGTCATGCCTTACCTTACCTCTCAGCTAGGGTGGGGAGCGCCATAACTATACATGCCCACCCAGAAAAAGAATATGAAGAGTGTCTGATTAAATCCAACAGTCTTTTTGAAAGTCTGAAGTAATTATTGTCAGCTAAGAGGGTCCTTATAGCAAAAACTCATTGATTACATTTGCTTTATGAGTGGCCTGCTCCATAAGGTAGAGAGTTTTCTCAATAAAATTTCTTTTGTTCCCAATCAAAGTATATTACTTGCTTGTAGTGGTGGAAGAGACAGTATGGCCTTAGCTTTAGCCTTGCAAAAACTAGGGCTGAATTTTGCCCTCGCACATTGCAACTTTAAATTGAGGGGAAAAGAATCGGACTTAGATGAAATCTTTGTAAAAAATTGGGCTGAAGTCAATAATGTGAAAATTTACTTTAAAAGTTTTGATACCCGTCAATATGCCAATAATCGGAAAATGAGCATCCAGCAAGCAGCAAGGGAATTGCGTTATCAGTTCTTTAATGAGGTATGTACTAAAGAAAAATTTGATTATATCGCTACGGCTCATCATCTACAGGATTCATTAGAAACCTTCTTGATTAATATAGGGAGAGGGACCGGCTTTAAAGGCCTGGCTGGCATAGCTGAAGTCAATGAAAATATCATTCGCCTTTTAAGTGAGTTAGGCCCAGAAAAGATTAATCGGTTTACCCAAAAACATCAGTTACAATGGCGTGAAGACAGCAGTAATGCAAAAGACGATTATCAACGAAACACTATCCGTCATAATGTTATCCCTGAGCTGAAAGCAGCCATTCCTGGCTTGGAACAGAAATGGAGAAAAACCCTTAGTTACTTAAAACAAGACTGGAACTTTTTTGAAGGGCAAATGACTGCCCGAATAAAGGGAATCGTCGATATTCAAAATGAGTACGAAGTGCTTTCAATTCCGAAACTTCTTCAAATTAAAGGGTATTCTTCCGTTTTATATCATTGGCTCAAAACCCGTGGAAATTTTGATCTGACAGCTATACAAAACTGCCTTTTTGCCGATAGCGGGAAATACTTTGAATCAAAAACCCATCAATTGCTCAAAGATCGTAATCAGTTGATCCTCAAAAAAAAAGTAGAAAAATTAATAAGCCAAACTTATGATATTGATGTGAATCAATCGGAAATTTGTAAGCCTGTTTTTATGAATTTTGTAAAAAAAGAAGCGTGTAAGTCTAAACTCTTTACGGATAGTTTCATTGCTGTTCTGGATTTTGAGCAACTGAGGTTTCCACTTACTCTAAGAAAATGGCAACCTGGAGATCGCTTTTACCCCTTAGGACTTAACAGTCCCAAAAAATTAAGTGACTTTTTTATCGATGAAAAAATTAATCGCTTTACTAAGGAACAAGTTTGGTTGCTCTGCTCAAATAATGAAATTGTTTGGGTAATTGGTTTGAGAATTGATAACCGATATAGGGTTACTAATAATACGAAAGCCGTTTATTTTGCCCGATTGTTAAAGACAAGCCCATTATGAGAAAGATATTTTCCTTCTTCTTTTTAATGATTATTGTAAAAATTCATGCTCAGATACTAGAGCCCGTAAAATGGAGCTTTAGTGTGAATCAAAAGGATGATGAAGCGGAACTGTTAATGACTGCAACTATCGATGAAGGATGGCATCTTTATTCGATTGATATTCCAGAAACTTCACCAGTTTTTGCCACAGATTTTGTTTTTGAAGAGGATAATACTTATCAAATAATAGATTCCATAACTGAACCTGAACCCCTTGAAGAGTTTGATCCCAATTTTGAAGAAATACTCAAGTACCACGAGAAAAAAGTAATCTTTAAGCAAAAGATAAAAGTCTTTTCCGAAGAGGACTTTACAATAAAGGCGGAACTGGTTTTTATGACCTGTAATGATCAGATGTGCCTTCCTCCAGAATATCGCGATATTAAATTTGAGCTGAAAAAAGCTCAACAAAGTAAAACGGATTCCAGCCCTACTTCCAGCTCACGTTCTTTATGGTCTATTTTTATTCTCAGCTTTTTAGGGGGATTAGCCGCTTTATTTACTCCCTGCGTTTTTCCAATGATCCCATTGACAGTGAGCTTTTTTACCAAGCAGAGCAAAGACCGGTCCAAAGGCTTAGCTAATGCAATGATTTACGGCATTTCCATCATCATTTTATATGTAGTTCTGGGATATCTCATTACTTTGCTTTTTGGCCCTGATGCTTTAAATGCCCTTTCGACCAATCCGTGGGTAAATATAGTTTTCTTCATTTTGTTGGTAATATTTGCAATCAGCTTTTTCGGTGCCTTTGAAATTACTTTGCCTAGCTCATGGACCAATAGAGCCGATCGAGCCTCTGATCGAGAAGGCATAGTGGGTATTTTCTTTATGGCTTTTACTTTGGCTTTGATTTCGTTTTCCTGCACCGGCCCCATCATTGGCGCCTTGTTATTTGAAGCTTTTAGCGGTGGAGTTCGAGGGCCTTTAATAGGAATGTTTGGCTTTTCTTCGGCTCTGGCCTTACCCTTTACTTTATTCGCTGCCTTCCCAGGGTGGCTCAACTCCTTACCTAAAACCGGAGGGTGGCTTAACTCTGTCAAGGTTACTTTAGGCTTTATAGAACTGGCTTTTGCTTTTAAGTTTCTCTCCACTGCCGACCTTGTTTGGCAGGCTGGTATCCTGAAAAGGGAATGGTTTATCGGCTCTTGGATTGCTATTTTTGCTTTAATGACACTCTATTTATTGGGAAAATTTAGAATGCCGCATGATAGCCCGTTAGAAAAATTGTCAGTTCCCCGCTTAATGATTGCTACTCTTTCATTGATGTTTACCATTTATCTAATTCCCGGTTTGTGGGGTGCCCCTCTTAAACTGATCAGTGGGTTCCCTCCCCCTATGTTTTACAGCGAATCACCTAATGGTTTCGGCATCCCTATTGTAATAGCTTCTAAGGATGATAACGATATTCCCAAAGGAGTGGATCCAACTCATTGCCCTCATGGATTAAACTGTTTTCACGATTTTGAAAAAGGCCTAGCTTATGCCAAAGAAATTAATAAACCAATTATGCTTGATTTTACCGGATGGGGATGTGTAAACTGTCGGAAAATGGAAGAACAGGTTTGGAGTGACTCAAGAGTTTTGGAGATTCTAAAAAACGATGTGGTGCTTATTTCACTTTACGTTGACGAACGTCAACAACTCCCCAAAGAGAAGCAATACATTTCCCGTATAACCGGTAAAAAGGTAAAAACTATTGGCAATAAATGGAGTGAATTCCAAGTAAAGTACTTTAAAAACAACAGCCAGCCTCAGTATATTGTTTTAGGACATAATAGTATGAAGCCTCTAATTGAGCCTATTGCTTATGATCCTAATATCTCCAAGTTCGTTGACTGGTTGCAAAGAGGTATTGAAAAATTTGAAAACTCTTGAATAAGCTTTAATCGAACATAGCTTCTATTTATAATGATTATAATGCTATATAGTCTTATATAAATCAAGTTAGCTTGAGTTCTGCAATAGGAATGAGTTAAAACGGCAAGAAAGCCACAATTCATGATTTATGAATGGCTCAGGCACAATTGGGGAGTCGGCAATAAAAGTTTTTATACGAAAAGCTGCTCCTCATTTTTCTAGCGCAAAATAAGTCATACCTTAGCGAGCAATAAGTCCATAAGCCTCTTTTACTTAAAAATCCCTTATAAGCCCTTGTTAAAAGATTAGATTTTAGTAATATTGGACTGATCTTATATTTCAAAAGGCCTCGTCCTTTTTTAATGTGAAGAAAGTCTTGTTTCACTAAAACCATTGAATGATGAAAACTTTTACCTTATTTAATCTCTCTCTTTCTTTCCTCCTTCTTTCCTCCTTCTTTCCTCCTTTAAAAGCCCAAACCTCTACTTACACTGTGAGTGGACCTATCAGAGGACAAGGCTCGCTTTTAAATACGGAACGAACTGCTGATAGTGGCGGTTGGAATATGATTCATCCATCTACTGCCTATGGCGGTGCATCGATCAATAGCTGGTCTTCAGCTCAAAGCATTGGCTTTCCCTTTTCTTTTTACGGCAGTTCAGCTACTCATTTCTGTGTGAGCAAAAACTACCTGTTGACTTTTGACACCACAGTTGTGGGAACCACTGTGAACAGTAGTATCACCACTGACAATACGGCTTTACCTCATGCCAATCTTCCCGACCATGCCATCGCTTATTTTTGGGGTGGCTTTAGTCCTCCGCTTGGGGGCGGCGATGACGTCCAGATGAAGACCTTTGGCACCATTCCCAATCGCCAGCTGTGGATTAAGAACTTTTCCTATAAACACGAGGCTCAGAGTTTCAGTTACAACTTTGTAGTTTTAGAAGAAACCACCCATAAGATTTATGTAGTGGATGCCCAATGGGCAAATCGAGGAGTGGGAAGCTATACAGTGGGTGTTCAGTTGAATTCTACCACTGCCATACAGCATCCCAATTCTCCTAATATTAGCTCTATTAATGCAAATAGTTACACTCCCTGGCCTAATGTGGACTATTACGAATTCACTCCTCGTTCCTTGGTAAACGACAATGCAGGAATTCTCAGCTTAGACGCTCCGGCTAGTTCAACTGTTCCCGGCTCTCAGTCGGTTCAAGTGAGTATTAAAAATCATGGAATTAACAATCTGGACAGTGTAAGAGTGAATTGGAGTGTGGATGGAGTAGCTCAGACCTCTCATAGCTGGACGGGGAGTCTGGCGCCGGGTGCAGTTGCTGCTGTGGTCAATATCGGAAGCTATAATTTCACCCTGGGAAATCCCACCCTAAAGATTTGGACGAGCAATCCCAATGGGAATCCAGACAATGATACTTCAAATGACACACTGGAGGTTTCTTTATTTGTTTGCAATTTACTTTCGGGAGCTTATACCCTTGGCGGGACTTCCAGCGATTTTCCAAACTTTGATTCTCTTGCTACTTTTCTCAGCAACTGCGGTGTTTCAGGTCCTGTAGTCATTAAGGTAGCTCCTGGCACCTATAGGGAGCAGTTTACACTAGGGAATATCGCTGGTGTAAGCCCGACAAATACGATTGTCATTGACGGTGGGGATAGCTCGCTCACTAGGCTCACTCATGACGGTTCGACAAGCAATGCCACCGTGGCTTTTAACAGCACCAGCTATGTAAGCTTGAGGAATATAACCCTCGAAAATACCAAAAGCTCAACAGATGCCTGGGTAGTGCATCTTCGAAACACGGATTATATCGTCATTGATTCCTGTTTGATTGAGCAGCCAGTGAATATAACATCTGGGAGAGTAGGTATTCTAGGCTCGGGCAGCTTGACCAGTGCCTTTACAATTACTACGAATAAGCATTTGACCGTCTCTGACAATATCATCACAGGAGGTTATTATGGAATATTTCTGGTCGGTAATCTAAGCGATAAAGGTGTGGGAAATCACATCCTGCGTAACCGTTTTAGTGATATTGAACGAACTGCCATTGAGATGAATGGACAGGACAGCCTGATTATCTCGGGCAATGTGATTGAAAATATCAATGGTCAGTCTAGCTATGGCATCTTGTGCATAGATATTACGGACTTTGAGATTACAGCAAACAATTTGCTTGACTGCAACGATCTGGGGATAGAAATTTCTGGAGGCAGCTCCAGCGGAACAAGCCGTTCATTGATTGCTAACAATATGATTTACGCTCCAACCGATATAGCCATTATTATGACCGCATACAGCACCAGCGGTACTTTATCCAAAGTAAATATTTATCACAATACGGCTGTAGGCAATCCCGCTATGCACTTTAGTGGCAGTCCTCACTCTAATATGAAGCTCTACAACAACATTTTCAGCAACCCAAATGGAGTAGCTTTAACTGCTTTACAGAGCTTGCCATCAACTATCGAAATCGATTACAATCTTTATCAGGCAAGCGGGGATATCGCAAAGGACGGCTCTACGAGCTATACAAACCTAGCCGCTTGGCAAGCAGCCAAACCTGCACTCAATCAGAATTCTGTGGAGGGTAACCCGCTATTTGTAAAGGCAACATCTCCTGCCGATCTGCATCTAATAGGCACTTTGGCCAACGATACAGGTGATAATTCTGTGGGTATTAAAGTCGATATTGATGGAGATTCTCGCCCACTTCCGCCTTCGACAAAGGTGGATATCGGCGCTGATGAATACCATCTGCCAACTTGTTTGTATTCATCAGGGCTTTCCGCCTCAGTTAGGAGTGCGTCAGCAGCCAGCTTGAGCTGGGTCACAGGCGGGGCTTTAAATTGGAATATCGAATATGGACCTCCGGGCTTTATTCCAGGATCGGGAACTTTTATGTACAATGTTCTTAATCCTTACATTTTAACAGGTTTAAATCCCGGCACCAATTATGATTTCTATGTACAGGACAGTTGTGGCATAGGCGATGTGAGCATCTGGAGAGGTCCTTTTTCCTTTGCTACGCTCTGCCCTTCTTTATCTCCTGCTACTTTGCCCCTAATAGAAGACTTTGAGTCCTTATCTGGTACCTTTCAGCAAGACACAGGAGTGTTCTGCAATTCCACCTACGCGTGGAGCTATGAGACCTCTCTTGCCAGCGATGGTCGCCTGAGATTTGCTGTGCCGAACTTTGCCAATAATGATAGCTCAGCTGCAACCTTGGATAAAGTGTCATCAGGAAGTGACGTTACCAATTATCTGATCCTAACAGTTGATTTGAGCAGTTATAGTAGCTCGAGTGCTCTGGAGCTGGAATTCAGCCATATGCATCACGGAGAAGAAAACCATCCTAATGACAGAGTATGGATACAGGGCAGCAACACAAATTCCTGGGTGCAAATTTACAATCTGTATGCCAATCAGGGCACATCAGGCATCTACAATCAGGTGATTGGCTTAGACATTGACTCTATCCTCGCAAATGCTACCCCTCCTCAAAGAGTCTCTTCTACTTTTCAAGTCCGCTTTGGACAAGAAGATAATTATCCCGCTACTTCCCGCACAGGAACTGACGGCCGTTCTTTTGATGACATTGCCATTCGGGAAACCTGTCCAACCCCCACCAACCTAACAGCTACCCAGATTACTCAAACCAGCGCTACGCTCTCCTGGGTTGCTGGTGGGGCTTCTAATTGGAACTTGGAATGGGATACGGCTGGTCGTGCTCTAGGAAGCGGTAATTTCTTACCTAATGTTGCGCCTACTCCCTATGCTTTAAGCGGTCTAATTCCCGGTACCTCTTATCAGTTCTATGTTCGGGATAGTTGTAGGCTGGGCTATCTCAGTAGTTGGGCTGGACCTTATACTTTTAACACGCTTAGCAGATGTCCAGCCCCTTCGTCTTTGGGAGCCTCCAATATCACTCAGACCACTGCTGAACTCTCCTGGATTACGGGCGGGGCTTCCAATTGGGATGTGGAATACGGAATTCAGGGTTTTATTCCTGGATCGGGAACCTTTGTGTACAATGTTTCTAATCCTTACACCTTAAGTAGCTTGACACCTGGAACAGATTATGATTTCTATGTCCGGGATAGTTGTGGCACTAATAATTTGAGTACTTGGGTAGGTCCTCAGAATTTTAGGACTCTTAGTTGTCCATCTCCCACAGGACTGACACTTGACTCTATTGCTCAGACCACCGCTAAGCTCTCCTGGATTACGGGCGGGGCTTCCAATTGGGATCTGGAATACGGAATTCAGGGTTTTATTCTTGGATCGGGAACCTTTGTGTACAATGTTTCTAATCCTTACACCTTAAGTGGCTTGACACCTGGAACAGATTATGATTTCTATGTCCGGGATAGCTGTGGAGTGGGTCATGTAAGTAGCTGGGCTGGTCCTCATACTTTTACCACCCTTTCAGCCACTTTGCCCTGTCCATCCCCATCGTCATTGGGAGCTTCCAATATTACTCAAACCAGCGCTACGCTCTCCTGGGTTACGGGTGGGGCTGCTAATTGGGATTTGGAATATGGTCTTTCGGGATTTACTCTGGGAAGTGGTACTCGGATTTCCACGACTACTCCTTCTTATACTGTGAGCGGTTTGACACCTGGTCAGTCTTATCAATTTTATGTTCGGGATAGCTGTGGAATAGCTCATGTGAGTAGCTGGGCAGGTCCTGATGCTTTTACCACCCTTTCAGCTACTTTGCCCTGCCCATCTCCATCGTCATTGTCGGCTACCCAGATTACTCAGAACAGCGCCAGGCTTTGGTGGATGTCAGGTGGGATTTCTACTTCTAATTGGGATCTAGAATATGGTCTTTCTGGATTTCCACTGGGAAGTGGCACTCGGATTTCCACGACTACCCCTTCTTATACTGTGAGCGGCTTGACGCCTGGAACGGGCTATGATTTCTATGTTCGGGATAGCTGTGGAGCAGCTCATGTAAGTAGCTGGGCTGGTCCTCATACTTTTACCACCCTTTCGATCACTTTGCCCTGCCCATCCCCATCGTCATTGTTAGCTACCCAGATTACTCAGAACAGCGCCAGGCTGTCGTGGATGTCAGGTGGGACTTCTACTTCTAATTGGGATTTAGAATATGGTCTTTCGGGATTTACCCTGGGAAGTGGAACTCGGATTTCCACGACTACCCCTTCTTATACTGTGAGCGGTTTGACACCTGGTCGGTCTCATCAATTTTATGTTCGGGATAGTTGTGGAGTAGGTCATGTGAGTAGCTGGGCCGGTCCTCATACTTTTAGGACTCTTGGCTGTTTAGCTCCCACAGGGTTGAACCTCCACACTATTACTGAAATCACCGCTACTGTGAGCTGGACTAGCGGTGGAGCTTCGAATTGGAATATTGAGTATGGGCCTATAAACTTTCCTCTGGGAAGCGGTATTTTCTTATACAATGTGTCTAGTCCTCGCACTTTAAGGGGCTTAAAGCCTAACACCTTTTATGATGTCTATGTACAGGACAGCTGCAATGTGGGCAATGTGAGCAATTGGACAGGACCCTTGTCTGTTAAAACCATTATTGGTATAGATGAGCTTCTCGAGCGCTCATTTCGCATTTATCCAAATCCTAGTGAAGGAGTTTTCAAGCTGGAGTTTAGCTCCTCTCTCGGGGAGGATATGGAGATCCGTATCACTAATATGATGGGACAAATAGTCTTGGAAGATGAGATTGAGAGTTTCAGCGGAAGCTACAGAAAAAGGCTAGAGATGGGGGCTTATCGCAGTGGAGTATACCTATTGCAGCTGATTACTGAAAAGGCTACTGTGAACCGGCGTATCATTTTGCAATGAGATAGTAGCAAAGCTTTTGCCATAGATTCTTGCCGATTTACGGGCAAGCTGCCCGGTAATGCGGTTTAATAGCTGCTTAGTCAGTGTTTCAACGAGGTCGGCATTAAGGCTAGGAAACTTTTTGTGCAGATTTTGAACTTCTATGTTTTTCCAGTCGTCCATCTAAATAATGTTCTGGATTGAAATAAAAAATCTTCAAGCCACTCTTCGTTTACTTTCATTTTTCTAGCGCCCAATAAGTCATACGCAGCGCCCAATAAGTCATAAGCCTTTTTTTACTAAACGAGCCCTTATAAGCCCTTGTTAAAAGATTAAATTTTAGTAATATTGGGCTGATCTCATATTTCAAAAGGCTTCGCCCTTTTTAATGTAAAGAAGATCTTGTTTCACTAAAGAACACTAAATCATGAAAACTTTCAACTCAATTAATCTCTCTCTTTCTTTCCTCTTTCTTTAAAAGCCCAAGCCTCTACGGTAAACGACGATGCAGGAATTCTCAGCTTGGACGCCCCGACTAGCTCAACTGCTCCCGGCTCTCAGTCGGTTCAGGTGAGCATTAAAAATCATGGAATTAACAACCTGGACAGTGTAAGAGTGAACTGGAGTGTGGATGGACTAACTCAGACCTCCCATAGCTGGACGGGGAGTCTAGCGCCGGGTGCAGTTGCTACTGCGGTCAATATCGGAAGCTATAATTTCACCCTGGGAAATCCCACCCTAAAGATTTGGACGAGCAATCCCAATGGCAGTCCAGACAATGATACTTCAAATGACACACTGGAGGTTTCGTTGTTGGTTTGCACCTCACTTTCGGGAGTTTATACCCTTGGCGGGACTTCCAGCAATTTTCCAAGCTTTAATTCCCTTGCTACTTTTCTCCACAACTGTGGTGTTTCTGGGGCTGTAATCATTAAGGTAGCTCCTGGCACCTATGCGGAGCAGTTTACACTAGGGAATATCGCTGGTGTAAGCCAAAGCAATACCATTGTCATTGACGGTGGGGATAGCTCGCTTGCTAGGCTCACTCATGACGGTTCGACAAGCAATGCCACCGTGGCTTTTGACAGCACCAGCTATGTAAGCTTGAGGAATATAACTCTCGAAAACACCAAAAGCTCAGTAGGTGCTTGGGTAGTGCATCTTCAGAACACAGATCATATCGTCATTGATTCCTGTTTGATTGAACAGCCGGTTAATGTAACATCTGACAGAGGAGGTATAGTGGGCTCGGGTAGTTTGAACAGTTCCTCCACAGCTACTACGAATAAGCATTTGACGATCTCTGACAACACCATCTTGGGAGGTTATTATGGAATAGCTCTGCGAGGCAGTACAAGCGATGAAGATGTGGGCAATCACGTCCTGCGTAACCGTTTTAGTGATATTGAAAACTGTGCCATTCAGGTGCGTAAACAGGACAGCTTGATGATCTCGGGCAATGTGATTGAAAATATCAATGCTAGTTCTACCTTTGGCATGTGCATGTATTGCGAAGATGTTACGGACTTTGAGATTACTGCAAATAACCTGCTCGACTGCGGTGATAGGGGGATAGTGATTTATAAAGCTGGTTCCAGCGGAACAGCCCGCTCACTGATTGCCAACAATATGATTTATACTCCAAAAGAGGTGGCCATTAGGATGGAAGGATTGAGCAGCGGTTTATCTAATTCTAAGGTGAATGTCTATCACAACACAACTGTGGGCGTTATGCAGTTTACTAGCGGTGGCAATTCTGATATGAGTTTCTACAACAACATTTTCAGCAACCCAAATGGAGTAGCTTTAGAGGCTTTACAGAGCTTGCCATCGACTATTGATATCGATTACAACCTTTATCAGGCAAGCGGGAATATCGCAGAGGACGGCTCTACGAACCATGCAAACCTAGCCGCTTGGCAAGCAGCCAAACCTGCACTCAATCGGAATTCTGTGGAGGGTAACCCGCTATTTGTAAGGGCAACATCTCCTGCCAATCTGCATCTAACAGGAACTTTGGCCAATGATATAGGTGATAATTCTGTGGGTATTAAAGTCGATATTGATGGAGATTCTCGCCCACTTCCGCCTTCGACAAGGGTGGATATGGGCGCTGATGAGTACCATCTGCCAACTTGTTTGCCTTCATCAGGGCTTTCCGCCTCAGTTAGGAGTGGGTCGGCAGCCAGCTTGAGCTGGACTGCGGGCGGGGCTTTAAATTGGAATATCGAATATGGACTTCCGGGCTTTATTCCAGGCTCGGGAACTTTTGTGTACAATGTTCTTAATCCTTACATTTTAACAGGTTTAAATCCCAGCACCAATTATGATTTCTATGTACAGGACAGTTGTGGGGTGGGCGATGTGAGCGTCTGGAGTGGTCCTTTTTCCTTTATTACGCCCTGCTCTTTATCTTTATCTCCATTTCCTGCTACTTTGCCTCTAATGGAAGACTTTGAGTCCTTATCTGGCACTTTTCAGCGAGACACAGTGGTGTTTTGTGTTCCCACCTACAATTGGAGCTATGAGACCTCCGTTGCCAATCAGGGTCGTTTGAGATTTGCCGTAAGTGGCTTTGCCAATAATGGCAGCTCGGCAGCTACCTTGGATAGAACGCGACCAGGAGGTTTAGTTATCAATTATCTGATTCTAACAGCTGATTTGAGCAGTTACAGCAGTTCGAGTGCTCTGGAGTTGGAATTCAGCTATATGCATCACGAAGAAGAAAGCCAAGCTGAAGACAGAGTATGGATACGGGGCAGCAACACAGATGCCTGGGTGCAAATTTACAATCTGTATACCAATCAGGGCACAGCAGGTGTCTACAATCAGGTGAGAGATTTAGATATTGACGCTATTCTTGCAAATGCCACTCCTCCCCAAAGAGTCTCTTCTACTTTTCAAGTCCGATTCGGACAAGCAGATGATTATCCCGCTACTTCCCGCACATTAGCTGACGGCTATTCTTTTGATGACATTGCCATTCGGGAAGTATGGTGTCGGAGATCGTCTTCTTTGACAGTAAATACCATTGGACTTGATACTGCCTCAGTGAGCTGGACGGGAGGAGGAGGAGGGAACGTTTGGATCATTGAATGGGGGATTGCTGGTTTTACACAAGGATCTGGAACCCTTGATACCATCACCACCAACTCTTATACGCTAAAAGGCTTGACCCCATTCACCACTTACGACTTTTACGTACGAGATAGCTGCTCCAGATCGGGGAATAGCCTTAGTTTATGGTCTTTCCCTATTAGCTTTAAGACGCTTTGCCCTTCTTTATCTCCTGCTACTCTGCCCCTAATAGAAGACTTTGAGTCCTTATCTGGCACTTTTCGGCGAAACATACTAGTGTTTTGTGGTCCCACCTACAATTGGAGCTATGAGACCTCCCTTGCTAACGATGGTCGTTTGAGATTTGCCGTAAGTGGCTTTGCCAATAATGGAAGCTCAGCTGCAACCTTGGATAAAGTGTCATTAGGAAGTAACGTTACCAATTATCTGATCCTAACAGTTGATTTGAGCAGTTATAGTAGCTCGAGTGCTCTGGAGCTGGAATTCAGCCATATGCATCACGGAGAAGAAAATAATCCTAACGACAGAGTATGGATACGGGGCAGCAACACAAATTCCTGGGTAGAAATTTACAATCTGTATACCAATCAGAACAGCGCATCAGGCATCTACAATCAGGTGATTGGCTTAGACATTGACTCTATCCTCACAAATGCCACCCCTCCTCAAAGAGTCTCTTCTACTTTTCAAGTCCGCTTTGGACAAGAAGATAATTATCCCGCTAGTTCCCGCACAGGAAGTGACGGCCGTTCTTTTGATGACATTGCCATTCGGGAAACCTGTCCAAGCCCCACCAACCTAACAGCTACCCATATTACTCAAACCAGCGCTACGCTCTCCTGGGTTACGGGCGGGGCTTCTAATTGGGATTTGGAATATGGTCTTTCGGGATTTCCACTGGGAAGTGGCACTCGGATTTCCACGACTACCCCTTCTTATACTGTGAGCGGCTTGACATCCGGAATGGGTTATGATTTCCATGTTCGGGATAGCTGTGGAGTAGGTCATGCGAGTAGCTGGGCTGGTCCTGATGCTTTTACCACCCTTTCAGCCACTTTGCCCTGTCCAGCCCCATCGTCATTGTTGGCTACCCAGATTACTCAAACCAGCGCTAGGCTCTCCTGGGTTACGGGTGGGGCTTCTAAGTGGAACTTGGAATGGGGTATAGTTAATTTTGCTCTAGGAAGCGGTAATTTCTTACCTAATGTGGCACCTACTCACTATACTTTAAGCGGTCTAATTCCCGGCACCTCTTATCAATTCTATGTTCGGGATAGCTGTGGGATAAGTCATGTGAGTAGCTGGGCTGGCCCTCATACTTTTACCACCCTTTCAGCCACTTTGCCCTGTCCAGCCCCTTCGTCATTGTTGGCCACGCAGATTACTCAGACCAGCGCTAGGCTGTCCTGGGTTACGGGTGGGGCTTCTAATTGGAATATGGAATACGGAATTCAGGGTTTTACTCCTGGATCGGGAACTTTTGTGTATAATGTTCCTAATCCTTACACTTTAAGTGGCTTAACACCCGGTACGGATTATGATTTTTATGTTCGGGATAGCTGTGGAGTAGCTCATGTGAGTAGCTGGTCTGGTCCTGATGCTTTTACCACCCTTTCGGCCATTTTTCCCTGTCCAGCCCCATTGTCATTGTTGGCTACCCAGGTTACTCAGACCAACGCTGCGCTCTCTTGGATTACAGGCGGGGCTTCTAATTGGGATCTGGAATATGGTCTTTCGGGATTTACCCTGGGAAGTGGAACTCGGATTTCCACGACCATCCCTTCTTATACTGTGAGCGGTTTGACGCCTGGTCAGTCTTATCAATTTTATGTTCGGGATAGCTGTGGAGTGGGTCATGTGAGCAGTTGGGCTGGTCCTTATACTTTTACCACCCTTTCAGCCACTTTGCCCTGTCCATCCCCATCATCATTGTCGGCTACCCAGATTACTCAGACCAGTGCTACGCTCTCCTGGGTTACGGGTGGGGCTTCTAATTGGGATTTGGAATATGGTCTTTCGGGATTTACCCTGGGAAGTGGAACTCGGATTTCCACGACTACCCCTTCTTATACTGTGAGCGGCTTGACGCCTGGTCAGTCTTATCAATTTTATGTTCGGGATAGCTGTGGAGTAGGCCATGTGAGTAGCTGGACTGGTCCTGATGCTTTTACCACCCTTTCGATCACTTTGCCCTGCCTATCCCCATCATTATTGGGAACTTCCAATATTACTCAGACCGGCGCCAGGCTTTGGTGGATGTCAAGTGGGGCTTCTACTTCTAATTGGGATCTGGAATATGGTCTTTCTGGATTTCCACTGGGAAGTGGCACTCGGATTTCCACAACTACCCCTTCTTATACTGTGAGCGGCTTGACGTCTGGAACGGATTATGATTTCTATGTTCGGGATAGCTGTGGAGTGGGTCATGTGAGCAGTTGGGCTGGTCCTTATACTTTTACCACCCTTTCAGCCACTTTGCCCTGTCCAGCCCCTTCGTCATTGGGAGCTCCCAATATTACTCAGACCACCGCCAGGCTTTGGTGGATGTCAGGCGGGGCTTCTAATTGGGATTTGGAATATGGTCTTTCGGGATTTCCACTGGGAAGTGGCACTCGGATTTCCACGACTACCCCTTCTTATACTGTGAGCGGCTTGACGTCTGGAACGGATTATGATTTCTATGTTCGGGATAGTTGTGGAGTGGGTCATGTGAGTAGCTGGGCTGGTCCTTATACTTTTATCACCCTTTCAGTCACTTTGCCCTGTCCATCCCCATCGTCATTGTTAGCTACCCAGATTACTCAGACCAACGCTAGGCTTTGGTGGATGTCAGGTGGGACTTCTACTTCTAATTGGGATCTAGAATATGGTCTTTCGGGATTTACTCTGGGAAGTGGCACTCAGATTTCCACGACTACCTCTTCTTATACTGTGAGCGGTTTGACACCTGGTCGGTCTTATCAATTTTATGTTCGGGATAGCTGTGGAGTAGGTCATGTGAGTAGCTGGGCTGGTCCTCATACTTTTAGGACTCTTGGCTGTTTAGCTCCCACAGGGCTGAAGCTCGATATCATTACTGAAATCACCGCTACTGTGAGCTGGACTAGTGGTGGAGCTTCGAATTGGAATATTGAGTATGGGCCTATAAACTTTCCTCTGGGAAGCGGTATTTTCTTATACAATGTGTCTAGCCCTCGCACTTTAAGGGGCTTGAAGCCTAACACCTTTTATGATGTCTATGTACAGGACAGTTGCAATGTGGGCAATGTGAGCAATTGGACAGGACCCTTGTCTGTTAAAACAATTATTGGTATAGATGAGCTTCTCGAGCGCTCATTTCGCATTTATCCAAATCCTAGTGAAGGAGTTTTCAAGCTGGAGTTTAGCTCCTCTCTCGGAGAGGATATGGAGATCCGTATCACTAATATGATGGGACAAATAGTCTTGGAAGATGAGATTGAGAGTTTCAGCGGAAGCTATAGAAAAAGGCTAGAGATGGGAGCTTATCGCAGTGGAGTATACCTATTGCAGCTGATTACTGAAAAGGCTACTGTAAACCGGTGTATTATTTTGCAGTAGGGACTAACAAGCTTTTTCTATGGGCTGATTCTCAACGGATTTCGACGGGCTTTTATGAGTGGTTCCTAGAAAATGAAAAAAATATCCATTTCTAGCATTCAATAAATATTTACTAGCGCACAATAAGTCATGCTTGGCGCACAATAAGTCATAAGCCTTTTTTACTAAACGATCCCTTATAAGCCCTTGTTAAAAAATTAAATTTTAGTAATATTGGGCTGATCTCATGTTTCAAAAGGCTTCTCCCTTTTTAATGTAAAGAAGATCTTGTTTCACTAAAGAACACTAAATCATGAAAACTTTCAACTTAATTAATCTTCCTCTATCTTTTATTATTGCTTTATTATTGCTTTATTATTGCTTGGAGGCTTTTCCACTAAAAGCCCAAACCTTTACTTACACTGTGAATGGACCTACCAGAGGACAAGGCTCGCTTTTAAATACGGAACGAACTGATGTTAGTGGCGGTTGGAATATGATTCACCCATCTACTGCCTATGGCGGTGCATCGGTCAATAGCTGGTCTTCAGCTCAAAGCATTGGCTTTCCCTTTTCTTTTTACGGCAGTCCAGCTACTCATTTTTGTGTGAGCAAAAACTACCTGTTGACCTTTGACACCACAGTTGCGGGAACCACTGTGAACAGTAGCATCACCACTGACAATACGGTTTTACCTCATACCGATCTTCCCGACAGCACCATCGCTTATTTTTGGGGTGGCTTTAGTCCTCCGATTGGGAACATTGGGAACAACGATGACGTTTGGAGGAAGACCTTTGGCACAGCTCCCAACCGCCAGCTGTGGATTAAGAACCATTCCTATAAACACGAGGCTCAGGGTTTCAGTTACAACTTTGTAGTTTTAGAAGAAACTACCCATAAGATTTATGTAGTGGATGCCCAATGGGAAAATCAAGGAGTGGGAAGCTATACAGTGGGTGTTCAGTTGAATTCTACCACTGCCATACAGCATCCCAATTCTCCTAATATTAGCTCTATTAATGGAAGTGTTTCCACTCCCTGGCCTAATGTGGATTATTACGAATTCACTCCTCGTTTCTTGGTAAACGACGATGCAGGAATTCTCAGCTTGGACGCTCCGGGTAGTTCAACTGTTCCCGGCTCTCAGTCGGTTCAAGTGAGCATTAAAAATCATGGAATTAACAATCTGGACAGTGTAAAGGTGAACTGGAGTGTAGATGGAGTAGCTCAAGCCTCTCTCAGTTGGAGGGGGAGTCTAGCGCCGGGTGCAGTTGTTGCTGCGGTCAATATCGGAAGCTATAATTTCACCCTGGGAAATCCCACCCTAAAGATTTGGACGAGCAATCCCAATGGCAATGCAGACAATAATACTTCAAATGACACACTGGAGGTTTCGTTGTTGGTTTGCATCTCACTTTCGGGAGCTTATACCCTTGGCGGGACTTCCAGCGATTTTCCAAACTTTAATTCTCTTGCTACTTTTCTCAGAAATTGTGGTATTTCAGGTTCTGTAATCATTAAGGTAGCTCCTGGCACCTATAGGGAGCAGTTTTTTATACTAGGGAATATCAATGGCGTAAGCCAAAGCAATACCATTATAATTGATGGCGGGGATACTTCGCTAGTTACGCTCACTCATAGCGGCATTGCCACCGTGGTTTTTTACAGCACCAGTTATGTAAGCTTGAGGAATATGACCCTCGAAAACACTAAAAGCTCAACGGATGCTTGGGTAGTACATCTTCAAAACACAGATCACATCGTCATTGATTCCTGTTTGATTGAGCAGCCAGTGAATACAACATCTGACAGAGGGGGTATAGTGGGCTCCGGCAGCTTGACCAGTGCCTTTACAATTACTACGAATAAGCATTTGACCGTCTCTGACAATATCATCAGAGGAGGTTACCATGGAATAGCTCTGCAAGGCAGTACAAGCGATGAAGATGTGGGCAATCACGTCCTGCGTAACCGTTTTAGTGATATTGAAAAACGTGCCATTCAGGTGCTTGAACAGGACAGCCTGATAATCTCGGGCAATGTGATTGAAAATATCAATAATAGTAATAGCCAGGGCATCCAGTGCTATGATATCACGGACTTTGAGATTACTGCAAATAACCTGCTCGACTGCGGTGATAGGGGGATAGCGATTTATAAAGCTGGTTCCAGTGGAACAGCCCGCTCACTGATTGCCAACAATATGATTTATGCTCCAAAAGATGCGGGCATTAGGATGAGAGGATTGAGCAGCGGTTTATCTAATTCTAAGGTGAATGTCTATCACAACACAATTGTGGGAGATCCCGCTATGGAGTTTACTAGCGGTGGCAATTCTAATATGAGTATCTACAACAACATTTTCAGCAACCCAAATGGAGCAGCTTTAGAGACTTCATCGAGCTTGCCATCGACTATCAAAATCGATTACAACCTTTATCAGGCAAGCGGGAATATCGCAGAGGACGGCTCTACGAGCCATGCAAACCTAGCCGCTTGGCAAGCAGCCAAACCTGCACTCAATCGGAATTCTGTGGAGGGTAACCCGCTATTTGTAAAGGCAACATCTCCTGCCGATCTGCATCTAATAGGCACTTTGGCGAATGATATAGGTGATAATTCTGTGGGTATTAAAGTTGATATTGATGGAGATTCTCGCCCACTTCCGCCTTCGACAAGGGTGGATATGGGAGCTGACGAGTACCATCTGCCAACTTGTTTGCCTTCATCAAGGCTTTCCGCCTCAGTTAGGAGTGGGTCGGCAGCCAGCTTGAGCTGGACTGCGGGCGGGGCTTTAAATTGGAATATCGAATATGGACCTCCGGGCTTTATTCCAGGCTCGGGAACTTTTGTGTACAATGTTCTTAATCCTTACATTTTAACAGGTTTAAATCCCAACACCAATTATGATTTCTATGTACAGGACAGTTGTGGGATGGGAGATGTGAGTCTCTGGACGGGTCCTTTCACCTTCCAAACTGCTTGTGTAAATGCCCTCAGTGGTACTTATACCCTTGGCAGAGCTTCTAGTGACTTTCCAGACTTTGATTCTCTTGCTACTTTTCTCAACAACTGTGGTATTTTAGGTCCTGTAATCATTAAGGTAGCTTCTGGCACCTATAAGGAGTCGTTCACACTAGGTAGTATTACTGGTGTAAGCCAAAGCAATACCATTGTCATTGATGGTGGGAGCAGCTCGCTAGCTAGGCTCATTCACGACGGCTCGACGAGCAATGCCACGGTAGCTTTTGACAGCACCAGCTATGTGAGCTTGAGGAATGTAACCCTCGAAAACATCAAAAGCTCAACAGCTGCCTGGGTAGTGCATCTTCAGAACACAGATCATATCGTCATTGATTCCTGTTTGATTGAGATGTCAGTGAATACAACAGTTGAGAGAGTAGGTATAGTGGGGTCGGGCAGCTTGAGCAATGGTTATACAGCTACTACAAACAATCATTTGACTATTTCTAACAACACCATCACAGGAGGTTACTATGGAATATCTCTGAGCGGCAATACAAGCAATAAAGATGTGGGCAACCGCATTTTGCGTAATCGTTTTAGTGATATTGAACTAATTGCCATTGGAGTGTATGAACAGGATAACCTGATTATCTCGGGCAATGTGATTGAAAATACCAATAGTAGTTATGCCTATGACATATATTGTGTAGATATTACAGACTTTGAGATTAGGGCAAATAATTTGCTTGACTGTGGGGATCAGGGGATAGTAATTGAGGGAGGCACATCCAGTGGAACAGCTCGTTCACTGATTGCCAACAATATGATTTATGCTCCCGATGCGGCCATTAGTATGTCAGGATTCGGCTTTTCTTTTCTATCCAATCTATCCAAAGTAAATATTTATCACAACACGGCTGTGGGTCGTCCTGCTATGAGGTTTATTGGCGGCAGCCTTTCTAATATGAGTATCTACAACAACATTTTCAGCAACCCAAATGGAGTAGCTTTAGAGGCTTTACAGAACTTGCCATCGACTATTGATATCGACTACAACCTTTATCAGGCAAGCGGGAATATCGCAGCGGAGGGTTTTACGATCTATGCAAACCTAACCGCTTGGCAAGCAGCCAAGCCTACACTCAATCGGAATTCTGTAGAAGGCAATCCGCTATTTGTAAGGGCAATATCTCCTGCCGACCTGCATCTAATAGGTACTTTGGCCAATGATACAGGTGATAATTCTGTGGGTATTAAAGTCGATATTGATGGAGATTCTCGTCCACTTCCGCCTTCGACAAGGGTGGATATGGGCGCTGACGAGTACCATCTGCCAACTTGTTTGCCTTCATCAAGGCTTTCCGCCTCAGCTAGGAGTGGGTCGGCAGCCAGCTTGAGCTGGACCGCAAGCGGGGCTTTAAATTGGAATATCGAATATGGACCTCCGGGCTTTATTCCAGGCTCGGGAACTTTTGTGTACAATGTTCTTAATCCTTACATTTTAACAGGTTTAAATCCCAGCACCAATTATGATTTCTATGTACAGGACAGTTGTGGGGTGGGAGATGTGAGTGTCTGGAGTGGTTCTTTTTCCTTTATTACGCTCTGCTCTTTATCTTCATCTCCTGCTACCTTGCCCCTAATGGAAGACTTTGAGTCCTTATCTGGCACTTTTCAGCGAGACACAGTGGTGTTTTGTGTTCCCACTTACAATTGGAGCTATGAGACCTCCCTTGCTAACAATGGTCGTTTGAGATTTGCCGTAAGTGGCTTTGCCAATAATGGCAGTTCGGCAGCTACCTTGGATAAATCAATCCTCGGCGTTCCCTCACAAACCAAAGTAACCAACTACTTGATTATGACAGCTGATTTGAGCAATTACAGCAGTTCGAGTATTTTGGAGCTAGAATTCAGTTATATGCACCACCGAGAATATCTTGATCCCAATGATAAGGTATGGATACGGGGTAGGAATACAGATGCCTGGATACAAATCTATGATCTGTATGCCAATCAGGGCGGAGCAGGCATCTACAAACAGGTAACTAGCTTAGACATTGACGCTATCCTCGCAAATGCCACTCTCCCTCAAAGAGTCTCTTCTACTTTTCAAGTTCGTTTTGGACAAGAGGGTTATTATGAGGCTCAGAATACCACCACTAATGCTGGTTATTCTTTTGATGACATTGCCATTCGGGAAGTATGGTGTCGGAGATCGTCTTCTTTGACAGTAAATACCATTGGACTTGATACTGCCTCAGTGAGCTGGACGGGTGGAGGAGGAGGGAACGTTTGGATCATTGAATGGGGGACTGCTGGTTTTACACAAGGATCGGGAACCCTTGATACCATCACCACCAACTCTTATACGCTAAAAGGGTTGACCCCATTCACCACTTACGACTTTTACGTACGCGATAGCTGCTCCAGATCGGGGAATAGCCTTAGTTTATGGTCTTTCCCTATTAGCTTTAAGACGCTTTGCCCTTCTTTATCTCCTGCTACTCTGCCCCTAATAGAAGACTTTGAGTCCTTATCTGGCACTTTTCAGCGAGACGCACCGGTGCTTTGTGCTCCCACCTATAATTGGAGCTATGAGACTTCCCATGCCAAGCAGGGTCGCCTGAGATTTGCCGTAAGTAGCTTTGCCAATAATGGCAGCTCGGCAGCTACCTTGGATAAATCAATCTCCACCTCTTCCCTAGTAACCAACTACTTGATTATGACAGCTGATTTAAGCAATTACAACAGCTCGAGTGCTCTAGAGCTGGAATTCAGCTATATGCATCACGGAGAAGAAAACCATGCTAATGACAGAGTATGGATACAAGGCAGCAACACAGATGCCTGGGTGCAAATTTACAATCTGTATACCAATCAGGGTGGAGCAGGCATCTACAATCAGGTGATTGGCTTAGATATTGACGTTATCCTCGCAAATGCTACTCCTCCCCAAAGAGTCTCTTCTACTTTTCAAGTCCGATTTGGACAACAAGATGATTTTCCCGCTGCTTTCCGCACAACAAGTGACGGCTATTCTTTTGATGACATTGCCATTCGGGAAACCTGTCCAGGCCCTACCAAGCTAACAGCTACCCAGATTACTCAAACCAGCGCTACGCTTTCCTGGGTTGCTGGCGGAGCTTCTAATTGGGATTTAGAATATGGCCTTTCGGGGTTTACTCTGGGAAGTGGCACTCAGATTCACACGACCATCCCTTCTTATACTGTGAGCGGCTTGACACTTGGAATGGGTTATGATTTCTATGTTCGGGATAGCTGTGGAATAGGTCATGTGAGTAGCTGGGCTGGTCCTGATACTTTTACCACCCTTTCAGCCACTTTGCCTTGTCCATCCCCATCGTCATTGTCAGCTACCCAGATTACTCAGACCAGCGTTAGGCTGTCGTGGGTTACAGGCGGGGCTTCTAATTGGGATGTGGAATATGGTCTTTCTGGATTTACTCTGGGAAGTGGAACTGGGATTTCCACGACTACCCCTTCTTATACTGTGAGCGGTTTGACACCTGGTCAGTCTTATCAATTTTATGTTCGGGATAGCTGTGGAGTAGCTCATGTGAGTAGCTGGGCTGGTCCTCATACTTTTACCACCCTTTCAGCCACTTTGCCCTGTCCAGTCCCTTCGTCATTGTTGGCTTCCAACATTACTCAGACCACCGCTGCGCTCTCCTGGGTTACAGGCGGAGCTTCTAATTGGAATATGGAATACGGAATTCAGGGTTTTACTCCTGGATCGGGAACTTTTGTGTATAATGTTCCAAATCCTTATACTCTAACTGGCTTGACACCCGGGACAACTTATGATTTCTATGTTCGGGATAGTTGCGGCAGTAACAATTTGAGTACTTGGGCAGGTCCTTATACTTTCAGGACTCTTAGTTGTCCATCTCCCACAGGACTGACACTTGACTCTATTGCTCAGACCACCGCTAAGCTCTCCTGGATTACGGGCGGGGCTTCCAATTGGGATGTGGAATACGGAATTCAGGGTTTTATTCCTGGATCGGGAACTTTTATGTCCAATGTTTCTAGTCCTTACACCTTAAGTGGCTTGACACCTGGAACAGATTATGATTTCTATGTCCGGGATAGCTGTGGAGTGGGTCATGTAAGTAGCTGGGCGGGTCCTGATGCTTTTACCACCCTTTCAGCCACTTTGCCCTGTCCATCCCCATCGTCATTGGGAGCTTCCAATATTACTCAGACCAGCGCTAGGCTGTCGTGGATGTCAGGTGGGACTTCTACTTCTAACTGGGATGTGGAATATGGTCTTTCGGGATTTACACTGGGAAGTGGTACTCGGATTTCCACGACTACCCCTTTTTATACTGTGAGCGGCTTGACGCCTGGAACGGATTATGATTTCTATGTTCGGGATAGCTGTGGAGCAGCTCATGTGAGTAGCTGGGCTGGTCCTGGTACTTTTACCACCCTTTCAGCCACTTTGCCCTGCCCATCTCCATCGTCATTGGGAGCTTCCAATATTACTCAGACCAGTGCTAGGCTGTCGTGGATGTCAGGTGGGATTTCTATTTCTAATAATTGGGATTTAGAATATGGTCTTTCGGGATTTACTCTGGGAAGTGGCACTCGGATTTCCACGACTATCTCTTTTTATACTGTGAGCGGCTTGACACCTGGTCAGTCTTATCAGTTTTATGTTCGGGATAGCTGTGGAGTGGGTCATGTAAGTAGCTGGGCGGGTCCTGATGCTTTTACCACCCTTTCAGCCACTTTGCCCTGCCCATCTCCATCGTCATTGTCGGCTACCCAGATTACTCAGAACAGTGCTAGGCTGTTGTGGATGTCAGGTGGGACTTCTACTTCTAATTGGGATCTAGAATATGGTCTTTCGGGATTTACTCTGGGACAGGGCACTCAGATTTCCACGACTACTCCTTCTTATACTGTGAGCGGCTTGACGTCTGGAACGGATTATGATTTCTATGTTCGGGATAGTTGTGGAGTGGGTCATGTGAGCAGTTGGGCTGGTCCTTATACTTTTATCACCCTTTCAGTCACTTTGCCCTGTCCATCCCCATCGTCATTGTCAGCTACCCAGATTACTCAGACCAGTGCTAGGCTGTCCTGGGTTACGGGTGGGGCTTCTACTTGGGGTCTAGAATATGGTCTTTCGGGATTTACACTGGGAAGTGGCACTCGGATTTCCACGACTACCCCTTCTTATACTGTGAGCGGTTTGACACCTGGTCGGTCTCATCAATTTTATGTTCGGGATAGCTGTGGAGTAGGTCATGTGAGTAGCTGGGCGGGTCCTCATACTTTTAGGAATCTTGGCTGTTTAGCTCCCACAGGGTTGAATCTCCACACTATTACTGAAATCACCGCTACTGTGAGCTGGACTAGCGGTGGAGCTTCGAATTGGAACATTGAGTATGGGCCTATAAACTTTCCTCTGGGAGGCGGTATTTTCTTATACAATGTGTCTAGCCCTCGCACTTTAAGGGGCTTAAAGCCTAACACCTTTTATGATGTCTATGTACAGGACAGTTGCAATGTGGGCAATGTGAGCAATTGGACAGGACCCTTGTCTATTAAAACCATTATTGGTATAGATGAGCTTCTCGAGCGGTCACTTCGCATTTATCCAAATCCTAGTGAAGGGGTTTTCAAGCTGGAGTTTAGCTCCTCTCTCGGAGAGGATATGGAGATCCGCATCATTAATATGTTGGGACAAATAGTCTTGGAAGATGAGATTGAGAGTTTCAGCGGAAGCTATAGAAAAAAGCTAGAGATGGGAGCTTATCGCAGTGGAGTATACCTATTGCAGCTGATTACTGAAAGGGCTACTGTGAACCGACGTATCATTTTGCAGTAGGGACTAACAAGCTTTTTCTATGGGCTGATTCTCAACGGATTTTGACGGGCTTTTATGAGTGGTTCCTAGAAAATGAAAAAAATATCCATTTCTAGCATTCAATAAATATTTTCTAGCGCCCAATAAGTCATACGAGGCGCCCAATAAGTCATAAGCCTTTTTTTACTAAACGAGCCCTTATAAGCCCTTGTTAAAAGATTAAATTTCAGTAATATTGGGCTGATCTCATGTTTCAAAAGGCTTCGCCCTTTTTAATGTAAAGAAGATCTTGTTTCACTAAAGAACACTAAATCATGAAAACTTTCAACTCAATTAATCTCTCTCTTTCTTTCCTCTTTCTTTCCTCTTTCTTTCCTCTTTCTTTCCTCTTTCTTTAAAAGCCCAAGCCTCTACGGTAAACGACGATGCAGGAATTCTCAGCTTGGACGCTCCGGCTAGTCCAACTGTTCCCAGCTCTCAGTCGGTTCAGGTGAGCATTAAAAATCATGGAATTAACAACCTGAACAGTGTAAGAGTGAACTGGAGTGTGGATGGAGTAACTCAGACCTCCCATAGCTGGACGGGGAGTCTAGCGTCGGGTGCAGTTGCTGCTGCGGTCAATATCGGAAGCTATAATTTCACCCTGGGAAATCCCACCCTAAAGATTTGGACGAACAATCCCAATGGCAATCCAGACAATGATGCTTCAAATGATACATTAAAGGTTTCTTTATTTGTTTGCGGTCTACTTTCGGGAGCTTATACCCTTGGCGGGACTTCCAGCAATTTTCCAAGCTTTAATTCCCTTGCTATTTTTCTCCACAACTGTGGTGTTTCTGGGGCTGTAATCATTAAGGTAGCTCCTGGCACCTATAGGGAGCAGTTTACACTAGGGAATATCGCTGGCGTAAGCCAAAGCAATACCATTATAATTGATGGCGGGGATACTTCGCTAGCTAGGCTCACTCATAGCGGCATTGCTACCGTGGCTTTTGACAGCACGAGCTATGTGACTTTGAGAAATATGACTCTCGAAAACACCAAAAGCTCAACAGGTGCCTGGATAGTGCATCTTCAAAACACGGATCATATCGTCATTGATTCCTGTTTGATTGAACAGCCGGTTAATGTAACATCTAACAGAGGGGGTATAGTGGGCTCGGGTAGTTTGAACAGTTCCTCCACAGCTACTACGAATAAGCATTTGACGGTCTCTGACAATATCATCACAGGAGGTTATTATGGAATAGATCTGCGAGGTAGTACAAGCGATGAAGATGTGGGCAATCACGTCCTGCGTAACCGTTTTAGTAATATTGAACGACGTGCCATTCAGGTGCGTAAACAGGACAGCTTGATGATCTCGGGCAATGTGATTGAAAATATCAATGCTAGTTCTACCTCTGGCATGTGCATGTATTGCGAAGATATTACAGACTTTGAGATTACTGCAAATAACCTGCTCGACTGCGGTGATAGGGGGATAGTGATTTATAAAGCTGGTTCCAGCGGAACAGCCCGCTCACTGATTGCCAACAATATGATTTATACTAAAGATGTGGCCATTAGGATGAGAGGATTGAGCAGCGGTTTATCTAATTCTAAGGTGAATGTCTATCACAACACAACTGTGGGCGTTATGCAGTTTACTAGCGGTGGCAATTCTGATATGAGTTTCTACAACAACATTTTCAGCAACCCAAATGGAGTAGCTTTAGAGGCTTTACAGAGCTTGCCATCGACTATTGATATCGATTACAATCTTTATCAGGCAAGCGGGAATATTGCAGAGGACGGCTCTACGAGCTATGCAACCCTAGCCGCTTGGCAAGCAGCCAAACCTGCACTCAATCGGAATTCTGTGGAGGGTAACCCGCTATTTGTAAGGGCAACATCTCCTGCTGACCTGCATCTAGCAGGAACTTTGGCCAATGATATAGGTGATAATTCTGTGGGTATTAAAGTCGATATTGATGGAGATTCTCGTCCACTTCCGCCTTCGACAAGGGTGGATATGGGCGCTGACGAGTACCATCTGCCAACTTGTTTGCCTTCATCAGGGCTTTCCGCCTCAGTTACGAGTGGGTCGGCAGCCAGCTTGAGCTGGACCGCAGGCGGGGCTTTAAATTGGAATATCGAATATGGACTTCCGGGCTTTATTCCAGGCTCGGGAACTTTTGTGTACAATGTTCTTAGTCCTTACATTTTAACAGGTTTAAATCTCAGCACCAATTATGATTTCTATGTACAGGACAGTTGTGGGGTGGGAGATGTGAGCGTCTGGAGTGGTCCTTTTTCCTTTATTACGCTCTGCTCTTTATCTTCATCTCCTGCTACTTTGCCCCTAATGGAAGACTTTGAGTCCTTATCTGGCACTTTTCAGCGAGACACAGTGGTGTTTTGTGTTCCCACCTACAGTTGGAGCTATGAGACCTCCGTTGCCAACGATGGTCGTTTGAGATTTGCCGTAAGTAGCTTTGCCAATAATGGAAGCTCAGCTGCAACCTTGGATAGAACGCCATTAGGAGGTTTAGTTATCAATTATCTGATTCTAACAGCTGATTTGAGCAGTTACAGCAGTTCGAGTGCTCTGAAGTTGGAATTCAGCTATATGCATCACGAAGAAGAAAGCCACGCTGATGACAGAGTATGGATACGGGGCAGCAACACAGATTCTTGGGTGCAAATTTACAATCTGTATACCAATCAGGGCACAGCAGGCGTCTACAATCAGGTGAGAGATTTAGACATTGACTCCATCCTTGCAAATGCCACTCCTCCCCAAAGAGTCTCTTCTACTTTTCAAGTCCGATTCGGACAAGCAGATAATTATCCCGCTACTTCCCGCACATTAGCTGACGGCTATTCTTTTGATGACATTACCATTTGGGAAGTGTGTTTCTATCCTTTATCTTTGATGGCAAGCAATATTACAGACAGCTCCGCTACTCTCTCATGGACAACAGGTGGTGCTTCCAATTGGAATTTGGAATATGGTAGAGCAGGTTTTACCCCAGGAACAGGTAATTTCTTATATAATGTGTCTAATCCTCATATTTTAAGTGGACTATCACCTAACACGGAATATGAGTTTTACGTACAAGACAGCTGTGGGGTGGACACTGTAAGTAGATGGGTAGGACCGGTTTCCTTTGGTACTAGCTGCGTTCCTTTTACTTTATCTGCTGCTACTTTGCCGATTGTCGAAGATTTTGAGTCAGCATCTGGTGCTTATCAGCGAAACCGAAATGTGCTCTGTTATCCCGCCTACAAATGGAGCTATGAGACTTCCCATGCCCAGGAGGGTCGCCTGAGATTTGCCGCAAGTGGCTTTGCCAATAATGGCAGCTCGGCAGCTACCTTGGATAAATCAATCTCCGGCTCTCCCCTAGTAACCAACTACTTGATTATGACAGCTGATTTGAGCAATTACAGCAGTTCGAGTATTCTGGAGCTAGAATTCAGTTATATGCATCACGGAGGATATTCTCATTCCAATGATAAGGTATGGATACGAGGCAGCAACACAGATGCCTGGATACAAATCTATGATCTGTATGCCAATCAGAACATAGCAGGCATCTACAATTGGGTAATTGGCTTAGACATTGACTCTATCCTCGCAAATGCCACCCCTCCTCAAAGAGTCTCTTCTACTTTTCAGCTTCGTTTTGGTCAAGAGGATTATTATATAGCTTACAATGCTAGCAGTAACGCTGGCTATTCTTTTGATGACATTGCCATTCGGGAAGTATGGTGTCGGAGATCGTCTTCTTTGAAATGGAATGGCATTGGACCTGATACTGCCTCGGTGAGCTGGACGGGTGGAGGAGGAGGGAACGTTTGGGTCATTGAATGGGGGACTGCTGGTTTTACACAGGGATCGGGAACCCTTGACACCATCACCACCAACTCGTATACGCTAAAAGGCTTGACCCCATTCACCACTTACGACTTTTACGTACGCGATAGCTGTTTCAGATCGGGGAATAGCCTTAGTTTCTGGACTTTCCCTATTAGCTTTACGACGCTTTGCCCTTCTTTATCTGCTGCTACTTTGCCTCTTGTCGAAGGCTTTGAATCAACCTCTGGTGCTTATCAGCTAAGTCGAGATGTGCTCTGTTATCCCACCTACAAATGGAGATATGCCACCTCCGTTGCCAAGGATGGTCGTTTGAGGTTTGCTGTAAGTGGCTTTGCCAACAATGGAAGCTCAGCAGCTACCTTGGATAGAGCGTCATCAGGAGTAGGTACAGTTACCAATTATCTGATCCTAACAGCTGATTTGAGCAATTACAGCAGTTCGAGTGCTCTGGAGCTGGAATTCAGCTATATGCATCACGCAGAAGAAAACAATCCTAACGACAGAGTATGGATACGGGGCAGCAAGACAGATGCCTGGGTGCAAATTTACGATCTGTATGCCAATCAAGACACAGTAGGCATCTACAATCAGGTGATTGGCTTAGACATTGACTCCATCCTCGCAAATGCTACCCCTCCCCAAAGAGTCTCTTCTACTTTTCAAGTCCGATTCGGACAAGAAGATAATTTTTCCGCTAGTTCCCTCTCAGGAACTGACGGCTATTCTTTTGATGATATAGCTATTCGGGAAACCTGTCCAAGCCCTACTAGGCTAACAGCTACCCAGATTACTCAAACCAGTGCTACGCTCTCCTGGGTTGCTGGCGGGGCTTCTAAGTGGGATTTAGAATATGGCCTTTCGGGGTTTACTCTGGGACGTGGCACTCAGATTCACACGACCATCCCTTCTTATACTGTGAGCGGCTTGACACCCGGAATGGGTTATGATTTCTATGTTCGGAGTAGTTGTGGGCTGGTCCATGCAAGTAGCTGGGCTGGTCCTGATGCTTTTACCACCCTTTCAGCCACTTTGCCCTGTCCAGCCCCATCGTCATTGTTGGCCACCCAGATTACTCAGACCAACGCCAGGCTGTCGTGGATTACAGGCGGGGCTTCTACTTGGGATTTGGAATATGGTCTTTCGGGATTTACCCTGGGAAGTGGCACTCGGATTTCCACGACTACCCCTTCTTATACTGTGAGCGGCTTGACGCCTGGTCAGTCTTATCAATTTTATGTTCGGGATAGCTGTGGAGTAGGTCATGTGAGTAGCTGGGCTGGTCCTCATACTTTTACTACCCTTTCGGCCATTTTGCCCTGTCCATCCCCATTGTCATTGTTGGCTACCCAGGTTACTCAGACCAACGCTGCGCTCTCTTGGATTACAGGCGGGGCTTCTAATTGGGACCTAGAATATGGTCTTTCGGGATTTTCACTGGGAAGTGGCACTCGGATTTCCACAACTACCCCTTCTTATACTGTGAGCGGCTTGACGCCTGGTCAGTCTTATCAATTTTATGTTCGGGATAGCTGTGGAGCAGGTTATGTGAGCAGCTGGACTGGTCCTGATGCTTTTACCACCCTTTCGATCACTTTGCCCTGCCTATCCCCATCATTATTGGGAACTTCCAATATTACTCAGACCGGCGCCAGGCTTTGGTGGATGTCAAGTGGGGCTTCTACTTCTAATTGGGGTCTGGAATATGGTCTTTCGGGATTTCCATTGGGAAGTGGCACTCGGATTTCCACAACTACCCCTTCTTATACTGTGAGCGGCTTGACGTCTGGAACGGATTATGATTTCTATGTTCGGGATAGCTGTGGAGTGGGTCATGTGAGCAGTTGGGCTGGTCCTTATACTTTTACCACCCTTTCAGCCACTTTGCCCTGTCCAGCCCCTTCGTCATTGGGAGCTCCCAATATTACTCAGACCAGCGCCAGGCTTTGGTGGATGTCAGGCGGGGCTTCTAATTGGGATTTGGAATATGGTCTTTCGGGATTTCCACTGGGAAGTGGCACTCGGATTTCCACGACTACCCCTTCTTATACTGTGAGCGGCTTGACGTCTGGAACGGATTATGATTTCTATGTTCGGGATAGCTGTGGAGTAGGTCATGTGAGTAGCTGGGCTGGTCCTTATACTTTTATCACCCTTTCTGTCACTTTGCCCTGTCCATCCCCATCGTCATTGTTGGCTACCCAGATTACTCAGACCAACGCTACGCTCTCCTGGGTTACGGGTGGGGCTTCTAATTGGGATCTAGAATATGGTCTTTCGGGATTTACCCTGGGAAGTGGCACTCGGATTTCCACGACTACCCCTTCTTATACTGTGAGCGGTTTGACACCTGGTCGGTCTTATCAATTTTATGTTCGGGATAGCTGTGGGGTAGGTCATGTGAGTAGCTGGGCAGGTCCTCATACTTTTAGGACTCTTGGCTGTTTAGCTCCCACAGGGTTGAACCTCCACACTATTACTGAAATCACCGCTACTGTGAGCTGGACTAGCGGTGGAGCTTCGAATTGGAATATTGAGTATGGGCCTATAAACTTTCCTCTGGGAGGCGGTATTTTCTTATACAATGTGTCTAGTCCTCGCACTTTAAGGGGCTTAAAGCCTAACACCTTTTATGATGTCTATGTACAGGACAGTTGCAATGTGGGCAATGTGAGCAATTGGACAGGACCCTTGTCTATTAAAACCATTATTGGTATAGATGAGCTTCTCGAGCGCTCATTTCGCATTTATCCAAATCCTAGTGAAGGGGTTTTCAAGCTGGAGTTTAGCTCCTCTCTCGGAGAGGATATGGAGATCCGTATCACTAATATGATGGGACAAATAGTCTTGGAAGATGAGATTGAGAGTTTCAGTGGAAGCTACAGAAAAAGGCTAGAGATGGGAGCTTATCGCAGTGGAGTATACCTATTGCAGCTGATTACTGAAAGGGCTACTGTGAACCGACGTATCATTTTGCAGTGAGAAGTAGCAAAACTTTTACAAGTCTACTCAAAAATGATCTTCTAATACTAATTAACGTTCTAAACAACTTTTTAGATGTGCGGAAATAATTTCATTTTTGCAAGTTTTTTGCCATAGTTGGCAATTTGGTGTAACGCATAGAATAATTAGATTTCTAGGCTTTTTAAATGAAGTACACAAATTATTATTCAAAAACTTCTCTCGTATTTCTTATTTAGCGTAGATTATCCTATTACCAAGATTGAGCTCCGGGCTGTATAAAGTAGCTTGTATTATTGTATTAATATAAGGTTATATTAAAACTATTTTATCGGGTATTTGAAGCATTTAAGATCTGTGCCATCTGACTTGATCCGCACGAAACGTTTGTAGTCTCTAAAATCATTAGCTGTTGAGAAACAGATTTATTATTTTCCTTGCTTGGGACATATTTGAAGTTCTTGGCTAATCCAGAAGGGGAGAGGGAGATAGCTACTGCTTCGGGCAGCAATAGTGTCCTCTATGACCATGTACAAGCCCTGCTACAAGATAATTCTATAGCCTTGGTTTAGCATACCAGAACAGGAGGCTTTATATCGGGATATTTTGATCTTTATAAATGATTTGGTAGATTTTTGGTG
This sequence comes from Owenweeksia sp., assembly GCA_965218075.1. Lineage (GTDB taxonomy): Bacteria > Bacteroidota > Bacteroidia > Flavobacteriales > Schleiferiaceae > JANQHO01. Next base: position 958,625 of record CBDCJZ010000003.1, on the reverse strand, counting down.
TGGCGTTGCTTCTGGTAATAAGTTATCAGGAGGAACACAAAAGGTCTTGTTGGAAGAGGCTTTTTGCCATTTCCTTTGTCGATTTAAGAGAATGGATCGGGAACCTCTTAAACGGGTTTAAAGCTACTAACTAGACAGTTGCTTTTGTCAGCGATTTTGATTGGAAATCGTAGTGTGGAAGTAGATATGGTGTTAAACATATCTAATGAAATACATAATAAAATAGTTGGTGAATTCCATACTATGCTTGCTATTTAAGAAGCATAAAAAAGATGAATTCGAAATTAACATGATAAAGGGTGACATAAATGGAGAAAAACTTTTGTTGGTGTTCGATGAGGCTGAAGATCCTAGTAGAGAAAAGTATGAAGATAGAATTTGCTGCCGTTGTCGGTAGCAGGCTTTAGAAAAATGGATAACCATATAGCGAGTAAAAATGATAGTGGTGATTACATTTGCATCAAGATCTCCCACACCAACTCTAGATCACTTAGGATAAAACAAAGCCAGGTGTGAGTTCGCCACCATCACAATCCAGTTGCTACAGAACAGCTAAGCCCAGATTGTCAGATTTGTAGAACATAAGCTTAGGCAAATGTATGGAATGCAGGCAGATAGCGTATGATACGATCAATGCTTACGATCTTGTATACAGCAAGATTTTACGATAGAGCAAAAGGGGGCCATTTTCAATTGAGATGGGTATAAATTTTTGTGTGTGGACGTGGGGAGGAGAAAATGGGGTAGGGCTAGATGCTAATCATATCAAATCGTGCTATCTTGACGATAAGCCAGCTATAGGAAATGGATAAACTTTTTACACCTAGCACAATTTCATTAAGAAATCTCTCAAGCAAGCCGAAACCAGAAAGAAAATGTTTATTTGCTTAATACGAACTCGCAAAAAAGAAGAAAGCAATGAACTGAAAGGCTTTTGCATTGCATTTTACAAACTTACGAGGAGCAGGATGTATAATGAACCAGTCATATGGAAGAGGAAAAGATAACATAATATTACGAAAAGAACTCATTTTAACTGGCTTAATATTAGATTTTTGCGTGATTGGTTTGAATATTCTGGCATTTACTAATTCTATTTTGATCCCGGTTCTTCACTCGAATCTAATTGCATCTTTCACAAATCTCCTTCCCAGACTATTTGTGGCAGAAATACAGAAAAACCCGACTATTTTTTCATTAGGGTCGTCTGAGAATATATTTGATTGGATATTGGCCAAAGGTGTGGCAAACAGCTCTCCAAATCCCCCGTCTCTCGCAGTTTGGATTTGTACCTGCTGCAAAAAGAAAAAGGTATCTGATGTGATGGAGTTAATTTCCACGTACACAGAATCATCCAGTTCAAAAGGATTGATTAGCATGTCATTATCGTCAAATTCAAAAGGATTAATGGACTCTCTTATCGGCAAAATAAAGATCAGTCCGTCAGCATTTCCATCTTCAGAAAAAGCCGCATCATAGGCAATGTTCAATTCTGAAGGCTTGTTGAGCAGCTCGCCATTTTTCCAAGATTTGATCCAATAAGTGTCTCCTTTTCCTTCAAAATCCCGTGCCCAGAAATTGGCGAAGTAAGATTCCTCTGCAAATTGATTTTCTTCATCGAATCGCCAGGTGATGCTATCGATGGTGGGCACCCTGTTTAATTGAGTGAATGATTGATAGGTGGCTCCGTGTAACTCAATAGACAGAAGATAGCGATGACCCATGATCCCAAATGTATCCGTGGGGCTAGCCGGTGTCCAAACATATTCTCCTGCTGACTGTTCGGTAAATACGTGCTGGTCTGCAGGGTTATCAATATTCGTAACGGTCACTAGGGCCTTGGATATTCCATTCAGCTCTGAACTGTCAAAATAAGGATTCGTTGTGTAAATATCTATTACCTGGTCTTCTACCTTGTGATACAACCATGCATCGACTCCTATCAATGGGTCAGCTTCTGGGAGAGAGGGTGTGATGTCTGTTTCGCAGGCCCAAATAGTGCTGATTTTCAACATATATATTATTTTCTTCATAATGAGATTAAAACTTAAAGTTGTACGTAATGGATGGGACAATGGATCCCAAGATAGAAACTTGCGTTGCTTTGGTGTCTGCCATCTGGTCGATGGCAAATCGCTCGTCTCCTTGCCAGAAATAAATGGAAAATGGATTTTTTCGGTTGTATACATTGTAAAAGGTAATGAGCAGTGAATCCCTGTTTTTTCTCACTTTTCCTTTCTTGTTAATGACCTTGCCTAAAATGACCAGGGATAGGTCGAGGCGATGATAATCAGGTATTCTTAGGTTGTTTCGGGTATTTGCAGCATTTTCGGGAATGGTGAAATATTCTACCTGGTACCTGTGTGTAGGGAATGTTGTAGGAGTGCCGGTCAGGTAGGTGAAATTTGCTGAGATCGAAACCCGCCTGCTGATTTCGTAAAACCCGATAAGCTTAAGGCTATGTGTCTGGTCGTAGCGAGCCGGATACCATTGTCCGCTCCTGTTTTTAATGTCGCTTAAGAAATTAATACCGTCAATTTTTAGCTCTGATCTGCCCAGGGTATAGCTAAGCCAGCCCACGAGCCTTCCTTGGGTTTTCTTTATATGAAATTCAAACCCGTAAGCCCTCCCGACTCCACTTATGATGTCTCCCTCCAACAGCTCATTGATAAACAATTCTGCTCCACCGATATAATCAACTTGGTTTTTAGTCTTTCTATAATAGGTTTCTAGAGATGCCTGGTACGAATTGTTCTGAAAATTTCTAAAGTATCCCATTGCCCATTGCTGTCCGATTTGCGGTTCTATGTTGTTAGTGCTAGGCGTCCAGATGTCCAAAGGGTTGGAAGCTGTTGTATTAGAGACTAGATGGATGTATTGTGCGGTTCTATTATAGCTAGCTTTTATGGACGAGGTTTCCGAGAGCTGGTATTTTACGGAAAGTCTTGGTTCCCAATTGATATAGGACTGGATGGTTTCCCATCGATCGGCTTGTTGTGCGTCAATTGCTCTTCTCCTCAAACCTGGTATGGTATCATTGAGCGTGAAGTAAGTGCCCGGCCCCAGGTAATTGAATCCCGAAAATCTTAGTCCGTACCGTAGAGATAAGTTCTCATTGATTGATTGCTGGTTTCCCATGTACAGAGCATATTCGAACGCTTGCTTGTGCTGCAAGTTGAATTTAGTCAATTTTCCGTTGCTTGCTCCAAGTGCATTCGCGGGCTTAAATTTGTATAGCAAGGCCTCCCCCCCAAAGGTCAGCTCGTTTTTTGGGTTGAGAAAGTAGGTAAATTCGGGTTTGATATCATAGGTGGTAATATTGGATGCCCATTCAAATTTATCCCTGTCATTTTCACCAAAAGCCAATTCATAGTCATAATCACTCAGGTAGAACGTGAAGTTTGAGAAAAGCTGCTTGCTATAGAGATGATTCCATCTGAATGTAGCCGTTTTACTCCCCCAGTTGATCCCTTGCCTATCGTCGAAATTAAACACATCGCGTCCCAGGAATCCAGAAGCATAAATCCGATCTCGGTCTGAAATATTGTAGTTGGCTTTTGCTGTGAGATCGTAAAAAAATAGTCCGGCTCCATTGTCGAATATATTAGTAAATGGTCTGGCCAAAATATCGATATACGATCTACGGCCCGCTGCAATAAAAGAAGCTTTGTCTTTCTTAATGGGGCCTTCAACAGCCAGCCTGCTGAATATAGAGCCAATACCTCCATTCACTTCGTATTTTTTATTATTTCCTTCTTTCATCCGAATGTCAAGCACGGAAGCCAGCCTTCCTCCAAGCTTGGCAGGAATTCCCCCTTTGTACAGTTTCACATCTTTCACAGCATCAGGATTAAAGACTGAGAAAAATCCTAACATGTGCGAAGAGTTGTATACCGGGGCTTCGTCTAAGAGCACGAGATTTTGCCCTACGCTTCCCCCGCGAACATTGAAGCCGGAAGCTCCTTCTCCTACCGTACTAACGCCGGGCAGCAGCTGAATACTTTTGATGACATCAACTTCTCCAAGAAATGCTGGTATTTTTGTAATGGTCTTAATGTCCAGTTTTGCTATGCTCATTTCGGTAGAGGTCACATTCAGATCTTCTGGCTCGGCATTCACAACCGCTTCCCTGAGTTCTATTTCTTCTTCGGAAAGCTCTATATCGATCCGCTGATTGGAATCCAAAGTGATTGCTTTTGTTATCATCACAAAGCCGATAAAACGGTACTCAATTGTATATCGGTCTGGCGGTAATGTAATCGAATAAAATCCATATTCATTGGTAGTATTTCCCACCTTTGCCTCTTTAATGAGAACAGTGGCACCTATCAGCACTTCGCCATTAGCGGCGTTTTTGACATATCCATTAATGGTAAATTCCCCTTGTGCAAGCGCACGAAAAACCCAAACTAACAGGAAGAGAATAATTAGCAATTTTTTCAATGCGGCCATAACTAGTTTGCCTTGGTCCGTCAAAAAATGCACCACGTTGAAGGGTTAGTTATCAAAAATGATCAAAAACCCTCCCTCCCTCCAAAATTATTTTCTATTCGAGGATCGAATGATTACATCTTGCTGGGTTCAATGATGTAAGAAAAAAGAGTGAATTCAATTACAAATATATTATCAATGCATCAACTACCAAAACAAAAAAAATCAAAAATATGAGGTTGAGCTATTGAGAAAGTGAAAAGCAACTACATGCGATACAAAAGTGGAGAGAGTAGAGCGTTTAGATAAGTAGCCTGAGGTGTTAAATGAGGAGAGATAGAGTGTGGACGAGAGGGCTTTTGATGGGCACAGCAAAGGGAATATAGGGAGAGGAAACAGTGGAAAAACAAAGGTTTTCGGTATGCTTATATATAGTATAGATGGGAAAATATATACAATAATTATGTACAATTGTCTTAGATGATTAGTAAGTGTAGTTTAATGAAAGAAATAAAGAAGCATTCAGCAAAAAGAAAGACTTTATACAGATAAATTTAGATAATATAAATCACTAAAGTTTTGTGATAGACACTTCGACAGTGGATCACGCTAAGAGATTTACAAAGGGAAAAAGACATATAAATGAACTGGAGGGATTCTAGATCCTGGATAAGGAGAGGATTTTAAGAAATATCATGGAGTAAGTAAAAATCATTTTTTATCTATGCTAAAAAGAATATGGAGCTTAGTGACGCATTACAGAAAAGGCAACTTGTTTGAATTATTGACTATCATTCTCTTTAGTCCTAAAATGTGCTAATTACCTATATCATTCATTCTCAAAATTCTTCATAATAGCAAATACTTCCATTATCAAACCAGTTAATATAATAATAGGTGCCCAAGTGATTCTACGTTTAGAGAAAATCTCTGGACTGAAGACTTCAGGCTTGTCACTACCACCTCCTACCATTAGAACATAGCCGATGACTATGAAAAAGATGCCAGTAATCATCAGAATATAGTTTTTACGCCTAAAGACAAAAGTTTGTTTTTTCATGGTGTTACTCAAAAATGTAATTGATCGGATTTTAAATTAAGATATTTTCTAAGTGCAAAAAAAGTGCATGACATCGAAATTATCATGCCAATTAAAATTATAGCCCCAACCAGTAAGGCGAGGTAAACAGTATTTTGAAGTGAGACTATATCAGGGATGTTGCGGCTAATATAATGTGATAGAACAGCTAACAGAATCAAAGCTATAATAGCACCAAGTATTCCATGACGAAGACTACGCCAAATAAAAGGTTTGCAGATAAATCCCTTAGTAGCGCCTACTAACTGCATAGTTTTAATTAAAAACCTTCGGGAGTAAATAGAAAGACGGATAGAACTATTTATAAGGCCAATAGCAATGAGAGACAGCAAAACACATCCTCCTATTAGTATTAGTCCTATTTTCTCAACATTTTCATTCATCATTTGTATTAAAGGTTTATCGTAAACCACTTCTTTAACAAAGCTGTTTTTGGTATATTCCCTTTCCAGATGGGCTAATTGTTCCGGATTCACATATTCCGCATTCAGTCGTATTTCTATGGCATCCAATAGTGGGTTGTAGCCTAAGAATTCCAAAAAATCCTCTTCCAACTCCTTTTTGAGCTCTTCAGCAGCAGCTTCTTTAGAAACAAATTCAGTTGTTTTTACAAAAGGAGATAACTTGAGACCTTTCTGAAATTGCCTGATCTCTAATTGCGGAGAGTCATTTTTTAAAAGAACAATTATGGCATAATTTTCCTTTACCTGACGGGTAACAGTACCGACATTGAGTATTAGCATGCCAAAGATACCTAGTACAAATAATACCAGGGAAATACTTATAATTACCGATATGTAAGAAGAATGAAAGTCTTCTGCGTGTGTATTTGTCAACATCAGATTTAGAACTCATTAAGGTCAAGTTGTAGGTTAGAATAACGGCTTTATTAACCAGGGTATAGAGCAATTGACTTAGCCTCTCTTTTGAATATTCAACGTCTTAACTGATATTATTAGCATTTCGATGGATTTTCAATAATATTTTCTCTTTTTCCTTGGTTCTACTCCTTGTAATTTAATGTACCTCATTAATATTTTTCCATCTTCGGTATTTTGTGTACTTTCTACATCTATAAACATTTCATGTTTTTAGTCAAAAAATACGTATACTATGTTTGGCTAATAAAAACCGTAATTCTTTGTTAAAGACTTGATTTTATCGATCTTTCGTATCATAAAACAAAACAAGGAATGGATACATTTAAATTGCTCTAAAGGTTTTCAACAGAGTAAAGTTACATAAAACATTTAGAGAGTATTAAAGTGGGGGAAGCCAATTTGCCCTTATTGTGGGACGATGCGAAAAGATTGGACAAAAAGACCGATTATAATTGCCAAAATTATACCGGTTGTAAATGCCTTGGGGATTTCAATAGGCACTATATTTCATCGAACGAGAATACCTTTTACAAAAGTGTTTTTTTAGCTATCAGCCTTATATTAAATGCTAAAGAAAGGCAAGGGTAGGGGGAAGTTGCTCAGCAAAAAGCATTTTCCGAGTATGTAGACTTACACAAGTCAAATTAAAGAAAATTTAGAAGAGAATAGGGAGATATCTGGAGTAGTTAAAAAGTTCCTGAAACTTATGGATAGGGTCTATATAGAAAGCACGACGTCTAATTAAGGATAGGAGACTACTGGCTCATCTTATAATTATAATGGCAGAGAGGCTTGTATTTATGAGGCAGATACTCAAGAATATAGGAGCTTATTTATTACTCATTGTGACCCGACTGCAAGCCATTATTATGAAAGATAATTTAAAGACACGGTCTTATTCAACAAATAATTTACCGCCAGATTTATAAGGAAAGGATAGAAAAGTGCAAATGACGAATATGGTCTTCACAAAAGCCATTGTCATTATTTAGAAAGAATTATAAAATCCACTTGTTCTGAGAGGGGGAGGATTAAACCCATTTTGCGGATGTGGAACTGCTGCAGAGGCGGCAATAAGGCTAAATAGAAACAGGAAATAATAGATTGGAACACATTATAATACCCCTCTATACCATTGATGAAAGTTAAAAATTATAGAGATCCAAATCCGTCTATGTTTAGAAAATTTAAGTCTTTAAAATAGAAAATTATGTAATTTTCAGCCAAATTTTATTGTGCATGTAAAAATAAAGTTGTATTCTTGCATCACAACGAATGCTAAATATAAATAAATCATGAAAAAATTACACATCCTTCTATGTTTCTTATTGTCAATGAGTTTAGCCTATTCCCAAAGTCGTCATGTGTCTTCTGGAGGAGAGACGGCTTCTTCTTTAGGCCCGAAGCCCCCTACGTCAAACTATTATGTGCTTCCTGCTATTACGGTAGGTTACAATCCAGGAAAGCTAAATAAAGATGAGGAAGAGCCAGGAGTTAAGTCTGGCTGGTCTAGTGTTATGTCATCGACCAGTGTTGACAGCTGGTCTCCCGCTCAAATCATCCCTTTTAGTTTTCAGTTTAATCGTGAGCCAGTATCTTCTTACATTGTATCTAATACAGGTGTATTGACCTTCAGTACGTCTTCTACCTTTGTTCCAAGTAGTCAAAACGGAGTTTTACCCTCTCTCGTAGTCCCCGATAACTCGATCTGTGTGTGGGGCCTAAACATTAGTGGAAGCAATGATAATATTCTTTCCAAAACATTTGGTACCGCTCCTAATCGTCAGCATTGGATTTTGTATTCATCTGCTTCTGAGATGGGAATAAGTACGGGTTATACCTATTGGTCTATTGTTTTGGAAGAAACGACTAATAATATTTACATTGTTGACCAAAGGACGGAAGCCCCCGGTTCGGCTAATGTTTCCTTAACAGTAGGAGTTCAGATAGATGCTATTGCTGCTACTTTAGATCTATCTTCACCTTTCACTCAAAGCTATTCAAATAATAGCCCTACACCATCAGATAACTCTTTCTATGAGTTTATAGATGGAGTTCAGCCTGCTCATGATATGAGTGCCATCAGCAATAACATTACTTCTGGGATGGCTTCTGGAATAGTTCAAACCGGCAAGCCTGTAAATATTTCAGCGGTATTTAGAAGCAGGGGTAGTAAGACTGTGACTGGACTCGATATCAATTATAGTATTAATGGTGGTGTCCCTGTAACTGCTGCTCTAACTACTACAATGCTTACTGGTGAATTTAAAGAATTGCAGCACCCTGTTCCTTTTACCCCTTCAACTGATGGCAGGTATGAAGTTAAGCTTTGGACAGATAATGTTAACCGCTCCAGCGATGATTACAATACTAATGATACTATTACCTTTGTCGTTAACGCTATTGCCAACATTCCAGAGCGCAAAGTGGTAATTGAGGAAAGAACGGGAAACTGGTGTGGATGGTGCCCCGCAGGTATAGTGGGAATGGAACATATGAGTTCTACACATAGTGGTGATGCGATTACTATTGCCGTACATAATAGAGATCCTATGGTGGTTGATGATTATGATGGACCCATCCGAAAGTTTGATCCATCAGACCCGGGTAATCCTAATCCTAGTATTGGATTTCCATCCTCTCTTGTAGATCGTGTTTTAGACCCTTATCCTAGCAAGAATAGATTAGAAGATGCTTATCGTCAACGTAAAGCGATTACTCCAGTGGCTAAGGTCGCTATACTGAAAGCTGATCACAATAAAGCTAATAACACAGTCGAGGTTGATATTGAAGCAGGTTTCGTTGCCGATGAAAGTGGCGTCGACTATCGTCTCGTAGCCGTATTGATTGAAAATGGAGTTACTGGAATTAGTCGGAGGTACGATCATAGTAACTATTTCAGTCACCAAGCTAATAACACACCTTTAGTTGGTGCGGGTAAAGACTGGCAAAAAGAACCCTCTACTATACCTGCTTCGGATATGGTTTATAATCATGTTGCCAGGGCTATTGCTCCAAGTTTTTCCGGTAGTTTGGGTAGCGTTCCGCCCAATATCACAGCAGGGCAAAAAGTTTCACATAGCATCACTATTAATATTCGTGGTATTACTATTGATGATTGGTCAAAATTTAATGTGGTGGCTATGCTCCTTAATGGTAACACCCATGAGGTGATTAATGCCGATCAGACAAATCCGCCTATAGGCATTGCTGAGGAAATAGAAAGAAAATCTTTCCGACTTTATCCTAATCCTGCTAAAAACCGCCTTTTTGTCGAGTTAAATGAGTTTCAAGCTGAAGCTACTGTTGAAGTGTATAATATGGTAGGACAAAAAGTAATGAGCCAGTCTTATTCCAATATCAGGGTAATTGATATGGACATTGCTCGTTTCACTTCAGGAGTTTATTTCATTACCGTTTCTGATGAGGAGAATAGAGTTAGCTCTGAGCGACTATATATTGTTCACTAAAAAATAAATTATTGACATTATTTTTAAAGTAGCCAGGCATTAGCTTGGCTATTTTTTTAATTAAAGCTCACTTTCAGATGAAAAAGTTATTCACTTTTTTAATTTTCATCTCTTTTGTTTTTCTAGACTACGGACAAGACAAGATACCTTCTATTAAAATAAAGGATTTGGAAGGGAATATAGTAGATGCTTCTACCCTTAGCAATGATGGAAAACCTCTAATTGTGAGCTTTTGGGCGACCTGGTGTAAACCTTGTATAAGAGAGTTGAATGCCATTAATGATCAATATATCGATTGGATAGATGAAACGGGAGTTAAGCTAATTGCTATTTCTATTGATGATACCCGCAACGCGGGCAAGGTACGCCCATTTATCACCAGCCAGGGTTGGGAAGACTATGACGTTTATCTAGATGAAAACTCAGAGTTGAGAAGAGCTTTAAATGTGAATAATATTCCCCACACTTTTCTTTTGGAAGGAGAGGGAAAAATAGTGTGGCAGCACAATGGTTACATTCCCGGTGATGAGGATCTCCTTTATCAGCTAGTAACCAAAGTGGCAAAGGGCCAAATTATTAGCAAATAAAATTTTTTCTGTGGCAAAAAAACTATTAGCCCTTAGCATAAGCTTAACTTTCTTGAGCTCTGCTAAAGGCCAGAGTAAGAATTTTGGACAGATTAGTGGAAATTTTCAGGCTAACTTCCAGTATTACCTGAAAGACACCCTCATTGATCCAACAGCTGAAGCCTATCCAGATGAAAGGCTTCTCGCAGCGGGCTTCCTGAATCTTACTTATATCAAAAATGATTTCATAGCCGGAATGCGTTATGAAAATTATCAAAACAATTTGGTTGGCTTGCCTAAAGGATATAAGGGTGAAGGAATTGCCTATCGCTACTTGCGTTATATCAAAAATAAAGTAGACATAACTGCTGGCAACTTTTATGAGCAGTTTGGTAGTGGCCTGGTGCTGCGAACTTATGAAGAAAGGGGATTGGGTCTAGATAATAATTTCGATGGAATGAGGATAATCTTTGCTCCAAGGGAAGACATTGTTCTTAAAGGGTTAATAGGGAGGCAACGCAACTTCTTTGAGAAAAGCAAAGGTATTGTAAGGGGAGTTGATGCCGAATGGAACTTAGGCAAATTTCTGTTGTCTGACGATAAAACTAACCTGATAATAGGAGCGAGTTTTGTAAGTAAATACCAGCGAGACGAAGACCCTTTCTATAATCTGCCTGAAAATGTAGCTACTGGAGCCTTCAGGGTTAATCTAATTACAGGCAACTTTAACATTTTTGGAGAATATGCTTACAAAAGCAATGACCCTAGTACAGATAACAGCTTTATATATAAACCTGGCTCAGCTTTGTTTATCAATACTTCCTATGCGAAGGGAAATTTGGGAGCTTCACTGGGGGTTAAACAATGGGATAATTTTTCTTTCCGATCGGAAAGAACTACTGATCCTCAGCAATTGTTGATCAACTACCTTCCTCCACTTACTACCTTGCATACTTACGCCCTACCGGCTTTGTATTCCTTTAATACGGTCCCCACTGGAGAAGTCGGGTTACAAGCTGAAGTTTCATATAATTTTAAAAAAGGAACTACCATCGGTGGCAAATATGGAACTCTCATCACCTTGAGCTTTGCCAACAGCTATGGCATTAGCAAAGACTTTACCCCTAGGCCGGTTTACAGCCCTATCGACACTTCCATAGTCGGAAAAGCTATAGATGGCACTAATGGCTATAGCTCATCAATCTTCCGGTTGGGGCCTTTTAAATATTTTCAGGATTTTCATGCAGAAATAAAGAAAAAACTGAGTAAATCATGGAAAGCTATTTTTACCTATTACAATTTTGATTTTAATAACAGTGTTTTGCGTAAAGGAGTATCTGACTATAATTTGATTAGCTCAGACAAAAACCCCGAAATTCTTCAGCTAAATGCAGGAGTATTGGAATGGCTGTATAAGATTAAGCCAAGACACTCTTTACGTTCGGAATGGCAATTGTTGCTTACTGAAGATGACCGAGGTAACTGGGCACTGGTATTGCTAGAATATTCTATAGCGCCCAAATGGTTCTTTGCCTTTCAGGATGCCTACAATTATGGCAATCCTAACAAAGACCTGAGGATTCATTACATTAACTTTAATTTAGGTTATACCATTGGCATCACCCGTTTTCAATTAGGCTATGGCAGACAACAAGAAGGAGTATTCTGCGTTGGTGGTATATGCAGGATCGTGCCTGCTTCAAAGGGGTTTTCCCTAAATATTACGAGCAATTTTTAATGACCATGAAGAAGGCTCTTTTACTCTTAGCAATAATTATTTCGTCCTGTGACGAAGTAGACCAGCCTCTTGAAAACGAGTTTGGCTTCCTTCCCTTTCCCGAGAGTACCAATAAAAGGGTTTTAGTTGAAGACTTTACGGGAGTAAAGTGCAATAACTGTCCCGAAGCAGCAGAAAAAGCCAAAACCTATGAAGAGCAAAATCCTGGACAGGTAGTAATACTCGGCATTCATGCTGGCAATTTTGCCGTACCAGGCGAGAAACACCCGATTGATTTTCGTACGAAAGAAGGCCGTGAGCTTTTTCAGTTCTTTAATCCCATAGGAGTCCCTTCTGGAATGTTTGACAGAACTGGTTATCCTGACGATGAGCACAGTAAGCTTTTAGGAGAGTGGGATAAAACAATGAACCAAAGATTGGGCGCTCCGGCTCCCTGTGAAATAAGGCCTATCCTCACTTATGAGAATTCCAATAAAACCTTCTCACTTAAAGTAAGTGTTGCTTTCCTGGAAAATGTTGAGACTGAAATATTTTTATCGACTTTCCTTGCAGAAGATAGCATAATAGGCCCTCAAACTATGCCTGACGGGAGTATTAACAAAAGCTATGTGCACAACCATGTTTTGAGAGCTAGCTTTAACGGAATTTTTGGTGAAAGCCTAATTGTTGGCCCCAAAAATGGGGATATTGCTCAAAAAAACATGGCTCTTAGCAGTCAAAATTCACAATGGATAATTAAAAATTGCTCAGCTATAATTTTTGTCTACGATCGAAGTACATATGAAGTTCTACAGGCTCATCATGCAGAACTCGAATGATTAGGCACGGTCTTTTCATACTGATCTCAATCGCATCTTTTTATAAGCTAAAAAGTCAGAAATTTGGTGGAGGGTTATATATCGGCATGACTACTTCCCAGATTGATGGCGATGGTCTCGCAGGTTTTGATTTGCCAGGCTTTCATATGGGAGCTTTTACGGACTTAAAACTGACCTATAAAAGCGGCTTTCTCATGGAGCTTGCTTTTATCCAAAAGGGATCTCGCGAACCTATCAGCGACTCCAGCACTTTTTATAAAGCGCGACTCAATTACATTGAACTTCCCCTTTTGTATGTATATCGCTTAAAGAAACTTTCCTTTGAATTAGGCCCGGCCTTGGATATTAATGTTTTTGCCAAAGAAGAAGACCGAAGTGGTGAAAGGCGGACCCATCCAGAATTTTGCCGCTTTAACCTGACGGGAATATTTGGAATTAACTGGCATTTTTCCCGAGACTGGCACATTAATTTTCGATCTAACATTTCCATAACGCCTATCAGATCAGGTTTTGCGGGTGCCACGGGTAAGCCTTTTTTTTTACAACTGGGTGGTAGGGGGCAAAGAAACGTAGTACTGAGCTTTGCTCTGGTTTATGGCCTCCGGTCCTCGTAGTTTTGGGAACTTGAGATTTTTCTTCGAGCTTTCGTACTTGCTATTTTTGTAGCTGATTTTTGAAAATTTTCCTAAGAACTTCTTTAGTTGATTGAAAAAAGTGGCTTCAGATTTATCGTTCGTTTAGGCAGAGAGCTTATTCTCTCAAAAATTTTGCTTTGAAAATATCCTAGATCAAGGAACCAGACTCTTACACTTTATATTTTGATAAAATCAGCGTATTTCTTTTTAAAGTTGATCAAACAGTCCCTCTTCCCGGCAAGACATATTGATATTCAAATTTTTGTAAGCTTTATCGGTAACCATTCTTCCCCTTTGGGTACGCACCATAAAGCCTTCCTGAATAAGGAAGGGCTCATATACTTCTTCTATAGTATCGATCTGCTCTCCTACTACAGTGGCAATAGTACTGATTCCCACTGGACCACCTTTGAATTTATCGATGATGGTGTTTAGGATTTTATTGTCCATTTCATCTAAGCCATATTCATCCACATTAAGAGCTTCTAAGCTAAATACAGCTATTTTTTTAGTGATGATACCCTTTCCCTTCACTTGGGCAAAATCGCGTATCCTGCGAAGCAAAGCATTGGCAATACGAGGTGTTCCTCGACTTCTACGGGCTATTTCTATGGCCGCATCTTCCCGAGTAGGCACGTTCAATATCCCGGCCGACCGTTCTACAATGGCCGTGAGTAATTCGGTAGAATAATATTGCAAGCGACTATTAATACTAAAGCGTGCCCTTAAAGGCGAGGTGAGCAAACCAGAACGGGTAGTAGCCCCGATGAGGGTAAAGGGGCTGAGGTTGATTTGCACACTGCGGGCATGAGGACCGGGCTCAATCATAATATCGATACGATAATCTTCCATAGCGGAGTAGAGATATTCTTCTACCATAGGACTTAAGCGGTGAATCTCATCAATAAAAAATACGTCCCTCTTCTCCAAGCTGGTGAGCAAGCCGGCTAGGTCACCTGGCTTATCGATCACTGGCCCAGAGGTGATCTTGATATTGGAATCTAACTCATGGGCAAGAATGTGGGCTAAAGTAGTTTTCCCTAAGCCGGAGGGGCCGTGCAGTAAAACGTGATCGAGGGCTTCTCCTCTCAGATTAGCCGCTTGTACGAAAACCTCTAGATTCTCCAACACCTTCTCTTGCCCGGCAAACTCATTAAAGCTGAGTGGACGGAGTTTCTTTTCTATTTCCAGCTCTTCGGGTGAAAAACTATTCGAATCCGCATCTATCAAACGATCCATCTTATAACTTTGTCGCAAAGGTAAAGATTAAGATGCTATGGCTTACTAGTCTAAATAAGCTCGCATCGCATTAGTTAATTAATTAGCATTCCATATTTCTTACGGCAAGCTTTTCGAGTTAAAATTCAAAAGTTCTTACGATGGCATAGAATATGCTGATGATAATACTTTCTTTTGTTGTTGTCTTAAAATTGTGTTTTAATATGTAGGTAAGGTTAAACTAATAATAATTATGGAGTATGGACCGGCAATGTCAGGTATTAGTGTTATTGCATAAAGTATTTCGCATTATTAGATTATTTAGATATGTTTATAACGGGTGAACTATTTTCTGAAAGTATAAAAATATGGTCTTACGATGAGTGAGGATTTGCTTAAAAAAATAACCTCTCATGCAAAAGAGTATGGCTTTATTTTCCCTTCTAGTGAAATTTACGATGGTTTAGCAGCTGTCTATGATTACGGTCAGAATGGAGTAGAGCTAAAGAAAAATATCCGGGATTACTGGTGGAAGTCTATGGTGCAATTACATGAAACCATTGTTGGGATTGATACGGCAATTTTTATACACCCCATTATCTGGAAGGCTTCTGGACACCTGGACGCTTTTAAGGATCCCTTGATTGACAATAGAGATTCTAAAAAACGATACCGGGCAGATGTCTTGCTGGAAGATTATGCTGAAAAGCAACGTCAGAAAGCGGAAAAAGAGATTCAAAAAGCAGCTAAGCGCTTTGGGGACAGCTTTGATGAAAAACTGTTTCGAAAAACCAGTTCGAGGGTAAAAAAATACATGAATGATGCAAAAGAAACACTTCAACGCACGGCTCAATATCTAGAGGCCAGTAATCTTAAAGCAGTAAAAAAACTGATTGAAGAAAAAGGAATTGCCGACCCGGTTTCTGGTTCTAAAAATTGGACAGACGTAAGACAGTTCAATCTGATGTTTGCTACCCAAATGAATTTTGCGGCCGGAGAAACAGATAATTTGTATCTAAGACCAGAAACTGCTCAGGGAATTTTTGTGAATTTTTTGAATGTACAAAAAACCGCTCGAATGAAAATTCCTTTTGGAATTGCACAAACTGGCAAAGCCTTTAGAAATGAAATTGTAGCCCGTCAGTTTATCTTTCGCATGAGAGAGTTTGAGCAAATGGAAATGCAATTTTTTGTGCGTCCCAGTGAGGAAATGAAATGGTATGAATACTGGAAAAAACAGCGTCTTAAATGGCATTTGGCCTTGGGGATGGATGCCTCCCTCTATCGCTATTACAATCACGAAAAGCTGGCTCACTACGCCAGTGCAGCCAGTGATATTGAATTTGATTTTCCCTTCGGATTTAAGGAACTCGAAGGCATCCACAGCCGGACAGATTTTGATCTCAAAAAGCACGAAAAATATTCGGGTAAAAGACTGAAGTATTTCGATCCTGAACTAAACAAAAGCTACACACCTTATGTAATTGAAACTTCGGTGGGAATCGACCGTCTTTTCTTTTCCATTTTGTCGGGAACTTACTGCGAAGAAAAAATGAAAGACGGTAGCGAAAGAGTGGTTTTGTCTATCCCTCCTGCTCTGGCCCCAGTTAAAGTGGCTGTGCTACCATTGTTAAAAAAAGATGGCTTGCCTAAAATCGCCCAAGAAATAATAGCTAAACTAGAACTGGAATACAACTGCCAATATGATGAAAAAGATACTATTGGCAAACGTTATCGCAGACATGACGCAATTGGCACCCCAATTTGTATTACGGTTGACCATCAAACTAAAGAGGACTGTACAGTCACTTTGCGTGATCGAGACACTACGGAGCAAATAAGGGTATCGTTAGAAGAATTGAATATGCGTGTTGGGAAAAAGGTTAACCCCGTAGAGTTGCTACTGAAACTAAAATAAGAATCATCACTAGTTAAAATTAAAAGGATTTTTTCTAAAGATTTTAAATGAGAATTCGTAATGAGATAAGAGAAAATCTGCAGAAAAGCTTGAATGCAGAATCTGTTCTCATATCGATCTTAAAAAATACCTGTCCAGTTATGGGCGCAAACACGCCATTAACTTTGCCCTTTATTTTATGAGGTAGTGGTTTTTCATTAATTCGCAATTGATTACAAGGATACTCCCTGTCTAAGTTCAACTAAGACCCTTAATTTTTGCAAACAGAAGTTGATGTAACTACTTCAATAGCACACACCTCGGGGTTCTCAGCGTTCAAAGGTCCTTAGTTTATGACAAACCTTATTGTTCAAGACTCTTCTATGGTTTCTCAATTCCTCAAATTCCAGTGATTTTTACTTTTACCCCCCCTCCCCCACACACATAGATCAATAAAAGTTATAAGGTTTTGAAAAATTCTTTTTTTACTAAACGAGACCTTGTTAAAAGATTAAATTTTAGTAATATCGGGCTGATCTTTATGTTTCAAAGGTTTTACCCTTATTTTAATGTGAAGAAAGTCTTGTTTCACTAAAAACACTAAATCATGAAAACTTTCACCTTAATTAATCTCTCTCTATCTCTCTCTATCTTTATATTATTGTTTGGAGGCTTTTCCACAAAAGCCCAAACTTCTACTTACACTGTGAGTGGACCTACCAGAGGACAAGGGCCACTTTTGAATACGGAACTCCTTAGAGACAATAGAAATTGGCGTAAAATTCATCGATATGATGCCTATGGCGGTGCATCGGTCAATAGCTGGTCCTCAGCTCAAAGCATCGGTTTTCCCTTCTCTTTTTATGGGAGTCCAGTTACTGAGTTCTGTGTGAGTAAAAACTATCTGTTGACTTTTAACACCACAGTTGCCGGAACAGCTGTAAATACTAATGTCACTACTAACAATACAGCTTTACCCAATGCCAATCTTCCCAACCATACTATCGCTTATTTTTGGAGTAGCTTTGGCAATCCCCCGCCAATTAATCGGAACAATAACGTCTGGATGAAGAGCTTTGGCATCGCCCCCAATCGCCAGCTGTGGATTAAGAACTTCTCCTATGAATGTGAAGATCAGAGGTGGAGCTACAACTTTGTAGTTTTAGAAGAAACCACCCATAAGATTTACGTGGTAGATGCCGGATGGGCACGTTCAAGAGTGGGAAGCTATACAGTGGGTGTTCAGTTGAATTCCACCACCGCCATACGGCACCTCAATTCTCCTAATATCAAGTCTATTAACAGGTTCTTATTGAATCCCTGGCCTAATGTGGACTATTATGAATTCACTCCTCGTCTCTTGGTAAACGACGATGCAGGTGTTCTGAGCTTGGACGCTCCGATTAGCCCAGTTACTCCCGGTTCTCAGTCGATTCAGGTGAGCATTAAAAATTATGGACTCAACAACCTGGACAGTGTAAGGGCGGGCTGGAGTGTTGACGGAGTAGTTCAGACCCCTTATAGCTGGACTGGAAATCTAGCGCCAAATGCAGTTGCTGCTAGTATCAATATCGGAAGTTATAATTTCACCCTGGGAAATCCTATTCTAAAGATTTGGACTAGTAATCCCAATGGCAATCCAGACAATGATACGTCAAATGACACAGTGGAGGTTTCTTTGTCGGTTTGCTTCCCACTTTCGGGGACTTATACCCTTGGCGGAGTCTCTGGATCAAATAATTTCCCAAGCTTTGATTCTCTTGCCACTTTGCTCAATGACTGTGGTGTTAATGGCCTTGCAACCATTAACGTACTTCCTGGAACCTATAGGGAGCAGTTTACACTAGGGAATATCAATGGCGTAAGCCAGACAAATACCATTATAATTGATGGTGGGGATACTTCGCTAGTTACGCTCACTCATAGCGGCATTGCCACCGTGGCTTTTGACAGCACGAGCTATGTGACTTTGAGAAATATGACCCTCGAAAACACCAAAAGCTCATCAGCCGCATGGGTAGTGCATCTTCAGAACACTGATTATATCGTCATTGATTCCTGTTTGATTACGCAGTCGGTGGATACGATATCTGACAGAGGGGGTATTCTAGGCTCGGGAAGTTTGACTTCTCTCTCTACAGCTATTACAAATAATCACTTGACCATCTCTGACAACACCATCCTAGGGTGGAATTATGGAGTGTTGTTGGAAGCCGTAGGAAGCGATAAAGATGTGGGCAACCAGCTCCTGCGTAATCGCTTTACTAATAGATCATATGGCTCATATGGCATTCGAGTGGATGGCCAGGACAGCCTGATCATCTCTGGCAATGTGATTGGAGATACCAGTAGTGGCCTTGGTTATGGCATCCTTGGCCGAGATATTATGGACTTTAAGATTACTGCAAACAATCTGTTTAGCTGCAGCTATGAGGGAATAGCGGTTAAGGAAGGTGGTTCCACTGGAACGGTTCGTTCGCTGATTGCCAATAATATGGTTTATGTTCGACAGGGTGAAGCCATTAGGATGACAGGGTCTTTCGGGGTAAATATCTATCACAACACGGCTGTGGGTAATCCTGCTGCCATGAGGTTTGGCGGCAAAGAAAATTCTGATATGAACCTCTATAACAACATTTTCAGCAACCCATATGGAGTAGCTTTGGATGCTTCATGGAGCTTGGACTCGACCATTGACATCGATTATAACCTTTATCAATATCAAGCAAGCAGGAATATCGCAGAAGAGGGTTCTACAAAATTCACAGATTTATCCGCTTGGCAGACAGCCAACTCTGCACTCAATGCCCATTCTGTAGAAGGCGATCCGATATTTGTAAGGGCAACATCCCCTGCAGACCTAAGTGGAACATCCTCTCCAGATTTGCATGTAGCAAGCGCTTTGGCTAATGATACAGGTAAGAGTGCTTTAGGTATTCATGTCGATATTGACGGCGATCCTCGTCCACTTCCGCCTTCTACCAGGGTGGATATGGGCGCTGATGAGTACCATCCAGCAACTTGTTTGCCTTCAAGGGGTTTGCCTATCTCAGCTATAGGCCCAACAACAGCCCAATTGAGCTGGATCACGGGAGGGGCTTCCAATTGGAACTTGGAATGGGGTACGGCTAGTTTTACCCTAGGAAGCGGTAATTTCTTATCTAATGTGTCTAATCCCTATACTTTAGGAGGTCTAAGCTCGGGCACTTCTTATAGTTTCTACGTACAGGACAGTTGTGGCGCGGGTGATGTGAGTGTCTGGAGGGGTCCTGTTTTCTTTACTACTCTCTGCTCTTCTTTATCTCCTGCTATTTTGCCCATAATTGAAGGCTTCGAATCGGGCTCTGGTATTTTTCAGCGAAATCGAGATGTGCTCTGTTATCCCACCTACAAATGGAGTTATGAGACCTCCATTGCCGAAGATGGCCGTTTGAGATTTGCCATTTCAGGTCTTGCCAACAGTGGAAACTCAGCCGCAACCTTGGATAAATTCTTCACCAATAGCCCAGCAACCACAGCAATCAACTACTTGATTATGACGGCTGATTTGAGCAATTACAGCAGCAGTTTAAGTGGTTTGGAGTTGGAATTCAGTTACATGCACCACCGAGAATATAATAATCCCAATGATAAGGTATGGATACGGGGTAGGGATACAGATGCCTGGATACAAATCTATGATCTGTATGTCAATCAAGGCACAGCGAGTATCTACAATCATGTGAGAGGTATAGACATTGACTCTATCCTCGCAAATGCCACTCCCCCACAAAGAGTATCTTCTACTTTTCAGCTTCGTTTTGGTCAAGAGGGTCGATTTGGGGCTAAGGGCTCCGGGAATAATGTTGGCTATTCTTTTGATGATGTGGCTATTCGGGAAACTTGTCCAAGCCCTACCAACCTAACAGTTACCCATATTATTCAAATCGGCGCTACGCTCTCCTGGGTTGCTGGCGGGGCTTCCAATTGGGATTTAGAATATGGTCTTTCTGGATTTCCACTGGGAAGTGGAACTCGGATTTTCACGACTACCCCTTCTTATACTGTGAGCGGTTTGACGCCTGGAACGGGCTATGATTTCTATGTTCGGGATAGCTGTGGAGCAGCTCATGTGAGTAGCTGGGCGGGTCCTGATGCTTTTATCACCCTTTCAGCCACTTTGCCCTGTCCATCCCCATCGTCATTGTTGGCTTCCAATATTACTCAGACCAGCGCTAGGCTGTCGTGGATGTCAGGTGGGACTTCTACTTCTAATTGGGATCTAGAATATGGTCTTTCGGGATTTACTCTGGGAAGTGGAACTCGGATTTCCACAACTACCCCTTCTTATACTGTGAGCGGTTTGACGCCTGGAACGGGCTATGATTTCTATGTTCGGGATAGCTGTGGAGCAGCTCATGTGAGTAGCTGGGCGGGTCCTGATGCTTTTACCACCCTTTCAGCCACTTTGCCCTGTCCATCCCCATCGTCATTGTTGGCTTCCAATATTACTCAGACCAGCGCTAGGCTGTCGTGGATGTCAGGTGGGACTTCTACTTCTAATTGGGATCTAGAATATGGTCTTTCTGGATTTCCATTGGGAAGTGGAACTCGGATTTCCACGACTATTCCTTTTTATACTGTGAGCGGCTTGACGCCTGGTCAGTCTTATCAGTTTTATGTTCGGGATAGTTGTGGAGTGGGTCATGTGAGCAGTTGGGCTGGTCCTTATACTGTTACCACCCTTTCAGCCACTTTGCCCTGTCCATCCCCATCGTCATTGGGAGCTACCAATATTACTCAAACCAGCGCTACGCTCTCCTGGATGTCAGGTGGGACTTCTACTTCTAATTGGGATCTAGAATATGGTCTTTCTGGATTTCCATTGGGAAGTGGAACTCGGATTTCCACGACTATTCCTTTTTATACTATGAGCAGCTTGACGCCTGGTCAGTCTTATCAATTTTATGTTCGGGATAGCTGTGGAGTGGGTCATGTGAGCAGTTGGGCTGGTCCTTATATTTTTACCACCCTTTCAGCCACTTTGCCCTGTCCATCCCCATCGTCATTGGGAGCTACCAATATTACTCAAACCAGCGCTAGGCTGTCGTGGATGTCAGGTGGGACTTCTACTTCTAATTGGGATCTAGAATATGGTCTTTCTGGATTTACTCTGGGAAGTGGCACTCGGATTTCCACGACTACCCTTTCTTATACTGTGAGCGGTTTGACACTTGGTCGGTCTTATCAATTTTATGTTCGGGATAGCTGTGGAGCAGCTCATGTGAGTAGCTGGGCTGGTCCACATATTTTTAGGACTCTTGGCTGTCTGGCTCCCACAGGGCTGAAGATCGATACTATTACTAAAATCATCGCTACTGTGAGCTGGACTAGCGGTGGAGCTTCGAATTGGAATATTGAGTATGGGCCTATAAACTTTCTTCTGGGAAGCGGTATTTTCTTATACAATGTGTCTAGTCCTCGCATTTTAAGGGGCTTGAAGCCTAACACCTTTTATGATGTCTATGTACAGGACAGCTGCAATGTGGGCAATGTGAGCAATTGGGCAGGACCCTTGTCTATTAAAACCATTATTGGTATAGATGAGCTTCTCGAGCGCTCATTTCGCATTTATCCAAATCCTAGTGAAGGAGCTTTCAAGCTGGAGTTTAGCTCCTCTCTCGGAGAGGATATGGAGATCCGTATCACTAATATGATGGGACAAATAGTCTTGGAAGATGAGATTGAGAGTTTCAGCAGAAGCTACAGAAAAAGGCTAGAGATGGGAGCTTATCGCAGTGGAGTATACCTATTGCAGCTGATTACTGAAAAGGCTACTGTGAACCGGCGTATTATTTTGCAATGAGAAAGCAAAGCTTTTGGTATAACCCTTGCCAGATACTGGCAAGGGTTATACCAAATGACCCTAAAGGGTATTTAGCTAGATTTACCCTTGGCATTTTCAAGCCCAGACCTTATAGCAAGCCATTGAGAGGATGGTCTCATATTAATCAGTGCCCTGAACTAAAGACTTGTTTAGAACACTAATTAGCATTAGATAGCGTTTAAACACTATTGGCATGGGATTAATGAAGCAAAAAGGTATTTGCCTAGATAAAAGGATGTGTGTGAAGTACTAAAATAGCAAGCAATGAACAAGTCAACCCTATCTTCAGTTCATGTAAAAGCATCTTTAATGCCATATGTTACTATCAACTGTTGAAGATTATTAATTCTTCTCTAGAGTCGGACGTCAAAAGTAAAAAAGAACATCATCTATACCCATTTTTTACAGTAGGCTTAAGAAGTCCTTGATTTCAAAAGAATAACCTCCATAATACCCCTGCATAATATAGTAATATACTCCTTGTTGAAGAAGGTTGCTCTTGTAGGAGCCGTCCCATTTGAAGCCAGCATAACTGGTTTCATATACCAGCATCCCCCAACGGTTAAATACTTTAAAATTCAGGCTTTCTAAACAAGGTAAATAATCTACCTCATGACCTAGTGTAAAGTAGTCATTTAGACCATCATTATTAGGAGTGAAAACATTGGGTATAAGATTTTTGATGGATTCTTCCTGAGGAAGAACCTCCATAGTAACCTTTTTGAAAACAGTATCAACAGTATTATCACAACCAAAAGAATAAGCATTAATATAGATTGTAACAGAGCTTTTCCGTAACCCGTCTAAACAATCAGGAGTCCAACAGAAAGAATTACTAATGCTACCATGGCCATAAACATTAGTAGGGAATTGCGGCTCTGAGATAGGAGTATTGGAAGAATTACTCTTGTAGGAAATAGAGAGATAAATGCTGTCAGAAGAATTGGGGTCTATTATCTCGATGTCTTCACATAAACGACGATTTACATCAAGTGTCCAGTTATCTTCTGTCGGTTGTATCATTATCGGTTTTAGATTGTGGGTACAATCTAAAGATTCAAACTGAACATCGCGCCTTACTTCACCTATCTTAACTCCGTTGCGGTATTCACTGACGATATATGAAAAGACAAATACGCCAATTTTTTCTGGTTTACTGATGAGCATTCCGCTAACTGAATCAATGCTTAGTGCAGGAGAGCCACCAATAATATTATTGAGGCTGTAACCACTTCTCCACCTAACGCCTGAATACGGAGGAAAAGTTATAGGTGCCCTAACGCTGGAACTAATAGGAGTAACCAATTTGTAACCCAAAGAGTCTCCATCAGAATCAGTAGCTGATAGATCCAGCTGACGAAAATGGTTTAAACAGAAAAATCCATCACTGGGATAGGGTCCCAAGTCTGGGGATGAGTTTTTTCTAGTAATCGCCGGATCTGGAATTTCAGCCGTCCAGGTCATACCAACTGGATTGGATAAAGAACTTATGACGTTTTCAAGACCGTAATTCCTGCAGCATATTCTGGCCACCAATAAGTAGCCAGTTGAATTGTCTGGCAAAGTGATGTTTTCATAAAAAGTATATTCCTCTATTTCAAGCTGCGAAGGTGAAAAACAATCATCTCCAATTACTGGAATAGACAAATCAAAATTATTCATGATAATATCTCTGAAATCTGTAGAGTCTGCTTTATTGTATATCCTGAAGGTTACAGGAGTAAAAATAGGTATACCAGAAGGGTTGCGGAATATTTTTAACTCTACCTTAAAATCATTGCGACCAACTTGTTCTATATAGAAATTTCCGCCGACAATGTGAGTAGCAGAAATCTCAAACAAAAGGCAAAGGAGAAACATAAAAACAAAGATTTGTTTCATGGCAGTAGTTTCAAAAAATCAAATTTGGCCTATGAAAGTAAAAAGAATTATTGAAACAGAACTCTTTACTATGTTAGTTAGTTATCAAAACTAGTAGTAAAGCGCATGACTAGGTAGAGATACTGGTCTATAGATATTAAAAACTTCTTTACGCTCAATCATTGTCATCTCTTGTAGAAACAACTCTATACTGTAGACTGCTATCAACCAAACTATCGATTTGCTTTTTGCTTATCCATTTACTTAATAACGGGATATTATTCACAATTTTATTTAATCAAATTTTCGATTAAAATACCCAGCATTTCAAGGTAATTAGCAAGAGGTTAACTCTTTAAAAACTAAAATTCTCCTCAAAATAATTTTTGCTATAGCTCCCGACCAAAATAAAGGATGAAAATAGCTAAAAATAGCCATTTCTTCTTTAACTCTTGATTTCGGATATTTGTCAGTCATTAAAATAAAGTGAAATGCCCATTTTTAGAACCTCTTCAGCTCGAGAAATATCAAAAGAAATACTGAAAAAAGCATATCACCTGATGTGCACGGCTAAGGCAATGTCTGATATATATGAAAAGAATAGAGAAGTCACTTCAAAATATGTACATGCTACTTCCAGGGGGCATGAGGCTATTCAATTAGCTTGTGGTATGCAACTTAAGTCTTATGATTATCTATCTCCTTATTATCGCGATGATTCTATTCTCCTGGGTATCGGAATGACTCCCTATGACTGTATACTTCAGCTTATGGCTAAAAGAGATGATCCTTTTTCTGGAGGACGGACCTATTATTCCCATCCAAGCTTGAAAGACGAAGAAAAGCCTAAAATACCCCATCAGTCGTCCGCCACTGGAATGCAAGCTATACCAACCACAGGTATTGCCTTAGGCGTGCGATATAATGAGATACATCATCTGAGTAAAAAAGAAGAAAAACCAGTGATAGTTTGTTCCATCGGAGATGCAGCCATGACAGAGGGAGAAGTATCGGAAGCTTTGCAAATGGCAACTTTAAAACAACTTCCCATACTGTACCTAGTACAAGATAATGAATGGTCTATTTCTGCCACTTACAAAGAAACACGTGCTCAAACCGCAGCAGAATATGCACGTGGCTTCAAAGGTATAGAAATTAGAACTATTGAAGGGAATGATTTTTTTGAGTGTTATTTAACTTTACAGGAAGTATTGAAAACTATCCGAAAGGATCGCAGGCCTTTTTTAATTCATGCCAAAGTTCCTCTTTTAAGCCATCATACTTCAGGTGTAAGAAAAGAATGGTACCGAGATGATTTGGAAGAACACGTGCAACGCGACCCCTTTCCAAAATTTAAAGACCAGCTTCTCAAACAGGGCTGGAAGAAAAAACAGTTGGAAAAAATTGAAACAGATAGTCAAGAACAGGTTGAAAAAGACTATCAAAGAGCTTTAGCTGCCGAAGACCCTAAACCGGAAGATCTCTTTACTCACGATTTTGCGCCAACTCCTGTGGTAGAAGAAAAAGGAGAGCGGAATCCGACAAGTAAAGAAAAAATAGTAATGGCAGATGCTGCTCTTTTTGCCATCAGGGAAATCATGGAAGAACATCCAGAAGCTCTTTTGTATGGACAAGATGTAGGACGCAGACTAGGAGGCGTCTTCCGAGAAGCGGCTACTTTGGCCGAAACCTTTGGTGATGAACGAGTGTTTAACACACCTATACAAGAGGCATTTATAATTGGCAGCACTGTAGGTATGAGTGTAGCTGATTGTAAGCCTCTTGTCGAGGTACAGTTTGCAGACTATATTTGGCCGGGGCTTAATCAATTGTTTACTGAAGTTAGTAGGAGTTGCTATTTGTCTAATGGTAAATGGCCCGTGAGTGCCGTAATAAGAGTTCCCATAGGGGCCTACGGTAGGGGAGGGCCTTACCATTCTTCCAGTGTGGAAAGTATATTGGTCAACATCCGAGGAATAAAAATTGCTTATCCCAGTACTGGAGCTGATCTCAAAGGTCTTATGAAAGCTGCTTTTTTAGATCCTAATCCGGTAGTAATGTTGGAGCATAAAGGCTTATATTGGAGTAAAATAAAAGGTACAGAGGACGCCAAAACAGTCGAGCCTTCCAGAGATTACATCATTCCATTTGGAAAAGGTAGAATAGCTTATAAAGCGGAGCCTGGCAGAATAGAAAAAGGCGAGAGTGTATGTGTAATTACCTATGGCATGGGAGTTTACTGGGCTAAGGCAGCTTGGAAGAAATTGAAGGGTCAGATAGAAGTAGTTGACCTCAGAAGCTTATATCCTTTAGATGAGCAATTGATAGTGGAAAGAGTAAAGAAACACGGGAAGTGCTTGACAGTAACAGAAGAACCGGTAGACAATACTTTTGCTCAATCTCTTGCTGCCAGAATACAACAAAAGTGTTTTGCTTTCCTAGATGCTCCTATAATAACGATTGGCTCAGAAAATATGCCGGCTATTCCTCTTAATAGCATCCTCGAAGAGACTATGATTCCAAATGGGGAAAAGGTAAGTGATATAGTATCTGATATGCTCAAATATTAATTAGGCATTACTTTTTTAGCAGGTCTGTTGACTGATGTGAGAATATTTTTTATTTATCGAGAAATAGACCCGTAAAATCAGTCTTTTCCTTTTGTAAACTTAGTGGCTATTATGTTTTGCTCTCATCTTAACTGATAATCAAAAAGTTAAACAAAACCATTACTGACAATGACGATGAGCGCCACAACTGGCTGCCCAGGAGAAAGGCTTTCCTGCTCCTTTAAAGCCCATTGATATTATGAGACCTATGCTAGTATCATAAAGTTGGTAAGAGCGATATTTAGAGTTACTGTTAATGTCCACATGAACGGTAATTTTTCCTAAATTCCTTAACTCATAAGCAGTGTTAACAGCACGGGTTACTTCGCTCCAAAGTCTGGTATAACTGTCTAAAGGGGATTGAACTATCTCGTTCTTGTATATCTCCCTTACTCCCTTGCCAACATCCCACATACATATTACAGTAGAGTATGTAGTTTTTTTACTTCTTACTTTTGAATCACAACCTACGAAAATCTGACAGCTGGGATGGTTTTTAAGCCAGTTTTTTACGTAAATTTTTTCATCAGTTACTTCCTTACCAGTGTGATCTCTAAAAACGGTATTAGTAGTTAACTTCATAAGTTTCTAATATTTATTTAGGACATTTTTATATGATCTACCAGCGATCTAAAATAGAAAAAGAGAGGCGACCAACACCTCCCTGTTTCAAGCTAAACTTTAAAACTACATGTTAAAACGAAACTAGATGTAAAGATATCATTCACTGGCCACGGATAGGATTTTACAATAAAGAAAGTCCCTTAGTACATAAGACGATAGCGGTTAAACTGAAAATCACTTTCTCTTGGGGCCATGATTAGTTTAGAAAGATAATATTTCTAGTAACTAGTTGTGATTCAATGAAAAATAGACACATAAAATAGACGTACTGACGTACTTTTTAAAATGTAAATTTAGACAAATTTTACTTTTTTGTGAAGTTTTAACGACTGTTATGAACGCAGATTTAAGCACGTGTTACGGGGTTTGAAAGAAACCAGTTTTCGGTACAGTAGCCATAACAATGTTACACATCTTTGTTGAAAAACTTTAGAAACAACTCCTTAAGCTAGTCATGACTACTAATTTATTATTGCTTTAACTCAGTTGATTATCGCTAATCATTATTTTCTTTTCATCGGTCAAATCAATAATTATTTCATTTCCTTCTTTAATTTTAGAATTAATGATCTGCTCGGCTAAGGGATTTTCTATATATTTCTGAATGGCTCTGGCTAATGGACGAGCCCCGAACTTTTCATCAAACCCTTTATCAGCAATATATTCTTTAGCTGCTATAGTCATTTGAACTTTATAACCCAGCTCTTCAATGCGCTTATAAAGTTTGATTAGCTCAATATCAATAATCTTAAATATATCCTTTTTACTTAAGTTATTGAAAAGTATTATATCATCAATTCGGTTGAGAAATTCAGGTGCAAAGGCACGTTTTAAAGCAGACTTTATTACTCCTTTAATAAGACCTTGCTTGCCTTTTTCACGTGCTGCTGTTTCAAAACCAACACCAATTCCAAAGTCTTTCAACTGGGATGCTCCTATGTTAGATGTCATGATGATAATGGTATTCTTAAAATCTATTTTACGACCCAAGCTATCTGTCATATACCCATCGTCAAAAGCCTGTAGCAAGAGGTTAAATACGTCCGGGTGTGCTTTTTCAATCTCGTCTAATAGTATTACAGAATAAGGTTTTCTACGCACTTTTTCAGTAAGCTGACCTCCTTCTTCATAGCCTACATATCCGGGAGGTGCTCCCGCAAGACGAGATACAGCAAATTTTTCCATATATTCACTCATGTCAATCCTAATCAGATTATCATGGCTGTCAAATAAAGAATGGGCTAACTCTTTACCCAACTGTGTTTTACCGACTCCTGTAGAACCTAAAAAAATAAAGGAACCAATAGGCTTGTCAGGATCTTTTAAGCCAACGCGGCTACGTTGAATAGCCTTTACAATTTTATTTACTGCTTCGTCTTGACCAATAATTCTAGATTTGATTTGTTCTGTCATGTTTCCCAAACGTTTACTCTCGTGTTGGGTAACTCTTTGTACCGGAATACCTGTTATCATAGCCACTACTTTTGCTACATCAGACTCGTCTACGATTTCACGAGTTTTCCTCACCTCTTCTTCCCAAGTAGCTCGTGCTTCCCGCAATTGGCTTTCAATTCTTTTTTCGTCATCGCGAAGGTTAGCTGCTTCTTCATAGCGTTGCCTCCTAACTACTTGCATTTTTTGCCTTCTAATTTCGTCCAGTTTTTTCTCCAATTCAATTACTCCCTGAGGAACGTTAACATTGGTAATGTGAACGCGGGAACCTGCTTCATCTAAGGCATCAATAGCCTTATCTGGTAAGTGACGGTCTGTTACGTAACGAGATGTGAGAGTTACACAAGCTTTAATAGCATTTTCTGTATAGTTTACATTATGGTGCTCTTCATAACTATCTTTGATGTTATTCAGAATCTGAATAGTTTCCTGGGGAGTTGTAGGGTTTACCATTATTTTTTGGAAGCGTCTTTCCAACGCACCATCTTTTTCAATATATTGACGATACTCATCGAGGGTAGTGGCTCCTATACATTGAATCTCTCCACTTGCTAAAGCCGGTTTAAACATATTACTGGCATCCAGTGAGCCAGTAGCTCCTCCTGCACCTACTATAGTGTGTAGCTCATCTATAAAGAGAATGATATTGTCATTTTTCTCCAACTCACTCATCAGTGCTTTTATGCGTTCTTCAAACTGGCCACGGTATTTAGTTCCAGCTACTAGTGAAGCTAAATCTAAAGTGACTATCCGCTTATCAAAAAGTATTCGAGAAGCTTTACGCCTTACAATGCATAAGGCCAAGCCTTCTGCTATAGCAGATTTACCCACGCCCGGTTCACCTATAAGCAAAGGATTGTTTTTCTTTCTGCGTGAAAGAATTTGCGATACTCGTTCAATTTCTTTTTCACGACCTATTACCGGGTCTAACTTATTTTCTTGAGCTAGTTTAGTAAAATCCCTGCCAAAATTGTCCAATACAGGGGTTTTGGTTTTGATCTCAACTTTACTGCCCTTGAAGCCACCACTGTAACGAAAGTTCTGTTCATCATCATCATCTTCACTAAAGGGCATCTCACCACGAAGCTCGTCTTCTAGCTCATCAGAATAGTGAACTTTGTATTCCTCTTTTACAGTATCGTAATCAATATCATATTGGTTGAGAATACGAGAAATAGGGTCATCATCATTACGCAGTATAGACAACAAAAGGTGGGAAGTTCGGATTACACTACTTTGAAAAAGTTTGGCTTCTAAAAAGCTAGTTTTTAACGCTTTTTCGGCCTGACGGTTGAGAGATAAATTCCTCTTAACAACTTGCCGGATAATACTAGGAACACTCATAGCTTCAATTTTTCTTCGAAAAGCATTAATATCAACACCTAAGCCCTCTAGAATCTCTATGGCACTACCTTCTCCTGCACAGATTAATCCAAGGGTTAAATGTTCTGTTCCTATATAATCATGCCCTATGCGCAAAGCTTCTTCTTTGCTATAGCTGATTACATCTTTTACGAGAGGTGAAAAATTTTCGTCCATGACGTATCGATAAAATGATTTTAAACAATGAAAATACAAGTTACTAATATTATACCAAATATTAACTGTAAATTAAAGTCAAAGGCCTCACTAAGTATCCACAAATATATTATTTGGATTTCAAAATTATTAACATTCTATCTTTCATTGAAGTCTCTGGATAATCTTAAGAGCATATCTTCCTGCCTTTCTTTTGAATGCTAGAATAATCAATGATAAATTTTCCCGTCAGATTAAGAGAACCCTTGTGAATGTTCTCATTGCCCTATTTCCTTCTGTATCACGCTTCGATAATCTCCCCTCTTATTAGATTTGGTAACAAAACCGTAGCAGGCTGGACTGATTGGCGAGATATCCAAACCATTAAGAGGATTCAGCCATCTTTTTAGGGTAGCTATCTAGGTTTTTTCAATCTCCATGCTGTATTAATAGTAGTATTTGGGGTTTTAATTCACCTTGACAATGTTATTTATGTTCACTTAAATGGCTATTTATGATCAAGTTACCATAGTAATTAAATTAAAGGTAACTTAAATGGGGTTTTTCATCTCCTCTTATATTTCTAAAACATACTAACCTAAAGTTACTTAGAGTCTTGAAAAATATCGTTGGTTTATCCGCATTTTATAATATTAGACTCTAGAATAGTTTTTTTAATCTGCTAGCACTGCTCTACTGATCACAATTTTCTGAATCTCAGAGGTTCCTTCATAAATCTGAGTGATCTTGGCGTCGCGCATTAATCGCTCAACGTGGTATTCTTTTACATAGCCATAACCCCCGTGTATCTGTACTGCTTCAACAGTAGTTTTCATAGCCACAGTAGAGGCATAGAGTTTAGCTTGAGCACTTTCTTTATCAAAAGGTAATTCTTGGTCTTTTAACCAAGCTGCTCTTAAGCACATTAATTGTGCAGCTTCGATTTCGGTAACCATATCAGCCAATTTAAATCCAATAATTTGATGTTTGCCAATTTCTTTCCCAAAAGTCCTACGTTCTTTGGCATACTTTAAGGCAAATTCATAAGCTCCTGAAGCAATGCCCAAAGCCTGAGCAGCAATTCCAATGCGGCCACCATCCAGCACCCTCATAGCAAACTTAAACCCAAAGCCATTTTCTCCTATTCTGTTTTCTTTAGGCACTTTTACATCTTGAAACATCAAAGAGTGAGTGTCTGAACCGCGGATACCTAATTTGTTTTCCTTCTTTCCAACAGTAAAACCTTCCATTCCCTTTTCCACAATCAGGCAGTTGATACCTCGATGGCTTTTTTCTGCGTCCGTTTGAGCCATAACTAAGTAAACAGAAGCTGAATTGCCGTTAGTAATCCAATTTTTATTTCCATTTAGAAGGTAATAATCCCCTTTATCTATAGCTGTAGTTTTTTGCGAGGTCGCATCGGATCCCGCTTCAGGCTCGGAAAGGCAAAAAGCTCCTATAATTTCTCCTTTGGCAAGAGGCACTAAATACTTTTGCTTTTGTTCCTCAGTTCCAAATTTTTCAAGACCCCAACACACCAAGCTGTTATTTACAGACATTATAACAGAAGCCGATGCATCAATCTTAGAAATTTCTTTCATAGCCAATACATAAGAAACTGTATCAAGGCCATTACCACCGTATTTAGGATCAACCATCATTCCCATAAAGCCCATCTCACCCATCATCCTAACTTGTTCTTTCGGAAATTGCTGCTTTTCATCTCGCTCAATTACTTCAGGCAATAGCTCTTTCTGCGCAAAATCACGAGCTGCTTTCTGAATCATCAAATGCTGCTCTGTTAATCGAAATCTCATGTTATATCAAATTACAAGACTAAACTTGAAAGAACAACAAAAATAAGGTAAAGACGATTAATCTTCCTACAATAAAATGATGAGTAAACATGCTAGATTCAACCTTTAAGTATGAGTTCAGAGATAAAGATAATTAGTCATCGTTTTCAATTGGCCTGTTTTTTGTTTTGTTAGCTATTTGAGCAATTGCTCTGGAGTGATAACATCAATTTTCAAAATGACTTGGGTATATATTGCCTTATGAGTTTGTTGATGTATTCGTAAAGTTCTATTTCCCGGCAAGCATAAGGGTGTTCAAAGTACGCTTGACATTGAAATTTTTTGGACAATTACAAGGATAGGGCAAATCGCCAACTATAATGAAAAACTCACAAAAATGATATTATTCCCACCTACTTAAAAAATTGCTTAAAATGCTAATAATTAGTACTGCATGGCTTATTTTTAGAACCCGCTTTATTGAGGAAAATTCTAAACCTTATTAAAATATAACTGCAGAACCCTGGCTACAGAAAATTGCTCAAATGGCTTATCTATCTTAATTTAACAGCAATCTTGTAGCTGTAAACCTTATATAAAATAACGCTGTTTCTCTTTTATTTTAGCATATTTTACATTTCCACAAAGAAAGTAAACTATATAACGAAGTACATTTTGGGTATTTTTCATAGCTTGCATAAGCTTTTTAGTTCAAACATACATTAATGTCCATCAAATTAGCAATACCTTTTCTTCTTATTGCAATTGGTTTCTTCCTTTAAAAGTAAACCTTAATCCGATAACCAGTATTCGAACGGACATTGAGCACTCTTCCTCCTTCTAAAATTAGATATTGGCCACGAATACCCTGCAAAACAGCATCTATCTTAAGGTCTTTATCCAGATTGATACTTTTTATTTTAATGGGATATTTCTCTACAGGATATTCAAGCGTAGTAATCTCATTCTCATTACTAATAAAGTGTTGTAAATCGTCCCTTAACATTTTTCTGAGTTTCTTTTTTTCTGCCAAAATATTTACTTCTGTATCTTCATTTTTCAACATCTGTTGCCATGCAGTTTTGTCAGCAATGTAATTTTTCATGTCCACTTCTATTAAGCCTGCTTCATAACGATTAGAGGTCTTGGCAAATACCATTGCTTGGTAAGCACCTTGATCTACCCAGCGAGTTAGTTTTTGTTTTTCACGGGTTACCCCAACTTTAAGCCCTCCGGAATTAGCAAGGTAAACTATATGAGGCTGTAACTGATAGGCCTTTTCAAATTCCAGGCTGCGATCTTCCATTCCTTGATGTGCCCTGCTCAGTTCAGGCCTGATGATGCTTTCCCCTGCTTCGGGTTTGGTGAAAAAACAATCCTTGCAAAAACCCATTCGGTAAAGCTCTTTGCACTCACTGGTACAGGAAGCACAGTACTTTTGATGAAGAAACTCGAGACTAAGCTGCCTTCCTATTAACTCATTAAATTTAAGGAAGTCATTATCAGCTTCAAGTAAATAATGAACCTTAGCATTTACTACGTAAGATTGCATTTTACTCAATGTGCTATAGAAGTGCATTCGCAAACTTTTTTAGATATTTATCGCTAAAAACCTGAAGATGAAGTTCAATCTAATAAATTCATTTATAACCAAGCGCATGAAAAGCCGCTTCCACCAGATTGAGTTTTTTATCAGATATCCCATTGAGGTTCAACAGCAACTCCTCTTCGATCTGCTAAATAAAGCTAAACATACTGAATGGGGTAGAAAATATCGCTTCGATGAGATTAATAATTACGAAGAGTTTAAACGGAGGGTCCCTCTGAATTTTTATGAAAGCTTTGAACGCGAAATAAAACGATTATATATCGGAGAACAAAACATAACTTGGCCCACTGACATTAAATGGTTCGCTAAGTCCAGCGGTACCACCAGTAGTAAAAGTAAGTTTATACCAGTTAGCCGAGAAAGCATAAAAGATTGTCATTTAAAAGGCGGCAAAGACCTATTGAGCATTTATTGCAACAATTGTCCTAATACAGAAATATTCTCTGGAATGAGCCTAGGTTTGAGGGGTAGCATATTTGCCAATAATATTAACAACAGGAACAGGTCTTTTTATGGTGACGTTTCGGCTATTATAATGGAGAATCTTCCCTTTTGGGTGAAAATACTCAGCACACCTAGCCAGAATATCTTCATAAAAGAATGGGAAGAAAAAATTGAAGCCATTGTTAATATTACTATTAAAGAAGATGTAAGAAACTTAGTTGGAGTGCCTTCATGGGTCTTGGTATTAGCTCGCAAGGTACTTAAAAAAACCGGCAAAAGCAATCTCCACGAAGTTTGGCCAAACCTAGAGTTATACATGCACGGTGGAGTAAGCTTCAGCCCCTATCGCAAGCAATTTGAAGAGATTTTACCTAACCCAGTCTTCACTTTTCTAGAAACCTATAATGCGTCAGAAGGCTTCTTTGGCATACAGGATTTAACAGATAGCGAAGAAATGTTACTGATGCTTGATTATGGAATCTTTTATGAGTTCATTCTCATGAGCCAGTTCAATGGTAAAGATTCTCAAACTATACCATTAAGCGAAGTAAAAGTTGGTGAAAGTTATGCAGTAGTGATTAGCACAAATGCAGGATTATGGCGTTATATATTAGGTGACACCGTCTGCTTCACCTCTGTTTTACCATATCGTATTCAGATTTCAGGCCGTACCGAACATTTTATCAATGCCTTTGGCGAGGAAGTGGTTGTTGGAAATGCAGAAACAGCTCTCCGAAAAGCCTGCGAAAAAACCGACGCTGCTATAGTAGACTACACAGTAGCTCCGATTTATATGAAAGGAGAAAAAAGTGGAACTCATCAGTGGGTGATTGAGTTTTCCGTAGAACCACAAAATTTTGAATATTTTGTGGATGTTTTGGATGACACATTAAAAGATCTTAATAGTGATTACGAAGCCAAACGATACAAAAATATGGCCATTAGAAGGCCTGAAATATTGATAGCCCCTAAAGGTCTATTTTATCGATGGCTAAAGTCTAAAGGTAAGTTAGGTGGACAAAATAAAGTTCCCCGTCTTTCCAATACCAGAGATCATATAGAAGAGTTATTAAAGATGAACCCTCTTAAAGCCACCAGATGAGAGCCTTAATGTCCATGATCTTTCTCGGTTGGCAAACTATTTTGACACAGCTAACCTTACAAACAACCATTCCACTTAAAGAAGTAGAAAATTTTACAGCTGATCAATTCGGTAATCTTTATATCGTTAAAAACGATATCCTTCACAAGCTCAACCCTCAAGGTAAAGAGCTATTTGCATATAGCAACCCAATATTGGGAGAAATAAAGCATATAGACGCATTAAATGCACTTAATCCTTTATTATTTTACCAAGACGTATACCAGGTCATTATTCTGGATAATCGTCTTAACCAAAGCTCACAAACTGCTTTTGCCGATTACGGCTTTTTAGACGTTCGCTTAGTAGCTTATTCCGATCAAGAGAATATTTGGTTTTACGACCAGGTAACTGATAAGCTATACCGCTTCAATATAAAAATCAATAAAATAACGGCCCAAACCCTTAACATTACACAAATAGCTGGCAAAGAAGACCAGCCTGAGATATTGATAAGTACTATTGAAAATATTTATCTCTATTTACCCGATACGGGTATTTTGGTTTTCGATCCAGTAGGAGCTTATATAAAGACCATTTTTTTTACAGATGTACTAGACTTTGAAGTGGAAGGTAGAAAGCTGTATTGCCTTAAAAAAAATCTTTTAGTAGAAACAGATTTGTTTACTCAAAAAGAAAAAAATCAATTGCTAAACTTGCCCGAGTCTAAAGCCATCACTGTTAAAGGCAAAAATTTCTATATCTTACACAAAGAAGGTATCACCCATTATATATCAGAATAAAAGATATATCAAATTGATGATGAGAACATCTGGTCGTGATATGAGATACGAGAGATATTACTATCGTATTATTTATTTTTTGACTTTACAGAAGGTTGAAAAGCAAAGGTCGATTTTTCTATTCCCCTACAAATACTATGGTTCTAAAAGGAATCTTCGTACCGAGTAGTAATCTTTAAGAATACGATTAGCTTTTGGCTATCCGCTAACTTCGCATTCCCAATAATTAAAGGTGACTTATGAAGTACAATTTCCGTGAAATAGAGCCTAAATGGCAGGAAAAATGGGCAGAAGAGCAAACGTATACAGCAGAAAATCAATCCGATAAGCCAAAATATTACGTGTTGGACATGTTCCCCTATCCTTCTGGGGCAGGGCTGCATGTAGGGCATCCTGTAGGTTATATCGCTTCTGATATTGTATCGCGCTACATGCGTCATTGCGATTATAATGTGCTTCATCCCATGGGCTATGATTCTTTTGGTCTTCCGGCCGAACAATATGCAATACAAACTGGACAACATCCGGCCATTACTACTGAAAAAAATATCAAACGCTACCGAAAACAGCTATATAAAATTGGCCTTTCCTTCGACCGGTCTAGGGAAATATGCACCTCTAGCCCTGACTTTTACAGCTGGACCCAGTGGATCTTCATACAATTATTCAACAGTTGGTACAATAAGAGAACCGATAAAGCTGAACCTATTGCCGAGCTTAAAGCTAAATTTAATTATTTTGGAACTGAAGGCATACAGGCAGCTTTCGGGAAAGAAATGAGCTTTACTGCTAAAGAATGGGCTGCTTTTAGCAAAGCTGAAAAAGAAGCAGTGCTTCAAAATTATCGCCTTACTTATCGCTCCGAGAGTATGGTAAACTGGTGCCCCGAGCTGGGTGTTCTAGCCAATGATGAAGTAAAAGACGGCCGCAGCAAAAGAGGGGATTACTCAGTTATCCAGAAAAAAATGATGCAATGGAGTATGCGCATCACCGCTTATGCCCAGCGTCTACTAGATGGCTTAGAAGAAATCGATTGGCCTGAATCCATCAAAGAATCTCAGCGCAACTGGATAGGACGCTCCGAAGGGGTAAGTATATTTTTTTCTTTAAAAAATCACGAGGAAAAAATAGAAATATTCACCATCCGTCCCGACACTATTTTTGGAGTTACTTTTATAGTATTAGCCCCCGAACATAAGCTGATAGATAAAATCACTACGGCTGACCAAAAAGGGACGGTAGAACGATATAAGAAACAAGCAAGGCGTAAAAACGAGCGCGATCGTATAAGTGGTAGTATAAAAACGCTTACCGGGGATTTTACTGGAACCTATGCCATACACCCTTTCTCAGGTAATCTTATTCCAATTTGGATAGGAGATTATGTTTTGGTTTCTTATGGAGCAGGAGCAGTTGCGGGAGTAGCTGCCCACGATAGCCGTGATTATGCTTTTGCAAAGAAATTTGAACTGCTAATACTTAAAGTCGTAAGTGGAGGAAATATTGAGGACGCATACCATGATGCTAAAGAAGGGACTTTGATCAATTCCGATTTTCTGAACGGGCTGGAGGTAAAAGATGCAATTGCTAAGGCCATTGAGGAAATTGAAAAAAGAGGACTGGGAAAAGCTACAGTCACCTATCGCTTGCGCGATGTGGTTTTTGGGCGCCAGCGTTATTGGGGCGAAGCTATTCCAATTTATTTTGAGGAAGGCATTCCCAAGACGATAAAAGAGGAGCATCTCCCCCTGAAATTACCACAGGTAGATACCTATCTACCCACAGAAGAAGGAGAACCACCCTTGGCTCGTGCTAAGAAATGGAATTATCATCCTGAAAAAGGAGTCGTACCAAAAGACGGAGGGTTTCCCCTAGAAGCTGCCACTATGCCAGGTTGGGCAGGCAGCAGTTGGTATTACCTTCGTTATATGGACTCTAATAATGCAAACGAGTTTGTAGGAAAAAGAGCCGAGCAATACTGGCAAAATGTTGATCTTTATGTAGGCGGTAGTGAGCATGCCACTGGCCATTTGCTGTATTCTCGTTTCTGGCATAAGTTCATACAAGACCAAGGAAAAGTGCATACTAGCGAGCCTTTTAAAAAGCTCATCAACCAAGGAATGATTACTGGAGAATCGGCTTTTATACATAGGGTGGTAAGCACCAATAGTTTTGTATCGGCAGGATTAAAGAAAGACTATAAAACTTCCAAGTTACATGTAGATGTAAGTATGGTTTCAGCTACTGATGAACTAGATATGGGGGCTTTCAAGTCTTGGAGAAAGGATTTTGCTGATGCTGAATTTATCACTGAGAAAGGTAAATTTTTCACCACACGTGAAGTAGAAAAAATGTCCAAGTCAAAGTTCAATGTAGTTAACCCTGATGATGTTATTGAACAATATGGAGCCGATACTTTGCGAATGTATGAAATGTTCTTAGGGCCCTTAGAGCAATCCAAACCATGGCATACAACAGGCATCAGTGGAGTGCATAACTTTCTGAAAAAATTATGGTGTTTATATCATCAGGACAGAAAGTGGAATATTCTGGAAGAAAATCCCGACAAAAAAGAATTGAAATCACTTCACACTCTTATTAAAAAAGTAAATAAGGATATTCAGAACTTTAGTTTCAATACTTCTATAAGTGCCTTTATGATTTGCGTAAATGAACTCCGTAATCTGAAATGTAACAAACGTAAAGTGCTGGAACCTTTAACCGTTCTAATTTCACCTTTTGCCCCTCATATCGCAGAAGAATTATGGTTAGGCTTAGGTCACAAGGATTCAGTTACAACTCAAGCTTACCCCGAGCATAAAGGGGAGTACTTAGTAGAAAATAGTTTTGATTATCCGGTATCCTTCAATGGAAAGCTGCGTTTTAGATATGAACTTCCCCTAAGTTTAAGTAAAAAGGAAATAGAGGAAGAAGTACTGCTCCTGGAAAAAACCCAACACTATTTACAGGGAAAGAATCCTAAAAAGATTATTGTAGTTCCCGGTAAGATCATCAATATTGCTCTGTAGATAGAGATCTGTTAAGAATAAATTATTGGAAAGCAATATAGATTTAAATCATGATATTGATGAATTTGCGAGGGAGTCAATCGGCTTATCAACGGCATTGAAGGTTTCTAGAGATAAGTTAAAACCCAGATTGAATAAGTTTAATTTGTCAAATCGAATCAAAACTTTAGTTTACCAAGATGCTCTAGACCAGAAGATTTAATTTTCTACCAAATATATAATCATTATCAAAAATTGTTGAAAGGTGGTCATCTCTTAGTTTGTTCCTGCTTTTAACATTAAATTTCCAAAGTTCTTTTTTGCAACTGTTCTTGGTCTTCTTCCACCTCCGTTCACACTTCTTCAAAGGCAGTTCAAAGTATTTTCTTACACCTTTAAACTTGGCCGATGGTCTCTCGGCATAACTCCAAAAACTTCCTATTCTATTCATGGGAACTGCTAGTCTGTTTGAGAATAATTTACTCTTGTCTATTCTTAGAGGCTTATCATAGCTGACCTTTATCAACCCAGTATTGCCTCTCCAGCCATCAGCCTTTCAGGTGATATCTTCCCTTTAATAACTTTGCGTAAAGTAGCCTTTTTGGCATTCGGCACGAACTCAGTGTAAGCCTTTCCGTCTCACTCAAAAATTCCCAATACTGCTTGTTTCCAGACGCCTCTACCCGGTATTTATTTCCTCCTTATCACTAAGCCAGTCCTCCTGATAGCACCAACTCCTTGACTTCCTTGAGCCCGTTTTCAATTTCAAGGGACTCTGCCAGTGTTTTTTGACCCGTATTGTAAAGCAGCACCAGTTAATCCGTTTGATAGCAAAGTACTCCTTGCCACTTAATTCGTAAAAGGCGTATTTAGTCTTAATCGTCCTGATGGACTCTTCCACAGGAGTCAGGGCTGTTTTAGCAGGGATGGTTTGGTAAGTGATCATCCCATCCGTTATTTCAGCGATGTGAATTTTGGGATCGTAACCCGTTGAGCCTCATGGTATTCAAATCCAGCGGAACAACATTAAAAGCAGGATTTTTGCTATTTCTGAAATAAAACTGTTGGAGTGGTATTTGTAGATACAACCTTGCAAGGATGGGGTAAATTTGCTATATACAAGCTCCAAAACGAAAC
Organism: Owenweeksia sp.; assembly: GCA_965218075.1. Classification (GTDB taxonomy): domain Bacteria; phylum Bacteroidota; class Bacteroidia; order Flavobacteriales; family Schleiferiaceae; genus JANQHO01. The sequence continues at coordinate 918,065 of CBDCJZ010000003.1, read as the reverse complement.
TCCACACTCACAAAAACACAAGGCTGTTTACCAGTATTTCTGCCACTTAATTCGAGAAAAACGCATTCGCTATGACGACTGCATCCAAAAAACGGCAGCGCATTTCTTTATATAGTAACTATGCTGTGGGGGATATTCTTAGAAAGGTTGGGAATTTGGAAGGATAAGCCCTTATTTCCTGCCTAAAAAATCAATGGATTCAAGCAACACACACGTTTCAAGATGATTTAATCGGAATAAATCTTGAATAACTAAGCTCAAAAGAGTACCTTCGTTACCTATAGTATAAAGGATAAAATAATTTATGGGCGAGTTTATTAAAAAATATATTCCATTATGTGCTTTGCTGTTTACATTTTGTTTTATAGTAATGCCTCATGGATGGAAGTTGGGATATTAGCTTTTGGAAACAATGGTCAGAATATATATTCCAAAACGGATTAGGTAATGTTTACAATTCAAATATAGATTACCTTCCCTTATTTCATTACATCTTGAAAATATTTGGATTTATTCAAGGAAGCGTTGAAAAAATCGATGGCAATATTCATTACTTAAAATCAATTACTTTATTGTTTCATTTCGTCACAGGGTTCTTTCTTGCATTAGTGATTAAAAGAAAGGAACATAGTTGGGATACGATTCTTTTAAATATTTTATTTTACCTGCTCAGCATAGCTATCCTAATATAATACAATTATATGAGGGCAAGTGGATGCCATTTTGACTTGGTTGGCTTTTATTTCATGGTACTTTGCTTTCAAAAAAAGAGTACTCCTTTCTTTGATTTTCATAATTCTTGCTATCAATTTTAAACTTCAGGCTATCATCTTTTTACCTGTCGTAGGACTTATGCTTTTGCCTGTGATAATTTCAAGATTTTCGGTAAAAAAATGACGAAGTGAATTTTTATCCCCTTGATCTTACAACTACTTATTATTACACCGTTTATTATTGCAGGAACACTTGAAAATTTATGAGCTGTTGTCACTGGTTCTGTTGGGAAATATCCTGTAATATCCATGAATGCCTATAATATTTGGCATTTCCTACTATCAGGAGAGCTTTACAATATGCCCGATAGTAAAACTTTTAAAGGAATAAGTTATATAAGCTGGGGATTATTCATGTTTTTTGCTGCAAGTAGCATTGCACTATTTCCCTTAGCCAAATATGGATATTTATCAATAGTAAGAAGAGCTGAACTGAATATTCCTCTGGACAAGTTTCTAATTATGTGCACAGTTATTCCCTCTTATTTTTTTATTTCAATACGCAAATGCACGAAAGATATACCCACCTTGCATTTGTTTTTTAATTGCATACGCTATATACAAAAGAAAGCCTTTAATTGCTATCATTGGGTATTTGGCTTATTTTTTAAATCTCGAAAGAGCTCTAAGATTTATGCATCTTAATAATTATGAAACTCTGATTTTTAACCGTGACTTTATTTCTTCTTTGTATTTGTTAACTATTGTTTGGCTTTATGCAGAACTTTTCAATTTAAAATTCAAAAAAGAAACAAAAAAGACACATCGTATGTTCAATGATATTTCTGTAATTATTCCGATCTACAATGAGGAGCAGATTATTCCTAAGTTATACGAACGTCTTCAAAAAACTGTGTCTCAAATTTCCGAAAATTATGAATTGATATTTGTGAATGACGGCAGTAAAGATCATTCTTTGTTGGAGTTATTGAAGTTAACAGAGCAAGATCATCGTGTTTTCTATATCAACTTTAGTCGGAATTTTGATCATCAGATTGCTGTAACATCAGGATTAGATGCCTGCATAAGGAAAAGCTGTTATTATTATTGATGGTGATCTACAAGGCTCTCCTGAATTAATTACTGATTTGTATAAAAAATACAAAGAAGGGTATGAAGTAGTTTATGCTAAACGGGTAGAAAGAAAAGGAGAGAGTCTCTTTAAAAAGTTTACAGCAAAACTATTTTACCGTATTTTAAAACGACTTACACCCATCAATATTCCATTGGATACAGGTGACTTCCGATTGATTGATCAAAAAGTTGTTCATTACCTAAAACAGATGTCCGAACAAAACAAGTTTTTAAGAGAGCAAATAGCATGGCTAGGACTTAAGCAAACCGAAGTGCTGTTTAATCGAGATAAAAGAATATATGGAAAGTCTGGTTATTCACTGGGAAAAATGTAGCATTTTGCAATGGATGATATTACCCAGTTTATCAGTTTTTCTGATAAGCCTTTGCAGCTAGTAACCAAGCTTGGTTTTGCTATTTCATTTATTTCTTTTGTTATTATTCTATATGCTATTTATTCGTATTTTATCTTGAATAGAACTATTACAGATTGGACATCCCTCATTATTAGTTCTATGTTTATTGGAGGCGTTCAGTTAATCTCCATTGGAGTTATAGGAGAATACATTAGCCGAATCGATAAAAATGTATTGAAACGCCCTTTGTATATTGTTGAGAAAAGCAATATTGATCAGCAAGATTTCTCTTTAGAAACGCCCAATAAAAAAACTGCAACTAACACTTAATTGCAGCTTTCTAAGTTTTTCCAACTTATTCAAGTTCTCCCTTCATCAAGATTATTCTTTTGGTATCCACCTCTTTGTCATTAAACAACAAGCGTGTAAATGTACATACCAGATTTTAATTCTCTTCCGTTTATGGAGATAATCACGATATTAAGCATATCCTGTCGTATACAAGTGTAGAATTGTTCCACTTGAGAGAAGAGGAAGAGAAAAAGACTATAGAGGAGGGCTTATAGAGGACGATATATAAGCTCAGCTAAGTAAAGGAAGTAGATGTTATGCCCAAAGGACCGAGAGGTGAAAAGTTCCCGGCTGACCTTACCGGGTGGTACCGCAACGGTTGTCAAGATAGTAAGTCGAGAAATAGAAGACAGGTATCACGGACAGCTGAACGAGGAAGAAGGGCCCGTATTAGGGGACAAGGCACGATCAGCCAGTCTGACAAAGAGGAAACGCCTTGAGATTGGACGTATGGGAAGCCCATCCCTGATGGAAAACAAAACAATAGCTAGGGCATTGATCTATGGAGTATTTGGAGTTTCTACTGCCATTTATAAATAAACAAGCTCACATTTTTATCATATTTTAAAAGAAATCGATTCTCAGCAGTAATGATTGCAGCAACAATTTATATAATGCCGTTAAAAAACTTTAGCAAAAAGCCCTAAGCTAGTCATCACCCCAAAATGTAAACCTTAAATCTCAAACTTTGAACATCAAAACTTCAAAGTTGCAAATCTTCTCTGGCCCATTCAGCTAGAAGCTTAGCCCAGTGGTCTTGATCATTGAGGCAAGGTACGAGGATAAGCTCTTTCCCTTGATTTCTCAAAAACAAATTCTGCCCTTCTTCACCAATTTCCTCAATGGTTTCTAAGCAATCCGTTACAAAGGCCGGACAAACCACTACGAGCTTTTTAACGCCTCTTTGAGCCATTTCAACTATGGTTTTATCGGTGAAAGGCATCAACCAAGAATCATATCCCAAACGACTTTGGAAACTAGTGCTGTACCTGTATTTCGGTAATTGAAGGCAGTTGGCAATTAATTCAGTAGTTTTAAAAGTCTGATGACGGTAACAAAACTCATGAGCCGGAGAATCTACCTGACAGCAGTTTTCTACCCTGAGACAGTGGTTGTGGGTAATATCTGACTTACGTATGTGCCTTTCGGGAATCCCATGATAACTGAATAGGAGGTGATCGTATCCTCTATTTAAAATTGGCTTTAAAGCTTTTGCCACAGCTTTCAAGTAACGTTTGTCATCAAAAAAAGCTTTTTTAATCTTCAACTTTAAATTTCTAAACATAGAACTCACTATTTCCCGTGTTTTAACTACTGCGGTTTCGTAGCTACTCATGGAATAATGCGGATACAATGGAATCAATAAAACCTCTTTCAGGTGAGGATTAGCATCCACTAACTGTTGGATACCACATTCTATAGAAGGATTACCGTAGCGCATTCCTAAGCCTATCGGCATATCAGAATATTTTTGAACCTTCCGAGTTAATCTTTTGCTCAGTACAATCAGAGGTGAGCCTTCTTCCCACCAAATGCTTTTATAGGATTTCGCTGATTTGCGCGGACGTGTGCGTAAAATGATACCTTCGATTAACAGATATCGAAACCAATAAGGATAGTCCATTACACGCTCATCCATCAGGAGCTCTCGCAAATATTTCCTTACGTCCGGCAACCTATAGGAATCGGGTGAACCAAGGTTGACTAAAAGCAGGGCTTCCTTTGTCATTTGACCTTTTTATTTTTAGTTTGATATTTTTGATAGTAAACAACTAGCTAATAATCTTAGCTATAAGGCATTTCTTGGGCGTTATTCCAAACTTCTTTTTAAAAGCAGCAATAAAGTGATTGAAGTTGGCGTAATCAGCCTGATAGGCAGCATCGCTTACTTTCGACTTACTTGAATCCAGCATATGCCAAACTGTATTTAGTCGATAATCGTCCAAAAACTGAAAGACCGTTTTGCTATATATACTTTTAAAGCCCTTGTTCCAAGCAATGTTCATTAAGCCCTATTTTTCGGGAAAGCTCTCTTAAAGCAAGAGAATGATTCATCTTTTGAGTTACTATTTTAGTATCTTCTTAACCAAGCAACCGTGCTTCACATTCTTCTCATCTTCTAGAATAAGGACATTACTCAACATCTTTATCTTCTTCCTCATTAAAAAAGAGCTAATATTTCATAAGCCTTCCCTTTCCGATATACTTGTTTGGCAGGATCACTTTATCCAGGATTGGAACAGTTGATTTATCGACTAAGAGTGGGAATAGGTGTAAGTGTACGATCTACATAGTATTTTCCATTTACATTTTCCACGAATAGATGATGAAGATTCTCTACCGTGATATATAAAAAATTAGCTGCAGATTAAGATCTCAGCTTCCAGTTCCAAAGCTATTAAAGGATTATAAAACAATAAGCTTTTTCCTCTTTCTAGTTGGAGTTTGTAGACCCCTTGATTGAAATAGAATATTGCGCCTCCTTTAGTTGCAAAGTTAAAACTGTATGAAGTTTTTATTAATACAACCCCTCAAGTGAAAAAGAAGCTTTATCTCCATTTTCTACTTTAACCATAAAAATACCCTTATTAATTTTGAATATTTTCCGATTCTAGTTTCCAGTCAGTTCCGCTTTTTTCATTTCAAAATACAGTTCCATCAACTATTATATTCGTTAAGCATGACAAATATCATAATTTAAAAACCCCTTATTAGCTTATTATTGCAAAGAACTATAACTTAATCTAAATTAGAATAAATCTAAATAAGCTGGTTCAACTAATTGGGATATCATTATTTCTTCTTCGAGTATTAATGAACTTTTTAATGGTATATTTTTGTGCAGTGATATGAAAAATTTCCAACTCAGTCAGTTTTCTAATTTTTTCCTAATAGGAATTAATCATAAGTCAGCAGATATAGCCATAAGGGAAAAATTCAATTTAGACCGAGAACAAGCCAGTCATTTGATATACAGCTATAAAAAGTCTGAAGGAGATGGCATTATGATTCTTCCTACCTGTAACCGTACTGAAATATATGCTTTTGCAAATTGTCCACGGGATATTATTTCACTTTTCTGCAAATACACCAATATCAGTTATGAGCTTTTTTATCAATATCAGAATGTAAAAAAAAATCGCCAAGCTGTGGAACATCTTTTTAGAGTAGGTTGCGGTTTAGAATCTAAAATATTGGGGGATTTTGAGATCATTGGTCAAATCAAAAAATCCTTTCAGTTTGCCGAAGAACAGCAAGCTCATAATGTTTTTTTGGAAAGATTGGTCAATACTGCTATACAAACCTCTAAAAGGGTTAAAAACGAAACTCAACTTTCCAACGGAGCTGCTTCAATAGCTTTCGCAGCGGTTAGCCAAGTAAAGAAATACATTCTGGGAAATCCTCAACCGAAAATACTCGTATTGGGAACGGGGAAAATTGGCCGTACAACCTGCGAAAACCTGATAAATCAAACTGGTATTCAAAACATTACCCTAGTAAATCGTACTGAAGAAAAAGCAGGACACTTGGCGAAGCGTTTTGGTGTAAAACACCTGGATTACAGCTATCTAAAAAGTGGTTTAGACGAAGCTGATGTAATAATAGTAGCTACCGGGGCCTCCCATCCAATCGTTAAAGTCGATCACTTCAAAACTTTAAAATACCGCTTATTATTAGACCTTAGTATGCCGCGTAACATTGCTGGGGAATTGTATACCTGTCTTGGCTTTGAAGTATATGATGTTGATCGCCTTTCTAGTATAGCAGAAGAAGGCATGCGAAAGAGAAGAAAAGAAATTCCGGCAGCTATGGCCATTATCAGCGAAGCTCTTGATGAATTTTATCTCTGGCTGGAAAGCCGTAGAATAGCTCCTATTCTACGGGAAGTTCGTCAAAAAATGGACGACTGGAAAAACATAGAAGTTCAAAATCTGCACAAAAAGTTTCCTAGCCTTAATATTGATCTCGTTGAAACACTGACTAACCAGCTATTAAACCGCATTACCGGGCAGTTTGCCCGTAAACTTAAAAGTGACGAAAACAGCAACCTTCGCATCATCCGTCACATCTTTGACCTTGAAAACTGACTCCCTTTTTTTGAGCACAACCATCTGTATAGGCACACGCGACAGCAAGCTCGCCTTACAGCAAGCTGTCTTGGTAGAGAATCTACTTAAAAGCAAAGGGACAAAAACCGAGTTGATTCGGATAAAAACTCAAGCTGATAAGACCCCTCACTACCCCTTTATCAATTTGGCAGAATTGGGTATCTTCACTAAGGTAGTAGAGGAATGTTTTTTGAAGGAAATTTGTTTCTACATTTCAAAAATAAAATTAACGGTACAAAACGTCCTGATTATAGATAAGCGCTTGTTCATAATGATAAGCCAAATTGAAACTAAAAAGAGTTTAATAAAAAAGATGATGTTCTTATTGCAATGACAAGAGCAACTGTCGGCAAAGTAGCTCATTTGCAATTTGATAATTTACTTTTGAATCAAAGAATAGGTTTGACTAAGAAGTAATAGGCAAAAAATATTAAGATTATTTTTGAAAAATATTTTACTATCAGATAGCTTCTACATATGTTTTCAAATTCAAGAACGTGGTGGGGCACAAAGCAATACCTCACTAAATCAAATTAAAACTACTAAATCTCTTTCCCACCTCTCGAAATCCAGCAGCAAACTGCCGCTAAAATAAAAATTGAACAAAAACTTATCAAAGCGAATAAAGAATTAATAGAAATAGGATAATCTACGCTATAAGAAATACGAGAGAAGTTTTTGAATAATAATTTGTGTACTTCATTAGAAAGCCTAGAAATCTAATTATTCTATGCGTTACACCAAATTGCCAACTATGGCAAAAAACTTGCAAAAATGAAATTATTTCCGCACATTTAAAAAGTTGTTTAGAACGTTAATTAGTATTAGAAGATCATTTTTGAGTAAACTTGTAAAAGTTTTGCTACTTCTCACTGCAAAATGATACGTCGGTTCACAGTAGCCCTTTCAGTAATCAGCTGCAATAGGTATACTCCACTGCGATAAGCTCCCATCTCTAGTCTTTTTCTATAGCTTCCGCTGAAACTCTCAATCTCATCTTCCAAGACTATTTGTCCCATCATATTAGTGATACGGATCTCCATATTCTTCCCGAGAGAGGAGCTAAACTCCAGCTTGAAAACCCCTTCACTAGGATTTGGATAAATGCGAAATGAGCGCTCGAGAAGATCATCTATACCAATAATAGTTTTAATAGACAAGGGTCCTGTCCAATTGCTCACATTGCCCACATTGCAACTGTCCTGTACATAGACATCATAAAAGGTGTTAGGCTTTAAGCCCCTTAAAGTGCGAGGGCTAGACACATTGTATAAGAAAATACCGCTTCCCAGAGGAAAGTTTATAGGCCCATACTCAATATTCCAATTAGAAGCACCACCCCTAATCCAGGAGAGTTCAGCGGTATTCTGAGTAATATGGGTAGCCAATAATGACGATGGGGATGGACAGGGCAAAGTGGCTGAAAGGGTGGTAAAAGTATCAGGACCAGCCCAACTGCTCACATGACCTACCCCACAACTATCCCGAACATAGAAATCATAAGTCGTGCCAACTGTTAAGCGAGTTAGAATATAAGGATTTGAAACATTGTACACAAAAGTTCCAGAGCCCAGAGTAAATCCAGAAAAACCATATTCTATATTCCAATTAGAAGCCCTGCCACTAATCCAGGAGAGTTCAGCGGTATTCTGAGTAATATGGGTAGCCAATAATGACGATGGGGATGGGCAGGGCAAAATGGCCGAAAGGGTGGTAAAAGTACCAAGACCAGTCCAGCTATTCACATGACCTACCCCACAACTATCCCGAACATAGAAATCATAAGTTGTTCCGGATGTCAAGGCAGTTAGAGTATAAGGATTTGAAACATTGTACACAAAAGTTCCAGAGCCCAGAATAAATCCCGAAAGACCATATTCTAAATCCCAATTAGAAGCCTCACCCCTAATCCAGGAGAGTTCAGCGCTGGTCTGAGTAATATGGGAAATTCTCAAAAAGAAAGATGTTGGACAGCTAATCGTGTTAAAGTTATAAGGACCTGCCCAAGTACTCACATTGCTACTGCCACAACTATCCCGAACATAAAAATCATAAGTCGTGCCAACTGTCAAGGGAGTTAGAATATAAGGATTTGAAACATTGTACACAAAAGTTCCCGAGCCCAGAGTAAATCCAGTCATACCCCATTCTATATTCCAATTAGAAGCCCTGCCACTAACCCAGGAGAGTTCAGCACTAGTCTGAGTAATATGGGTAGCTAACAATGACAATGGGGATGGACAGCTAAGCGTGTTAAAGTTATAAGGTCCTGCCCAAGTACTCACATTGCCCCCGCCACAACTATCCCGAACATAGAAATCATAAGTCGTGCCAGCTGTCAAGCGATTTAGAGTATAAGGATTTGAAACATTGTACACAAAAGTTCCCGAGCCCAGGGTAAATCCCGAAAGACCATATTCTATATTCCAATTAAAAGCCCCGCCCCTAAGCCAAGAAAGTTCAGCACTGGTCTGAGTAATCTGGGTAGCTAACAATGACGATGGGGATGGACAACTAAGCGTCCTGAAATTCTGAGGACCAGCCCAAGTACTCACATTGCCCCCGCCACAACTATCCCGAACATAGAAATCATAAGTCGTGCCAGCTGTCAAGCGATTTAGAGTATAAGGATTTGAAACATTGTACACAAAAGTTCCCGAGCCCAGGGTAAATCCCGAAAGACCATATTCTATATTCCAATTAAAAGCCCCGCCCCTAAGCCAAGAAAGTTCAGCACTGGTCTGAGTAATCTGGGTAGCTAACAATGACGATGGGGATGGACAACTAAGCGTCCTGAAATTCTGAGGACCAGCCCAAGTACTCACATTGCCCCCGCCACAACTATCCCGAACATAGAAATCATAAGTCGTGCCAACTGTCAAGGGAGTTAGAATATAAGGATTTGAAACATTGTACACAAAAGTTCCCGAGCCCAGAGTAAATCCAGTCATACCCCATTCTATATTCCAATTAGAAGCCCTGCCACTAACCCAGGAGAGTTCAGCACTAGTCTGAGTAATATGGGTAGCTAACAATGACGATGGGGATGGACAGCTAAGCGTGTTAAAGTTATAAGGATCGCTCCAGCTACTCACATTCCCTACACCACAGCTGTCTCGTACATAGAACTCATAGTTGCCTGGATTTAGACCAGTTAGAGTGTAAGGATGGCCAGCATTATATACAAAGTTACCCATTCCAGGAGTAAAACCAGCCGTGCCCCATTCCACATTCCAATTAGAAGCCCCGCCTGTAGTCTAGGAGAGAATGGCTGTAGTAAAAGTGCTGATGGAAGCCCCTAGCCCTGTAGGGGCAGGACAAGAAAGGATAATGGGCATTCTGAAAGAGTAAGGTCCGCTCCAGGCACTTACATCGTGCACCCAACAACTGTCTTGTACATAAAAATCATAGCTATCACCCGGATTTAGACCAGTTAGAGTGTAAGGACGGCTAGCATTATATACAAAGTTACCCATTCCAGGAGTAAAACCAGCTGTGTCCCATCTCACATTCCAGTTGGAAGTCCCCCTAATGGTCCAACTCAAGACAGCCGTTGTTGAACCTGTAATTGAAGCAGATAGATTTGTTGGAGATAGAAGACACCGAGGCAGATTATACTCGTCAGCACCTATATCTACCCTAGTGGAAGGAGGCAATGGACGGGGATCATTGTCAATATCGACACGAATACCTAAATTACTCTTACCTGTATCATTGGCCAAAGAGTCTAATACATGTAGGTCGGCAGGGGATGTTGCCCTTACAAATATCGGATCACCTTCTAGAGAATGGGCATTGAGTGCAGGCTTAGCTGCTTGCCAAGCGGCTAGGTTTGCATAGCTCGTAAGATTTTCCACTGCGATGTTCCCGCTTGCCTGATAAAGGTTATAGTCGATATCGATGGTCGGTGGCAAGGCTGATAAAGCCACTAAAGCTACTCCACTTGGGTTGCTGAAAATGTTGTTGTAGAGACTCATATCAGAAAGGTCAGCGCCAATAAACTCTATAGCGGGGTCGCCCACAGCCGTGTTGTGATAAATATTTACTTTGGATAGAGAAAAGGGGGCGGATCCTGATGACATGCTAATGGCCGTATAGGGAGCATAAATCATATTGTTGGCAATCAGTGAAGGGGTTGTTCCGCTGGAGCTACCTCCAAAAATTTCTATCCCCAGATAGCCGCAGTCAAGCAAATTGTTTGCCCTAATCTCAAAGTCCGTAATATCTTCGCAATAGATGCCATAGCCAACACTACCATTGATATTTTCAGTCACATTGCCCGAGATAATCAGACTGTCCTGCTGATACAGCTCAATGGCAATGTTTTCAATATCAATAAAACGGTTACGCAAGATGTGATTGCTCACATCTTTATCACGTATATTGCCGCTCAGAGATATTCCATAAAAACCCTTTGTGATGATATTGTCAGAAACGGTTAAATGCTTATTCGTAGTAGGTGTATAACTATTGCTCAAGCTGTCCGAGCCCACTATACTCCCTTTGTCAAATGTTGTATTCGTCAACTGCTCAATCAAACAAGAGTCAATGACGATATAATCAGTATTCCGAAGATGCACTACCCAGGCAGTTGATGAGCTTTTGGTGTTTTCGAGGGTCATATTCCTCAAGCTTACATAGCTGGTGCTATCAAAAGCTACGGTGGCATTGCTTATCGAGCCATCATGAGTGAGCTTAGCTAGCGAGCTATTCCCACCGTCAATGACAATGGTATTTGTCGGGCTTACACCAGCAATATTCCCTAGTGTAAGCTGCTCCCTATAGGTTCCAGGAGCTACCTTAATGATTACAGGACCTGAAATACCACAGTTGTTGAGAAAAGTAGCAAGAGAATTAAAGTTTGGAAAATCGCTGGAAGTTCTGCCAAGGGTATAAGTTCCCAGTAGACCGCAAATAACTAAAGAAGCCTCCAGTGTGTCATTTGAAGTATTATTGTCTGGATTGCCATTGGGATTGCTAGTCCAAATCTTTAGGATAGGATTTCCCAGGGTGAAATTATAGCTTCCGATATTGACCCTAGCAGCAACTGCACCTGGTGCTAGACTTCCCGCCCAGCTATAAGAGGTTTGAGCTATTCCATACACACTCCAGTTCACTCTTACACTGTCTAGGTTGTTAATTCCATAATTTTTAATACTCACTTGAACTGACTGAGAACCGAGAACAACCGGTTTAATTGGAGCGTCCAAGCTGAGAATACCTGCATTGTCGTTTACCAAGAGACGAGGAGTGAATTCATAATATTTCGCATCGCTCCAGGGAATGAAACTACTTCCATTAATAGAGCTAATATTAGGAGAATTGGAGTCCTGTATGGCAGTGGTGGAATTGAGCTGAACACCCACTGTATAGCTTCCCGCTCCTTGATATTTCCACGTGCCCTCTACCACGTAAATTTTATGGGTGGTTTCTTCTAAAACTACAAAGTTGTAGCTCCAGTCCTGAGCCTCGCATTTATAGGAATAGTTACTAATCCATAGCTGTCGATTGGGAGTGGTGCCAAAAGTCTTCATCTGGACGGCATCGTTGTTGCCAATCGGCGAACTAAAGCCACCCCAAAAATAAGCGATGGTACGGTCGGGAAGCTTGGCGTTGGGTAAATCTGAATTGTTAGTGGTGATACGACTGTTCACAGTGCCTCCCGCAACTGTAGTGTCAAAGGTCAACAGGTAGTTTTTGCTCACACAGAAATGAGTAGCTGGATTACCGTAAAAAGAAAAGGGAAAGCCAATGCTTTGAGCTGAAGACCAGCTATTGACCGATGTACCGCCATAGGCAGTAGATCGGTGGATTGCATTCCAAACGGTCATGAATCCAATGGAGTCCGTATTTAAAAGCGGCTCTTGTCCTTTGATGGGTCCATTCACTGTGTAAGTATGAGATTGAGCTTTTGTAGAAAAGCCTTCAAACAATAAAAAGATAGAGATTAAAAGGTGAAAGTTTTTTATGATTTCAGTGTTTTTTAGTAAAACAAGACTTTCTCTACATTAAAAAAGGGTAAAGCCTTTTGAAACATAAAGTCGGCTCAATATTACCAAAATCAGATCAAGCTCGGATCATCTTAAACTAGAAAAATGAAAAATGGCTTTTCGTATAAACACTTTTATTGCCAATTCCCAAAATTGTGCCTGAGCCATTTATTAACGATGAATTTGTGGCTTTCTCGACTCAATAATGAAGTTCATTACTCTATACATCAACTTATGAAAGACCCATTAATCTGAAATTTTAATTTAGCAAAATCAACAAAGCTGTACTTATCTATGCCTTTAGATAAAGATGGAATGGCTCAACATAGACTTGTCTTTTCCAATCCTGTAAGCATTTTCCGATAATAGATTTTCCGCTGATGTATTCCACCTGCCAAGCCCCGGCTTTTCCCGGATAAACTTCAAAAGCAACTTCTCTAAACAGCCTGCATCTCGTGTTGTCCGTCAAGCTATGTTGATACTGGTTGTAGGGAGGCAAGAGGTTTAGAGCTTAAAATAATTCGTTTTTTGTTTTTAGTATAAAAAGTTCTTTATTTTTGCATTCCTCATAACAGAGATAAATTTAAGTAGTAATGTACGTAATTGTGGAGATAGGAGGGCATCAGTACAAAGTACAAAAGAACCAACAGATTTATGTAAACCGTTTGGAAGGCGAAGAAGGGAGTAAAGTTTCTTTCGATAAAGTTTTTTTGGCAGTTGAGGATGGTAAAGTAGAAGTTGGTACTTCAGCTATAGAAGGCTATACAGTAAATGCCAAGATCGTGTCTCACCTTAAAGCAGATAAAGTAATTGTTTTCAAAAAGAAGAGAAGAAAAGGGTACAAAAAGAAAAATGGGCACCGTCAAGCTATTTCTCTTATTGAAGTAACAGGTATAAGTAGTTAAACTTTAAAACATGGCACATAAGAAAGGAGCTGGTAGTTCCAAGAATGGCAGGGAATCAGAAAGTAAACGCCTTGGTGTGAAAATTTTTGGTAAGCAGCAAGCTATTGCTGGTAATATTATCGTCCGCCAACGTGGAACGCGTTACTATCCAGGTAAAAATGTGGGCATGGGGAAAGATCATACTCTTTTTGCTTTAATTGATGGAATCGTAATTTTCCGCAGAAAAAAAAACAATAAACCGTATGTATCGGTAAAACCTAATAGCTAAAACAGGTTTTGGCTTATTAAGTTAAGCTCTGTGGGTTATTCCTCAGGGCTTTTTTGTTTATAAAATTAGCTGCCCTAAACTCAAAAAAAATGCTGGAACTCTCCTACTTGCGGAATTATCCAAATGATGTAATCGAGCGTCTTAAAAAGCGAAACATACGAGCTGAGCGGATCATCTCGGATATTTTAAGATTGGATGAACAGAGAAGACAAGTGCAAGTAGAATTGGACAAAATACTTTCTGAAAGTAATAGTGTCAGCAAGCAAATAGGAGAGTTCTTCAGGGAAGGAAAAAGCTCAGAAGCTAATCAGCTTAAAGAAAGATCATATGAGCTAAAAGAAAAAAGTAAAGAATTACAGCACGACGCAGGGAATCTAAAACATTCTTTAGAACAGTTCCTAATAAGCTTACCCAATGTGCCACATGAACTGGTTAAGAAAGGGATAGGAAGAGATGATAATGAGGAAGTCGAAAGAGTAGGGGATATTAAAGAGTTGTTTGATCATGCGCAACCGCATTGGGAACTGGCAGATGAGTATGACCTGATAAAGTTTGACTTGGGTGTAAAAGTTGCCGGAGCCGGTTTCCCAGTGTATAGAGGAAAAGGAGCTCGCTTGCAACGTGCTCTGATCAGCTTTTTCGTAGAAGAAAATATCAAGGCTGGTTACGAAGAGTACTTACCTCCTTATTTCGCGAATGAGGCTTCTGTCTTCGGTACCGGACAGCTACCGGATATGAAAGGCCAAATGTACCATATGAAAAATGACGATCTGTATGCGATACCTACTGCTGAAGTTCCTATAACTAATTTCTTCAGAGATGAAATCGTAGAAGCTGCATTGCTACCGATTAAGTGTACTGCTTATACGCCTTGTTTTAGAAGAGAGGCGGGAAGCTATGGCAAAGATGTTCGCGGCTTAAACCGTTTGCACCAGTTTGATAAAGTAGAGATTGTTATCGTTTGTAAACCGGAAGAATCATATCAGATATTAGATGAAATGCTTGCTCACATAGGCAAGCTTTTGCAAAATTTGGAGTTGCCCTACCGTATTTTGCGACTTTGCGGAGGCGACATGAGTTTTACTTCTTCTATGACCTATGATTTTGAGGTGTGGAGTGCGGTTCAAAAGAGATGGTCAGAGGTTAGTTCTGTATCTAACTTTGAAGCTTTCCAAAGCAACCGCTTAAAACTCCGGTATCGAGGCGAGGATAAAAAGACGCATTTGTGTCATACGCTTAATGGTAGTTCATTGGCTTTGCCGCGCATAGTAGCAGCTTTATTGGAAAACCATCAAACTGAAACCGGTATTACTATTCCAGAAGCCTTGGTTCCCTATACAGGTTTTAAAAAGATATAATATGGGTGAAATACTCCATTCTCAATTTCAAATAATACCAAATTGAATTATACCAAATAGGACATTTTATAGTCATATGTTTTTTACTAATTGGGGTTCTGGGCATGGCCCAAATATCATTTAGCTACTGTACTCTTAAGGAAATTGTTCTCGGTTGCTTTTCAGAAATGATATGGCCATTACGATTTTACTTTTAGCTTATCTGAAAAATATATTTGGAATATAGGTTATGAGAATCAATCTTTGATTATCTGTGACGATTTATGAGCGAGTAATTCCAAACGATATAAATGCAATCACTGGTAGGTGGAGTGCTAACTTTGCCAGAAATTTTTCCCATGCCATGTAATAAACATCTATCTGAACAAGAGCTTCAGCGAATAGAAGTCTTGGAGGATTTGCGAAATATTGGAATTGAACCTTATCCGGCTAGCCAATATCATTTAACTCATCACTCACAGGATATATTGAACCGTTTTGAGGAAAATGAAATAGAAGAAGAATGGAAAGAAGTGTCTCTAGCGGGGAGAATAATGACCAAACGTATTATGGGGAAGGCTTCATTTATTGATTTACAAGACTCAAAAGGCCGTATCCAGCTGTATTTTAATCGTGATGAAATCTGCCCTGGCGAAAATAAAGCACTTTATAACCATGTTTTCAAAAAACTATTAGATATCGGTGATTTCATTGGAGTAAAAGGGCAGGTCTTCAAGACCCGCATGAGTGAAATTACTTTACGAGTTAAAGAATTCACTATATTGAGCAAAGCCTTACGCCCTCTTCCAATTGTAAAGAAAGATAAAGAAGGTAATCTATATGATGCTTTCAGTACTCCAGAACTGCGCTACCGCATGCGTTATGTAGACCTTATTGTAAACAACCGTGTAAGAAATATCTTTATTAAGCGTACCCAGATCATAAACATTATGCGCCAGTTTTTCAATGATAAAGGTTACCTAGAAGTGGAAACTCCTATTTTGCAATCCATTCCAGGTGGAGCAACTGCCCGTCCTTTTGTAACCCATCACAACTCCTTGGATATTCCTCTTTACTTGCGTATTGCTAACGAGCTTTACCTCAAAAGGTTAATTGTAGGTGGCTTTGAAGGGGTTTATGAGTTTGCCAAAGACTTCCGTAACGAAGGTATGGACCGAACTCATAATCCAGAGTTTACGGTAATGGAAATTTACGTGGCCTATAAGGATTATTTCTGGATGATGACCTTCACAGAAAGTATGATAGGACAGGTGGTAAAAACTGTTAATGAGGAAAACACTACTATTAAATTTAACGGTAAGGAAATTGACTTTAAACCTCCTTTTAAAAGGATAAGTATGATTGATGCTGTTAAGGAGCATACTGGCTTTGATATCAGCCGAAAAAGTGAAACTGAGTTGAGAGAAATATGTCAAAAACTGAAAGTTGAAATAAGTGACGCCATGAACAAAGGAAAACTAATCGATGAAATATTCGATAAAAGATGTAAGTCATACTTTATTCAGCCCACTTTTATTACAGATTACCCTATAGAAATTTCGACCCTCTGTAAAAAGCATCGCAATAATCCGGAACTAACCGAGCGTTTTGAATTGATTGTAGATGGGGAGGAAATAGCCAATGCTTACTCAGAGTTGAATGATCCGATTGATCAAAGAAAACGTTTTGAAGAACAACTGAGGCTTTCTGAAAAAGGTAATGAAAAAACTATGCTTATTGACCAGGACTTTTTGAGAGCTCTGGAATATGGTATGCCACCTACTTCTGGTATGGGTATAGGTATCGATCGTTTAACTATGATTCTAACCGACCAATCCACTATACAAGAAGTGTTGTTTTTCCCACAAATGCGTCCAGAGAAAAAGTTAACCAATATCTAAAACTGATTTTGAAGCTTCAGTTGTTTCTCCAGTATCGGCACAAGTACTGCCGTTTTGGCATTTCACGGTCAAGTTGGTACAGGAAATCGATAAACTCTCTTCCTCACCAACTATGTAATCTAACTTTCACTTTTTAGAATGTGAAAGATTATCCCTCCAATAATGATCAACTAAGGTCTAATTTAGTGAAAAAATGAAAAAGATTCAACTTTCATTAACAGATTGATTAACTCATTATTTCAAACCAAAATGATCCTCCATGCCGTTCAACTGATAAGAGATTGGGATGTTTCCAAACAGGCAATAAAATATCATGAAGCTCCCTATCTTCACTCACGAAATAATTAGGCATAATTGGCTTGTATTTATTTGGATTTGCCAGCAAAAAGGCTGCTAAAACATACTGCTCAGAGTAGGCTCTATCACACATAAATTACGGGTAGTCATAGGGGAGGTATACGTCGTGTATGTGAACGATAACTCCCTTCTTTAAAAGAGGTAGAATTTCGAGAAAGCAAACTGTAACATCTGAATTTGGTAAACATCGGTGAGAATTATCAATAAAAAGAATATCGTTTTGTTCGAGCTCCTCAAAAAAAGTGTAGTCTTGTATTTCCTCTAGGAGTTTTCCTATAGTACGATCTGCTAGGTGAACAATATTTGTTTTTTGGAAAAGGGTCAATAGATGTAATCACTGTTTTTAAATTTCTATCCTCAATAGCCTTTCTAACAACCTTTGTAGAATTGCCTGACCCAATTTCAATATACTTGGAAGGGTTGTAATAACTGATTAAACTATAAATAGCAATAATGTCTAAACCTGGAAGAAATCTATTATTCCATGCTGGCAAACTTTCATTTTTTTCTCGACTACTTGTTTTAATAGAGTGGAATACATCTTTAAATTTTAAAAATGAGTTTAACCTCTCTTTGTAATCTTCTCTTTGTAAATTTATCGTAGTGTAAAGCTGTGGGTGAGCGTTTTTTGTACCATGTCCAAATCTCGGCTTAAAGTTGACCTTATACTCTAAAAAATATTTTGAAACTTTGGAGATAAAAACCTATATAATGATTTAATCATATTGAAACAGATAAGAGGAACGGTATAAAAACACATAACAAAGCTATCTATAATGACGGCCTATGGCTGTGCTTGATAGCGTTTTTAGATTGCTAGAAGGGGCTCGAAGTGCTCTTGTTCCTATCCACTTTACCATCCTCTCCTCTTCTTGGATTTTTTCCTCGGGCAATTTACGATATTCACTGTAAAGCAGACCGAATAACTTTTCTAGAGGCTACTCTTAAATTTAAAAGCGGCAATTAATACAAAGTCTGACTGATTTCATTTTCAGAAGTTGTCTGAAA
The DNA here is from genome assembly GCA_965218075.1 of Owenweeksia sp. Classification (GTDB taxonomy): domain Bacteria; phylum Bacteroidota; class Bacteroidia; order Flavobacteriales; family Schleiferiaceae; genus JANQHO01. The sequence continues at coordinate 899,636 of CBDCJZ010000003.1, read as the reverse complement.
TAACCCGTTCATTGATTTGTTTTCTAGGTTCTCAACAAACAAATGGTGTGTGCTCAACCTTTTTTCGATTATTGAAATTGAAATGTTTTACTACCTTAAGCGCTTAAATCTAGACAATCTGTTAGGCTAATCAACTTTACTTATTAATATATAATAACTATTATTAAACTCGAAATTTTTATTATTTCAGTTATTATTGCAACTTTATCAGTTGATCTAGTAGTTGGTCATCATGCAAACTATTAATATCAAATCATTATATATATGCTCAAATTATGATTAAGATTAAAAATATAATATTATCCCTGACTGTTGCGACTTTGCTGTATTCAGAGTTTCGGGCTCAATTATTTAAACCTTTGCAAAGTGATAGCTACTCTACTGTTCGCCTGAACCTAAATAAGGTTATAGATGATAGACTTCCCGTGGAAATAGTACCGATCTTGGTTATTGAAGACAGTGTGGAATTTCATATGCCACGCATTATTCCTGGCACTTATGACATTTATAATTATGGATTGTTTGTTACCGAATTCAAGGCTTATAATACATCGAGAGATACCCTCAAAACAAAAAAACTGGATGTCAACCGCTGGAGAATCTATTCTGCTAAAGATTTGTACAAAATTCAATACCTAGTTGATGATACTTATGACGCACCCGAGCCAACTGGGATTTTTGAACCAGCGGGAACTTTCCTTGAAGATAGTTTGTATTTGCTCAATAATTTTGGATTTATCGGCTACATAGATGGCTATAAAAACTATCCGTATAAACTGGAAATAATCAAACCGGAAGGCTTCTATGGCACTACCTCACTTGAAGGGGTGATGGGAGACACTCTCGATATTTTTGAAGCAAAAGACTATTTCACTGTCCATGATAACCCCATAATGTATTGCATTCCTGATACTGCCATTCGTAAGATAGGCAATGCCAAGGTAATTGTGTCAGTTTATAGTCCTACAAAAACCGTAAAAGCTGCCAAATGCATGAAATACATTTCGGCTGTTTTGGGTGCAGCAGCAGAGTATTGGGGGGGGGAACTACCTATTGCAAAATACTGTGTAATCATATATACAGATTCATCAGATAGGGCAGAAAGAAAATATGGAGCATTAGAGCATCATATTTCCACAGTTCTCTGCATGCCTGAGCTTTCAAATCCGCGATTTTATAACGTAGTAAGAAATATTACTTCACATGAGTTTTTTCATATTGTAACCCCTTTGAGAATTCATTCACAGCAAATTGCAGATTTTAACTTCATAGATCCAGATATGTCAAAACATATATGGCTGTACGAAGGAGCTACGGAATACAATTCTGACCTAGTACAGGTTAGAAGCAATATATATACTACGGAGAAATTTTTAAGCGTAATGCAGAACAAACTAATCTCGGCCTCAAAATTCAACCCACATATCCCGTTAACTCTGGCTAGCAAGCACACTCTTACTTTTTTTAAAGACCAGTATTATAATTTCTATCAAAAAGGGGCTATAGCTTCTATGGCACTTGACCTCAAGCTACGCAGTCTTTCCAGTGGAGACTACGGCTTAAAAGAGTTGTTAATGGAATTAGGTGAGGTTTATCATCGGGATACTTTTTTTGTGGATGACCAGCTATTTGATATTATTACTGAACGCACCTATCCTGAAATGAGAGAATTCTTTGCCCGTCATTTTGAAGGGTGCGAACCTTTTCCATTGGGTAAACTTCTGCAAAAAGCCGGAATAGCATATTACGAAAGTAAAGAAATAGAACGTATTGAAGGTTTGGGGGTAGAGTTTCGTTATAATTTTAACACCGGCCGTATTAAAGTTAGCGATGTGGGTAAAATAACAACTTTTGGAAGTGATTTAGATTTACAAGTTGGAGATGAACTGATAGAATTTAACGAGGAGGAAGTCAACTTAAGCAACATCAGTAAAGTTGTGGATAAGTTTATTAATGAAGCGAAGTCTGGCGATAAGATAAGGATGATAGTAGCTCGGCCTGATAAAGATGAAGAAAGTGAGTTTAACGAGAAAAAACTAAAGGCGAGAGCAAAAATGGGTATAATGGTCGTGAATCACGTTTTTGAAATAGCCAAAGAGCTCAATGCTGAAGAATCTCGTTTTCGTCAATCTTGGATAAATCAATAAAAATGAGAAAAACAATCTTGCTTTTCTGTTACCAGAACAACAGTTTCTGCTCAAACAAAAGCTCGCCAAAATGAAAGTGAAGTAAATCCGGGTTTTGACTTAACTAATTTTGGATATTACCGCCAATTCTTGCGAAGATTTTTAATATGTGGCTGGATGGTGGATTAAAAACAATCCCATTCATTAAATAATGTGATTCCGGAATATTACAGGTGTAAATTTTTATGCTCAAATTTAGCGCGTAACATTGAATTTTTAATATGATGACAAAAATGATATTGAATTTTACTCTTATCATTTTAGCTTACCCACTCTTGGGGTTAAGAAGGGGCAAGTCAGAAAGGAATTGATGTCGAACGCTTCAAAGCAAATGCTCTCTCACAGAATGGCCTGGTAAAAAACTTTATGTACGTTAAAAAGGGTTTCGGTGTCCTTTTATTGAGACAAATTCCCGCGAGGAGGTCGTGAGTTTTCTTAAACACTACAATGCATCAAATCTAAGGAGGCCTGCTTTTCAATCTTAGCTATCGGCAGAAGATATGAAACCTTTGGAAAAGGTTTTTTTACCGAAGTGGGGCTTTCTTTACAAGGCACAGTACCGATAATGTCAATGAATATAATAGAACAACTGCCTTATGGGAATCCGTGAGGCGGATAACAATTGGGGATCGTGAGCTAAGTTCGTTGACAGAAGAAGAATATGAAGATTTGGTATCAGTTATACATAGAACTCTAGGACTTAGGCTTGTTGGCTGGGTTGGAGCAATAGATGGGACCACGTCTCTTGTCAGTCCCAATTTTGCTTGGGGTGACCCCGTACACATCACTACACAAAGGGATGTGCAATTTGGGGGATAGGGGGGAGGTGATTTTGTTAGTGGAATTTTCTTTGGCAAAGAAAGGCACCGTAAACTCTCTAAAGGCACCGTAAACTCTCTTTATATATTGGCTCAAGCTACAAAAGATTGATCCAAGAGTTTGATATTTTCGCATATGAGTCTAACCGGGATCGAGGGGTCAATAATATAACTTTGGAAGAGGAATTAACCGCCTCATATTACGGTAGTGTTATTGGCTTTGGTGTGGACTTTCCATTTAAACAGCGTTGGAATTTTTGGGCTGGTGGTAAATTCGGATTTTACTATCTTGATTTTGAATATGAGGGGTACCAGAGAATGTTCCTATCGTCTATTGGATCCGGACAATTCTGTGGATGTATCCTCCTATTTATAAAGTAAGCGATTCAAAAACAACCACTTCGTTCAGTTTGCAAACTTCGCTGGGCGTCAAATTTCTTGAAAAGATAACTTTTCAAGTTGAAACTGGAATTGAGAATCTGGCTGAATCTCCGGTTGTGCACTACGCTAGTGTGAAAGGAAAGCTTTGCGAATGAAGCTACTCATAATCCGGCACGCATAGGATATTCCAATTGTGTTTGGATTTTTCACCGCATTTTCTACATGCTTTGAGTTTTAGCAAGGGTTTCTGACAGAACTTTTTTCCGTTTAATCCTGTCAGTTTTTGGTCTATAAATCTTTAGCTGTTCCTTGGAAATTCATTAGCTGAGATGTACTGGTGACCTGCCTTGTGCTGATCCGATAGCAGTAAGAATAGGTTTTAGGAGAAGCTGTCACCATGTGATGTATTAATTTTATAAGTGCTAAACGGTTACAAATAATATTTTACGAGAGCTTTTCAGATATTTGCAACCTCCTTTAAAAACTCGTGTTATGAGTATCTTCGGAAAAATATTCTCCAATGATAAAAAAAGGCTGACTGCAGGGCTCGAAAAGACTAGAGCAAGCATTCTTTCCAAATTAAACCGTGTCATCATTGGTAAGAGTAAGATAGATGATAAGGTACTTGATAATCTGGAAGAAATATTGATAAGTTCTGATGTAGGGGTTAAGACTACAGTAAAGTTCATTGAGCGTATAGAGGAGCGCGTTGCTCGTGATAAGTATTTGGATACTGAAGAGCTCAATTATATCTTGAGGGAAGAGATGGCAGCTTTGCTAAATGAAAATGACGCGGAAGATCTAAAGGACTTCAATATCCCCGCAGATATAAAGCCTTATGTAATAATGGTAGTTGGTGTAAATGGAGTAGGTAAAACCACTACCATTGGAAAATTAGCCAGCCAGTTTAAAAAGAACAGTAAAAAGGTAGTATTAGGAGCGGCGGATACCTTCAGAGCCGCGGCAGTAGATCAACTTACCGTATGGAGTGAAAGAGTAGGTATACCTATCTTAAAGCAAGCTATGGGATCCGATCCTGCTTCAGTTGTTTTTGACACTTTACAGTTTGCTAAAAGCCAGGATGCTGATGTGGTACTTATTGATACTGCAGGTCGCTTGCATAATAAGGTGAACTTGATGAATGAATTAAGAAGGATTAAAAGAGTGATGCAAAAAGTGATTCTCAATGCCCCACATGAAGTTTTATTGATACTAGACGCTTCTACCGGGCAAAATGCTATAGAACAAGCTAGACACTTTGTCGAGGCTACCGAAGTAAATGCCTTGGCTCTCACCAAACTTGATGGTACTGCCAAAGGAGGAGTGGTAGTAGGTATATCTGATCAGTTCAACGTTCCGATAAAATACATTGGGGTTGGGGAAAGAATGGATGATATTCAAGTATTTAACAAAGACGAATTTATAGATAGCCTTTTTAAAACTTAGCGATAAAAGAAAAAACATATGCGTACTAAAACCCGTAAAAAGAGCAAGATCAATGTAATAACCCTCGGTTGTTCTAAAAACATCTACGATAGTGAAGTACTAATGGGTCAGCTAAAAGCTAATGGGAAGCAAGTAGAGCATGAAGAGAAAGGAAATATTATAGTAATTAACACCTGTGGCTTTATTGATAATGCCAAGCAAGAATCTATTGATACTATTCTCGATTTTGTAGATCGCAAACAACGTGGTGAAGTAGAAAAGATATTTGTTACGGGCTGCCTTTCTGAACGTTATAAACCTGATCTTGAAAAGGAAATACCAGATGTAGATCAATATTTTGGCACCCGAGATTTACCTCACTTACTGAAAACCTTAGGGGCCGATTATAAAAAAGAACTAATAGGCGAACGCCTACTCACTACTCCCAAGCACTATGCTTATATGAAAATTTCCGAAGGTTGCGACCGATCTTGTTCTTTTTGTGCTATTCCTCTAATGCGGGGAGTACAAAAGTCTATTCCTATAGAGGACTTGGTGAGTGAAGCTAACAAGCTAGCTGCTAAAGGGGTTAAAGAACTCATTCTCATTGCTCAGGATTTGACATGCTATGGTCTTGATTTCTACAAAAGACGGGCTTTAGCCGATCTTTTAAAAAATCTCGTAAAGGTGAAAAATATTGAATGGATTCGCCTGCATTATCTTTTTCCCACCGGCTTCCCAGAAAATGTGCTAGATGTTATTCGCAAAGAGCCTAAAGTATGTAATTACCTTGATATACCCCTACAGCATATTGCTGATTCCATTCTAAAATCTATGCGTAGAGGAACTACTAAAGCTAAAACCAACTGCTTATTGCAAATGATAAGGGAAAAAGTGCCGGGTGTCGCTATTCGTACTACTTTGATTGTTGGTTATCCCGGAGAGACAAAAAAAGATTTTGAAACTCTTAAGCAGTGGGTTAAAGAAACCCATTTTGACCGTTTAGGTTGTTTTACCTATAGCCACGAGGAAAATACTCATGCCTACAATCTGGAAGATGATGTTGCTACCGAGGTGAAACAACGAAGAGCTAATGAAATAATGGCTATACAGCAGGAAATTTCTGCTGAACTTAACCAAAAGAAGGTGGGCAAAACTTTTAAAGTGCTGATTAACCGGATGGAGGGGGATTATTTTATAGGGCGCACGGAATTTGATTCTCCAGAGGTGGATAATGAAGTATTGGTTAAGGCTGATTACCTTAAAATAGGGGAGTTTGTAAACGTTATAATTACCAAAGCTAGTGATTACGATCTGTACGGGATTTTAGAGACTTAGAATCATTTTATCTTGCCGCTGAATTTTTGATAACTCGTTTTTTGAATATATGTTTGCCTACCATGCTAAGCTCTTTATTATGAGTTTGATCAAGCCAGGTGATTTTATCGATTTATATTATAAAACTCGTGAAAGAGGTTTACAATTTGTGTTAGATAAGTTTACTTTCAATCGTAAAAACAGCACAAAAAGTACCTGGAGCCCCATCAATTACAAGACATCTAACTGGTGGATCATTCCTGAAATAAGACAGCGTCTTAATAGGCTGATCTCGGGAGACCCTGAGATTACTTATGAAACTTTTCTGGGCGATACCTTTTTAACTGGCAAAAAGAACCTTCGAATGCTTTCCATTGGCTGTGGTAGAGGATCTCATGAAATGACCTTTGCCAAATTTCCTAACTTCGAACATATCGAAGGCATTGACCTGGCTCCAGAAGCCATCAACTTTGCCAACCAAAAAGCTATTGAAAACAATCTGAAGAACCTCAGCTATTACACAGCTGATATTTATTCCTATGACTTTAAACCTAGGTCGTATGGTGTTATTCTTTTTCATGCCAGTTTACATCACTTCGAAAAACTAGATCGTATTCTTGGTCATCAGGTAAAAAAAGCATTAAAACCTGACGGTATCCTCGTTCTGCATGAATATGTAGGACCTAACAGATTTCGATGGAAAAAAGATCAATTAAAAGAAGTCAATCGCATTTTGCGAGATATTGTTCCAAAGCAATACAGAAAACGAAATATTTCTTCTCATCTAAAATCCAAAGTGTTCTGTCCAGGTCATCTTCGGATGATCTTGTCAGACCCTTCCGAAGCTATTTGTTCAGAAAATATTATTCCGATGCTTAAAAAATATTATTATCCTTTAAAAGAAGTAGCGCTTGGTGGCAACATATTACATCTTTTACTAAAAGATATTGCCCATAATTTTATGAATGATGCTCTTGAAACCAAACGACTCATCAATCAACTGATGAATCTCGAGGATGAATTTCTATCCAGAAATAATGTCACAACAGATCATTTGTTTGGCATCTATCGTATCCCCTGATTGCAGAAGCATCTGCTCCTAAAACCTCAAAACCCAATAAGCTAAAGCCCGCTACCAAACGACCTAAGAAAGTGTCTACAATGTGCTCCTGAAATGATCAGATTGTGCGATATAAGCCAGTTTTATGCATAAAGTTCGAGAAAATTGAATAAACAGAGTTACTGACTTTGATTTTATCCAAAACAGCACACACGATATAGCATGTTGGTTCACGTTTCTGTTTTTCATGAAAATAAATTCTAACTAGGGTAGGGAGTCATTTTATTATAAATTTGCTTAGCTCAAGGAACTGTCTCGTTAAAAATGCCGATGAAAAAAATAACCAAGGAAGTATATCTTAAATGGTATGAGGATATGCTTTTCTGGAGAAAATTTGAAGAAAAGGCTTCAAATCTATACATACAACAAAAGATAAGAGGTTTTCTTCATCTATATAATGGGCAGGAAGCTGTGCTGGCAGGTTCACTGTATGCCATGGAAAAAAACGATAAGATGATAACAGCTTATCGTAATCATGTGCAGCCAATTGGTATGGGAGAAGACCCCAGAAGAGTGATGGCAGAATTAATGGGCAAAAGAACTGGCACATCTAAAGGTAAAGGTGGCTCTATGCACATGTTTAGCAAAGAATATAACTTTTTTGGTGGACATGGGATAGTAGGTGGGCAGATCCCGTTGGGAGCAGGTATAGCATTTGCTGATAAATATCTAAAGAGAAATAGTGTTACCTTTTGTTATATGGGGGATGGGGCAGTTCGCCAGGGATCTTTCCACGAAACTATGAATCTAGCCATGATGTGGAAGCTACCAGTTGTATTTTTGATAGAAAATAACGGTTATGCCATGGGAACTAGTGTGGAGCGTTCCTCTAATCACACTGATATATGGAAATTAGGTTTAGGTTATGAAATGCCTTGTGGTCCGGTTGAGGGTATGAATCCAGCTAAAGTATATGAAGCGGTACAGCAAGCAGTTGATAGAGCTCGTAGTGGAGAAGGTCCTACTTTGTTGGAAGTTATAACTTATCGTTATAAGGGGCATTCTATGAGTGATGCACAGCCCTATCGCACTAAAGAAGAAATAGCAGAATATCAAAAAAATGACCCCATAAAAATAGTGGAAGAAATTATTGAGAACAAAAAATACGCTACAGCAAAAGAGCTAGAAAAAATTGATAATAGAGTAAAGGATTTGATAAATCAATGTGTGAAATTTGCTGAAGATTCTGATTTCCCTAACCCAGAAGCTCTTTACCAGGACATATATACCCAAGAAAATTACCCATTTATCAGAAACCACTAAATATATTAATATGGCCGAAGTAGTTAATATGCCCCGTTTGAGTGATACTATGGAAGAAGGAATCATAGCTAAATGGCATAAAAAAGTTGGTGACACAGTAAATGAAGGTGATCTACTAGCCGAGATTGAAACGGATAAAGCTACTATGGACTTTGAAGCTTTCCAAGAAGGCATTCTTTTACATATAGGTGTAGAAGAAGGAGTTGCAGTTCCAGTAGATTCCATGTTGGCAATTCTGGGGGAAGAGGGAGAAAATATCGAGGAGCTAATAAGTGGGGAGATCAAGGGAAGAGAGGAAATTACCGTGAAAGAAACTACGAGTTCCGAAAAAGATGAAGAACACAGTAGCCCTCCAAATGATGAAGAATCTCGGGAAATTAAAGCTAGTCAAAATAAAAGTAGGATCAACGCTTCTCCTTTAGCAAAAAAACTGGCGGAAGAAGAAAACATAGACCTTTATAGAGTCAAAGGCTCAGGGGAAAGTGGGAGAATAATAAAAAGAGATATTGACAATTTTAAAGAAGAGATGTTAACTTCAGTTGCACAAGCCCCAATCGAAGTAAAATATGAGGAACACAATATTTCGCAAATGCGTAAAACTATTGCTAAACGTCTCTCTGAATCTAAATTTAGCGCTCCCCATTTCTACCTTACCTTAGATATTAACATGGGTAAGGCTATTGAGTTGCGCAAAGCGATAAATGAAACAGGCGAGCAAAAAATTAGCTATAATGATATTATTATTAAGGCTGTTGCAGTAACTCTCAAAAAGCATCCACAGGTGAACAGTAGTTGGCTAGGAGATAAGATAAGAATAAATCATGTCATTAATATTGGCGTAGCTGTAGCTGTTGACGAGGGTGTTTTGGTACCTGTCATTTGCAATGCTGACCAAAAGAGTTTGAGTATGATCAATGCTGAAGTAAAAGATTACGTAGAAAAAGCTCGCAATAAAAGTTTGCAACTGCTAGATTGTGAAGGCAGTACTTTTACTATATCAAATCTCGGAATGTTTGGTATAGAAGAATTCACTGCAATTATTAACCCGCCCGATAGCTGTATTATGGCGGTGGGGGCTATTAAGCAAGTTCCGGTGGTTAAAAACGGTAAAATTGTTCCAGGTAATGTCATGCGGGTAAGTCTTTCTTGTGACCACAGGGTAGTAGACGGGGCCACTGGTTCAGCTTTTTTGCAAACCTTTAAAAGCATGATAGAGAACCCGATCAATATGCTTATCTGAATACACATTCATTTAACCCAAATACAAAAGTCCCTTATTGAGGAGATTTCCTTAGCAACTTCACATAGGATTATGAAAAAAAAAACTATTATAACGGGGGCTAGTAAAGGAATAGGCTTTCATACAGTTCTAGCTTTTCTCAAAAAGGGTCATACAGTATTAGCTGTTGCTAGAAGCTCAGAGTTACTAATAGAACTTAAAAGATTAGCAAACCAATATTCGGGTCAGCTTGAAGTTCAGTCCGGCGATATAAACGACTATAAAGACAGGCAAATTTTAGTATCCCATTTTGATGAAGTAGACATAGTAATACATAATGCAGGCTATTTGGTTAATCAGTTTTTTGAAACAATTACGGGAAAAGAGTTAAAAAAAATCCATGGAACTAACTTTATAGCTCCATTTCTGCTTACCCAAATGTTGATGTCTAAACTATCTTCAGATGCTCATGTGATAATAATAAGCAGCTTAGGGGGAATAACAGGAACACAAAAATTTCCAGGCCTTACTGCATATAGCAGTAGTAAAGCTGCTGTTGCTTGCTTAGCGGAATGCCTTCAGGCAGAATACAGTAATACCAATATAAGTTTTAATGCTTTAGCGCTAGGGATGGTACAAACAGAAATGTTATCCAAGGCATTCCCGGCTTTCAAAGCATCAGTAACTCCGCAACAAATGGCTGATTATATCTATCATTTCGCTTTAGACGCTCCTGCTACGATGAGAGGCAAAGTACATCAGGTAAGCAGGTCTAGTTTTTAAGGTAAAATGATTGGGAACTGTACACATATAAGCACTAAATTCTATTTTAATCATATGATAAATATTTGGAATGAATGGCGAGCTTTCTATAAAATAGACTAAATTACCTTGCTGATCATCTGTTCTTATTAGGTATAATTTCATCATAATTAATTTTCAATAAATCATATAACTGTCGACCTATTATACATTGACCCATGTTAAATTTATGCTTTCAACCATTTGATTTATAAAATTTTAGAATGGTTAAATGTTGTCATTTGAAGCAATGTGAATCGGGATTTTTGATGTCCTCTTCCTTCGTTACCATAGACTAATACTGTCCGACCTTAATTTTTCAGGCAACGATAATCCGTCTATACATTTCTTTTGATTGATTTCAATCCATTTAGGTTTAAATTCGGGAGAGGAAACGGGTCTAAACTTTAAAATACAGATTCACCTTACCATAGACTAATACTGTCCGACCTTAATTTTTCAGGCAACGATAATCCGTCTATACATTTCTTTTGATTGATTTCAATCCATTTAGGTTTAAATTCGGGAGAGGAAACGGGTCTAAACTTTAAAATACAGATTCACCTTTATAATTAGAATTATAGAATTAGCAAATGATTGTACATTTTCTTCAAATGTTCCAGGCAATGAACTTATTAGCTAACATTTAAGCGTGGCAACTTTTTTAGAGGTGCTCATTATGTAAACTGTCAAACAATTATAAGGGCATTTGATCTGCACGTTCCATCTTTTATTAGAAAAATAGTCGATAGCTGTTTGTTCGGCTGGAAACCTTATAATGTGAGAATTATCATTAGATGAAGTCAAGTACATATAATTCTATGATATACATAATATATTTGTGGTTGCTTTCATAAATAAAATTAAGTGCTTAAGATGAAAAAGATTACTTATTTCTTGATGCTGCCAATTCTTCTGCTAATGGTAAAGGTTGAGTTGAGTGCTCAAATGTCGGAAAAAGCTTTGGCTGACCCTTTTGCTATCTCTGGAAGTATCGACACGTATTTCCGGGTTAACCTTAACTCAGGAAATGATCCCGATGATGCGGCCATCTTGGCACCAGCCACTTCATTTGCTAACCTTCCGGGGTTTTCGCTGGGTATGGTCAACCTGATAGGAAGTTATGAAAAAGACCGTGTGGGTATTGTCGCTGATCTGGTAATTGGCCCTCGAGGTCAAGATGCTGTATTTGGCTCTACCACTAACTCGAATATTATCAATCAGATGTATATATATTATTATATCACTGACAAGATCACCCTTACCTGGGGAAACTTCAACACCTTCCTTGGTTATGAGGTCATTTCTCCTACCGAGAATTTCAACTACTCTACTTCTTATATGTTTTCCTATGGTCCATTTTCACATATTGGATTCAAGGCTGACTTTGAGTTCGAAAGCGGGCTTACATTCATGGGGGGTATTTTTAACCCAACTGATTTTACTGAGTTCAATCCAAATGCATCTTATGTAGGTGGGGCACAGGCAGGTTATGCAGATGATAGCTTTTTGTTCTATCTGAACGGGCTTTTCAGGGATGGATTTTTTCAGCTTGATATTACAACTGGCATAAGCTTAGATGACGTTTATCTGGGATTAAATGGGACTGCTGCTTCAGATAATTTTGCTGGAATCGCAGGTTATCTCCAGGTTGCCACTTCAGATGAACTAACGCTTGGTGTGAGAGTTGAGTATTTCAAAGATTATGGGATAGATGTTTTAAATTATAAGGAAAACGTTGTGGACTTTACTTTGTCTGCTAACTATAAAATAGGTAACTTGACCATAATCCCAGAAGTACGTCTAGATAAGCTTTCCTACAAAGACTTCATTACTGATTCTTCCCGTCCTGATGAGCCGAGAGATTTACTGGTTTCATTTGTATTAGCTGCAGTCTATTCATTTTAAACTGAAGAACTGTTTTATTGTAGTCGATTCAATTATCATAACAATTGCCAAGGGGGTGTCTCTGGGTGAGGCAGTCTCTTTTTTATTCCACTCCTATGAAGTTCTCACTATGAGTAGTTACACTTTAAGGTATCAACCCAAAGTCAAATAACGATAATGTGCCAGATTATCGAGCGGGTTGTATATTAATGTAACATTTACCTGACAATAGGCAGGCATTTCTTTCCCAACTTTACCAGAACTCTACTCACGCCACGCTTGTCCCATCCCTTGGACGAAGATAAGAGTAAGCGGTCAGTTGGAGCGGCCTTGATTGATCCCGATGCTGTTGAATATGGACATATCGGAGCAATTTTAGAAGAAATTAACGCATCTGACTTCCGAATTACAACTCTAACTATCACTCAACTTTTCACATGTGAAAGCTGGTAAATTTTACGATATCCATCGAGATAGACCCTTTTTTGGTGAATTAATGGATTATATAACATCTCCGGTCTTATGGTATGGGGGCAAGCCTATACTTGAAAAAAGATGCTGTTGAGGATTTTAGAAAACTAGTTTGAATGAATATTTGATTGAGACTGAGCATTTCTTCCTCATATCTCAATATAATTCGCTGATCCGCTAAGATGGTTATTAATTCATTGCTCTGGTATCCTTCATTTAACGATTACCCTTCTTATCCTGATGTTTTCGCCTGCTACTTCCTAGTTGAGTATTTTAAACTTATTGAGTAATGATGTCATCCTAGTACCGTTTAGTCCAGCAATAAATACATTATTTTTTGTTGGTTCTTTACTTCTTTGAGAGAACCCCTTCCAGTATTTTATTGGATTTGTTGATCAGGGTAGTATAATCGCAAGTTTCTTCTACTGATTCCATTTGATGTGTGAAGAAAATAACAGAAGCTCCTTCATCACGGAGCCGTTTTATTTTACTTGTTATAAGGTTGGTATTAATGGGATCAAAACCGGTAAAAGGCTCATCGAAAATTAGGAGTTTGGACTTATGGATTTAGGGTAGCAATAAACTGTACTCTTCTGAGCTATTCCCTTGGAGGGATCTTCTATTTTTATTTCACTAGTCTATTGTCTCAAAAGAGGTTGAGCCCATTCTCTGATTTTCTTTGCAGTTTCAGTTTATCCAAACCTTTAAGTCGAGACAAATAGAGTAAGTTTCCCCCCTACTCTCATCTGGGGATAAAGCCTTCTCTCTCTTGGATAGATAACCTCTATTTGAGAAATATGAGAATGGGTTCAGCTCTTCACCATTAAACCATATGCTGACCTCATCTAGAGCAATGATTTGGTTGATAATGAAAATGAAAGATATTTTACCGGCACCATTAGGTCTCAGCAAGCCGTAAATACTGCTCTTAAGAACTTCCGGAAAAATGGAGCTCAAGGCGCAGTAGTTTACCATAGTATTTGGAAATGTTTTTACAGAGAGAATCCTTATAAATAGCGATTTTTTAGCTAATCATGCTTCAAATCTAACGGAAAGGAGAAAATAAAGAACTATGGAGTTTTTCGGATTTTATCGAAGGTCAATCAAACATTTCCTTCACTTTATCAAAGAATGACTTGTCGCTTTTACTTGGTTTAGGTCGAAAATTGGAATCATTCTGTAGTTTCTCGAAAAGTCTCTTTTGTTCATATGTGAGGTTTTTGGGAATCCACACGTTAACATGTACCAGCAGGTCACCTGTTCCGTAATCTTCTACATTGGGCAAGCCTTTGTTACGCAATCTTAAGATTTGTCCTGATTGGGTTCCCGGATCAAGTTTTATGCGGGCTTTATTATTTACCATCGGAATTTCTGCCCTTGTTCCTAAGATAGCGTCTGGTATGCTGATGTATAAGTCGTAATGCAAGTTACTTCCTTGGCGTTTCAATTCTGGATGTTCTTGCTCTTCAATGACTACGATAAGGTCGCCATAGACCCCATCCATAGGCCCGGCATTGCCTTTGCCGGCAACTTTGAGTTGCATGCCGTCCACTACGCCAGTTGGAACTTTAAGTGAAACGGCACCCTCTTTTTTCACCATGCCGTACTCATCAGCATTGGGAGGTTTTCTATCGATAATTTTACCTAAACCATTACAAGTAGTACAAGTGGTAGCTGTTTGCATTTGTCCCAAAATGGTATTGGTAACTCGACGTACTTTCCCGTGACCGTGACAGGAAGAACATTGCTTAAAGCTCAAATTATCCGCAGGCACCAGACGTTTAATGCGAATTTTTTTCTCTATACCATTGGCAATATCCCCCAAGGTAACTTTAACCCGTATGCGAATATCACTACCTTTAAAGACTGGTCTTCGACTTCCGCGCTTTTGGCTGCTTCCAAAACCACCAAATCCCCCAAAGGCGTCGCCAAAAATACCCCCAAACTGTTCAAATATATCATCCATACTCATGCTACCGCTAAAGCCACCTTCTCTTGTTCCACCCACTCCAGCATGCCCAAAGCGGTCGTAACGTTGGCGGTTTTCCTGATCGCTTAATACCTCGTAAGCTTCAGCTGCTTCTTTAAACTTGCTTTCAGCTTCTTTGTCATCCGGATTTTTATCTGGGTGATACTTAATAGCCAGTTTGCGGTAAGCTTTCTTAATTTCTTCAGCAGAAGCATTTTTATTTACTCCAAGTACTTCGTAATAGTCTCGTTTAGCCACCTTTATAATTATTCCCCTACCACTACTTTGGTATAGCGTAGTATTTTATTGCCAAGGTAATATCCTCTTTCTATTTCGTCCATCACTTTCCCTTTCTGGTTGTCAGTTAAGGCAGGTATTCGGGTTATTGCTTCCATGGTGCCTATGTCGAATTCTTTTCCAATAGCACTTCCCATTGGTTTTAGGCCTTGGTTTTTGAGAGTATTTTCCAACTTACGGTAGATGAGCTTAACTCCTTCCTCGCTTTTAGTGTCTTCAATGGACTTAAGAGCTCTGGAAAAATCGTCTAGCACTGATAAAAGCGCATTCATTAATTCCTGGTTAGCAATGTCATATAACTCTATTCTTTCTTTAGTAGTTCGCTTTTTATAGTTTTCAAATTCTGCATAAAGACGTAAATGCTGGTCTTCCAGTTTGGTGATTTTTTCATTGAGTTTTACAGTTTCGTCTTTTTCCTCGACACTTTCAACCTGTTCCTGACCGGAGGATTTTTCATTAATAATTTGCTTTTCAGCAGTTTGTTTCTGCCCCTCCTGTTCGTTTATTTCCTCTATTGATCTGTCTTTGGACATAGTTGAAAATTTTCAGCTTTGAAAAAAAATCAAATTTATTGCCAAAGAATTATTAAGTGTCATAGTGGCATAAAAAACATTGAGCCTCTAAAAAGCCGATGCTGAACGTCTTTGCTTAATATTGAATCAAGTAAAATTCCTTTGCTAAGGATTAGTTACATGCAAATATTTTCCACAATGGTAAGTCCGTAACCTGTAATTCCAACTCGTTTGACGGGGTTATTAGTCAATAGCTTAACTTTAGAAATTCCTAAATCATGTAGAATTTGAGCACCTATACCGTAATCACGGGTATCGCTGCTGGTAAAACTTACTTTTTTATCATGATCGTTATTATCTAAGTGAGTTTTGTATTCTTTAATCCTGTCTAAGATATTGCAAGAAGGTTTATCCTGGCTCATATAAACCACTGCTCCTTTGTCTTCAAGAGCTATCTTTTCCAATGCTTTTTTGATCTGAACTAAAGTATCGGAAGTAAGGATATTAAAAATATCATGTATTACTGCAGCCGAGTGTACTTTAACCATTACGGGTTCTTCTTTTTCCCATTTTCCCTTGGTTAGAGCAATGTGAATCTGCCCATTAGTAATTTGCTCATAGACCCAAAGAGTAAAGGAGCCATATTTGGTTTGCAATTCAAATTCCTCTCTTTTTTTGATTAGTGACTCATTTGCCATTCGATAGGCTACCAAATTTTCGATACTAATTAATTTAAGGTCAAATTTTTGAGCAATCTCAAATAGCTGAGATAACCGAGCCATAGTCCCGTCTTCATTCATAATTTCTACAATTACACCGGCAGGCTTTAAACCTGCCAATCTGGCTAGGTCAATAGCTGCTTCCGTATGACCAGTTCTACGCAAAACTCCACCGGATTTAGCTTTTAGGGGGAAAATATGCCCTGGCCGAGCCAAATCTTCAGGTCGGGTGTTTTCATCAACCAGTGCTTTTATGGTTATAGCTCGGTCTTTAGCTGATATTCCGGTGGTTACTCCATCCTCTATTTTATCTACAGAAACGGTAAATTGGGTTAGATAAGGGTCAGTGTTGCGACGTACCATCAGATTGAGGTCTAATTCTTTACAGCGACTTTCTATTAAAGGAACACAAATCAATCCCCTTCCTTCTTTAGTCATAAAATTGATCATTTCGGAAGTGGCCATTTCAGCTGCTGCAACAAAATCCCCTTCGTTTTCACGATCTTCATCATCTACTACAATAACTACCTTTCCCTGACGGATACTTTCAACGGCATCTTCTATGCGGTCAAGCTTATTTTCGATTTCTAGGGGTTGGTTGCCAGACATTGTTTTTTACTCCTTTTAAATATACAAAAAACCCCTTGAGAAGGGCCAAGTTCATATATAGGAAATGGCCCGGATACTTGAGATATTTTGGCCATTCTTTATGTGAAAATACGATGCCAAACAACCCGAGTAAAAGAAAAAGCAAGCAAAAATTGGTAAAGAGAGTATAAATTAGTCCTTGGTAGCTCAGTAGAATGCCTATTAATAGCAAAAAAAGTAACATGAAAGGCGTCAGCCAACGTAATATTTTATGAGAAAGGAAAGCAAATCCGACTGGAAAAAAACGAGAAAAAATCAAGCTTTTATAATGATTAAGGTTCTGAAAATTGCCTATGCTGATACGGACTCTTCTCTTATATTCTTCTTTACCGTGAATGCTGACATCCTCATAGCAAATCGCTTTTTCAGAAAACACCACCCGTTCTTTTTGTTGAAGTACATGCAGGCTTACAAAAAAGTCTTCCATAAAATAAGATGTAGGTATAGCGGGAAAGAGTTTACGCTTTATGATATAGCAACCACCCTCCAATCCAATGGCACTTTTAAATATATTCGATTCAGCTAGTTTCAATTGATTTTCAAAATTTAAATAAGTATACTCCTGTGCGGCAATGCCTTTTTTAGGAGATTGACTGTAAATGATACTACCCCCGCAAGCGCCAGCTTTATTATGTAGCAAGGTTTTTACTAGCTGAGGGATGGTGTCTTTTTCAAAAATGATATTAGCGTCTGTGAGTATCAATAGATCAACTTTGCTTTCCTTTACTAGAACATTAAGAATACCTGATTTGCCAGTTCTTTTCTCGAAAGACTTAAAGTAAAGAGAAGAAAACTTGGGTAACAAGCTTTCAATTATGGAGTTGGTATCGTCAGAACTATTATCAGAACCTACTCTTACACTGAGTTTTTCCTTAGGATAATTGGTAGTAAAACAGCTTTCAATTTTTTGTTGTATCACAACCTCTTCATTGTAAGCTGCAAAAATGATTTCTACAGTTGGAAAATCTCGTAGAGTAATATTGCAATCGTTTTCTTTGAAGAAAATACTCAAAAAGCGCATGAATACAGGATAAAGTATATATGTTTGAAATATACTTGCCATTAGTATAAGGAAAAGAATTTCTAATATCATAATTAGATCAATTTGTGGTAAAAATCAATCAATCGTTTTCCCAATACTCGATTATTATAGTGTTCTTGAACAGTTAATTTAGCTGCTCTTTCAATAGATTTTCTTTTCTCATCGTTATCCAGCAGGCTTACCACTGCCTGGGTAAATTCGGAAGGGTTATCGGCTAAAATAATGTTTTTGTGGGGGTCAATCATAATTCCTTTAGCTCCAATATGGGTGCTAATCATAGCTTTACCTAAAGCCATATTTTCAATTATCTTAATGCGCATTCCACTACCAGTCTGTAGGGGTACAATGCCAATTCTACCTTTTGATATAAAATCTTTCATCTCAGGTACCTGAGGATGGAGATTAATGCCTGTCTGCTTAGCTAGTCTTTTAATTGAGGATGGTATTTTTCTACCTCCTAGGGCAAAGGTAGTTCCAGGACGTTCTCGAATGATTAAAGGCCAGACCTCACTTAAAAACCAGTATATTCCCTGTACATTGGGTAACCAATCAAAGCTAGCCAGATAGGTAATGTCAAATTTCACTTCACTTTTTCGATTTTGGTACTCTTCTATATTAAGCCCACAAGGAATATTCAAGGATTTGTTTACTTTTATTTGCTGTCTGAATATTTTTTGATCTTCTTCAGTAATACTAATTAAAATACCAGTTTTGCTCACCCTATTTAGTTCAAAATTTTTCAGCTTATTAGCTTGAGCTCTAAAGTAAGCCCTATGAAAGGGTCTTTTCTCATAAGACAAAATTCTTTGCCAGATCAGGTATTCCACATTGTGGGACCTAAAAGATATTCTGGCAGTAGAATATCTTTTTATAATATCTAAATAAACCATCATTGAAAGCCCTTCCATCTGAATAATGTCAAATTCATTTTTTTTCAAAAACTGGATAAGCTTATTTTGAAAACTTCTAATTTTAAATCGGGATACGTGATAAGGTAGCTTTTGCCATAGATTTAAAAAAGCGTTAATTATAGAGGGAGAGGTATTGACGTTAAGGTAATCTAATTGTAAATGACTAGGTTTGAAGGCTTTAATTTCTTCAGGGCTTTTTTGATGCTTAGCGGTATTTAAAGCTAAAAGATTTACTTCTGCTTTATTGAAAAGTAAGCTGTTAATCATATTTTTAATAGCTATACTACTGCCATCTTTGGCAGGATAAGGAATTTTATTGCTGAGAAGAAGTATTTTCAATCAATTTTTCCTTTACGGAAGCAAAGGATGTTCCAAATTTTTTGAAAAGATTTCAAATAAAGTTCAAAGTCAAAAAGAGCATTGTCAGTAGCAGATTTATAGGTGAGGAAACTCCCAATGAGAAGGAGGATAAAATTAGTGGTCCATATGGCCTGAAATGGAGTCCATACCAGTTCCCTACCTAGCTTTTCAAAGGAGTAGCTGGTAACGTGATACGCAATAAAAATAAAAAGAGATACTACCACGGGCATTCCCATACCGCCTTTACGGATTATGGCTCCTAAGGGAGCTCCGATAAAAAACAATACCAAGCAAGAAAAGGAAATGGAAAACTTCTTGTTCCATTCCAATAGATGTCGGGCTATGATTTTTAATCGCCAATCGTACTCCAGGATGGCATTAGTATAGTAGGCTCGGTTGCTACGGGCAATTTTGAGTGCATTTTGAACAATACGCTGACGATTATTTTCCTCGATATTGGTCAGTAGCTCATCATTCATTTTATGAAAAACAGTGTCTTCTTTCCCTTTTGATTTAATAGTAGGAAAAGTATACCGAGAAGAGATTTGCTCAGAAAATTCCTGTTTTCGTAAAGTAAAGTCCTTATAAAGTGAGTCTACTGCCTGATTGAGTTGAACTACGTTGAGCATGTCATAATCTTTTCTGGAGTCCTTGTGAAGGTCTTTACTTTGAAAATCTGAAAGATTAAAGCGGATTAGAAATTCTTTGAAGGATGAATGGACAAAAGAATAGCTATTTCTTTGTTTAGATTTATTGGAAAAGAGATCTTCGTATGAGTTGCCATCATAAAGAGTAATATTCAGGTATTTTTTGCCTCCAGCTACTTTCATGCTACCTCTGTCAGCTACAATCACTTTTATGTTACCCATCTTTTTAGTGTGGTCATATATGAAAACGTTGTGTAATAAGTTTTTATCAGGACCGTATTTTTTGCCAATTTTAATAGAATACCCATCAATACCAGTATAAAAGACGCCCTCTCTAATATTAAGTGCAGGTTTTTTATTAGTAATATTTCGCAATAGTGTTTCGCTTTTAAGATTAGCTACGGGGATCACATAATTGGCAAAGAAGAAGGCTGCTACAGCTATAAAAAGCAAGAAGACAATCAGAGGGTACATTATTCTCATCAGTGAATTGCCGGAGGCTTTTAGAGCAGTCATTTCATTGTGCTCACCCAAAGTGCCGTAAGTCATAATAGACGATAGTAAAACAGCTAGAGGCAGTGCCATTGGAACAACAGTGGCTGAGGTGTAAAATAGTAATTCAGCTATGTAATACCATTCTACTCCTCTGCCTACCAGATCATCAATGTATTTCCATACGAATTGCATGAGAAGGAAAAAGACCATCACAATAAATGTGATGATAAAAGGTCTTATAAAAGATCTTAATACAAAGCGATCAAGAATTTTTATCATTCAGCTATGTAATAACCGGGATAATCAGCTTTACTAAAGGTGAAGTGATGGGCAGAGAACTTTTTATTGAACACAAAATCAGTGATCTTGAAAGTGATAACAGTTCCATTAGTTCCCCATTGCTTGAGGCTGTAAAACTTTTTGCTATCCTTTTCAATACCAATTATAATCTTATCGACTTCTTCTGATGTATTGGGTTTAAGAATCACATATTGTATCGTTTTATTATCATTTTTCTCAGTATCACCTAGTTTGTAACGATAACCTTTCTGATATAGACTGAGCATAGTAGAAGGGCTTAATCCCTGGTCTTCTTCATGGTATTCAGTTACCTGTATTTCTTGGGCCTCTTTTAAAATCGTATACAGTTTGTTTCCACTTCTGATTTGTTCAATCCCCATGAAGCTGAGATGGTATGAACTGTCTTTTATAGCGATATTTCCTTTTTCACTCTGATTTATCAGAGGACCATCCATTTGATTATTTTCAAAGTTATAAGTGAATTCGACATATAGATTGTCATAAGAAGCTATTTTATTGGAAGCATCTATGAGGATTTTTTTAGCTTCATTGTGAGGTTGAGCTTGTATTATCAGACTGAGACATAGAAGCAATGTGATAAAGACTTTTTTCATATGAGATTTATAAGTTTTCTTTTCCACTTTTCAATAATTGCTCTAAAGCCATCTCGTCGGGGATCAATACCTGTCGGGCCTTACTACCTTCAAAGGGACCAATGACATCAGCTGCTTCTAGCTGGTCAATTATTCTTCCAGCCCTATTATATCCTAGCTTTAGTTTGCGCTGTAGCAACGAGGCAGATCCTTGTTGATGAATTACAATTATTCGAGCAGCATCTTCAAATAAAGCATCCCTTTCTGAGGGATCGGCAAGGTCGATATTTTCACCTTCATCTTCAACCTCATATTCGGGTAGTTTATATGCCTCAGGGTAAGCTTGTTGATTGCCGATATAATCCGTTATTTGCTCCACTTCGGTGGTGTCTACAAAGGCACATTGTATTCTTATCAAATCCTGACCAAAACAGAACAACATATCTCCTTTACCAATCAATTGTTCCGCCCCTACAAGGTCCAAGATGGTACGGGAATCAATTTTAGAAGTTACTCTAAAGGCAGCTCTGGCTGGGAAATTGGCTTTAATAATACCGGTGATGACGTTAACAGATGGCCTTTGAGTGGCTATAATAAGATGGATGCCAATTGCCCTGGCCAGTTGAGCTAAACGCGCAATTGGGGTTTCCACTTCTTTGCCGGCTGTCATAATTAGGTCGGCAAACTCATCTATTGTCAGCACTATGTAGGGCAAATAGCGATGACCTTCTTTAGGACTCAGCCTGCGTTTAATAAACTTGGTATTGTATTCCTTAATGTTACGGCATGCAGCGTTTTTGAGGAGTTCATAACGATCGTCCATCTCAATACAAAGAGAATTGAGAGTGTTGATCACTTCTTTGGTGTCTGTAATAATGGCTTCTTCACTACCTGGTAATTTAGCCAAGTAATGCCTTTCAATTTTATTGAATAAAGTCAGTTCCACTTTTTTTGGGTCAATCAAAACAAATTTTACCTGGGCTGGGTGTTTTTTGTAAAGAATGGAAGTTAAAATGACATTTAGCCCAACTGACTTACCTTGACCGGTGGCACCTGCCATCAGGAGATGGGGCATTTTGGTAAGATCTGCCACCAGAGTTTCATTACTTATTGTCTTGCCAAAGGCAATGGGTAGTTCCATTTCCGTTTTCTGGAATTTTTCTCCCGCTAATAGGTTTCGCATAGGCACTATTTGTGGATTGGCATTGGGAATTTCAATTCCAATGGTTCCCTTACCGGGAATAGGGGCTGTGATTCTGATACCTAAGGCAGAGAGAGAAAGAGCAATATCGCTTTCCAAATTTTTAATCTTGCTAATACGAACTCCTGCTGCAGGAACAATTTCATAAAGAGTAACCGTAGGACCTATAGTGGCCTTTATTTTTGAGATTTCAATGTTGTAGTTATGAAGGGTATCTACAATTTTATTTTTATTTTCTTCGAGCTCTTCCTGGTTGATGGTTATATTACTGTTACCGTAGTTCTTTAGGAGGTCAAGGAAAGGTAACTTAAAGCGGGACAGGTCTAATTTAGGATCATATTCACTAGAAGCCTTCACTCTTTGGCTTAGCTCTTTTTCGGTGAGAAGATCTTCTTCTCTGGTTTCTTCTATCTCAAAATCTGAATTATTAGGGCTCTCTTTCTCCTCTTCTCGAGTTATAGTTTTATCAACTATTTCCAACTCTTGTCCGGTTTCTGCAACATATTTTTCTTCTTCTTTATCAAAGCTAATTTCTAATGGCCCTCTTTCATGTTCTTCTTGACTTTCGATATCAGATAAAATTTCATTCGCTTCCATTTGCTTCTTTTCCCGTGTTATAGGTTTAAATCGGGAAAAGAAAGCATTAAGATCCTCTGGTGTCCACTTAAAACGAGCCGCCAGAAATATTAACATTGAAAAAGCCAATATTGCTATAGTGCCAAAAGGCCCTGCCAGTGAATTGAGCCATTTTTCCGAGAAATAGCCATATGCCCCAGCATAAACAGAACTCAAAGGCGATACAAAAGCTATTGCAGTCGGAATCCAAATTATTAAAAAAATAATTCCACCCAGAGATTTTCGAATAGGAGCCAAATTAATCCGAAAAGCTATTCTCAAGCCGCTTATTAATAGAAACCATGGAATGAGAAAAGCCGTTATACCAAACCAATGATAAATGAACTGATGCCCTAATGCAGTTCCTACTTTTCCTAAAACATTATGAACTTGATAACTGGGGTCAGCTAAGAGGGAGAAAAATCCTTTGCTTAAATCGCTTTGGTCTTCTTGCCAGCTTAGAAAGTAAGAAACAAAAGCTCCACCAAGAAATATAGCTGAGAATATTAACAAGATACCAAAAATAGAGTGATTGGTCTTGTCAGATAGAAACTGCTTGAGTTTTTGTGAGCTCGATCTCCTTGCTTTTACCTGCTTTGCTTTTTCTGCCATTTAGAGCATATTAACTTTATGCCCAAAAATAAAAACATTCCCAGATTAGGTTAAATTCATCATAAATTAAAAGTGGAGTTCGATATATGGGAACTAATTAAAACGACGAGAAAAGCTCACTAGAACACCTAATTCTTATATGTAGCCTGAATTACAGTACAAACAAAAACGGAAAGCTATTCCTAACATTTCCAGTTTTTATTTTCGACTGATAGTTTATCAGGTTATTTTCCCCTTATTCTTGTATGAATTATAGACTTTGTGTACCCTTAACGGTGTTTTGAAAGTCGGTAGTAAAATCGGCATTTACTGAAGTTATACTCAATTTTCCACTCAGTTAGACTGGCAATAAGTAAAGTAAAGCAAAGGCCAAGTAATGGAGGGTTTTTCATCTTTAGAGTAATATCAAATCAAACTCTAAAGAAGGCTAAGTTCTGTTTTTGAAAAAGGAAGTAAAAACAGGTTTTCGTGGTATAATGTATTGGGGTGTGATGTATTATAAGGTAAAACTCTGGACCATCATGAATCCCTAAAAAATAACGAGATAACCAAGCCTTGAAATTTGCTAAAAAAGCCAAAGTTACAATTGGAAGACATTCATGAATTTTAATTTTACATCCTTACAGTCCAAGATAAATGAGGATGCTCTACAAATAACTCTTTCACATCATCAATATTTTTACCTTGAATTATAGAATATCCACTTATTCCTTTGGTACAGGTACCTTTTATCGTTACAATTTCAGGCCTAAGTGCTGCTTCGTAACCTGTCCCTGCTCATCAATTAAGCCATTGGCTATTTTGATTTCAGATTTCCCTTTTATCCTTATCAATAGAAGTAGCATATCTATTAATTCCTTATTCTTTTTCAACAAAGGAGAAGATGGAAAGTATAATTGAGAAAACTATAAGTTTTGTAAGTGTTTTAGGATCTCAATAGGCGCCATTTTTCACGGTACAAGATATCCCCCATTACAACAATGGTTTATGGCTATTAGTCTCGTAATTAAACGCAAAGAATAAGATATAACTCAGGCGATGAAAAGAGAGGTTTCAGATGTAGTCAAAAACTTCCTAAAATATGGATAGAATCCATAGAAAGCAAGTCTTCTAGAAAGAAGAAACTTTTGACCTATTTGATTTATATGGCAGAAAGACTTGTACTTATGAATCAAATACTTAAAAGTATTGGTTCTATTTACTATCATTGCGGCTCAATTGCAAGCCACTATATCAAAGATAGTTATAGATGGCATTTTTGGACACAGAAATTTTAAAAATGAGATTACTTGGTGCTATATATGTGAATCCACGTGAGAATGCAGGGTATAAATGGGGGTTATAATTATGATCGTTGATAAGGGAGAAAAAAGTGGATTATCGAGATTATAAGTTTCTTACTGTTAGATGGAGGATCCAGATAAATTAAGTCATATTGAATTATTGGACATGACTTTCATTCTAGTAAGGTTATCACCGTAATAAAGTTTGTCTTCTATTAGAATTAGGGATGCTATCGGGTATCATTTTTAATTTTTAATATATTTATACTGTGAAGCGAGAATACTAGTTTTACTACAAAATAGGCATATAGTCACCAAAATTTGAAAAGCATATCAACGCTCTAATAACAACGACTTAATTATAGATGGAAAATACGGATAACTCATGGATAAGTAGAAAAAAGAAAACCCCAGCTTCTATCGTAGATCTTCAACATGGACGAATACCTCCCCAGGCCATAGATTTTGAGGAGGCTGTTTTAGGGGCGATACTCATTGATCATGCTGCCATTAATCAGGTCATTGATGTCCTCAATCCACAGAGTTTTTACAAAAAACAACATCAAGTCATTTTTAAAGTCATCAAGGAGTTGTTTAGTAAGAACCAACCTATTGATCTGTTAACGGTTACTCATGAATTGCGCTCTAAGAGTTTGCTAGGGGATAGCGGGGGAGAGGTTTATCTAGTGCAGTTAAGTCAGAGAGTTTCTTCTTCAGCTCATTCGGAATTTCATGCCCGTATTATTGTTCAAAAGCATCTCCAGCGCAAAATGATTCAAGTAGCTAGCAAAATGATCAACAGAGCTTTTGACGAGACGACTGATGTCTTTGAGCTGTTAGATGAGTCTGAACGGGAGCTTTTTGAAGTAGCCCATGGTAATATTGTAAAAAATTATGAGTCAGCCGATCAACTAATCAGAGAAGTAATCCATCGCATGGAAGAAATTTCCAAAAAAGAAGGTTTAAGCGGTATTCCTTCTGGGTTTACAAAAATTGATAGGGTTACAGCAGGCTGGCAACCATCTGACTTAATCATTCTAGCAGCTCGTACCAGTATGGGTAAAACGGCTTTTGTGTTATCTATGACCAGAAACATAGTTGTCGATCACAAAATTCCGGTAGTTATTTTCTCTTTGGAGATGTCATCTGTACAGCTTATTACTCGTTTGATCTCCAGTGAAACGGGATTATCTTCCCAAAAGCTTAAAAAGGGGGATTTGAACGATCACGAATGGCAACAACTGCTAACGAAAGTTAAAAGTCTGGAAAAAGCTCCTTTATATATCGATGACACCCCGGCGCTGAGCGTATTTGAGTTGAGAGCTAAATGCCGTAGGCTCCTAGCACAACATCAGGTGAAGCTTATTATTGTTGATTATTTACAACTGATGACCATCGGTGGCCAAAGAGAATCTAACAGGACCCGAGAGCAAGAGGTCGGCCAAATTTCTCGTTCTTTAAAAAATATTGCTAAAGAACTCCAAGTTCCGGTTATTGCTGTATCACAATTAAGCCGGGCTGTAGAAACCAGAGGAGGCACTAAACGGCCTTTACTTTCTGATTTGAGAGAATCGGGTGCTATTGAACAAGACGCCGATATTGTCTCCTTTATTTATCGGCCAGAATACTATGATCTTTTTGAATGGGAAGATGGCTCGCCTTGCCAAGGTCAAGCTGAATTTATGATATCCAAGCATCGTAATGGTAGTTTGGAAAATGTCAAGCTGAGATTCTATAAAGGATTAGCTAAATTTTCTGATTTGGGAGAAAAGGATGATTTTGAGCCTATGGTTTTTGAATCCAAGATGAATACTGATAGATCTTTAGATGATGATTATGAATCCCACGAAGACCGGTCTTTTTAAATACGCCTTCGCTTTTCTATTGGCCTTAATCTCCTTTGAGTATCATGCGAAATACTTACTTATCCCTATGGACGAAAAAAGCCAAGCTAATCACCTAAAATCTTACGGCATAGCTTATTGGGTATTGCGACAAGAAGTCGAGGTGGAATGGTTGCTCAATTATCGGGGCGGTAGCTTTCTTATACCTTATCAGCCATCTTTTAAAATAGAATGTCATGTTCGTAATGTTTCTTTTGAAATTATCTCCGACATTTTTGCGATGACGATTAGAAAGGAGATTAGTAGCCCGGCTGTAAATATGGAAGTGGTGAAGCTGGAAGAAGCCCCCAAAATTGCTGTGTATTCTCCTAAATCCAATCAGCCTTGGGATGATGCAGTTACCTTGGTACTCAATTATGCTGAAATTCCTTATGATTTACTCTACGATGAAGAAGTACTGAATAACTTACTCCCCTTGTATGATTGGCTTCACTTACATCATGAGGACTTTACTGGGCAATATGGACGTTTTTATGCAGCCTTTCGCAATGCCCTCTGGTATATTCAACAAAAGGAAGAATCAGAAAAAGAAGCTCTTAGAATGGATTTCTCTAAAGTAAGCCAGCTAAAATTAGCCGTTTCTAAAAAGATCAAAGAATATTTAGTAGGGGGAGGCTTTTTGTTTGCTATGTGCTCTGCTACTGATAGTTATGATATTTCTCTTTCCTCTGAAGGGGTTGATATATGTGAGCCTATGTTTGATGGTGACCCGGCAGAGCCTAATTACCAGAACAAGCTGGACTACAATAAAACGCTGGCTTTTAAAAACTTTAAGCTCAGCCAAAACCCTTTAGAATATGAGTTTTCTGATATTGATGTAACCCAGAGTCGCAAAGTGAAAGCTGAAAATGACTTTTTTGTCCTCTTCGATTTTTCAGCTAAATGGGACATTATCGCTACTATGCTATGTCAAAATCATACCCGAATAATAAAAGGTTTTATGGGTCAGACCACGGCTTTTCGTAAAAATCTTATCAAATCCAATGTACTTATTATGGGTGAATCAAAGTATGCCAATGAAGCTCGCTATATTCATGGTGAACTGGTTAAAGGGACTTGGACTTTCTACGGTGGTCACGATCCGGAAGATTATCAGCATCGCGTGGGTGACCCTAAAACTGAATTAGAACTTTATCCTAATTCTCCTGGTTATCGCTTGATTTTAAATAATATTCTTTTTCCAGCTGCACGTAAGCAAAAGCAAAAAACCTAGTTAAAAAACCTCCAACTGACACTTATTCTTAATACTCTGTCAGCAAAAGGATAATTCGGTGCCGCAAAATAAGTGTAGCCATTAAGGCCTTCATTTACATGCTCGTACTTCAGGAAAATCCTGGCCTCTTTGATTTTAAAATGAACAAAAGCATCAACAATTGGATAATTGCCGATTTTCTTTTCATTAGCCACATAAAATTCACCTATTGCAGGCATATAGCTCGGAGAATAGTAACTCGAAAAATACTTTACTTCAGAACCTACTGAGCATTTTAGCTCCTTTTTAAAAATGGAAAACTCGAAATAAATAGCATTACGGCTTACCCATTGTGGTAGAGGGAGAATATTTTTGTTCCTCTTTACACTTTGATAAAGAATTCTATTGTCAAAATGTAAAAAATTCCAAAAAGTAAAATTTTGAGTCAGCTCTGTTTTAAATACACTAATCGCTAAGTCAGATTGAACGGGCATAGGTCCCTCATTATAATAAAGGTAGTTGATGTGGCTTTGGCTTGTTATTTTCAATTTAGTGCTTTCCCTCCACTTAACTCCAAAGTGTGGCTGATTTGTGGTTATCTTTTCAAAACTATTTTGCCAGATGAAATTATTAGAACGATAGAACTCGTCAAAAAAGTCGGGGTATCTAATATTGTATTTATAACCTCCAAAGAGCTTAAGTTCCTTATATAGCTTCAGTTCACCGTAAATATTAGCCAGCAGAGATTCGTTTAAAGGTCCTGTTAATATATAGTCCAGCTTTCCAGTGATATTTATTCTACCTAAAAAGTATCCTTTCATATCCCCAGTAACCCCCCAATTCTTGGTATTAAACTGGTAATTAAGCCCTCCGTATTCCGTGATGAGATTACGGATACCTACCCTTAGATTTAGCCTCTTACTTTTACTAACGTTACCTTCTATATAGAAGGTATTAGTATATGATTTGTATCCCGAGCTATCTCTATAATCATCTTGATCAAAAAAGTAGTTAGTGTAAAAAGTATCCGAAGCAAAGCCATGATAGAGATTAATCTTACGTGTGTATTTAAAAGAATGGCCTATTGATAAAAGCTGCTTTTGAACTGGCTTGAATGCCGATGAATCCGTAGCATCCTTTTTAGATAGCGAGTTAAAAAATCTGTTCAAAACAATTTTTTGATCCATAAAAAATTCATGCTTTTTCATTATCCTGAGATCATTCCCGAGATTTACCTCATATAAAATGCGATTATCTTCTAAATTTTCCTCAAAAATGGAATCATCCACGATCCCTCCAAATTCCTCTATATCCATCTTCTCATCTAAAAACCAAGTATGAGCCTCATATCCTATCTCAGCATTTTTGTAATGAGTATTAGCTAAAAAACTAGATTGCTTATTTCGATTATGATTATAAAAGCCCAAAGAATTTAGGCGTTTATATTTGATCAGAAAGTTCCAATGCTCGTTTATGTTTTGCGTATGATAAATGTTAAATAATTGCCCTAAATTGTAGCCTTTCCAATAATTAGCTTCCGTCAAAGGCGAATTTGTATAATAAAAAGGAATGTTATCCTCATTGAGAAAATAAAGTGTATAGGATTTATAATTATAATAACTCCATAGGTCGTCATCAGCAAATATGGCCAACGGATTAAGTGGACCTCCCATATTGCCCAAAGGAGAATAATGATAAATATCTCTTTGTGCATTATTGAGCTTGTGATAAAAATTTAGAGAATTAAAAGCTGTATCTATAAAACGATAAAAATCAGATCGATAATTAGTATATTGATGACTAAAGACAGGCTCAAGTGAAGATAGAGCAGAATCCGAATTCTGAGAATAGTAAGCCGAAAAATGTAGCAATAGAAAGAAAATCAATAAGTATTTTTTGAACATGCCTAGGTTTTGATAAAATCTGATCTAAAATTAAAATAAGGTTGTAACTAGACTAAGGGATTATTTTAACAAGCTTATTTAACCATTTGTACCATTGACTTTTCTGTGTATCTGCCTGGTTACGGACATGCATAGACGGGCGGTTAATAGCATTGAGATTGATCTTGCTTATCTCTGCTCTTTGACAAGCTTCGAATTCTCAGAGAAAAACCCATAGCTCCCTAAAATTTAAGTTTGGAAAAGCGAATGTGCTTAATATTACGATGTAATTATTTTTCTAGCGTTCAATAAATATTTACTAGATCTCAATAAGTTAAGCCTCTTTTACTTAAAAATCCCTTATAAGCCCTTGTTAAGAGATTAGATTTTAGTAATATTGAGCTGATCTTATATTTCAAAAGGCCTCGTCCCTTTTTAATGTGAAGAAAGTCTTGTTTAACTAAAACCATTGAATGATGAAAACTTTTACCTTTTTAATCTCTATCTTTTTGTTGTTTGGAAGCTTTTCCACAAAAGCCCAAACCTCTACTTACACTGTGAGTGGGCCCATCAAAGGACAAGGGCCGCTTTTAAATACGGAACCAGCTAGTAGTAATGATGGCAGCAACGGTTGGGCTGTGATTCATCCCTATAATGCCTATGGCGGTTCATCCGTCAATAGCTGGTCTTCAGCTCAAAGCATTGGCTTTCCCTTTTCTTTTTACGGCAGTTCAGCTACTCATTTCTGTGTGAGCAAAAACTACCTGTTGACTTTTGACACCACAGTTGCGGGAACCACTGTGAACAGTAGTATCACCACTGACAATACGGCTTTACCTCATGCCGATCTTCCCGACAGCACCATCGCTTATTTTTGGGGTGGCTTTAGCCCTCCGCTTGGGAGCAACGATGCCGTCCAGATGAAGACCTTTGGCACCATTCCCAATCGCCAACTGTGGATTAAGAACTTTTCCTATAAACACGAGGCTCAGGCTTACAGTTACAATTTTGTAGTTTTAGAAGAAACCACCCATAAGATTTACGTGGTAAATGGCTGGTGGGACCGTCAAGGAGCGGGAAGCTATACAGTGGGTGTTCAGTTGAATTCCACCATTGCTGTGCAGCACTCCAGCTCTCCTAATATCAGCTCTATTAATACAAGTGGTGGTAGCAATCCTTGGCCTAATGTGGACTATTACGAATTCACTCCTCGTTTCTTGGTAAACGACGATGCAGGAATTCTCAGCTTGGACGCTCCGGTTAGCTCAACTGCTCCCGGCTCTCAGTCGGTTCAGGTGAGTATTAAAAATCATGGTCTCAATAATCTAGCTAGCGTAAGAGTGGGTTGGAGCATTGACGGAATAGCTCAGACCTCTCATAGCTGGACGGGGAGTCTAGCTCCGGGTGCAGTTGCTGCTGCGGTCAATATCGGAAGCTATAATTTCACCATGGGAAATCCTACCCTAAAGATTTGGACGAGCAATCCCAATGGGAATCCAGACAATTATACTTCAAATGACACACTAGAGGTTTCTTTATTTATTTGCAATCTACTTTCGGGAACCTATACCCTTGGCAGAACTTCCAGCGATTTTCCAAACTTTAATTCCCTTGCTACTTTTCTCAGCAATTGTGGTATTTCAGGTCCTGTAATCATTAAGGTGGCTCCTGGAACCTATAGGGAGCAGTTTACATTAGGTAATATTGCTGGTGTAAGCCAAAGCAATACGATTGTCATTGACGGTGGGGATAGCTCGCTTGCTAGGCTCACTCATGACGGTTCGACAAGCAATGCCACCGTGGCTTTTGACAGCACCAGCTATGTAAGCTTGAGGAATATAACCCTCGAAAACACCAAAAGCTCAACAGATGCTTGGGTAGTGCATCTTCAGAACACAGATCATATCGTCATTGATTCCTGTTTGATTGAACAGCCGGTTAATATAACATTTGACAGAGGGGGCATAGTGGGCTCCGGCAGCTTGACCAGTGCCTCTACAATTACTACGAATAAGCATTTGACGGTCTCTGACAATATCATCACAGGAGGTTACTATGGAATAGCTCTGGAAGGCAATACAAGCGATGAAGATGTGGGCAACCACATCCTGCGTAACCGCTTTATTGATATTCACAATTATGGCATCCTGGTAGATGAACAGGACAGCCTGATTATCTCGGGCAATGTGATTGAAAATATCAATAGTAGTTTTAGCTATGGCATCTATTGCCAAGATATTACAGACTTTGAGATTAGGGCAAATAATTTGCTTGACTGTGGCGATGAGGGGATAGTAATTTATGGAGGCAGCTCCAGTGGAACAGCTCGTTCACTGATTGCCAACAATATGATTTATGCTCCCGATGCGGCCATTAGGATGTCGTCAGGATTCAGCTCTTCTTTTCTATCCAAAATAAATATTTATCACAACACGGCTGTGGGCGATCCCGCTATGGAGTTTACTGGCAGTAACCATTCTAATATGAGTCTCTACAACAACATTTTCAGCAACCCAAATGGAGTAGCTTTAGATGCTTCAGTGAGCTTGCCATCGACCATTGATATCGACTACAATCTTTATCAATATCAGCTAAGCGGGGATATCGCAGAGGACGATTTTACAACAACATTTACAGATTTAGCTGACTGGCAAAGAGCCAAGCCTGCACTCAATGCCCATTCTATAGAAGGTGATCCGATATTTGTAAGGGAAATGTCTCCTGCCGATCTACACGTATTAGACTCTTTGGCCAATGATACAGGTAAGAGTGCTTTAGGCATTCGTTTCGATATTGACGATGATCCCCGTCCACTACCTCCTTCTACCAGAGTAGATATGGGTGCTGACGAGTACCATCCGTCGACTTGTTTGTCTTCATCCAATGTATTTTTCTCAAGTATAGGCTCTTCAACAGTTACCTTGAATTGGACTACAGGAGGCGCTAGTGCTTGGATTATTCAATGGGGATTTGCCGGTTTCAGTCAAGGAACAGGAGTTTCTTTTTCTACTATCAACAATCCTCATATTTTAAGCAATTTGATCTCCATGACCACTTATGACTTTTATATACGAGATGACTGTTCAAGTTCAGGAGATGGCTTTAGTGTTTGGGCAGGGCCGTTCAGTTTTCAAACAAAGTGTGCGCCTATATCTGCTGCTACTTTGCCCATATTCGAAGACTTTGAATTTGGGTTTTCTGACAGCATTTTCCAGCAAAACCAAGATGTACTCTGTGCTTCGACCTACAAATGGAGTTATGAGACCTCTGTTCCCGGTGAAGGTCGTTTGAGATTTGAAGTGAAAGATTTTGCCAATAAAGGAAACTCGGCGGCGACTTTGGATCGCGTTGTATTCGGAGTTGAGGCCATTAATTATTTGATTCTAACAACTGATTTAAGCTCTTATAATGCTTCAAGACGGCTGGAGCTGGAATTCAGCTACATGCATCATGGAGAATCAGAACATAACAACGACAAGGTATGGGTGCGTGGCGACACTACTCAAGCGTGGGTGGAAATCTATAATCTGTATTTCAATCAGAGTACAACAGGTAAATACAAACGGGTGAAGGGCTTAGACATTGATGGCATTCTGGCAAATGCCTTACCATCCCAAACGGTAGGGACTACTTTTCAAGTCCGCTTTGGGCAAGAAGGTACCTCCTCGGCAATCACTACCAGCTATAGCGATGGCTATTCCTTTGATGGTATTGGCATTAGGGAGGTACTCTGTCAGTCATCGGATAATTTGATTGTCAATGCTGTTTGGCCTGATAGCGCTTCAGTGAGTTGGAAGGCCGGCGAAGGATCTATTTGGTCGCTTGAATGGGAAACGCCTCCTCCATTTATACCTGGAATAGGTTTGGGTGCCGACAGCGCTACAACTAATGATACGGCTTATACGATCAGGGGGCTGAATCAGAATTCAACCTACGAGCTCTATGTGCGAGATTCCTGTACTACAATAGGAGCTTTTAGTGCCTGGTCAGAACCACTTTCCTTTCTTACTGGATGTTTGACCAATAAGCCTTCTACATTACCATTTAAGGAGGGTTTTGAAGCTTATCCGGATACTTTTTACGTTTCCCAAGTTAATTTATGTGACTCTGCCGACTATTATTGGTCTTATGAGAATAGTATTTCTGGCCAGGGAAGATTGCGTTTCAGTCCGGGAACAACCTTTCCTCAAACAGGTGCTCGGGTAGCTACAATGGATCGGATACCATTTGGGGATGTCAATACTAATTACTTGACTCTTACTATAAATCTGTCGAATTATGTCGACTCGATTCTAAGATTGACTTTCAGCTACAGCCATCACGGTGAACAAAATCATAAAAATGATAAAGTATGGATGCGGGGCAGCTTAGTAGACCCTTGGGTTCAGGTTTACGACTTGTTTGATAATCAAAGTACATCATCAGGCTCATACAAGACTGTAAAAATGACGTTATCGCCTCTGCTCATGGCTGCTGGACAGAAAGTATCTGCCAGCACTCAGATTCGCTTTGGGCAAGAAGGCACTTCCTCGGCAACGAGTACTAGTTATAGCGACGGCTATTCCTTTGATGATATTTCTATTGCTGTTGTTCCCTGCTTAGAGCCGTCGAGTTTTGCTTTTAACATTGTTGATACTACGAGCGTGGAGTTTTCATGGTCTTCCTCTGCTATGAACAAGTTACTGGAATGGGGCTCTCCGGGTTTTATTCCGGGATCAAATTCCGGGATCGACAGTATTAAAGTCCCAATTAATTCCCATACGATTTCCGCATTAGCTGTAAATACAAGATACGATATTTATTTGCGGAACGAATGTGGAACATCTGTTAGTGAATGGGTGAGATTGAGCTTCCAAACCCCTTGTAAAGAGGCTATTAGCGGTATTTATGTTCTTGGAGGAACTCCTGGTCCGAATAATTTTCCGAGTTTTGATTCCCTTGCCACTATGCTCAATAATTGTGGCATTAAAGGCCCTGTAAACATTAACGTAGCTTCTGGAACTTATACGGAGCACTTTGAACTGGGTAATATCGCTGGTGTAAGCCAAAGCAATACGATTGTCATTGACGGTGGGGATAGCTCGCTTGCTAGGCTCACTCATAGCGGCAGTGCCACCGTAGCTTTTGACAGCACCAGCTATGTAAGCTTGAGGAATATAACCCTCGAAAACACCAAAAGCTCAACAGATGCTTGGGTAGTGCATCTTCAGAACACGGATCATATCGTCATTGATTCCTGTTTGATTGAACAGCCGGTTAATACAACATTTGACAGAGGGGGCATAGTGGGCTCCGGCAGCTTGACCAGTGCCTCTACAATTACTACGAATAAGCATTTGACGGTCTCTGACAATATCATCACAGGAGGTTATTATGGAATATCTCTGGAAGGCAATACAAGCGATGAAGATGTGGGCAACCACATCCTGCGTAATCTTTTTAGTGATATTTACCAAGCTGCCATTCAGCTGGATAAACAGGACAGCCTGATTATCTCGGGTAATGTGATTGAAAATACCAATAGTAGTTTTGGCTATAACATATATTGTCTAAATATTATGGACTTTGAGATTACAGCAAACAATTTGCTTGACTGTGGAGATGAGGGGATAATAATTTCTGGAGGCGGTTCCAGTGGAACAACTCGCTCACTGATTGCCAACAATATGATTTATGCTCCCGATGCGGCCATTAGGATGACAGGAGACAACTCGAATGTGAATATTTATCACAACACGGCTGTGGGCGACCCTGCTATACAGTTTACTGGCAGCAACCATTCTGATATGAGTCTCTACAACAACATTTTCAGTAATCCAAGCGGAGTAGTTTTAGATGCTTCATCGAGCTTGCCATCGACCATTGATATCGACTACAACCTTTATCAGGCAAGCGGGGATATCGCAAAGGAAGATTTTACAACAACATTTACAGATTTAGCTGACTGGCAAAGAGCCAAGCCTGCACTCAATGCCCATTCTATAGAAGGCGATCCGCTATTTGTAAGGGCAACATCCCCTGCTGACCTACACGTATTAGACTCTTTAGCCAATGATACAGGTAAGAGTGCTTTAGGCATTCGTTTCGATATTGACGATGATCCCCGTCCATTGCCTCCTACTACCAGGGTAGATATGGGTGCTGACGAGTACCATCCGGCGACTTGTTTGCCTTCATTTGGGCTATCTGTCTCAATTACGAGTCCATCGACAGCTGTCCTAAGCTGGACCGCAAGAGATACTTCTAACTGGAACATGGAATATGGCATTCAGGGTTTTACTCGGGGTAGGGGCACCTTTCGGTACAATGTGTCCAATCCCTATACTCTAAGTGGTTTAACTCCTTTTAGTTTCTATGATTTCTATATACAGGACAGTTGCGGTGCGGGAGATGTGAGTCTCTGGAGTGGCCCTTTCACCTTTCAAACCCCCTGTGTAGATGCTCTCAGAGGTATTTATACCCTTAACGGAAGCGCGGCTGGCTCAAATAATTTCTCGAGTTTTGATTCCCTTGCTACTTTTCTCAGTAATTGTGGTGTTTCAGGTCCTGTAATCATTAAGGTAGCTCCTGGAACCTATAGGGAGCAGTTTACATTAGGTGATATTGCTGGTGTAAGCTCGACAAATACGATTGTCATTGACGGTGGGAATAGCTTGTTAGTTACCCTCACTCATGACGGTTCGACAAGCAATGCCACCGTAGCTTTTGACAGCACCAGCTATGTAAGCTTGAGGAATATGACCCTCGAAAACACTAAAAGCTCAACAGATGCCTGGGTAGTGCATCTTCAGAACACGGATCATATCGTCATTGATTCCTGTTTGATTGAACAGCCGGTGAATACAACATCTGACAGAGTGGGTATAGTGGGCTCCGGCAGTTTGGACAATACCTACACAGTTACTACGAATAAGTATTTGACCGTCTCTGACAATATCATCACAGGAGGTTACTATGGAATATCTCTGGAAGGCAATACAAGCGATGAAGATGTGGGCAACCACATCCTGCGTAACCGCTTTATTGATATTCACTATTATGGCATCCTGGTAGATGAACAGGACAGCCTGATTATCTCGGGCAATGTGATTGAAAATACCAATAATAGTTTTAGCTCTGGCATCTATTGCCAAGATATTACGGACTTTGAGATTAGGGCAAATAATTTGCTTGACTGTGGCGATGAGGGGATAGTAATTTATGGAGGCAGCTCCAGTGGAACAGCTCGTTCACTGATTGCCAACAATATGATTTATGCTCCCGATGCGGCCATTAAGATGTCGTCAGGATTCAGCTCTTCTTTTCTATCCAAAATAAATATTTATCACAACACGGCTGTGGGCGATCCCGCTATGGAGTTTACTGGCAGTAACAATTCTGATATGAGTCTCTACAACAACATTTTCAGCAACCCAAGTGGAGTAGCTTTAGAGGCTTCATCGAACTTGTCACCAACTATCGATATCGATTACAATCTTTATCAGGCAAGCGGGAATATCGCAGAGGACGGTTCTGCAAGCTATTCAAACTTAGCTACTTGGCAAAGAGCCAAGCCTGTGTTCAATGCCCATTCTATAGAAGGCGATCCGGTATTTGTAAGGGAAACGGCCCCTGCCGACCTACATGTATTAGATTCTTTGGCCAATGATACAGGTAAGAGTAATTTAGGTATTCGTGTCGATATTGACAATGACCCCCGTCCATTGCCTCCTTCCACTAGGGTAGATATAGGTGCTGACGAGTACCATCCAGTAACTTGTTTGTCTTTATTTGGGCTATCTGCTTCAACTACGAGCCCATCGACAGGCGTCTTAAGCTGGACCGCAAGAGGCACTTCTAACTGGAACGTGGAATATGGCATTCAGGGCTTTACTCGGGGTAGCGGAGCCTTTCGGCACAATGTGTCCAATCCTTATACTCTAAGTGGTTTAACTCCTCTTAGTTTCTATGATTTCTATGTACAGGACAGTTGTGGTGCGGGCGATGTGAGTCTCTGGAGCGGCCCTTTCACTTTTCAAACCCCTTGTCTAGATACTCTCAGTGGTACTTATACCCTTGGCGGAACAATTGGCCCGAATAATATCTCGGACTTTGCTTATCTTTTTCTTTCTCTCAATAGCTGCGGCATTAAAGGTCCTGTAACCGTTGAGGTAGCTCCTGGAATCTATACTGGGCATTTGGCATTGGGTAATATTGCTGGTGTAAGTCAAAGCAATACGATTGTCATTGACGGTGGGAGTAGCTCGCTAGTTAGGCTCACTCATGACGGCTCGACAAGCAATGCTACTGTGTCTTTTGACGGCACCAGCTATGTAAGCTTGAGGAATATGACCCTCGAAAACACCAAAAGCTCAACAGATGCCTGGGTAGTGCATCTTCAGAACACAGATCATATCGTCATTGATTCCTGTTTGATTGAACAGCCGGTGAATATAACATATGACAGAGGGGGTATAGTGGGCTCGGGCAGTTTGGACAATACCTACACAGTTACTACGAATAAGTATTTGACCGTCTCTGACAATATCATCACAGGAGGTTACTATGGAATAGCTCTGGAAGGCAATACAAACGATGAAGATGTAGGCAACTACATCCTGCGTAACCGCTTTATTGATATTTACAATTCTGGCATTGTAGTAGATGAACAGGACAGCCTGATTATCTCGGGCAATGTGATTGAAAATACCAATAGTAGTTTTGGCTATGACATATATTGCCAAGATATTACGGACTTTGAGATTAGGGCAAATAATTTGCTTGATTGTGGGGATGAGGGGATAGTAATTTATGGAGGCAGCTCCAGTGGAACAGCTCGTTCACTGATTGCCAACAATATGATTTATGCTCCCGATGCGGCCATTAAGATGACAGGAAACAACTCGAATGTGAATATTTATCACAACACGGCTATGGGTCTTCCCGCTATGGAGTTTATTGGCAGTAACCATTCTAATATGAGTCTCTACAACAACATTTTCAGCAACCCAAATGGAGTAGCTTTAGATGCTTCAGTGAGCTTGCCATCGACCATTGATATCGACTACAATCTTTATCAATATCAGCTAAGCGGGGATATCGCAGAGGACGGTTCTACAACAACATTTACAGATTTAGCTGACTGGCAAAGAGCCAAGCCTGCACTCAATGCCCATTCTATAGAAGGCGATCCGGTATTTGTAAGGGAAACGGCCCCTGCCGACCTACACGTATTAGACTCTTTGGCCAATGATACAGGTAAGAGTGCTTTAAGCATTCATGTCGATATTGACGATGAACCCCGTCCATTGCCCCCTTCCACTAGGGTAGATATAGGCGCTGATGAGTACCATCCAGCGACTTGTTTTCCTTCAATTGAGCTGTCTGCCTTAATTACGAATGTGTCGACAGCCATCTTAAGCTGGACCGCACAGGGCGCTTTAAATTGGAACTTGAAATACGGACTTCAGGGCTTTACTCCTGGTATGGGAACCTTTCAGCACAATGTCCCCAACCCTCACACTCTAACTGGTCTAAATCCGGGCGATAGCTATGATTTTTATGTACAGGACAGTTGTGGTGTAGGTGATGTGAGTCTCTGGATTGGTCCCTTCACCTTTCAAACCCCCTGTGTAGATGCCCTCAAAGGTACTTATATCCTTGGAGGAGCGGTGGGCCCGAATAATTTCCCAGACTTTGATTCTCTTGCCACTTTGCTCAACAACTGCGGTGTTTCAGGGGCTGTAATCATTAACGTAGCTCCTGGCACCTATAGGGAGCAGTTTACACTAGCTAATATCGTTGGTGTAAACCAAAGCAATACTATTGTCATTGACGGTGGAAATAGCTCGCTAGTTACCCTCGTTCATGGCAGCTTGACAAGCAATGCTACTGTGTCTTTTGACGGCACCAGCTATGTAAGCTTGAGGAATATAA
Source organism: Owenweeksia sp. (assembly GCA_965218075.1). Classification (GTDB taxonomy): domain Bacteria; phylum Bacteroidota; class Bacteroidia; order Flavobacteriales; family Schleiferiaceae; genus JANQHO01. The sequence goes on along the minus strand of CBDCJZ010000003.1, from coordinate 859,650 downwards.
CCCTCGAAAACACCAAAAGCTCAACAGATGCCTGGGTAGTGCATCTTCAGAACACGGATCATATCGTCATCGATTCCTGTTTGATTGAACAGCCGGTTAATACAACATTTGACAGAGGGGGCATAGTGGGCTCCGGCAGTTTGGACAATACCTACACAGTTACTACGAATAAGCATTTGACCGTCTCTGACAATATCATCACAGGAGGTTACTATGGAATATCTCTGGAAGGCAATACAAGCGATGAAGATGTAGGCAACTACATCCTGCGTAACCGCTTTATTGATATTTACAATTATGGCATCCTGGTAGATGAACAGGACAGCCTGATTATCTCGGGCAATGTGATTGAAAATACCAATAGTAGTTTTGGCTATGGCATCTATTGCGAAGATATTACGGACTTTGAGATTAGGGCAAATAATTTGCTTGACTGTGGCGATGAGGGGATAGTAATTTATGGAGGTAGCTCCAGTGGAACAGCTCGTTCACTGATTGCCAACAATATGATTTATGCCCCCGATGCGGCCATTAGGATGTCGTCAGGATTCAGCTTTTCTTTTCTATCCAAAATAAATATTTATCACAACACGGCTGTGGGCGATCCCGCTATGGAGTTTACTGGCAGTAACAATTCTGATATGAGTTTCTACAACAACATTTTCAGCAACCCAAATGGAGTAGCTTTAGATGCTTCAGTGAGCTTGCCATCGACCATTGATATCGACTACAATCTTTATCAATATCAGCTAAGCGGGGATATCGCAGAGGACGGTTCTACAACAACATTTACAGATTTAGCTGACTGGCAAAGAGCCAAGCCTGTACTCAATGCCCATTCTATAGAAGGCGATCCGGTATTTGTAAGGGAAACGGCCCCTGCTGATCTACATGTATTAGACTCTTTGGCCAATGATACAGGTAAGAGTAATTTAGGTATTCGTGTCGATATTGACAATGACCCCCGTCCATTGCCTCCTTCCACTAGGGTAGATATAGGTGCTGACGAGTATAATTTGCCTCGGTGTCTTCTATCTCCAACAAATCTATCTGCTTCAATTACAGGTTCAACAACGGCTGTCTTGAGTTGGACCATTAGGGGGGCTTCCAACTGGAATGTGAGATGGGACACAGCTGGTTTTACTCCTGGAATGGGTAACTTTGTATATAATACTAGCCGTCCTTACACTCTAACTGGTCTAAATCCGGGTGATAGCTATGATTTTTATGTACAAGACAGTTGTTGGGTGCACGATGTAAGTGCTTGGAGCGGACCTTACTCTTTCAGAATGCCCATTATCCTTTCTTGTCCTGCCCCTACAGGGCTAGGGGCTTCCATCAGCGCTTTTACTACAGCTATTCTCTCCTGGACTACAGGCGGGGCTTCTAATTGGAATGTGGAATGGGACACGGCTGGTTTTACTCCTGGAATGGGTAACTTTGTATATACTGCCACTAATCCTCAGACTTTAACAGGTCTAAATCCAGGAAACCATGAGTTCTATGTACGAGACAGTTGTGGTGTAGGGAATGTGAGTAGCTGGAGCGGACCTTATTCTTTCAGAATATCCGTCTGTCCGGGTCCTTTTAATTTAGCATATTCAGTTGTTACACCGACCTCGGCGAGCATTAGCTGGACCGCAGGTGGTGCTCCTAATTGGAATCTGGAATACGGTTCTCAGGGCTTTACTCCCGGAACGGGAACCTTTGTGTATGATGTACCTAATCCTTATATTTTAGGTAATCTGGCCTCTGGAGGTAATTATGATGTATATGTACAGGACAGTTGTGCTGCGGGTAAAATAAGTAGCTGGTCAGATACCTTGAAGATTCGGGGCTTCCATGTGGATGAGCTTCTTGAGCATTCTCTTCGCATCTATCCAAATCCGAGTGATGGGATTTTCAACCTTGAGTTTAGCTCATCTCTTGGTGAGGATATGGAGATTCGCATCATTAATATGCTGGGACAAGTGATTTTGGAAGATGAGTTGAAGAGCTTTAGGGGAAGTTACAGAAAAAGATTAGATATGGCGACTTATGGTAGTGGAATATACCTATTGCAGTTGATTACTGAAAAAGCTACTGTGAATCGACGTATTACTTTGCAGTGAGAAAGCAAGACTTTTAGTATAACCCACTCTTGCCGGATTCCAGCAAGGGTTTTACCGTATGAGTTGCTCTTTAATGTAGAGGAACAAATACTATCTTCATGAGCTTTTCGCCATAGCTGACAGTTTGGTGCAATTCGCGGCACAATGCTGTACTTTTTCTTTTAGTGCTTCTTGTTCACGGGCTTCTAGAAATGCTTTCTGCCATTCTAAAGTCGTATAGCCGTATTTCCAGCCTTCTTTGATCTTGTCGGTCAAAGACAACGGCAATCTTGAATGTTGTATTCTTAGATGATCTCAGTAGGTCTGATGTTTTGAAAGAATATGATGTCCTGCTGAGCTTGATGCTCATTAGGGCTTTTGCTGGACACTGATACATTACAAGTATTTGTTAAACTTTCCAAAAGCCTTTGATTGACTCTAACTAATTGAGTAACTTCTCTTCTGTCATAAAGTGGGTTACCTTGGAACAGTTTACTTTTGCTTTATAGCACCGTTGAAAAACTTTAGAAATAATTCCTTAAACTAATCATGATCTTTTATCAAAATTGACTTTTCATTTCTTCTTTTAACTCTGCTAATATGTCCCGTAGACGAGCTGCTTCAATAAAATCAAAAGTTTTTGCCGCATTCTCCATCTTTTTACGTGTTTTTTCTATTTCTTTCTTCAGATGGTTTTTACTTCGATATACAATTTCTGGCTCAATAGCCAGGTTTATATTTTCATCTTGCAGATAAGAGCTGGATTTAGCAGCACGAGAAGTAGCCAAAATAGATTTTCTGGACTTCTTAAGAGGTCTTGGTGTTATGCCGTGCTTTTCATTATATTCCCGTTGGATAACTCTTCTTCGATTGGTTTGATCAATGGTTTTCTGCATGCTTTCGGTTATCTTATTGGCATACATAATGGCTTTGCCACTAACATTACGGGCAACTCTACCCACTGTTTGTACCAATGAGCGCTCTCCGCGTAAAAAGCCTTCTTTATCTGCATCCAGTATAACTACTAGTGATACTTCTGGCAGGTCTAATCCTTCCCTCAACAGATTAACTCCAATCAAAACATCAAAAAGGCCCAAGCGCAAGTCACGTATGATTTCCACTCTTTTCAATGTGTCGACATCAGAATGAATATAACGGCAGCGTACTCCGTAATGGGTGAGATATTTGGTCAGTTCCTCGGCCATACGCTTGGTGAGGGTAGTGACCAATATTCTTTCATCTATTTTCACTTTCTTATTGATCTCTTCCATCAAATCATCTATCTGGGTTTCTGTGGGGCGCACTTCAATAACTGGATCCAATAGACCAGTAGGGCGAATTAATTGCTCTACTACTACGCCGCCAGATTTTTTGAGCTCGTAATCCACAGGAGTAGCACTTACATATATGACCTGGTTTTGTAGGGCTTCAAATTCATCAAATTTCAATGGACGGTTGTCCATGGCTGCTGGTAGACGGAAGCCATATTCCACCAAGTTTTCCTTGCGAGAACGATCCCCTCCGTACATAGCCCTCACTTGAGGAATCGTTATGTGACTTTCATCTATCACCATTAGGTAATCATTGGGAAAATAATCTAGTAAACAGAAGGGACGAGTACCTGGTAGTCGTCCGTCCAGATAACGGGAATAATTTTCAATGCCTGAGCAATAGCCTAGCTCACGCATCATTTCCAAATCGAATTCTGTGCGTTCCTGTAGACGCTTGGCTTCTAGAGGGTGCTGATTTTTTCTAAAAAAATCAATCTGTTCTGTTAAGTCATCTTGTATTTGGTAGATAGCCTTTTGTAGCTTACTCTTGCTAGTTATAAAGATGTTAGCAGGGAAGATTCTAATGCGATCAAATTTCTCGATTACTTTTCGGGTAGAAGGGTTAAACTGCTCAATATCTTCAATCTCATCACCAAAAAAATGAATTCGGAAAGCAGTATCTGCATAAGCGGGGAAAATGTCAACCGTATCACCTTTAACTCGGAAACTTCCACGGCTAAATTCATCGTCGGTACGACTGTAGAGGACACTGATCAAATGATGCAAGAGTCTACTGTGAGTAATTATCTGTCCCGTATGAAGTTCAATCACCTGATTACTAAACTCTTCCGGATTGCCTATCCCGTAAAGGCAAGATACCGAAGCTACTGCTATCACATCCCTCCGGCCAGAAAGCAAGGAAGATGTGGTACTCAAACGAAATTTTTCTATTTCTTCATTGATGGAAAGATCCTTTTCTATATAAGCTCCCGTGCTGGGGATGTATGCTTCGGGCTGATAATAATCGTAATAAGAAACAAAGTACTCAATTGCATTTTCTGGAAAACACTGCTTAAACTCACCATGTAGTTGAGCAGCCAGAGTTTTGTTATGACTCAGTATTAAAGTAGGTTTTTGTACTTTCTCAATTACATTAGCTACACTAAAGGTTTTACCCGAGCCAGTTACTCCCAAAAGAGTTTGATAGCGCTCATTTTTCCGGATTCCGTCAGCAAGTTGTCTTATTGCTTGAGGTTGATCTCCGGTAGGAGAATAGTCGGAGGTGATCTTAAATTCTTTTGCCATCTTGTAAAAATAGTGAAGAAGTTAGGGCTTTATCTCAACTCCCATTAATTATCGATCAACTACTAAAGATTGTTTGTAAAATTAAAAGGTGTGGGGGAATCCTTTATGTTTTATCTATCTTTTTGCTGCTTCCAGTATTAATAAGGATGTGGTCTATATGAATTTCTTTTGTTGCATGAAAGATAAAACCATAACTAGTTTAACGATAAGCTAAATCAACTAATTGCCAAATTGACTCTCTTTTTCAAAAGGATATAGAATTATCAGTATTTCATCCTATGTTCCATATTGCGTTTGATGTCTTTCTCCTTAATAGAATGTCTTTTGTCATAGAGCTTTTTACCTGAGGCCATGGCGATTTCTATTTTAGCTATTCCCTTGTTATTGATGTAAAGTCTCAATGGAATAATAGTATAGTTTCTCCCTTTTTCGAACTTAATTTTTAGCTTGCTCAGTTCCTTTTTATGGAGTAGCAACTTCCGCTCGCGTAGCGGCTCGTGATTATTGATATTGCCATAATTATACCCGGAAATATTCATTCTCTTAATAAATAGCTCCTTGCCATTAAAATGGCAATAGCTCTCGGCGAGACTAGCTCTTCCCTCTCTAACTGATTTGATTTCCGTTCCTAAAAGTTTGATGCCCGCTTCGTAGCTGTGTAGGATATTGTAATGAAATCTAGCCTTACGATTCTGAATATTTACGTTCTTTTTGAACATTATAAGCAAAGATATAAGGATTAGCCCGCTTATTTTTGCCACAGATTACCTCAATGTATAAGTTTCTACTTCGTCCTTTACTGTTTTTGTTCAATCCTGAAAAGGTTCATCATTTTGTTTCTCGTTTCATAAAGCTCAGTCAAAACATTCCTGGTATTTCTGCATTAACGCGTGTTTTGTATAAAGTTAACGATAAACGTCTTGCAGTTAAGGCTTTTGGCCTTGAGTTTGAAAACCCGGTAGGCCTAGCTGCGGGTTTTGATAAAGACGGAAAACTTTATGAAGAGCTAGGTAATTATGGTTTTAGCTTTATTGAGGTGGGAACAACTACTCCTAAACTACAGTCGGGCAATGACAGGCCTCGCCTATTTCGTCTCAAAGCTGATCGAGGGCTGATCAATCGTATGGGCTTCAACAATGAGGGGGTGGAAGCCCTGGTAAAAAGATTGAAGAAAAGATCAAGTCGCAGGTTAATCGTAGGCGGAAATATCGGAAAAAATAAAATGACCCCTAACGAGGATGCCTTGAATGACTATTTGGTTTGTTTTAAAGTCTTATTTGATTATGTCGATTATTTTGCAGTCAATCTCTCTTCTCCCAATATGCCCAGTCTACGCAAGTTGCAGGAGAAAGAATCACTCAAACACATACTGACGAGCTTACAGGAAGAAAACTTTAAAAAAGAAACCCCTAAGCCCATCTTGTTAAAGATTGCCCCTGACCTTAGTCAAGGGCAATTAAATGATATTATTGAGATTGTAATTGAAAATAAAATAGATGGTCTTATTGCTACTAATACCACCATTTCCCGTGAAGACTTAAAAACTTCTAAAGCACAGATAAAGCACATAGGCTCTGGAGGAGTAAGCGGTAAACCAATAAGAGATCGATCTACAGAAGTTATTCGTTATGTATATCAAAAATCAGGAGACGAAATACCTATTATAGCAGCAGGGGGAGTCTTTACTGCCCAAGAAGCCAAAGAAAAGTTAGCAGCAGGAGCAGTTTTGGTACAGCTTTATACTGGCTTTATCTACGAAGGGCCTGGTATAGTAAAGCGAATATGTAAGAGCTTATTGGAAAATAGAGTTTAATTCGGCTATAAACCTTTAGAAGATACTCCATGGTACTCAACATTCGACTACCATACCAGATAAATCTTTCTCCATCAGCTATTTTAATCATAGGCTTAGGATAAAGCTTGGCTATTTGATGAGCATCGGTGCGGGTAAAAGCAAAAGACTCCGAACTGAGTAGAATTAACTGAAGGCCACAACTTCTTATAATTGGTCGAACGTTTTGGAAAAGAACCGTGGAGATTATTGTCTTGGGAATCTTGTTCAGCTTTGTCTTGCGCCCTGTCTGATCAGTATAAGTCGCTATTAACTCGGTGCACCTATGATATCGTGCTTAGTAACAATATGATAACCTCCTTCTGGTAATTTGACCAATACGACATTACTGTTTTTGTTGATATGCCCTGCTATGGATTTGATATCAGCTTTCGTCTCTACTACCGGGAAAGCTAAATCCATGACAGTTTCCACCAGTTTCTCAGCCAAGGAAGGATCATTCATAATTTTCTGGAAAAGATGTCCATCATCTAGGGGGCTTACTATTTCTTCGCCATCCATCACTGGCATTTGTGAGGCATTATACCGTTGCATTTTTTGGATAGCATTAGAAACTAATTCACCAGCTGCGGGCAGTTATTAGTTTTAGATTTTGATGAGCTTTTACTAAGTCTCCAACTGTAGAGTTTTCAGTTGTCAAGGAAGCTCCTGTCCCGCATCCAATCATCATTGTATACTTTGCCTATATAACGGCTACCATGGTCGTGAAATAATACTACAACCACATCATCTTCGATCAATTCATGTTTCATTTGACGGATAACCTGATAAGTCGAACCGGCTGAATATCCAAGGAGTAAGCCTTCTTTTTTAGCTAATTCACGGGTAGCTAATGCCCCCTCTTTATCTGTAACTTTTTCAAAATGATCTATAACGTTAAAATCCACATTTTTGGGAATGATATCTTCACCAATACCCTCAGTGATGTAAGCATAGGCCTCGTTTTCATCAAATTCGCCAGTCTCATGGTATTTTTTAAAGACAGAACCATAAGTATCGGCTCCCCATATTTTGATATTGGGATTTTGCTCCTTGAGATATCTACCTACTCCTGAAATAGTCCCACCGGTGCCCACACCAACTACAAAATGAGTGATTTTGCCGTTGGTTTGCTCCCATATTTCAGGTCCTGTAGTTTCATAGTGAGCTTTCCTATTGCTCAGGTTATCATATTGATAAGGATAAAAGGAATTGGGTATTTCTTTATTTAATCTCTCAGCTACGGAGTAGTAAGAATCGGGATGATCGGGTCTTACATTAGTAGGACAAACGTAGATTTCTGCTCCCATAGCCCTCAGAATATCCATTTTCTCCTTACTTTGCTTATCGCTCAGGGTACAAATCAACTTATAACCTTTTACAATAGCTGCTAAAGCCAGTCCCATGCCAGTATTGCCGGAAGTGCATTCTATGATGACCCCACCCGGTTTTAGTTTGCCTTCCTTTTCAGCGTCTTCCACTATTTTAACTGCTATACGATCTTTTACAGAATGCCCGGGATTGAAATATTCGACTTTGGCTAAAACAGTAGCAAAAATGTCTTCAGTAATCTTATTGAGTCGAATCAAAGGAGTATTTCCAATGGTTTCTAGTACGTTATCGTATATATTCTTCACAGGCCTCACAGAGTTGTAGATCCTAGATTAGATAAGCACAAAGCTAATCAAACCGGATAGCTTTTACAGGTGAAATATGAGTAATTATATAAGATGGTAAAATGAGACTTATCAGGCAGATGATTATTGTACCTATATTGAGTAATAACAGATGAAACGGGTTGATGTCGATAGATACTTCATCAACATAATAAGCCGTTGGATCGAGTTTGATAAAACCAAATTGCTGCTGCAAAAGACAAAGCCCTATACCAATTATATTTCCCCATAACAGCCCTTTCATAATTAGGTTTGCGGCACTGATTAAAAATATTTTTCTCACAATTAAGTCGTTACTTCCCAAAGCTTTTAATATTCCAATCATTCGGGTGCATTCTAAAATAAGTATAAGAAGGGCTATACTCATATTGACAGTGACAACTACTATCATAATAATTAGAATGATCATAATATTAAGGTCAAAAAGATCCAGCCACTGAAAGAGCTGTTCATTTAATTGCCGGGTAGTGAGAGCATCGTACTCAAGGGGAAGTATAGCCCCTATAGCAAGAGTTTTTTCTTTCGTTGAGGTTTGGTCCCTCAGATAAATTTCATAGCTCCCAGCCTGTCCTCTTTTCCATTTGTTAAGGCGTAGAACATGTTTAAGATCTCCTAATAGATAATTATTGTCAATATCCTTAAAATCTGTTTTATAGATTCCTGCAACATAAAAATAACGGAGTAGAGGAGGTTTAGACATCTCTTTTACAAAGTACATGCTAAATTTTTCGTATAGCTTCAGCTTCAGTTTCTGAGCCAGTCTTTTACTGATAATCACAGAATCATTGTATTCTTTCTGAGATAGCTTTAGTGTACTGCCTTCTAGTAAATAGGACTTAAAAAACTGCCAATTAAAAGTGGAGTCAATGCCCTTTAAAATTGCTCCTTCAAAAAGTTCTTCCCGCTTTATGATACCAGCTTTGCTGCCTACTTTTTGTAAGTGGGTGACTCCCTTTAGGTTTTTGATCTGGTTGACGAGAGAATCACTTAAAGTTATCGGGGCTTGCTCATAAGTAGGATTCGGTCGATAATTGAGTATTTGAATATGTCCTCCAAATTTGGTTATTTTGCCTCGTATTTCTTCACGAAGCCCATTACCGGTGGCAAGCGCTATAATCATAATGATCGTACCCAGCGAAATGGCCCACCTGGAGATACGGATAACTGGACGTGAAATTTTTCCAGTGGCTGTTTTATTTTTTAAAATACGGCTGGCTATAAAAAAATCGAAATTCAACTCTGTGAGAAAAGTCTCTATTTTTGCCAAATATAGCCAATTGACTTTGGCTGTAGTACTGATGCCTTTTTGGATTCTTGCCCAACTGAAGCAACCGAACAATTTATTGGTAGGGGCGGGGCGGCCAGGAGCTTATCTACCGTTATTATATCAAAAAAGGGTGGCTGTGGTAGCTAATCAAACCTCATTAGTTAATGGTGTACATCTGGTAGATTTTTTGTTTGAAAACAATGTGCAATTAGCTAAGGTTTTTGTTCCTGAACACGGTTTCAGAGGAGAGGCTTCTGCCGGAGAATCCATTGAGAATAGCAAAGATGATAAAACCGGTTTGCCTATCATATCCCTTTACGGTAGTAATAAGAAACCGAGTGCTGCTCAATTATCAGATATTGAGGTGGTTGTATTTGATATCCAGGATGTTGGCACACGATTCTATACGTATATTTCTACCCTTACCTATGTAATGGAAGCTTGTGCTGAAAACAATAAAAAGCTGGTTGTTTTAGACCGTCCCAATCCTAATGGATATTACGTAGATGGCCCGGTTTTGAAATCTAATTATAAGTCTTTTGTGGGTATGTACCCCGTTCCAGTAGTTCATGGTATGACAGTAGGGGAGTATGCTCGTATGGTCAATGGCGAAAGATGGCTCAAGGGAGGAAAAAGATGTGCACTGGATATTGTAAAATGTATGGGCTGGGATCATAACTACGATTACGAACTACCGGTGAAACCTTCACCTAGTCTGCCCAGAAAATGGGCAGTTTCACTTTATCCGTCTTTGTGCTTTTTTGAGGGAACTACTGTAAGCGTGGGGAGAGGAACAGATAAGCCATTTGAACGCATAGGAGCTCCATTTTTCACAGAGGCCTCAGATACCTTTGTACCTCGTAGTATACCAGGTACTATGAACCCACCTTATGAAGGTAAAATCTGCTATGGTTTTGACCTTACTAATTTTGCTCGATTTTACATTCATGGCTTAGGCAAGCTTTATTTGATTTGGCTAATAGAGTCCTATAAAATGAGCCCAGATAAGAATAATTTCTTCAACGATTTTTTTGATAAATTGGCTGGAACCGATCAGCTGCGCAAAGATATTATAGCAGGTAAAAGCCCACAAGCAATCAGAGCATCCTGGCAAGATGATTTAACTACCTATAAGCAGATAAGGCAAAAATATCTGCTATATAATGACTTTGATTGAATGGGTAAGTTCCATTTAGTTCTTCTATTGAAAAATAGCGCTTCAATGCAATAACTATAACAATTTGACATAACACTGTTGAAAAATTTCAGAAACAACTCCCTAAACTAGTCATGACTCAAAAATAAATAATGATTAGAATATTACCATGTTGAGTTTTAAAGAACAGATTTTGCAAGGTATTCCTCGTGAGTTACCTACTCTCAAGCCTTATGATAATGTAATAAGCCATGCCCCTAAACGCAAAGATATTTTAAGCCCCAAAGAAAAGATGCTGGCTCTTCGTAATGCCCTACGCTATTTTCCGCGAAAGTGGCATGCTGAATTGGTCAAGGAACTTGCACAAGAACTCAAAGAATACGGACGAATCTATATGTATCGCTTTCGTCCAGATTATGAAATATATGCCCGACCAATCGATGAATATCCAGGTAAATTCGAAGAAGCCAAGGCCATTATGTTAATGATACAGAACAACCTAGATCCAGCAGTAGCACAGCATCCTCATGAACTCATTACTTATGGCGGTAACGGGGCTGTTTTTCAGAACTGGGCGCAGTATCTACTTACCATGCAGTACTTGGCCAAAATGACTCAAGAGCAAACATTGCACATCTATTCGGGTCACCCGATGGGTTTGTTTCCTTCTTTTAAAGGTGCCCCTCGTGTGGTGGTTACCAATGGCATGATGATTCCCAACTATTCTAAACCTGACGATTGGGAACGCTTTAATGCTTTGGGTGTGACTCAATACGGGCAAATGACAGCGGGTTCCTATATGTACATTGGCCCGCAAGGAATTGTACATGGAACTACTATTACTGTTTTAAATGCTTTGCGCAAAATTGGCAAAAAGCCTAATGAAGGGACTTTATTTGTAACATCGGGCTTAGGCGGAATGAGCGGTGCCCAGCCTAAAGCTAGTAATATTGCAGGTTGTATTTCAGTAACTGCAGAGATAAACCTCAAAGCATCATGTAAACGTTATGAGCAGGGGTGGGTAGATGAGGTCGTTAGGAATCTAGATAAGTTGGTAAATCGGGTGAAATCTGCCCAGGCAAACAAAGAAGTGGTTTCTATTTCCTATGAAGGCAATATAGTAGACGTGTGGGAGTACTTTGACCGAGAGAAAATATATGTGGATATTGGTTCGGATCAAACTTCCCTGCATAATCCTTGGGCAGGTGGTTATTATCCTGTAGAGCTTTCTTATGAAGAAGCCAATGAAATGATGGTTAATGATCCAAAAAAATTTAAAGAAAAAGTACAGTATTCATTGCGTAGGCAAATAGCAGCCATCAACAAGCACACGGCTCATGGCACCTACTTTTTTGACTATGGAAATGCTTTTTTACTGCAAACTAGTCGGGCAGGGGGTGATGTTTTAAATCCCAACCCCACTCAGGGTAAAGAGTTTAAATATCCTAGTTATGTGCAAGATATTATGGGTCCCATGTATTTTGATTACGGCTTTGGCCCTTTTCGTTGGGTTTGCACCTCATGCAAAGTTGAAGATCTACACTATACTGATAGTTTAGCAGCACAGGTGCTCGAAGAAATGGCAGTTAATGCTCCAGTTGAAATTCGCCAACAAATGCAAGATAACATTCACTGGATAAAGGCAGCCGAGAATAATAGGCTAGTGGTGGGTTCCCAAGCACGTATTCTTTATGCAGATAGCGAGGGACGTATAAAAATTGCTCAAGCCTTTAATGAAGCTATCAAGGAAGGTAAAATTGACCCGGTGATCTTAGGACGTGATCATCATGATGTGAGCGGCACCGACTCTCCCTATCGCGAAACTTCCAACATTTATGACGGCTCTCAGTTCACTGCTGATATGGCCATCCAGAATGTAATTGGCAACAGTTTTAGGGGTGCTACTTGGGTGAGTATTCATAACGGAGGTGGTGTTGGGTGGGGTGAGGCGATCAATGGTGGCTTTGGTATGCTGCTGGATGGCTCTGCAGATTCCGATATCAGGCTGCAAAACATGCTGTTTTATGACGTGAACAATGGGATTGCCCGAAGAAGCTGGGCTCGTAATAAGCCTGCTATCTTTGCTGTTAAACGAGAGATGGAAAGAATTTCTGGATTAGAAATTACTCTCTCAGAGGAGGTAGATGACAAAATTATATCTGGCTCGTAATTTCTGCCGGTCTATTTGGACGATAAGTATCAACTGAACCAGGAAAAGCTAAGCTTTTCCTGGACCAATCAGCATAATAAACGTCATAATTCTCTGGAGAGGCTGGTGAAAGCTCTGATAATAGAAGGTTAATAAAAATTCGCTATCTAGCTCTATTTCTTGCCCCAACTGTGGATTCCAAAATTTCTTGATCGGTTGGTCCATCTGCATTCCTTGGTGAAGGCGTGTATTTCTATATTATGTCGAATATATCTTTTGAGGATAATCAAAAGAAAATTAGTAGAGGTGTGGTAACTCTTTTGAGATAAGCTTACGTTTCAGGTTTTTGATTCCTTACATTTGATAATATCAAATCCTGATCTTTATGCAAGTCCTTATAATTTACCTGGGTAAGACCCTACTTTTAAAAGAAACACTTCCAATTGCAAGACAAATTTGGATTTAGTTTAGTACATTGCCAGTTCGTAATTTTAGTTTTGAGATTAGATAAGTTTTCAGGGCTTATAAAAATGAAATTTTTCTAGTCAATAATGATATTTCCTCATTCTATTGTTAGTAGGGCACTTGTGCCGTCAGTTAATTATGTCGTTGAGGATAACAAAATAGCTATTTATCCCCATCCAGCATTGGGTGTTCTCAATTTGGAATATCCGAGCAGTATTAGAATGCTAAGCCTTTCCTTGACAGATGTAAAGGGGAGAAAGATTAGAGAATTTAATCGTATTACAACTGAGTTGGATGTAAAATATAGAATAACAACCGGTTAAATATTTCCTAAAGCTAAAACTGATAAAGGAAAGGAATTATCATCAAGAAAATGCTGCTTGAATAGAAATGAGCATACAATTTCTTTTTCATAAAGATTCATCGCCAAAATATGAAAAAGGAATCTGTGAGAAAAGACTAAGCCCAGCTAGGGACGAATGGGGGTAATTCACTAAATTCTAAGTTACCGAATCATGTTCTTTTCAGAAGAAACTGAACAAGAGTTCTACGAGCATCATCGCATAGTGGCTGACAAAAGGCAAAATTCCTTGCGTATAGACAAATTCCTGGGAAATCTACTTCCAAATACTTCCCGTAATAAGATACAAATGACAGCTAAAGCAGGTAATATCCATGTCAATGGAAAAGCTGTAAAAAGCAACTATATGATAAAAGCAGGGGATGTGGTACAAGTGCTGCTTCCTTATCCTTTTCGAGAAATAGAGCTCATTCCACAAGATATCCCTCTTAATGTAATTTACGAAGACGATTGGATAATAGTTCTCAATAAGCAATCTGGAATGGTGGTGCATCCGGGTTCCGGCAACTACCTGGGAACCTTGGTTAACGGGTTGATTTATCGCTTTGAAAACTTGCCCAATAAGGATAGAGTGCGGCCCGGTATAGTTCATCGTCTGGATAAAAATACCAGTGGCCTAATGGTTATTGCTGTTGATGAATATGCTATGGCTCATCTGACTGGGCAATTTTTTGAACGCATGACGACTCGCATATATCATGCACTGGTTTGGGGAGATGTAAAAAAAGACAAAGGAACTGTTGTAACACATATTGGACGGAGCTTAAAAAACCGTAAAATATTTGAATCATTTCCCGATGGAAATTGTGGTAAACATGCCGTCACTCACTATAAGGTTATAGAACGCTTTGGCTATACAACTCTTGTTGAATGTCGCTTGGAAACGGGAAGAACTCATCAGCTTAGAGTACACATGAAATATTTGGGATATCCTCTTTTCAATGATGTGGAGTATGGTGGAAATCGGATTTTAAAAGGCACGATATTTACCAAATATAAGCAGTTTATAAACAACTGCTTTGAGGTTTGTCCCCGTCATGCACTACACGCTAAAACTCTTGGTTTTACTCATCCGAAAAGTGGAAAATGGATGAGTTTTAATTCCGTTTTACCAGATGATATGCTGAAGCTAGTTAAAAAATGGAGGAATTATGTAGAACATGAGATGATATGAGAGCTTTTTCTTCTTTTTAGGAATGCCTTTGTAACTTTACAGGTTGAGATGAAAGGAAGATACAGGTTTTATTCAATATTATTTATTGTAAGGATCGTCTCTACCTTGAACCGCTGTTAACCTAAAGAAAAAGGTTCTGCTAATAATCCCAACTCTCCTGTTCGGGTGGGGACCCCTTATAATTTCGTAGTCCCTAAAGGTTTTCCCACCCCTACTATACCCGTAGATAACCCACTTACAGAAAAAGGCGTAAAGCTGGGACGTTTTTTATTTTACGATAAAAAGCTTTCCCGAGACATGACCATGTCTTGTAGCTCTTGTCATTTTCAGCCGCTTGTTATGAGTGATGACTCTCCAAAATCAACTGGTATAAGAGGATTAGATACTCGTAGACATGCTATGGTATTATTTAACTTGGCCTGGAACGAGAGATTCTTCTGGGATGGCAGGGCTTTGAGTTTAGAAGAGCAGGCTCTAATGCCAATCACTGACCCCGTAGAACTGGATAACGATCTAGCTACTGTAATATCCCGTCTGGAAGCCAATCCCAAATACCCCCATATGTTTAAAGTGGCTTTTGGAGATAAAAAAATCACCGAAAAGCACATTGCCAAAGCAATTGCGCAATTTGAAAGAACCATTGTTTCAGCTAATTCCGAATTTGATAAGGTAATCCGTCTGGGTATCAAAGCCAATTTTGATCCCAATCCAATCGGGGATCCCAGACGAGGAATGGAAATCTTTAATAACGAGGTGGGCGACTGTTTTCATTGTCATGGGCCTGTGGAATCTCAATATTTGTTCGGTGCTTTTGGCGTGGATGACCAGTTTAAGAACAATGGCTTGCATGGTGTTCTTTCGGACAGGGGCTTGGGCGGAATTACCGGAGAATCTACGGATGATGGTAAATTCAAGGTCCCGAGTGTCCGCAATTCCAGACTTTCTGCACCTTTTATGCATGATGGTAGTATCCCAACTATAGATAGTGTGATTGAGTTTTACAACTTTGGCGGACATGTTGCTTCACCTAATATTGATCCGAACATGAAAGCAGCGGGGATTGGCCGCAATTGGACTCAACAGCAAAAAAAAGACTTGCTAGCTTTTCTGGAAACTCTCATTGATTATGAATTTCTGAGAAACACCAATTACTCTGATCCTTTTCAATAACCTATAAATTGAAAGGGTTATATGACTAGTTTAAAAAGAGAATATCTTTGTAAATTAGTTGTGATTCAATAGAAAGATAGATACATAAACAACTAACAAACTTTTCAGAACATAAATTTAAATAGGGGTTACGTTTATTTTGTGAAGATTTAATGACTGTACGAAAGCCAGTTAACTAATTCTAAATGCTATACTTACAATATTCAATAGCATTCCTAACTTTCGTCGGAATTTTATCGATTTCTTTTCTAGCGTATATTAGCTTCTATAATAAGCCTAGTACCAATAAAGGGGTCTTCGCTGCAATTGCTGAAGCCTATCTTGCTCATTCTGTTCTTGTTCAATAGCTTTGGAGTTATAAATATGCCCGTTACGCCAGGCTTGAATGGCTTGACCCCAGCCATAACGATAGGCCGGCATGCGTTCCAGGGAGTAATCGTTTTCTGTAAAAGGGTTGCCTGCTTTTGCGAAATTAAAACGGTAGGATAGAGAAGAGGCCTCTTCTCCATAACTCCATATCTCGCCTGTGGAAGACCTAAACACTTTATTAGGAGGACCATAAATGACATATATAATTCCCCTGTCGGTTTTCCATCCTTCCAGATAACTACTAAAATGAAAATTGGCTTCTTGCACCCGACTGTAGAATTCCTTTACTAATACCCTACTACGTTCTATGCTTCCAGCTCGTTTTAGCCAGAACCGATCCAGCTTTTCTTTGATCTTTACTGAGTTATTCATCACTTCAGTTAATTCTTTATACTCTTTACTCGTGGTAAGGTAGCGTAGAGGAGGACCCAAGTGTACCCTTTTAGCAATATAGGGAAAAGTGTTGTAAAAAGAAAAAACAGTATACCCATCCCAGTTATTTGTATCCAAGCGGAAGTGATAAAAACCGTTTTTTGATAGGGTGATCGATTGATTGGCAGGCACTTTATAAGTGTTGTCGGGAGTCAGTTCAAATGATTCGGAAGATTTATTGGAATAAGGAGGCAGCGCTAGCGGGAAATCACGGTGATAGTAGCTTACCCAATATTTATCAGCGGTATTCCCATTATAATGAAGTCTAAAAGGGGTATTAGTGGCAATATGATTTTTAAAGATTATGTTGCTATCAGGGTCAAGAAGAATAAAATTTTGGCGATTGGCAATAGAGTTTTTATTTATTCTAACGAAGTTTTCAAATGTAAGAGGTCGGTTTTCATCATTCATAACCAGGTGCAAGATATACAGGCTTTCCTCCTCTGTATCTATTTGCGGCGTGTTGATATCGAAATAACCAATAAGTGTTTTTTGTGGAGGTTTAGCTTCTACATCTTTAATATCATAAGACCCACTGTCAAGTACTGTGGTATTTTCAAAAGAGGGTGACAAGTAATAATCGATATTAAAACTGGCAGTATAATTATCATTTTCAGAAGAACGCACATATAAAAGGTCAGAACTGTTTATTCGATAGTAAATACGGGTTTTTTGTCGGTTGAGGTGATATACCACAAACTCGGGCTTGAGGCCCAGCTTGTTACTATCATAAATATGAGGTAGGTTCGAAGCTTGAAATCTCTCTTTGGCTCGGCATCCCAAAAAAAGCAGGACAATAGACAGCAGGCCGAATAGGTCTTTAATCATTTGTATCCTTTTCGAATGTAGGATAGATTTCTTCATTGATTTGTTTCTTAGTATCTATTCCCAGTTGCTCAATTTTTTTGGCTTGGCTGATTAAATTATCCCGCCCGTTTATTTTTTTAAGGGCATTGTCATAGGCATTTTGCGTTTGAGTTATATAATGACCTATTCTAGTGAGGGCATCTGTAAAATTCACAAATTTTTCCATCATGCGAGTAGCTTGTCGTGATATTTCCAAAGCGTTGCGATTTTGATGCTCTGCCTTCCAGATGCTGTAAATGGTACGCAAGGTGGCTAGCAGAGTAGAGTTACTCACAATAATAATTCTTTTATTAAATGCCTCCTGAAATAGCTTAGTATCGTGTTGTACAGTCAGTAAAAAGGCAGGTTCTATGGGAACGAAAAGCAGCACAAAATCCAAGCTGTTTTCACCTAAAAGATTTTCATAGTGTTTGTCTGAAAGGTTTCTAACGTGGGTACGTAGGCTAGTGAGGTGTTTTTTGAGGTTGGCGTCGGCCTCTTCTCGGTTATTACTAGCGACATAGCTTTCGTAAGCCAATAATGATACTTTGCTATCTATAATTACTTTCTTATTATCGGGCAGGTGAACCACTACATCAGGTTGTAGTCTGCGGCCATCTTCATTGGTATAAGTCGGTTGTACTTCATACTCACGGCCTTTGATAAGGCCTGAATTCTCTAGTATTCTTTCCAGTATCAATTCGCCCCAGTTTCCCAGGGTTTTTACATCTCCTTTAAGGGCTTTAGTTAAGTTTTCGGCGTCTTCACTCAACTTTTTGTTAAGGCCCGTAAGGCTTTCTATTTTTGCTTTTAAGCTGATACGCTCATTCTGCTCATTCTCATAACATCTGGTTACTTTTTCTTCAAAGTCTTTGATCTTTTCAGCTAGAGGATTGAGAATATGATACAGTTGCTCTCTATTTCCCTCCTTAAATATTTTGCTTTTTTCTTCTAAAGTGCAATTGACCATCAGTTCAAAATCCTTGCGCATTTCCATTCGTATTTTTTCTATGTTATTCCGTTCTTCTAACAGCTTTTTATTCAGGTTTTCGGCTTCGGTTTCAACCCGTACTAAAGCGTTGCTTTTATCATCGATATTTTTTCTTAATTGATGTATTTCTGTATTGAGTTTATCTCTTTCCTGAAGCACCAATTCATGAGCTTCTCTATCGATGACGACCTTTTTATTTTTCTCACTAATGCTTCGATAAATAAACACCCCCAACAGTACTCCGACTGACAAAGTTATTATTGTGGCTATGAGCAAGCTATTCATATGTCTCAAAAAAGATTAAAAACGATTAACATATCCAAGGTGAATTTTTGAGGTACGAAATTCAAAGGAACTGACATCGTCCTTTCCCAGAGCATAGTAGAAGGAAAAAACCCCTCCCACCGAACGGAAATTGATCCCGACTCCTATCCCTACAAAGGTATTAGTTGCAAAGGAAGTAATCAAATTTTGTTCGGAATAGGCAAAATCAGAAAAAGCTGTAAGATAGCTGTACTCGCCAATCATAAAGCGATACTCAACGGTTCCTATGCCATAAGCAGAACTAAAAATGCTTTGCTCATTAAATCCCCGTAAGGTTTTTAAACCCCCGATACGATATAATTCATTTATAAAAAGAGAAGGGCTGTAAAGACTGGAGGATAACATTCCCAATTTAATTATATGCCAGTTGCTGAGGAACCAATAGAAACTTTCATCTATTTCCCAACCATATTGTTCCAGGCTACCGGTAGAAGTGTTTCGACTGCCCGAAAAACTGAATACTCTAAGCAAATTGCCTTTAGTCGGAATTAACACTCTGTTAATTTGATTGAGCTCCATTCCTAGCTTGTATTTAATAGCGTTATAATCACCAAAGTCAATCGGGTTTCCTTCTAGCTGTGAGATTAATACGTTGGAAGAGGTATAATCAACTTGGACGCTAATAAAGTTTCTTCCTAACAGGGGGTATTTTAAGCCTCCTTTTATTCCTGTATTCACAAAGGAACTGTCTTGCTTAAGGATTTCAAGACTAGCTTCCAGCCAAAAAGGGGTGCTGAGTAAGTAGGGAAAACCCAAGCTCACGCTTAACGATTGGATATTATCATCTGGTTTATGCCAGCGGACTCTCATATCTTCTCCGGTTTTAAAGGCATTTAACAACCGTAGTTGAAAGCCACCATTGAAAGTAACTTTGCCGTCTCTTGCTGTGTTTAAACCAATTACTCCATCTATTTGATTACTCTTTACTCTCTCCATGTAGAGATAGAGGACAGTTTTATTTTTCTGAAAAGCTATGGCAGGATTTCGATTAAAGCTGAGATATTCCACTTGGTTTATCAGTTGAGATAGTTTTTTCAAATAAGTTTCACTGTAGGGCATACCCGCTCTGAAGCCCAGGTCATAATACAAAATATTGGTAGAAAACTTATCGTGACCTTTTACAGTAATACTGTCAAAGCAAATGAAATTATTGGGCTCAATATGAAGGGTGGCATAGAGAGTATCATTTTGCAACCGTTTGTCTTTAAAATAAGTAGAGGCAAAAGGATAACCATTGTCTTCGAGATAATTCAGATATTGATCAGTAATAGTAATCGCTGATTGAGGAGATAAAACTTTACCGGAAGAACCCTTCAAATAAAAAGCAGGAAGGGCAAAGCTATCGGGGTAGCTGAGATTGAGTTTACCCCAGTTTAACTTTTTACCGAGATCAATCTTTAGAATGGCAATAGTGTCTGAAAAGTTCAATTTTCCAGTAGACAGTAAATAGCCTTTTTTACGCAGGATGCTTTGAGTTTTTTTACTCTGCTCAAAAATGTTGATACTATCGAGATTCTTAAAGCTAAGAGAAGTGATTAAATCTGATAGTTTTGGTTCTGTGCTTTCTATTTTCAGGTCATATTTCTTGATCTGAGCTCGAATCGAAGTGAGAAAAACAGCTAGTAGGATAAAATAAAAGCTCCTCATGCAAGTTGCCAATCTATAGGTTCTTTGCCGACAGATATTAGTAAATCATTAGTTTTAGAAAAATGGCAACAGCCAAAAAAGCCATTATTAGCAGAGTAGGGAGAAGGGTGAGCAGCTTCTAATACATAGTGTTTTTGAGGATCGATCAAGTCTTTTTTGCTTTGGGCAAATTTACCCCACAGGATAAAAATTACCTTTTCTTTTTTCTCTGAGATAGTTTCAATTACGGCAGTGGTAAAGTTTTCCCATCCCTGATTTTTATGAGAACCAGGCTGTCGTTCCCTTACTGTTAAAACCGTATTGAGGAGTAATACGCCTTGTTTAGCCCAGGATGAAAGGTCTCCACTAGTGAGAGAACGAATGCCTAAATCGTTGTGAAGCTCTTTAAAAATATTTTGCAGAGAAGCGGGATGACGGATGTCAGCAGAAACGGAAAAGCACAAGCCATTTGCTTGGCCATAACCGTGATATGGATCTTGACCCAGTAGTACTGCTTTTACCTCATCAAATGGAGTATAGTTAAAAGCTGCGAAGATTTTTTTACCGAGAGGGAAAACTTTATGGGTAGATTTTTCATTGATTAAAAATTGCTTGAGCTTATAAAAATAGGGCTTCTCAAACTCTCCTTGTAAAACTTCCCACCAACTTTCGTCTATATCAGGTTTTTTTGCATTCATTTATTGATATTGATCGGTTTCGTTATTATGATTATTATTATGATTACATTAGTTGTGAAATTTTCCCAGAAAACAAAATAACTAACTTTGCGCGATAACAAAAATTGTACTGACATGAAAAAGGTAATTGCGGTTTTGACCTTTACTGTTGCCGGATTAATAGGACAGTCTTGCAGTCCAGGAGAAAAATGCCCTGCTTATACCAAAGTTCCTATTGAAAACTTCTGGACATCCTTAGGATACAGAAGCCTATCTCGATGAAGTAGCGGATGGATTTTATTAATAACAATGGGTCACTACTAGTTGTTATTAATTGTAATTGACAATGAAAATGTGGTTGTTTTGAATTCATGTTTAATAGTATCTTTTTGTTTGTTATTGAGGAATTGGCGTATGATTAAGGATTTTATACTCATTTTTTTTATCATAGTATTCTCTACCTCTGCTTATGCTCAGTTGGAGGCTTCGGTAGACTTTAAGAGGCAAGTTTATGATCGCGAATACACTGTAGGACCGATACTCCACTCTAAAGGTTATGCTGTTAATGGCAGGTATCTTAAATATATCGATGGCTATAATAAAATTGGTATAGAAATAGACATCGCTAAACTTCGCCATTCCAAAGAAATTCGTACCCCTAACCAGTTTTCAAATAGTTCCCGAGGCTATGTATATGGTAGAATAAATACTTTTTACACACTGAGAGCCGGGTACATTCGAGAAAAGATATTGTTTGATAAAACAGATAGAGGAACCATCTCTATCTCACTAATAGCATCTGGGGGCATTTCTCTAGGCTTACTTAAGCCTGTTTACGTACAAGTATACAGGCCGGCCAGTAGCGGGTTTGGCTTTGAAAGCTTTCTAAAAACAGAACAATACAGGCTCCCCAATATTTCGGGGTCTGTTATATATGGCGAAGCAAATTTTTTGAAAGGCATAAAAAAAACTGTATTAAAACCAGGCATTTACGGAAAAGTTGGTGCCAGTTTTGATTTTGATTTATTGGACGGGAAAGTGACTTCTCTGGAGACAGGTGTTATATATGACTATTTTTTTAATGAGGTGGAAATATTTTATGAAAATCCCAATGGAGAGGACATTAATATAGCTGGCTTTTTTCAACTGTATTTTGCTGTAAATTTCGGATATAAGAAAAGCTGATGAGTGTTGAAGTTTTAGAACGGGAAAAGAAAATTTTCCAAAGAGCCCTCAAGCCTAAATGGTTGAGAGTAAAATTACCTATAGGTGAAGAGTTCAAAAGGATACGAAGGTTGGTAGACAATTACAATCTTCATACTATTTGCGAGAGCGGTCATTGTCCCAATATGGGTGAATGTTGGGGAGCTGGCACAGCAACTTTTATGATATTGGGTAATATTTGTACTAGAAGCTGTGGTTTTTGTGCAGTTAAAACTGGAAAGCCCGAGAACATGAACTGGGACGAGCCAGAACGTGTAGCGAGCTCGGTCAAGTTAATGGGGGTTAAGCATTGCGTAATTACTTCTGTAGACAGAGATGACCTTCGAGATGGCGGTTCCATAATGTGGGTTGAGACGGTCAAAGCTGTGAGAAGGATGAACCCTGAAACTACTATGGAAACGCTCATTCCTGACTTTAAAGGGGAAAAGCGTAACATAGGCAGAATAGTAGGAGTTGCTCCGGAAATAGTTAGCCATAATGTAGAAACAGTGAGAAGACTTACCCGAAAAGTTAGAGTACAAGCCCAATATGAGCGCAGTCTTAGACTTTTAAAGTATTTGAAAGACCGAGGGTTACCCCGAACTAAAAGCGGAGTAATGTTAGGTCTTGGAGAAACCGAGAGTGAAGTGATTCAAACAATGAAAGATTTAAGAAAAGCAAACGTTGATATTCTTACTTTAGGGCAGTACCTACAACCTACTAAGACCCACTTGCCTGTAGTAGAATATATTACTCCAGAAAAATTCCAAGAATACAGAGAAATAGCAATGAGTATGGGTTTCAAATATGTAGAAAGCGGTCCTTTGGTGAGGTCATCTTATCATGCAGAGAAACACATGTCTTAAGTTTGTTTATTATCTTTGATGGCTTTGTAAACCTTTCGTTAAAATTCAATCGTTGAAAAATGAAGAGAAAGATATTATTTGCAACATTAATTGGAGCTACGGGATTGATTACAATTATTGGAATCGGAAATTTCTTCCCAAGGCATAATAAAGAATACTATCAGCCGCGCAAAAGCTTTATGAAGAGCAATGACGCCAAAGGAGCTATAAATTGGCTTCACAGAATAAGAGCTAATCAACATACTGGTGAAATAGATCTGGAAGATGTATTAGCTGCTCGTCAACAATTAGAACAGCTTAGAATAAAAAAGAAATCATCTGCTACCACTTTTGAATGGGAAGAAATGGGGCCAGATAATATTGGAGGTAGAACCAGGGCTATACTTTTCGATATGAATGACCCTAATATCATTTATGCTGGCGGAGTCAGTGGAGGTCTTTTCAGAAGCCCTAATGGGGGAAGAAGCTGGGTTAAAGTAAACGACCAGCAAGGAAACCTGGCGATAGTAAGTATTTGCCGAGCTGTAGATGGAACCGTTTATTACGGCACTGGAGAAGGTATGTATTACAATACTACAGGTACCGGTACTGGAGGAATAGTTGGTGGTGGTATTTTTAAATCTACCAATACAAGTGGTACAAATTTTCAACTGATTGCGAGTACCAAGCCTACTTCTGCCAATTCAAATTGGGCATCTGTAGGTAAGTTAGTTGCAGACCCCAATGATGCAAACACTATTTATGCAGCTACTAACAGGGGTTTGCGCAAAACAACTGACGGTGGCACAAACTGGACAACTCCTTCGATAAATATAAGAGTGAATGGTATTCCTGTTTCTGTATCAAACTCCCGTACAACAGATATGACAATTACACCTTCGGGCACAATTTGGGCTAAGGTTGCCAGCTATATATTTAAATCTACAGACGGTAATGATTTTGTTGAAATAACCTCTGCCATCTCTGGACCTGATGTGATACAAAGGAATGGTGGTCGTATGCGTATAGCAGTATCTCCTCAAGATGAAAATTACGTATATGTTACATCTACGGGTTTAGGAGGGCCCAATCCCAGCGGGGATTTTGCAAAAGCTTACCAATCAACAGACGGTGGCCAGACTTGGAAAGTTATAGGTTCTAAAAATGCCTTTTTAAACCCTCATAATGGCCAAGGCAATTACAATCATGCGTTGGCTGTTTCTCCGATTGATAAAGAAAGAATTTTTGTGGGTGGGGTTACGCTTTGGGAATGGAGCAAAGCTAACGGATGGCTTCAGTTATCTAGCTTGGTTTATTCTCCGGGTTCCCGAGCATATGTTCATGCCGATAATCATGCAATTGTTTTTCATCCTAAAAACCCTCAAACGATTTTAGTAGGCAATGACGGAGGTATTTTCAAATCAACAGATAATGGGTCTACTTGGGGATGGGAAGTTAAAAACTACATTACTACCCAGTTTTATAATATAGGGGTAGGTCTCCGTGGGGATGTAATGGGCGGAACTCAGGACAATGGCACTATTTATATCAATCCTGGTAGATCCCCTAATACGCCTAATAAAAGAGGTATCATAACAGCGCGTATTAACTACAGAGACGCAATAATGGATGGTGACGGTGGATATGCAAGCCTCTCAAAACTAGATACTTTCGTTCAATTTAAAGAAATGCAATATGGGATAATGGGACGTTCAATAGACAATGGAAATTCATTTAGTGAGTTTTTTGACTTTGAGAGAATGGACCCCAATAATATTTCTGCGGAAGGGCGAAGTGATTTTGCTGATTTTGTTGCACCTTTTCTCTTATGGGAAAAACTCAATGACCCCAGCAGTCGAGATTCAATATACTTTAAGGCAGACAGCGCTTTTATCAGTATGGGCTTTGGTAATGGAAGTACTACTTATAGCGGGGCATTGAAAAGACCCCAATTATCCTCAATATACCTCATTGATGGCCTTAAAATAACTGCCGGCAGTCAGGTACTTACTTCAGATGCATCGGGTAATCTTACAGGTGATGGCAAAGGAACTTTTGACCCTGTAACTGGTAATTTCAAGATTACTTTTAACGATCCAGTAACCTTAGAAATTAGAGCTAAGTGTGGGGTTCAATATCTTGCTAGTAGCGTTATTGAGGTTAGCAGCAACACTAATAATATTCCGATTTCTTATGTTTTACCAACTGATCTGAACCCCAATGATTCTATTCGAATACAAGACCCCGTTCAATCCATATTCTTTGTTGGATTAAGATCTTCCAGCATAATTGGTACTACTAATGAAAGAGGAGGTATCTGGATGACCAGAGATATATTGAGGAATAAAACTGCTACTCCTGTGTGGTATCACATAGGTGAACTCGGCAATGGTATAACGCCTCAATGTATGGCAGTTAGTGATGATGGCGATATGCTTTACGTAGGAACAAGTAGGGGAAGGGTTTATAGGTTTTCTAATTTAAATGCGGCAAGAGATTCGGCCAGTACAGATGTAGATGATTTATATGACGACAGAAAAGCCTTAGTGAGAGGCAGTACTTCTGTTATTCAAAGTTCCTTAGTGAGAACTTTTAACGGAAGGGCTATTACCAGCATTTCAATTCATCCTAATGATAAGAATAAGGCTATTATAACGATTGGCAATTACGGTAACAATAATTACGTATATTATTCTAGTAATGCTGCTTCCTCTACACCAGTTTTCATTACTGTTCAAGGAAACTTACCACAATTTCCCGTGTATTCTTCCACATTCAATTTTACTGACCTTAATCAAACACAAATTTTAATAGGCACTGATGCGGGGGTTTTTGTTACTGGAGATGTAACTGCTAGTCCGATTAGCTGGGAACAGCAAAATAATGAAATGGCCAATGTACCTGTATTTTGTATGATTCAACAAAAAACAATCAGATACGACTTAAAAGGGCCTGGTGATTATGAAGGAAGTATTTACATCGGAACTCATGGCAGAGGAATATTCAAATCCAACTCTTCACGTGTCCCTGTGGGAATTAATGAAAACGAAGTTGCCGGAAAAGAAGAAAAACCCCCTGAAGACATGCTCGACATATTTCCAAATCCAGCTATAAATAGTGTTAACGTGGGCCTTCAGTTGGATGGCAAATATGACGTTACTATATCTGTAAGAGACATAAGTGGGAAAATGCTCAAATCAGTAAACTATGATAAAGTGGATCGGGATATTACAGAGCTGCCGCTTAACGTATCTTACCTTGGTACCGGTACTTATATTATAACTTTAAAATATGGTAAAACAATTAAAACAGGGAAACTTATTAAAAGATAGACTAATTATTCTACCGGTGCAATAAAAAGGATCCAGACAAGCTCCAATCTTAATAGTGAAGAGGGTTATACTTTTAACATCATTTTTTTTATTTATGAATCAATTTGTTATTGCACAGAGTGTTAGCGGTACTATCGGGGATGCAAAATCAGGTGAGGGGATTATAGGAGCCAATGTAATTATTAAAGGAACTACTATTGGGACGACTACAGATGTTGAAGGAAATTTCGAACTTAAAACAAGCAAACGACAGCCTCCTTTCATAATTGAGGTAAGCTTTATTGGCTATTTAACTCAAGAAATCAATGTAACTGACCTATCAAAGCTAATTCGTCTTAGACTAAAGGAAGACAGTGAGATCTTAGGAGAAGTAAATATTATTGAACAGCGCCTTACCAAAAAACAAAAGACTAGTGCTTTGACCGTTGAGGCATTAGACAATCTTGCTATTAAAGAAACCCCAGCTGTAAACTTCTACGAAGCTTTGGGAAATCTTAAAGGGGTCGATTTGACTTCGGCCAGTCTCGGATTTAAAATCATAAATACTCGTGGATTTAACAGTACATCACCCGTTCGTTCTCTTCAATTGATCGATGGAGTGGATAACCAAGCTCCAGGCTTGAACTTTTCACTTGGTAATTTCTTAGGGGCTAGTGAGCTAGATATTCAAACAGTAGACATTATTGCCGGGGCTAGCACTGCTTTTTATGGCCCAGGAGCCTTTAATGGAGTAATTAGCATGACTACTAAAGACCCTTTTGATTATCAGGGTATATCAGCATCCTTTAAAGTAGGGGAGCGACTTTTAAAAGAAACTGCCGTTCGTTATGCTAAGGCTTTTAAAACTTTTGATTCCGATTATAAAAACTTTGCTTTTAAGATCAATTTGTTTTATCTCACGGCAAACGATTGGGAAGCAGATAATTACAATCCTGTAGATGGCTCTCCAGTTGGCCGAGGCAATCCCGGTCGTTATGATGCCGTAAATATCTATGGAGATGAAAGTCTAGCTACCAATAATGACTTTGATAACCTTGGCGAAGTGTTGGATGACTATGCAGGCCTGGGAATATTTTACAGGCCGGGATATAGGGAAGTTAATTTGGTCGATTATGATACCAGAAACTTTAAAGGCAACCTGAACCTTAGCTATAAGCTAAAAGAAGATTTGCAGCTAGCTTACAACATTAACTATGGAACTGGAACAACAGTGTATCAGGGAGAAAACCGCTATAGTCTTAAAAACATTCAGTTTATTCAGAACATGATAGAACTGAAAAAAAAGGATAGGTTTTTTATAAGAGTTTACAATACTACAGAAGATGCTGGAAATTCTTATGATGCTGTAATAACAGCATTTAAGATGAATGATGCCATCGCCTCGGAAGAGCTATGGAATAGAGAGTATAGTACGGTGTGGCATACGAATCGCTATGGCCTGCAATATCAGGATTCAACCCTGGCAATTACTGGTACTTATAACCCGAAATCCTTTCCTGACTTGACTGCTGAAGAATGGTTTGAGGGTCCTTATAAAGATTCTTTGACCAAGTACAATGATAAAATTTCTAAGTGGCATCAGAAGACGCTGAATACGATTAAAGGCTTTGCCTTTAATCGTATAGAACCCGGTACAGCAGAGTTCGACTCACTCTTTAATCATATTACTTCCCGGACCTTTACTGAAGGAGGATCTAGATTTTTTGATCGTTCTCAGCTTTATCACGCAATGGGAGAATATAGGTTTGACCTCCCCTGGGCTACTATTAGTATAGGGGGTAGTTACAGGGTATATTTACCAAACTCCAGGGGAAATATTTTTGATGAAGTAGTAATTACTGAAAGATGGGATAATAATGATAAAGTGCACAAAGACACTTCATTTATAACTATTACTAACCAAGAGTTTGGAGTTTATTTAGGAGTTGAGCGAGATTTTTTTGAAAAAGTGCTGAAAGTAAATACTACCTTGAGAATGGACAAAAACCAAAACTTCGATCATCTCTTTTCTCCTGCAGTATCAGTAATTTATAACATCAATCAAAATAACCTTGCAAGAATTTCTTTTAGCAGTGCCATTCGCAATCCAAGCTTACAGGATCAATATCTACACTACAATGTAGGGCGAGCTATTTTATTGGGAAATATAAACGGAAAAGATTCTCTGGTTACCTTGGAATCATTTAATTTTTATCGTAATCAAGTTAATCTCAACCGGGATGATTTAGATTATTTTAACATAGCCCCTATACAGCCCGAAAGAGTACGGACGGTTGAATTTGGCTATCGCGGGTCTTTATTTAAAAGGCTATTCATAGATGCTAACTATTATCACAATTGGTATACGAGTTTTATAGGGTTTCAATTCGGCTTAGAGTTGGGGTTTTTGCCCGTAGCGCCAAACTTTCCTAGTACTATCCAGGCGTTGAGAGTAACGATTAACGCTAAAGGCCTAGTTACCACTCATGGTTTAAATATAGGATTGAATTATTATCTCACAGATGAGTTAAGTCTCACAGGTAATTACTCTTATAATACTATTGATATTACTCCGTCATCAAACTTTATTAACCGTATATTTTTTGAGAAAGAGTTGAAATTTTCTGAAACAGCAGACCCTATAATACCCGCTTTTAATACTCCTCTTAACAAGTTTAACATTGGAATGAATGGAAGAGGCTATAAATTGTTCAGGGCTAAAGACCACGAGATGAGCTTTGCTGTAACTTGCAAATGGGTAGAAGGCTTTACGTTTGAGGGTTCTCCTCAGTTTAGCGGATTCGTTGAGTCATATGCCCTAATCGATGCTCAGGTAAGTTATTTTGTGCCGTCGATTTATTGCACATTTAAATTTGGAGTTTCTAATGTTTTAAATAATGAAGTATTCCAAGTCTACGGCGGACCATCAATCGGAAGACTGGCTTATTTTTCTATTCTTTTTGAAAAATTTTAGAAAAAGTTTTTTAATCTTAGTAAAGTCTAAAAATTTTATGATCTTTGTAAAATATTTTTAAACCATAACTCAAAAAATTAACTATTATGAAAAAAGCCGTATTGACTTTTTTATTTCTATCAGCTCTATCAGCTGAGATAATTAATGCCCAATTACCTCCAATACGATATATTTCAGAAGTATTTACATCAGTAGATGTAACTTCTGATGTTACCTACGGAACCAATGTAGACTTTATAACTTCCAAAACGGTAGATATAGCTAAGGTCACTGCTGATATAACAGCTATTAAAACAGCTATGGCTACAGGGAATCCCATTCCGGCAGCTTATTATGATCCTCGCGATCAGAGTACGGATATTAAAGTAATGGATCTTAAGATGGATGTTTATGAGCCTACAGGAGACCATCTAAACGAGCGTCCTGTGGTTATTTTTATCCATACAGGTATTTTTTTGCCGCCAGTGATTAACCAAAGTCCTTTAGGGGAAAAAACTGATAGCGCAGCAGTAGAACTTTGCAAACGGCTGGCCAAAAGAGGCTTTGTTGCTATATCAATAAATTATAGGCTAGGGTGGAATCCTCTTTCTACAGATTACAATGTTAGAAAATCTACTTTAATAAATGCTGTATACAGGGCAGTTCACGATGCTAAACAAGCAGTGAGATATTTGAAAAAAGATGCTTCTACAGCTAATACTTACAAAATAAATACGGGTAAAATTGCCCTCTGGGGAGAAAGCTCAGGAGGCTACGTTGCTCTGACTTATGCTACCTTAGATAAGGTAGGTGAAACAGAAATTAGTAAATTCTTGCAGCCTAGCACGAGGAAATCATATATAGACCCCTCTTTAGTAGGTGATATTAATGGTTTTGGAGGTGCACTGAATCTCTATCAAAACAATGGATTCTCTTCTGATATACATATATGCATTAGTATGGGGGGTGCTATACCGGATACTTCCTGGTTGGAAACTGGTGATGTACCTATGATTTCATTTCAATGCATCAGAGATCCTTTTGCTCCTTATGATGAACAAATCGTAGTTGTTCCTACCACTCTGGACCCTATAGTTGAAGTACAGGGATCAAATGTATTTATGGCTAAAGCCAACGTCTTGGATAACAATAATTCTTATACTAGCAGGACCTATACTGATCCAATTACTTTAAAAGCCAGGTCTATGTATGGCAAAACCTATGATTATATTCTTCCGACTCAACCGAAAATAACTCTTAATACAAATCTCGAGGGGCACTACCCCTTTCTTCGTCCCAAGGGAGCTACTCTATTCCAAAATGAAAATGCTCCATGGCAATGGTGGGATCCTACTGGCAAGTATGGCAGAGCTATACCTGACCCTAGAAAACCAGGTGTCACTGCTCATCAAGTTGGATTGTATAATAATCCGGATATGTCTTCCCAAAAAGGAGGAGCTTATCTCGATACTATGCTGTGGTATGCTACCCCAAGAATAGTTTATTCTCTAGAGCTCTTTAGTCTAAATGAGTATAGCCTTGAAGGCAAAGTTGAGTTATTCCCTAATCCTGTTCAAAATAAGCTTAGAATTACTGTGGTCAATGATGTAAATCTCGAAAATGTAGAAATTCTGGATATCACTGGTAAGCTAATATTAGATCTACCCTTAAGTGAAGGCCAAAGTGAATTTTCGGTAAATACCCTTAAAAGAGGGATATACATCGTTAAAATAAGAGCTAGAGAAGGAGTTCTCACCAGAAAAGTCATCAAAAGCTAAAGAAAACACTAGCTTTAAATCTTTAGATATATATGACCTGTTTCTTGGCTTAGCGAGTATTTATGTGAAAAGAGTCGATTTTTCTCAACTGATTAGTATAGACTAAAAAAATAAATAAATGGGGAAAATCTGCTCTTATGTCTCGGTTTTCTAATACAATGTTTTTAGCCCATCCCCCTTTTTTGGACTAATATCGATTCTTGTGACATAAGAATTCACGAGCTAGTGGGATAGATATTGGCAGAGGGTCGGCTACGATCCAGTGATATCCAATTTAATAGGTTCACGATTAAGAGGCAATGCTGATTTCTATCTTTCAAGGTCACCAGCTCATTGTAAGTAACTCTCAGCTAACATTAGTGCAAAGTATGCCATTGAGCTTACGAATCTATTTAATGAGGGGTAAAACAAAACAAATTGTACAAAAAGAAAATACGATATTTTTGCCCGAAATTGCTGATAAGGCATGATTTTTGGAAAAATAAGCTATAAGGGTGTCCAACTCCGAACGAATTGTACTGCCGTGGTATCAAGTTATATGCAGGACATTGTAGAATATGAGTAGTTTATTTAAAATATGAAGAAATAAAAAAGATTTATAATGAGGTTATTTTTTCTAGAAGAATTAGAGGGGGAAAAGAGAGAAGGCTGAAATATTAAAAATATCTTATTTTGGATGTAATTGAATATTATTTAATAAGGTAAGGTCTATTTACCCTATGAGGGAAGACTACACTAAAGAAATATATTTCGATAAAGTACAATAACAAAACAAATGATGTTTTTTCTAGTGATAGGGTTTGGAAATCTATCAATGTATGTGTGATTGAGGATGTCGAGTGGAGGGTTATAATTGAAACAAGAAAATTAACCTCTTAAAGAAAAGAGAGATATAACTTGATGTGTTAAGTGGGTTATAATTCGTTTAAATGCAAAAGGGTAGCACGGTAATATTATGGCGAAAGATAAAAATCTTATTATTAAGGATCTATTACTGGAGGGAATGAATTAGAACCCTTAGTTGCAGAAGCCCTCTTTACATTTCAATTATAGTAAAGATACTACGAAATAAATTATCTATCAGGAAAATAAAAGAAGAGGTTAGGTGTGAACTGCTTAAGAAGAGGGATTTTGTTTCCAATCGTTTAGTTGGGGGGTCATTCATTTCTTCATAGATATACAAATAAAATTAATAAGTTGAGAAAAGAGTGGGGAGATGAATTTATAAAATCAGCATTTAGTATATTTAAAGAGGTTGCTATGGAGCAAATTTTAAGGAAGTCATTATCTTTAAAGATGAGTTCCCAATCTAACTGATTGGGTTTGTATTTACAAGGGCCTGGCATTTGATGTTTTAAAAATCATCTTTTTTGTCTAAGTTCTTGGTAGCCATAAACAATCCTCTAAAAGTAAAAGCTATTTAAGAGGAGCTGCTCAAATCTGTAACATCACATAAAAGTAGGGAAAGCAGCAATATCATTTATTTATAACTCCATTTTATTTACTTGCCATTTTGGCGCTACCAGGGAAACCATCCCCCCTTTAGTGTGTGGTAAAAGCACATTTTTTAAATTAGGCTAATCAAAATAGGATAAAAAAGGTTCTTATACTATTCTTCTGTAAGCTTTTCAAGTGCTTTATCTAGTGTGTTACCTCTAAGATTTTTAGCGATAATAATTCCCTTACCGTTAATAAGAAAGGTTGCAGGAATGGCATTTACATTGTATTTAGTAACTGCAGCTGAGCGCCAAAATTTTAGATCACTTACGTGATTTTCCCACTCCAACTGGTCAGTTTTGATAGCTTTTTCCCAATGGGCTTTATAGCGATCTAAAGATACGCTGTATATCTCAAAGCCTTGTGCATCTTTAAATTTAGCACTTTTGTATTTTTTGTAAGCTTTAACCATATGAGGATTTTCCATACGGCATGGGCGGCACCAGCTGGCCCA
Organism: Owenweeksia sp.; assembly: GCA_965218075.1. Lineage (GTDB taxonomy): Bacteria > Bacteroidota > Bacteroidia > Flavobacteriales > Schleiferiaceae > JANQHO01. The sequence goes on along the minus strand of CBDCJZ010000003.1, from coordinate 826,429 downwards.
AAAATCAATCAATACGATTTTACCTCTGAGGGCACTTAATTTTCTAATATTTCCCTGTGGGTCTTTAAAGGCGAGTTCAGGTGCTTCATCTCCTATAGTAAGCATTTTGAATTGTTCCTCTGCAGGGATATAGTCATCTCTGTATTTATCGGTAAAAGATAGCCCCGTAAGGGTTATTGTAACCAGGACTATTATTAGTAGTAAGGATTTTCTATTTGTTTTCATGATTTCAAATATATTAATCTAATTAATTTAATCTAACAATTTCTGCTCCTATAGCTTTTAATCTTTGATCGATTTTTTCATAGCCACGGTCTATTTGTCCTATATTGTGAATAATACTGGTACCTTCTGCGCTGAGCGCCGCTATTAAAAGCGAGATTCCAGATCTAATATCGGGACTAGTCATAATGGTAGGTTTTAATGCCACAGACTTATCTAAACCTACTACGGTAGCTCGATGTGGATCGCAAAGAATAATCTGTGCTCCCATGTCAATCAGGTTGTCTACAAAAAACAGGCGACGGTCAAACATCTTCTGGTGAATGAGTACACTGCCGCATGCTTGGGTAGCTGTTACTAAAGCAATACTTAGAAGATCTGGTGTAAAACCAGGCCAAGGAGCATCAGAGATGGTAAGGATAGAACCATCAATAAAATTTTCGATCTTGTAATGATTTTGCGCAGGCACATGCAGGTTATCACCATTGATCAATTCCGTTTTAATTCCCATCTTTCTAAATACCGAAGGAATAATACCGAGATTTTGATAACTTACATCTTTGATTGTAATATCAGAAGCTGTCATAACGGCCATTCCGATCCAAGAGCCTATTTCGATCATGTCGGGAAGAACCCTATGCTCACAACCGCTTAATTCACGTACTCCATTAATGATAAGCAGATTAGAACCAATTCCCTTTATAGCTGCCCCCATGCTATTGAGCATTTTGCAAAGCTGCTGTATGTAAGGTTCGCAGGCGGCATTGTAAATTGTACTAGTACCTTCGGTTAACACAGCTGCCATAACAATATTGGCTGTTCCAGTAACAGAAGCTTCATCCAGTAATATATGAGTGCCTTTGAGCTTTTTGCCTTCTACTCCATAAAATGATTCATTGGAGTTAAAACGTAATTTGGCACCCAGTTTTTGAAAGCCTAAAAAGTGAGTGTCTAGTCTTCTATATCCTATTTTATCACCTCCGGGTTTAGGAATATAGCCTTTGCCAAAACGGGCCAATAAAGGTCCCATAATCATAATAGAACCTCTTAGAGGGGTTTCTTTTTCCTTAAAAGTTTCTGATTCCAGATAATCCAGATTAATGTTAGTGGCATGAAAAGTAAAAGCTCCCATGCTTTTTTTTCGAATAGAAACTCCGAGGTCAGATAAAAGCTCAATTAATTTATTAACGTCCCGGATATCGGGGATATTGCTGATGGTAATTTTTTCGGAAGTGAGCAAGGTGGCGCAAATTACTTGTAAAGCTTCATTTTTAGCCCCTTGGGGAACGATTACGCCCCTTAGCTTTTTTCCGCCTTTTATTTGGAAAGTTCCCAAGACTTTTAATTTTTAGACTTGTATTTCATGCGTTTGCGATTATAATATTTACGATTGTCATTGTACAAGTGCATCAAGTCCTGTTTTTCTATGAGGTTTATATTTTTTAGGTCGAGCTTGCCTTCTGTGATGTCATTCATTTCCTTCAGTATCACTGAATCTTCTACCGTGTCTTTATTCCAGATTAGATAAGTTTTTTTCATGTGATTGGCTAAAGCTTGTTTCAGATTTTCACGATATTCGCCTTGAGGCTGTTCCACAGTATATTTCAGCATTTTCTTCATTATGTTGCCATAATGCCGATATTTATTGCTGGTTTCAGGATAGCTTAGCAACTCGGGTTTTTCCTTAAAAGTTTGTGGAGAAGGTTTAGGATAAGGACTGTCTACATCCAATGTAAAATTAGACATAATAAATAGACGGTCCCAAAGTTCATGCTTAAAATCAGGCACATTTCTTATCTTAGGATTCAAATTACCGATTATTTCAATCAGATACTGTGCTTGTTTGTTCCGCTCTTTACGGTCTTCTATAGTCATCAAATGATCTGCCATTTTTTGTACGTTGCGATCGTGTTCTGGAATGATAATTCTAGCGCGTATGGTTTTGTATTCCATTAATACAGTAATTTTAACCTCTAATAATCCGAAAATTCTGGATTTGGGTATTCAAATATTGAAAAAACTTGAGCTTTAAAAGTAGAAAACTTAAATCTTTCCCAGTTTAGCAAATTTGAGCAATAATTTCTTTTCACCTACATTTTCAAACTCAATGGTGACTTTTTTACTAGGGCCATGACCTTCTATGGACTTTATTTTACCCGGTCCAAAGTGCTGATGTTTCACTTTTTCTCCTACCGAAATATCTGTCAAGCTTTTATAATTACTGCTGTCGTTAATACGGTTTACTTTTTGAAGGTTCTTTTCTCGAGATGGTAAAAGATTGCCAGAGGTGAAAGTAGTATTTCTTGTTCTTTTCATGAGTTTAGAATCAGTAAAAGTTCTGAACTCAGGAGTTTTAATGTTGAGAAACCTTTCGTCAATTTCCTCTAAAAAGCGGCTGGGTTCACAGTCGAGAAACTTACCCCAGCGATAGCGCATTTGAGTATACGTAAGGTGAGCTTCTTTTTCAGCCCGAGTTAAGGCTACGTAAAACAATCTACGTTCTTCTTCCAGTTCAGCCTGGTTACTTACGCTCATCATGGAAGGGAAAAGGTTTTCTTCCATACCTAAGATAAAAACTATAGGGAACTCCAGGCCCTTAGCCAGATGAATAGTCATTAGGGAAACTCTATCACTATCCGATGGGTCATCGTTATCCACATTAGTTAGAAGAGTAGCATACTGCATAAAAGCTGGTAGAGAGGGATTACCTTCTTCAGTTTTGCGCTGGTTCTCAGTAAATCCTTTTACAGAGTTCAAAAGCTCTTGAATATTTTGGTAACGGCTCATCCCTTCTGGTGTTTTGTCCTCGCTGAGCTCATGCAGTAAGCCAGAAGTTTTGGCGATATGTGCAGCTACTGCAAAGGCATCGCTTTTCTCAGAGAGTATTTTATAGCTTTTGATTTTAATGAGAAAATCTCGGATTTTCATAATAGCTGACTGATTAATGCCTATTTCCAGTTGAGAATGCATTTTTTCAGATGCTTCCCAAAGACTCAGACTTTTACGGTTGGCCAGTACGATTAATTTTTCAATAGTAGTATCACCTATGCCACGCTTTGGATAATTAATTACCCTGCGAAAAGCCTCTTCATCTTTTTGATTAACTGCTAAGCGAAAATAGGCTAGCAAATCTTTTACTTCCTTTCGTTGGTAAAAAGAGAGCCCTCCATAAATTCGATAAGGGATATTTTTTCTGCGCAAAGTTTCTTCTATGACTCGAGACTGAGCATTGGTGCGGTATAGTATAGCAAACCCCTTATAAGGGACTTTGTCGTACAGTTGCTTTTCAAAGATCACCCGCGCTGCGTAATTACCTTCATCGCTATCACTTACTGCTTTGTGTAGTATAATTCTTTCACCGTGATGGTTATTGGTCCATATTTCTTTATAGAACTGATCCCGGTTTTTGCTAATCAGGCTGTTAGCTGCTCCCACTATATTTTTTGTTGATCGATAGTTTTGTTCTAGTTTGAATACCCCCACGTCATCGTAGTCGCGTTGATAATTTAAAATGTTTTTGATATTGCCTCCTCTAAAGGCATAAATAGATTGGGCATCGTCACCTACTACACAAATGTTACCATGGCGATTGGCCAGGGCTTTTACGATCAAGTATTGAATGTGGTTGGTGTCTTGGTACTCATCCACCATGATGTAACGGAAACAATCTTGGTATTTATTAAGTAACTCAGGGAATTTCCTCAGCAGAAAATAGGTGTTGAGCAGAAGATCGTCAAAGTCCATAACTCCCGCACGGAAATTTTTTTCATTGTAAGCCTGGAATACTTCACCTATTTGAGGCATACGGGATTCATTATCTTGTGCCTTCAAATCGGGTGATTGGAAATATTCTTTTGGGGTGATGAGGGCATTTTTAAAGGCAGAAATTCTACGAGCTACACTTTTGGGTTTGTAAATCTGTTTATCGAGGTTTTGCGCTTTAATAACATTACTGATCGCCTTAACTGTGTCTTCGGAGTCATAAATACTGAAATTTTTGGGATAGCCTAAATAGCTTCCTTCGATGCGTAAAATACGAGCAAATACAGAATGAAAAGTTCCCATCCATAAGTTACGCGATTCGGAATAGCCTACAATTTTTCCGATGCGTTTTTTCATTTCAAGGGCAGCTTTGTTGGTAAAGGTGAGGACAAGTATGTTGAAGGGGCTCACATCCTTTTCATCCATCAAATAAGCAATCCGATAAGTAAGCACACGGGTTTTACCGGCTCCAGCTCCGGCTATTACCATTACTGGGCCTTTAATAGCTTGTACAACTGCTTTCTGTGCAGAATTGAGCTGTTTCAGATAATTTTGCACACGATTAGTCCTTTTTAATACAAACCCAAAGTACTTATAAAATAAGCTTTGAGTCAATTGAAGTTGTCGGTCTTTTATTCACAATTATGGCCAAATACAATGAGGTGTAAAAGTGAGATTTAGGGCATCTTACGATTTTGAGTCATCTACCCCCTCTTATACCTTAGGTCAGTCCCATAGCAAAAACTTCGTTAGTTCTCACTGCAAAATAATACGCCGGTTCACAGTAGTTCTTTCAGTAATCAGCTGCAATAGGTATACTCCACTGCGATAAGCTCCCATCTCTAGCTTTTTTCTGTAGCTTCCGCTGAAACTCTCAATCTCATCTTCCAAGACTATTTGTCCCATCATATTAGTGATACGAATCTCCATATCTTCTCCGAGCGAGGAGCTAAACTCCAGCTTGAAAACCCCTTCACTAGGATTTGGATAAATGCGAAATGAGCGCTCGAGAAGCTCATCTATACCAATAATGGTTTTAATAGACAAGGGTCCTGCCCAATTGCTCACGTTACCCACATTGCAACTGTCCTGTACATAGACATCATAAAGAGTGCCGGGCTTCAAACCGCTTAGAGTGTAAGGGTTAGGGATATTGTACACAAAAGTCGCTCCAACAAAACCAGAACCTTGAACTCCGTATCCCATATTCCAATTCGAAGACCCGCCCGTAGCCCAGGAGATTGTAGCGGTGGTTTGAGTAATATTGGAAGCTCCCAAGGACGAAGGGGCTAGACAACTAAGAGTCCTAAAATTCTGAGGACCTACCCAAGTACTCAAATTATTAGTGCCACAACTATCCCGAACATAAAATTGATAAGGCTGACCAGACGTCAAACCACTCACAGTATAAAAAGGGCTGGTCGTGTGAATCCGAGCACCCTGTCCCAGAGTAAATCCCGAAAGACCATATTCCAGATCCCAATTGGAAGCTCCACCCGTAACCCAGGAGAGCGTAGCGCTGGTCTGAGTAATATTCGAAGCTCCCAATGACGATGGGGCTGGACAGGGCAAAGTGGCTGAAAGGGTGGTAAAAGTATCAGGACCAGCCCAACTGCTCACATGACCCACTCCACAACTATCCCGAACATAGAAATCATAGCCCATTCCGGGTGTCAAGCCGCTCAGAGTATAAAAAGGAATAGTCGTGGAAATCCGAGTGCCACTTCCCAGAGTAAATCCCGAAAGACCATATTCTAGATCCCAATTCGAAGTAAAAATCCCACCTGGCATCCACAAAAACGTAGCGCTGGTTTGAGTAATATTCGAAGCTCCCAAAGACGATGGGGATGGACAGGGCAAAGGGAGGGTGGTAAAAGTATAGGGACCCGCCCAAGTGCTCAAATTATTAGTTCCACAGCTATCCCGGACATAGAAATCATAATCTGTTCCAGGTGTCAAGCCACTTAAGGTGTAAGGACTAGAAACATTGGACATAAAAATTCCCGATCCAGGAATAAAACCCTGAATTCCGTATTCCACATCCCAATTGGAAGCCCCGCCCGTAATCCAGGAGAGCTTAGCGGTGGTCTGAGCAATAGAGTCAAGTGTCAGTCCTGTGGGAGATGGACAACTAAGAGTCCTAAAATTCTGAGGACCTACCCAAGTACTCAAATTATTAGTTCCACAACTATCCCGGACATAGAAATCATAATCTGTTCCAGGTGTCAAGCCACTTAAGGTGTAAGGACTAGAAACATTGGACATAAAAATTCCCGATCCAGGAATAAAACCCTGAATTCCGTATTCCACATCCCAATTGGAAGCCCCGCCCGTAATCCAGGAGAGCTTAGCGGTGATCTGAGCAATAGAGTCAAGTGTCAGTCCTGTGGGAGATGGACAACTAAGAGTCCTAAAATTCTGAGGACCTACCCAAGTACTCAAATTATTAATGCCACAGCTATCCCGGACATAGAAATCATAATCTGTTCCAGGTGTCAAGCCACTTAAGGTGTAAGGACTAGAAACATTGTACACAAAGGTTCCCGATCCAGGAATAAAACCCTGAATTCCGTATTCCACATCCCAATTGGAAGCCCCGCCCGTAATCCAGGAGAGTTCAGCAGTGGTCTGAGTGATATTGGAGGCTCCCAAAGACGAAGGGGCTGGACATCTGCTAAGCGTGTTAAAAGTATAAGGTCCAGCCCAACTACTGAGATAGCCCAGACTACAACTATCCCGAACATAGAACTGATAAGAGGTGCCGGGAATTAGACCGCTTAAAGCATAGGGAGTAGGCGCAACATTAGGTAAGAAATTACCGCTTCCTAGAGCACGACCAGCCGTATCCCATTCCAAGTTCCAATTAGAAGCCCCGCCAGCAACCCAGGAGAGCGTAGCGCTGGTTTGAGTAATCTGGGTAGCTGTTAGGTTGGTGGGGGTTGGACAGGTTTCCCGAATGGCAATGTCATCAAAAGAACGGCCGTCAGTTCCTGTGCGGGAAGTAGCGGGATAATTATCTTCTTGTCCAAAGCGGACTTGAAAAGTAGAAGAGACTCTTTGAGGAGGGGTAGCATTTGCGAGGATAGAGTCAATGTCTAAGCCAATCACCTGATTGTAGATGCCTGATGCGTTGTTCTGATTGGCATGCAGATTGTAAATTTCCACCCAGGAATTTGTGTTGCTGCCCTGTATCCATACTCTGTCATTAGCATGGCTTTCTTCTCCGTGATGCATATGGCTGAATTCCAGCTCCAGAGCACTCGAGCTATTATAACTGCTCAAATCAGCTGTTAAAATCAGATAATTGGTAACGTTACTACCTCCTGATAACACTCTATCCAAGGTAGCTGCTGAACTTCCATTATTGGCAAAGCCCGGCACAGCAAATCTCAGGCGACCATCGCTGGCAAGGGGGGTCTCATAGTTCCATTTATAGGTGGGAGCACAAAGCACCTCTTGGTTTCGCAGATAAGTAGCAGGTGCTGACTCAAAGTCTTCGACTATGGGCAAAGTAGCAGCAGATAAAGAAGAGCAGAGCGTAACAAAGGAAAAAGGACCTCTCCAGATGCTCACATCGCCTATGCCACAACTGTCCTGTACATAGAAATCATAATTGGTGCTGGGATTTAAACCTGTTAAAATATAAGGATTAAGAACATTGTACACAAAAGCTCCCGAGCCTGGAATAAAGCCCTGAAGTCCATATTCGATATTCCAATTTGAAGCCCCGCCCATAGCCCAGCTCAATTGGGCTGTTGTTTGTCCTATAGCTGAGGTAGATAAACCCGATGAAGGCAAACAAGTTGCTGGATGATATTCATCAGCGCCGATATCCACCCTTGTCGAAGGCGGAAGTGGACGAGAATCCCCATCAATATCGACTTTAATACCCACAGAATTATCACCTGTATCATTGGCCAAAGTGCCTAGTAGATGCAGATCGGCAGGAGATGTTGCCTTTACAAATAGCGGGTTACCCTCCACAGAATTCTGATTGAGTGCAGGTTTGGCTGCTTGCCAAGCGGCTAAGTTTGCATACGTAGAGCCATCCCGTGCGATATTCCCGCTTGCCTGGTATTGATAAAGATTGTAATCGATATCAATGGTCGATGGCAAGCTCACTGAAGCATCTAAAGCTACTCCACTTGGGTTGCTGAAAATGTTGTTGTAGAGACTCATATTAAAGTGAGGACTGCCAGTAAACTCCATAGCGGGAAGACCCACAGCCGTGTTGTGATAAATATTCACATTCGAGTTGGTTCCTGACATCCTAATGGCCGCATCGGGAGCATAAATCATATTGTTGGCAATCAGTGAACGAGCTGTTCCACTGGAGCTGCCTCCAGAAATTACTATCCCCTCATCCCCGCAGTCAAGCAAGTTATTTGCCCTAATCTCAAAGTCCGTAATATTTAGACAATATATGTCAGAGGCACTACTACTATTGGTATTTTCAATCACATTGCCCGAGATTATCAGGCTGTCCTGTTCATTTACTCGAATGCCATAATAGTCAATATCAATAAAGCGGTTACGCAGGATGTAGTTGCCTACATCTTCATCGCTTGTATTGCCTTCCAGAGCTATTCCATGGTAACCTCCTGTGATGATATTGTCAGAGACGGTCAAATGCTTATTCGTAGTAATTGTAAAGGCACTGGTCAAGCTGCCCGACCCCATTATACCCCCTCTGTCAGATGTTGTATTCACCGGCTGTTCAATCAAACAGGAATCAATGACGATATGATCTGTGTTCTGAAGATGCACTACCCAGGCATCTGTTGAGCTTTTGGTGTTTTCGAGAGTCATATTCCTCAAGCTTACATAGCTGGTGCTGTCAAAAGCCACGGTGGCGTTGCTTGTTGTCGAACTGTCATGAGTGAGCCTAGCGAGCGAGTTATCCCCACCGTCAATGACAATGGTATTTGTCGGGCTTACACCAGTGATATTCCCTAGTGTAAACTGCTCCGCATAGGTGCCAGGAGCTACCTTAATGATTACAGGACCTGAAACACCGCAGTTGTTGAGCAAAGTAGCAAGAGAATTAAAGTTTGGAAAATCGCTGGAAGTCCCGCCAAGGGTATAAGTTCCCGAAAGTGAATTGCAAACCAACAACGAAACCTCCAGTGTGTCATTTGAAGTATTATTGTCTGGATTGCCATTGGGATTGCTCGTCCAAATCTTTAGGGTGGGATTTCCCAAGGTGAAATTATAGCTTCCGATATTGACCGCAGCAGCAACTGCAACTGGCGCCAGACTCCCCGTCCAGCTATGAGAGGCTTGAGCTACTCCATCTACACTCCAGTTCACTCTTACACTGTCCAGGTTGTTAATTCCATTATTTTTAATGCTCACCTGAACTGACTGAGAGCCGGGAGCAGTTTTACTAGCCGGAGCGTCCAAGCTGAGAATTCCTGCATCGTCGTTTACCAAGGAACGAGGAGTGAATTCGTAATAGTCCACATTAGGCCAGGGAGTGTAACTACTTGCATTAATAGAGCTAATATTAGGAGAATTGGGATGCTGTATGGCAGTGGTAGAATTCAACTGAACACCCACTGTATAGCTTCCCACTCCTTGACTGCTCCATTGGGCATCCACTACATAAATCTTATGGGTGGTTTCTTCTAAAACTACAAAGTTGTAACTGAAACTCTGAGCCTCGTGTTTATAGGAACGGTTCTTAATCCACAGCTGGCGATTGGGAATAGTGCCAAAGGTCTTCATCCAGACGTCATCGCCGCTCCCAAGCGGAGGACTAAAGCCACCCCAAAAATAAGCGATGGTATGGTCGGGAAGATTGGCATGAGGTAAAGCCGTATTGTCAGTGGTGATACTACTGTTCACAGTGGTTCCCACAACTGTGGTGTCAAAAGTCAACAGGTAGTTTTTGCTCACACAGAAATGAGTAGCTGAACTGCCGTAAAAAGAAAAGGGAAAGCCAATGCTTTGAGCTGAAGACCAGCTATTGACGGATGCACCGCCATAGGCATTATAGAGATGAATCATAGCCCAACCGTTGTTATCACTAGTTCGTTCCGTATTTAAAAGTGGCCCTTGTCCTCTAGTAGGTCCACTCACAGTGTAAGTAGAGGGTTGGGCTTTTAAAGAAAGAGGAAAGAAAGAGGAAAGAAAGAGGAAAGAAAGAGAGAGATTAATTAAGTTGAAAGTTTTCATGATTTAGTGTTTTTTAGTGAAACAAGATCTTCTTTACATTAAAAAGGGCGAAGCCTTTTGAAATAGGAGATCAGCACAATATTACTAAAATCTAATCTTTTAACAAGGGCTTATTGAATAAAACCGGTAAATATTTATTGAGGGCTAGAAAAATGAAAGAGGATTATGGTAGTCGGGCAGATCATCTAGGAGTTCACATTTCTTTTCTCCATGCTTCATTTTAACTACAAAATGTTGCAAACCGTTAGAAACGATTAGGTAGGGTGTTTTGTAATGGAGATTGTAGCGAGTAGCTTGATCAAAGGTTTTTTGCGACAGTAAAAGCTGTGGAGCTTTACATTCTATCAATAGCCAAGGAAGAAGGTTTTTGTATATCAATATATCAGTTCTCTGAGATTTTTTATTCAACTGAAAACTACTCTCCAAAGTAATACTTGACCGGGGAAACTTACGGTAATTAACGAGATAATGAACCAAATGCTGTCTCACCCATTCTTCCGGGGTTAGTTGTAAGTATTTTCTACGAATATCATCCCAAACTAGCAGTTTACTTCCGTTTCGAGCTAGCTTAAGTTGGGGTTTAGGTAAGCTTAGAGGGATCAGATTTTTAAACATTATTACCAAAGATAAGAGGACTTTTCCTTTCCTCTGGTTTTTTGTTGCTTTGCAAGTCTTTTTCCCTATGAAGTTCAAGGATATCGTAAAAGATGTAAAAGCGAGAAACTTTAAGCCTATCTATTTTTTGATGGGAGAGGAGCCTTATTTCATTGATCAAATTACCAAGCTCCTCGAAGAAAATGCCTTGCCGAAAGACCAGCAAAATTTCAATCAAACAGTGCTTTACGGTGGTGATACTGATATTGCAACAGTAATAGAGGAGGCTAAACGTTACCCTATGATGGCAGAGCGGGTAGTAGTTATTATTAAAGAGGCTCAGCTTCTTCGCAGGATTGAAGAACTGGAATCCTATGCGATAAATCCGCAAAATAGTACGGTATTGGTTTTTGCTTATAAGTATAAATTTCTCGATAAGCGTAAAAAGCTGTATAAGGTCTTAAGCAAGCACTACGTTCTGGTGGAGTCTAAAAGACTTTATGACAATCAAATTCCCGATTGGATAAAGCATAATCTGAAGAATAAAGGCTATGATGCTACACCTAAGGCAATACAGCTTTTAGCAGAAAGCCTAGGCACGGACTTGGGACGGATAGAAAATGAATTGCAAAAGCTGGAGCTAACAGTGTCTAAAGGCCAACTGATCGATGATGAGCTCGTGGAGAATAACATTGGTATTAGTAAAGACTTTAACAATTTTGAATTAATCAATGCCTTGCGGGATAAAGACTTTACCAAAGCGATTCAAATACAACGATATTTCGCGAGCAACCTTAAGGATAACCCCTTGGTAATAACATTGAACCTATTGTATACTTTTTTTAGTAGACTAATGTTGGTACATCAGCTGAGATATATCTCTCCAGCAGCCCTGGCTTCGCTTCTTAAAATAAATATCCACTTTGTTAAAGACTATCAAAAAGGAGCACAGCAATATGACCTGAAGAAATTGACTCGTATTATAAGTTATTTGCGGGAATGTGACACTCGTTCCAAAGGGCTCAATAATGCGTCTGTAAGTGACGTTGAACTCTTACGAGAATTACTTTATAAAATTGTTTATGTATAGGAGTTTTCGAAGTATAATATTTTGACATTGCAATAAGCTTGAACAATCCTAATGAAAATACTCTTTACACTGATTCTGTTTTTTTGTTGCTCAGTTGCAATTGCCCAAACTGGAAAAGTGAGAGGTTTTGTTTACGATAAAGATACAGAGGAACCTATTCATTTTGCTAATGCCGTATTAAAAGACACTTTATATGGGGCAGTAGCTAATCAAGATGGCTTATTTATTATTAACAATGTAGAGCCGGGAAGTTATATCCTTAAAATTACTTTTCTCGGGTACACCCCTTTTGAGACAGATATTGTGGTTAGCGCTAACAAAATCACCAACCAAAAAATTTATCTACAGCAATCACCTGAACTTTTAAAAGATGCTGAAGTAAATGCCGAACGTCAAGAGAGAGATACCAAAGTTTTGACTAGCGTAATATCCATTAGCCCTAAAGAAATACAGCAATTTTCAGTAGGTGGTGATGCAGATGTCATTAAAGCCATCCAGATTTTACCCGGTGTAATTACAACTGGAGACCAAGGAGGTCAATTATACATTAGGGGTGGAGCCCCAATCCAAAATCTGATACTACTAGATGGTATGGTGATTTACAATCCTGTTCACTCAATTGGTTTTTTTTCAGTTTTCGACGCTGATATTATTCGCACAGCAGATGTTTATACCGGTGGGTTTAATGCAGAATATGGTGGCCGAAACGGCTCTGTTATGGATATTAGAACCCGAGACGGTAATCGTAAAAAATTCTCCGGCAAGTTGAGTACCAGTACTTACATGTCCAAGCTTTTACTGCAAACGCCTCTCGGAACACGCAACAAAAATGGCTTTGCTCCTATTTCCTTATTAATCAGTGCTAAAACCTTGTATCTAGATCAAACCAGCGAGATTTTCTATCCTTACGTAGAAACCGAATATGACGGCTTACCTTTTACCTTTAACGATATTTATGCAAAATTGACCATACAAGCTGATAATGGCTCCCGAGTAGGCTTTTTTAGCTTCTTATTTGATGATTTAGTTCAGTTTGGCGGTAATAATTCTATAAGTTGGGACACTCGTGGATTGGCAATGAATTTTACGGCAGTACTACCTACATCTGCAACACTTATTAGTGGTAACCTCGCCTATTCTGATTACAATATTGTTTCTATTACTGCTAATAGCAATAATGGGGATTCTCGTATTAGTAGCTTTAACGGGGGTTTAGATTTTACTTATTTTTTGCGTGAAAACGACGAGCTAAAGTATGGGGTAGAGGTTATCGGTTACCGCACGGAATATGTCTTTACAAATGATCTTGAAATCAGCAGAAATCAAACTGAAAACACCACAGAATTAGGAGCCTATATCAAATATAAGTATACTGGCAACCGCATATTAATTGACCCTAGCTTTAGACTCCATTACTACAGCTCGCAAAGTGAGCTGTCCTTTGAGCCCAGGTTTGGGATAAAGTATAGTCTTACAGATTATCTTAGGCTTAAAACTTCGGGAGGCTTATTCTCTCAAAACCTCGTAGCAACTAACTCTGACCGTGACGTAATTAATCTTTTTTATGGCTTTTTGAGCGGACCGAATAATATCCCTGAGACCTTTAAAGGAGAAAAGGTTACCAGCCGTTTGCAGAAAGCACAACATGTAGTAGTCGGAGCTGAATTCGAAGCTACTAAGGAGATCCATGTTAATGTAGAAGGTTATATCAAGAACTTTAGCCAACTGACCAATGTAAACCGAAATCAATTGTATGAAGAGGGTACTAATTTAGACGAACCGGAGATCTTGCGAAGCACATATATTATTGAAAGAGGGTTGGCTCAAGGCATGGATATATTAGCGACATACACGTCTAAAGAACTGCATATATGGCTGGCTTATTCTATTAGCAAAGTTGTTCGCGATGATGGTATAAGGAGTTACTTCCCTTATTTTGATCGTCGACATAATTTAAATCTCGTCGTCAATTATTCTTTTGGAAAAGATCGAAGTTGGGGGATCAACTTGCGCTATAATTTTGGAACAGGTTTTCCTTTTACGCCTATTCAATCGTTTTTCAATGAGTTGCCTTTCATAACTGCTGGAGGCGAGATTGACATAGCCTATGACTATATAAAGGAAAACGGAAAATTAGGGACACTTTATGGAGATCTCAATTCCGAACGTTTACCCAATTACCACAGGGTGGATGTTTCGATCGTTAAAACTTATAAAATAAGTCATAGGCAAAAGCTTGAGCTATCGGTCGGGTCAACTAATGTTTTAAGTTATCAGAATATATTTTATTACGACCAAATAGATAAAAAAAGGGTGGACCAACTGCCTATTATGCCAACTGTTAGTCTAAGCTATAAGTTTTAAGTAATTAGTTGAAAAGGCCGTAACGCAAAATGCAGTAGATAGCCCTGATCCCATCTTTCCAGATAATCTTTTTCCCCTCTTCATAAGTACGCCCGTAATAGTCAATGCTCACTTCGTAAATCCTCACTTGAGGAATACGAGCGATTTTAGCAGTTACTTCCGGCTCAAAGCCAAATCTTTTTTCTTTTAGATTTAACGACTGAATAATATCTGTACGAAAGAGTTTGTAACAAGTTTCCATATCAGTAAGATTTAAACCTGTAAACAGGTTGGACAAAAACGTGAGAAGTTTATTGCCAATAAAATGTCCAAAAAGGAGTACCCGTCCTATATTTCCACCCTTAAAACGCGAGCCGTACACCACGTCAGCATCACCGCTTAACATCGGTTTCAAAAGAATATTATAATCATGCGGATTATACTCGAGATCGGCATCCTGAATAATTAAAAACTTACCAGTAGCTTTAGCGATACCCGTGTGGATAGCAGCTCCCTTTCCCTTATTGACATTATGTTTATGGTATTGAATATTTAGGTTGGAGTTTTCAGCTTTGCATTTTAATATAGAGTCCTCAGTATTGTCAGTAGAGCAATCGTTGACAATGATTAATTCCTTTTCTATACCTCCATCCAGCTGAACGGCTTTTATCCTATCTAGTATATTGCCAATAGTAAATCCTTCATTATATGCAGGTATTACTATCGATAGTTTTTCAGACCCCATTATTGAAACTTCATAATAATAATAAAAGCTACAAAATGAACTATTTTTAGTCTAAAACTTTTTGGAGTTAGCGTCAATCATTTTATCGTTTTCCCAAATACCCTCAATTACTTCTCCATTTGGATAAGTTACTCTTCCAAGCCCCTCTTTTTTATCGTTAATCCATGTGCCTTCAAATATACTTCCATCTGGATAATAAAATGATCCTGTACCCTCTTTTACCGATTTGCCTACTCCAGTTTTTTGATCTGGAGAAAGTCGCTTCCAGTATCCCTGATATCCTAACTTAGGGTTGAACTCCAACACATAAGTTCTGGAAGTATTGTATTTTTTTAATACTTTAAATTTTTCTTGATTAGCGAGCACTACAGGAATTAAATACCGATATTCATCGCCGTATCCAAGATCATCCAGTACTACATGAGTAACTTGATCTTTTACAAGTTTGTCAAGTAGATTATTAAAATCATAAGTACTGGCAAAACGAGCTACTTTACGATGAGCATAAAGGTAAAGCAAACCCGGCTTACGACAGCATATCACAACATCAGTTGGCATATTCTTATTGATATAATTGCCCGCTTCATAGTAATCATTGTATTCGGGTGAGTTATTTGATTTAGCTTTAATATTTAGCGCTTTAATATTGACGGTAAAAAACAATACAGCAAAAGTTATTAATAATGGATTAAGATACTTTATCAATTTCAATTTTTTCATCAAAAAATCTATAAATTTAAAAATACCATAAAAGAGCAGGAAAAGAAGAAAAGGCGTTAAAGGAAGCATAAATCGAATCCCATACCAAACTTGTGGCCACAACAGAAGAATTACAAAAGTTGCCATTATGTACCAAATAAACAAATCTCTATATTTAGGTAGCTTAATTATCCCATATAATAAAAATACAATTAAAATTATTCCTATTATAATTTGGTTACCAGTTAAATTACCTGAACCTAAAAAGTTACTGTATTCATTTCTTATATTATAAGGCAATAAAGCATGAGGAATTTCTATTCCCACATACCGCTTTAAATTGATGAATATTCTTTCCATTAAATCATTAATTGTAGCAAATCCTTCTTCAGATCGATAGGGATTTTTCATTAATAATGACTTTATGTAACCTGTGGATTCTAATACCCTGTTTCTAAAAAACCATGGCAAACAAAGTATAATGAACCCAAATAGATAGCTGATGAAATAAGTGAATTTTTTGTGAAGTAGTAAATAAAAAAGTAATCCACCGGTAAAGGCTATACCTATAGACCTTATATGATATATAAAAGCGCTGAGTATTATTACAAAATATAGCCCGAGATGGTATTGTGGATTTCTATGACCCAATGATCTAATAAATAAAAAAATCGTGAGTGTAGAAAAAAACAAATATGGAATTTCACTCATTATAATAGTAGAGTAGTGAAGCAGATGGTAATTAAATAACATTAATAATGAACCTGCAAAAGCTATCCTTTGATCGTTAAATATCTTTTTGAGAATGTAAAACATCAGAATGATAGTCCCCAATAAAAATATCCCGTTCACCAGCTTAAGAAATATAATGTTGCTTGAAAAAAGACTAATGAAAAATGCAAGAATAGCCGGATACCCAGGAGGAAAATGTGTATGTGCAGTTTCCTCAGGTAAATGAATATTGGAATAGCTTGCGCCTTCTGCTATTGACTTGCCCAAAATGTAATAGACGGCATTATCTCCCCCTATATTGATTTTGCTATCAAAGATGTATATATATATCCCAGAGAAAATTAAAGTTAACAGTATAGGATAAAGTATTTTTTGGCCAGTATTTAACACCTGTCTGTCTAGCTTTTCCTTTTTATTCATAATGCCAAAGATAAAATTAGATATAAATTTCACCTTTCACTTCGATTAGTCAAAATGATTTGCAATTGTAATACTAAGCTCTATAAAGAATAGCTATATTCGAAGTCTGAAATTTCCTCATGCAAGAAATACCTGACTGTCCAAAAGCTTTACTTTCAGTTTTTTGCAAAGATGACCTCGATAGTTTAGTTAGGAGCCTGGTAAACAACGGATTCAAATTATTGTCTACCCGAGGAACCCAAAAGTATATTGAAGAGTTGGGCTACGAAGTTGAAGCTGTAGAAGATCTTATTTCTTATCCGAGCATATTGGGAGGCAAAGTTAAAACCCTTCATCCGAAGGTGTTTGGAGGTATTTTAGGAAGAAGAGAGAAAAAAGATGAGGTGCTAGAAATGCAACAATATGAAATTCCTAAAATCGATGTAATTGTAGTTGACCTTTACCCTTTTGAAGAAGCTGTTAGTAAGAGAAAATCTCACGAGGATATTATTGAGAAAATTGATATTGGTGGCATTTCATTGATAAGGGCAGCTGCTAAAAATTACAAACATACATGGGCAATTCCTTCCCGAGATTTATATGATAAAGCTTGTTCTATTTTGGAAAAAGGACTACCAACTGAAGAAGATCGTAAGTACTTTTCGGCCAAGGCCTTTGAAATTTCCAGCAATTACGATAGGGCAATTCACTGCTATCTTGCAGAAAGTGAACAATTGCAATTAACTTATTCACCTAAAAAGCAGTTGCGCTACGGAGAAAACCCTCACCAGAAAGGCGCTTTTTATGGCAATATAGATAGCGTATTTGAACAATTGCACGGGAAAGAACTTTCGTACAATAACTTGCTTGACGCAGATGCCGCAGTAAAGCTTATTAGTGAATTTAACGAAAGCACCATTGCTGTTCTCAAGCATAACAACGTTTGTGGATTAGCCAGCAGGGATGCTGTGCTTCAGGCTTGGAGAGATGCTCTTGCAGGAGATCCGATTTCAGCTTTTGGCGGGATAATTATTGCCAATCGGGAAATTGATGAAGAAACCGCTGATGAAATAAACGAGCTTTTCTTTGAGGTAATAATAGCCCCTTCATATAGTGAAGCTGCCCTTACTATATTCAGGAAAAAGAAAAATAGGGTTGTTCTAATTCTGAAAGATTTTACTTTCCCTACTACACAATACCAAACGCTTCTAAATGGAATGCTTGAGCAGGAAATTAACGATGTCACAGATCAAAAAGAAAAAATGAAGGTAAAAACAGAAAAAACTCCCAATCTCAATCAATTAGAAGATCTTGAGTTTGCTTCTAAAATTTGTAAACATAGCAATTCTAACAGCATAGTATTGGTTAAAAAGAAACAGCTACTGGCCAGTGGTATTGGCCAAACTTCTAGAGTTGATGCTTTAAAACAAGCTATAATAAAAGCTAAATCGTTTAAATTTGACCTAAACAGGGCAATAATGGCATCCGATGGATTTTTCCCGTTTCCAGATTGCATAGAAATTGCAAGTGAAGAAGGTGTAAAGGCAGTAATTCAACCTGGGGGATCTATAAAAGATCAGTTCTTAGTAGATTATTGTAATAAAAAAGGCTTAGCTATGGTATTTACCGGCACACGCCATTTTAAACACTAATATCAGTTATGGGACTTTCTAGTTTATTTAGAGAAGATATTGCAATAGACCTTGGCACTGCCAATATATTGATTATCCATAATGATAAGGTGGTGGTCGATGCTCCTTCAATTATAGCTAAAGACAAGATCAATAATAAAATAATAGCGGTGGGCAAGAGAGCAAGCCAAATGCATGGCAAAACTCATGAAAATATTAAAACCATACGCCCGCTTAAAGATGGGGTAATTGCGGATTTTGATGCTTCAGAAATTATGATCAAGGAAATGATCAAAAGCATACCGGGTTTTAAGAACCGATTAATTTCTCCGGTTTTGCGAATGGTAATCTGTATACCATCTGGAATAACCGAGGTAGAAAAAAGAGCGGTAATAGATTCTGCTCAACACGCAGGGGCCAGAGAGGTATATTTAATATATGAGCCTATGGCGGCAGCCATAGGAATTGGACTTGATGTACTAGAGCCCGAAGGAAATATGATCATTGATATAGGTGGTGGCACTACTGAAATTGCTGTCTTGTCTTTAGGGGGGATAGTATCTGATAAATCTATTAAAGTAGCTGGAGATATTTTCACCAATGATATTAGCTATTACATACGTACTCAGCATAACCTTTATGTCGGTGAACGCACAGCTGAAGAAATCAAAATCAAAATCGGTTCTGCCCTAAACGAATTAGATAATCCACCTGAAGATATTCCCGTGCAAGGGCGAGCCTTGCTTACCGGTAAGCCCAAGGAAGTAATAGTTACCTATAAGGAAACAGTCAAAGCATTGGATAAATCCATTAATCGAATTGAAGATGCTATTATCGAAACTCTTTCTTCGACCCCTCCGGAATTGGCAGCAGATATTTATAATAGCGGTATATATATGGCTGGTGGAGGTTCCATGCTTCGTGGCCTGGATAAGCGTATTTCCATGAAAACCGAGCTACCCGTTTTTATAACAGAAGATCCTCTGAAAGTTGTAGTTAAAGGAACTGGAATAGCCCTAAAAAGCCTCGATAAGTTCGACTTCCTCATGTCTGCATAATGCCACGCTTAACCTCATTTCTAATACAGAAACAGGTATTTATCTTGTTTCTTATACTGGAAGGCATGGCTTTATTTTGGATCATAAATTCGCACAGCTACCAGCGTGCTGTTCTTATTGACTCATCCAATTGGCTGAGCGGAAATATCCTGGAGAGCTACCACAAACTTTTCAGCTATTTAGATTTGAAAAATCAGAATGACCAGCTGGCTAAAGAAAATGCTCAACTGCGATCTCTTTTAAAAAATTTCCATTACGTCATTGCCCAAAACCGACAACGCAATACAATTCATATCCCCCTCTACTCTTACATCGAAGCTAATGTATTAAATAGCAGTTACTTAAAACACAGAAATTATATTACTATTAACCGCGGTAGTAAACATGGTGTAAAACCAGAAATGGGAGTGACTGGCCCTGCTGGAGCAGTTGGTATAATTAAGAGTGTCAGCGAGAATTTTGCTACTGTAATTCCTCTAATCAATTCTTCTTTATGGATGAGCGGTAAATTTAAAAAGGAAAGGTATTTTGGCCCTCTCAATTGGCCTGGTGAGAGTTACCGTTTTATCAAACTTTCTGATATACCGTCATATGCAGAAATAAGTAAAGGAGATACTATAGAAACCGATACTCGTTCCTTGATTTTCCCGATGGGAACATTATTAGGAACAGTAGACACTTTCCGCTTGCAATCAGATAAAAGCTTCTATGAAGTAGATGTTAAGCTGGCTACGGATTTTTCTTCCTTGGGAAAAGTTTACGTAGTTACTGATAAAATGAAATCAGAACGAAAAGATTTGGAAAATAATTCAACAAACTAATCTTTGATAATATTATCTCACATATCCAGATTTATAGCAGTAGTATTATTACAGGTGTTGCTATTCAATCATATTTTTTTTCTAGGTTATATGAACCCCTATCTTTACATTATCTTCTTGCTCTACCTCCCTGTTTCGATTTATCGTGGCTCAATCCTCGTCATTGGCTTTATTTTGGGCTTATGTATTGATGTTTTTGAGAATAGTGGGGGCATTCATGCGGCAGCTACTACCGTACTTGCTTATCTGAGAATTTCTCTTTTAAAAATTGCCGGCTACAGACATAGAACGGATACGGATATAAAGGACATAAGAGTAAAAAACCTCAGTTTTACGGTCTTCCTATTTTACGCTTCGGCAGGAATTTTTATTCATCACTTCTCTATGTTTATCCTTGAGACTTTTGATTGGAGGGATATTGGATTAGTTTTAATTAGAACGATATATAGCAGCTTATTTACTCTTTTTTTTGTGTTGATATATCAATTTTGGAATTTCCGAAGAGGAGCTTAGCAAAATGAATAGGAGGTATTTGTTTTACTTTTTCTTTGTTTCTATTGCCTTGATTTTTATTGCTCGCTTGTTTCATATTCAGGTAATAAAAAACGAATACAAACTATCTGCTGAAAATAATATAATCCGTAAAAAAAAGGTATACCCCGGACGCGGTTTTATCTTTGACCGAAATGGAAAGCTACTGGTAGGCAATGAACCAACTTATGACCTGATGGTAGTTCCAAGACTGGTAAAAGATATTGACACAATTAAATTTTGCAACTTGATCGACATTTCGGCCGAAGACTTTAAAAGTCGGATGATCAAAGCCAAGGACTATTCTCGTATTAAGTCCTCTATTTTTCTCAAACAGATTAGCAGGGAGAAATTTGCCGGTTTTTGGGAAAAACTTCACTTGTTTGCCGGCTTTTATCCTCAGAAAAAGATATTGCGTAGCTACCAATATAATTCAGCTGCTAATGTTACGGGGTATATTGGCGAAGTCTCGGACATTTTCCTTAAAAATAATCCCCGTTATGAGAAAGGTGATTTAATTGGCATAACTGGTATTGAAAAATCTCACGAAGAATTCTTGCGAGGCAAGTTCGGAGTTCAATATAAGATGATTGATGTTCATGGCCAAGTTAAGGCCCCTTATCAGCATGGTGGCTACGATATTTTATCGAAACCAGGTAGTAGCATTACTTCCAGTATTAATATTGACTTGCAACAATATGGTGAAGCTTTAATGAGCGATAAAAGAGGCAGCATTGTGGCCATGGAGCCATCCAGCGGTGAAATACTTTCTCTGATAACTAGCCCTACTTATAATCCCAAGCTGATGGTAGGTAGTAAGCGCTTGTACAATTACAACAAGCTCTACACCGACACCATCGGCAAACCCCTATATGACCGAAGCCTTTTGGCAGAATACTCGCCTGGTTCTCCTTTTAAAATGATTAATGCTTTAATAGGTTTACAGGAGGGAACCCTAACTGAAAATACTACCTACACCTGCTATAATGGCTTTCACTATAGAAAATTACACGTGGCTTGTCACTGTGGAACTAATTATCCCGTTTCTTTGAGAACCAGCATTAGTAAATCCTGTAACAACTTTTATTGCAATGTATTTAAATCGATAATTGAAAAATATTCCACTGCTCAGAAAGGGATGAACGTGTGGAATCTTCACGTTAAGAGTTTTGGCTTAGGTCAATTTCTCAATAATGACTTAGCTATCGGGCGTAAAGGCCTCGTGCCAGATGCCAGTTATTATGATAATTCTTTTGGTTATAGGAACTGGAAAGCCGTAAGCGTTATTTCTCTAGGTGTCGGTCAGGGGGAGTTGCTAGTAACCCCCATTCAACTAGCTAACGTTGCAGCTATAATAGCCAATCGAGGTTATTATTATACTCCACATATCGTTAAGAAAATCGAAGACGACGGGTTGAAAGACGAAAAATACATTGAGCCCAAGTACACTACCATCGACAGTGTTCATTTTGAGAAAATTATAGAAGGAATGTTTGATGTATTTGAAAAGGGCACGGCCCGCTGGAGTAAGCATGATAGTATCCCTATGGCCGGTAAAACTGGAACAGTAGAAAACTCTCATGGACAAGACCATTCTATTTTTATTGCCTTTGCTCCGCTTGATAAACCCAAAATTGCCATCGCTACTATAGTAGAAAACGGTTATTGGGGTAGCCGTTGGGCTGCTCCCATAAGTAGCCTTATGATAGAAAAGTACCTTACGGGAAAAATCAGCCGCAAGAAAATGGAAAATAGAATGCTACAAGGCAGTTTACGGAAGGAATATGAAAAGCAACTGTTAAGAAAAATGTAAAAAAAGACGGCTGATAATGAATGAGAAGTAGCAACAGCATATTTGAAAACTTGGATTGGGCTACCATTTTCTTGTATATTTTGCTCGTACTATTGGGGTGGGCCAATATTTACGCTGCAGTTTATGATGAGGAAGTCAATAGTATATTAGACACCAGTCAGCAATTTGGTAAGCAAATGCTATGGATACTCGGTGCTATCGCTCTCATAGTAATTATCTTGTTTATTGACGGCAGCCTTTTTGAAACCCTATCTTATTTGATATACGTCTTAAGTATAATTTCCCTTATAGCTATACTGCTTTTTGGTCAAAAAATATCGGGGGCTCGCTCGTGGTTTGCTTTTGAAAATTTCAGTATTCAATTTTCAGAGTTTGCCAAATTTGCTACTGCTTTAGCACTAGCCAAGTATCTGAGTATTAGAAATATTTCCCTTAAGAAACGGTGGACTAAGCTTACGGCATTCTTCCTCATCTTTCTTCCTTCTTCGATTATTATACTCCAACCGGATTTTGGTTCGGCTCTGGTTTATACTTCCTTATCGCTGGTGCTATTCCGTGAAGGGTTACCGGGTAGCTATATCTTTTCTGGTTTTGGTTTAGTTGTACTTTTTATTTTGAGCTTATGGGTAGATAAACTCGACTTAATTATTATACTAAGCTCCGTTGCAGCACTGATCATTTTATTAACTTATAAGATAAAGAAGTTTTATTGGAACATTTTAGGCCTTCTGGTGGCAATAATTATATTAATTCAAAGTGTGGATTATACTTTTTATAATGTATTGGAAAAGCATCATCGCAATCGGATCAATATTCTTTTAGGTAAAGAGGACGATCCAAAAGGAATAGGTTATAATATCAATCAATCTTTAATTGGTATTGGATCTGGGGGATTTATGGGCAAGGGTTACTTAAGTGGGACCCAAACGAGATTTGATTTTATTCCGGAACAGAGTACAGATTTTATTTTTTGTACAGTGGCTGAAGAATGGGGCTTTGTAGGTAGCTCAGTAGTTATTGTGCTATTTACGTTACTCTTTTTTCGTCTAGTGCAATTGGCTGAACGGCAAAAATCTGCTTTTAGTCGGGTTTACGGTTATTGCGTAGTATCTATCTTATTTTTCCATTTTGCCATTAATATCGCTATGACTATTGGTCTGGCTCCAATAATTGGTATTCCTCTGCCTTTCTTCAGTTATGGTGGGTCTTCGTTATGGGGGTTCACTATATTACTTTTCATCTTCATTAAGCTGGATTCTTACCGCATGCAGGTGCTATGAATAACTCTTGTTTACCCTTGGAACTATTGTGTCATTAAAGAAAGAGTATTTTATTCCCTAATAGAATATAGCTCTTCTATCTACAATGTTTGATTGATCTTTCAACGTTGAAAAAAGAACCGAAGAAACAGTTGGCCTTATAGAATTGATCAATTTCTCTTGTTCTTGGCTGTATTCCTGTAATTTAGCTGCTTTATCTCTGGTGGTCACCTGAATGATATATATTCCCCTTTCTCCTTCTATAGGCCTCGAAAGTACATTTGGTTCTAAGGAGCTTATTACCCCCACAACTTTTGGCTCTCTACCCACGTCAGGAATTACCAGATTGTTAAAATTAGTATTATGGCTCTTAACATTTACGCTTAGTTCTGACGCTATAACATTGAGGTCATTTTTATCTTCTATAGCCTTTCTCATTTTTTCAGACAGCATTGCTGCTTTCTTTTTACGAATTACCTTGGGCTTTATCTGATCTTCAACATCTTCAATATCTGCATAGCCTTCATTTTTGGAAGCGGTTATTATTACTACTACTGATGAAGCGTTATTATTGTTAAGCAGTTGAATATCTCCCAATTTTGTTTCTTTATTGTGAACCCATCGAATAATTTCTCTGTTTTGACCCAAACCGGAAATAGCCTCATCAAATGGAGCCAGGTTAGTAACGGGTCTTGGAGTATAACCCTTCTCTTCGGCCAATGAGCTAAACTCCTCAATATTGTTTATCTGTGAGGCAAACTGACTGGCTTCGTTGTAAATACGTTCAAAAGTTTCATCGCTGGGGTTGATTTCACGGACAATATTTACCAGCTTAAGTCCTTTGTTAGCTCCTTTTTGATCGAGGATTTCAATAATGTGAAAACCAAAGTTCGTATATACCAAACCGATGTTCCCTACTTTATGAGTAAAAGAAAAACGCGAAAAGGATTCTACCATGGTTTTGTCATCAAACCAACCTAATTTTCCACCTTTAGAGCCTGAACCAGGGTCATCAGAGTTGTCTTTGGCTAGTTCAGCAAACTTAGAAGTATCATTCCTTACTACACTTAGCAGACTATCAGCTAAGGCGCGTGCTTCTTGTGGTGTCCTAGTAGCCGAGTTTTGACCCGTATTAGCTCCTTGAAAAGAAATAAGAATGTGACGGGAGTTAGCTGAATCAGGAATATTTTTGATATCAGAAATCTTGGTCAGCTTAAAGTAATCATTTTCTTCATACGGTCCATGAATATAACCTACTTCTTTTTCAAAAAGAATAGAATCCAACTCAGCAGATAGATCGGAACCCTTCTTATAGTAATTGGCTTTCACCGGAAGGTCGGAGCGAGTAATCGCATAAGCAGAATCATCTTTAGTATTAGCAAAAGAAGGAAAAGTGTCGTTTTTACTTTCCACTTGGTTGAAAACCACTTCTGGATTTAGATAAACACTAAGCCCATTTTTTATGTCCTCCAAATCCTGATCAGAAGGGTTGATCGGAAAGTTTACATATTCAATATCTCTGGTCTCTTTGGTTTTGTAGTCTTCTTTGTTCTCCTTGTAGTAGTCTTTGAGTTCATCTTCGCTAACTTCGATTGTAGAATCAGCTATAGTATTGTATTGCAGCACCAGATAATTAAAGCCGATATGGGTATTATTACGTATGTATTCCTCTTTAGCATAAGCAGTAGGTATGTACAACCCCTTTTGGACTGCCTTATTATATTTCTGGTTAAGCGCTTCATCCTTGATAGCATTTTCAAAATTTACCCATTGGTTCCAATATTCTGCTGCTTGTTGATCGACATCTTTATCATATCTAAGGTTGTCTAAATATTGTTGAAAGAGACCTTCACTGAAACTTCCAGTAACCTGATCTTTAAAGCTTGGAGCTTCTTGAATGCTGGGATTTTGCTTAATCTTATCATACAATTCAGGAGGGGTAATCTGAAACCCTAGTTTTTTATGCTGTTTACCTAGTATTTTTTCCCTTAACAGCTCATTCCAAATAACATCTGCCAGCTGTTTTTGAGAGATATTCTCAGCTTGCTCGGGGTTTTGCTGGCGAATAGTCTTTAAACGGTCATCTATCCTAGTTGAAAAATCCTTAATGTCTATTGCTCTGCCATTTACCTTACCGATTATACGAGCATTACTGTTGAAGATAAAGTTGCCGGAGGACAAAAAATCAGTCAGAATAAAGGCTAACATTGCCAACCCAACCATAATTATCAAAAGACCTGAGCGTTGACGGATACGTTCTAAAGTAGCCATTGAAAAACTCTTTAAAATTTAAGGTTGTAAATATACAACTGTCCTATTTAAATTTGGCTCATGATTAATTCAGGAGATAGTTTCTAAAGTTTTTCAACAATGAGTAAGTGATTGAATCTACCCTTCCCAAAAAATTCTCAACAAATATCCTCTTACTTCTTAAAATAATTCAAAACTACCTTTGGCTAAAAGACATTTGCAATCCAAAACTAAAATTATTTAAACTTTCTAAATATTAAATTTTTTCAATAACTTTACGTCTCGAACAATACCTGAACCAAAAAAGGGTAAAATCGAACCAAGTTGATTATAGATTTCAAAACATAAATAGAATTAAATACTCATTCATTATGCCAGACAGTACAGACAGTATTAGTGCACTTAATGCTAAACCTGAGGACATTAGGACTTTTTTGATGAATTATGAGTATGTAATTCCTGATTACCAAAGGCCTTATTCATGGAAAGAAGAGGAATGTAATAAACTCTGGGAAGACTTACGTGAATATGCTAAAGGTGATACTTCTTCACCGTATTTTTTAGGTAATGTTGTTGTATACCCACATGGGGGCGAAAGACACGTTGTTGATGGCCAACAACGTTTAATAACCCTAAGTCTTTTAATAAGGGCTTTATTCGACTGTTGTCGAACATATACCCTCCTAAAGAGAATGTTGTATGTGAGAAATCGAAAAACTGATGAGATCTTAGATGATAAAAAGATTCGTATTACACATAAGGTTTTTGGGGAAAATGAACACAAAAAACTAGAAGAAGTATTAATAAAGGGTCTTAATGTTGAAACCAGGAGTTCTTACTCTAAAAATTATAAATTGATAAAAGAAAACGTAGAAAAGGATTTGGAATTAGAGGAATTAATAGAAAAAGTAATACACAATGTTGTTTTGCTGCCAATAGAGTGTAAAGACGTTGAAAATGCACTAACTATTTTTGAAACTATCAATAACAGGGGTATGGATTTAAACGATGCTGATATCTTTAAGTCTAAGCTTTATAAGCATTCTGGTGAAAAGAAAGGAGATTTTATTGACCGCTGGGATGAGTTAGTTGAAAATATTCAAAAGTTAGAAAACTTGGAATTGAAAGACATATTTATTCAGTATATGCATATTTTGCGAGGTGAAGAAGGTAATATTGATACATTAATGGGGCTTAGAAAGTTTTATGACCAAGAAGGGGGAAAACGCTTAAAAAATTGGAAAGAAGTCATGCAATCCTTGGAAAAGCTAGTAATGAGTTGGATATATCTCACAGATACTAGTAAAGATTCAGAAACTGATACTACCGTTTTAAATCTAATTATTGCTCTAACACACCATCCAAATACTTGGTGGCAATATCCTGTTATGACTTTTATGCACAAAATTGTCGAGCTTAATGAAAATCAGTCATTAAAAGAAATCACTAAAGATAATTTAAAAAACTTAAAGGCTTTGTTAGTAGATACAACTAGGTATTGTTATGCTATTTGGTTAAAAAAAAGAAGTCTTGTACCTATGAAAGTTCCTATATTTAAAGTTGTACGAGATATATCAAAAGGCTTAAATTTCCACGATACTTATAAAGAAAGTTTAGAAAAATTAATAAATAAAGATACATTAAAAAGTATGTTCTCTAATGAATTAGGGCGCGGTATTAAAGGCTTCTGTTTGCTAGTTGCTATCACTAATGAAAAGCAGAAAAAATTGATAATTCCAAAAGATTTTCAGATTGAACATATTTTACCGAAAAAATGGGAGCATTATAAGTATGATGGTTGGAATAAAGAAAAGTTTAGTAAAAAACATAATCGTTTAGCTAATTTAGTCATCTTAGAAAAAAAAATTAACGTAAAAGCCTCTAATTCTTACTTTCCTGAAAAGAAACTTCAATATGGTAAATCTTCAATACCTGAGGTGCAAGTATTGGCAAGTCTTAGCAATTGGACTCCTGATGAATTTAATTATAGAGAGAGAAGAATTGGAGAGAGTCTCCATGAGTTTTTCTACCCATCAACTGGACGATGAGACAGCTAATCATATTCATAGCGATTTTAGGGGGCTTTTCCCCTGTTCAAGCCCAATGGTATCCAGTGAACTCCAATGCCACGAAGAACACCTATTTCTATGATATTTTTTTCGTGGATAGCATGACGGGCTATTGTGTGGGAGGAGTCGGAGGTGACATGTGGGGACCCCATCAAAGTTCAACAGGGGTAATCTTAAAAACTACCGATGGTGGAGAGAATTGGAATATGGTGTTTTCTCATGACAGTTTAGCGATACAACACGTTGTAGGATTTGATAATGAGGTCTATGCGTTTGCTCTAGGGAAGGGCTCGTCACTTTTAGTGTATTCTTCCGACCATGGCATCAACTGGATTATCGAGAATATAAACTATGAACCTTTTCGAAGACCCCACAGTGTTAAACTGTATAACAAAGAGATTTATTTTTTTGATGCCAAGGACTGGAATCTAAAAAAGCTATCTAATGGTCATATTCAGCAACTTGCTAAACAAGCAGGGCTCTTTGCCATTAATCAACACGGCATAATATATATCGCCTCGTCAAGGCAAATTGCCTTTTTTAGATCAGATGATTTTGGGAAAAGCTGGTATGCTTTAACATTGCCATTAAATAAATTGGGTGGGGTAGCTCAGAGTATGAACCATCTTAAAACTATAGGACTCTTTAATGATACCATCATTCTTTATACAACATATCCAGGAGCTGTGCATTACAGTATCGATAATGGTATAAGCTGGAATCTTAATTATTATTATTCGGCCCCTCAATTTATGAACGTAATTGTAAATAGCACTACCCTATATGGGACAAGTGGTAAAGGAGCGATTCTAGGGACTAAAAATTTAGGACTTAGCTGGGAGATGCAAGCTGATATTGGGGTACGTATACGTAAGCTCTATTTCTATGACGACCAACTGGGTTTTGCCATTGGAGGAAAGGGAACTATCTATAAAACGACCAATGGCGGCGGCTTGGGCATAGAAGAGGAAGAAACTAATCTAAAAAAAAAGATTGAGGTTTTTCCCAATCCTACAGAGGGGACTTTGCAGCTAGTAATAGCTGGTGATATCGGAGTTAAAAATATTGCCTTATATAACCTGGCAGGGAAGCTCCTAAAGCATTACGATAAGAGTGATCGAAATCTCGATGTCAGCGATATATCGTCAGGGCAGTATTTGATACACCTAGAGACCACAGAGGGGATATTCACCGAAAAAATAGTTGTCGAATGATGTTCTCATGAAGTTTAGGCTCATTTTGGAGGTCGAGCAAGGACGATTAATGTAGCGAGTTATCCAGGAGCTGGCTTATATCACGTAGCTTTAATTTGCAAGGGGCAAGCAGCAGATACAGCAACTTTATTGATAGAATAATTGAATAATAATCATTAAATTTAAAACTCAACGACAGATGAGACAGCTAATCATATTCATAGCGATTTTAGGGGGCTTTTCCCCTGTTCAAGCCCAATGGTATCCAGTGAACTCCAATGCCACGAAGAACACCTATCTCTATGATATTTTTTTCGTGGATAGCATGACGGGCTATTGTGTGGGAGGAGTCGGAGACGACATGTGGGGACCCCATCAAAGTTCAACAGGGGTGATCTTAAAAACCATTGATGGTGGAGAGAATTGGAATATGGTGTTTTCTCATGACAGTTTAGCGATAAAATACGTTGTAGGATTTGATAATGAGGTCTATGCGTTTGCTCTAGGGAAGGGCTCGTCACTTTTAGTGTATTCTTCCGACTATGGCATCAACTGGATTATCGAGAATATAAGCTATGAACCCCAAGTACTTACACGGCATCACGGACTTAAACTGTATAACAAAGAGATTTATTTTATTGATAGAAAGGACTGGAATTTAAAAAAGCTATCTAATGGTCATATTCAGCAACTTACTAAAAAAGCAGTGTTCTTATTTGCCATTAATCAACACGGCATAATATATATCAACTCAAGGGAAAATGCCCTTTTTAGATCAGATGATTTTGGGAAAAGCTGGTATGCTTTAACATTGCCATTAAATAAATGGGGTAGGGTAACTCAGAATATGAACCATCTTGAAACTATAGGACTCTTTAATGATACCATCATTCTTTATACATCATATCCACCAATTGTGTATTACAGTATCGACAATGGTATAAGCTGGAGCAGGAATTTTGGTCAGCCGCAGATGCCGGCCCCTGGATTTACGCCCCTAATTGTAAATAGCACTACCCCATATGGGACATATCCTGGTGGAAAGATTCTAGGGAGTAAAAATTTAGGACTTAGCTGGGAGATGCAAGCTGATATTGAGGAAGGTATATATAAGCTCTATTTCTATGACGACCAACTGGGTTTTGCCCTTGGAGGAAAGGGAACTATCTATAAAACGACCAATGGCGGCGGCTTGGGCATAGAAGAGGAAGAAACTAATCTAAAAAAAAAGATTGAGGTTTTTCCCAATCCTACAGAGGGGACTTTGCAGCTAGTAATAGTTGGTGATATCGGAGTTAAAAATATTGCCTTATATAACCTGGCAGGAAAGCTCCTAAAGCATTACGATAAGAGTGAGCGAAATCTCGATGTCAGCGATATATCGTCAGGGCAGTATTTGATACACCTAGAGACCACAGAGGGGATATTCACCGAAAAAATAGTTATCGAATGATGTTTTCATGAAGTTTAGGCTCATTTTGGAGGTCGAGCAAGGACGATTAATGTAGCGAGTTATCCAGGAGCTGGCTTATATCACGTAGCTTTAATTTGCAAGGGGCAAGCAGCAGATACAGCAACTTTATTGATAGAATAATTGAATAATAATCATTAATTTAAAACTCAACGACAGATGAGACAGCTAATCATATTCATAGCGATTTTAGGGGGATTTTCCCCTGTTCAAGCCCAATGGTATCCAGTGAACTCCAATGCCACGAAGAACACCTATCTCTATGATATTTTTTTCGTGGATAGCATGACGGGCTATTGTGTGGGAGGAGTCAGAGACAGCATGCGGAGCCCCCACCAAAGTTCAACAGGGGTGATCTTAAAAACTACCGATGGTGGAGAGAATTGGAATATGGTGTTTTCTCATGACAGTTTAACGATACAACACGTTGTAGGATTTGATAATGAGGTCTATGCGTTTGCTCTAGGGAAGGGCTCGTCACTTTTAGTGTATTCTTCCGACTATGGCATCAACTGGATTATCGAGAATATAAGCTATGAACCCCTAGTACCTATAGGGCGTCACGGACTTAAACTGTATAACAAAGAGATTTATTTTATTGATAGAAAGGACTGGAATCTAAAAAAGCTATCTAATGGTCATATTCAGCAACTTGCTAAACAAGTAGGGCTCTTTGCCATTAATCAACACGGCATAATATATATCGCATCGTCAAGGCAAATTGCCCTTTTTAGATCAGATGATTTTGGGAAAAGCTGGTATGCTTTAACATTGCCATTAAATAAATGGGGTAGGGTAACTCAGACTATGAACCGTCTTGAAACTATGGGACTCTTTAATGATACCATCATTCTTTATACATCATATCCACCAATTGTGAATTACAGTATCGACAATGGTATAAGCTGGAGCTGGAATTTTGGTCAGCCGCAGATGCTGGCCCCTGGATTTATGCCCCTAATTGTAAATAGCACTACCCTATATGGGACATATTCTGGTGGAGAGATTCTAGGGAGTAAAAATTTAGGACTTAGCTGGGGGATGCAAGCTGATATTGGGGTACGTATACGTAAGCTCTATTTCTATGACGACCAACTGGGTTTTGCCCTTGGAGGAAAGGGAACTATCTATAAAACGACTAATGGCGGAGGCTTGGGCATAGAAGAGGAAGAAACTAATCTAAAAAAAAAGATTGAGGTTTTTCCCAATCCTACAGAGGGGACTTTGCAGCTAGTAATAGTTGGTGATATCGGAGTTAAAAATATTGCCTTATATAACGTAGCAGGAAAGCTCCTAAAGCATTACGATAAGAGTGAGCGAAATCTCGATGTCAGCGATATATCGTCAGGGCAGTATTTGATACACCTAGAGACCACAGAGGGGATATTCACCGAAAAAATAGTTGTCGAATGATGTTCTCATGAAGTTTAGGCTTCAGGTTCATTGACTAAATACAATATATCCCCCTCTTCCTCAAAATTGAGCCTCCAGACATCTTGAGAAGGGAGTGATAACCTGTTTTCTTTCCTTCTAAGACTCCCAAAAAGGGCTTAGATCAAAAATTCTCTAAATTTATGTTCCGAAAAAGAAGTCACAAAGCGTTATTCCCAAAGATTTAAAGCAAATTGTTGAAAAAAAGCCCTCAATAACCAATAAGCAGTTTTATTTTTGGCGTGGTCGGGAAACTAGAATTGCTTTTGGGCAATAACTTACTTGGAGAACTGTTTCAATGCTGGAAGGTTATGAGGTCTGTAAATGAATTTCTACTTAACGCAATAAGCTGAGTATATGGCATACGATGAATTTTTAGCTGACAGAATAAGACAAATCTTAAAAGAAAAGGGAACTTACTTTTCTGAAAAGAAAATGATGGGTGGGCTTATGTTTTCTGTCGATAATAAAATGCTATGTGGGATACACATAGATAAAAAATACGGCAACAGTTTCCTTATGGCAAGAATTGGGAAAGAAACTTACAAAAGTGAAATTAATAAAAAGGCTTGTCTACCTATGGATTTTACTGGTAGACCAATGAAAGGATACATTTTTATAACGTCAGAAGGTTTCGATTTAGATAAGGATTTAGCTTATTGGTTGCAATTATGTCTGGATTTTAATCCATTTGCTAAATCGAGTAAAAAAAGAAGAGACAATGGTCTTGAAATTGTATAACTGGATAGGTGTTTCAGTGGCTGTGGTATGCATTCAAGTAAGGGCATTTAGCTTAAATTCAAATAGGGTCAAAATATGTCAATTGACTTTAACATTGGCTAAGTCTTTAAATTTACCAGCGGTTATGATAACGAAGGCGAGCAAGGCTTAATGCTAAGCTATTTTCTTTATAGCTTTCCACCATCTCAGGGGAAGATCATCTTCACAGGCTTTCAAATAATCTCGATAAGAACAAGGAATGAGCTTGTGACGTTCATGAGTAGGCTTATTATCTTCGTTGAAAGGGATTTCTATCCACCATCTTTCACTTAAATGACTTTTATAAAAAATTAGCTCGTGTTGGCCATCATTGATCAAAACAGTGAATTTTTGATAATTTTACTTGCTGATGAAAGGATAATCTAGCTCTTACGAGAATGATATCCTTCTGCAAAATACCAAACCATTTGGGCTAATAAATGAGCTGTTCTTCTGGATAGATCAGATCATAAGAAGGATTATACTCGTAAATACCAAAAAAAGCTACCTTATCACTGATTCTTGCGTAACGGCTTATTGCACAGGCTTCTCCTCCGCTAAAACCGTTGGGGGAAGCAATTACATTGCCCGGCGCATCAGATTGTCTGATAGAAGAAATGTCAAAGCTGATCATATCAGCGTCTCTCAATGCGGGCTCTGCCTCTGAAATATTATTTCTGAATATCCCTACCCTGTAAGTGTCAAAGAACATTTTTTCCATTAAGTCGATTTCGTCCTGGTTCACAAAATAAGTTTGATAGCTGATGTTGCTGTAATTAAGTAGAATATTTGGTTCTTTGAGAATAACCGAAGTGAGAAAATTCCGGCTGTTCATTTTTTCATATTGGTTTCCCAGGCCAAAACGAGAATCAACACACACCATATTTACCTTTTGCTCCATATTATCGTAAGCTCGATAACTGGCGTAAGTAAGATTTTGACCACCTCTTATTATGTATAGGGATTACATCGTTTTTTAACAGTTGATAACAAACTTCTTTAACTGTTTCCAAGGTATAATGAAGTGTTTCACTTCGGGATGATACTCCTCAGATCGATCCAGTAGACTTTGACGCACGGGAGCGAGAAAATCATTGAGTATCATTTTTTGATCTTATGCTTGGCATTTTTCCTGGAGGTTATTTCTTCAATAATAGCTAAGCAGTGCTCACGACTAAGCGTTTTAGGGTTAGTACCTTTAGGAATTTTATAATTTTTTCTATTGGCTTTGATATAAGGGCCATAGCGCCCGCTTAGTATTTCAATAACTGGCTTTTCATCTTCAAACTTGGCTATATACTTATTTTTATCCGCTTTCTGCTTTTCCCTTATTAGCTCTATTGCTCTTTCTACAGTTATAGAATATGGGTCATCTCCTTCTTCTGGATTAAGACTTCTAAAGGTGTTATGGTGACGTATGTATGGCCCAAAAGGGCCTACATTAATTTGTATCTCTTGGCCTTGAAAAGTTCCAAGTTCTCGGGGTAAATCAAACAATTTAAGTGCTTCTCCCAGAGTAATATCATTAATATGCTGGCTTTTCATTAGGCTGGCAAAACGAGGTTTTTTTTCATCAGTGGCTTCGCCAATCTGGATCGTAGGCCCATATTTACCTATTTTCGCATATACGTTTTTGCCAGTTTTAGGATCCTGACCTAACAATTGCCCTCTTTTGGCTCTTTCAGAATTTTCTTCAACATCCTTTAGGTGAGGCTGAAAACCTTGGTAAAAACTATCTATCATTTTACTCCATTCTTCCTGTCCCCTGGCAATATTGTCAAATTGCTCTTCGACACTAGCGGTGAAATGAAAGTCTAAGACATCTTTAAAGTGTTCAACCAAAAAATCATTTACAACCATTCCAATATATGTAGGAATCAGTTTGTTTTTGTCCGCTCCGATAATTTCACTCAACTCGGTTTTCTTTAATTTGCCTTTTGCTAAGTAGAGCTGGATATATTTTCTTTCTTTTCCATTTAGTTTAGATTTTTCGATGTAATTTCTTCTTTGAATAGCACTAATAATAGGGGCATAGGTGGATGGTCTGCCAATACCTAGTTCTTCTAGTTTTTTAACTAAACTGGCTTCAGCATAATGGGGAAGATGCTTAGTAAAACGCTGAGTAGCAGTGATCCACTTAAGTTCTAAGATTTCTCCTTTTTCGGCAGAGGGTAGTATACCTGATTGCTCTTCAACATTTTCATCATCGGCACCTTCTAGGTAAACTTTTAAGAAACCCTCAAATTTGATTACCTCTCCTTTGGCGATAAAGTTTAGTTTTTTGTCAGGAGTTGATATTTTGAGTGTAGTTCGTTCTAGTTCCGCGTCACTCATCTGGGAAGCGATGGCACGTCTCCAGATCATATTATATAATTTTTTCTGCCGCTCATCAGTTCCTGCAGAATAGTGCTTTATATAAGTCGGACGGATAGCTTCGTGAGCTTCCTGAGCAGATTTATTCTTGGTGGTGTAGGAGCGGGGCTTACTGAACTTTTTGCCATAGCTGTCTATAATTTCAATCTTAGAATCATTAATTGCTTCCCGGGAGAGATTCATCGAATCGGTTCTCATGTAAGTAATATGCCCTGCTTCATACAGCTTTTGTGCTACTGACATAGTTTGAGCTACGGAAAAATTCAGTTTACGTGACGCTTCTTGCTGTAAAGTAGAAGTGGTAAATGGGGGGGCTGACGATTTTTTGGCAAGCCGAATTTCTTTGTTAACTACGTCGAATAAATGGCTCTTGCACTTTTGTAGGAATTCATCAGCTTGAGTTTCATTATTAAATTTTTCATTTAGCTCACCTTTAATTTTTTTTTCTTCTTTAGTACTAAATTCGGCCGTCACTCTAAAGTATTCTTTTGGCTCAAACGCTTTAATTTTTTTTTCACGTTCTACGATAAGTCGAACTGCTATGGATTGTACTCTTCCTGCAGAAAGGCCCCGTTGCACTTTTTTCCAAAGTATTGGGGAAAGCCCATAACCAACTAAGCGATCTAATATTCTTCGTGCCTGCTGGGAATTAACTAGGTTAAGATCAATTTTTCTGGGATTCTGAATGGCTTTTTCAATAGCTCCCTTGGTGATTTCATGGAAAACAATGCGATTGGTAGTATCTGGATTAAGGTTCAAAGCTTCGGCTAGATGCCAGGCAATAGCTTCTCCTTCTCGGTCTTCATCCGGGGCTAACCAAACTGTTTTAGCATCTTTAGTGAGTTTCTTGAGCTTATTTACAATTCTTTTTTTATCCTTGGGGACTACATATTCGGGAGTGTAATCGTGTTCTACATCGATTCCCATATTTTTTTCTACTAGATCTCTAATATGGCCATAGCTCGATTCTACCTGATAATCTTTCCCTAAAAATTTCTTTATGGTTTTGGCTTTTGTGGGGGACTCAACTATTACGAGATTCTTCAGCATGATTAATAAAGTATGTTATAATACAAAATTCGTTCGCCAAATTAAATGATTTTGATTATTTAGCTCATATTAGACTTATTTATAAGGATTTTATAATTAAGCTGTCAGATTGGCATAAATGCACAGCTATTTATATATTTGCCAGGTAAATTTCTTGTATGTCGAAATATAGAAATAAAAGAAGATAAAGATAATTGATGAAAGCAGGTGGAAAAAGGGTATTAGAGCAAAATACTGCATCAAGCAATAAGAAGCTCTACATAGAAAGCTATGGTTGTCAGATGAACCTGTCTGATAGCGAGATAGTTGCCTCTATTTTAGGAGAAGTAGGCTATGATACGACTCGTAACCTGGAAAAAGCAGATATAATATTAATAAACACTTGTTCTATACGTGACAAAGCCGAGCAAACTGTTAGAAAAAGACTTGCCAGTTTTAACGCTATAAAAAATAAAAAACCCGAACTTAAAATTGGAGTGTTAGGCTGTATGGCTGAAAGGCTTAAAAGTAAATTGCTAGATGAAGAGAAGCTGGTTGATTTAGTGGTAGGGCCAGATGCTTACCGTGATATGCCCAACCTGGTAAAAGAGATTGATGAAGGTCGCAAAGCGGTAAATGTTATTCTGAGTAGAGAAGAAACTTATGCAGATGTTAACCCTATTCGTCTGGGAACTAATGGTGTTACTGCTTTCATATCTATTGTTAGAGGTTGTGACAATATGTGTGCCTTTTGTGTAGTACCATTTACTAGAGGCCGGGAACGTAGCCGAAACCCTCAAACCATAGTAGAAGAAGCTATTGACCTTTGGGAAAGTGGTTATCGGGAACTTACTCTTCTAGGTCAAAATGTAGACTCTTATTTGTGGTATGGCGGAGGGCTTAAAAAGGATTTTGAAAAAGCCAGTGAAACTGCTAAAGCCACTGCAGTAAGATTTGCCGATCTTTTGGAGATGATAGCTGTGGTAGTGCCAAAAATGCGTATTCGTTTTAGTACTTCCAATCCCCAAGATATGTCTGATGATGTGCTGTATACAATAGCTCAATATGAAAACATCTGTAATTACATTCATCTGCCGGTTCAGTCAGGAAGTAGCAGAATACTGAAATTAATGAACCGGGGACACAATCGCGAAGAATATTTGAGTTTAATTGACCGAGTTAGAAGCATTATCCCCGATTGCGGTATTTCCCATGATATGATTGCCGGTTTTCCAACTGAAACAGAAAAAGATCATCGAGATACTTTAACCCTCATGGAATATGTGAAATACGATTTTGGCTATATGTTCTATTATTCTGAACGACCCAATACTTTTGCTGCCCGAAAAATGAAAGACGATATTCCACTAGAAATTAAAAAAGAAAGACTTGGCGAAATAATCGACCTTCAGCAGAAACACTCTCTGAGAAAAACCCAACATCATATCGGTAAAGTAGAGGAGGTTTTAATTGAAAGTAGAAGCAAACGCTCGGATGCTGATTGGCGCGGGAGAAACATCCAAAACACAGTAGTAATATTTCCTAGAGGGGATGAAAAACCAGGAGATTTTGTCCAAGTAAAAATCACTGGTTGTACCGCAGCCACTCTTTTAGGAGAGCATGTAAAAAGCTAAAAGAATACAAAAGATATTTTATCAGTTTCTATGTTAATTAAGATAGGGGCTTAATTATCCAAGCAGTAAAAACAGTTGTGTCAAACTTCTTCCAGCAACACCTGGTGTATGGAAGCTTTTTCCTTCCAATATCTCGTCGACTGTCGGCATCTGCATGCGGGCATATTTAATGCTATTTACATCTAAATCACCGGCTTCAGCCATAAACTTGTGAAAATTTCGTACCTTCGTTATGTCTAATAGTTTCCATATTACGATTAGAGCAGCCAGACATGCTGTATCATTGTCCAATCACGCCGCACAGATCACATATGGAGACATTCTTCCCTAGCCTTTACTTCAATCGCCATGTTTTGCAGATTGGGGACTAAGCGGTTTGCAGCTTCTAATGTCGTTGCACAACTGCAGAACGGATCGAACACAATATCGCTTTCATTTGAACTAGCCTTGATGATACGTTCAAGTAATGCCAATGGCTTTTGTGTTGTGTAACCTGGATGTTCTTTAGATGTTTGGCCAATAGCGGTTACTTCCCAGGCATCTCTCATTCTTGCCATTGTATACCAAAGACCATATTCGTCTTTGTACTTTTCTATCCCCCTAAACCTTGGCGGTAAATTAATTTGTTGAGTAAGACGCTTCTTTCCGAGTATTAAACTTATATTGATTACTCTTTGAGTAAAATTTAGGATAACATCAAGCCCGCGTCCAAACCATTTTTTGCTAATGCCTCCCGTTCTGTAACCCCATATAATTTCATTCCTAAAATAGAACCCACCATTATACTAGGCTTCGCAAGCCTCAGCAACTCCTTAGTAGAAAGATTGAACTTTGCTTTGTTATCGTCTCAGCGCAACTGCGGTGTAGCATATACCAGGAGTCGGTTGTGTCAATTCCAAATAGCGTGCAAGCTGGCAACTTGACAAGCTCTTTTTCACGTTGACGATTAAGCTAATCTAATGGCGAGAAATCATTTCTACAGTGGAACTTTTGTCTCCTCAAAAATAGTGCCGTACAACACGTTAAAACTTGACTTGCAAGCGTAGCAGTTCCATCTCTCAATCTGTTCAGAATCAGCTGTACGGACAACACTTGTGTCTTTAAAACTGTTTCATTATTAGAAAATAACTTGTATATTTTTAGTTTTAATTTAAAAATTAATGAAATGAATGCAAATTTTAAAAGAGTTATAGTTAATGATGACTGGATTAAGGTAAGAAATTTTTCGAAAAGCAAGTCGAAAATGATTCTAATAGTATGGCTGGAGCTTATGAAAAGACATCTAAAGAATTTGGGTATTCAATTTCTATATTAAAAGCGACATTTAAGCGTCAAAGAAACTCAGAAGAGGGTATATAAGTTGCAAGGAATAGTAACAAAATTCAGGAATGCAGTAAATGATGATTATAGGAGGATAGAAAACCTTAATCAGTAATCTAATATAGATGAAGTTAAAAATGCACGTGAGAAACTGCATGACTTTTATAAATAAAGTAAGTTTAATAGTTTTATTGTTTAATCCATAGCGGCAGCGGAATTTTCAGATCTACTCAAGAGATTAACTGAAACCAAATCTGACATTACTATTAGGGAGGAGTTGATTGATTCTAAAACTATTGAGAAAAGTAGGGAATTGAAAGGCGTTTTAACTGACGAGCAATATGCTAGGTTTGAGGACGAAATGCAAAATTCTTATTTTCCAGGTATTTAAATTCAGTTCTGTCGGAACAAAATGTTTTTGATTTTAGTATTAAAGAAAGATTAGCTATTGTTTCCTCACTTAAAAGGGAAAATCCTGTATTTTGCATTCGCAAAAATATTCTTGTTATGATAAAGACAGTGCTTTGTTTAGCAGGAACTTAACAAACAACTTATGCAAAAAAAGATTGAAAAGCTAGAAGGAAAAATTATCGAAGCGCAAAAAGGTGGAGGGAAGGAAAGGATTGATGTACAACACGAGAAGGGAAAATTAACTGCTAGGGAGCGGCTACATTTCCTTATGGACGAAGACGGTTTTGAGGAAATAGGAATGTTAGTGACCCATCGTTCTTCTAATTTTGGATTGGATAAGCAAAAATTTTTGGGTGATGGTGTTGTGACAGGTTATGGTACTATTAACGGAAGATTAGTTTATGTGTTTGCACAGGATTTTACTGTTTTAGGGGGATCTCTCGCTGAGGCTCATGCCGAGAAAATTTGCAAAATAATAGATCTCGCCATCAAAAATGGAGCCCCCGTTATTGGTTTAAATGACTCGGGAGGAGCCCGGATTCAGGAAGGTGTAGTTTCCTTATCAGGATATGCTGATATTTTTTATCGTAATACCTTGGCTAGTGGGATAATACCCCAAATATCAGCTATTATGGGGCCTTGTGCTGGTGGGGCCGTTTATTCGCCTGCTCTCACTGATTTTGTCGCCATGGTAGAAAATACTTCCTATATGTTTGTTACTGGTCCCAATGTGGTAAAAGCGGTTACCCATGAAGAAGTAGCTTCTGAAGAGTTAGGAGGAGCTCATGTTCACGCTACTAAATCTGGAGCAACTCACTTTACCTTTCAGAATGAGATTGCATGTATACAAGGTATCAAAAAACTACTGAGTTATATTCCTCAAAATTGTGAAGACCTTACTCCTCAGCTATGCTATAGACCCGGGGACGAAAGTCGCCCGCAACTAAATAGTGTTGTTCCCGACAATGTAAACCAGCCCTATGATATACGTGAAATAATTAATGAAACTGTAGATACAGATAGTTTTTTTGAAATTCACCGAGACTTTGCTGAAAATATAGTTGTTGGTTTCGCTAATTTAGCTGGTCGATCTATTGGCATGGTAGCCAATCAGCCTGCTTTTTTAGCTGGAGTTCTGGATATTAATTCTTCTATCAAAGGAGCTCGTTTTGTTCGCTTCTGCGACTGTTTCAATATACCTCTTTTAGTTTTTGAAGATGTTCCTGGTTTTTTACCTGGCACGGATCAGGAGTGGAACGCTATTATTACTAACGGGGCTAAGCTCTTGTACGCATTCAGTGAAGCTACTGTTCCCAAAATTACAGTTATTATCCGCAAAGCTTATGGAGGAGCCTATAACGTTATGAACTCTAAACATATAGGTGCAGATATGAATTATGCTTGGCCTTCGGCTGAAATTGCAGTAATGGGAGCCAAAGGTGCCGCAGAAATTATCTTTAAAAAGGAGATCACACAATCTGATAATCCCACTGCTAAGATCGAGGAAAAAGAACAGGAATATACTAACATTTTTGCTAATCCATACCATGCTGCTTCCCGAGGGTATATCGATGAAATAATTAAACCTGAACAGACTCGCAAAAGATTGATCAAAGCTTTTAAGATGTTAGAAAATAAGGCCGAAAAACTACCCAGAAAAAAGCATGGCAATATTCCTCTTTGAAAAGAAAAAATCTGATTTTGGTTGAAGGCTGCAACTTCAACGGAATCTTTATTGTATCATTTACACTTTGTCAATTGGCTAAAAAACTCAATTCGAATAATTGAAGATATTTTC
The DNA here is from genome assembly GCA_965218075.1 of Owenweeksia sp. Classification (GTDB taxonomy): domain Bacteria; phylum Bacteroidota; class Bacteroidia; order Flavobacteriales; family Schleiferiaceae; genus JANQHO01. Next base: position 784,815 of record CBDCJZ010000003.1, on the reverse strand, counting down.
TTAACTACTTTGGCTATTTTCGGTTCGTTCTTGGTATCAAACTCTAGTTGAGCTTAATATTGTTCTCTCTTGTTGGGGAAATCACGGGACTTAACATCCTTTACATATTCTTTTACCGCTTCAGAAATTTCCGTATTCAAATCGAGGTATTTTCTTAAAAAACGGGGGGAAAACTCTTTAGTCATACCCAACATGTCATGTAAAACTAATACTTGCCCGTCTATCTCAGTTCCAGCTCCAATGCCTATTGCTGGAATTGAGATAGCTTCAGCAACTTTTTTAGCGAGGATAGCCGGAATTTTTTCCAAGACCAAGGCAAAACAACCGACCTTTTCCAATTCTTTTGCATCATTTAAAAGCTTTCTCGCTTCAGTTTCTTCTTTAGCTCTCACGGTATAAGTTCCAAATTTATAAATAGACTGAGGGGTTAGTCCCAAATGCCCCATAATCGGAATGCCAGCCGTAAGTATTCTTTTCATAGAGGTAATAATTTCAATACCTCCTTCCAACTTTACAGCATGGGCACCACTTTCCTTCATTATTTTAATGGCTGAACTCAAGGCCTTTTTAGAATTTCCCTGATAAGTTCCAAAAGGCAAGTCTACAACAATCAAAGCTCTTTTAACTGCTTTTACTACTGAGCTGACGTGGTAGATCATCTGGTCCAGCGTTATCGGAAGAGTAGTTTCATGTCCTGCTATAACATTTGAAGCTGAGTCTCCCACCAGAATCACATCTATGCCTGCACCGTCTATTATTCCAGCCAAAGTATAATCGTATGCAGTGAGCATCGATATCTTTTCTCCATTACGCTTCATTTCTTGAACCGAGTTGGTAGTTATCCGCTTAAAATGTAATTTAATCGATGACATGTACTAAAATATATAGAGTTAAAGAGCCACGAATTTATAATTTTGTTTTTGCAATCAACGCTATAGCATTTTATCAGGCTATAAAATTAAATGTTCGTGAAGAAACTCGTAATCTACAGTTTTTATTTACTGATTCTTTTTTCCTGCAATAAGCAAATTGATATTAATGCTCCATATAAAGATATTACCGTTATATATGGTTTGCTAGATGCTAATGAAGATACTAACTGGGTAAGGGTGCAGAGAGGGTATCTCGGAAAGGAATCGGCCAGTGCCTCTTTCAATGAACCCGATTCATTGTATTACCGAAATGCCAAGGTAATACTTCGCTCTTATGACGTTAATTCTAGAAGTCTTATGGATACGACTATTCTAATAGAGGATAATTCTATTATGCTAAATCCAGGAATTTTTACCACTGAAAGCCACCGAGTATACCATACTACTGACTCCATTTACAGCAACCGGGAATATGAGATAGTTGTTCGCAAGCCAGAATATGATCTGGTAGCTTCTGGCAAAACTTTTATTGTTGAGCCTATGAAACTCATCATACCTAACGTTTCCGCTAACAATTTCAGGGGACGAATCAAGTGGAGCTCTCCTTCTAGAGCCAGCTTATATCAAATTTATTTATCATTTTATTATACTGAACACGACACATCTACGGATCAAACTCAGCAAAAAGCACTTGATTTTTATCTCGGTAAGAAAAAGAGAGGATTTAATGAGTTAGTGATTCAATCTTCCGTATTTTTTGGCTTAATTAGAGATCGTCTGAACATTGATCATAATAAATTTAGATTTTTCAATAAAATCAGGATCACTGTATGGGCTGCTGATAATCACCTTGAGACCTTTATAAATCTGAATGCTCCATCTATTGGAATTGGTCAAATAAGACCTGTTTTCAAAGATATAGAAAACGGAACGGGCATCTTTTCCTCGCGCACTTCAGTGAACCTGGATGATATTAGGCTTATCGATCAATGGTTTACAGGTTTGCAGACACACGAGATTTTGTGCGACTATCAATTTGCGTCTATTCGAGGTTCAGACACCTGTATTTGCAATAATCTCTTTGGCAGTAACAATGATCTCAAATGTTTTTAACATGACAAATAGACAGCATACTATATTGTTGTAATCTCTCCAATACTCGCAAATCCTGCTATCTATGACGAGATTTTTGTTTTCATCCTCCTGGCATAATGATTGAGCTTTATTATACAAACTTAAAACAAACTTAAAATTCAACTCAAATCTAAACAATAAGATGGGAAAGATAGTGGGAATTGATCTGGGTACTACCAACTCTTGTGTCGCTGTAATGGAAGGTAATGAACCAGTGGTGATTGCAAATAGTGAAGGAAAGCGCACTACTCCTTCTATTGTTGCCTTTGTCGAGGGCGGAGAAAGAAAAGTGGGTGACCCAGCTAAACGCCAAGCCATCACCAATCCTGATAAAACTATATTCTCCATAAAGAGATTTATGGGCTCCTCTTTTTCTGAAGTAAAAGACGAAATAAATCGCGCTCCATATAAAGTGGTAAAAGGCGATAATAATACCCCAAGAGTGAATGTTGGCGAGCGCATGTATACTTCTCAAGAAATTTCTGCTATGATTCTTCAGAAAATGAAGAAAACTGCAGAAGATTACCTGGGGTATGAAGTTGACGAGGCTGTTATTACAGTACCTGCTTATTTCAATGATTCTCAGCGTCAAGCTACGAAAGAAGCTGGAGAAATTGCAGGCTTAAAGGTGAGAAGAATTATCAACGAGCCAACGGCCGCTTCCTTGGCTTATGGGATTGATAAAAAACAGGGCGATCAAAAAATAGCAGTATTTGACTGCGGTGGTGGCACACATGATGTTTCCATTCTCGAGCTTGGAGATGGAGTATTTGAAGTTCATGCTACCGACGGGGACACTCACTTGGGTGGCGATGATTTCGACCAGAAAATTATCGACTGGTTAGATGAAGGATTCAGAAAAGAAGAGGGGGTAGGCCTCAAGAAAGATAACATGGCCATTCAGCGTCTTAAAGACGCAGCTGAAAAAGCTAAGATTGAACTTTCATCTTCCAATTCTACTGAAATCAACTTACCCTATATTACTGCTACTGCTAGCGGCCCTAAACACCTGGTAAAAACTTTATCTCGTTCTAAATTCGAGCTATTGATAGATGACTTGATAAAAAGAACTATCGAGCCTTGTGAATCTGCTCTTCAAAAAGCAGAAATGTCTGTCAGTGATATTGATGAGATTATCTTAGTAGGTGGAAGTACCCGTATACCAGCCATCCAGAAATCCGTGAAAAACTTCTTTGGAAAAGATCCTTCTAAAGGAGTTAATCCCGATGAAGTGGTGGCCTTAGGTGCTGCTATACAAGGTGGTGTATTAGCAGGAGATGTTAAGGATGTGCTGTTGCTTGATGTAACACCCCTTTCTTTGGGTATAGAAACTATGGGTAGTGTTTTCACCAAACTGATTGAATCTAATACTACTGTCCCGACCAAAAAAAGTGAAATTTTTTCCACGGCAAGTGACAATCAACCATCAGTCGATATCCATGTATTGCAAGGTGAACGTCCAATGGCTAGAGACAACAAGACTGTTGGGAGGTTTCAGTTAAGGGATATCCCACCTGCCCCCAGAGGTCTGCCTCAGATTGAAGTAACTTTTGATATTGACGCCAATGGCATTCTCAATGTGTCGGCTAAAGACAAAGCAACTGGTAAGGAACAGAGTATTCGTATTGAGGCATCTTCCGGCTTGAGCAAAGAAGAAATTGAGAAAATGAAGAAAGAAGCTGAAGCCAACACTGAAGCTGATAAGGCTGTGCGCGAAAAGGTTGATAAACTGAATGCTGCTGACAGCATGGTTTTTCAGACTGAAAAACAATTAAAAGAATTTGGTGATAAGCTATCTTCTAATAAGAAACAACTTATTGAAAGTGCATTGGAAGAGTTGAAGAAGGCTCATCAAATTCAGGATATAACAGTAATTGACTCTGCCATGGAGAAAATTAATGAAGCCTGGAAAAATGCTTCCGAAGAACTTTACAAGGCTCAGCAAGGGCAACAAGCTCAAGATGCACAAGCTAATGGTAATGCTTCTGGAAATCAAGACCAGAATGCCCCTTCTTCTGTAGATGATGTAACTGATGCGGAATATGAAGAAGTAAAAGAGGATAATGCAGAGAAATAATGCTTTTGAAGCAAGAGTATCATTGAAAGAATCAAAAAAGCTAAGCGGGTTTATTGAATAAGGGAGAATAAAATCGGATTTTCAAGTGAGTACACTAAAGTAAAAGCCTTTATAATTCTATACTTTGGAAGTAGACTCAATGCATTGAAATTTGATTTCAATGCATTGAGCATACTGTAGTGGATGAGTTAGATAAAAGGCTTAAGTTTGTGTTGTTAATATAGAAAAACTCAAAATAATGTGTAAACTTTTACTCCTGTTGATTTCCTGTTCATCTTTTTCACTATGGTGTGCTATTGGTGATACTCTCGTGGTGACTTCCCATCAAAAAACTAACATGACTAAGCGCGGCTCCTATAAAGAATGGGCTGTGTTCCCTTCTGGAAACACCAGTTATTATAAGATTATTATGGAATACACTATGGGATGCGCTACCGGAGGTTGTAGTGATTGGGACTATACTACACGTCTTAGTTTATTGCACGACACAGGGCCTTATGAACTAGCCAGAGTTATAACTCCGTATGGCAAGGGTTTAGACAAAAAATGGGAGCACACTTTCAAGTTTGATGTTACCGATTATTACCCTTTAATGAAAGATAAAGATTCGGTGCAAATCGAAGTTTTTTATCATGGTTGGTCCAGCGGTTTTAGTGCTACTGTTATGTTTTATATGATTGAAGGGACATCTCCTCGCGAGGTTATTTCCATTCAAAACCTATATCGCGGAAACTGGAAATATACTGATGCCGATCAATTTAACACCCAGCGTTTACCAGCTAAGACCATCAACCTTAACAGGGCTACCAAAATGGTTAATATAAGGGTTAATATTAGTGGACATGGTTTTGTAAATGCTTTAAACTGTGCGGAATTCTGTAAAAAAGACTATTATATAAAATCAGAAGGGCGAACAATATACACCCAGGCTATCTGGCGCGACGACTGTGGCTTGAATGCCATTTTCCCGCAAGCTGGCACTTGGTTATATGACCGGGCCAACTGGTGTCCAGGAGATAAGGCGATAATTTATAACCACAATATGACTAATTATATCAAGAATGGCCAATTGAATATTGATATGGACATTGAAAAGTATTCCTATACTGTTCCTCCAGGGGAAACCCCTGCTTATTACATTATTTCGGTCCAGCTTATAGAATATAAAAATCCTCACCATCAGGTGGATGTGGAGCTAGAAGATATCATCTATCCTTCTCCGACTGATGAAAACAAACGATTTAACCCTGTTTGTGGTAAAGCGGCCATCAAAATCAGAAATAAAGGAGCTACTTCACTTGCAAATTGCCAAGTAATTTATGGAATTCATGGAGCTGATGTTTTGACTTATAATTGGATGGGGAATTTGGGTTTTATGGAGTCGGAAATAGTCGAACTACCCATGGGCCATGACTCCAGTTGGATAAGCTGGCACCAGAGTACCGATTTTTATGCAAAATTAGAGAATTTGAATGGCTCTAGTCTTGATGAAGTGCCCTTTAACAATTACAAAGAGCTAAACTTTGAGCCCGTTCCTCAATATCCAGCCAGAATGATTTTTTCCCTAAAAACTAATAATGCTGCTCACGAAACTTATTGGAGTTTAGGGAAAGCAGATGGAAAACCAACTGTTATTGCATCTGGAGATAATCTTGCTAATGCAACCACCTATACTGAAAAATTTAACCTTCCCAATGGTTGTTACGTATTGACTATCGGTGACCGGGACAAAGACGGTCTGTCTTACTTTGCTAATAATGATGGTGATGGTTCAGTGAGTTTACGAAATGATGGAGGTCTTTTCTTTTATAAAAACTTGCAATCTAATTTTGGCACCGAGCTAAAAAAACATTTTACAGTTGGTTATGGCATTGGTTTACCAGAATATTCTGAGAATACCTTCGACTTCATTATTTTTCCTAATCCAACGACAAACTACACAGAATTGGAAATACCCTCTGAACCAGGTTTGGTTAATATAACCATATGTGATCTAAGTGGAAAAGCAGTATATCAATTCAGTAAATACATAAGAGAATCGGTTTGTCGACACCGGCTTGAGCTCGATAATTTTTCCTCAGGTTTATACCAAATAATAGTTTCCAATGGAAGCTCTCAAAAAACTAAAAAGCTAATCATCCAATAAGAAAATATAAATTAGCAAGGATGAAATGAAAAAGACAACATATGAAAGTTGACTTAAAATAATACAATTAATTTTTTACAACAATAGTTATTTGTTTTTGTTATTTTTCAAAATCGAACTAATACATTTTACTCATGAAAAAATATTTTGCTCTATTCGGTTTGACTCTGGCTGCTTTCGCTTTTACTTGTAAAGAAAAGCAAATGCTCGAGATTGGAGCTAAAGCTCCTATGACTGACTATAAAATGAAAGATGTCAGCGGCAAATCTTACTCTTTGGCAGATCTAAAAAAAGAAAATGGTTTACTTGTTATTTTTTCCTGTAATACATGCCCTTTTGTTTTGGGTTGGGAAGATCAATATCCAAAGCTTAAGAAAGTAGCTGATGAAAATAAAATTGGGATGGTTTTAATAAATAGTAATGAAGCAAAACGCGGAGATGATGACTCTATGGATGCTATGAAAGAACATCACAAAAAAGCCAATTATAACATGCCTTATGTGGTGGATGTTAATCATAGGCTGGCCGATGTATTTGGAGCTAAAACAACTCCTCACGTTTATCTCTTCAACGGGGATATGAGATTGGCATATCGGGGTTTAATTAACAATCGTTATGATAACCGCAGTCGGGAGGTTACTGAAACTTATCTGGAGGATGCTTTGACAAATCTCGCTGCTGGAAAAAACATCAACCTTGCTATAACACAGGAAAAAGGTTGTTCTATCAAAAGAATAAAGGCTTAATCTCTTATCCTTGATCAATTTATAAAAGCAGCTTGTTAAAAACCATTTTTTATTTTAATGGTATAGAAATTTCAGCATTTTTTTAATGCCTTTGGTAATTCCCGCAGAAAACTCTTTTACTAATGCCATTTTGTGTGCCCTGGTTTGTACTGGATAAGGATAGGTTTTATGAAAGATAGCACTGGCTCCCAAGCCTTTATGATTAGCCATAATCAATTCCTGAGCCATTTCTCCTGCTGCTGGGGCTACCACTGTGCCCCCCAGTATTTTCCCGTTTCTAGGGTTCCAAATATTTTTCTTTAAAAAAAGAATCAGCTTTCCATACTGATAATCAGAAACAGTGGCTCGGTCATCTTCCTTAAAATCATAGCTTATTTTGGTGTAGGGGGTTCTTTTTTTCTTAATTTGCTCTTCACTATAGCCAAATGTGCATACTTCGGGGTCAGTAAAAGTACACCACGAGAAGTTATCCAGAACTAATTTTCTCTTGAAAGGCCAAGGGGTAAAAAAATTAGTCAGTAAAATAGTGGTATGTAGTTCCGCTCCGTGACTAAACATTACATTCCCCGCTGCATCACCAGCAAAAACAATATTTTTGTTTCCTATTGCTCGTAGATAATTATCTAACTGAGGTTTCCCGTCTTTCATTTTTACTCCCGCTTTTTTCAGGTTCAAAGACAAATAATCTTTTACTCGGCCTATACCTATTAAAATTGCATCACACTTCACTTCAATCTGTTCTCCTTTCTCATTTTTCAAAAGGGCGGTATTAGCTGAGTTAAACTCCTTTAGAATGTGGTTTAGCTTAAACTCTATACCATCCTTTTCCAATCTTTGTTGTATCAGTGTACTCACCTCGGGTAATTCTTTACTCATAATTTTGTTTTCCTTTTCGAGCACCATTACTTTGGTTTCCATACGAGCAAAGCATTGTCCGATCTCCATGCCAATAGGGCCTCCTCCAATAACCAGCATCGTTTCAGGTAAAAAATCTATATCAAAAAGATTTTCATTAGTAAATACTCTTACTTTTTCAATTCCTTTTACTTTAAGCTCTCTTGGCCTAGAGCCAATCGCAATTAATATTTTTTTAGCTGCATATGCCTGACCGTTTATCTCGACTTCCTTTCTGGATACAAAGGATGCTTTACCTATGAGCGTATCGATTCCTTCTTCTTTTTCCAAGAAATCTACACTTTCGCGTTTACGTATAATATTCTGCTTTTTCTTCACATAGCGCTTTACTGCTTCAATATCTGTTTTTCCTTGCCGAGTAAAACCATATTTTTCCGCTTCTTTAGCCTTCTTTATGATATTTGTTACATGAATGAGTGCCTTACTAGGGATGCAACCGGAATTTAGACATTCACCTCCAAAATTGTCTTTATTTTTATCGATTAACAACACCTTAAATCCAAGCCTTGCCATACCTATACTTACTCCCAGTCCCCCAGCTCCTGCCCCGATGATAATGATGTCGTATTTTTTTTTCATGTCTTAGGGGCTATAATAGAGATATCATTTGTACAAAAATCTCACTTAATTTTTCATCTGAGTGCTGAGCTATTTTTATTATTTCTCGAATATCGATCGGCTGGAGATTATCGGGATTGCATTCATCGGTAATCACTGATACAGCCATACATGGGAGCTTCATGTGGTTGGCTACAATAACTTCAGGCACCGTACTCATCCCTACCATATCGGCACCTATAATTTTTAGATAGCGATACTCAGCCCTGGTTTCCAGATTAGGGCCTGATACAGAAACATATACCCCTTCCTTAATATCTACATTGGTTTTATTTGCACTTTTTTTGAAAAGGTCCCTAAGCTGCTTATCATAAGGCATGCTCATATCTGGGAAACGGTGGCCAATAGTCTCATAATTAGCGCCTGTCAAAGGATTTTCTGGCTGAAGGTTGATATGATCTTCTATTATTATCAAGTCTCCTTTTTTATAATTTAAGTTAATTCCCCCGGCTGCATTAGATAAAAAGAGTTTTTTTATTCCTAGCATTTTCATCACTCTAATAGGAAATGTTATCTGCTTCATAGAATATCCTTCGTAATAATGGAAACGACCTTGCATGACTATCATTTTTTTACCATTACATCTACCTAAAACAAGATGGCCTGCATGAAACTCCATAGTAGCCACTGGAAAATGCGGAATATCATGATAGTTGATCTTATACTCAACTTCTATTTTTTCAAGTAGCTTGCTGAGTCCTGTACCTAGTACTATACCTATTTCGGCTTGACCAAAACCTCTTTGTTTTAGATAATCGGTTGCTTTGTTAATTTGATGAATCATAATCGGGGAATTTTTTTAGCTCTTCAATGGTATCTAAATCTGATAGGACTTTTAGGGTCGCATAGCTTATTTTTTTCTTTTCAAGCTCCTTTCGAGTTTCTTTCAGTACACTATCGGTACTCCATTCTTTATTTTCAAATAGCCCGTAATATCTCTTCATACCCAAAAGATAGTAGCCTCCATCCAGAGCAGGGCCTATTACTACCTCATTTTTATCAAGTAAATAAAACGCTTTATCTAAGAGCTCTCCACTTATTTCAGGGCAATCGCTACCAATAATAATAACCCGTTTATAACCTTTTACAAAGGCAGTTTTGAAAGCATGTTCCATCTTTTCTCCTAAATTTCTTCCTTGCTGCAATTTTTTTTCAAATCCTTCACTTGGCCAATCGTCATTAGTATCAATGAAATCGCTGTAATAAAGCCAGTTATCTGATGAAGATGTCATGGATGCTTCCCGAGTAGTATGCATTAACTTTCTATATATATCAACTGCTTTATTATAGCCAACATTTTTCCCTAGTCGGGTTTTAACTTTTCTCGGTATGGGATTCTTGATGAATATCAGCAACAATTTTCCTTTAAGTCGCATCGTTCTCCTGAATTTTATGGTTTTTTATGAGTCTTTTGTAAAGTTTTATCAGTTGTTCCTGTGGCTTTCCAAAGTAATAATTAAGCCAAATTCTGAAGAAAACATACTGCAATCTGTAGGGATTGTTTTGAAGATACTTACGAGCAGACGTTGTAATATATCTGGGTATCACCTTAAATTTTGTCCTGGCTTTTAATCTATAAATGATTTCCTGATCTTCTAATACAATGTGATCTTCCTCGTAGCCCTTTAGTTCGTGAAATAAATCCCTACTCACAAACAAGCTTTGATCACCAAAGCGAAAGCAATTTACATTAAATCGAGTAAACCATGCACTGGCTTTTAAAAACCAATGTTTATTATCAAATCTCAGCCGATAACAGCCACTTAAGTGTCCTTGGGAAATCGCTTGCTTAATGTCTAAAAGAAAGCCCCTAGGTGGAATACTATCTGCATGTAAAAAATAAAAAACATCTCCTATTGCCTTAGTAGCCCCATGATTCATTTGAGCTGCCCTCCCCCTCTTTGGTGAAATGATAAAACGAGCCGTTCTGCTAGTTATCTCTTTTGCTGTATTGTCCGTGCTTCCTGCATCCGAAATAATTATTTCCACCTGATGCCCTCGGATTTCTGTCTCGATAAAATTAAGTAAATCACCTATGACGATCTCTTCATTATAAGTAGGAACGATAATGGATATTTCCAAAATGGGCAGTAAAATTTGCGAAGATCGAAGTTATAATATTATGAATAACCTTGGCTAGGTAGTCAATGTTTTTTAGCTACCTTTTGTTTGTGGGTTAGTTTTAGATTATGTAGTCGTCCATGGTTTCCTTCAATAAACTTTTTGTTGTGTCAATATTGTTTGGCATTAACGTTATTGTAGTCGGAATTTTTTCCCATAAGAACCTCTAGCAAAAGATTTGTTTGTTTTTACTGTAAAAGGGAAGTATAATGGAAAGGACTAAAAGAAAAGTCGATTGTTATAGATTGTAACAGATTACTGGAAGCCATATGATAAGCTTTATATCAGGGGAAATACACACAAAATCCCAAGTCCGAAACATTTATTATTGAGGAATTCAGCAACTTATTAAAGTACTTTTTAGCCAGATTAAAGAAAAAGAGAAGATGTCATTGAAAATCTATCGAAGGCGTTAATAATATCTAGTAAAAATGTTGATGTTAAACGAGGAATTAATTATCTATAATTGGCTAACAAAGCTTTAAAAAATGATTTAATTTAAAATTCAAGGTTACTTCTGAGAACCTCATCCAGTTTATCATGATCTATTTTATCGATAAAGTCATTTCCTATAGCGATGGAAATACGACCGGTTTCCTCTGAAATTACTAAAGCTATAGCATCCGTTTTTTCAGTTACGCCTATAGCAGCCCGATGACGTAAGCCAAAGCGGGAAGGAATAGAAGCCTTATCAGTTATTGGTAAAATACATCTGGCAGCAATGATGTCTTTACTGCTTATAATTACAGCCCCGTCATGTAGAGGTGAATATTTATTGAAAATGCTTTCTAACAATCCGGAAGAAGTGTTACCACTTATAGATATTCCAGTTTCGCTGTAAAAACCCAAACGGCTTTTGCGTTCAATTACAATTATAGCCCCGGTAAAACTTTTACTCAGGTTAATAGAAGCCTTCACGATTTCTTCTATCTTTACCTTTTTTTCGTCATACTTTAACCACTTCAATTGTTTAAAGAACATATGCTTTCGAGTAAAATTGGTAGAGCCTAACACCAGCAAAAATTTGCGTATTTCTTGTTGGAATACGATTACTAATACGATAACTCCAACTCCGATAAACTGGCCTAATATCTCGCTGAGTAATTGCATTTGGAGAGCTTGCACTAATTTCCAGATGAGATAAATAGCCACAACCCCAATAAATATATTAATGGCTACGGTGCCTTTGATGAGACGATAAAATTGATAGAGAAGGAATGCTGCTAGCAGCATATCAATAAGATCTAAAACGCCAAAGTCTAAAAAAAACACTAAACAAAATTTTGAGTGAAAGTAAAGATTTTGATAGCTTCACAAGCTTCCTTTACATCATGGACCCTTAAAATGTTAGCCCCCCTCTCTAATGTCAACATATGCAAAGCAGTGGTTCCGTTCAGAGCAGTTTTAGGGGAAGTACTTAATATTTTATTTATCATTGATTTACGGCTTACCCCAACTAATAAGGATCGATCAAATAGCTTAAAATGTGAAAGCTGGGCCAATAATTGATAGTTGTGCTTCAATTTCTTACCGAATCCAAAACCAGGATCAAGAATAATGTCATTAAGACCTTGTTCCAGAAATTTTTCCAATTGTTTTGAGAAAAAGAGCGTAACATCTTTTACTACATCGTTGTAAGCCGGGTTTTTTTGCATGTCCTGGGGGGTTCCCTGTATGTGTACTAATACGTAAGGAACTTTTAGATGTCCCATAGTTTTAGGCATGTTTTTATCCAAAGTTCCTCCCGAAATATCATTGATGATATGCGCTCCCATTTCTACAGCAGCTTTAGCCACTTTGCACTGGTAAGTATCTACGCTAATAATAGCTTTTGGGAATTCTTTTTTAATGATTTTTAATCCTAGGGTCAGTCTTTCAATTTCTTCTCGGCTATTTAATGACTGAGCCCCAGGACGGGTACTGGAGGCGCCTATGTCTATTATATCAGCCCCCTCATTCAGCATTTGCTTTACCTTTTCAATAATCTGTTTCTCAGAGTTATATCTCCCTCCGTCAAAAAAAGAATCAGGTGTAATATTAAGAATGCCCATCACTTTAGGCTCGCTTAGATCTATGAGGCAACCGCTTGCTTTAAATGTTTTCTTCCTGCAAAAAGCTTTATTTTTCATCTTGATTTTTCTATATTTTCACTATCTTTAACGCTGTTTTCTGAACTCAGCTAAAATATCAAATGGTCAATACACTGCAGCAATATGACGAAGTAGCTATCCGTTGTCGGAAACTTTTTTTCAGAAAGATAAAGGATTATGGACCGGCCTGGAGAATCCTCCGCTTATCTTCTCTTACCGACCAGATTTTTATTAAGGCGCAACGCATTCGTAATATAGAAGACAAAGGGACCCAACTCATAGCAGACAGTATTGAAGAAGAGTTTATTGGAATCTTCAATTATTCTATTATAGCTTTGATAAAGCTAGAATTAGGAGTAACAGAACAGCTTGATATTGGTAACCAAAAAGTAATGAAGTACTTTGATAAATACTGTCAGGAGGCAAAAGGACTAATGAAACGAAAAAATCATGACTATGATGAAGCCTGGCGCAATATGCGTATCAGTTCATTTACTGATCTGATTTTGCAAAAAATACTTAGGATTAAACAAATTGAAAAGAATAATAGTGATGAAAATCTAGTATTAAAAGGATTAAATGCCAATTATTTTGATATGATCAATTATTCGTTTTTTGCTTTGATAAAGGTAAATGAAGTATGACCAGCTTATTTATGTGTGAGTCATTTAACAGCTAACAATTTTTAAGCCAGAGGGCTTAATTCGCAATCGCATCAGGTTATTTAAAAGCAAAGTTTCCGGGAATTACCCCTGCTTTGAAAGAATCTACTACAGTGCCGGTTGGCCGGTACCGATAAACCCAACCCGACTGAGAGAAATCCATTGCATTGGAAGTATAGATTTCATCACGTACTAGGTCGAAAGATAAACTGTAAAAAGAACGATTCACTAGGCTCTTTACCGGTAGGGGACTAGCCGTTATGTCAAACTCATATAATTCACCGTCATACTGATTAGATAAATAATAAAGAGCATCCCCTCTGCTGTTGCTAGTTAATCGTACCGGGTGTGTCTTTGTAGACGAGAAGCCCAATTCTAGTTCTATGGTGTAGCTGTTAGGATTAATGCGCATAAGCTTACCGGCCGTATTGTTTTGGGGATTATTGAAATCATTAATACCACCGCACAGGACCCATACCTTACCGTTTACATCAACAGCCAAACTATTGGGGTTATCTCCAACTGTAATAGTTTGAACAAGACTATGGTTGTTTGAATTGATCACGCTGATGCGATTATCTGAACTAAAACCACCCGAATTGACTATCCATACATTTGCATTTGAAGTCATTACCATCTTTTCCGGTCCCAATCCCGTAGTGATAGTACTCTTGATACTGAAGTCTGAAAGGTCAATCACTTTAATTTCGTTTGAAATCCAATCACTCACATAAATAGTGGTGGCATCAACTGGGAGCATGTATCTCGGTGATGAAAATCCGCCGATACTTTCAATGCTCTCAAAAGTGGAATCATTGACCACCTCCACCAGACCAGAATTATTGATTACAATAAAGGCTTGATTGTTATGGAAAGAGATGGATTGCACAACATTTCCCAATGGAAACCCATTTTTCATTTCAAAAATATGATGTTTGACACTCTTACTTGTTGGATCGTAGTATGATACACTTCCCGAACCAGTTCTAAACTGCCCTTCGTTGGCAATGTAAATACCACTTCGATAGACTTCATTATTTTCTGATGAGTTGACATTGTTATGCTTTTTTTCACAGGATGTACTCAAAATGAATGAAGTAGTTGTAAATAGAAAAACGCATTTTCTCATTACCTGTAGCTTAAATTAATACTGATTAAAAAGTTCCTACCAGGCATGGGCAAGTGTTGAGTTACTGTATATTCTCGGTCGAATAAATTATTGATCTGCAAAGTAGCTTTCAATGAAAATCTCTTATATGGAAAAGAATGACCTAGTTGAACATGGCTGAGTGTATATTCCGGAATGACAGAATTTGCTGCATTATCTGTACTGGCATAGGTCAAACCGTTATATACTTGCTGGAATTGAACGTAAAAATTGTGCTTTTGAAAACAAAGACCAAGTGCAAACTTATGAAAAGGCACATAGATTAATTGCTTACCTAATGAAGCATCATTTTTATCCCTCACACTTTTGTTAAAAGATTGAGTATAAGTGTAATTACATCTCAAGTTGAGCGATGTTTTCGCTTTAATGATGTGGTGATAAGCCGCAGTAGTCTCTATACCTTGAATTTCAACTTTCTTTATGTTTTGTGGTCTTAAAATACCATTTTGGCTAATCCAGGAGATCCAGTCATTGATAAGCGAATGATAAACAGACAATTGCCATTGTAAGAGATCTTGCGATTTGTTTTGTAGACCGATCTCTTTCGACCAACCTTGTTCTGCTTTGAGGTCAGAATTTCCCAGAGCTGAAGCTGAATTGGAAATAAAAAATCGATCGTTTAAAGTAGGAATTCGATAATTGTATGAAACATTGCCATTAAGAAAAACTTTTGGAGTTAGTATCCATCGTATGCTCAAAGAAGTAGCCAATGGGATACTATCATAATCAGTAAGCCATTCTTTTCTCAAAGAAGTTTCTATACGAATCTTTTTATGGAACATATGGGAGAGAAAAGCAAAAAGTGCCAGTTGACCCTGACTGGGATTTTTAAAAGTAGACCCGGTGGCTTTGCTGTAAGCATGCTGAATTCCGTAATTAAGTCTTAATCTTGGACTAAGGATAAGATGGTGATTCAACTGAGTGATTGAAGTCCAAATATGAGTGGAATCATCAATGGACTTGACGAGATCAAAAAAGCGTTGAGCGGTATAAAAATACGCTTGTTTTGCCTCTAGGAAGCTTCTGCCCAAGTCATATCGCCACTCACCACTGAAGCGAATATTTTGATCATTTCTTTGGGCCTCAGTTGGAATATTTTTTGAACTGGTCGGAACATGGCGATTTATCCTTTGGTACCAAAGTCCGAAAATAAGAAACTCACGGTTATTGGGGCGATATGCAAAATCTTGAAGAAACTGTAATTGACAATACTGGGCATTTTCCAGCGTTTTCCTTTGTCCCCTTAGATCATTGTAAGGATAATTGTTACTACTTCTACTAAAGACGAGATTGCTTGAAGACTGATATTTAGTCCCGCTCAGTAGGCTTGCAAAATAGGAATGGTGGAAATCAAAGCTTCCCAACCCCTGTCCCATAGTAAATGACTTTCTATTTTGGAAGCAGTAGCTTTGATTTAGGTGAATGCTTCCTCCCAGGGACCCGGATCCGTCTGTAGCACCGCTTCCTCCAAAGACCAGATTCATATCCGTAAAAAAACTCGAAGGAATATCAGTAAAATCGGTCAATCCCAGACTGACGGAATTGATATTAAAGCCTTTCCAATATACTCCCGTATGGTTCGATCCAGTACCTCGTATCGATATCGTCGACAGGGTACCTGGACTTTCAGATTTAATAAATGCCGTGCTTTCCCTCTCAAGCAGTTCAGACAAAAAACAATGTGTGTAGGTTATAAGCTGGCTGCTGTCAATTTTTTCAATGTGACGTCCGGTATAAGACCACTGAACGTAATGATCACTTAGCTCCACAGTGGGGATAACAATTGTGTCCGTATTTTGCGAATAGCAAAATACGGAAAGCAATAGGAATACATGCGGGGTACCTATTCTCATAACAATCCTATTTTCCATCCCGCTAACCGCAATTATTTTACATGACAGGATTTTTGGCTTGTTTACTTGCTTTTTATCTGTCTTTCCAAGCTGCCGTATAAT
Source organism: Owenweeksia sp. (assembly GCA_965218075.1). GTDB lineage: Bacteria > Bacteroidota > Bacteroidia > Flavobacteriales > Schleiferiaceae > JANQHO01. Next base: position 768,311 of record CBDCJZ010000003.1, on the reverse strand, counting down.
CAATGGCTTATAAAGAAAAAAACTCTAACGAGTTCATAGCTACAAAATAGCTTGGTCTTGCTATCAGATTTCCTTTTAATCTCCATCAGAACCAGCAGTAGAAATCTCATTTTTCTGCAAATATAGTTCTTAATAAAGAGTCATACTAAGTCGATTTAGTAATTTCAGGTTAGAGCTTATCCAGTGACCTCGTATGCAACGCATATGGGTAGATAAACATATGATTTAGCTTATGCTGACTAATTTCTATTTTTGCTGTCTCAGAATAAAGTTGATGAGCAGAATCATTCAATTTAGAGAAGCCGTTTGTGAAGCCATGAGTGAAGAAATGCGCAGAGATGAGAAGGTCTATCTCATGGGCGAGGAAGTGGCAGAGTATAACGGAGCTTATAAAGCTTCTAAAGGGATGTTGGATGAGTTTGGCTCCAAGCGAATAATTGACACACCTATTTCGGAACTAGGTTTTGCGGGTATGGGGGTAGGGTCAGCTATGAATGGGTTGCGTCCTATCATTGAATTTATGACATTCAACTTTTCATTAGTTGCCATTGATCAGATTATTAATAACGCTGCTAAAATGTATCAAATGAGTGGTGGTCAATTTAATGTGCCCATTGTTTTCCGTGGACCAACAGCTTCTGCGGGACAATTAGGGGCTACCCATTCTCAGGCTTTTGAAAGCTGGTATGCCAATGTACCTGGTCTCAAAGTAGTGGTACCTTCCACCCCTTACGATATAAAAGGTCTGTTGAAAACCGCTATACGTGATGATGATGTGGTTTTGGTAATGGAGTCGGAACAGATGTATAGCGATAAAGGCCAAGTGCCGAAAAAAGAATATCTGATTGAACTCGGTAAAGCCAATATTAGACATGAGGGTTCAGACGTAACGATAGTGTCCTTTGGTAAGATTATAAAAGAAGCTTTAAAGGCATCTGAGGAATTGGCTAAAGATGGTATAAACTGTGAAGTGGTAGACTTACGCACCGTACGTCCTATTGACTACGATACTGTTATCAATTCCGTGAAGAAAACCAATCGTATGATAGTTTTGGAGGAGGCCTGGCCTTTGGGGTCTATTGCAACAGAAATAGCCTACACAGTACAATGCGAAACTTTTGATTATCTGGACGCCCCTATTTGCAGAATCACAACAGCTGATACACCTATGGCTTATTCATCTGTTTTGGTAGAGGAATTTTTGCCCAATACCAAAGAGGTCATAGAAGCCGTTAAAAGGGTAATGTATATCTAAATTTCTATATGACGGTTTTTTGCTGTTAATATAGACGCCAAAACAATGAATTATTGTGACATTATGAGTTTAGTTTCTATTGTTAGTCTATGCTGGCAAAAAATTCAGTTTACCTTTGTACCTCTTGCAAAGAATGTCCTGTCTATGGGTACATTGAATATATGAATTGGATATTGTATTTAGTGCCTGTTCTTGGAACAGTGGGTCTTTTAGTTATGATTATTAAATCTGTCTGGATATCGAGACAAGATTCCGGCAATGAAAATATGCGTGAACTGGCAAAATATATTGCTAATGGTTCGATGGCTTTCTTGAAAGCTGAATGGAAAATATTGGCCTACTTTGTTATTATAGTGGCTATTTTACTGGCTTGGTCTGGAACTTTGGTAGAAAATTCCAGTCCTATCATCGCTATTTCTTTTGTTATTGGTGCTTTCCTTTCAGCCTTTGCAGGTTGGATTGGAATGAATATAGCTACTAAAGCAAATGTGCGTACTACTCAGGCTGCCCGTACTTCATTAGCTAAGGCTTTAAATGTTTCTTTTAGCGGAGGTACCGTTATGGGTCTGGGTGTTGCTGGTCTAGCTGTTTTAGGATTAGGCCTTCTTTTTATCGTGCTTTATAATATATATGTAGTAAGCACTGGTGGAAATGTAAATGGTCTGGCAATGGAAAAAACGCTGGAAGTCCTGACCGGATTTTCATTAGGTGCTGAAAGTATTGCCTTATTTGCCCGAGTAGGTGGTGGTATTTATACTAAGGCTGCCGACGTAGGTGCTGATCTCGTGGGTAAAATAGAGGTGGAGATCCCAGAGGATGACCCCCGTAATCCGGCTACTATTGCCGATAATGTAGGTGATAATGTTGGGGATGTTGCCGGTATGGGTGCTGATCTTTTTGGTTCTTATGTGGCTACTATTCTAGCTACTATGGTGTTGGGACGTGAGATCGTTTCGGCTGATGATTTTGGTGGTATAGCTATGGTATTATTGCCTATGATGATTGCTGGGATAGGCCTCGTGTTTTCGATTGTAGGAGCATGGATGGTAAAAGTAAAGGACGAAAATGATAGCGTACAAAAAGCATTGAATTTAGGTAACTGGACTTCCAGTATACTAACCCTGATTACTTCCTATTTTTTAGTAAATGGGATGTTACCTTCTGAGGGTTTAACCTTCCGCGGACGGGAATTCAGTGCTAACGATGTGTTCTTGGCCATCTTCACGGGGTTGATTGTGGGGGCCTTAATGAGTATAGTTACCGAGAGTTATACCGCTATGGGTAAACGTCCTGTGCTTTCTATTGTAAAACAATCTCTAACTGGTCATGCTACTAACATTATAGGTGGTTTGGCAGTTGGAATGCAATCTACAGTGCTGCCTATCTTTATCTTGGCAGTAGGTATTGTGGTATCTTATTCTTTTGCTGGCTTATATGGAGTATCTATTGCTGCTGCCGGTATGATGGCTACCACTGCTATGCAGTTAGCCATTGATGCTTTTGGGCCTATTGCGGATAATGCAGGAGGTATTGCAGAAATGAGCGGTTTACCCGGTAAGGTTCGTAGCCGTACTGATAATCTGGATGCAGTTGGGAATACAACAGCCGCTACTGGAAAGGGGTTTGCTATTGCTTCTGCAGCTCTTACCTCATTGGCTTTGTTTGCTGCTTTTGTGGGGATTTCTGGTATTGATACCATTGATTTATATAAGCCGCCAGTAATGGCAGCTCTATTTGTAGGTGGAATGATTCCTTTCTTTTTTTCTTCCCTAGCTATTGCTGCAGTGGGACGGACAGCCATGGATATGGTTAGTGAAGTAAGACGTCAATTCAAGGAAATTCCGGACATTATGAAATATAAGGCCAAGCCAGAGTACGAGAAATGTGTGGAAATTTCTACGAAAGCCGCGATTCGTGAAATGATTCTGCCCGGGGCTATTGCTTTAATGGTACCCGTATTAGTAGGCTTCGGTTTTAAAGATGTGTTTGAAAGCGCTTCTTCGGCTGAGATACTAGGTGGTCTATTAGCTGGAGTAACTGTTTCGGGTGTATTGATGGGAATGTTTCAGAATAATGCTGGAGGGGCTTGGGATAATGCTAAGAAATCTTTTGAAAAAGGAGTGGAGATTAACGGTAAAATAGAGGGCAAAGACTCTGAGGCTTATAAAGCTTCTATAACCGGTGATACTGTAGGAGATCCATTTAAAGACACATCAGGTCCTTCTATGAATATTCTGATTAAACTAATGAGCATTGTTTCATTGATCATCGCTCCGCATATTAGCATGAGTGGTAGAACCCATCATAGCGAGGCAGTAGTCCCCGCTCAGCAGATTGAGATGATTGATGAAGAAGCTGCTGTAAAAAAACTTGTGCAGGAAATTATAGCAAAAGATCAAGGTCCTTTCTGAATAGATTGTAGGTCATTGAATGAGCTATAAGTCGTCCATAAAAAATTGGGAAGGTCTTGCTAAAAAAGATGCCTTTTGGTCAATCCTTACTGATAATTCCAAGAAGGATGGCAAGTAGGCAACAGGAAGAATTTTATCAGTCAGGTAAAAATGAGATAGAAACGGTTTGGGCGCTCCTAAAGTCCATTAATGCTTTGCCGCCCCAGCGTGATAAAGCATTGGACTTTGGCTGTGGCACCCAAGCGTTTAACAAAGGCCATTGTATCCCTTACTTATGGAAAGAGTAATTTAGGAGTGGATAGCTAGTCCTACCATGGGTAGGGGTTAGCCAAGGAGCAAAACCATGATTATCTCAACAAGCTAGATTTTAAAGTAAATACACAAAACAAATTACAAATATTTAATGATAAAACTTTTTCTTTCATTATTACATTACAGCATATACCTTAATCCATACTCTGTTAATTTTATCAGGGAATTTCTGAGGGTGTTGAAGTCAGGAGGAATAGCAGTTTTTCAAATACCGACTAATGGACCTAAACTTTCCATTTGGAAGCGTTTAAGATCTTTTATCCGCATTCGTGAGCGTTTAGCCCTCATAGGAGGGGGTATTGGCAGCAGTTTCCAGATGGGCATGTATATTTGTTTCCATGAAAGAGATAATATCTATTATTAATAACCAAGGGGAGTTATTAGCAGTAAGATTTACTAATCACACGGATTCGGATTTTAATGGCCGCTTAGAGATTCTAAATGAGGAGAAGGTTTTCTCTGGCTTTTTGAGTAGTCTTTTTATTTTTCGGAATAAAGTAGTGAATTACGGCTGCTTCTTGAAATAACCGCTTATAAATATCAAGCTGTACATGAAAGCAAAAAACAAGTTGCCAGCTTGCCTTTCTAGCATAGATTCTGTTAAAAATCCGATAAAGGATAATGATAGAAAACTAAAAGGTAGAAACTGAAAGTTTTTAATCAGGTAAATAGCAGGAACTAAAAAGACTAACAATAACAATATAAACCCTACAATGCCAAGTGCAGCAAAATGCTGTAAAAAAGCATTATGATAATTATATTTTTTTTTAGCTAAGGTATAAGGTGTATAACCGTCCCAGAATATGGCTTTGCTATATTTAGTCTTTTCGTAAAGAATATCATTAGCGTCGCCTGTGCCTGTTCCTGACCAAAAATTTTTCCATATTACTTCTGAACCGTATTTCCACAGATAAACCCGATGATTAGTCTGTTTGTCATTTTTTATTCCTCTATAGTAATTCCATTCATCAAAAGTTTCTTTTACTTTTCTTCGCGAACTGGGAATAATGTACACTATCGCACAAAACAGTAAGATAAAACCACTCAGGTATAAAGTAATCTTATCTAAAGTGACTTTTTTTCCGAGCTGCCAGAATAAGAATACTGAGCCAGTGAGTAAAAAAGCGAGCAGTTGTGCTCTTACGGAACAAAGAAATAACATGCTCAATAGCAAGCTTAAACATAAAATAGAGAAAAATCTGAATTCCGAATTTCTATTTTTCCAGATTTTTAAAAGGTCATCTAGTAGAATAAAAAAGGAAAAACAAATATACAGAGCAAAGTAATGCACGGATACCATGTCAAAGAAAACCAAATTCTGGTAGAAAAAATAGTCTGTTTCACCATTCTCTAGAAAAAGCCAGATTGCTCTTAATAATAAGAAAGTTGAAGCTAAAACAACAGTATAAGCAAAAGTTTTTATTATTAACATTACTCTGCTTTCTCGAATATGAAGAGAAGTTCCTAAAGCCAAAGGAAAAAGAATCATAGAAATTTTTACTGTTACTATTTCCCATCCCCTTGTAGAGTTTTCGGTATAAAGCATCCCTAAAAGCATTGCAGTAAAGAGGAAAAATAAAAGAATGAGCAAAAGATTATTTTTGAGTTTTTTCCATTTCTCTAAAAAATTAAAGGAAAATACCCAGGCAAGCATTACCCCAATGATCCCTAAAGTAGGGGGAAACCATATAAGCTGGCAACATAACGATATTGCAAAATACAGCAAACTGTATAGTAGTATCTTATCGCTTATTTTTTTGTTTAGTAATGCTTTCACTAAATATTAAATTAAAGAACAAATAGAGAACAAAGATCTAGCTGAGGTATTTCGCTTAAACCTAATTATAAAAGTCCATTTAGCTCCGCATCAATACGGTTGATTATTTTGCCTAAGTCCTGAAGGTTATTGGCAAATTTGTTTTTGTCCACATCTATTATCACCAATTTACTACGACCATAACGGCTAATCCAAGCCTCGTATCGCTCATTGAGACAGCTCAGATAATTTAAGCGAATATTATTCTCGTAATTTTGTCCCCTTCGTCGTATTTGATCTTCTAGAGTAGAAATAGAAGCACGCAGGTAAATCAAAATATCTGGAGGTTGAATAAAGGACTCCATCAAATTGAAAAGAGAAATGTAGTTTTCGTAATCACGGCTAAGCATTAAACCCATGTCGTATAGGTTTGGCGCAAAAATGCAAGCATCTTCATAAATGGTCCTGTCCTGTATAACATTTTTCCCCTGTTCACGGATTTCCTTTATCTTCCGAAAGCGTGAATCAAGAAAGTAAATTTGTAGGTTAAAAGACCAACGCTGCATTTCCCGGTAAAAGTCATCTAGATAGGGATTATCTTCTGTATCTTCATATTGGGGTTCCCACTTGTAGTGTTTGGCTAGTAAATTAGTAAGCGTAGTTTTACCGGAACCAATGTTTCCAGAAATAGCAATATGCATAAGTTAATCTTTGTAAAAACAGAGACTTTAAAACAAAGATAAACAAATCTGATATTTTGAGGCTTAAGGCAAGTTGCTGTAGTTAAATTTGAAAAATCGAGTTTCAATACAATAATCGTAGTAATGTTATATAATACTGTTGAAAAGCTTTAGAAATAACTTCTTAAATGAAAAACGATCTACTCAGGCATAAAGGACAGCGAGCTAAGCTGTTAAAAGTCTTAATTAACAAAGGAATGTGTGATGAAAGGGTACTTAGAGTTATCGGTAGAATACCGCGTCATGTTTTTCTGGATTCTTCCTTTGAGGAATTTGCCTATCGGGATAAACCATTTCCCATTGGAGCAGGGCAAACCATTAGTCAGCCATATACGGTTGCCTTTCAAACAGAGTTACTAGAACTCAAACCAAGAGAAAAAGTGTTGGAGATTGGAACCGGTAGTGGTTACCAGACTGCTGTGTTAGCTGAAATGGGAGCTAAGGTATATTCAATAGAATTCCAGAAGGAACTTTTTGACAAGACCAAACTACTCATGCTTCGATTGGGCTATAGTATCCATATGAAATATGGGGATGGCCACCAAGGTATACCTGCCTATGCATCGTATGATAAAATTATTGTTACCGCAGGTACTCCTCGAATACCTCAGCAGTTGATTAATCAGTTAAAAGTTGGCGGCAGAATGGTAATTCCATTGGGGTCGGTGTTTCAAAAAATGAAATTAATTTTAAAGAATTCTGAAACAGATATGGTAGTTAAAGACTATGGCGATTTCCGTTTTGTCCCTATGCTACGGAAATAAAGATGCTCAAAAATTCTCTTCTATGGGGCTTATTAAAGCAAAATGATCTTTAATCCAAGCCACATTATATATCAGGCTTACTTCAGTTTGTACATTTTCTGCTTTATATAAAAAGGAAGTTACTACAGTGTAGGATAACTCACTTTCAGCCAAGGGCTCCCAGTAGGTGTTCAGATACTCCATCTGCGTCCCGGTAATAACTTCGTTCTTATATTCTTCAGCGAGATAATCTACACTCTTCTGAAAACGCTTGTATTCATGATTATAATTCTGATTCATACTGTATTTCATTAATTCTTTCTTAGATTTAATGGTCTTTTGTTGGTCAATCAAGTATTCATATTCCTTAATCCTGATGTATTCAGGTGCAAAAGATCGATTCGTATCAATGAGTGTTTCAAAAATATGTTTACCAATGTTCTCAAATTTTATTTTATTTTGGGCAGCAGTTGAATAAACACAGAAGAGGAGTACCAGCAAAACTGTGAATTTCTCAATGAGCATAAATCATAAATATTTATTTTACAAACCAGATGTGTAAGTAATGGCATAAAATAAAAGCAGTTTTGCCCAAGCTAGCCATAATCAACAAAGATTTTTGAATTAGACTTAATACCTGGATTCAAAATAAAGGCATCTCTCTGGGGCAAAACATGAAAAATTTAAAAATCTAAACCTAATGGGAAATTACAAACAATCAAACTATAAGCATGAACTTAATCATAGGAAAAGCCATAAAGAGACTATACTTACTGCGGTACAAAGGGTTGCAAGGTTTCTTGGTGATGAGTAAACTAGTTTAGTAGAAGAATACCTTTGTAAGTAGTTGTGAATCAAACTTCATTTAGAAAAAACAAAAATCCTTTTTTCAAAAATGGTCATCTTTTTCTGTTATTTGAAAGGAAATTTATTCTTGAAATTTTTTATAGCGATTACGAAATTTATCCACTCGACCAGCAGTATCTACTAGTTTCATCTTACCGGTATAAAATGGATGCGACCAAGCAGAAATTTCCAATCTTATTAAAGGGTATTCTTTGCCTTCTATTTTAATAGTGTCTTTTGTTTGTGCACATGAGCGTGTCATGAGCCATTTATTATTACTCAAATCTTTAAAAACACATAGGCAATAATTTTTTGGATGTATGCCTTTTTTCATAATCATTTCTTTTTCGATTTGAACTGAAAGAGGAAAAAGAAAAACAAACAATACAGTCGTCAATTTACAACTTTATACGTTTTGAAAAACCCGAATATACTGCTCCTTTTAATTTTGAAATCTGATGAAGTGAATATGCTTTTAAAAAAGGCTATCATCACCTCTCGGAAAAATTGTAGCCCTAAGGCCACTAATTTCCATCTGCTCACAATCCACAACTTCATTCAAAGGGTACATTCGATGCTCATTCTCGTCATCTCAAATTGAAAATTCAACCCTGACATTATGGCAAATAATAACGTCCTTTCCTTTTATTCTTTTTAGTTCCTTTATAAATTTTTCCGGTTTTTAGGATTTTTCCTAAGTTCTAAAAGCATGACAAAGGTAATAAATAAGCATGTTATTTTTGACCATTAATATATTATGTGTTTCCTTTTTGTTTTAAAATTTTGCATCTGGTAGATCGTTATTGAGAGTTATGAAAAACACACTGCTGTTTAATTTGATAGTTTATATAGTCGTATTTTCTTCCTGTAGAAAGGAAGAAATGATAGCTAAAAAGGGAGTTAATTTGAAATTTTCTACGGATACCGTTTTCTTAGACACTGTTTTTGGAGGTATTAATTCCAGTACTTACCGCTTAAAAGTTTTTAACCCTCATAATGAAACAGTAATATTAGATCAGATTCATCTAGCTGGAGGCAGTTCTAGTGTTTACCGTTTAAATATTGATGGTAATGCTGGCAACTCTGCAAAAAATGTAAAAATACTTGCTAAAGATAGCCTATATATTCTCATTGAACTTACGGGTAAACTAAGTTTATGCAATGATATGATTTGCTCGGATAGTATCATCTTCATTAATGGTGGAATTGAGCAAAATGTTAAGTTGCTAGCTCGGGTTTTAGATGTTTATTTTCATTTTCCGACAAACTTTTTAGTAATAGGAAACCCACCCAATACCGTTGATATTCCCTATTCTATTATATGCAGAGGGGACACTACTTTACCCAGTGATAAGCCTCATGTGATTTATGGCTATGCCATAGTTGATGAAGGATGCATTTTGAGAATACAACCCGGGACTAATCTCCATTTTCACAGTAATAGCGGATTATGGGTATTTAAAGGGGGTTCCCTACGCGTTGCTGAAGGTGCTAATCCCTTGTTTGATGACTCTGTAACATTCACTAGCGATAGGCTGGAATCTAGTTACAAAAATATACCTGGTCAATGGGGTGGATTTAGAGGGGGTATATGGCTGGATACTCGAAGTGTTGACAACATTATAAATAATGCCGTAATTAAAAATGCAACTACTGGTTTATATGTCGATAGTAATGACATTCCAAATCTGAAATTGAGCAATACCTATATACTGAACCATTCTAGGGTCGGTTTACAAGGTGGATTTGCCAATATGAAAGCAGAAAATGTAGTAGTGGCCAATACGGGTTTATATAGCATGTACTGTTTTGGCGGCAGTTATGAATTCAGGCATTGTACGTTTGCTAACTTCTGGAATCAGTCAACTCGAAACAACTCGGCTGTAGCTTTGGCCAACTTTTTTGAATTTCAAAATCAGGATGGAAGTATTGTACGATTCTTGAGACAGGTAAATCAGGCTTATTTTGGCAATTGTATTATTACCGGTAATAACCAGCAGGAGTTGGATATTTTTGAAGATATCAAAGTGCCTTTGAATTACAAATTCAACTCAGCCCTTCTTAGACTTGACACCGACGCAAATAAAAGAGGATTTGACGTTAATGATCCTACTCATTTTGAACCTAATACCATACAGATAAACGCTGACATTGACTTTGTAAATACGGATAATAATAATTTTTCCCTAGATACGAATTCACAGGCAGTAAATCAGGGAAATATTGAAGACGGCAGGTTGATACCCACTGATATACGAGGAAATAACAGAAACTTCGGAGGACTGCCCGATTTAGGGGCTTTTGAAAGACAGTATTAGAATATCAAATAACTGTAATAGATATAGATTCCACCATACACATTGTTGGAGGATTTCATGGTTTCACTGTAAATACCTTCTAACTGGTCATTCCCCGCATTGTGGACTGTTATTTCAGTTCCCAGCATACCCCTGTATGCCGTTCTGAACTTGACCCCCATGCCCAAAAAGTAATTAAAATCAGTATAAGCATTTAAAGCTGGTTTATATCCTTGAGGAAAAACCCCAGGAACAACTAGCTCAGGATTGTAAGCTAGCAGTCCCCCACCCAGTTTTATGTACAGTGCAAACTTGTTTTCAAAATGATATTTACCAAAACGGATAAACTGAATTTCTGAAAATGCATTAACTTGAAGCACTTCAACCGTAGTAGATAATTTTCTTTTATGATTTGAATGATTAGCATCATCTGCGCTTAACCAACCATAGCTAGTTTCTATTCCCAAACCAAACCAATCGTTAAGCTGTCTTTTAGCCATTACTTTAATTTGTGGTCTCACTTCTCTTATCAATGCTTCAGTACTAGTAGTAGTAGCAATATTTCCTGAACAGTTTAAGGTTCCTATTCCTCCTCCAAACTCTGTATAAGCTGTTTTAGACTGAGAAAACAAAGTACTATTAGCGAATAATATCATTCCACTAGTAGCAACAATTGTCAATGTTTTTTTGGTCATCCGCATAGCTTTTCCTTTAAAAAGTGAAATTTCCCTCTGCTGATGATTGAATATCAAGGTAATACTCTTTATAATTAAGTTTCTTAAAACTTTTCAATATTACTAATTTTGTTTTGGATTCAAACAGCTTAGTTACTCATTAGCTCTTTTGGTAAAAGGTTCGTATACCTTAGATATTACCTAGCTTTAATGTACAAACTTTATAGAAATCTATCTTTTTAAAAATTTAATGCTTATAGTAAATAATTTACATTAAACTATTAAAAGTTTTTTCGAGAATAGAATTTTACTTGTTAATTAGATCCAGTGCCTCCTCAACTTTTTCTACTGGAAGCTGGCACACCTTATCCCGACAAACATAGATCAAAGTTTTACCTTCTACATAGCGATTTTGAAGTAAAACTAATTTACTCTCATTTTTACTACTAACCCATACGGTGTTAGGCAAGTATTTTTGCTGAAATTCCCGATAGATATTTTCAGCATTTTTTCCGCTAATAGCTATTTCATAAAAAGGATAAGTAAGATGTAGTAACAGTTGTGCCCAATTGCTGAAGCCTTCTCCATAATCGTATAACTTATCTGTCACTTGGTTCAACATGGTTAGAGCTTGGAGACGATAATCCTGCCTGTCCAGACAATGGCTGAGGATAAAAAGATTATGTGCCATTACAGAATTAGCTGCAGGAATTACATTGTCGTAAGTTTCCTGGCTTTGGGCAATCAGTTGCTTATATTGTAGATTGCGGTAGTAAAATAGCCCATTGACCTTATCCTCAAAGTGGGCTTTAGCATATTCCATCCATCGGGTGGCCTGTTTCAGGTAATCCTCTTCAAAAGTAACCTCAAATAGCTTGAGGAAGGCCTGTATGCTAAAGGCATAATCCTCGATTAAACCCTCAATTTTACTATCGCCTTTTTTATAGCTATGCCATAAACTGCCATCTTTTTGCAGCTGGTTTTCCAGAAGCCAGTCGGCATTTTTAAGAGCTGCTTTGAGGTAGTCTTTCTTACCGAAAACCTTATAAGCATCCAGATAGGCGCTCAGCATCATAGCATTCCAACTGGTCAGGGATTTGTCGTCCAGACCCGGATGTATTCTCTTAGTCCTTTCAGCAAAGGCTTTTTCTTTAAAGTCTTGTATTTTTGACTTTAGCTCTTCTTCGCTCAGTTGTTGTTTTTCTGCTTGCTCGGCATAAGAAAGCTCCCTCAGTAGAATATAGTGGCCGTTTTCCCATAGTCCTTTGGAATTCACGTTGTAAAATTCCTTCACTAGTACAAAGTCATTTTCTGCTAGTTGTTTTATTTCTTCTTTGGTCCAGATGTAAAATTTACCTTCTTCTCCTTCACTATCAGCGTCCAAGGAGGAATAAAACTCGCCCTTGGCTCCAGTCATCTCACGTTGTGTCCATTCCAAAGTTTCTTCCACTACCTCTCGATAGAGAGGGAGCTTGAATTTCTGATAAGCTTCACTGTATAAACTGACCAGTTGGGCATTGTCGTACAACATTTTTTCAAAATGCGGTACCTTCCAGTAAAGGTCGGTGGAATAACGGGCAAAGCCTCCGCCTAATTGATCGTAAATGCCCCCGTAGGCCATTTTCTTTAGCGTAAGCCTTGCCTGTTCTAAGGCTTCTTGATTTTCTGACAGATGGCCATAATGCAGTAAAAATTGATAGTTGTTGGGTAAAGGGAATTTTGGAGCTTTATTTGATCCGCCTTCTACCCTATCAAATCGAGAAGTCCAATTTCGGTATATAAGTTGCGCTTTCTCTATAACAAAATCAGGTTCTTCAATATTTACTTGTATCAGTTCAGATTGCCTCATATCCTCATGTAGCTTTTGAGCATACTCTTCTACTTTTTCAGCCTCTTTCTGATACGCCCGATATATGCTTTCTAAAGTTTGCATCCATTTTTCTTTGGGAAAATAAGTGCCGCCCCAAATGGGTCGTCCGTCTGGCAAAGTTACCACGTTCAATGGCCATCCTCCACTTCCGCTCATCAGTTGCACGGCCGTCATGTAGATATGATCTACGTCTGGATATTCTTCCCGGTCTACCTTTACGGAGATGAACTTTTCATTCATCAAGACTGCTACAGTTGAGTCTTCAAAGCTTTGACGTTCCATTACGTGGCACCAGTGACAGGCGGAGTAGCCGATGCTTATTATTACCAGTTTATTTTCTTTTTGAGCTTGATCAAAGGCTTCATCACCCCAGGGATACCAGTTCACAGGGTTGTGGGCATGCTGTAGCAAATAAGGACTAGTTTCGTTGACCAGGCGATTAGTGTGTGACTGTTTCATTTGTGAATTACTGGTTTTACAGGAATGTAAAAGAACAATACATAAAACGAAAGTTGAAATCTTTTTAGACATAATGGGAAGGAGGAGAGGTTTTTCGGGTCTTAACTATGGGTTAATATTAAATTAGAAATTTTGTCAGCAAATTAATATTTTATGGATAGCTATCAAATTCTAATTATTGCTCTTTTTCTTTTGGCTGTTGCAGATCTTGTAGTGGGAGTGAGTAATGATGCCGTGAACTTTCTCAACTCAGCGATTGGCTCTAAAGTAGCCTCTCGAAATGTCATTCTTCTTGTTGCTGGATTGGGTGTTTTTGCTGGAGTGACCTTTTCCAGCGGTATGATGGAGGTAGCACGCAAAGGTATTTTCAATCCTGAGTTTTTCAGCTTTGCCGATATAATGATAATCTTTATGGCAGTAATGATCACCGATATTCTCCTGTTGGATCTGTTCAACTCTTTGGGGATGCCGACTAGCACGACGGTTTCCGTTGTTTTTGAACTGCTAGGTGCTTCGGTCATGATGGGCTGGCTGATGCTGGGTCGGGGCGATAGTGAAGTACAAAATGTTACGAAATTGATTAACTATTCCAAAGCCGCTCATATTATTGCAGGTATATTTCTTTCGATAGGAGTTGCTTTTACCACTGGGGTAGTAGTACAGTGGTTATGTCGTTTACTGTTTACTTTTAATTTCTACAAGGGTTTACTGCAGTACGGGGCTATCTTTAGCGGGCTGGCTCTTACCTCCATCGTTTACTTTATGCTCCTAAAAGGAGTGAAGGGAGCTTCCTTTATCAATGACAGTACTACACAGTATATTAAAGAAAATACGGGTGTTATCATGCTGATTTCCTTTGTGGGGATTACGCTTCTCACTTTTATTTTACAACGGGTTATTATGCTTAATCCGCTTAGAATGATAATACATGTAGGGACTTTCTCCTTAGCAATGGCTTTTGCGGGTAATGATCTGGTGAACTTTATTGGAGTACCGATCACGGGTTTCCAGTCTTTTACCGATTGGAAAGCAGCAGGAGTGGAGGCCGATCAATATCTGATGGGTACACTGTCTGAAAAAGTGAAAACGCCTACGTATATGTTGTTTATTGCAGGCATTATTATGGTGCTTACTCTTTGGCTTTCGACTAAAGCTAAATGGGTTACTGAAACGGAAGTAAAGCTGAGTACTCAAGGGTCTGTTAATGAGCGTTTTAAACCCAATTTCCTCTCCAAATGGATTGTAGCATCTGCTATGGCTTTTACTAACTTTTTTACCATTATTATTCCCCGAAGAATCCGCATTATTATACACTGGCGATTTCGTTCTTATACTATTGCTGAGAAAGAAGCCCCTGCCTTTGATTTAGTAAGGGCTTCAGTTAACTTGATGATGGCTAGTATTCTAATCGCTTTTGCTACTTCACTTAAATTACCCCTTTCCACTACTTATGTTTCCTTTATGGTGGCCATGGGTACTTCTTTAGCTGACCGTGCATGGGGCGCTGACAGTGCCGAGCATCGTGTGGCAGGCGTGCTCAATGTAATTGGCAGCTGGATCTTAATGGCTACGGGAGCTTTTACTGCTGCTGCCCTAATAGCTCTGGCTATTTATTACGGTGGCAACTGGACAGCTATTGTGTTATTCTTTATTGCGGCTGCTATGCTGATTAAGAACAATCTTCCTAAGAAAGAATAGCTTTTTATCTGTCTTTAATAGCTCTTTTTCAATTCTGTAAAGTGCTTGTAAAACTGTAGAATGGTTTCGATACCCCGTATGAAATTGAACAAACCATAGTGCTCATTAGGTGAGTGAGTCCCATCAGAATCCAGTCCAAATCCCATCAAGATAGATTTTACGCCTAATTCTCTTTCAAAAAGAGCTATGATGGGAATACTGCCTCCAGTGCGTATCGGAATGGGCTTTTTACCAAAAGTATCTTCCATAGCTTTACTGGCAGCTAGGTAATCGAGGCTATCAGCAGGAGATACATAAGGGAGGCCGCCGTGAAAACGGCTTATTTCCACTCTTATGCTATTGGGTGCAATGTTTTTAAAATGTTCGATAAAAAGTTCGGTGATATTTTCCGGTCTCTGATGAGGTACCAAACGCATAGAGATCTTAGCAAAGGCTTGCGAAGCAATTACAGTTTTAGTTTCTTTCCCGTTATAGCCTCCCCAGATGCCATTTACGTCTAAAGTAGGGCGGATAGAGTTGCGTTCCATAGTTACATAACCTTTTTCGCCCCAAACTTCTTTCAGGTCAAGAGCTTTTTTATACTCCTCTAGATTAAAAGGGACTTTGGTAATTTCGGATCTTTCTTTTGCGGAAAGCTCTTTCACATTATCATAAAAGCCGGGAATGGTAATATGGCCGTTCTCATCGTGCAGCGAAGCGATCATTTTTGCTAAGACGTTGATGGGGTTAGCTACTGCTCCACCGTATGAACCAGAATGTAAATCACGATTGGGACCAGTAACTTTCACTTCTACATAGCTCAACCCACGTAAGCTAGTAGTAATGGAAGGAATATCGTTAGCTAGTATATTGGTATCAGAAGTCAGAATGACATCGCAAGCCAGTTTTTCTTTATTGCGTTCTACAAATCCACCTAAGCTTTTACTGCCAACTTCTTCTTCCCCTTCAATTATAAATTTTATGTTGCAGATCAGTGTATCGGTTTGACTCATCACTTCCAAAGCCTTTAGGTGCATGAACATTTGGCCCTTGTCATCGCAGGCACCTCTGGCAAAAATAGCCCCTTCAGGGTGGATGTCAGTTTTTTTGATGACTGGATCAAAAGGGTCAGTATGCCAGTTATCTAGCGGATTAGGAGGTTGCACATCATAATGGCCATACACTAAAACTGTAGGTAGTTTAGAGTCTACGATTTTTTCTCCATAGACAATTGGATAACCAAGCGTTCTACAAATCTCAACTTTTTCAGCTCCTGCATCTTTCAGTTTTTGGCTTACTGCTTCAGCGGTTTTTATAATATCATCCCTGTGTTGAGAGTCGGCTGAAATGCTGGGGATACGCAGCAAATCTTTGAGTTCTTCAATAAAGCTTCCTCTATGTTCTCGCATGTATTTTTTTTGACCTTTCATAATAAATATTCTAATTTGGAGGATAAAAGTAAAAGATAAGAGAATAGCAGAACTATTTTGGTTAATTGCTTCCAGTTATTGGCCCCTGTATCTTTTTTTGACTTGCTATTGCCATACAAAAAGAAAATCACTAGCTCATATAGGTGTTTATCTTAACGAATTAATCAAATTCATCATAACCAATCTGGGTTTTTTCCAAAATCTTCCCCAAAAACAAATTCCTTTAAAGCCTTACGTTCACGTGCTTTATATTCTGATTCCCGGTATGAGTTGACTAGCTCTACCAGCCGGTATTCATCCTGGTAACCTAAAGCTATCACACTGACTACATCATACTTAGAAGATCTGATACTAAAGTTTTTCACTATTTTTTCCGGATAAATTCCTGCCATTTGATGAGCGGAGAGACCTATATGAGTTGCCTGAATTAAGAGGTTTCCGATAGCTAGTCCTACATCGTACCAACTATGATTGTTAGACTGGTTTTTATAATCAAAGTTCCTTTTAGCCATTACCGCTATTAAAACCGGAGCTGTAAAAGCCCACTTGGAATTCCATTCATTTAACCCTTCAAATAGTTTGGAATAATGGACATCTCCTTTACGGGCAATAATAAAATGCCAGGGCTGCTCATTACGATTGCTGGGAGCCCAGCGGACTGCTTCCAGTAAACTCAGTAATTTATTTTCTTCTACCGATTTTTCGCTAAAAGCACGAGGGCTCCAACGGTGGGATATTTCTTGCATTATAGGATGATCTGTGGGAGCTATTTTTTCTTTAATCATTAAAATAAGTTTTGGATTTGTGACTAGCTTAGAAAGAGCCCATTTGCAACCGTGTGAGTGGTAGTTAAGCTTGTAAGAATCCCTCTTTTAGTATTCTCCTTTTTTATTCTTCCATTCAATGTAAATAAAATGTATAACATCCATAAACTTAAACCATCAAAAGTTAAGTAATACAGTATCTGTTTAAATACACTTTCCAAACCTCCATAACTCCACCACGATAATATAAAGAGCAAATTGCAAGGAATTTAAATTTTTTCATATTTGAAGACCGCATGATTGAAAATCAAATATAATAAACTTAGTTTTAACTTAGTAAAAGAGAAAGTTTTTGCTATTACCTTGTATTGGCATATATTCCCTATAAAACCTGAAGATTTTAGAATAAAGACTGCTCTTTTCTATACTTTCTAATTTGCATCATAGTAGGCGGAAGATTAATAAGGTTATCCATCTATTATTTCCTGTGCTGTTAATATTTGTAATCTAGGGTAATAACTAGGCGGCAGGTCTTTTTTATACAGATACTTTAATTCACCTTTTCTTTCGGCTGTCTCTTCCATTTTATCGCTAGGCTCTTGTTCTAAAATAAGCCCTCCCATAGCTGTTTTCTATTTTTCCATAGTTTCCCCAAAGCTCTCTGGCCATAGCGGGGTTTATTTGTTTGCCCGTTTTAACTGAAAATACCATCTTTCCCCAGCTATCATCTCCTTTTTTATCTTCTCCTAAATAAATTGTTAACTCACCATCCACTCCTCCATCCCTGCTCTGCCTTTTATTAGGAAAGTCTCTTATTTCACGGATAAGAAAACCCTGCTTTTGAAAAGGGTCGAGCTTATTGTAAGCATTTTTGCTTTCAGGCTTGCCCTCTATCGAGATATTCTGATTCTTTATAGCCTAGACATCTATCCTTAATAATCGCTTATTTATAACATCATCAATTTCAATTTTATTAGACCTTTCCTTTCCATAAAACAAGATTAATATCATGCTTACGTCCAAACCATCTTTTGCCAACTCCCCCGGTTCGATAAGACCACACAATTTCATTTCTAAAATTTTTTATTCCAAAGATGCCATCTAGAATGATCTTAATATAATGGCTTGCGGCAGGGTCACAGTGATAATAGATAGATCCTGTATTTTTAAAGTATCTTCCTCATAAGTACCAGCCTTTCTGCCATATAGATTAGATAAGCTAGTAGTTTCTTATCCTTAGACGTCATATTTTTTATAGATTCTATCCAAATTTTCAGGAAGTTTTAACTACTCTTGAAACCTCCCTATTCTCTTCTAAATTTTCTTTAAAATGCAAAAGCATTTGCTTTGTTTCACTGTTATAAGTCCACATATCGGAGAATGCTTTTTGCTGGGTGGTCTTCCCTCTACTCCTGTAGACCATACTTAGTAGACACGATTGGAATTAAAAGGAGGATCTAAGTATATCAGGTCTACTTTGATACCGATCTATAAGCTTTTGTATAGCCTCTTTACAATCTGATTTATAAAGTAGGTTTTGATTAAGATTTTGTGCAAAACTAAATTATCTATAGAATTTAGCTATCAGACCATTTTGTAAATTGTTATGCTAGTAATTTATAGTTGCGAAAGTTTTTGATCTAAGCCTTTTTGAAAGTCCTACGAAGTTTATGGCAAAACGATAGCATCTGGGGTTTATAACTGTTGAAAAACTTTAGAAATAATCCCTTAAACTAGTGATGATTCCGGTTTAAAGTTCTCACCCTCGTTTTCCCCACCATTACACTAAATGAGTTACCTACTGATTCGGGAAATCTTAATAACCATTAGTTTTAGAATTTAGAATTAATATTTTCAACTTCGTTTGCTTATGCTAAATAAAGTTATTTTTGTCCTTAGTGAAGTTGAGTTTAATTATTATTGCCTACCTTTTGGGTTCCTGTAATTGGTCAGTGTGGATTGGTAGATGGTTTTACGGAATTGATATTAGGAATTATGGCAGTGGCAATGCAGGAGCTACTAATATGATGAGGGTATTAGGTAGATGGCCAGGCTTGGCTGTTTTTGTTTTAGATACACTTAAAGGCTTTGCCGCAGTAAAACTAGTTTACCTCAGTCCTAGACATGTAGGTGATATTGAAACTATGCTATTATTGGGTATTTTTGGTGTATTGGGCCATATTTTCCCGGTATTTACAAACTTTAAAGGAGGTAAGGGTATCGCTATTCTTCTCGGAATAATTATTTCTATTCATCCTGGAGCAGTTCTTATGGTAGTTGCTACTTTTGTGATATTTTTCCTGTCTTTTCGCATTGTATCGCTTAGTTCTATCTTAGCGGCTTTTTCTTTTCCCATTTGGTTGATATTTAAATATCAAGAAAACTCCACTATTTTGATGATTTTTAGCTTTGCCTTAGTATTTTTAGTACTTCTTACCCATCAGAAAAATATTGAAAGCCTATTACAGGGTAAGGAACAAAAATTAAGAATATATGGAGGAAAGGAACGATGAAGTTTGAACAGATTGAAACTTTAGAAAAAGTACAACTCGGCATGGAGATATCTTCCTTGCATGAGGTCATATTATACAATGATGATGTAAATACTTTTGATTGGGTAATACAATCAACTTATGGAAGTTTGTGACCATACACCTGAACAGGCCGAACAGTGCAGTATTATTGTACACTACAAGGGCAAGTGTGCCGTTAAAATTGGAACTTATAAAGAACTGAAGCCACGTTGCAGTAATTTATTGGAAAGAGGATTGAGTGCGGAAATCTCATAGTCTCAAGTGAGTAGCAGCAACAAATTATACAGGCAAAAAACGGCCTCGTAGTTCAACTGAATAGAATGCCTGATTACGGCTCAGGTGGTTGCAGGTTTGAGTCCTGCCGAGGTCACAAGGCAAAAAATATAAACCTCTCTATTATCAAAAGCAAGAAAAGGCTTCTTAATAGGTGTAAAAGCACAGAAAACATCAACTAAAGTTGATAATGAGGAATTGAAAAGCTCTTATTAAGCCCGTGCATTGGAAGCTTCTTAAAAGAACCTTCTATCAAATAAATTCGAAGTAGAAAAACTAAAAAGGATATTTGTTTTTTTCAATCACCTTAGCGGCTATTTGTCTGCGAACTTTCTTTACATTAATAGGGTTTTGTAGTCTTGTAAAACGTTTCAGTCCCATTAACATGAGATGTTGCTCGTCGCCCTCAGTAAAACTATGGATTGCTTCTCTTCCTTTAAGTCCTACATTTTCGACCGTTCTGTACAAGTATAATTTAGCCATATTAGCCGCTGCTGTTCCCCTGTTTTTATAAGCAAGTTTTTCCGCACGCAAAATGCCACTCTCAGCTGCATAAACTTCAATAATCATATCGGCTATTGCTATTATGAGTTCCTGTTCCTTTTTGATATCGATAGAAAATTTTTCTATTGTTTTAGCTGTTATCATTAGGATGGATTTCTTCAATTTATCTAAGACTTCTTTTTCTTCAGCAAAAAGCTCAGAACAGTCAGGAGTCTCAAAAGAAGGAATTTCCATTAGTTCATTTGCTACTTTCATAGCAGGGTTCACTAGATCTAATCCACCTTTCATAGCTTTTTTAAGCAACATACTTACGCTTTGCAACCGGTTGATCTCATTTGTTCCTTCGTAGATCCGTGTAATACGCACATCGCAATAAGCACTTGCCATGGGGGCGTCAGCGCTATAGCCCATACCGCCGTAAATCTGTACACCTTCATCGGCCACAAAGCTTCCTGTTTCAGAAGCTAATACCTTCAATATGGCACACTCAATGGCAAATTCTTCTATCCCTTTTAACTTGGCAACACTATCGTCAACTCCTTCCCCACGCAAGCGGTTGACATTATTCTCAATGTACTGCCCTGTACGATAAGTGGCACTTTCAGTAATCCAAGTACGGGTAGCCATATCGGCTAGCTTTTGCTGAATGGCTCCAAAATCGGTAAGAGAATGACCAAATTGCTTGCGCTTCCTAGCATATTGCACGGCCTGGGTAATTAATCTACGACTTGAGTCTAATGTAGCAGCAGCTAACTTGATGCGACCATAATTCAGAGCATTCATAGCAATTTTAAAACCTCCATTTCGTTCACCTAGCAGATTTTCTATGGGAATTTTACAGTCGTTAAAAAATAATTGTCTGGTAGAACTGGCATGAATTCCCAGTTTATTTTCCTCTTCACCAAAACTAAGACCTTTTGTATCTCTTTCAACAATGAATCCCGTTAGGTAATCATCATCTTCTATACGGGCAAATACGATAAACACATTTGCAAAGCCAGCATTGGAAATCCAGATCTTTTGTCCGTTTATCAGATAATATTTCCCATCACTTGTCAATTCGGCCTTGGTTTTACCTGAATTAGCATCTGAACCAGCTCCAGGTTCAGTGAGACAGTAAGCTCCCATCCATTCTCCATTAGTTAATTTAGGCAGATATTTTTTCTTCTGCTGATCGTTTCCATAAAGTAAAATAGGGAGTGTTCCAATACCCGTATGAGCACCATAAGCAGTAGAAAGAGATCCGGAAATACCGGAAATACGATCACAAATTAACATAGAAGTATTAAAGCCCATCCCTAGTCCGCCATATTCTTTGGGAATGCTGATACCTAACAGTCCCAGATCCCCAATCTTTTTCATTAGCTCTTCGGTAAGCTTGTAATCCTTTTTTTCAAAGCGTTCGCGTTGAGGGACTACTTCTTTATCGATGAAGTCTGTTGAGGCCTGGGCCATCATATTTTGCTCTTCAGTAAAGTCTTCGGGAATAAAAATATTATCTGCTTTTACGTCGAGAATCAGAAACTCTCCCCCTCTTAAAAATTGCTTTTCTACAGCAGTTGACATGGTATATTTAGTATTTAAATGATCAAATTATTTACCTCATTTTAAAAATATAAACTACATTGGCACAATAAAATTTCAGACTCTTTTAAAGCATTTCAAAAATCCCGGCTGCACCTTGCCCTTCTCCTACACACATGGTTACCAGGCCATGTTTACCCTTCCTCTTTTTGAGCTCGTGAAGTATCTGAACAGAAAGCTTAGCGCCTGTACATCCAAGCGGATGTCCCATAGCTATAGCTCCTCCGTTCACGTTCAAAATGTTTGGATTGATTTCTAATTCTCTCTTTACTGCCAAAACTTGTGAAGCAAA
Organism: Owenweeksia sp.; assembly: GCA_965218075.1. Lineage (GTDB taxonomy): Bacteria > Bacteroidota > Bacteroidia > Flavobacteriales > Schleiferiaceae > JANQHO01. The sequence goes on along the minus strand of CBDCJZ010000003.1, from coordinate 745,890 downwards.
AGCCTCATTCAATTCAATAAGACCTATATCGGACAGCTTCATCCCGACATTTCTCAATGCTTTGGACACAGCATTTATAGGCCCGATGCCCATAATTCGAGGTTCCACCCCTGCTAATTGGTAAGTTATCAGGCGGGCAATAGGTTCCAAGTTTAACTCCTTTAACATTTTCTCACTCATAAGAGCCACAAAGGCAGCACCATCTGAAGTTTGAGAGGAATTACCCGCCGTAACAGAACCTTTGATGGCAAAAACTGGACGTAGCTTTTTCATTTTTTCGAGAGAAGTGTCAGCTCGGGGACCCTCATCGGTGTCTATGATATAGGTTCTTTTCCGTCTTTTTTCTTTCTCATCCAGATATACTTCTTCAATCTCAATGGGTACAATTTCGTCTATGAAATTTCTATTTCTGATAGCTTTTAGCGCTTTTTGATGAGATTGATAACCAAATTCATCTTGAGCTTCGCGACTTACTTTATATTTTTTGGCCACCGCCTCTGCGGTAAGCCCCATGTTATTGTAATAATCTGCGTGATGTTGAGTGAGTCCATGATTGGGTACCACTTTGTAACCTCCCATGGGAATATAACTCATGCTTTCCACTCCCCCAGCTATTATACAATTCGCAATGCCTGCATGGATTTTTGCCGAAGCAATAGCTATGGTTTCCAGCCCGCTCGCACAATAACGATTCACTGTTACTCCTGGCACTTTTACAGTATCAAGTCCCATAAGAGAAATCATCCGGGCAATATTTAAACCCTGCTCGGCTTCAGGCATGGCATTACCTACGAGTAGATCGTCTATCCGGTCTTTTTCAAGACTAGGTATTTCCTTCATCATTTCTCGGATAAGCCGAGCAGCTAAAGTATCAGGTCTCATGAAACGAAACTTGCCGTTGGGGGCTTTGCTTATGGCCGTTCTTTTTGCTGCTACTATATATGCATTCATGATTTTTATTATCTGTCGGTTAAATAAGCTACTTTATCAATTTCTCAAAGGTTTACCCGTTTTTAGCATGGCTTGGATTCTTTCCAAAGTTTTCTTTTCACCACAAAGGCTCAGGAAAACTTCACGTTCTAAATCCAGAAGATATTGCTCTGAAACGTAATTAGCTTCGCTCAAATCTCCACCAGCCATAATCCAACCCAGTTTCATTACCACTTTCTTTTCATATTCTGAAATATATCCTCCTTCCAGCATTTGATGGGATCCAACTTCAAATATTCCAAGAGCTTGCTTGCCTAACACTTTGATGTCTTTCTCCTTTATCGGCATTTGGTAACCAGTTTCTGCTAAAACAATTGCTCTATTCTTGGCATCGGTTATCAATCTGTGCTTATTCATGGATATTTGATCACGAGCTTTTAAAAAAATATCCATATTAAATGCTTCTACAGCAGAATTCGACACTTTCCCCTGACTGATCATCAGAAGATTTTCCCGATAAGCATTCACTTCAATATCGTCTTTTACATAACGTTGAGAAGCTTTTCGAACTAACTCCTTAGTCCCTCCGCCTCCGGGAATTAATCCCACTGCAAATTCTACCAGACCGGTGTAGGTCTCGGCAGCACACTGAATTGCATCTGCATGAAGTGCGATCTCGCAACCCCCTCCCAAAGCCATGCCATACGGAGCTACCACGACCGGAATAGAAGAGTAGCGTACTTTCATTATAGTGTTTTGAAAGTACTTTATAGCAAAGTTGAGCTCATCCCATTCTTGCTCAGTGGCCATGATAAAGACCATAGCTAAGTTGGCACCAGCCGAAAAATTATCGCCTTGATTGCCAATTACTACTCCACGATAATCTTTTTCAGCTAACTCAATCCCCTTGTTGATACCAGCTAAAGCCTCATTTCCTAAGGTGTTCATTTTAGAATGGAACTCAATATTGAGGATGCCGTCTCCCAAATCTACTACTGAAGATTCACTGTTTCTCCATACGGTTTTAGTTGGGCGAATATAATCTAATACTATAAGTTCTTGAATTCCAGAAATAGCCTTCCCTGCTTTGTGAGGAATAGAATAATATTGCCGAGTTTCTCTTTTTATTTCGTAAAAGGATTTTTGATCAGAGCTTAACATTTCTTTAACCCAGTTAGCCGCTTTAAGCCCTTCTTCATCAATGAGTTTGAGTCCTTTTTTCACACCAATAGCGTCCCATATCTCAAAGGGTCCATGCTTCCAGCCAAAACCGGCTTGCATACTTTCATCAATCCTGAAAAGCTCATCTGATATTTCGGGAATACGATTAGAAACGTAAGCAAAAAGGGAGGCAAAAATCTTACGGTAAAATTCTCCGGCTTTGTCTGTACCACTTACCAGAACTTTAAATCGATCTTTTACATTATCGATAGTTTTAGTGAGCTCAAGTGTAGAGAGCTTCGATTTTTTCTGCGGAGTATAATCCATAGTTTTCAAATTGATAGAAAGAATTTCTGACCTGCCATTTCTTCCTATCACTTTTTTATAAAAACCTTGTCCTGACTTAGATCCCAGCCAGTTATTTTCCTGCATCTTTTGTATGAAAGAGGGTAGCTCAAATACTTCTTTTCGCTCATCATTTTTCAAGGTCTGACTTAGCCCATTAGCAACGTGAATTAAGGTATCTAAACCCACTATATCAGCGGTGCGGAAAGTAGCCGATTTAGGACGACCTATTACTGGCCCAGTGAGCTTATCTATCTCTTCTATATTTAAGTCCAGTTCGATCATTTTTTGGAATAAATCCATAATTCCGAAAATTCCAACTCGGTTAGCAATAAAAGCTGGTGTGTCTTTACATAAAACAGTGGTTTTTCCTAAATAAAGATTACCATACTCCATGAAAAAGCCTACCACCTCTGGTTTGGTGTATTGGGTTGGGATAATTTCCAGTAATTCTAAATAGCGAGGGGGATTAAAAAAATGAGTCCCGCAAAAGTTTTCTTTGAAATCATCACTGCGCTCCCAAAGCATAAGATTAATGGGAATACCGGAAGTGTTAGAGGTAATTAGCGTGCCTTTTTTTCGGAATTTTTCCACTTTACCAAACAGACTTTGTTTAATATCCAGTCTTTCTACTACTACTTCAATTATCCAATCGCTATCTTTAATATCTACAAGGTTATCGTTAAAATTTCCCGTATCAATACGGCCCGCAAAGCTTTGGTCGTAGAGTGGGGCAGGATTCATTTTTACCGCTTTCTGTAAATTTTCATTTACTATACGGTTGCAAACACTTTTATCATTAAGCTTAAGCCCAGCTTTCTTTTCTTTGTCATTAAGCTGTTTAGGAGGTATATCGAGTAACAAAACTCTAACTCCTACATTGGCCAAATGACAGGCTATTTGTGAACCCATTATGCCTGAACCCAAAACAGTGGCTTTACGAATATTTCGTTTCATGTGAGGTGAGGTTTATTTTAGGATTAGAAATCATATTATTAGAGTAAGACTAATTACATCAAAAAAGTCTTTAGACTTTTCTACTTTTGCCTTGAGTAGTTCCTCTAAAAAGGATAAAAGGGCAGGTAGAAGAATTAATCAAACAGCAGGATTAATCTCGATAGATTTTATCATATAGAGTTTGATATATTTTAATAATATTTCTTCGCTTAAGACTTAACTTAGGCGTCAAGTGACCGGCATCAACACTCCATACGTCGGGGGTTAACTCCATCTTTTTAACCTGTTCCCATTTCCCAAAGTCAGCATTTTTCTCTTCAATATCCTGTATTATCTGTTCTTTAATCTGCTCATTATTTATCATCTTTTCATTGGTGGTATAAGATATGTTTTTGCGTTTGCACCAAGAACGCAAAAATTCAAAATCAGGTTGTACTAAAGCTGCTGGATGTTTCTCCCCTTCTCCAACAACCATAATCTGTTCTATAAAGCGGGATTCTTTAAGTTTATTTTCCATAATCTGGGGGGCCACATACTTACCACCAGATGTTTTGAATATTTCTTTTTTGCGATCGGTTATTTTTAAGAATTTACCTCCTTCCATTTCACCTATATCACCAGTATGAAACCAGCCTTGGCTATCAATTACTTCAGAAGTTTTTTCAGGTTTTTCATAATAGCCCAACATAATGTTGGGTCCTTTACAGAGGATTTCCCCATCTTCCGCTATTTTAACCTCCACATTACAAATAGGCATACCAACCGTACCGATACGTTTGCGAGCTATATCAGGGCCATTTACGGCAATTACAGGAGAAGTTTCTGTTAAACCATAACCTTCTTGGATATTCAGACCTGCAGCAGAAAATACTCGGTTAAGGCGGGGGTTAAGAGCTGCTCCGCCAGACACGATAGTTTTTATATTACCCCCTAGACCCTCCTTCCACTTGCTAAAAATAAGCTTACGGGCAATGGACAACTGGAATTTATACCAGGTACTTTTTCCTAGATGATTAAATTTTTCTCCCAACTTCACTGCCCAGAAAAAAAGGCTTTTCTTGATTCCGGTGAGCTCAACTCCCTTACTGATAATCTTATCGTAAACTTTTTCCAATAACCTTGGTACTGCGCTAAATATGTCCGGCTTTATTTCACGAATATTATCACCGATTTCGTCAATAGATTTGGCAAAGTAAATGGAAATGCCATTGTAGAGATAAAAATAGATCAGCATTCTTTCAAAAACGTGACACATCGGCAAAAAGCTAAGAGCTTTTCCTATGGTTACTGCAGAAATGCGGTCTTGGCAATTTAAAACATTGCTTACTATATTATCATGCGAGAGCATCACTCCTTTAGGAGTTCCAGTAGTACCGGAAGTATATATCAGAGTAGCCATATCATGCTTATTAACGGCGGCCATACGTTTGTTCAACGCAGCTTCGTGTTTGGCTTTTTCTCCTAGCTTTAAGACTTCACGCCAGTTTTTTGCATTTTCTTCCTCATCAAAAATGAAGATATCTTTTAGACTTTTTACTTCAGTGATGATAGAATTTACTTTGTGATACAACTCAATATCTGATACAAAGCAATATTTTACTTTGCAATCATTAAAAATATATTTGTAATCTTCTTTTGAAATAGTAGGGTAAACAGGCACATTAATAGCTCCGGCTTGCAATATTCCAATATCTAGAATATTCCATTCATAACGATTGGTAGAAGATATCAAGACAATTTTATCATGACGTTCTACTCCCATTTCAATTAAAGCCTGTCCTATTTTTTTACTTTCCGATACAAACTCATTGGTAGAAACTTTTTTCCACTCTCCATTTACTTTAGTAGTAAGTGCATCAAGCAAAGGGCTGTTTTTCAATTGATACTGGGGTATATCAAATAGCCTTGAGACAGGTAGATTATCCATAAAATTTAAAACTAGCATGCTAATGTAATTGAAATTAGGCAAAATTAAGTTGTGTGCCTAATAAATATATAATAGCTATTGACTCGTTGTCTAAACTTCTTTATAGAAGGCTATACAGGACTGATATGATTAACACTAGAAATCCTTACATGAGTTAAATATAGACTCCTACCCCTAGCTCCATAAACTCGATTTTGAATAAGTGCGTTTTGCCAGTTAAATTTACAAACCAGTGATTTTGAAAACGATAACGTAAACCCAATCTATTGAAAACATAATGTTTATTGTTATATCTAATAAAATTTTGATAAATGCTAGATGTTTTCATGTTTTTGGAGATCTGGATGAAAAAAGTAATATCCGCTCTGTCCGACAACTGATAATCGATTAAAGAAAAGCTCAAAACTAATATAAGGCCTGCTGGTAAGGGATTGAATTCTGCCTAGAGTTTCATTATTCTGCATCTCAACTTCAAGGCAGTATTTTTTGAATTCATAGGAAATTTCATCATCCATCACAGTCCAGTCCAGCCCCGAGTTCAATATTGGGGATAATTTTCTATTGTATTCAAAGGCTTATATCTATGAACAAAGAGATAGGGGTGGTTATAAGCTATTTGACGGGTTCTTGCATTGTACAAAATGACAAACTCTTTCTTCTTTACTAATACTTCTTCAAATTTAGCTATATCATTTTCTTTAAATCGATAGGTAATGCCTACATTAAGGTCCCATATATTAATACCATAGTTAAGTTTGTAAAAACTCATATTGGAAAGGTGAAGAAGCGAAAACCTAAGGCCTAACCTGTGATGTCCACTCCTAAATTGAAATAGGTACTAACCGCTTGATTTATATCATTGTTTTCAATATCAAACACATCAGCTACTTAAGTTAAACCCGAGCCAATTATGGTGACTGAGAAAAAATGGCTTCTCTTAAGATGATATGTATTACCAAAAAATGTGAATATCTCTCTTGCTTGTCCTATTGATTCGCTAGCAAAACTATTGTAGAAAAAGGTTAATCCTAATAATAAGGGTTATTGTAACTATCCCCCTTTAAATAGCTGGTTAGGTCGTATGCCATAATCTAGATAGATCGAACTAGCTTTAATCTCTGCTAAAGCCACAATATTTTCGGCATGCTTTAGTATCTGACTAAAGTTAAATGCTACATTAATAAAATTTCGATCAGTTCTTTAAGCAATTGAATCGGTTTTTTGAGCAATTGAAATTAATGATAAAACAATTAGAAACAACCGAAAAAATTCCTTTACTAAAGTGTTGTTGTGTGTAGTTACTTATCAAGTATAGGGAGAGTGTTTGGAATTTATAGTTTTCATACCATATTTTCTGGTCTAACCCACTCATCAAACTGCTCTGTCGTGAGATAACCCAGTTTAACTGCCTCTTCTTTTAAGGTAGTACCATTTTCATGAGCAACTTTAGCGATTTTAGCTGCTTTTTCATAACCGATCTTGGTATTAAGTGCAGTTACCAACATAAGGGAATTATCCAGGTGCCGTTTAATGACTTCCTTATTGGGTTCAATACCTACGACACAATAATCGTTAAAGCTCATGCAGGAATCTCCGAGTAAACGAGCAGATTGCAGCACATTATAAGCCATCACTGGTTTGAATACATTCAACTCATAGTGACCCCCACTACCGCTTACTGATAGGGTGGTATCATTACCTATCATCTGAGCACAAACCATAGTCATAGCCTCGCATTGAGTAGGGTTAACCTTGCCGGGCATAATAGAAGAGCCCGGTTCATTAACAGGAATAATAATTTCGCTGATACCGCTGCGCGGTCCTGAGGCTAACAAGCGAATATCGTTGGCAATTTTCATTAATGATACCGCCAGTTGTTTTAAAGCTCCGTGGGTTTCCACTAGAGCATCGTGGGCAGCTAAGGCTTCAAATTTATTTTTAGCGGAACAGAAGGGTAATTGAGTAAAATCAGCTATTTTTTGAGTTACCAGTTTAGTATAGCCTTTGGGAGTATTGATACCGGTTCCTACAGCAGTTCCACCTAAAGCCAGTTCTGAAAGGTGGTTTAAAGTATTTCTCAAAGCTTTTACTCCATGATTCAGCTGAGAAACGTAACCGCTGAATTCCTGACCTAAGGTAAGTGGGGTGGCATCCATCAGGTGAGTACGGCCGATTTTAATCACTTTCGAGAATTTTTCTGACTTTTTTTTAAGAGTATCGTGCAATTTTTCTATCCCCGGAATGGTGATCTCCACTATCATTTTATAAATGGCTATGTGCATTGCTGTAGGGAAGGTATCATTAGATGACTGACTTTTATTCACATCATCATTGGGATGAATTAATCTTTTTCCTTCGCCCAATTTATTTCCTTTAAGTACATGTGCCCTATTAGCTATCACTTCATTGCAATTCATATTACTTTGAGTCCCTGAACCAGTTTGCCATATTACTAATGGAAATTGATCATCGTGTATTCCCTGTAATATTTCGTCACAAACAGTAAAAATCGACTCTTTCTTTTCATCAGATAAAATGCCTAGTTGATTATTGGCATGAGCAGCAGCTTTTTTGAGGTAGGCAAAGCCATAAATAACCTCCAGTGGCATACTAGCCTCTGGTCCTATTTTAAAATTATTCCGACTGCGTTCTGTTTGGGCTCCCCAATATTTATCTATTGAAACCTTAACTTTGCCCATGGTATCTTTCTCTATTCTGTATTCCATTTGTTTATGTAGCATCTACTGAATTATTTGACTTGAATAAATCAACCTCCTAAAATATAAGTTTATTATATGCTGGTGGTTGAATTGAAATCCGCATTCTTTCAGATGGCAGTAGAAATTTTTCTTGACAATTAGCTGATAGTAGTTGCAACTACTATTTGGGCCGTTGTCAGATTAGGTATAATTTCTTTGGCTATCTCTTGAAACTTCGCTTCAAAAGTCCTCGAATTAACATCTATTTTTCCTTGTTATTGCTTGTTGTTTCTAGTTATCTCATATGTCTTTAACCTACACAAACCATCTAAAACAATTACGAAACACCTCGCAAATTCATATTAAAAAGGGAAATGATTGAAATGGAATAAGCCAACTCATAAATTATCCAAGGTAAGCATTAATACATTTAAACTTAGGAGAATTAGGTGGAGAATTAGGTGGAGAATTAGGTGGAGAATTAGGTGGAGAATTAGGTGGAGAATTAGTAAATTATAGCATTAGCTTTCGATTGTTTAACTGAGAATTTTGCTTGAATTTTAGCTCCAAATATCGAAAACGGCTTTTTAAACAACAACAAAAATGACATAAACCTTATTGAACACCTCAAAGCATATGAGTACAACTAGCTTCCTCAAAAGCCTTGTGTAGGATCTAATTGCCTATATTTTATGAGGAAAAGCAATTGGTTAAACTCAATTATGAGGCGTTTGAGCCATTTGTATTACACTTTACAGATATTTAATCTTTGGTTTTCGAAAACCAAAGAGAATTAACTTACTCTAATCAGAATCTTTTTCATTGTGCAGAACACTATCAACACCTCTCATTCTAGTGAGATAGTTTATTTTGCCACCTCTTGTAATTAAGGAGCTTAATAAGTAGACCACTAAAGTTCCTACTGCAGAAAAAAGGATGGTCACAGCCACGCCTATGAGTTGAGGAAGTATTTGATGGGGATTTCCATAAAACAGTCCAGCCGCTTCGTTTATTTTTGGATTAGCGAAGAATCCCGTGGCCAATGTCCCCCATATTCCAACCAATCCATGAATGCCAAAAGCATCTAGGGTATCGTCATAACGAAATAAGGGTTTGAGATAATTAACACCATAGTATCCAATAATTCCAGAGCTAAAACCAATAACCAATGCTCCAGTGACATCCACGTAACCTGAGGCAGGCGTAATGCCTACCAAGCCAGAAACTACTCCAGAATTGAGACCGAGTATAGTTGGCTTTTTTGCCTTTGCCCATTCAATAAACAACCAACTCAAGCCCCCTGTGCAGGCTGCTATATTGGTTACCATAAAAGCATTAGCTGCAATGAAATCAGCAGCTAATTCACTTCCGGCATTAAATCCAAACCATCCAAACCAAAGGAGTGCTGCACCAAGTACTGTTAACTTTACTGAAGAAGCTTTGGTGGTCTTTCCGGATATACCTTTTTTGCCTAATGCCATTGCCATTACCAAGCCCGCTACCCCAGCATTAATATGAACTACGGTACCCCCAGCAAAATCTAGTTCTCCGATGTCACTGAGAAAACCGTTACCCCATGTCCAATATACAAGAGGACTGTATACTAGGATTACCCAAAGAAAGGAGAAAACAAGCCAAGTGCTAAATTTAATTCGTTCAATTATTGAACCGCTGATAATTGCCACTGCAATAGCAGCAAATACCCCCTGAAATGCAATAAAAAGCATCTTGGGAATCGTGCCCTCAAGGTCGTTAAGGCTTATATCTTTCAATAAAAATTGAATTTTACCAATGATAGGACTATTACCTTCTCCAAAGGCAATGCTGTAGCCAATAAATACCCACGCTACGGTAGCTACACACATAGCTACATAGCTCATACCTACAGTGTTGATAACGCTCCTCTTCGCCGAAAGACCCCCATAAAAAAAAGATAATCCGGCAGGAGTCATAAGAAACACCATTGCTGTTGCTATCAGTACCCAAGCTGTATCTGCAGCATTAAGATTCATAATAAATATTTAGTTTTTATCACTTTGAATAAAGCAGTTCCCAATATTTAGGTAAAGGCCATAAATCGTCATCGACTAATATTTCTAGTTTATCGATGTGATATCTTATCGAATTCAAATAGGGCTTCACTTCATTGCAATAAGCCATGGCTTTCGGTCTTATATCTTCTATTACATTGGCTTTTTTCCTAGCCTCAATCATAGCATTTTTACCTGAAATTATACTTGAAATCCTTTCTGATATCTCCTTTATAACATTTAACTGTTCTTTAACTGACTTTTTATAATTATCTTCATCAAGTACATTCTTTAGAGCTTTCACATTTTCGGTAAGCATGTTTTGATATTTCACAGCAGAGGGAACAATATAGTTGCTGACAAGATCACCCAATACTCTCGACTCAATTTGAATGCGCATTTGATACTTTTCTAGTTGAATATGATGACGGGCTTTTAACTCCTCCTTACTCATTATATCATTACTTTCAAAGAGTTCCATAGCCAAATCAGTTAGGTAAAAATCCAGAGCATAAGGAGTGGTCTTTACATTTTTCAGATTTCTGGAATCAGCAGTTTTCACCCAATCCTTACTATAACCATCACCTTCAAACCTTATATTCTTAGAGGATTTAATATATTCTTTCAGGATACTGAAAATAGCCTCTTCTTTATCTATTTTTCCATATTCGATGAGGACATCTACGGCATTTTTAAAATCTTTCAATTGTTGAGCTACTATCGTATTCAATATGATCATGGGATCGGCACAATTAGCAGATGAACCCACAGCTCTCAACTCAAATTTATTTCCCGTAAACGCAAATGGAGAGGTTCTATTTCTATCGGTATTATCTAAACGGATTTCGGGAATTTTTCCCATTACATTCAATCTTTGGTCAGATTTTTTACCCTTAGACATCTTGCTGGTGAGAAATTTCATTTCTTCGATATCGTCGAGAAGTTGCGTCAGCAGAGAGCCTATAAATACAGATATGATCGCTGGCGGGGCTTCATTGGCACCCAGTCGGTGGTCATTTCCTGCTGAAGTTATGGATGCCCTTATCAGATCGTCGTAGGTATCTATTGCTTTAATGATGTTAACAAAGAAAGTTAAAAACTCCAGGTTATCTTCGGGAGTTTTGCCCGGACTTAGTAAATTCTTACCTCTATCTGTAACAAGAGACCAGTTGTTGTGCTTACCTGAGCCGTTTACTTTGTCAAAAGGTTTTTCGTGCAGCAGTAGTTTGAAATGATGTCTTCTGGCGATCTTTTCCATCAGGTCCATCATAAGAGAATTGTGATCAACAGAAATATTACACTCTTCAAATACAGGGGCAACCTCATATTGACCTGGAGCTACTTCGTTATGACGGCTTTTTACAGGTATCCCGAGAAGATAACACTCATTTTCCAATTCGTGCATAAAGTCGAGCACCCTTTCAGGTATGGAACCAAAATAGTGGTCATCTAACTGCTGACCCTTGGCAGGTGGCTGACCAATCAAAGTTCTTCCCGTTAAAACAAGATCAAGACGGATGCTAAAAAAAGCATTATCTACGAGAAAATACTCTTGCTCCCAGCCCAGCGTGGCATTCACCTTATTTATGTCTGTACCGAAATATCGACAAACCTCAACAGCTGCTTTATCCACAGCATGGAGGGCCTTCAATAAGGGTGTTTTGTAATCCAGGGCTTCCCCTGTATAGGATACAAATATGGTGGGAATACACAATGTTTTCCCAATAATAAAGGCTGGAGAGGTTGGATCCCAAGCTGTATAACCGCGAGCCTCAAAAGTATTTCTAATTCCTCCGTGAGGGAAGCTAGAGGCATCAGATTCCTGTTGGATTAAAAGGTTTCCTTTAAATTTTTCAATAATTCCACCCCGGTGATTTGGTTCAAAAAAAGAATCGTGTTTTTCTGCCGTTCCACCCGTTAAGGGTTGAAACCAGTGGGTATAGTGAGTTGCGTTTTTCGACATCGCCCATATTTTCATTGCTGTTGCAATTTGGTCAGCGACTAGTTCACTAATTTTTTTGCCGTGATTAATTGCTTGCAAAACAGCATTGTAAGCTTCAGGGGCAAGGAATTTTTCCATTGTATTCAAACTGAATACATTAGAACCGTAATAACTTGAAATTTGGTCTTGAGTTGTAGAACCCTTTGTCCTTTTTCGATTAAGAACATGGTTTAATGAGCCGAATCTTGTATAAGCCATTTTTATTTTGATTTAATAGTTAATAGCACACCCTTCAAGCGAATCTTGACTTTGAAACATTTAGGTTTTGTAAGGCTAAGATATCTGATTATTACAACTTCAAAATAAAGCCAAAGGCATATTTAATCATTAAAAAATTCAACATTCTGAGCGAAACAAAAGATTTTATCAAACATTTCCACTAAAGGACGGTCCTATGGATGAGAATCTCTTAATTATATATCTGTCTGTGCGAGCATTATAGATGACATCAGCTGTTCCCACTTTCCTTACAAATTCAAGGGTTTTTTCATATTGACCAGTGCCTTTTTTTAACCATGCCGGCAGATTCTCCGCTGATTTTAAGTGATATCTTTTGATAAATTTCCGAACCTGTTTTTCGAGCTTTTCTTCGGCTGTTTCTCCACCTTTAACCAACTTTTTAAACTCTGAAACAAGATGAGTAATCATCGTATCTTCGATAGCAGAGCTTATAGACTGGCCGATGAGGTCCATTTTTGCGATTTGTTCTATTCGGTTGATATGCCGGTCGATTTCGTCATCTGTGAGAATAAGATCTAACATTCCGCTGTAGAATATCATGCTGACAATAATTATATCTTGTACGTCAGGTATTTCATCACTGAATATCAATTCGCGTATTCTCGATTTCACTTCTTTTACCTCCGAATCGTCTGCCACAGGATATTTTCTTGCTGAAAATATCCATAGAATTTTTTTATTTTCAATTTTGAGGATCCCCTTTTTAATAAGAGAGTTGAGAATTATACTATTAAAGCCTTCACTTTTTTCGACAAGTCTTTCGATCCAATATTTTATGTTTTGCCCGGTATTATTGAGTAGGAGCTCGTTAAAGACTATATCGAGAAGTTCGTTGCCTGTAGGCTCTTTTTTATCAATGATGATTTTTTCGATATCAGTATCAATACGGTTTTCTAAAGCCAAATTCATCAATATTGCTCCAGAAAGGGCCACCCTGAATGACCTGTAATTTGTAGGCTGAAGATCACCCTTCGTTTCATTTACTGCAAGTAGATACAATTCTTGGGGTATGTTCAAAAAACTTTTTTTCATGGGGTAGAATTGTTTTTAGTAAAATATTTTATTTAGTCTTAAATAATATTAATATTGAATTATATTAACTTCATGTGTATTACAGTGGGATATGTCAAAAGTTTTGATATGATAACTAATAAACATATATTATTGATTGGCTGAAAGAGCCTCTTCGCGAGTTTCGTAAATATTAAAAAGTGAAGTAAATCCGGAAATGGAAAATATTTCCTTGATCATGGTCTGCAAACCACAAAGGGTAAAACTCCCATTTATGGACTTGACCTTTTTAAGGTAAACCAAAAAGACACGAAGTCCAGAACTACTGATGTAATCCATATTAGTGCAATCAACTAATATGTTGCTTTCCCCTGAGCTAACCAGTGTTTCTAACTCTTTGCTAAGGGTGGAATAAGTGGTGGTGTCTAATCTCCCACTGATATTAACAACCGTTAGATTAGATTCCTTTTGTCTTGAAATATTCATGTTTATTTGATTTAAATTCGTTTTAACATTCTGAGCCGATTGGTATTTCTACTCCTTGTATACTCCACTTCGTCCATAAAGTTCTTAATGAAAAACACTCCTAAACTTCCTATTTTCCTATTTTTAACGTCTGCATTTAAGTCTGGATTCTTTACCCTTAGGGGGTTGAAAGCTTTTCCTTTATCTTCCAAAATAATAGATACACTCCTTTCATTAGAGTGTTCAAATGTAATAATTATCGGATATTTATCCTTTTCTTCATAGGCATAAAATATAATATTTGTCAATGCTTCTTCCAAACATAAGTTCAGGTTCATTAGAATCGACATTTCCAATTTCCATTTCTCTCTTAATTGTTCGAGTGTTTTATTTACTTTATGAAGTTCATCAAGGCTATTGACGAGCTCCATTCTAATCTTTTCCATCTTAGATATCTAGCTAGTTAAAAACTACAGCCATGATAGTTATATCGTCTGACTGAGTAGCGTTTCCAGCGAATTGACTTACACTCATAGAAACTTTAATCACCAACTCCATAGCTGAAAAATTTTGCGTATCAGCCAACGTTTCTTCTAAGCGAGACTCCATATAGAAATCACCTTCGTCATTTAATGCTTCAGTAACACCATCTGTAAATAATAACAACCGATCCCCCTTGTTTAGCTGTATTTCCACTTCGTGATATGAAATACCATCCATAACCCCAACAACTATATCTTTTGTAGACTCAGTTATAACTAGCTTCCCATCTCCATTTATTATGTAAGGGGGATTGTGGCCGGCATTGCTATAAACGACTTTTCCTGTTTTCAGATTGAGCATTCCGTAAAAGGCGGTAACAAACATGCTTTCTACGTTGTCTTTACTCAACAGGTTGTTTGTATAATCCATACATTCTGCAGGTGAAAGCCCCGTTGAAGCTGTAGCCCTCATAATAGTGTGGCTAACAGCCATATATATTGCAGCTGGAATACCTTTATCGGATACATCGGCTATTAGAAATCCGAGATGAGTATCATTTATCATAAAGAAATCGTAAAAGTCTCCTCCTATCATCTTGGCAGCATTCATGGTAGCATAAACTTCAAATTGTCGATAATTAGAATTCAAGTCAAAATCAGTGGATAGTATCGATTGTTGGATTTTGTGCGCAATATCGAGGTCATTCTGAATTGCAATCAATTTATCGTGTTCTTCCTGAGACTTTTTAATAAAATGAATTTGTTCAACGGCTTTTTCAATAGTTTGCTCTAGGTCTGTAAAGTCAATGGGTTTAGTAGCGAAATCAAAAGCTCCGCCATTCATAGCTGCCCTAATATTGTCCATGTCGCCAAAGGCAGATACCATAATGGTTTTAAGTGATGGATTTTTCAATTCATTGACCTTGGTGAGCAGTGTAAGGCCATCCATCTCTGGCATATTGATATCACAAAGAATAATATCGATCTCTGGGTGTTCAACGAGTTTGGTGAGGGCTTCCAGTCCATTATTGGCAAAGTGGAACTCATATATCTTTTTCCTAATCTTAGACCGGAATTTCTGATTCATTAATATCTCCAGATCCTGTTCATCGTCGACACTCAGAATTTTTATAGGTTTAGATGGTTGCATTTTCACTTTATCTTACAAAATTATTTAAGCTATTTAATAGGAATAGTTATGATAAAACGCGTATAGTTACCGGGCTCGCTCTCTACGGCTAGATGCCCTTGATGCTGTTTTTCCACAATTTCTTTGGTAATATATAAGCCTAAACCTGTACCTTGATTCTCTAGCTTAGTGGTAAAGAAAGGTTCGAACATGCTCCGTTTAACTTTTTCGGGTATTCCCGTGCCATTATTTTCAATGGATATCTGCACTTTTTCTTCCAGGAGTTTAGTGGAGATGATCATCTGAGGTTTATAATCTTTTCCAGAAGTCTTAAAGCGTTCCCACACAGCAAAGAAAGCATTGTTGGTAATATTCAATATGGCTCTGCCCAGGTCTCTGTGATAGGCCATTATTTCATTTATATTTTTATCGAAGTTTTTGGAGATATTCACGTTAAAATCCTTTGTATTCAACCGCATAGCATGATAGGAAAAGCCCGTGTACTGGAAGATCATCTCATTGAGCTTTACCATCTGCTTTTCCCGTTTTTTACCTCTTGAATACTCGAGCATTCCCTTAACTATAGAATTTATTCGCTTCCCATGCTCTTCTATCTTTCTCATATTCTGATCGATCAGCGAGATAATACTTTCGAGGTCATCTTGTTGGTCTTTTGTGATTTTTTCGATTACATTCTCTTGCCACTCTTTTAACTCTTCTAATAGCTCGTATGACATCGAGGAAAAATTAAGGATAAAATTCAATGGATTCTGGATTTCGTGCATGATTCCAGCATTAATCAATCCCAATGAAGCCATCTTCTCAAGCTCTAGGGCTTTTTTCTTGAGGTTTTGGATTTTGTTTTGTTCAATGGTGCTCAAATTGTTCAATTTGATTAGGTCAAGTAGTTAACTCATTTAATTTTGGGAGGATAATGGTAAATATTGTCTCTTCGTTAACTTCTGATTTCACAGAAATTGTGCCTTTGTGTAAATATAAGATCTCCCTAACCAAATACAAGCCTACTCCTGAGCCTTGAGCTGTCGGCTTGGTAGTAAAGAAAGGATCAAATATTTTACTCATTTCCTTTTTCGGAATTCCCATTCCATTATCTTTAACTTTCAAAATAATCTCCTCGTGTGTGCAGCTCAATTCTCCGATTACAAAGCCTTTTAGGCCTTTGTTTTTCTCACGGTGTGAAACGACCGACTGAATTGCATTGTCAAAAATTTCATAAATGGCTTTTGAGAGTTCTTCATTAATAACTTTCGTTTCAAATTCATCGCCTTTGAGTTTCAAATCTATTTCTATTCTAAACTTTGAGATGTATTTTTGAAAACTTTTTTTGATACTTCTGAGAGTTTGAGTAGCTAGCTCGGAAATATCGATATTTGTAAATTCTCCTGTTCTGTCCTTGAGAAGCTCTTCCATCCCTTTTACAATCCTAACTGTGTGGGTACCGTGATCTTGTATTTTTCCAAGATTAAGCTGCAGCATTGAACCTATATCTAACAACTCATCAAAGTATTCTTTTCCTACGGAATCTTTTTCTTCCTTCAAGATTTCCTTAAAATCAGTAGCGAGATCTTTGGAGATAGAAGAAAAGTTGTTGATGTAATTCAAAGGATTGATAATGCGATCAACTATACCTTTCGTCATTTGACCTACTGAAGCTAATTTCTCTTGGCGTATCAACTCTTCCTGGGCATTTTCCAAATCTGTAAGAGCATTTGAGAGCTTCTCCGACTTCTTTTGAATTTCGTCTTTTTGTTTTCTAATCTCCGAGGTTCTTTCCTTAACCGTATTTTCCAGCTTTTCCTTTTCCTTTACAAGATTCTTGAGACGCAATTGAACCACTAGCCATACTGCATAAGAAAGAGCTAATATGTAAACAACTATCATATACCATTTGATATACCATGGAGAAGGGATTTCAAATCTAAACTCTGCAGTATTCGATAAATTGCTGTAAACATCTTGTGACCTCACATAGAATGTATAATTGCCTGGTGATAGATTTTGATATTCTTTCTCATTACTGATATTCCAATCACTCCATTTATCATCATGACCATTGAGCCAAAAACTGTATTGAACCTCATTTTGTACATTATATCCAGTCGATGCAAATTTAAAGGACAGATTGCGGTAGCTATATTTCAACTTGGTACTAACATTATCAGATAGCCTGGTAAATTTGAAGCCCCCGTAAAAAATACTGTCATTATTGAAGCGTATTTCTGAGATATTCATTTTAGCTTCCTGAAACATCTCTCCGGACATAGTTTTATCGTAATATATGATTCCTGAGGGTCCACCGAACCACATATGGCCAGACTTGTCCTCATAAATAGAACGACAAATAAAATCCTGAAAAGGGCTAAATGCTCGTCTTTTATATTTCCATACTCCTTGACTCTTTACGAAATAAGAGAGTCCTTTTCCATCACCTCGTGTCATCCATACTGAATTACCTGTAGCAGCTGTTATCAGGCCAGGCCAGGTAGAGGCTCCGTTAGAAGAATCTACTCGGATTTCATATTCCGCAAATTGTCCTGATTTATAATCATAGCGCATCAAGCCCTTGGTGGTACTCAAAATTATATCATTTTCAAAACTGTAAAGCTGATTTCCAATCAGGTCTGGCAAGTTTTGTTCCGCTCCTAAAACCTTCAGATCATCAGTTCCTACTTTATACCTAGCTACTTGTCCACTAAGGGTAGTTATCCATAAATTGCCTTCATTATCTGAGATGAAGCCTGTAACTTGTCCAAGCTCTCTAAACTTATTTTTGCTTTGTAATATTTTTCCCGAAGCCGACAACTGGATCTCACTAATACCATTAAGTGTTCCTGCATACAGGTACCCAGGACGATCTTCCATAGAAGCAAGACATAACGTAAATTCATTGGTTAATTGGAAAACTCGAGACTCTTCTATTCTATATACTCCCTCACTAGTAGCAACTGACAAATGATCACCGTGATTAAAAAATTGCCAACAGGCTGTTTCTATACCTTCTATTGCTGAAAACTCTTTTGATTCCGAATTTAACTCATATAGCCCTTGATAAGTTCCGGCAAGAAGCACTCCTTTATTCTCGGTAATAGATACCACTCCTGATTTCAGTCCATTATTCCTGTTGTAAGATGTCCAAGGCCATGGATATCCCACGAGGCTGATCCCATTGTTAAGAGCTGTCCAAAGCCTATTACCTCGATCTCTATATAGTTTGTTTACGTAATCATTCTGAAGGCCATGATTGCGATTAATCCAAGTAATAGCATTTCCTTGTTTGTCTATAAAGTAAATTCCGTTTCTCAATGTACCTATGGCTATTAGCTCTTCATTCAACTGAATCAAATCACTTATTTTGGCTTCGATAAGATCTTGATCAAAAGGAGTTTTGAATGGTCTTAAGGTGTCCTCAGCAAGATGCATAATGCCTTTGTTTACCGTCCCTAAAAGAAAGCTCTTTTGATCTACCTTTAGGATATCTGTTATCTCTAAGTCATTGAGAATATATTCTATAGGCTCCACACTGAGGTCAGATGGGTCAAACGAATAGTATAAATTGGTTTCACCTCTGAGCAGAAATTTATCGCCAAATGAGGATATTGAAACAAGCTGATCTTTCAGTAGCATTACCTCAATCGTTTTGCCATCATATATCAGTAACTGTTCTCTTGTAAAGAAGAAACTTTTGTCATCGGTGCAGATTATCTCCTTAATCTCTCCAAAACGAGTTCCATATTCTAAGGGTATCAATGGTTTAAGATCTTCGTAATAGAGCCTTCCATTTTCAGAACTTTTCACCAAGCCAATCTCATTGAAGCCACCGACGAATATTTGTCCTTTGTCATTGGATTCTACTTTGGTAACCCTTGCGATGTCCGGTGTGAGAAGAAGGCTCCAGTCGTGACCATTATATACTATAATGCCCGCAAAATTAGCCACGTAGATGTTGCCATTACTATCTTCGACAATGTCAAAATTCTGTGTGTGGCCATTGTAGTGCGCAGGCAAGAAGTTTCGCACTAGCGGAATCCCCGTTTTATCTTGCTGCCCATGGATAGGCAATTCGGAAGCTATGATGAAAACAAGAAGCGTGTAAAGCCTAAGGATTCCGATTCTCTCCATTAAAAGCTTCTTGTTGTAATTCGATATTTAACATTTCATTTGAAAATGCTATTAGGCTGTTATGTTCAATGTGTTTGCCGGCAATTAGAGCTGCAGCGATCTTGAAACCACTATTTCCACATACCTGAGTACTCATTTTTCGATCATCATATCTAAATAAAATATAATCTTTTATCTCTTGCAGACTCGTTAAATAATCTGCCAATCGATCCTGTACTACCTCCATTTGTTTCCAGTTATCCATATTTAAGGGGACGACAAAAGAATAAACAAAAAAACGATTAGCTATATTCTCTATTAGACGTTCCGCCACTCCACCCATTTTATTGAGCATCAAGTAAGTGGATGGGAAATTGGTGCATTCAATAATACCGGTCTGTATCCTTGACCCATAAATTTCTTTGGCGAGTAGCTGATTATATTCTGCAAAATGTTTTCCCAGCTCGGATTTCTGATAATCTGGGTCAATAGCAAACCTTCTTGAATTGCATATCTTATCGTTATTGATATGAAATACGAAATTGAAAATGCAACCCACTATTTTTTCGGGGATTTCTTTAGTACATAATACTAAGCCATAGCTGTAAGTTATTGATTGAAAAAGATCATAAGCATTGATCTGATCGCTTATTTCGGAATCATGATAGGCTCGTTGTGAAACCCGTAGTATTGATTCTATATCTGAAACCTCGGAGTTTCTAATACGAATATCCTTCTGGTCGAACCACTCCTCTATTTCTGCTTTTCGTTGCCTGATATAATTTGCCTGATTCAGAAGATCTATATCTCCTTTTTCTCTCACATCCTTGAGAATGTTCTGAGGTTTTGAATATTTAAACTTCATGGGCTTCGTTATAAGTTACAGATTAATTTTATAAAGCAGTTTCTTCTGTTTTGAGGCGTTGCCATTGCGTAATTCGTTCCATTTGCAGCTCGTATGCCTGGATCATTATATTCCAAATCCAATATATTATTACATCCAAACTGAACATCCATATTTGGTAGCAGATTTTGATACGTCAATGATCCATTCATCAAATAAACGGGATCAAAGGTATGCAAGTTATGAGGCACTGAAGTGCCAGGCCCTGTTTCCCGTTTCCCTACATAATTAAACCTGAGATTGACATTCAGATGATCGAAATAAAAGGCATTAACTCCTACGTTGAACTGGTGGGAAGCTATATCGCCTATTCTTACTGACTTTTTGGTAGGCTTACCATCTGCTCCAACCTCTTTGCTGTAAGGACTGGTATAGGTATAGTTAAAATAGGCTTTATAATTATTCTTTTTCCATGTGACATTGCTCTGCAAACCTTGGATTTGACGTTCCCCCACTGCTTGATGCTGAAGCGTAGTACCTTCCCCATAGGGTACAGATATAGGCTCCACACTTCTCTCATAGGTCGAATGGTAGTAGGTAACGTCTAAAAAGAGATTTTCACTGAAATTATAGCCTGCAGACACATCTATGTTTCGAGTTTCTTCTGGTGGCAGATTTGGACTGGCCAGTTGGCGGGTTGGAAAGGTTGCGAACTTAGCCCAATTTGAAGCGTTTTGGAAGGCACTGGCATATATCACTTTAAAAACATAGTTATTAGGATAAGCTATTACAGCAATCCGAGGATTAAAAATAGTACCGTACCCAAGTGTGTCTCTAATCCTATTATGATCTCCTCTTACTCCCAGTACGATATTCATCCACTTGTTCCATTTATAGGTAAGTTGTGCAAAGGTGCCGATTTCCATTATCTCGTAATGATTACCCCCTTTAGGAACAGTGGTTGGGCTTCCCGTTCCTATAACACTTGGAAAATCTTGTACGTCTTCTATTGCAGGCCCCCCGTGTACCTCCCGGATATAGTTTCCCTGTATAAAACTGTTTCTGAGCTCAATACCTGAAACAATATCAACCTTAGAAGAAAGATTGTAGGTAATTTTCAACTCATTTCTAAACTGTTTTGATATCTGATAAAAATATAGAGTTAGCCAGTACGGTGACATCTCGTTCACCAAATCATGTTTCGTACGAAACATGTTAGAATAATTAAAAAGAGCAGTCACCTTAGTTTCATCATCAAATGAAGTTACTCTGTACTGCATAAAATTTTCTATGTATAACTTATTCTTAATCATCTCGTTTTTATATTTCCCGTATACATGGTATTGTGCAGGTACCCAAACAGTCGCATTAGCAGCTCCCCCCAAGTAATTGTCAGTTTGGTAATTGGTAGCGCCTTGTCTGGCCTTCCAATATTGACCTCCAAAAGTAAAGTGTGAAAGCTGCAATTTAGCAGCAAAGAAAATATTATCGGCAAGATTGGAATAGGCGACGCGCTTACCATTTATCCTCCCCTTCACAATGTCTTTATCGGCATTACGTGCACGCTCTATAGCTAACTCAGTTGGAATAGCTGCCACGGTATCTCTTTTCGAATTGTGATCTAATCTGTAATAGTCATTAAAATTGTGAAGTGAGTCAATATTATTATAAAAGTTCCGAAATGCTGAGCTATCAACATATAGAAGCTTTGCATAGTCTACCTTATCATAGTCAGCTGGGGAATAATTATAATCTTCAAATTTTGATAGATCCCTGTAATCTGATTGATATTTTCTCAGGGTGATAGAAAGTGCAGCGTTATTGATTTTCCCCGCAACATAGGCATCGAGGTAGCGGGTATTATAGGTGCCGTAACCCACTTCTACATGAGCGGAATAAGGTTTATTCGCACGGCTTATAGATGGATCTTTAGTAATAACATTGATGACCCCCGAAAAAGCATTAGGTCCATATATAGTCGAGGCAGGGCCATAAATGATTTCTATTTGCTTGACATTGGAAAGGGGAAACTGAGTGCCTAGGAAAGTCGTGTTGGTCCAGAGTTCATTATCTTCAACACCATCAATCAAAAAGAGAGTTCTATCTGTATTGTTTCCTCGGTATCCTCTTTGATATATGTTAGAGTATGTTATACCACGTGTTCTGGAAATATCAAATCCTGGGAGATCGCTCATTAAAGCCTCTAGATCGGTATAACCACGCTCTTTAATATCCTTTTCATGGATGACTAATACCGTACCAGGGGTTAGCTTTACATCTTCAGCCTTTTTTGACACAGAAGTTACGAAAGTTGCTGTGGTTTGTTTTTTAAGCCTTTGAATAGCCTCCACAAATTGAGATAAATCGAATAGTCCCGTTTCGTAATTAGGGTTTATTTCCAGCAATTCTAAAACATATTGATCAGCTTTTTCTACACTGTCCAATGCAAAATTGGATAAGGCCAGCAATCGCAATGCTACGAGCTTTTGTTGTGTATCGCTGCTGTACTTTATACAAGGGGCTAGTAACTCAAAAACTTCGTTAAAATTCCCCATTTCGTATTTCTTTTGTGCTTTATTCAATTGCAAATCATCGCAATCCTCAGACCTAGCCGAATATTGGAAGAAAACTATTATTAAAGCTAATATTAACTTGAGTGATTTCGTTTTATTTCTTTTTGAGCGATTTATAATCTACTGCCGAGCCTACGTAGGCTTCCCATTCATCATTAGTAAATTCTCTTGGAAACTTTTCCTGAACAAGCTCAGCCAGCTCTTTTGGATCTATTGTGGTGACCCTAATACGTTTATCGGCGCCTGCCGAAATTACTTTTTCAGCGCCAGGTATTACGTTCACACTATAACCCCAGTCGTCGTGCTCTTCGATTACAACAGGCTCAAAAGAAAAGTTTTCGAGATCCCACAGGCGCACAGTTCTGTCATAGCTGATGGATATTAACAAATCTTTGCTAAACACGAGATCGTTGACCTGAGAAATATGGCCAACGAACTCTTTTACATCATTTTTATTATGATGATCTTCAACATATATTTTCCCAGAAGTAGTGCCTATGGCAATCTTTTCTTTCTCGCCTACAGCAATGCAGGAGATATTTCTCATATTATGTCGAAAGTGAAGGTATATTTGATTAGAGGCAGGAACAAATGAGAAGACGTTACCTGTCACATCACTAAAAAAAACTTTTCCACTTTTTTGGTCAAACAACAAGAACTCAATATCATCTGCGTGCTTATATATCTGCTTATGCTCAATAGAAACCCGGTTCAACCCAATGTTCAATTCCATCAGGTTAGAACCCTCGGGGTAAATTAATAAATCGTCATTAATAAAGGCTATGGACTTTATCTTGGTGTCAGAAAGCTCGATAATATCAAAATTTGAACTTTGATAAGGAGCATCAGCAATTATGACATTTCCCGATGCATCTGAGGAAGCAAAAGCAGTTCCGCTGTGATTGAAGCTGACACTCCTGAGGTCGTATTCAGGATTTTCCATCAAAATCCTAGGCTGGAAGGTCCAAGCACTATTCTCCCATAAAATAATCTCACCGTTCTGGCTTACAGATACAAGATTTATTTGATCTCCTTTTCGAATCGCATCAATATCCCTTATAAAGCCTTTATGAGCCCGAAGTGAATTTTCCTCTTCTACTGATATTTTAAGAGCTTGAAAGAGCTCTGACTGATAAAGGTCGCCCTTGTTTTCATTTGTAAATTGCCATGCAGCTAAAGCCAACATTGTTGCAAGGGTATCATTTCCTGTATTTTTCTGATTTATAGATCTTGCCGATAAGGATTGTCCCAAAGCAAGCATTCTTAGCCGATTGGCGTTCTTTTCTGCTGCTTCAGCCGCATTCTTTTGCCCTATGGCAATCTTTCTTTGTTCTTCTGCATCTTTAAACGCATTAACGGCAGTTGCTTTAGCCTTATCTGCAATCTGCCTCTGCATAATAGCCTCACGTTGCTTTTGCTCAGCAATAGTTCTTTGCTTGAAAGCTATAGTCTTCTGGCTTTCTGTAATAAGCTTTTGCTGTAGTGCAATCTCTTCTAGTTGCTCACTTATGCGTTTTTGGACAATAGCTTCCTTTTGTTTTAATATGGACTCCTCAATTTTTTGACTCATCAATGCGTTCTCAAACTTTATTTTCTCTAGGGCACGAGCATCCTTAAAGTAAACGTAGCTCAATACCAAAAGTAAAATAATAAAAAATGTGCCAAAAAACCAACGTAATCGACTAGTTCTCATTATTTTATCAGTTCCAGATAAACATAATTACAGTTATAATATAAATATAACTGAAGCTCATAATTGAAAACCCAGCTTTTGAGCTAATGTCAACCAAAGCTTCTCTGGAAAGAGGGTAATTATCTTTTCAGATTCAAGGAGCTTACACATCATATTCACGGGCTTATTCATCGTCAAAACGCACCCAACAGTAACACTATTTTTGGTTTTTGAAAAAAACAATTGGTAAAGAAAGTGAAATAGCTGCATTAGAGGCTTATTTTTTGAATGGTCATAGCTAGGGCATTAGAAAGCTAATATTTTTGTAACTAGCTTTGATTCAATAAATTAAGAAATAATAAAACTGATGTGCTTTTCAGAATGTAAATGTGAATTTAGACAAATTCTACTACCTCTCTGTTTTGCGAAGACCTAAGAGTCAAGCGTACAAAAGCAAATTTGACCAGGGTAAATTGGCAAACGAGAACTAAAGCTTTTCAAGCCAATCAGCCCCACCCCTGTCATTTCAACTAAAGACAGGGGTGGGCGCCCACCATAATTATTAATTCAAAAAACAAAAGAAAATGGGTGGGGCCCCACCTGCAAATCAAATTATTGTTCCCCTAGAAGTAAAACTTTAGACCAATACTTCCTCCCACTGAACTCATGCTTTCGATTTCATAGCGGTTTTTTACCACTGTTCCTCCTGGTTCATGCCGTGATTCGTGCGAACGTAGTTGCAGGTATTCCTGCTCAGACTTAAAAGCCGGCATTTGTACATAACGCAACTCAAAAGACAGGATCGACTGATCACTCAGGGCATAATTAACACCCCCAACACCCTGCCATATCAACCCTTCGTCTCTTGCGCGAAAATCTAAGATGGTAGTTGTACCAGCCAAACGCGTCTTTTGTTCTTCGGTCAAACCTTCCGTTGTGATATATTTAGGATCATGGTTGCGAGCAAGATAAGTGCCTGCGTCAACTCTGACTGTCGCCAAGCCAACACCCCCACCCACATAAAGAGCCCAACGAGATTCCATCTCGAAATCTACAAGTATATTCGCTAATACAGCATTAGCCAATATATTACCCATGATTTCAGCCGAAATAGCAATCTCCTGCTGCTGTTTTTCTCCCGATACACCATCATCTGCAGAAATTTCGTTGTTTATTTGATCGTAGTCTGCAGTATGTAACAAGTATTCTAGCTCCGCTCGCAGATTGACAAAATCATTGGGCTTCCAAGGAAGATTATAGCCAATTCGTGCGGAACCAAAAACCCCAAGAGCTCCGTCAAAAGCGGTTTCCCATTTTTCGCGCTTTGGATCTTCCCAGTCACCTGGATTCTGTCCCAAAAATCCATCGTATCTCGTAGGAACATCATTATCGGAATTTTTCACATCTAACCCACTTGCTGCGGAAATACCCGTTCTAAAGTCCACATAAAATCCCGAATGATCATTTTCTGACACTTGAGCACTCAACTCACTCTCTACCATTAGCAGAAGAATTGTTGTCCCCAAGAAATAAGTAATCTTTTTCATTTTCTTATTATTTAATTAATTTATGAATGCAAATGTACTAGATCATTATATATTAATGGATCCAACATTACATAAATATGTAAAAAATATGTAAATTATTTTTAATGAATAAAGCATAGACATTAATTGTTCCTTACCCTCCCCGACAGCATAAGCATTGGTTGAGTAATATTGGAAGCCAACAAAGCCAAAGGAGCCAGACAAGTCAGAGTCCTAGATCAAATGTCAAGTTTAGGGGAATACGCAAATCCAGCAAGAATTTATGGCAAAAGCTTTGCTACTTTCTCACTGCAAAATGATACGTCGGTTCACAGTAGCCCTTTCAGTAATCAGCTGCAATAGGCATACTCCACTGCGATAAGTCCCCATCTCTAGCCTTTTTCTGTAGCTTCCGCTGAAACTCTCAATTTCATCTTCCAAGACTATTTGTCCCATCATATTAGTGATACGGATCTCCATCTCCTCCCCGAGAGAGGAGCTAAACTCCAGCTTGAAAACTTCTTCACATAGGATTTGGATAAATGCGAAGTGAGCGCTCGAGAAGCTCATTTATACCGATAGTTTGAATAGACAAGGGTCTTGCCCAATTGCTCACATTGCAGTTGTCCTGTACATAGACATCATAATTGGTGTTAGACTTCAAGCTTCTTAAAGTGTGAGGACTAGACACATTGTATAAGAAAATACCGCTTCCCAGAGGAAAGTTTATAGGCCCGTACTCAATGTTCCAATTCGAAGCACCACCACTAGTCCAGCTCACAGTAGCGGTGATTTCAGTAATTGTATCGAGCTTCAGCCCTGTGGGAGCTAAACAGCCAAGAGTCCTAAAAGTATGAGGATCGGCCCAGCTGCTCACATGACCTACTCCACAGCTATCCCGAACATAAAATTGATAAGAGATGCCGGGAACTAGACTGCTTTTTTTAATACGGATTCCTCAATTTTTTGACTCATCAATACGTTCTCAAACTTTATTTTCTCTAGGGCACGAGCATCCTTTAAAGTAAACATAGCTTAATACCAAAAGTAAAATAATAAAAAATGTGCCAAAAACCAACGTAATCGACTAGTTCTCATTATTTTATCAGTTCCCAGATAAATATAATTACAGTTATAATATAACCGATCTTCATAATTGAAAACCCAACTTTTGAGCTAATGCCAACCAAAACTCCTCTGGAAAGAGGGTAATTATCTTTTCAAATTCAAGGAGTTTACACATCTATCACAGGCTTATTCATCGTCAAAACACATCCAACAGTAACACTATTTTTGGTTTTTGAAAAACAATTAGTAAAGGAAAGTGAAATAGCTGCATTAGAGGCCATTTTTTGAATGGACGTAGTTAGCTTAGAAATCTAATATTTTTGTAACTAGTTTTGATTCAATAAATTAAGAGATAACAAAACTGATGTGCTTTTCAGAATGTAAATGTGAATTTAGACAAATTCTACCACCTCTGTTTTGTGAAGATCTAAGATCCAAGCGTGCAAATAAGCAAATTTGACCAGGGTAAATTGGCAAACGAGAACTAAAATTTTTCACGCCAAGCCGTCATTTCAACCAAAGACGCCCTTGCAAGTCAAATTATTTTGCCCCCTAGAAGTAAAACTTTAGACCAATACTTCCTCCAAATGAGTTGATATTTTCGATTTCGTGGCGGTGCATTACCACTGTCCCTCCTGGTTCATGCCGTGATTCGTGCGAGCGCAATTGAAAGTATTCTTGATCAGACCTAAAAGCCGGCATTTGTACATAGCGCAACTCAAAAGACAAGATCGACTGGTCACTCAGAGCATAATTAACACCCCCAACACCCTGCCATATCAACCCTTCGTCTCTTGCGCGAGAATCTAAGATAGTAGTTGTACCAGCCAAAAGCTGCTTTTGTTCCTCGGTCAAATCCGTCTTAATATCTTTGGGATCGTGATGGCGAGCAAAATAGGAGTCTGCATCAACTTTGACCTTCGCAAAGCCAATGCCCGCACCCAAGTAAGGAGTCCAGCGAGATTCTGTCTCGAAATCTACAAACCCATTCACCAATACAGCATTAGCCACTATATTACTCATGACTTGCTCTCCCTTAGCAAGCTCCTGGTGCTGTTTTTGCTCAGTAACATCTGCTGTACCTATAATGACGCTTCTCTGATCATAATCCGCAGAATGAAACAGGTATTCCAACTCTGCTCGTAGACCGACAAACTCCTTGAGCTTCCAAGGAAAAACATAGCCAATTCGTGCGGAACCAAAAACCCCAAGAGTTCCGTCAAAAGTGGTTTCCCATTTTTCGCGCTTTGGATCCCAGTCACTGGGATGCCCTCCCAAAAATCCGTCGTACTTCGTAGGAACATCATTATCGGAATTTTCCACATCTAACCCACTTGCTGCGGAAACACCCATTCTAAGATCCACATAAAATCCCGAATGACCATTTTTTGACACTTGAGCACTCGACTCACTCTCTACCATTAGCAGAAGAATTGCCAGCACTAAAAAATAAGTAATCTTTTTCATCTTACAAATATTTATTATTATTATTTTATTTAATGGAAGCAAATATATATATCATTCTTATTAGGATCCAAATAAATATGTAAATTATTTTTAATGAATAAAGCATAGACATTAATTGTTCCTTACCCTCCCCGACAGTATAAGCATTGGTTGAGTAATATTGGAAGCCAACAAAGCCAAAGGAGCCAGACAAGTCAGAGCCCTAGATCAAATGTCAAGTTTAGGGGAATACGCAAATCCAGCAAGAATCTATAGCAAAAGCTTTGCTACTTCTCACCGCAAAATGATACGTCGGTTCACAGTAGCCTTTTCAGTAATCAGCTGCAATAGGTATATTCCACTGCCATAATCCCCCATCTCTAGCCTTTTTCTGTAGCTTCCGCTGAAACTCTCAATCTCATCTTCCAAGACTATTTGTCCCATCATATTAGTGATACGGATCTCCATATCCTCCCCGAGAGAGGAGTTAAACTCCAGCTTGAAAACTCCTTCACTAGGATTTGGATAAATGCGAAATGAGCGCTCGAGAAGCTCATCTATACCAATAATGGTTTTAATAGACAAGGGTCCTACCCAATTGCTCACATTGCCCACATTGCAACTGTCCTGTACATAAACATCATAAAAGGTGTTAGGCTTCAAGCCCCTTAAAATGCGAGGACTAGACACATTGTATAAGAAAATACCGCTTCCCAGAGGAAAGTTTATAGGCCCATACTCAATGTTCCAATTCGAAGCTCCACCGCTAGTCCAGCTCACAGTAGCGGTGATTTCAGTAATAGTGTGGAGGTTCAACCCTGTGGGAGCCAGACAGCCAAGAGTCCTAAAAGTATGAGGACCGGCCCAGCTACTCACATGACCTACTCCACAGCTATCCCGAACATAGAAATCATAATCCGTTCCAGGCGTCAAGCCGCTCACAGCATAAGAATAGGATGCCATAATAATCGGGGTAGTTGTGGAAATCCGAGTGCCACTTCCCAGTGTAAATCCCGAAAGACCATATTCCAAATTCCAATTAGAAGTAGAAGTCCCACCTGACATCCACCAAAGCCTAGCGTTGGTTTGAGTAATATTGGAAGTTCTCAATAATGATGAGGCTGGACAGGGCAAAGTGGCTGAAAGGGTGGTAAAAGTATAAAGACCCGCCCAGCTACTCACATAGCCTACTCCACAGCTATCCCGAACATAGAAATCATAATCCGTTCCAGGCGTCAAGCCGCTCACAGTATAAGAAGGGGTAGTCGTGGAAATCCGAGTACCCTGTCCCAGAGTAAATCCCGAAAGGCCATATTCCAAATCCCAATTAGAAGTAGAAGTCCCACCTGACATCCACCAAAGCCTGGCGGTGGTCTGAGTAATATTGGAAGTTCCCAATGACGACGGGGCTAGACAGGGCAAAATGGCCGAAAGAGTAGTAAAAGTATGAGGACCGGCCCAGCTGCTCACATGACCTATTCCACAGTTATCCTGAACATAGAAATCATGATCCGTTCCAGACGTCAAGCCGCTCACAGTATAAGAAGGGGTAGTCGTGGAAATCCGAGTACCCTGTCCCAGAGTAAATCCCGAAAGGCCATATTCCAAATCCCAATTAGAAGTAGAAGTCCCACCTGACATCCACCAAAGCCTAGCGTTGGTTTGAGTAATATTGGAAGTTCCCAATGACGACGGGGCTGGACAGGGCAAAATGGCCGAAAGAGTAGTAAAAGTATGAGGACCGGCCCAGCTACTCACATAGCCTACTCCACAGCTATCCCGAACATAGAAATCATAATCCGTTCCAGGCGTCAAACCGCTCACAGCATAAGAAGGGGTAGTTGTGGAAATCCGAGTGCCACTTCCCAGAGTAAATCCCGAAAGACCATATTCCAAATCCCAATTAGAAGCCCCACCCATAATCCAGGAGAGCGTAGCACTGGTCTGAGTAATATTGGAAGCCAACAATGACGAAGGGACTGGACAGGGCAAAGTGGCTGAAAGGGTGGTAAAAACATGAGGGCCAGCCCAGCTACTCACATGACTTATCCCACAGCTATCCCGAACATAGAATTGATAAGAGGTGCCGGGAATTAGACCGCTTAAAGTATAGTGAGTAGGTGCCACATTAGGTAAGAAATTACCGCTTCCTAGAGCAAAATTAACTATACCCCATTCCAGGTTCCATTTAGCAGCCCCACCCGTAACCCAGGAGAGCCTAGCGCTGGTTTGAGTAATCTGGGTAGCCAACAATGACGAAGGGGCTGGACAGGGCAAAGTGGCTGAAAGGGTGGTAAAAGCATTAGGACCAGCCCAGCTACTTGCATGGCCCAGCCCACAACTACTCCGAACATAGAAATCATAAGCCATTCCGGGTGTCAAGCCGCTCACAGTATAAGAAGGGATGGTCGTGTGAATCTGAGTGCCACGTCCCGGAATAAATCCAGAAAGACCATATTCCAAGTCCCAGTTAGAAGCCCCGCCAGCAACCCAGGAGAGCGTAGCGTTGGTTTGAGTAATATTGGTAGCTGTTAGCTTGGTAGGGCTTGGACAGGTTTCCCGAATGGCAATGTCATCAAAAGAATAGCCGTCAGTTCCTGTGGGGGAAGTAGCGGAATAATTATCTTCTTGTCCAAAGCGGATTTGAAAAGTAGAGGAGACTCTTTGGGGAGGAGTAGCATTTGCGAGGATGGAGTCAATGTCTAAGCCAATCACCTGATTGTAGATGCCTGATGTGCCCTGATTGGCATGCAGATCGTAAATTTGCACCCAGGAATCTGTGTTGCTGCCCTGTATCCATACTCTGTCGTTAGGATTGTTTTCTTCTCCGTGATGCATATAGCTGAATTCCAGTTCCAGAGCACTCGAACTGCTGTAACTGCTCAAATCAGCTGTTAGGATCAGATAATTGGTAACTGTACCTCCTGATGCCACTTTATCCAAGGTAGCTGCCGAGCTGCCATTGTTGGCAAAGCCACTTACAGCAAACCTCAAACGACCTTCATCAGCAAAGGAGGTCTCATAGCTCCATTTATAGGTAGGATAACAAAGCACATTTCGGTTTCGCTGATAAGTACCAGATGCCGACTCAAAATCTTCGACAATCGGCAAAGTAGCAGCAGATAAAGTAACGCAGCTAGTACCAAAGAAAACCGGTCCTGCCCATCCACTTACAGTGTCCACCCCGCAGCTGTCTTGTACGTAAAACTCATAGCCCGTGTTAGGTGATAGTCCACTTAAAATATGAGGATTAGACACATTATATAAGAAATTACCTGTTCCTGGGGTAAAACCTGCTTTACCATATTCCAAATTCCAATTGGAAGCGCCACCTGTTGTCCATGAGAAAGTAGTGGAGCTGTCTGTAATATTGCTTGCCATCAAAGATGAAGGATAGGGACACCATACTTCCCGAATGGTAATGTCATCAAAAGAATAGCCGTCAGTTCCTGTGGTGGAATTAGCGGGACTAGTATCTTCTTGTCCGAATCGGACTTGAAAAGTAGAAGAGACTCTTTGAGGAGGGATAGCATTTGCGAGGATAGAGTCAATGTCTAAGCTAATTACCTGATTGTAGATACCTGCTGTGCCCTGATTGGTATATAGATCGTAAATTTCCACCCAGGCATCTGTGTTGCTGCCCCGTATCCATACTCTGTCATTAGCATGGCTTTCTTCTGAGTGATGCATATAGCTGAATTCCAGCCCCAGAATACTCGAACTGCTGTAACTGCTCAAATCAGCTGTTAGGATCAAATAATTGGTAACTGTACCTCCTGATGACACTCTATCCAAGGTTGCAGCTGAGCTTCCATTATTGGCAAAGCCCGGCACAGCAAATCTCAGGCGACCATCGCTGGCAAGGGAGGTCTCATAGTTCCATTTATAGGTGGGAGCACAAAGCACCTCTTGGTTTTGCAGATAAGTACCAGATGCTGACTCAAAATCTTCGACAATCGGCAAAGTAGCAGCAGATAAAGAAGGGCAGAGCGTAGCAAAGTAAAAAGGACCCTTCCAGATGCTCACATCGCCTATGCCACAGCTGTCCTGTACGTAGAAATCATAATCGGTGCCGGGATTTAAACCTGTTAAAATGTAAGGGTTAGGGACATTGTACACAAAAATTCCCAAGCCTGGAATAAAGCTCTGAGGTCCATATTCGATATTCCAATTTGAAGCCCCGCCCATAGTCCAGCTCAGTTGGGCTGTTGTTTGTCCTATAGCTGAGGTAGATAAACCCGATGAAGGCAAACAAGTTGCTGGATGGTATTCATCAGCGCCTATATCCACCTTGGTGGAAGGAGGTAGTGGACGGCGATCGCCATCAATATCGACATAGATACCCACAGAATTGTCACCTGTATCATTGGCCAAAGAGTCTAATACATGTAGGTCGGCAGGGGGCCATTCCCTTACAAATACTGGATCACCTTCCACAGAATGGGCATTGAGTGCAGGTTTAGCTGCTTGCCAAGCGGCTAGGCTACTATAGCTCGAACTGTCCCTTGCGATGTTCCCACTTGCCTGATAGTGATAGAGGTTGTAGTCGATATCGATGGTCGATGGTAAGCTCGATAAAGCATCTAAAGCTACTCCACTTGGGTTGCTGAAAATGTTGTTGTAGAAACTCATATCAGAATTGCTATTGCCAGTAAACTCCATAGCAGGAAGACCCACAGCCGTATTGTGATAAATATTCACATTCGAGTTGTTTCCTGTCATCCTAATGGCCGCATCAGGAGCATAAACCATATTGTTGGCAATTAGTGAGCGGGCTGTTCCACTGGAGCTGCCTCCAGAAATTACTATCCCCTCGTCCCCGCAATCGAACAGGTTATTTGCAGTAATTTCAAAGTCCATAATATTTAGGCAATAGATGTCATAGGCAGAACTACTATTGGTGTTTTCAATCACATTGTCCGAGATAATCAGGCTGTCCGCGTCCCTCATAAGCATACCAATAAGGTTAATATCACTAAAACGGTTATGCAGGATGTGGTTGCTCAGATTGCGATTATTCGTATCGCCTCCTACTAGCAAAGCCACTCCATAAGAACCTCCCATAATAGTGTTATTAGAAATAGTCAGGTGATTGTTCGGAATTATAGGCTTCTGGTCAATATAGGTAGTGGCGCCTATAATACTCCCCATGCTAAATTCTGCGCTCACTGGTCGCTTAATCAGGCAGGAATCAATTACTATGTGGTTGGTACGTTCCAGGTGTACTCCCCATGTAATTTCTACATTTTGGATGTTTTTGATAGTTATATTCTTCAAGGTGACATGGCTGATACTGTCAAAGACCACGGTAATGTTATGTGTCAAGCTGTCTTGAGCGAGAGTAACCAGCGATGTATCTCCACCGTCAATAGTAATCGTATTGGCTTGGCTTACACCGCTGATATTACGCAATACAAAGTTCTCTGTATAAGTTCCAGGGGCTATGTTAATCTTTAAGGGACCCGCAATACCACCACAACTGTTAAGAACAGCCGCAAGAGAACCAAAATCTGGGAAATTATTCGAGCCAGCTGGTCCGCCAAGAGTATAAGCTCCCGAAAGTAGCCTGCAAACAAACAACGAAACTTCTAGTGTGTCATTTGACGTATTGTTATCGGGGTTGCCATTGGGATTACTGATCCAAATCTTTAGGGTAGAAGCTACTGTTGCAAAATTGTAGCTGCCAATGTTAACGGCAACAGCAACGGCATCAGAAGCCAAATTTCCCAGCCAGCTGTAAGGAGCTTGAGCTACTCCATCAGCACTCCAGTTCACTCTTACACTGTCCAGGTTGTTGAGCCCATAATTTTTAATACTCACCTGAATTGACTGGGAACCAGAAGCAACCGGGCTAATTGGGTTGTCTAAGCTGACGATACCTGCGTCGTCATTTATTCGGGTAAAAGGAGTGAATTCGTAATATTTTGCAATTGATGCTACACTACTGCTAGGTACTGGCATTCCATTAATAGCACTGATATTAGGCGATTGTGGGTGCTGCGAGGCCATGGTGGCATCGAGCTGAACACCCACCGTATAGCTTCCTTTTATTGAATGTCTCCATCGGCCACTCACTACATAAATCTTATGGGTAGTTTCTTCCAAGACTACAAAGTTCTCGCTCCAAGGCTGATCCTCGTATTTATAGTGATAATTCTTAATCCAAAGCTGGCGATTGGGAGCTGTGCCAAAAATCTTCATCCAGACGTTACTGCCTCCCTCAAGCGGCGGAGTAAAAGCACCCCAAAAATAAGCGATGGTATGGTCGGGAAGATTGGCGTTGGGTAAAGCCGTATTGTCAGTGGTGATACTACTGTTCACAGTGGTTCCCGCAACTGTGGTGTCAAAGGTCAACAGATAGTTCTTGCTCACACAGAAATGAGTAGCTGGACTGCCGTAAAAAGAAAAGGGAAAGCCAATGCTTTGAGCTGAAGACCAGCTATTGACCGATGCACCTCCTCCGGCATTATTGCGGTGAACTTTAGTCCACCCCGACAAAGTATCGCTGACTGATTCTGTATTCAAAAGTGCCCCTTGTCCTCTGGTAGGGCCGTTTATATTGTAAATATAATTTTGGGCTTTTGTGGAAAAGCCTCCAAACAATAATAAAAGATAGAGGAAAGATAGAGGAAAGATAGAGGAAAGATTAATTGAGTTGAAAGTTTTCATGATTTAGTGTTTTTTAGTGAAACAAGACTTTCTTCACATTAAAAAGGGTAAAGCCTTTTGAAACATGAAATCAGCACAATATTACTAAAATCTAATCTTTTAACAAGGGCTTATAAGGGATTTTTAAGTAAAAGAGGCTTATGACTTATTGTACGCCAAGCATGACTTATTGTGCGCTAGTAAATATTTATTGAATGCTAGAAATGGACATTTTTTCATTTTCTAGGAACCACTCATAAAAGCCCGTCAAAATCCGTTGAGAATCAGCCCATAGAAAAAGCTTGTTAGTCCTTACTGCAAAATAATACGCCGGTTCACAGTAGCCTTTTCAGTAATCAGCTGCAATAGGTATACTCCACTGCCATAAGCTCCCATCTCCAGCCTTTTTCTGTAGCTTCCGCTGAAACTCTCAATCTCATCTTCCAAGACTATTTGTCCCATCATATTAGTGATATGGATCTCCATATCCTCTCCGAGAGAGGAGCTAAACTCCAGATTGAAAACTCCTTCACTAGGATTTGGATAAATGCGAAATGAGCGCTCGAGAAGTTCATCTATACCAATAACGGTTTTAATAGACAAGGGTCCTACCCAATTGCTCACATTGCCCACATTGCAGCTGTCCTGTACATAGACATCATAAAAAGTGTTAGGCTTGAAGCCCCTTAAAATGCGAGGACTAGACACATTGTATAAGAAAATACCGCTTCCCAGAGGAAAGTTTATAGGCCCATACTCAATATTCCAATTCGAAGCACCACCGCTAGTCCAGCTCACAGTAGCGGTGATTTCAGTAATAGTGTCGAGCTTCAGCCCTGTGGGAGCTAAACAGCCAAGAGTCCTAAAAGTATGAGGACCAGCCCAGCTACTCACATGACCTACTCCACAGCTATCCCGAACATAAAATTGATAAGACCGACCAGGCGTCAAGCTGCTCACAGTATAAGAAGGGGTAGTCGTGGAAATCCGAGTGCCACTTCCCAGAGTAAATCCCGAAAGACCATATTCCAGACCCCAATTAGAAGCCCCACCCGTAACCCAGGAGAGCGAAGCGTTGGTCTGAGTAATCTGGGTAGCCGACAATGATGATGGGGATGGACAGGGCAAAGTGACAGAAAGGGTGATAAAAGTATAAGGACCAGCCCAGCTACTCACATGAGCTGCTCCACAGCTATCCCGAACATAAAATTGATAAGACCGACCAGGTGTCAAACCGCTCACAGTATAAGAAGGGGTAGTCGTGGAAATCCGAGTGCCCCTTCCCAGAGTAAATCCCGAAAGACCATATTCCAGATCCCAATTAGAAGTAGAAGTCCCACCTGACATCCACGACAGCCTGGCGTTGGTCTGAGTAATATTGGAAGCTCCCAATGACGATGGGGCTGGGCAAGGCAAAGTGGCTGAAAGGGTGATAAAAGCATCAGGACCAGCCCAGCTACTCACATGACCTACTCCACAGCTATCCCGAACATAAAATTGATAAGACTGACCAGGCGTCAAGCCGCTCACAGTATAAGAAGAGGTAGTCGTGGAAATCCGAGTGCCCCTTCCCAGTGTAAATCCCGAAAGACCATATTCTAGATCCCAATTAGAAGTAGAAGTCCCACCTGACATCCACGACAGCCTGGCGTTGGTCTGAGTAATCTGGGTAGCTCCCAATGACGATGGGGATGGACAGGGCAAAGTGGCTGAAAGGGTGATAAAAGCATGAGGACCCGCCCAGCTACTCACATGGCCTACTCCACAGCTATTCCGAACATAAAATTGATAAGACTGACCAGGCGTCAAGCCGCTCACAGTATAAGAAGGGGTAGTCGTGGAAATCTGAGTGCCACTTCCCAGAGTAAATCCCGAAAGACCATATTCCACATCCCAATTAGAAGCCCCGCCTGTAACCCAGGACAGCCTAGCGTTGGTCTGAGTAATCTGGGTAGCCAACAATGACGATGGGGCTGGACAAGGCAAAGAGGTCGAAAGAGTGGTAAAAGTATAAGGACCGGCCCAGCTACTCACATGACCCACTCCACAGCTATCCCGAACATAGAATTGATAAGAGGTGCCGGGAATTAGACCGCTTAAAGTATAGTGAATAGGTGCAACATTAGGTAAGAAATTACCGCTTCCTAGAGCAAAATTAACTGTACCCCATTCCAAGTTCCAATTAAAAGTAGAAGTCCCACCTGACATCCACGACAGCCTGGCGGTGGTCTGAGTAATATGGGTAGCTCCCAATGACGAAGGGGCTGGACAGGGCAAAGTGGCTGAAAGAGTGGTAAAAGTATCAGGACCAGCCCAGCTACTCGCATAGAGCAGCCCGCAAGTACTCCGAACATAGAAATCATAACCCATTCCAGATGTCAAGCCGCTCACAGTATAAGAAGGGATGGTCGTGTGAATCTGAGTGCCACGTCCCAGAGTAAACCCTGAAAGGCCATATTCTAAATCCCAGTTAGAAGCCCAGCCAGCAACCCAGGAGAGCGTAGCGCTGGTTTGAGTAATATTGGTAGCTGTTAGCTTGGTAGGGTTTGGACAGGTTTCCCGAATGGCAATGTCATCAAAAGAATAGCCGTCAACTCCTGCGGGGGTAGTAGCGGGATTAGTATCTTCTTGTCCAAAGCGGACTTGAAAAGTAGAAGAGACTCTTTGGGGAGGGGTGGCATTTGCGAGGGTAGAGTCAATGTCTAAGCCAATCACCTGATTGTAGACGCCTGCTGTGCCCTGATTGGTATATAGATCGTAAATTTGCATCCAGGCATCTGTGTTGCTGCCCCGTATCCATACGCTGTCATTAGGATGGCTTTCTTCTGCGTGATGCATATAGCTGAATTCCAGCTCCAGGGCATTCGAACTGTTGTAATTGCTCAAATCAGCTGTTAAAATCAGATAATTGATAGCCGCACTACCTCCTGGCACTCTATCCAAGGTTGCAGCTGAGCTTCCATTATTGGCAAAGCCCAATACGGCAAACCTCAAACGACCTTCATCAGCAAGGGAGGTCTCATAGCTCCAATTGTAGGTGGGAGCACAAAACACCGATGCATCTCGCTGAAAAGTGCCAGATAAGGACTCAAAGTCTTCTATTAGGGGCAGAGTAGCAGGAGATAAAGAAGGGCAAAGCGTCGTAAAGCTAATAGGGAAAGTCCAGAAACTAAGGCTATTCCCCGATCTGGAGCAGCTATCGCGTACGTAAAAGTCGTAAGTGGTGAATGGGGTCAAGCCTTTTAGCGTATACGAGTTGGTGGTGACGGTGTCAAGGGTTCCCGATCCTTGTGTAAAACCAGCAGTCCCCCATTCAATGATCCAAACGTTCCCTCCTCCTCCTCCCTTCCAGCTCACTGAGGCAGTATCAAGTCCAATGGTATTTACTGTCAAAGAAGACGATCTCCGACACCATACTTCCCGAATGGCAATGTCATCAAAAGAATAGCCAGCATCATTGCTGGCACTGGAAGCTATATAATAACCCTCTTGACCAAAACGAAGTTGAAAAGTAGAAGAGACTCTTTGAGGAGGGGTGGCATTTGCGAGGATAGTGTCAATGTCTAAGCCAATTATCTGATTGTAGATGCCTGCTATGATCTGATTGGCATACAGATCATAGATTTGTATCCAGGCATCTGTGTTGCTGCCTCGTATCCATACCTTATCATTGGGATGAGAATATTCTCGGTGGTGCATATAACTGAATTCTAGCTCCAGAATACTCGAACTGCTGTAATTGCTCAAATCAGCTGTCATAATCAAGTAGTTGGTTACTGGGGGAGAGCCGGAGATTGATTTATCCAAGGTAGCTGCCGAGTTTCCATTGTTGGCAAAGCCACTTACGGCAAACCTCAAACGACCTAGGTTGGCATGGGAGGTCTCATACCTCCACGCGTAGGTGGAACCGCAGAACCCTGTGTCTTGCTGAAAGGTACCAGATAAGACCTCAAAGTCTTCTATTAGGGGCAAAGTAGCAGCAGATAAAGAAGGGCAGAACGTAGCAAAGGAGAAAGGACCTCTCCAGAAGCTCACATCGCCTATGCCACAGCTGTCCTGTACATAGAAATCATAATTGGTGTTGGGATTTAAACCTGTTAAAATGTAAGGATTAAGAACATTGTACACAAAAGTTCCCGAGCCTGGAATAAAGCCTCGATGTCCATATTCGATATTCCAATTTAAAGCCCCGCCTGCGGTCCAGCTCAAGCTGGCTGCCGACGCACTCGTAACTGAGGCGGAAAGCCCTGATGAATACAAACAAGTTGGCAGATGGTATTCGTCAGCGCCGATATCCACCTTTGTCGAAGGCGGAAGTGGGCGAGAATCTCCATCAATATCGACATGAATACCCACAGAATTATCACCTGTATCATTGGCCAAAGTGCCTAGTAGATGCAGATCGGCAGGAGATGTTGCCCTTACAAATAGCGGGTTACCCTCCACAGAATTCCGATTGAGTGCAGGCTTGGCTGCTTGCCAAGTGGCTAGGTTTGTATAGCTCGCAGAGCCGTCCCATGCGATATTCCTGCTTGCCTGGTATTGATAAAGGTTGTAATCGATATCAATGGTCGATGGCAAGCTCGGTGAAGCATCTAAAGCTACTCCATTTGGGGTGCTGAAAATGTTGTTGTAGAGACTCATATCAAAATTGTTGCCAACAAACTCCATAGCAGAAAAACCCATAGCCGTGTTGTGAGCCGTGTTGTGATAAATATTCACATTCGAGTTGTTTCCCCACATCACAATGGCCGAATTATTAGCATAAATCATATTGTTGGCAATCAGTGAACGAGCTGCTCCACTGGAGCTGCTTCCATCAATTACTATCCCCTGACCCCCGCAGTCAAGCAAATTATTTGCCCTAATCTCAAAGTCCGTAATATCTAGGCAATAGATGTCATAGGCATAACTACTATTGGTATTTTCAATCACATTGCCCGAGATCATCAAGCTGTCCTGTTCAGCTACTAGGATGCCATAATAGTCAATATCAATAAAGCGGTTACGCAGCATGTGGTTGCCCACATCTTCATCGCTTACATTGCCTTGCAGAGATATTCCATAGTAACCTCCTGTGATGATATTGTCAGAGACGGTCAAATGCTTGTTTGTAGTAGCTGGATAACTATCGCTCAAGCTACCGGAGCCCACTATACCCCCTCTTTCAGATGTTGTATTCACTGACATCTCAATCAAACAGGAATCAATGACGATATGATCTGTGTTCTGAAGATGCACTACCCAAGCACCTACTGAGCTTTTGGTGTTTTCGAGAGTTATATTCCTCAAGCTTACATAGCTGGTGCTGCCAAAAGCCACGGTGGTATTGCTTGTCGAACCGTCATGAGTGAGCCTAACTAGCGAGCTATTCCCACCGTCAATGACAATCGTATTTGTCGGGCTTACACCAGCGATATTCCCTAGTGTAAACTGCTCCGCATAGGTGCCAGGAGCTACCTTAATGATTACAGGACCTGAAACACCACAGTTGTTGAGAAAAGTAGCAAGAGAATCAAAGTTTGGAAAATCGCTGGAAGTCCCGCCAAGGGTATAAGCTCCCGAAAGTAGATTGCAAACCAACAACGAAACCTCTAGTGTGTCATTTGAAGTATAATTGTCTGGATTGCCATTGGGATTGCTCGTCCAAATCTTTAGGGTGGGATTTCCCAAGGTGAAATTATAGCTTCCGATATTGACCGCAGCAGCAACTGCAACTGGCGCTAGACTCCCCGTCCAGCTATGAGAGGCTTGAGCTACTCCATCCACACTCCAGTTCACTCTTACACTGTCCAGGTTGTTAATTCCATGATTTTTAATACTCACCTGAACCAACTGGGAGCCGGGAACAGTTGAACTAGCCGGAGCGTCCAAGCTGAGAATTCCTGCATCGTCGTTTACCAAGGGACGAGGAGTGAATTCGTAATAGTCCACATTAGGCCAGGGAGTGTAACTACTTGCATTAATAGAGCTAATATTAGGAGAATTGGGATGCTGTATGGCAGTGGTAGAATTCAACTGAACACCCACTGTATAGCTTCCCACTCCTTGAATGTACCATTGGGCATCCACTACATAAATCTTATGGGTGGTTTCTTCTAAAACTACAAAGTTGTAACTGAAACTCTGAGCCTCGTGTTTATAGGAACGGTTCTTAATCCACAGCTGGCGATTGGGAATAGTGCCAAAGGTCTTCATCCAGACGTCATCGCCGCTCCCAAGCGGAGGACTAAAGCCACCCCAAAAATAAGCGATGGTATGGTCGGGAAGATTGGCATGAGGTAAAGCCGTATTGTCAGTGGTGATACTACTGTTCACAGTGGTTCCCGCAACTGTGGTGTCAAAAGTCAACAGGTAGTTCTTGCTCACACAGAAATGAGTAGCTGGACTGCCGTAAAAAGAAAAGGGAAAGCCAATGCTTTGAGCTGAAGACCAGCTATTGATCGATGCACCGCCATAGGCAGTAGATGGATGAATCATATTCCAACCGCCACTAGCAGCAGTTCGTTCCGTATTTAAAAGCGAGCCTTGTCCTCTGGTAGGTCCACTCACAGTGTAAGTAGAGGTTTGGGCTTTTAAAGGAGGAAAGAAAGAGGAAAGAAAGAGGAAAGAAAGAGAGAGATTAAATAAGGTAAAAGTTTTCATCATTCAATGGTTTTAGTGAAACAAGACTTTCTTCACATTAAAAAAGGACGAGGCCT
Organism: Owenweeksia sp.; assembly: GCA_965218075.1. GTDB lineage: Bacteria > Bacteroidota > Bacteroidia > Flavobacteriales > Schleiferiaceae > JANQHO01. The sequence continues at coordinate 703,915 of CBDCJZ010000003.1, read as the reverse complement.
TTTGAAATATAAGATCAGCCCAATATTACTAAAATCTAATCTTTTAACAAGGGCTTATAAGGGCTCGTTTAGTAAAAAAAGGCTTATGACTTATTGTACGCCAAGCATGACTTATTGTGCGCTAGTAAATATTTATTGAATGCTAGAAATGGATATTTTTTTCATTTTCTAGGAACCACTCATAAAATCCTGTCAAAATCCGTTGAGAATCAGCCCATAGAAAAAGCTTATTAGTCCCTATTGCAAAATAATACGCCGGTTCACAGTAGCCCTTTCAGTAATCAGCTGCAATAGGTATACTCCACTGCGATAAGCTCCCATCTCTAGCCTTTTTCTATAGCTTCCGCTGAAACTCTCAATCTCATCTTCCAAGACTATTTGTCCCATCATATTAGTGATACGGATCTCCATATCCTCCCCGAGAGAGGAGCTAAACTCCAGCTTGAAAACCCCTTTACTAGGATTTGGATAAATGCGAAATGAGCGCTCGAGAAGCTCATCTATACCAATAATTGTTTTAACAGACAAGGGACCTACCCAATTGCTCACATTGCCCACATTGCAGCTGTCCTGTACATAGACATCATAAAAGGTATTAGGCTTCAAGCCCCTTAAAGTGCGAGGGCTAGACACATTGTATAAGAAAATACCGCTTCCCAGAGGAAAGTTTATAGGCCCATACTCAATATTCCAATTCGAAGCTCCACCGCTAGTCCAGCTCACAGTAGCGGTGATTTCAGTAATGATATCGAGCTTCAGCCCTGTGGGAGCTAAACAGCCAAGAGTCTTAAAAGTATGAGGACCCGCCCAGCTACTCACATGACCTACCCCACAGCTATCCCGAACATAAAATTGATAAGACCGACCAGGTGTCAAACCGCTCACAGTATAAGAAGGGGTAGTCGTGGAAATCTGAGTGCCACTTCCCAGAGTAAATCCCGAAAGACCATATTCCAGACCCCAATTAGAAGTAGAAGTTCCACCTGACATCCACCAAAGCCTAGCGCTGTTCTGAGTAATCTGGGTAGCTAACAATGACGATGGGGATGGACAGGGCAAAATGATCGAAAGGGTGGTAAAAGTATGAGGACCCGCCCAGCTACTCACATGACCTACTCCACAGCTATCCCGAACATAAAATTGATAAGACTGACCAGATGTCAAACCGCTCACAGTATAAAAAAGGATAGTCGTGGAAATCTGAGTACCACTTCCCAGAGTAAATCCCGAAAGACCATATTCCACATCCCAATTAGAAGCTCCGCCTGTAACCCAGGACAGCCTAGCGCTGTTCTGAGTAATATTGGAAGCTCCCAATGACGATGGGGATGGACAGGGCAAAGTGGCCGAAAGGGTGGTAAAAGTATAAGGACCGGCCCAGCCACTCACATGACCTACTCCACAGCTATCCCGAACATAGAAATCATAATCCGTGCCGGGTGTTAAGCCACTTAAAGTGTAAGGATTAGGAACATTATACACAAAAGTTCCCGATCCAGGAGTAAAACCCTGAATTCCGTATTCCATATTCCAATTAGAAGCTCCGCCTGTAACCCAGGAGAGCGCAGCGGTGGTCTGAGTAATGTTGGAAGCCAACAATGACGATGAAGATGGACAGGACAAAGTGGCTGAAAGGGTGGTAAAAGTATGAGGACCAGTCCAGCTACTCACATGACCTACCCCACAGCTATCCCGAACATAGAAATCATAATCCGTGCCGGGTGTTAAGCCACTTAAAGTGTAAGGATTAGGAACATTATACACAAAAGTTCCCGATCCAGGAGTAAAACCCTGAATTCCGTATTCCATATTCCAATTAGAAGCTCCGCCTGTAACCCAGGAGAGCGCAGCGGTGGTCTGAGTAATGTTGGAAGCCAACAATGACGAAGGGACTGGACAAGGCAAAGAGGTCGAAAGGGTGGTAAAAGTATGAGGACCAGCCCAGCTACTCGCATGGCCCAGTCCGCAAGTACTCCGAACATAGGAATCATAACCCATTCCAGGCGTCAAGCCGCTCACAGTATAAGAAGGGATGGTCGTGTGAATTTGAGTGCCACTTCCCAGAGTAAATCCCGAAAGACCATATTCTAAATCCCAATTAGAAGCCCCGCCAGCAACCCAGGAGAGCGTAGCGCTGGTTTGAGTAATCTGGGTAGCTGTTAGGTTGATGGGGGTTGGACAGGTTTCCCGAATGGTAATGTCATCAAAAGAACGGCCGTCAGTTCCTGTGCGGGAAGTAGCGGGATAATTATCTTCTTGTCCAAAGCGGACTTGAAAAGTAGAAGAGACTCTTTGAGGAGGGGTGGCATTTGTGAGGATAGAGTCAATGTCTAAGCCAATCACCTGATTGTAGATGCCTGATGTGCCCTGATTGGTATACAGATTGTAAATTTCTACCCAGGAATTTGTGTTGCTGCCCTGTATCCATACTCTGTCATTAGCATGGCTTTCTTCTCCGTGATGCATATGGCTGAATTCCAGCTCCAGAGCACTCGAGCTACTATAACTGCTCAAATCAACTGTTAGGATCAGATAATTGGTAACGTCACTTCCTGATGACACTTTATCCAAGGTAGCAGCTGAGCTTCCATTATTGGCAAAGCCCGGCACAGCAAATCTCAGGCGACCATCGCTGGCAAGAGAGGTCTCATAGCTCCACGCGTAGGTGGAATTGCAGAACACTCCTGTGTCTTGCTGAAAGGTACCAGATAAGGACTCAAAGTCTTCTATTAGGGGCAAAGTAGCAGGAGATAAAGAAGGGCAGAGCGTAGCAAAGGAAAAAGGACCTCTCCAGATGCTCACATCGCCTATGCCACAGCTGTCCTGTACATAGAAATCATAATTGGTGCTGGGATTTAAACTTGTTAAAATATAAGGATTAAGAACATTGTACACAAAAGTTCCCAATCCTGGAATAAAGCCCGGAGGTCCATATTCGATATTCCAATTTAAAGCTCCGCCTGTGGTCCAGCTCAAGCTGGCTGCCGACACACTCGTAGCTGAGGCGGAAAGCCCTGATGAATACAAACAAGCTGGCAGATGGTATTCGTCAGCGCCGATATCCACCCTTGTCGAAGGCGGAAGTGGACGAGAATCTCCATCAATATCGACTTTAATACCCACAGAATTATCACCTGTATCATTGGCCAAAGTGCCTATTAGATGCAGATCGGCAGGAGATGTTGCCTTTACAAATAGCGGGTTACCCTCCACAGAATTCTGATTGAGTGCAGGCTTGGCTGCTTGCCAAGCGGCTAGGTTTGTATAGCTCGTAAAGTCCTCCTCTGCGATATTCCCGCCTGCCTGGTATTGATAAAGGTTGTAATCGATATCAATGGTCGATGGCAAGCTCGATGAAGCATCTAAAGCTACTCCACTTGGGTTGCTGAAAATGTTGTTGTAGAGACTCATATCAGAATAGTTACTGCCAGTAAACTCCATAGCGGGATCGCCCACAGCCGTATTGTGATAAATATTCACATTCGAGTTGTATCCTGACATACTAATGGCCGCATCTGGAGCATAAATCATATTGTTGGCAATCAGTGAACGAGCTATTCCACTGGAGCTACCTCCATAAATTACTATCCCCTCATCCCTGCAGTCAAGCAAATTATTTGCAGTAATCTCAAAGTCTGTAATATTTTGGCAATATATGCCCGAGCTAAAACTACTATTGGTATTTTCAATTACATTGCCCGAGATCATCAGGCTGTCCTGTTCATTTACTCGGATGCCATAATAGTAAATATCACTAAAACGGTTACGCAGGATGTAGTTGCCTACATCTTCAGCGCTTGCATTGCCTGCCAGAGCTATTCCATAGTAACCTCCTGTGATGATATTGTCAGAGACGGTCAAATGCTTATTGGTAGTAATTGTAAAGGCACTGGTCAAGCTGCCCGACCCCACTATACCCCCTCTGTTAGATGTTGTATTCACCGGCTGTTCAATCAAACAGGAATCAATGACGATATGATCTGTGTTCTGAAGATGCACTACCCAAGCATTTGCTGAGCTTTTAGTGTTTTCGAGAGTTATATTCCTCAAGCTTACATAGCTGGTGCTGTCAAAAGCCACAGTGGCATTGCTTGTCGAGCCGTCATGAGTGAGCCTAGCGAGCGAGCTATCCCCACCGTCAATGACAATCGTATTTGTCGGGCTTACACCAGCGATATTCCCTAATGTAAACTGCTCCGCATAGGTGCCAGGAGCGACCTTAATGATTATAGGACTTGAAACACCGCAGTTGTTGAGCAAAGCAGCAAGAGAATTAAAGTTTGGAAAATCGCTGGAAGTCCCGCCAAGGGTATAAGTTCCAGAAAGTAGATTGCAAACAACTAAAGAAACCTCTAGTGTGTCATTTGAAGTATCATTGTCTGGATTGCCATTGGGATTGTTCGTCCAAATCTTTAGGATGGGATTTCCCAGGATGAAATTATAGCTTCCGATATTGACCGCAGCAGCAACTGCACCCGGAGCTAGACTCCCCGTCCAGCTATGAGAGGCTTGAGCTACTCCATCTACACTCCAGTTCACTCTTACACTGTCCAGGTTGTTAATTCCATGATTTTTAATGCTCACCTGAACCAACTGAGAGCCGGAAGCAGTTTTACTAGCCGGAGCGTCCAAGCTGAGAATTCCTGCATCGTCGTTTACCAAGGAACGAGGAGTGAATTCGTAATAGTCCACATTAGGCCAGGGATTGAAACCACCAGTTGTATTAATAGAGCTGATATTAGGAGAGCTGGAGTGCTGCACAGCAATGGTGGAATTCAACTGAACACCCACTGTATAGCTTCCCACTCCTTGACGGTCCCACCAGCCATTTACCACGTAAATCTTACGGGTGGTTTCTTCTAAAACTACAAAGTTGTAACTGTAATCCTGAGCTTCGTGTTTATAGGAAAAGTTCTTAATCCACAGCTGGCGATTGGGAATGGTGCCAAAGATCTTCATCTGGACGTCATCGTTGCGCCCAAGCGGAGGACTAAAGCCACCCCAAAAATAAGCGATGGTGCTATCGGGAAGATTGGCATGAGGTAAAGCCGTATTGTCAGTGGTGATACTACTGTTCACAGTGGTTCCCACAACTGTGGTGTCAAAAGTCAACAGGTAGTTTTTGCTCACACAGAAATGAGTAGCTGAACTGCCGTAAAAAGAAAAGGGAAAGCCAATGCTTTGAGCTGAAGACCAACTATTGACGGATGAACCGCCATAGGCATTATAGGGATGAATCACAGTCCAACCGTTGCCGCCACCACTATTACTATTAGTTGGTTCCGTATTTAAAAGCGGCCCTTGTCCTTTGAGGGGTCCACTCACAGTGTAAGTAGAGGGTTGGGCTTTTAAAGAAAGAGGAAAGAAAGAGGAAAGAAAGAGGAAAGAAAGAGAGAGATTAATTAAGTTGAAAGTTTTCATGATTTAGTGTTTTTTAGTGAAACAAGATCTTCTTTACATTAAAAAGGGCGAAGCCTTTTGAAATAGGAGATCAGCCCAATATTACTAAAATTTAATCTTTTAACAAGGGCTTATAAGGGATCGTTTAGTAAAAAAGGCTTATGACTTACTGTACGCCACGTATGACTTATTGTACGCTAGTAAATATTTATTGAATGCTAGAAATGGATATTTTTTCATTTTCTAGGAACCCCTCATAAAATCCCGTCAAAATCCGCTGAGAATCAGCCCATAGAAAAAGCTTGTTAGTCCCTACTGCAAAATAATACGCCGGTTCACAGTAGCCTTTTCAGTAATCAGCTGCAATAGGTATACTCCACTGCGATAAGCTCCCATCTCTAGCCTTTTTCTGTAGCTTCCACTGAAACTCTCAATCTCATCTTCCAAGACTATTTGTCCCATCATATTAGTGATACGAATCTCCATATCCTCTCCGAGAGAGGAGCTAAACTCCAGATTGAAAGCTCCTTCACTAGGATTTGGATAAATGCGAAATGAGCGCTCGAGAAGCTCATCTATACCAATAACGGTTTTAATAGACAAGGGACCTACCCAATTGCTCACATTGCCCACATTGCAACTGTCCTGTACATAGACATCATAAAAGGTGTTAGGCATCAAGCCCCTTAAAATGCGAGGACTAGACACATTGTATAAGAAAATACCGCTTCCCAGAGGAAAATTTATAGGCCCATACTCAATATTCCAATTCGAAGCTCCACCGCTAGTCCAGCTCACAGTAGCGGTGATTTCAGTAATGATATCGAGCTTCAGCCCTGTGGGAGCTAAACAGCCAAGAGTCCTAAAAGTATGAGGACCCACCCAGCTACTCACATGACCTACTCCACAGCTATCCCGAACATAAAATTGATAAGACCGACCAGGTGTCAAACCGCTCACAGTATAAGAAGGGGTAGTCGTGGAAATCTGAGTGCCACTTCCCAGAGTAAATCCCGAAAGACCATATTCCAGACCCCAATTAGAAGTAGAAGTCCCACCTGACATCCACCAAAGCCTGGCGCTGTTCTGAGTAATCTGGGTAGCTAACAATGACGATGGGGATGGACAGGGCAAAGTGGCTGAAAGGGTGATAAAAGTATAAGGACCAGCCCAGCTACTCACATGAGCTGCTCCACAGCTATCCCGAACATAGAAATCATAATCCGTTCCAGGCGTCAAGCCGCTCACAGTATAAAAAGGGATAGTCGTGGAAATCTGAGTACCACTTCCCAGAGTAAATCCCGAAAGACCATATTCCAGACCCCAATTAGAAGCCCCACCCGTAACCCAGGAGAGCCTGGCGCTGTTCTGAGTAATCTGGGTAGCTAACAATGACGATGGGGATGGACAGGGCAAAGTGGCTGAAAGGGTGGTAAAAGCATCAGGACCGGCCCAGCTACTCACATGACCTACCCCACAGCTATCCCGAACATAAAATTGATAAGACTGACCAGGCGTCAAGCCGCTCACAGCATAAGAAGGGGTAGTCGTGGAAATCCGAGTGCCACTTCCCAGAGTAAATCCCGAAAGACCATATTCCAGGTCCCAATTAGAAGCCCCACCTGTAACCCACGACAGCCTGGCGCTGGTCTGAGTAATCTGGGTAGCCAACAATGACGATGGGGATGGACAGGGCAAAGTGGCTGAAAGGGTGACAAAAGCATGAGAACCAGTCCAGCTACTCACATGGCTTACTCCACAGCTATTCCGAACATAAAATTGATAAGACTGACCAGGCGTCAAGCCGCTCACAGTATAAGAAGGGGTAGTCGTGGAAATCTGAGTGCCACTTCCCAGAGTAAATCCCGAAAGACCATATTCTAAATCCCAATTAGAAGCCCCACCTGTAACCCACGACAGCCTAGCACTGTTCTGAGTAATCTGGGTAGCCAACAATGACGATGGGGATGGACAGGGCAAAGAGGTCGAAAGGGTGGTAAAAGTATAAGGACCGGCCCAGCTACTCACATGAGCTGCTCCACAGCTATCCCGAACATAAAATTGATAAGAGGTGCCGGGAATTAGACCCCTTAAAGTATAGTGAGTAGGTGCCACATTAGGTAAGAAATTACCGCTTCCTAGAGCAAAATTAACTGTACCCCATTCCAAGTTCCAATTAAAAGTAGAAATCCCACCTGACATCCACGACAGCCTGGCGTTGGTCTGAGTAATATGGGTAGCTCCCAATGACGATGGGGATGGACAGGGCAAAGTGGCTGAAAGAGTGGTAAAAGTATAAGGACCGGCCCAGCTACTCGCATAGCCCAGCCCGCAAGTACTCCGAACATAGAAATCATAACCCATTCCAGATGTCAAGCCGCTCACAGTATAAGAAGGGATGGTCGTGTGAATCTGAGTGCCACTTCCCGGAGTAAACCCCGAAAGGCCATATTCTAAATCCCAATTAGAAGCCCCGCCAGCAACCCAGGAGAGCGTAGCGCTGGTTTGAGTAATATTGGTAGCTGTTAGGTTGGTGGGGCTTGGACAGGTTTCCCGAATGGCAATGTCATCAAAAGAATAGCCGTCAGCTGATGTGGGGGAAGTAGCGGGATTAGTATCTTCTTGTCCAAAGCGGACTTGAAAAGTAGAAGAGACTCTTTGAGGAGGGGTAGCATTTGCGAGGATAGAATCAATGTCTAAGCCAATCACCTGATTGTAGATGCCTAGTGGGCCCTGATTGGTATATAGATCGTAAATTTCCACCCAGGCATCTGTGTTGCTGCTCCGTATCCATACTCTGTCATTAGGATGGTCTTCTTCTCCGTGATGCATATAGCTGAATTCCAGCTCCAGGGCATTCGAACTGCTGTAATGGCTCAAATCAGCTGTTAAAATCAGATAATTGATAACCGCACTACCTGCTAGCACTCTATCCAAGGTAGCTGCTGAGCTTCCATTATTGGCAAATCCCGGCACAGCAAATCTCAGGCGACCAGTGCTGGCAAGGGAGGTCTCATAGCTCCACGTGTAGGTGGAATTGCAGAACATTCCTGTGTCTTGCTGAAAAGTTCCAGATAAGGACTCAAAGTCTTCTATTAGGGGCAGAGTAGCAGGAGATAAAGAAGAGCAAAGCGTCGTAAAGCTAATAGGGAAAGTCCAGAAACTAAGGCTATTCCCAGATCTGAAGCAGCTATCGCGTACGTAAAAGTCGTAAGTGGTGAATGGGGTCAAGCCTTTTAGCGTATAAGAGTTGGTGGTGATGGTGTCAAGGGTTCCCGATCCTTGTGTAAAACCAGCAGCCCCCCATTCAATGATCCAAACGTTCCCTCCTCCACCGCCCGTCCAGCTCACCGAGGCAGTATCAGGTCCAATGGTATTTGCTGTCAAAGAAGACGATCGCGGACACCATACTTCCCGAATCGCAATGTCATCAAAAGAATAGCCGTCACTAGCGGTGGTACTCTGAGCCCCAGCATCACCCTCTTGACCAAAACGAAGTTGAAAAGTAGAAGAGACTCTTTGAGGAGGGGTGGCATTTGCGAGGATAGCATCAATGTCTAAGTCAATTACCCAATTGTAGATGCCTACTACGAGATTGGCATACAGATCATAGATTTGTACCCAGGAATCTGTGTTGCTACCTCGTATCCATACCTTATCATTGGGATGAGAAGATCCTCCGTGATGCATATAACTGAATTCTAGCTCCAGAATACTCGAACTGCTGTAATGGCTCAAATCAGCTGTTAGGATCAAGTAGTTGGTTACTAGGGAAGGGGTGGAGATTGATTTATCCAAGGTAGCTGCCGAATTTCCATTGTTGGCAAAGCCACTTACGGCAAACCTCAAACGACCTTCATCAGCAAAGGAGGTCTCATAGCTCCATTTATAGGTAGGATAACAAAGCACATTTCGGTTTCGCTGATAAGTACCAGATGCCGACTCAAAATCTTCGACAATCGGCAAAGTAGCAGCAGATAAAGTAAAAGGAGCGCAGCTAGTAGGAAAGAAAACCGGTCCTGTCCATCTACTTACAGTGTCCACCCCGCAGCTGTCTTGTACGTAAAACTCATAGTCCGTGGCAGGTGATAGTCCACTTAAAATATGAGGATTAGACACATTATATAAGAAATTACCTGTTCCTGGGGTAAAACCTGCTTTACCATATTCCAAATTCCAATTTGAAGCGCCACCTGTTGTCCATGAGAGAGTAGCGGAGCTGTCTGTAATATTGCTTGCCATCAAAGATGAAGGATAGGGACACGATACTTCCCGAATGGTAATGTCATCAAAAGAATGACCGTCAGTTCCTGTGGGGGAATTAGCGGGATTAGTATCTTCTTGTCCGAATCGGACTTGAAAAGTAGAAGAGACTCTTTGAGGAGGGATAGCATTTGCGAGGGTAGAGTCAATGTCTAAGCCAATCACCTGATTGTAGATGCCTGCTGCTCTGCCCTGATTGGCATGCAGATCGTAAATTTCCACCCAGGCATTTGTGTTGCTGCCCCGTATCCATACTCTGTCATTAGGATGGTTTTCTTCTGAGTGATGCATATAGCTGAATTCCAGCCCCAGAGTACTCGAACTGCTGTAACTGCTCAAATCAGCTGTTAGGATCAAATAATTGGTAACTGTACCTCCTGATAACACTCTATCCAAGGTAGCTGCTGAGCTTCCATTATTGGCAAATCCCGGCACAGCAAATCTCAGACGACCATCGCTGGCAAGAGAGGTCTCATAGCTCCATTTATAGGTCGAAGCACAGAGTACATCTTGGTTTTGCTGGAAAATGCTGTCAGAAAACCCAAATTCAAAGTCTTCGACTATGGGCAAAGTAGCAGCAGATAAAGAAGGGCAGAGCGTAGCAAAGGAAAAAGGACCCCTCCAGATGCTCACATCGCCTATGCCACAACTGTCCTGTACATAGAAATCATAATTGGTGCTGGGATTTAAACCTGTTAAAATATAAGGATTAAGAACATTGTACACAAAAGCTCCTGAGCCTGGAATAAAGCCCTGAAGTCCATATTCGATATTCCAATTTGAAGCCCCGCCCATAGCCCAGCTCAATTGGGCTGTTGTTTGTCCTATAGCTGAGGTAGATAAACCCGATGAAGGCAAACAAGTTGCTGGATGATATTCATCAGCGCCGATATCCACCTTGGTGGAAGGAGATAGTGGACGAGAATCCCCATCAATATCGACATGAATACCCACAGAATTATCACCTATATCATTGGCCAAAGCGCCTATTAGATGCAAATCGGCAGGAGATGTTGCCTTTACAAATAGCGGGTTACCCTCCACAGAATTCTGATTGAGTGCAGGCTTAGCTGCTTGCCAGGCGGCTAAGTTTGCATACGTAGAGCCATCCCGTGCGATATTCCCGCTTAGCTGATATTGATAAAGGTTATAGTCGATATCAATGGTCGATGGCAAGCTCACTGAAGCATCTAAAGCTACTCCACTTGGGCTACTGAAAATGTTGTTGTAGAGACTCATATCAGAATGGTTACTGCCAGTAAACTGCATAGCGGGAAGACCCACAGCCGTATTGTGATAAATATTCACATTCGAGTTGGTTCCTGACATCCTAATGGCCGCATCGGGGGCATAAATCATATTGTTGGCAATCAGTGAACGAGCTGTTCCACTGGAGCTGCCTCCAGAAATTACTATCCCCTCATCCCCGCAGTCAAGCAAGTTATTTGCCCTAATCTCAAAGTCCGTAATATTTAGACAATATATGTCAGAGGCACCACTACTATTGGTATTTTCAATCACATTGCCCGAGATTATCAGGCTGTCCTGTTCATTTACTCGAATGCCATAATAGTAAATATCAATAAAGCGGTTACGCAGGATGTAGTTGCCTACATCTTCATCGCTTGTATTGCCTTCCAGAGATATTCCATGGTAACCTCCTGTGATGATATTGTCAGAGACGGTCAAATGCTTATTCGTAGTAATTGTAAAGGCACTGGTCAAGCTGCCCGACCCCACTATACCCCCTCTGTCAGATGTTGTATTAACCGGCTGTTCAATCAAACAGGAATCAATGACGATATAATCAGTGTTCTGCAAATGCACTACCCAGGCATCTGTTGAGCTTTTGGTGTTTTCGAGAGTCATATTCCTCAAGCTTACATAGCTGGTGCTGTCAAAAGCCACGGTGGCGTTGCTTGTTGTCGAACTGTCATGAGTGAGCCTAGCGAGCGAGTTATCCCCACCGTCAATGACAATCGTATTGCTTTGGCTTACACCAGCGATATTACCTAATGTAAACTGCTCCGCATAGGTGCCAGGAGCTACCTTAATGATTACAGGACCTGAAACACCGCAGTTGCTGAGCAAAGTAGCAAGAGAATTAAAGTTTGGAAAATCGCTGGAAGTCCCGCCAAGGGTATAAGCTCCTGAAAGTAGATTGCAAACAACTAAAGAAACCTCCAGTGTGTCATTTGAAGTATTATTGTCTGGATTCCCATTGGGATTGCTCGTCCAAATCTTTAGGGTGGGATTTCCCAGGGTGAAATTATAGCTTCCGATATTGACCGCAGCAGCAACTGCACCCGGAGCTAGACTCCCCCCCGTCCAGCTATGAGAGGCTTGAGCTACTCCATCCACACTCCAGTTTACCCTTACACTGTCCAGGTTGTTAATTCCATGATTTTTAATGCTCACCTGAACTGACTGAGAACCGGGAGCAAGTAAGCTAGTCGGAGCGTCCAAGCTGAGAATTCCTGCATCGTCGTTTACCAAGAGCCGAGGAGTGAATTCGTAATAGCTCACACTGCTCCAGGGAATGCTAAAAGATCCATTAATAGAGCTAATATTAGGAGAATTGGGATGCTGCACAGCAGTGGTAGAATTCAACTGAACACCCACTGTATAGCTTCCCACTCCTTGATAGCTACACGTGCCAATTACTACGTAAATCTTATGGGTGGTTTCTTCTAAAACTACAAAGTTGTAGCTCCAGTCCTGAGCCTCGAATTCATAGGAATAGTTTCTAATCCACAGCTGGCGATTGGGAGTGGTGCCAAAGATCTTCATTTGGACGGCATCGTTGCTCCCAAGCGGCGGCGGATTGCCAAAGCCACCCCAAAAATAAGCGATGGCATGGTCGGGAAGATTGGCGTTGGGTAAAGCCGTATTGTCAATGGTGATACTACTGTTCACAGTGGTTCCCGCAACTGTGGTGTCAAAGGTCAACAGGTAGTTTTTGCTCACACAGAAATGAGTAGCTGGGCTGCCGTAAAAAGAAAAGGGAAAGCCAATGCTTTGAGCTGAAGACCAGCTATTGGTCGATGCACCGCCATAGGCATTATAGGGATGAATCGTATCCCAAACGGTCTGGTATCCAATGGGTTCCGTATTTAAAAGCGGCCCTGATCCTCTGGTAGGTCCACTCACAGTGTAAGTAAAGGGTTGGGCTTTTAAAGAAAGAGGAAAGAAAGAGGAAAGAAAGAGGAAAGAAAGAGAGAGATTAATTAAGGTGAAAGTTTTCATGATTTAGTGTTTTTTAGTGAAACAAGATCTTCTTTACATTAAAAAAGGGTAAAGCCTTTTGAAACATACAGATCAGCCCAATATTACTAAAATTTAATCTTTTAACAAGGGCTTATAAGGGATCGTTTAGTAAAAGAGGCTTATGACTTACTGTACGCCAAGCATAACTTATTGTGCGCTAGTAAATATTTATTGAATGCTAGAAATGGATATTTTTCATTTTCTAGGAACCACTCATAAAAGCCCGTCGAAATCCGTTGAGAATCAGCTCATAGAAAAAGCTTGTTAGTCCCTACTGCAAAATAATACACCGGTTCACAGTAGCCTTTTCAGTAATCAGCTGCAATAGGTATACTCCACTGCGATAAGCTCCCATCTCCAGCCTTTTTCTGTAGCTTCCGCTGAAACTCTCAATCTCATCTTCCAAGACTATTTGTCCCATCATATTAGTGATACGGATCTCCATATCCTCTCCGAGAGAGGAGCTAAACTCCAGCTTGAAAACTCCTTCACTAGGATTTGGATAAATGCGAAATGAGCGCTCGAGAAGCTCATCTATACCAATAATGGTTTTAATAGACAAGGGACCTACCCAATTGCTCACATTGCCCACATTGCAACTGTCCTGTACATAGACATCATAAAAGGTGTTAGGCATCAAGCCCCTTAAAATGCGAGGACTAGACACATTGTATAAGAAAATACCGCCTCCCAGAGGGAAGTTTATAGGCCCATACTCAATATTCCAATTGGAAGCTCCACCGCTAGTCCAGCTCACAGTAGCGATGATTTCAGTAATGATATCGAGCTTCAGCCCTGTGGGAGCTAAACAGCCAAGAGTCCTAAAAGTATGAGGACCCACCCAGCTACTCACATGACCTACCCCACAGCTATCCCGAACATAAAATTGATAAGACCGACCAGGTGTCAAACCGCTCACAGTATAAGAAGGGGTAGTCGTGGAAATCCGAGTGCCACTTCCCAGAGTAAATCCCGAAAGACCATATTCTAAATCCCAATTAGAAGTAGAAGTCCCACCTGACATCCACCAAAGCCTGGCGCTGGTCTGAGTAATCTGGGTAGCCAACAATGACGATGGGGATGGACAGGGCAAAGTGGCTGAAAGGGTGATAAAAGTATAAGGACCCGCCCAGCTACTCACATGACCTACTCCACAGCTATCCCGAACATAGAAATCATAATCCGTTCCAGACGTCAAGCCGCTCACAGTATAGGAAGGGGTAGTCGTGGAAATCCGAGTTCCACTTCCCAGAGTAAATCCCGAAAGACCATATTCCACATCCCAATTAGAAGCCCCGCCTGACATCCACCAAAGCCTGGCGCTGGTCTGAGTAATATTGGAAGTTCCCAATAATGATGGGGATGGGCAGGGCAAAGTGGCTGAAAGGATGGTAAAAGCATCAGGACCAGCCCAGCTACTCACATGACCTACCCCACAGCTATCCCGAACATAAAATTGATAAGACTGACCAGGCGTCAAGCCGCTCACAGCATAAGAAGGGGTAGTTGTGGAAATCCGAGTGCCCTGTCCCAGAGTAAATCCCGAAAGACCATATTCCACATCCCAATTAGAAGCCCCACCCGTAACCCAGGAGAGCCTGGCACTGGTCTGAGTAATCTGGGTAGCCAACAATGACGATGGGGATGGACAGGGCAAAGTGGCTGAAAGGGTGATAAAAGCATGAGGACCTGCCCAGCTACTCACATGACCTACTCCACAGCTATCCCGAACATAAAATTGATAAGACTGACCAGGTGTCAAGCCGCTCACAGTATAAGAAGGGGTAGTCGTGGAAATTTGAGTGCCACTTCCCAGAGTAAATCCCGAAAGACCATATTCCACATCCCAATTAGAAGCCCCGCCTGTAACCCAGGACAGCCTGGCGTTGGTCTGAGTAATATGGGTAGCCAACAATGACGATGGGGATGGACAGGGCAAAGAGGTCGAAAGAGTGGTAAAAGTATAAGGACCGGCCCAGCTACTCACATGACCCACTCCACAGCTATCCCGAACATAGAATTGATAAGAGGTGCCGGGAATTAGACCGCTTAAAGTATAGTGAATAGGTGCAACATTAGGTAAGAAATTACCGCTTCCCAGAGCAAAATTAACTGTACCCCATTCCAAGTTCCAATTAGAAGTAGAAGTCCCACCTGACATCCACGACAGCCTGGCGTTGATCTGAGTAATCTGGGTAGCTCCCAAAGACGATGGGGATGGACAGGGCAAAGTGGCTGAAAGAGTGGTAAAAGTATAAGGACCGGCCCAGCTACTCGCATGGCTCAGCCCACAACTACTCCGAACATAGAAATCATAACCCATTCCAGATGTCAAGCCGCTCACAGTATAAGAAGGGATGGTCGTGTGAATCTGAGTGCCACTTCCCAGAGTAAACCCCGAAAGGCCATATTCTAAATCCCAATTAGAAGCCCCGCCAGCAACCCAGGAGAGCGTAGCGTTGGTTTGAGTAATATTGGTAGCTGTTAGGTTGGTGGGGCTTGGACAGGTTTCCCGAATGGCAATGTCATCAAAAGAATAGCCGTCAGTTGCTGTGGGGGAAGTAGCGGGATTAGTATCTTCTTGTCCAAAGCGGACTTGAAAAGTAGAAGAGACTCTTTGAGGAGGGGTAGCATTTGCGAGGATAGAGTCAATGTCTAAGCCAATCACCTGATTGTAGACGCCTGCTGTGTCCTGATTGGTATATAGATCGTAAATTTGCATCCAGGCATCTGTGTTGCTGCCCCGTATCCATACGCTGTCATTAGGATGGCTTTCTTCTGCGTGATGCATATAGCTGAATTCCAGCTCCAGGGCATTCGAATTGCTGTAATGGCTCAAATCAGCTGTTAGGATCAAATAATTGGTAACTGTACCTCCTAATGACACTAACACTCTATCCAAGGTAGCTGCTGAGCTTCCATTATTGGCAAAGCCCGGCACAGAAAATCTCAGGCGACCATCGCTGGCAAGGGAGGTCTCATAGCTCCATTTGTAGGTGGGAACACAAAACACCACTGCGTCTTGCTGAAAAGTGCCAGATAAGGACTCAAAGTCTTCTATTAGGGGCAGAGTAGCAGGAGATAAAGAAACGCAGCTAGTACCAAAGAAACCCGGTCTTGCCCATATACTTACAGTATCCACCCTACAGCTGTCTTGTACATGAAACTCATAGTCAGTGTTAGGTGATAGTCCACTTAAAATATGAGGATTAGACACATTATATAAGAAATTACCTGTTCCTGGGGTAAAGCCTGCTCTACCATATTCCAAGTTCCAATTAGAAGCGCTACCTGTTGTCCATGAGAGAGTAGCGGAGCTGTCTGTAATGTTGCTTGCCATCAAAGATGAAGGATAGGGACACCGTTCCTCCCAAATAACAATGTCATCAAAAGAATAGCCGGCATTAGTAGTGGTATTATTAGCCCTAAAAATATCCTCTTGACCAAAACGAAGCTGAAAAGTAGAAGAGACTCTTTGAGGAGGGGTGGCATTTGCGAGGATAGCATCAATGTCTAGCCAATTACCTGATTGATTATAGATGCCTGCTGCGCCCTGATTGGCATACAGATCATAGATTTGTATCCAGGCATCTGTATCCCTACCCCGTATCCATACCTTATCATTGGGATGAGGATGTTCTCGGTGGTGCATATAGCTGAATTCCAACTCCAGAGCACTCGAACTGCTGTAATTGCTCAAATCAGCTGTTAGGATCAAGTAGTTGGTTATTAAGGCACTGCCAAAGACGGAGTTATCCAAGGTAGCTGCCGAGTTTCCATTGTTGGCAAAGCCCAATACGGCAAACCTCAAACGACCTTCATCAGCAAAGGAGGTCTCATAGCTCCATTTATAGGTAGGATAACAAAGCACATTTCGGTTTCGCTGATAAGTACCAGATGCTGACTCAAAATCTTCGACAATCGGCAAAGTAGCAGCAGATAAAGTAAAAGGAACGCAGCTAGTACCAAAGAAAACAGGTCTTGCCCATATACTTACAGTGTCCACCCCACAGCTGTCTTGTACGTAAAACTCATAGTCCGTATTAGGTGATAGTCCACTTAAAATATGAGGATTAGACACATTATATAAGAAATTACCTGTTCCTGGGGTAAAGCCTGCTCCACCATATTCCAAGTTCCAATTAGAAGCACCACCTGTTGTCCATGAGAGAGTAGCGGAGCTGTCTGTAATGTTGCCTGCCATCAAAGATGAAGGATAGGGACACCGTTCCTCCCAAATAACAATGTCATCAAAAGAATAGCCATCATTGCTTGCACGGTTACCATGGCTAGAACAAAAAGTAGAACCATAATCTTCTTGTCCAAAGCGGACTTGAAAAGTAGAAGAGACTTTTTGGGGAGGAGTGGCATTTGCGAGGATAGAGTCAACGTCTAAACCTCTCACTGCTTTGTAGTACCCGGGTATGTTCTGATTGGCATATAGATCGTAAATTTGCACCCAGGCATCTGTGCTGCTGCCTCGTATCCATACTCTGTCATTAGCATGACTTCCTTCTCCGTGATGTATATAATCGAATTCTAACACCAGAAGACTCGAAGTACTGTAATTGCTCAAGTTAGCCGTTAGGATCAGATAATTGATAGCCGTTGCGCTTCCTCCCGTACTTTTATCCAAGGTTGCAGCTGAATTTCCATTGTTAGCACAGCGTGATACGGCAAACCTCAAACGACCTAGGTTGGCATGGGAAGTCTCATAGCTCCACTCGTAGGTAAAACCGCAGAACACCAGTGTGTCTCGCTGAAAGGTGCCAGATAAAGACTCAAAGTCTTCCATTAGGGGCAAAGTAGCAGCAGATAAAGAAGAGCAGGACGTAGCAAAGGAAAAAAGACCACTCCAGACGCTCACATCGCCTATACCACAACTGTCCTGTACGTAGAAATCATAATTGATGCCGGGATTTAAACCTGTTAAAATATAAGGATTAAGAACATTGTACACAAAAGTTCCCGAGCCTGGAATAAAGCCTTGAGGTCCATATTCGATATTCCAATTTAAAGCTCCGCCTGTGGTCCAGCTCAAGCTGGCTGCCGACGCACTCCTAACTGAGGCGGAAAGCCCTGATGAATACAAACAAGTTGGCAGATGGTATTCGTCAGCGCCGATATCCACCTTTGTCGAAGGCGGAAGTGGGCGAGAATCTCCATCAATATCGACTTTAATACCCACAGAATTATCACCTGTATCATTGGCCAAAATGCCTATTAGATGCAAATCGGCAGGAGATGTTGCCTTTACAAATAGCGGGTTACCCTCCACAGAATTCTGATTGAGTGCAGGCTTAGCTGCTTGCCAAGCGGCTAAGTTTGCATACGTAGAGCCATCCCGTGCGATATTCCCGCTTAGCTGATATTGATAAAGGTTGTAGTCGATATCAATGGTCGATGGCAAGCTCACTGAAGCATCTAAAGCTACTCCATTTGGGTTACTGAAAATGTTGTTGTAGAGACTCATATTAGAATGGTTCCTGCCAGTAAACTCCATAGCGGGAAGACCCACAGCCGTGTTGTGATAAATATTCACATTCGAGCTGTTTCCTGTCATCCTAATGGCCGCATCGGGAGCATAAATCATATTGTTGGCAATCAGTGAACGAGCTGTTCCACTGGATGTGCCTCCATAAATTACTATCCCCTCATAGCCACAGTCAAGCAAATTGTTTGCTGTAATCTCAAAGTCCGTAATATTTAGACAATATATGTCATAGGCACCACTACTATTGGTATTTTCAATCACATTGCCCGAGATCATCAGGCTGTCCTGTTCAACTACTACAATGCCGTAATAGTCAATATCAATAAAGCGGTTACGCAAGATGTGGTTGCCTTCATCGCTTACATTGCCTTCCAGAGCTATTCCATAGTAACCTCCTGTGATGATATTGTCAGAGACGGTCAAATGCTTATTCGTAGTAATTGTAGAGGCCATGGTCAAGCTACCCGAGCCCACTATACCCCCTCTGTCAGTTGTTGTATTAACCGGCTGTTTAATCAAACAAGAATCAATGACGATATGATCCGTGTTCTGAAGATGCACTACCCAGGCATTTGCTGATCTTTTGGTGTTTTCGAGAGTTATATTCCTCAAGCTTACATAGCTGGTGCTGTCAAAAGCCATGGTGGCATTGCTTGTCGAACCGTCATGAGTGAGCCTAGCAAGCGAGCTATCCCCACCGTCAATGACAATGGTATTGCTTTGGCTTACACCAGCGATATTCCCTAGTGTAAACTGCTCCGCATAGGTGCCAGGAGCTACCTTAATGATTACAGGACCTGAAACACCGCAGGTGCTGAGCAAAGTAGCAAGAGAATTAAAGCTTGGAAAATCGCTGGAAGTCCCGCCAAGGGTATAAGCTCCTGAAAGTAGATTGCAAACCAAGAACGAAACCTCCAGTGTGTCATTTGAAGTATTATTGTCTGGATTGCCATTGGGATTGCTCGTCCAAATCTTTAGGGTGGGATTTCCCAGGGTGAAATTATAGCTTCCGACATTGACCGCAGCAGCAACTGCACCCGGAGCTAGACTCCCCGTCCAGCTATGAGAGGCTTGAGCTACTCCATCTACACTCCAGTTCACTCTTACACTGTCCAGGTTGTTAATTCCATGATTTTTAATGCTCACCTGAACCGACTGAGAACCGAAAGTAGTTTTACTAGCCGGAGCGTCCAAGCTGAGAATTCCTGCATCGTCGTTTACCAAGAAACGAGGAGTGAATTCGTAATAGTCCACATTAGGCCAGGGAGTGTCACCACCACTTGTATTAATAGAGCTGATATTAGGAGAGCTGGAGTGCTGCACAGCAATGGTGGAATTCAACTGAACACCCACTGTATAGCTTCCCACTCCTTGATTGTCCCACCAGCCATTTACCACGTAAATCTTACGGGTGGTTTCTTCTAAAACTACAAAGTTGTAACTGTAATCCTGAGCCTCGTGTTTATAGGAAAAGTTCTTAATCCACAGCTGGCGATTGGGAATGGTGCCAAAGATCTTCATCTGGACTTCATCGTTGTTCCCAAGCGGAGGACTAAAGCCACCCCAAAAATAAGCGATGGTGCTATTGGGAAGACCGGCATGAGGTAAAGCCGTATTGTCAGTGGTGATACTACTGTTCACAGTGGTTCCTGCAACTGTGGTGTCAAAGGTCAACAGGTAGTTTTTGCTCACACAAAAATGAGTAGCTGGACTTCCGTAAAAAGAAAAGGGAAAGCCAATGCTTTGAGCTGAAGACCAACTATTGACGGATGAACCGCCATAGGCATTATAGGGATGAATCACAGTCCAACCGTTGCCACCACCACTAGTAGTATTAGTTCGTTCCGTATTTAAAAGCGGCCCTTGTCCTTTGAGGGGTCCACTCACAGCGTAAGTAGAGGTTTGGGCTTTTAAAGAAAGAGGAAAGAAAGAGGAAAGAAAGAGGAAAGAAAGAGAGAGATTAATTAAGTTGAAAGTTTTCATGATTTAGTGTTTTTTAGTGAAACAAGATCTTCTTTACATTAAAAAGGGCGAAGCCTTTTGAAACATGAGATCAGCCCAATATTACTAAAATTTAATCTTTTAACAAGGGCTTATAAGGGCTCGTTTAGTAAAAAAAGGCTTATGACTTATTGTGCGCTAGTAAATATTTATTGAATGCTAGAAATGAATATTTTTCATTTTCTAGGAACCACTCATAAAAGCCCGTCAAAATCCGTTGAGAATCAGCCCATAGAAAAAGCTTGTTAGTCCCTACTGCAAAATAATACGCCGGTTCACAGTAGCCCTTTCAGTAATCAGCTGCAATAGGTATACTCCACTGCGATAAGCTCCCATCTCTAGCCTTTTTCTGTAACTTCCGCTGAAACTCTCAATCTCATCTTCCAAGACTATTTGTCCCATCATATTAGTGATACGGATCTCCATATCCTCTCCGAGAGAGGAGCTAAACTCCAGATTGAAAACTCCTTCACTAGGATTTGGATAAATGCGAAATGAGCGCTCGAGAAGCTCATCCATACCAATAACGGTTTTAATAAACAAGGGTCCTGTCCAATTGCTCACATTGCCCACATTGCAGCTGTCCTGTACATAGACATCATAAAAGGTGTTAGGCATCAAGCCCCTTAAAATGCGAGGACTAGACACATTGTATAAGAAAATACCGCTTCCCAGAGGAAAGTTTATAGGCCCATACTCAATATTCCAATTCGAAGCTCCACCGCTAGTCCAGCTCACAGTAGCGGTGATTTCAGTAATAGTGTGGAGGTTCAGCCCTGTGGGAGCTAAACAGCCAAGAGTCCTAAAAGTATGAGGACCAGCCCAGCTACTCACATGACCTACTCCACAGCTATCCCGAACATAAAATTGATAAGACCGACCAGGTGTCAAACCGCTCACAGTATAAGAAGGGGTAGTCGTGGAAATCCGAGTGCCACTTCCCAGGGTAAATCCCGAAAGACCATATTCCAGACCCCAATTAGAAGTAGAAGTTCCACCTGACATCCACCAAAGCCTAGCGCTGTTCTGAGTAATCTGGGTAGCTAACAATGACGAAGGGGCTGGACAGGGCAAAATGATCGAAAGGGTGGTAAAAGTATGAGGACCAGCCCAGCTACTCACATGACCTACTCCACAGCTATCCCGAACATAGAAATCATAATCCGTTCCAGGCGTCAAGCCGCTCACAGTATAAGAAGGGATAGTCGTGGAAATCCGAGTGCCACTTCCCAGAGTAAATCCCGAAAGACCATATTCTAAATCCCAATTAGAAGCTCCGCCTGTAACCCAGGACAGCCTAGCGCTGTTCTGAGTAATATTGGAAGCTCCCAATGACGATGGGGATGGACAGGGCAAAGTGGCCGAAAGGGTGGTAAAAGCATCAGGACCAGCCCAGCTACTTACATGACCCACTCCACAGCTATCCCGAACATAAAATTGATAAGACTGACCAGACGTCAAGCCGCTCACAGTATAAAAAGGGATAGTCGTGGAAATCCGAATTCCACTTCCCAGAGTAAATCCCGAAAGACCATATTCCACATCCCAATTATTAGAAATAGAAATCCCACCTGACATCCACGACAGCCTAGCGTTGGTCTGAGTAATATTGGAAGCTCCCAATGACGATGGGGATGGACAGGGCAAAGGGAGGGTGGTAAAAGTATAGGGACCCGCCCAAGTGCTCAAATTATTAGTGCCACAACTATCCCGGACATAGAAATCATAATCTGTTCCAGGTGTCAAGCCACTTAAGGTGTAAGGACTAGAAACATTGGACATAAAAATTCCCGATCCAGGAATAAAACCCTGAATTCCATATTCCACATCCCAATTGGAAGCCCCGCCCGTAATCCAGGAGAGCTTAGCGGTGGTCTGAGCAATAGAGTCAAGTGTCAGTCCTGTGGGAGATGGACAACTAAGAGTCCTAAAATTCTGAGGACCTACCCAAGTACTCAAATTATTAGTGCCACAACTATCCCGGACATAGAAATCATAATCTGTTCCAGGTGTCAAGCTACTTAAGGTGTAAGGATTAGAAACATTGTACACAAAGGTTCCCGATCCAGGAATAAAACCCTGAATTCCGTATTCCACATCCCAATTGGAAGCCCCGCCCGTAATCCAGGAGAGTTCAGCAGTGGTCTGAGTGATATTGGAGGCTCCCAAAGACGAAGGGGCTGGACATCTGCTAAGCGTGTTAAAAGTATAAGGTCCAGCCCAACTACTGAGATAGCCCAGCCTACAACTATCCCGAACATAGAACTGATAAGAGGTACCGGGAATTAGACCGCTTAAAGCATAGGGAGTAGGCGCAACATTAGGTAAGAAATTACCGCTTCCTAGAGCACGACCAGCCGTATCCCATTCCAAGTTCCAATTAGAAGCCCCACCAGCAACCCAGGAGAGCGTAGCGCTGGTTTGAGTAATCTGGGTAGCTGTTAGGTTGGTGGGGGTTGGACAGGTTTCCCGAATGGCAATGTCATCAAAAGAACGGCCGTCACTTCCTGTGCGGGAAGTAGCGGGATAATTATCTTCTTGTCCAAAGCGGACTTGAAAAGTAGAAGAGACTCTTTGAGGAGGGGTAGCATTTGCGAGGATAGAGTCAATGTCTAAGCCAATCACCTGATTGTAGATGCCTGATGTGCCCTGATTGGTATACAGATTGTAAATTTCCACCCAGGAATTTGTGTTGCTGCCCTGTATCCATACTCTGTCATTAGGATGGTTTTCTTCTCCGTGATGCATATAGCTGAATTCCAGCTCCAGAGCACTCGAGCTACTATAACTGCTCAAATCAACTGTTAGGATCAGATAATTGGTAACTGTACTACCTCCTGATAACACTTTATCCAAGGTTGCAGCTGAGCTATCATTATTGGCAAAGTTCGGCACAGCAAATCTCAGGCGACCATCGCTGGCAAGAGAGGTCTCATAGCTCCACGCGTAGGTGGAATTGCAGAACACTCCTGTGTCTTGCTGAAAGGTACCAGATAAGGACTCAAAGTTTTCTATTAGTGGCAAAGTAGCAGGAGATAAAGAAGGGCAGAGCGTAGCAAAGGAAAAAAGACCTCTCCAGATGCTCACATCTCCTATACCACAACTGTCCTGTACATAGAAATCATAATTGGTGCCGGGATTTAAACCTGTTAAAATATAAGGATTAGGAACATTGTACACAAAAGTTCCCGAGCCTGGAATAAAGCCCGGAGGTCCATATTCGATATTCCAATTTAAAGCTCCGCCTGTGGTCCAGCTCAAGCTGGCTGCCGACACACTCGTAGCTGAGGCGGAAATCCCTGATGAATACAAACAAGCTGGCAGATGGTATTCGTCAGCGCCGATATCCACCCTTGTCGAAGGCGGAAGTGGGCGAGAATCTCCATCAATATCGACTTTAATACCCACAGAATTATCACCTATATCATTAGCCAAAGTGCCTACTAGATGCAGATCGACAGGAGATGTTGCGCTTACAAATAGCGGGTTACCCTCCACAGAATTCCGATTGAGTGCAGGCTTGGCTGCTTGCCAAGCGGCTAGGTTTACATGGCTCGTAGAGCCGTCCTTTGCGATATTCCCGCTTGCCTGGTATTGATAAAGGTTGTAATCGATATCAATGGTCGATAGCAAGCCCGAGAAAGCCTCTAAAGCTACTCCACTTGGGCTGCTGAAAATGTTGTTGTAGAGATTCATATTAGAATGGTTACTGCCAATAAACTCCATAGCGGGAAGACCCACAGCCGTGTTGTGATAAATATTCACATTCGAGTTGTCTCCTATCATCCTAATGGCCACATCGGGAGCGTAAATCATATTGTTAGCAATCAGTGAACGAGCTGTTCCACTGGAGCTGCTTCTATAAATTACTATCCCCTCATAGCCACAGTCAAGCAAATTATTTGCCCTAATCTCAAAGTCCGTAATATCTAGGCAATAGATGCCCAAGCTAAAACTATTATTGATATTTTCAATCACATTGCCCGAGATCATCAGGCTGTCCTGTTCATCTACCAGGATGCCATAATAGTCAATATCAATAAAGCGGTTACGTAGGATGTAGTTGCCTACATCTTCATAGCTTGTATTGCCGACCAGAAATATTCCATAGTAACCTCCTAGGATAGTGTTGTCAGAAACGGTCAAATGCTTATTCGTAGTATTTATAAAGGCACTGGTCAAGCTGCCGGAGCCCACTATGCCCCCTCTGTCAGATGTTGTATTCACCGGCTGTTCAATCAAACAGGAATCAATGACGATATGATCTGTGTTCTGAAGATGCACTACCCAGGCATCTGTTGAGCTTTTGGTGTTTTCGAGGGTTATATTCCTCAAGCTTACATAACTGGTGCTGTTAAAAGCCACAGTGGCATTGCTTGTCGAGCCGTCATGAGTGAGCCTAGCGAGCGAGCTATCCCCACCGTCAATGACAATCGTATTTGTCGGGCTCACACCAGCGATATTCCCTAATGTAAACTGCTCCCTATAGGTGCCAGGAGCTACCTTAATGATTACAGGACCTGAAACACCGCAGTTGTTGAGCAAAGTAGCAAGAGAATCAAAGTTTGGAAAATCGCTGGAAGTCCCGCCAAGAGCATAAGCTCCCGAAAATAGATTGCAAACAACTAAAGAAACCTCTAGTGTGTCATTTGAAGTATCATTGTCTGGATTCCCATTGGGATTGCTCGTCCAAATCTTTAGGGTGGGATTTCCCAGGGTGAAATTATAGCTTCCGATATTGACCGCAGCAGCAACTGCACCCGGAGCTAGACTCCCCGTCCAGCTATGAGAGGTCTGAGCTACTCCATCCACACTCCAATTCACCCTTACACTGTCCAGGTTGTTAATTCCATGATTTTTAATACTCACTTGAACCGACTGAGAGCCGGGAACAGTTGAACTAGCCGGAGCGTCTAAGCTGAGAATTCCTGCATTGTCGTTTGCCAAGGAACGAGGAGTGAATTCGTAATAGTCCACATTAGGCCAAGGAGTGTAACTACTTGCATTAATAGAGCTAATATTAGGAGAATTGGGATGCTGTATGGCAGTGGTAGAATTCAACTGAACACCCACTGTATAGCTTCCCACTCCTCGATTTGCCCATTGGGCATCCACTACATAAATCTTATGGGTGGTTTCTTCTAAAACTACAAAGTTGTAACTGTAACCCTGAGCCTCGTGTTTATAGGAAAAGTTCTTAATCCACAGCTGGCGATTGGGAATGGTGCCAAAGCTCTTCATCCAGACGTCATCGTTGCTGTTAATTGGTGGAGAATTGCCAAAGCCACCCCAAAAATAAGCGATGGTATGGTCGGGAAGATTGGCGTTGGGTAAAGCCGTATTGTCAGTGGTGATACTACTGTTCACAGTGGTTCCCGCAACTGTGGTGTCAAAAGTCAACAGATAGTTCTTGCTCACACAGAAATGAGTAGCTGAACTGCCGTAAAAAGAAAAGGGAAAGCCAATGCTTTGAGCTGAAGACCAGCTATTGATCGATGCACCGCCATAGGCAGTAGATGGGTGAATCATATTCCAACCGCCACTAACGTCAGTTAGTTCCGTATTTAAAAGCGGCCCTTGTCCTTTGATGGGTCCACTCACAGTGTAAGTAGAGGGTTGGGCTTTTGTGGAAAAGCTTCCAAACAACAAAAAGATAGAGATTAAAAAGGTAAAAGTTTTCATGATTTAGTGTTTTTTAGTGAAACAAGATCTTCTTTACATTAAAAAGGGCGAAGCCTTTTGAAATAGGAGATCAGCCCAATATTACTAAAATCTAATCTTTTAACAAGGGCTTATAAGGGCTCGTTTAGTAAAAAAAGGCTTATGACTTATTGTGCGCCGCGTATGACTTATTGTGCGCTAGAAAAATGAAAGTAAACGAAGAGTGGCTTGAGGATTTTTTATTTCAATCCAGAACATTATTTAGATGGACAACTGAAAAAACATAGAAGTTCAAAATCTGCACAAAAAGTTTCCTAACCTTAATGCCGACCTCGTGGAAACACTGACTAAGCAGCTATTAAACCGCATTGCCGGGCAGCTTGCCCGTAAATCGGCAAGAATCTATGGCAAAAGCTTTGCTACTTCTCACTGCAAAATGATACGCCGGTTCACAGTAGCCCTTTCAGTAATCAGCTGCAATAGGTATACTCCACTGCGATAAGCTCCCATCTCTAGCCTTTTTCTGTAGCTTCCGCTGAAACTCTCAATCTCATCTTCCAAGACTATTTGTCCCATCATATTAGTGATACGGATCTCCATATCCTCTCCGAGAGAGGAGCTAAACTCCAGCTTGAAAACTCCTTCACTAGGATTTGGATAAATGCGAAATGAGCGCTCGAGAAGCTCATCTATACCAATAATGGTTTTAATAGACAAGGGTCCTGCCCAATTGCTCACATTGCCCACATTGCAGCTGTCCTGTACATAGACATCATAAAAGGTGTTAGGCATCAAGCCCCTTAAAATGCGAGGACTAGACACATTGTATAAGAAAATACCGCTTCCCAGAGGAAAATTTATAGGCCCATACTCAATATTCCAATTCGAAGCTCCACCGCTAGTCCAGCTCACAGTAGCGGTGATTTCAGTAATGATATCGAGCTTCAGCCCTGTGGGAGCTAAACAGCCAAGAGTCCTAAAAGTATGAGGACCCACCCAGCTACTCACATGACCTACCCCACAGCTATCCCGAACATAAAATTGATAAGACCGACCAGGTGTCAAACCGCTCACAGTATAAGAAGGGGTAGTCGTGGAAATCCGAGTGCCACTTCCCAGAGTAAATCCCGAAAGACCATATTCCAGACCCCAATTAGAAGTAGAAGTCCCACCTGACATCCACCAAAGCCTGGCGCTGTTCTGAGTAATCTGGGTAGCTAACAATGACGATGGGGATGGACAGGGCAAAGTGGCTGAAAGGGTGATAAAAGTATAAGGACCAGCCCAGCTACTCACATGAGCTGCTCCACAGCTATCCCGAACATAGAAATCATAATCCGTTCCAGACGTCAAGCCGCTCACAGTATAAGAAGGGGTAGTCGTGGAAATCCGAGTGCCACTTCCCAGAGTAAATCCCGAAAGACCATATTCCACATCCCAATTAGAAGCCCCGCCTGACATCCACCAAAGCCTGGCGCTGGTCTGAGTAATATTGGAAGTTCCCAATAATGATGGGGCTGGGCAGGGCAAAGTGGCTGAAAGGATGGTAAAAGCATCAGGACCTGCCCAGCTACTCACATGACCTACTCCACAGCTATCCCGAACATAAAATTGATAAGACTGACCAGGCGTTAAGCCGCTCACAGCATAAGAAGGGGTAGTTGTGGAAATCCGAGTGCCCTGTCCCAGAGTAAATCCCGAAAGACCATATTCCAGGTCCCAATTAGAAGCCCCGCCTGTAACCCAGGACAGCCTGGCGCTGTTCTGAGTAATCTGGGTAGCCAACAATGACGATGGGGATGGACAGGGCAAAGTGGCTGAAAGGGTGACAAAAGCATGAGAACCAGTCCAGCTACTCACATGGCTTACTCCACAGCTATTCCGAACATAAAATTGATAAGACTGACCAGGCGTCAAGCCGCTTACAGTATAAGAAGGGGTAGTCGTGGAAATTTGAGTGCCACTTCCCAGAGTAAATCCCGAAAGACCATATTCCACATCCCAATTAGAAGCCCCGCCTGTAACCCACGACAGCCTGGCGTTGGTCTGAGTAATCTGGGTAGCCAACAATGACGATGGGGATGGACAGGGCAAAGAGGTCGAAAGGGTGGTAAAAGTATAAGGACCGGCCCAGCTACTCACATGAGCTGCTCCACAGCTATCCCGAACATAAAATTGATAAGAGGTGCCGGGAATTAGACCCCTTAAAGTATAGTGAGTAGGTGCCACATTAGGTAAGAAATTACCGCTTCCTAGAGCAAAATTAACTGTACCCCATTCCAAGTTCCAATTAAAAGTAGAAATCCCACCTGACATCCACGACAGCCTGGCGTTGGTCTGAGTAATATGGGTAGCTCCCAATGACGATGGGGATGGACAGGGCAAAGTGGCTGAAAGAGTGGTAAAAGTATCAGGACCGGCCCAGCTACTCGCATAGACCAGCCCGCAAGTACTCCGAACATAGAAATCATAACCCATTCCAGATGTCAAGCCGCTCACAGTATAAGAAGGGATAGTCGTGTGAATCTGAGTGCCACGTCCCAGAGTAAATCCCGAAAGACCATATTCCACATTCCAATTAGAAGTCCCAACTGCAACCCAGGAGAGCCTAGCGCTGGTTTGAGTAATATTGGTAGCTGTTAGGTTGGTGGGGCTTGGACAGGTTTCCCGAATGGCAATGTCATCAAAAGAATAGCCGTCAGCTGATGTGGGGGAAGTAGCGGGATTAGTATCTTCTTGTCCAAAGCGGACTTGAAAAGTAGAAGAGACTCTTTGAGGAGGGGTAGCATTTGCGAGGATAGAATCAATGTCTAAGCCAATCACCTGATTGTAGATGCCTAGTGGGCCCTGATTGGTATATAGATCGTAAATTTCCACCCAGGCATCTGTGTTGCTGCTCCGTATCCATACTCTGTCATTAGGATGGTCTTCTTCTCCGTGATGCATATAGCTGAATTCCAGCTCCAGGGCATTCGAACTGCTGTAATGGCTCAAATCAGCTGTTAAAATCAGATAATTGATAACCGCACTACCTGCTAGCACTCTATCCAAGGTAGCTGCTGAGCTTCCATTATTGGCAAATCCCGGCACAGCAAATCTCAGGCGACCAGTGCTGGCAAGGGAGGTCTCATAGCTCCACGTGTAGGTGGAATTGCAGAACATTCCTGTGTCTTGCTGAAAAGTTCCAGATAAGGACTCAAAGTCTTCTATTAGGGGCAGAGTAGCAGGAGATAAAGAAGAGCAAAGCGTCGTAAAGCTAATAGGGAAAGTCCAGAAACTAAGGCTATTCCCAGATCTGAAGCAGCTATCGCGTACGTAAAAGTCGTAAGTGGTGAATGGGGTCAAGCCTTTTAGCGTATAAGAGTTGGTGGTGATGGTGTCAAGGGTTCCCGATCCTTGTGTAAAACCAGCAGCCCCCCATTCAATGATCCAAACGTTCCCTCCTCCACCGCCCGTCCAGCTCACCGAGGCAGTATCAGGTCCAATGGTATTTGCTGTCAAAGAAGATGATCGCGGACACCATACTTCCCGAATCGCAATGTCATCAAAAGAATAGCCATCATTAGCGGTGGTACTCTGAGCCCCAGCATCACCCTCTTGACCAAAACGAAGTTGAAAAGTAGAAGAGACTCTTTGAGGAGGGGTGGCATTTGCGAGGATAGTGTCAATGTCTAAGTCAATTACCCAATTGTAGATGCCTACTACGAGATTGGTATACAGATCATAGATTTGCACCCAGGAATCTGTGCTGCTGCCTCGTATCCATACCTTATCATTGGGATTAGAAGATCCTCCGTGATGCATATAACTGAATTCTAGCTCCAGAATACTCGAACCGCTGTAATTGCTCAAATCAGCTGTTAGGATCAAGTAGTTGGTTACTAGGGAAGGGGTGGAGATTGATTTATCCAAGGTAGCT
Organism: Owenweeksia sp.; assembly: GCA_965218075.1. Taxonomy (GTDB): domain Bacteria; phylum Bacteroidota; class Bacteroidia; order Flavobacteriales; family Schleiferiaceae; genus JANQHO01. Next base: position 673,910 of record CBDCJZ010000003.1, on the reverse strand, counting down.
GCCGAATTTCCATTGTTGGCAAAGCCACTTACGGCAAACCTCAAACGACCTTCATCAGCAAAGGAGGTCTCATAGCTCCATTTATAGGTAGGATAACAAAGCACATTTCGGTTTCGCTGATAAGTACCAGATGCCGACTCAAAATCTTCGACAATCGGCAAAGTAGCAGCAGATAAAGTAAAAGGAGCGCAGCTAATACCAAAGAAACCCGGTCCTGCCCATCTACTTACAGTGTCCACCCCGCAGCTGTCTTGTACGTAAAACTCATAGTCCGTGTTAGGTAATAGTCCACTTAAAATATGAGGATTAGACACATTATATAAGAAATTACCTGTTCCTGGGGTAAAACCTGCTTTACCATATTCCAAATTCCAATTGGAAGCGCCACCTGTTGTCCATGAGAGAGTAGCGGAGCTGTCTGTAATATTGCTTGCCATCAAAGATGAAGGATGGGGACACCATACTTCCCGAATGGTAATGTCATCAAAAGAATAGCCGTCAGTTCCTGTGCGGGAATCAGCGGGATTAGTATCTTCTTGTCCGAATCGGACTTGAAAAGTAGAAGAGACTCTTTGAGGAGGGATAGCATTTGCGAGGGTAGTGTCAATGTCTAAGCCAATTACCCAATTGTAGATGCCTGCTGCTCTGCCCTGATTGGCATGCAGATCGTAAATTTGCACCCAGGCATCTGTGTTGCTGCCCCGTATCCATACTCTGTCATTAGCATGGCTTTCTTCTGAGTGATGCATATAGCTGAATTCCAGCCCCAGAATACTCGAACTGCTGTAACTGCTCAAATCAGCTGTTAGGATCAAATAATTGGTAACTGTACCTCCTGATAACACTCTATCCAAGGTTGCAGCTGAGCTTCCATTATTGGCAAAGCCCGGCACAGCAAATCTCAGGCGACCATCGCTGGCAAGGGAGGTCTCATAGCTCCATTTATAGGTCGAAGCACAGAGTACATCTTGGTTTTGCTGGAAAATGCTGTTAGAAAACCCAAATTCAAAGTCTTCGACTATGGGCAAAGTAGCAGCAGATAAAGAAGAGCAGAGCGTAGCAAAGGAAAAAGAACCCCTCCAGATGCTCACATCGCCTATGCCACAACTGTCCTGTACATAGAAATCATAATTGGTGCTGGGATTTAAACCTGTTAAAATGTAAGGGTTAGGGACATTGTACACAAAAGTTCCCGAGCCTGGAATAAAGCCCCAAGATCCATATTCGATATTCCAATTTAAAGCCCCGCCCGCAGTCCAGCTCAATTGGGCTGTTGTTTGGCCTATAGCTGAGATAGATAAACCCGATGAAGACAAACAAGTTGCTGGATGATATTCATCAGCGCCGATATCCACCTTGGTGGAAGGAGGTAGTGGGCGAGAATCTCCATCAATATCGACTTTAATACCCACAGAATTGTCACCTATATCATTGGCCAAAGTGCCTAGTAGATGTAGATCGGCAGGAGATGTTGCATTTACAAATAGCGGGTTACCCTCCACAGAATTCTGATTGAGTGCAGGCTTGGCTGCTTGCCAGGCGGCTAGGTTTGTATAGTTCGTAGAGCCGTCCCATGCGATACCCCCGCTTGCCTGGTATTGATAAAGGTTGTAATCGATATCAATGGTCGATGGCAAGATCGAGAAAGCATCTAAAGCTACTCCACTTGGGTTGCTGAAAATGTTGTTGTAGAGACTCATATTAGAATCGTTACCGCCAGAAAACTCCATAGCGGGAAGACCCACAGCCGTATTGTGATAAATATTCACATTCGAGTTGTCTCCTGACATACTAATGGCCGCATCGGGAGCATAAATCATATTGTTGGCAATCAGTGAACGAGCTGTTCCACTGGAGCTGCCTCCATAAATTACTATCCCCTCATAGCCACAGTCAAGCAAATTGTTTGCTGTAATCTCAAAGTCCATAATATTTAGACAATATATGTCATAGGCACCACTACTATTGGTATTTTCAATCACATTGCCCGAGATAATCAGGCTGTCCTGTTCAACTACTATAATGCCATAATAGTCAATATCAATAAAGCGGTTACGCAAGATATGGTTGCCTTCATCGCTTACATTGCCTTCCAGAGATATTCCATAGTAACCTCCTGTGATGATATTGTCAGAGACAGTCAAATGCTTATTCGTAGTAATTGTAGAGGCACTGGTCAAGCTGCCCGAGCCCACTATACCCCCTCTGTCAGATGTTGCATTCACCGGCTGTTCAATCAAACAGGAATCAATGACGATATGATCTGTGTTCTGAAGATGCACTACCCAAGCACCTACTGAGCTTTTGGTGTTTTCGAGAGTTATATTCCTCAAGCTTACATAGCTGGTGCTGTCAAAAGCCACGGTGGCATTGCTTGTCGAACCGTCATGAGTGAGCCTAACTAGCGAGCTATTCCCACCGTCAATGACAATCGTATTTGTCGGGCTTACACCAGCGACATTCCCTAGTGTAAACTGCTCCGCATAGGTGCCAGGAGCTACCTTAATGATTACAGGACCTGAAACACCGCAGTTGTTGAGCAAAGTAGTAGCAAGAGAATTAAAGTTTCGAAAATCGCTGGAAGTCCCGCCAAGGGTATAAGCTCCCGAAAGTGAATTGCAAACCAATAAAGAAACCTCTAGTGTGTCATTTGAAGTATCATTGTCTGGATTCCCATTGGGGTTGCTCGTCCAAATCTTTAGGATGGGATTTCCCAGGGTGAAATTATAGCTTCCGATATTGACCGCAGCAGCAGCTGCACCCGGAGCTAGACTCCCCCTCCAGCTATAAGAGGCTTGAGCTACTCCATCTACACTCCAGTTCACTCGTACACTGTCCAGGTTGTTAATTCCATGATTTTTAATGCTCACCTGAACCGACTGAGAGCCGGGAACAGTTGGACTAGCCGGAGCGTCCAAGCTGAGAATTCCTGCATCGTCGTTTACCAAGGAACGAGGAGTGAATTCGTAATAGTCCACATTAGGCCAGGGAGTGGAAACATTTCCATTAATAGAGCTAATATTAGGAGAATTGGGATGCTGTATGGCAGTGGTAGAATTCAACTGAACACCTACTGTATAGCTTCCCACTCCTTGAGTTGCCCATCGGGCATCCACTACATAAATCTTATGGGTGGTTTCTTCTAAAACTACAAAGTTGTAGCTGTGCCTCTGAGCCTCGTGTTTATAGGAAAAGTTCTTAATCCACAGCTGGCGGTTGGGAGCCGTGCCAAAGATCTTCCTCCAAACGTCATCGCCGCTCCCAAGCGGAGGACTAAAGCCACCCCAAAAATAAGCGATGGCATGGTCGGGAAGATTGGCATGAGGTAAAGCCGTATTGTCAGTGGTGATACTACTGTTCACAGTGGTTCCCGCAACTGTGGTGTCAAAAGTCAACAGGTAGTTCTTGCTCACACAGAAATGAGTAGCTGGACTGCCGTAAAAAGAAAAGGGAAAGCCAATGCTTTGAGCTGAAGACCAGCTATTGGTCGATGCACCGCCATAGGCAGTAGATGGATGAATTATATTCCAACCGCTACTAACCCTAGTTTGTTCCGTATTTAAAAGCGAGCCTTGTCCTCTGGTAGGTCCACTCACAGTGTAAGTAGAGGGTTGGGCTTTTAAAGAAAGAGGAAAGAAAGAGGAAAGAAAGAGGAAAGAAAGAGAGAGATTAATTAAGTTGAAAGTTTTCATGATTTAGTGTTTTTTAGTGAAACAAGATCTTCTTTACATTAAAAAGAGCGAAGCCTTTTGAAACATGAGATCAGCCCAATATTACTAAAATTTAATCTTTTAACAAAGCTTTTTAATTAAAAAAGGCTTATGACTTATTTTGCGCTAATGGACGACTGGAAAAACATAGAAGTTCAAAATCTGCACAAAAAGTTTCCTAGCCTTAATGCCGACCTCGTGGAAACACTGACTAAGCAGCTATTAAACCGCATTACCGAGCAGCTTGTCCGTAAATCGGCAAGAATCTATGGCAAAAACTTTGCTACTTCTCATTGCAAAATAATACGCCGGTTCACAGTAGCCTTTTCAGTAATCAGCTGCAATAGGTATACTCCACTGCGATAAGCTCCCATCTCTAGCCTTTTTCTGTAGCTTCCACTGAAACTCTCAATCTCATCTTCCAAGACTATTTGTCCCATCATATTAGTGATACGGATCTCCATATCCTCTCCGAGAGAGGAGCTAAACTCCAGCTTGAAAGCTCCTTCGCTAGGATTTGGATAAATGCGAAATGAGCGCTCGAGAAGCTCATCTATACCAATAATGGTTTTAACAGACAAGGGTCCTACCCAATTGCTCACATTGCCCACATTGCAGCTGTCCTGTACATAGACATCATAAAAGGTGTTAGGCATCAAGCCCCTTAAAGTGCAAGGATTAGACACATTGTATAAGAAAATACCACTTCCCAGAGTAAATCCCGAAAGACCATATTCCAAATCCCAAGTAGAAGCTCCGCCTGTAACCCAGGAGAGCTTAGCGCTGGTTTGAGTAATATTGGAAGCTCCCAATGACGATGGAGATGGGCAGGGCAAAATGGCTGAAAGGGTGGTAAAAGCATCAGGACCAGCCCAGCTACTTACATGACCCACTCCACAGCTATCCCGAACATAGAAATCATAATCTGTCCCAAGTGCTAAGGCAGTCAAGGTATGAGGGTTGGTAGCAGTATGAATCCGAATTCCATTTCCCAGAGCAAAACCAGTCGTATCCCATTCTATATTCCAATTAGAAGCCCCACCCGTAGCCCAAGAGAGCGTAGCAGTGTTCTGAGTAATACGGGTAGCTAACAATGACGATGGGGATGAACAGGGCAAAATGGCCGAAAGGGTAGTAAAAGTATGAGGACCTGCCCAGCTACTCACATGACCTACCCCACAGCTATCCCGAACATAAAATTGATAAGACTGACCAGGCGTCAAGCCGCTCACAGTATAAGAAGGGGTAGTCGTGGAAATCCGAGTGCCACTTCCCAGAGTAAATCCCGAAAGACCATATTCTAGATCCCAATTAGAAGTAGAAGTCCCACCTGACATCCACGACAGCCTGGCGGTGGTCTGAGTAATGTTGGAAGCTCCCAATGACGATGGGGATGGACAGGGCAAAATGGCCGAAAGGGTAGTAAAAGTATGAGGACCGGCCCAGCTGCTCACATGAGCTGCTCCACAGCTATCCCGAACATAAAATTGATAAGACTGACCAGGCGTCAAGCCGCTCACAGTATAAGAAGGGGTAGTCGTGGAAATCCGAGTGCCACTTCCCAGAGTAAATCCCGAAAGACCATATTCTAGATCCCAGTTAGAAGTAGAAGTCCCACCTGACATCCACGACAGCCTAGCGTTGGTCTGAGTAATGTTGGAAGCTCCCAATGACGATGGGGATGGACAGGGCAAAGTGGCTGAAAGGGTGATAAAAGCATCAGGACCAGCCCAGCTACTCACATGGCCTACTCCACAGCTATTCCGAACATAAAATTGATAAGACTGACCAGGCGTCAAGCCGCTCACAGTATAAGAAGGGGTAGTCGTGGAAATCCGAGTGCCACTTCCCAGAGTAAATCCCGAAAGACCATATTCTAAATCCCAATTAGAAGCCCCGCTTGTAATCCAGGACAGCTTAGCGCCGGTCTGAGTAACCTGGGTAGCCAACAATGACAATGGGGATGGACAGGGCAAAATGGCCGAAAGGGTAGTAAAAGTATGAGGACCGGCCCAGCTACTCACATGAGCTGCTCCACAGCTATCCCGAACATAAAATTGATAAGATTGACCAGGTGTCAAACCGCTCACAGTAATAAGAAGGGGTAGCGTGGAAATCCGAGTGCCACGTCCCAGAGTAAACCCTGAAAGGCCATATTCTAAATTCCAGTTAGAAGCCCCGCCAGCAACCCAGGAGAGCGTAGCGCTGGTTTGAGTAATCTGGGTAGCTGTTAGCTTGGTAGGGCTTGGACAGGTTTCCCGAATGGCAATGTCATCAAAAGAATAGCCGTCAGTTCCTGAGAGGGAACTAGCGGGATAATTATCTTCTTGTCCGAAGTGGACTTGAAAAGTAGAAGAGACTCTTTGGGGAGGAGTAGCATTTGCGAGGATGGAGTCAATGTCTAAGCCAATCACCTGATTGTAGATGCCTGCTGTGCCTTGATTGGCATGCAGATCATAAATTTGCACCCAGGCACCTGTGTTGCTGCCCCGTATCCATACTCTGTCGTTAGGATTGTTTTCTTCGTCGTGATGCATATAGCTGAATTCCAGCTCCAGGGCATTCGAACTGCTGTAATGGCTCAAATCAGCTGTTAAAATCAGATAATTGATAACCGCACTACCTGCTGGCACTCTATCCAAGGTAGCTGCTGAGCTTCCATTATTGGCAAATCCCGGCACAGCAAATCTCAAGCGACCATTGCTGGCAAGGGAGGTCTCATAGCTCCATTTGTAGGTGGGAACACAAAACACCACTGTGTCTCGCTGAAAAGTGCCAGATAAGGACTCAAAGTCTTCTATTAGGGGCAAAGTAGCAGCAGATAAAGAAGGGCAAAGCGTCGTAAAGCTAATAGGGAAAGTCCAGAAACTAAGGCTATTCCCCGATCTGAAGCAGCTATCGCGTACGTAAAAGTCGTAAGTGGTGAACGGGGTTAACCCTTTTAGCGTATAAGAGTTGGTGGTGATGGTGTCAAGGGTTCCCGATCCCTGTGTAAAACCAGCAATCCCCCATTCAATGATCCAAACGTTCCCTCCTCCTCCACCCGTCCAGCTCACCGAGGCAGTATCAGGTCCAATGCCATTCCATTTCAAAGAAGACGATCGCGGACACCATACTTCCCGAATCGCAATGTCATCAAAAGAATAGCCGTCACTAACGGTGGTACTCTGAGCCCCATCATCACCCTCTTGACCAAAACGAAGTTGAAAAGTAGAAGAGACTCTTTGAGGAGGGGTGGCATTTGCGAGGATAGCATCAATGTCTAAGTCAATTACCCAATTGTAGATGCCTGCGCTGCCTTGATTGGCATACAGATCGTAAATTTGCACCCAGGAATCTGTGTTGCTGCCTCGTATCCATACCTTATCATTGGGATGAGAAGATCCTCCGTGATGCATATAACTGAATTCTAGCTCCAGAATACTCGAACTGCTGTAATGGCTCAAATCAGCTGTCATAATCAAGTAGTTGGTTACTAGGGAAAAGCCGGAGATTGATTTACCCAAGGTAGCTGCCGAATTTCCATTGTTGGCAAAGCCCAATGCAGCAAACCTCAAACGACCTTCATCAGCAAAGGAGGTCTCATAGCTCCATTTATAGGTAGGATAACAAAGCACATTTCGATTTCGCTGATAAGTACCAAATGCTGACTCAAAATCTTCGACAATCGGCAAAGTAGCAGCAGATAAAGTAAAAGGAGCGCAGCTAGTAGGAAAGAAAACCAGTCCTGCCCATCTACTTACAGTGTCCACCCCACAGCTGTCTTGTACGTAAAACTCATAGTCCGTGTTAGGTGATAGTCCACTTAAAATATGAGGATTAGACACATTATATAAGAAATTACCTGTTCCTGGGGTAAAACCTGCTCTACCATATTCCAAATTCCAATTGGAAGCGCCACCTGTTGTCCATGAGAGAGTAGCAGAGCTGTCTGTAATATTGCTTGCCATCAAAGATGAAGGATAGGGACACCATACTTCCCGAATGGTAATGTCATCAAAAGAATAGCCGTCAGTTCTTGTGGGGGAATTAGCGGGATTAGTATCTTCTTGTCCGAATCGGACTTGAAAAGTAGAAGAGACTCTTTGAGGAGGGATAGCATTTGCGAGGATAGAGTCAATGTCTAAGCCAATCACCTGATTGTAGATGCCTGCTGTGCCCTGATTGGTATACAGATCGTAAATTTGCACCCAGGCATCTGTGTTGCTGCCCCGTATCCATACTCTGTCATTAGCATGGCTTTCTTCTCCGTGATGCATATAGCTGAATTCCAGCCCCAGAATACTCGAACTGCTGTAACTGCTCAAATCAGCTGTTAGGATCAAATAATTGGTAACTGTACCTCCTGATAACACTCTATCCAAGGTAGCTGCTGAGCTTCCATTATTGGCAAATCCCGGCACAGAAAATCTCAGGCGACCATCGCTGGCAAGGGAGGTCTCATAGCTCCATTTATAGGTCGAAGCACAGAGTACATCTTGGTTTTGCTGGAAAATGCTGTTAGAAAACCCAAATTCAAAGTCTTCGACTATGGGCAAAGTAGCAGCAGATAAAGAAGAGCAGAGCGTAGCAAAGGAAAAAGGACTCCTCCAGATGCTCACATCGCCTATGCCACAACTGTCCTGTACATAGAAATCATAATTGGTGTTGGGATTTAAACCTGTTAAAAATGTAAGGACTAAGAACATTGTACACAAAAGTTCCCGATCTTGGAATAAAGCCCTGAGGTCCATATTCGATATTCCAATTTGAAGCCCCGCCCATAGTCCAACTCAATTGGGCTGTTGTTTGGCCTATAGCTGAGATAGATAAACCCGATGAAGGCAAACAAGTTGCTGGATGGTATTCATCAGCGCCTATATCCACCTTGGTGGAAGGAGGTAGTGGACGAGAATCCCCATCAATATCGACTTTAATACCCACAGAATTATCACCTGTATCATTGGCCAAAGTGCCTATTAGATGCAGATCGGCAGGAGATGTTGCCCTTACAAATAGCGGATCACCTTCTACAGAATGGGCATTGAGTGCAGGTTTGGCTGCTTGCCAAGCAGCTAGGTTTGCATAGATCGTAGAGCCGTCCTTTGCGATATTCCAGCTTGCCTGGTATTGATAAAGGTTGTAATCGATATCAATGGTCGATAGCAAGCCCGGGAAAGCCTTTAAAGCTACTCCATTTGGGTTGCTGAAAATGTTGTTGTAGAGGCTCATATCAGAAAGGTTGCCGCCAATATACATAGCGGGATCGCCCACAGCCGTGTTGTGATAAATATTCACATTCGAGTTGTTTCCTGACATATTAATGGCCGCATTACTGGGAGCATAAATCATATTGTTGGCAATCAGTGAACGAGCTGTTCCACTGGAGCTGCTTCCATAGATTACTATCCCCTGACCCTTGCAGTCAAGCAAATTATTTGCCCTAATCTCAAAGTCTGTAATATCTTGGCAATAGATGTCATAGGCATAATTACCATTGGTATTTTCAATCACATTGCCCGAAATAATCAGGCTGTCCTGTTCAGCTACTAGGATGCCATAATAGTTAATATCAATAAAGCGGTTACGTAAGATGTAGTTGCCCACATCTTCATTGCGTGTATTGCCTTCCAGAATTATTCCATAAAAACCTCCTGTGATGGTGTTGTTAGAAATAGTCAAATGATTGTTTGTAGTAGCTATATAACTATCGCTCAAGCTGCCCGACCCCACTATACCTCCTCTCTCAGCTGTTGTATCCACTGACATCTCAATCAAACAGGAATCAATGACGATATGATCTGTGTTCTGAAGATGCACTACCCAAGCATTTGCTGAGCTTTTAGTGTTTTCGAGAGTTATATTCCTCAAGCTTACATAGCTGGTGCTGTCAAAAGCCACGGTGGCATTGCTTGTCGAACCGTCATGAGTGAGCCTAGCGAGCGAGCTATCCCCACCGTCAATGACAATCGTATTTGTCGGGCTTACACCAGCGATATTTCCTAGTGTAAACTGCTCCCTATAGGTTCCAGGAGCTACCTTAATGATTACAGGACCTGAAACACCGCAGTTGTTGAGAAAAGTAGTAAGAGAATCAAAGTTTGGAAAATCGCTGGAAGTCCCGCCAAGGGTATAAGCTCCCGAAAGTAGATTGCAAACAACTAAAGAAACCTCCAGTGTGTCATTTGAAGTATCATTATCTGGATTCCCATTGGGATTGCTCGTCCAAATCTTTAGGGTGGGATTTCCCAGGGTGAAATTATAGCTTCCGATATTGACCGCAGCAGCAACTGCACCCAACGCTAGACTCCCAGTCCAGCTATGGGAGGTCTGAGTTATTCCATCCACACTCCAGTTCACCTTTACACTGTCCAGATTGTTAATTCCATAATTTTTAATGCTCACCTGAACTGACTGAGAACCGGGAGCAGGTAAGCTAGTCGGAGCGTCCAAGCTGAGAATTCCTGCATCGTCGTTTACCAAGAGCCGAGGAGTGAATTCGTAATAGCTCACACTGCTCCAGGGAATGCTAAAAGATCCATTAATAGAGCTAATATTAGGAGAATTGGGATGCTGCACAGCAGTGGTGGAATTCAACTGAACACCCACTGTATAGCTTCCCACTCCTTGATAGCTACACGTGCCAATTACTACGTAAATCTTATGGGTGGTTTCTTCTAAAACTACAAAGTTGTAGCTCCAGTCCTGAGCCTCGAATTCATAGGAATAGTTTCTAATCCACAGCTGGCGATTGGGAGTGGTACCAAAGGTCTTCATCTGAACGGTATTGTCGATGCCAATCGGCGGAGGATTGCCGAAGCCACCCCAAAAATAAGCGATGGTATGATCGGGAAGATTGGCGGTGGGTAAAGCCGTATTGTCAGTGGTGATACTACTGTTCACAGTGGTTCCCGCAACTGTGGTGTCAAAGGTCAACAGATAGTTCTTGCTCACACAGAAATGAGTAGCTGGGCTGCCGTAAAAAGAAAAGGGAAAGCCAATGCTTTGAGCTGAAGACCAGCTATTGACGGATGCACCGCCATAGGCAATAGGTGAATGAATCACATTCCAAACGGTCTGGGATCCAATGGGTTCCGTATTTAAAAGCGGCCTTGATCCTCTGGTAGGTCCACTCACAGTGTAATAAGTAGAGGTTTGGGCTTTTGTGGAAAAGCTTCCAAACAAAATAAAAATAGAGATTAATTTAATAAGGTGAAAGTTTTTCATGATTCAGTAGTTTTTTAGTAAACCAAGATCTTCTTTACATTAAAAAGGGCGAAGCCTTTTGAAACATGAGATCAGCCCAATATTACTGAAATCTAATTTTTTAACAAGGCTTTTTAATTAAAAAAGGCCTATGACTTATTGTGCGCTAGAAAAATGAAAGTAAAGGAAGAGTAGCTTGAGGATTTTTTATTTCAATCCAGAGCATTATTTAGATGGACGACTGGAAAAACATAGAAGTTCAAAATCCGCACAAAAAGTTTCCTATACCTTAATACCGACCTCATTGAAACACTGACTAAGCAGCTATTAAACCGCATTACCGGGCAGCTTGCCCGTAAATCGGCAAGAATCTATAGCAAAAGCTTTGCTACTTCTCACTGCAAAATGATACGCCGGTTCACAGTAGCCTTTTCAGTAATCAGCTGCAATAGGTATACTCCACTGCGATAAGCCCCCATCTCTAGCCTTTTTCTATAGCTTCCGCTGAAACTCTCAATCTCATCTTCCAAGACTATTTGTCCCATCATATTAGTGATACGGATCTCCATATCCTCTCCGAGAGAGGAGCTAAACTCCAGCTTGAAAACCTCTTCACTAGGATTTGGATAAATGCGAAATGAGCGCTCGAGAAGCTCATCTATACCAATAATGGTTTTAATAGACAAGGGTCCTACCCAATTGCTCACATTGCCCACATTGCAGCTGTCCTGTACATAGACATCATAAAAGGTGTTAGGCTTTAAGCCCCTTAAAGTGCGAGGACTAGACACATTGTATAAGAAAATACCGCCTCCCAGAGGAAAGTTTATAGGCCCATACTCAATATTCCAATTGGAAGCTCCACCGCTAGTCCAGCTCACAGTAGCGGTGATTTCAGTAATAGTGTGGAGGTTCAGCCCTGTGGGAGCTAAACAGCCAAGAGTCCTAAAAGTATGAGGACCAGCCCAGCTACTCACATGACCTACTCCACAGCTATCCCGAACATAAAATTGATAAGACCGACCAGGTGTCAAACCGCTCACAGTATAAGAAGGGGTAGTCGTGGAAATCCGAGTGCCACTTCCCAGGGTAAATCCCGAAAGACCATATTCTAAATCCCAATTAGAAGCCCCACCCGTAACCCAGGAGAGCCTAGCGCTGTTCTGAGTAATCTGGGTAGCCGACAATGATGATGGGGATGGACAGGGCAAAGTGGCTGAAAGGGTGATAAAAGTATGAGGACCAGCCCAGCTACTCACATGACCTACCCCACAACTATCCCGAACATAAAATTGATAATCCGTTCCAGACGTCAAGCCGCTCACAGTATAAAAAGAGATAGTCGTGGAAATCCGAGTGCCACTTCCCAGGGTAAATCCCGAAAGACCATATTCCACATCCCAATTATTAGAAATAGAAATCCCACCTGTAATCCACGACAGCCTGGCGTTGGTCTGAGTAATCTGGGTAGCCAACAATGACGAAGGGACTGGACAGGGCAAAGTGGCTGAAAGGGTGGTAAAAGTATAAGGACCAGCCCAACTGCTCACATGACCCACTCCACAACTATCCCGAACATAAAATTGATAAAACTGACCAGGCGTCAAGCCGCTCACAGCATAAGAAGGAGTAGTTGTGGAAATCCGAGTGCCCCTTCCCAGAGTAAATCCCGAAAGACCATATTCCACATCCCAATTAGAAGTCCCACCCATAATCCAGGAGAGCGTAGCACTGGTCTGAGTAATATTGGAAGCCAACAATGACGAAGGGACTGGACAGGGCAAAGTGATCCAAAAGGTGGTAAAAGCATCAGGACCAGCCCAACTGCTCACATGACCTACTCCACAGCTATCCCGAACATAAAATTGATAAGACTGACCAGGTGTCAAACCACTCACAGTATAAAAAGGGGTAGTCGTGGAAATCCGAGTACCCCTTCCCAGTGTAAATCCCGAAAGACCATATTCCACATCCCAATTAGAAGCCCCGCCTGTAACCCACGACAGCCTAGCGCTGTTCTGAGTAATATGGGTAGCCAACAATGACGATGGGGCTGGACAGGGCAAAGTGGCTGAAAGGGTGGTAAAAGTATGAGGACCAGCCCAACTGCTCACATGACCCACTCCACAACTATCCCGAACATAAAATTGATAAGACCGACCAAGTGTCAAGCCGCTCACAGTATAAGAAGGGATGGTCGTGGAAATCCGAGTGCCACTTCCCAGTGTAAACCCAGAAAGGCCATATTCTAAATCCCAATTAGAAGCCCCGCCAGCAACCCAGGAGAGCGTAGCGTTGGTCTGAGTAATCTGGGTAGCCAACAATGACGATGGAGATGGACAAGGCAAAGTGGCTGAAAGGGTGGTAAAAGTATGAGGACCAGCCCAGCTACTCACATGACCTACTCCACAGCTATCCCGAACATAGAAATCATAATCCGTTCCAGGCGCCAAGCCGTTCACAGCATAAGAAGGGGTAGTCGTGGAAATCCGAGTGCCACTTCCCAGTGTAAATCCCGAAAGACCATATTCGATATTCCAATTTAAAGCCCCGCCTGTGGTCCAGCTCAAGATGGCTGCCGACGCACTCCTAATTGAGGCGGAAAGCCCTGATGAAGGCAAACAAGCTGGCGGATGATACTCGTCAGCACCGATATCCACCCTTGTCGAAGGCGGAAGTGGACGAGAATCTCCATCAATATCGACTTTAATACCCACAGAATTATCACCTGTATCATTGGCCAAAGTGCCTGTTAGATGGAGATCGGCAGGGGATGTTGCCCTTACAAATAGCGGGTTACCCTCCACAGAATTCTGATTGAGTGCAGGCTTGGCTGCTTGCCAAGCGGCTAGGCTTGCATAGCTCGTAGAACCGTCCTCTGCGATATTCCCACTTGCCTGATAAAGGTTGTAATCGATATCGATAATTGGTGACAAGTTCGATGAAGCCTTTAAAGCTACTCCACTTGGGCTGCTGAAAATGTTGTTGTAGAGACTTATATCAGAATTGTTACTGCTAGTAAACTCCATAGCAGGATTACCCACAGCCGTATTGTGATAAATATTCACATTCGAGCTGTATTTTGCTATCCTAATGGCCGCATCGGGAGCATAAATCATATTGTTGGCAATCAGTGAAGGAACTATTCCACTGGAGCTGCGTCCATCAATTACTATCCCCTGACCACCGCAGTCAAGCAAATTGTTTGCCCTAATCTCAAAGCCCGTAATATCTAGGCAATATATGTCATAGGCAAGACTACTATTGGTATTTTCAATCACATTGCCCGAGATAATCAAGCTATCCTGTTCACGCACCCCAATGGCAATGGTTTCAATATCACTAAAGCGGTTACGCAGGATGTGGTTGCCCACATCTTTATCGCTTGTATTGCTGCTCAGAGCTATTCCATAATAACCTCCTGTGATGATATTGTCAGAGACAGTCAGATGCTTATTGGTAGTAGCTGTCAAGGTACTGTTTAAACTACCCAAGCCCACTATACCAGCTCTGTCAAATGTTGCATTCACCGGCTGCTCAATCAAACAGGAATCAATGACGATATGATCTGTGTTCTGAAGATGCACTACCCAAGCATTTGCTGAGCTTTTGGTGTTTTCGAGGGTTATATTCTTCAAGCTCACATAGCTGGTGCTGTCAAAAGACACGGTGGCATTGCTTGTCAAGCCATCATGAGTAAGCCTAGCGAGCGAGCTATTCCCACCGTCAATGACAATCGTATTTATCGGGCTTACACCAGCAATATTCCCTAATGTAAGCTGCTCCCTATAGGTTCCAGGAGCGACCTTAATGATTACAGGGCCTGAAACACCGCACTTGTTGAACTTGTTGAGCAAAGTAGCAAGAGAATCAAAGTTTGGAAAATCGCTGGAAGTCCCGCCAAGGGTATAAGCTCCTGAAAGTAGATTGCAAACAAATAAAGAAACCTCCAGTGTGTCATTTGAAGTATTATTGTCTGGATTGCCATTGGGATTGCTAGTCCAAATCTTTAGAGTGGGATTTCCCAGGGTGAAATTATAGCTTCCGATATTGACCGCAGCAGCAACTGCACCCGGAGCTAGACTCCCAGTCCAGCTATGGAAGGTTTGATTTACTCCATCCACACTCCAGTTCACCCTTACACTGTCCAGGTTGTTAATTCCATGATTTTTAATGCTCACTTGAACCGACTGAGAACCGGGAGCAGTTTTACTAGCCGGAGCGTCCAAGCTGAGAATTCCTGCATCGTCGTTTACCAAGAAACGAGGAGTGAATTCATAATAGTCCACATTAGGCCAGGGATTGCTACCACCACTTGTATTAATAGAGCTGATATTAGGAGAGCTGGAGTGCTGCACAGCAGTGGTGGAATTCAACTGAATACCCACTGTATAGCTTCCCACTCCTTGACGGTTCCACCAGCCATTTACCACGTAAATCTTATGGGTGGTTTCTTCTAAAACTACAAAGTTGTAACTGTAACCCTGAGCCTCGTGTTTATAGGAATAGTTCTTAATCCATAGCTGGCGATTGGGAATGGTGCTAAAGGTCTTCCTCCAAACGTCATCGTTGTAGCCAAGCGGAGGATTAAAGCCACCCCAAAAATAAGCGATGGTGCTGTCGGGAAGATTGGCGTTGGGTAAAGCCGTATTGTCAGTGGTGATACTACTGTTCACAGTGGTTCCCGCAACTGTAGTGTCAAAGGTCAACAGGTAGTTTTTGCTCACACAAAAATGAGTAGCTGGACTGCCGTAAAAAGAAAAGGGAAAGCCAATGCTTTGAGCTGAAGACCAACTATTGACGGATGAACCGCCATAGGCAGTAGATGGGTGAATCATATTCCAACCGACCCCAATACTAATTGGTTCCGTATTTAAAAGCGGCCCTTGTCCTTTGATGGGTCCACTCACAGTGTAAATAGAGGTTTGAGCTTTTAAAATAGGAGGAAATAGGAGGAAATAGGAGGAAATAGAGATTAATTTAATAAGATGAAAGTTTTTCATGATTCAGTAGTTTTTATAATAATGCAATTGATAACTACAACAATTACTGTAAAGGCAACAAAGTAAAAGTTTCTAGCTTTTAAAATCAAGGGACATTGAGTTTATGTTCAAAATCGTTATTTCAAACACCCACAGCTCTATGCGGAGATAACTACCTAAAGTAGATAGTTGAATGCTAAGCCAGGCTTGGGATTGACAGCTTTTTTCGCCTTATTAAAAGAGAATAAGCAAAGCAGAGGGTAAATATAAAGCCGGAAAAGGTTGCCATAGCTCCAGCTATATTGCTGTTGATCAGCAAGGCGAGGTAATATCCGCCAACTGAAGAAATAATTCCGAACAAAGCCGTGAGCCAAAGCATGTTTATTAAGCGATCAGTAAGTAAGTAAGCTGCTGCTGGAGAGCTTATTAATAAAGCAACTACCAAAATAGCCCCTACCGACTCGAAAGAAATAACAGTGGTAAGTGAAACCAGACTCATAAAAGCATAATGCCAAAAGGAAGCAGATATGCCCAGGGTCAATGCATAATCAGGGTTAAAAGAAATGAGGAATAAGGTACGATACCCTAGCTTTAAACTGATTAAAATGATTGTAAGTAGCGCTCCACCAATCCACATAGCTCGAGGACCGATAGAAGTTCCCGAAGGCAAAAAAAGAAGATCTAAGGGCACATAGGCTATCTCTCCGTAGAGCACACATTGCTGGTCTAAATCTACCTGATCGGTAAATGATGAAATTAGAATTATCCCGATGGCAAACAAACAGGTAAAAGTTATTCCGATAGAAGCATCTTCTTGTAAGCGGGATTTTTTATGCAAAAACTCAATCATCACCGTAGTGAAAACCCCCATCGCTGCTGCCCCTATTAAAATAATAAAGCTATCACGCGAGCCTGAAATTAAAAAGGCGATTACGATGCCGGGTAAAATAGCATGTGAAATGGCATCCCCGAGCATAGCTATTTTGCGTAAAATAAGATATGCTCCCAATAAGCCACAGCTTATTGCGATCAGGCATCCTGTTGCTATGATATAGAATGCTTCCATTTAATTCTGATTAAGGAATTAGGGCTGTCGTAGGGGATCCTTTTCGGGGTAATCCAACTCATGTAATAATTGCTGTTCGATCTCGGGAGTAATAACGTGTTCAATAGTTTCAGCATTGGAGTGAATATGATCTGCCCTGAGGTGCATTCGTTGAGCTAAGTACATTTCCCAAAGGCGATGTAAGCGGATTATTCTCTGTGCCTCTTTAATACCCTTAGAGGTGAGCGTATAACCCATAGAGTCGTTTCCTAGTAAGAGCAAGCTCCTTTTGAGGATAGCTACTGATTGTCGGAATCCTTTTGAAGTAAAAGCCCTTTTTCCCAAGATGTCTTTCCGATCGTTTTTGGCCTGCATATTTCCTTTAGCAATATTGATGTGATAAATGGTTTTTAGGAGGTTTTCAGAAATAATCCTTACCCTGGTTTTGCGCCGATGATATAGCCGTATTATTAAGCCTTTTTTTGGGGCAAAAAAGAGAGAAAATAAAGCTAAGAACGAAAGACAGGTTACAATCCACGGCCCCGTAGGCATATTTGGAGCAATAAAAGAAATATAAGAGCCTGTTAGTCCTGAAAGAGCTCCACTTATTCCTGCGATGATCATCATAATCAAAAGATTTTCTGTCCAATAGCGGGCAGTAACAGAAGGGCTAATTAAAAGAGCTACCATCAAAACCACTCCTGCCGATTGAATTCCAATAGCTATTGCCAAAACAGTGATCGTAGAAAGTAAAAACTGCAGCAGCTTAACAGGCAGCCCTATCACTTGGGCAAAATCAGGGTTAAAGCTGAGCACTTTAAATTCCTTGAAGCAGAAAAACACCACTAGGAGTAAGATAAGGGCAGTAAGGGCATATATTTTCAAGTCATTGAGTGTCATAGAAGCGGCCTTGCCAAAGAGAAATTGATCAAGGCCTGCTTGATTACCTGCACCGCTATGTTGAATGACTGTTAAAAGCAGGATGCCTATTCCAAAAAAAACACTGAGAACTAATCCGATCGAAGTATCGGGTTTCAGTTTAGAATATTTAGAAATATAGTCTATCAGCAATATGGCTAACCATCCAGAGGCTAAAGCACCTATCATTAAGTAAAACGGATTTTTACTTTGGGTGAAAATAAAAGCTAGAGCAATGCCGGGCAGGATAGCATGTGAAATAGCATCGCCAACTAAAGAACGTTTTCGGAGAAAAGCAAAAATTCCTATCATAGCGGCACTCATGCCTAAGAAGATTGTTCCGAGGGTAACTGTCCGTGCATTGGGATCTAAAAAGAAGCTAAAAAATTCAATCAACTGATTCAGTGTCTTTTTCTTCCTTTTCTCTGAATCCACTTTCCCTTAGGGGGAAATTATTTTTAGCCAGCATATCACCAATGCGTGAAAGCACTGTGAGACGGCCTCGATAAACTTCCCGCAGTAAACTAGGTTGAAAAACCTCATCTTTAGGCCCATGGGTTACCAAGCGAGTGTTGAGTAGTACAATCCAGTCAAAATATTCATAGGCTGTATGTAGATCATGGTGAACAATAACTACTGTTTTATTTTCTTTTTGCATTTCTTTCAACAAAGTCAGAATAGACTCTTCAGTGGCAGCGTCAACCCCTATGAAGGGTTCATCCATAATGTAAATATCAGCTTGCTGAGCCAATGAGCGGGCAATAAAAACTCGCTGTTGCTGACCAGCGGAAAGTTGAGAAATATGTGTTTTGGTGAATTTTAACAGGTTTACTTTTTCCAAAGCTCTAAGGCTAATTTCCTTGTCCTGGACAGTTAATTTCTTAAAGAGGTTCTGTTTACGGTAACGGCCCATTTCTACTACTTCCTGTACATTGGCGGGAAAATCCCAATCTACCGATTCCCGTTGAGGTATATAAGACACTCTTTCTCTCACGTCATCTAGCTTTTTCCCAAAGATGTTTACGTATCCATTATCTGGTTTTATTAAGCCCATGATATTTTTAAGTAGAGTGGTTTTTCCTGAGCCATTAGGCCCTATAATACAAATAAGCTTGCCTTGGGGCAAGCGAAAATCTATATCCCACAAAACAGGTTTGCGATTATAACTGGCTGTCAAATTATGGACTTCTATAGCAGGGGTTTCAATATTGATCATTTCAAGGCTCGATTGATGGTGTTCACATTATGTTTTACCATTCCAATGTAAGTGCCTTCAGGGGTACCCGCTTTTCCCATAGCGTCGGAAAAAAGCTCTCCTCCTAGCTGCACATTATGTCCCTTTTGGCTACAGCCTTCTATAACAGCTTCAATAGATCGTTTGGGCACTGAACTTTCCACAAAAACGGCCTTAATACCATTGTCAGTAATAAATTGTACCATTTCAGAAATATCTTGCAAGCCATATTCAGCCATAGTACTGATACCTTGTAAACCCTTAACATTTAAGCCATAAGCTCTGCCCATATATTTAAAAGCATCGTGGGCGGTTATTAAAACCCTTTGTTTTTCAGAGATTTCAGAAACGGAAGTTTTACAGAACTGATCTAATTCAAAAAGCTTAGCTAAATAGTTTTTTTCATTAGCTGAGATAATAGAAGCTCGTTCGGGGTATTTTTTTTGTAGTTCAATCGAAACTTTAGCTACAATCCCTGACCAAAGATTTACATCAAACCATATGTGAGGGTCGGAAGCTCCTAGATAATCAGTAGAATTGATCAACTTTTCTTTGGGTAAAAGCTCTCCTGCAGCAATTACAACTTTGAGATTTTTTAAGCGGCTAAAAATTTCCTGCATTTTTCCCTCTAAGTGCAGGCCATTATAAATAATTACATCGGCAGAAGACAACAGCTTCATGTCTCTCTGAGTAGCCTTGTAGAGATGAGGGTCAACTCCAGGTCCCATTAAGACTGGAACTTCTATGCTGTCGCCTACTAGGTTTTTTATTGCATCTCCTAACATTCCTGTAGTACAGACAATCCTGGGTGAGTTTTGATTTTGTTCCGGCAGATTGTCGCAGGCGGTAGTAGTCAAAGCAAATACAATGGCTGATGAAAGATTTAATTTTGTTTTCATTGAGGTTTTACATAAATATTAGAACAGGCTAAAGCACTCAGGCAGTATGTTTTTTTGTCGTCGCGCTGAAGCGTCATGGATTTATCAAATTCTTCTATGTCAATTACTTTTAGGTGATCTTCTAATTTTATGTCTAGCTTTTCAATATATTTGAGAAATTGAGGCGAAGCAGTTTTAATCCCTTTTATGACTATGGAGATTTTGGTATTAACTTGATCGAGAGTTTTGTTTTCAAGGGAGGGGAAAACCCCGTCTTTATTAGGAATAGGGTCGCCGTGAGGGTCATATTTTGGAAAGTCCAAAAATTTATCTAATGAATCTGTAAGCTTAGCTGATTGAATATGTTCTAGCTGTTCAGCAACTGCATGCACTTCATCCCAGCCAAATTTCAGCTTACGCACCAGAAAAAATTCCCATAGTCTATGTTTGCGGATGGTTCTAATAGAAAGACTTCTACCCAAATCTGTAAGTTTTACACCTCGATACTTTTTGTGTACCAACAATCTTTTGGCACTTAGTTTTTTAAGCATATCTGAAACGGAGCCCGGTTTAGTATCCAAGCAGTTGGCTATGATATTAGTGTTTGTTCTCTTGTTATTTGATTTGGATAGAAGGAAAATAGTTTTTAAATAATTTTCTTCTGTAAAGCTGTATTCATTCATATTTCCAGCAAATCTAAAAAATAAATTTTGTAAGGCATAAAATAAAAATTTAGATTTGCCAAAAAATAATTAAGGCTAAGTAAAATAATGCGACTAATCATAGCATGCTCTCTACTTTCTTTTTACACATTTCAAAGTGAGGCTCAACAGGCTGGGATAAGAGGTAAGATTAATTCGAGTTCAGGCCCGATTCTCAATGCCAATATACTCATTCCAAATACCGACAAAGGCACCACCAGTGACGAAAAAGGAGACTTCTCTATTTCATTGCCGCCAAATGATTATAGACTAAGGGTTTCTTCTGCAGGATTTATAAGTCAAACCCGCAAATTTTCCCTGGAGGAAGGCGAAATCATTGAGTTAAATTTTTATCTCGAAGAAGATATATCTGAATTAGATGAGGTTGTGGTTAGTGGAACCCTTAAAGAAGTAAGACGAAGTGAAAGCCCTATTCCAGTTGAAGTATACAATTCAAAGTTTTTCAAAAAAAATCCTACTCCTTCACTCTATAACGCTTTGCAAAGCGTGAATGGAGTAAGGCCACAACTCAATTGCAACGTGTGCAATACTGGGGATATCCACATTAATGGTTTAGAAGGTCCGTATACGATGGTATTGATAGACGGAATTCCTATTGTGAGCGGCTTATCGGCGATTTATGGTCTTATAGGTATCCCTAATTCCATGATTGAGAGAATAGAAATAGTTAAAGGGCCTGCTTCCACGCTGTATGGATCGGAAGCAGTAGCAGGTCTAATAAACGTTATCACTAAAGGGACGGAATCTGCTTCATCATTTGCTTTGGATGTGTTCGCTACTAACTGGCAGGAATATACTACCGATATTAGCTTTAGGAATGACATTGGCAAAAATGCATCAATCCTAACCGGCATCCACCTTTTCAATTATGCAAATCCAATTGATAACAACAACGATAATTTTACTGATGTAACTTTACAGGAAAGGATTTCTGTTTTTGAAAAGTTAAATCTGAGTCGTAATAATCGAGTATTTACCATTGCTGGAAGATATTATTATGAAGATCGATGGGGAGGAGAATTACAATGGACTCCTGAAATGAGAGGCGGGGAGGAAGTATATGGGGAGAACATTATAACAAAACGCTGGGAGTTATTTGGAAATTATCAGCTTCCTTTAAGGGAAAAAGTTTTCCTATCGTTCTCTTACAATAGCCACAATCAAAACTCATACTATGGCAGTACTCCTTATTTTGCTCACCAAAGAGTAGGTTTTGGTCAGTTCACGTGGGATAAAAATCTCGACAGGCACAACTTTTTGATAGGAGCCGCTCTTCGGTATAATCATTACGATGACAATACATTTATAACAGTAAAACCAGACAGCACCAATGGGCCAATTGCAACCTGGATGCCCGGAATTTTTTTGGAAGATGACATATTCCTGAGCGATAATAATAATCTTCTTTTAGGAGGTCGTTGCGACTATCATACCGACCACGGTTATATTCTCACCCCGAGGCTAGCTTATAAATGGAATATTGATTCTAAAAACATCCTAAGGTTAAACGTAGGTAATGGTTTTAGGGTGGTTAATCTGGTAACTGAAGAACACGCAGCTCTCACTGGCGCTCGAAAGGTGATAATAGCAGAGAAATTAAATCCCGAGCGAAATTATAACGGAAATTTGAATTACATCAAAAAATGGTATTCCGACCGAGGTTTTTTTATGAATATGGACGCCTCCGTCTGGTATACTTATTTTTCAAATCAAATATTGCCAGATTACGATACCGATCCTAATGTCATTATTTATGACAATCTCGATGGAAATCTCGTAAGCCAAGGTGTTACTTTAAATTTTGATATAATGTTTCCTGCCGGTATTGACTTGCTCGTGGGGGCGACTTACATAGATGTTTATCTAAGAGAAAAAAATGAATTAGGCGAGCTTGAAGAGATAAGGCCCATACTCACAGAACAGTGGACCGGAACTTGGGCTGTGGGTTATACTTTAAGCCGCTGGAACATAAGAATAGATTACACAGGTAATCTTTATGGGCCTATGCGCTTGCCAATTTTAGGCCTTCTCGATTCAAGGGATGAATTTTCTCCTTGGTGGAGTATACAAAATATTCAGTTAAGTTGGAATAAACCTGGCAGTAGGTGGGAAATCTACGGGGGAATTAAAAATCTTATGAACTTTACTCCTCCTGCAAACAGCATTGCCAGACCCCACGACCCTTTTGACAAACAGGTACAGCTTGATATACATGGCAACATTATTCCTACTGAAGAAAACCCTCATGCATTGACATTTGATCCATCCTATGTATATGCACCCAATCAAGGGATTAGAGGGTTTCTGGGTATAAGATACAATTTGAGACAGTAACGATATGGATAACAAAAATCTGCTGATTTTTTTAATTCTCTTCTGCATGCTCGCAAGCTATGCCCGGCCCGAAGACCATTCTTTTGAAGAATTAGAAATAATCTTTAAAGAAGAGTCTAGACCTGTTATAATATTTGTTTATACCGATTGGTGTAAGTTTTGCCAAATTATGAAAAATACTACCTTTCAAGAATGAGAAGATAATAAAGTGTTTGAACGAAATACGTGTTCTTTATGGGCAATACATACAGTTATCTGCCTTCTGGAAAAGATCATGGAATCCATGAGTTAGTAAAAGAAGTTGCCACAATAAATGAACAGGTATCTTACCCGAGTATCAGTGTTTTAGATAATGAGTTAAGCATAGTTTACCAAAGGACAGGATATATTTCTCCGGCTGGGTTTAAAGTACTTTTAAATGAGCTATAAGAGCATGTTAATTAAGCTTGTCAGGATTTATTCCAATTACATTGAAATCTCGGCCTTATCAAAGTTAAGATATAGTCAAAATAGACTTTAGAATAAAAGGTATATGCATAGAACTAAAATTTCAATCTTGGTAGTCAAAAAGGCCTATGATGTTTGCAAGAATCAAGAAAGAAGCTAATTAAATATACTTAAAACCTGCCCATCAAAAGAAACTTGATATTGGATTAGAGAATAGCGGGAACCCTCTGCGGGGGATCCATTTAGTAAAAGATATTTCTCGCCATTGCAATCGCATTCGGCATAAATCCCATCGGGGTTTATATGCATGGTAGCACAGTTTTTAGAATAGTGCTCAGGACATGCGCGATCGTATGCACCAAAATCAGATGAGGGGTTATTGATAGACCTTCGATAAACAATTAAACCTTTATAACCCCCTGTATGATATATCCAACCTCCCGGAGTAGTAAGATTAAAGTTAGAAGGACTATTTAAGAATACGTATTCCTCAACTTTTACATTCGGGAAAGTCATATTCTCTGATTTCTTACAGTTTAAAGCAGTCATAATCAATAAGGAAGTCAAGGTCAGTAGAATTCGAAAGCGGTTCATTAATATCATTAAATAAGTGATTATTGAAATTTACTTGCGATAGCAAAATTATCTATAGAATTTAGCATCAAACCATCCTGTTCAAGTTGTTGAAGAACATTTGACTTTTGCAAACATCCCTATCATTGTATTTATAAGCAAACGCCTAACAGGTAACCATCTAAGGTACATAATGCTTACACGTTGACAAATACCCTAAATCTCACTTTTAACAATAGACCAAAACCTTACTATTGCATTTGTGTGAATATCATCTATAAGAAAAACCTCTCTTTAATGTTTACTTTATGATACATATGAATATATAATATATATAATTCACTAACTTCTTTATGATGGATTTTCGTCTGTTATAAGGGTACTTTTATCCCCATGTTTATATGTTGTTTCCCCCTATCATTTTGTCAATCTCATGTTTATTAGGGATTTCTGTCTTTTCAGCACGTACAGATCCTTTTCTCTCTACCTATTCCTAAGACAGGCGTCTTTTTACTTCTCTTGTCTCTTTTATTGAAAGTATCTTTCTCATATTAGCTCCTAAAATTAAGCCAATAACCAAAAACCATTTTTATAATGGAACTCTTGTACCGTGAAATATGGCGTCTATTGAGGCCCTAAAAGACTTATGGCATTTATAGTTTTGACGATTGTAGTATCCGTTTAGACCTTTCCTCCAATTCTTTCTCATCGTACCACAATAAGGGCATACGGATCTTTCTTTACCATCTTAAGCCTTCTAAGAACTTGTGATACAGAACTCTTCATTAGGGAATTACTTAAGCAAGTTAAATATATTCATATTTTGTGTATTTTAGTAATTATTTTTGATCAAAATAAACAACATTGCCAAATAAAAATGAAGTAAATAAAAGCAATAAGTAAAATAGTCTTGTATATTTATATAGTTGATTAAACGAGCAAAGAAATGAATATACCAGATATCTATAAGAACTTTTCCACAGAAGAGATTTGTATAAACTATTTAGAAAGTATAAAGTGGGAGGGAAAGCTAACCTGCTCTTATTGTGGGAATGAGCACAAGACAAAGAAAAAACGAAAAGATGGAAAATATATATGTTCTAAATGCCATTGTACTTTCCATGTATGCATAGGCACTATTTTTCATGGGACACAAATACCGTTACAGAAATGGTTTTTAGCCTTGTCGCTTGTACTAGGTACAAAAAGGGAGATATCTTCTTATCAATTGGCACGTTCTTGTGGGGTTACACAACCTACAGCATGGTCTATGATGAAAAGAATTCGTAAGGCAATGAAAGGAGGGGACAATATTTTACTACAAGGAATTATAGAAATGGACGAGACCTATGTAGGTGGTAAACCACGTGAGAGCAATGTTAGAAAGACTGAATACGAGAAGGACTCTTTCAATAAAAGAAGAAGGGGAAGTGAAAAGACCCCTCTCTTAGGAATGGTAGAGAGAAAAGGGTCTGTACGTGCTGAAAAGACAGAAATCCCTAATAAACATGAGATTGATAAAATGATAGGGACAAAGGTAGACTGGAGAGGAAGCATTCTTATAAGCAGATGAGAACCCATCCTAAATAAAAGTATAGGGGGACTATATGTATCATAAAATCATTAAGCATAAAGAAAGATTTTGCAATGACGATATTCATACCAATACAATAGAGGGGTTCTGGTCTATTGTAAAAAGAGGGATTTATGGTATTTATCAACATGTAAGCACTAAATATTTAGATGGTTATCTTATTGAGTTTGCTTACAAGTATAATAAGTAGGAATATTTGTAAAAATCAAATGTTCTTTAACACTTTAAACAAGATGGTCTTATGCTAAATTCTATAGATAATTTAGTTACACAAAATCTTAATCGAAACCTAGCTTTATAGATCAGATTGTAAGGAGGCTATGCAAAAGTTCCTAGATGGGGGCATCAAAGTAGACTTGATTTACTTAGACCTGCCTTTTAATTCCAATCGTGTTTATAATTATGGTCTACAGAGGTGAAGGGAAGACTATCCAGCTTCAGCGAATCCCTTAATCCGCTAACAAAGAATTACACCCTTTAGGTATCCAAATGAATATTATTACGATATTTTTTCTAAAAATAAACTTTAAAGTTATCTGGAATTTAAGTTTGATTTTATAGCTTTGCTTCTCAACGTGCAACAATGGTAAACTAGTTTCTTATGGCAAGAGAACCCAAGAGATCATATACTCCTAAATTAGTAGCTGATTTTTTAAAAAATCAAATTACTACGAGAAGAGGTGGTAGTATAAAAACAGCTTTTAAAAAGCAATTTTTTCAGCATTTTAATACTGAGCAAATAACAACCTATAATAATGCTTTTCAAAAAGAATCTGAAAAAAGAGCTGAAATGGAAATCGAAGACCTAAAGCAAAAAATTTACATCTTAACGGGTAGAAAAGTAGAACTTAAGTAGCTTTACTCTTCTGTTAAGATTTAGGACAACCAACATCTAGTTTTCATTTTATAATGTTGCGGGGCTCTTATTAAAGTCATTTGTTCCTGATCAAGAGGTTTTTTGCATTGACTTTTGTACATCATTAGGGACTTTTCAACTCCTACAATCTAGATAGTCTCCATTATAATTATATTTGCTGCTGATCTTAAGACCTGAAAATAAAATTATAATGAATAACGATAAAGATGCCAAGCTAAAGGCTATTAAGCTTACTATGGATAAGCTGGATAAAACTTATGGCAAGGGTACAGTAATGCGTATGGGAGACAACGCAGTAGAGCAGCTAGAATCTATTTCTTCTGGTTCAATTGGCTTAGACATTGCTTTAGGAATTGGCGGGTATCCCAAAGGAAGAGTAATTGAAATATTCGGTCCTGAATCTTCTGGTAAAACTACTCTCACTTTACATGCAATAGCAGAAGTCCAAAAAGAAGATGGAATTGCTGCTTTTATAGATGCGGAACATGCTTTTGACCGAACGTACGCCGAAAAGGCGGGAGTTAACACTAAAGACCTCATCATTTCGCAACCCGATAATGGTGAGCAAGCTCTTGAAATTACTGACAACCTCATCCGTTCCGCTGCTATTGATATTATTGTAATCGACTCAGTGGCCGCTCTTACCCCCAAAAGCGAAATTGAAGGTGAAATGGGAGACAACAAAATGGGCTTGCAAGCCCGCTTGATGTCACAAGCTTTGCGAAAACTTACTGCTACTATCAGTAAAACCAAGTGCTGTTGCGTCTTTATCAATCAGTTACGAGATAAGATTGGAATAATTTATGGCAATCCTGAAACCACTACTGGAGGTAATGCTCTCAAATTTTATTCATCTGTGAGGTTGGACATTCGTAGAACTTCCCAAATCAAGGATGGAGAGGGAATAATCGGAAACCGTGCCCGCGTTAAAGTGGTAAAAAATAAAGTAGCTCCTCCTTTTCGGCAAGCTGAATTTGACATAATGTATGGTGAAGGCATTTCTAAAACAGGGGAGATTATTGACTTAGGAGTAAGCCACGACATACTAAAAAAATCAGGATCGTGGTTTAGTTATGGAGATGTCAAACTCGGACAAGGGAGAGATGCCGTTCGTCAGTTGTTGAAAGATAATTCCGAATTAACCGAAGAAATTGAGAATAGAATCAAAGAAGCGATTTCCATACAATAAAAGGGTAGCTAATTGAAGTTAAGTCCCTGTATAACAAAGAGCTTTTTATTTTTGAGATGAGACTTGATGAAATATTCCTTTTATGTTTTTTTATCGTTACTGTATTAGCTTGCCACTCGAAATCTGAGTCTAAGGAAACTGGCAAGACTATAATCATTAAACAGCAGCCAATCGATCTCACTGAAACCAACAGCTCATCTTTTGATAGCATTAATTTTCATTTGAGCAAGCGCCCCAATCACGCTTCCGATATGGTATACCGTGCTAATCTCTACGTAAAAAACAAAAACCTTCTGGCCGCAGCTAGAGATATTAAAACGGCCTTGGAAATAGATTCCAATTTTGCTCAAGCTCATAATGTAAAAGGCCAGATTTATTATATGCAGAACAATACTCGGCAAGCTAGAGATGAATGGATTAGATGTGTCAAACTAGACCCTAATAATACTGATTGTCGGATGAAATTAACTGAAATGTATGTTGCAGTCAAAAATTATGATGAAGCCTTGGAACAGATTAACGCAATAATAGGCTACGATAAATTCTATGCTCCTGCTTTCTTTTTTAAGGGCTACATTATTCGGGATTATAGACGGGACACCAACACTGCTTTACAATATTTTCAAAAAGCTATTGATTTGGATCAGAATTATATAGATGCTCTGGACATGATGGCAGTAATCCTAACTAATCGCGGGGACACTCTAGCTCCTTATTATTTTGATCGAATACTGGAAATGCATCCTAACCGGGCAGACATTTATTACAAGCTAGGGGTTTACTATACCAATGTTGATGAGATAAACCGATCCTTGGAATCTTATGCCAAAGCGTTACAACTGAATCCAAAAGATGCAGAAAGTTTTTTCAACATGGGTTATCTGCACGTGAAATTTAAGCAGTATCAAAAGGCTAGAAAATATTTCTCACAAGCTATACGAGTAAAAAACCGAAATTATAAAGCTTATTATGGTAGGGGCTACACATATGAAGTAGTAGGTGATGTAATTAACGCGCGTAAAGATTATCAAAAAGCTTTGGAAATTTTACCTATTTATAAACCAGCCAAAGATGGCCTGGATAGAATTAACAGTTAAAAGCTCTGGAACAAAACTAGATTATAAGAGGCTTTATTTTAAAATAATGAAAAAAGAGCATAAAGCTAAAGTAATGATACCTAATCTATTCTTTAGCTATTATGCTAAGCTAAGATCAATATTGAATTATAAGGACATGATCCAAATATAAAAAGAGAGATGAAACAAAAGAATTTATGACTCTGCTATCTTCAGTAATTTCCTTCACGGGATCTCTAAAAAAATCTTTCTTATTGTCTTTTACATGGTTTCCTCTAATTCTTTTTGTGACTTGTAAATCAGAAATTCTATTTGTTGAAAAAGAATACCATATAAGCAACGAACGGGGAAAGCTACCATACAAAATATCTAAGAATTCTAATAATAAAGGGAAGGCAGCTCTAGTTATCCCTGACAATCCTGATTCTCTAAAGCTATTTCAATCCGAACTAATTAAGAGGCTCTATAAAATGGACTATCAGATTATTTTTCCGGGTAAAGCAGGGGCTACTGATCCTTATCTGTGGAGGCTTCTCGATACCAAATCTGATCGTACAAATGACCTTATTTCCCTCATTATTTCTTTATTGGATAACACCATCATCGGTACTTCTTCTTTTATAATTATAGGTTTTGGCGAGGGGGCTTACCTTTCCCTGGCAGTTTCAAACATCCTAAAACCCGATTATACCTTCTTAGTAAATGCAGGGCCTTATAGTTCTCTTACTGAAATAGATTTAATTGTGGAAAACGGAGAGTTTACCGAAAAACAAAAGAAA
Organism: Owenweeksia sp.; assembly: GCA_965218075.1. Classification (GTDB taxonomy): domain Bacteria; phylum Bacteroidota; class Bacteroidia; order Flavobacteriales; family Schleiferiaceae; genus JANQHO01. The sequence continues at coordinate 644,367 of CBDCJZ010000003.1, read as the reverse complement.
TTACTTTCTTATTTAAACGTCAGTTCTCTCAAAATTTTAAAAGAACGGCTAGAAAACATCAGATACAGTCCGAATGAAGAAAATAATCTTTCTAATGGTTCCAATAAGTATTACCGCAGCTATGATAACTCCATGTTGATCAATGATTTTTTAGCTAACCGTAATCAAGTGATTTGGATTATTTCAGGTGAATATCCCCTGATAACCAAAGAAAGTAAAAGTGTGATTCAACAACTACTGAAAGCCAGAACTAAACAGAAAGGGAGTTATTACACAATAGAAGGAGAAGGAAATTTTAATAAAAAAGCAGAAGACATAGCCTTAACCGAAAAGATTCTAGAAGTACTTATACCCCCTCGCTAATCTTATTTACCCTTTTCTGATGATGGCCACCCTCAAATTCTGCTTTCAAAAAAGCATCTACAATCTCGATCCCCTCTTCTGTTGAAATAAAGCGAGCTGGCAAAGCCAGTATATTGGCATCGTTATGCCGGCGTCCTAATTCTGCTATTTCAGCAGACCAACTCAAAACTGATCGGATTCTTTTGTGCTTATTCACGGTCATATTAATTCCATTGCCACTTCCACAGATAACTATTCCAAAGTCAGACATTTTACATTGAACATCTTCTGCTACTAAATGTCCAAAATCGGGATAGTCCACACTTTCAGTATTATGAGTACCAAAATCTTTTATTATAATCCCCTGATTTTTAAGATGACCTTTGATTTTAGCTTTTAATTCTACTCCTGCATGGTCAGTTCCAATAGCAATATTCATAACTGTTTAGTAAATATCAATAAAAACTTCTAAAAAATCTGTATCATTTTACATCTTAATCTGATAGCTTAAAAACAACCTGGTTTCGACAGATAGTTCATCAGTTTTTTCTTAGACCAAAGTTATTGAAACAGCGGGAGTTTTTTGAGACTTGCATTAATAATGTTTTACATAATTTATTCCTTGAGCATTTTACTACCAATTGCTCTCCCATCAAAATCCTACTGTAACTTTTCCAGGACACGATATACTTTCTTTCCCACCCTACCCAAAATAGCTTACTCTTCAAAAAGCTTTATCCAAGCCTTTGTAGCTCATTGGTTTGAGAATTTTCAGTCTTAACTTTAATCGAGTTAAGTATTCTCAATGATCAAATAAAGTCAATATCGAGAGGAGGGGCTTTTGATACCACAATTCTGCCCCTTTCTCGAATAAATATGTGCAGTAAACTCAAAACCGTGTTGCTGATAGAACCTTAGTACCTTCTCATTGAGAAAGTCAGTTTCCACAAAAGCATTTTTAGGATCCATCTAAGCTTCACAATACATACAAAAGTCATTTTACTTAGCCAAAAAATTACTTTTGTTATAGACTTATTTTGGCATGCTTAAAATTGGAGTACTAGGTGTAGGACATTTGGGAAAAATTCACTTGAAGTGTTTGAAAAAGCTTCCAGATATTTATAAAATAGCTGGTTTCTATGATCCTGATAAAGGTAGGTCTCAGGCAGTAAGAGAAGAATTTGGGTTCAGAAGTTTTGCAAGCACAGAAGAGTTAATTGAAAATGTAGATGTAGTGGACATTGTAACCCCAACTCTAAGTCATTACAAATGTGCTGTAAAGGCTCTTCAGAATTTTAAGCACATACTTATTGAAAAACCTATTACCGAAACTCTAAAGCAAGCTAAAGAATTGATCAAGTTAAGTGAAAAAGCAGGCGTAAAAGCCCAAGTAGGACATGTAGAACGCTATAATCCCGCTTTTTTAAGTGTCCGAGAATATATCGAAAATCCCAGATTTATTGAAACTCACCGTCTGACTAAATTTAATCCTAGGGGGACAGATATTCCCGTAGTCTTAGACCTTATGATTCATGATATTGATATCCTACTTAGCGTGGTTAATTCTGATCCTAAAAAGTTCAGTACTACTGGCGTAGCCGTAGTAAGCGATACTTCAGACATTGCGAATGCCCGCATTGAATTTGATAACGGCTGTGTGGCCAATCTTACCTCAAGTCGTATTTCATTAAAAAATATGCGTAAAACTCGCATTTTTCAACGAGATGCTTACATCACCATTGATTTTCTGGAAAAAGAAAGTGAGGTAATTCGCGTAAAAGAGGCAATAAATGACAATGATTCTTTTGCTATGATGATGGATTTAGGAAATGGAAACAAAAAGCAGATCTATTTTAAAAAACTGGAACCCCCAGAAACTAATGCTATACAAGAAGAATTAAAAGCTTTTGCAATATCGGTTAATAAAAATCTACCCGTTAGCATTACATTAGAAGAGGGGTACCGAGCCCTTAAAGTTGCCAAGGAGATTCTGGATAAAATCAATTCTAACCTAAATATTATAGCCTAGAACATGATAAAGAAACTATTTTTACTTACTACATTGCGTAGTATAGTTAGCTTATTAGTAATATCTTGCAATAGGAATAAGTTCGAGGCTAAAAAGCCTATCTATCTTTCCATACCAAGTATCGAGTTGTCCACAGATTATATTAGCGAGGGTTCTGCTCATCACAAAATCAACACAGTATGGGTAGTTGTCAACAACAGGGAAATGGGAACTTTTGATTTACCTTGCATAGTACCAACCAATTTCGAGAAAGGAATTAATGATATTTTATTGTTTCCCGGTATTTTTCTGAATGGCAATAGTTCTGTACGGGCTATTTATGAGCCCTATAATGTAATTTCATTAAAACTAGATTATTCGGATAATAGACCCTCACCAGATACCCTTACCCTGGATTCAGCGGATTTGGTAACCACCTATAACAGTGCAAAAAAAATAATTGTGTTAGAAGATTTTGACAAACCGGGAATTAATCTTGAAGCTACCTCCAGAAGTGATACCGAAATACTAAAAACTAACGATCTAGCAAAAATTTTCGTTAATCTCCAAACAATAGAAAACAATGGCAAAGCCGGGGAGATAATCTTAGCTGATTATAATGATTTAGCGGAATTTTCTACGGCGGAATCTTATGATATAAATGTAAATCGAGCCGATGCATATGTGGAAATAAGCTACAGAAGTAATGCCCCTATTATTGTTGGAGTCATAGCTAACCTACTCTCTGAAATAGTACAAGCTCCTACGGCAGTGATTTTGCCCAAGGATGAGTGGAATAAGATTTATATTAACTTGATAACGGAAATCACTACCTACGCTAATGCTGCTAGTTATAAAATCTTTGTTGGGGTAAATAAGCCCTCAAACTTGGATACAGCAAGAGTTTATCTCGATAATATTAAGCTAGTGTACTGAAGAATTTATGAAAATATGAAAAACTATTTATTACAACGCATAAAATATGTTTTTTGGGACCTGGTATCTGCTTCTGGAAGTTATATCCTTTTTTACATATTCAGAAAAGTAGTAACAGAAAAAGAAAATTTTGGAGAAATTGACTTCTCTTTCAGTCAAAGTGACTATTTGAAATTGTTATTCATAGTGGGGTTTTGGATTAGTATCTATTTTGCAATTGATTTTTATAAAAGTATTTACCACAGATCCAGATTAAAAGAAGTCATTTATACCTTCAATACGTCCATTCTAGGTTGTGTTTTTATCTATTTTATTTTTTCTTCAAACGGTAGTTGGGTTTTTACTAATGTTAGCTATTATACTGGCTTTACAGTATATTTTTCTAGCCACTTTATACTTACCAGCTTTTTTAGGTTTTTGATAAGTACGCGTACTTCTTCCTCCATAAAACGAGGCAAGATATGGTTCAATACTTTAATAGTTGGAGAGGGTAAAAATGCCATGGAACTATATAATAATATGGTTAACAAAAGTAAAAAGACCGGTAACCGTTTTGTAGGATTTGTTAGTGTTAACAATAATACTCGCTTTTTAACAGAGAAAAACCTGAAATGCCTTGGGCTATATACTGAGCTATCAGAAATCATATATAAACACTCCATTGAAGAGGTGATTATAGCCGTTGAGTTATCCGACCGCAAAAAACTGGAAAAAATTATCAATATTTTGAAAGGCATAAACGTTAAGATTAAGGTGATTGCCGATATTTATGACATGCTTTCTGGTAAAGTTCGACTCGAATCCCATGGCTTCATGCCTTTGATTGAAATAACTCATGAATTAATGCCAATGTGGCAAAGAATATTGAAACGCATTTTTGATATCCTTTTTTCTGTCATACTGCTCATTTTGTTTTCACCTCTCTTTTTGTTTTCAGCTATTATGGTGAAACTGTCCAGTTCTGGGCCTATTTTTTTCAAGCAGAAGAGAATCGGATTACATCAAAAAAGCTTTCATGTAATTAAGTTTCGTTCTATGTATGAAGATGCGGAAAAAGATGGGCCGCAATTAAGTAGCGAAAATGATAAGCGCGTTACTAATTGGGGACGCATTATGCGTAAATACCGACTGGATGAACTTCCACAGCTCATCAATGTTATATTGAGCGATATGTCAATTGTAGGGCCTCGACCTGAGCGAAAATATTATATCAAAATGATAATGAATAAGGCTCCACATTATAAACATATACACAAGGTAAAGCCAGGTATTACTTCTTGGGGCATGGTTAAATTCGGTTATGCTAAAAATGTGGAAGAAATGATACAACGACTTAAATACGACATTATCTATATCGAGAATATAAATTTGTTCAACGACTTCAAAATCCTGATCTATACCATTTTAATTGTGTTGCAAGGTCGAGGTAAATAATGGATACAGAAAAGTCCACGTAATAAACCTGTTCCAAAAAATCCAAAACCTGATTAATTAGTTTAAGTCTTAAGATAGTTTACATGATTATGGGAAAGTGCAAGTTACTGAATATTAATGAAAAATAGGTACATAAAACTGACGTACTCTTTAAAACATGACGTAATTCTCTGTTAAAGACTTGATCTTATTTTATCTTTATATTATAAAACAAAATAAGGAATGGATACATTTAAATTGCTCAAAAAGTTTCCAAGAGAGCAAAATTGCATATCGAGAGTATAAGGTGGAGAGGGAAGCCAATTTGCCCTTATTGTGGGACGATGCAAAAAGATTAAACAAAAAGACAAGACGGCCGGTATAATTGCCAAAACTATAACTGTTGTAAGTGCCTTAGGGTTTCAATAGATAACTATATTTCATCGAACAAGAATGCCTTTTACAAAAATGGTTTTTAGCTATCAGTCTTATATTAGATGCAAAGAAAGGCATAAGTCAGTATTCAATTAGCTAGAGATTGTGGATTACACAAATCCATTGCTTGGCACATGGGGATGAGAATATGCCAAGATATGAAAGATGGTGGTGAGTTAGTGAAAGGAATTATAGAAATGGAGGAGACCTACCTAGGTAGCAAGCCACGTAAAAGCAATGTTAGAAGGACTGAATACGAGAAAGACACTTTCAATAAAAGAGGCAGGGGGTTGAAAAGACTTCTGTGCTAGGAATAGGTACAGAGAAAAGATCCGTACATGGCTGAAAAGACAGACAACCCTAATAAGACGTGAAATTGATAAAATGATAAGGGCGTATATAAATTGGGATAAAAGCACACTTGTAACAGATGAGAATCCATCATATTAAAGATATTAGTGATTATTATGGTATCATAAAATCATTAAGTATAAAGAAAGGATTTTGCAGTGATGATATTCATGCAAAAACAATAGAGGGAGTTCTGGGCTATTGTGAAAAGAGGGATTTATGGTATTTATCAAATTGTAAAGAGGCTATGCAAAAACTCATTGATCGGGGGTCTAAAAGTAGATCTTATCTATTTAGACTCTCCTTTTAATTCTAACCGTGTTTACAATAGATATATAAGGGTAGGGGGAGGCTGCTCAGAAAAAAGCATTTTCCGATATGTGGACTTACAACAAGTTAAACAAAGCAAATGCTTTTGCATTTTTTTAAAGAGAATTTAGAAGAGAATAGGGGGATATCTGGGGTAGTTAAAAAGTTCCTGAAACTATGAGATAGAGTCTATAGAAAGCATGACGTTTAAGGATAGGAAACTAACTGGCTTATCTTATTTATAATGACAGAGAGGCTCGTACTTATGAGGCAGATACTCAAGAATACGGGGTCTATTTATTACCACTATGACTCGACTGCAAGCCATTATATAAAGATAATTATGGATGGCATCTTTGGAATAGCGAATTTTAGAAATGAAATTACAGAACGGAAAGCGTTAGCAAAAGATGGTTTGGACGCATGCATGATGTTATCCCATTTTACTCAAAGAGTAACAAATATAAACTTAAATATCCAGAAAGAACAGTCTTATTCAACAAAATAATTTGCCGCCAGGGTTTAAAGGTGGGTAGAAAAGTAAAAAGACGATATAGTCTTTGCAAAAGCCATTGTCATTATTAGAAAGAATTATAAAATCTAGTTGTCTTGAGAGAAGGGCAGTATTAGATCCATTTTTCGGATGTGGAACTGTCCAGAGGGGTAATAAGGCTTAAATGGATAAGAATAGATATAAGCCCACTAAGCAGAAGTAGTAGAGGAGAGATTAAATTAAGAGACGTTTAGGTTATAAAAAGGCAGAATATCAAGTCGTAGAAAGTAACCTTGAAGACGAGAATGCTTGTGACAAGCTCGATCCTTTCCAAAAGCAGGGTTTTCTTAATCCGTGAAGTAGGGGATTTCTCTTAATGAAAAGCACAGCAGGGATGGAGGGTTGAATGGCAAAATGACAATCCATTATAGGTCAAGATAAAGGAGAGGGTAATATTTGGGGGAAAGACAGTATTTTCAGTTAAAGTGGGTAAACAAGTAAATAGCAGCTATGGTCAGAGAACTTTGGGGAACTATGGAAAAAGAAAAAGCAGCTATGGGAGGGCTTATTTTAGAACATCAGCCTAGCGATAAAATGGCAGAGACATATGAAATATAAATTTAGAAATTCCGCGTCCTGTTTTATGAAGATTTAATCGCTGTGCAAATAGCTAAATTAATAAGCCCCTTATTGGGGCTTACATCCAGTTTTTATCAGAGCTTTCAATCTTATAAAGGCTGTAGTTAAAGATGGTCTTGGCTTCATCCACAGTTAAGTGTGGCATAGTAATATCTCCCGCTGCAGTATAAAAAGTTATGTTCATTAGCTTTCTATGCTTTTGAAAAAGGCTTTGTTTCAATTTCACATTCTGAAGCTTGTAGAGCTTTATATAATTAACAGAGGGGTAAAACCACCCTTTTTTGATTTCAAGGATTTCTGGCATTAGATTAAGTTGAACAGATTGGCAATAGCGATATACAAAGAACGCGGCGCCAACGAGATAAGCAGGGGCCAATAAATAAAAGGACGTCTTTAAAAAATAAGAACTGCTTAACAGTAGTGATGGTATTATTCCCACCCATACTAATAATTGGATAAAGAGAAAGTTTTTCGCTTTTATTGTAACAAAGTGCTTTTTGCTTCGTTCTGGAAAAAAATTCTGTAGTAAAATAACCAATTGTCTAGAACTACTACCCGGAACTGAAACGGATTGCCTGTCAGTAGCTTTTTCACTACTAGCTTGTTTTACCACTATAGTACGCAGTTTAACCAGTCTTCTCAATGGATTACTTTTCCATTTAACCTGTTGGATTTTATTGGTTGAGAACTGAAACTCATTGTGCCTTAATAAACCTGATTGTAACCGCACTTCTTTCATGTTGACGTAAAATTTGAGATTGTAATAACGCAACAGGATTTGGATAAGCGAAAACACCGCTGAAATGACCACGAAAAGAAGAATTTCAATAGGGAGCAATATTAGTCCCTGAGCCAGAATATTATTAGCTTTCTCCCTAAGATAAGGCTCAAAAGGCTCAAGCAAATATTCTTCATACTGCCAGATGTAACCATTAATAACTACAAAAAGAAAAAGACCAGAGCGAAGATGGTTTTCTGTGATACCAATTTTAACCAAGTCCAAAATACCCAGGCTAATCAAGGGCTTTTTGTTATTATTACTTATTTCAAAAGATCTTTTTTCTCCTTCTTCCGCTTGCTGTTCTTTTTTGCTGACCAGAAATTTTTGTAACTTTCGGGCGTATCTATTTTCCAAAGCCAAAATTTCGATTTCCTTTCCTTTGCTACCAGCTGTGTCAACCTTAAGGCCAACTACCCCCAAAAGCCGCTGAACTAGATTTTGATGAATATTTACTGTCTGTATCCGATCCAAAGGAATGGTAATCTTATCCTTATTAAGCAATCCTTTTTCGATGACGAATTTTCCATCTTGCACAAAAAAGAAAAACCTTCGATATTGCAGAAAGGAGATAATTAAAAATAAAGCTGCTAGTATGATGATTATTTGATAGAAACTAAGTCCTAAAAAAGAGATGTCTATTCCGAATTGTACAAAGACTACAGTTACTAATATATTAATAGCGATTCTTAGATTACGGAAAAAAATAACCGCTATGCCAATTAAGGATTGCCGTTTGGGGTTTTCTAGGTCTAGCTTATTCATAATCATCGCTCAACTGAGTAATGTACTCGCGTAAACGGTGGGCTTCGTCTTTTTTTAAACCTCTAATGGATAAATCGCTGGATGAACTTCCAGCCGTGTAAATTCTAACAGAGGCCAGATCGAATAAACGTCCTAAAGGTCCTTGGTTAACTTCGCAGTGCTGGATGCGATTCAAAGGAACAAAAGTCATGCTAAACCAAATAAGACCGCTTTTATAAGACACATCCTTTTGCCGAATGGCATAACCTTTTATACTGAAACCTCTGATTTCAATATAAAATATCAAAACCAGCAAAAACCCAAACGGTCCAAAAAATATCCATGTTGGAGCATCTGAGATAAAATTGACAATCATTAATACTCCTAAAGTGATAACAAAGAAGAAACCCCAGCCAATAAGACGCATCCACAAATAATCGCGCTCTAGCTTTTCAAAGCTTATATCTTCGATATCTGGTAAATCAAGGGGGTCTATTTTAAAGTTTTCCAGCAACATCAGGGAAATTTAGGATATTGATCAAAATCTGGCTTTCTCTTTTCTAAAAAAGCATTTTTCCCTTCTTGTGCCTCTTCGGTAAGATAATACAAGAGAGTAGCATCTCCAGCAAATTCCATTAGTCCGGCCTGACCATCCAGCTCTGCATTTAAACCCCTCTTGATCATTCTTATTGCTAAAGAGCTGTGTTGCATAATAGTTTTGCACCAATCCACTACCTCATCTTCCAACTTATCTGAAGGCACCACCTTATTTACCAAGCCCATGTTCAAGGCCTCTTGTGCAGAGTACTGACGGCATAGAAACCAAATTTCACGAGCTTTCTTTTGGCCCACATGACGAGCCAGGTAATTGGAGCCAAAACCTGCATCAAAGCTCCCTACTTTAGGTCCGGTTTGCCCAAAAATAGCATTTTCAGAAGCAATGGTAAGATCGCAAACTACATGTAACACATGACCACCACCAATGGCATAGCCATTTACCATAGCAATTACTGGCTTAGGCAAAGAGCGTATCCTACGGTGCAAGTCCAACACATTTAGCCGGGGAACCCCATCTTTCCCTACATATCCACCAAGGCCTTTTACATTTTGATCACCCCCACTACAAAAAGCTTTGTCACCCTTTCCTGTTAAAACCACTATATTAATATCCTGATGTTCACGAGCCGTATCCATAGCTTCTATCATTTGGATATTAGTTTCTGGCCTAAAAGCATTGTAAACTTCTGGACGGTTAATGGTTATTTTAGCAATACCATTGTAATACTCAAACAAGATATCGCTGTACTCTTTAATAGATTGCCAGTTTCTATTCATTTCTCAAATAATTAAAGTATTGCATTAATATTTCAGGACTTTCTATCCTGGGCGTGAAAATTTCTAACACCTTAGGTTTTTCACAAGGTTCAAAGAAAGCTATGAGTTCTTCCATTAGCTCAGTCTCCGATGCAGCTGCATAGTAAGATATTTTGTAGGTTTCTGTTATTCCCTTTATAGAATAATTATGATAAGCTTCTTGGAGGCGTTCAAAGACATTGGTTTTGCGTGGCCCTTTAATGATTCGGAAAATATTTCCACCACTATTATTAAGCACTATTGCTCTAAAATTAGAGGGCAATTCGTCGTTCCAAAAAGCGTTGCTATCATATAGAAATGCTATTTCTCCAGTTATAAGGGTTACCATTTTACCACTTGTCATAGCATGGCCAATTGCAGTAGAAGTGCAACCATCTATACCGCTAGCTCCTCGGTTGGCATAATGTTCGATATCGTTGGGATGATCGAATAACTGAGAATAGCGGATGGCAGTACTGTTAGCCGTATGTAAAACAGAGTTTTGAGGCAGCTTTTCCAAGATCCTTTGAAAAGATTTTAGGTCGGAAAAAGCTGCTGTTTCGAGATACTCAAAATGCTTTTTATTCTTGGAAAAATCCACGGTAATCCAATGATCTGGATAACCTGAATCCGATTTTTTTACACTTTCTACCAACAGATCAAAAAAACTTTCTGTCTGCATTTGAATAACCTCATTTAAAAATAAAAAAGTATCTCTCACCTCTTCTCCTTCGTTTATATGCCAGTGCTGTTTTGGGGGATAATCTCTCAGGTATTGCTTTACCATTTTACTTACAATCTGACCGCCAGTAGTTATAAGCAAATCTGGCTGAAACTCTTTTTTTTCAGCTTCGCTTATGGTGTTAATCAGCCTATCAATAGAAGCTATACGGTGTTTTACCCTCAGGTTACTTACTGTTTCGGAAAGTATGAGAAGAGGGCTTTTTTCACTGAGTTTATCCAAAGTCCTGTCAAGCTGGGGGTTAGGGTAAGATTGTCCTGCTAATATCCATTTTTTAGGTAGAGAATTCCACTTTTCAGCCAGTTCTCTTAACTGGTAGTCATTTAGCGTTTTTTCACTATTTCTCCTTTTTATAATAGATGGTTTTTCATTAACTGTAAGGGTTCCATAAAGAGGTTCATCAAAAGGAACATTAATGTGTACAGGGCCCCTAGCACTTTCTAACAGAGCCTCATTCACCAAGCGTTGATTATATCGCTGAGCTAAAAAGTCCTTAGGTTCCCGTATGAGATTGGCTGATTTAATGACATGTCGCTCAAAAATATTTTCCTGTCTGATGGTTTGCCCCATCCCCTGATCAACATATTCTAGTGGACGGTCGGCGCTGATAATTATCAAAGGTAATTTTTGATAAAAGGCTTCTATTATCGCCGGGTAAAAGTTTACTACTGCTGGACCAGAACTGCAAACAACAGCTACTGGTTGTCGGCTACCTAAAGCCATACCCAAAGCAGTAAAAGCAGTTGTCCTTTCATCCGGGATCGAAATCAAGCTGTAATGATGGTCAGCCTCAAAAGCTATAATCAAGGGAGCATTGCGGCTGCCAGGTGCCACTACAATTGTAGTACACTGATGCTCTTTTAATATTCCCGCCAGATAGCGGGCATTTATTTTTGCAGACGTTGGTTTTGTCATTTATTGTTCATATTTCTTACCAAGTCTTAATACCAATCAAATTTTAAAAGGCCAAAATAGAACGTAATGTTCGCATTTTAGCTTCTGTCTCTTCCCATTCACTTAGGGGATTGGAATTTGTCGTTATGCCACCTCCTGCATAAAGCACCAAGCCATCCTTAAAAAGCTGCACACAACGCAGATTTACAAAGAAATCACAGTTTTCCTCAATCTCAATTCCAAAATATCCAGTATAATAAGAACGTGGGTAAGCTTCATGAGCTTTGATGAATTTTATGGCTTCTTGTATGGGATTACCTGCTACAGCTGGGGTTGGATGTAAATTCTTTAATAGAGATGACAATTGAAAGCCTATTTCCTTTTTAGCTGATATTATGCTGTGCAAATGAACCAAATCACCCGCCTTTTTGAAACTCAAACCTTCTATTTTTACTTTGCGTAATTCTTTAGTTAGCTCAAATACATTCTTTATATAATCTGTAACCAACTGTTGCTCCAGCTTTTCTTTGTGTGTAAAAGTATGGGCTTTATTGACAGTTCTAGTTCCAGCTAAACTCATGGATTCTATCTTATTATCGCGAGATTTAAGTAGAGTTTCTGGAGTGGCTCCTATCCAGCATCCAATTTCGGGATGATAAAAAAGATATACACAAGCTGAAGGATATTTCTTAATCAACTTTTTGAAAAATTCTACAGGGTTATTTATTAGAATATTTTCTTTTTTACATCGAGAAATAACGATCTTTTCGAGTGCTTTAACCTTTGTTTCGTTTATTGCTTTTTGTAATAATCTCAGATAATCTTCTTTTCCTTTCCCTTCGGGATGTTGTTTAAAAGATGCTAAGTTAGCTATTAAATCTTCTGTCTTTGTTTCCTCTAAACACCACTGAAAATAATGTGAGCTATCAAAAGAAGCCCAATGGAAGTCCAATGAGGGAACCCTTCCCGTAGAACTTAAATTGTAAACCTTATAGCTTTCTTCTTTCGGTACGCTGATATATAATTTTCCTTTTGTCATTAGTTTTACGACTATGGATTTTTGAGCTGAGTGCTTGTATTTAAACCAACAAGATCGAATTCAAAAGCTATTTATCTTTTTTGGCTATCATATTGGTCAACTTGCAATAGGAGATTAGATTATTCTCCTCATCAGTAATGCAAATCTCCCAAAGATGAATACTACTGCCTTTATGAATGATAGTGGCAGTGCCATATATCATTCCTTCCTTTTTACTTTTGATGTGATTACAGCTTAATTCTATACCTAGTATCAAATATTCTTTAGGATTGGCAAACAGGCAGCTAGCAGCGCTCCCTACACTTTCAGCTACGGCAGCTGTAGCACCACCGTGTAGCAAACCCATAGGCTGATGTACTCTCGAGTTAACCGGCATGGAAATCTTTAGCATCCCCTTTCCAGCGTCTATATCTACATATCGCATGTTAAGGGTTTCCATTAAAGTGTTTCTCATAACAGCATTAAATTTTGCCAATAGTTTTTCTTTTGACATAGTTCAGTTTTGGAAATGTAAAAATAGAAAGGATGAAGCTAGTATGAGATAGCTAGTTAAAAACTAAAGTCATCCCTAAAAACAGAGACAGGGGGATGACTCTTTCACTTTATTAGCTTTTTTACTTTTTATATCAAACCTCATGGTCAAATAAGTGGTCGTTCAAGGAGTCAATTTAATATTTCATTAATTTCTCAATTACCTGCCCTTTTTTCGTTTTGATCACTAAAGTATAAAGACCTGAAGGTCGATCAATGAGATCAATTGATGTCTTCTCATTTCTTGACTTGCTGATTTTCTGACCAAGAGAATTGAAAATTTCAACCTCTTCAATAATTAAACTACCACTTTTTATTTGAATTAAATCTTTCGCTGGATTGGGATATAGATCTATTTGTTTTGAAAGCTCATATTCGGGAATAGAAACGGGATTTACGATAATGACATAGTGTATAAGAGATTCTACAGTGCATCCTCCAGCATCAGTAATTATTACATAATAACGTGTAGAATGATCAGGTTTTGCCCAGAAGGCTAAGCTCGTGGAATCTCTCAGTCCATGATTGGGACGCCAGAGATAACTGTAATGAGGAATCCCTCCGAAAAGGGAAGTGCCTATAACGGGAATATTTTAAAAAATAGAATCTCCTCGATTAATGCGTGTGACCTGCTCCCGAGAGGAATAATCATATGAAGAGGTTAAAGCAAGAACGCTATCTTGGGCTAGGCATCCAGTGGCGTCTTTTACAGAAAGAAAAAATTTTATGATATCTGCCATAGGTCCTGAAAAACACGAGATGAGCAGCGGTGGTGTCATCTAAAAAATCCGAAGCATAAAAAGTCCAACGATACCATCGAATAGGTTTGCTATACCAGGTATACGAATTAAGGAGGAATGCCCCCGTAAGCAGTTGGGTTACCCCCTAAAATTACGATTCTTCCTTGTCCCGACCCCGTTAGGTTACCTCCTTTTAAAGGTATCCTCTTTAGTATGTGGAAAACAAGATATCACGATACTTCATCAATCACTAAAACTACTTGATAAACTTCGTTTCAGAGTAAAAGTATTTTTTATAGATTTCATAACCATTTGATTTAAAGTTACATAAAGCAAAACGCCGCGGTAGCAGTAAATTTAAAAAGAATTTTTATAAAATGCAAGGGAATAAGGGAAGTTTATAAAAATATTAAATCCTCGCCGTTTCACCATAATTATGAATAATCTATAGAAGAAAATTCAGCAGCTTCTTCAAGGCAGTCGTACTGGGAGCCTTGAAGAAGTTGCAACTCATCAGTCAATTGATTTCCCAATTACCAGTTTCTTCCCACCATTGAGAAGGTATTATCTCGTGTTTACACCCCCAAAAAAGATCGACCACGACCTAAAAGTCAGAGTTCAAAGCCCAAACCTATAGAATGCACTCCATTAAACTTATTAGTTGCTCTGTAAGAATAATCAATCACAAAATCACTTCCGACTACGGGAACATTGAATGATATTCCTGCAGATAGTCCCGTAAAAACAGTGGTTTGACTTTCATATACTCTATCATCGTAAAATGTATACCCAACCCTGGCTTCTACAATTTCTTTTATGGAATATTCGCTTCCAATGGTATACCGATCTTTTTCAAACGAGTTTGATTGAAAAGCCCCTGCAAAGGTAAGTCTTTGGCTCAAAAAATTAAGGTCATAGCTTCCTCCAATAGAGAGAGTAGCAGGTAATTCGAAGGAGGCACTACGCTCGTTATAAGCCTGGCTATAACCTGCCTGCGGAACAGGTAATACCACTGATTTACCATCCCCAGAAAACGAAACTGACGACCCAACATTTTTGAGAGTAATGCCAAACTTTAATTCTTCTTTTGAACCGGTAACATATTGTACTCCCGCATCTGCAGAAAGGGCATTGGCTGCAAGGTTATCAGATAATTGAGAATATAGTTTTAGGTTGATACCTCCTCGAATACTCTCAGTAAAACGCTGTGCATAACCTAAGCTTATGTTTACGGTGGTCGGACTCACGGTTCCCAAACCAGAAAATGGCATATCATTAGTGGTTCGCTTCCATTCTCCATAGTCGAAAGAAACAAAGCTAGCGCTGAGCACACCGGTCCCGCCAACTTTTTGGGCAAAGCCCACTGCATTTATAGAAATATCTGCCCCTATTAGCCATTGAGTATGAGTGAATGAAATATCTGTTTTTTTGGTAAAAGAAGTACCCGCTATATTGAGGAAAGTTGCCTCAATTCCTTGAACACCAGCTATATTTACACTGCCCCACCCTCCGCTTCTAGCCCATGGATTTATAAGCAACTCAGGAGCACCCGCAGAACCTACCCTTTGAGGATTGCCTGCTTTCACACTTTGAAAAAATACAGTAGCTGCTATTGTAATGACGATTAATCTTAATTGCGACTTTTTCATTGTCTCTTTTATCAAACTTTAGAAGGCATTTAAGTCCACGGGCCTTAAGCTACCCATCCATTTAACCACTTTCTCTCCTATTGAACTAGCGTCTATGTGTATCAAATATATTCCACTGGCAATAGGTACATTAAAATCATTTTTGAGATCCCATTCCACAAAAGGAAGCGTGTTATCCTTATTTATAGTACGTATTAAAGTGCCATTGATCATGAAAATGCTTATTTTACATTTATCAGGCAGATTTGTAATCTTAACGATATTATCTAGCTGGCTGCTTTCATAACCGGAAGAGCCATAGTAAGGATTAGGAACAACTCTTATATCATCCAGAGCATCTTTAGCAATAGTAAGATTGTTTGTTTCTGCTTCGAAACCAGAAGTTGAAAACAAATAGGTGGGATTACCGCCATAGCCAGCTGTATCGGGGGTTATTCTGTATGGCTGTTCCACTCTAAGGGATATTCTCACTTCAGAAGGAATATCTTTATAATCGTCAAAAACATATTGATAATCAGTAACTATAGGAATTGATGTCCAAAAAATAGTCCTATAGAAAGGGTAAATCCCAAAAATAATACCGGAGGCATCCATTTCATCTATTTGAGTCTTTAGAGGGTGACTATTTATGTCATCTCCTTTATATGTTATATCCATTATGGATCCACTTAGCATAGCAGAATCACCGTGAATATAAATAACATGCATCCCTCCCAGAGACCAATCGAATTTTCTGCGAACATTGGACGAAGGATTCCATAGCATATCATCTCCGTTTTCGCTTTTTAGCCAGCTACTTTCTCCAAAAGAAATATTTAAACGCTTACCCGTTTCTACATTAATAGCATATCCCGGGAAATAACTCCATCCATTAGAAGTAGGATCTTCCACCAATCCTCCATTAGAAAGCAAGTTTAGAGATGGGTCCGACCTGAGAGAGAATTTGATTTTGCTTTCTTCATTAGCAGGTCCATCATCACCTAATTCAATAACCGGGCATCTAGTCCATTTGGTATGATCTGGGGTGATTATTAAATCGATATTGGGTGCTCTGCTTATTGGATATAACCCACCAGCTAATGGTCTGATGCCATTACCTTCATCAATATCTGCATTACTATTATCTGACGCATAAAATAAAGGAGCCCAAGTGCCATTCAATATATTTTCAAAGACTTCAAACTTATCTCCCAGAAAATCATTATAAATGGCTCCTGGATTATCGGAACCAAGATTCTGTGAACCCGCATTAATCCAATTCCTAGGGCTGTAGTTATCATTATCTTCAACTCCTGTTAACCAAGCTAAAGTAGGGTCGCTAAAAACCATTTCCCCCCCTATAACTCCATTATTGCGGAGTCCTAAATTATCATTACCAGGAGGAAGCCTATCAGTTATCGTGATAGATATGCCATTGTTTTCGAGGAGATATTCTCCCTTAAACGAAATTTCATATGGGGAACTGGCAACAATAAGATCTTGCCCGTTATCGAGAAGTTGATAAAGTGTCCAAATTGAATCTTGGCCTTTAAGATTAAGCTCTAGCCTATAATCTGCACTGATCACCTCAAAGGGATCAACAATGTTTACAGTAACAGGGCCGTTTCCATTTTGATAATGAAGCTCACTTTGACCGTTGTTTTGAAGTATTTCTTCCCGGCTCTCTTGCGTTAGCCTCAAGAAGTTACCACTATTTCCGGTACCATCCAAACGGGTAATGGGTAATCCATCGCCATAGTTAGCTCTCAATTTAGTTCCACCTAATCTATTCCGGCTTCTATGCGGAATAGCCAGATAGGGTTTTTGGTTATTACCTAAATTACGCCCTGCCAGGAAAGGTAGCTTTTGAGCATTAGCATCATCTCCCATAGAACGAGGATCAAACTTCTTGAACTGATTTTGGGCATAAGCAACTACATAAAAATAATATTCCTTCTCATTGACTAATGTTCTATCACCCGTAGCAAAAGCATCTTCAGTAATAGAGAAAGTCAATTTAATTCCATTATTATTCGATTCCAATGTCATGTCTTGAGGAACGAGAGGATTACCTTCCAATTCGAGATCCACATAGTAATTGATAAGTTGTTCAACATCATTTTCCAAGTCGCACTGAAAAATAAGACGAGCCTCTTCATTATTATAGAGATGTTCAACGCTTACATCAGCATTTTTTACTTGGAAGATCTGAAAGCCTTCAAAGCGGTAATGAAAATAACCTGCTTTACGTGCACTGTCAATCTGCGGGAAATCCCAGTTAGGATCAGCAGCAATAGTCGGATCTATTTGCTGGTAGCCTACAGTAGATGGGGTATAAGCGTTTTTCAACTTAAATACCAATCTTTTATCAAATTCGACAATTTCTAATGTAGGAGAATTTGGCCCATCCAGTATCTGAAAACAATTATCAAACAATTGTTGAGCTTTATCATCAGCAACAATAACTCCCTCAACTGAGGCAAAAAGATCCTGGCTTTGAAGGTTTCTAGACCAAACCACGCCCGTAGTAATAAAATTTAGGGCTCCGGGATCTAATGAAAAAGGACCTGCACAATGCAACCCCCTTTTGTCTGCTTGATTTTGAGGAGACTCCCACCAGTCAATGGGTGCTGAAGGCTCAGAATTACCTGTTGTATCATATGATAAGCCAGGATAAGCAAATAGGGTCGGCGTACCAGCACCTGTTGCGGAAAAACCATCTCCATTGCTTGCATTGCCTTTACCAGAAGGATCTTCTACACGTAAACTACTGCCATTCTTCCACATACTTCTCATTAAGTTGTAGAATTCTTCACCTATATCAGGATCAGTAGTCTGTTGGGGAACACCTGTGCTGCTAGCATTATTATAGTACATAAACCCCGACATGACGATACGTTCGTTTATTCCAATTCTAGGATCTTCACGAACACATTCTCCTGTAATTTTATTCAGGATTCCATCCACACAGCCATCCCTATCATTATCTTTTTTATCCCCATAATCTGCAAAAGGTCCTTGAAAAAAGTCAAAGCCTATAGCTGGCGGGTTAAGGCCATAGCCATTGGGACCTTCATCATCGAGATCTCCATTATAACAATACCCCAAACCACGAGAAATATCACAGCCAATAATATCATCAAGATGATTGCCAAGATCAGGATCAAACCAAGTGCTAAAATAGGTATTCGTCAATCTGAAAGTCGATTTATTGATTATTCGGTAATTATTAAAGGTCATGTTGTTAATCTCATCGTTAGCAGTAAATGCAAATGCCTGAGCTCGGATTTCAAAACCTAAAGCACCGGCCTGAGTTTCTGTATGGATATTACCCTTATCATTATAAACCCACCATATGGTCTGATCACCGTAGAGTAAATCTACTTCTTTGAGCTGGCAGTTGAATTCGCGGTTGAGGTCATAAGCAGGATAGTCCCATTCCCAATCGTAAAACCCCACGATGCCATTATTTTCCGACTCAAAATACGGAGCTAACTTATCTGGAAGCTCTCCGTCGATCCCATTTCCAGGCCAGTCTATAATTGACTGGGGTATATTACCTGAATAGTTAGGAAAACTTTCATCCGGATTACAATTCGGATCTTCCTTGCATTCAATCCAGGAAGCATGTGTTTCGACTTCCTTCCGATATACAACCCAATGCCTGTTATAATTCTCACAAGTTCGAGCCGTAACAGAAGCATTTTCATTAAGGGGACCAGGCCAATAGTCTACACCGTCTCGGCGATAGGTTACTGCAGCTAGCTTTAACTGATTGGCATCATCTATACCCCCCAGCCACAAGGCTCCTGCGAACATAGAGTGTTTATCGCTACCTTTAGGAACTTCGTACTTGGCATCGTTCAAATCCCACCACATATCGCCGCTACCTAACATACGAGCTCTTACATTGTTTATATTAAGGTCTACAGAAGAAGTAGCTGGTGCACAACCTTCAGACAATTCTTGTACAGCAGATTTCTTGCTTTTTTTAGTGGGGTTTTCTCTTGCCTGAGTATTGTTAGACACTAGGAGCAACAATATCATTACTAATAAGCTATTCTTTTTCATAATAATTTATTTTGCTCTTTCTCAAAAGTTAAATGCTATGCCTAAACGTATTCTTCTGGGTAAAGAAAAGTTAAACGGATCGTTAACGGCCCTATTGTATAGGTCAATGTAGGCCTGCGAACTCGTTTGGTCGGATATAGAAGCCTGAGCTTCAGCACTAGCCAAATACCCATCATCATCCGGACTACCCGTATAGGCGTATACCCCAATCACGTTTTTAGTGTCGAGAAGGTTTAAAATCTGAAAGTAAACTTCCAGTGATTTACTTCTATTTTTAGTGAGATTAAATACTTTATTGATCCGGGCATCAAAAATCACTTGCCACGGCATACGAGAAGCATTAATCTGGCCTTCCACCTGAGCTGCCTGAGATGGATTAGTCACTGTTATAGGATAAGGCGAATCTCTTTTGGTAAATGGCCGGCCCGAAAGAGCATTACAAGTAATATTTATCCCAAAGTTTTCAAATACATTGACATTCCACCAAACAGGCCCTAAGTAGCGGCTACCTCCGGCAAAGCGACAGTCAAAACGTACCAGTATCTGATGACGATTATCATAATTAAGAGGTAGTATATAACGAAGGTTAGGTTGACCATTGCGTGCTAAGTTCAATCCAGAGGTTGTTCCCGATCCCGTGCCATCTGCAAATTGTAGTGTATAATTAGCGTCTAGCTTCACTCGATTAATACGTCTCATCTCATACTCCAGAGAAAATCCTTTAACAGTTCCGAAGTCGCGATTACCATAAGCTACATAGGTAATAGGGTAAGCCTGGGTATATGAAACCGTTTGAATCAAATCTCTGAGTTCACGGTAAAAGGCCGATATCTTGATGGCAGATTTCTCGGTAAGGGCTTGTTTAAATCCTAATTCATATTCCGTAGTCTTCTGAGGTTTGAGATCAGGATTATTGATTACTTCGCTATTATCACCATTGAGAAGCTCTAAATAGGCAAATGGGTCTAATCTCGAAATATTGGTGGTAGGTCTTTGAGCCAATAAATCGTAATGAGCTATAAACAAAGCTTCTTCTGTAATGGGAAAGTTAAAAGCAATACGAGGCATTACAACTGTTTGGGGGTCATAATCTTTGAAAGCCTGAGGGTCAATAGTTCTGCCCTCATTTTCGGTAGCAGCAGTAGGGGGCTCTACGAGGAATGGCTTTATATTTCCATTGGCTGCTGCAGCCAAGATGCCAGGATTTGTAATCGGCTCACCTTCTGCATTGTACCATTGATCTTCATCCCGATAACCTACTATCACAGCATCATCATGCTGAAAGCTATTGACATAAACCGCATAATCTTTGCCAATAGATGATGGAATATCAGGATTATTTTCTGTTATAGGAGAGTTAGCTATATCTTTTACTGTGTAAAAGGGTGCGAGAATATAAGGGTCTTTCAATACCTGTTGATTGAGATCAAATCGATCAACTCTAACCCCTACGTTGAATGTCAAATCATTAAAAGTAAATTGATCTTGAATATAACCGGCAATGTAAATAGGCTGGAAAGCACCTACTGGCCTGGTGAATCTTCCTTTTTCGTCTGTTCGAGTAAAAAAATCTGTTATGAAAGGTTGATTTGAAATCAGATTTCCAGTATAATCATAACCATAATATGACAGATATTGAGTACCCCCAGAATTAATAACCTCATTTGGAGAAAAAAGATCCAAAGAAAAGGTTTCCGGATCCATATTATCAATATTGATCTGCCGCGTATCATAGGGTCCTAATCCTATTTTTACTCGTATACTCTCTGCAAACTTGCTGCTGCGAGTTTCATCGTAAGCATAACGAAAGTCTATTGTATCACGAAAGACGCCGAATTCGTCAATAATAGGAATAGGATTACTAAAATCGAGCTCTTCATTGGGACGATTTTGTAATAATCGCATCTGAGACCAAAGACCGGTAGCATCAAGAGTATAAGCTCTATCTGAACGTTGCTCATATTCAAAGCCCAAGATTAACGAGTGATCTTTAATATCGAAATTAGTAGAGGCTGTTACCCTAAACTGGTTATTTCTAGACTCAAAATAATTTGCCCTAGTAACTCCCATAAAATCAAAGCTTTGCACTACCCCAACATTACCCCATAAACCATAAACAGAAGGAGGATTTTGACCATTGATGGGGGGGGATGAAGCGCTTTGAAAAAAATCAAAGTCAGAAGTGTTTAAAGTATATCTGGGGTCACTGGCTAATCGATAATATTCCGACACATAATTGGAAAGAATTGGGTTGGATGTGCCCGGAGTAAAAATTATGGCCGTGTCATTATCCCCCACATAAGCATAGAGTGGTAAAGAGGTGCCCCTAATCGTATCTGGGTCTGATAAAAAACCGTAAATTCTCTCTGATTTAATGTCAAACTTTCCCACGTGCCCATAGTGAAAAAAATCTTTGTCGAAATCTTTATTAAAAACCTTGTCAAAAGTTCTGGAATAGTCAACCTGGATGTTGTAGTAAGCATTTTTAATAAGAGAATTGCTTTCTTGATCATTATTAAACTGCTGTTGAAACCTTGCAAAAGTGCTCCAGTCTGAATCGATCTGATCTAGATTATTATTATAGTTAAAAATATGATTACCGTAGCTGTTTCGCTTGTCGTTTGAGTATACCCAGCGGCCACCGACACTTAAATTAGTGTTTCTGCCGGTTTTAATCTGAAAATTACCACTGATCCTTAGTTGGTTATCCCATGAGTTAGGACGAGCATTAATATTGGATAACTGACCTTTCTCAACGAGTTCTGTACGATAGTTAAAATTAGTACCTGTAGGGTCTATAACTATAGGTTTTTCTTGTAGGGATTTTAATAAATCAGGATTGAACTGATTATAAGTATAGGGAGACGACACCAAACGGGATTCTGTTACATATCTATATTCACTGGAAAGGAGGAAGCTAACTATAGGACGAGCGCTTTTTTTGTTCTTGATGATCGGACCACCAAGAGTAAGAGCTAGAAGGTTAAAATCACTGTCATCAAAAAGTATAGAAGTAAGGTATTCTGCATTACCGAAAAACGTTCCGGTAGGTCCTCTGGTAGTAGTGCTGATTACACCGCCTACAGCATCGCCATATTGTGCGGGCAAACCACCAGTTATAACTTCTGTTTGTTGGATAGCTGCTTGGGGAAGATTAACATTTCCCCTTATTTTCACACCGTCAATAAAGTAAACAGTACCTTCATTACGGGCTCCTCTGATATTGGTATTACCAACAGCATCTACGGTTACACCCGCTGCTTGTGAAGCTACAAAGGTAATATCTCTGACGGCCATATTAACGATATCATCGGAGGTGGTTACACTACTTGTTTTAGTCTTATCAATAAGTGGTGCTTCATAGCTAATGACTACTTCCTCGAGTTCTTGTGTAGCTTCTCTCAACTTGAAATCTCTAATAGTGGGTGCATTGGGAGATATTAGTAAATCGTTAATGATGATTGTTGCAAAGCCGGTAAAAGAACATTCGATTTTATAGATTCCAGGATTAATCGGATTGATATTGTACTTGCCATCAAAGTCTGATGTACCTCCTTTAACAATGTTATCGGCGTCGTCCTTGATTACAATGTTAGCAAAGGGTATGGTTTCTCCACTTCTTGCATCAGTTGTCGTTCCTCGAAGAGAACCGGGCCTGGTTTGTGAATAGGAATATAGAGAAATGCTTAATGTAAGTAATGCAAATAGCTCTCTTCCCGTACTCATTAATTATTTAGGTTAAATTGAATTCCAGTTATTGGATATCAAATGTAAAACATTTCTTTTTAGCGAGTTTCTAAATCTATGTAGAAACTGAATAACTCTTTATTCACTTGGTTTTTATTTGATAATGTTATTTATTTTGATCAAAATAAATAATAGTTACTAAAACAGTATGAATATATTTAACTTGCTTAAGCAATTCCCTAATGAAGAGTCCTGTATCAAATTCTTAAAAGGTTTGAGATGGAAAGAAAGACCAATGTACCCTTATTTTATTGTAGTTATGATGAGAAAGAATTGGAGGATAAGCCAGGTGGATACCACAATTGCCTAAAACTATAAATGCCGCAACAAGTCTTTAAATTAGGACCTCAATAGACACTATATTTCACGGTACAAGAGTTCCATATAAAAATGGTTTTTGGTTATCGGCTTAATTTTAGGAGCTAAAAAGAGCATTAGTAACTATCCAATTAGCCAAGACGTGTGACATTGGGCAAACAACTATTTGGTATATGAGAGTGAGAATTAAGAAAGTCCATGAGAAGTATCTTAGTAAATTTATAAATTTATTGGATGGTATTATTGAGATGGATGAGACCTTTGTAGGAGGTAAGCCCGGTAAAGACAATGTTAGAAAGACTGAATATGAGAAAGATACTTTCAATAAAAGAGACAAGGGAAGTAATAAAAACGCCTGTGTTAGGAATGTTAGAGGGAAAAGGGTCCGTACGTGCTGAAAAGACAGAAATCCCTAATAAACATGAGATTGACAAAATGATAGGAAAACAACATAATAAACGGGGGATATAAAGTATCCTTGTAACAGACGAAAATCCATCATACTTAAAGATTTTTCTTATGATGACATTTATACAAAATACAATAAAAGGATTTTAGTCTATTGTTAATAAGGGGATAGGGTATTTATCAACATGTAAGCACTAAGTACTTAAATGGTTATCTATTGGCGGTTGCTTATAAAAATGATAGAGATGTTTGCAAAAGTCAAATGTTCTTCAACACCTTGAACAGGATGGTTTGATGCTAAATTCTATAGATAATTTAGTTATACACAATCTCAATTAAAACATACTTTACAGGTCTGAGTTGTAAAGAGACTATGAAAAATTCATTGATCGGGGTGTAAAAGTAGACCTTGATCTATACCTAGATCCTCTTTTTAATTTCAAATCGTGTCTACAAAATATGATATAAAGACATAAAGGGTAGAGGGAAGGCTGCTCAGCAAAAAGCATTTTCTGATTATGTGGACTTACACAACTCAAACAGTCAATCTTGGTGAACTACGGGAAAAGAAAAGGACCCTATTTTAGGAGGGCTTCTTTTAGAAAAAGAGCTTAGGGATAAAATAGAAGAAAAACAGTAAAGAAAAGGCGATTTAATATATAATTATGATTTAGTATATATATATATATATGGAAAAAACTTCCTCATATTCCTTACTCTAAACTACAAATACTAATTGCACAAGAAATAATAGACGAGCAAAAAAATTTTATACCCCCCACTACTATGATGCAGATTATAAAGCATAGGCAAGAGCCAAAGTTATTTTAACATCTTTAACACGATAATCTAAAGGCCTTTTAGAATTGCTACGGTAAAATAAGTAAATAAAAGATTATCGCGAAAAACATTGGAAAAATGACTATCTACCTCTTTAAATGAGGTAATTAATTATATCCAGGAGGTAGTAAGTAGTTTTTTCCTGTTGCTATAAACCTCTTGCTCAAAAATTATTCGGGTTTTGGATAATTGTTTCAAGAAAGTTTTGGCATGGGGTCAGATCATCACACAAGGTCGGATGGATGAATTTAAGGTGCCTCTCTAAAACAGATAGCATAATCCCTTTCCCTTCTATCTGTCAGTAAGTCATTCCCAACTCTCATAAGGTTTGCACACTTCTATCTGGGGTTGGTTTCAGCATATCTGATTCTTGATAGAGTTGAATTTACATACTTGAGGCTTTATATCTAATAATCAGTAGCTTTTTACCGTAGAATGCAGGATTCAGTGACTTAGCATTAAGGTATGATCTTAGTAAAAAGAAACTAAAAAATCAATACCGACAAAGTCATCTTTTTATCGCTTTTTTGTCTCCATGATTTTATCGGTGCATTAATATTCTATAAAACATATATGCACCTTAAGCTATCCATATTGGAATGGACGGGATAAAGTATTATAAAGTAACCCTAACAAAAATGCCAATTCATCGATGATATCAACTTCAAAAATAGTCTGGGAAAAATGCCTTAACCATATTAAAGACAATATACCTTTGCAAAGTTTCAAAACGTGGTTTCTTCCCATCAAGCCTCTCAAACTTGGAGAGGGTATTCTTACCATTCAGGTTCCTAGCAAATTTTTTTATGAATGGATCGAGGAAAATTATATTAAACTCCTCAAGAGTGCTATAAAACGGGAAGTAGGAGAAGATGCAAAGTTAGTGTACAGTATTGTTATGGAAAATGCTTCTAGTAACACTAAGCCTTATACTGTTAAAATTCCAAGTAGCAACCGGGCACCTATTAAAAATCCTGAGTTAAATATGCCAGCAGAACTGAAGGAAGAAGGGATAAAAAATCCCTTTATTGTTCCTGGCTTAAAAAAAATACGCGTGGAATCCCAACTGAATCCTAATTGTACTTTCGAAAATTTTATTGAAGGAGATTGTAACAGACTGGCTCGTGCTGCGGGATTTGCAATATCCAACAAACCGGGACAAACCTCATTTAACCCTTTCCTTATTTATGGAAGTAATGGACTGGGAAAAACCCATCTTATTCATGCCATTGGTACTGAAGTTAAGAATAAATACCCAGAAAAAACGGTACTCTATCTAACAGCCGAAAAATTCACTCAGCAGTTTATCAACTCTATTTGTAACAATGCCAAAAATGACTTTGTACACTTTTATGAGTTAATTGATGTGCTGATAATGGATGATGTATGCTCCTTTGCCGGAAAGGAAAAGACACAGGACGTTTTTTTTGAAATTTTTAATCATTTACACCAGCATGCTAAACAAATAATTTTAACCTCAGACCGAGATCCTATAGATATACAAGGCGTAGAAGAGAGACTACTCTCGCGTTTTAAATGGGGGCTAAGTGCAGACCTACAAACACCTGACTTTGAAACTCGCGTCGCTATCTTAAATCAAAAGCTTTACAATGATGGCGTTGAAATGTCCAATGATATTGTCGAATATCTTGCTCATAATATTAGTTCTAATGTTAGAGAGTTAGAAGGTGCCTTGATCTCTATATTAGCTCAGTCTTCATTAAATAAAAAGAAAATCACGACTGAACTAGCTAAACAGATAGTTGACAAATTTGTTAAGAATACTACTTGTGAAATCTCTATTGACTATATTCAAAAGGTAGTTTGTGATTATTTTGATATGCGTATAGAATTATTAAAGTCCTCTACCCGTAAGCGTGAAATTGTACAGGCCCGTCAGCTGGCTATGTATTTTTCCAAGCAACTTACTAAGGCTTCTTTAGCAAGTATTGGTGCACAATGTGGCAATAAAGACCATGCCACAGTACTGCATGCTTGCCGTACAATTAATAACCTGGTAGAAACCGATAAGCAATTTAAGACTTATGTAAAAGATTTGAGAAAAAAACTCATTTTACAGTAGAGTCCTTTCTAAAACAAATCCAAAGACTTCCCTGGCTGTACAACTAAAAAGCTCGGTAATGGAGGAGGTTAAAACCCGCTATCAATTTTTCAAAATGGATAAATTTTTATTCTAAGCAATTCGTAGTTAAAAAGTAGATAATTTCCTGGGCTATGCCTTTCATTAGCTAATTTCCGGGAAGGGTTGACTTCCATAGTTACTATCACTCATAGTGCTCTCCCATACTCGGTTAAAGGGTATGTATGAAATAAAGAAGTAGATTATCTAAACAACAAATAACAAAGCTAATACAGACATTCGTATTTCTGCAAAGTCAGCAGGAAGACAGCGACTAACTGGTATCACAGATTTAGAGAGGTTATCACAACACAGTTAGAACAAAGAGATAGCTTGCTTATTGGAGAGGTAAAAATTGATAAAAGTTATTTTGGGTGAGCACACCAAAGGAAAGCGAGAAGGATCAAGTAGAAAAAGTAGTAGCTTTTGGGTTGTATGAAAGAAATGGCCATGCTTAACTGGTAACTATAAACAATATAAAGAGACTTGCCTTGTCCTAATATTATTAACAAGAAAGTAAAGTCAGAGAGCCTTGTTTATACTAGGTGAATACCAATAGTTATACTATGCAGGACACATTACTACTTTCATCATCGGATCAACTATCGAGAGCAATTTGTAGAGAGCAATTTGTAGAGAGCAGAAATCATAAATTAATGATATGAAAAATTTTTGGAATCAGCCAAAACGTGATCTCAAGCGGTATAACGGGCTTGCTAGAGAACCCTTTCATTGTGTATCTTAAAAGGAATGTGAGTTCAGGTTCAATTATCAGTCCGATAAGCAATCTCTATGAAATGTTGTATCCATTAAGTGAAAGAGATTGGAATTAAATTAAGTTAAGCTAAATATGTTGGACTCTTATTAATTGACTTGAGATCAATATAAAAAAGGCACGTTTATATTTTTTCACTTACTGCTTTAAAAGCTTTAAAGGCCAGGGCAACCCATTGTACCTGAGGTTATAATAAGTCTTTTCCTGTGGACCAAAACCTTTGTAGAAACGAGCTAATTTTTCATCATTACTCCCTTCAAAATCAAA
Source organism: Owenweeksia sp. (assembly GCA_965218075.1). GTDB lineage: Bacteria > Bacteroidota > Bacteroidia > Flavobacteriales > Schleiferiaceae > JANQHO01. The sequence goes on along the minus strand of CBDCJZ010000003.1, from coordinate 616,426 downwards.
ATATTTGACCTTAGTAGAATAGTAAATTAAAAATTCGTTAATAAGAAAAAACATAGCTTTCAATTTGCGTCCTATTGCAGTATCCAGCGCAGAAAAAAGTAAAGTGATCCTCTTATTAAATTCAGTGATAAAAGCCCCGGCTATCACCGAATTAGACTCCTCATAAACTGTCCAGGCTTTACCGCAATTGTGATATAGGCAACGATACATAACTCTTTCCATGTTCTGGTAAAAGGAATCTGGCAATCTTAAATCCTTTCCCTTGTTGTCTTTGAAGAGCTTAATTAATTCGATGGGATTATCTCCTTCAAATAATTGCAACTTATTTTTTTGTGAAGCTCTTACATTTCTACGAGTGTTGATATTAAAACCATTATGAATTTCCCGATAACTACGACTCATATCTAAAATAAAGTTTCGATTGAGTATTATTTGTATTCCAAGAAAACTTCTACCTGAAAAATTTCGTCGTTCGTTTAAATAGATATCAGCAAATTTACATTTGACTGTCAGGGCTTTTATAAACTCTTCTTCAACTGCAGGGTCTATATTTATTTTGGAAAATATCCCTAGCTGCTGGACGGCATAGGGACGATAGAAATATTTTACACCCCATTTGTACCTCACAGGCAAGGGCCACACCGCATCATAGTCATTCGACACTAAAGCATGCCATTCTTCACAAACAGTATCCATGTACCAAGAAAGACCATAAATAATTCCAGAGTTATCTAGCTTAACACATTGATCATACTTGAAACGATCAATAAAATGATTTTTTAAGTATTTGATCATATGGCTGCCTTGACCATTTCTTCAAACATATTATTCCAGCCTTTCCATTCGGGTTCCTTTTCGCTAAAAACACGATTGTGCCAGATAGGCGTAAATTCTCCACCATATTTACGGTAGGTTTTTATATAGCTGCTGATATTATTCCACGTGTCCTCGAGCCGCATATTTTTATAGTAGATGTAAGTACCATCCATAAATGGGAAGGGATGTACAATAAGTGGAGTTTCTACTTCCATTTCCAAATCGTAGAAACGAAAAGGAGTGCAAATACCTGCCCGAAAACCTGTTTCATCGGCAAAGCCCATGCTGTAGTCATCTGTAATTTCTAAGTCTAGTAGGTATCGATAAGTTTTGGGAAAGCTTAATTTTAAAAAGTGCTGACGACTTTTAGTAATATCTATTCTCAAAATTTTTTGCAGCATTTTGCACTCTTCTTCCAGGATAGCAAATGAATCATTGCTTCTATAGGATGGATGGATACCCACTTCGCAGAAGTTGTTAATCCTCTTGAGATACTTGCGTAAACGGCTACTATACATAGTGAGATTGCGATCGTATTGCCCCAATTGCGAAAAGAGCGCAAAGTAAAGAGAAGAATAATTGTATTTTTCCTGCAGAGCCAACTGACAACTGAAGGTATCATAAGGATCATCTAGAAGTCCGATTAAGGTTCTGCTTCGATCTGCTATTTGCAAGATATTCATTGAGGAAATATCTCTTGCATAACTCCCCATAGTTCTGAGCAAGCCCTTTCCGAGATAGGCATAGGCATTATCGATATCTATCGTGTTAACGAAGTTATATTTTCGTTTTTTTATCTCGAGACTTGGATAAAATTCAAACAATAATTTTTCCAGCATTTCGGTGTAATAACTTACTACTGGTATATGCAGTTTACCTAATTTGTACAATAGCGATTCTCTAACAGGAAAGCGATTGTGTTCATCGGCTATAAAGGGCAAATACTCTTCATATCGACTGAGAAAGTAAAATGAGGCTGCCAAAGGGTCAAAAGATAGCCGTGAGTCTTCGCGAGTGAGAAAAAAAATGGGAACACTGTCCTTTTCCTGGTATTGAAATGTCTGTTCAAAAATGTCTGTTTCAAATAAAATGTTGGCCGAATAAATGAAAATACCACCTTCCATAGGGTTTTTAGAGTAGTTGATTTTGGGTAAGATGATATGTAGATATTCTTCTTTATCATTAATAAATCGAATTTTGAGCCCCAACAAAGAAGTAAAAAGCAGCTTACAAATGTATTTAAAGCGAGAAGTGATTCTTTCAGAATAAATGACCAGCATAATCGCTTAGATAAAGCCTTCATTTGCAAAGCTATAATAATTCCTATCGGTAACGATAAGGTGATCCACCACATTAATGTCCATAATATGCCCGGCTTTCTTTAGTTTATTGGTAAGGCTGTAGTCCGACTTACTGGGATTCAGGTAACCTGAAGGATGGTTGTGGGTCACAATAATAGCGGTAGCGTTAATCATCATACCTTCTTTAAAGATAAACCTGACATTTGCCATAATACCGGTAACCCTCCCTTAGTAGTGTTTTTAATAGACAGTATTTTGTTAGAAGAACTCAGATAAATCATCCAAAACTCTTCGTGGTGTAACTCACCTATCAAGGTCTGCATTATCTCAAAAGCATCTTTGCTCTTGGTTATTTTTCTCTGCTGCAGTGCCTGCAAATGTCTCCGGTTGCCTAATTCTAAAGCAGTTATAATACCTTACGGCTTTAGCCTCTCCAATACCTTTGAATTGAATCAGGTCATTTATAGTTTTTCTTCTCAGTTCATTCAGATTGTTATCTACCGAAATAAGTATCTATTTAGCTAAATCTACTGCTGATACATTTGGTGTGCCACTTTCCACTAATATGGCGATGAGCTCTGCATTAGAAAGAGTTTCTTTACCTTTATCTATTAGTTTTTCCCTGGGGGCGATCATCTTTAGCCCAACTTTTTATACTTAGGTTTTTCCCTTCTTCCATTCCAGAAATCTAGGCTTACGTAAAATAAAAAAGCTGACCAAAAGGCCAGCTTCCTGAGAGTTAACCACAGATCTTCGTATTAGGATTTTTGGGCTTTAAGGTCAACTCCAAGCTTAATATTATTATCAACTAGCTTGTCTTTAGCAATACTAACCAGATTAGGAGATCCATACATTACTTCCCAGTTAGTACGATCTATTACAAATTTAGGTGTTTTAAAACTCATTGCATTATTTTCTATAGAAACCATAGCGAAAAAGGTGATATTCTTGGTATTGCCGCACATCTCTAGATTTCCACTAATACTGTGAGTAACTCCGTTTTCTGTGTTTTCAACAGTTTCAACTTTAGTAATAGTGAACTTAGCAATAGGATATTCAGCTACATTGAAAAAGTCAGGACTTTTTAAGTGGTTTTCCAATTTCTGTTTGTACTCTTGATTATCGGCTAAATCGTGATTTTCGATGGAATTCATATCAATCACAAAAGAGCCGCCTACTAGTTGGTCATCTTCTACCATAAATTCACCTTCTTTAATAAGCACACTTCCCTCATGTGAATCATGGGAATAAGTTTTGAAACCTATCCAGTGAATGCTATTTACATTTTCCATCAGACTATAAGCAGCAGTGACTACTTTAGGCTGGGCTATTTCTTTAGCTTCTTTCATTTCAACTGTCTCTGTAGGAGTATTATTACAAGCTGCTACGCTCAAAACTAAAGTACTGATGACGAAATAATTAACTAAGATTTTCATTTTACTTATGTTATTAGTCAGTATTTAAACAATAACTTCGCAAATCTATAGCATATTATTTTAAATTAATGTGAGTTTGATATAAAAAACATCAAGCCCTTGTTTACTCTCACTGCAAAGTAATATGTTGGTTCACAACAGCCTTTACTTAGCAGCCTGAAGGCTCATCTCCAAACTTTTAACGCTGTGAGTTATAGCTCCTACAGAGATAAAATCCACTCCTGTTTCTGCATAAGATCTTATAGTTTTCTCTGTAATTCCTCCGGATGATTCAGTTTCCAATTTACCATTTACCATTTTTACGGCCTTATAGGTGTCTTCAATGCTGAAGTTATCAAACATTACTCGTTGTATTTTACCAATTTTTAAAACTGTTTCCAACTCATCAAAATTACGGGTTTCCACTTCTATAGGGATATCTAGTTTTTTTTCTTTTAAATAAGCACCCGCCTTGGTAATAGCGTTAGCTATACCCCCTGCAAAATCAATATGGTTGTCCTTTAGCATAATCATATCATAAAGTCCCATACGATGATTGTAACCACCTCCCATCCTGACAGCCATTTTTTCAAATAAACGCAAGTTAGGAGTAGTTTTACGAGTATCTAAAATCTTCGTATTAGTACCTTCAATGAGTTTTACCAATTTATGAGTTTGTGTGGCTATAGCACTCATCCTTTGCATCAGGTTAAGTGCCAAGCGCTCACCCTGCAGAAGATAAGCCCTATTACCTGAAACCGAAAAAGCTATATCTCCCTTCTTTACAAAATCACCATCTTTCACTAACGGGTCAAAAGAAATTGCAGGATTAATTTTTTGAAAAACACGTTGGGCTATTTCAAGCCCTGCTAATACACCATCTTCTTTAATAGTCAACTGCATTTTTCCCTTGGCATTAGCGGGAATACAACAATTACTACTGTGATCACCCTGGCCAACATCTTCTTCGATAGCCCTTTCTATAAGATCATTCAAATACCTTTGTGTATTTATCAAGAAGGTAGATTGCTTAACTTTTCAAATATTAATTGACACAATAAAAATAGTGCTTTTGCAAAATAATAAAACTAAAAATTTTACTGTGAATTCCTTTTAAGAGAAGCCATATTCTCATTTATTTTAGGATAGTCGTTGCTGCCGGATGAAAAACATAAATTCTGTTCTTGAATGAAATTTGTGGGTTATTCGTAAGATTTAAATGAGTCCTGTATCTAGGCAAATAATTTTTATAATCAGCCGATTTTATAACCTTGCGGATAGGCATGTCGAAGAACTGATATTGTGCCTTTGCCATACTCAACTAACGAAAATTTATTATTATTAGTTAAAAAAGTTAATGAAAGAATTGATTTTTGCCACTTACAATTTCCATAAAGTCGACGAAATCAAAAAAATGTTGACGGGCGAATATAGGGTATTTTCCCTATCGGAAATAGGGTTACGGGAAAACATACTAGAAATTGGGGAAACCTTGCAAGAAAATGCTTTGATAAAGGTTCGCCATATTTTTAATAAAACAAAAAAAGCTTGTTTTGCAGATGATACCGGACTAAAAGTTGATGCTTTAAACGATGCGCCAGGGGTTTTCTCTGCTCGCTATGCAGGAAAAGAAGCCACTTTTGAAGACAATATAAATAAGCTATTGATGGCTTTGGATGGAGAAAGTAACAGAAGAGCTGAGTTTAGAACGATAATAGCTTATATAGATAGTAATGGTAAAGAACTTTTTTTTGAAGGAAAAGTTGAAGGGAGTATTCTTATTCAAAAAAAAGGCGAAAAGGGTTTTGGCTATGATCCTATTTTTTTGCCAGATGGCTTTAAGTTAAGCTTTGCTGAAATGAGTCTAAAAGAAAAAAGCAAGATAAGTCATCGAGCGAAGGCAGTCCAAAGATTTGCAAAATATCTGAAAAGCTATTAGGAAGGAGTTTTTTGCAAGAAACTGAATCTCATGTTACTGTATTTACGAGAGAATCCAAAATGATTGAGTCCTGATAAATCTAACTGGCTTGAGTGCTCTATTACTAAAACCCCATTTTCTTTTAACAGTCGCTTAAAAAAAATCTTGCTCACTAGTTTGCCATAATCTTTGTAATCATAAGGGGGATCGGCAAAAATTAGATCGTACCGATGATAATCCTTTTCCAGAAAACACATCACATCTGCCCGATAAGCAGTAATATTTTTAAAGCCCAATTGCACAGCCGTTTTTTCAATAAAGTTGATGCAGGCTCCTTCAATATCTACGGCAGTGATATCTTTACAGCCTCTACTAGCTAGCTCATAACTTATATTTCCAGTTCCGGCAAAAAGATCCAGTACTTTTATCTCGTCAAAATAAAATTGGTTGTTGAGAATATTAAATAACGACTCTTTAGCCATATTAGTAGTAGGCCTTACTGATATGTTTAGAGAGGCTAAAATTTTTTTGCCTCGGTTTCCACCGCTGATTATCCTGACCATAATCCATCTATAAGATTAAAAACTTTTTGAAAATCAGTTAGACTCATAGAATCTGAAAGATTGAAGTCCTTGGGTTTCCTCACATCGCTTATAGAACCTAGGTGCTTATCAAGCATTTTAGAAAACTTTGATTTGAGTGAATAACCCCCGGCAAGGCAAAGCTGAATTTCAGAAGTTAACATTTGGCTTTATTCGAGAGCAAATAAAAGATAATATGTCAAATCTTCAGCTGCGACACGAGTAAATTGATTGTATAAAACAACCTCATTACGTTTATATAGAAGTAATTCAGCCATATTTGGAGTGTATATTCATAAAGACGAGTATCACGGTAGCTGGTAGATGTGAAATGCTTTTAAACACGCTTTGACTGCTATGTGAGAACATGCTTTGAGGATAGTTATTACTAATCCAGTTATCTAAATAAGCAGGAGAAGCATAAATGCAGTTCAGGAAAATTTCCTTCCAGCTATTTAAATAAATCATGTCTTTTTCCAGTAATTGACAGGTTTGTGTGAGGGTAAGCCACCGTTTTTCAGCGACAAATAAATTTTCGTGTATAAGACCAAATTTAGGTAAGGCTAAAACCCAATGTACGGATTAACAATCCTTGGTAATGTAAAAGATAAACTCGTAAGAGAATTTTCTATATGCCTGGTGAGATGTTCCAATTTTGGTAACAGGCCAGCTTTCAGTTCCTACGCCTAGTATTTCCCGCTTATTGGACTCGTCAAGTAAAATAGAGCTTTCGTGCAAGCTAAATCTCCATTACTACATGAGAGCCTATACCAATTTGGTCCCAAACAAAGGCTTTTTTAAAGTAATGAATACTATGTTTTTACTTCCAGTTACCACTAAGAGTGGGTTTAGTCATAGAGCCAACAGCTAGGAAACCATTCTTATCTATGTATTGGCTATATTTATCATATACGTCGAAAAAAATAACCTCATTAGTAGCCTTGGCCTCGAAAACGGGAACGACTACTTCATTTACAGTTATTTTGCCTCCATCTATTTCAAATTTTTTATTATAAGTAAATGGGATGTATTGCAATTTGTTAACGTCAAAGTCTTTTCCAAATAAATTTTCCTTTACGTCTTGGTAGCCTAATATTTTAGTTATCACTGTATCTTTTTCCAGGTCTTGTTGGAAAATTTTATCATAATATGTAAAAGTAGAATCCTTACGTTCAATAATGGTTTGCTTACCAGTATCTACAAAAGCAATAAGCATTTTAAAATCTTTAGCAAAGGTGTTGTACTCATCTCGATAAGACTTTTGGGCATCCCTTATCAGCTCAAGACGCTGTTTAATTTTATCATGTCTCTTTTCTTTGATTTTTTCAAAGCGAATAGGCTCCAGGATAATCTCATATAGAGTATGTCCTAAAAAAATGATACTTAACCCCAAAGTGATTTTAATGATTAATGATGTGGTAGAATTCATTAGCTTTTTAAGCAGATTTCGATTGATGATGCGCACAAATTTACAATTTCTCGGTCGATAAAATTCTTGTTTAAGAAATCCCCTAAGAACTTATCTTGAGCTATGTGTCCAGCAATGTTAGGTGCTTTGGAGGTGTAATGTAAAAATTGAGAACAGGCTTTAATGAAACGGGGGTTAAATTTCCGTTATTTATGAACAATCATAAATAGAAAATTCAGTCTATCTTCCAAAGCAAAATTTACATTAGAAACCCTGAAACAACATCAGAACAGTTATAAACAACAGGCATTGTGTAGAAAGTATCCAAATAATGAACACAGGCAAAAGAATAAATACCATCTTTAACTAGATTCTGCTAATACATAAATTTTGTAAATTGGGATGCGATTAAGTGTAGTACAATTCAACAAAGTCAAATTATACCTGCCTGTAGAACGGGGCATTGATTTTTTAGTTTCTTTTTACTAAGATCATGCCTTAATGCTAAGCCACTGAATCTTGCATTCTACGGTAAAAAGCTGCTGGTTATTAGATACAAAATCTCAAGTATGTAAATTCAACTTTAACAGGAATCAGATATGTTGAAACTGACCAGATAGAAGTGTGGAAACCCTTATGGGAGTTGGAAATGACTTACTGACAGATAAAAGAAAAAGGGATTATGCTATCTGTTTTAGAGAGGCACCTTAAATTCGTCCATCCGACCTTGTGTGATGATCTGACCCATGCCAAAACTTTCTTGAAACAATTATCCAAAATCCGAATAATTTTTGAGCAAGAGGTTCACAGCAACAGGAAAAAACTACTTACTAGCTCCTGGGTATAATTAAGCTTTTATAAGCAAGAAAACTCGTAAACGGACTCCAGATGATTTTAATGATTTTATTGAAAAACTCAGGACTCTGGTAAATTCTTAAAAGCGAGCTACTTTAAAGATCTCATTGTTTCCATTTTCAGTATATATCTTTAAAAGATATATACCTGTTTCTAATTCAGATGCACCAACGGATATCTCACTTTTGCTTAAAGGATCCAACTGAAGTTTTATGCCTGTTCCATTCATTGAGTAAAGCTCTATATTGATTGTTTCGGATTTGGGGGAGTAGACTACTAATTCCCGGCCATATGCAAAATTGATGCTTCCCCTTAATTCAATGATATTTTCTGTTATTCTGTTTTCGGGTAAAGATATCCAAACAGGCAATATATTACGGCTGACAAAAGCATTATAAACACTAAAAAAGTTGTTACCCCCATTTAAGGTGGAATCAGCCCATATCACATCCCGTGCAAATTGAGGCATAGTGGTTCCTGGTGAAAGATTGTAAATTGCTTCTAATGCTAGTTCATCAGCAAGTTCACGGCCAATGGATTGATTAATAGCTAACAAACAGGAAACCAATATATCAGTATGCTGATATATACCACCTCCTGTTGTAAAAGTAATATTCTGGTAATCTTTTGAGCTGCTACCTTCACGCCCTGGCAAAAACTCGTTATGGCCATCCCAGTTATATATTTTATCGAAATTAAAACTATCGATAACCTTAGAATAGGAGGCGGCAAAGTAATCACATACAGCCTCTTCAATTGTTTCACGCTCAATAGTATTATTAGGGGAGTTTCCTATAGCTCCATATATTAGAGCGTGAGCATACTCATGGACAATAACATCTGCATCTTCAGCGTCGTCTACCCCTCCTTCGCCAAATAAGAGACGAGGAGGATTAAATTTGCTATGAAAGACTGATTGGTCGGCCCCATATAATGCATGGGGATCTGCTTCTATTCGAAATCCAGGTAGAAAACCATAGCCAAGCTTATTGAGGTGCTCCTTGAAGGTCGTGATATGGAACAGAACCATTACATCCTCAAAACCCGACTCACTGCGTGTGAAGATAAAGCTTGGTGAATTAGATTCAGCTACAGGAACTTTGGGCCTGCTGAGCTCTCTAATAGCTACATAATCATTTTCCAGCATAAATCTATTGCCAATATAAGAAACCTTGAGACTCACCGAAATGCGTTGGTTATTCAGCTCTGGAGAATCGGTATCATTGGCATCATTGTATGGCACTCCGTAAGTTTTATTAGAAGTAGTTAAAGGATCAGGGTTAAAGAGTAGACTGTTAACAATAGTATCATTAGGGCCATCACGAAAAAACTTAACCATATTTTCTAGATGTAAGATAGATTCAGAATCAGAAATGAGTTGTAGGTATTTAGTATCGTTATCCGTTAGTTCAATTAGAAGAGTTGGAATCAGTTGGTCTTGCTGTGGTAGATAAACCCTTTGTACAGAGATAACATCAAAGTCTCGGTAAGTTCTATTAATATTAGGGCTGATTTTCTCTGGAAAAGCTTTATCCTGAACGTTCTTATAAATACTGTGTGGATAGCGTATACTGGTGATTTTACCTTCTTTACTAACGGCAACTTTTATCAAAGCCCCATAAACAGGATAGCTATTTACTTTTAGTTGATAAGTTTGATAAGTAGCTGTTTTAGATTGAATTGTTTTAACTAACTCAAGTTCTCGTTCCCGAAGGTTCAATAGTTGTATTACTTCATAGGCAATATCACTTCCTTCGCCGACAGCTTTATTTAAAATGAGAATTTGATATGGATTTTTAAGATTCGAATCCGAAGCTTCTTGAACAACATTTTGCTGGGCTAGAAGAGCTGAACTGGCAGATATAATCAAAAAAAAATGAACAAGCCATTCCATAACCTCTAGATTTTGCTTTCTATATTTCAGATAATACAATATTATAATTAATTTTTAAAATGGTAGTATCATGTTAGCAGCATTGAAGAGTTCTGAAATTATGTAAAAACTCATCCTATCAGTAATGGAAAATTTACCAAAATCTCTTTCATGATAGTTTGTCACCCCTTATACTTCAAAGAGGGTAAATTTCGTTTTAATTACAGAAAACGAGGATTTAATACTGAAGATAAAAGAGATTTTGAAAAATTGAAACTTTGATTCTATACATATCCTTAATATATAGATTTGCAAAGAAATACAAAACATGTTCATGGAGGTAAGTAAACTTCAGGAAATAGTAGATAATTGGATTAAAAAACATGGTGTAAGATATTTTAATGAACTTACCAACATGACCCAGCTAACTGAGGAAGTGGGTGAGGTAGCTAGTATTATTTCCCGCAGATATGGTGAACAAAGTGAAAAAGAATCAGATAAAGACAAAGATTTGGGTGAAGAACTAGCAGATGTGCTTTTTGTGGTCTTATGCTTAGCTAATCAAACCAATACTGATCTTGAAACTGCTTTTAACAGAAAGATGGAAAAAAAGACTCGGAGAGATCACAACCGTCATTGTCAGAATGAAAAACTAAAATAAAAAACGAACCCAGTAAACGGGTTCTATGCTTTAAAAGTCAATATTAACTCCTGCCATAAAATTGGTGCCAGCCATGGGATAATAGAAATTTTCTGTGATCCTACTACCACTATAGCTATAGCTATAGCTATAGCCTTTAGGTTCGTACTTTTCATTGAGTAGATTAACCACCAATAAATTAAATCGTATTTTTTTGGCAAATTTGGTTTTCCAGCCATACTGTATTCTCAAATCAATAACCTGAAAAGGATCTAGACTTTTAGATTTATCGCCTGTATTATCCAGATATTGACGACTGACATATTTACCGTTAGCAATTAAATGCAAATCACCATTGAAAGGAGAAAAGTCAAGCTCCATGTTTAAAATAACATTAGGAGAAAAGGATATAGGGGTTGAGGAAAAACTCAAGGTATCATAGCCTATAAGATTAAAATTAACGTTATAAGCGGGGGTATATTCCTTATAATTTAAAAGCCGGTTCTGACATACAGCTATATTTGCAGAAGTATTCAGCCATTCGATAACATCTATTCCTCCACCAAGTTCTATTCCTAAACGATAACTGTTGGGAGCATTTACCCTGACAGAAGTGCCTACATCGTTTAACTGACCAGTCTGTATTAATTGATTGCTATAATCCATATAATACAGATTGGCTTTAAGCAGGTGTTTGATAGTAACATACTCAACTCCTGCCTCGTAATCGATCATGAACTCTGATTTGGGCTCTATGTTAGTCTGGGCTTTTAAAAAATCACCTCTTACAGGCTCTCGTTGAGCTACGGCAGCAGAGAGAAAAACTTTTAGATTATCATTAACAGAATAAATTAACCCGGCTTTTGGATTAAAGAAATCAAATGTTTCATTAATGAAAATAGGTGAGCGATATTTATCAGTTCCCGTTGAAGAATAATCTACCTCTCTGTATTGTAAGTCGGCAAAAGCATTAAATCGATTAAATCTATAATTAATCTTCAGATAATTATTCCAGTCTTTTTTTAAGCTTTCGCTGTTGTAATAACGATAACCCAATTTCGAACCACTGGTATATTGTGCCCAGATAATCTCTCCAAAATGATCTCCAGCATATTCATTATACGAACCGCCAAAGATAAGGTTGATATTATCTTTGGAATATTCCAGAGAATATATTCCTCCAGTAAAATCATTATCCAGCCACAACCTGCGAATCAAATCAGAGGTAAATAATGTATCACGGTCGTCAATTACAACAGGGTTAAGACCATAATTACTCAGACGATCACTTCCTCTAAACTCTTCGAAATATCCCCTACCATAGGTATAATGCAAGGCTATATGAGCTTCTAAGCTTTTATTGAAATGGTGATTTAGGTGTAGTTGGTAATGATCCTGAGCATAATTATCCACTTGATTTTCATATAAATAGGAATTGTAGGTACGGGAATCGGATGTCATTAAATTAATAGAGTCCTGTTCGGTAATTTCATTGCGATTGCGTATAATATAACTCTCTATGCCCTGCTCGTCACCATTTAGTTTAGCTTTCGGAATTCCATTCCATGCCTGGTAAGTTCTTTCTGTTCCTGAAAAGTGGATTAACTGAATGGAAGTTTGAGGACTGTAATAACCTGCACTCAAATAGTACGAGGTGAGATCAGCAGCAGCCCGATCAATAAATCCATCGGAAGAAATTCGAGACAAACGACCTTCAATGGTCCATTTGTCTTGCAGTAAGCCGGTATGAAGCTGAAGGTTAGTTTTTAAAGTATTGAATGATCCAGCAGCAAGATTGACCGAAGCACCGGGTTTTAATCGTATGTCATTGGTTTTAAGATTAATGCTTGCTCCAAAAGCTCCTGCTCCATTAGTAGAAGTTCCGGCACCCCTCTGAATTTGTATAGATTGAGTAGAACTAGCCAAATCAGGAGTATTTACCCAAAAAACTTGATGAGATTCAGCATCGTTCAAAGGAACACCGTTTACTGTGACATTAATACGGGATACATCACTTCCCCTGATGCGCAAACCCGTATAACCAATACCAGTACCCGCATCGGAATTAATCACAGTAGAAGGAGCGTCTTTCAGAATGAAAGGAATATCACGACCCTCATTTCTTTCTTCTATTTTCTCTTTGCTCAACTCAGAATAGGCTACAGGTGTAGTTTTATTTGCTCTCAGAGCTGATACGTTAACTGGGTTAAGCAAGGATTGAAAGGCTTTTAACTCGAAGTCGAGAGTCATATCCTCTTCTGTAAGACTTATAGTTTTGGTAACAGTTTCGTAGCCAATGAAACTGACGGAAAGTTCTAGTAGACCTCTTTCCGAAGTAAAAATCTGATATTTACCTTCGGCATCGGTAACAGCACCAATACTCTTACTATGGCTGTAAACACTAGCCCCAGTAATAGGCTGTTTAGTTGCAACATCAGTAACCAAACCTGAAATCTTTTGTGCCTTTAATTGTAGACAGATAATAAAGGCGGCGGAACAGAAAATCATTTTCTTCATGATAAATTTAATTATCACGAATAAAAGGGGCATTATCCGCTTGAGTTAATAATTAGTGAATAAAAATCCCTTGGCAGCATTACCCGTCCAGGTTCAATGGGTATAATCTCAGCTACACTTAAGACGTAGCACCCCTTTTGAAATTATTGTACAAAGGTAGTAAAGAAATTTTAATGTGGCAAAATTCAGGAAAGCGATAAAAGTTCTTTTGCTAAAGTAATAGCATTGCTTAAGCGTTTACTCCCCATGCCTTTTATTACACGATAAGGCCTTTTAAGCACAGCAATTTCTCTTAAATGCCGATCAAAAAGACGAATGCGGTCGTTTGGGTTTTGTCGAAGGGGGTCAAGTTTCCATTTAACATCCGGATAAGTTATCAGATATCGATGATCGTTCTCCTTTTGAATATTATTTATGACCCACTTATGAGTCTTATTATAAACTACATCGCACCATATTTTGTAATTGATAAGGTCGGTATCGAGGAAGATTAGCTCTTTCGATTTGCTTATGTATTTTAACTGATGACTTTTGTGAACTTGAGATACTATCAGCAATAAAGGGTAGCTATAATTTACTTTGTTTTTCTCGAAATAAATGCGGGCATATTCCGGAGCCCAGTTAGTGTTAAAATATTTAGCCAATTCTCTGGTCAACAAAGACTTACCACTAGATTCAGGGCCAGTAAGAACTATTTTTTTTATTCTATCCATTCCATCAAACCATTTACAGAAAGAATGGTATAAATCCCAAAAAGAACTGAAGTTAGATATAATTTCCTTCTAAAATATAAAAAAATAGAAACTACGTCAATTACAATCCAATACGCCCAGTTTTCGCGAATGAGATAAATCATTAATAAAGTAGCAAAGATGCTGAATATTGTAGTGAATGAATCTATATAAGGTGAGGCTGCATCACTAAGCCAACTTAATAAATAACCAGAAATAATAACCAATATCGCACCAGCCAGTATTATCATACAATGGATATCCCAGTTTAAACTATTTTTTCCCGCATTCTCTGACCAGTGTATCCAGCCATAAATGGCTGTAGAGACATAAAATAACTGCAAAAACGATTCTGCATATATTTTTTTCTCAAAGCATAAAATCAGGTAAATGGATGAAGCTAAGAAAGCGAAAAGCCAGCAAATTTCGTAGCCATAAGTAAACAAAATGACGTACATTATACTAAACGCTACTGCTGTGGCCTCCGCTAATAGAAGCAGTTTTTTACTCATTTATGTTTTTTCGTTTCCATTCAGAAAAATATCTCCACTCAGAACCTTGATCACAAAAGTGAATTGATCAATGTTGCAGTAAGCCCGTTAAGCTCCTTTCTTGCAGAGCAGTAAAAACTATTTGTATTTCCCAAAATATCTAGAGTACTCATAAACAGTGGTTTTAATTTTTAAATTTTCTTTTTGGTGTAGATTGTCTAAGGAGTTGTCAATGGCAAGGAATATACTCTTCAGTTAGGGGGTATGTGGATATTTCAACAGAGACCCGAATACCACAATGAGGGAAAAAGTAAAGTTATTTCTTTCCCATCTTACTTCTTTTCTAAATACGCTATACAAAATTCCTCTGTAGGGAATATTTTGTATATCTCTGTTATGTTCATTTCAATTCTACGTTTTTATTATTTATTATGATAAAGATTTTTAAATATCCAAATGAATATTATTACGAAAAACCCCATTGACTCAGGGTGAAATTTATTTTGCAATAAGTCTTGTCCTATTCTTTTTTTTCCACCTTTTTTGGTTTTAAAGTTTTACTCACCAAAACTTAAGAATTTAATGTAAGGCTTCAACAATATCTTTAATAAATGAATGGATTTTTTTCAGTGGCATTACCAACTACAATCACGTCGGCACCAGCATTAGCAATTTCTACTGCAGCATTTGCATCCCGTATTCCAACACCTATAATAAGGGGTGTAGGGTGTAATCACCGCTTTACGAACCTCAGCAATCATTTCTGTATTAATTGATTGGTCTGCTCCACTACCTCCATCCATGTAAATTAATTGTAAGCCAAGCATTTCACCTGCCATAGCAGTACAAGCAGCAATATCACTTTTGTGACGAGGTATGGGAAAGATATGACTCATATTAAGAAGTAGCAGTAGGTTTCCCGTTGTCAATCAGCATATAACCAGTAGATAAAACTTCCAGCTTAGCTTGTTTTACATAAGGAAACAGCTATTACCTAGCTTCCGATTAGTAAGTCAGCATTACGACCGGAAATTGATGATAGAATAAAAAATAGCATCAGCATATTTGGAAACTTATATAACACTTCCCGGAAAAAGTATTATTGGGATTTTGGTTCTAGACTTAATGGTAGTAATACATCAATCCAAAACATTTTTAATCAATAGGCTACCACCTATAAAAATAAAATCCACTTTTTGCCACATTAATCTGATTAATAACTTTTTGGAGCGCATCACTATCTCGAATATCTGGGTCAATCAAAACAGCCAGAAGTTTTCGGTTTTAGCTTTTGCTTTCTTTAATTTTACGTAGTATTATTCTTTCCACTTAACTTTGGCAAACCTAATAAAACTGCAATTATCTCTGCAAAAAGAATGGTTTAAATGATTATTCTTTCCTCCAGCCATATGTTATAATAAGAGGTTTTATATAGGAAAAACGCAGTTCATACAATTTGCGTTGGCTACCATTTATAAGTTCACCGGTGGATTCTTGCTCTGGCTTATAAGCGAAGGGTGAAATGATAATGTCTTTTTTAAAATGGAGCCTTCGGGTGCCTTCAATTTTTACGACCACCTCTTTAGCTCCCCAATATTGAATTAAATGCTCTATTAGCTTGTTTTCATCTAAAGAATCAAACTCAGCTTTTCGCATAAATTTAGCTGTAGCCCTCTTTATTCCTTTGCGAAATATCTCTAAATCGATACCCACTTTCAAAGTTTTGCTAACAATCATTGAGGCAAAGCCATGCGTATGTGAAAAGGAAATATTTTCTTTTGTCTCTAAGTAAGGCTTGCCATCAGAGGTATAGAATACTTTGGGATTTTGTCCGTAATAGTAATTTAAGCATTGTCTTAATGCCAAAAACTCTCTTCGTTTGCATGGATGTTTTAGTTGAGCTAGTTTTTTACTATCAGGTAGATGTAAAATAATATTTTCCTTCAGTTTAAATTCTTCCTCCTGAATATGCCAAATAAGTATGGATAAATCAATTTCATTAATGTGATATAGTAAAGGCATTATGTGAGGTTTGAAAACGGTTTTTTGTTTAGATTAAGTGTCATTCCAAAATTAAAATGTTAATGAGCCCCCCTCTCACTGCTAAGCTCTAAAAAATATCAGGCTGTATAAATATTAGGTGAAATCGAAGTTTTTGCATTTTTTTTCGAAAATGGAAAACACATCTGATCTAGAAAAATCAAGCTGATTAATAGGCTCCAGAGTCAGTACACTACCGATCATGACTCAGATGTAACTATCGACTACTATACATTTGTAATTTATATAGTACTGCCAAACTGCTTTAACATCCTGATATCGTTTTCAAATAGCATTCTTATATCATTCATCTTAAAGCGATGTAGTACCATGCGCTCTACTCCCATTCCAAAAGCATAGCCGCTATAGTCTTCAGGGTCAATGTTGCAATTCTTCAGAACCTGAGGATCTACCATACCACAACCGAGCACTTCGAGCCAACCAGTTCCTTTGGTCATGTGATAATCCACTTCGCTGTTAAGACCCCAATAAACATCCATTTCAGCACTTGGTTCAGTAAAGGGAAAGTAGGAAGGGCGTAGCCTGATTTTTATATTTCTCCCGAAGAATTCTCGAGCGAAGTGTAAAAGTGTTTGCTTGAGGTCTGCAAAGCTTACTCCTTTATCAACGTATAAGCCTTCCACTTGGTGGAACATATAGTGTGAGCGGGCTGAAATTGTTTCATTTCGGAAAACCCTTCCCGGAGATATAATTCGGATAGGAAATCTTTGATTTTCCATTACCCGTATTTGCAGACTACTAGTATGCGTTCTCAAAGCCCAGTCTGGATTTTTCTGAACAAAAAAAGTATCATGCATATTTCTTGCTGGATGTTCTTCAGGGAAGTTTAATGCCGTAAAGTTGTGCCAGTCGTCTTCTATTTCGGGTCCTTCCAACAGGCCAAAGCCTATTTTTTCAAAGATTGAAATAATATAGTTAATCACCAGGCTTACGGGATGTCTACTGCCTTCAAAATTAAATCTGGAGGGTCGTGAAAGATCTCCTTTAAAGTCGGGTTGGTTTTTATCTGAACTTGCTCTTTTGAGCTCTTTTACTTTTTGAGAAACCTTATTTTTAAACTCGTTTAAAAATTGTCCTAATTCTTTTTTCTCTTCTTTATCTAGTAACTTGAATTCGTTGAATAAAGCTATAATTATTCCTTTTCTCCCTAAAAACTTTATTCTAAACTGCTCAATTTCTGAAGCTTCTTCTGACGTAAATATCTCTATCTCTTTTAGATATTTGCTTATCTTTGATTTCATAACACTAAAAATCGGATCATCCATATTATGCTTTTATTTTTATATTTGTGAGAGGTAAAGATGTGAATATTAATAGTACAGTATGTGATTTCTCTTCTCTATTATTATTTGTTTTTCTCGTGGGAGAAATGTTTTTAGGCACCTCTTGTAAAAAGACAATTGACTCTTATAAGTTGATTGTGAAAGTAACCGTATATGACACTATAAATGTACAAAATGCCTTAGCTCGTGTTTTTGCCCCCGTTGAAAATACTTTTGTTGACTATTACTTGTATACCGATGAAGATGGCAAGGGTGTTGTAACTTTTGATAATGAGGTTGTTGTTGAAATTGTAGCAAGAAAAGCTTCTTTCAAAGCATGTGCATTTACAGAAATTAGAAGTGAGATACAAAGAGTTAAGATTGATCTCAAGCCCCCTAGCGAGTCTTCTATAAATGGATGCGTTGACGATAATTAAAATGAAGATACTTGCCCAAATATTAGTGATTCTTGCAACTGTCTTTCCGCTGATTTTTACACAATCGTGTAAGAAAGTTGAGTTAGACCCCGAATATCCTTTTATCATTACCGTAAAAACTCTTAGTGATAGTACAAGAGTTGCAAATGTTTTTGTAGAAGTCCTAGCCCTTGTCCCCAAAAGCATTATTGACTTCAATAGCTATACCGATGAAAATGGAGAAGTGGATTTTGTTTATGATGAGGAAGCAACTTTTCTAATTAGGGCTACTCGAGGAAATAAAATGGCCTACACGTGGATTGGGTGTAACTATATTCGTCTCCGAGCCGAAAAAAAAGTTAGACAAACGGTATATATAAGGCCTTATAATCCTAAAGTAGAAGGTTGCTAAACCCGATGTTCATCCTCGTAGTATTTCATCAACAGTATCTTTCATCAAAACTCATCTGTTGCTCGGTTATAAGATTTGGAAGTTTTTCGATATTTTTAAATTGAGAGTCAGCCCTATTCATTATTTATCCTTCTACATTAAGCATAGTAACCAATAGGGGATCAAGCACTGTGCAAACTACTATTATGAAAAAGTGAAAGAAGTTTATTTTATCATCTTTTTAAAACTTTCGATATCCCATTCTTAACTAAGCTTATATATATATTAATTTATGATAGTATGTTATGTATGTGTTAAGCATATAATGTATTTATGTATATATTACAGGGTTTTCTAGGTATTATAGAGAATTCTTACACGTAGGTTTTTGAGGAGAAGGATGGAATGATGTGCAATAATATAGGAACAAAAACAATGATTTAGCTTGCTATATTTTAATAGGTATTACAGGATAGTTTACTAAAATTGTTTTAGGCAAGAGCCTTGTCAGTGGTAGAAGAGTGTAGTTTTAAGTCAATGGGTAAGGTTTTAAAGGTCAGTGATGTTTTTGGTATTACAAGCGAAATAAGATAATCTTTGAAGAGAAACTTGAAAAAGCTAAAAGTACTGGTCTGGTCACTCAATAGAAAAAATAGTTAAGTTTGTTGCTTTGGCCATTAAAAATTTATCCTTAACATTTTTATTGACTTTTTCTAACATCGAATGATAAAATTATTCAGGCAGAAAGTACACGTTTTGGCACTTGGATTAGTATCATTTGCCGGTTATAGTCAGCAAGACGTTCAGTTTACTCAATATATGCATAATAAAATATTTTATAATCCAGGTGTGGCGGGCAACAGCAGCGTCATTTGTGTTACTGGTTTTCACCGAAGCCAATGGGTGGGTTTTAAAGGGGCTCCTAGCACTCAAAATATAACTGTTAACGTTCCCATCAAAATTTTAAAGGGCGGATTTGGTATTTCTATAACTAATGATCAACTTGGTTTTTATCAAAATATGAATGCAGGACTTGGTTATGCTTATCAATTACGATTATCAAATGGAACTCTTGGTTTTGGTTTAATGGCACATCTTTTCAATAATGCCCTTCAAAATGCTAAGTGGTCTCCGGCAAGTGGCGAGCGAGGTTTTGCCGATCACAATCTAGCAAGTCCAAATGCTGGTGGCATCTTGTTTGACCTTTCTTTTGGCACTTATTACGAAAGCGATAAAATTTGGATGAGTTTATCTAGCACTCGTCTGCTGGAAACTACAGTTGAAGTAGATCCGTATACAAAAACAAGTTCTGCTACTCAATTTGCAAATATGAGGAATATGAGACATTACTACATAATGGGAGGCTATAACTGGTCTACCTTAGCAACCAATTGGGAAATTCATCCAAGTACTTTACTTAAAATGGATTTTTTATCTTCTCCTCAAATTGACTTTAACATAACGACAGTATACAATAACAAGTTTTGGGGTGGCGTTACTTATAGACTAACAGATGCTATTGGACTGAATATTGGTTATCAATTCAATGAGCCTTTTAAAGCTGGCTATTCGTACGATATTCCAATTTCCCCTTTAGCTAACACTACAGGAGGCAGCCATGAGGTATTTTTAAGCTATTGTTTTAAGGTGAAAATCCCACCTAGAGAAGAAGGTAGTTATAAAAATCCAAGATTTTTGTAATATAATCCATCATTTTTGAACAAATGATTCTTTTGATAAAAGAAAATTAATTAAAGTAGAACATGAAAAAAATGATGATCATGTCGTGGGGCTTGGGTTTTCTTACAGCGTGTAGCAGCAACGACTATGGGGAATTAGTTGGAGTCCAGGACAGGTCTGAATGGTACCCTTCCGAGCCATATGGCATGGTTTACATTCCCCAGGGTTCTTATAACATGGGTAATGCTGACCAGGATGTACCATATAGTATTACTTCACCTTCCAAGACAGTTTCAATTCCAGCTTTTTGGATGGATCAAACTGAAATAACTAATAATGAATATCGTCAATTTGTTCACTGGGTAAGGGATTCAATATTGCGTTTCCACCTCGCAAAAGATGGCCTGGTGGAAGGCTATGAGTTCATCAATGCCGCCGATATAAAAAGCCCCAGTTTTTTTAATGAATATGTATCCCTTAATTACCCTGATTCTCTACAGAAAAGATTGAATTGGGATATTTACCTAGAATGGGAAACTGATCGTTATCCCAGTGCGGAGTATACCGAAATAATCGAAAGTATGTATCTCCCTCCAGAAGAAAGCCATATCGGAAGACGGGTATTAGATATACGTCAATTGAATTATGCATATTCCTGGGTCAACAAGCAAAAAGCAGCCCAAAAAAGTAATAGGGTAATTTATGACTATAAGGATAGAGATCAGGACGGTGAATATTTCTCTTACCGTAATTACATCAAGGAAAACCGGGAAATATCCGATCGTAGTTCCTTTTTTGAATCGGGTATAATCAATGTTTATCCCGATACTTTATGTTGGATACACGATTTCACATATAGTTATAACGATCCGATGCACGACAAATATTTCTGGCACCCCTCTTATGATGATTATCCCGTAGTTGGTATTAATTGGAATCAAGCAAGGGCATTCTGCAACTGGAGAACGAAATACAGAAATAATTATCTCATAAGCGATAAACAATCACCTGAACAGGAATTCCGTCTCCCTACAGAAGCTGAATGGGAGTATGCCGCACGCGGAGGTCAGCACCTTATGACATACCCTTGGGGTGGGGTATACGCTATAAATAGTGCCGGATGTTATCTCGCCAATTTTAAACCACAACGAGGTAATTTAACAGCTGATGGTGGGTTTTATCCGGTTAAAACTACCGCTTATACTCCTAATGGGTTTAACTTGTATAATATGGCTGGTAATGTTTCTGAATGGACTAATACCGCTTTTGAAGCAGCTTCCTATTATTACATAAGTGATATCAATCCTAACTTTGAATACAATGCTATCAAAAGTGATGATGAAACATTGAAAAGAAAAGTAATTCGAGGTGGAAGCTGGAAAGATGTAGCCTACTTTATGCAAGTGAGCACTCGCGATTACGAATATCGGGATACTGCTAAGTGTTATATTGGTTTCAGGACAGTTCAGAGTTTTCTTGGCAGAGATATTAAGGACTTTTAATTAAAGAGAGACATTTAAACTTTTATTCAAATTCTAAAAATAAATGGCATTAATTGATTTTAATAACAGGATCTTTAAAACCTTTATGGCTAGGTTATATGGCTGGGGTGCATCAATAGTTATTTTAGGTGCGATGTTTAAAATTTTGCATCTACCTCTGGCCGACATTATGTTGGTAGTAGGCCTTACTACTGAATCAATCATATTCTTCTTTTCTGCTTTTGAAAAACCAGTTGAAGAATATGATTGGACTCTTGCATATCCGGAACTAGCTGGTATGGAAAACCCTGAAGAAAGCTCCAGAAGCAAAGGCTTATCTTCAACACAGGAACTCGATAATATGCTAAAAGAGGCTGAGATCGACAATGAATTAATCGAGAGCTTAGGTGTTGGCTTAAAGAAATTTGGCGACGCCGCTACTAAACTAAACGAAACTGTTGATTCCGCCACTGCAACACAGGAATACGGTCAACAATTATCATTAGCAGCTAAAAATATGGAATCGCTCAATGCGATTTATGCTCTTCAGATGGAAAGTTCTGCCAATCATGTGGAAACTCAGAATAATCTCATGGAGAAATTGAACTCTTCCATGCAAGATTCTGAAAAATTGTCGGCAGAAGTTTCCAATTTGGTTCAGAATATTAATCAGTTGAACTCTATTTATGGAGGCATGCTTTCAGCGATGAATATTAAATAAGGAAATGAGTAATATTAGTAGGAAAGCTGAGCAGTGATAACTCTAAAATTGTAGTTGCAAATGTCCCAGAAAAGGCTATCACCGAGACAGAGAATGATCAACATGATGTATCTTGTATTAACGGCTATGCTGGCTTTAAACATATCAAAAGATATTTTGGAAGCCCTAACCAGACTCAATAAAAGCTTTATTGAAACAGTAGAAACTGTAGATAAAAAAAATGTCGAAATCTACAAATCTTTTGAGGTAGCCGTTTCTGAAAACCCCGAAAAGGCAAGTTTTTGGAATGACAAGGCCATATCCGTTAGAGAAAAATCTAATCACCTCTACAATTTCATAGAGAATATGAAAAAAGAGCTCATAGAAGTCAGCGGCGGTATGGATAAAAAAACTAATCTCCCTAGAAAGCTGGATTCCAGGGAACCTCCGGCTAACTATCTTTTGAACAAAGGAAATGCCAACAACCTCAAAAATGAGATAGAAACTTATAAAACAGGTATTATAGAACATACTGAAAACAACAAGCAATTAATAAATAATATCGAAATTCTTTTTGATACGAAAAGAAAAAAAGCCAGTGACAAAACAATAGATTGGGAACATGCCCGTTTTGAGCATTTCCCGTTGGCAGCTATCCTTGCCTTTCTTACAGATATTCAAGCCAAAATAAGAAATACAGAATCTGATCTAATAAGCCAGCTACAAAATAATATTAGTATGCATGACATCAAAATAAGTACTGTTACACCTATAGTGGTCCCTAAGTCTATCTATGTTACTCAAGGTGATGAATATGAAGCTCAAATCTATTTGGCGGCTTTTGATCAAACACAAGACCCTGAGATTTATATTAATGGAAAGGCTTTGTCTTCTGAGCAAATCAGCAATGGGGTAGGTAAATATAAAGTCAAGGCCAGTTCTATAGGAGAGGTGAAATGGAAAGGAAAAATTGTTCTCAAACAAATTGGCGCTGATAAAACTTATGATATTCCTGAGCAAACTTTCACTATTGCTCATCCTTTAGTGGTTATTTCTCCTACTAAAATGAATGTGTTATACCGTGGTGTTGAGAACCCCTTGGAGATAAGCGTACCTGGAGTAGATGTTTCTAAATTAAGAGTTAGCGGCTCAGGTGTTTCTGGTTCCAATGGAAACTATACTGCCGTAGTAACTAAAATGAAGGGAAAAGAAATGACCATTAGTGTTGCAGTGGAAGAGACAGGTGAAAATGGTGAAAAAGAAGTGGTTAATATGGGAAGCAAAATATTTCGTATCAAAGGTTTACCTCAAGCTGTTGGCAGCATCTTTGGTAAGACTGAAGGTATCATGTCTAAATCTTTATTAATGCGAGCTGAGGTCAAAGCCGCATATCGAGATTTCCCGTTTGACTTACCACTTCAAGTAATTTCATATCAGATAGCAATACCCGGTTTTCCTCCTGAAGATGTAATGGGCAATAAGATCTCCGAAAATATTAAACAGCGAATTAATAAATTGAGACCTGGTTCAACAGTTTCTGTTAGGAGAATCAAAGCAAGTGGCCCTAAAGGATTGATAGTTCCAAATATCAGTAACATATCGATTGATGTAAATTAAAAAAATTATGAAAAAGATAGTTTTTGAATTAATGATGTCAGGGATGCTGCTAACTACTTCAGCGGCTAAAGCACAGGTAATAGGCCCTGAGGATGATGGTGTTATTCCTGAATCTTCTAAGCATTATTATCACAATCGGGTTTTTCCGTATTCTTTTTTAAGACAAGCCGACATGATGTGGAGTACACGCCACTGGGAAAGAATTAATCTACGAGAAAAAATTAATCATCACCTTTACTATCCCGTTCTTGCTATTCCAGATCGCAAAAGTCTCTACGATGTCCTAGTAGAGGGCATTCTTAATGAAGGGACAATAATAGAAGTATTTGCTGATGATCGATTTGAAATACCCCTCACACCTGAACAGGTGCGCAAGTATATCGCTTCTATTGATACGCTGAGAGATCCTGAAGATTTTAATATCGTATTGGCAGTTGATACTATCAAAATCACCCCTAAGGATGTCTTGGCTTATGAGCTCAAATCTGATTGGTATTTTGACAAGCAAAGGGGAAAGATGGAAAATCGTATTATTGGTATATCACCCGTAGTGCGAAATCCTAAAACCAAGGATGTTTATAATTTGTTTTGGATTTGGTTTCCAGATGCTCGTTATGCTTTAGCTACTCATGTTGCTTTTAATAACTATAATAATTCAAGTCGTTTGACTTTTGATCAGATCTTTCATATACGCTATTTTAACTCCATTATTTTTAAAGAAGACAATGTTTACGACAGAACTATAGCTGATTATAAAAAAAATTCTTCTCTCGAGCAACTCCTAGAAGCTCAGCGTATTAGAGAAAATCTCAAAAACTTTGAGCATGACCTTTGGGAATATTAACTTCTCCCATATAGTCATTGATAGACGTGGTCTATGGACATCTTTTGATGTTCTAAAAAAGATAGCATCCGAATAAGCAATCATTGGAAAAGGGACTTATCGCATTTTTCTTTTTATACAACCTAAGGATGAGAAAAAATTCCACAATTCTTTCCTCACCTAACAAAACTGACATCTGCCAAGCGAAAAGGGTATGTTTGTAACTCTCTTGTAGCCCCGACAGGAATCGAACCCGCATCTAAAGTTTAGGAAACTTCTATTCTATCCATTGAACTACGGGACCTAACTTTTTGTCAATTTAGTTAAATAACATAAGAATTCGATATAAATAAGGTGGAAATTTAGTAAATTAAAAGATTGATTTTTAATTATTTAACTAAAATTTATACCTATGCTACCTATTTCTAAACCTTTAGGAATTTTCTATTCTATCGAACATTTTATCATTGTTAACTCATTCTCATATTGAGTTCATATTAAATTATCACTAGATTTGTCTATCAAAATAATGGGCTTTAAAATTACTTTTAGGGTTTTTTAATCTTGAACTTTCCTATTCGCACTCATCAATTAAAACCTAATCTACTCAAACAATGAAAAAATCACTCATGATCAGTTTTCTAGGAACTTTACCACTTCAAAGTTATAGTCAAACGGAAATAAAATTTGAGGAGTACGACCTTGATAATGGTCTTCATGTAATTCTACATGAAGACCACAGTACTCCAATTATTGCCATTGCAGTATTATATCATGTAGGTTCAAAAAACGAAAAAGAAGGACGCACTGGTTTTGCTCATTTTTTTGAACATCTCATGTTTGAAGGCTCTAAAAATATAGGTCGCGGTGAGTATTCAAAAATCGTTCAATCTAATGGCGGTAAATTAAATGCCAATACCTCCCACGACCGTACTTTTTACTTTGAAATCCTACCTTCTAACCAATTGGAACTTGGCTTGTGGCTCGAGTCAGAAAGAATGCTACACGCCAAAGTAGACACTCAAGGTGTAGAAACTCAAAGGAAAGTAGTTAAGGAGGAAAAACGTATGCGCATTGATAATCAGCCTTACATGAGCTTCAGTCAAAACATGTTCAGCAGGGCTTATAAGGTTCATCCGTATAAAAATATTCCCATTGGTTCTATGGAGGACTTGGACGCTGCTGAAATAAGCGATTTTGCAGATTTTTACGAGACTTTTTATGTACCTAATAATGCTACTCTTTCAATAGCGGGTGATATTGATGTGGCTAAGGCCAAAAAGCTAATCGAAAAGTACTTTAGTTCAATTCCCAGGAGAACCAAAATAATCCTTCAACCTGACGTATATGAGCCACCCTTAGGTGGAGAAGTAGTTGATACTATTTACGATAACATTCAATTACCTGCTATTTTTATAGGTTATCGCATGCCTCCACAGGGAACCAAGGACGCATATACACTGGATATGCTAACCGCTCTTTTATCCGACGGTCAGAGCTCGAGAATGTATAAGTCTTTGGTCGATGAAAAGCAGCTAGCACTTTTTATAGAGGCCTTTCCTTACTCTTTGGAACAAGGTGGGTTATTTATCACACTGGGTATTGCTAACATAAACATAGACGTGGCTGACTTTAAAAAAAGTATTGATGAAGAAATAGCCAGATTCCGCAATGAGATTATTAGCGAAAAAGAACACCAGAAAGTACTCAATCAGTTGGAAAGCGATTTTATTACTAGTAACGCTCGTGTGGCCGGTATAGCTGAAAATCTGGCAAATTATCACGTTTATTTTGGCGATGCGGGTTTAATAAATACCGAAATTGAGAGATATCGTGTGCTAACTCGTAACGATATTCAAAATGTTGCTAAAAAATACTTGGTAAACGACAACCGCGTATTATTGTATTACTTACCTAAAAACCAATAGTAAAACCACGAAAAAAGTTAACGTTATGAAAAACATAATAATCGCATTGCTGACGGGCTTTTCTGCTAATTTTCTTTTAGCGCAAGTAGACCGAAGTAAAATGCCCAGGTCCGGGCCAGCTCCTAATATTGAATTTGGCAAATACAAAATATATGAATTGAAAAATGGGCTAAAGGTGATAGTGGTGGAAAATCACAAGCTACCCCGTATCACCATGAGACTTATAATAGACCATGATCCTATATTTGAAGGAGAAAAGGCCGGATACGTTTCACTCGCTGGAGAGATGCTCCGTCAAGGAACTACCAGCCGTCTTAAAGATCAATTGGACGAGGAAATTGATTTTATGGGTGCTTCACTCTCTACTTCTTCTAAGTCTGTGTCTATTTCCGGCTTGAGTAAATACAACGAAAAGCTGATGGAAATAATGGCCGATATTCTACTCAATCCCGCTTTTCCTATAAAAGAATTTGAAAAACTCAAAAAACAAGAGATTTCTGCCTTACAAACTTCTAAAAATAGGCCCGACGAAGTAGCTAATAATGTCTTCAAAAGCGTTTTATTTGGCTTGGATCATCCTTATGGCGAAGTTCTCACCATTCAAAAAATTGAAAATATAGACATTGAAGATTGCAAACAATACTATCAAAACTTCTGGGTTCCCAACCAAGCTTACCTAGCCATTGTGGGAGATATTAAAGCTAAAAAAGCTAAAAAAATGACCAAAAAATATTTTGGCGACTGGCAAAAGAGTAGCGTTCCGAAAAATAACTTTGAGAAATCCACTACTCCTGATAGAGTTATGATAAGCTTTGTTAATAGAAACAATGCTGTACAATCCGTATTACGTCTCGGAAATATAATAGACCTAAAGCCTGGTGATCCAGATATCGTAAAGCTTAATTTAACTAACCAAATATTGGGGGTAAGCTCCATGGGACGCTTATTCCAGAATATCCGTGAAGATAAAGGTTATACCTATGGGGCTTATTCCAAGCATAGTTACGATAAACTTATCGGTTCTTTCAGTGCTTCTGCCAGTGTGCGGAATGAAGTTACCGATAGTGCTATTACCGAATTCTTTTATGAGTTCAATCGTATCCGAAGCGGATTTGCTTCCGAGGAGGAAATAGAAGGGGCTAAAAATTTTATCATTGGTGCTTATGGCCGCTCTCTTGAAAGTCCTAACACTGTCGCCAATTTTGCTCTTAACATTCAGCGCTACAACCTACCCAATGATTATTACGAAAATTACCTCAATAGGCTAAAATCTCTTACCGCTAACGATATAATGAAGACTGCTAAAAAATATATCAAGTCTCACTCTATGCATATTACCGTGGTAGGTAAAGCCAGCAAAGTAGCTGATAAACTCGAAAAGTTCGGCAGTGTAGAGTATTTTGATGAAGAAGGTAATAAAATCGAAAAACCCTCTATACCGGTACCTGAAGGGGTAACTGCCCAAATGGTAATTGATAATTATATTAAAAATAAAGGCGGTAGAGAAAACCTAGCTAGGGTGAAAGATCTACGTATGAAAATGAATGCTGAAATTCCAGGGACTCCCATGCAGCTATCAGCTGAAATTATAAGAAAGCGACCTAATATGTACAAAATGGAGGTTATAGCCGCCGGAATGGGTACTATTCAAAAACAGGTTTTTGACGGCAAAAAAGGAACACAAAGTGCTATGGGTCGTAGTATACCTATGGAAGGTAAAGAGTTGGAAGAAATGAAAGCCGAAGCTATGTTTGACAAAGAAATGAAATATGGAGAAATGGGGTATGTTATAGAGTTTACCCGAATGGCTATGGTGGATGGTAAAAAGGCCTACGTTATAGAAGTTACTTCCCCAGTTGGCAGTATCATTACAGAATACTATCATGCCGAAAGCGGTTTGAAACTGAGAGAAGAGCGACTTGTCGAATCACCCCAGGGAAATGTAGTTAACACTACCACCTACAATGAGTTTATAAACGTAGACGGAGTGATGTATCCTAAGATTATGGTAATTGATGCTGGTTCTCAAAAGATCAAAATGACCGTAATCGATATCCAGGTCAATAAGGGGGTGAAGAACGAGGAATTTGTTAACTAGTTAACTCGTCGAGTTGTAAGTGCAAAGACTTTTATTCCCCATCCCCAGCCTACTCGCTTTTTAAGTTCCTCCCTATAAGTTTGTCTATATGAGGAAATGGATTCGACGGTTTACCTGCACGGAATTAGCTTTGATTTACCTAGTAATACTGATCGGAAGTATTGTACGCACGACAGGTTCTGGCATGGGATGCCCAGATTGGCCTAAGTGCTTCGGCTATCTTGTTCCTCCCACCAAAAGGACACAATTGGAATGGCAGACACAAAGGAAATTCAAAAAGGGACAGATCATTATAGTAAGTGAAAGTTTGAAGGTAGCTCAAAAGGATTTTACCACCAGCCAACAATATAATCCGGAAAACTGGATGTCTTACACTAAACACGATTACGCCACTTTTAACGTATTTCATACCTGGACAGAATACATTAATCGTCTAGTAGGGGCATTTTCTGGCTTTTCTATGTTTCTGCTGTTATTTCTCTCCCTGCTTTACCTGAAAAAAGATCAGCACTATGCTCTACTCTCCGCTATATCGCTTTTTTTATTGGGTTTCGAGGCATGGTTGGGGAAATTGGTAGTTGATGGGAATCTCATTCCCGGCAGTATCACTATTCACATGCTAGGAGCACTGTCTATTGTAGCTGTACTCATAGTGATGATAGGTTTTTCCAATCGTGAAAGACTATCTGAAGTTTCGTATACTCCTCTTTTCTGGAAATTGTTATGGATAGCTTTGGCATTTACACTAGTACAGATCATCTTAGGTACACAGGTACGAGAACAGATAGATCACTTGTATAAGACTGATCTACTCCGTAAAGAATGGGTAGAAAACCTGAACTGGAGGTTTTATGCTCATCAATTTTTTAGCTTGCTGATACTAGCGATTAATGCCTGGCTATGCTACCTCAACCACAAGCTTCAGCTGTGGTTGAGGTTTTTCTCTTCGATTATGGCTATACTTTTGGCACAAATTATAGTAGGTATAATACTGACCTACTTCCATTTTCCCAAGGTGGCCCAACCTATTCACCTCATGTTAAGTACTTTGCTCTTTGGGGCACAATGGTATGGTATAGTAGTTTTTCTTTTGGCTAAAAAGGTTAGAGTGCTTCGGGTTCAATAATTATTTATGTGTAAGCATTTATATGTGCTTTCTTCATTTAAAGGTTAGCGAAATAATAATTAGATTTAGCAATGACCAGGTAAGAGAATGTTGTAGTGTTTATTTTTTGATTATAATTTTTAGGCCTCATAACTAGATTAAGGAATTGTTTCTACAGTTTTTCTATTCAAATTCTAATTTCAGACGTCTTCTCGTCTTTTTTACCGCTTCTATATTTTAAGGTTAAATAAGTCAACAACAGCATGTGCAGAATTGAAGGCCTCGCAATACGGTATTATCTGCTTAATTTATATGTCATTTGTCTTTTAGAATTACCATTGCGCCTCAGGATATATCCTAGGCAAATACTGCATTTCGGCTAATATATATCCCAAATATTCTGTATGTTCCCCTTGTTTTCCTCCGATTTGCATCCATTTATCTTGTGGCTTTTTAAGAGTAGCAATCTCCAGTATTTCGGCTACCTTTTGATGCCATTGATTCTTTATGGAATTCAGATTCACACCAATGTCCAGATCAATCATTCGTTGATCTACCTCATCCATCATAAACATTTCACCAGTCCACATCCACAGCTTATCTATAGAGTTTTGGATACGTTGGTGGCTTTTTTCTGTTCCGTCTCCAAGGCGAATAAGCCACTCTGCACTCCATTGGGCATGATAGATAATTTCTTTAATTGCTTTTTGGGATATAGCCTTGAGATGATTGTCTTTACTATGGAGTAGTTCAGTGTAAAAGAAGTAATTATAAGTATCAAATAAAAACTGACGAGCGAGAGTATAACCCCAATCTTCGTTGGGAAGTTCCAACATCAAAAGATTATGATATTCGTTTGCATCCCTGAAAAAGGCCATTTTATCCTCAGTATATTCTTTTCCTTTTATTTGTGCTGCATATTGTAGCAATATACGGGCGTGCCCTAGTTGATCTAAAGCAATATTAGAAAGGGCAATGTCCTGTTCTAAAACAGGTCCATGGCCACACCATTCAGAAAGCCGTTGCCCCAGGATGAGAGCACTATCGCCCAAACGCAAAGTATAATAGAGTAGCTCTTTTTGCAATTTATATTCAATTTGGTAAAGCATTCACACTTTGTGGTAGTGGCAAATTTAGAAACACTACACCTTTGGGTTGCACGTTACCAGTCCTTACACCAAGCCTTGTGTTATGTTAGAGACAGTTTTATATTATTTTGTGAAATTTAATGATTTTTCTAGTACAAGAATATTCAGTATTTCTAGTTCTTCTATTATTAAGGACTCACCTCCTCTAAAACCTTACAATAAGCGGAATTATTGCCGTTAAATTCAACTAGAACGAAATCCTTAAACTTAAGCATATTCAAATTGCTATAAAATTCTACCTCTGAGTTCTCCATGTCCTTTTTACAAATTTATGCGAACTTTCTAATTGTAACACTTTTTATTGTTTCTGAATACGAGAATATGGAGCTATTGCTATGTTTTCATATTTCAAAGTATTCAGATAAAACAAGTATTTAAAATTTCTCTTCGTAATTCTTTGTTAAAGACTTGATCTTATCTTTATTTTATATTATAAAACAAAACAAGGAATGGATACATTTAAATTGCTCAAAAAGTTTCCAACAGAGTAAAGTTACATAAATCATTTAGAGAGTATAAAATGGGAGAGAGAAGCCAATTTTCCCTTATTGTGGGACGATGCAAAAAGATTAAACAAAAAGACAAGACGACCGGTATAATTGCCAAAACTATAACTGTTGTAAGTGCTTTAGAGTTTCAATAGGCAACTATATTTCATCGAACAAAAATGCCTTTTACAAAAGTGGTTTTTTAGCTATCAACCTTATATTAAATGCAAAGACAAGTCAGTACTCAATTAGCTAGAGATTGTGGATTACATAAATCCACTGCTTCGCATAGGGGGATGAGAATATGCCGAATATGAAAGGTGATGGTAAGTTATTGAAAGGAGTTATAGAAATGGACGAGACCTACGTAGGTGGCAAGCCACGTAAAAGCAATGTTAGAAAGACTGAATTACGAGAAAGACACTTTCAATAAAAGAGGTAGGGGAGGTGAAAATACTTCTGTGCTAGGAATGGTACAGAGATAAAGATTGTACATGCTGAAAAGACAGATAATCCTAATAAATATGAAATTGATAAAATGATAGGGGTGTATATGGATTGGAATAAAAGCACACTCGTAACAGATGAGAATCCCATCATATAGAGGCATTAATGATTATATGGTATCATAAAATCATTAAGCATAAAGAAAAGATTTTGCACTGATGATATTTCATGCAAAAACAATAGAGGCGTTCTGGTCTATTGTGAAAAGAGGGATTTAGAGTATTTATCAATATGTAAGCACTAAGCACTTAGATGGTTATCTCATGGAGTTTGCTTATAAATATAATAATTTAGGAATACTTGCAAAAACCAAATGTTCTTCAACACATTAAACAGGATGATTTTATGCTAAATTCTATAGAAATAATTTAGCTACACACAATCAAAACATGACTTTATACATATTTTATAGCTCTAATTGTAAAGTAGACCATACAAAACTTATTGATCGGGGTGTAAAAATAGACCTTATCTATTTAGACTCTCCTTTTAATTCCACTCGTATTTACAATATGACATAAGGGTAGGGGAAAAGGCTGCTCAGCAAAAAGCATTTTCCGATATGTGGATTTACAACAAGTCAAACAAAGCAAATGCTTTTGCATTTTAAAGAAAATTTAGAAGAGAATAGGGAGAAGGTATCTGGAGTAGTTAAAAAGTTCTTGAAACCATGGATGGAACCTATAGAAAGCATGACGTCTGAGAATAGGAAACTACTGGCTTACCTTATTTATATGGCAGATACTCAAGAATACGGGGTCTATTTATTACCACTATGACCAGACTGTAAGCCATTATATAAAGATAATTGTAGATGGCATCTTTGGAATAGCGAATTTTAGAAATGAAATTATATGGAGTTACAGAACGGGAGGCATTAGCAAAAGATGGTTTGGACGCAAGCATGATGTCATCCTAGATTTTACTCTTAAAGAGTAATAAATATAAATTTAATATTCAGAAAAACGGTCTTATTCAACAAATAATTTACCGCCAGAGTTTACAAATAAATCCAGCTACGGTCAAAGAACTTTGGGCAGCTATGGAAAAAGAAAAATCAGTTATAGACATTAAAAATTATAGAGATCCAAATTCATCTATGTTTAGAAAAATCAAGTCTTTAACAGAGAATTACGATCCACATTTATCATCTGAGATATTTATTCCCCTTTTCTTTTGTCCAGAATTTTTGCATTTTGCCAAACGACATTCAGATATATTAAGTCCTAATATTGTCCCTATAATTCCTTCACCTTTTAACTTTGTGGGATAAGGTGTCAATAGTTTTAAAAATCAGCATCTAAATTAGTTTTCTCCATTACTCGAAAAACATGAGAAGTTCTCTTACTATATATTATGTTAGGTCCCTTGGTTTAATGATGGCTGAGCCGTAGAACGATTAGTAGAATTTGAAAAATGAAATAAAGTTGAAGTTAATCAAAATTTTATATTTTTAGATATTCTCCACTTCACCTGGTATGTTATAAAAGGTAGGGTGACGATACACTTTATCATCTGCTGGTGCAAATAGGGATTCTTTTTCATCGTGGCTGGAGGCGGTAATGACTTTGGACTCCGCTACCCAAATGCTGATACCCTCACCTCTACGAGTATATACATCTCGGGAATTTTTAATAGCCATTTGAGCATCAGAGGCGTGAATACTACCTACGTGTTTATGGCTCAAACCATTTCGGGACCGTATAAATACTTCCCAGATTTTCCAATTGTCTTTTTTTTCAAGCATATTTTTTGTAAATTCCTTTTCTATGCCACATTTTGCTTGTTCTATTTGCTTATGGACATAGGCATTAGCGGCCTCTCTTATCCATTCACCATTTGCATGGGCTTTGTTGCAAACATTCATGCGCTGTTTATTGCATTTGCCGTTTCCAGCAATTACATTGTAAAACTCTTCCCAATTAATTTCGCCAAAATCATAATGATTTCTTTTTTCGTTCCATTTTAGTTCAGGATCGGGAATGCTTAGCCCTAAAAAATCGGCTTGAGAAACGGTTTTATCAACAAATTCCTGTCGCAATTCATCGTTAGATTTGCGTTTAATTTTCCATTTTATGCTCAAAGCAGAATTGGGTGAGTTATCATCGGTGGGGCCAAACATCATCAAGGAAGGCCACCACCAGCGGTTTAAGGCATCTTGGGCCATTTCCTTTTGGATTTTCATACCTCGTGTCATGGTAAGCATAATTTCATATCCTTGGCGCTGATGAAAACTTTCTTCTTTGCAAATACGCGCCATAGCACGGGCATAAGGTCCGTAAGAAGTCCGGGACAGCATTACTTGATTAGCAATAGCTGCACCATCTACCAGCCAGCCAATAGTGCCTATGTCGGCCCATGTTAAAGTGGGGTAGTTAAATATGCTGGAATATTTGGATTTTCCACTTAAAAAGTCTTTTACCAAATCCTGACGGTCAGCTCCAAGTGTTTCAGTTGCTGAGTAAAGGTAAAGCCCATGTCCTGCCTCATCTTGAACTTTAGCTAATAGAGCTACTTTTCGGCGCAGAGAAGGCGCTCGTGTAATCCAGTTGGTCTCAAGTAACATTCCTATTACTTCAGAGTGAGCATGTTGACTAATCTGGCGTATTAGAGTTTTTCGGTATTTTTCTGGTATCCAGTCTTTTAGCTCTACCTTATTTTCAGCATCTACATATTGCTGAAACTGCTCTTCCAAGCTTAAATCCTTCGTCATAGTTGTTGATTTTTGCCGATTGCTTACAAAGGTAATTATCGATTGTTAAATCATATACTTCTAAGTGGTTGTTCCTTTTTATCTTGAGGTTTACTTTTACTGAAACTAATTTAAACCATGTCGAGACTTTTTAAGAAAACAACCTCTGTTAAAAAATCTCTTTTTTTAAACGAAAAAAAACAAGGTATGCCTAAGTTTCATACCTTAAGGATTAGCGATATTATTCGTGAAACAGAACACTGCATGTCGATCGCTTTTGAGATTCCAACTGAACTGGAAAAAGATTATCGCTTTATTCCAGGTCAGTATCTGACTTTGGAAATGGAAATTGAAGGAGAAAAGGTTCGCAGAAATTACAGCTTATGCTCCAGCCCGCTAGATGATGAATTAAGGGTGGCTATTAAGAAAGTTGAAAAGGGTAAATTTTCAAGCTGGGCTAGCGAAAAATTAAAGGTTGGCACTGAAATAGAGGTAATGACTCCTGAGGGTAATTTTCATACTGAGTTGAACTCTAATCAAAAGAAAGATTATGTGGCCTTTGCGGCTGGTTCGGGTATTACACCAATTTATTCCATTATGAAATCGGTTCTGGAAGTAGAGCTGAAAAGCACTTTCACGCTTTTTTACGGTAATAAAACCAGCTATTCTATTATATTCAGAAACAAGATTGACGGGCTGAAAAACAAATACATGAATCGCTTGGGAGTACATCATATACTGAGCTGTGAGGACCAGGGAACAGACTATTTGAAGGGCCGTATAGATGAGGTTAAATGTATTTGCTTTTCAGAATTTTTTTTTGATGCCAATGAAGTGGATGAGTTTCTTCTCTGCGGACCTGAACCTATGATGAACTGTGTAAGTGATACCCTACAAAAAATCGGGGTTCACAAATCCAAAATTCATTGTGAACTATTTACCTCTCCTACTCAAAGCACAGTCCATAAAGTCAAAGCGACATTTGATAAAAAGGATGGTGAGATAATGTCTGACGTTACAGTAATCCTCGATGGTGAAGAAACCCATTTTACAATCAGTTCTGACGGGGATTCTGTTTTAGATGGAGCCTTGAACGCTGACGTAGATGTTCCTTATGCTTGTAAAGGAGCAGTCTGTTGCACCTGTCGAGCTAAAGTACTGGAAGGCTCTGTGGAAATGAAAATGAACTACGCCTTGAAAGATGATGAGGTGAAGGATGGGTACATTTTAACCTGTCAAAGCCACCCTACTAGCAAAAGGTTAATAGTGAGTTACGATGAATAAATTTCTCGCCCTAAAATTATATCTTTATGCCGAGTATTCGATGTCCAGACGGGGTTTTGAGATGATCTCAAGACCAAACCTAAATGGTAAGGTTAAAAATATTTATCTCAATCAAAAATAATTTGATCTTATATTCTGCTTGAAAATAATATTTTTAAGCAGACCTAATAAAATCGATCTTGACTGCTATGAATCTAAACCGAAAACAACTTGAAATTATCACGCTATCAATGGGAATAATCATTATTTTGATAGTTCTCTTTATGATGTTTTTTAGTAACAGCTCTCAAAATATTTTCTGGAAGAATCTCATTTTCTCCTTTGGATTCCTCATTTACATTCTTTATAGCATGGTGACTCTCAATAGCCTCAACCGTGAAATTACAGGACTCAAGGATCACATCAAATCTTTAGAAGATGACATTAAAAAGAAAGACCACGCTATAAATGAAAAAACTTTCCAGTTAAACAGTCTACAGAAATCAAAAGACCAAACAGAAAAAGCTTTGAATATCGCTCAAAGTGAGGTCGAGCAGTTAAAAGACGAAATTGATTCCTTAAAATCAGCCCAATAACAGATTTTAATGCTTGAAATTATAATTAATGCTTAAATTTGTGTAGTAAAAAGCCATACAGTTGTTCGTTGGCGCATTTTGTTTTATGCCTCTTAACTAACGGAAAACTATAATATAATGAAAGTAAAACCACAAGCTATTATCTAGTGATTTTTCTTTTGAGTTTAGTTGCTTTTACGCTCAAAGCCCAAAGTGATTTTATTCCCGAAACTGTAATGTACTCTGAATATTATCAGTTGGAAGAGAAAGTAAGCTTTTTTCTACCTGATGAGTCATCTATAGAATTAATGACCGAATGGGACTGGATCGATATGGAACCTCATAGGGAAATAACTACCCAAGCAAGGTACCTAGATGATGCATACGACTCTTATTCACGTATAGGTATACTGGAATCTGATTATGGTAATGAATGGGATATCAAAATAGACCGTGTGATAATTGGTCCCGAAAGAAGCGTAATGTACACGGGTGAAGAAGAAGTATCTAATATGGGGCACGATAGCCTTTATCTGTATCTGGAAAATGCAGACCGAGAGGATATGATAGCCAATGGGTTAAAGCCTTTAACCCTTTTTCCTCCTTCTCATATGGTTTTCCATGATGGGATAGTGTATTATACGGCTTCGAGCAACTTATATGCGGTAAACACCTCCACTGGTAGAGATAATATGGAATGAAGAATCGCCCAACTCTGAAGATAATCGCTTTGATAGTGGGGTAGCGGTAAATGGAGAGCTGGGCTATGTATATGCACAGGATGGCTACTATATTATGTGTTTTAAACTGCCAGAGAAATGAAAAAGGTTTTTACCAGTCTATTATCCCTGATGTTTCTCATCATTTTCAGTTGGAGATTGAACGCCCAGCTCGTTACCATTTCATTAGGTAAGTATTTGGAACACCCCAGTGTTAAGCTTGCCGATGATTATTCTTATACACCTTCGCTGTATCGAGGGCTGGATCGAGCGTGGGGAACTAAGGCTGAAATCAGCTACAGAGTGATTAACAAAAATTTTTCGATTGTTTACGAAACGGGCATTTGTAAATTGTATCTACATAGCATAGATGAGATAATTGATCCCGAGCATGTGATTAGGAGTTTAGATGATTATGATAGAGTAGAGTTCACAAATTACTTAGGATTTGAATATAGACCAAGGATGAATAAAAATTGGATCTTAAGGTTAAGAGCGAGTATCGGTGCCCATGGTCTTTTAGCATACTGCCCCTCTTCTGGAGAGTATTTTAATGATCGTGTTCTAGGTGGTGTACGTACAGAGGATGAACTACTATTTGCATTTAAGTTGCAAGCTCTCGTTCAACTTAAAATTTCAGCTAAAACTGCTTTTAGCTTTGGTCCCCATTATTCCTATCGTTACGGCGGCGATAGAATCTTAAAACATACAAATGCGTGGGGAGCAGCACTACAATTTGATATTTTAATTGATTAAAGAGAAAAAATGATTTTCTTTACTCTTTGTTTTAAAGTCAAAATGAGAAATAATAGTAAACTAGAGACAAAGCTTTTTGATCTTTTTGAAGATGATTAGAGGGCTACTCTTTCTTACCCCAAAAAGATGAAAATAAAAGTCAGTAGTGAAAATATTATTAATGAGCTTAATGATTAGGGCTTGTGAGAAGCCCGAGTCATTAGCTAGTGAGCCCCCTATAAATCCGTTTGGCAATAAAGATTCTTCCAAGCTGCAAATGGTTTGGAAAGTGCCTATGTCACCTAATCTCAATCGTGGTTGGAACCATCAAACCCATAGTTTATAGTAACAATGTGCTTTTTAGCACGAACGCCACTAATGTTGGAGATATATTGTGGATGGTAGATGGCACTAATGGCAATACACTCTGGAAGTGGAATGATTTCTTAAGTTACCTGTCTATTGATACTAAAAATAATCAAAATATTTATCAAAACTTTTTTGCATATAGTAATGAGCGGTAAATGGAGAGCTGGGCTATGTATATGCACAGGATGGCTACTATATTATGTGTTTTAAACTGCCAAAGAAATGAAAAAGGTTTTTACCAGTCTATTACCCCTGATGTTTCTCATCATTTTCAGTTGGAGATTGAATGCCCAGCTCGTTACCATTTCATTAGGTAAGTATTTAGAACACCCCAGTGTTAAGCTTGCCGATGGTTATTCTTATACATCTTCGCTGATTCGAGGGCTGAATCGAGCGTGGGGAACTAAGGCTGAAATCAGCTACAGAGTGATTAACAAAAATTTTTCGATTGTTTACGAAACAGGCATTTGTAAATTGTATCTACATGGCATAGATGAGGTAATTGATCCCGAGCATGTGATTAGGAGTTTAGATAATTATGATAGAGTAGAGTTCACAAATTACTTAGGATTTGAATATAGACCAAGGATGAATAAAAATTGGATCTTAAGGTTAAGAGCGAGTATCGGTGCCCATGGTCTTTTAGCATACTGCCCCTCTTCTGGAGAGTATTTTCATGATCGTGCTCTAGGTAGTATAAGTTTAGATGATGAACTACTATTTGCATTTAAGTTGCAAGCTCTCGTTCAACTTAAAATTTCAGCTAAAACTGCTTTTAGCTTTGGTCCCCATTATTCCTATCGTTACGGCGGCGATAGAATCTTAAAACATACAAATGCGTGGGGAGCAGCACTACAATTTGATATTTTAATTGATTAAAGAGAAAAAATGATTTTCTTTACTCTTTGTTTTAAAGTCAAAATGAGAAATAATGATAAACTAGAGACAAAGCTTTTTGATCTTTTTAAAGATGATTAGGGGGCTACTCTTTCTTACCCTAAAAAGATGAAAATAAAAGTCAGTAGTGAAAATATTATTAATGAGCTTAATGATTGGGGCTTGTGAGAAGCCCGAGTCATTAGCTAGTGAGCCCCCTGTAAATCCGTTTGGCAATAAAGATTCTTCCAAGCTGCAAATGGTTTGGAAAGTGCCTATGTCACCTAATCTCAATCGTGGTTGGAACCATCAAACCCATAGTTTATAGTAACAATGTGCTTTTTAGCACGAACGCCACTAATGTTGGAGATATACTGTGGATGGTAGATGGCACTAATGGCAATACACTCTGGAAGTGGAATGATTTCTTAAGTTACCTGTCTATTGATACTAAAAATAATCAAAATATTTATCAAAACTTTTTTGCATATAGTAATGAGCGGTAAATGGAGAGCTGGGCTATGTATATGCACAGGATGGCTACTATATTATGTGTTTTAAACTGCCAAAGAAATGAAAAAGGTTTTTACCAGTCTATTACCCCTGATGTTTCTCATCATTTTCAGTTGGAGATTGAACGCCCAGCTCGTTACCATTTCATTAGGCAGGTATTTCGATCTTTCCAGTTTTAAGCTTGCTGATGGTTATTTCCTTGATGATTCCCTGTTGAACCCGCCGGCTTGGGGAACTAAGATTGAAATTAGCTACAGAGTGATTAACAAAAATTTTTCGATTGTCTACGAAACGGGTGTTTATAGGTTGTCATATGAGGTAAAGAAGATAAATAATCCTTATTCCTTTGAAAACTCCTATGAAAGGACAGAGTTCACAAATTATCTGGGATTTGAATATAGGCCAAAGATAAATGAAAATTGGACTTCAAGGTTAAGAGCGAGTATCGGTTCCCATAGTCTTATAGCTTTGTACGCGGAAAAGTATTTTTCTGATCATAATCATCGTGACGTAATCAGTCCAGTAATATTTGCATTTAAGTTGCAAACTCTCGTTCAATTTAAAACTTCAGCTAAAACTGCTTTTAGCTTTGGTCCTCATTATTCCTATCGTTACGACGACGATAGAATCTTAAAACATACAAATGCATGGGGAGCAGCACTACAATTTGATATTTTAATTGATTAAAGAGAAAAAATGATTTTCTTTACTCTTTGTTTTAAAGTCAAAATGAGAAATAATAGTAAACTAGAGACAAAGCTTTTTGATCTTTTTAAAGGTGATTAGGGGGCTACTCTTTCTTACCCCAAAAAGATGAAAATAAAAGTCAGTAGTGAAAATATTATTAATGAGCTTAATGATTGGGGCTTGTGAGAAGCCCGAGCCATTAGCTGGTGAGTCCCCTGTGAACCCCTTTGGCAATAAAGATTCTTCCAAGCTGCAAATGGTTTGGAAAATGCCTATGTCACCTAATCTCAATCGTGGTTGGAACCATCAAACCCATAGTTTATAGTAACAATGTGCTTTTTAGCACGAACGCCACTAATGTTGGAGATATACTGTGGATGGTAGATGGCATTAATGGCAATACACTCTGGAAGTGGAATGATTTCTTAAGTTACCTGTCTATTGATACTAAAAATAATCAAAATATTTATCAAAACTTTTTTGCATATAGTAATGAGCGGTAAATGGAGAGCTGGGCTATGTATATGCACAGGATGGCTACTATATTATGTGTTTTAAACTGCCAAAGAAATGAAAAAGGTTTTTACCAGTCTATTACCCCTGATGTTTCTCATCATTTTCAGTTGGAGATTGAACGCCCAGCTCGTTACTATTTCATTAGGCAGGTATTTCGATCTTTCCAGTTTTAAGCTTACTGATGGTTATTTCCTTGATAGTTCCCTGTGGAACCCGCCGGCTTGGGGAACTAAGATTGAAATTAGCTACAGAGTGATTAACAAAAATTTTTCGATTGTCTACGAAACGGGTGTTTATAGGTTGTCATATGAGGTAAAGAAGATAAATGATCCTTATTCCTTTGAAAACTCCTATGAAAAGACAGAGCTCACAAATTATCTGGGATTTGAATATAGGCCAAAGATAAATGAAAATTGGACTTTAAGGTTAAGAACGAGTTTCGGCCTCCATAGTCTTGTAGCTTTGTACTCGGAAAAGTATTTTTCTGATCATAATCATCGTGACGTAATCAGTCCAGTAACACTTGCATTTAAGTTGCAAACTCTCGTTCAATTTAAAACTTCAGCTAAAACTGCTTTTAGTTTTGGCCCCCATTATTCCTATAGTGACGGCGACGGTAGAATCTTAGAACATACAAATGCGTGGGGAGCAGCAATACAATTTGATATTTTAATTGATTAAAGAGAAAAAATGATTTTCTTTACTCTTTGTCTTAAAGCCAGCTAGTGCTTCTTCTGCAAACCAGCTTTTTCAGTCAAATGCCATTACAGAGTAGGGGTAGAGCATTAGTTAAGTGTCATTTACTGTTTTGATAATCTATTTTTTCGTGCCATCCGCACCTAAAGAATTTCTCCTATCACCTCTAAAGGTATGACAGTCTAAAATTTTCACTTTTTCGAGCAATTTTTATATCTACCTTTTCTTTTTAAAGAATTCCTTTACTATCTCTGATGTTTCCGATTCTAAAACTCCTTCCAAAAGTTTCGTTTTGGGATGAAGCTTACCTCCTAAAGACAGAAATCCTCTTCTAGAATCACGAGTACCAAATACCACTTTGCTAATTTGTGCCCAGAAAAGAGCTCCCCCACACATCGTACAGGGTTCAAGGGTAATATAAATAGAGCATTCGGTAAGATACTTTGAACCTAAATAAGAGCTGGCGGCAGTAATAGCCTGCATCTCGGCATGAGCAGTAACATCAGTTAGCCTCTCGGTAAGGTTATATCCACGACCTATGACTTTATTATTTATCACTACTACGGCACCCACCGGGACCTCTCCTTCTTCCCCTGCCTTCGAAGCTTCCCGCAAAGCCCGTTTCATAAAGTATTCATCCGAAGATACAATCAGCTTTGCCATAGATCTACCAAACTGCCCATACAAATATAGCTTTGCTTTCAATACTTTATAATTTTGCCAATATAGTTGTGAAGAGCATGTATAGAACTCATACTTGTGGCGAGTTAAACCTAAAAAACAA
Source organism: Owenweeksia sp. (assembly GCA_965218075.1). Lineage (GTDB taxonomy): Bacteria > Bacteroidota > Bacteroidia > Flavobacteriales > Schleiferiaceae > JANQHO01. The sequence goes on along the minus strand of CBDCJZ010000003.1, from coordinate 573,750 downwards.
AGGTGAAAAAGTTCAATTGGTAGGCTGGATACAAAAAGTTCGCAATCTCGGAAGAATGAGCTTTATTGATTTGCGGGACCATTATGGAATAACTCAATTAGCTTTTAACGAAGAGTGGAATGCCTCTCTCATGGAAAAAGTACGCAGAATTGGCCGTGAGTATGTTATTCAAGCTGAAGGAGAGGTAGTTGAAAGGAGCAATAAAAACCTTAGCATCTCCACGGGAAAAATTGAGATTAAAGTGAGTTCTTTTACTGTGCTCAACTCTTCAAAAATTCCTCCTTTTACTATTGAAGATCAAACTGATGGCGGTGAAGAATTGCGCATGAGATATCGCTATCTCGACATACGCAGAAATCCGATCAAAAAAAACCTGCTTTTGCGCAACAAATTAAACTTAACTGTTCGGCAATATCTCAATGAAAAAGGATTTATAGAAATAGAAACGCCTCATCTTATAAAATCTACACCAGAGGGTGCTCGAGATTTTATTGTTCCCTCTCGTATCAATGAAGGACAGTTTTATGCCTTACCTCAATCCCCTCAAACTTTTAAGCAACTCCTGATGATAGGAGGGATAGATAAATACTACCAGATTGTAAAGTGTTTTAGAGATGAGGATATGAGAGCAGATCGACAACCCGAATTTACTCAGATAGACTGTGAAATGGCTTTTGTAGAAAGCAAAGACGTTTTACAAACCTTTGAAGGATTAGTTAGCCATTTGCTCAAAGAGATTGTTGGAGTTGAGGTAGGAGCTTTCCCCAGGATAACTTATACAGATGCTATACGACTTTACGGTAATGACAAGCCAGACATCCGTTTTGGAATGACTTTCACTGAACTCAGATCTGTTGCTAAAAATGTCAATTTCAAGATTTTTGATGAAGCGGAACTCATCGTAGGTATAAATGTAGAAGGCGGTGCCAACTATAGCCGTAAACAAATGGATGCGCTTACAGCTTTTGTGAAAAGACCGCAAGTTAGGGCTGATGTTCTGATTTGGTGCAGGTATAACAGAGACGGTAGCTTAAAATCATCTGTCGACAAGTTTTTCGACCAATATGCCTTGCTAAAATGGGCCGAAGAATTTGATGCCAAGCCGGGTGACCTGATGTTAATCATTCCTGGTAAGGCTCGAAAATCCAGAAAAGCCCTGGGCGAGCTCCGCCTGCATTTGGCGGAAGAGCTAGGTTTGCGAAATCCCAAGACCTTTGCTCCGCTTTGGGTAGTTGATTTTCCATTATTGGAACGGGATGAAGAAACGCAGCGTTGGTATGCCAGGCACCACCCTTTTACTTCTCCCTATCCCGAAGATATCTCGCTATTTGATTCTGATCCTGGAAAAGTGCGAGCTAATGCCTATGATATGGTCTTAAATGGCAATGAAATCGGAGGCGGATCAATACGTATTCACGACAAAGGGATTCAGCATAAGATGTTATCCATACTCGGTTTTAGTGACGAAGATGTAAAGTCACAGTTTGGTTTTCTGATGGATGCTCTCGAATATGGAGCTCCTCCTCACGGAGGCATTGCTTTTGGCTTTGATCGATTAGTGACTATTTTGGGAGGTGGGGAAAGTATCCGGAACTTTATTGCCTTCCCAAAAAACAATGCTGGTCGTGATCTGATGATCGATTCTCCATCCTACATTAGCCGGGAGCAGTTGGATGAGCTCAAGCTAAAAATCAACGTTTAAGCATTTATGATAAAAAGACCCCAAACTTTATTAGGCCGTCTTTTAGCTTGGAGAACCCGTCATATTCCCCATAAGCACTTTATTTTGATTTTAAGCATTTTAGTAGGGCTTATATCTGGTTTAGTAGCAGTAATATTAAAAAACAGCACTCACTTCATTCAAGAACTGGTTAGATCTGATTTTTTTGATCGGTATTTCAATCTCTATTACTTTGTTTTTCCCATTATAGGTATTGTCATTACTGTTTTAATCAAAAGAATGTTTAAGGCTAAGGTAGGAGAAGGTATATCCTCAACCCTATTTGCTATATCCCGTAGAAATGGCTTTTTAGCACCTTATAAAATGTACGCTTCGGTAATTACTAGTATTTTCACTGTGGGCTTTGGAGGTTCTTTAGGTTTGGAAAGCCCTGCTGTTAGCAGTGGTTCTGCTATAGGTTCTAACTTGGGGAGGTTAGCTCACGTTAATTTTAAGTCCAGAATACTTTTAATATCCTGTGCTACTACGGGAGCAATAGCTTCTATTTTTAATGCCCCTATTGCAGCTATAATCTTCACTATAGAAATCTTTAGCCTCGACCTTACTTTCAGTTCCCTTATACCACTACTACTGGCTTCTGTTTCAGGAGCCGTTACTTCGATCTTTATTCAGGGTAATGATTATCTCTTTCATTACAAATCCATTGCGAGCTTTCAAATAGGTGAAATTCCTATCTATCTTATACTAGGGATTCTAGCTGCGTTTACTTCAGTGTATTTTAACAAAGTTTATTTCTATGCCGACAGCTTTTTTACTAAGATAAAAAGTCCACTTACCAAAGTTTTATTAGGGGGTACCTTATTAGGGACTCTTATTTTTTTAATTCCGCCTCTCTACGGAGAAGGTTATGAAACTATCAACTATTTACTAAACGACGAACTCGAAGCCGTTGTAAAAAACAGTATTATTTATGAATATATTTCGTCCGATTTCGCGATAATTGGTTTACTATTTGGCCTGATAATCTTCAAGGTTTTTGCCTCAGTTTTTAGTATCGGGGCTGGCGGGGTAGGCGGAGTGTTTGCCCCATCTCTTTTTACTGGCGCTTCACTGGGTTTTGTTTTTGCTTACTGTTTAAATCAATTCGGAATTTTTGATTTGGCGTCTAGCAATTATGCCCTGGCAGGCATGGCTGGTTTAATGGCCGGCGTACTCCACGCACCTTTCACAGCTATTTTTATGATTGCTGAAATAACCGGAAGCTATGAGCTCTTTATTCCCCTCATGCTAGTTTCTGCTACTTCTTTTTTGGTCACGAGCAGTGTCTTACCCCATTCAATCTATACTATGCAGCTAGCTCAACGAGGAGATTTACTAACCCATAATAAAGATCAGGTGGTTCTTACTCTATTGAAAATTGATAAAGTAATAGAGACCGATTTTGAGCCCATTAATCAAGAAATGACCTTAGGGGACTTAGTGAAAGTGGTAAGCCATAGTAAAAGAAACCTTTTTCCGGTATTAGATGAATATGGAAACTTGGTAGGAATTTTAACCTTAGACGATTTTAGGAGTATTATGTTTGACCAAAGCCTGTATGAAAACACGATGATCAAAGAATTTATGAGTCCCCCTCCTGCTACCGTTCAAAAAAATGATAGTATGGCTGATGTAGCAACGAAGTTCGAGCTAACAGGAGCCTGGAATTTACCTGTATTAGTTGGGAAACAATATATGGGTTTTATTTCAAAATCAAAACTTTTTTCTGCTTACCGCAAAAAGTTAATCGAATTTTCTGAATAATAATTTAGCTAGTAGACATTTTTGTATTGACATTTTTGAAAAAATTCGTATTTTTGCCCTTTATTGTTAGTTTAATATCTAATATCTTTAAATCTAATATCTTTAAAACAATGAAAAGGATAAATCTTTTTTTTCTAGCCTTTTTACTTGCAGGTTTTATTGCGTGCAATAATGCTGGAACTGCTATAGAAGAAGAGAATACAAACAACACTGAAATGACTGACAAGTCATCCGTGGAAGAACCCGTGGAAGAACCCGTGGAAGAACCCGTGGAAGAACCCGTGGAAGAACCTGCGGAAGAACCTGCGGAAGAACCCGGCAAGAAGGTTATGGAAGAGACAGCTGAAGAAATAGAAGAAAATGCAGAAGGTCAATAGATTTAGGAAAATCATTGATGTAATCGTTTGTGTAAAAACGATGGAGAATCAGCTAAGCTTAAGAGATAGTAAAAAGCTATTGTAACCTTTGGCATTTAAATATCCAAGTTTCTCAACAACAGCTTGTTTCCAGTAATTTTCATAAATGGAGCGGTACAGCATATTAAGCTTAAAGGCAGGTGCCAGTCAGGTCGAAATAAAAAGGCCTATCACAAGCTAGCTTTTAAATATCGCCCTGATGTTAAAGGGGGGAGAGAAACACAAGTTTCTGGAAATACTAGAAACAGATGAATGCCTTTTCGAAGCCCAGAAAGTCCCGACCAATAAGAAAGGGATAAGCTGAGAAGGCCTAAGGGCCTTGTTATGAGTTTTTGAAGGAAAGAGTACGCAAAAATATTGTGAGAGGCTAGCCCAGTTACAAAGAGAAGAAAGTAGAACAACAAGCGAGGGGATATATCTGTACTATTTTCTCGCCGAGTTAGGAATAGTGTTAGTAGCTCTTAGCGCCTTTTACGGTTATAAGGATTTTGTGCATCTGATGATAATCAGCAAGCCGGCGACAACGTGGGGATATAGAGATAAGTGGTTTGAAAGATAATAGGGCGGCATAATCCTTATACTATAGACAGGATAAAATTACGATTACGGATGAATCTTATGTGAGAAAGAGTGGAATCCGGATGCTTGGGAGCAGTGATATGTCTTTGAGGATGGAGATGTGTTTGAAGTAAATTATCGCAAAGGGATTCTCAATTTTCAATATATAAGATCAATTATTCTAAGGTAAGTCTTAAAACTTTAACCCGATGTCTACAGATAAGCCGTAACATCTTAATTACGTATTTATCAAGATGAATAGAAGATTCTACGACAAATAAGAGCAAACTGCATGGCTCTACTCATCTTTATGAAATTTGGTTTTGAAGGCTTGAGTAATACTTATTTTTACGACACGATATCCCTAGAGAACATGAGTCATAGCAGTTTGAAATGATCAGTTTTTAGTAAGTAGGGAGGGGAAGTTTAAAAAGATAGGTAATAAGTACAGTAAGGTTGATAATATGAGCTTTAGATATTCTCTAATTTTGGATGGAAAACCAACTAATGTCGATAAAACCAGCTTTACCTAAAGGAACCCATGATTTTTTGCCACAGGAAATGCTTAAACGAGAGCATATCATAGGAGTTATGGAAAGAAATTTTAAAAAATTCGGTTTTGCTCCTATTGCAACGCCGGCTATGGAGAATTTTTCTACTCTTACCGGAAAATATGGAGAAGAAGGGGATCGTTTGATGTTTAAAATTTTAAAGTCAGGCAACTTTCTGAAAAAGGTAAATCAGCAAGCTTATCGGGAAAAAGATGCCGCCGTTTTAAGCCCTTCTATATGTGACAAAGCATTGCGCTATGATCTCACAGTACCATTTTCCCGCTTTATTGTACAACATCAAAATGATATTCTCTTTCCCTTTAAGCGCTATCAAATACAACCAGTTTGGCGAGCTGATCGTCCTCAAAAAGGTCGGTTTCGAGAGTTTTACCAATGCGATGCAGATACAATAGGCTCAAATTCTCTGTTGCTGGAATTGGACTTCATAGCGCTTTATGATGCCGTTTTTTCAGAGCTCAAGATTCCGATTACTATAAAGCTCAACGATAGAAAAATCTTAGTTGGCATAGCTGAAAATCTGCAAATATTAGATCGTTTGCAGGATTTTACTATTGTTCTAGACAAGCTGGATAAGATTGGATTGGAGGGTATAGTAAAAGAATTAGCACAAAAAGGCTTTGGCAAGGAAACTTGGAAAACGGTGGAAAAAATAGCTTTTCTTTCCGGTTCTAATAAACAAAAGATCAAAGAGGTTGAAAAGCTTATTGAAGGCTCCTTTATTGGTATGAAGGGACTCGAAGGACTTCGCTTTATAGTGGAAAATACAACTGATCTAAGTCCTACTTTAGAAATGGATATTACCCTGGTGCGTGGCTTGGATTATTATACCGGAACCACTTTTGAAGTTAAGGCCAATAAGGTTGAGATGAGTTCTATCGGCGGTGGTGGTCGTTATGACGATCTTACCGGTATTTTTGGGTTGAAGAATTTATCGGGAATTGGCATTTCTTTTGGTTTAGATCGTATCCAGTTGGTGATGGAAGAACTGGATTTATTTCCTGATACAGTTATGGAGGGAACGGAAGTCTTACTTATCAATTTTGGGGAAGAAGAAACTTTATTTTGTATGAAATTGGTTTCCGAACTCAGGAACCTGGGGGTTAGGTCAGAAGTTTACCCCGACAATGTTAAACTCAAAAAGCAAATGGATTACGCCAATAAGAAGAATATTCCTTACGTAGTACTGATAGGAGCAGAAGAGTTAAAATCAGGGAAGTTTACCCTTAAAGAGATGGCCAACAGTCAGCAGTACTCTCTTTCGAGAGTTGAGCTTTTGGAAAAATTTACTTCAAATACTAACACTGGTCATGGCAAGTATTGATTATTACAACTTATCTCCTGAAAGACTGAGTCTTTTCCAACTTTATCAAACATGGAAAGAAAATAGAAAAATAAAGTTATCTACATCTGCTATTGAAAAAATCAATGAATGTAGGACTTATCTCGAGGAAAAAATAGAGAAGAAAGATACTCCTAATATATACGGTATTAATACTGGTTTAGGGTCGCTTTGCGATATTACTATTGAGGAAAAAGACCTGGAAACTTTGCAGGAAAACATGATAAGATCTCATGCCTGTGGTATTGGAAAAGAATTACAACTTGAAACTGTACGACTGATGCTTTTACTTAAAGTTCGTTCATTATCGTTGGGGCATTCTGGAATTAGAATGGAAATTGTAGAAAGACTGATCGATCTTTATAATAATGATATTTTGCCAGTAGTTTATGAACAGGGTTCCTTAGGAGCTTCAGGAGATCTTGCACCATTAGCTCATTTATCTCTTCCTCTTTTAGGAGAAGGAATGGTAAATCACAAAGGAGAAAAAGTTGAAGTACTTAAGGCGTTACGAGATGTAGGCTTAACGACTCTAACCTTAAGGTCCAAAGAAGGTCTGGCGCTTCTCAATGGTACTCAGTTTATGTCGTCTTTAGGTTGTCAGTCTTTGTTTAAGGGTCTTAAACTGAGTTATCTTGCTGATTTAATTGGAACCTTATCCCTAGAGGGCTTTGATGGCAGGCCAGAGCCCTTCAACGCATTAATTCATAAAGTAAGGCCTCACAAAGGGCAAGAGGCTACAGCTGCGCAAATAAGAGGATTTTTGAATGGTAGCAAACTGATAAGCAAGAAGAAATCTCATACGCAGGATCCTTATTCATTTAGATGTATTTCTCAGATTCACGGAGCTTCTAAAGATGTTCTGTATCACGTAGCCGGTATTCTCAGTACCGAAATAAATTCAGTAACAGATAACCCTACTATTTTTCCCGATGAAGATGTTATTATTTCTGGAGGCAACTTTCACGGGCAAACTTTAGCTATTTCACTCGACTTGTTAGCTATAGCTTTAGCGGAATTGGCCAATATATCTGAAAGAAGAACATATTTACTGATGAGTGGACAGAGAAGCTTACCCGAGTTTTTAATAGCTACGCCAGGTCTAAATAGCGGATTAATGATTGCCCAGTATACCTCTGCTTCAATTGTAAGCCAAAATAAGCAATTGTGTACACCAGCAAGTGTAGATTCTATCACTTCTTCCAATGGACAAGAAGATCACGTAAGTATGGGGGCTAATGCCGCTACTAAAGTTATAAAAGTAGTTGATAACCTAGAGACCGTTTTAGCTATAGAATTACTGACAGCCTCCCAGGCACTTTTTTTCAGGAAAGATAAGGCTTCTCCTTTCCTGCAATCATTCCTTCAAATATTCAGAGAAAAAGTTCCTTTTATTGACAAAGACAGGATTTTAAGTAAAGACATTGCCTCCTCCAAGAACTTCATTCATACTATGGAAATTGAAAGCAAAACCATTTTTAACGGAATAGAATAAAAAATCCCTAAAGGGGGCTTCTTTATCTACTAGTCAGAAGGCCATTGTCAATGATGAGATCCAAGTTCCTAAATGTGAAGTTTCCATCGTCTGTGTGTATTTGATTGGTCTGTCCTTTTTGGACAGGCACTAATGGCTAAGCACGAAGAGGCCTCCAGAAAGCAAGCTGATGTCACAAATAGTTTTAAGCTTCGTTTTTGACCGAAACTCTCTCAACTTATATTTTCCAATCTCGTAGAACTCGGGGTCATCTTTGAACGAAGGAAATTCTTACTACAACGCAAGTGGCTCGTTCTCTGAGAATTCAGCAGGCTCAAGGTTCTCCAGTTCCATAGGCTGCCAGTATGGAGATGATGATGAATTCGGCTTCTTTTGTTTCAACTGTCTCTGGGACTACTATTACAAGCTGTTACACCCAAAATTAAAGTAATGATGACAAAATAATTAGCTGAAATTTTCATTTTATTTAACTTGATTAGTTAATATTTAAACTAATGACTGATGATTTTACAATTCGATGGCCTCCAATAATACAAGTATAAGTAGAACGAGACATTTGAAGGGTTTCAAAACTTTTTAAGGACAACAGCGACGAGGAGTTATCGTCACTGGAACCGGATGTGATGTAGTAATCAATAAACCCCCGGCCTTTGCCATCTTTGATTTGGCCTTAGCCTCTATCGATCGCACCGGCCACATAATTTGCAGCTTCTTCAAAATCTAAATTCCTCATCACCTCGTAACCCTTGCAACTGCTGCATCTGGATATGTCTCGGCATAAGCGTCTGTATTGGTACCATGGTCACCATAACATCACCATCCATATCATAAGGCATGGCATTGAGTTGTTCTAAATATTGAACATCAATGGAGGTTATCATCATTCATATCATACTCACTCCCTATTGTAACTACACTTTTAATATCCCCTTTATTCTTATTTGCATCCCACTAAAATCAATCAATAATAAAGTCAAAAGAAAAAACGATATAGTATTTCTTATCGGATTCATATTTTACGCATATCTTGATAACTGCCGGGTTGCAAGGCTAGACTTTTCCTCTTATACAGTTATGGCATTTTTTGAGGATGAAAACTTGTTTTTCTTTGCAATTGCTAGCTATCTTAATACTAGTATAAGTTCTTGACTAATCCATATACCTTTAATATTTAACTAGTTTGTAATTGTGATTACTTGTGGTCGATTGTATATTGAGTATATAGATTCCTGAAGCCAAGTTTTTACTATTCCGCCTGAGAGAATTTCTTTTCATCTCAATATCTTCGAAAACCTTGCTTCCATTTGATGTAGTGATGCTCAGTTTCATAGGGAGATGGGAATTCATATGTGTTTCTATAATAAAATAATCCCTTACTGGATTCGGATAGACAGAAATATCTAAATTTTTGCGGGATTCCTCCAAACCAACAGATGTTATGGAATGGCAGGAAGAAGTATCGGAGCAATTGCCCGAAGTAATTACAACAGCATAATCTCCATTAACCGTTGGAGTAAAACTTTGGTTAGTTTCTCCGGCCATGACCGAATTGTTTCTGCAATCAATCCACTGGTAGCTCAGCCCTGTTTCAATTGCAGTGAGGGTAATACCATTTTGATTGACAGAAGTGTCAATCAATGCCCGTAATCTACCGTAGACCCAATTGGAAACACCTCTTCCAAATGTAAAGCCTCTTAAGATCCCATCATTGCCATTAGCCGTTTTATCAGTCAATGTGGTAATTCCCATATTGTTTCCTCCCGGAACCCCCTGATTGAACTGATAGTAAGCGACCAATCCGGTTTCGTTGCCACACAATTCAGAAATCATAGTTTGGTTAATCTCAGCAGTTGTACGGCTTATATTCCAGATGCGCACTTCATCGATAATTCCTTTAAAATTTCGGTTCCATCTGGGATGAGCACCTATATTCAAGGTTTCAATAGCCCTTGCTATAGAAATGTTCAAGGACGCGGAATCCACAACCACGCCATTGATGTAAATCCTTTGATAAGAGCCATTATAAGTTCCCGCCACATGAGCCCAAGTATTTAGAGAAAGTAAGGAGGGCTCACTGGTAAGTTCATTCCATATATGTTGGTCATTACCCAGATTAAAGTTTAATTTGCCGTTATCTCCTACTCTCAACATATATCCATGATTAGGAGTATTTTGCTCTTTATTAATAACGTTACCCTCCCACACCTTAGACTTCCATGAGGTGGGATAAATCCAAGCCTCTATGGTTATTTGGTTTCCAATAATGTTAACCGATGTATTATTTCCACAATCAATGTGATCGTCGACACCATCAAAATACAGTGCATTTGTGAGCTGGGCCCCTACAGGGAAGGCATATGAACATAGAAACAAAGCTAAAAAAGCTAATTTGTTTGCTGAAAAGATATACGTTTTCATTTTTTTTCGATAAGTATTCAATTAAATAAATTCTTAATAAAAGTAAAACTATTTTTTAGAATACTGATCTAGTAAGGTAAGGATTTTTAGGGTTAAGCTTACCTTGCGATACACGGCAAGTTTGTGGAGACAAAGCTTTTTTATGATATCATACGTTGCCTAATGCAATCTCTATCCCCGGTTTTTGAGCAAAAGTGGGTCTATTTTTCTTCTAAAGCGTCTTCATTTCTTATTTTTGAATAAGTTGAGTCTTTGAATGAATTTAACTTCGGGAAAGAACTCTGTGGCCAGCAAGCGGATAACGCTATAAGTAGGAACAGCTATTATCATTCCGGTAATACCTGCTATAGAGGCAGCAAAGGAAATCACGATGAATATTTCTAATGGATGAGCATTAATCGAGTTTGAGAATATTACGGGTTGTAGAATGAAATTATCAATGAGTTGTACACTTCCGAAAACCATTAAAATAAGTATAGCCTGGGATAACATATCTGCACCTATTTCATTAACAAAGTTTTGAGACAGACCCAGGATGAGACCAAATATCATCCCAATAATTGGCCCTAAATAAGGGATTATATTGATTAACCCTGCAAAAAAGCCAATAACTATTGTATTATTTAACCCTATGATAGACAGTCCTGCTGATACCAAGATTGTGATAATTGAAATCTGAAGTAGCAATCCTGAAAAGTATTTGCTTAAATTCTTTTTAAGGCGAGGGGTTACATTTAATACTTTTTTTTCGTAGTTGTCAGGAAGAAAGGCCAGAACAATATTTCTAAATAGATGCTTTTCTCGAATAAAGAAAAAAGAGATAAACAGAATGCTGACAGTGGCAAAAACAAGGTTACCTAAACTGTTAATCAGAGAAGTAAAAGTATTGCTAATGGTATCAAGACTGACCGCGTTAAGTAAAGTTTCTTTTATTATGCCTCCATCAACTTTATCACCAGTATTTTTCTTCTGCAAAATGTAACTGATATCTTTTATGTTTTTTTCTGCTTCAGCAAAAATGTGTTCTATATCAATTTTTGACAATACTGAAATTTCGCGCACCAAAGCAGGGACAAATATGCTCAGGATTCCTCCAGTTATTCCCATCACTAACAAAAGAGTGATGGCTGCTGCCGTGCTACGATTTAGTTTTACTTTTTTCCGTTTTTCTCCTGAAAGAACATTAGCCACAGGTTTTGCTATAATAGCTATTACTGCTGAAATTGCTAGATAAATAAGCACATGTCGTGCGAGCCATAACAGATAGGCCAATAAGCATACAAAAGCAGTAGTGAAAAGAATGTGTATTGCTTTTCGTGAGATATCGTTCATTCTTTTTGCATCAAGGCATATTGTACGATATTGGCTCCCATTTTCAAAGCTTTTAATCGTACCTCAACTGAATTATTATGTACTTCGTAATCTTCCCAGCCATCCCCTAAATCACTTTCATAAGTATATAAGAGCAATAATCTTCCATTATGAACTATACCTAGAGCTTTAGGAGCTTGTTTGTCGTGCTCATGTATTTTAGGCAAACCTTCGGGAAAATCGAATTGCTGATGAAAAATCGAGTGTTCTTGACCAAGAAGGACTAATTCGTGTTCAGGAAAGATCTTTTTGATTTCAGACCGTACATATTGATCCATACCATAGTTGTCATCAACATGTAAAAAACCCCCTGCCAATAAATATTTTCTAAGATTAGCCACCTCTTCTCTATTGAATACCACATTACCATGGCCTGTCATATGTACAAAAGGGAAATCAAATATTTCAGTGGAAGAGGCTTCTACGGTTTTATAGTCAGGATTTATAGAAGTGCTTAGCTCCTTATTACAAAAAACAATGAGGTTGCTTAAAGCGGTAGGGTTGGAATACCAGTCCCCACCCCCATTGTACTTAAGAATAGCAAAATCACAAGTATAGATAGAACTTCCAATGAAAAGAGATAGGAAACTTATTAGAAATAGCCAGAAAAAAACTTTCTTCATCAACCGCAAAACTAGAAGTCAAATATCAATCACTAGGTACAAACTCAAGGCTAAGATAACCATCTATCATTTTCAATGGGTTTGAAAGTCCAATTTTTTCTTGGATTCTTGTTGATTTTGCCAACTATTCGAGTAATCGTTTTCGGGATGGTAGCATCAATTTCGATCAATGTGAGTATCTATTGCCTTATAATTTGTAGTATATCCATGGAGTTCTCTTTTCTCAACAAATGGATTGTATTTGTGAAGGTTTAAATACTCAAAAACAATTAAATCTATCCATGTGTTTACACACTACTTGTAGCAACGTAAAACATAATAAAGTAAAGGGGACAGAATTGTTTATGTTATGTAAGGCTTGCGGCCACAAATTTACTATTGCTAAGGTAGGTAAAGCCATGGAGCAATTTTAGGTAGTCCGAGTTCTGCAGCATATTTACAAGGTTTAGGGTTTCACTACAATAGAACATGTTCTAGGAATAAGTCATAAGTGGTTAATTAGGCTAGACGCCTACAGAAAATAACTATTCTTCGTCTGCGTTTAGACCCTAATGAGACTAGGGTAGTTAAAGCAAATGAGCTTTGTAGTTATGATAGGGTAAAAAAACCTTAGAGGAAGAAAAGCACTTTCAAGGTAAAGTACAAATTTGCAAAGTAGAAGAAACGAAGAATATCATAAAAAATTATTTGGCTAAATTCAAAAGAAAAACCAAATGCTATTGTAAATCTATTGATTAGGATGATTAAGTTCTTTAAACCTTGTCTTTTTACAAAGGACATTACATAATGTCTCTACCATTTAGTTAATACTCTTTATTTCACTTCACATAATTCATATTTCAATTTCTCCTTTAAAAACAAATTTTACCGTTCCTGTTAACCATACATTTTTAAAGCCCTTTTCATCTGCTTCAAAAGTTACTGCTAAATTCCCACCCTTTGTATGTACCTGTATCTCTTTTTGCTTCAATCTACCAGTATAGTAGCTTGTCAAAGCTGCTGCTGTAACCCCTGTTCCACAACTAAAAGTTTCATCTTCTACCCCTCTTTCATAAGTGCGAATGACGAGGCCATGCTCTCCACTATCTACAAAATTCACATTTACACCTTCAGCAATATAAGGATTACTATAACGGATTTTTTGAGCTTCAGCTACCAGTTTCATATTTTTCACATGAGGATTAAAAACCACATGATGAGGTGAGCTAGTATTGATAAACCAGCCCTTGCCTTCTTTTTCCGGCAAACCTATATCAATCATTTTCAAATGCACTTTGCCATTCTTTAAAAATGCTTTATGCTCTTCACCAATTGCCAAAAAGTTATATTGCTCCAATTGTATTCCCAAATGGCAAGCAAATTTCACTATGCAATGCCCGCCATTGCCACACATAGTACTTTTCCTTCCATCTGAATTATAGTGTATCATTTTAAAATCGTAGTCAGAGTGATTTTCAAGCAGGATTAAACCATTAGCACCAATGCCAAACCTTCGGTCACAGAGGGCTTTTATTATATTTTCGGATAGTGATGGTATTTGGTTCATTCGATTGTCAATCATAATGAAATCATTACCGGCACCCTGATATTTGTGGAAGAAAATGCTCATTGAGTCCTAAGGGTTAAAATTGCGTTAGTGTCAGTTTGACAATATTAGATTTGGATTTGGAACAATTATTGGTAAACATTTTTTAATGCAAAATAAAATCTTTATAAAACAATGAAAAATATTGCAAAAATCTTCTTAGTATCAGTTTTAGGAGGAGTTCTTACTTTGGGAGCATATAAAATTTTCTTTGAAGAACCAAGGGTAGAAACCATCATTGAAGCCGCTCCATTTCAGCCGTTTATACGTGCCAGTTTTAATCCATCTGACGAGCCAAAAAATTTTACCCTAGCAGCTAAGAAAACTGTCAATAGTGTAGTACATGTAAAAACAGCAGTTAAAATGGAAAGGTATGAGGTTCGAAGTCCGTTGGAATTCTTCTTTGGTAACCCTTACAAAAGTCAACCTCGTATCCAAATGGGTTCAGGTTCTGGAGTGATTATTTCCAAGGATGGTTACATTGTTACGAATAACCATGTAATTGAGAGTGCTAAAACTATTCAGATTACCCTAAATGGTCAGAAAGAATATGAAGCTACATTGGTTGGCACAGATCCTACGACCGATATTGCTCTTATCAAAATTGATACGGACGAGGATCTTCCTTTTTTAACTTTTAGTAATTCTGATGATGTAAAGCTTGGCGAATGGGTATTAGCTGCTGGTAATCCCTTTAATCTAACTTCTACTGTAACAGCCGGCATTGTAAGTGCTAAAAGCAGAAATATAGGTATTATAAACAACAAGGCAGCTATCGAGTCTTTCATACAGACAGATGCTGCAGTCAATCCGGGGAACTCAGGTGGAGCCTTGGTAAACACTCGTGGAGAGTTAATTGGCATCAATAGCGCCATATCCACTCGTACCGGATCTTTTGAAGGATATTCTTTTGCTATTCCTTCTAACATTGTTAAAAAAGTAGTCGAAGATCTCTTGGAATTCGGCATAGTTCAACGCGCCTTCATAGGAATTAATATATCCGACCTTACCCCCCGCCTCATTGAAGAACTAGGCATAAAAGAAAGTAATGGCGTATATGTTAGTAATTTAACCGAAAATGGAGCTGCTAAGGATGCAGGTATCGAAACAGGAGACATTATTATAGCTATTGATGATAAAAAAGTGACTAAAAGCAGTGAGCTACAGGAACTTATTGGTAGAAAAAGGCCTGGAGACCAGGTTACTGTGAAATTAAAAAGAAACAGCAAAGTAAGAGAGATTGATGTAACCCTCCGTAACGTTAACGGTAGCACCAAAGTGATCAAACTTGATGAAATCAAATTTGTTACCCTTCTGGGGGGTACTTTCCGTCCGATTGATAAAATCGAAAAAGTACGTTATGGAATACGCTTCGGAGTAAAAATCATCGAGGTTAAAAATGGCATTCTAGCTGATCAAAGAATACCAGAAGGTTTTATTGTCATTTATATCAACCGAGAGGAAATCCACGATATTGATGATATCAACAATTCTGTAAAAGATCTGCAAAAAGATGGTCCGGTGGTCATACAAGGTTACCTACCTAATGGGCAAGTTAAGTATTTTGCTTTTGGATATTAATATTTTAAATATATTACATGTAAAAGCCTCTAAAAGAGGCCTTTACTTTTTGAATAGCTATCTTTGTGGGACGATCTATCATGATAAGCCGATTTTGCGCTCTCAAAAACTATAATTACAACCCAAAAAATGGCCGAAGTAAAAAATTACGAAATATGGATAAGAGAGCGAATTACCAAAGAAAAAGCCGCTGCCGAATTCATTAAAAAGATAACTGAACTATACTTTAATAAAGGTATCGAAACAGTTTTGTTCCGCAATCAACTCATTGATCAGAGAACAAGTAAAATCCTAAACCTTCATGAATATGCCCGCAAATTCGTAGGTCAGAATATTACTATTGAAGATACACTGTCACTCACCACTGGATTAGTTCAACTTGAGCTAGCTCCTGCCCGCATGGACATCGGTCGCCTAGCTAGCGAATGGTTACGAGAAAAAAATAATTACAGCAACCAAAAAGCCTTTTTGGAAAATAAACTAAAAAACTTTATTGGCCCTGAAAATACACAACATACTGCTCCTAAAGATGTGGTACTTTATGGATTTGGACGCATTGGTCGTTTGGTAGCGCGCGAACTGATAGCACAAGAAGGTATGGGCGAACAATTGCGTTTAAGGGCTATTGTTACGCGTGGAGAAAGCTTGGACAATTTCGAAAAGAGAGCTGCTCTTTTAAGGGAGGATTCTATCCATGGCTCTTTTGTTGGAACAGTGGAAATAGATATAGATAATGCGGCCCTGGTAGTCAACGAACGTATCATCCACATGATATCTGCCAATAGGCCTGAGGATATTGATTATACTTCCTATGGTTTTAAAGATGTTTTGATAATTGATAACACAGGAGCTTTCCATGACAGAGTCTCCTTAAGTCGTCATTTACAGGCTAAAGGTGCCGCAATGGTGTTATTGACGGCTCCCGGTAAAGGTATACCCAATATTGTACATGGAGTTAATCAAGCTCACTACAGCCCTAAGGATAACAACATTTATTCTGCTGCTTCCTGTACTACTAATGCCGTTGCTCCTATATTAAAAGTTATAAGCAACAATTTCGATGTGGCGCGCGGGCATATTGAAACAATACACGCTTATACCAATGACCAGAACTTGGTAGATAATACGCATAAGAAGCACCGTCGAGGTCGTGCGGCCGCCCTTAACATAATTATTACTGAAACTGGTGCTTCTAGTGCCATAGCAAAAGTTCTTCCTAAATTGGAAGGCAAACTCACCTCCAATGCCATCAGGGTTCCGGTTCCGAATGGTTCACTAGCTATCTTGAGTCTTGAAATAAATGAGAAAACCAGTCGTGAAGAGCTAAATGATATTATCCGTAAAACAGCCCTTACCGGTGATATGGTTGAGCAGATCAAATACTCCTTTAGCAACGAATTGGTTTCCAGTGATATTATAGGGAACCCTTATTCTTCAGTATTTGATAGCCAAGCTACTATTGTTGCTCCTGATGGAAAGAGTATGGTACTTTATATTTGGTATGACAATGAGTATGGTTATACTCGTCAAGTAATTCGTTTGAGCAAATATATAGCTGAAGTAAGAAGAAAGAAATATTACTGAACTACTCCCAAATATCTGAAAATAAAATTCCCATTTTGACAGGGCTTGTTTTATTTCTTATAGAAAGGCAATTTCATTACTTCTGCTGGCATGGTTTTATTTCTCATTTCAATAAAAATTTTAGTACCTGGATTTTTATAATCAGTTTTTACGTAACCCATTCCAATAGCTTTACCCAAAGAGGGAGATTGTGTACCAGAAGTAACTTTCCCAATTACTTCTCCCTTTTCATTTCTAATCTGGTAATCATACCGGGGAATTCTTCGATCAATCATTTCAAAACCGACCAACTTGCGACTTACGCCTTTTTCTTTTTGTTTCTTTAGAGTTTCACTACTAATAAAATCTTTAGTGAACTTTGTAATCCAGCCCAAACCTGCTTCAATAGGAGAAGTACCATCATCAATATCATTACCATAAAGGCAAAGGCCCATTTCCAACCTTAAGGTATCGCGAGCGCTTAGCCCGACAGGTTTAACTCCAAATGGCTTCCCTATCGTGAATACTTTCTGCCATAATTTTTTTGCATATTGATTTTCCACATATATTTCAAAGCCCCCTGCACCAGTATAACCTGTTGCAGAAACTATAGCGTTAGATATACCGGCAAACTCAGCTTTTTGAAAAGTATAGTAGGTTAATTCTTTAAGATTGATGTTCGTTAAACCCTGTAATGCTTCAGCAGATTTTGGACCCTGAATGGCTAATAACGAGATATTATCCGAGTGGTTGGTTAAAACGACTCCTTCATTATTGTTAGTCTTCAACCAGTTCCAGTCTTTTTCAATATTGGAAGCATTTACCACCAGCATGTACTCCTTCTCATTGAAACGGTATATCAAAAGATCATCTACAATTCCTCCTTTATCATTAGGCAAACAGCTATACTGCACTTTACCATCAGTTAATTTGGAAACATCATTGGAAGTAATTTTTTGTAAGAAATCCAAAGCCAGATTACCGGTAACAAAAAACTCCCCCATATGACTTAAGTCAAATACCCCTAATTTTTCCCTAACGTTTTGGTGCTCAACATTCAATCCCTCATACTGTAAGGGCATATTAAAGCCTGCAAAAGGAATCATTTTAGCTTTTAATTTAATATGGGTATCTGTTAATACTATGCTTTTCATAATTGAGTTGTAAAAATGAAGATTTTATCAATTTTGGTCATAGATTTCCAGGATTAATTCCATCTTTGAAAGCATTCTACCTTGAAATTATTGAGTAATTGATCGAATGAATTTTTATCTTATTTTTTCCTTCAGCCATTTATAAAAGTAAGCTCGTCACGAGAGCCTATGATTTCTTTAAAGTGTTTACTAAATTATCCATGAATGTGTTCTTTCTTACCAAAATCAGCAATTACTCTACCCTCAAACTCTAATAAAGCTTTCCACCTAGCATCGACTTCTTCTCTTTTTCCATACTCACGTGCCAGCCTTAAAAACATGCTGTAATGATGAGCTTCACTTGTCATTAGGGTTCGATAAAAAACGGAAAGTTCCTTGTCCGAAATATTTTCTGATAAAACTTTGAACCTCTCACAACTACGGGCTTCTATTAAAGCTGCTATTAAAAGCCGATTGATCAAACGTTCATCCCTATTTACTCGTTTTTGAAAAAACTGATTAATACGTAACACATATTCATCTTTTCGCTCCCTGCCAAGCACGTACCCTCTTTCCAGTATCTTTTTGTATACCATTTCAAAATGGCTCATCTCTTCGCGGGCTAAAGCAATCATTTTAGTAACCAACTTGGGATATTCAGGGTAAGTAACAATGAGCGAAATTGCTGTGGAAGCGGCTTTTTGCTCGCAAAAAGCATGGTCAGTGAGAATTTCTTCAATATTACCCTGAGCTAAGCTTACCCAGCTAGGGTTTGTAGGTAACTTAAGTTTGAGCATTCTGAAATTTATAGTTATCGGTTTAGCAAACCGGCTAATCTATTAGCAAAGCTAACCAATTGCTTTATTTCACTTATGGTATTTAAGCGTTCTCGATCGAATATGAGTAAGCTCAAACCATTAGATTCCATGTGAAAAGATTTATTTTCTTCAAAAAAAGTTATCAAACGGTCATTGAAAAAATTTCTTATTTGCTTTTCATCATCTCCCTTTAGCTTAAACCTGTGAGAGAAGTCTATATGCGTAGAAAAATTAATATCCTTAAAAGCAGCCACGTATGTTACCCTATCTAAAAGGTTTTCCTTATCCAGTGTAAATTCAGGAACCTTATTGGGGAGATTTAACACTATCATAGTACTGTTCAAATTATTTTTGGCAACCAGTTCTCCTTCGTGATAATTAACATCAGCCATATGAACATTTATATTGTCCACCTTGCCCATAACTTTGTTGTGCCCTGAATCAATAATACGGGTAGAGAAGTATTTGAATCCGGAAAATTCATTCAAATCGTAGAAGCGGTCGGGTATAAATTCCCAGCCGAGTTTTTTACTGAATAGTCGCAAGCTTTTCTGCCTATGAGTAAGCCTTAATCGGTTTTTTCTATTATCATCCTTACTTTTAACTCTTGGAGCCAGAGGATGATTGGTTCCGGTTTCTAAATTATCTAAACCTATAATTTCTAGGTCTCCACCTTTACTTCTAAAATAATAAAAATAATTTTGCAGATGCTCCATTACTGAATAGTCTACAAATTCAGAAAGGCTAAAATCTACTATTACTTTACAAGAAGGAGGAATAGAATCTAGTTTCTTTCTCAACTCTAAATAATTTAAAAAGTTACTGAATGCTTTTACACTGAGGTGATATTGGAAATCATTCTCGGGATATAGCAATGTATTGGGCTTGAAAATATTTCTAACCAATATATCCATTCTTTTTAGAATTTTTATTTGAAACAGAAAAGTTATCAATATGCCCGTTGCCATACCAGTTATGAGACTGGTAAGTAGGGTAGTTACTATGGTAATTATAAAGATGAGCAATTGTTGCCAGCCAACCCTGGCTACACTCTTGAATACCGTGGGAGAAGCTAGTTTGTAGCCAGTATATACCAAAATTGCTGCCAATGCTGGCAAAGGTATTTTTTGCAGAAATTTGGTAAAAACCAGCACAAATGACAGTAAAAACAAACTGTGAAACATATTGGACAGCCTGTTGGTAGCTCCATTATTCACATTCACTGAACTGCGGGCAACTACGCTCACTACATTGAGACCTCCCAAAAACCCCGAAACAATAGTTGCAATGCCTAATGCCCTTAAATCTTTATTGACACTGGAACGTCTTTTTTGAGGATCCAACTTATCTACTGCCTTAATACTTAATAAGGACTCAAGGCTAGCAATAAAGGTCAATGCTAATACGGTCGACCAAAAATCCCCCTCGGCAATTTTGGAGAAATTGGGGAAATACAACTCACTCATTATTCGATCCGGTATGCTAATCAGAAAATAGCTATTTAAAGATTCAAACACATCACTGTAAATAGAGAAATAATTAATCCCAATAGACCATAACACCGCCCACATGGGAGGAGGGATGAGCCTTATATATTTATTTCTGCTCGATGAAAAGACAAACATAATGATTAGGCTGCTTAAACCTATAGCTGCTATTAACCAGGGAATTCTACCATAGATAACCTGGGCTATTGATGACGGAAGTGTGGTAAAAAGCTTAATGATGGAGTCAGCATTGGGCTCTATCACTCCCAATATTACATGTAATTGCTTGGACATAATAATAAGCCCGATAGCGGCCAACAATCCTTGTATTGCAGCAAAGGGAAAAAAATCGCTCAAAGTCCCAAAACGAAAAATCCCCAAAAGCAGCATAGTGAGCCCTGAACATATAATAGCTGCTAAAGCATAAGCATAACCAGCTAAAGGGTCACCTACTCCTAAAACAGTTACTGCCCCCAGCATAACTACCACCAAGCCATTGCCTGGACCAGTAATCGTGACATGAGAACTTCCCAAAATAGCTACCAACAATCCACCTACAACAGCTGAAACCAAACCTGCTACTGGTGGGACCCCTGAAGCAAGAGCCAACCCAAGAGAAAGGGGTAAGGCTACCATAGAAACAGCAAAGCCAGAAAATAAGTTACTCCCAGCGTTTTTAAATGAAAGTCTTTTCAAGGAATAAGTTTTTCTGTGCTGTGAACAATCAGTATATCACTGGGCAACTCCCATAAAATATATTCCAGATCATGTGGAAAAATTCTATCTAAAAAACCCAATTTAGTATCAGCTGAATTCATAACTAATAAGTCCGCACAGGCAGCCTGGGTAAAGTGCCCAATGGTATAACCCTTTTTACCGAATATTACATTTTTACTTATCGATAAAGTTTTTATGTCTGGTGGCAAAGAATCTATAATTTTTTGGATTCTTTCTATTCCCTTTTTTCGTAATTTCCACTGCATTTTAATCATTTTTTCGAGTTGTTCATCGCCATCGTAGTTTTCACCACTCGCAGAAGGATCTAACTCTTCTACTATTATCAATTCAGACGAACCCAAATTTTTAGCTACCTGTACTGCAGTTTTAACGGTATAAGGAGTTTTAGGATGATTTACCCCATTAACTACTATCTTGCTACAGGTATTTTCTAATTTATCGGGGCGAATCATCAACAATATAGAGCAATTGGATTTTCTTGCCAGCTTGCGAGCTATGCTTCCCATATAATATTTTAAAATCCCCTCTCTTGGCAAGGCTCCTGCAATCAGCAAATCAACCCTATATTCTTCCGTTACTTTAAGAATAGCACTTACCGTATCTCCGGTTTCACAGACAATAGTGACACCTTTTACGTTGCAACCCGTTTTTAGTAAAATCTGTTGAAAACATCTTTCTCCTTCTTCTTCCCTATCACTAATGTGAATCAAAATGAGGCGGTCACCCAACATTTCCTTAATTCGGACGGATTCATAAATATTGGCTTCCATGTTAGGTGAAAAGGCAATAGCAGCAGCTATAGTACCAAAAGGCTTAACAGTTGACATTTACTCTTTATTAAAACACAATTAATCTACCCCTTAATGTTAGATTAAGTAGCTGTCATTACACTTTACCACTCTTAGTAAATAAACTAGTTGTGATCGAATGAAAAATAGATACATAATTTAATAAACTGATGCACTTTTTAGAACGTGAGTTTAGACGAATTCGACGTCTTTTTTATGAAGATTTAATAGGCTAGTATAAATAGCAAATTTAGCCCCTGTAAATCAAAATTTCGTTAATCAAATAATCAAATTTTAAAGCTAGTACAAAAGAGAATTTTTGATCTAAGTCCTTTTTGAGAATCCTATCAGAGAGAATGGAGGTAGATAAATCCTATTTTGGAACTAAACAGATAAAGAGTCAAAAGTTAATTTTGAAATCAAAATAAATGGGTTGATCGTTTTGAATGAGGTTTATTTTTATTTGTATAACATCATTTTTTATTCCCTTTTTTTCCCTTGCTCAAATTATTAACATAGAGTCTCTCGGAATGAAAAGAGATACGTCTGGTTTTATCGGAGAAAACAATTTTTCATTTCAATTAACTGGAACAAATGTTCAATTACTCAGGTTTTCCAATAACTTAGCAATGCAATACAAGACTTCCCATAATTTGTTTCTCTTTTTGAGTAATGTGAATTTTGCTTTTAGCGATAAAACTGATTTTGAAAGAAGCTGGTTTTTTCATCTCAGATATAATTTTATAAAATTGGATTATCTTGCTTATGAAGTATTTTCTCAATACCAAGTAGACCGTCCTTTGCGAATACAAAACAGGATTTTAAGTGGTGCAGGTCTCAGGATTGATTTTTTACCCGAAAGAAAATACAAGCTTGATTGGGGAATTTTAGCGATGCATGAATATGAAAATGAACTAGAGAATGAGATTGTTCATGACGATATTAGGATGAGCACCTATTTAAGTACTTTAGCTAAATTTAATAACTCTTCTGTTTTTTCTGCTATAGCCTATTGCCAGCCAAGATTGGATTATTGGAGAGATTTCAGGTTTTCTGTTCAAGCTAAGCTCTCTTTTTGGCTTTGGGAAGCCATGAGGTTTAATATTCTCATTTCCGTGAACTACGATAGATTTCCTGTAAGTGGTCCGGCCATACCGAAATGGACGTATAAACTTTCTAGCGGTATAAGCGTGAAATTTTAATTAGGTGGAAAATCCAGCAGGTTTTTTAAATACCCTTTGATTGAGTTAGAAAACCAAAGTTCTCCTTTCAAAAGTGAACAAACTTTTTGGGAATCGCTATTTGAGAGAATTTATTTTTTACCTATACAATTCCTTGATCTAACATAGATTCGGCTACTTTTACAAATCCTGCAATGTTGGCACCTTTTACATAATTGACATAATCATTTTCCTCACGGCCATATTTTACGCACGTCATATGAATGTTTTGCATGATATCTTCCAAGCGGCTTTCAACAATCTGACTTTCCCATGCGGAATGCATAGCATTTTGTGTCATTTCGAGACCTGAAACAGCAACTCCTCCTGCGTTTGAGGCTTTACCAGGAGCGAATAAAACTTTAGCCTTGCAAAATTTTTCAACAGCTCTGGGAGTAGAAGGCATATTAGCTCCTTCCACAATTGCTTCTACATCATTTTGAATGAGAGATTTCGCATCTTTTTCTTCCAATTCATTCTGAGTGGCACAAGGTAATGCTATATGACATTGAACTCCCCATGGTCTTTTACTTTTGTAAAACTCACAGCTAAATTTATTGGCGTATTTCTCGATACGTCCTCTTTTCTTGTTTTTCAGATCTCTCAGGTAATCTAATTTTTCGGCATTGATACCATCTTTATCGTAAATAAAACCTGAAGAATCCGAAGCAGTAACTACTTTTGCCCCCAGTTCGATAGCTTTCTCAATGGCATTCTGAGCTACATTTCCTGAGCCTGAAACAGCTATTGTCTTATTCATCAAAGTATCGTTTTTAGCAGCTAACATCTCGACAGCAAAATATACTACTCCATAGCCAGTAGCTTCAGGGCGAATTAATGAACCTCCCCAGTTAATACCTTTTCCAGTTAAAACACCGGTAAACTCGTTACGAAGGCGCTTGTACTGTCCAAACATATAGCCAATTTCACGACTGCCTACTCCTATATCTCCGGCGGGAACATCCGTATCAGGGCCAATATGGCGAGAAAGCTCAATCATATATGATTGGCAAAACTTCATTACTTCATTATTTGATTTTCCTTTAGGGTCAAAATCAGATCCTCCTTTACCAGCACCCATCGGTAGAGTGGTCAATGAGTTTTTAAAAATTTGCTCAAACCCCAAAAACTTAAGAATAGAAAGATTAACAGTAGAATGAAAGCGCAAACCTCCCTTATAGGGGCCAATAGCAGAGTTAAATTCCACGCGATAGCCGCGATTAACCTGCACTTGACCTTTATCATCCAGCCAAGGGACTCTGAATATAATTATTCTTTCAGGCTCGCTTATTCTCTCGAGAATTTTACCCTCTTTGTATTTGGGATGTTCCTCAATAAATGGAATTATAGTTTCAGCTACTTCATGTACTGCTTGTAAAAATTCAGGCTCGTTGGGGTTTTTTGTTTTCACCCTTTCCATGAAAGAATTAACCAGTTGTTTAGGTTCTTGAGACACGATTTATGCTAAATAATTTTGACTCTGGATAACTTTAAACATCCTAAGATAAGTGCTAAAATAGGGTAAAAGGAGAAAAATGGACATTTATTATACCGTCGCACATTTCAGGGCTATAATTTAAAGAGATAAATAAGGTGCTTTTCTTTGGATATAACAGCTATGAGAATACGAAAATTAACACCTGTCTGTGTGCATTGCTCAGGTAGATGCAAACAGGTAAATGACATAAAATCATTTTACAGTTATTTTAAAGAAGAAATTGCAAAAGCTCAGATGGGAATGGGTAAAGACAATAAGGTTTAGATATCTCTTATAGAGAAGACAGTATTTGGAACGAGGTCAGGGTTTTCAATTATTTGGAAAATAGATCTTGCAACCGAAGAGGGTGAAGTGAGTTGTCCTTCTTCTTTGTAATCTATGAAACGCTGTTTATCAGGAAAATAAGTTCCTTCTGCTTGTCGTATTTCGTTTTGCATTTCAGTATCGACAATTCCAGGGGCAATAGAAAAGCACTTAATTTTAGGATAGTCAAGTTGAACTACGCGGCTAAGCATGTCCAAAGCAGCTTTGGAAGAGCAATACGTACTCCAACCGGATATGGCGTGTTTTCCGGCTCCAGATGAAACGTTAACAATCATCTTCTCCAACTCTATTTTTTCGGTTTGCTCTATAAATAGCTTTGATAAAATGACCGGGGCTATAAGGTTAATTTTGTATACCCGATCAATTTTTTTTGGGGAGAGCTTACCTAGAGGTTTTATCTCGCCAATCCAGCCGGCATTATTAATCAGCACGAGCTTTTCAGCTTTTCTGTCTGCGACAAAGTCTAGCTTAAAAAGCTGTGAAAAGTCCGAAAGATCTATAGCATGGTGTCTGTAATTGAAATGTTCAATAGTATTTCTTCGACTAAAGTTGGTAACCTTATGTCCCTTCTTTAGCGCCTGCTCAGCTAAAGCTTTACCAATACCAGAACTAGCACCACTAATATAGAACTGTATCATTATGTATTGATCTCTATAAAATGATTAATATCTTTCGATGGCAATATTTCCTCTTCAGATTTGTTGTAATGCTTGATCTAAATCGACTTTGAGGTCTTTAATATCTTCAATTCCCACACTAAGGCGTATCAGGGAATCAAACACACCGGTTTTTTCTCTTTCCTCTTTGGGAATGGAACCATGTGTCATACTAGCTGGGTGACTAGCAAGAGACTCTATTCCACCCAGAGACTCTGCCAGTGAAAACACTTTAAATGAAGATAACACCTTTAGAGTATCTTGCAGGGAACCACTTTTTATCGTAAACGAAATCATACCACCAAAATCTTTCATTTGCATTTTAGCTATCGTATAATTGGGGTGTTCTTCAAATCCTGGCCAGTAAACCTTATTTACTTTAGAGTGATTTTTTAAGAAATAAGCTATCATTCTACCGTTTTCACAATGTCTTTGCATACGAACGTGTAAGGTTTTAATACCCCTTAAAACTAGAAATGAGTCCATCGGGCCGCAAATAGCACCGGAAGAATTCTGAATGAAATAGAGTTTGTCGGCTAGCCCTTTATTCTTTACAGTCAATAAGCCCAATACTACATCGGAGTGACCGCCTAAATATTTTGTAGCAGAATGCATTACTATATCAGCACCTAAAGAAAGAGGCTGTTGTAAACAAGGAGTAGCAAAAGTGTTATCTACTGCCAGAAGGCTGTTATTAGCTTTAGCTATCTCACTGACCATTTTAATGTCTATCACATTCATCATTGGGTTAGTTGGAGTTTCAACCCAAATCAAGCGGGTATTATTATTTACTAGACTTGATATTTTATCTGCATCAGACATCGTTAAGAAGTGGAATTTAATACCCAAAGGCTCAAAGATGGAGCGGAAGAGACGGTAAGTGCCTCCATAAAGATCATTAGTAGAAATCACTTCGTCTTGGGGTTTTAACGTTTTAATAATAGCATCAATAGCTGCTAGACCGCTGCCAAAAGCCAGCCCATAATTACCCCCTTCAATAGCGGCAATACTGTTTTCCAAAGCTTGGCGACTCGGGTTTTGAGTACGGGAATATTCATAGCCTTTATGCTCTCCTGGAACTATTTGAACATAAGTAGAGGTCTGATAAATTGGAGGTGTAATGGCTCCTGTTGCCGGATCAGTTTTCTGGCCTCCATGTATAATGAGGGTGTTGAATTTCAACTTCTTATTATGAGGCATGGGGGTTATTTCTTGATGACATAAGGTAAAATTATGATAAAACAGAACTCTAAAAGTAATAATTAAAACTCATATGGCTCTGATGTGTAGGCTTAAGTAGCTTTGTCTCCTTAGACTTTGAATTTAAAAGAAAAAGAAAGAATGATAATAGCTCACCTGGCACTGCTTATAGTAGCCTTAATCTATGGTTTAAATTACATAATTGCCAAGGGAGTAATGCCAGACTACGTACAGCCGAGAGGCTTTGTTCTTTTAAGAACAATAGGGGCCACCCTATTATTCTGGATGGTTGATTTTATTATTTCTCCAAAGATTCAAATCCTAAGAAAAGACATAGTCCGTTTTATAGGCTGTGGCCTTTTTGGTGTAGCATTAAATCAAACCCTGTTTTTTGAGGGCTTAAACATTACAACACCTATAAATGCTTCAATTATAATGACTTCTAATCCTATTATGGTATTAGTGTTGTCTGTTATTTTTACGAGAGTATCTCTTACGTTAGCTAAAGCGATTGGCATAGCCCTGGGTATTAGTGGAGCATTATATCTTATTACCCGACGAGCTGATATTTCTACCATGACGGATTTCGGTAAGTCACTGGGGAACTTACTAGTATTTCTCAATGCCACTTCTTATGCTGTTTATCTGGTAATGGTAAAACCTTTGGTGGTGAGGTATAAAGCAATTACAGTAACTAAGTGGATTTTCACCTTTGGCGTCCTCATTGTGATGCCTGTAAGCATTAATCAATTAAATACAGTAGAATGGAACGACATGCCTATAAATATAGTCCACTCAACTCTATTTGTAGTGGTATGTACTACTTTTTTAGCTTATCTACTCAATATATTTGCTTTGCGAACAGTAACTTCCTCAACTGTTAGTTTTTATGTTTACCTGCAACCCCTTATCGCTTCTGTGGTATCGATTATCCTAGGAAAAGATCATTTGACCTGGACTTTGTTGATAGCAGCAGTTTTTATTTTTTCTGGTGTTTACCTAGTTTCCTTTTACAAACGATAGCTTTGATAATTTTACAGCCTATGGCGGACATTTATTCTATGACGGGTTTTGGTAAAACCGTACATCAATTGTCTACAAAAAAATTACTATTGAGCTTAAAAGCCTCAATAGTAAGCAAATAGGCCTTAGTATGAGAATTCCTAATTTTTATCGCGAAAAGGAAAATGTCCTGCGCCAGACAATAGTAGAAAAACTACAAAGAGGCAAGATCGATCTCAATTTGTACTGTGAAGTTACCGAACTTGAAAAAGTTCTCCGTATCAATGAAAAATTGATAATCGGTTATCTCAACCAGCTAAAGTCCATTGGTGCTGAAACTCAAATTGAAGGAGATTACCTGTCAGCCGTAATGCACTTGCCAGATGTATTGCAATTAGTAGAAGATGAGGTGGATGAAGAAGAGTGGAGGGTTATACGAGAAGCTCTCGATAATACCATTGATCAATTAAATAGAGTTCCGTAAAATAGAAGGAAAACAGATGGTAAAGGATATCAGAATTCAGCTAGTTGAAATTTCGAATTTATTGGAAAAATTAAATGATTTTTAAGAACAACGTTCTCAAAAAATTAAGGATAAACTGAATGAGAGACATTTGGAATTAACGAATAAACCAGATGAAAATCGCTATGAGCAGGAATTGATCTACTACCTGGAGAAGTTCGATATAAACGAAGAAAAAGTCCGTCTTGCAAGCCACTTGAATTATTTTGTTTCTGTTTTGAATACTGGTGGGGAAGTTGGTAGAAAATTAGGTTTTATAGCCCAAGAAATTGGTCGCGAGATCAATACCATAGGAGCCAAGGCTAGTCATGCCGAAATGCAAAAATTAGTGGTAGAAATGAAAGATCGATTGGAAAAAATAAAAGAGCAGGTCTTGAATATCCTGTAAAAAGAATGAAGCGAAGAGGTAAGCTCGTCATTTTTTCAGCTCCTAGTGGTTCGGGGAAAACTACTTTAGTAAAACGTCTTTTGAAAAAGAATCTGGATTTACAATTTAGTATATCTGCAACCAGCCGAATGTCCCGCTTGGGAGAAGAGCATGCTCGAGATTACTATTTTTTATCGCAAGAGGAATTTAAAGAAAGAGTAAAAAAAGGAGATTTCTTGGAATGGGAAGAGGTATACAAAGAAACATTTTATGGTACATTACGGTCAGAAGTGGAGCGAATATGGAATATGAGTAGGGATGCTGTCTTTGATATGGATGTAGTAGGAGGATTAAATCTCAAAAAACAATTTAGCAATAGAGCTCTAGTGATTTTTGTAAAGCCCCCTTCTCTGGATGAGCTCGAGAACAGATTGCGTTTCCGTGATACGGAAATAGAGAAAAAGGTCTGGCAAAGACTAGCCAAAGCCAAAATTGAAATGAAGCGGGCTACCGAATTTGATCACATATTACTTAATAAAGATTTATCAGTGGCCGAAAAAGAGGCTGAAAATTTGGTAAGATTATTTTTGGGAAAATGAAAAACATAGGTCTTTATTTCGGAACTTTTAATCCTATCCACATCGGGCATTGCATCATTGCGCAGTACATGCTTGAGTTTACCGAACTAGACGAGGTGCGGTTTGTGGTAACCCCTTATAATCCACATAAATCTAAAAATAATTTAATCGACCACCACCAACGGCTGCACATGGTCCACTTGGCTATAGATGGCCATTACAAATTAAAGGTGAGCGATATAGAACTTAGCTTGCCTCCACCATCTTATACAGCCACTACCTTGGCTTATGTTTCCAAAGAATGGCCGGAATGCAATTTTGCCCTAATCATGGGGAGCGACAACTTACAAACCTTTCATGGGTGGAGAAATTACAAGTGGATACTAAAGCATCATCATCTTTATATTTATCCCAGAATAGGCTCCGATGGGGGAGCTCTGAAAAATCATTCTAAGGTTATCTTAATGAAGGCTCCTATTATGCAAATCTCCTCCATCGACATCCAAAAGGCTATAAAAAAAGGAAAAAATGTAAGCTTTATGCTCTTTCCTAAAGTCTGGGAATATATTGAGGGGAACAATTTTTACAAATTTTGATTCGAAGTCACGATCTAATAGCACTGTAATAGGCATAAAAATACAAAGTCATGAATAGTTTAAAAATAGATAGTTGTTTCTAAAAATAAACTCCAAAGTTATCTAGACCCAAATCTTTTCTAGTCTCTGTTGCCCATAAATAGCATGATGTAATAAGCTAATTGAGTAATAGCTGCTAAGGCTGAAACCAAATAAGTCTTTGCGGCAGCATTTAAAGCATCTTCAGCCGTGTCGTACTCGCTGAGGGTTGTTGTACCGGTTTTTTCTAGCCAAACCAAGGCCCGTCTGGAAGCATCATATTCCACAGGCAAAGTGACTACAGTAAAAAGCGTAATAGCCCCCTGCATCGCAATCATAGCAAGTAGTACTGTATCGAGAGGAAACATGGACAGTACTATATTTCCAAATAGCATCAATAAAAAGATAATGCCCATTGCTTTAGAGCTAAAACTTACTACAGGAACCATAGCGGAGCGAAACCGCAACCAGGCATAAGCTCTGGCATGTTGTACTGCATGACCGCATTCATGAGCAGCTACAGCAGCCGCAGCAACAGAGCGTCCGTGATAAATATCTTTACTCAGGTTAACGGTTTTGTCAATAGGATTATAATGATCTGTTAAGCGACCAGATGCAGAAATTACCTCGACATCATGTATGTTGTTATCGTGCAGCATTTTTTCGGCTATTTCCTTACCGCTCATATTATTACTAAGTCGTAACTGGCTGTATTTTTTAAACTTACTTTTAAGTCGGGCTTGTACAATAAAGCCGATTACCATAAAAGCTAGAAGAATGATAATCATTATAATAGTATTTAGTGTTAGTTTATATTCCGGCGTAAAAATAACAAAAATGTATGCCTATTAATTATTATAATTCGCAGTTCGAAATTTTTTACTTGTAAAAATATCATAGAGCTAATCTTTGTTGGTCAATAGGTTTACCTGTATATGGGTCATTCATAATAGGCATACGATCTTCAAAGTAATCACGTATAGACCACAAATTCATTCTGTCAAAAGATTTACCTTGTATTTTTATCTCTTTCATGCCAGCGGCTTCCGAACGTGCATCTCGTGAGGATACTTGGTCAATAGAAATAAAATAATTTATTGTAGACGTCTCTCTATAGGCTACGTGTATGAAATCCCGTAGCTGACTGAGATTAAACTTTCCCCCTTTAACTTGAGAAAGCGCGAGCCTTGATGGGAATTTATCAGGTTTGTAAGACACCGTTGCACGTCCATCAATTCCTTATATCTTTTACCCTCCTTGTATTTGGAACGAATCCTTTTAAACGAGTAACTGCCCATTCTTCAAAGCTAAAGGGGTCTTCTTTAGAAAGTTTTCTAGCAGATTCAAAATCAAAAGGAATGCCTTCTGTTTGGATAGCGGGATCTTTTAATCTCTTTTCTTTTATCAGGTCAATTGCAAAGGCAGATATATCAATGCCAATCCATTGACGATTTAATTTGTGTGCGGCTAACACGGTAGTTCCACATCCGCAAAAAGGATCTAAAACAATATCGCCTTCATTTAAACTGGCTTTGATAATTCGTTCTAATAACTTAAGTGGCTTTTGCGTTGGATAACCTAATTTCTCCTTGTTTTTCGATCCAAGTTGTAAACAAGATTCAGTCCATAAATTACCTAGGGGGCACTCCTTTATAATCAACTGCATACGCTCTTCTTTCTATACGGGTTTCGTCAATAATAATTATGTTGCCTTTTCGATATTCTTCTTCCAAACGTTTCTTAGACAATCTCCACCCAGACGGGTGCGGGTTCCGATGTCCTCTCCACTCATAACATAAATTAGGCCTATCTCCCAAAGATGGAGAGCGAAATGCAGGGGGTGGCTGTATTGCATCTTTTCCCATTCTCATCTATTTTTGGAAATTTTTCTGTCAATTCCTGTTTGGTTATTTCTCTCAATGGAACCAGCTTATAACTATTCGTTTTGGTATAAAATAAGATACTATCGGTATTTGCACCCCAAGTTTTAGAACTGGATTGACTTCCTTTGGCAGCGGAAGACGTTCGTTTCCAAACGATCTCATTCCTAAAATTTGCTATTCCAAAGATGCCGTCCATAATTATTTTTAGGTAGTGACTTGCGGTAGAGTCGCAATGCAAATAGATACTTCCAGTAGATTTTAATATTCTTTTCATTTCAATTAAACGCTCTGCCATATAGGTTAAATAAGCCAGCATGCCCGATTCATCTATAGCTTTATACAACCCAGTTATCGCTTTTTGAGACGGATTAGCTATCGCTCCTTCAATCCGTTGGTATCGCTTTGTTGCTTTATGATTCCAATACCAGGTATCATCAAAAGCCCGATATTGTGCATCTCCTCCTCCTTCGTTAGAAAACGTAAAATTTATAGGGCTTTTTAGAATTAAAGGATGGGTCTAAATAAATCAAACCAACTATCTCATCATCCCACTTCTTCATCCAATCAAGACAATCTCCATAATACAAAGTGTTAGGAGTCATACCATTCTGTTTAAAGTGTTGTAAAACGGTTCCCGTTTACCTTCCAAATATTTTATTTTATACAAGATTCCTCTGATTGGAAACCTGCTAAATAACTCAAATGTATTCATTTTCTTGTGGCTAGCTTATCAAGGCTAAAATATCAAAAAGCAGAAAAAACAACAAATAAAATATACGATCAACCTAATTAACAATTAAACAATTGAGAATTGTGTTATAATTTGTCTTTTAGCTTCACAATAGCTTCACAAAGAAATTTTTGGATATGACAAATAAAGAACCTCTAATACTGGTTTGTAATGATGATGGTATTACTGCTCCTGGTTTACGTAGTCTAATACAGGTGATGAACGAAATAGGTGAAGTTGTTGTAGTTGCGCCGGACAGGTCTCAGAACGGCATAGGGCATGCTATTACTGTTGATAGGGTATTGAGATGCGACCCGATCAACATTGAAAAGGGGCCCCAAAAGGAGTACAGTTGTTCTGGCACTCCAGTAGATTGCGTCAAACTGGCAGTGAACGTAATATTAGACTGCAAACCGGATTTAGTAGTTTCGGGAATTAATCATGGCAGCAATTCCTCTATCAATGTAATTTACTCGGGAACAATGTCAGCAGCAGTGGAAGGTTCACTTGAAGGCATGCCTTCCATCGGCTTTTCACTTTGTGATTTTAGGTGGTCAGCCAATTTTAAGCCAGCGATAAAGTACATTAAAGACATTGCTCTCAAGACATTAGAAAAAGGTATACCTAATGGAATTTGCCTTAATGTAAATATTCCGAAATACAAAGGAGAAAACTATAAAGGGATTAAAATATGCCGCCAGGCCAAAGCTAATTGGGTAGAAGAGATGGACAATAGAAAAGATCCCCATGATCGCAATTACTATTGGCTGACCGGTAAGTTTATCAATTACGATGAAGGGAAGGATACTGATGAGTGGGCACTTTCTAATTATTATATTTCAGTGGTTCCCGTTAACAGTGATATTACAGCACATCACATGGTGCAGGAAATAAATAATTGGGGCTTATAATACCCGCTCTAGATTTGCTGTGTTATTTAAACTTAGAATTTGGAGCATGAAGAATTTAACCCCCCAATGGTGGTTGGGGATAATAGTTGGTTTAGTAGTACCTTTAATAGGAGTTATAATAATGATAGAGCTTCATCCTGAGTTGATCGGTATCCAACAATATGAAAGGGATTTGGTAAAACAGATTAACGTTAAGATCGTCACCTTTGGAATGATATTGAATGCTGCCATTTTCTTTTTGCTATTACGGCTTGAAAAAGAAGAGATGAGTAAAGGGGTACTATTTGCCAGTGTAATCTATCTCATTATCACATTCATCTATAGGTTCTTATATGTATGAGCTTTTTGTTACAAGCTAAAAGTTAGTCTATAGTAATTTTAAATTCACTTAAAACATTCTAAATAGTTGAAATATTATCTCATAGCTGGAGAGGCCAGTGGGGATTTGCATGGATCAAATCTCATGAAAGCACTTAAAGAATTAGATCCCAATGCCCATTTCAGGTTTTGGGGTGGGAACTTAATGGAACAGCAAGGAGGCAAACCGATAAGGCATTATCGCAATCTGGCTTTCATGGGATTTGTGGAGGTGGTAGCTAATCTAAAAACGATACTGAGGAATATAGCTTTTTGTAAGCGGGATATAGTTGATTTTGCTCCTGATGTGCTCATACTGATAGACTATCCGGGTTTTAATATGCAGATAGCCAAATATGCTCATCAACAGAGGTTAAAAGTGATCTATTACATATCAGCCCAGGTTTGGGCCTGGAAGCAGAGTCGGATACACAAACTTAAGCGGGATGTGGATCGTATGCTTTGTATCCTTCCTTTTGAAAAGGAGTTTTACAAAGGTTTTGACATGGAGGTAGATTTTGTAGGACATCCTCTGATGGATGTTATCGGCAAGCGTAGCAATTTTGACTGGAAACAAAGATTTTTAGAGTTAGGATTAAAAGAAAGTAAGCCTGTGATTACGCTTTTACCTGGTAGTCGCAAACAGGAAATACAAACTATGCTTCCAGTAATGCTTAAAGCTACTGAAGAGTTTACCGATGACTACCAGCTAGCTGTGGCAGCAGCTCCAGCACGGGAGATAAGCTTTTATGAAAATATTGCAAGTCATCAAAGCTCTTGTACAATAGTGAAAGGAAAAACTTATAGTTTATTAGAAGTAAGTGAAGCTGCTTTAGTCGCTTCGGGAACAGCTACGTTGGAAACAGCCCTCTTTGAAGTACCAGAGGTAGTTTGCTATAAAGGAAATTGGATTTCGTATCAGATTGCTCGTAGATTAGTTAAAGTACCGTATATCTCGCTTGTTAATCTCATTATGCGCAAGGAAACTGTTAAAGAGCTAATTCAGGGAAAAATGAATGCCACAAGGCTGAAGAAAGAACTGCAGTATTGCCTGAGCAACGAGGGTAAGAAAAAGCTAAAACAGGATTTTAAGGAACTAAAAATAAAGCTGGGAGATAAAGGGGCTTCTCAAAAAGCTGCTCGGATTATTGCAGAAGAAATTGATTTAAGATGAAAGTTGGGGTTTTATACGGAGGGCCATAACTAGCTTAGAAAAAGAATATCTTTGTAACTAGTTGTAACCTCAAATTTTATGCTTTTACTTTAACCAGGTTTTTGGAATCTTTTGATATGGTTGAAACACTTCCATGATATGGCAACGGTACCCAATTTTTCGAATTTTTCTTTCACTTAGTTCGGGTATTTTACTTGCCAATTTTTTTGTCATTCCTTATACTCCATTTATTCTGTTATTTTTTATTTCCTTAATTGGAGTTATATCCTTTGGATTTTTTAAGCAAACAAAACAAACTTATCAGTTTCTATATGGTGGACTTTTTATACTATTTTTTCTTTCTGTTGGGATACTGAGCTCTCATTTATATTCTGAAAAAATATTCGATAAAAATTTAAATTCTATTCCACCTGATTCAGAAGCTTATCTCATTAAAATAACTGAACAACCCCTTGAAAAAAGGAAGTCAATAGGAATTGAGGCTAAGCTAAAAGCTTATCTAAGAAGTGATAGTATAGTAAAAGCTAGTACGGGTTTGATGCTCTATCTTCAAAAATCAGCAGAAGCAAAAGCCATTACTTACGGAGACATCCTTTGGGTTTATTCAAAAATGAATAAGATTCAATCACCTAAAAACCCCTATGAGTTTGATTATAAAAAATATTTGAATTTAAAAGCCATTTACTATCAGATTTATGCAGATTCTACTTCATGGGAAAAAGTAATTAAAAATCATGCTTTTGATCTTAAAGGATGGGCCATAAGAGTAAGGCTGCAATTATTAAAAGAAATACAAAGTTGGAATATATCTGAGAGGGAGAAGACGGTAAGCCAAGCCTTGCTATTAGGCTATCGATCTAATATTGATAATAAATTATTAAAAGCCTATTCGTCTGCTGGGGTTATACATGTATTAGCAGTTAGCGGCTTACACGTAGGTATAGTTTACATGGTGTTTTCTTATTTACTCTTTTTTCTTAAAAATATGCCTGGTGGAAGCTTTATAAAAACCAGTATTTTAGTGGTTTTACTTTGGGTATATGCTTTAATTACCGGACTTTCTCCTTCAGTAGTAAGGGCAGTTACCATGTTTACTTTTGTGGCTATAGGCTCAGGTTTTAAGCGTTCTACTTGCATTTATAATACACTTTTGGCTTCTGCCATTTTCCTCTTACTAATAAAGCCCACTTATCTTTTTGAAGTAGGATTTCAATTGAGCTATGCAGCAGTTTTTGGTATTGTTTGGATGCAACCTCATTTTAAACGGCTGTGGCAGTTCCGCCATTGGCTGACTAGGCAAATTTGGATAATTATCACGGTTTCCTTAGCGGCACAAATAATTATATCCCCATTAGGATTGTACTATTTCCACCAGTTTCCTTCATTATTCTTGATTTCCAATCTTTTTGTAATTCCATTGATAACAATATTGATGTATTCAGGTCTACTAACCCTTATTTTGTCCATAAGTGGAATCCTCCCATTTTGGTTACTTAAAAGTTATGATTTTCTGCTCTGGCTGATGAACGAAAGTGTTAGAGTAGTGGAAAGCTTTAGTTTTTTTTCAGTTGACTCAATCCATCTAGGTCATTTGGAATTGATATTAATCTATCTGGTAATTTTTCTTGGATTTAGCTGGTTTATCTCGGGTAGTGTATGGAAGATTTTGACCACTTTTGTCTGTATCTTTTTATTAATGCTATACCAAGTTTGGGAAAACTATCATTTGAATCAACAGAGGAGTATAGTAGTATACTCAGTAAATAAGCACCGAGCTATTGGGTTGTATTATGGAAGCAAAGGGGTGTTTCTGGCTGACAGCATGCTACTCGAGAGAGAAGATGCCTTGGCTTTTTATGTAAAACATCATTGGTGGTCTCTTAATTTAAAAAAGATTAGCAGACTGAACATAGAGAGTAATTATCATGGAAAATATGCATTGAAATATAATAACCGTCTAAGGTTTGCTGGAAATGATATTTGGTTATACGAGCAGGGTGAACATTTGCCAAAAGATACAGAAGTTTGGATAGTTTATCACTCTTGGACAAATCCACCTGATGAAGAAATAGAAAATTTACCTGGTCAAGTAATATTATGTGAACAGCTTAAGCTTAACAGAAAAGAAAATTGGTTGAGGTGGGCCAAAGAACATCAAATAAAAGTACATCTACTCGAAAAAGGTGCTTGGACTCTTAGCCTATAATCTAACAATTAATAGCCTCTGCAAAACTCTCAGGTAGAAAGTTAATTACTGTGTTGACAAAGTATTATAGCCGGCAACATTGACGGTATTAGAAAACATGTCATTACAAAGAAGGATCATCGAAGGATCATCGAAAATCTGACTCACTTTAGTCTAGATTCGAAATGCTATATTTCCACTGTAACACCAAAAAGTATCCCCATCTTTAAAACCTAAAAAGTTGTAATCTTGAAAATAATTTGTGTAGAAAAGAATTATGCAGACCATGCTTTAAAACTTGACAATGAAGTTCTAGAAGAACCTATCCTTTTCTCAAAACCTGAAACGGCGTTAGTCCCAAAACACAATCCCTTTTTTATTCCCGATTTTAGTGAAGATATTCATTGTACAGTTGAGTTAGTAGTTCGTATTAATAAGCATGGGAAAAATGTCCAGGAAAAATTTGCTCACAAATATTATGACCAAGTAACTGTTGGAATTGATTTTACTGCCAGAGATATAGGAGAAAAACTAAAAGCAAAAGGGCTGCCCTGGGAAAAAGCTAAAAGTTTTGATGGATCAGTTGCTGTTGGAAAATTCATCGACCTTAGTCAATTAACAGGATCTAACAGCCCCTGTTTTCATTTATTACTCAATAACCAAAAAGTACAACTTGGAAGTTCCAGTCAGATGTTATATAGCATTGACAAGCTAATTAGCTATATATCAATCTTTTTTACCTTAAAAGTCGGTGATCTTCTATTTACCGGCGCACCATCGGATAAAGGGAATAAAGTTTCGCCTCAAGATAAATGGGAGGCCTTCATAGAAGATGAAAAATTACTTTCTATAAACGTAAAATAAACACAACCGTACGTAAACTAATTGCCATATTCTTATTATACTTGTACTTGTTTTAATTATTAATTACATTTGTATGAGATTTGCTTACTTATATAAGCTTGTATTATAAACACTATACGCTATAAATATAACGTTATAAATTATAAATTTTAAGTTATGAATAAGTTTATATTTCTCGCCTTTGCACTTGGCTGGAGTCTTTTTATTCCAGCTCAGGTTTATGTAGCTTATTACGAAAATTTCGACCCTCCTAGTGGACCCGATTCAGTTACCACTTATTCATTGGGCAGTGCTTCTAATTTATGGAAAGACACCAATCTGGTTGCTGTTAGCTCACCCAAGTCATATTGGGGACAGGTTGAGAGGGGAGT
Organism: Owenweeksia sp.; assembly: GCA_965218075.1. GTDB lineage: Bacteria > Bacteroidota > Bacteroidia > Flavobacteriales > Schleiferiaceae > JANQHO01. The sequence goes on along the minus strand of CBDCJZ010000003.1, from coordinate 535,324 downwards.
CGGCTATAAGGTTGTTTTTGAAACAGAGCCGTTTAATACAAAAACAACACCTTACATATTTCTCAGTTTCTATCAGATATGTAAGATATACACGGTTAATAAGGGATCGATTCAAATATGGAATAACGTCACTCGTACCTGGATTTACGTCGACGGTAATAATTCTAACTATCTCGGTAGTTCAGGCAATTTTAAGAGTCAAGGCTATTTTACGGAAACTTCCTATTCCAATGAAAATGACCTCTGGGATTTTAATAATAATTCGACTCCCACTAATTCCTGGTGGAAGTTTGAACAATTTGACATTAGTGATCTGGCTTACAATAAAATTCTCAACAGTGGTTACGATTCTGTTAAAGTCCGTTTCTTATGCGAATATAACTTCCTTCCCCCTGGAACTACTCCACGTGCCGGTTGGTTTGTGGATGATCTTATGGTGACCGAGGCTACTTGCGAATTGTACCCACCTAAACTAAACTTTGACTATAATCCCATTCCCTGCTTTTCTAATAACCCAAAAGGTAGCTTACAAGCGACCTCTACAAACTCATATAAAATTGGAGTTGAAGCTGAAGATTCAATTATTAATACGACTTCTGGCCTTGACAGCGTTGCAATATTTTATCGGAACCACTCTAGTGGAGTTTGGCAATCTGCAAAAATGAACTTAGCATCGGGTATTGAGTACCATTACACTATTCCAAATCTATTTGTTGGTGATACTGTAGATTATTATGTGAAAGCTTGGGACAACGCTTGTCCTAATGTTAGCCGCGAACCAGATTCCAATTTAATTCCCTTTTATACTTTTTGGCCTACAGATGATATCCCTCCCAAATGTGGGCGGGCTGCATGTGGAAAATTTCCATTCATAATTAACCAATTCCCCTGGGTAGAAGACTTTGAAGGTAACCTATGGATAGTTGGTACTGGTACTGGTAATACGGGAACCCAACATAGAGGAAACTTCCCTAACGAACAAAGAGGGCAGAGATATTGGGAAGTACATCCGAATGAACAGGTAAGAGGTTATGCCTGGTCGATAAGAAATACACCTACTGCAACTCCTTTAACGGGTCCTAGCCAGGATCATACTACTTTAGGTAGTAAATATTTATATGTGGAAGCTTCGCAAGGAAATCATCTTCATGCTTCGCAACTAATAACTCCTTGCATTGATCTGACCAGTGTTACTGACTGCTATATGTTTGAATTTTATTATCACTCTTATGGTAAGAATATTGGTACTTTGGAAATTGATATTGACACTGGATCAATTGCCCCTGCGTGGTGGAATGCTTATTCCAGAATTCGTGGACAGCAACAAACATCTTCTACAGATCCCTGGAAAAGAGCTCTAATTCCTCTTTTACCATTTAATGGTAAGATGATTAGAGTTAGGTTCAATAGTATTAAGCAGTCTCCTAGTGGTAGTGGCAGCGATGAAGGAGATATGGCCATTGACGACTTCAGGATATTTGAGCCATTACAATTTGAAGCTGAAATGTTGGAATATTCTGAACCCATAAATGGTTTGTGTAGCTATGCCAATGAGCAAGTTAAAATTGTCGTTAGAAACAATGGTTGTGATACTATACGGAAACTACCCATTGCTTTTCAGGTTAATTCGGCAGTCGTACAATTAGATACTATTAAAGTTTCTATTGGCCTTGCTGATACACTCAGCTATAGCTTTATTCGATTGGCTGACCTCTCAAGTATAAATACCTATACTATTAAGGCCTGGATCAATAATCTAGCAAGAGATACTATAAAAAGTAATGATACAATAACATGGGCTATTAATCACTATCCTCAACATTCAACATTTCCGTTTTTTATGGACTTTGATAATGCTCCTGTAGGAACTAACCAAACAGGGGTGCCAGCATTTGTTACAGAGATTGGTCAAGACCCTAATTTTCAATGGGTAATTGGTGAAAAGTTGACGACTACCAGAAATACTGGTCCATTCTCAGGCTATTATAGAAAAGGTAAATATATGTACACTGAAGCCACTGGTTCCTCTGCAAAAAGGGTTTCTACTTTTCTAACATCGGAGCATTGTATTGATTTAACTGGCATGAATAAACCGACTATGGATTTCTTTTACCACATGTACGGTGGAAACTTTAGATATCTTCAAATACAAGTATCACTTGCACGTAAAAATAATCAGAACTGGGGGGCTATCCCCGGCGGTGGTAATACTATTAGGCCTAGCTCATCAAATTTTTCTGGTGAATTGTCCGACTGGGTATTTCACCGAGTTGATTTGAGCAGATATGCCGGTCAGCAAATAAAACTGAGATTTAATCTCACTCGAAACTCAAGCGCAGGTGATCGAGCCGATTTGGCAATTGACAAAGTTGTTATATATGATCTCATATCTTCCGATGGTGGTGTCGTTGAGCTTGACAGACCTTATTATGGTAGTTTTGCTGGTAATCCTTTTGAACCTTCTATTGAAGTGAGAAATTATGGTACTAGTGACCTCATAAATCCACAGGTTCAACTTGAAATAACTCCTCTTTGCGGACCAAATAAAGGAGTGTCGGTTACTTATCCATACAACTCAAATATCACCATCAAGTCTGATTCATCCGGTACCATACACCTAATAGGGACCGGTGCGGTACTTCCATTGGGTGATTGTAGAGTTTGTGCCTATACGTCTATAGCAGGAGATAGCTATAATTTTAACGATACAGCTTGTAGGGTTTTTTCAGGAATTGGAAAATATAACATTCCATTTGAAGATGACTTTGACAATTGCGTTTACAGCAGTACTGGTTTTGTTGTACGAAATAGTAGTCCCACCGGAGGACTTTTGCAATGGGAGTTAGGAGCCCCTACTAATAATGGAGCTATTACCAGCGTTAAGAGTTCTCTTAACTGTTGGGCTACCAATATTGATGGCCCTTTTATAGATGGTACTACTGAAATATTAAGATTTCCTTTATTGGACAACTTTGATACTATCCAACAGGCGGAAATCAGGTTTTGGCAATTTCTAGATATGGGTTCTTTGGGCGACGTTGCTGGTACTCTTGAGTTTTTGACATCATCCAATACTTTTAAACCCATTGGCAAAAGCATTATAAACTCTAACCTTGGACTCTATGATTCTACAAATGTCGGTAGCCTGTTACCTGTCTCTAATTGGTTTTTAAGTAATTATGGTGATTTAAGTATTCCTATATTAAGAACTTCTACTTCTCCAGGACTTGGCGAGCCTGGTTGGACTTATAATAATAGCGGGTGGATATTTTCCGCCTTTCCTTTAAGTCAATTTAATTTGGATACTAATGTGCAGGTTTTCCAATTCAGGTTTGCATCTGCCCCAGGTACCAATCCTTCGGGACCTATGGCAAAAGGTGGTTGGGCTATTGATGACATTGAAATCTATATTCCTCCTCAGAATAGTGTTGGTCCTCTTGATGTAAAAGTTGTCTCCCCACTTGTTATACCTAAATTAGATCAATACTTAGAGGTTGTCATGCGAAATACGGGAGTTAAACTACTTACTAAAAATGCTGTTGACATTTCAATTGACGGCAAGCCATTTTTGGGTTCTGATACTGTATACTACGGCGGTCGGGGTATAGTTTTTGGAAATAGGGCTAAACATCTTTACAAACACACTTGGCAAGCCCGGGATGTTACTACTGGTACTCACCAGCTAAAGATTATTACCTCCATGCCAAACTTTAAAAGGGATGACCTTCCCTTTGATGATACTACAACTGCAACTATACAGGTATTGTCTGATTACGATTTTAATAGAGCCACTAACGATACCATCTACTGTAATGACTTTGAGGATAACAGCGGGGTTCTGCCGTTCTTTGCAGCAAATACACACACTTACTTTGATGGTTCTACCTCCTGGGAAAAGGGAGACCCCGTTCAGTTCGCCCCACCACCTAGTGGAGACAGTGTTTGGATGACGGGCTTAGCAATAGATTATAAGTCGAGAGATAGCTCTTCGTTATATACTCCTGCCTTTAATGTCGACAGTTCTGAGACTTACGAAATCTCATTCTATCATTGGTATGAAACGGAAAAATATCATGACGGAGGCAACTTTGAAGTTTCTCTTAATGGTGGTAGAACTTGGCGAGTAATTGGTTTTTCCAATGAGTCCAACTGGTATAACACTGATCATGTTACTGCTTTAGATATTATTAAACCCGGATGGAGCGGCAATTCTGAGCGTTGGGATACTGCTACATACGTTTTCACCTTCGACAATATTTATACAGCTATATTTAGATTTCGTTTTGAATCAGATTGGGATATTCATAATAAAGGATGGGCTATTGATCAGTTCTGCATGAAATTGACCGATAAAAATCCCCAACTTATAATTGGAAGAGATGAATACACTCCATCTCAATCTACTTATATAGGAGACCTTGCCCCTAATCCATCTGGGGACATAAGTTTCTTGCCAATGTTTATATCTCAGCCTAAAGATATTAAGATCAAGGTGCACAATTTAATTGGTCAACTTGTTTATAGCGATGAAATAAAATTACAGGAGGGCAGTCATCAACTTATGCTCGATACTTTTGACTGGGGTAGTGGAGTTTATGTTGTAAATATTGAGCTTGATAGCAAGACGGCTACTCGTAAACTAGTAGTTGCCAAATAGAAAATTTAATTCTTTAGCCCCGTATAAATTCACAAAGCTTTTTATGCAATTATTTCGCTATCAATCAAATAAATAGGTCAAATTATCATTCTATATTCTACCCTTACTCAATTGTAACTGTATAATCGACAAAACGGAATGTGCAATACGAAATATACTATAAAAATGAGTGAGGTATCCTTGGTTACTACCTTTTCTTCCTTACTTTGATCTTTTCTATTTCCTCAATAGGAAGCTCTGTTACTTTGACCAATCCATTCAACATCTACGCCTTTTGTTTTCTATTGCTCTTGGCAATTCTTGTCGTTTCTTTCTTCGCCTTTTCCTTTGCCTGTTTCTGGATCCTTTCCTTAATTTCAAATTCAGGAACCTATCTCGTGCCTCGTTTCAACTTTTCAAGTAATCCAAATATCCGCAAAACTTAAATAACTTCTTTCGGAAATTATCAAATGACCGAGTACTTCTGTAATCTACAAATGATACCAATTTGTATTAAGCGGTCTGTAACGCTGTTATCAGCACCGGATGGCTTTAGCTTCTCCACCTGGATGGTTTGTAAACTAAGATGATTTTAACAGTTCTTTTTTGTAACGCAAGACCAAATACCTAATTGGTTCATCTTCTAAACCAATTTATTTTCACGAAGCAGTATTTTCTGCATGACCCCATACAAATCCTCATCATTAGAGGACTTTGTATTTTATCTGCTTCGCTTAGTTTTGATATTCATAGAGAATAAAATAGACTTTTCCAAACTTCCACCAGCAAATGCCTATTTCCATATTTTCTCCCAATTAATAGGTAATTATCACTTTACCTCTATTCCTACAATAACAGTTAAAAAATTATAATTAATATTATATTTCTCTTTATAAGGACTTTCTTCAGGATTAACAATTCTTATATTTTCAGAACTCCATATTTTGATGGCGGATAGTCGTCTTTAAATATAGGCTATATTTTCCACCTATTTTTGTGTTTATACCCTGCACCATAGGATAAGAAAAATCTTCCTTTTTCTGTATCACCATGAAAATTACTTGTCCTTTTTACAATACTGTATCCAGCATTTAATAAAAGAAAAGCTACTTTTTTTAGAAATCAATATTGAGGAACTAACAAAAATTGGAAAAGATAAATCACCTTCCCATTTTGTAACTTCAACTCCTAAGCGAAAAAATAATCTTTGTAAATGGATACTATTGATTGAAGATACCCCAAATACTTTTTCCTCATTTTGTCACGATATATCGTTAATACCACAAAAGTCTCCTATTCCACGAAATAACTTCTACCTCATTATTAGAAAAAAGGCTACATGATTATCATTACTATCTTGATCGAAAAGAAAATTAGAACAAACTGTTAATAGTAAAATGGATACTATTTTAAACATCTTAACTACTACTATATCATTCTAAAATAATTTTTTTTCTGAAACAATACTATTTCCAAAAGTTCCTCTAAGAAAACAAATACCTTTCGGCAAGGTAAATATCAATACTCAAATTATCTTTTTCAATATTAATTTCACCGCTAGTAGAGCTAGGGTATATCTCGGTATACAACAACGGTTTATTTTCAAGCTGTAAGTTAGAATTACTAACCTTACCTATAACTATACTATCTGGTTCAATTTCAGAAACAATTTCCAACTGACCTGTATTGATATCCTTTAGAAATTGATTTCATCCACTTTTCATCATCATAATCATATTTTGAGGACTAGAACAATCAACTATCTTGGTGGAAATAATTGTCTCCATTTTCTATATTAACCCCAGGTTTTAATATCTATGTAATCTGTAGCAATTAAATCTAAATATTCGCCATTCTGAATTGTGGAATTACAAGTTAGCCCCTCCTAATGATATTTATTGCCCCGTGATTACAGTTGGGTCAGTTAATGATTGATTATAATCACATATGTTTATGGTTTGTTGGCAATCTAGTCTCGTCCATATTCTTAATATAGTCAATCTCAAAAGTCGCAGGAAAATGGAGTAGTATTATCTGGTCCAGGACTAAAAGCACATAGAGAACCACCGGTAATTCCAAAATTAGCTATAATATGGAATTGATAATTGAGATTTCCTGACCATGAATAAATCTTTTCATCATTTAAGTACCAAAAAAGTATAGTTTGGTCCCCACTCATCCATCATTACATTAAACCCATCTGAAAAATTACCATTTCGATAAATCCACTGATGTACCATTGAATTCATCTACGCCTGAATATGCCCATCTAGAAGATGGTTATTTGTCTCTATGAATGCCTTTGCCTCTTCAATACTTTTTAGTTTTATACTCTTTTTCAAATACATAATCAGAATTTGAAACATCACCAACCACTTTAACCCTCTCACAAAGAATACCACCATTCACCATCAATTTATGTCCATTAGTATTGGTAACAGTATTTATCGTATGTTTCCCAAACTCCCATTGTTATTGTACCATCACTTTGTAGTCCAAGCATTGCACCCCTTGATTCCCATGATTGTTTCTTCTGAAATATAAACTCCTCTTTCATATCAAAATAAGTATTGTAGCAACATGAAGCATTCTGTATGGCTAATTGACCCGTATTGGAATTTTTTGTGCCAAATTTTAAATAGCTGTTTGATGGAATGAGAAGACCTCCATTAATGTGTAACCCCGCAAGGGGATTAGTAGTCCCTATTCCTACATTATTCCATTAAAGTCTTTTCATAGAATTTATAAATAAGGGTAAAGATGATGGTCGTAGCCGTCCAATATATGGCATATATGTAAGGGTTCTCCTATTTCGTTTGAGGAGGAAAGTTTTCTTTCTATTACTTGAGCTACAAAAGCCAAATTTACCAGATACATAGAATTAGGATATTATAGATATAAATGTCACAGATTTACCAATAAGATTGTTTTTAAATTTTTTGATGCTGTCTGCTTTTACAAGTAACAGTGCAGCACCTTAATGAAATAATACTAAATGAAAAAGTCTTTGTATAAAAATCGTTTGGTTCGTTAGGGATATATACGTTAATGTAAATTATGACCAATCCCAGAACAAACATTCCATTACGAGCGTTTTTCCAAAAAGAAAGGATGGTTAAGTTCACTGATCTCAAAATGGATTTCGCTGTTTTCCAACACATTGAACAGATCAGAGCTATCCTGCTCAGTAAAGCCCTGCTCGTAATTGTTGTCTGTTCCCAAGTATGAAGGACCGCAATAGGCAAAGGTGTTGAACTTTTCCTTTTCACTTTTTAAAGATATCCCGAAAGTCGCTGTTCATAAACTCGCATCTGAAAATAAACCCATTGGTTCGGTTGATGTTTTCGTATGTTTGACTTTTAGCAAGTTACATTTGTTTGCCTCAAAATAGTAGATGGCATTATCAGGTATCATAACGGCACTTTTCGCTACTTTTTTGACCCTTATAGGGGTGTCTATCAGTACAAAAAATACCAGCCAATGTCAACCCAAAATGAAATGGAATGTTTTTTCTCGGGTTTTCAACTTCCATAGTAACATTGAAAAAAGCTTTAATTTTGGAAAATAATGAGGCTTAATATTGTCCTAAATGGCTTATTTGTGGCGGTTTTCAGGAAGTTATTGTGTGAGACCTACCGCAGAGTTTTTAATGGTTTTAGAAAGCCTTTAAAATTGTAGAGGAATCATACGGAACTGCCAGTTTTAGTAGATTCCGTTTTTTCGAGTAAAATTTAAAAATGGGATGCAATCCTTTCATTTAGGGGGAGTTATGAACTTTTTGCACTTTTCCTTTTAGTACATTCTGTTCTCTCCATACTTACTAGAATTGACACTCCTTCAAAAAAGTAAATAGATGGATATCGATAAATTCACTATAAAAGCTCAGCAAGCTATTCAACAAGCTCAGCACATAGCCATAGAAAACCAACATCAGGCTATTGATACTGGGCACTTATTAAAAGGAATATTCAATGTAGATGCGAATATATTGCCTTATCTGCTTAGAAAACTAAACGTAAACGTTACAAGGTTTGAAGAAGCCTTGGATCAAATCATCAAATCATATCCAAAAGTAGAAGGCGGCAATATTTATCTTAATTCTTCGGTAACTAGAGCAATTAGCCGAGCTATGAGTATACTCAAGGAATGGAGCGACGAATACATATCTCTAGAGCATCTCATCTTAGCTATTTTTAAAGGTGCAGACAGTCATCCTATTGTTTGCTTAATGAGAAATAATGGTATTACGGAAAAAAACCTCAAAGCTTCTATAGAGGAATTACGTAAAGGAAATCGTGTTACCTCTTCGAATGCAGAAGAAAAATATAATGTCCTTGGCAAATATGCTAAAAATCTCAATCAACTGGCCGAAAGCGGAAAACTCGATCCAGTTATTGGTAGAGATGAAGAAATACGAAGAATATTACAAATACTCTCCCGAAGGACAAAAAACAACCCGGTACTAATAGGAGAACCAGGGGTAGGTAAAACTGCCATTGCAGAAGGAATAGCCCACCGTATTATTAAAGGAGACATTCCCGAAAACCTAAAAGAAAAACAACTATATAGTTTAGATATGGGAGCCTTAGTGGCTGGAGCCAAATACAAAGGTGAATTTGAAGAACGACTTAAAGCAGTAATACGAGAAGTCGTTCAATCAGACGGTAAAATTGTACTTTTTATTGACGAGATACATACCCTTGTTGGAGCAGGGGGTGGGGAAGGAGCTATGGATGCCGCTAATATTTTGAAGCCTGCCTTAGCAAGAGGAGAGTTAAGAGCGGTAGGAGCTACTACTCTTAGTGAATATCAAAAGTATTTTGAAAAGGACAAGGCTCTGGAAAGGCGTTTCCAAAAGGTAATGGTAGATGAACCAAATGCTGAATCGGCTATTTCTATTCTAAGGGGAATTAAGGAAAAATATGAAGCCCATCACAAGGTGAGGATTAAAGATGAAGCAATACTCACCTCAGTGGAACTTTCCCAACGTTATATTACAGATCGATTTTTGCCAGATAAAGCCATTGATCTGATAGACGAAGCAGCTTCTAAACTTCATTTAGAAATTAATAGTAAACCCGAAGAAATAGATGTATTAGATCGCAAAATCATGCAATTAGAAATCGAATTAGAAGCAATTAAACGAGAAGAGGATGAAGCTAAACAAAATGACTTGAAAAAGGAGCTAGCCGAATTAAACGATCAGCGAAAAACCTTAAATACCAAATGGGAAAACGAAAAGAGCATAGTAGATGGCATTCAACAAGCCAAAGAAGATATCGAACAGTTGAAGCTGCGAGCTGATCAGGCTGAAAGGGCTGGTGAATATGGTAAAGTAGCAGAAATACGTTATGGCAAAATTAAAGCAGCCGAAGAAAGATTGACTAAATTTGAAAGTCAGATTAGAGAGCTTCAGTCAGATTCTCCTTTAATTAAAGAAGAAGTTCATGCTGAAGATATAGCAGATGTAGTCAGTCACTGGACGGGTATCCCAGTAAGCAAAATGCTGGAAAGCGAAAAAGAAAAGCTGATGCGATTAGAGGAAGAACTACATAAACGTGTAGTAGGACAGGAAGAAGCTATTATAGCCGTTTCCAATGCAGTAAGAAGAAGCCGAGCTGGTTTACAAGAAGAAAACAGACCTATTGGCTCATTCATTTTCTTTGGTACAACTGGAGTGGGAAAAACAGAACTAGCCAAAGCATTGGCTGAATTTCTCTTCAACAATGAAAATGCCATTACCCGAATTGACATGAGCGAATATCAGGAAAGGCACTCTGTCAGTCGCTTGATTGGAGCACCTCCGGGTTATGTAGGTTATGACGAAGGAGGTCAGTTAACCGAAGCTGTTAGAAGAAAACCTTATTCCATAGTGCTCTTGGATGAAATTGAAAAAGCACATCCAGATATTTTTAACGTACTACTACAGGTATTGGACGAAGGAAGACTGACCGATAACAAAGGAAGAGTTGCTAATTTCAGGAATACCATCATCATTATGACTTCTAACCTGGGCTCCTATATCATTCAGGAAAAATTTGAAAAAATCGACGACAATAATAAGTTCCAGATATTTGAAAATACAAGGGAGGATATTGTTCAACTATTGCGAAAAACTATTCGTCCAGAGTTTCTAAACCGAATTGATGAGTTAATCATGTTCTTACCACTAGATAAAAATGATATTACAGAAATCGTTAATTTGCAGTTAAAGCGGTTCAAAAAAGTTCTTAAAAAACAACAAATTGAAATTGAAGCTACTGAGCAAGGTATTTCCTATTTAGCTAATGTGGGTTTTGACCCTCAATTTGGAGCACGTCCTATAAAACGTCTCATCCAAAAGAGGATTATGAATGAACTTTCAAAAGATTTGCTGGCAGGCAAAATAGAAAAAAAAAGCTTGATTTTAGTTGATGTCGAGAATGACAAACTTGTCTTCAGAAAGGAGCCGGTAGAGTTGCCAGAAATTGATATCTAAATAGAATACTACCATAAAGTTCTGTCATAGCCTGAATAATAGGTGGCTATTAGGGATAGCCCATTTGCAATTAACTTTTGTCATCATTAAAATAAATAGAGAGTTTTGCCTTCAAAATGGGAAAGTAATGAGACTTAATGTTTGTTTATCGAACGAATGTATTTTATCCTGTTCTGCTGATGTTCTCTCATAGTTTTTGCAAAATTATGATGACCTGGTCTTTCAGGATCACTAACCATAAAAATATAATCGTGTTTTTCATAATTCAAAACTGCATGGATTGTGCATAGCTCGGGAATTTTTATCGGCCCTGGAGGTAAACCACTATACATATAAGTGTTGTAAGGAGAATCATATTCTAAGTCTTTAAAATATACCCGAGTAATCTTGCGCCTAGGAAATTCTTGATTAATACCGTAAATCACTGTAGGGTCAGACTGTAATTTCATATTTCTCTTTAGGCGATTGAAGTACAGTCCCGCTACAGTTGGCATTTCCTCCTTTTGAACCGTTTCTTTTTCCACCATAGAAGCCAAAGTAATTACTTCTATTGGTGTAAGCTCCAGCTTTGCGGCTTTGTTTTTACGGCTTTCTGTCCAAAAACAGTCAAATTCCCGTTTCATTCTTTTCAATATAGATTCAGGAGAAAAATTCCAGTAGAACTCATAAGTATTTGGGAGAAAATAAACGATGGCTGTATATCTATCTAATCCATATTCAGCGAGAATAGAATCATTACTCAAAAAACTTAAAAATTCCAATGAATCTGATTCTAATTTTTTTGAAAGCTTGCCAGCAAGTTCATAAGCATTTTTTACATTATTCAACACCAGCTTTACCGGATCCTGACTGCCCAATTTCAGCTTGTTAATCAAACTTTTGTTATTCCAACCCTCTTTTAGCAAATAATGGCCGGGTTTAACATTCTCTACATAACGTTCATTTTCTGCTAACCACCTAAAACTTTTCGTATCTTTTAATATATGGTTAACCGATAAAGAATCTAATAATATCTGAAAGTCTGATCCCCTAGGGACATATAAGCTAAAAGTCTCTCCTCCCCGAATCTCCACGTTGGGAGAAAATATTTTCTCGTAGTAACGAAAACCGATAAAGAGGCCATAACCCCCTAGTATTATTATAACAATCCAAAAAGTCCTTTTCATATTCCCCGGTTTTTCAACCGATCAATTACTATGGGAGCTTTTTGATTGACCGGGTTAAAGGAGATCAATTTGTAATACCAGTCTGTTTGCAAGATTTTTCTAAAATAAGATTGTATAAATTCCGACTTTTTTCCCAAAAGATAACAATAACCTAAACTATTCAAGGGTCGTAACTAGTATAGAAAGATAACATCTTTGTAATCAGTTGTAAATTACTGAAAACCAACTACATCTAACATATCCACTTTCCAAAATCTGAATCTAGGGAAGTATTAGGTGTTTTCTCTGAGAACTTAAGATTTAATGACCCTCTCAAAGAGAGAAGATAATCAGGCTCATTCTAATGGCTAATTAATCATCTGCTTGTATTTACTTCACCCAGAAAACTATTTTAAGATTGATTACGAAGTATCTACTTGGATAATGATAACAGCAAATTTATTACAAGGAAAATCATCTATAAACTAGCATAGAAAAAGATTTTAGAAACATGCCAAGAACACGGTTTAAAAGAAATCGACAAGAAAAAATTATTACTACATTTCATTTGATAAGGAAGAATATAATTTGGATATAACAGGCACAACAACAATTCTGCTGTTTCCACTTTAAGGCTAGTAATATTTACCAGATTAAAATCGTGACAACAAATTTATAAAATTTTCGGCCTTTATTTATAGTTTTTATTGAATGCCCTTACCATGCATTAACCTGAGATGGCATATACTGCCATCGGTATCAAGTGTAAGTTCTGTTTTTCATCCAGCTAGTGTAGGATTATATTATTTTTGTGCTAAATTAAATTAAAATGGCCGAATCAAATTCCAACATTCTAGTTCCTATTGGCTTCTCTGAGCAATCGATCCTCGCTTTGGAACAGGCTTTAATTTTTGCCAAAGCAACATCTGCAAAAATTGCTTTGTTATCAGTAATTGAAGAGAGCAATTTCTTCAAAAAAATATTTTCTGCTAAAACAGATGGAAACGAACTTAGAAAGAAGGTTATTACCAAACTAAAAAACTTGGCCAAAAAACACTCTGATAGATCGGGTATTGAAATCAGTACGATGGTAGCTAGAGGGGTGGTTTACGAAGAAATTGTCAGAGTAAGTGAATTGATTGAAGCCATTCTGGTTATTTTAGGTACTAATGGCAAGCCTCAAAACTTTCAAAAAAGATTTATAGGTAATAATGCCTATCGGGTTGCCACTCTAGTACAACCGCCAGTTATTACCGTTAACGGAGTTAGAAACATACATAAAATATCTACTATTATATTCCCATTAGTCTTAGACAGACGTTCTAAGGAAAAAGTCGGGCCGGCACTTAAATATGCCCGCTTGTTTAACGCTAACATTAAAGTAGTATCAGTTGCTATGAAAAAATACGAAGTGCCTATATTACGTTCTCATCTCAAGCAGGTGGAAACGTTTGTTAGAGACTGCAAGGTTGAGTGTGCTTCGGAATTGATTGAAAACCCAAAGCAAAAAGGGATCATACGCAACACCTTGAACTATGCTTATGAGAATGACGGTGATCTCATTATTATTACAGAAGATGATAAAGACAAGGACCTCAGTGGCTACTTCTTAGGTACAGATGTCCAGGCTATGATCTACTACTCTGAGATTCCAGTAATGATTATCACTCCATCTAAAGTAAAATGGGAGACTATGTGGGAGAGCTTTTAATAAAAACATGGGTCATGATTAGTTTAAATTTTCGTTCGAAAAAAGATAAGGTCAGTTTCATGTATCTATTTTTCATTGAACTACAACTAGCTACAAAAATATTACCTTTCTAAACTGAGTCATGACTCTAAATAAAAATGTATCTAAAATCTAATCAATGTCCACTTTATAGTCCATTTAAAAGACTAGTAACTTATTAATAGAGTTTTTTAAGCATGGAACCCACGCATATAGAGGGCATTTTTGTAAATATTGGAGGGCACTTTTTAACCCCTGCCTTTGATTTAAAAGAGAAAATGCCAGGCATCAAAGCCTATATTTTTGATTGGGACGGAGTATTTAACAATGGAAGAAAAAACACAGAAAATAGCAGTGATTTCAGCGAGGTAGACTCAATGGGAGTTAATATACTTCGTTTTGGTCACTTTCTGTATTCAGATAGGATACCTTTTACCGCTATAATTACTGGAGAAATTAACCCTGCCGCTTTAAGATGGGCTGAAAGAGAACATATCCAGGCAGTTTATATCAAAATCAAAGAAAAAAACAAGGCTATTCTTCACTTTTGTGATGAACATCATATCACTCCTTCGGAGGTATGTTACTTTTTCGACGATATACTAGATATTCCCGTCATCCGTATGGTAAGAATTCGTCTAGCTATCAAAAGAAATAGCAGCCCGGTACTGACGGAGTATCTTAAAAATCACAACTTGGTTGATTATTTTTCGGGAAATTCTGCCGATGTTTATGCGATAAGAGAGTTGTGCGAATTGCTTCTTTGCTTGATAGGAAAACAGTTTGAAGTGATTGACAAACGGGCAGGATATCACCAAGACTATCAGAACTATATTCAAGAACGACAAAAAATAGAAACTAAAACTTTTGAGTATTCAAGTGGGTTTATTATTCAAAAATGAGAAAACGAGTTGTACATTTGCTGAAAACATAATAATCAATTGTCATGAAAAAATCTATTTTGATGAACTTGCTAGTATTAAGCTTTACTATTAGCAGCAGTGCACAGGATCTTCCACAACCCAGCCCAAAATCTAAGCTAGAGCAAAGAGTAGGTTTGACAGACATTACAATAGAATACAGTCGTCCAAGTGTTAAGGGAAGAAAAATATTTGGTGAATTAGTTCCGTATGGTGAATTGTGGCGTACTGGGGCAAATCTCAATACAACTGTAGAGTTCTCTACCCCTATAATTATTCAGAATGAATTGATCGAGGCAGGGAAATATTCGTTGATTACTATACCCAGTGAAGATAATTGGGTTATCATTTTTAATAAAAATACGGAAAACTGGGGCACTTTCGATTACAATGAAGAAGCAGACCGTATGAGGATAGAAGTAGGAGGTGAAAAATATGGTGAATTTGTTGAAACTTTTGTCATCAATGTAGGTAATATTGCCAATGAATCCGCTGAAATCCAATTGATTTGGGATAGAACGAAGATCAGTATTCCTTTTGAGGTCGAAGTAAAAGAATTAGCCGAGCAAAACATTCAAATTGCAATAGAATTAGCTGATGAAGATGGAAGATGGCGTGTTTATAGAAACGCGGCAAGCTATTACTATAATAATAAGACGAACTTGGAGAAAGCTATGTATTACATGGAAGAATCTTTAAATTCTAAAGATGACAACTGGTATAGTTATTGGCTATATGCTCAGATTTTAGCAGAATTAGGCGACTATCGAAACGCCATTAATTACGGTGAAGAAGCCATTAACGTAAGAAGGCGCTCTATGGGAAAGAAAAAGCGTGAACTTTCTTATCAAGAAATGATGATGACCACTATTGAGAAGTGGGAGGAAATGGCTGGAAAGTAAAAATCCACTTCACTGCTCAAAAGTGAAGTTAAAAAACCCTATGTTTTTTGCAGAATGTTATTTTATGGAGCCAATCGCTTAAGCTGCCATTTGTTACTTATCCATTTGTAGCAGATTCTATCGTGTAAGCGATTGTTCCTACACTGCCAAAATTCAAAGTACAAAGGAACAACTCGATAACCCCCCCAGTTTTCGGGTCGGGGTATTTTCCCTTGAAAATGATTGATGTATTTCTTTACATTTTCTTCTAGCTCGTTTCTACTTTTAATTTCACTGCTTTGAGGCGAAACCCAAGCTCCTATTTTACTTCCTTGGGGACGAGAAGAAAAGTATCGGTTTGATTCTACTGCTGATAACTTTCCAACTCTACCCTCTATCCTCACCTGCTGTTCGAGTTGTGGCCAAAAAAAATTTAAGCAACCGTAAGGATTTAGTTCTATTTGCTTTCCCTTCCTGCTCTGGTAATTAGTGTAAAATTCAAATCCTCCCTTATCAATGCCTTTTAGCAAAACTACTCTAGATGATGGCTTATTTTTATAAACCGTACTCAACACCATTGCATTAAAGTCTTTAACTCCACTCTCCTGATATTTTTTAAACCATCTTTTAAACTGCTTAAGCGGGTCATTACTAACATTTTCAATATCGAGAATACTTTGCCGGTCACTTTTCCCTGCTTTTTGCAATTCTTCTTTCATAAAATATTTAATAGATTGCATTGCAAATCTAAGAGTAAACAACTCATACTAATAGAGATGTACTAAAATGCAGTATTTAATTGAAAAACCCGAAAAAGGCAGTTTATTGGTAGCTGAACCCTTTTTAGACGATCCTAATTTTAGGCGTTCAATAATCCTACTTACTGAACATAATAAAGATGGTTCTGTAGGCTTTGTAATAAATAAACCACTCGAATTAAAACTCGATGAGATCATAGTAGATTTCCCATCTTTTGACACGCTGGTTTATCATGGAGGTCCCGTACAGGAGGACAATCTTTATTTTATTCACAATAAGGGCGATTTACTTCCTGGAAGTGAAAGGATAAATGACAAATTGTATTGGGGAGGTGATTTAGAATCACTTAAAGGTCTGATCAGATGTAATAATCTTATTACATCTGATGATATCCGTTTTTTTCTGGGTTACAGTGGCTGGTCTATAGGTCAATTATTAAATGAAATTTCTGAAAATTCCTGGATGGTTTTAAAGAATGCAACTGTTAATATTCTAAAAGACGAACCACGTGAGATGTGGAAAAAAACATTGATGAAAATGGGAGGGAAGTACTCTTTATGGGCCAACAGCCCCTCAGACCCTTCTCTAAACTAGCCTGAAGTGACTTTAGCATTTATCCCTTCTATAAGCTTTTGGCTACATTCAGAGTAAAATTCTCTTTTCCGGTATTTAAAGACCCATCTTATGCCATTAATAGAATTGGTAAAAAACATTTCATCCGCCTTTTGAAATTCAAAGGGCGAAAAGTCTTTCTCAATTATTGTATATCCTATTTCAGGCAATATCTCTATTACTTTTTTTCGCATAATTCCTCTTAAACAACTGCTCTCTAGCGGAGGTGTTATTACTTCATTGCCTCTAGCCAGGAAGATATTGTGACTTATTCCCTCAACTACACTTTTATTGTTATTTATCAGAATAACTTCGTCTAACTGGTTCTCCTTTTTAAAGACTCCTGCAACAGTGTAGAGTATGGAAGACGTCGTTTTGACTGCAGACAACAGGCTCTTTTGTTTGTAGTAATCCTCGAATAAGTCTACCTGCCAACCCCTTTTATTCAACTCATACAATGCCGAAGGTAATACTGAAGCCATAATGAGATATTCCACTTTATTATCCTCTGGAGTATAATATCCCCCTGACTTACGCCAAACTAATAGTTTTAGCCTTACTACCTGGCTTTTTAGTTTGTTGACTTCAATTACTTTTCTAAACTGCTCTTCTAGAAATTCAGGTGAAAAGCTCATGGGAATTTCCATACGGACAATACGCATATTGGCCATTAGTCTAAAATAATGGTCCTCCCAGAAATTTATCTGGCCGTTGGCATATTTCACGGTTTCAAAAACGCCATCGCCATAATTAAGTGCTCTATTGTCGATATCGATGTAGATACCTTTGTTTTCGGAATAATCTCCATTTAAGATGTAAATCATAACAAGTCATTTACTTCATTTATAATATCATAGTGTGGTTTAAACCTTTTTAGCTAAGTACTTAGAGAATTTTCCTATGCCGTTATTGAGGCTACGTAAAAAGCAAGAGAGTAACAGCCGGGTAAAGGTATAAATGAAATGCCGAGAATTTCTCTTGCTGACATGGGTAGATTACTTGATAATTAATTTTTCACTATATAGATATTTTTCATCCCTAAATACAGAAAATAGTAGATACCTAAAGTTAACTGATTTACATTCAAAGTTGTCGTTAGTTGATCTTTCAATTGCTTTTCTTCTACATTTCCTCGTCTTGTTCTCAAGATTCGAGTCTATTTCTCTTGAGAGGGATAACCCGTTCAAAAGTCCAGGGCTAACTGTCTAGTTTCATCTCATCTCCCTCATAGACTTTGTCCATGATAATAATTAATGAAAAATACAAGTTCTCTTACAAATTTTCTTTTAAAAGTAGAATATAATACTTGCCCATCAATTATTTGATGAGACACTTCAAAACGAGCTAACCGCAAACTATAGAGAACTTTTGGTAAGCCTGTATAAGGTTGTTTCTCAAAGGAAAGCAAGACTACTAAGTGACAATGTAAGATATGAAACTGTTGCGAAAAGACTCTTTTCAAATTGCTAATTGCCAAAATTATAGATTTTGAATCTTACGAAAATCTGAATTATTTATTCTTTGAAGGAGAAGAAATGTCCGAGATTTGAAGAATATTTTAAGTGCCAAAACGTTTCTTCTTACTTAATAGAAAGACATTTCAAGGTGAATAATCAAGCAGAAATAATTTTATTCGACAGTAACTGCATGCTTTGTAATCGGTTTATTCAATTCGCTATAAAGTATGCCAAAAAAGATTATCTTTTTATTTCTAATCATTCAGAAAAAGGGAGAAAAATACTTAGCAGTTTAAATATTCCTGTAATTAAAGGGGTAGATACTATTTATTTGCTTGATAATAACAATTCGGATATTAAAATCAAGTCAGAAGCGGCATTAAGTATATTAGAAAACTGTGGAGGTGTTCTTAAAATAGTTTCTCTTATTACGAGGATTATCCCAAAATTTATCCGCGATTTTATTTACAATATTGTAGCTAAAAACAGATACTTCTTTTCTAAAACAACTTGTAAGATCCCTCAAAAATATAGATACAATTAAGATTTATCTTTAAGAAAATAGCTTATTTCTTGATTTTGATATGCCGTTTAGCACAAAAATTGGTAATTACCTGTGAGTAATAAATATAAATTCAAGGAAATTTTGCAATTTTTCTATTGGGATTCAATGAGTCTTTCAAGTAGTAAATTTGACCAAGGAAAATCCCAATTCTATTAACTACCTACTTTGTGGATACCCGCACGCAGACAGAAGGCACAATGACGTATCAAGAATTTTAGAGTTATGTGAAAAGGCTTGACTAAGCTCGCAAGAAATGGACAAGAAAAAAATTATTATTACATTTGAGATGAGGGTATTTTGGGATATAACTAAATAGCTAAGAGGCATAAAAGAAGATATTACCAAAGAAGGATTTTAGTTGATTATTAATTTTTGCAACTTTGTAAACTCATCAGAAATGACCGAGACACTGTACAGCCCTCTGGCTAAGTTCTCAATGGATATACTTTCATTTGGATTTATCCACTGCCTTTTTACCTCACCGCCATTTATGTGATAAAACACCATTTCTACCCGATTCCTAATGCCTTTTACATATAACAGCCTGTTAGTAGGATTGGGATACAAATAAATATCATGTTGTTGGTACCGTTCCTCTATACCAATATCGCATTTTTTCTCTTTTCGTTTAAAAAATTCATTTGTCAAGACCAAAGCTGGAACAGCGCAATCTCCATGGTTCTTATTCCCGGCAAAGACAGCTTTAACAGAATCTGCTCCGTTAGCCAGCATAGCTGCTTCTGCATCTAACGCATTCTGATAAATCACTTGCTCATCTAAAGTACAATAATATATTTCCAGTGGGAATTCAGGCTTCCAATCATAATTATCATTGGCTAAGAGAGCTTGCCACAAGGGGTGTTTTTTTTGAACTGAGTCTGCTTTAAAGTTGGCTATAACCGAATCTTGAATAAAGTCTAATATATTGTTGGGAAGCTGGGCATTAAGCGAATCCATCGAATGAGTACCATCAAAGTAAGGAGGGATTGTTTGATCATAAGGTGATTTTAAAATATCTGAATAATTGATAAATAGGTTTCCATACACTTCATTTAAACCAAATAGTAAATAGCATATATACCCCGGATTAGAATATGGACCCAAAAATATCATATCCTTCATTGCTCCACTCAAATTATATGCTCCAGCACCTGGCCCACCTGCCACTATATTAAATTCGTTAGAGAGACTGTTATCCTGAATGTACTTTAATGTAGCCATGGCCGCATGCCCTCCTTGAGAATATCCGGAAACTAGCACCTCACCAGTTAATGACACCGGTAAGGAATCCTTGACAAACTCTCTGGCTGCTCGCATCATATCAATGCAAGCTGTGGCCTCCGACTCGGTATGTAAATAAGGATGTAAACCCGGATTATCACCCAAACCAAGATAATCTGGGCACACGACAACTCTTCCTATACTTGCAAAAGCCTGTCCCACAATAGCCTCAGACTTATTTCTAGAAGGCACATCCTCCTTCTTCAATACTGTTCCATGTGCGTATAACATCAATGAAAAAGAATCGCATGCTATTGCTTTAGGCACCATGATAGCCCCGCTTGCTATCGTTTGATTACCGTGAACATCAGTAGTAAAATAAGTTAGTTTATACGTATCTACATCATATTTTAAGTCTGAACTTAAAGTTCCAGGAGGCACACCTGCAAGGATTAGATAAAAGTTTAATGTACTGAGTGTAGTAGAGGTAACAGAAGTTGAAGAAACTAAAATTTGCCCTTTTAGTATTCCTGCAAAAAATAAACAGTTTAGAAAAATCCAAAATTTCATATCGATAATTTTCTGTCAAATATATGATAAAACGTAAAGTATCCGCACTTCTCGGTTTATTAAAGAAGGGAAAAAATTAACGCAATAATAAATAATTAACTACGATTGTAAAAGATTTTAGAATAAGGTTTTTCCTTGTCCTGTACGCCCTAATTCCTGGTAGAGTAGGCAGGGTGCTAAATGTCTTTTCATCTAGTATTTCCTGCTGCTGTTAATATTTGTAATTTAGGGTAATGATTTGGAGGCAAGTCTTTTTTATAACTTATTACATTAAATTACCTTTTCTTTTGGCTGTCTCTGCCATTTTATCGCTAGGCTCTTGTTCTAATAATAAGCCCTCCCATAGCTGCTCTTTCTTTTTCCATAGTTCCCCAAAGTTCTCTGACCATAGCTGGATTTACTTGTTTGCCTGCTTTAGCTGAAAATACCATCTCTCCCCCCAAATATTACCCTCTTCTTTATCTTAGATATAAATGGATTGTCATTTTGCCATCCAAACCCTCCATCCCCGCTGTGCCTTTCATTAAGGGCATCCCCCCTACTTCACGGATTAAGAAAATCTTGCTTTTGGAAAGGATCGAGCTTGTCATAAGCGCTCTTGTCTTCAAGGTTACCTCTACGACTTGATATTCTGCCTTTTTATAACCTAGAACATCTCTTGTTTAATCTCTCCTCTATCACTTTCTACCAAGAGCTAGTGGGCTTTTATATCTGTTATTTTAGCCTTATTACCACCTTTGAGCAGTTCCACATCTGCAAAATGGGTCTAATACTGCCCCTCTCTCAGGACAACTGGATTTTATAATTCTTTCTAAATAATGACAATGGCTTTTGTAAAGACCATATTCGTTTTTGTACTTTTCTACTTACCTTTTAAACTCTGGCAGTAAATTATTTGTTGAATAAGCCCGTTTTTCTGAATATTAAATTTATATTTATTACTCTTTTAAGATAAGAGTAAAATTTAGGATAACATCATGCTTGCGTCCAAACCATCTTTTGCTAACGCCTCTCGTTCTGTAACTCCATATAATTTCATTTCTAAAATTCTCTATTCCAAAGATACCATCCACAATTATCTTTATATAATGGCTTACAGTCTAGTCATAGTGGTAATAAATAGATCCCGTATTCTTGAGTATCTGCCTCATAAATACAAGCCTCTCTGCCATATAAATAAGGTAAGCCAGTAGTTTCCTATTCTTAGACGTCATGCCTTCTATAGACTCTATACCATAGTTTCAGGAACTTTTTAACTACCCCCGATACCTCCTTATTCTCTTCTAAATTTTCTTTAAAGTTTGACTTGTGTAAGTTTACATATCGGAAAAATGCTTTTTGCTGAGCAACCTTCCTCTGCCCTTAATATATCATAATTGTAAACACGGTTGGAATTAAAAGGAGAGCCTAATTATAGATATATGTTCAGTTAACTATGCAAATATAATAAACATTTTAATATATCCAAATATTTATTATTACGTAATCGTTTCACTCCGGCATCTCCCATTTCTGATCATGACTCCAAAAAATTCGCTAAACTTTCCAGTGTCATTAGAGCTATCGAACCAGGGTCCCTCGTAACTTCTTACTTGCTATTTGGAGTCACTGATAGCCGGTATTTCTATAATATTTCAGATAAAATATCCCGCTTCAATCCCATACCTTCATATACGAAAAAGACTTGCCTCGTATATACGGGGTGAATCAACGAATTAGTGTAGACACTTTTCAAAAAAGTGTTAACTTTATGTCGTGTTAATAAAATCAATTTAAAATTGTAATTCTGCCATGAAAGAAGAAAACCGATATAAAAGCCTCAAAGAATTTTATCCTTTTTATTTATCGGAACATCAAAATTATATGTGCCGTGTGCTCCATTTTGTAGGAACGGGCTTAGTTATCCTCTTTTTTCTCATATTTCTCGCTACTTTCAAGTGGATATTTTTTGCCGTTATTCCCTTTTTAGGCTATGGATTTGCCTGGGTTGGCCATTTTTTCTTTGAGAAAAATAAACCGGCAACTTTTCAATATCCAAGTTATAGCCTCTCCTCTGACTTTATACTGTTTTGGCATTTATTTACAGGTAAAGAAAAGTTTAGAGACTGACATACTTAACTTAAACTTAAACCAATACCACCTTTCTCTGCCCCTAAATTATATAATATTTCGTTATGGAATTTTGTCTATCGGACAATAATTGAATCTTCATTTTACACTTTTTAAAACACAAATGAAAGTGCTCGATTGACATAATTATTGTATCGCTGCCTGAGATTTCTCTCAAAAATCCTCAATTCCATTCAGATGATCCCCATCCTGGCCTCTATACTTACCTGGCCGTCATTGATTTGATGATAAAAGTGGAATTATCCCGATGCCTATGAATAAGGTGACTAGCATAATAACACTTACTCATGTAAAAAACACAGGACTTTTAGTGAGTTTTTTAAAAGGGCTAAATCCTCTTAAATTTCTGTCTACCACAAGTTTTTTACACTATGTATTACCCGACCCATGCTCCTTATTCAATCAGCACTTTCTTAGTTATAATTCCTTTGCTGATTTTCAACTTTTAGGAAATACTGGCCCCTGGAAATTCCAGAGATACTCAATTCTTTTTGAAACTCTTTAAACTGCTTTATTATCTTTCCTTGCATATCTATACTAAAGAAATAAGCAGATACATCGAATATATTTGGATATTCCATATTGATAACATCCCTTGGAGGATTTGGGAAAATCTCAATGACATCTGTTTTGGCAATATAGCTATTTACAGAAAGAGCTGCGTTATGGAAATTATAAGATTTTGACCCATAAACTTAGGAGATACCTAAAAACAAAATTTTTATGACATTTGAAAGAGATTGATTTTCAATAAAATAACTGCAACAATGTTATATAATAATACCTATTTTGAAAAATTTTACAAGGAATCCCTTAAACTAGTTATAACCTCAAAAATTTTGGCAAGGTTCTTCATCTGTTCCGTTTTGCTTGTCCTTAATTTCAATATAATGAGCAAAGGTGAAGTAAATATTCATATGGTTTTTGTAATATTGTAACGTGCAAGTTTTTCAAGTAAGAAATGAGTAAGAAGCCAATGGCCATATTTTTCATCATTTTTATTTTTTTGTCTTTGCTTAGAATTAGGGCACAGGATGTCCATTTCAGCCAATATTATGCAAATCCACTGTATTTAAATCCGGCTTTTGCCGGGATAGATCGTTGCCCTAAAGTAAATTTGAATTACCGCAATCAATATCCTATATACAGGGTATATCAAACATTTTCCGCTTCTTACGATCAATATTTTGACGTGTTGAATGGAGGAATTGGAGTGTTGGCCTTCCAAGATAATGCTGGAAATGGTTCGTTAACTACTACAGAAGTCAGTGGCATCTATTCTTATCATCTTCAAGTATCTCGTAAACTCACCATATTCGCTGGTTTTCAAGCGACTTTAAGACAGAATAGTTTAGATTGGAATAATTTTAGTTTCCCTGATGAAATAGAGCCTTTCTTTGGTTTTGTAAGAACCACTGCTGAAGTTCCACCTGGTCAAAATACTGTTACTAATTTCGACGTCAGTGTGGGGTTTATAGGGTATACTGAAAGGTTTTACTTAGGTGCCACTTTGAGTCATCTTACTCAACCTGACATTGCATTTTTTACACAAGATCGATTGCCTTTTAAATTTACTGCTCATACAGGCTTTGTCATTCCCCTTGGTAGAAAGAGTTTATATACTAATTTACAGAACTACCTGCTTCCCAATATTGTCTATCAAACACAGGGGCCACATCACCAGCTTACTACTAGTTTGGCCATCAGCAGAGGATCTTTATCAGGTGGTCTAGGATTGCGCATCGGTGAGAACAATCCGGATGCAATTGTGTTATTGTTTGGTTATTCCCCTAATGAAGCGAGTTGGAAAATAGGATATAGTTATGATATGACCCTTAGCTCATCATCGAACTCATTTGGAGGGGCACACGAGCTTTCTCTCTCCTATTTGTTTAAGTGTAAAGATAGGAAAAAGCAATACAAAGCAATAAAGTGTCCTAAATTTTAGTTTTGTTAATTTTAAAAAGCCTACCTAGAACTATGAAAGCTAAAAGTTCTTTACAGAGATTTAAACTTCCAATTGTATTAACAATAGTGACCATTGTGGGTTCTTGCAGCAAAAAAAGCAATACTACTGGCTGGTCCTACAATGACAGGAAAAACGGAGGTTTTACTGTTAATCTAAAATATAATGGCATGCAGGCTGGTTCAGGACTCGTCTTTGTAGAAGGTGGCACCTTCACTATGGGACGTGTGGAAGAGGATTTTTACAAAGACTGGAATAATATTCCCCGTCAAGTAACTGTGTCTTCGTTTTACATGGATGAAAACGAAGTAACCAATGTAGATTATAGGGAGTATCTCCATTGGCTGGGAAGAGTTTTTGATATTGACTATTATCCTGAAATTTATAGTTCAGCTTTACCCGATACATTGGTATGGAGAGATAAGCTTTCTTACAATGAAGCTATGGTAGAGAATTATTTCCGTCATCCCGCGTATAATTTCTATCCCGTTGTTGGTGTTAGTTGGATTCAAGCTATGAAATATTGTTCATGGAGAACTGATAGGGTAAATGAGCAAATTCTCATCGATAAAGGCATTTTTAATGAATTTCCAGATCAACAAGATGCTGACCATTTTAACAGTGAAGTTTACTTATATCTCCCGGGAGATTATACCCAACAGAATAAAAAAGGTCTGAAAGATAATAATCCCAACAGTCCTTACGGGAAAGAAGGACGTCCCGTGAACATACAAGATGGCATACTTCTTAGTAAGTATCGCCTTCCAACAGAAGCTGAGTGGGAGTATGCAGCTTATGCTAATCAGGGAGCCCGCATATATAACCGTACAGTAGAAGGAAACAAATATACCTGGTCTGGTAGTTCCGCGCGCAGCAACGAAAAGAAAAGCAGGGGCAATATACTCGCTAACTTCAAAAGGGGTCGCGGCGATTATATGGGACTTGGTGGGTGGCTAAATGACCAGGCTCAGTATACTATACAGGTTAAATTCTATCCTCCTAACGATTTCGGTCTTTACGATATGGCTGGTAATGTAGCAGAATGGGTAATGGATATATATCGTCCCTTTTCGCCTGAAGGTATGATTGATTTGAATGCTTATCGTGGTAACCAGTTTACTACATTCGATAAGGATTACCAGGGTATAGGTTTTTTAGAAGCTTTACAGGACCCTCAATACGATAAAGACAGCAATATTGTAAGATTTCCCGGCCAATTTCCTATTCGCCCGGTTAATGAAGAAGAAAACCTAAACAGAAGGAATTACAAATACTCTAACTACAGAGATTATCTAGATGGCGATAAGAGCAGTAGCATTTACTATGACCAGGATGTACAGGAAAGGCAAGTTTTAATGTATGATTATGCACAGGCTACCTTAATTGGGAATACTTCAAGAGTATATAAGGGAGGGAGTTGGAAAGATCGCGCTTACTGGTTGAGTCCAGGTACTCGCAGACACCTAGAAGAGGATCAGACTACTAACTATATCGGTTTTCGCTGTGCTATGGATAGGCTCGGATTTCAAAACCTCGATGATAAACGCAAAAAAAGACATGATAAACCTAGAAGAGATGTATTCAAAAGGTATCGCTATAATTAAGAAATTAGCATCCGACACTGGGTCTTTTTACTTATGGACATTGCCGATCTTTATCAGCGCTTCCTTTCTTCAACTGGAATAAGTACTGATACTCGTGAAATTAGGGGAGATCTATTCTTCGCACTAAAAGGAGGCCATTTTAATGGAAATACCTTTGCTCAGAAAGCTATAGAAAAAGGAGTAAAACTTGCCGTCGTTGATGAAGAAGAATATACTTCTGAAAATTGTTTTTTAGTATGGGATACTCTAGCCACACTTCAGGAATTAGCCTGGTATCATCGCTCTCAACTAGCTATCCCTGTTCTTGCGTTAACTGGCAGTAATGGAAAAACTACTACCAAAGAGTTAATACAGGCAGTACTGAGCAAAAAGTACAAAGCAATAGCCACTAAAGGCAACCTTAATAACCATATCGGAGTGCCTTTAACTATTTTATCCATTACTAAGGAGCACGAAATAGCAATAGTGGAAATGGGGGCTAACCATTTGAAGGAAATCGAGCTTTTATGCGCTATTTCTCAACCTGATGTGGGGTATATCACTAATTTCGGTAAGACTCATCTAGAAGGTTTTGGTGGAATAGAGGGGGTTATCAAAGGAAAAAGCGAACTATATGACTTCCTTAGATTGAACGCAAAAAAAGCTTTAATCAATACTAATGATTTTGTTCAAATGGAACAATCAAAAGAAATAACCAATCGGATATTTTTTGGATCTGACTCACGATCTTCATATGCCTTTGAGCTTATTCCTAATAAGTGCTCGGGTTTATTAGCTCTCAAGTACAAGAATCATTATATAAAAACCCAATTAATCGGAGAATACAATTTCTCAAACGTATGTGCAGCAATCTCACTGGGTCTGTATTACAAAATACCATTAAAAGAAATTATAAATGCCGTTGAAGAGTATTTACCTAAAGACAATCGTTCCCAATTCAAAGAAACAGCCAGTAACAAATTGATCTTAGATTCTTATAATGCTAATCCAAGCAGTATGGAAGCTGCTTTAAAAAGTTTTGATAAATATAAAGCTACTTCTAAATGGGTAATTCTCGGCGATATGTTTGAGATGGGAGCTTATTATGAAGAGGAGCACAAAAAAATCTTCAAGATGGCTTTGACTATGGATTTCGAAAAAATAATCCTGGTAGGTAAAGCTTTTAACAAGACCAAAAATCGAGCTATTAAATTTCGAACCACAAAGGAACTTATTAAATGGCTAAAAAATAACAAGCCTACGAAGAAAACGATCTTAATAAAGGGCAGCCGAGGTATGAAGCTAGAGCAAGCTGCAGAATTACTTTAGATACATTTCAAGCTAATTAAACCTCGAGTTATAACTAGTTTAGCAGAGACTCATCATCACGTACAACCTTCATTGTTTCTCTTATCTTCTTTATTGACTAATCAGTTTTCTGAAATACTGGATGGTAATTTTATTACCTCAGCGCCAAAAAAGTTGGAATAAATTTAAAGGTGTAAGTTAAGAGATCACAACTTTAGCCTGCCCACCTATCCCTGTCTAAGCTTCTGTATTGAATAGCTTCTGCCAGATGATGTGTTTGTATATTGTTACTCTCGTCCAAATCAGCTATGGTACGAGATACTTTGAGAATACGATCGTAAGCTCTGCCAGATAAGTTCAGTTTATCAATAGCATGGCGAAGTAAGTTTTGCCCTTCCTTATTGATCTTACAAGCTGTCCTTAGCTGCTTGGATTGCATCTGGGCGTTATTGTAGATGCTTTTAATGCCAGTAAACCTCCTATTTTGTATTTCCCTAGCTTTTATTACCCTTTGTCTTATTTCAGGACTTTTTTCAGCCACTCTTTCAGAAGACATTTGATCAAATGAAATCGGAGTAACTTCCACATGAAGGTCAATGCGGTCCAATAGTGGTCCCGATATTTTATTTAGATACTTATGTATGACGCCGGGAGAGCATACACATTCTTTTGTAGGGTGATTAAAGTACCCGCAAGGACAGGGATTCATCGAGCCCACCAACATGAATGAAGCTGGATAATCCACTGTGAACCTGGCTCTACTTATGGTAACTTTTCTGTCTTCCATTGGCTGACGCATCACTTCCAACACTGTCCTCTTAAATTCTGGCAGTTCATCCAAAAAAAGAATTCCATTATGAGCTAAAGATATTTCTCCTGGCTGAGGAAAACTTCCCCCTCCCACCAGAGCTATATCCGAAATAGAATGGTGGGGAGAACGAAAAGGGCGCTCTGCCATTATACTTGAATTTTTTGAAAGTTTACCTACTACAGAATGAATTTTGGTGGTCTCTAGTGCTTCCTCTAAAGCCATAGGTGGCAAAATAGTAGGCATCCTTTTAGCCAGCATGGTTTTACCTGCTCCAGGTGGGCCAATCAAAATAACATTATGGCCTCCAGCTGCTGCAATCTCCAATGCCCTTTTTATGTTTTCCTGCCCTTTGACTTCTGAAAAATCAAAGGCCGAATTATTAAATTGTATTTTAAACTCTCCTCTGGTATTGACAACTACAGGCTGTATTTCTTTTTTACCGGATAATATACGCACAACTTGTTTCATGTTTTCAACTCCGTAGACTTCCAGATTGTCTACAATAGCAGCTTCCCTAGCGTTTTCTCGAGGGAGTATAAAACCTTTAAAACCTTCTTTCCTTGCTTGTATAGCTATAGGCAAAGCCCCCTTAATAGGCTGTACCCCTCCATCCAAAGAGAGCTCTCCCATAATTACATATTGATTAATTTCTGGGGTATGAGCCTGACCTGAAGCTGACATAACTCCAATAGCGATAGGCAGGTCATAAGCAGAACCTTCCTTACGAATGTCAGCCGGTGCCATATTTATAGTGATTCTTTTACCCGGCCATTTATAACCGTTATTTTTTAAAGAAGCCATAATTCTATGCTGGCTTTCTTTTACTGCGCTATCTGGCAAACCAACCAGAAAAAAGTTTATCCCTCCATCAATATTAGTTTCTATAGTTATCGTAGTGGCATCAACCCCCAAAACTGCGCTACCAAATGTTTTTATGAGCATCAGTTAGAATTTATAGGGGAAAATAAACAAACTAAGCAATTAGAAGATAAAAATAATCCACTGTTTTTGTACTGATATAGATGCCTCCAAAAACAAGCATGGTTAGGTTTTAATCATAAGACGATTAAGGCTTACTTTGGAAAATTCAGACGAGTTATTTACCAAAAGCAACAGGCTAATCTACAGCATTTTTCGGCATGGTGAAAAGGGCTTAGGCTTATATTGAACATAACGGCTCAGAGGATGGGATAGAACAAGAAACCAGGTAGAAACAGATGGAAACAATCGGTATTTGGAATTTTTGAGTCAGTAAAGAAGAGGTTAATCAAGCCAATACCGAATGCCAAACAGACTGGGATTCTCTATGTTAAAAAGTAGTTTGAGGTACATTTGAAGGAATGTGAATGGGATGGAAGAAAGGCCAAGAGGAAATAGAGAAAAAGCTTTAGAAGCTAATGTTGAAAAGTGGACAAGTCTTAGGTTGAGCATCTTGTAACATTTCTAAAAGTCTTTAGGATTTATTTAAAGAACTCCTCGCCTAAGCAATCAAAGGATTTGCAAATTCCAATTTTTTTCTTATCTTTACATAGAGCTTTAAACAATATACCTTTAATCATTAAAATCATATGAGATGAAAAAAATAATACTTTTACCCTTTGCCCTTATGGGTTTCCTTACCTATGGACAGCAGGTTTCTGCTATAACCATCTTGCCTAATTTAAATATTGCTGTTCCATATGTTAAAAAGAATTTAACAGGATTTGAAAAGCCCATAGGAGTACCCGTTATGAATAAGCAATCGTCTGCTTTGGCAGTTGCCGGTATTGGCATAACTATTTACGATCTTCAAACTAATAATAGTGTTGATGATCGTATCTATTACGATAGTGCTACAGGTGAAGTAGCTGGAGCATGGACGTTTTCTTCTTCCAGAGATCCTTTTAATGATAGGGGAACAGGCTACAATTACAATGACGGTTCCGGTTGGGGTGCCGCCCCTAGCACTCGTATTGAAAATGAAAGAGTAGGTTGGCCTTCTCTGGTGAAAACAGCTTCTTCCGAAATGATTTTCTCCCATACTTCCTCCACTGCTCTCATCAGTAACAAATTAAAATATGCCAGAAGAACTACTGCTGGTAGGGGCACCTGGACATTTGGTAATCTTACTTCCTTGCCTGTCGGTATTTTATGGCCTCGTGCTACTGTGGGAGGCTCTAACGGTTCCAACAATCAAACTATCCATGTAATTGCGATTACTGTTCCTGAAGGTAATGACGGTTCCATTCACAAAGGACTAGATGGTGCTCTTATATATTACCGATCCAACGATGAAGGCGTTACCTGGAATATTCTGGATTCTTTACTGCCTCATCAAGATACAACTATGTTTTTTGGTTTTAGTGGAGATTCTTATGCTATTGACGCCAAAGGCAATACAGTGGCGATAGCAGTGTTTAATCGCTTTGATCCCTCTTTTATTTTGAAATCTACCGATGGCGGCAATACTTGGACCCAAAGTATCTACTTGGATAATAACTTACGGGATTACGACCCTACTGCCGCAGGCAGCATAAGTGATACTAATGGCGATGGCATTGCCGATACTATTACGACAACCGATGGGGCCGGAGATGTTTTAATAGACAATAATGGGTTAGTTCATGTTTTCTTTGGTTTAATGCGGTATTCGGATGATAAACCTATGAGCGATTCCTCCTACTTTTACTTCCCAACTACTAATGGTTTGGCTTATTGGAACGAAACCCTCACTGATACAATTGTCACCATAGCAAAAGCTCCTGATTTAGACCAAGATGGAAATTTGGGAAATAATTTGGGAGGTACTACTGGAGATGGGTTTGGATTGTATTATGCTTCTCTATCGTCGTTCCCCAATGCTGGCATCTCTTCGGAAGGACATATCTTCTTAGCGTTTTCTGCTATTCATGAGTTGTTGAAAAGTGCATCAAACCAGCTCTACAGACATATATTCTTAATTCATTCTAAGGATAATGGTTCTACATGGAGTAGCCCATCGGACATGACCGCTAGTTTCTTCTCCGAAGAAGCAGTATTTCCTTCTATGGCGCGTACTGTGGACGATAGTATCAGGATAATTTGTCAAGTTGATGGTGAGCCGGGATTACACACACGGGGTGATGAAGACCCAGCCAGTCATAACGGTATTATCTATCTTACTTTCCCTAATTCTTTAAGAGGCATTGGCTTGAAAGAAAAGAAAGGTATCAGCCCACTAAAAGCTATTTTCCCCAACCCAGCTTCCAATGAACTTGAACTCAATCTTAATATTACCAAAACGGGCATTTCAACTCTCTATATAGTTGATGCTCTAGGTAGAAAGGTGTTACAAGCAGATTTAAGCATGCTTCAACAAGGAATTAATCGGCACGTTATCAATATTGCCGATTTGCCCAAAGGGGTTTATCTTCTCAACTTAATCTTTGAAGATTTTTCTTTTAATACTGCGAGATTTGTCGTCCAATAGCGCGTCTTTACAAATTAGAAAAAGACTAGTTTTTCGAACGGCTTTAATTCATTGGCTCCTTAAAACTTTATACAATCCTACTAGGCTTAGGATGAAAATTAACAGTCCAGGCCATAAACAATAAGTTTCAGTAAAGCTAATCTCGTTAATTCTGTCTATATTTCTATCAAAAAAGTATATAGCAATTGTCCAGGCCCCATTGTTAATTAAGTGCATAATCACCGGAACCCAGAGCGACCCGCTCCAGTAACGTAAGTACCCCAATACTATGCCTAAAGCCATAATAGATAAGAAGGAATAAAATTGCCGGTGTAGCAGAGCAAATAAAAAGGCTATTATAATAATTCCCAAGTGGTCATTTTTCACTGCTTTCCCCATTACGGGTTGTAAAACTCCTCTGAACAATGTTTCTTCACACACTGCTGGTAGAACCGCAACAATCACAAATATCTCCACAAAATCTATAAGGGAGTTCATCTTTAGGAAGGCTTCCAGTTGTTCTTGGTAGGCTTTGTCCATATTCTTGAAATATTGCTCTACAGACTGTAGAGGGCTGGGAAATGAGATAGATGTGGTTAGGTTGTATAGAGTATCGGAGATTACCATCCCGCTCAAGGCCACGATAATCAGCAAAATAAGGGTTAAGCCATATTTTCTTGGAAAGCTATCTGCCCCTATGAATGTTGCTGGATTAGTGGATAAAAGATAAGCTGCAATAATTCCGGGTATCATAAAAGCTCCGATTGTATTAAACCCCTGTATAAACTTTAAAACTTCTATTCCAACTGGAGATGAAAAATCATCTGCTAAGCTAATTAACTCTTTATGAGACAAATGGAAGAAAAGAGGAGCCAATAAAACAGCCAAAAAGAAAAAGAAAATAGTACTCCCGATAACAGTTAGCAATATCATTGACAACTTCGACTTCAAACTATTTTTCGACATTCGTCCTCTCATAAGCTGTATTAATATTTTTTTAACTTCGGAATCTCAAAAATAGCTATAGCTTGGTAAAGATCGGAGATCTAGAAGTTGGAGAATTTCCCTTACTATTAGCGCCGATGGAAGATGTAAGCGACCCCCCCTTCAGAGCTTTGTGCAAGGAACACGGCGCAGATGTGATGTATACAGAGTTCATATCATCTGAAGGAGTGATCCGCAATGCCGTTAAAAGCTTAAAGAAGCTGGACATTTTTGAATCCGAACGTCCAATAGGGGTACAGATATTTGGCCATGAAATAAACTCTATGAAAGAGGCGGCAGCTATTACTGAAGAAGTTAATCCCGATATCATAGACATTAATTACGGCTGCCCAGTAAAAAACATAGCTTGCAAAGGAGCCGGAGCTGGAATTCTAAAAGATATCCCAAAAATGGTGTCTATGACTGCCGAAATAGTAAAAGCCGTAGACAAGCCAGTTACAGTTAAGACTCGTTTGGGTTGGGATAATGATACCATGTACATAGTTGAAGTTGCCGAGAAGCTGCAGGATGTTGGTATTAAGGCCATTAGCATACATGGACGCACCCGCCAGCAAATGTATAAAGGATCGGCTGATTGGAGCTTGATTGCCGAGGTGAAAAATAATCCCCGAATACACATTCCTGTTTTTGGTAATGGAGATGTAAATAGTCCGCAAAAAGCCCTGGAAATGAAAAACTACTATGGAGTGGATGGCATTATGGTCGGTCGTGCTAGTATCGGTTATCCCTGGGTTTTTAGAGAGATCAAACATTATATAAAAACCGGTGAGAAATTACCTTTTCCCACCATCATCCAAAGAGTAGAGGCCTGCCGTAAGCATTTTCAAATGGCTGTTAAATGGAAAGGTGAAAAGCTAGGAATATTCGAAACTCGTAGACATTATGCCAATTACTTTAGGAGTATCCCTCACTTTAAAGATTATCGCACTCGCCTAGTAACTTTAGAAACTGAGGAGGAAATATTGGAAATACTAAACGAAATTATGTATAGATTTAGAGATATGATTACCGCTTAAAAGTTTTTGGATAACATATCAGTCGAAAGCTGCTTAGAAGTAAAATAAGAAATTATCGAATTCAAGATAAATACCGTTAAAAAAACCAAGACCACATCTCTCATTGTCAACTTAACAGGATAAGCTCCTACCATATAGCCCGCCCCTAAGGTGATGAACTGAAACTGGTCTTGCAGGTAAGTAATCACTATTCCAAGAACAAGCCCGACCAATGCACCTGTACCACCTATAAGTAAACCTTCTAGGAGAAAAATGCGTCTTAACTGAGACAAATTTGATCCCATTACCCAAAGTGTTCTGAGGTTTTGTTTTTTGTCGAGGATTAGCATGGTAAGACTACCCATCACCGTGAAAGTAACTATGGCCAGAATTAAGGCGAATACTAGGAAAGTAAAAAGACCCTCGGTATTCATTATCTCAAAAAACACCGCTTGTTGCTCATCGCGGTTTAATACTTCAAAACCTTCACCTAATAACTTTTTTATGGACTCTTGCATATTACTTAATTCTTTTGAGTTTAACAAAGCTATTTCTATAGCTGTGTATGTTCCTTCACGCCCCATGAACTCTTGTGCTAAGTCCAGTCGAGTAATTACATATTTCTCATCAAATTCAGGCTGAATGGAAAACATAGCAGATGGATAAAATGCTTTAGAAGTAAAGGCTTTGTTAAGCTTGCTTAACGAAGGGGTCTCCGATTTCGGCGCAAAAGCATGGATAGTACTTTCCATATCTAATTGGTTATAGCCTAGGTAATAAGCTACTCCTGCTCCTATTACACAAGTAGAAGCAGGATTTTTGGTAAAAAGATCGTAACTACCATGGCACAAGCTAGAATCAATCGAAGTAACTTTAATAAAATTATCGTCAACTCCTTTCAGGGTAGCTATGTATTCTCTATCTCTGAAACCAAAAAGTGCCCGATCTTCCAATACAAAAGAGACGGCTCTAATATTTTCAAGCGCCTTGAGTTGCTCTTCTTGATGCGGCTCTAATTGGAAATATTTCCCGGTGGTGGGCAAAACCTTCAGTTCTGGGTCAAAGGAATTGTAAAAACCTTTAACTAAACTTTCCAGACCATTAAAAGCACTCAATACAATAATGAGGGCACTTGTGCCTATTAGGATACCAAACATGGAAATGGCAGAAATAATATTAACTGCATTGCTAGATTTTTTAGAGAAAAAATACCTGTGGGCTATGTAAAGGGAAAAGTTCACCTCTTATTTGATGGGGCTTTTTTCTTCTCCTCTCAATATGCGTTCAATGGTTTTTTGATGGTCAATTGAATCATCTAAGTAAAATTGCAGGTTGGGTATTTTACGTAACTTTCCTTTCAATTTTCTCACTAATTGATTCTTTATGCTGTTTTTATGATCGCTGAGCCATTTGATAGCTTCTTCTTTATTTTTAACTGGAAAAACACTGATGTAAATCCTGGCCAGAGAAAGATCGCGAGTAATGCTAACTCCCGCAACACTTAAAAGCAATCCTTTAAAATTATTTTGTGCTATCTCCCGAAATATTTCTGCTAAATCCTTCTGGAATTGCCCGGCAACTTTTTTTAACCTATTGCTGTCCATAATGGACAAAAGTAAAACATTGCCATTCTCAGCGAGTTATCTGAAAAGAGCCGTGATTTTTAACCACACCAACTCTAAAGTTCACTGACTTTACTTCAGCTGATGGAGAACCTTTTTTGCACCATTTCACTAACTGGTCCAACTTATGGGCTTCTCCTTCCACTTCAATGTAAACACTCCCATCTTCTACATTCCTCACAAAGCCGTTTAACTCGAGTTCTTGTGCTTTTTCCCAGATATACTTCCGAAAAAATACACCTTGCACCTTGCCGGTAACTTGTATGAGATAAAGTTTCTCGTTTCCCATTTTGATTACTTTTTAAAAATGAGAAGTGTAAATTTTGAACAACTCGGTTTAAAACAATTGAACTTCTCCAGAACCTAAGCAATAATAAGCTGAAACTATTTTAACTCCATCATTTTTGATAGCCCTGTTCAAAACTGGCATAGAATCTTTGATTTGTTCAGTTACCATGAGAACATTATTTTTAATGGCATTTTCCAATAAGTTTCCTTGCTGGTGACGAGCAATATGAACGGCAGGCCTAATCGCATCCAAAATACTATCAATATGCCCTTCATTTTGAGAAGGTTCCAAGGCTGCGATAATAGCCCCGCAGCTTTCATGTCCCAAAACTAATACGAGCTTGGTCCCCAAATGCTGAACAGCATATTCAATACTCCCCAACACTTTATCTTTTACTACATTTCCGGCAATTCTTATAACAAACAAATCTCCAAGCCCTTGGTCAAATATCAAATCCGGTAAGAGTCGACTGTCAGAACAGGTAAGAATTATAGCAAAAGGTGCTTGTCCATCTTCAAGTGAGTGTCGTCTTTTATCATCACTGTGAGGCCGCCTAAGATGATTCCTTACGAAACGGGAATTACCATCCATCAAAAGTTTAAGTGCTTTATCAGCATCTATAGTATTGATAACCAAGTCTTTAAATTTAAATTTTAATAGATTTAACCGAATAGATCAATCCTTTTAAATGACAAATAAAAGAAAAATTTGAATTAGGTTTTGTTTTTCTGATATTGAATAATTAGGAAGTCTTTTTAAAAGACGCGATCTCAAGTAGCCAGAATGACCCCAAGCATCGATGGTTCCAGCTAGTCTTTTAACGCTATTGGTCTTTCGAGCGATAGTCTTTCAACAAATCGATTGAACCTTTACTTAAATCGAAAAAGACATCAATCAGGCTATTGCTGTAGATGGCCGTGCAGTGCAACTTAAAAGATTTACAAACTATCATCAAGGCTAGTGCTGAGCAGCCCAAACTGATGCAGAGCAACACCAGAAAGTTGGCCAAAAACTTTGACGGGAAAGTCACAATCGGTATGGGTCCAAAGCCAGTCCCTTTTTTTGGCCAACGTTTTAATTGACGAAAATAATTCGGATTATAAATGTCATGAGCTAAGGAAGGAAATGCCGAATTGCCAGCTCTAAAAGCTGTCGTTCAAAACGTGGACAAAGATGCCAAACAAACTAATCTATCGTTTGAAGAAATGATACCGGTCGTCGAAGAATTTAAACAAAACTGGAAAAAGAAGTCCAAAGAGAAGGAGGTGCATTGTCCTCTGATAAGGCCTGCTTACATTGTAAGTATGATTTTAGGCATTTAGAAAAAATACACTCTAACAAAAGAGTGGAATTAATAGGGTGAAAGTTTTTCACGATTCAGCAGTTTTTAGTAAAGCACTACCATTCTTACATTAAACTGAGAATCAAAAGATTTAATGGAGTTAAAAACCTACAGAATAGTCTTTAAAAACAGCTGGTGTTTGTCATAATTAAGGAATTTAGACTTTGAGGCTATGAGAGTGTGCTATTGAAGTAATTACATCAACTCTGTCAGTAAAAATTGAAGATCTTGACCCAAACAGATTTTTATGACATTTAAGAGACTTCGAGTTTCGGTACAATAACTTCTTTCACTCCCTCAAATCGTATTGCTACTTTTACGCTTTAATCAAAAGAAATGCAAAATCAATTGCTAGCTATATCACCAATAGATGGTCGCTATCATAAGTTTACCCAAAGACTAAAAAACTATTTTTCGGAATATGCCTTTATTCAATTTAGAATAAGAATTGAAGTTGAGTATTTCATTGCGCTTTGCGAAGTACCAATTCCCCAGTTAAAAGAGTTTGATCGCTCTAAATATATTGAGCTTCGTGGCCTGTATCTAAATTTTAAAATGAAAGATGCATTGCTTATTAAAGAAATTGAGGCTACCACCAATCACGATGTCAAAGCAGTGGAATATTTTATGAAAGAAAATCTTCAGAATCTGAAACTTGGCAAATTTAAGGAGTTTGTTCACTTTGGGCTTACCTCTCAGGATATTAACAATACTGCTATTCCTCTCAGTGTTAAAGAGTTTATTGAAAACGAATATATTCCAGAAATAAGTAAACTACTTGTCAATCTAACGGAATTAGCTGAAGAGTGGAAAAACATACCAATGTTAGCCCACACTCATGGGCAGCCAGCTTCTCCAACTCGCTTAGGTAAGGAAATAATGGTTTTTGTTGAGCGTATGAATCAGCAATTAAAGCAATTGAGACACCTTCCTTATTCTGCCAAATTTGGCGGAGCCAATGGTAATTTCAATGCACATAATGCGGCTTATCCCAATATCGATTGGCGTATCTTTGCAGAAGGCTTTGTAAATGGCAGCTTGGGCCTGCGACAATCCTGGCCCACTACTCAAATTGAGCACTATGATAATCTGGCTGCCTTGTTTGATTGTTTGAAACGCATTAACAATATTATTATGGATTTGAACCGCGATATGTGGACCTATATATTTATGGGATATTTCAAACAAAAAATCAAGAAAGGTGAAGTAGGCTCTTCTGTCATGCCACATAAAATAAATCCGATTGACTTTGAAAACTCAGAGGGTAATTTGGGAATTGCCAACGCCTTATTTGAGCATTTGTCCAGTAAACTTCCCATTTCCCGTTTACAAAGAGACCTGACAGATAGCACTGTTCTTAGAAACATAGGGATTCCACTAGGCCATACTCTTATTGCTTTGCATTCTACCATAAAAGGCCTTAACAGGGTTTTACTCAATGAGGATAAAATAAGTCAAGACCTGGAAGATAACTGGGCGGTAATAGGTGAAGGCATTCAAAACATTCTTCGTAGAGAAGGCTATCCCAATCCCTATGAAACTTTGAAAGAATTAACCCGTACTAATGAAGCTATAACTCAGAATAGCATTAACAACTTTATTGATAAGCTGGACTTAAGCGAAGTCATTAAGGCTGAACTAAAGTCTATTACTCCTCACAATTATACTGGTGTTTGAGAATCGCTATTGAAAATATGATGAAATAATCATTAATTTCGTACATATCAAGCGATATTGAACCCATTGAAAAGACTCCAAATATGATCTTTGATCTCAATATAATTAAAGATGTGTATGCCGATATTCCCGAACGCATAGAAGTTGCCCGTAAACTGATAGGTAAACCTCTTACTCTTTCTGAAAAAATACTTTATTCCCATTTATGGGATAATAAACCCAATAAGGAATTTAGCAGGGGAAAATCTTATGTAGACTTTGCTCCCAACCGAGTAGCTATGCAGGACGCTACTGCTCAGATGGCACTTTTACAGTTTATGCAATCAGGCCATGATAGAGTTGTCGTGCCTTCAACAGTTCACTGTGACCATCTTATACAAGCTGAAATAGGGGCTAAAAAAGATTTGAAAAAAGCTTTGAATAGAAGCTCTGAAGTTTTTGATTTCCTTCAATCCATGTCCAACAAATATGGAATTGGCTTTTGGGAACCAGGGGCCGGTATTATTCACCAGGTAGTATTGGAAAACTATGCTTTCCCTGGTGGAATGATAATCGGTACGGATTCACATACAGTAAATGCAGGGGGACTAGGAATGATAGCTGTAGGTGTTGGCGGAGCTGATGCCGTTGATGTTATGACCGGAATGCCTTGGGAATTGAGTTTCCCCAATCTGATAGGAATTGAGCTAACTGGAAAACTTAATGGCTGGACGGCATCCAAAGATATTATTCTCAAAGTAGCTGGAATTCTAACTGTGAAAGGCGGAACGGGATGTATTTTAGAATACTTTGGACCAGGTGCTCAATCTTTAAGCTGTACCGGCAAGGGAACTATCTGTAATATGGGAGCAGAAATCGGGGCAACAACCTCTATCTTTGGTTACGACGCTAAAATGTCAAAATATTTGAGAAGCACCAGGAGAACAGAAGTTGCTGAAATAGCAGACCAGATGAAAGAATATTTAACTGGTGATCCCGAAGCTTATGAAAATCCCGAACAATACTTTGATCAAGTAATTGAAATTAATTTAAATGAGTTAGAGCCTCACATCAATGGCCCTTACACTCCAGACCGGGCTACTCCCATATCTACATTTGCCAAGGCTGTAAAAGAAAATGGCTGGCCCCAAAAGTTAGAGGTTGGTTTAATAGGTTCTTGTACCAATTCTTCTTATGAGGATTTATCCCGTGCCGGATTTGTGGCTCAACAGGCTATTGACAAAAAGTTAAAAGTAAAATCAGAATTCATTATTACTCCTGGCTCAGAACAGGTTCGTCACACTGCTGAGCGAGATGGATTACTAGATAAATTTACTGCTATGAATGGTGTAGTGCTTGCCAATGCCTGTGGTCCTTGCATTGGCCAATGGGCACGTCACACTGATGACCCAGATAGAAAAAATTCCATCATCACTTCTTTTAACCGAAACTTCTCCAAACGAAATGATGGGAATCCAAATACTCATTCTTTTGTTGCTAGTCCTGAGATTGTAACTGCCATGTCTATTGCGGGAGATCTGACTTTTAATCCTCTTACTGACAAGTTGGTCAACTCTGATGGTGAAGAAGTACAATTGGCCGAACCTATTGGTATAGAAATGCCCACAGCCGGTTTTGCTGTTGAGAATAATGGCTATCACGAGCCATTAATAGATGGTAGTAATATAAAAATAAAAGTAGCCGAAGATTCAGAGCGTTTGCAGCTTCTACAACCATTTGCTCCCTGGGATGGCAAAAATATAAGTGGAATAAAACTGATCATAAAGGCAAAAGGCAAGTGTACTACTGACCATATCTCTATGGCAGGTCCTTGGTTGCGTTTTCGCGGCCATTTAGATAACATATCCAATAATACACTCACGGGAATTGTTAACGCTTTTAATAATAAAACTGATAATGTTAAAAATCAGCTAACCGGCAGATATGACTCGGTGCCTAAAGTACAGCGTCAATATAAAGAAGAAGGTATTCCAACCATTATCGTAGGGGATCACAACTACGGTGAAGGCTCTTCTCGGGAACATGCAGCTATGCAGCCTCGTCATTTGGGAATGCAGGTGGTATTGGTAAAATCATTTGCCCGTATCCACGAAATCAATCTCAAAAAACAAGGGATGTTAGCTCTTACTTTTGCCAATGAAAATGATTATGATAAAATCTATGAGGACGACACTTTTGAAACACTAAACTTAGATCAGTTTGCTCCTGACAA
The DNA here is from genome assembly GCA_965218075.1 of Owenweeksia sp. Classification (GTDB taxonomy): domain Bacteria; phylum Bacteroidota; class Bacteroidia; order Flavobacteriales; family Schleiferiaceae; genus JANQHO01. The sequence goes on along the minus strand of CBDCJZ010000003.1, from coordinate 493,984 downwards.
GCCTATTCATATTAGAATAACTCATGCTAATTGGAGTAAGCACATCGTTAAGTGTAATCACACCTACAACAAAAACCAGATTAATTGGTATCGTCATGGCAGCGCTCTTAATATGATAAAGGAGCAGAATAAAATCTCGATTGATTCACAATTAAAACTCTATACAAACACCTCCATTTAAATAGCATTTCTAGATTTTGGCATTGTTTTGCCAGTTCCATGCCAGAAGACCATCTGCCAAAAATTACTGATTTATAACTCGGCTTTCTATCTTAGATATGGCCTGTTCAAACCTCTTATCTTTGTAGCTTTAAAAAACACTATATGAATTATACTACTCTGGAACTCACCAGTCTTGAAATAGCAAAAAATCTTGGCTTATTACCCGAAGAGTACGATAAAATCAAGGAAATATTAGGACGTGAACCCAATTTCAGTGAATTAAGTATTTACTCGGTAATGTGGAGTGATCACTGTTCCTATAAAAACTCTATCGTTTACCTTAGAACCTTGCCTAAAGAAGGCCCACATATATTGGTAAAGGCCGGAAAAGAGAATGCCGGGTTGGTTAATATAGGTGATGGTTTGGCTTGTGCCTTTAAAATAGAATCACACAACCACCCTTCTGCCTTGGAACCTTACCAAGGAGCTGCTACTGGGGTGGGAGGTATTAACCGCGATATTTTTACCATGGGCGCCCGTCCTATTGCCCAGCTAAATTCCTTACGTTTTGGTAATCTGGAAAACCAACATACCAAATGGTTATTTAAAGGCATAGTAAAAGGCATTGCCGATTATGCTAATTCCTTTGGTATCCCTACTGTAGGAGGCGAAGTATACTTCGATAAATGCTATAACCAAAATCCCTTGGTGAATGCCTTTTCTGCGGGCATTATTAATACTAAAGAAACGCCCATAATCAGTGCAACTGCTAAAGGTGAAGGCAACCCGGTATTCATTATCGGCTCCCATACTGGAAAAGACGGTATAGCAGCAGCAGCTTTTGCTTCTAAAGATTTAACTGGAGCTTCAACTGATGATATTCCTTCAATACAAGTAGGCGATCCCTTTCAGGAAAAACTTTTACTGGAAGCTACTATGGAATTGGCAAAGATTGGTGCTGTAATAGGAATGCAGGACATGGGAGCTGCTGGTATTGTTTGTTCCACTTCTGAGATGAGTGCTGCTGGAGGAGTAGGCATGAGAATTCACCTGGATAAAATTTCCCTTCGTCAAGCAGACATGCAACCATGGGAAATATTACTTTCCGAAAGCCAAGAACGTATGTTGGCAATAATAGAAAAAGGCCGTGAAACAGAAGTAAAGGCCATATTTGATAAATGGGACTTGCCTTATGAACAGATTGGCGAGGTAATAAACGAAGACAAACTGGAGTATTATTGGCACGGAGAACTAACTGCTTCTACCCCGGCTGAACCCTTGGTATTGGGTGGGGGTGCCCCCATATACTATCGGGAACACCGCAAACCGGTTTACTACAAGGAATATCAGAAATTTGACATCAACGATATCCAAATACCCGAAGATTTGCAGGGGGTAGCTAAAAAATTGATTAGTCATCCTAATATTGCTTCTAAACGCTTTGTTTACGAGCAATACGATAGTACGGTAGGAACGGTAAATTCCAGTACTAATAATCCTACAGATGCAGCCATTGTTAACTTAAAGGATACAAAACGAGCATTAGCCATGACAGTGGATTGTAATGCCCGTTATGTGCATGCTAACCCAGAAGTAGGCACGATGATCGCTGTTTCAGAAGCAGCCAGAAACATTGTCTGTTCCGGCGGCATCCCCCAAGCCATTACTAATTGCCTCAACTTTGGAAATCCTCACAATCCAGAAGTATACTGGCAATTTGTCCACGCTATAAGAGGAATGGGTAAAGCCTGCAAGAAATTCCAGACTCCAGTTACAGGAGGTAATGTGAGTTTTTATAATCAGACAAAAGAAAATGAGCCTATATTTCCTACCCCTACCATCGGGATGATCGGTATAGTGGAAAACAGGTCATATATTACCAGTATTCCTTTTAAGCAAAAAGGGGATCTTATTTACATGATTGGAGAAAATCACAATGATATATCACAATCCCAGTATTTGGTGAATATTCATAAAGTTGAAAAATCCCCAGCCCCCTTCTTTAGCTTGAAGAAAGAGCATACAGTACAGAAACATCTTAAAATGGCTATTCGCAAGGGCCTAATCAAGTCTGCTCATGATATTTCCGAAGGAGGAATTTTTATAGCTCTTATGGAAAAGGCTATGAACAGTAACCTAGGTTTTGACATTATCACCGATGTAACTATCCGTAGTGATGCTTACTTATTTGGCGAATCGCAGAGCCGCATTATTGTTACGGTTGATAAAGCAAGAGAAGATGAGTTTGTAGATCTAACAATACTTAATGGTATAGAATTTGACTTGATGGGCCATGTTACCAAGGGTTCTATCTGCATAGATGACCTGAGCTGGGGTTATGTGAGTGAATATAAGGAGTTATATGATAATGCTATAGAAAACTATCTGAAATAAGAAAGAAAGTAATATATGACAATCGCTCTAGGAGAGGGATGAAGGTTTCTGGGAATAGGCCAAAATTAGATGGTCAAGTTTAGAAGGATGAATAAAAATAGATCTTAATGTGACATTTGAAAGAAACTGGATTTTGGCAGAAATAATCGTAACAATTATTATATTAGATGCTGTTGAAAAAATTTAAGATAGTCAATCCTTATAAACTAGTCGATGATCCTTATTTTAAAATCCTTAGATTTTTCTAAGATAAATTTATATTCTCCTTTCTTTAATTCTAGCAGCTTTTCCAGTACGTTCACGCTGGTAGAAAATACGTGCCCTGCGGACCTTCGTTCTCTTGTTTACTTCAATTTTGTCTATACCAGGAAGATTTATGGGAAAGATTCTTTCTACACCAATGTTACCAGACATTTTGCGGATAGTGAAAGTTTCTGTAGCCCCTTGCCCTCTGCGTTGTAAAACTACTCCGCATAAGAATTGAGTACGCTCTTTCTGCCCCTCTCTGATTTTGTAATAAACAGTGATGGTATCGCCTGCTCCAAAATCGGGAATTTCTTTTTTCTCAGTGTACTTATCCTGTACGTATTTTATTAAATCCACGATCAAAAGCTTCAAAATTTACACTCATAACTAAGGTACATGATTTTTACTATTCATTGAAAATCAATTGCTTGGAACAAATTAATAATTCTTTTCCAATATGGGAAAATCAGGGAACAATGTTACGGTAATTAGTTGTAATGTCAAATATCTTTATTTCAATAAATCTGGTCTTCTTTGTCGAGTTTTCTCCAGTGCTTTTTCCCATCGCCATTCTTCAATTTTCGGGAAATTTCCTCCAACGAGTATTTTCGGTACTTTCCAGCCTTTAAAGTTAGCAGGGCGAGTGTATATTGGGGGCGCCAGTAAATTATCTTGGATAGAATCAGTTAAAGCGGATGATTCATTATTTAAAACATTGGGAATGAGACGAATAGTAGCTTTACAAACAACTGCAGCTGCCAGTTCACCACCACTCAATACATAATCTCCTATAGAAATTTCTTTAGTTATCAAGTGATCCCGTATACGTTGGTCTACTCCCTTATAATGCCCGCAAAGAATAATTACATTTTGTTTTAATGAGAGAGAATTGGCCGTTTTCTGATTAAAAAGTTCCCCATCAGGAGTCATGTAGATTATTTCATCATAATCTCTTTCCTGCTTCAGTTTTTCTATGCAATTAAATATGGGCTCGGCCATGATTACCATTCCAGCTCCTCCACCAAACTGATAATCATCTACCTGTTTGCGTTTTCCGCAACCGTATTCTTTTAGGTCGTGAATAGTAACTTTTACAATTTCTCTTTCGATCGCTCTTTTTAGAATGGAATCCTCAAAAGGACTCTTTAAAAGTTTAGGTAAAACTGTTATAATATCTATTTGCATAAAACAAAAGGCTGACCTGCCCAAATCAGCCTCATTTATAAAAGAGATTATTTATTTTCTGCTTTTTCTTCTCCCGCCTTTTTAAAATCCAAAGAAGCAGAATTGATGCAATAACGCATTCCAGTTTCGGTAGGACCATCATTAAATACATGGCCCAAGTGTCCTCCACAATTAGCACACAGTATCTCGGTACGAGTCATGCCATGGCTTCTGTCTAGCTTTTCAATCACTTTATTCTCATCTAAGGCTTTATCAAAACTGGGCCAACCACAGTTCGATTCAAATTTTGAATCGCCGGAAAAAAGCTTGGCATTACAACCAGCACAAGCATATATCCCATCTTCAAAATGAAGATTATATTTACCTGTAAAAGGTCTTTCCGTTCCTTTATGGCGCAAGATGCGATACTGACCTAGAGTTAGCTCCTTTTTCCATTGTTCTTCAGTTTTTCTCACTTTAAAGTACATTTGTTCTTTATTAATTATGTTCTGACTATTACAAGCCACCGATGAAGCAACAGTAAGAGTAATTGAGAAAACCCTTTTCACAATCTCTAAACCATGTAATCTAGTCATAATTCTAAAAACCATTTCTTCAAAATACGTTTATCACGATTTTTCATTTTATATTTACCCCATTCAAATTATATTTATCCTATTTCAAAATTATGAATTTGGTAATTAATTGACGATATATACATTGTTTAAAGATGACTAAGGATAAACTTGTAGCCAGAATTTCCAATAAGACTGGTATGGAAAAGATTGATGTTCAGAATGTTGTGGAAGTTTTCATGAAAGAAGTAAGAAATTCTTTAGAATCAAATGATAATGTATATCTCAGAGGATTTGGAAGCTTTATTATTAAAAAGAGAGGGGAAAAGGCAGGCCGTAACATTTCTAAAAATACTACTCTAATCATTCCCGCTCATAACATTCCATTTTTCAAACCCGCTAAAGCCTTTGCTGAGACAATCAAGAAAAAAGTGAAAATTGAATGATTAAGTGAAAAAAGGGTTCATTGCAATATTACTGATTGGCATAGTGCTTTTGATATTTCTGTATCTTTCTCCTGTAGTACCTCTCGCTAAGTTGGAAACAGCTAAGGCAGAAGAAGAAAGCGAACAGATTCAGCCTACAACTGAGGAAGCGATAGAGCAGGCTTTAGAAGAATTGAAATCAGGAGTTACGCCTCCTATGCAAGGAATCTTAAAAATAAGAAAAGTGGCAGAAGACTATCCGAATAATATTAAGGCTAATTATATCCTGGGCATCCTTTCTATGCAAACTGCTCAATACGATAAAGCTATAAGCAGATTTGAAACTGTGATTAAAAATTCTCCTGATAATATAGAGGCTCATCGATTTTTGGCACAAGCCCTCCTCAATACAGGTGATACCGTTGCTGCTCAAAAAACTTATGAAAAGGCTATGCTTTTGGCTGATGAGGTACCTAAAGCTGAAATTGAAGAGGAAATTTCTAAACTGAATATTAATAAAAAATTTGAGGATTATGCCGAGCGGAAAGAAAAGGAAAAGGCATAAGATATCTACTCACAAGCGCAAAAAGCGTTTGAGAAAAAATCGTCATAAGAAAAAGAAATAACTTGATTTCTGCTCACATGTTCTGCTCTGATGAATAGTTGCATCTTTTTCTTTTAGCACCTTCTTTCACGATCTTAATTTTAAAAACTTATTACAAGATGAATACAGAGTTGATTATACAGTCACGTGCCGCTGATGAAGTAGCTATAGCACTACTAAAGGACGGTAAGCTTGCGGAACTACATTACGATAATTCTGAGGATTTTGCTGTCGGAGATATTTATCTGGGGAAAATTAAAAAAATAGTCCCCGGTCTCAATGCAGCTTTTGTAGATGTGGGCTATGAAAAAGATGCTTTTCTGCATTATAATGACCTAGGTCTCCAAATTAAATCTTTTAATAAGTTTACCAAGCGTGTCCTTACCGGAAAACAAAGCTGGTCTTTGGTCGACTTTGAAAATGAGCCGAGCATTGACAAAGACGGCAATATAAACCAGGTATTGAAACTTGAACAAAATATCTTAGTACAGATAGTTAAAGAACCTATTTCTACCAAAGGTCCTCGTATTACTAGTGAGCTATCTTTAGCAGGACGTCATTTAGTGCTTGTCCCCTTTTCTAAGCGAATCAACGTAAGCTCTAAGTTAGATGACGCCGAACAAAAAGATCGCCTGTGCAAATTAGTACAAAGTATCAAACCAAGAGGTTTTGGTGTAATAATACGAACCGTAGCAGAGGGCTGTTCCCTAGCAGAATTGGACAGTGACTTACAGAACCTCGTGAACAGGTGGAAGCAACTTCACCATCAGATTCAGCGAATAAAACCTCCTTCACCTGTTTTGCGCGAACTGAATCGTGTATCGGCTTTACTGAGAGATATTCTTAGCGATTCCTTTAACAGCATTACTGTAGACGATGAAAACTTGCTGATTGAAGTAAAAGATTATCTGAAGTTTATAGAACCCAAAAAAGAAGAAATAGCCAAAATATACCAAGATAGAACACCTGTTTTCGAACATTTTGGTATAGAACGTCAGATTAAAAGCTCCTTTGGCCGCTCTGTTCCTATAAGTAAAGGGGCCTACTTGGTTATTGAGCATACAGAAGCCATGCACGTAATTGATGTAAATAGTGGTAATCCTATCTATAGCAACGAAAATCAGGAAGACAATGCCCTCGGTGTAAACTTAGCTGCAACTGAAGAAATAGCCCGCCAATTAAGATTACGTGATATAGGAGGAATTATTGTGGTTGATTTCATTGATCTTCGTCGTTCTGAAAACCGCAAAAAGCTTTATGAAAAACTGAAAGAGGAAATGAAGTCCGACAGAGCAAAGCACAAGATTTTACCCCCTTCTCGTTTTGGTTTGATTGAGATTACCCGTCAAAGGGTACGCCCTGAAATGCACATTCAAACCCGGGAAGAAAATCCCAATGAAAGTAATAAAGTAGAAGCCCCCATACGCATTATCAACGAGATAGAAAACCGCCTGGAACTACTTACTAATCATGAGCAAGACAAAGATATTTTCTTGCATACTCATCCCTTTGTCGCAGCCTATCTTACAAAAGGATTTTTTAATAGCATAAGAGGAAATTGGTCTAAAAAGCATAAGCGAAACCTCAAAGTTATTTCTCGAGATTCCTATAAGTTTTTAGAGTACCATTTCTTTAATAGCAAGAATGAAATGTTTGAATTCAAATAAATCTGACCCCTGTTACAACAGAAGTTTTCTTTTATAACTGCTTTGTATTTACAATTTTATAACTTGGCACTGATATTAACTTGCAGTTCTCAATTGTTTACTTGTTAATGAGTTTATCATAATTTACCATTTTTTGCTTTTTGATATTTTAACAGGGGGTATTTCGGAACTTATCACAGAATAAGTGAAAAGCACTTGGTGTCGGTATGTAAATGAATTTTCGGGAAGACATAATGTCCAGTCTTTTGATACTATTGACAAAATGAGAGCCATCGTCGCGAGCCTTGACGGTAAACACACTTCCCTATGAGGGGTGGGTTAATACAGTGAAAATAAAAAGATAAAATGGACAATTTTTTACTGAAGGAAATCCGTTTCGTCATTTTGCTTTTTATGCTTGATCGGAACAGAACGGGTTACTGGAAACACCGATAACCCTTTTCAGGAGCTAACGGTCTTACTGATCACTTGGGAAACATAGAATTATGTAATGAGTCCGTGTCTTATGACATACTCCCTGCAAACAAGAGAGTTAGGGAACGAGACACGCTTGTTGACTTCTCTTCCAGTTTTGAAGTACGCGTTACGAACCCGCCATGGTTCGCAAGAAACAGTGCTACGGAGCAGGGGCTTGCGGTTCCCTTAATTGTCGGCATGACAACCTTTATGAACTCGCACTTAGGAAATGTCTTGATAACTGCAGATGGGGATCGCGCTTTTGTTCTTGAGTCGTTTATCCGAACTGAATTGTTTCAGGAGTGCCTCTCAGATTTTATTTCCCTGACTTCTAGCTTGGTTGCAGACACGGGACGTCCAACTGGATTAGCTTTTGTTTCAACCGTCTTCGGTGACTAATGTAAAGACTTGGTCTGGGAGTAAAACGGGTTGGTTGACCGACCTTGAATCTTTGAGGCGGTTTCCCCGCAAGGATGAGCCGGATATTCGGTTTAATGACCCTGACAGCAATGTAGGCTTAATTGCTCTTGACAATACCAAGACTGCTGCAATCCGGTTTTGCAAGGTAAGCGAGTTGACTGGCTACAGGGAGACATATTACAAAAGATGGGAGTTTCCGACCAGATCCGCATCAGTGCTTGGAATGAGTACTTATACTGGTTTCGAGAACAGACCCGAGACGTGTTGCTAACCTGTTATAAAAGGAGCCCGCAAGGAAGGGAAATATCGCTGCCTTGACTGGGAATTTTCCAGGGGGCCACAAATGCATAGCCCCTAGACTATGAAGGCATTGAGAAACAACTTTGGAGGGAAAATGCAGCTAATATTATTGAGAGATTGGATTCCGAGGATATTTACCTGCTTTGCAGAATAGATACATTTGTTTTCGTTTCAGATCTCCCATTGATAACGTAAAAGAGAAAATCCGCAAGGACGACATATTTTCCCCTCACTTCATCAAAGAACCCCAGTTAGGGATTACATGAAAAATAGCGACTAAGTGGTTAGAGAAAGCGGCAAATATTGTCGAGTTTAAAACGCTATCTAAATCGGACAGGAATGCTTGGTATATCACTAGCGTTAGTAAAGCTTTGCCTATTGAGGAAGTATCCATACTGTTGGAAGGGTCGCTACGAGCCGAAGGAAAAAAGAAAAAGTGAATCGACAAAAAAAGCTAATAAGGAATCCGATTTTGGTAAATAGCCATATAATTCCCAAAAGAACGAATTTGTAGTTTATACATGATTACTTTGATGATCGTATGTCTCCCATGCCTATTATGAATGATCCATAATAATAGGTCAACTCTCGTCAACAATTTTTTAACCATAATCAACTAGCCCCTTCCAGCTAGTTGATTATAGTTGTTTCCAGCATCCACTAAGAAGGGCTAATTTCTTTGATTGAGATATTATTCGTTCGGTATTATTGCATTCCTCAAAAATAAACTCCTAAAAGTCTTTATTGCTTTTGCTTAAATTCGAAAACCAAAATAAAATAATCATGCAAAAATTACTTTCTCTTTTTATTATATCGAGCTTGGATTTTTTTACCACAGCCCAAAAACAAGGAATGCACCTGAAAAGCTTTGGGAGCTAGGACGTGTAGGCTTAGAGGATGTTTCTGAAGATGGCAAAAGCTTTCTTTACGGAATAACATATTACGACGTTGAAACCAACAAAAGCAATCGAGATATCTACATCATGAACGCTAATAAACTGGATAACAAAAAGCTAACCGATACCAAAGAAAGTGAATATGACGCTCAGTTTGTAGGAGAGAAGATAGGATTCAGCTATCAGGGACAATTTTATCTGATGGATCAAAGCGGAGAAAATAAAATACAACTTACCGAGATCGAAGAAGAAATAAGTGGAGTAAAAGCTCATTTACAAAAAGACGGCTATATTGCCCTGCTTTTTAATAAATCTGTAAAAACGGAAAAGAAACCCGAAGAGCTATATCCCAACTTGCCTAAAGCTGATTTCAAAGTAATTGACGACTTGATATACCGCCACTGGGACAAGATGGAATGACTATAAATCCAACCATGTCTGTCTGGCATATTATAAGGGAGATCAAATAACTGATTACAAAGATCTAATGGACGGCATGGTGTATGACTCGCTTTTAAACCCCTTTAGCGGACCCGAATCTTACACCATGAGCCCTGACGGCAAAAGCGTAGTTTATGAGACTAAAAAGAAAAAAGGCTTGGAATGGGCTGTTAGTACCAATTCTGATCTCTACCTGTTTGACCTTGAAAAAAATAAAACTACTAATCTCACCGAAGGGATGTTAGGTTATGATAAGGAGCCAAAATTTTCCCCAAATGGCAGTAAACTTGCCTGGCTGAGCATGAAAAACGAAGGTTATGAAAGCGATGTAAATGATTTAGTGATAATGGATTTAAAAACCAAAGAGCGTATGCATGTATTGGTCTTAGCCGGTTCATATGACAGTTTAACTTTTTATTCTTTTGTGTGGAAAAATGAAACGACTATTTATGCTGGAGTACCTACCGAAGGAACTAATCAGATATTTGAAATAAAGCTTCCTAAAACGATAAAAGCTGCTGGTGGAACAGTTCAATTAAAGACGGTTACTGAAGGATTATACAATTATGATCGCTTTGAAGTCGCAGGTGAGATGCTGATTGGCGAAAGACAGGACATAAACCACGCTACTGAGATTTATAACATCAATCCAAAAGATAAAAAGGCCAATCAGTTGACCCATATATAATGACTGCATTTATGATAGCACTGCCATGGGCGAGATTGAAAAAAGAGCAATAACTACCACTGACAGAAACAATATGCTTACTTGGGTAATTTACTCACCTAATTTTGATCCGAATAAAAAATACCCCAATCTGTTGTATTGTCAAGGAGGCCCTCAAAGTCAAGTTTCACAATTCTATAGCTTCCGCTGGAACTTCCAGCTAATGGCCGCCCGAGGATATATAGTAGTGGCACCTAACCGCAGGGGATTACCGGGTTTTGGCCGTCAGTGGAATGAACAAATCTCGGGTGATTGGGGGGACAAGCGATGAAAGACTATTTATCGGCCATTGATGCTGTAAGTGAAGAACCTTATGTGGATAATAAAAACCTAGGTTGTATAGGCGCCAGTTATGGTGGGTATTCTGTTTATTGGCTGGCTGGGAATCACGAAGGTCGCTTCAGTGCTTTTATTTCACATTGCGGTTTGTTTGATCTGGAGAACTGGTATCTTACCACTGAAGAGCTATTCTTTGCCAACCAGGATGTAGGTGGCCCCTTCTGGAAATCTGGTCTTGTAGATGATTATAAAAAATACGATCCTAAAGATTATGTACAAAACTGGGATACCCACCTATTGGTAATCCACGGAGGCTTAGACTTCAGGGTACCAGAGATCCAAGGAATGGCGGCTTTTCAAGCAGCTAAGCTGATGGAAGTCCCGACCCGTTTTCTTTACTTCCCCAATGAAGAACATTGGATACTAAAGCCGCAAAACGGTTTGATATGGTACAGGGAATTTTTCGGCTGGCTAGACAAATGGTTAAGGAATTAGCACACTTAAACTCTCAACTTTACTGGGATACCTCATTTTATTAAAGGAAAGTTTACAGCTTCCTTAATTACTTTTGTTCCGCATCATGGAATTTGAAGTCCTCGAATTGTCAAATGGAATAAGAGTGGTACATAAAACCACAGATCGGCCTATAGCACATTGTGGCTTACACATAGCTGCAGGACCAAGAGATGAACTGGAAATCGAGGAGGGACTAGCACATTATATTGAACATTGCCTTTTTAAAGGAACCCAGAAGCGTAAGCCCTTTCATATACTCAGCAGAATGGAAAATGTCGGAGGCGAGCTCAATGCCTCCACTACTAAAGAACAAACTGTTATCTATACTTCTTTCTTAGCTGGGGATTATTTGCGTGCTGTAGAACTGATTGCTGACTTAGTCTTCCGTTCTACTTTTCCCGAAAAGGAGATACACAAAGAAAAAGAAGTAATTATTGATGAGATCAACAGTTGCCTAGATATTCCTTCCGAGAGCATTTTTGACGATTTCGAAGACCAGATTTTTACCGGACATCCATTGGGTCATAATGTTTTGGGTACAGAAAAATCTGTTAAATCGTTTCAACGCAATGACATTCTGCAATTTATCCAACGAAATTATGGTACTAATCGTATGGTTTTTAGCTCTGTAGGGAAGATATCTTCTTTCCATTTGCAGCAAATTCTAGAAAGGGAATTACAAAATAACCTAAGCTTTATACAACGCCATATTAATAGTCCTGACAGTTATCAGCGACAAAGTGTTATTAAACAAAGGGAGGGATTTCAAACCCATGCTATTTTAGGTGGACCAGCTTACGCAGCCAATCATGAAAAAGCACGAACTTTAATGTTGCTCAATAATTTACTGGGAGGGCCCGGCATGAATTCCCGTCTAAGTCTCAACATAAGGGAAAAATATGGCTTTACTTACCATATAGAATCTTTCTACCACTCATACTCTGACACAGGCTTGTTTGGCATTTACTTAGGAACTACCCCTAGCACCATTGATAGGATTCTAAAATTGGTTGAAAAAGAGTTGAAAAAGCTGAGAACGCACAAACTGGGGGCATTGCAATTAAGCAAAGCTAAACGACAATTTTTAGGGCAAGTAGCAATGGCTCATGAAAACAACGCTTTATTGATGTTAGGTTATGGAAAGTCGTTGCTCACTCTCAATAAAATAGATACTTTTGAAGCAATTTGCCAGAAAATCGAGAGCATTACAGTTGAAGATATACTGGAAGTTGCCAATGAAATATTACTACCCGATCTATTGAGCTTATTGATTTATAAATCTGATCCACAGAATAAACATGGAATTCTTACCTGAGAGAATCAAGAAATACGCTGAGGCTCATACAACCAGAGAATCTCACGTTTTAGCTGACCTCGAGCACGCTACTTGGAGTAAAATCTTTCAACCACGTATGCTCAGCGGACATTTACAGGGTCGAATATTAGCTATGTTTAGCCAGATGATAAAACCAAAATACATTTTGGAGATAGGTGCCTATACAGGCTATTCAACCCTGTGCCTAGTAGAAGGTTTACGAGAGGGTGGCAAACTTCATACCATTGATATTAACGAAGAATTAGAGGATATGATAAGAAATTACATTGAAAGGGCTAAGCTTACTGATAAAATTGAGCTGCATATTGGCAATGCCATGGAAGTTATTCCTCAACTTAACTATTCTTGGGACATAGTATTTATAGATGCCGATAAAGAAAACTATTCCAACTATTTCGACCTGATAATTGATCAAATGTCTTCCAACAGTTATATTATTGCCGATAATGCTTTGTGGAGCGGTAAGGTAACTGAAAAACCCGATGATAAAGACGAGGAAACCAAAGCTTTGATAGCTTACAACGAAAAGGTGCATAATAACAATGGGGTTGAAAATGTGCTTCTTCCGATCAGGGACGGCTTGATGGTTTGTAGAAAATTATAGGTATCTTTAAGGTAAGGTTTTTCTATTTTTCATAGCTTATGTACTAGATTTTTATTAGCTTCACAGCCTAAAATAAGGACATATCTCAATTCCAAATCTCTTAAAAACTTAAATCGTGATTAAACGGTTTTCTATTATTTTCATCGTTTCTATTTTGATAATATCTTGTGAGGAGGAGGATAAAAAATTTCCTTGTACTGATCCCGATGCTTGCAACTATAACTCCCCTGCTACATCGAGTGATGGAAGTTGTAATTACATCTGCCTGACAGATGTTCAGAAAACAAGAGTTATAAATTTCGTTAAAGAAGCAATAGATTCTATAAGAAGTCAGGGGGAAAAAGATGCACTTGAAGAATTCAATCTCCCAAATGGTCATTTTGTAAGAGAAGAATTATATATATTTGCTGGCTACGTCTATTTTTTTACTGAAAAGTCACCGACGGTAATAGTGGCGTCACATCCGTTCAACAAGGACCTTATCGGCAAGAATGTATACGACCTTAAAGATCTGAATGATGACTCTAGCAAGCAAAAATTCCCGGTCCGTGATATGATCGATAATATCAAGTACTACGGTAAAGGCTGGAGTTGGTACTGGTGGGCTAATCCTGAAACCGAGGAGATCCGTAAAAAATTTACCTATGTACAAAAGTACGATCACATGATTATAGGTTCGGGTACCTATACTGAGTAGCAATGGCAGATCTAGATAGTGAGTGATCCTTTTACATACAATTGAGATAATACTCGAGAGATAGCATTAAGCTCAGTGGCTGTATTTTTGTATCTGCAAGCTGAACTATATCTGTAAATTTTGCCTTATCTTAAATGAGTAGAAAATTAAAAAGAATCATTGAGATTAGATCTATCGAATAGAATACACTTTCTCGTAATACTTCTGATAATCACCAGAAATAATGTCATTCAACCATTTTTCATTTGAAAGATACCAATCAACAGTTTGCAAAAGTCCCTCTTCAAAGCTAACGGAGGGCTTCCAGCCTAGCTCTCTATTGATCTTGCTGACATCAATAGCATATCTGCGGTCGTGACCAGGACGGTCTTTGACATGAGTAATCAGTTTTTCTGATTTACCATCTGCCCTTCTCAACTTTTGATCCATTTGTTTGCATAGGACTTTTATCAGATCAATATTTTGCCATTCGTTAAGACCCCCGATATTATAAGTCTCGCCTTGTTTACCTTGATGAAAAACCAGGTCAATTGCCTTGACATGATCAATAACAAATAGCCAGTCACGAGTATATTTACCATCTCCGTAAATTGGTAACAGCTTGTTGTTTTTAATGTTATTAATAGACAGAGGAATAAGCTTTTCAGGAAACTGATTAGGCCCATAATTATTAGAGCAGTTGGTTATTATGTAAGGCAATCCGTAGGTTTCACCATAAGCTCTTACAAAATGATCAGAGCCCGCTTTAGAAGCAGAATAGGGTGAATGGGGATCGTAAGGGGTAGTTTCCTCAAAGAAATCAGTTTCATCTAAAGTACCATATACTTCGTCAGTACTGATATGACAAAAGAGTTTTCCTTTGAAATTATCTTTCCAGATGTCGTGAAAAGCATTAAGCAGGTTTACAGTACCAATAATATTAGTTTTTACAAAGGCCAACGGGTCGATGATAGAACGGTCTACATGCGATTCAGCTGCCAGGTGAATGACGGCATCAAAATGGTATTCTTCAAACAATCTGTTAATCAGTTTCCCATCTACTATATCCCCTCTGATAAAATGATAATTAGATTCATCTTCAATATCCTTGAGATTTTCCAGATTTCCTGCATACGTCAATTTGTCTAGGTTGTAAATCTGATATTTCGAGCCTTTATTTACAAAAAGACGAACTACATGAGAACCAATGAAGCCCGCCCCTCCAGTAATTAAGATTTTGACTAATTCCAATTGATAAATTTTTGAAGCAAAGTTAGCTTAGGTATTAATAATAGGCTGCAGAGCCGTACTTAAAAGAAACTGAAGTTTTGTCGGTCCACGAGAGGTTATAAAAGAGAGAATTGTTTATATCTTCTTACAGCTTGTAAGTAGGAAGCCACGCCGTAGAATTAGTAAAGGAGTAAATTTTTCTCATTGAGGTGCATATGAGGAGATTGAAAACCGATTTCTTTAATACCATTATAATGGTTTAAGTTTGGAAGGTTTGGTTTTTGAGTTTCTCGCCGACTAATAACCCAGTAAAAAGTGGAATATTATTATTGAAAAGGTGTGCCTGCCAAGAATTACAGTAATGAGAGCCTAATTTGTTGGAACTTACTGAAGTGCTATCCTATCAGAAGTTAAAGCAAGTCCAAACGGAATTAAATAGAGACTTTGCTTTAAAGTTCTTATTTTAACCTGCTCAATGAAAGAAATATGACTTCGTTATTCACCATAACTTGGGATATGAGTCGCGGTATAGATTTCGGCTTTATCACTCTGAGGTATTACAGCCTTTTGTTTGCTCTCAGTTTTATACTAGGCTACATATTTATGAGGCAGGTTTTTAAGAAAGAGGGCCTTTCGCAAGATAAATTGGATAGTCTGCTAACCTATTTAGTCATATCCACTATCATTGGAGCTCGCTTAGGTCATGTTTTCTTTTACCAGTGGGATTATTACAGTCAATATCCAGCTGAAATTTTCAGAATATGGGAAGGGGGTTTGGCCAGCCACGGAGCAGCTATATCTATTATTATCGCAGTTATTATCTATTGTCGTAGGTCTCTTAAAAAGCCTGTTTTATGGTTGCTAGATCGATTAGTAATCTCAATAGCACTTGCGGGAGCGTTAATCAGGCTGGGGAATTGGTTTAACGGCGAAATTTACGGAGCGATAAAAAATTCAACTTTTCAAACAGTATATACTGATCCCCCTCGCCAACGTATCATTAATGCTTTTGACGAGTACGTGGTGGGTATAAAGTATCAATTACTTAATGAAGAAGTAGTAACGGATAATATTATTTATCCTGTTTACAGAATGGAGTTTAAATTTTCCGACAAGATGAACCACGAAGAAATGGCTAGGGCCTTGGTAGAAAACCAGATAAAACCTTATATTAACAACTTTAGCAAAGAAGATAAAAACATTCTCTTTCAATTGGATGAAACCTTACAATGGGAGAGGAATAAGGAAAAAACGGGGAGCATTAAAATCCTAGGCGTTCCTCGAAACCCTACTCAAATTTATGAAGCTCTAGGATATTTTCTCATTTTTCTCATTCTGCTACAAGTTTTTAGACAGCTCCAACTCATAGCTCGACAAGGTTTTATTTTCGGAATGTTTCTTACACTCATTTTTAGCTTTCGCTTTTTCATAGAATATTTCAAAGAAAACCAGGTAGCCTCAGAAGAAGGGCAACTCCTTAATACTGGCCAGTACCTAAGCATTCCATTGGTGGCAGCAGGTTTGTTTTTTATATTGCGCTCAAAAGATCTCAGTAATGAGCAAGCAAAGCCGTAATATCCGAATTATAGCTATAGCTTTATTGACAGCTTTGGTTTTGTGGATAGTATTTACAATTTTTCCGATTAATGGGGCTAAGACGAAAATACAACATTCTGCTTCCCCAAAAGAGATTTATGAGCCTAAGTTCAAAAAGGAAGGGGTGCTTACTTTTATCGATCCTGAAACAGGAGGTACACTCAAGGTTATTGACATAGAATTTGCCGATACTCCAGAGGAAATTCAGTATGGTATGATGTATCGCAAAACCATTGATGAGAATACCGGGATGTTATTTTTGATGGGGAAGGAGGGTGGACAGTCTTTTTGGATGCATAACACCTATGTTTCACTTGACATCATCTATATTAACAGTAAGCATGCAGTAGTGAGTATTCAAAAAAATGCCGAACCTCTAAAAAAAACTAGTTTACCTTCAGAGGGTGCAGCGTCTATGGTTCTAGAGGTTAAAGGCGGATTTAGTGATAGATATGGTGTCAAAAGGAATACCAAAGTGGTCTATAGGAGCAACTGATTTTATTCACGCTAAAACGCTTTTGATAAAATACCATTATGATTAACAAAAGTAGGCTTATAACCGTTGGAATCTTTCATAGTTGCCTTAAGACTCAAAACGATACAGGTTTAACTGCTTATATCTACTTGATTTTCTTTCAGAAATATAAAGTAAAAATGAGGAACTGGAATACTTAACTTAAACTAATCACTTAAATTATCAATCCCTAAAGTTTAATAGTGCAGTCCAGATACTCATAGTTCCTTCATCATCATATCGGGTCCAGACGGGAAGTACCATGCCTTTGTAAGCATCAATATAGTTATAATCCCCAAAAAACACTGAAGAGGTTGGTGTAAAAGGAGCTTCACTGATTTTCTCGTTCACCCATATTTGCCCTCCATCTTTACTGTAAGCAAGATACACACTCGTTTGTAAATCATGATAATTTCGGCGGTCATAAAAAACACAGTATAGATAGCCGGTTTCTGGGTCACAAGCCATCCAGCTAAAAAACTGATCACTTTTAGTAGTATCATCATTTATTCTGGTAGGCGGTATCCAGATATTGCCATTATCGAGGCTCTTTGAAAACCACACGTCATAGTTCCCACTTCTATCATCTACCCAGCTTACATAGACATTACCTCTAAAAGGCCCTTCACTTCCATCACAAACAGTTACTGGCATACCATTGGCCCGCATTAAACCAGGTATATCAATAGCCCACCCTCCAGGCTGATGTGCAATCAGAATATCTTCATCCAGCCAAGTTTTTCCGCTATCTTCCGAACGATCAAAATAAATTTTTTCATTGTATGCCCATGCTACATAAATATACCCATAAGGTGATATTGCTGGAACAGCGCCCTCGGTGGTCTGATCACCATCCAGGCAATCTCCTGGATATTGATTTATAGCAACGGATTCAGTCCAGCTTAAACCGCCATCCATACTCTTGGAATAGAGAATATTGGACTGATCTGCGGAATCCCGGCTTCCATAATGGTCAAACTGTGTCCAGGTTACGTGAATTTCATTAGTATTCCTGTCTACCACTGCTCCAGGCTTATCCTGATCTTTAGGGGGATGATAGCCCATATAGCTGCCATCATTCCAGTTCATTCCTCCGTTACTACTCTTTTGGGAGACGATACGATCTAAAATCTCTTCACTATCCCAATTCATTCCAGTAGGATCAGACAAGTGCAAAAAATATATATTACCGAGATAATCAGAAATCAATATCGGATCTCCCCAAACTCCTATTGATGAAGTAAGTACACCTCCTGTCCAAGTCTTTCCACTGTCTTTGGAATAAAAGAATCTATTTAGAACTGCTCCGACCACTACATTAGCAGGGTCTACGCGATTGATAGCTATAGAAGGCTCGCAAAGCCCTTTTCGTAAGGCAATGGATTCTCCTATTTTCACATTTTGAGCCTGCCCTATTGTAATGGCTAAGGTCAGTAGCAAAACAGAGATTTTTTGTTTCATGCTTATAAATTAGTTTGGTCATATTACAAAATCCTTTCCAAAAAATTAGCATCTAGTTTTGTGGAAATTTGGTAAAGTCATTATAATGTTTAGGATCATGATTAATTTGAAAAGATAATACCTTTGTAATTAGTTGTGATTCCCATAAAAAAATAGATAGAACTTACATTCTTTTCAGAACATAAGTTTAGAGAAATCTTATGCTTGCTAAGTTTTATTTTAAACTACAGATCGAAAAAATTACAGATCGAAATTTTGCTTCTATAACACATCACATTTCTTATCCATTTTAATTTCGGGATAGCAATTTATTTATTGCTTACCACTTGTTATCTTTGCTCAAAATAGTTAGTATAATGTTCACCTATAAGCCTATAATGATAAACATAAATAAGCCTTATCTACTCAAGCAGTTTAGATTTGTGTATACTCTCGTCCTAATCTCATGCACTATCTCAATTTCCGCAATTGAGATAGTCCCATCTGAAGAATCAGCCGACACTATTAAACCAAAAAATATTATCCTTCTCATTGGAGATGGCATGGGCCTTTCACAAATTTCCTCGGCCTTTTACTATGGAGATACCGTGCCCAATTTTTCCCGCTTTCCAATAGTTGGACTTATATCAACCTCTTCTTCTTCACATAAAATTACTGATTCTGCTGCAGGAGCCACAGCCTTTAGCACAGGTAAGAAAATCAAAAATAAACAAGTGGGAATAGATGCAGCAGGAAAAGACCTGGAAAATCTGGTTGAGTATTTTTCCAAACTCGGAAAAAGTACAGGTTTAATCGCAACATCTTCAATAACTCATGCCACACCTGCAGCTTTTTTTGCTCATAATAGCTCTCGATATCGTCAGAAATCAATAGGAGATCAACTGCCCATCTCTGAGGTTGATTTCTTTGCAGGAGGTGGCCTTCAGGATTTTAGCAATAAAGATCTCAAAGAATTCCATAAACAGGGCTTTACAATTTATCGAGACAGCTTGAGAAATATAGAATTCATTAAAGAGATCAGGAGAGAGTAGGCTTCCTATTGGCCCGAGATGGAATGCTTTGTATTTCTGAAGGAAGAGGTGATTTTTTGTCAAAAGCCACTCATTTAGGTATTTCTTTTTTGTCGCAAAACGATTTTGGCTTTTTTATAATGATAGAGGGCTCTCAAATTGATTGGGCAGGACATCATGCCAACAATGCCAATTATTTAATTCAAGAGGTTTTAGATTTTGATAGAGCTATTGGCACTGCTTTAGATTTTGCTGAAAAGGATGGAAGCACTTTAGTTATTGTGACTGCTGACCATGAAACAGGAGGCTTTACTTTAGCCGCTAAAGAGAAAAAAGTCTTTGGAAAAGCTCGACAAGATTACAACCAAATAAAGCCTACTTTTTCTACAACTGGCCATAGTGCAACCCTTGTACCTGTGTTAACTTTTGGTCCCGGAGCCTTAAACTTCTCCGGAATATACCCCAACAATATCCTCCACGAGAAAATATTGGAAGCCTTGAAATGAAGAGGCTGTCAGTTATAATTGTAAACTATAACGTAAAATACTTTCTTGAGCATTGTCTGAACTCAGTATTTAAGGCTTTACAGACTATACCTTCGGAAGTTTTTGTCGTGGATAATCAATCTGTTGATGGCAGCGTAGAAATGATTAATGAAAAGTTTCCTCAGGTTAATCTCATCCTCAATAAAGAAAACGTAGGCTTTTCTAAGGCAAATAACCAGGCTATACGTATTGCTAAAGGAGAATACATCCTTCTTCTAAATCCCGATACATTAGTGGGGGAAACCACCTTTTCCCTTTCCTTGGATTTTATAGATAAACATCCTGATGCGGGAGCCCTGGGTATTAAAATGATAGATGGTAAAGGAAATTTTTTACCGGAGTCTAAAAGAGGCTTGCCTACTCCATGGGTAGCTTTCTATAAAGTATTTGGTCTTTCCTCTATTTTTCCTCATTCCAAAAAATTTTCCCGATACCACCTGAGGCATTTGCACAAAGACAAAAACCAGGAAGTAGAAGTACTGGCCGGAGCTTTTATGCTAATCCGTAAAAAAGCCTTGGATAAAAGTGGTTTACTAGATGAGAATTTTTTTATGTACGGAGAGGATATTGACCTCTCTTACCGTATTATGAAAGCAGGCTATAAAAATTACTACTTTGCCGATTCCAGCATTATTCATTATAAAGGTGAAAGCACCAAAAAAGGAAGTCTAAATTATATTTATATGTTTTACAGAGCTATGACCATTTTTACCCAAACGCATTTTTTCCGTACTTGTAACAGATTTTTTCCCTTTCTTATTCATTTAGCCATTTATCTCCGAGCCTTGTTATCCGCAATCAAAAAATTCATAAAAGCTCTAAGCCTCCCTTTATTTGATGCAATTATATTAATCAGTGGTTTGATCTATATAACCGATTACTGGGAAAAAAATCATCGCTTCATTAAAGGAGGAGAATATCCTGATGAATATCTTTTGATTGCCTTTCCCTTATATACTGTCATATGGACCACAGCAATATGTGCTACCGGAGGTTATCGCAAGCCGGCCAGAATTTCAGACTTGTTAAGGGGAATTTTCCTAGGTACCCTTATCATATTAGTCGGATATAGCCTATTAGATGAAAACCATCGTTTTTCAAGAGCTATTATACTATTGGGTTCTATGTGGGCAGTAATGTGCATTCCCTTTTCACGCTTTGTTATTCAAAAAATATTTAAGATTCCATTCCTTATCTCAGTTGCTAAAGACAGGAGAATCCTCCTAGTAAGTGAACAAAGCAAAGGTCAAAGAGTAAAAGCCCTGATAGAGCAAACTTTAAGCAAAGATGCATTTATTGGTTTGGTAGCTCCTCGAGAGGACTTGATTAACCAGGGAAATTATATAGGTTCCCTGAATCAGATAAGAGAGCTGACCCGGATATTTGATATCGACGAGATAATCTTCTGCTCGCGGGATGTTTCTTACAACGACATTTTCAGGTTTATGGAGAAACTCAATTCTCTTAATGTCGAAATTAAGATAGCTCCACAACAGAGCGATTTTGTCATTGGCAGCAATTCTATTAATACTCATGGGAGCTGGTATATTTCACAATTCAACGCTATTTCTATGCCTGCCAATAAAAGAGCTAAACGCTCGTTGGATTTTACCGTTGCTATTCTCTTATCATTGAGCTTGCCTATTAATATATGGTGGATTGAAAAAAAAGAGAACTATTTACAAAATTTATGGAGAGTGTTAACGGCTAAAAAAACTTGGGTAGGATATGACGAATCGGTTCCAACTAGTCATTTACCTTTTTTGAGAAAATCTATTCTGCTCATCACTTCTTCTGTCGGTATAGATAACAAGTCAGAGAAAATAGTTAATCAAATGAACCAATTGTATGCTAAAAACTATAATGTTTGGACTGATGTAGATTTCATCATTCGTTTCTTTTACAAATTAGGAGATAATTAGTTACCATAAAACATGGTCTCGAAATGGAAAAAGTCAATTCCCGATGCTTAATTTTTACCTTTGATAACTATTGGAAAAAGACTTGTTCAAAATCAATATTTAATAAATGACTCAAATGAAATTGATTATGCCAAAGATGGGCGAAAGTGTAGCTGAAGCTACTATTATTAACTGGTTGAAAGATGAAGGAGATCCTATAAAACTGGAAGAACCAGTATTAGAAATAGCAACTGACAAAGTAGACAGTCAAGTACCCTCTCCAACAGAAGGCATACTCAAGAAAAAGTTGTTTAACGAGAATGAGATAGTAAAAGTGGGTGAACCCGTTGCTATTATAGAAACTAAAACTAGGGAAGAATCTTTTGGCAAATCTAAGCCATCTTTAAATGAAGGTACACAAGAAAAAGCTACTGTAGAGAAAGCTGAAGTGCCAGAAGATAAAATAAAGCCTATAGCTGAAACTCAAAATATCTTAACAAAAGCCACGCAAACTGTATCCGATATACCACGTACTTATAAAGGTAAATTTTACTCTCCATTAGTTCGCAATATTGCAAAAGAAGAAGGTGTTTCGGTAAAAGAGCTTGATAATATTAAAAGTACAGGAGCTGAAGGAAGAGTCACTAAAAAAGATATTCTCAATTACATAGAAAATAGAAAGGTGGAGGTTGTAAAAACTATGGAATTCGAGCAAGCTATTTCATCTGAAGCTAAATTCGGTCCCAAGATAGAAATTAGTCCACCAACTGTTATTCCCAACGAAGGTGATGAGATTATAGAAATGGATCGCATGCGTAAGATGATTGGTGAGCACATGGTAATGTCTAAGCACGTATCTCCACATGTAACTTCCTTTGTAGAAGCTGATGTAACTAATATTGTTAAGTGGAGAAATAAGGTTAAAAATCAGTTCCTTGAAAGAGAAGGTGAAAAAATAACCTTTACTCCTCTATTCATTGAGGCTTTGGTCAAGACGATTAAAGACTTTCCGATGATCAATGTATCATTGGATGGGAATAATATCATCAAAAGGAAATGCATAAACATTGGAATAGCTACAGCCCTTTCCGACGGTAACCTTATAGTTCCGGTCA
Source organism: Owenweeksia sp. (assembly GCA_965218075.1). Classification (GTDB taxonomy): domain Bacteria; phylum Bacteroidota; class Bacteroidia; order Flavobacteriales; family Schleiferiaceae; genus JANQHO01. The sequence continues at coordinate 470,724 of CBDCJZ010000003.1, read as the reverse complement.
TTAAAAATGCCGATCAGTTCAATTTAGCAGGCCTGAGCAAAGTCGTAAATGATTTAGCTAATCGGGCCCGTCAGAATAAGCTCAAGCCAGATGAAATACAAGGAGGTACTTACACATTAACTAACGTAGGTACATTTGGCAATGTAATGGGAACTCCTATTATTAATCAACCTCAGGTAGCTATATTGGCCATCGGGTCTATCAATAAAAAACCTGCTGTAATAGAAACTCTCGAAGGCGATCTTATAGGCATTAGACACAAAATGTTCCTTAGCCATAGTTATGATCATCGTATAGTTGATGGAGCATTGGGGGGATCTTTTGTGAAAAGAGTAGCTAATTACCTCGAACAATTTGATCCTAATCGGGACTTTTAAGCTGACTAAATTTTAGAAGCCGGGTATACTTAACTTAATTTAGCTCGATTCTAGACTCCTTTACCCATTGTGTAAACAATGTTAAATACTTCGAGCAGTATTTCCGTTCATATCTATTACACATGCTGTCTTTGGTGCTGGTACCTCAAGTAGCAAATAATCCAGTTAACTGATGCAGTGAATGGGTGTTGACTCATGCGTGTTTTAGCTTCTTAGCCCTTACTCAGTGAATATAGATACACAGAAAAATCTATTTGATGTCATAGAATAATGAGCTTCTATTAATATCGATCTCGAGTAAAATCTATTAACTGAAGAAAATATAGCCTGAAAAGATAGCTTCATTGTTGAGACGAGAAAGCCATAATTCATAATTTATTTTCATTTTTCTAGCTTAAGAGATCTGGCTTTGATCTGGCTTTGATCTGGCTTTGATAATATTGCACTGATCTTAAGTTTCAAAAGGCTTGATTCTTTTTTAATATAAGGAAGTCCTTGATTTTACTAAAAAATACTAAATCATGAAAACTTTCAACTTAATTAATCTCCCTCTATCTTTATTATTGTTTGGAGGCTTTTCCACAAAAGCCCAAACCTCTACTTACACTGTGAGTGGACCTACCAGAGGACAAGGCTCGCTTTTAAATACGGAACGAACTGATGTTGGTGGCAGTTGGAATATGATTCACCCATCTACTGCCTATGGCGGTGTATCGATCAATAGCTGGTCTTCAGCTCAAAGCATTGGCTTTCCCTTTTCTTTTTACGGCAGTCCAGCTACTCATTTTTGTGTGAGCAAAAACTACCTGTTGACCTTTGACACCACAGTTGCGGGAACCACTGTGAACAGTAGTATCACCAATGACAATACGGCTTTACCCAATGTCAATCTTCCCGACCATACCATCACTTATTTTTGGGGTGGCTTTAGTCCTCCGATTGGGAGAGAAGATGAAGTTTGGAGGAAGATCTTTGGCACAGCTCCCAACCGCCAGCTGTGGATTCAGAACTTTTCCTATAAATTCGAGGCTCAGGACTGGAGCGACAACTTTGTAGTTTTAGAAGAAACCACCCATAAGATTTATGTAGTGGATGCCCAATGGGAAAATCAAAGAGTGGGAAGCTATACAGTGGGTGTTCAGTTGAATTCTACCATTGCCATACAGCATCCCAATTCTCCTAATATTAGCTCTATTAATGCAAGTAGTTACACTCCTTGGCCTAATGTGGACTATTACGAATTCACTCTTCGTTCTTTGGCAAACGACGATGCAGGAATTCTCAGCTTGGACGCTCCGGCTAGTCCAACTGTTCCCGGCTCTCAGTCGGTTCAAGTGAGCATTAAAAATCATGGAATTAACAACCTGGACAGTGTAAGAGTGAACTGGAATGTGGATGGAGTAATTCAGAACTCTCATAGCCATAGCTGGACGGGGAGTTTAGCTCCGGGTGCAGTTGCTGCTGCGGTCAATATCGGAAGCTATAATTTCACCCTGGGAAATCCCACCCTAAAGATTTGGACGAGCAATCCCAATGGGAATCCAGACAATAATACTTCAAATGACACACTGGAGGTTTCTTTATTTGTTTGCGGTCTACTGGGAACTTATACCCTTGGCGGGACTTCCAGCGATTTTCCAAACTTTAATTCTCTTGCTACTTTTCTCAACAACTGCGGTGTTTCAGGTCCTGTAATCATTAAGGTAGCTCCGGGCACCTATAGGGAGCAGTTTACACTAGGGAATATCGCTGGTGTAAGCCCGACAAATACGATTGTCATTGACGGTGGGGATAACTCGCTCGCTAGGCTCACTCATGACGGTTCGACAAGCAATGCCACCGTGGCTTTTGACAGCACCAGCTATGTAAGCTTGAGGAATATAACTCTCGAAAACACCAAAAGCTCAACAGATGCTTGGGTAGTGCATCTTCAGAACACTGATCATATCGTCATTGATTCCTGTTTGATTGAACAGCCGGTTAATGCAACAGCTGACAGAGGGGGTATAGTGGGCTCGGGCAGCTTGACCAAGGCCTCTGCAATTACTACGAATAAGCATTTGACCGTCTCTGACAATATCATCACAGGAGGTTACTATGGAATAGCTCTGGAAGGCAATGCAAGCGATAAAGATGTAGGCAACTACATCCTGCGTAACCGCTTTATTGATATTTACAATTATGGCATCCTGGTAGATGAACAGGACAGCCTGATGATCTCGGGCAATGTGATTGAAAATATCAATAGTAGTAGTAGAGGTGCCCATGACATATATTGCCAAGATATTACAGACTTTGAGATTACAGCAAACAATTTGCTTGACTGTGGCTATGAGGGGATAGTAATTTATGAAGGCACATCCAGTGGAACAGCTCGTTCACTGATTGCCAACAATATGATTTATGCTCCCGATGCGGCCATTAGGATGTCAGGAAACAGCTCGAATGTGAATATTTATCACAACACGGCTGTGGGAAATTCCGCTATGCAGTTTACTGGCAGTAACCATTCTAATATGAGTCTCTACAACAACATTTTCAGCAACCCAAGTGGAGTAGCTTTAGATGCTTCATCGATCTTGCCATCGACCATTGATATCGATTACAACCTTTATCAATACCAGGCAAGCGGGAATATCGCAGAGGAAAGTTCTACGAGCTATGCAAACCTAGCTGCTTGGCAAGCAGCCAAACCTGCACTCAATCAGAATTCTGTGGAGGGTAACCCGCTATTTGTAAGCGCAACATCTCCTGTCGATCTGCATCTAATAGGCACTTTGGCCAATGATACAGGTGATAATTCTGTGGGTATTAAAGTCGATATTGATGGAGATTCTCGTCCACTTCCGCCTTCGACAAGGGTGGATATCGGCGCTGACGAGTACCATCTGCCAACTTGTTTGCATTCATCAGGGTTTTCCGCCTCAGTTAGGAGTGCGTCGGCAGCCAGCTTGAGCTGGGTCACAGGCGGGGCTTTAAATTGGAATATCGAATATGGACCTCCGGGCTTTATTCCAGGCTCTGGAACTTTTGTGTACAATGTTCTTAATCCTTATATTTTAACAGGTTTAAATCCCCACACCAATTATGATTTCTATGTACAGGACAGTTGTGGCATAGGCGATGTAAGCATCTGGAGAGGTCCTTTTTCCTTTGCTACGCTCTGCCCTTCTTTATCTCCTGCTACTTTGCCCATAGTCGAAGGCTTTGAATTTGGGTTTTCTAACAGCATTTTCCAGCAAAACCAAGATGTACTCTGTGCTTCGATCTATAAATGGAGCTATGAGACCTCCCTTGCCAGCGATGGTCGCCTGAGATTTGCTGTGCCGAACTTTGCCAATAATGGAAGCTCAGCAGCTATCTTGGATAAAGTGTTATCAGGAGGTAGTACAGTTACCAATTATTTGATCCTAACAGCTGATTTGAGCAGTTACAGCAGTTCGAGTATTCTGGGGCTGGAATTCAGCTATATGCATCACGGAGAAGAAAGCCATGCTAATGACAGAGTATGGATACGGGGCAGCAACACAGATGCCTGGGTGGAAATTTACGATCTGCATGCCAATCAGGGCAGAGCAGCAGGCATCTACAATTGGGTAATTGGCTTAGACATTGACTCTACCCTCGCAAATGCTACCCCTCCTCAAAGAGTCTCTTCTACTTTTCAAGTCCGCTTTGGACAAGAAGATAATTATCCCGCTACTTCCCGCACAGGAACTGACGGCCGTTCTTTTGATGACATTGCCATTCGGGAAACCTGTCCAAGCCCTACCAAGCTAACAGCTACCCATATTACTCAAACCAGCGCTACGCTCTCCTGGGTTGCTGGCGGGGCTTCTAATTGGAATATAGAATGGGATACGACTGGTTTTGCTCCAGGCTCGGGAACTTTTGTGTATAATGTTCCAAATCCTTACACTGTAAGTAGTTTGACACCCGGAACAGATTATGATTTCTATGTTCGGGATAGTTGTGGCATAGACGATGTGAGCAGTTGGAGTGGCCCCTTCACCTTCCAAGCTCCCTGTGTAGCCCTCAGGGGTGCTTACACCCTTGGAGGAGCAACTGGCTCGAATAATTTTCCAAACTTTAATTCTCTTGCCACTATGCTCAATAGCTGTGGCATTAAAGGTCCTGTAATCATTAGTGTAGTTCCTGGAACTTATAGGGAACAGTTTACACTAGGTAATATTGCTGGTGTAAGCCAAAGCAATACTATTGTCATTGACGGTGGGGATAGTTCGCTAATTACGCTCACTCATGACGGTTCGACAAGCAATGCCACTATAACTTTTGACAGCACCAGTTATGTAAGCTTGAGGAATATGACCCTCGAAAACACCAAAAGCTTACCAAATGCCTGGGTAGTACATCTTCAAAACACTGACCATATCATCATTGACTCCTGTTTAATTATGCAGCCGGTGAATACAAGATCTGGCAGAGGAGGTATTCTAAGTTCGAAAAATACACTTACCAATAAAGTTACTATGAATAAGCATTTAACCGTCTCTGACAACACCATCACGGGGGGTTATTATGGGATATATCTGAACGGAAATATACACAAAAACAATAAAGATGTGGGCAACCACATTCTGCGTAACCGTTTTAGTAATATTGAAAAAACTGCTATTATAGTGATTGAAGAGGACAGCCTGATTATCTCGGGTAATGTGATTGAAAATACCAATAGTAGTTTTGGCCATGGCATGTATTGCATAAGTATTACGGAATTTGAGATTACAGCAAACAATTTGCTTGATTGCGGCGGTACGGGAATAGAAATTTTTGGAGGCAGCTCAAGTAGAATAAGCCGTTCACTGATTGCCAACAATATGGTTTACGCTATGGACAGGGCCATTGGGATATCGTCATCAGGAACCAGTCCTTTTCTTTCATCCAATGTGAATATTTATCACAACACAGCTGTGGGAAATCCCGCTATAAAGTTTATTGACAGTAACAGTTCTAATATGAGCCTCTACAACAACATTTTCAGCAGCTCACACCCAAGAGGAGTAGCTTTAGATGCTTCATTGGGCTTGTCATCGACCATCGATATCGATTACAACCTTTATCAAGCAGGCAGGGGTGTCGCAGTGGACGGTTCTGCGAGCTATGCAAACCTAGCCGCTTGGCAAACAGCTAAACCTACACTCAATCAGAATTCTGTGGAGGGTAACCCGCTATTTGTAAGCGCAATATCTCCTGCCGATCTGCATGTAACAGGCGCTTTGGCTAATGATACAGGTGACAATTCTGTGGGTATTAATGTCGATATTGACGATGATCCCCGTCCACTTCCTCCTTCGACAAGGATGGATATTGGCGCTGATGAGTACCATCCAGCAAGTTGTTTGCCTTCATCTGATTTTGCTTTCTTAATTACAGGTCTGTGGACAACTGTCTTAAGCTGGACCGCAGGGGGAGCTTCTAATTGGGTGCTGGAATATGGTCTAAGAGGTTTTACTCTGGGAAATTCTGGAATTCGGGTTCGTACTGCTACCAACCCTCATACCCTGACTGCCTTGACACCCGGAACAACTTATGATTTCTATGTTCGGGATAGTTGCGGTAGTAACAATTTGAGTACTTGGGCTGGTCCTTATAATTTTAACACATTAGATTAGCTGTCCAACACCTTCCTCTTTGCTGGCTACCCATATTACTCAGAACACTGCTACGCTCTCTTGGGCTACGGGCGGGACTTCTAATTGGGTGCTGGAATATGGTCTAAGAGGTTTTACTCTGGGAAATGGAATATCTGGGTTCGGAATTCGGGTTCGTACTGCTACCAACCCTCATACCCTGACTGCCTTGACACCCGGAACAACTTATGATTTCTATGTTCGGGATAGTTGCGGCAATAACAATTTGAGTACTTGGGCAGGTCCTTCGGGTAACTTTAACACGATTAGCTGTCCAACACCTTCCTCTTTGAGAGCTTCCCATATTACTCAGAACACTGCTACGCTCTCCTGGATTACGGGCGGGGCTTCTAATTGGGTGCTAGAATATGGTCTAAGAGGTTTTACTCCAAGATCGCAACTGAACATAGAACTTTTGTGTACAATGTTTCAAATCCTTATACTCTAACTGGCTTGACATCCGGAACAACTTATGATTTCTATGTTCGGGATAGTTGCGGCAATAACAATTTGAGTACTTGGGCAAGTCCTTATAACTTTAACACGATTAGCTGTCCAACACCTTCCTCTTTGAGAGCTTCCCATATTACTCAGAACACCGCTACGCTCTCTTGGGCTACCGGAGGGACTTCTAATTGGGTGCTGGAATATGGTCTAAGAGGTTTTACTCTGGGAAATGGAATTCGGGTTCGTACTGCCACCAACCCTCATACCCTGACTGGCTTAACACAAGGTGCTGGAACAACTTATGACTTCTATGTTCGGGATAGTTGCGGCAATAACAATTTGAGTACTTGGGCAAGTCCTTATAACTTTAACACGATTAGCTGTCCAACACCTTCCTCTTTGCTGGCTACCCGTATTACTCAGAACACGTAGCGCTATGCTCTCCTGGATTACGGGCGGGGCTTCTAATTGGGTGCTGGAATATGGTCTAAGAGGTTTTACTCCAAGATCGGGAACTTTTGTGTACAATGTTTCAAATCCTTATACTCTAACTGGCTTGACATCCGGAAATCCAGAAAAACCAACCAATTAGAAGCCCCGCCCGTTATGATTTCTATGTTCGGGACAGTTGCAGCAGTAACAATTTGAGTACTTGGGCTGGTTCTTATAACTTTAACACGATTAGCTGTCCAACACCTTCCTCTTTGCTGGCTATCAATATTACTCAGGCTCTCTTGGGCTACGGGAGGGGCTTCTAATTGGGTGCTGGAATATGGTCTAAGAGGTTTTACTCTGGGAAATGGAATTCGGGTTCGTACTGCTACCAATCCTCATACCCTGACTGGCTTGACACCCGGAACAACTTATGATTTCTATGTTCGGGATAGTTGCGGCAATAACAATTTGAGTACTTGGGCTGGTCCTTATAACTTTAACACGATTAGCTGTCCAGCACCTTCCTCTTTGCTGGCTACCCATATTACTCAGAACACCGCTATGCTCTCCTGGATTACGGGCGGGGCTTCTAATTGGAATATAGAATATGGTTTTTCTGGATTTACTCTGGGAAGTGGCACTCGGATTTCCACGACTACCCCTTCTTATACTGTGAGCGGCTTGACGTCTGGTCAGTCTTATCAATTTTATGTTCGGGATAGTTGCGGCAGTAACAATTTGAGTACTTGGGCAGGTCCTTATAACTTTAACACGATTAGCTGTCCAACACCTTCCTCTTTGAGAGCTTCCCATATTACTCAGAACACTGCTACGCTCTCCTGGATTACGGGCGGGGCTTCTAATTGGGTGCTGGAATATGGTCTAAGAGGTTTTACTCTGGGAGATGGAATTCGGGTTCGTACTGCTACCAACCCTCATACCCTGACTGTCTTGACACCCGGAACAACTTATGATTTCTATGTTCGAGATAGTTGCGGCAACGGTAATTTGAGTACTTGGGCAGGTCATTATAACTTTAACACGATTAGCTGTCCAGCACCTTCCTCTTTGAGAGCTTCCCATATTACTCAGACTACCGCTACGCTCTCTTGGATTACAGGCGGAGCTTCTAATTGGGAGCTGGAATATGGCTTTTCAGGTTTTACTTTGGGAAATGGAATTCGGGTTCGTACTGCCACCAACCCTCATACCCTGACTGCCTTGACACCCGGAATAACTTATGATTTCTATGTTCGGGATAGTTGCGGTAGTAACAATTTGAGTACTTGGGCAGGTCCTTATAACTTTAACACGATTAGCTGTCCAACACCTTCCTCTTTGCTGGCTACCCATATTACTCAGAACACCGCTATGCTCTCCTGGATTACGGGCGGGGCTTCTAATTGGGTGCTAGAATATGGTCTAAGAGGTTTTACTCCAAGATCGGGAACTTTTGTGTACAATGTTTCAAATCCTTATACTCTAACTGGCTTGACATCCGGAACAACTTATGATTTCTATGTTCGGGATAGTTGCGGCAATAACAATTTGAGTACTTGGGCTGGTCCTTATAACTTTAACACGATTAGCTGTCCAGCACCTTCCTCTTTGCTGGCTACCCATATTACTCAGAACACCGCTATGCTCTCCTGGATTACGGGCGGGGCTTCTAATTGGAATATAGAATATGGTTTTTCTGGATTTACTCTGGGAAGTGGCACTCGGATTTCCACGACTACCCCTTCTTATACTGTGAGCGGCTTGACGTCTGGTCAGTCTTATCAATTTTATGTTCGGGATAGTTGCGGCAGTAACAATTTGAGTACTTGGGCAGGTCCTTATAACTTTAACACGATTAGCTGTCCAACACCTTCCTCTTTGAGAGCTTCCCATATTACTCAGAACACTGCTACGCTCTCCTGGATTACGGGCGGGGCTTCTAATTGGGTGCTGGAATATGGTCTAAGAGGTTTTACTCTGGGAGATGGAATTCGGGTTCGTACTGCTACCAACCCTCATACCCTGACTGTCTTGACACCCGGAACAACTTATGATTTCTATGTTCGAGATAGTTGCGGCAACGGTAATTTGAGTACTTGGGCAGGTCCTTATAACTTTAACACGATTAGCTGTCCAGCACCTTCCTCTTTGAGAGCTTCCCATATTACTCAGACTACCGCTACGCTCTCTTGGATTACAGGCGGAGCTTCTAATTGGGAGCTGGAATATGGCTTTTCAGGTTTTACTTTGGGAAATGGAATTCGGGTTCGTACTGCCACCAACCCTCATACCCTGACTGCCTTGACACCCGGAATAACTTATGATTTCTATGTTCGGGATAGTTGCGGTAGTAACAATTTGAGTACTTGGGCAGGTCCTTATAACTTTAACACGATTAGCTGTCCAACACCTTCCTCTTTGCTGGCTACCCATATTACTCAGAACACCGCTATGCTCTCCTGGATTACGGGCGGGGCTTCTAATTGGGTGCTAGAATATGGTCTAAGAGGTTTTACTCCAAGATCGGGAACTTTTGTGTACAATGTTTCAAATCCTTATACTCTAACTGGCTTGACATCCGGAACAACTTATGATTTCTATGTTCGGGATAGTTGCGGCAATAACAATTTGAGTACTTGGGCTGGTCCTTATAACTTTAACACGATTAGCTGTCCAGCACCTTCCTCTTTGCTGGCTACCCATATTACTCAGAACACCGCTATGCTCTCCTGGATTACGGGCGGGGCTTCTAATTGGAATATAGAATATGGTTTTTCTGGATTTACTCTGGGAAGTGGCACTCGGATTTCCACGACTACCCCTTCTTATACTGTGAGCGGCTTGACGTCTGGTCAGTCTTATCAATTTTATGTTCGGGATAGTTGCGGCAGTAACAATTTGAGTACTTGGGCAGGTCCTTATAACTTTAACACGATTAGCTGTCCAACACCTTCCTCTTTGAGAGCTTCCCATATTACTCAGAACACTGCTACGCTCTCCTGGATTACGGGCGGGGCTTCTAATTGGGTGCTGGAATATGGTCTAAGAGGTTTTACTCTGGGAGATGGAATTCGGGTTCGTACTGCTACCAACCCTCATACCCTGACTGTCTTGACACCCGGAACAACTTATGATTTCTATGTTCGAGATAGTTGCGGCAACGGTAATTTGAGTACTTGGGCAGGTCCTTATAACTTTAACACGATTAGCTGTCCAGCACCTTCCTCTTTGAGAGCTTCCCATATTACTCAGACTACCGCTACGCTCTCTTGGATTACAGGCGGAGCTTCTAATTGGGAGCTGGAATATGGCTTTTCAGGTTTTACTTTGGGAAATGGAATTCGGGTTCGTACTGCCACCAACCCTCATACCCTGACTGCCTTGACACCCGGAATAACTTATGATTTCTATGTTCGGGATAGTTGCGGTAGTAACAATTTGAGTACTTGGGCAGGTCCTTATAACTTTAACACGATTAGCTGTCCAACACCTTCCTCTTTGCTGGCTACCCATATTACTCAGAACACCGCTATGCTCTCCTGGATTACGGGCGGGGCTTCTAATTGGGTGCTAGAATATGGTCTAAGAGGTTTTACTCCAAGATCGGGAACTTTTGTGTACAATGTTTCAAATCCTTATACTCTAACTGGCTTGACATCCGGAACAACTTATGATTTCTATGTTCGGGATAGTTGCGGCAATAACAATTTGAGTACTTGGGCTGGTCCTTATAACTTTAACACGATTAGCTGTCCAACACCTTCCTCTTTGCTGGCTACCCGTATTACTCAGAACACCGCTATGCTCTCCTGGATTACGGGCGGGGCTTCTAATTGGGTGCTAGAATATGGTCTAAGAGGTTTTACTCCAAGATCGGGAACTTTTGTGTACAATGTTTCAAATCCTTATACTCTAACTGGCTTGACATCCGGAACAACTTATGATTTCTATGTTCGGGATAGTTGCGGCAATAACAATTTGAGTACTTGGGCAAGTCCTTATAACTTTAACACGATTAGCTGTCCAACACCTTCCTCTTTGAGAGCTTCCCATATTACTCAGAACACCGCTACGCTCTCTTGGGCTACCGGAGGGACTTCTAATTGGGTGCTGGAATATGGTCTAAGAGGTTTTACTCTGGGAAATGGAATTCGGGTTCGTACTGCCACCAACCCTCATACCCTGACTGGCTTAACACCTGGAACAACTTATGACTTCTATGTTCGGGATAGTTGCGGCAATAACAATTTGAGTACTTGGGCAAGTCCTTATAACTTTAACACGATTAGCTGTCCAACACCTTCCTCTTTGCTGGCTACCCGTATTACTCAGAACACCGCTATGCTCTCCTGGATTACGGGCGGGGCTTCTAATTGGGTGCTGGAATATGGTCTAAGAGGTTTTACTCCAAGATCGGGAACTTTTGTGTACAATGTTTCAAATCCTTATACTCTAACTGGCTTGACATCCGGAACAACTTATGATTTCTATGTTCGGGACAGTTGCAGCAGTAACAATTTGAGTACTTGGGCTGGTTCTTATAACTTTAACACGATTAGCTGTCCAACACCTTCCTCTTTGCTGGCTATCAATATTACTCAGAACACTGCTACGCTCTCTTGGGCTACGGGAGGGGCTTCTAATTGGGTGCTGGAATATGGTCTAAGAGGTTTTACTCTGGGAAATGGAATTCGGGTTCGTACTGCTACCAATCCTCATACCCTGACTGGCTTGACACCCGGAACAACTTATGATTTCTATGTTCGGGATAGTTGCGGCAATAACAATTTGAGTACTTGGGCTGGTCCTTATAACTTTAACACGATTAGCTGTCCAGCACCTTCCTCTTTGCTGGCTACCCATATTACTCAGAACACCGCTATGCTCTCCTGGATTACGGGCGGGGCTTCTAATTGGAATATAGAATATGGTTTTTCTGGATTTACTCTGGGAAGTGGCACTCGGATTTCCACGACTACCCCTTCTTATACTGTGAGCGGCTTGACGTCTGGTCAGTCTTATCAATTTTATGTTCGGGATAGTTGCGGCAGTAACAATTTGAGTACTTGGGCAGGTCCTTATAACTTTAACACGATTAGCTGTCCAACACCTTCCTCTTTGAGAGCTTCCCATATTACTCAGAACACTGCTACGCTCTCCTGGATTACGGGCGGGGCTTCTAATTGGGTGCTGGAATATGGTCTAAGAGGTTTTACTCTGGGAGATGGAATTCGGGTTCGTACTGCTACCAACCCTCATACCCTGACTGTCTTGACACCCGGAACAACTTATGATTTCTATGTTCGAGATAGTTGCGGCAACGGTAATTTGAGTACTTGGGCAGGTCCTTATAACTTTAACACGATTAGCTGTCCAGCACCTTCCTCTTTGAGAGCTTCCCATATTACTCAGACTACCGCTACGCTCTCTTGGATTACAGGCGGAGCTTCTAATTGGGAGCTGGAATATGGCTTTTCAGGTTTTACTTTGGGAAATGGAATTCGGGTTCGTACTGCCACCAACCCTCATACCCTGACTGCCTTGACACCCGGAATAACTTATGATTTCTATGTTCGGGATAGTTGCGGTAGTAACAATTTGAGTACTTGGGCAGGTCCTTATAACTTTAACACGATTAGCTGTCCAACACCTTCCTCTTTGCTGGCTACCCATATTACTCAGAACACCGCTATGCTCTCCTGGATTACGGGCGGGGCTTCTAATTGGGTGCTAGAATATGGTCTAAGAGGTTTTACTCCAAGATCGGGAACTTTTGTGTACAATGTTTCAAATCCTTATACTCTAACTGGCTTGACATCCGGAACAACTTATGATTTCTATGTTCGGGATAGTTGCGGCAATAACAATTTGAGTACTTGGGCTGGTCCTTATAACTTTAACACGATTAGCTGTCCAACACCTTCCTCTTTGCTGGCTACCCGTATTACTCAGAACACCGCTATGCTCTCCTGGATTACGGGCGGGGCTTCTAATTGGGTGCTAGAATATGGTCTAAGAGGTTTTACTCCAAGATCGGGAACTTTTGTGTACAATGTTTCAAATCCTTATACTCTAACTGGCTTGACATCCGGAACAACTTATGATTTCTATGTTCGGGATAGTTGCGGCAATAACAATTTGAGTACTTGGGCAAGTCCTTATAACTTTAACACGATTAGCTGTCCAACACCTTCCTCTTTGAGAGCTTCCCATATTACTCAGAACACCGCTACGCTCTCTTGGGCTACCGGAGGGACTTCTAATTGGGTGCTGGAATATGGTCTAAGAGGTTTTACTCTGGGAAATGGAATTCGGGTTCGTACTGCCACCAACCCTCATACCCTGACTGGCTTAACACCTGGAACAACTTATGACTTCTATGTTCGGGATAGTTGCGGCAATAACAATTTGAGTACTTGGGCAAGTCCTTATAACTTTAACACGATTAGCTGTCCAACACCTTCCTCTTTGCTGGCTACCCGTATTACTCAGAACACCGCTATGCTCTCCTGGATTACGGGCGGGGCTTCTAATTGGGTGCTGGAATATGGTCTAAGAGGTTTTACTCCAAGATCGGGAACTTTTGTGTACAATGTTTCAAATCCTTATACTCTAACTGGCTTGACATCCGGAACAACTTATGATTTCTATGTTCGGGACAGTTGCAGCAGTAACAATTTGAGTACTTGGGCTGGTTCTTATAACTTTAACACGATTAGCTGTCCAACACCTTCCTCTTTGCTGGCTATCAATATTACTCAGAACACTGCTACGCTCTCTTGGGCTACGGGAGGGGCTTCTAATTGGGTGCTGGAATATGGTCTAAGAGGTTTTACTCTGGGAAATGGAATTCGGGTTCGTACTGCTACCAATCCTCATACCCTGACTGGCTTGACACCCGGAACAACTTATGATTTCTATGTTCGGGATAGTTGCGGCAATAACAATTTGAGTACTTGGGCTGGTCCTTATAACTTTAACACGATTAGCTGTCCAGCACCTTCCTCTTTGCTGGCTACCCATATTACTCAGAACACCGCTATGCTCTCCTGGATTACGGGCGGGGCTTCTAATTGGAATATAGAATATGGTTTTTCTGGATTTACTCTGGGAAGTGGCACTCGGATTTCCACGACTACCCCTTCTTATACTGTGAGCGGCTTGACGTCTGGTCAGTCTTATCAATTTTATGTTCGGGATAGTTGCGGCAGTAACAATTTGAGTACTTGGGCAGGTCCTTATAACTTTAACACGATTAGCTGTCCAACACCTTCCTCTTTGAGAGCTTCCCATATTACTCAGAACACTGCTACGCTCTCCTGGATTACGGGCGGGGCTTCTAATTGGGTGCTGGAATATGGTCTAAGAGGTTTTACTCTGGGAGATGGAATTCGGGTTCGTACTGCTACCAACCCTCATACCCTGACTGTCTTGACACCCGGAACAACTTATGATTTCTATGTTCGAGATAGTTGCGGCAACGGTAATTTGAGTACTTGGGCAGGTCATTATAACTTTAACACGATTAGCTGTCCAGCACCTTCCTCTTTGAGAGCTTCCCATATTACTCAGACTACCGCTACGCTCTCTTGGATTACAGGCGGAGCTTCTAATTGGGAGCTGGAATATGGCTTTTCAGGTTTTACTTTGGGAAATGGAATTCGGGTTCGTACTGCCACCAACCCTCATACCCTGACTGCCTTGACACCCGGAATAACTTATGATTTCTATGTTCGGGATAGTTGCGGTAGTAACAATTTGAGTACTTGGGCAGGTCCTTATAACTTTAACACGATTAGCTGTCCAACACCTTCCTCTTTGCTGGCTACCCATATTACTCAGAACACCGCTATGCTCTCCTGGATTACGGGCGGGGCTTCTAATTGGGTGCTAGAATATGGTCTAAGAGGTTTTACTCCAAGATCGGGAACTTTTGTGTACAATGTTTCAAATCCTTATACTCTAACTGGCTTGACATCCGGAACAACTTATGATTTCTATGTTCGGGATAGTTGCGGCAATAACAATTTGAGTACTTGGGCTGGTCCTTATAACTTTAACACGATTAGCTGTCCAGCACCTTCCTCTTTGCTGGCTACCCATATTACTCAGAACACCGCTATGCTCTCCTGGATTACGGGCGGGGCTTCTAATTGGAATATAGAATATGGTTTTTCTGGATTTACTCTGGGAAGTGGCACTCGGATTTCCACGACTACCCCTTCTTATACTGTGAGCGGCTTGACGTCTGGTCAGTCTTATCAATTTTATGTTCGGGATAGTTGCGGCAGTAACAATTTGAGTACTTGGGCAGGTCCTTATAACTTTAACACGATTAGCTGTCCAACACCTTCCTCTTTGAGAGCTTCCCATATTACTCAGAACACTGCTACGCTCTCCTGGATTACGGGCGGGGCTTCTAATTGGGTGCTGGAATATGGTCTAAGAGGTTTTACTCTGGGAGATGGAATTCGGGTTCGTACTGCTACCAACCCTCATACCCTGACTGTCTTGACACCCGGAACAACTTATGATTTCTATGTTCGAGATAGTTGCGGCAACGGTAATTTGAGTACTTGGGCAGGTCATTATAACTTTAACACGATTAGCTGTCCAGCACCTTCCTCTTTGAGAGCTTCCCATATTACTCAGACTACCGCTACGCTCTCTTGGATTACAGGCGGAGCTTCTAATTGGGAGCTGGAATATGGCTTTTCAGGTTTTACTTTGGGAAATGGAATTCGGGTTCGTACTGCCACCAACCCTCATACCCTGACTGCCTTGACACCCGGAATAACTTATGATTTCTATGTTCGGGATAGTTGCGGTAGTAACAATTTGAGTACTTGGGCAGGTCCTTATAACTTTAACACGATTAGCTGTCCAACACCTTCCTCTTTGCTGGCTACCCATATTACTCAGAACACCGCTATGCTCTCCTGGATTACGGGCGGGGCTTCTAATTGGGTGCTAGAATATGGTCTAAGAGGTTTTACTCCAAGATCGGGAACTTTTGTGTACAATGTTTCAAATCCTTATACTCTAACTGGCTTGACATCCGGAACAACTTATGATTTCTATGTTCGGGATAGTTGCGGCAATAACAATTTGAGTACTTGGGCTGGTCCTTATAACTTTAACACGATTAGCTGTCCAGCACCTTCCTCTTTGCTGGCTACCCATATTACTCAGAACACCGCTATGCTCTCCTGGATTACGGGCGGGGCTTCTAATTGGAATATAGAATATGGTTTTTCTGGATTTACTCTGGGAAGTGGCACTCGGATTTCCACGACTACCCCTTCTTATACTGTGAGCGGCTTGACGTCTGGTCAGTCTTATCAATTTTATGTTCGGGATAGTTGCGGCAGTAACAATTTGAGTACTTGGGCAGGTCCTTATAACTTTAACACGATTAGCTGTCCAACACCTTCCTCTTTGAGAGCTTCCCATATTACTCAGAACACTGCTACGCTCTCCTGGATTACGGGCGGGGCTTCTAATTGGGTGCTGGAATATGGTCTAAGAGGTTTTACTCTGGGAGATGGAATTCGGGTTCGTACTGCTACCAACCCTCATACCCTGACTGTCTTGACACCCGGAACAACTTATGATTTCTATGTTCGAGATAGTTGCGGCAACGGTAATTTGAGTACTTGGGCAGGTCCTTATAACTTTAACACGATTAGCTGTCCAGCACCTTCCTCTTTGAGAGCTTCCCATATTACTCAGACTACCGCTACGCTCTCTTGGATTACAGGCGGAGCTTCTAATTGGGAGCTGGAATATGGCTTTTCAGGTTTTACTTTGGGAAATGGAATTCGGGTTCGTACTGCCACCAACCCTCATACCCTGACTGCCTTGACATCCGGAATAACTTATGATTTCTATGTTCGGGATAGTTGCGGTAGTAACAATTTGAGTACTTGGGCAGGTCCTTATAACTTTAACACGATTAGCTGTCCAACACCTTCCTCTTTGCTGGCTACCCATATTACTCAGAACACCGCTATGCTCTCCTGGATTACGGGCGGGGCTTCTAATTGGGTGCTAGAATATGGTCTAAGAGGTTTTACTCCAAGATCGGGAACTTTTGTGTACAATGTTTCAAATCCTTATACTCTAACTGGCTTGACATCCGGAACAACTTATGATTTCTATGTTCGGGATAGTTGCGGCAATAACAATTTGAGTACTTGGGCTGGTCCTTATAACTTTAACACGATTAGCTGTCCAACACCTTCCTCTTTGCTGGCTACCCGTATTACTCAGAACACCGCTATGCTCTCCTGGATTACGGGCGGGGCTTCTAATTGGGTGCTGGAATATGGTCTAAGAGGTTTTACTCTGGGAAATGGAATTCGGGTTCGTACTGCCACCAGCCCTCATACCCTGACTGCCTTGACATCCGGAATAACTTATGATTTCTATGTTCGGGATAGTTGCGGTAGTAACAATTTGAGTACTTGGGCAGGTCCTTATAATTTTAACACGATTAGCTGTCCAGAACCTTCCTCTTTGAGAGCTTCCCATATTACTCAGACTACCGCTATGCTCTCCTGGATTACGGGCGGGGCTTCTAATTGGGAGCTGGAATATGGTCTAAGAGGTTTTGCTCCAGGATCGGGAGCTTTTGTGTACAATGTTTCAAATCCTTATACTCTAACTGCCTTGACATCCGGAATAACTTATGATTTCTATGTTCGGGATAGTTGCGGTAGTAACAATTTGAGTACTTGGACAGGTCCTTATAATTTTAACACGATTAGCTGTCCAACACCTTCCTCTTTGCTGGCTTCCCTTATTACTCAGAACACTGCTACGCTCTCTTGGATTACGGGCGGGGCTTCTAATTGGGAGCTGGAATATGGTCTAAGAGGTTTTACTCTGGGAAATGGAACTCGGATTTCCACGACTACCCCTTCTTATACTGTGAGCGGTTTGACACCTGGTCGGTCTTATCAATTTTATGTTCGGGATAGCTGTGGAGTAGGTCATGTGAGTAGCTGGGCCGGTCCTCATACTTTTAGGACTCTTGGCTGTTTGGCTCCCACAGGGCTGAAGCTCCACACTATTACTGAAATCACCGCTACTGTGAGCTGGACTAGCGGTGGAGCTTCGAATTGGAATATTGAGTATGGGCCTATAAACTTTCCTCTGGGAAGCGGTATTTTCTTATACAATGTGTCTAGCCCTCGCACTTTAAGGGGCTTGATGCCTAACATCTTTTATGATATCTATGTACAGGACAGTTGCAATGTGGGCAATGTGAGCAATTGGGTAGGACCCTTGTCTATTAAAACCATTATTGGTATAGATGAGCTTCTCGAGCGCTCATTTCGCATTTATCCAAATCCTAGTGAAGGGGTTTTCAAGCTGGAGTTTAGCTCCTCTCTCGGAGAGGATATGGAGATCCGTATCACTAATATGATGGGACAAATAGTCTTGGAAGATGAGATTGAGAGTTTCAGCGGAAGCTACAGAAAAAGGCTAGAGATGGGAGCTTATCGCAGTGGAGTATACCTATTGCAGCTGATTACTGAAAGGGCTACTGTGAACCGACGTATCATTTTGCAGTAGGGACTAACAAGCTTTTTCTATGGGCTGATTCTCAACGGATTTTGACGGGCTTTTATGAGGGGTTCCTAGAAAATGAAAAAAAATATCCATTTCTAGCATTCAATAAATATTTACTAGCGCACAATAAGTCATGCTTGGCGTACAATAAGTCATAAGCCTCTTTTACTTAAAAATCCCTTATAAGCCCTTGTTAAAAGATTAAATTTTAGTAATATTGAGCTGATCTTATATTTCAAAAGGCTTTACCCTTTTTGAATGTGAAGAAGATCTTGTTTCACTAAAAAACACTAAATCATGAAAACTTTCAACTTAATTAATCTCCCTCTTTCTTTCCTCTTTCTTTCCTCTTTCTTTCCTCTTTCTTTAAAAGCCCAACCCTTTACTTACACCGTGAGTGGACCTACCAGCGGACCAGGGCCGCTTTTAAATACGGAACCCATTGGATACCAGACCGTTTGGGATACGATTCATCCCTATAATGCCTATGGCGGTGCATCGATCAATAGCTGGTCTTCAGCTCAAAGCATTGGCTTTCCCTTTTCTTTTTACGGTAGCCCAGCTACTCATTTCTGTGTGAGCAAGAACTATCTGTTGACCTTTGACACCACAGTTGCGGGAACCATTGTGAACAATAGTATCACCAATGACAATACGGCTTTACCCAACGCCAATCTTCCCGACCATACCATCGCTTATTTTTGGGGTGGCTTCGGCAATCCTCCACCGATTGGGAGCAACGATGCCGTCCAGATGAAGACCTTTGGTACCACTCCCAATCGCCAGCTGTGGATTAGAAACTATTCCTATGAATTCGAGGCTCAGGACTGGAGCTACAACTTTGTAGTTTTAGAAGAAACCACCCATAAGATTTACGTAGTAGATGGCACGTGGAAATACCAAGGAGCGGGAAGCTATACAGTGGGTGTCCAGTTCAATTCCACTATTGCTGTGCAGCACCCCAATTCTCCTAATATTAGCTCTATTAATGGACCTACTAACGCTACCTGGAACAGTGCGAGCTATTACGAATTCACTCCTCATTCCTTGGTAAACGACGATGCAGGAATTCTCAGCTTGGACGCTCCGGCTAGTAAAACTACTCTCGGTTCTCAGTCGGTTCAAGTGAGCATTAAAAATCATGGAATTAACAATCTGGACAGTGTAAGAGTGAACTGGAGTGTAGATGGAGTAGCTCAAGCCTCTCATAGCTGGACGGGGAGTCTAGCGCTGGGTGCAGTTGCTGCTGCGGTCAATATCGGAAGCTATAATTTCATCCTGGGAAATCCCACCCTAAAGATTTGGACGAGCAATCCCAATGGCAATCCAGACAATAATACTTCAAATGACACACTAGAGGTTTCGTTGGTGGTTTGCAATTCACTTTCGGGAACTTATACTCTTGGCGGGCTAGCTGGCCCGAATAATATCAAGGACTTTAATTCTCTTGCTACTTTCCTCCACAACTGCGGTGTTTCAGGTCCTGTAATCATTAAGGTAGCTCCTGGCACCTATAGGGAGCAGTTTACATTAGGTAATATCGCTGGCGTAAGCCAAAGCAATACCATTGTCATTGACGGTGGGAATAGCTCGCTTGCTAGGCTCACTCATGACGGTTCGACAAGCAATGCCACCGTGGCTTTTGACAGCACCAGCTATGTAAGCTTGAGGAATATAACCCTCGAAAACACCAAAAGCTCAACAGATGCCTGGGTAGTGCATTTGCAGAACACTGATTATATCGTCATTGATTCCTGTTTGATTGAGCAGCCGGTTAATGCAGAACCTGACAGAGGGAGTATAGTGGGGTCGGGCAGCTTGATCAGTGCCTTTACAATTACTACGAATAAGCATTTGACCGTCTCTGACAATATCATCAGAGGAGGTTACCATGGAATAGCTCTGCAAGGCAATACAGATGTAGGCAACTACATCCTGCGTAACCGCTTTATTGATATTTACTATTATGGCATTCGAGTAAATGAACAGGACAGCCTGATAATCTCGGGCAATGTGATTGAAAATACCAATAGTAGTGGTGCCTCTGACATATATTGTCTAAATATTACGGACTTTGAGATTACAGCAAATAATTTGCTTGACTGCGGGGATGAGGGGATAGTAATTTCTGGAGGCAGCTCCAGTGGAACAGCTCGTTCACTGATTGCCAACAATATGATTTATGCCCCAGATGCGGCCATTAGGATGTCAGGAAGCAACTCGAATGTGAATATTTATCACAACACGGCTGTGGGCGACCCCGCTATACAGTTTTTTACTGCTGGCAGTCCTCACTCTAATATGAGTCTCTACAACAACATTTTCAGCAACCCAAGTGGAGTAGCTTTAGATGCTTCATCGATCTTGCCATCGACCATTGATATCGATTACAACCTTTATCAATACCAGGCAAGCGGGAATATCGCAGAGGAAAGTTCTACGAGATATGCAAACCTAGCCGCTTGGCAAGTAGCCAAGCCTGCACTCAATCGGAATTCTGTGGAGGGTAACCCGCTATTTGTAAATGCAACATCTCCTGCCGATCTGCATCTACTAGGCACTTTGGCCAATGATATAGGTGATAATTCTGTGGGTATTAAAGTCGATATTGATGGGGATTCTCGTCCACTACCTCCTTCCACCAAGGTGGATATCGGCGCTGATGAATATCATCCAGCAGCTTGTTTGCCTTCATCGGGTTTATCTATCTCAGCTATAGGCCAAACAACAGCCCAATTGAGCTGGACTGCGGGCGGGGCTTTAAATTGGAATATCGAATATGGACATCGAGGCTTTATTCCAGGATCGGGAACTTTTGTGTACAATGTCCCTAACCCTTACATTTTAACAGGTTTAAATCCCGGCACCAATTATGATTTCTATGTACAGGACAGTTGTGGCATAGGCGATGTGAGCATCTGGAGGGGTCCTTTTTCCTTTGCTACGCTCTGCTCTTCTTTATCTGCTGCTACTTTGCCCATAGTCGAAGACTTTGAGTCAGCACCTGCTACTTATCTGCAAAACCAAGAGGTGCTTTGCGCTCCCACTTATAAATGGAACTATGAGACCCCCCTTGCCAGCGATGGTCGCCTGAGATTTGCTGTGCCGGGCTTTGCCAATAATGGAAGTTCAGCAGCTACCTTGGATAGAGTGTTATCAGGAGTAGGTACAGTTACCAATTATCTGATCCTAACAGTTGATTTGAGCAGTTATAGTAGCTCGAGTGCTCTGGAGCTGGAATTCAGCTATATGAATCACGGAGAAGAAAACCATGCTAATGATAGAGTATGGATACGGGGCAGCAACACAAATTCCTGGGTGGAAATTTACAATCTGTATGCCAATCAGGGCACATCAGGCATCTACAATCAGGTGATTGGCTTAGACATTGACTCTATCCTCACAAATGCCACCCCTCCTCAAAGAGTCTCTTCTACTTTTCAAGTCCGCTTTGGACAAGAAGATAATTTTCCCGCTACTTCCCGCACAGGAAGTGACGGCTATTCTTTTGATGACATTGCCATTCGGGAAACCTGTCCAACCCCCACCAACCTAACAGCTACCAATATTACTCAAACCACCGCTACGCTCTCCTGGGTTGCTGGCGGGGCTTCTAATTGGGATTTAGAATATGGTCTTTCGGGATTTACTCTGAGAAGTGGCACTCAGATTCACACGACCATCCCTTCTTATACTGTGAGCGGCTTGACATCCGGAATGGGTTATGATTTCTATGTTCGGAGTAGTTGCGGGCTGGGCCATGCGAGTAGCTGGGCTGGTCCTCATACTTTTACCACCCTTTCGACCTCTTTGCCCTGTCCATCCTCTTCGTCATTGTTGGCTACCAACATTACTCAGACCAGCGCTGCGCTCTCCTGGGTTACAGGCGGAGCTTCTAATTGGAATATGGAATACGGAATTCAGGGTTTTACTCCTGGATCGGGAACTTTTGTGTATAATGTTCCTAATCCTTACACTTTAAGTGGCTTAACACCCGGCACGGATTATGATTTCTATGTTCGGGATAGCTGTGGGGTAGGTCATGTGAGTAGCTGGACTGGTCCTCATACTTTTACCACCCTTTCAGCCACTTTGCCCTGTCCATCCCCATCGTCATTGGGAGCTTCCAATATTACTCAGACCAGCGCTAGGCTGTCGTGGATGTCAGGTGGGACTTCTACTTTTAACTGGGATCTAGAATATGGTCTTTCGGGATTTACCCTGGGAAGTGGAACTCAGATTTCCACGACTACCCCTTCTTATACTGTGAGCGGCTTGACGCCTGGTCAGTCTTATCAATTTTATGTTCGGGATAGCTGTGGGGTAGGTCATGTGAGTAGCTGGGCTGGTCCTCATACTTTTACCACCCTTTCAGCCACTTTGCCCTGTCCATCCCCATCGTCATTGGGAGCTTCCAATATTACTCAGACCAGCGCTAGGCTGTCGTGGATGTCAGGTGGGATTTCTATTTCTAATAATTGGGATGTGGAATATAGTCTTTCGGGATTTACCCTGGGAAGTGGAACTCGGATTTCCACGACTACCCCTTCTTATACTGTGAGCGGCTTGACGCCTGGTCGGTCTTATCAATTTTATGTTCGGGATAGCTGTGGGATAGGTCATGTGAGTAGCTGGGCCGGTCCTGATGCTTTTATCACCCTTTCTGTCCCTTTGCCCTGTCCATCCCCATCGTCATTGGGAGCTTCCAATATTACTCAGACCAACGCTAGGCTGTCGTGGATTACAGGTGGGATTTCTATTTCTAATAATTGGGATATGGAATATGGTCTTTCTGGATTTACTCTGGGAAGTGGAATTCGGATTTCCACGACTATCTCTTTTTATACTGTGAGCGGCTTGACGTCTGGTCAGTCTTATCAATTTTATGTTCGGGATAGCTGTGGAGTAGGTCATGTGAGCAGTTGGGCTGGTCCTTATACTTTTACCACCCTTTCAGCCACTTTGCCGTGTCCATCCCCATCGTCATTGGGAGCTTCCAATATTACTCAGACCGGCGCTAGGCTGTCGTGGATGTCAGGTGGGACTTCTACTTCTAATTGGGATTTGGAATATGGTCTTTCGGGATTTACCCTGGGAAGTGGAACTCAGATTTCCACGACTATTTCTTTTTATACTGTGAGCGGCTTGACACCTGGTCAGTCTTATCAGTTTTATGTTCGGGATAGCTGTGGAGCAGCTCATGTGAGTAGCTGGGCGGGCCCTGATACTTTTAGAACTCTTGGCTGTTTAGCTCCCACAGGGCTGAACCTCCACACTATTACTGAAATCACCGCTACTGTGAGCTGGACTAGCGGTGGAGCTTCCAATTGGAATATTGAGTACGGGCCTATAAACTTTCCTCTGGGAAGCGGTATTTTCTTATACAATGTGTCTAGTCCTCGCATTTTAAGGGGCTTAAAGCCTAACACCTTTTATGATGTCTATGTACAGGACAGCTGCAATGTGGGCAATGTGAGCAATTGGACAGGACCCTTGTCTATTAAAACCATTATTGGTATAGATGAGCTTCTCGAGCGCTCATTTCGTATTTATCCAAATCCTAGTGAAGGGCTTTTCAAGCTGGAGTTTAGCTCCTCTCTCGGAGAGGATATGGAGATCCGTATCACTAATATGATGGGACAAATAGTCTTGGAAGATGAGATTGAGAGTTTCAGCGGAAGCTACAGAAAAAGGCTAGAGATGGGAGCTTATCGCAGTGGAGTATACCTATTGCAGCTGATTACTGAAAGGGCTACTGTGAACCGGCGTATTATTTTGCAGTAGGGACTAACAAGCTTTTTCTATGGGCTGATTCTCAACGGATTTTGACGGGATTTTATGAGTGGTTCCTAGAAAATGAAAAAATATCCATTTCTAGCATTCAATAAATATTTACTAGCGTACAATAAGTCATACGTGGCGTACAGTAAGTCATAAGCCTTTTTTACTAAACGATCCCTTATAAGCCCTTGTTAAAAGATTAAATTTTAGTAATATTGGGCTGATCTCATGTTTCAAAAGGCTTCGCCCTTTTTAATGTAAAGAAGATCTTGTTTCACTAAAAAACACTAAATCATGAAAACTTTTACCTTTTTAATCTCTATCTTTTTGTTGTTTGGAAGCTTTTCCACAAAAGCCCAACCCTCTACTTACACTGTGAGTGGACCCATCAAAGGACAAGGGCCGCTTTTAAATACGGAACGAACTAATATTGATGTCGGGTCCGGTTGGGATACGATTCATCCCTATAATGCCTATGGCGGTGCATCGATCAATAGCTGGTCTTCAGCTCAAAGCATTGGCTTTCCCTTTTCTTTTTACGGCAGTCCAGCTACTCATTTCTGTGTGAGCAAGAACTATTTGTTGACTTTTGACACCACAGTTGCGGGAACCACTGTGAACAGTAGTATCACCACTGACAATACGGCTTTACCTCATGCTGATCTTCCCGACCATGCCATCGCTTATTTTTGGGGTGGCTTTAGTCCGCCGCTTAATAGCAACGATAATGTTTGGAGGAAGATCTTTGGCACAGCTCCCAACCGCCAGCTGTGGATTAAGAACTTTTCCTATAAACACGAGGCTCAGAGGCACAGCTACAACTTTGTAGTTTTAGAAGAAACTACCCATAAGATTTATGTAGTGGATGCCCGATGGGAAAATCAAGGAGCGGGAAGCTATACAGTAGGTGTTCAGTTGAATTCTACCACTGCCATACAGTATCTCAATTCTCCTAATATTAGCTCTATTAATGGAAATGTTGAGACTCCCTGGCCTAATGTGGACTATTACGAATTCACTCCTCGGCTCTTGGTAAACGACGATGCAGGAATTCTCAGCTTGGACGCTCCGGCTAGTAAAACTACTTTCGGTTCTCAGTCGGTTCAGGTGAGCATTAAAAATCATGGAATTAACAACCTGGACAGTGTAAGGGTAAATTGGAGTGTGGATGGAGTAGCTCAAGCCTCTCATAGCTGGACGGGGAGTCTAGCGCCAGTTGCAGTTGCTGTTGCGGTCAATATCGGAAGCTATAATTTCACCCTGGGAAATCCCACCCTAAAGATTTGGACGAGCAATCCCAATGGGAATCCAGACAATAATACTTCAAATGACACACTGGGGGTTTCTTTATTTGTTTGCAATCTACTTTCGGGAGCTTATACTCTTGGCGGGACTTCCAGCGATTTTCCAAACTTTGATTCTCTTGCTACTTTTCTCAACAACTGCGGTGTTTCAGGTCCTATAATCATTAAGGTAGCTCCTGGCACCTATGCGGAGCAGTTTACACTAGGGAATATCGCTGGTGTAAGCCCGACAAATACGATTGTCATTGACGGTGGGGATAGCTCGCTAGTTAGGCTCACTCATGACGGTTCGACAAGCAATGCCACCGTGGCTTTTGACAGCACCAGCTATGTAAGCTTGAGGAATATAACCCTCGAAAACACCAAAAGCTCAACAGATGCCTGGGTAGTGCATCTTCAGAACACAGATCATATCGTCATTGATTCCTGTTTGATTGAACAGCCGGTGAATACAACATCTGACAGAGGGGGTATAGTGGGCTCGGGCAGTTTGGACAATACCTACACAGTTACTACGAATAAGCATTTGACCGTCTCTGACAATATCATCACAGGAGGTTATTATGGAATAGCTCTGGAAGGCAATGCAAGCGATGAAGATGTAGGCAACTACATCCTGCGTAACCGCTTTATTGATATTGATTATTATGGCATCCTAGTAAATGAACAGGACAGCCTGATTATCTCGGGCAATGTGATTGAAAATACCAATAATAGTTTTAGCTTGGGCATCTATTGCGAAGATATTACGGACTTTGAGATTAGGGCAAATAATTTGCTTGACTGCGGGGGTTGGGGGATAGTAATTTCTGGAGGCAGCTCCAGTGGAACAGCTCGTTCACTGATTGCCAACAATATGATTTATGCTCCCGATGCGGCCATTAGGATGGAAGGAAACAACTCGAATGTGAATATTTATCACAACACGGCTGTGGGCGATCCCGCTATGTATATTGGCAGTAACCATTCTGATATGAGTCTCTACAACAACATTTTCAGCAACCCAAGTGGAGTAGCTTTAGATGCTTCAGTGTTGCCATCGACCATTGATATCGATTACAACCTTTATCAATACCAGGCAAGCGGGAATATCGCAGAGGAAAGTTCTACGAGCTATGCAAACCTAGCCGCTTGGCAAGCAGCTAAGCCTGCACTCAATCAGAATTCTGTGGAGGGTAATCCGCTATTTGTAAATGCAACATCTCCTGCCGATCTGCATCTAATAGGCATTTTGGCCAATGATACAGGTGATAATTCTGTGGGTATTAAAGTCGATATTGATGGAGATTCTCGCCCACTTCCGCCTTCGACAAGGGTGGATATCGGCGCTGACGAATACCATCTGCCAGCTTGTTTGTATTCATCAGGGATTTCCGCCTCAGCTACGAGTGTGTCGGCAGCCAGCTTGAGCTGGACCACAGGCGGAGCCTTAAATTGGAATATCGAATATGGACCTCCGGGCTTTATTCCAGGATTGGGAACTTTTGTGTACAATGTTCTTAATCCTTATATTTTAACAGGTTTAAATCCCGGCACCAATTATGATTTCTATGTACAGGACAGCTGTGGTATAGGCGATGTGAGCATCTGGAGAGGTCCTTTTTCCTTTGCTACGCTCTGCCCTTCTTTATCTGCTGCTACAACTTTGCCCCTAATAGAAGACTTTGAGTCCTTATCTGGTACCTTTCAGCAAGACACAGGAGTGTTCTGCAATTCCACCTACGCGTGGAGCTATGAGACCTCTCTTGCCAGCGATGGTCGCCTGAGATTTGCTGTGCCGAACTTTGCCAATAATGGAAGCTCAGCTGCAACCTTGGATAAAGTGTTATCAGGAGGTAGTACAGTTACCAATTATCTGATCCTAACAGTTGATTTGAGCAGTTATAGTAGCTCGAGTGCTCTGGAGCTGGAATTCAGCTATATGCATCACGGAGAAGAAAGCCATCCTAATGATAGAGTATGGATACGGGGCAGCAACACAAATTCCTGGGTGGAAATTTACAATCTGTATGCCAATCAAGGTCAAGGCACATCAGGCATCTACAATCAGGTGATTGGCTTAGACATTGACTCTATCCTCGCAAATGCTACCCCTCCTCAAAGAGTCTCTTCTACTTTTCAAGTCCGCTTTGGACAAGAAGATAATTATCCCGCTACTTCCCGCACAGGAACTGACGGCCGTTCTTTTGATGACATTGCCATTCGGGAAACCTGTCCAACCCCCACCAACCTAACAGCTACCCATATTACTCAAACCAGCGCTAGGCTCTCCTGGGTTGCTGGCGGGGCTTCTAATTGGAACTTAGAATGGGATACGGCTGGTCGTGCTCTAGGAAGCGGTAATTTCTTACCTAATGTTGCGCCTACTCCTTATGCTTTAAGCGGTCTAATTCCCGGTACCTCTTATCAGTTCTATGTTCGGGATAGTTGTAGGCTGGGCTATCTCAGTAGTTGGGCTGGACCTTATATTTTTACCACCCTCCCTTTGCCCTGTCCATCCCCTTCGTCTTTGGGAGCCTCCAATATCACTCAGGTCACTGCTGAACTCTCCTGGATTACGGGCGGGGCTTCCAATTGGGATGTGGAATACGGAATTCAGGGTTTTATTCCTGGATCGGGAATCTTTGTGTACAATGTTTCTAATCCTTACACCTTAAGTAGCTTGACACCTGGAACAGATTATGATTTCTATGTCCGGGATAGCTGTGGAACTAATAATTTGAGTACTTGGGTAGGTCCTCAGAATTTTAGGACTCTTAGTTGTCCATCTCCCACAGGACTGACACTTGACTCTATTGCTCAGACCACCGCTAAGCTCTCCTGGATTACGGGCGGGGCTTCCAATTGGGATGTGGAATACGGAATTCAGGGTTTTATTCCTGGATCGGGAACTTTTATGTCCAATGTTTCTAGTCCTTACACCTTAAGTGGCTTGACACCTGGAACAGATTATGATTTCTATGTCCGGGATAGTTGTGGAACTAATAATTTGAGCACTTGGGTAGGTCCTCAGAATTTTAGGACTCTTAGTTGTCCATCTCCCACAGGACTGACACTTGACTCTATTGCTCAGACCACCGCTAAGCTCTCCTGGATTACGGGCGGGGCTTCCAATTGGGATGTGGAATACGGAATTCAGGGTTTTATTCCTGGATCGGGAACTTTTATGTCCAATGTTTCTAGTCCTTACACCTTAAGTGGCTTGACACCTGGAACAGATTATGATTTCTATGTCCGGGATAGCTGTGGAACTAATAATTTGAGCACTTGGGCGGGTCCCTATACTTTTACCACTCTCCCTTTGCCCTGTCCATCCCCTTCGTCTTTGGGAGCTACCCAGATTACTCAGAACAGCGCTGAGCTCTTCTGGACTACGGGTGGGGCTGCTAATTGGGATCTAGAATATGGTCTTTCGGGATTTACCCTGGGAAGTGGTACTCGGATTTCCACGACTACCCCTTCTTATGCTATGAGTGGCTTGACGTCTGGAACGGATTATGATTTCTATGTTCGGGATAGCTGTGGAGTGGGTCATGTGAGTAGCTGGGCGGGTCCTCATACTTTTACCACCCTTTCTGTCCCTTTGCCCTGCCCATCCCCATCGTCATTGGGAGCTTCCAATATTACTCAAACCAACGCTAGGCTGTCGTGGATTACAGGTGGGATTTCTATTTCTAATAATTGGGATGTGGAATATGGTCTTTTTGGATTTACTCTGGGAAGTGGAATTCGGATTTCCACGACTATCTCTTTTTATACTGTGAGCGGCTTGACGTCTGGTCAGTCTTATCAATTTTATGTTCGGGATAGCTGTGGAGTAGGTCATGTGAGTAGCTGGGCTGGTCCTCATACTTTTAGGACTCTTGGCTGTTTAGCTCCCACAGGGCTGAACCTCCACACTATTACTGAAATCACCGCTACTGTGAGCTGGACTAGCGGTGGAGCTTCGAATTGGAATATTGAGTATGGGCCTATAAACTTTCCTCTGGGAAGCGGTATTTTCTTATACAATGTGTCTAGTCCTCGCACTTTAAGGGGCTTAAAGCCTAACACCTTTTATGATGTCTATGTACAGGACAGCTGCAATGTGGGCAATGTGAGCAATTGGGCAGGACCCTTGTCTATTAAAACCATTATTGGTATAGATGAGCTTCTCGAGCGCTCATTTCGCATTTATCCAAATCCTAGTGAAGGAGTTTTCAAGCTGGAGTTTAGCTCCTCTCTCGGAGAGGATATGGAGATCCGTATCACTAATATGATGGGACAAATAGTCTTGGAAGATGAGATTGAGAGTTTCAGCGGAAGCTACAGAAAAAGGCTAGAGATGGGAGCTTATCGCAGTGGAGTATACCTATTGCAGCTGATTACTGAAAGGGCTACTGTGAACCGACGTATCATTTTGCAGTAGGGACTAACAAGCTTTTTCTATGGGCTGATTCTCAACGGATTTTGACGGGCTTTTATGAGTGGTTCCTAGAAAATGAAAAATATTCATTTCTAGTATTCAATAAATATTTACTAGCGCACAATAAGTCATAAGCCTCTTTTACTTAAAAATCCCTTATAAGCCTTTGTTAAAAGATTAAATTTTAGTAATATTGGGCTGATCTGTATGTTTCAAAAGGCTTTACCCTTTTTTAATGTAAAGAAGATCTTGTTTCACTAAAAAACACTAAATCATGAAAACTTTCAACTTAATTAATCTCTCTCTTTCTTTCCTCTTTCTTTCCTCTTTCTTTCCTCTTTCTTTAAAAGCCCAACCCTCTACTTACACTGTGAGTGGACCTACCAGAGGACAAGGGCCGCTTTTAAATACGGAACGAACTAGTATTGATGTCGGGCCCGGTTGGAATATGATTCACCCATCTACTGCCTATGGCGGTGCATCGATCAATAGCTGGTCTTCAGCTCAAAGCATTGGCTTTCCCTTTTCTTTTTACGGCAGTCCAGCTACTCATTTCTGTGTGAGCAAGAACTACCTGTTGACTTTTGACACCACAGTTGCGGGAATCACTGTGAACAGTATTATCACCACTGACAATACGGCTTTACCTCATGCCAATCTTCCCGACCATGCCATCGCTTATTTTTGGGGTGGCTTTAGTCCTCCGCTTGGGAGCGGCGATGACGTTTGGAGGAAGATCTTTGGCACAGCTCCCAACCGCCAGCTGTGGATTAAGAACTTTTCCTATAAACACGAGGCTCAGGGTTTCAGTTACAACTTTGTAGTTTTAGAAGAAACCACCCATAAGATTTATGTAGTGGATGCCCGATGGGCAACTCCAGGAGTGGGAAGCTATACAGTGGGTGTTCAGTTGAATTCTACCACTGCCATACAGTATCTCAATTCTCCTAATATTAGCTCTATTAATGGAAATGTTCCCACTCCCTGGCCTAATGTGGACTATTACGAATTCACTCCTCGTTCCTTGGTAAACGACGATGCAGGAATTCTCAGCTTGGACGCTCCGGCTAGTAAAACTGCTTCCGGCTCTCAGTCGGTTCAAGTGAGCATTAAAAATCATGGAATTAACAACCTGGACAGTGTAAGAGTGAACTGGAGTGTGGATGGAGTAGCTCAAGCCTCTCATAGCTGGACGGGGAGTCTAGCTCCGGGTGCAGTTGCTGCTGCGGTCAATATCGGAAGCTATAATTTCACCCTGGGAAATTCCACCCTAAAGATTTGGACGAGCAATCCCAATGGCAATCCAGACAATGATACTTCAAATGACACACTAGAGGTTTCTTTATTTGTTTGCAATTTACTTTCGGGAGCTTATACCCTTGGCGGGGCTTCCAGCGATTTTCCAAACTTTGATTCTCTTGCTACTTTGCTCAGCAATTGTGGTATTTCAGGTCCTGTAATCATTAAGGTAGCTCCTGGCACCTATAGGGAGCAGTTTACATTAGGGAATATCGCTGGTTTAAGCCCGACAAATACGATTGTCATTGACGGTGGGGATAGCTCGCTCGCTAGGCTCACTCATGACGGCTCGACAAGCAATGCCACCGTGGCTTTTAACAGCACCAGCTATGTAAGCTTGAGGAATATGACCCTCGAAAACACCAAAAGCTCAACAGATGCCTGGGTAGTGCATTTGCAGAACACTGATTATATCGTCATTGATTCCTGTTTGATTGAACAGCCGGTTAATACAACATCTGACAGAGGGGGTATAGTGGGCTCGGGCAGCTTGACCAATGCCTCTACAATTACTACCAATAAGCATTTGACCGTCTCTGACAATATCATCAGAGGAGGTTCCTATGGAATAGCTCTGGAAGGCAATGCAAGCGATGAAGATGTAGGCAACTACATCCTGCGTAATCGCTTTATTGATATTGACAATTATGGCATTGTAGTAGATGAACAGGACAGCTTGATGATTTCGGGCAATGTAATTGAAAATACCAATAGTAGTTCTAGCTATGGCATATATTGCCTAGATATTACAGACTTTGAGATTAGGGCAAATAATTTGCTTGACTGCGGGGATGAGGGGATAGTAATTTATGGAGGCAGCTCCAGTGGAACAACTCGTTCACTGATTGCCAACAATATGATTTATGCTCCAGATGCGGCCATTAGGATGTCAGGATTCAGCCCTTCTTTTCTATCCAAAATAAATATTTATCACAACACGGCTGTGGGCGATCCCGCTATGGAGTTTACTGGCAGTGACTATTCTGATATGAGTTTCTACAATAACATTTCCAGCAACCCAAATGGAGTAGCTTTAAAGGCTTTCTCGGGCTTGCCATCGACCATTGATATCGATTACAACATTTATCAGGCAAGCGGGAATATCGCAGAGGACGCTACTACGAGCTATACAAACCTAGCCGCTTGGCAAGCAGCCAAGCCGGCACTCAATCAGAATTCTGTGGAGGGTGACCCGCTATTTGTAAGTGCAACATCTCCTGCTAATCTGCATCTAATAGGCACTTTGGCCAATGATATAGGTGATAATTCTGTGGGTATTAAAGTCGATATTGATGGAGATTCTCGTCCACTTCCGCCTTCGACAAAGGTGGATATCGGCGCTGATGAATACCATCTGCCAACTTGTTTGCCTTCATCAGGGCTTTCCGCCTCAGTTAGGAGTGCGTCGGCAGCCAGCTTGAGCTGGGTCACAGGCGGGGCTTTAAATTGGAATATCGAATATGGACCTCCGGGCTTTATTCCAGGATCGGGAACTTTTGTGTACAATGTTCTTAATCCTTATATTTTAACAGGTTTAAATCCCGGCACCAATTATGATTTCTATGTACAGGACAGCTGTGGTATAGGCGATGTGAGCTTCTGGAGAGGTCCTTTTTCCTTTGCTACGCTCTGCCCTTCTTTATCTCCTGCTACTTTGCCCCTAATAGAAGACTTTGAGTCCTTATCTGGTACCTTTCAGCAAGACGGAGTGTTCTGCAATTCCACCTACACGTGGAGCTATGAGACCTCTCTTGCCAGCAATGGTCGCCTGAGATTTGCTGTGCCGAACTTTGCCAATAATGGAAGCTCAGCTGCAACCTTGGATAGGCTGGGATCAGGAGGTATAATTATCAATTATCTGATCCTAACAGTTGATTTGAGCAGTTATAGTAGCTCGAGTGCTCTGGAGCTAGAATTCAGCTATATGCATCACGGAGAAGAAAACCATCCTAATGATAGAGTATGGATACGGGGCAGCAACACAAATTCCTGGGTGCAAATTTACGATCTGTATGCCAATCGGGGCACAGCAGGCATCTACAATCAGGTAATTGGCTTAGACATTGAATCTATCCTCGCAAATGCTACCCCTCCTCAAAGAGTCTCTTCTACTTTTCAAGTCCGCTTTGGACAAGAAGATACTAGTCCCGCTAGTTCCCTCACAGGAATTGACGGCTATTCTTTTGATGACATTGCCATTCGGGAAACCTGTCCAACCCCCACCAACCTAACAGCTACCCAGATTACTCAAACCAGCGCTACGCTCTCCTGGGTTTCTGGCGGAGCTTCTAATTGGAACTTGGAATGGGATACGGCTGGTCGTGCTCTAGGAAGCGGTAATTTCTTACCTAATGTTGCGCCTACTCCCTATGCTTTAAGCGGTCTAATTCCCGGCACCTCTTATCAGTTCTATGTCCGGGATAGTTGTGGCGCTAATAATTTGAGCACTTGGGTAGGTCCTCAGAATTTTAGGACGTTTAGTTGTCCATCTCCCACAGGACTGACACTTGACTCTATTGCTCAGACCACCGCTAAGCTCTCCTGGATTACGGGTGGGGCTTCGAATTGGGATCTGGAATACGGAATTCAGGGTTTTATTCCTGGATCGGGAACCTTTGTGTACAATGTTTCTAATCCTTACACCTTAAGTAGCTTGACACCCGGAACAGATTATGATTTCTATGTCCGGGATAGTTGTGGCACTAATAATTTGAGCACTTGGGCGGGTCCCTATACTTTTACCACCCTCCCTTTGCCCTGTCCATCCCCATCGTCATTGGGAGCTTCCAATATTACTCAGACCACCGCTGAGCTCTTCTGGATTACGGGTGGAGCTTCGAATTGGGATGTGGAATATGGTCTTTCGGGATTTACTCTGGGAAGTGGCACTCGGATTTCCACGACTACCCCTTCTTATACTGTGAGCGGTTTGACGCCTGGAACGGATTATGATTTCTATGTTCGGGATAGTTGTGGAGTAGGTCATGTGAGTAGCTGGGCCGGTCCTGATGCTTTTACCACCCTTTCTGTCACTTTGCCCTGTCCATCCCCATCATCATTGTCGGCTACCCAGATTACTCAGAACAGCGCTACGCTCTCCTGGGTTACGGGTGGGGCTTCGAATTGGGATGTGGAATATGGTCTTTCGGGATTTACCCTGGGAAGTGGCACTCGGATTTCCACGACTACCCCTTCTTATACTGTGAGCGGCTTGACGCCTAGTCAGTCTTATCAATTTTATGTTCGGGATAGCTGTGGAGTAGGTCATGTGAGTAGCTGGGCCGGTCCTGATGCTTTTACCACCCTTTCAGCCACTTTGCCCTGTCCATCCCCATCGTCATTGGGAGCTTCCAATATTACTCAGACCAACGCTAGGCTGTCGTGGATTACAGGTGGGATTTCTATTTCTAATAATTGGGATATGGAATATGGTCTTTCGGGATTTACTCTGGGAAGTGGAATTCGGATTTCCACGACTATCTCTTTTTATACTGTGAGCGGCTTAACGTCTGGTCAGTCTTATCAATTTTATGTTCGGGATAGCTGTGGAGTAGGTCATGTGAGTAGCTGGGCTGGTCCTCATACTTTTACCACCCTTTCTGTCCCTTTGCCCTGTCCATCCCCATCGTCATTGGGAGCTTCCAATATTACTCAGACCAACGCTAGGCTGTCGTGGATTACAGGTGGGATTTCTATTTCTAATAATTGGGATATGGAATATGGTCTTTCGGGATTTACTCTGGGAAGTGGAATTCGGATTTCCACGACTATCTCTTTTTATACTGTGAGCGGCTTGACGTCTGGTCAGTCTTATCAATTTTATGTTCGGGATAGCTGTGGAGTAGGTCATGTAAGTAGCTGGGCCGGTCCTCATACTTTTAGGACTCTTGGCTGTCTGGCTCCCACAGGGCTGAACCTCCACACTATTACTGAAATCACCGCTACTGTGAGCTGGACTAGCGGTGGAGCTTCGAATTGGAATATTGAGTATGGGCCTATAAACTTTCCTCTGGGAAGCGGTATTTTCTTATACAATGTTTCTAGTCCTCGCATTTTAAGGGGCTTGAAGCCTAACACCTTTTATGATGTCTATGTACAGGACAGCTGCAATGTGGGCAATGTGAGCAATTGGGTAGGACCCTTGTCTATTAAAACCATTATTGGTATAGATGAGCTTCTCGAGCGCTCATTTCGCATTTATCCAAATCCTAGTGAAGGAGCTTTCAAGCTGGAGTTTAGCTCCTCTCTCGGGGAGGATATGGAGATCCGTATCACTAATATGATGGGACAAATAGTCTTGGAAGATGAGATTGAGAGTTTCAGCGGAAGCTATAGAAAAAGGCTAGAGATGGGAGCTTATCGCAGTGGAGTATACCTATTGCAGCTGATTACTGAAAAGGCTACTGTGAACCGGCGTATCATTTTGCAGTGAGAAGTAGCAAAGCTTTTGCCATAGATTCTTGCCGATTTACGGGCAAGCTGCCCGGTAATGCGATTTAATAGCTGCTTAGTCAGTGTTTCCACGAGGTCGGCATTAAGGCTAGGGAACTTTTTGTGCAGATTTTGAACTTCTATGTTTTTTCAGTTGTCCATCTAAATAATGTTCTGGATTGAAATAAAAAATCCTCAAGCCACTCTTCGTTTACTTTCGTTTTTCTAGCGCACAATAAGTCATGCTTGGCATACAATAAGTCATAAGCCTTTTTTTACTAAACGAGCCCTTATAAGCCCTTGTTAAAAGATTAAATTTCAGTAATATTGGGCTGATCTCATGTTTCAAAAGGCTTTACCCCTTTTTTAATGTGAAGAAAGTCTTGTTTCACTAAAATCATTGAATAATGAAAACTTTTACCTTTTTAATCTCTATCTTTTTGTTGTTTGGAAGCTTTTCCACAAAAGCCCAAACCTTTCCTTACACTGTGAGTGGACCTACCAGAGGACAAGGCTCGCTTTTAAATACGGGACGAACTAATTTTAGTAGCGGTTGGAATACGATTCATCCCTATAATGCCTATGGCGGTGCATCGATCAATAGCTGGTCTTCAGCTCAAAGCATTGGCTTTCCCTTTTCTTTTTACGGCAGTCCAGCTACTCATTTTTGTGTGAGCAAAAACTACTTGTTGACCTTTGACACCACAGTTGTGGGAACCACTGTGAACAGTAGTATCACCACTGACAATACGGCTTTACCTCATGCCAATCTTCCCGACCATACCATCGCTTATTTTTGGGGTGGCTTTAGTCCTCCGCTTGGGAGAGGCGATGACGTTTGGAGGAAGACCTTTGGCACTATTCCCAATCGCCAGCTGTGGATTAAGAACTTTTCCTATAAACACGAGGCTCAGAGTTTCAGTTACAACTTTGTAGTTTTAGAAGAAACCACCCATAAGATTTATGTAGTGGATGCCCAATGGGCAACTCAAGGAGTGGGAAGCTATACAGTAGGTGTTCAGTTGAATTCTACCACTGCCATACAGCATCCCAATTCTCCTAATATTAGCTCTATTAATGCAGGTAATTACACTCCCTGGCCTAATGTGGACTATTACGAATTCACTCCTCGTCTCTTGGTAAACGACAATGCAGGAATTCTCAGCTTGGACGCTCCGGCTAGTAAAACTGCTTCCGGCTCTCAGTCGGTTCAAGTGAGTATTAAAAATCATGGAATTAACAATCTGAACAGTGTAAGGGTGAACTGGAGTGTGGATGGAGTAACTCAGACCTCCCATAGCTGGACG
The DNA here is from genome assembly GCA_965218075.1 of Owenweeksia sp. GTDB lineage: Bacteria > Bacteroidota > Bacteroidia > Flavobacteriales > Schleiferiaceae > JANQHO01. The sequence goes on along the minus strand of CBDCJZ010000003.1, from coordinate 433,710 downwards.
GGGAGTCTAGTGCCAGGTGCAGTTGCTACTGCGGTCAATATCGGAAGCTATAATTTCACCCTGGGAAATCCCACCCTAAAGATTTGGACGAGCAATCCCAATGGGAATCCAGACAATGATACTTCAAATGACACACTGGAGGTTTCTTTAGTTGTTTGCAATCTACTTTCGGGAGCTTATACCCTTGGCGGGACTTCCAGCGATTTTCGAAACTTTAATTCTCTTGCTACTACTTTGCTCAGCAACTGCGGTGTTTCAGGTCCTGTAATCATTAAGGTAGCTCCTGGCACCTATGCGGAGCAGTTTACACTAGGGAATGTCGCTGGTGTAAGCCCGACAAATACGATTGTCATTGACGGTGGGGATAACTCGCTAGTTAGGCTCACTCATGACGGTTCGACAAGCAATGCCACCGTGGCTTTTGACAGCACCAGCTATGTAAGCTTGAGGAATATAACCCTCGAAAACACCAAAAGCTCAGTAGATGCTTGGGTAGTGCATTTGCAGAACACTGATTATATCGTCATTGATTCCTGTTTGATTGAACAGCCGGTGAATAGAACATCTGACAGAGGGGGTATAGTGGGGTCGGGCAGCTTGATCAGTCCCTATACAATTACTACGAATAAGCATTTGACCGTCTCTGACAACACTATCCTAGGAGGTTTTCATGGAATAACTCTGCAAGGCAGTAGAAGCTATGAAGATGTAGGCAACTACATCCTGCGTAACCGCTTTATTGATATTTACCGTAATGGCATCCGAGCAAATAGACAGGACAGCCTGATGATCTTGGGCAATGTGATTGAAAATACCAATAATAGTTTATTTAGCTCTGGCATCTATTGCCAAGGTATTACGAACTTTGAGATTAGGGCAAATAATTTGCTTGACTGCGGGGATCTGGGGATAATAGTAATTTCTGGAGACAGTTCCAGTGGAACAGCTCGTTCACTGATTGCCAACAATATGATTTATGCTCCCGATGATGCGGCCATTAGGATCTTAGGACCCATCTCGAATGTGAATATTTATCACAACACGGCTGTGGGCGATCCCGCTATACAGTTTTTTACTGCTGGCTCTAATATGAGTTTCTACAACAACATTTTCAGCAACCCAAATGGAGTAGCTTTAGAGGCTTTCTTTAGCTTGCCATCGACCATTGATATCGATTACAACCTTTATCAGGCAAGCGGGAATATCGCAGAGGACGGCTCTACGAGCTATGCAAACCTAGCCGCTTGGCAAGCAGCCAAACCTGCACTCAATCAGAATTCTGTGGAGGGTAACCCGCTATTTGTAAAGGCAACATCTCCTGCCGATCTGCATCTACTAGGCACTTTGGCCAATGATACAGGTGATAATTCTGTGGGTATTAAAGTCGATATTGATGGAGATTCTCGTCCACTTCCGCCTTCGACAAGGGTGGATATCGGCGCTGATGAATATCATCCAGCAACTTGTTTGCCTTCATCGGGTTTATCTACCTCAGCTATAGGACAAACAACAGCCCAATTGAGCTGGGCTATGGGCGGGGCTTCAAACTGGAATATCGAATATGGACCTCCGGGCTTTATTCCAGGCTCGGGAGCTTTTGTGTACAATGTCCCTAACCCTTACATTTTAACAGGTTTAAATCCCGGCACCAATTATGATTTCTATGTACAGGACAGTTGTGGCATGGGCGATGTGAGCATCTGGAGAGGTCCCTTGTATATTAAAACCGTTATTGGTATGGATGAGCTTCTCGAGCGCTCATTTCGCATTTATCCAAATCCTAGTGAAGGAGTTTTCAAGCTGGAGTTTAGCTCCTCTCTCGGGGAGGATATGGAGATCCGTATCACTAATATGATGGGACAAATAATCTTGGAAGATGAGATTGAGAGTTTCAGCGGAAGCTACAGAAAAAGGCTAGAGATGGGAGCTTATCGCAGTGGAGTATACCTATTGCAGCTGATTACTGAAAGGGCTACTGTGAACCGGCGTATTATTTTGCAGTAGGGACTAACAAGCTTTTTCTATGGGCTGATTCTCAACAGATTTTGACGGGCTTTTATGAGTGGTTCCTAGAAAATGAAAAATCCCCTGATTTTTACCCTGATTTTATCGAACACAGTATTTGTCTCGGTATCGTGTATACGCTATTTGTCTCATTCTTTATTTTGTGAGAATGAATTGGATTAATTGATATTTAAGCTGATGACTAAGTTTAAAGAATTAAATTTCAATGACTTTTTTAAAACTGAAGTAAAAAGTTTAAGCAACTCCGAACTTTTGTCAGATAAAATGAAATGGCTCGAAACTTGTCATGTTATTTTTTTACTTTTCATATTGTAACTACATATCATGGATTTAAATAGAGAATTTAAAAAATACGCTATTAGCTATCACGGCATCAATAGTATGTATGTCGATAATTACATCAATTCTTCACTTACTCCTTATATAATAGAAGAACGCCAGTTAAATGTGGCACAAATGGACGTATTTTCCCGTCTTATGATGGATAGGATTATCTTTTTAGGCACCATCGTCAATGAGCAGGCGGCCAATATTGTACAAGCTCAATTACTTTTTCTAGAGTCAACTGACTCAAAGAAAGATATACAGATTTATTTGAATAGCCCTGGAGGGTCTGTGTATGCCGGTTTAAGCATCTATGATACCATGCAGTTGGTTAGCCCTGATGTTGCTACCATATGTACAGGTATGGCTGCATCTATGGGGGCAGTTTTACTGTGTGCCGGAACCAATGGCAAAAGATCTGCTTTACACCATAGTCGAATTATGATTCATCAACCCATGAGTGGCACTCAGGGGCAGGCCAGTGATATGGAAATTGCAGTAAAAGAGGTTTTGAAGATGAAGGAAGAGCTATATCACATTATTGCTAATCACAGTGGTCAAATTTTTGAGAAAGTAGAGAAAGATTCAGATCGTGACCACTGGATGAGTTCACAGGAAGCAAAAGATTATGGCATGATTGACGAGGTGCTGAAAAACAAAAAGAAGTAATGAGCGAGTGATTATATAACATGTCCTTAAATCTGATGTCTTTTACAAAAACTGTCTTAAAATCACGAAGACAGCTTCTACATTCTCGTAATGAATTGTCTTTATGAATAGCAAAAAAGAAAATTTGACTTGTTCCTTCTGCGGGAGAAGTAAGAAAGATGCTAATGTGTTGATAGCTGGTATGGATGCCCATATCTGCGACCACTGCGTCAGACAGGTACATGATATAGCAGTGGAAGAAATGGATACGGGAGGGCGGAAAGAGCTTTCAAAATCTTTGCGTTTGATTAAACCCAAAGAAATTAAACACTTTTTAGATCAGTATGTAATTGGTCAGGATGAGGCAAAGAAAATTCTTTCAGTGGCAGTATATAATCACCACAAACGATTAATGAGAGGCATCGCTTCAACTGGAGAAGTAGAGATCGAGAAATCCAATATTATTTTAGTCGGGAAAACGGGCACTGGTAAAACCTTGTTAGCCCGTACTATTGCTTGCATGCTTGATGTGCCATTTACTATTATAGATGCAACAGCACTCACTGAAGCCGGATATGTCGGCGAAGATGTGGAAAGTATACTCACTCGTTTATTACAGGCTGCTAATTACGATTTAGAAGCTGCGGAGAAGGGAATCATCTTTATAGATGAAATTGATAAAATCAGCCGTAAAAGCGACAATCCCTCAATTACCCGTGATGTTAGTGGAGAGGGAGTACAACAAGCTCTGTTGAAATTGTTAGAAGGAACTAAAGTCAATGTACCTCCACAAGGTGGGCGTAAACACCCTGACCAGAAATATATAGAAGTAGATACCAGTAGTATTTTGTTTATTGCGGGTGGTACTTTTGAAGGCATTCATCGCCATATTGCTAGGAGATTAAATACCAGCCCAATTGGCTTCCATAGAAACAAAGACCCAAGAAGTTATAACTCGGCTAATTTACTACATTATATAGCCCCTCAGGATTTAAAGGCTTTTGGGCTTATTCCTGAGTTAATCGGTCGCATGCCTATACTGACTTATCTCAATCCATTGGATGCAAATAAATTAAAACGAATACTCATCGAGCCTAAAAACGCTATCATCAAGCAATACACCAAATTGCTAGAGTTAGATGATGTTAAATTAGATTTCACTAACGAGGCATTGAACTATATCGTGGAAAAGTCAGTGGAATTTAAATTGGGTGCCCGTGGCCTACGTTCTATAATAGAAACTATCCTTACAAATGCTATGTTTGAATTCCCCAGCGTTAAGGAGGCACAATCTTTAATAGTTGATAAAACTTATGCTTGCCAACATTTGGAAAAAATGTCGTTTAATTCTCTAAAGGCAGCCTCTTAACTTTTTTGAGTATATAATCAGAGTTCGATATAGAAAATAAAAGAGGTCATGATTAATTCAGAAAGAGAATATCTTTGTAAGTAGTTGTGATCTTAAAACTAATTCATTAATGAGAAGTAAATTCCCATTGTTTAGCTTAATTGGAGTTTGTATCCTGCTTTGTTGCCAAAACAACAGCAGTCCAGATGTGGAAAAAGAAATTCCTCAAATAAATGACCCCCATACTTATGCTAATCCTAATAAAGCAGTAGTGACCCATCTCGATTGGGAAGCTGAGGTTGATTTTAACAACAAGAAAATTATCGGTATAGCAAATTGGAATATCCAAACTTCAGAAAATGCTTCTGAAATAATATTTGATAGTTATGGACTGAATATTAGAGAGGTAAAAGTTGACAGTGAACCTACTAATTATTTTCTTGGAGACTTTAAAGATGAAATGGGAAAACCATTGACTATTAAATTAAATCCAGGTGCTAAGCAAGTAAGTATTTTTTACGAGACTACCGAAAAAGCTAGGGCTTTACAATGGCTTGACCTTGAACAAACAGCTGGTAAAAGAATGCCTTTTCTATTTACCCAGTCACAGGCTATATTGGCACGTACTTGGATACCTACCCAGGATAGCCCCGGTGTCAGGTTTACGTATAGTGCTAGAGTACGGGTACCGGATAGTATGATTGCGTTGATGAGCGCTGAAAACCCAAAAATGAAAAATGAAAATGGTCTGTACACTTTTGAAATGCCACAACCAATACCTTCTTATCTTATGGCACTAGCTGTAGGGGATGTATATTTTAAACCAATTAGTAATCGAACCGGGATATATGCAGAACCTTCTGTGCTAGATGCTGCTGTGTATGAGTTTGCTGATTTGGAGAAAATGGTACAAGCTGCTGAAGAGCTTTATGGACCCTATGCCTGGGGGCAATACGATATTATAGTCCTTCCTCCTTCTTTTCCTTTTGGTGGAATGGAAAACCCACGTTTAACCTTTGTAACTCCTACTATTCTTACAGGTGATCATTCATTAGTAGCTCTGGTAGCCCATGAGTTAGCTCATAGTTGGAGTGGCAATCTGGTAACCAATGCCTCTTGGAATGATTTCTGGCTCAATGAGGGCTTCACTGTTTATTTTCAGCAACGCATCATGGAAAAAGTTTATGGAAATGCCTATTCTGAAATGCTCGCTAGCCTTATCCGCGATGCTTTACAGAAGGATGCCGAAAAAATGATGAAAGAAGTGCCTGAAGATACTAAGCTCAAGCTCCATCTCAAAGGCCGCAATCCCGATGAAGGAGTGACCAGCATACCTTACAATAAGGGCTATTTCTTCCTTCGCTTGATAGAAGAAACCACAGGTCGTAGAAAGTTTGACACTTTCTTGAAAAACTACTTTGAAGCTTATCAATTCAAAGCAATAACTACTGAAGTTTTTGTAGAATATATGAGAAAAAACCTGCTTACTGAAGAACAGGAAAATGAAATAATGGTCAAAAAATGGATTTATGGACAAGGTATTCCTAAGAACTTGCCAATGGTGGAATCCCAACGTTTCTCACTGGTTGATGAGGCATCTGATAACTTCGTTGAAATTGGCCAGCTTCCCGATGAAAATATAACTGACGACTGGACTACACATGAGTGGTTGCGTTTTATCAATGGTCTACCCAGTGTGATGGAGCTAGATAAACTGGCCGAGCTTGATAAAGCATATAATTTTACCCAAACTAGGAATAGCGAAATTGTGGCTGCCTGGTTTCAGATTACTATTTGCAGTGGCTATCAACCGATTTATTCAAGGTTAGAAGATTTCTTGGTAAATGTAGGTCGGAGAAAATTTTTAACTCCAACTTACAAAGCTCTTATAGGGAATAATCAAAAAGAAATGGCTATAGAAATTTATGGCAAAGCCCGTCGCAATTATCATGCAGTAACTCGTGAAACTATGGACGAATTATTGGATTATTAAACTTGAAGAATAAAACATAAGGCCTGTTTGTTAACACTATTTTAACGCATCAACTTAGGGGGAATTATGTACATATTATTATGATATAATGATGCTGTAAATAAAGGGAGGTAAGCAATGAGCAAAACAACGATTAGCGAATTCAAATTTTTGGGGCAATTCAGTACTGAAACGAAGTGATTTCCTTCTTTGAGAAAGCCTGTTGTCTAACTGACGGTATTGTCCATGTTGCGGGAGTCTCAAGATATATCTGCACAAGACAAGGAAGTTTTACTACCATTGCAAGGAAGCGAGATGTCGCAAGCAGTTTAGCTGTAAGATTAATACTGTCATGCAATCAAGCAAGCTGCCCGTAAAGATGTGGCCTTATGCCGTGTACAAAGTCAGTATTTCCCACGAGGGAGTGTCTAGCCTCCAGTTGGCAAAAGAGTTTGGCATTTCGCAGAAGTCTGCTTGGTTCATGTTGCAGAGGGTTAAAGAGACTTGCGGAAATGACAACGACACGTTGTCGGGAATTGTGAAAGTTGATGAAACCTATATTGGAGGACTAGAGAAGAATAAGCATGAGAGCAAGAAGCTACATGTGGGGTGTGGAGGCGCGGGCAGGGCTTGCGTATTTAGGAATGCGTGAACGAGGTGAAAAGACCACAGCCAAGGTGATTGAGTGGAGAGATAGAGAAACTCCTGAGGGTGAAATTGGAGACAATGTCACTTCCGTTTCCACAGTGTACACCGATGAACACACGGTCAATCACTCCGCTTTTACATTTATAGCGTGATACGTCCTTAATTTTTCCATTTTTGATGGTTTTCTCTACTTTTAAGTTTATAGTATTTCTTGTTTTTTAGTCAAGAATACATAAACTACATTTATTTAAATAACTAAGAAACCCTTATTTATTCAGTTTCTCGTTAAATCGGATCTCTTAACTAATTTTAGCAGCAAATCTTTTATCCATGCAGTTTAAAGATATTGTTTGTGCCATTGGTGATTTCTTCCAGTGGACTTTTCAGATTCTTCCAGTTATAGGTAACAGTTTCAATTATTTTTACTTAGTCACTGCGTTCGTTCTATTTTTTTATTGGATGGCCCAAATGAGCAAGCACTGTCGAACTGGTGGTAAATAAAATCTCATAAATCAAAACCTATGTCCCTGCGAAAGGTAATTCCTTCATAATATATTTTTTTGATAGCAGCATAGCTTTTTTCCAACGCTTCTTCCTGAGTAGCCGCCATTCCAGTAAAAGCTATTACTCGACCTCCATTAGTTAGTAATTTGTTATCTTCTATTTTAGTCCCTGCATGAAATGCCATGCAATTCTCTATATCCTGTAATCCTGTTATTACTTTGCCTTTCTCGTAGCTGCTTGGATAACCTTTAGACACTGCCATAACCGTACTGGAAAAACTTTTCTTCTCCAACAATTCAAGCTTTCCTAATTCCCCTTGGGCTGTGGCTTGTAACAATTTTACCAGATCAGAATGAATACGAGACATTACTACTTCTGCTTCCGGATCTCCCATTCTCACATTATATTCTATTATATACGGTTCTCCTTTTACGCTAATTAGTCCAAAGAATATAAAACCTCTGTAGTCCATCCCTTGTTCTTTAATACCCTCGATTGTAGGCTTTATGATTCGTTCCTCTACTTTTTTCATTAGAACATCATCTACAAAACTAACAGGAGAAATAGCTCCCATTCCTCCTGTATTTGAGCCAGTATCTCCTTCTCCAATACGCTTATAATCTTTTGCAACGGGCAATATTTTATAGTTTTCGCCATCCGTTAATATAAAAACGGAAAACTCTATTCCATTGAGATGTTCTTCAATTATTACTTCTTTGCTGGCTTCACCAAATTTTCCGCTTAGCATTTGTTCTAACCCTTCACAGGCATCAGCAATATTATCTAAAATCAAAACCCCCTTACCAGCAGCAAGCCCATCGGCCTTGAGCACATAGGGAGGTCTAAGTGTTTCCAAAAATCTACGTCCAGTTTCCCGTTCACTTGCACTGAAACTTTTATAAGCCGCAGTGGGTATATCATATTTTCTCATAAACTTTTTAGAAAACAACTTGCTACCTTCCAGCTGTGCAGCCCGAGCATCTGGTCCTATAACCATGATATGCTTTAAATCCGCTGATGTTTTAAAATGATCTTTTATTCCTCTTACTAGGGGTTCTTCTGGGCCAACAACCAAAAGGTCTATTTTTCTGGAAATGCAATATTTCCCCACTTCGTGGAAATTATTCATATCAAGCGATGCATTTTTACCTACCTCCAAGGTTCCCCCGTTTCCGGGAGCTACGTATAACTGATGTGTTTTGTCGCTTTGAGCTATTTTCCAGGCTAAGGCGTGCTCCCGTCCACCGCTGCCTAATATCATAATGTTCATGACTAAGTTTTAGGAATGTAAAATACACACTATTGAAATTTCTTTCTCGAAGTTCATTTTAATTAATGTAGATAGTAGATAGCTGACCTACGCTAAATTTTTGCAATTTCAGTGTATGTGCTTTAATGGGTTGTAAAACCGGGGCATGATATTTTTCAGTCGATAATTCTTACACAGCCAATTTTGAACTGAACTCAGCAAACCGATTACTCTAAAAATAAGCAAGGCAATCATCTATAGCTCGAAATAGCTTAATTGTTACCTTTGGCGGTAGAACTTCGTTTATGTATAAAGGTATCAAACATTTGCACTCCTACCTACCCTATCTGATTTTAGCCTTATTGATAATGTCAGTAGCTGTTTTTTTAAGTAAGTGGGCACAAAAGAAAAGTTTTACTAAAGGTGACAAGAGTATGGCCTTCGTAACGCTAATACTTGCTCATCTACAGTTTGCGATTGGTTTAGCACTTTACTTTATTAGCCCGATTACCAAAGCAGCATTTAACAGTGGAGAAATGATGTCTAATAGTACATATCGTTTTTATGCCATAGAACACATTGCCATTATGATCTTAGCTATAGCTTTAGTTACTATCGGCTATTCTAGAGCCAAACGACATACTGATCCAGTAAAAAAATTCAGGACATTATCTGTTTTTTACTTGTCTGGGCTTATCCTGGCTCTTTTGCGCATCCCTTGGGATGTGTGGCCATATTGATTGGTTATGGTAATATGATAAAACTACAACATGGGATAAAAATACGTGAATCTGCCGTGTTAATTGGACTTATTAACCGCTTTCAACCGGAGGAAAAATTAATAGAGTATCTGAACGAATTAGAATTTTTAGCGGATACTGCTGGGGCAGATACTCAAAAGAGGTTTACTCAAAAACTGGATAATCCGAATCCTAAAACACTTTTAGGTTCAGGTAAAATCTATGAAATAGCCAAGTATATTAAAGAACACGATACCGACTTGGCCATCTTTGATGACGAACTCAGCTCATCACAAATTAAGAACGTTGAGAAAATATTCAATTGCAAAATTCTAGACCGTACAGGCCTAATACTGGATATTTTTGCCTCTAGAGCCCAAACCTCTTATGCCCAGGCCCAGGTTGAACTGGCACAATATGAATATCTATTGCCTCGTCTTACCAATATGTGGACTCACCTAAATAAGCAAAAGGGAGGTATTGGCATGAAAGGTCCCGGGGAACGAGAAATTGAAACAGACCGAAGAATTATACGCGATAAAATATCTCTCCTAAAAGACAAGCTTAGCAAAATTGACAAACAAATGGCGGTCCAGAGAGGAAATCGTGGCTCATTGGTAAGAGTAGCTTTCATAGGATATACCAACGTGGGAAAAAGCACCTTGATGAACCTCCTCAGTAAGTCTAAAGTATTTGCAGAAAATAAACTGTTTGCCACTCTTGATACCACTGTGAGGAGAGTAGTAATAGATAATCTTCCTTTTTTACTTACTGATACTGTTGGCTTTATTCACAAGCTTCCTACCCAGTTAATAGAATCTTTTAAATCTACCCTTGATGAGGTGAGAGAAGCCGATGTTTTAGTTCATGTAATTGACATTTCCCATCCAAACTTTGAAGAGCATATACAAACAGTTAATCAAATCATAGCTGAAATTGACAAGCGGGAAAAACCGACTTTGTTCGTATTTAATAAGATTGATGCTTTTCATCACAGGAAATATGAAGATAATAACCCATTCCCCTATACTAGAGAAAGTTTTAGCTTAAATGATTGGAAACAGACTTGGATTGCCAAAGCCGGCAACAATACGGTTTTTATATCTGCTACTCAAAAAAAGAATATTGATGAGCTAAAGAACCGACTGTACGGAATAATAGCGAAAATACATGCTGTTAGCTTCCCCTATAATAATTTTCTATACTAGGGCACTACACGCAAATATACAGAGTTAATCTAGGCCTGTTTTTGAAATGACGGAGGACAAAATCTGACATCTAAAAATAATAGATGTGTAATATTGTACTAGCTAAGTGCAGGCTTTCGTGTTTTAAAACTGATGCTATTACCTTTGATGAAAAATCCAACAACTCAACGAATCCGAATTGTGAATATAGTTATCTTAGCAACAGCAGGTGAGTTTGGAATGAAAACGATATTGCTTCCCCACAGGCTTTTCTCAAAATGCGGAATTAGTCTGGTCATCTACAGCAGATGTTGCAAAAAGAACTAACGGTTATATCATTATTTTTAATTCCTATGACCTTCCTACTCTAACAGAAGTATCTCCACTTCGCTATTGGATGTAATGAAGGAAGACGTACAGCAGAATATGACATCATTTAAAGCTAAAATAAAAGACCCTGGCATCTCCTTTACAACTCGAGTAGTGATGGGTAACCTTATAAGGCTGATTAAAGAAAGGGTCAAAAAAGATAATATTGATTTGATAGTAATTGGGTATCAAATGTCTCAGTGGGATAGAAGAGCTTATTATAGGATTTAATGCAGCTTCAGTTATTCAAAATGTCAATATTCCGGCATTAGTAATTTCCTCTCAGTCGAAATTAAAAAAAGCGAAAACCATTGTGCTGGCAAGCGACTTGAATCTCAAAGAAAGGCTAAAAGTCTTCGCTCAAATTTTTGGAGCTACTTTTGAGGCTAAAAATGCAGATATACTTTTTGCTATCTCTAAACGTTATAAGTTTTTTGAAAGTCTCTTTCATCAAAGCCTCACCTCAAAGTTGGCGTACTATGTCTCTATGCCTTTACTGGTCTTGTATAAGCCAAAATAAAAAAGCAAAGTTGATTATATATCATGAATAGCTTAAAGAGTTTGTCCATGAATAGTTGGATTGAAATAAAATCAGAACCTTTTCTTATTGCTGGTCCCTGTAGCGTGGAAAGCCCAGAGCAAATTATGGCTACAGCTCGAGAAATTGCAGCCACTAGCTTGGCTAGCGCCCTGCGAGGAGGCATCTGGAAACCGCGTACTAAGCCCGGCACCTTTCAAGGAATTGGGATACCCGCTCTAAGTTGGCTTAAACAGGCTGGCAAGGAATATTCGTTACCGGTTATTGCCGAAGTAGCCAATGCTACCCATGTTGAAGAAGCTCTCAAGGCCGATATTGACATACTTTGGATTGGTGCACGTACTACCGTAAACTCCTTTTATGTACAAGAAATAGCAGATGCCCTTGTAGGCATGGACATACCGGTAATGGTCAAGAATCCTATTCATGCAGAGGTAGGGCTTTGGATGGGAGCAGTAGAGCGCATTAACAAGGCGGGCATTGATAAGCTGGCTGCTATACATCGCGGATTCTTTGCTCATCAAAGCCATCCTTTTAGAAATGAGCCAAAATGGGAGGTGTTTTTTGAACTGAGGAAATTAGCACCTCAATTGCCGATTATTTGTGACCCCAGTCATATTGCCGGTAAACGAGCTCTTATTCGTGAGGTCTCCCAAAGTGCCATCAACTTGGGGATGGATGGGTTAATGATCGAAACTCATATTTCTCCCAATAAAGCCTTGAGTGATACCCAACAACAAGTTACTCCATTAATGCTCAAAGAAATTGTTCTGAGCTTGGAAACAAGAGAGAGTCTTATTGATTATCCTGCAAAAAGGCGAAATAAGGAAGAGAAGAAGCCAACGAAATATTAGATTTATCTTACAGGGGCTCTAATACCTCAGCTTGGTGGACGATAAAAATGACAAGCTAGAACAATTTAAATAGATGGGCAGTAAGGGGGGATTTAATTCTTAGGTTTTTATAGCGGCTTTATAAAGGTTTTACAACGTGAGAATCATCAGGTTAGAGGGAAAGAATCTAATTCCTATTTACCGATTAGGGAAGTAAATTATCTCGGGAGCATTTACAGATGATATATTTTACTCTATTAAAATTTTACTTTTCTATACCGAGCTCAGGTTATTTTAAATTCAGCCTTCTGTGAAGAACGATCTTTTACTTAGAGCCCTTAAAGGCGAAAAAGTAAAACGCCCCCCTGTATGGATGATGCGCCAAGCTGGGCGTTACCTACCTGATTATATAAAACTCCGAGAAAAATATAGCTTTTTTAAAATGGTAGAAACTCCGGAGTTAAGCACAGAAATTACTTTAATGCCCGTCCATCAGATAGGGGTAGACGCTGCCATCATTTTTTCAGATATCCTGGTTATTCCTCTAGCATTGGATGTAGAAGTACAGATGATTCCCCTTAAAGGACCGTTTATTCCAAATCCCATTCGTTCCAAGAAGCAAGTTGAGGCCATTTCAGAAGTTGATATAAAAGATCGTCTCAGCTATGTGTTCAGAGCAATTAGTCTCTCCAAACGGGAATTAGCCGGGGCCGTTCCTTTGATTGGATTTGCAGGGTCTCCATGGACAGTATTTTGCTATATGGTACAAGGTAAAAGCAGTAAGACTTTTGACAAAGCAAAAGCATTCTGCTACACTCAACCCAAAGTAGCGCATCTATTACTGAAAAAGATTACTAAAGTTACCATAGCCTATCTTCGAGAAAAAATAGTTAGTGGAGTTGATGTCGTGCAGATATTTGATTCTTGGGGAGGTTTACTTAGCGCTTCAGATTACGAAATGTTTTCGCTTCAATATATCCGTGAAATAGTAGCAAGTTTACATGCCAGTGTCCCGGTTATAGTTTTTGGAAAAGGTTGCTGGTTTGCTTTGAAAGAAATGGCTGAGATGCCAGTTTCTGCTCTGGGAGTGGATTGGACTATTCCTCCACATATGGCGCGAAAATTTACCCGGTATAATGTAACCCTCCAGGGAAATCTCGATCCAGCACGTTTATTGTCTCCTATGCCTGAAATTGAGAAATTAACTAAACAAATGGTAGAGGATTTTGGTAAACATCGTTATATAGCTAATCTGGGACACGGCATTTTACCTAATGTTCGGATAGACCACGTCCGAGCTTTTGTAGATATTATTAAAAGTCATTAGTTAATTTGATTATAGATGAACAAAATGATCTTTTAGATTCTTTATAACAAGAAATACTTTGTAGTTGCAAAGAGATATCTACGAACAAAATTCCTCGGATTTTTTGAGCAAAATTTTAGGTAATTTCCCAAAAATATCTAAGCAGTTCTGATCTTATCTTTGCTATTTCCCCCATATGTTGACAACAAAGTAAGGTCGAAACAAAATATTGCAATGAAAGAAGAATTCATTGAATTTATAAGAAGCTTACAAGACGAGATTTGCAAAACCTTAGAAAACCTGGATGGTAAAGCCAAATTTTTAGAAGACCATTGGAAACGACCCGGGGGTGGTGGCGGAAGATCTAAGATAATAAGCAATGGAAATATTTTTGAAAAAGGAGGCGTAAGTACTTCTGTCGTCTATGGCAAAATACCGGAGATGCTCAAAAAAAGTATGAATATTGACGGAAACGGGTTTTTCTCCTGCGGTATCTCTTTGATTATTCATCCCGAAAATCCATTTGTCCCTACTACTCATGCCAATTATCGCTACTTTGAAATGTATGATGCTCAAAGGAATAAAATTGACAACTGGTTTGGCGGTGGGGCAGACCTCACCCCCTATTATCTTTTTGAAGAGGATGCCAGGCATTTCCATCGTATTCAAAAAATTACTGCTGACAAATATGGGAAGAACCTATATCCTAAATTCAAAAAGCAATGCGATGAATATTTTCGCAACCATCATCGAAATGAAGGACGAGGTATAGGAGGTGCTTTTTTTGACTACCTACGTCCCGATGAAATTCGTACTGCTCAGGATTGGAGAGAATTTAACATGAATATGGGAAGAGCTTTTCTTCCTTCCTATTTACCCATAGTAGAAAAACGAATGGATATTCCTTGGAATGAAAAACATCGTTATTGGCAGGAAATAAGAAGGGGACGATATGTAGAATTCAATTTGATGCACGATCGGGGAACTCTTTTTGGGATTAAAACCAATGGGCGTATAGAAAGTATTTTAATGAGTCTTCCTCCCCGTGTACGTTGGGATTACAATTATCAGCTTCAACCAGGTTCTGAAGAAGAAAAGCTAATTAAAGTTTTACAAAAACCAAAAGATTGGATTGCATGAATATAAGACTACGCAGATTACGAACTACACAAGCCATTCGTGATATGGTGGCCGAGGTTCGCCTTCACCCCTCTGATTTTATTGCTCCTCTTTTTGTTACTGAAGGCAAAGGGAAAAAAGAAGAAATTAAATTCATGCCAGATTATCATCGCTTTAGCCTTGACTTCCTCGTAAAAGAAGTGAAAGAACTCTGGAATATGGGATGTCGTTCTACCTTGCTCTTTGCTAAAATTCCCCATGAATTAAAGGATAACACCGGTAGAGAAGCCTTAAACCCACATGGATTAATGCAAAGAGCTATTCGAGAAATCAAAAATGCTGTTCCAGAAATATGCCTCATGACTGATGTAGCTCTAGATCCCTACTCTTCTCATGGGCATGATGGAATAGTTGAACGGGAGGAAATTCTTAACGATGAAACAGTAGAAGTTTTAGCTAAAATAGCTGTTTCGCATGCTCAAGCTGGATCAAATTTTGTGGCACCCAGCGATATGATGGATGGTCGTGTTCAGGCAATACGGACAGCCTTAGAAACAAATGGTTTTATTCACACTGGAATAATGGCCTACAGCGCCAAATATGCTTCCTGCTTTTACGGGCCTTTTCGAGATGCTTTAGACTCAACTCTTGGTTTTAGCGATAAGAAAACCTACCAAATGAATCCCGCTAATCAAAGAGAAGGAATTAAAGAAGCCCTATTAGATATAGCGGAAGGAGCCGATATAGTGATGATTAAGCCTGCTATGCTCTATCTTGACGTCATTAAGTCTATTAAGGAAATTTGTCACGCTCCCCTTTCTGCTTATCAGGTAAGTGGAGAATATGCTATGATTAAAGCTGCTGCCCAAAAAGGTTGGCTCAACGAACAACAAGCCATGATAGAAACTCTTGTTGCTATAAAAAGATCCCGTGCAGACTTGATCGCTACTTATTTTGTGAAGGATATTATTAGGACTCTAGAATTAGAACTCTAAACAAAAAAATTTGATTTTATATCGAACCTACATTACTAGGGTTCTTTCCAAGATAACAGTTGAATAGAATATAATAAAAGTTATTAATATAGCAAATCAGAAGTTATAAGATTTCAACTCTATCTCAAGGCAAAAATATATACTTGTTTTCAAAAATTTCATAGCTGACATTTCCTCTTTTAAAGAAGCATCTGTAATTGCTTATGTTAATCGTAAAACTATGGATAAATATTTCAATTTATTCAGGTCAGTATTATTAAATCAGCATTATTAGAGAAGCAATTCACAGAATTAAGTAAAATGGTATAGAAATGGATGAATCATACTTTGTTTTACAGAAAGTTAGAAGTAAAAGTAGGAGGTGCTGATAAGAAAGAGTGATCTATCCTACCTCAGATAATTCATTCAGTACAAAGGAGTGAAATGATTCCAGGGCTGTTAATTACACATACATTTTGCATATTGGTTTAAAAACTAACGGATTGTACAAGATGTAGCTCATCAAATCGAGTCAAAAGAGAGGTGTATTATTTAAAAGCTTTATGATTAGTCTATAATTTAATTTTCGCTTCTATTTGCATATTATAAATAGAAAACATCAGTAAAATTTTACTGATGTTTTGAAACCCGATCTAGATAAAGCTTCTACCCTTTATCCAGAACTTAATGGGTTTGGCAGTTAAATCATCTTTAATTTAAGTTTGATAAAGAAAAATATGGGAATTATACACATGTAAGCATTAAATTCTATTTTAATCATATGATAAATGTTTGGAATGGATGGCAAACTTTCTATAAAATAGGCTAAATTATCTTGCCGATCATTTGTTCTTATACGTATAATTTCATCATAATTAATTTTCAATAAACCGCATAGCTGTCGACCTGTTATACATTGATCCACGTTAAATTTACGCTTTCAACCATTATAAACTTCTTTAGGTGTTTTAGAATTAAATCCATATATATTAAATTTAAATGAAAGGCATTTAAAAACGTCCTGAGATTATTTAGTTTAGCCTGAGATTTCTGTGTATCAAACGGACCCCCTTCCCCCCATCTTTTACCTGGACTACATAACATAAACGTTTGATTAAATCAAATGCTAGAAAATCAGGCTCAACTCTAGAATTTATACTATTAGGCTTTTTAACTTGATTTTTACTGGCCATAAAAATTCCTGAATGCTCTTGCTTATGAATATTACCATCTAAAAAAGCGTCTAAGTCTTTTATTTTTGAGGCTCTTTCTAAGATTAGCTTTTCTAATTCAGTTCCCGCTGAGATAACTGCTGCTTGAATCTTGCTAATTAAATTGACCAATTCGGATATTCTAAAAACACGAACGTACCCGCTTGTCGATTGTTTATTCCCCCTTCCTTTAGCTTGATTAATCAAAGCCATTATTCTAGAATATCACCACCTAAAAAATTCCTATTTGCTAAGTTCACTGATTTTAAAACAGAATAACCCCCCTGAGCAGGACCTAAAACTAGAGCATTCTTATTTGTAACTGCTTCGATAAGAATTCTTTGCAACTTGATTGGCTTTACATGAATATGATTTTTATGACTTTTCAAATCATAAGATGACTGCATGGAATTAAGACTTTTTCAATTTGATTTATAAAATTTTGAATAATTAATGTTGTTATTTGAGGCAATGTGGATCGAGATTTTTGACACTCTCTTCCTTGCTTTTGATTGATTTTTAACCCATTAGGTTAAATTCAGGAGAGGAAACGGATCTAAACTTTGAAAATTTAGATTGACCTTATATAATTAGAATTGGCAAATGATTGTATATTTTCTTCAAATTAGCAAAGCCCAAAACGCTCAATATCGTTTGTATGTATCATTCCATTTACAAAGTCTTTTCGGCTATCTTTAACTGTAGGATGTTTATACCCTTTGTTTTTAATTCCAGAATAAGGCAAATAATCATCTGTCATAAGCGCTGTATTTGGAAATACATCATCTAATATAAGACCTTGTAGGGTATTAATGCGAGTGTCTTCAACTACTTTGTCCAATTGTACTACCATTTCTTTCTTTGATTCCAACAACTGCCGTTTTATTTGCTATCCCTCCCTCTCTATAAGCTCTCCTTACTTGCGTGCTTATTAGATTTCCCTTCCACTCATATAAGTTCCATCTACTTCAACAGTAACCCTTAAAGCTCTCTTTTCTACAGATTCACACATGACTCTCTTATCCTTTGTGACATGTACCAAGGTGGGTTTTGAATAATCCAAAGCATTTCAGATAATTGTATACTTGAAATTTCCTTTTTATGTGAGAATTATATGCAGGCGAGCCCAGGGATAAGTTTTTTGCTACATGCCAAAACAGATGTGGAAATCGGATTAAAGAAAACGAAATTGCTTGATAATTCCTTGTCACCCGAAGAAATAAAGCAAGTAAATAATGATTTTGGTTATAAGAAGTCTTTAGCTAAGACGGATCCCGTATACTATCATTGAATGTTAGTGCCATTATCGATGTAGGTTATGACTTTGATTTTGTCCTCGTAGTAGACCTTCGCTATAATTTTGGCTTCGTAAATCTTGGTGGATTTAAGGATGAGCTTGAAAAGGAATTTCAAATAAATATAGGGGGAGTAACGTTAGCAATGGTACATTGTTTCTTTCTGTGGCTTACCTCTTTGATTTCAGATAGTAGATTTTTTCGTGCTATTCAGAAGGTTGGAAAGGGTCTTTCATAGCTTATTAAATTTTTACGATAATTATATCTGTCTCAGGGGACAAAAGAAAGGTCATTCCTAAAATAGGGGAATGGCCCTAAAAATATTTTTCTTTCATTAATTTATCTTTACCGAAAAGTTGAGCTAATTCCTTGAAAGACTTATTTCGATCTCCCGATTATTATCAGATTGATGAATTATTACAGGAGGAACATCTATCAGTTAGGAACGCAACGCGCACTTGGGTAAAAAAAGAAGTTACCCCCATTATTGAAGAGTATGCTCAAAGAGCTCAGTTTCCAAAGCATTTAGTAAAAGGGCTTGCTGAGATTGGCGCCTTTGGCCCATCTATTCCCCAGCAATACGGGGGTGCAGAAATGGATCAGATATCATATGGTATTATGATGCAGGAAATTGAAAGAGGAGATTCTGGAATTCGGTCTACCTGCTCTGTTCAATCTTCTTTAGTGATGGAACCTATCTATGCTTATGGGAATGAGGAACAAAAAGAAAAATACCTCCCTAAGCTGGCTTCAGGCAAATACTTGGGCTGTTTTGGTTTAACTGAGCCAAACTATGGTTCTAATCCAGGAGGAATGATTACCAGTTACAAAGACGATGGTGATCACGTTATCCTCAACGGTGCCAAAATGTGGATAAGTAATGCCCCATTTGCCGATATAGCTGTAGTATGGGCTAAGAATGAACGAGGCCGCGTACACGGCTTAATAATAGAAAGAGGAATGGAAGGTTTTACTACTCCAGAAACTCACAATAAATGGAGCCTTAGAACTAATGCTACTGGTGAGCTGATTTTTGATAATGTACGGGTTCACAAGGCCAATATCCTTCCCAACAAATCTGGTTTAGGGGCTGCTTTGGGATGCCTCGACAGTGCTCGATATGGTATTGCCTGGGGCGCATTAGGAGTAGCTATGGACTGTTACGACACGGCTTTGCGGTATGCCAAAGAAAGAGTACAGTTTGACCGCCCAATTGCAAGATATCAGTTGCAGCAGAGAAAACTGGCTGAAATGCTTACTGAGATTACTAAAGGTCAATTGCTAGCCTGGCGTTTAGGAATGCTCAAAAACGAAGACCGAGCTACATCTGCTCAAATATCTATGGCTAAGAGAAACAATGTGGAAATAGCTCTGAAAATTGCTCGTGAAGCCCGCCAAGTGTTAGGTGCTATGGGTATTACTGGTGATTATTCCATTATGCGCCACATGATGAACCTAGAATCTGTGGTTACTTACGAAGGAACTCATGATGTTCATTTATTAATTACCGGACTGGATATAACCGGCCTAAATGCTTTCAAATAAGGCTGGAAAGAAGAAATTAAAGCAAATTATAAAAATAGTGTCTAACTTTCTCAGGAGAGGAGCTTTAGAGATATTACTCCTTTATTATTTTTCCCGACTTTAGCTAGTGAAATGATGAATATGTGGAATTTTCCTTCATTTTGAGATTCTCCTTACGTTATATAGTTGACCAAAAAAGAAGGTATTGGCTTAAGTTAAGTATGCCAACACCAATAACTATTAAGGCATAAGTATTGGAAAAAGTTGAAAAACAGAATAATAAAGCTCAAAAAGCAGCGATGAAACACAGGTATACCTTTTTGGGAAAAACCTGGATTTATCACCGGGTTTTTAGACTGTCAGGACATTATCGCTTTATAGGTAAAAATCTGCTTAACTTATTGCTGGTTATAGCTATTTTTACGGGTATTATCTGGCTTATCAACTACTTGGTTGATCTGAAAAGCATGATGAATTATGTTTCCTCAAGGTATCCGACATGGATAGTAGTTATGACTTTATTTATAAGCGAGAGTTTTACGGGCATACTACCTCTTGATTTTTATATCGTATGGTCAACCACCTTAGAGAATCCGTATCTCATGTTATTTATCCTTGCAGCCAGCAGCTATACAGGGGGAATCATATCCTGGATAATAGGTACCCAATTGCATAAGTTACCTAGGGTGCAGAACTGGATTCATGTAAAATTTGCTGAGCGATTTCTGACCTTTAAAAAATATGGTGGACTTCTCATTTTCATTTCGGCCATGGCCCCTCTTCCATTTTCACCAATAAGTGTAGTGGCCGGGGCAGTGCATTATCCTTTTATCCGCTATCTGCTCATTGCTCTTAGCAGATTTTTGCGTTTCTTTCTTTATGCCATTATTTTTCTCCAATTTCTTTAATCCCCTTTAAAATTGAGCCAGACTAGCTCGGGATACTACAGTATCCTCCTCTTTATAGATAGAGCTGGACTTTATAGCTTCTCCAACACTTCTTCTCAATTTCCACAAAGTCTCTTTGTCGGCGGGATTATCGGCAAAAAGAACTTCTCTGGCATTAAAGCCTTCTACTATTTTGGCAATTTTTTTACAGATTTTTATTAGCTCCCCTTCATAATTGCCATCCACCTTAGTGATAATAACCCAAAGTACCTTCCGAACCTGCCATTAACTGAGTGAGGTTGTAACCTGTACTATTTTTTAGAACATTAGCTGCAGTCGATATCACCTCGCCATCAGCTAAGAGTACTACTAGGTTCAGCACATAGGCATTAGTTACTCCGTACCTCACAGCTTTAGGTCCTCCGGCATTCAAAGCAAGATTCCCACCTAAAAAGCTGCTGCCCCAACTACTAGGATCTGGAGGATAAAACAATCTTTTTCTTTATAAGCTTCGGTGAAACACTTGACCGATTACCCCTGGCTTTACTATATACTGCAGGTTTTTTTCATCAATTTCAATGATTCGATTCATCCGGCTAAACGACAAATTCACATCACCCTTCACAATCTGTAAGGCAGCTTACCTCTCCTACTTCTATGACTCTAAATTTACTTAGTAAACTATTTGTTATCACGCAATGGTTCATTGGCATATGCGTTAAAAATTTTATATTTTCGCCAACCTTCAAAATAAAGATTAAAAATGCTTAAAAAATATTTATGTCCCATCCTGGCATTTTTGGCTATTCAAGAGGCATATGCACAAAGCAAAAAGGTAACATTAGAAGATGTTTGGATTAAACATTCTTTTTATGCCCAAAGAACCCAAGGTATCAGTTCCATAAATGATGGAGAATATTATACAGTTCTGGTTGATGCTGATGAATTCCCTGCCATCGAAAAATTCAGCTATAAAAGTGGGAAATCCAAAGGCTTTATCATCTCATCTAAGTTAATCAAAGAGCAAACGGGGAAATCCGTCTTATTTGACAGCTACCAGTTCAGACCTGACGAAAATAAAGTTTTACTGGCTGTGGAAACAGAATCTATTTATCGATACTCATCAAAAAGCTATTATTATGTATATGATTTGAAAGCCAACACCCTAGACTCTATAAAAGTGAACGGTAAACAGCAATTGGCTGATTTTTCGCCTACTCGTAATCAAGTAGCTTTTGTTTACAAAAATCAGATGCATGTTCAGGATTTTGATAAGCCTAACAACGAACTGATATCATTTGGAATGGGAAAAAACGACGCTTTTATAGCGGGAGCAGTAGACTGGGTTTACGAAGAAGAATTCAGTTTTGACAAAGGTTTTTGCTGGTCACCTGATGGAAACTACATTGCCTACTATCAGTTTGATGAACGGGAAGTTCCCCTATTTTCAATGGACGTTTACGGAAAAGAGCTCTATCCTTCAGAATACGAGTTCAAATATCCTAAGGCCGGAGAGTCCAACTCCATTGTTACCATCCATTTGTTTGATATAAATGACCAAGAAGACATTGAAGTGAAACTCAATGAGGACTACGAGTACATTCCTCGCATATTATGGAGTGATGAAAAGTATTTGGTGATTATCACTATGAATCGTTTACAAAATCAGATTACTCTATGGAAAGTAGAGGCCAAAAGCGGGGAGTCCATCTTATTATACCGTGAAAATGCTCCCGCTTATATAGAAATTGACGATGATATTCGCTTTCTGAAAGATGGAAGTTTCATCTGGACCTCTGAAAAAGATGGCCATAATCACCTATATCATATCAGTGAAAAAGGGATAATAAGAAAACAGCTTACCAAAGGAGATTGGGACGTAATGAAATTTTACGGCATTAACGAAAAAACCAATATTCTTTACTATCAGTCGGCAGAAGAAAGCCCTCTTGAAAGGTATCTGTACAGCATTAGTTTATCCGGCGATAAAAAGAAAAAGTTATCCAAGCAAAAGGGTTGGAATGAAGCTGAGTTTAGTAATGGTCTCCAATATTACATCAATACCTATTCTTCCAAAGACATTCCCACCCTACAAACGCTACACAGCAGTGATGGAAAGCAGATCAGAGTTATAAATGATAATGCTGTTCTTAAGGAGCGCTTGTATAGTTACGATTTGGCTGGCAAAGAATTCTTCAGCTTTAAAAATGAGGAGGATATTGAGTTGAATGGTTGGATGGTCAAACCTCGGGATTTTGATTCGGGAAAAACCTATCCCGTTTTAATGTTTGTGTATGGTGGGCCAGGCTCTCAAACAGTAAAGAACCGATATGATGACTTCAACTACTTTTGGTATCAGATTTTGGCTGACTATGGGTATATCACAGTCTCGGTAGATAACCGGGGAACGGGAGGTCGTGGCCGTGACTTCAGAACAGCAACTTATAGGCAACTGGGAAAACTGGAAACCAAAGATCAGATCAGTGCTGCTAAATATCTCACTACGTTACCCTATGTAAATAAACAAAGAATAGGTATTTGGGGCTGGAGTTATGGGGGCTATATGAGTAGCCTTTGCCTATTTAATGGAGTTGACATTTTTAAAATGGCTATTGCTGTGGCACCAGTAACTAGCTGGCGTTTTTATGACAATATTTATACTGAACGTTATATGCAAACCCCACGAGATAACGCCAAGAGATATGACGATAGCTCACCCCTTAGCCATGTAAACAAAATGAAAGGATCTTATTTATTGATTCACGGTTCGGCCGATGACAACGTGCATTTGCAAAATACTATGTACATGGTCAATGCGTTGGTAGCAGCCAACAAGCAATTTGATCTTTTTATTTATCCCGATAAAAACCATGCCATAGGTGGAGGAAATACTCGGTATCACCTGTATAAAAAGATGACCAATTTTATCCTGGAAAACCTGTGACCCTGTATTTTTTAGTATCTTCTCATTTGCTTTAGATAGAGAATTAACGAAATAATATACACAGAATTAAACTATGGCAAACACTGCACATCCCATTGAAAGAAAGGAACTCTTCGGACATCCTGTAGGATTGTACATCCTGTTTTTTACGGAAATGTGGGAACGCTTTTCTTATTACGGAATGCGAGCCATTCTAGTATTATACATGATCACATCAGCAACGGGTCTTAACCCTGGTTTGGGATGGAGTAAAGTTGATGCCTTGGCCCTGTATGGCTGGTATACAATGCTCGTCTATGTAATGTCAATCCCAGGTGGGATACTCGCTGATAAATTCATTGGGCAGAAGAAAAGTGTTCTGATCAGTGGATTAATACTCTGTGTTGGACATAGTATTTTGGCAGCAGAGCACATGTGGGCCTTTTATTTGGGTCTCACCTTGATCATTTTAGGTGTGGGGGGATTAAAACCCAATATCTCCACTATGGTAGGTGGGTTATACCGTCAAGGTGATATACGCAGAGATAAGGGCTTTACTATTTTTTATATTGGTATTAATATAGGGGCAGCTGCAGCTTCGCTGGCAGTAGGCTATGTTGGTGAAACTATAGGCTGGCACTACGGTTTTGGCATGGCTGGTATAGGAATGCTTTTGGGTCAGATTGTTTTTATATGGGGTCAAAAACACCTGATAGGGGTAGGGGAGGGCCCCACTAAAGAAGAAAAAACCCGATCAGATGAAAGCCTGAGCCGTTTGCTTTGTAAGCTCTTTAGGGAAAAGGTCCCTTTGACTGCTTTTACAATTATAGAAATTCTCTCTATTTACCTTATTGCAATCGGGATTATAGGTTATGGCTTACTAGGGATGTTCTTGGGCTTAATAGTTGGTTTGATGATGGTAATCTACAATGAACTAACAGAAGTAGAGAAAGATCGCTATGTGGTATTGCTTATTTCCTTTATCATAGTAATAGTTTTCTGGGGGGCTTTTGAACAGGCTGGTGGCCTGATGAATATCTACACCAAGCAGAAAGTAAACCGCAACGTACTTGGATTTGAAATACCCGCTTCTGTATTCCAATCAGTGAATGCCATTTTCATTATCATCTTTGGGACTATTGTAGCCAACTTCTGGGCTTGGCGCAAAAAAAAAGACGGTGAAGCTTCTTCTCTTTATAAAATGGCCATCGGCACCATTGTAATGGGAATTGGTTTCCTTTTTATGGCTAAGGCCTCTCTCGAAGTCCTTAGTGCAGGTCAAGCTACTTTGATATGGATTATCCTTGCCTACCTTTTCCATACTTTAGGTGAGCTTTCTGCCTCTCCGGTAGCTTTATCCTTCATCACTAAACTGGCTCCTGCACGTTATGTATCTATAATGATGGGTGTTTACTTTGCCGCTAGCGGTTTAGGAAACAAAGTGGCTGGGGCCATAGGAGAGGCTTCACAGACCAAGTCTATCTATGTCGAGATAGAGGCTGACTACGAAAATATCAGCAGTTTTGTATCAGATACTACTTTAGCTAAAGCTAGAAATTTTGAACTTAAGGGGCTAGCTTATCTCGAGAAGAATGAGCCAATGCTAACTAATGAAGATAAAAGTACCAGGCTGCAAGAATTTGTAAAGCTGAACGAGAAAAACAGAGAAATATTAACCAGAGTGCTCCGAAATGCTGAAGCCAGCAAAGAAAACCCCCAGCACATTACTATTAGCTATGAGAATAAAAATGATAAAAAAGCCATCGGTAGTGGAAAAAGCATAGCGAAAGACCTGGCCAATTATAAAGGAGAGATCGTTCTATTTGAGGCCAGCAACAAGCGCGAGCTTCGCACCTTTATAATGATAACCCTATTTACCACAGCTTTCGGGCTACTATTGCTCATTTTCTTCAAGAAACTGAAAAAGCTGACTCACGGAGTGGAAGAAGCCGAGCATAAGTATGCATAAGTTACCATTCTCATCTGACCTTCCTGCTACGGAATCAGATCTTGGGAAAAACCACCAAGGGGAAAACATAACGTAATTCTTTGTTAAAGACTTGATTTTATTTATCTCTGTATTATAAAACAAGGGATGGATATATTTAAATTGCTCAAAAATCTTCCAACAGAGTAAAGTTACATAAAACATTTAGAAAGTATAAGATGGGAAGAGAAGCCGATTTGCCCTTATTGTGGGACGATGCGAAAAGATTGGACAAAAGGACAAGACGACCAGTATAATTGCCAAAATTATAACTATTGTAAGTGCTTTAGAGTTTCAATAGGTAACTATATTTCATCGAACAAGAATACCTTTACAAAAGTGGTTTTTAGCTATCAGTCTTATATTAAATGCAAAGAAAGGCATAAGTAGTACTCAATTAGCTAGAGATTGTGGATTATGCAGACCACTGCTTGGTATATGGAGGTAGAAAATACGTAAGCTATGAGAAGGTGGCAGTGAGTTATTGAAAAGAACTATAGAAATGGACGAGACCTATGTAGGTAGTAAACCACGTAAAAGCAATGTTAGAAAGACTGTATGAAAAAGACATCTTCAAATAAGAGAGGTAGAGGAAGTAAGAAGGCTTCTATTCTAGGAATGGTAGAGGGAAAAGGATCTGTACATACTGAAAAGACAGACAACCCTAATAAATATGAAATTGATAAAATGATAGGGGCGAATGTAGATTGGAGAAAAAGCACTCTTATAACAGATGAGAATTCATCCTAATAAAAGTATAGGGGGACCTATGTATCATAAAATCATTAAGCATAAAGAAAGATTTTGTAGCAATGATCATTACTATATCAATACAATAGAAGAGTTCTGGTCTATTGTAATAAAGAGGGATTTATGGTATTTATCAGCATATAAATACTAAATACTTAGATGATTATCTTATGGAGTTTACCTAATAATATAAATAATAATAGAGGCACTGACAAAAATTAGATGTTCTTTAACACCTTAAACAAGATGATTTGATACTAAATTCTATAGGCAATTTAGTTTACACTCAATCAAAACCTACTTTATAGGTCCGATTGTTAAGATTGTTAAGATTGTTAAGAAAACTCTGCAAAAGCTCATTGATCGGGGATGTAAAAGTAAATCTCATCTATTTAGGCCATCCTTATTAATTCCAATCGGGTCTACAATATGATATACAAGGGAATCGTCGTCAATATTTAGATGAGTCTAAAGGGAAGCCCGCCTCAGACATTTGGGCTGATATTCCCCCTATCAATCCAATGGCAGAAGAACGTTTAGACTATACTACACAAAAGCCATTGGCACTATTAAGAGCGTATTATTAAGGCCAGCTCCGAGGAGGAGGATACTATTTTAGACCAATTTTGCAGATGTGGAACTGCTGCAGAGGCAGCAATAAGATTAAATAGAAAATGGATTAGGTGGGGGAAGATGGTATTTTCAGTTAAAACCGGCAGACAAGTAAACCCAGCTATGGTCAGGAGAACTATGGGAAAAGAGAAAGCAGTTATGGGCAGATTTATTTTAGAACAAGAGCCTAGCGATAAAATGGCAGAGACAGCCGAAAGAAAAGGTAATTTTAATGTAATAAGTTATAAAAAAGACTTGCCTCCAAATCATTATCCTAAATTACAAATATTAACAGCACAAGAAATACTAGATGAAAAGATATTTAGTACCCTGTCTACTCTACTAGGAATTAGAGCGTACAGGAAAGGAAAAACCTTATTCTAAAATCTTTTTACAATCGTAGTTAATTATTTATTATTTCGGAAAAGATTTGGAATTATAACGGAGTTTTTTGTAAACTTGGGGAAGTTTTTAATAGAAAGATGAAAAGCTTTAAGGTCATTGGGCTAATCGCTTTGGGAGTCTTGATTTCTTCAGAAGTTAAAGATCATTCTAATGTCGAGGATGACTCTCAATCCCAAATGGTAGAGAACGTGCTATTGGGAGAAGAAGGACAGCGTGTTCTTGAGGAAGATGATAGATACAAAACGCCGGAGAATACAGTAAGGAAAGATCCCGCCAAAAAAGTTGGGGGGGTATTGATGACTCGTTTTTTCAAACGGCCGTAGGTTTATGAAAAATTATCCCGGTATTGATAGTGAAAATGATACGATATGACTTAAAGCCTATTATGATGCAGGTTATTTCTTTAGTATTGAGGAAGAAGATGGAGATAGGAATGATGTGACAGGATTTCGGGATTTGCTGACATTTGTGGCACTATCCATGGAATCATTTGAGGACCACGTGGTGCAGCAATTGAAAGTATTGTTGCCAAGTGGGAAGGCCTCTCTCCTCTCAGGAAGGCCTATGATTACTAATATAGTGATGATAGCACCCAAAGAACTTACTTTCCCTATGCTAAGTAAACTAAAATGGTTGCTAGTAACACTGCCTTTGCTATTAATCGTGTTGTATGAGATAAAATACCTTATAGAAGGATGGTTTAGAAAGCATTGGATTAGTTCTAACAACCATTCCATTGACCTAAAGTGAAAATTAAATTCGGAGCAATTATTGTGGCAGAACGCGGAAAAGTGGACGGCCATGTAGTAAGTAGAAACAGTAGTGGTGATTACTTTTGTACAAAAGCTACACTTACTAGTCCACGTAGTGAACGTCAAGTGGAAGTGAGGGCAGAATTTGCATCAGTGAGTTCGGGATGGATAACACTCATAACTGCATGAAGATTTCCTATAACTGGCTCAAGGAATACATTAAGACGGGTCTTTCCCCTGAAGAGATTGCCGAAATTTTAACCAATAATGGACTGGAGGTTGAAAGCATAAAAAAGTTCGAAGCTGTAAGAGGCAGGTTAAAAGGTGTGGTGATTGGCGAGATATTAAGTTGTGAGCCACACCCTAACGCTGATCACCTCAAGAAAACTATTGTTAACATAGGTAGAGAAAAACCTTTGTACATAGTTTGCGGGGCTCCCAATGTGGCATCCGGGGAAAAAGTTCCCATAGCTACTGTAGGGACGATTATTTACACAAAAGGGGGAAATTTTACCATTGAGAAAAGGAAAATACGAGGAAAAGTTTCTGAAGGAATGATCTGCTCAGAAAATGAACTGGGCTTGGGGGATTCACATGAGAGTGTTATGGTGCTAGATGAAAATGCTCAGGTCGGCATACCTATAGTTGAATATTTTAAGATGGAGTCTGATTACGTTTTGGAGATCGACCTAACACCCAATCGAACAGATGCCATGAGTCACTATGGAGTAGCTCGCGACTTAAAAGCGGCTTTGTTGTGTCATGGACATAAAAATGTCGAACTAAACTTACCTTCCGTATCCTCCTTTAGGGTTACTTCCCATGATTTACTCATTGACATTCAAATAGAAGATTCCGAAGCTTGTCCCCGTTACGCAGGCGTATCCTTTAAAAACGTCAAAGTAAGCCCTTCTCCAGATTGGCTGCAAGACCGCTTGCGTGCCATAGATGTTAGCCCTATTAATAACATAGTGGACATTACGAATTACGTGCTGTATGAAACCGGCCATCCGTTACACGCCTTTGATGCCAATCAGATTATCGGTCATAAAGTAATTGTTAAGCACTTGCTTTCAGGAACCAAGTTCGTCACGCTAGACGAAAAAGAAAGAAAGCTACACAAAGACGATCTAATGGTCTGCAACGAGAAGGACGGCATGGCAATAGCTGGAGTACTTGGAGGTAAAAAATCAGGAGTAAGTAAAGAAACTACTTGCGTTTTTCTTGAGTCTGCGTATTTCAAACCTATAGGCATCTGTAAAACTGCCAAAAGACATGATGTCAATACTGATGCTTCGTTGCGTTACGAGCGAGGAGTAGATCCAAACATGAGTCTTTATGCCCTTAAAAGAGCAGCCATTTTCATACGTGACATTGCCGAGGGCGAGATCGCCACGGAAATCAATGATGTTTATCCCAGGCCTATTAAAGATAAAGAGATTACTCTCAATCTTGATCGCATGTACCGTCTCATAGGACAGAAAATTCAACCCGAAAAACTGTGGAATATCTTTAGTTCACTGGATATCAAAATCAAAATAGAATCAACCCATGACCATGAGATGATACTATCTGTACCTCCCTATCGTGCAGATGTAACACGAGAGGCAGATGTAATTGAAGAAGTATTGCGCATTTACGGTTTCAACTCCATTGAAGTTAGCAGTAAGATGAGTATTTCAGTAAGTACCACTGATGCACAAACCGAAAGGCAGTATCGCGAAAAGATCAGTTCTTTGTTGATCAATCATGGATTTAATGAAATCATTAACAACTCTCTCACTAAATCCATCTATTACGAAGGCAATGGGTTTAAAGCAGAAGAATCCGTGGAAATTATCAATCCCCTGAGTCAGGATTTGACTGTAATGCGTCAAAACTTGTTATTTGGAGGTTTGGAAGTAATCGTCTACAACTGTAAGCGCCAACGAACTAATTTGCGTTTATACGAGTTCGGCAAAGTATATCGTAAAAATGCAGAAGGCTATATTGAGCAAAGAAAATTAAGTCTTTGGACTACTGGTTTGCAACAACCCGAAAACTGGAAAAACGGCAGCCTTAAAACAGACTTTTACTACCTCAAAACTGAAATAGAAAGTATTTTGAAAAACTTAGGCTTCAAGTGGTGGGAAGAAAAAGAGGCCAATAACCCTCTATTGAATTACGGACTATCCCTCTACTTTAATAAGAGGAAAATAGCTGTTTTAGGAAAAGTAAATCCTATTTCAGCCAAGAAACTAGATGTCAAACAAGAGGTATTTTACGCTGACCTAGATTGGGACTACCTAAATGCCAATGCTCAGAAAAACAAATTTGCATTTAGCGAACTGCCCAAACATCTTGAAGTAAGACGTGACTTAGCTCTGTTGCTAAATAAAAACATCAAATATTCAGATCTAAAAGCTACAGCCGAAAAAGCCGAACGCAAACTCCTGCGTCAGATAAACCTATTTGATGTGTACGAAGATAAAAATCTGCCTGATGACAAAAAATCTTACGCTTTGAGTTTTATTTTACAAGACGAGAACAAAACCCTTAACGATAAAGAAGTAGATAAAGTGATGAAAAAAATCCAGATTGCTTTGGAGAAAGAACATCAGGCGATATTGCGATAGTTCGAGATTTTTATGATTGGCATTTTTTGTGATTGACAGACATTAAGGTCATATCGAGAGAAATGGAATAAAAAAATTTAATAAATCCATTAATGGTGGTTGAAATGAAAGTTCGTAGAGAATAGGAGGGGAGAACTGTTAATACGCCTCTTACTATTAGTAAAGCCAGTTTTTAGCGTAATTCCAAAATCTCTTAATGCTGTAACTGTTGCCTGTTGCCTGCTTTTCTGATGATTTCAAGTTTTTCTAGCCGCGATATTCCAAATGTTCTTTCAGGTAATTAACTATTTTTCATCTGTTTTGAGTCCTTTTAGCATGTCCCAATCATATAATTTTTAACCTTTTTTTGTCTTTGATAGGGCCCCGTTTGTTCAAAATCTTTTCGTCAACATAATGCTCAATTGCTGAATTTAGATAACTAGAAACACCACTCAAAGCATAATTACTTTTGATTTCATTTTCGGCTTCTTCAATTTTGTCTTTTTGCTTCTCAATCTAATTTATTAAGTATTAAGGTGTAAATATAGTAACCCTGTAGTACGAGCAAAACTTACATCGTGTTCTTTTTTCTCCTTAGTATAATGTTATCCGTCATGACCATTCTAAATATTGAATCAAATAACTCTCTCTTTAGGTGGGTGTACATTTTCTCATTGGCAGTCACGGTTTTACCAAGGCAAAAGATTTTAGAATTAGCCTTGTAAATGAGCAAGTGGTTAAAAGAACAATGGGTTTTATCATTCCAAATAAAAAAGCCCCTAAAATAATTATTGAATGCTCTTTTCTAATCACTACCTCATCGGGGCAAGTTGATAAATCCAAAACAGAAGGGAATATCAAACAACTGATCAATCAATATTACCCAAAAGCAAAATTTATTGGCTTTGCTGATGGTATTGGATGGTATGTTCGAAAAAGCGACTTACTGAGAATGGTATCGGCTTATGATGATGTTTTTACTTTTCACAAAGAAGAAATAAAAAGATTTGAACAACTGATATTAAAAATAATTTAAAGCTCATGAGTGAGACAAACCTTAATCAAATCCTAACTGGCGATTGTCTTGAGCTTTTCCGGGGCATTCGAGATAACACAATTGATATGACGTTTGCCGACCCGCCATTTAACTTAAAGAAAGGATATAATTCTTATAGTGATAATTTGGTTCTAAAAGAATACTTAGGATGGTGTGAGAAATGGGTCGAATTACTAAACCTTCAGGTAGTATTTTTCTCCATAATATACCCAGGTGGCTTACTTATTATTGTAGTTTTTTGAATCAATGTGCAGAGTTCAAACATTGAATCAGTTGGGAAACTCCAACGGCACCTATGGGAAAGACACTCCAGTCTGCTCATTATGGTATTTTATTTTATGCCAAGAATAAAACAGAAATTGAAGTTTTATGAAGTAAGATCACCTCACAAAAGGAGCAGAAAATCAACACTTCTCTTGAAGGATTACGGGGGGGAGAAAAGACAAACTTCATCCTTTTTGGCTCTTTACTTTCAGATGTTTGGACGGATATTCACAGAATAAAACATAACAAATACAGAGATGAGCATCCATGTCAATTACTAATTCACTTGCTCGAAAGATTGATACTTATGTCAACAGACGAAAATGATATTGTGTTTGATCCATTCATGGGAATAAGTACTACGGCAGTTGTCGCAAAAAGGCTTGGAAGAAATTATATTGGGTTTGAACTAGATAAAAATTATGCTGAAATCACAAGAAATAAGTTACAGACGATTTATCCTGTTCCACAAATAAATGATTGTTGGGTTAGCTTTTATTTAGACGATGTAATTACTCTTAGAGATAAAGATTGGGAAAGAGTAAAAGAGTTTTATAGTATTCCCCAAAATCCAAAAGACATTGATCACATTCCAATCATACCTAAGTATCAAGTAAGCATTCCAAAAACTACAAAGTCGATCGAGAATGAAAAAGACAATTTATTCAGTATAGTTAGGAAAAGATTCTGACCAAATTTAAGAGGAAATAAAGACTTTTAAAATCTCCCTGGTACACAAAATTACAAAGCAAAAAATATTGTTCAAAAAGAGGTAAATTTTCACCCGTAGGACAGGTACAAGCACACGTCAAGCATAGCGGACAAGGGATCAGGAGTGGTCGGAAGACCCAAAAATTTAAGCAACAGGTCAGGAGAAAGCCGCTTATACGCAGGAACAAGGGTAAACTCTCAAAAACAGGGGGCAAAGAAGACGACTACGAAGTTAGATTCATAACCGCCTTCTATTCCGGTTGCCTTTTGGATGAAATCCGAACTTTTTTTAAAGATAATCCAGAGTGAAATAAAAGGAATAAAGACTAATTTTCAAAGAAAGTGCGCGGTGAGAGCGGGATTCGAACCCGCGGTACGATTTCCCGTACGGCAGTTTAGCAAACTACTGGTTTAAGCCACTCACCCATCTCACCTAGCCGGGGATTTAATAATCTTTACTCTTCTTACAAAAGCAGATTACAAATTTAACTATCTATCGAGGTAATACAAGATGTTTTAATGATCAACATCATTTCGGGTATTGAATTCTTACGTGATAGATATTCATTAGCATTTTTTTAAATATCTTTTTCACTTCTTTTATTTCCTTGAGAGTAATCTCTGCATTTTCAAACTGTCCACTATTCATTTGGTGATCAATAATACTCTCAACCATTTGGTCAACTTTTTCGTAATCAGGTTTAATAAGACCACGTCCTGCTGCCTCTACGGAGTCAGCTATCATTAATACCGTCGTTTCTTTAGAGAAAGGTTTAGGACCGGGATAGGTAAATTTTTCCACGTCAACTTCTTCTTCAAGAAAATTTTTAAGGTATTGTTTATAAAAATATATCACTCTGCTTGTACCGTGATGAGTGCGAATAAAATCGATAATCTGATCGGGCAAATTGTATCTTCTAGCTCTTTTGATGCCCTCTTTTACATGATTGATGATGATATGGGTACTTCCTTCAAAAGAGAGCTCATCGTGAGGATTCAATCCGGTAGCTTGGTTCTCAATAAAATACATAGGATTAGAAATTTTACCAATGTCGTGATATAAAGCTCCTGTTCTCACTAGCAAAGCATTGCCGCCAATAGCTAAGGTAGCTGCCTCCGAAAGATTAGCTACCTGCATGGAATGTTGGAAAGTACCCGGTGCTTTTTGACTTAGTTCCTGTAACAGCAAATTATTAGTATCACTTAGCTCCAGTAATGAAACATCTGAAACTAAGTCAAATATCTTTTCTTCAAAATAAATCAAAGGGAAGCACATCAAGGTTAAAAAGCCGTTTCCAGCAAAA
The DNA here is from genome assembly GCA_965218075.1 of Owenweeksia sp. Lineage (GTDB taxonomy): Bacteria > Bacteroidota > Bacteroidia > Flavobacteriales > Schleiferiaceae > JANQHO01. The sequence continues at coordinate 399,650 of CBDCJZ010000003.1, read as the reverse complement.
AGGGCAAAATTGAACCAGTTTAATTTTACTGTATATTCTCCTTCTTGCATAATAGCTAGCCCAAGATAAGATATCCCATAAACCCCGGTAATTTTAGCAGCTGTTAAAAACAATTGACTCCTTTTGTATAAGCCGGTTATTAGAATGATAGAAAATATGCCAGCTATAAACTGTAAAAAGACAAATTCAAAACTGTTGGGAACAAAAAATCCCACCAATAGCATAGCAACAATATGCACAAATAGGGCTAGTCGGGTATCAAAAAAGGAACGCAGAATTATAGGTAATATGGGAAATGGTGCCAGGTAAATATATTCGGAGCCAAAATAGATAACAGCTTTGGCCATTAGCACCGTCAGCAAAACATTGAACAGGATAGAGGTTATCTTGGAAACATCATCTAAAATGCTTCTTCTAAACTGATTTAGAAAAAGATAGAGAACTAAGTAAAGTATAGATATCAGTAATATCTGCCCGGCTAATACGTAATAACGATTATACTGATATCCAAATGAACTTTTATACGCCATTTTAAGTGAGCTAAGCTTGACGTAATGCTCCTGATCAATCAACTTGCCCTTAGCTATAATTAGTTCACCTTTTTGTATAACTCCCTTAGTGGGCAATATTTGCTCCAACTGACTAGCAAGGTAATTTTCTGTCGTTCGATCGTCATAAACAACGTTGTATACCAATTCATTGACCAGCATGGATATCAGCAAATCTTGTAAGAATTGGTTGGTTTCGAGAAACAAGTCAGTCTTAACTTTTTCAACTGCTTCCTTTATATTGTAATAACTAATCAATGAAGTAGGCCGGCTCAAGCCTCTATGAGTAATCAAAATTTCTCCATACTCTTCCGCAAGAGTACTTTCAAAGGGCTTTAGTATACCGGTATTATATATATTTTCCAGCAGACTTATCCCTTGTTTTTTTAAGTCCCAAATCCCGGCGCTATCGAGTTTAAGGCGGTCGGGGGAAAAATCATGCTCAGCTTCTTTTATTAGTCTCTTATCGAAATTACTACTGAAGCTTTCGATGGCTGTTTCTTTAATTGAAGACAATTTTTTTAAGAAAACAGATTTTGACTTCAATATACTATTCTTCTCCTTTTCAATTTCTTGTTGGCTTTTAATTATCGGGTAATCAAAAGGAGCTGTCAAATTGTTATACAACCAAGTTTTGCCTTTCTGAAATTCATATTTAAATATGGCGTCACGAGGATTTAAGTAAACGACTATCACAACGGAAATAGCAAAGAGAATAATGCTTGAAACTCGAGATTGATGGTTTTGTAAATAAAAGAGTAATTTCTTCATGAAAAGAATTGAAACCGATCAAAAATAACTATAAACAAATGTTAAGCAAACTGGCTTAATTTTTCTGTAACTTCGCTTTCTCAGCTAAAAAAGATAAAATACGGATATGAGAGAAGTAGTAATTGTTTCAGCAGTACGCACCCCTATAGGAGGATTTCTTGGAAGTTTATCTTTTATTCCGGCAACTAAATTGGGTTCTCTTGCCATCAAAAATGCTTTGCAAAAAATTAACCTTGACCTTGAGGAAGTGCAGGAAGTTTTAATGGGGAATGTATTACAAGCTAACGAAGGACAGGCCCCTGCCCGTCAAGCCGCTATAGGAGCTGGTTTGAGTAATGAAATTCCATGTACTACTATAAATAAAGTATGCTCATCGGGCATGAAAGCCATTATGCAAGCTGTTCAGGCTATTAAGTGCGGAGATAACGATGTAATTGTTGCTGGGGGAATGGAAAATATGAGCTGTGTTCCCTATTACCTAGGAGGAGGACGTAGTGGACAAAAGCTAGGAAATATCAAGCTTGCAGATGGGCTTTTAAGGGATGGCTTGATAGATGCGTACAATAATATCCACATGGGCAATTGTGCCGAGCTATGCGCTAAAGAGATGAATATTTCCCGTGAAGAGCAAGATAACTTTACCGTAGAAAGCTATAGGAGAAGTGTCAAGTCATGGAATGAAGGTAAATTTGATGAAGAAGTAATACCTATAAAAGCTCCTCAAAAAAAGGGCGAGTCCATAATAGTTAAGGAAGATGAAGACATACGCAAAGTTAAGTTTGAAAAAATTTTCACTTTGCCTTCGGTGTTCGAAAGAGAAGGTACCATAACTGCTGCTAATGCTTCTAATATTAGTGACGGAGCCGCTGCATTAGTGTTAATGAGCAAGGCAAAAACCGATGCATTAGGACTCAAACCACTGGCCCGCATTCTTTCTTATGCTGATGCAGCGCATCGACCTGAATGGTTTACCACGGCTCCAGCTAAAGCTATACCCCTAGCTTTAGCTAAAGCTGGTCTTTCTACAGAAGAGATTGATTACTTTGAGTTAAACGAAGCCTTTGCAGTAGTTGGTTTAGCCAATATGAAGCTTTTGGGAATAGACCACTCTAAAACCAATGTTAATGGCGGAGCTGTTTCCTTAGGGCACCCACTGGGTTGTTCTGGTACCCGTATCGTAGTTACGCTCATCAATGTACTCAAACAAAATAATGGTAAATATGGCACTGTTGGAATTTGTAACGGTGGTGGTGGTGCTTCAGCTATGGTAATCGAATCTCTTGCCTAAAAGCTATGTGGCAATCTGGAAACTTTCACTAAATACAGCCGATGTTAGCTCATAATCAGAAGATTCCATTTAATACTGGATGAGGGCAATGCTTAATGCATTATGAAACAAAATATCTAACTCCTACTAATTTGGATAATTGGAAACCGGAAAATTAAATGGGTTAATAAAAAGAAAGTCTGGATATTTAACCCTTTTTAAAATGATGTTTAAATAACAGTCAACTCGCTTATCTAGCTATCTCCCAAAATGAAGTGAATAGACCGGGAAAAATCATATTTGGACGGAAAAACCTTACAAGGTTTCAGGTCGCGATCCTTTTCATTTTATAACCTCATTCGAAATGAAATGGTCATGGTTTTACCAACTTCGATATTTTCCTTTTTTCGAAGCTGCTACATTTAACGCAATGAAATAAGCCCCATCCTCCCATAGGTAAAAGTGATGTGTTCCATGAGGTGTTTACAGTTATTGCCTTTACGGGAATCAACCCCATGGCTTTGTAAAGCAGATTCTTCGTAATCCTCGTGGGGGGAGAGGGGGACTCATGTATATCTATCCCCCTTTTTGAGAGAAAATTTCGACCTTTCCTCTGATTTTGTAATTTTTCATATTATCAATCAAAGTAAGGACGTCATTGCTTTTTATAAGCAATTAACAGGGCTACTAGGGTATAGATATGAATTATTGAAAGTTGAAATTAAATAAGAATATTAGCTCATTTTCTAGAATGCTTTTTATTACGTTGTTCTCCATCAAAAAAAGCTGAAACAATGGTCCGTAGACCTCTTACAGCAAAAAAAGCTGCTGCTAGCATAAAAAAAATACTCACAATCAACCAAATATAATTTCCTTGGTGATATTGAGGGATGCCTTGAAAGATAAATAAAATAGGACCTATGAAAATAAATGGAAAGCCAATTGCCAAAAACCGAAATCCACGTAAGAGCTTATCTCTATCCGTATCCATGTCACTAAATTAGTGATTATTTTTAATTCCTATTTTTTAGAATCGATGAGTTTATCTCTTTCTATTTCAGACATGTTTACTTTGCAACTAAATTGTACCTTCTTATGAAGGTATTAGGCATTATCCCCGCCCGCTGTGGTAGTACTCGGCTACGAGCTAAGCCCCTAGTAGATATTGAAGGCAAACCTATGATACAGTGGGTATATGAAAATGCCCAAAAAGCTTTGAACAAAGTAGTGGTGGCCACCGATGACGAAGGTATCTATAATACCGTAAGAGATTTTAACGGTAAAGTAGTAATGACTCACTCCTGTCATACAACCGGTACTGATCGATGTTTGGAAGCTATGGATATGATACAAAAGGAACAAAATTATATCCCTGATGTAGTAATCAATATACAGGGAGACGAACCTCTTCTCCAGCCTAAACAGATTAGCATATTATTAAAATGCTTCAATGATGAAACCACTGAATTGGCTACCCTTGTTACTCCTGTTATTAATGTAAAAGACTTGTACAACGAAAGCGAATGTTTTGTAGTTTTAAATAATAATCACAATGCTCTTTATTTCAGTCGTTCTGTGATTCCCCATATCCAAAACGTGCCCAAAAGCAAATGGATGGAATACCACACTTTTTACAAGCATCTGGGCATGTACGCTTACACTCCTAAAGCCTTAAAGGATTTTGCCAAAATGGAGCGTACAGATCTTGAAAAAACTGAGTCACTAGAGCAAAACCGTTGGCTAGAAAATATGAGAAGCATTAAAGTAGGTATTGCTAACACTGAAAGTATTCCGGTAGATACTATAGATGATCTTGAAAAAGTAAAATCAATTGTCAGAAAAAGTAAAATCAAATGATGAGTAAAAAGGAAGTTAGAAGCTATTGCGCAATAGCTTCTTTTTACGATGAAAAATTAGGCATGCCGAGTTATATCAAGTTTCAATTTACAGAGGGCAGCGATATTGAGAGATTAAAATCGAGTTATGAGGATTATTTAAAGATTCAACCACCTACTTTGATTTAAACTTTTTTCGCAAACTGGCATGGAGTTAAAAATAAGCTATAATTTTACTATAGTGATGAACAAATTGTCTCTTTCTTCTTAATTTTTGGTGTAGCTATTCGCCTATATTATTGATAAGTCCTGTAAACTCGCTGCTTGCTCAAGCAAATCAAGCATAAAGGTTATAGCTTCTACGTTTCCAAGTCTTCTACTTTTCAACTTCGTTTTGGACAGGAGGACGATTTCTCAACTATTATCCTTACAAGAGACAGTTGCTATTCCTTTGATGATGTTGCCATTCGGCATATATCGTGTTCTCCTCCTACAGCTTTAATGACAAGCAGTATTACATACCACTAGTGTGGATATTGGTTGGATGACAAGAGATGCTTCCAATTAGAATCTGGAATGGGGCATTACTAGTTTTACTCTCAGACCGAACTTTGAGTACGATGTATCTAATCCTTTATACTTTAAATGGTTTGACCACTGGCAGTGATTACGAAATATATGTACAAGGCAATCGTGGTGTAGGAAAATGTGAGTAATTGGAGGGTCCTTTACTCATTGAAGACATTGGTATAGATGAGGTCATTGAGCATTCTTTTCGCATCTATCTGAATCCAAGTATATAGAGTCTTCAACATTGAGCTAAGCTCAATTCTTGGTGGGGATATGGAGATACACATCATTAATATGCTGGGACAACTGACCTTGGAAGGTCAGTTGGAGAGTTTTTAGTGGAAACTATAGGAAAAGACTAGACATGGCAACTTATCACAGTGAAGTATACCTTACCGCAACTGGTTAATGAAAGGACTACTGTAAACTGATGCATTACTTTGCACTGAGAATAAACAAAGTTTTTGTCAGTGTTAGATCCTTATCGGAATCTGCATAGATATCAGTTGAACTTCATCCTTGAAATCCAAATTTCTCTGAAAAACAATATACTTCTCAAAATATACTTATAGAAGATACCAGTTGATTAATTGAGATGTTATGTTGAAATCATTCTACTAATCAAACAACCTATTTCTGACAGTACGTTGCTCTATGCGCTTCTCATAATTCTTTCCTTCAAAAATTCGTTGTACAAAAATCCCAGGGGTATGAATTTGATTAGGATTTAGCTTTCCGGTAGGAACCAACTTTTCTACTTCTGCAACGGTGATTTTACCCGCCATAGCCATTAAAGGATTAAAGTTACGAGCGGTTTTTTCATAAATGAGATTCCCAACCTCATCACCTTTCCAAGCTTTTACAAAAGCAAAATCAGCTTCAAAAGCTTTTTCCATAATATGCGGTTTGCCATTAAACCAACGTACTTCTTTACCATAAGCTACTTCCGTACCATAACCAGTTGGAGTATAAAATGCAGGTATACCTGTCCCTGCGGCACGACAGCACTCAGCTAAAGTGCCCTGGGGAATTAATTCTACTTCTAGCTCACCACTCAGCATTAATTTCTCGAAAAGATCATTTTCTCCAACGTAGGAAGAAATCATCTTTTTAACTTGACGGTTTTGCAGTAAAAGCCCTATGCCAAAGTCATCTACTCCGGCATTATTACTAATGCAAGTAAGCTTAGCAATACTGCTTTCCTCAATGGCGGCAATTGAATTTTCTGGGATACCGCATAACCCAAAGCCTCCAAACATTAAAGTCATATTGTCTTTAAGTCCCTCTAGGGCACAATGAGCATTGGCAACTACTTTACGAATCATAATTATTACGGCTCTAGTTCTGTTAAAAATAGAAAAACATCAAAACTCAAATTGAGAAAGATTATCGGGATTTGAAAAGGTACTATCTATTGTACTATCCTTAAATTCATCACAATCTAACTCAATAGAGATGGGAAATTCTGGTTTTTCAAAGTCATCTTTACTAACTTTCAAGTGAGGATCGGCATAACATTTTTTCATATACAAGGCCCAAATAGGTAAGGCTGCCGTCGCACCTTGCCCATAGGAAGTGGAACCAAAGTGGGCAGCTCTGTCTTCACACCCTGTCCAAACACAGGTTACCAGGTTAGGTACTACCCCTATAAACCAAGCATCAGAGTTGTTTTGAGTAGTTCCAGTCTTACCGGCTATGGGATTGGTAAACCGGTATGGAGCGCCTGTAACAACATAGTTCATTTGACTGTAGTCACTGGTTAAACGTAATCGTTGTCCAGTTCCATAGTGGATAACTCCCTTGATGAGATTCAGAATGGTGTAGGCATCTTCTTCACTCATCACTTCATTAGTTTTAGGGGTAAACTCCTGCAACACTACTCCGTTTTTATCTTCAACACGGGTAATCATAATAGGCTCCGTATAAACTCCCTTATTAGCAAAAGTGGTATAAGAGCCGGCCATTTCGTAGACAGACAGATCTACTGCTCCCAAGGCAATAGCCGGCTGTATCTCCACATCACTTTTTATTCCCATTTCCCGGATAAGTCGTATTACAGGCTCAGGTCCTACTTGTTTCATCAGAAAAGTTGTTACGGTATTTACGCTATTAGCCAGAGCAGATTTGAGTGTAAAAATCCGATTATATTTATCGTCAGAATTACTTGGACACCAGTCTTTCAGTAAACCAAACTTGCCTTTTTCAATACAAATAGGGACATCTGGAACTTCAAAACAAGGGCTGTAATGCTTTTGCCGAATAGCAGTAGCATAAACAAAAGGCTTAAAGGTAGAACCCACTTGTCGTTTTCCTTGTTTAACGTGGTCATACTTAAAATGCCTATAATCAATACCTCCTACCCAAGCCTTTATAAAGCCTGTTTGAGGTTCTAAGGAAATCATTCCGCATTGATAGAAAAACTTATAATAACGGATTGAGTCCATGGGAGACATCACCGTGTCAATATCTCCTTCCCAAGAGAAAACACTCATGGGTATTGGCGTATCAAAAACTTTTTGGATAGAGTCTTTGGAAATACCTACCCTTGCCAGTGAACGGTAGCGACTTGACTTGCGCATGGCATGATCCATAATACGATCTATTTCACTTTGGGAAATATTGTGAAAGGGAGCGTGTTTTCTCCCCTTTTCCTTCATAAAGAAAATTCGTTGCAAATTACTCATATGGCTTTTTACTGCTTCTTCAGCATACTGTTGCATACGGTAGTCGAGAGTAGTATATATCTTCAAGCCATCGATGTAGAGATTATATTTGCTCCCGTCAGGTTTGGGATGTTTTTTAATCCATTCTTTCATATGAGCTCTTAAGTATTCTCTGAAATAGGATGCCGGTCCTTCCAGGTGACTTTGCTCGTTAAAGTTGAGTTCAATATCCCGTATTTTTAAGGTATCAAATTCTTCGCGTGTAATTATTTTATTCCAGAGCATTTGAGCATAAACCACGTTCCTCCGTATTTTCATCTTTTCAGGGTTACGTATTGGATTAAAGTAAACGGGATTTTTTGCCATGCCCACCAATACCGCTGCTTGTTCTATGGTAAGGCTGTCAGGAGTGGTGTTAAAATAAATTGCCGCTGCCGAGTTAATACCTACTGCTTGATGCAGGAAATCGAACTGGTTGAAATACATGGTAATTATTTCCTGCTTAGTGTATTGCCTTTCCAATCGTGAAGCAATTACCCATTCTTTAAACTTCTGAATGATCCTTTTAAAAATACTTGTGGAACGGTCGTGAAAAAGAAGCTTGGCTAATTGCTGAGAGATAGTGCTTCCTCCGCCGGTTTTGCCTAGTCGAATAACTGCTCTTGAAAGAGCCCAAAAATCTATTCCACTATGTTTATAATAACGCTCATCCTCGGTTACTATCAAAGCATTAACCAGATGAGAAGAGAGATCGTTGTAGTCTGCAGGAACTCGATTTTCTTTGTAAAATTTACCTAGAACCTTCCCATCAGAGGTAATAATCTGACTAGCTAGATTGCTTTTAGGGTCTTCTATTTCCTCAAAAGTGGGGAGTTTACCGAAAACTCCTACTGCAACCAATGAGATACACAGGAAAATAAGCCCAATACCTGAAGCCAGTAATCCCCAAAACCACTTTACATAAGTTGAAAAATCATCCGCTCGTTTCTTTCCATTCATTGATTTATTCTATAAATGGTTATGCCAATATCTTCAATTCCTTTTAACTGGTCAATGCGCATGGCTTGCTGAATGGAAAACTTATAAATACCGGATCTATTAAAACGCAACTCACCAGATTTGTATGGCCAGGAACTGGTTTTAAGCTCTCCTATACCTCTACCAGTCCATTTTCCATATCGATCGGCTAGAAAATATTCTACGGTATCCTTGAATTCAATTCCCCTTGAAGAAGTGATTTCACGAAAAAGGAAAATATTGGAATAAGGATAATCAGAGTTGTTTCTCAAATTGAGTCGAATAGTATAAATAGAAGAAGTGTCTTTAACGTTTATAGAAAAAGAAATAATAGAATCAGCATGCCAAACTCTGTTTTCAATAGCTATATATTTTTCATAAAATGGGCGATTATTACAAGCACTTACTATTAAAGCAATAATCGCAAAAAGCTGAATTTTAGTTTTTACTACCACCTTTGGCATTATCAGACTTGTTCCCGTCTTTCCTTTTCCTCCGGTTTCTGCTTTCATCCATTGCACATTAGTGCAGTGAAGCTGTTGTATATTTTCGGTCTCAGAGAATTTTTCCAAGACACGGGGAAACTCACTGTTTTTCTCAACCTCTAACTTATTAAGCTCACCGTTTTCCACTCTATCACTTACATGAAGGGTTGATGTGCAAAGTTTTTTTATTCTGATATATCCGTATTCTTGCTAATGCCAAGTATCTGGCGTATATCTCTACCTTCATCACCATTTATTGTTAATTCCGTTATTTGGGATTTTATTCCCGATTTCCATACTCGATAGGTATAATCCCATTGAAAACTTCTCTTACATTTGTTACGGCATCAAGCTTATGTGCCATTCTCACTATCGCTATTTTTTGCTAAATCATTGTTGTGGCAATCGATACATACATATCTTAATGATATATCAGAGCTATTTTTTGCGTGCAAAGATAATCCGATTCAACGAAATCTAACTCAGGGGGACTTTGGCTAGGCAAAGCTAGATTTGAGATTCTTACTGTCATTAAAGAATTTATATAGGCATGAGGCAATCTTTTAAGCGACTATACTTCTTGTAGAAAAAAGTTAATCATCACTTTAATAATTAGAGTCAACCCAGTTGATGAATTTGAAAAGTATCATACTATCGATACCATCTTATAAAGGATGATTGGGAACCGTAATGAGTAAGAACCTTATTTGGGAATACAACGAGGAAATGTAGAAAATTAAGGAATGAGGTAGAGCGTCTTGTTCAGAAGATTAAAAGGCTTTAGAAGAATATTTTTTTTCAGCTTTGACAAGCTGGATGTGGTCTTCCACTTCCTGATTTTCTTGTTTTGATAGTTATTGATACATTGAAAATAGTACTAAGTATTAAAATTGAGATCCTAATTAAAATATAAGACTTACACCATCGCAACTTGATAGGTTCCTCGGCTAATTTGTTCCAATAGCACTTTCCCATTCTGACAGACTCTCTTGTACGAAGCTGTGTCATAATTCCTAACAGTATAAAGATTAACTCCTTCGGTATAAGAAACACCAAACTCTTTTTGAAACTCTTCAATCAGTTTTGGGGTAGTCACTGAATTATGATTAATACAAAAAGAAGAACTGATAGCTGTATTTTGGGACATATTGACCCGTATGCCAAACCGGTGAAAAATTTTGTAAATCATGCTAAGGTGATCTTCTACAATAAAGTCCAGGTCGCGAGTAGTTATGGTAAGCAGCACCTGTTTTTCCTTTTTATTAAAACACGGCAGCATCGGCTTTAGCACTTTACCCTCCTGGACTACAGTACCTTTTTGAGACGGATTTGAAAATGATTTTATCTTTAACGTAATTTTCTTTTTCCAAAGGGGCTGAATGGTTTTAGGATGGATTATTGAAGCCCCGTAATAAGCCAGTTCTATAGCTTCGAGGTAGCTGATCTCTTCCAATAATTGCATATCTTCAAAAACTTTAGGATCTCCGTTAAGTACTCCCTGTACATCTTTCCAGATCACCACTTCTTCAGCATCTAACATATAAGCTAAAATAGAAGCTGTATAATCAGAACCTTCGCGACCTAAAGTAGTAGGATTCAGATCATCATCCGAACCGATAAAACCCTGTATCACATAACGATCACCTTTTTGTATGGTTTCTTTTATCATTTGCTCGGTAAGCTGCCATTGTACACGGGCAAAACAATGATTCTGATCGGTACGGATCAATCTCCGGGCATCTAACCATTTATTCCAGTAACCAGAACTATTTAGATAACCGGATATAATTTTAGTAGAAATAAGTTCTCCATAAGAGACGATCCGATCATAAACTTTATTGAAATTGTCTTCTGACCTCCTCTGACAAATAGCTTCTAATTGTGAAAACAAAGTCTCCACCTCTTTGCGTATATGATGTTCATCATCTGAGAAAAGATCCTCGACGACATCAAAGTGCATTTTCTGAATAGGTTTCAGCAACTCTAAGGTGTCTTCTTTTCCTTTGTAAAAAGACTCTGCTACTTTTTCGAAGGCGTTAGTGGTTTTACCCATTGCAGATACCACAATCAATATCTCTTCTCCTGGAAAATGATTGAGCACATTAACTATATTCCTTACACCATCTGCATCTTTAATAGATGCTCCCCCAAACTTGAAGACCTTCATTGCTGTAAAAACTGGATTGCGAAGTTAAAAATCCCTTAATACTTGATCAGTCTTAACAGATTAGGAATATCATTTATGATTCTTTGGGGGGGGGGGGGCAAACGAGTTTATAGCTCTATTTCCATTTGATTTCGTAACAAGTCGCTGAATTCTTCCTGTTGGCGGATGAGGTAGACTTTCCCTTTATGGATGAATACCTCTGCCGGACGAAAACGACTGTTGTAATTACTGGACATCTGAAAACAATAAGCCCCCGCATTGTAAAAAGCCAGAATATCCCCCTCAGTTATCTCATTAATTTGCCTATCACTGGCAAAAGTGTCCGTTTCGCAGATATAACCCACCACTGTGTATATTCTCTTTCTCCCCCTGGGATTACTCACATTTTCAATATGATGATAGGAATTGTAAAACATAGGACGTATAAGATGGTTGAGTCCTGAATCAACTCCTGCAAAAACAGTAGCAGTGGTTTGTTTTACTACATTAACCTTGCACAGAAAATAGCCGGCTTCACCCACTAGGAACTTGCCGGGTTCAAATTCTATCCTGAGTTCATGGCCGTATTCTTTACAGAACTTACCGAAAAGTTGAGTCATTCCCTCCCCCAGTTCTTCTACATGTGTAGCAGTATCATCCGATTTGTAAGCTATTTTAAAGCCACTGCCAAAGTTGATATATTCCAAATCTTCAAAATTGTGAGCCACACCTAGCAACAAACGAGCTCCATTAAGAAAAACATTAACATCCAGTATATCACTTCCCGTATGCATGTGCAAGCCTTCGACTTTAATATTAAGACTCTTTACCAAGCGCTCTAGGTGACGCATCTGATGGATGCTGATACCGAATTTAGAATCGATGTGTCCGGTAGAAATTTTATAATTCCCGCCTGCCATGATATGGGGGTTTAGGCGAATACAAATTGGATAAGACTTACCATAGACCGTCCCAAATTGCTCCAGTATACTCAAATTATCAATGTTGACTTTTACTCCTTTTTCCGCTGCCTTTTCAATTTCTTTCATTGATACACAATTAGGCGTATAGATAATATCTTTAGGATCAAATCCGGCTTTAAGGCCTAAGTCCACTTCCTGTATACTCACAGCATCTAAGCCACTGCCCAGTTGATGAAAAAAACGCAATACATTGATATTACTCAGTGCTTTACAGGCGTAATTGATTTTCAACTTACTAGACTTGAAAGCCTCTTGTAAACACTTGTATTGTAGCTCCATTTTGGCAGTTTCATATACATACAGCGGGGAACCGTATTGCTCGCAAAGTTTCAGAGGACATACTCCGTCTATCCGAAATCCGTTTTCAGTAATTTGCATAACATTAATAATGAAATCAGAGGAGCAAAGATAGCGAGCTTAACTACAGACATTCTATCATTGCCTTTAAAAAGCTATACATATATACATAAAATGTGTAATTTCATTTCAATATTTCAAAAATTAACTTTGTTGCCCTAAATCTCAATCTACGTGAAAAGACATATTACTCTTGGGGAGTTTATTATTCAAAACCAAAAGGATTTCCCTTATGCTAAAAGTGAACTCACTACCCTTTTGAGTTCACTTTGCCTGGCGGCAAAAATGGTGAACCAAAAGATTAACAAAGCAGGTTTGGCCGAAATATTAGGAAAAGCCGGGAATAAAAACATACAGGGGGAAGAGCAAATGAAGTTGGATGTACTTGCTAACGAGCTATTCATCAATACCCTGAAGAATAGCGGGGAAATAGGTGGGCTGGTATCTGAGGAGATGAATGACTTCGTGGTATTTAACGATGATATACACAATGAAACTAAGTACGTAGTAGTAATTGACCCGATGGACGGCTCTTCTAATATTGATGTAAGTGTTTCTGTAGGAACTATTTTTGGCATTTACCGCAGAGTTTCCAAACCTGGAATCCTTGTTACCCTAGAAGACTTTCTACAACCTGGCAACAAACAGGTAGTTGCTGGTTATCTGATTTATGGTAGCTCCACTATGCTAGTTTACACTACGGGAAATGGGGTTAATGGTTTTACTTTTGACCCAGGTATTGGTTCGTTTTTTCTCTCCCACCCTAAAATTCAGATGCCAAATGATGGTATAACATATTCCATAAACGAGGGTAATCACGTTCACTTTCCCGATGGGGTCAAAGAATACATCAAATGGTGCCAAGAATTGAGTGAAAGCACTAACCGTCCTTATACTTCCCGTTATATCGGCTCCTCGATAGCTGACTTTCACCGCAATCTGCTAAAAGGCGGTATTTACATTTATCCTAAAACTGCCAAGTCGCCCAAAGGGAAACTTCGTTTGATATACGAATGTAACCCTATGGCCTTTTTAGCAGAGCAAGCCGGAGGTAAAGCCTCCGATGGTCATAAACGCATTATGAATATTCAGCCAGAGGAATTGCATCAGCGGATGCCCTTTTTCTGCGGCAGTAAAAATATGGTGGAAAAAGCCGAAGAATTTATGAAAAGGTGAAAGGCATTACCGACACCTGACATGGAGTTTCAATTGCAAAAATACCATCCCGAAATAGTCTAAACCTTCTATAGAAGTCGAAAAAAATGATAATGGAAAAAATGCAGTCCAATACGAAACAAGGAATTGAAGAAGTCCTCTTATTACAAAGGTTTCAATATAGAAGTAATAATGCCGCTATGTTACATAACAGAATGATATTATTGGATGAAGATAAGAGCTTTCTTTTACACGAGTTTCTGGCATAAGGTAGTATAATATTTTTGTATATCACAATAAGAAGTATAGCTATTCCAAAAGGGATAGTCTACCTCAAAGAAAAATTAATCTGAAATGATTAAAGAAGCATTGATACTAAGTATTTCAGCTTTCGGTCTTAAAGCTTATAACCAGGAAATCAATCAACAGCCTTTAAGCCTTAGTCTTGGGGATGCTCAGGAATATGCACTTCAAAACTCTTACGCTAATCGAGATAAAAGGATTGAGCTTAAAAAAGCCAGACAAACTATAAGAGAAACAGCTGCTACAGGATTGCCACAAATCAATGCTTCACTGGATTATGAGTGGAATCCTCAAATTGCAAGGCAACCGGTTCCCGCTGAACTTTTTGGAGGGACTCCCGGAACTTTTCACTTAGTTGCTTTTGGAATTGAACATCAAAATAGCACTACTATCACCGTAAACCAGCTATTGTTAGATGCCTCGTACTTCGTTGCTTTACAGGCTGCAAGGGTAGTTAAAGAAATTTCAATGCTCGAATTAGAAAAATCAGAGATTGATGTGAGGGCTAATGTCGCCCAATCATATTATGGTGCATTAGTCTCAGAAAAAACTGTAGAAATATTGAAAGAAAATTTAGGCAGCTTGAAAAAGAGCCTGTTTGAAACAAGGCAGCTATTCAAAAATGGGTTTATAGAAGAGCAGGATGTCGATCAGCTAGAATTGTTAGTAAACAATCTGAGTAATACACTTAAAGATGCTAAACGCCAAGCAGGCTTAGCTAAAATGCTCTTGAACTATAATATTGGGTTACCTATAATGCGAGAGACTACTCTTAAAGCTACTTTAGAGGAAGCTATTACTTCTGACAATGAAATTGTTTTGCCAAATGAGTTTAATTATAAAGATCATATTGATTATCGCACTATTGAGTCTCAGAAAAAGGCAATGCAATTACAGCTTTCATACGAAAAGGTTGCCTGGTATCCTACTCTTTCCGGTTTCCTAAGACATGGGCAAACAAACTTTCAAAATGATTTTAATGATGTTTTTAGCTTCGATCAATTTTGGATACCTGGTACGACAGTAGGTGTAAGTTTAAGCTGGGATATTTTTCAAGGATTATCAGGCCTTGCTAAGATTCAAAAGGCTAAATTAGATAGAGACAAAATAGAGATAGCTCTTGATGGAACTTCTAGTTTAATCAAACTACAATACCATCAGGCTAAAAGCAATTACACTTTTGCACTAGACAACTATAATAACCAGAAAAAAAATGTTGAGATTAGCAAAAAGGTCAGAGATAGAGAAAGAATCAAATACCAAAAAGGAACTAGCCGCAGCTTTGACTTAAGCCAAGTTGAAAATCAATATTTAGAGACTCAGAAAAATTATGTTCAAGCTCTTTTGAATCTTTTAAATAGTAAAGAAGAATTACAAAAAGCACTGGGAAAATAATCGATTGTCAAATACAAACCGATGAAAAAAGCAATTTCATTATCACTATCTATAGCCGTTGTTAGTGCCTGTCAGCAAGACCCTGAATCATTAGAACAGAGAAAAAAACAACTGGGTGAAAAACAAAAACAATTGACAGAATTAAAAGACGAAATAAAAGAGCTTAAAAGCGAAATAGCTTCTTTAGATACCATTACTGAAGAAGGTGAAATAACGCCAGTTGTAATTAAAAAATTAGCCCCCGAAAACTTCGAGTATTATGCAAAACATACTGGAATAGTAGATTCAAGAGAAAATATTTTGCTTAGTGCGGAAGCTTTAGGCAAGGTTAAGGCTATCAAAATTGTTGAAGGACAAAAAGTTTCAAAGGGGGCTATATTAATTGAGCTAGATAACGATGCAGTAGCTAATCAACTTGAAGAGGCTAAGGCAATGTTTGACTTAGCTCAAACTACTTTTGAAAGACGTAAAGTACTGTGGGAACAAAAAATAGGTTCTGAAATCGAATACCTGCAAGCTGAAAGCTCCTACAAGTCAGCTAAAACTCGTTTAGGGCAAATAAGAGCGCAGTACGAGAACACCATTACAAGATCTCCCATTAATGGAACGATAGATAACATTAGAGTGAATGTTGGAGAATTTGTGAGGGTAGGTACACCAATAGGACGGGTGGTTGATTTAAGCAAAATAGAGATCAAGGCAGAATTGTCCGAAATTTACTTGCCTAATGTAAAGGAAGGAAATATAGCAAAAGTTAATATTCCTGTTCTTGGCATCAAACAAGAAGTGCCGGTGAGTTTTGTGAGCCAGGTCATAAATCCAGATAATAGAAGCTTTACTATAAAGGTACGCCTCGATAATGAAGATAATCTTATTAAACCTAACGCATTAGCTGAATTGGTTATCAAAGATTATCAAAATGAAAACGCCTTAGTAGTGCCATCAATGATTATCAACAAAGACTTGAAAGGTGATTTCGTATATATAACAGCCAGTGAGGATAATAAGAAAATCGCTAAAAAGAAATACGTGAAAACAGGTGGATCGTTTAAGGATATGACTGAAATTAAATCAGGTTTAAATCCCGGCGATGAGGTAATTATTATCGGTTACAGTGAAGTACATGATGGTGAAGAAGTAGCCCTAAGATAATAGAAGATATTAGCGAATGGCTAAAAAATACCGATGAGTAGGGGAGGGGGCTATAGAGACTCCATATTGACAAAAATACTTTTAGAAGAAGGGTACTACCTAAAAGGAAATGACCCTAACGTACTCCGGAGGGCTAAGCCCTCCGGAGTACGCCCGAATCAAGTTTCACTTCGGCAATATAGCCTTATTATGAATAGAATACTAAAAGATATTATTTTCTTTTGCAAAGATAAAAAACGCACGTTAAAAATACATATGATTAACATATTTTCTGTTTGATATCCCTTATACTTGCTATCAAAATGCAGTCCAACTCCCACAAAAGCAAAACAGAAAAAATAATGATGCAACCGGAAATCATCCAAACGATACTCAAAGACAGCAATTATCACCTCAGCTTGTTTACGGAAGATGAAATTAATGCGCTGCGCAACAAGATCTGCAACAAAACTGTCAGGGACAAGAAAAATTCATTTGTAAACTGTATCGTGCGGGATAAGGATATTCAGCTGAAACCCGAGGAGATCGTCCGCCAACTCTACGCAGCACGACTCATCGATCGGTACGGCTATCCCAAGAATCGCCTCGCTTTCGAATACGCCGTCGATTTCGGCAGGGAAAAGAAAAGTGCCGACATCGTCATTTCCGACAAGGACCGTCCCGATACGCCCTATATCATCATCGAGCTGAAAAAACCAAAACTCAAGGACGGTAAGAGCCAACTCCGCTCCTATTGCAATGCCACCGGCGCACCGATCGGTGTCTGGACAAATGGCGAGCAGATCTCCCACTACAACCGCAAAGATCCGAATTACAAAGATCTGAATCACTTTGAAGAAATTACCGACATTCCCAACGCGAGCCAAACCCTCGCGGATATCCTCACAGAACGCTTCACCCTGAAAGACCTCATTATCAAGGATAGGATTTCCAATGAGCGAAAATCCCTGAAGGACATCGTTTTGGAAATGGAGGATGAGGTGTTGGCAAATGCTGGGGTGGATGTCTTCGAGGAGGTTTTCAAACTCATATTTGCCAAGCTCTATGATGAATTTCAGAGCCGGTCGGACAAGGAATTTCTCAACCGATCTGTGAAACGTGCCACTAACACCTCTATATATGAAAATCAAGCCGGATACCTCGGTGGGGAAGATTATGATACCCTCAAGGAGGCAGTCAAAAAAGTTTCAGATGTCGACTTCCGACCGATGGAGTTCCGAAATACCGGGCAGACAGATACCGAACTCGAGGACAAAATACAGAACTTGTTCAATCGGGCAAAAAAGAAATGGCCAGGCGTTTTTTCCGAAGATGCAACTTTTAAACTGTCCGACAGCCTTCTCTCCATCTGTGTGTCCAGTTTGCAGGATGTAAAATTGTTCAACTCCAATCTACAGGTGGTGGATGAAGCTTTTGAATATCTGGTCAATAAATCTGCCAAGGGCGAAAAGGGACAATATTTCACCCCACGCCATGTCATTGATATGTGCGTGCAGATGCTGAATCCCCAACCCGGTGAATACATGATCGACACTGCCTCCGGGAGTTGTGGCTTTCCGGTGCATACCATCTTCAAGCTCACGGGACATCTATTCAGCAATCAGGAGATAAAAACCGAGGAAAAAGAGACTGTCCTAAAAGTGTTCGGCATCGACTTCGACGAAAAAACGGTTAGGGTCGCCAGAACCTTGAACCTGATCGCCGGAGACGGTGAAACCAATGTTCTACATCTGAACACCCTGGACTACGAACGCTGGAGAGAGAAGTGCGAAAAGGACAGGAAATGGATTAATACTTACGGCAGAGGATTCGGACGACTGGAAAAACTCAGAGCAGAAAAGAAGGCGAACAAACGCTTCGCATTCGATATACTAATGGCAAATCCGCCTTTTGCCGGCGACATCAAGGAAAGCCGCCTGCTGCATAAATTCACCCTGACGGAGAAAAACGGCAAATGGCAAAGTAAAGTCGGGCGTGATATTCTGTTTATCGAGCGCAATCTGGACTTTCTCAAACCCGGTGGCCGCATGGCAATTGTGCTGCCGCAGGGCAGATTTAACAACACATCCGACAAATATATCCGTGATTTTATCGCCAAGCAGGGACGTATCCTAGCGGTGGTCGGCTTACACGGCAACACCTTCAAGCCACACACCGGCACCAAAACGAGCGTCCTGTTTGTGCAGAAATGGGATGACAAACTTTGTCCCAAAGTGGATAACTACCCGATGTTCTTTGCCGTGAGTGAGAAGGGCGGAAAGGACAACTCCGGCGATTATGTCTTTGCCCAAAACAGCAACGGACAGTATAAATTGGACAAAAACGGCCATCTGATCGTTGACCATGATTTGCATAGACATGAAGGAGAGTTGCCGGATGGCATCGCCGAAGCCTTTATTGAGTGGGCGAAGGGTGAAAATTTAAGCTTTTGGAATAAGCTATGAAGTACTTCTCTTCATTATCGTTAGACTGCCCGTATTGTAATACTAAATGCGAGTTTCAAAAGACTCCCTATGTGAGGAGCACATATTGTAGAGAAGATAAAAAGTGGCAGCTCGTGTATAGCTGTCATAATTGTAAAGGCGCAATTATAACAAACTGGGATCTACCATCCACAATGGATCCTGATGATGCTGGAAATACCGATATCCCCATGGTTTACTGTCCTTCAGTAGGTGATTGGAAACCAAAAATAGAGCTATCTTGTATTACGAAGTGCAAAGTAAAAGCCGATTTTAAGGAAGCTATAAAGTGTTATATCAATGGGCTCTATAACTCCTGTATGATCATGGCACGCAGGGCCATTGAGCAGGATTTGATTGAGCAGGATTTGGAAGATAAGGAAGAAGAGAAAATGGAAGATCAGAAAAAAGACAAAAACAGGTTAATCAACCTAATAAAATCGAAGGGACTTTCCCCTAATCTTAAGGAACTGCTTGATAAAGTAAGAATTTTTGGCAATAGTGGCGCACATCCAGATTTCGTTCTGGTTGATAAAAAGGGAAAAAAATAGAAGATAAAGATAAAAAGCAAGTTGCAAAATTGAGCTTACAATTTTTAGATAAATACTTTTCTAACAAATATGAAATACGTGAGTTGATAGAAGATGCTCCCAAAACTGAAAAGGAATTTAAAAAGAAATTAGAGACTCAAAAGGAACCAAAGACTTAGGTTCTGGTTATGCAGTATTCAATTGTCAACTATCCACAAATTGATAAAATATTGTTTTAGGCTTGAAGCCGAATTTTACAATTCAAATTCTCTGCTAAATACGACTTACTTTACAGAAGAAAATATCGTTGACCATGATTTTACACAACCACAACAGCGAATTATCCGACGGCATCAGGAATCTGGTCGAGAAAGGACTCGATCCACGCATTCAGAAAGCAATGGATGTCGTGAGAGTGACCGGCAACAATGCCGTTCATCCGGGACAAACCGCTTTCGACGACAGTAGCAATGTTCAGTCCCTTTTCAAGTGGATCAATCTGATCGCCGATGCCTTGATTACCCACCCCAAGAAAGTTGCCGAGGAATTCGATAGCCTCCCCGAAAAGCGAGACCAGCAAACGACATAATGCAGCACTCGATCGTTTATTTTAGTGAAGTAAATTTGCACAAAGACAAGAGATTAGATGCAGATCATTACCATCCAATGCACTTATATAATCTAAAAAAATATAAGGAATGGTCACAACCGCTTTCTGAATTTATTATACATATATCGGGTGGCGCAACGCCTCTTGGAGCAGTGTACCCGGAGAAAGGAATTCCTTTTTTAAGGGTGCAAAACATAATGCCAAATTACATCTCAGACTCTGGTATAAAATATTTATCCCCTTCACAAAACCAAGAAATACTAAGAAGCCAATTAAAAAAGGACGATGTTTTACTAACTATCACAGGTGTTTCTTATGGAAAATCGACAGTAGTAACAGATGAGTTTGTAAGTGCAAATATTAATCAGCATTCCGTAAAAATGACGATTAGAAATATCGTCCCTTATTTTTTGTCTACCTTCCTAAATTGTAAATATGGTTATTCACAATCAACAAGACACGTGGTGGGAATTACCAGACCAGCTTTAGATTATTCAGCTATAAAGTCTTTTTTAATCCCAGATTTAGATAGAAAATTTCAAGAAACAATAGCGTCATACTGTTCTCAAGCAGAAATATCAAGAACAGATTCCAAACAACGTTATTCCCAAGCCCAAACCCTCCTCCTCTCCGAACTCGGGCTTGCGAACTGGCAACCCAAACATCGGCTAACCTTTGTTAAAAACTACTCCGACACGGAACAAGCAGGGCGGATAGATGCTGATTACTTCCAGCCATTCTATGAAGAAGTAAATAAAAAATTACAATCTGCGGGTTATGTTTTCGCAAAAGATATTTGTAGCGAAATCAACTATGGAACGGTTCCTACAAGTCAATACTCTGAAGATAATTCAGGGATGCCATACATCAAAGGGCTTAATCTAAAAAATCTCTGCGTTGATACAGAGAAACTTGATTACATTACCAATACTAATGGATTGCCAAACAAAGTATTCACGAAAAAAGGAGACATTATTATTTCACAAATGGGAACAGTGGGCAATTGTGGCGTCGTGTCGAAAGAGCAAGAAAATTGGGCGTTTGCTTCATTTACTATTCGCATAAGAATTGCTGACATATCGAAATATAATCCCTATTTTGTCGCTCTCTATATTGAAAACATTGCCAAACCTTACTATCTTATGAGAAATATTGCTCAAGCTAGCGTAAGACAAAATACAGATTTGCCCACTATTAAGCAAATGCCTATTCCTAGCCTGTCTTTTGAAAAGCAACAACAAATTAGTCAGAAAATCACCGAATCCTTTAACTTGCGCAAGCAATCCAAGCATCTACTGAAATGTGCCAAGCGAGCAGTGGAGATCGCCATTGAGCAGGATGAACAAACCGCGATTGACTGGCTGGAAAATGAAACTAAGGAGATAAGAAGATGAAGATCAAACAATTCACTATGGAGGACGTACGCTGTTTCGACGGACGGCAAACGTTCGAGATTCGCCCCCTGACTTTTCTGGTCGGCGAGAACAGTACCGGCAAGACCACGGCCCTAGGCTGCTTCCAAGTCTTGGCGAATTATTTCAACAGGAAGGGAGCCGATCTCAATTGCTCTCCCTATTCGATGGGAACTTTTGGGAATATTGTCAGAAACAGCGGAAAAACGAAGGAAACGTTTACACTTGGGTTTACCTCTAGACACGAGAAGGAAAAGGAAGATGTTGAATTGATAGTTGAATTTGTTGAAAAAAAGAGAGGAGTTGAACCTGTAGCTAAGTCAGTAACAGTTAAATTCACTGATGGTGCAATCATTCTAAATGCTGTTGATACAATGGAGAGGGATGTACAGTTAGACTCCTTTGATGAAGCGCAGAATCAATATCGTGTAGATGTGTATTCTCGTTTTTTCTATAATAACACTCACCCCTTCGCCCATTTAGACCGTTTCGCTTATAAATGGGCAGGGGAAGGACGATCGGAGAAAGAGAATGCCTTAGTGAGCTATTTAAACAAGAAGCACGGAATTCTGAGAGACCAACTATGGCCATGGAGGATGGACTTACCCGTATTTAGTGCCTCACCGGTTCGCTCACAACCGAAACGGACGTATGACCCGACGAGGGAATTTAATGACCCTGAAGGGAGAGATCTCCCAATGCGGTTAATGCGGATACAAGAGACTGAAAAAGATGAGTGGAAAGTCTTGAAAGAGCAGTTGGTCAAATTTGGTAAGAGTTCGGGCCTGTTTCAGAACATAGAGGTTAAACACTTCGGAGGGTCTATGAGCAATCCATTCCAACTGAAAGTCGAGGTGAGGGGCTCAAACTCCAATATTATTGATGTCGGCTACGGTGTCAGTCAAATTCTGCCGATTTTGGTGTATATTTTCGATCCGCTTATTCCTCGTCAACAAAGGTGGCCTTCCTTCTTCCTATTACAACAGCCTGAAATCCATCTGCACCCAAGGGCGCAGGCGGAGCTTTCTTCTTTACTAGCAGCTACGGTGCACCAGCCGAGTAGGCGGTCGTTTATCATTGAAACGCACAGCGACTATATGATTGACCGGTCGCGCATCGAGGTTCAAAAAGGCAATCTCCGTCCCGAAGATCTGTCCTTGATATATTTGGAGTCGAAGGAAAACGCCGTCCAGGTGCACAACATCTGTTTCGACAAGATGGGCAATATGGAGGGCGTGCCGCCGGGTTACCGAGATTTTTTCATGGAGGAAGCGGACCGGCTCATGGGATTCGAGGATTAAACGATGTGTATTATTATTTTGGATGCCAACTGTATTGGTCAATTCAAGGACAAACGCAATGAGGATATGAAGCCTGTGTGGAATTGGTTGAAGAGAAAAAACGGCCAAATCGCTTACTCTTCCACCGAGAAATTCAAAAGAGAATGGAAGGCAGGGGGAGGGTACAATTTGGAAATAGAACTGAGAAGGAAAAATAATCTCAAATCAGTACCGAAGGAAGATGTATTGAAAAAACAGAATGAACTGAAGGACAAAATCAAATCGAATGACCCGCACATAATCGCCCTTGCCCTTGTTGCAGACGTAAAGGTATTAGTCTCCCAAGACAAAGGATTACACGAGGACTTCAAGAATCGCGATCTGGTTGGCGGCAAAGTGTATCAGACAAAAGAACATGAACACCTGCTGGATAAAGATACCTGTAACACCAAAAAATAACAAAGTGTTCAGCTAGAGGGCAATTCTTGTCCCTACTTCATTTAGTGAGCTTTGTCGTTGGATTTTCTCAGCGGAGCTTTCTTCCTCAAATAATAGCTATCGATAACTACGAGCAGAGCTGAAAAACTGAATACTGGACAAGCGGCTTTGTCTATCTCCAAGAAATTGTTTAAAAGGCCATGCGTCCAATAAGTAATTAAACCTGCTAAAGTTGTCAAGGCGATGATCTTGATATTATAGTCGTTAGCATTACGATAGGCTCTAATCCCGGTAATAATGGTAACCACCACAATAGCTATTACACTAAGCAAACCTATTAGCCCCGATTCAGCTAACGACCCAATATATTCGCTATGAGCATTCCCGATATCACCTGCATTAGTGCTGATAATAGTTTTCTCATGTGGTTTTTGATAGGGAGCGTATAAAAACATATAAGTTCCGGGGCCAAAACCTAAAATCGGCTTTTCAGAAAACATTCTGAGAGCTGACTTCCATCGATTTATTCTCTCCAGGTTAGAGATATCGGTGGAGATATTGGAAATGGATTCCAAGTGCTCAGTGAGATTATCACTACTCACATGGTCATTCTTTTTAAGCCTTTTGAGGAAATCGTCTTTTACGACCCATATACCGATAGAGAAAACAACAATCAGAAGAGCAAGTATGTCTCGCCTCATTTTTAATATAATGGGAATTATGGCTCCTGCTGCTACAACAACACTTATCCAGGCAGCCCTGCTGAAAGAAAGTATAAGTGCCAGGGTTAGAACAAGAAATAAAACTGTACTAAACAATTTTTGATTAAGGTTGTGTTTCAGTATAAAAGCAAAGGCAAAAGAAATGGGAATATACATGACTATCACTGCTGCGTAACTGGTGTGTTCTTTGAAAAAAGGAGACATCACCCAAACGGAACTAGATTTGGTAAAGTCATATAATGAGTGTCTATAAATAGTGTAGATCGCTGTCATGGAAAGCGGAATCATAAAAAGCCAAAAAAATAGCTTAATATTTCCAGGCTTTTTAAATAGCTGTGAAAACAGATAGAAAAATACCGTTATAAACCACAAGCGAGCTAAAAAATACTTGAAGGAAACAAAAGGAATTTGGCTAGAAATACTCGTAAAAAAGAGCCAGAATAAATTAAAGAGCATCAGCAGGGAAAGGGGATGCCTCAAAACTTTTGGATCAAAATCACCCTCATATAAGAGCTTTATAAAAAAAAGTATCATAATCCCGAAGAGGATGGGTTCGGTAGGAAGACTAAAGCCTACGTGAAAATCGGGATTGAAGTAAAAGATGCTCAGAGGAGTGGAAAAAACCAAGAATAAAAGCACCTTATCTAAGGCTAAAACAACAGAAGCTATGAGGGCCAAGCCAAAGGGAAATAATAACCCCCAAAAATTTTCAGTTATTATAAAAACAACATTGAACAAACTGAAAAATATGCCAGCTGCAATAATCCATCTTTCATTCATTTTTTTAATGAAATCACTCACCCTTTTTCCATTTGCTCGATTTAATGGTATCGTATATCAGAATAATAACGAGGGTAACTACAAGAGTCCCCACTGTGGCTAAAGCAATTATGAGCCACCGGATCGGATAAGATTTTTTCTCAGCCGGAAAAGCTTCATTCACTTTGAAAGATGCCGGTAAGGTTTCTTCAACATCAACTGTAGCTTGATCAAATTTTGTCTTCAGCTTTACTTGTTCTTCCCTCAGGTGTTGTAACTCATCCCTTAAGGACACATAAATACCTCCGTATTTTGCCAATATATCTAGCTTTTTTTCAATAGCCTCTACTGCCTGGCTATTAGTCCCTTTTTCAATAATGGCCGTAGCTAATTGCTCACTTAAAGCTGCTGATTGAGTTTCATAATCGTGCACTCCTTTATAACGAAGAGTAACCAGCGAGTCTTCATAAGACTTAATCTCATCTTTTAAAGCAAGATATTCTCTTTTAATAATTTTTAACCCTTTTTTAGCCCTGTCGGTTAGGATACGGTTTTTTACTTTGTCTAACAAGGAGTTAATATCATTGGCAATCATCGCTGCCATCTTAGAGTCGGTATCTAACACGTTAATCTCTATCGACATATACTCTGTTCTACGGAAAGAAATATTTTCATCGTAAGTTTTATACAGTTTTGTTTTTACATATTTGCTGTAGGTATCAATTTTGTAATGATGAAGTAAATCATACCTTTCAATAATTCTATTCCTGATCTCATCTGAATTGAGAATCTGGAGGAGTTGTTCCGCTTGTTCTTCTTCCCCAAATTCCAGAATATCTTGACTCGTACCGGCAAATTGCTGCGGTAAAAGAGCCTTAGAGAGGGAGTTGGTGGTAGTGGGAAAAATCGTTACAGTTGATTCATACTTGGGAGGGACAAAAGCAGGTCCACTAAAAACGGCTGCTAAAACGATGGCTATCAATGTTACAATAATCAAAGGCTTGCGATAGCTATAGATGTAAACTATAAGATTGCTTGAGTCAAATACGCGATCTCTATTTTCCCTTTGCTCCATTATATTTGTAAAATTTTTGATAATGATTTTTTATCTATCGACATCTCGTTCGATAGATAAGAACTGTATTCTTTTATATTTGTTTTGATAAATATCTTTATGCTGACCTATTTTAATTCCTGTTTGTATCATGATCTTCTGTGAAAGGAGCATCAAATGAAATTAATCCACTAAATACAGCATTTTCTTTTTTTATAGTATCTATCAAATACCTCACGTCTGATGGGCTTCTAATTCACCTCTAAGGTATCCCGAGAACTAATCCTGTCAACAAAATAGCAATATCAATACCGATCCACTTTTTATTATTTAAATGAGATGCATATATTGCTGTATTACATATTTATCGCGATCTAGAAAAATGAAAGTAAATGAAGAGTGTCTTTTCGTATAAAAACTTTCAATTTCGATTTATAGTGATCAAATTTGCCCGCTTACGCAGCCTTTAGATCTTTACAAAGCAAACGTAAAATTTGTCTAAATTTACGCTTACGCTCTAAAAAGTATGTCAGTTTATTATTTCTTATTCATTGAATCACAGCTAGTTACAAAGACATTCTCTTTCTAAACTAATCATGACTCTTTACTGAAAATAAGCCTAAAGTTATTTAACTCCTTATTTTCTTAACAGAAACCAAAATTAATGGGAGAACCCTGTTTTGCAACAGGGCTTTAATAAAGATAAGGTCCCGAGATTTCTATTAGTCTACATTATCGTGTAGAAAGCTATTAATTAGTTTTAATAGTATTGCCATCTTTTTCATTATCAATTGTAAAGCGGCTTATTTTAGACTCATCACTGCGGGGGATTTTATCTATTTTTAACCTGCGGCGTTTGTAAGCTGTCTCACTTTCTGCCTCATTAACTGAAAAAGGATGAGCCTTAAAGCGATAATTAAAAGCTTTCAACTGGGATTTTTTTTCTTTTGCCTTCAAACGCATAATTTCTTCGATAGAGCTATTTAATGGAGGAACCTTTTTCGGTCTATCAGAGTCTTTTCTTTTCTGCTGATTTTCCGGTACTTGTTTTAACTCAAATCTTAAGGATTCGTCCTCTGCTTCTTTCTGCACTTTTTCAACCTCATCTTTTTTTACTGTAGGGGAAGCTTTGTTTAGTTGCTCTTCTAGTTTTTGATAATCTTCTAGAGTGTAAATAGTTCGGTTCGATTGGTACTTTTCTTCCGCTGATTCCTCTCCAAATGAGGATGGTATATCCTCATCTTTATTTTGGGTTTGTGACATTTCCGGCTCTGCTTTTTCTTGCAGTTCTTCAGAGAATATCTCAAACAAAGGCTTATTATCTCTTCTCTCCATGATTGGAGCCTTGGACTCTTCAATTTCAGGCTTTGCAGTTTTATTGAGGGCTTCCTCTTCCTTCCCTTGTTTAACTCGGTTCAATTCCTTGGAGATTATATTGTTTTCTTCTTCTTGCTCAAGGTGTTTATTATAAACAGAGGCGCTTACAGCTTGTTCATCCCCAAGGGTGTGAACTATTTTTTGAGGCTCGCAGCCAATTGCTTTTACTTGTTGGTCAATGGGAAAGCCCGTAGCAACTATTGTTATGGCAATGTCATTTTCAAGATGAGCATCTTCACCTATACCCATAATAATATTAGCGTCACCGCGGGATTCGGCTTGAATATAATCATTAATTTCTCCAATCTCATCAATAGTAATCTCTTCTTTACCAGATACTATCAGCAACAATACATTTTTAGCACCCCGGATATGACTATCATTTAAGAGGGGGGAATCCAGGGCTTTAGTAATGGCTTCTGCAGCTCGATTCTCGCCGGAAGCAGTGGCAGACCCCATAATGGCGGTACCGCTATTGGTCAGTACGGTTTTAGCGTCCCGTAAGTCGATGTTCGTGGTATAATGATGGGTGATTACTTCAGTTATACCTTTGGCTGCAATAGACAACACCTCATCTGCTTTGGCAAATCCAGCCTTAAAACCAAGGTTGCCATATACTTCACGCAGCTTATTATTGTTGATTACAATTAATGAATCTACATTTTGGCGTAAAGCATCAATTCCCTTTTCGGCTTGTTTTTTTCGGTTATTTCCTTCAAATAAAAAAGGTATGGTAACGATTCCCACCGTAAGTATACTCATATCCCTGGCAGCCTTTGCAATAACGGGAGCTGCCCCACTTCCGGTACCACCCCCCATCCCAGCAGTAATAAATGCCATTTTGGTATTATTTTGCATCAGGGATTTGATTTCTTCAATGCTCTCTAGGGCTGCTTGCTGGCCTATTTCGGGATTAGACCCAGCTCCCAGGCCTTCTGTAAGGGTTACGCCCAATTGGATTTTATTAGGAATGGGACTACTATTCAATGCCTGTGCATCAGTATTGCAGATTACGAAATCCACCCCCTTAATTTCCATGCTGTACATGTGGTTCACAGCATTACTTCCTCCACCTCCTATGCCAATTACCTTAATTACAGAAGATTGATTTTTCGGCAAGTCAAAAGTAATAGCATCATTTGAGTTCTGGTCAGTCATATCGGCAGTTTTTATTTATATGTCTTCATTTAAAAATTTACGAAACCGGTCACCCCAATTCTCGAACGAACCCCAAGTTTCCCAAAAGTTCTTGCGTGGATTTTTCGGCAAAGGGTTTTCCTCTTTTTGAGTAATATCATTAGTTTTAGGCTGCTTATAGCTTTGTAAATCATTGCTATTGGGGTCTACTACTGCCATTTCGGCCGGGGTGACTTTAAAAAGCCCTCTCATTATCAAACCCACTGCAGTAGCATAAAGGGGTGAGCTATATTCATTGTCTGATTCGCTGGATAAATGCTCATTCGGATAACCGATGCGAGTATCCATGCCAGTTACATATTCCACAAGTTGTTTGATATGTTTTAGCTGACTTCCCCCTCCAGTTAATACAATTCCAGCGATCAACTTTTTCTTATTTTCACCATAGCTATAATTCTTGATTTCCAGATATACTTGTTCTATGATTTCAACTATCCTGGCATGAATAATTTTGGAAAGTTTTTTCAGCGGAATTTCCTTTGGGTCGTGTCCACGCAAGCCGGGAATGCTCACAATTTCATTCTCTTTATTTTCTGCAGGCCAGGCTGAGCCAAATTTAATTTTGAGCAGTTCCGCCTGTTTTTCAATGATAGAGCATTCCTCTTTGATATCCTCAGTGATTACGTTGCCTCCAAAAGGTATAACGGCTGTGTGACGAATAATATCGTCCTTGAAAATTGCTACATCAGTAGTGCCCCCTCCAATATCGACCAATACCACTCCAGCTTCTCTTTCTTCACAGGATAAAACAGCTTCAGCAGAAGCCAAGGGCTCTAAAGTTATATCAGTCATATTGAGATCACTACTTTTTATACAGCGTCCGATATTTTTAATCGAACTGATTTGGCCCGCTACGATGTGGAAATTAGCTTCCAAACGATTACCATACATTCCTCGTGGTTCACGTATCCCAGCTTGGCCGTCTACTTTAAATTCTTGAGGTAAAACATGAATGATTTTTTCCCCGGGTAGCATTATCAAATTATGTACATTCTGAACCAGCTTATCGATGTCGGAATCTTCAATAACATCATCCGGGTTCTGGCGAATGATATAATCGCTATGCTGCAAGCTGCGGATATGCTGGCCTGCTATGCCTACCACAACTCCCTTAATTGTTAATCCCGATTCGTTAGCTGCCTCTTCTACTGCTTGTCTGATCGACTCAATGGTCTGGGTAATATTAGTAATCATGCCCCGATGTACTCCTAGTGATTTAGCTCTACCCATTCCCAAGATCTCAAGCTTATCATATTCATTTCGGTGACCAATCATAGCCACTATCTTAGTGGTTCCGATGTCGAGCCCAACGGACATTTTTTCAAGATTCATCGTTTAATACTTTTTGCAAATTACCTGCCCCTTATATTTGAGGTTTATCGTTTTTAGACTATCGATATTTTTGGCATTCACAACACTCTGATAAAATATTTTCAACCTTTTTAGTTTACCTTTTATATCTTCGGGGTTTCCTATAAATATTTTATGATGTCCGGGTTTTGGATATAGAATCCATTCACCCTTAGCATCCATCTCAATTCCTTCAAAAAAATTGTAATAGAATTCATCTTTTCTCAAGTTATTTATAAACTGAAAAATCTCAGTTCTGTCAGAGGAAATATAGCCGGTTATCAGAGGAACACAAGCCGAAAAGTTAGATGACAAGGGCATACTGTTTCCTTTCATGTCTAAATAATAAATGGAATCCGAATCCATAAACCGAGCTAGAGGCACTTTTTGGGCTATTTTTATCTTTAAAATACCATCTAGGGTGGAAAATACTTCTGCTTCCTTTACAAATGGATAATTGTCAAGCTTCTCTTCTAACAAGTTGGTGTTAATTTCTCGTAGATGTAAACTATCAAAATGGGGATATTCTTTTCGAATGATTTTTCGAATTTCTTTTTGTCTTACAAAGTATTGCTTCTGGGAACAATCAATATCTATTTCAAGGCTTTTAATTTTTACTTTTCGATATTTATTTTCTCC
Organism: Owenweeksia sp.; assembly: GCA_965218075.1. GTDB lineage: Bacteria > Bacteroidota > Bacteroidia > Flavobacteriales > Schleiferiaceae > JANQHO01. The sequence goes on along the minus strand of CBDCJZ010000003.1, from coordinate 369,173 downwards.
AAAGGAACAGGTAAAGATTAAGGTAATAATCCCCAAAGACCAAAGTGTTATGTTTTTCCATCTATCCATTCAGCAATGTCATTTTTAAAGGGTTTACCAATTGATCAATATCACCTGCTCCAATGGTTAGAATTAATTCTATTTTATTTCGCTTTACATAGCTAAGTATTTCTCGGCTTCCCATTATATGCTTTTTATCCAAATCTATTTTCTCTAGCAAGATGCTGGAACTAATACGGGGAATAGGTTTTTCACGAGCAGGATAAATGTCCATTAGAATCAATTCATCCAATAAGGAAAGGCTTTGGGCAAAGCTGTCGGCAAAATCACGAGTGCGGGTATAAAGGTGAGGCTGAAATATTCCAGTAATTTTTTTCTTAGGATAGAGCTCTCTTACTGAGTTAATCAAAGCAGTAATTTCAGAAGGGTGGTGGGCATAGTCATCAATAAAAACGAGTTTGTCCGTTTTAATATGGTATTCAAACCTACGCTTCACTCCTTTAAAGCTTTCAATACCTTTCTTTACCATCTCTTCTTTTAGTCCGAATTCAATAGCTAGAGCAGCAGTAGCCACAGCATTTTCCACATTATGCCTACCGGGAAGCCCGGTTTTAATATTTTCGACAGTAACTATAGGAGTCTTGAGGTCAAAATAATAAGCCCCTTTTATTATTTCCGTATTTAGAGCAGCATAATCAGCCGTTGTTTCTATTCCATAAGACATTCCCTTGATAGGTAACCCCTGTTTTACGATCAACTTACTTTTCACGTTCTGGGCAAATTGGCCGAAGGCGTTCTCTAAAGCAGATGAATCACCGTAAACATCGAGATGATCAGCATCCATGGAAATGAGGATAGCTCCTTCGGGTTCTAATTGAAGAAAGCTACGATCAAATTCATCTGCTTCAGCTATTAATAATCCGCCTTCTTGCCCTGCCAAAAAGTTAGTTTGATAACCAATGGCAATTCCTCCTAAAAAAGCGGTGGCTTTAATTCCGGCATGATGAAAAAGATGAGCTAAAAGAGCAGAAGTGGTGGTTTTCCCATGTGTTCCGGCTATTGCCAAGCAAGTGTAATTTTGAGCAATTTGTCTGAGTACTTGGGCTCTTTTGTAAATTTCGAAATCTCCTTCTCTGAAAAAAGTTAATTCTGCGTGTTCTGGATGTATAGCAGGAGTATATATGACAATGGTATCTTTTTTATCCCAAAAATCTTTGGGAATCTGATGAGCATTCTCTTTATAATGAATTGACATGCCTTCCTTCTCCAAAGCCTCACAAAGAGGGGTGCGGGTTTGATCAAAACCACTAACTTGATGTCCATTAGTAAAAAAATAACGAGCCAAGGCACTCATACCAATGCCACCGATCCCTATGAAGTACATATTCTTTTTTTTACTCATGGTATTTCACCAGTTTTAATATTTCCTCGGCTATATGCTGCGAAGCATTGGGTAATGCTAGTTTTTTAATTTCACCTTCCAATTCAGTTTTCTGACGTATCAACTTTTTTATCTGTTCTAAAAATTCCTCATTACTTCCAGACTCATTAAATAATAAAGCTGCGTTTTTGCTAGTAAAGAATTTAGCATTTCTGGTCTGATGATCTTCCGTTACATTAGGTGAAGGAATCAGCAAGGAAGCCTTACCGACTATTGCCAATTCGGATAATGTTGCGGCTCCAGCACGGCTGATGACGAAGTCGCAAGCTGTATAAGTCCAGTTCATATCTTTAACGAAAGCCATGATTTTTAGCCTTTCATTCTGAAGACTGCTCCATTTTTCGTATACATTATCGTAATAATGCTTACCGGTTTGCCATATAATGTTGATGCCGATTTTTAGTAACTTTTCCAGATTTTGATCAATTAACCGATTAATTTTTCGGGCACCTAAACTACCTCCGAGAATCAGAAGGGTCGGAAGCTTACTTAGACCTAAACTTGTTTTAGCTTGTTGCTGATTTAAGGTATTGTGTTTAATGTTTTCCCGAATGGGATTTCCAGTAAAGATGATTTTATCTTCAGGGAAAAATCGATCCATTTTATTATAGGCTACGCAGATAGCGCTAGCTTTTGGCGCTAATAATTTATTGGTAATTCCTGCATAAGAATTTTGCTCTTGTATGAGGGCCGGTATTTTTTTAGAAGCAGCTACATAAAGTAGAGGGCCACTAGCATATCCTCCGGTACCAATCACTACATCGGGTTTAAACTTATTAATAAGCCTGTGTGATTTCAGCAAGCTAGATAATACTTTGAAAGGAAAAGAAAGATTAGAGATAGTCAGTCTGCGTTGAATGCCCCTGATCCATAATCCCTCGATATTATACCCTGCCTTTGGAACGCGTTCCATTTCCATACGGTCTTTAGCTCCTACAAACAGGAATTTGGCATCGGGATGTTTGTTCTTTAAGGCGTCAGCAATAGAAATAGCCGAAAAAACATGTCCTCCGGTTCCTCCTCCACTTATCATAAAATGCAACTCAGCCACGGGCTAAATCTTTAGATTCAAGGTCGTCTTCTCGTTCTTCAGGTTTGTCACGACTTATACTTAAAATAATACCGACAGCAATATAGGTCATCCATATATTGGAACCTCCGGCACTAATAAGTGGCAAGGCTTGACCGGTAACGGGTAGTAGGTTTACTGCCACTCCTAAATTGACAAAGGCCTGTGTCATAATACTCAATCCCAGACCTGCTACAGCAAGGATACCAAAACGAGTAGAGGCTCTAGTAGCAATGAGTAATATTCTGACCAGTAACATTACGTAAAAGAAGATGACCACCAGTCCTCCGATCAAGCCAAACTCCTCAACTATTATAACATAGATAAAGTCGGAATTAGATTGGGGCAAGAAGTTTTTCTGAATACTTTTGCCAGGCCCTTTGCCGATTAACTGACCCTCAGCTATAGCCATTTTTGCTTTTTCTACCTGATAATTCTCTTCTTTGTTTCCTCTGTTGAAGTTCTCAATTCTGTTTTTCCAGGTTTCCACTCGATTGCTGACATTGGGAAAAGCTATTGCCAAAAGGATAAAGATTCCAAAAGCAACTATCCCCATTCCCAGCATGTAAAGAAGGTTATTGATCGGATAACCCCCGATAAAAAGCAATAGCATACTGATAGTAAAAATGAGAGCAGCTGTACTGAAGTTAGCTGGTAGGATAAGACCACAAACCAGAAAAATAGGAACTAAAAGAGGAATAAATGACTGCCGAAAGCTTCTTAGTTTTTCGTATTCGGTTTTAGCGAGGTAACGCGAAAGATAAACCATCAATACTACGTTGGCAAAGGCAGAGGGTTGGAAGGTCCAGCCAATAAAGGGAATATGTATCCAGCGAGAAGCATTGGCCACTGAATAACCCTGGGTCAAGGTGTAAATTAGCAATAAAAGGCTCACTGGTACCAGCATTACGGAAATAGCACCCAGATGACGATAATCCATATTGTGTACAGCATACATTAATATAATGCCCAAAATCAGATGAATAGCATGTTTGGCCAGCATGTTGAAAGTATTCCCGCCGCCATATGAGAAGGCAATATTACTACTAGCACTATATACCGACATCATGGAAAATAAAGCCAGAAGTACGACAATGACCCAAAGAGTAAGGTCTCCTTTAATATTGGCCAAAAAAGAGCCCATTACAGTTTTCTTACAGCATCTTTAAACTGACGACCACGATCTTCATAATTTTCAAAAAGATCAAAACTGGCACAAGCAGGGCTAAGGAGCACGCAATCTCCTCTACAACTTAATTTATAGGCAATACGAACAGCCTCATTCATAGAAGCAGTGTCAGTGATAAAACCTACTTTATCTTCAAATTCTTTGTGAAGCTTAGTATTATCGATCCCCAGACATACCATTGCCCTCACTTTTTGTCGCACTAAGTCGAATGATTGGCTGTAATTATTGCCTTTGTCTATACCTCCTACAATCCAAATTATGGGCTTTTGTATACTCTCTAGAGCATAGAAGGCTGAGTTTACATTAGTAGCCTTACTATCATTGATAAACTCTATTCCATCGATTTGCAAAACAGGTTCCAAACGATGCTCGATGCTGTCAAATTTGGTTAGGCATTCGCGAATTATGTCTTTGCGAATATTGAGCAGTTTTCCGGCTAAACCAGCAGCCATGCTATTTGCAATATTGTGCTTGCCTTGTAATGATAATTCTCTGATAATCATTGCTTTCTCTTTTTTGATATTGATATATATAGTTTTATTTAAATCGGACCAGGCGCCTTCTGTCATCCGTTTTTCGAAACTAAAAGGGACAAGCTGGATACGAGCTATGTGATTAGCCAAGTAGTCTCGGATTTCTTTGTCATCTGCATTGTAGATGAGATAGTCGTTTTCATCTTGGAAACAAGTAATGGAAAACTTACTTTTTACGTAGTTTTTCATTTGATAATCGTAGTGGCTTAAATGATGGGGGATGATGTTGGTGATTACCGAGATATGAGGTTTAAAACTATTGATGTCATCTAGCTGAAAGCTACTTACCTCCAAGACATAATAGTCATGTTGACTTTCTGCAACCAGACGAGCAAAGCTGTTACCAACATTGCCTCCCAAAGCCACATTTAATCCAGCTTTTTCCAGCATGTGATGAATCAGCATAGCAGTTGTAGTTTTGCCATTGCTACCTGTTACAGCTATGATTTTGCCTTCGCAAAATCGGTATCCCCATTCTATTTCCGAGATGATTTCTTTATCTTCATTTTTTAGCCTTGTAATTGATTCATCTCGGTCAAGTATGCTTGGGCTTTTTACAATAAGATCAGCTGAGGCTATTCTTTTATAGGAATGTTGACCTTCTTCAAACTCAACCTGCTTTTCCTTTAAAGTCTTGCGATATTGATTCTTTATATCTCCTCTGTCAGATAAAAAAACAGTAATACCCTTGGCTTTGGCTAATAATGCTGCTCCTGTGCCGCTTTCCCCTCCTCCTAAGACTGCTATGGATTTTACATCAGTCATTAGCGTAGTTTCAGGGTTATAAAGGTTAATGCCGCCAGAAGTATACTGATAATCCAAAAACGGATTGCAATTTTGCTCTCATTGTAACCCAGCTTCTGATAATGATGGTGAAGAGGTGACATTTTGAATATTCTTCGGCCTTTTCCGAATTTTTTTCGAGTATACTTGAAATAGCCCACTTGTAAAACGACGGAAAAGTTTTCTACCAGGAAAATACCGCATACAATGGGAATCAGTAATTCTTTACGAATAGCAATGGCAAATACAGCGATGATCCCACCTAGACTCAGGCTGCCCGTATCGCCCATAAAGACTTGAGCAGGGTATGCATTATGCCATAGAAATCCTATACAAGCTCCTACAAAGGCAGCGATAAATACTACCATCTCGCCCGTGTTGGGAATATATATAATATTCAGATAATCGGCAAAAATGACGTTACCAGATACGTAAGCAAATATCCCCAATGTAACACCGATAATAGCTGAAGTACCCGTGGCCAGTCCATCAATACCATCAGTAAGATTAGCTCCGTTAGATACTGCGACGATGATAAAGATTACAACGGGAATGAAGATCAACCATGACCATTTGTGATAATCAGAGCCCATCCATTGAAGAATACGGGAATAGTCCAATTCATTATTCTTAACGAATGGAATAGTAGTTTTAGTAGATTTTTTCGCCTCTCTGTATAGTGAGAAGTCTTTGTCAGCTTGTTGATTCTGCTCAATTTTTTCTCGATCTTTTTCTTTCTCTTTGACAATTACGTTGGGGTGGAAATAAAACGTGGCTCCCACTATCAGGCCTAGACCAACCTGCCCAGCTACTTTAAATTGACCACGTAGTCCGCCTTTATTCTTCTTAAATACTTTGATGTAGTCGTCTACAAAACCGAAGACCCCCATCCAAACAGTAGTAATAATAAGTAGAATAATATAGATGTTCTGAAGCTTAGCAAATAGTAAAACGGGAATGAGGATCCCGGCCAATATCATTAGTCCCCCCATAGTAGGGGTTGCCGCTTTTAGGGCATGGTTTTCCAGCCCTAAATCACGTATGGTTTCACGTATCTGCTTTCGATGGAGTAGATTAATAATCCTCTTACCAAAAACAAGGCAAATAATAAGCGAAAAGATAACTGCCATGGCTGCCCTAAAAGTGATAAACTGAAACACCCCAGTTCCAGGTAGGCCATATTCCTGATTAAGGTAAGTAAATAGGTAGTAGAGCATCAGTTCATAGTTTGGTTTAAAAACTCACGAGCCATAGCTAAATCGTCAAATGGGATTTTTTTTTGATTTATTTCCTGGGATTTTTCATGTCCCTTTCCAGCAATAAGGATAATGTCATCACTTCTAGCCATCTGAATAGCTGTTTTTATGGCCTCTTTGCGATTGACAATGCTTAAATATTTATGAGATAACCGTATTTCTACTCCCAATTCCATATCTCTTACAATAGCTTTTGAGTCCTCATTCCGGGGATTATCACTGGTAAAAATTACCTGCTCACTCATTTCAATAGCTATCCTCGCCATTTCTGATCTTTTGACAGTATCACGATTACCACCACAACCTATTACTGTTATTACTTTTTCATTTCCATTACGTAACTGACCAATGGCTTGCAAAACATTTTTTAAGGCGTCAGGGGTATGGGCATAATCGATGATAGCAGTAACATTATTGGGCGACTGTATATACTGAAAGCGGCCTTCCACTGCCGTTAAATTACTAAGAGCAGTAACTATCTGAAGATCATCTTCACCTAAGAGATAGGCAGCTCCATAAATAGCTGCTATATTATAAGCGTTGAAACTGCCGGTAAGCTTAGTCCAAACCTTATGCTTACCCAGTCGTAATAACATGCCCTCCAATCGACACTCTAGTATTTTTACTTTAAACTCACTGGCGTTTTTCAGACTAAAAGTGTGCTGTTTAGCATTGGTATGATACAGCATGGTTTTTCCGTGGCGGTCATCGGCATTAACCAAAGCAAAGGCATCTTTAGGTAAATCGTCAAAGAGTTTCTTTTTAGTCAAGATGTAATCGTCAAAAGTTTTGTGATAATCGACATGGTCATATGAAATATTGGTAAAGACTGCCCCCTTGATCTTTAATCCGGCAATGCGCTTTTGATGAATGCCATGGCTACTAGCTTCTATAAAGCAATATTTACAGCCATTGTCTACCATCTTTTTCATATATTTATTGATGTTTACTGAATCAGGAGTAGTATGAGTGGTGGGAAAATTTTCTTTTCCTATGTAAATCGCTACAGTGGAAAATAAGCCTGATTTATGTCCCAAAGCCCAGAATAGATGGTAGAGCAAAGCGGCAGTAGTAGTTTTACCATTAGTGCCAGTTACAGCTACTAGATTTAGCTTTTCGGATGGGTCATCATAAAAATGTGAAGCAATTGTGCCTAGCACCATTTTAGAATCCCTTACCTGAATGTAAGTGGTTTTTTCATTAAGTTTTTGAGGTAGGTTTTCACAAATGATCGAATGAGCTCCTTTTTCGATAGCCGTTTCGATATATTGGTGTCCATCTACTCGAGTTCCGGATAGAGCAGCAAACAAGCTTTCTTTGATCACCTCACGGGAGTCAAACACGATTTTAGATACAACCACCTCAGTGTTACCTATAGAACGGATAATAGGGATGCCGTACAATATGTCTCGTAATAACTTCATTCCAGTTTTAATTCTATTAGGGCAGAGGTGTTGATTTTTGTTCCAGCTGGTGGATATTGCCACATCACCTTTCCGTTACCACGTATCTTTACTTTATAGCCCTGGTTTTCCAAAAGGCTAAGTACCTTGTAACCACTCACATCCTTTAAATCGGGGAACTTGTTTTTGATCTGGATTTGCTCTTGATTTCTTGTCATAGCTAGCAAGAAATTATTTTCCCTTTTGGATTTTAACTCGGATGGAGTATTGAGATAGATGCTTTGAGCAATGGCCTTAAATACCGGAGCTGCAACAGCACTGGCATAATAGCCACGAATGTAGTTAGGCTTGTTAATTACCACAATACAGGAATACTTAGGATTCTCTGCTGGGAAATACCCAACAAAAGAGGCTTGGTAATCTCGGGAAGCCTCTTTCCAATAATTCTGCTGGCAGGTTCCAGTTTTTCCAGCCAGTTTAACTAGAGAGTTTTTAAGGTCTTTAGCCGTTCCATCTTCTACGACTCCTTCCAGCATATCCCTGATTTTCTCAAGGGTTTGTTTAGAACATATAGCTGGGTTTATAACGTGTGTTTTTTCTTTTTTTACGATGCGTTTGTTCTTGCGGACCTCTTCAATGAAAAGAGGTTTCACCATTTTACCTTCATTGGCAATAGCATTGTAGAAAGTTAGTAATTGTAAAGGAGTAAAACTAACTTGGTAGCCAAAAGCTATCCATGGCAGAGTAATGCCACTCCAGTTCCGGTCACTTGTTTTGGGAATTTTAGGTAAGCTTTCTCCTTTAATGGGCACGCCAAGAGGTTTGTGAATACCCAATGTGTAGAAGCGGTCTATAAATCTGTCAGGCTGATGGCGGTAGTTATCGTAAATGATCTTAACAATGCCTACGTTAGAGGATAGCTCAAAAGCTTTTTTAAGGCTAATTTTTCCGTAGCCGCCTTTATCATTTTTGTGATTGCTGTCTTTAATTTGTTTATCGTAAATCGTAAAAAGTCCGTTTTCTGTATCTACCTGGGTGCTAGTATCTACAATGCCGTCTTCAAGAGCTACTATTATTGAGGCTAACTTAAAAGTAGACCCAGGTTCAGTACTTTCCCAAACAGCATAGTTACGTTTTTCAAAATAAGTTCCCTGTTCTGTGCGGCCTAGGTTAGCGATACCTCTAATGGCACCAGTTTCTACTTCCATAACTACGGCACAACCATGATCGGCTTCAAACTGTTCCAAGGCTCGGAGTAATTCGTGGTGTACTATATCTTGTATTTTGGTATCAATAGTCGTAACTACATCAAGACCATCTTGTGGCTCAATTTCGTAATGATCAGCGATGGGCCTCCAATTACCTTTACTTAGTTTTTGCATAAGTCTTTTGCCGTCCTGTCCGGAAAGGTAGCTATTGAAAGCATCTTCAATTCCGGTACGTCTTTTTGGTTGATTGTAGCCAATAGTTCTCTCCGCTAATTTGCCGAGGAGCATTTTGCGGCAGTCTTGCTGTTCAAAAATGAGTCCGCCTTTAAATCGTCCTAAACTGAAGATGGGGAAGCTGTGAATTTGTTGAAGTTGAGTATAAGAAACATATCTGGCTAAAGGCACATAGCGAATTCCCTTATCCCGTTTTATTCGAAGATAGTCTTCCCATTGCTGGGCATTGCGTTTGGAAAATTGTGAGGCAAGTTTTTGGGATAATTCGGGCAAAAGCTTATGAAAGATTTTTGTATCAACAGTAACTGGGTCCATATAGAGGTTGTAAACGGGAATGGAAGTCGCGATTAGCTTGTCATCAGCACTATAAATATTGCCGCGATTAGCCTTAATGCTTTTTTCTTTTACTGCTTCTCTCTGAGCTTGTGCACGCAATTCCGGTCCCTCTAGGTACTGAATAATAAAAAGCTTTCCCACCACAAATAAGGGCATTACAAGAAAAGGGATGGCTATCAGATAAACGCGATTTAATATATTCTTTTTATTCTTCAAATCAATCTTTGGCTGTTTTAATTGCTATAGGCGGGTTTTTAGCCTGTTCTAGGCCGAGCTCACTTGCTTTTTCTACTACTTTTGATTTCATGCCCTCGATCATTAGGCGGGAACGGGTATTAATATATTCGAATCTCATTTCTTCCACCTGGGGGCGGAGCCAAGCTATGCGCTGAATTTTTCGATTGACACTGTGGCCACTGGCGATCATAATCAGAGCCAGTAAGCTGAGGTAAAGGATAAATGGCCAATTCTTAAACCATTTTTGATCAACCAAAAAGGTGCCAGCTAAAAGTCTTGCGATATCACAGGTCTTTTTATCAGTTGATTTATTTCTCATCAATTTATTTTTTCTGCTGCACGCAGTTTAGCACTACTTGCTCTTGGGTTTTTGTTAATCTCTGTTTCGTCAGGTATCATGGGCTTTCGAGTTATAGGTTTAAATGGTCGGATAAGGTTCCCGTAAAAATCTTTCTTGGGTTCTCCCGTAAAATTTCCAACCTTTAAGAAGTTTTTTACCAGCCGATCTTCCAGAGAATGATAAGAAATTACAACTAGCCTTCCCCCAGAAGAAAGCATTTCTGCAGCTTGTTGGAGCATTTCCTTTAGGGCTTCCAATTCCTGATTTACTTCTATACGGATTGCCTGAAAAAGGCGTGCCCAGAATTGCTTTTGTTTATTACGCGGTTCGAGGTGCTGCAGGGACTGTTTTAGCTGGGTAGTAGTTTCAACAGATTGTTTTTTGCGAATCCGAATAATCTGATTTACGAGAACTCGAGCATTTTTGATCTCACCGTATTCCCTAAAAATCCTGATGAGTTCCTTGGAAGAACAGTGATTTACTACTTCCCTAGCGCTTAACTCACAATCAGGGTTCATACGCATATCTAAGGGTCCTTCAAATCGAATGCTGAAACCGCGGCTACCTTCGTCCACTTGATGAGAAGAAACGCCCAAGTCAGCCAATAATCCATTAACTCGATGAATGTCATGTAAACGAAGATTGTTTTTAAGATGACGGAAATTGGATTTTATCAAGATAAAATTTTGATTGGACAAGGTATTTAAGTGAGCATCAGGGTCTTGATCAAAACCAAACAATTTTCCACTGTTGAGCTTTTTTACAATTTCCTTACTGTGACCTCCTCCCCCAAAAGTTACATCCACATAAATTCCTTCGGGCTGTATTTTTAACAGATCTACAGATTGACGTAAAAGAACAGGTTCATGGTAAGTCATAGTCTGGCTTATTAAGTATTCCCATAACTTCTTCCGCCAATGTTCCAAAGTCCACTGAAGGGTCGTTAATGGTTTCTTCGTATTTTATTTTATCCCACACTTCAATCATTCCTACATTTGAAGAGAGTACTAGTTTTGATTGTAATCCCGCAAAAGATTCCAGATCTCTAGGAATGTTGAGTCGGCTGTTAGCATCCACTTCAAGAAGCTTTATACCAGCTGTATACATTCTGATAAAATCGTTGTTCTTTTTTAGGAAGCGGTTTAGTTTACTTACTTTATTTATGATTTTTTCCCATTCGTCCATTGGATAGAGCTCCAGGCATTTCTGGAATACACTACGCTTGATTACAAAGCCTTTTTCGAGTATAGGCAAAAGCTGTTTCCTAAGGGCTAAGGGAATTGTCATCCGACCTTTATTATCCATTCTGCATTCATGTACCCCAATCAAGTTCAGCATAGTTGGTCTTTTAAAGTTTTGTGAATCCAAAAATATGACGATTATTCCATAATATCCCACAAAATCCTACTTTGTTGATAAAATTATCACTATATAGATTTAGAAGTCATATCTTCTTCTTGTTTGAGATAGTTTTTCTAACTCATTAAGAGATAGTTAATGGAAGATGCAAGATAGTGGGAAGAAGTGGAAATAGGTTGTAAGGCTTAAATATTTGGAATTTGCAGTTTAAATTTTTCATTTGGGTAAACTGAGAACTATTTCCAACTAATAGTTCAACACTCTTAATTCTAGCTCTATTTTTGTTATAATTTGTTATAAATGAATATTAAGAAAGCAAAATTTATTTGCAGTAGCACGAAGCTAAGCCAATTCCCGAATGAAGGGTTACCAGAATATGCTTTTATCGGCCGCAGCAATGTAGGAAAGAGTAGTTTGATTAACATGCTCACTAGGCGAAGGGATCTGGCAAAAACTTCTTCCAAACCAGGTAAAACGAGGTTGATCAATCACTTCAAGATAAATGACGAATGGTATTTGGTGGATTTACCGGGCTATGGACATGTCAATGCCAGTAAAAGTGATAAAAAGGAGCAACAGCAGATCATCATTAACTACATACAAAATCGCGAAAGTATGTTTAACCTTTTTGTTTTATTAGATAGCCGCCATGAGCCACATAAGATAGATCTGGAATTTATGAAATGGCTAGGTGAAAGTGGCATCCCTTTTGGCATGGTGTTTACGAAAGTCGATAAACTTTCCGGTAATAAGCTCGATAGAAACCTCACAATATACCGAAAAAAAATGCTGGAAAATTGGGAAAGGTTACCGGTTTGTTTTGTTACCTCATCTAAAACGAGAGCAGGCAAAAAGGAAATATTGGACTATATTAATCAAGTAAGTCAACAAATGAAAAATAGCCGAGGGTCATTATTTTTCAAATAGTTGTAATTTAGTTGTAGTTTTTTACCTTTTATCGATTTTTATTTCAGAAGATTTTCTACTCATTGATATGTTCTTAGATTAAGGCCTGTAAACTGAAAGTTTTAATATCTTTCGGGTATCCTCTTCTTGTAGCAGTTGATCGAGACTTATCAAAGGGTTTTTCTCCATATACGCTTTTACAATTTGCCAGCCTATCCATCGACCCGTCATACCTGGAGTTTGATTGTCAAATTTCATCCCAAACTTAGAGAAGGGTGCTAGTTCAATAAACCTCCGTTTCAATTCTTGATTTGTATCAAATAGCATTTGGTTCTCTATAAAATAAGCCCAGATGGAACGTTCATTTTGCCGACAAAATTCGAGCTTGGATTTAGGGTATTGTACAATCATTTCATCTAACCCGTCTGGTATAAAGCTTTCAAGAACGTAAAGTATTTTTCCGTGGTAAATCATGTCATCAAGTAGCCTAGTAGAAGATTTTATCGGCGGTATTTTTGTTTTTATCAACTCTGCCATACAATCGCGTACTAAAAACCTAGACTGACGAAAAAAAGACAGATACTGAGGCAGATGGCTGTAGTATTTTTGATCATGTCCCAAATAAAGATCCAAAGCCACAAAGCATAAAGTATCTGCTAAAAGAACGGGAAAATCAAAATCAAGATTGGAGATATAGCTGTAAAAATAGAAGCGTGGTTCAGTACCAAAATAGTAGTAATAGTGCTTGACTGCCAAATTTAGTTTTTCATTTTCTTCACCCAAATCTCCAAATACCTGCACAGCTTTTTGGTAAAGTTTTATCTGATTGGGATCAGTGCGCTGATTTTTCCAAAAGTCATTAGAAGCATTTTGCATAAAAAAAACCGGATACAATTCTTTTAGCTGGTTCAGGTTTTGTCCAAAACTATTCGTGTCCGTTTCAAAAAAGTCTTTTCCAAATCTTTCAAAGGCCGACTCATGTGCAATTGAACTAAGATCGGCTTTCGTGCATTGACGTTTACAACCCAAAAGCGATATTAAAGCAAGAATGATAAAAACGTCCGTTCTGATCTTGATATCCATTGAGCTATTAGTCAAATGAAACTTACTTTTATCAGAAATTAGATATTACTATGACGATCTCAGAAACCGCAAAAGTCATCATTTTATTGATATTAACCGGTAGTGCAGCTAGAGCTCAGAACTTTCGTTTTGGTATTCATGCTACTCCAACTCTAAATTGGATCAGCACTTCTCAGCCTAAATCTGATTCTGAAACCAATCTTAAGTTTTCTTTTGGTCTTTTAGCAGAGCTCGATCTAGCTGAACGTTATAGCGTGGCTTGCGGTATCAATATTATCAGTCGCGGGGGTAGAATACGCATTAAAGACACATTGGGGAATTACAGAAGTGATTTTATCCAAATACCCATTGTATTAAAAATGAGAACAAGGCCGTTTGGCTACACCACTTGTTTTGCTAAGTTTGGTGGAGGACTGGGCATTAAAACCAGTGAGTATAGCAGTATAAAACCTGACCTAGCACCTAATGAGAGATTGGATTCTTACGTAAACCTCTTTAATGCTTTATTTATTATAGGAGGAGGTTTTGAATATAGTCTTGGAGGCGAGTCCAGAATAGTATTTGGAATAGATTACAACAAATCGCTACTGGATAATTTAATTGATGACGATCCTAGACTGGAAGAGAACTATTACTATCGCTTTGATTACATAACGTTTTCTTTTGGATTTCTCTTTTGAAAAAACTACTCATGAAAACTCAACAACTAGCTAATTATATTGTAAGCTGGCTTAGCAGCTATCTTGGAAATGCAGGGATGAAGGGTTTTGTGGTAGGAGTTTCTGGAGGCATAGATTCTGCCGTGACTTCTTCATTGACTGCCCAGACCAATTATCCAGTTTTATGCGTAGAGATGTCTATTTATCAAAGAAATGACCAGGTAAATAGAGCTATGAAACACATTCAAACCTTGCAGAAAAAATACCCCAATGTATTCTGTACATCAGTTGATCTTACGGTAGTCTTTAATAAGTTGATAGAGGTATTGCCAAATGCACCTCAAACAGAAAAGCGTGAAATGTCACTGGCTAATACTCGTGCTCGTTTGCGGATGACTACACTCTATTATTTTGCAAGCCTTAACTACTATCTCGTAGTTGGCACCGGCAATAAAATGGAAGATTTTGGAATAGGTTTTTATACCAAATATGGCGACGGTGGCGTAGATCTTAGTCCTATTGGAGATTTGGTTAAAACAGAGGTGTATGAATTGGGTAATAGTTTGGGAATAATTGAAGAGATAATGTCGGCGCCACCAATGGACGGGCTTTGGCGAGATTGCAGGACAGATGAAGATCAGCTAGGAGCCAGTTATCCGGAACTAGAATGGGCAATGGCTGAATATGAAAAAGGTAAAACCCCAGAAGATTTTAGCGGAAGGGAAAAAGAAGTTTTGAGCATCTTTTTCAGCTATCACAAAGCCAATAATCACAAAATGGAAACCATACCAGTTTGTGAGATACCGGCTTTTTTAAAATCTTGACTCTTTTTAATGTTATGTTATAGACAATAACTAGATTTAACGTGCGATCCTTTGTTTTGGGAAACTCTACCCATAAAATTGTATGAAAAAACAAGTTTTTTACTTCATTGTCTCAATAGCGACTATAGCCTGCCAAAACGAAAAAATACAACAACATCAACTTGTTGGCTATGCGCAAGGAACTACTTTTCAGATAAGATACATAGCACAGCCCAAAGTAAACTATGAAACCTCTTTTGACAGCCTATTTAAAATTGTTGATCAGTCTATGAGCATTTACAACAGAAACTCTTTCATATCTGCTCTCAACCGGGGTGACAGTAACTTCATTCCCGATCCTGTATTCAGAACTATTTGGCAAAGAGCTTTTGAAATAGCCGAAGAAACTGGCGGAAGTTTTGATCCCACTGTAGAGCCTTTGGTTAACCTCTGGGGTTCTGGCCCTGAACT
Source organism: Owenweeksia sp. (assembly GCA_965218075.1). Lineage (GTDB taxonomy): Bacteria > Bacteroidota > Bacteroidia > Flavobacteriales > Schleiferiaceae > JANQHO01. Next base: position 353,863 of record CBDCJZ010000003.1, on the reverse strand, counting down.
GAAAAAAATGGTTGATAGTGCAACTGTAGACTCTATACTCAACTATGTAGGTTATCAAAAAGTACAGTATTCAAATGATACTATAGTTTTACCTTACGCTTACACTCTAAATTTTAATGCTATAGCTCAAGGTCATACTGTGGATCTAATAGCTAAATTTCTCGAAAGTGAGAAAGTAAAGCATTACATGATAGAAATAGGAGGAGAAATAAAAACCAAAGGGCAGAATATCGACGGTAAAACCTGGCGCATAGGTATCCACAAGCCTAATAAAGAAATAGACGAAAGCCATCCTTTTCAGACGATCATAGCCCTGAAAGATGCTGCTCTCGCTACTTCCGGCAATTATCGAAAATTTTGGGTATGCGAAGAAAGTGGCATCAAATATTCACATATCATTAACCCTAAAACTGGCTTTCCGATCTGGAATCACTTACTGAGCGTATCCGTAATTAGCAGCAGTTGTATGGATGCCGATGCCTATGCTACGGCTTGCATGGTAATGGGCACTAAAAGAGCTACTCAGTTTATAGAAAACAAAAAAGAACTTGAAGCTTACTTGGTATACACCGATGAAGATGGCAAATGGAAAACTTATATAACCAAAGGTTTTAGTAAATACATTCAATAGGGTAAGAATGATATAGATCAAGCGATAGCAGGTTTATCGTCTTTTTGGCATTGCTCATTGGGAATGGCCCCACAAAATTCACAAGCTTTATTTTCTTCGTTTAGGTGAGGGTTATTACTCGCACAGGTTCCAGAAAATTCACCATTTTTTTTAACCCATATTTTGATGGAAATTCCTGCAATCCCCAGTCCCAATAAAACCGTTGTCACTATAAAAATTTCCATTATTTTCCTCTTTAGATGATGTTAACTTCTGGCTCGAGCTTCACGCCAAAATTACGAAATACCGAGACTTGAATTCTTTTAGCTAGCTTCTTTATTTCTTCACCTTTAGCATTACCACAATTGACCAATACCAGTGCTTGCCTGGGGTGAACTCCGGCATTGCCAAAGCGCTTGCCTTTCCAGCCATCTCTTTCAATAAGCCAACCTGCAGCTATCTTCATATGCTCATCGTTTACCGGGTAAGTCACCAGATCAGGATACTTTTCTTTAATCTGCCTTACCAACTTTGTAGGAAGCCTCGGATTTTTAAAAAAACTACCACTGTTGCCAATCTCAGCAGGATCAGGTAATTTAGTACGTCTAATATTGATTACAGCTTCAGAAATAGAATGGATTGACTTCTTCTTGCCTAAACGTTTTAGCTCTTTTTTGATGGCCACGTAGCTTGTATTCAGTTGATCGTCCTTCTGGCTTAGTTCAAAGAAAACTTTAGTGATGATATAACGTCCTTTAGCCACATTTTTAAAAATACTATCGCGATAGCCAAATTGACAGGCCTTTTTGTCTAGGATTTCGATTTTTCCACTATAGAGGTTCAATGCTTCCAGATGATGAAACGTATCTTTCAACTCTACTCCGTAAGAACCAATATTTTGGATAGGTGCTGCGCCTATATTACCAGCGATCAAAGAAAGGTTTTCCAGCCCGCTTAAGCCCTGATTTAAAGTCCAAAGCACAAACTCATGCCATTTTTCTCCTGCCATAGCAGATACCAAAGTTGTTTTGTCGTTGGTAGATTCTGTCCGTTTACTTTTCAGATCGAGCTTTACTATCAGACCTTTATAATCTTTTGTGAGCAGAATATTGCTACCGCCACCTAAAATTAAGGGATTTCGCCGAAAATCCTCCTGTTGGATAATCCATAAGAGATCATCTATAGAACGAACTTTAAAGAACAATTGAGCTTTAACTTCAATACCAAAGGTATTGAAGGGCTTGAGGGATATGTTTTGTAAAATCCTATTTGTCAAATTAAACTACCGGGATAAGCTCGCATGGCTGTTTTGAGAATTTCCACCGACCTTTTTAGGGCTTTTTGTTCTAGTACATAAGCTAGGCGAACCTGATTTAGCCCCATACCTGGAGTGACGTAAAAACCCTCAGCTGGTGTTACCATTACTGTTTCGTTATCCAGATCAAAATCCGAAAGCAACCACTGTGCAAAATGCTGTGCCGAGTCAACCATAAGCTCAGCTACTGCATAAAAAGCCCCCCTGGGCCTTGGGCAGCAAACCCCTTCAATCTCATTAAGATCTTCCACTAAAGTATTTCTACGTCGTAAATATTCCTGTTTTATTTTGGAAAAATATTTCGGCTCGGTTTGCAAGGCTGCTTCACTGGCAATTTGGGCCAAAGTAGGGGGACTAAGGCGAGCTTGAGCGTATTTTAAAACGGTAGCCATAAACTCCTCGTTACGCGAAATCACACAGCCAATACGTGCACCACACATACTATAGCGTTTAGATACTGAGTCAATTACGATGGCATTTTTTTCTAGCTCTTTCAGGTTTAGGATGGAAAAATGTTTCGCATCATCATATACAAATTCGCGGTACACTTCATCCGCAATTAAAAACAAATCGTACTTTAATGCTAGTTCCCTTAGCTTTTGCAGCTCTTCCAAAGTGTATATATATCCCGTGGGATTACCGGGATTGCAAATTATAATGGCTTTAGTACTGGGAGTGATCAGTTTTTCAAATTCCTCAATGGGTGGTAGAGCAAAATTTTTTTCCAAATGGGAAGTAACCGGAATAATATTTACTCCAATAGAAATGCCAAAGCCACTATAATTGGCATAAAAAGGTTCGGGAATAATGATTTCATCACCCGGATCAGTAATACTATTCAGGGTAAACAAAATGGCTTCGGAACCTCCAGTGCTTACTAATAGGTTGTCAATTTCTACTTCAATATCGGCTTTTTTATAGTAATCCACTAGGCCTTCACGGTAGGATCTAAAACCCTCCGAAGGACTGTATTTCAGAATTTTTAGATTGAAGTTTTTCACTGCATCTAAAGCAGCTTGGGAAGTTTTAATATCCGGCTGACCAATGTTGAGGTGATATACCTTTTTTCCATTTTCTTTCGCCATATCAGCAAATGGCATAAGCTTACGGATAACCGATTCGGGCATGTTCTTCCCCTTTATGGATATTGATGGCATATCGCTATGATTGTTAATCTGTTGAGTCGGTTAATCAGTTGTCAAAATAATTGCAAATTGATAATAACTGAAATAAAAACAATAAAAACCCTTCACCAATTAGCAATAGCACAAGGGGTACAAATTTATAGTTTAATTAAGACTATGATTAGTTCTCTATCATCGAGGCTTTTTCTTCTTTTTCAGGAACTGTTTTAGCAGGCTCTACCTTTTTAACAAAACCTTTGATACGCAATACTTTTTCAGGCGTTTTAGCATTAGAATTGATAGTTACACTCTTAGTGAAAGAGCCAGTTCTTTTGGTGTCATACTGCACTTTAATTATGCCTTTTTCACCGGCAGCAATAGGCTCACGTGGCCAGGTAGGAACAGTGCATCCGCAGGAACCCGTAGCATTGTTAATGATTAAAGGCTCTTTACCTTCATTAGTAAAAACAAACTGGCGGGTACCATCAGCATTTTGATCAATGGTTCCATAATCAATTTCTTCTTTCTCAAACTTAATAACAGGAGCATTGGGATTGTTTTCTTCCTGGGCAAAAGCAAAAAAACCAGTTGCCACTAAACTCAAGGATAACCAAAATCTTTTCATTGTAATTGTTTCTGATAGTTGGACAAATTTATTAATTATTAAAAATTCTCAAAAGGAAAACTCTTGAAAAAGTATCTAAAAATGTGCCATACTTAAAATTAAATGGGATAGCTCAGGAATCAATTTTTTTAAATTTGCCAGCTTATTACTTGATATTGTCAAACCTATATGCTTCATGAGCATCTCAACGAATTACGATTATAAAAAAGTTGAAGAAAAATGGTATCAGTATTGGTTAGACCAAAAGATATTTGAATCTAAACCGGATGATCGAAAAGCCTATACCATTGCGATGCCCCCACCCAATGTTACCGGAGTGCTACACATGGGTCATATGCTCAACAATACTTTACAGGATGTATTGATCCGCAAGGCTCGTATGCAGGATTACAATGCCTGCTGGGTACCAGGAACTGATCACGCTTCTATTGCTACCGAAGCCAAAGTAACGGCTAAGCTGAAAGAGCAAGGCATTACTAAAGATGAGCTAACTCGGAAAGAATTTCTAAAATACGCCTGGAAGTGGACAGGAAAGCACGTAGCCATCATACTGGAGCAAATGAAAAAACTAGGTGTTTCTTGCGACTGGAGCCGTGAAGCTTTTACGCTGGACAAAATACGCAGCAAATCGATAGTAAAAGTATTTGTTGATCTGTATCGTAAAGGTAGGATATATCGAGGTTATCGGATGGTAAACTGGGATCCACAAGCTAAAACCACTATTTCGGATGAGGAGGTAATCTATAAAAAGACTAGCGCCAAACTCTATTACATACGCTACCCACTAGAAGACGGTCACGGCCATATAACCGTGGCTACCATACGACCGGAAACCATCTTGGGAGATGTGGCTATCTGCGTAAACCCGAAGGATAAACGATATCACGACCTGATAGGTAAAAAAATTACCGTTCCCATTGCCAACCGCTCCATACCGGTGATTGCTGATGATTATGTGGACAAAGAATTCGGTACGGGATGTTTGAAAATTACCCCTGCTCATGATGTAAATGACAAAAAGATAGGTGACCGTTATAACCTAGAGGTAATTAATGTGCTAAATGAAGACGGCACACTCAATGAGCACGGTTTGCACTATAAAAGCCAAGACCGTTTTCTTGTACGTAGAGCTATTGCTAGGGAATTGGATGAAAAAGGCTTTTTGGTAAAAGTGGAAGATTACAGAACTTCCCTTGGAACTAGTGAAAGAACCGGAACGGTGATAGAGCCTCGTCTCTCGGTGCAGTGGTTTTTAAAGATGAAAGAGTTGGCTCAACCAGCTTTAAAGGCAGTAATGGAAAATGAAGTGGAGTTAATTCCAAAAAAATTTAAGAATACGTATTGCCATTGGATGAAAAATGTACATGACTGGAGTATTTCACGCCAACTGTGGTGGGGCCATCAGGTGCCAGCCTGGTATTACGGAAAAGGTGATCAGCATTTTGTGGTGGCTGAAAGTGAAGTTGAGGCTTTGAGGCTGGCTCGTGCAAAGACTGGCAAACCGGATTTACAGCTCAGGGATATAAAGCAAGATGAGGATGTACTGGACACCTGGTTCTCTTCATGGCTATGGCCCATTTCCGTGTTTGATGGCATACGTAACTCGGAGAACGAAGAGGTTAATTATTACTACCCAACACAAGATCTGGTAACCGCTCCCGAAATACTCTTCTTTTGGGTAGCACGTATGATTATGGCGGGATACGAATACCGCCAACAGAAGCCTTTTTCCAAAGTGTATCTTACCGGGATTGTGCGCGATAAACTGAGCCGCAAGATGTCCAAATCTTTGGGTAACTCTCCTGATCCGATAAAGCTAATAGAAAAGTATAGTGCTGATGGGATGAGAGTTGGGATGCTACTGACTTCCACAGCTGGCAACGACTTGCTGTTTGACGAGCAACTGTGCTTGCAAGGACGCAACTTCGTCAATAAAACATGGAATGCTCTCCGTTTAATAAAAAGCTGGAAAGTGAGTAATGAAATAGCTGATGAAGTTACCCGATCGGCTATGCAATGGTTTGCTGAAAAGAAAAAGAAAACCATCCAATCCATTGAAAAGAGTTTTGCTAAATACCGTATCTCTGAAGCTTTGATGAATATCTACAAACTGGTATGGGATGATTTCTGCAATTGGTATTTGGAAGCGATTAAACCACAATATGGCCAACCTATTGACAGGGAAGTTTTGAAACAAACTATACATTTCTTTGAGGAGATATGTGTATTGATTCATCCTTTTATGCCCTTTATTTCGGAGGAGGTATGGCATCTTTTGAAAGAACGTAGGAAAGGAGAGACTATTTGCATTGCTCCTTGGCCGAAAGTGGAAGATTTTGACATGTCAACTATCATTGGTTTTGAGCAAGCTATAGCCATTATTAACGGCTTGCGAAATATACGGGCCAGTAAAAACATTCCTAAAAAAGACCGCTTGTCCTTATATACACCTTCAGTTGAGGCTTTACCTGAGCAATTTAGAGCATTGGTGATGAAGCTAGGTTATATTTCAGAAATATTAAAGCAACGAGATGAGCAGCTGGGCTTTAGTTTTTTAGCGGGCAAATACGATTTTTTCGTTCATGCTTCATTTATTGACTTGGAAAAGGAAAAAAACAAACTGCGAAAAGATCTGAATTATCAGCTCGGCTTTTTGAAAAGCGTAGAGAAAAAACTCAACGATAAACGGTTTATGCAAAATGCCCCAGAGTGGGTGGTAAATAATGAGCATAAAAAGAAATCCGATACTGAAACCAAGATTAAAACTTTGGAGAAAAGCTTGCAGGAATTAGGGGGCTGATTTTCCGTGAGAAAATTGCTCAATTGGAGACCGCTTTAAGCTTGCAGTGCTAAATTTTACCAATTAACGAGAGGCGCAGCAAGGACACTGGATAAATCAAACCCAACATTTAACATAGTCTGACTTATTTCATGAAATTTTTCACTTCAGAGTTTCTCAAAGAAACTGATAATCGGTTTTCTATGCCTAACTAAATACAAATTCTATCATTAAACTCTATTTTATTCTATCAAGTAAACCCGTTTTACTCGTTGTGAAATTCCCGTGAGTACTTCATAAGGAATCGTACTCATTTTTTCAGCCAGTTCATATATGCTGATAACAGGACCTATAATCTCGGCCTCATCTCCTTCTCTTACCTCTGAACCAGTAATATCGATCATAATCATATCCATGCATATTTCACCCACCACTTTATGCCGCTGCCCATTTATGGCTACTTCACCTATACCATTGCCCAGCTTCCTGTAGAAACCATCTGCATAACCAATGGAGAGCGTGGCAATAGTCTTTGGCTCTTTGGCTTTAAAAGAGCATTTGTAACCTACGGCATCTCCTGGCTGGAGCTGCTTAATTTGAGAAACTGTAGCTTTTAAAGAACTCACTGGCTTTAAAAACTTTCTTTCTTCTTTGTCTGACGAAATACCATACAGTCCTATTCCTAAACGTACCATATCAAACTGAGCCTTTGGATAATAGCTAATCCCCGAAGAATTGAGAATATGACGACTAAATCTTTGGTTTAGTTCTTTGCTCAAAAATTGAGTAAGCTCTTTAAAAATAGAAATTTGTTGGAGGGTGTATTCTTTTGCTGCAATATCATCTGCTGCCGCCAAGTGTGAAAACACGGAAGCTATTTTCAGATGGGGCGACTCTTTCAATTGTTGAGTCAATTCTGGCAAATCTACTTTCTCAAATCCAAGACGATGCATCCCCGTTTCCAACTTTAGATGAATGGGATAGGGGTCTGTTAGCTGCTCAGTCATTACTTTTTTGCTTACGGCTTTCAGCAACCTAAAACTGTATATCTCAGGTTCTAGTTTATAATCTAGTAGTTCATCCAAAGAAGATATTTCTGAGTTCATTACCATTATCGGTAAGCTAATCCCTGTCTTGCGTAGTTCTACGCCTTCATCAACATAAGCTACTGCCAAATAGTCCACCTTGTGGTATTGTAAAACACCAGCTATTTCATGGGACCCGCTACCATAACCAAAGGCTTTTACCATTGCCATAATTTTGACTCCCGGCCGTAATCTTCTACGATAGTAGTTCAGGTTATTTACCATATGGCTAAGGCTGATCATCAACGTAGTTTCATGGGTTTTTTCCTCTAGCAAGGCATCTATTTTCTCAAAGTGGAAAACCCGAGCTCCCTTTAATAATACAGCCGAGTTTTGTAGATATAAACCTGGTAGAGCCTTGAGCAGTTCTTCTGGAGAGCTGTAGTTTTGTAAATTCCCTTCAAAATAGTTTTGTAGCTCTTTGGACTCCTCTCCTACTGTGATTACCCTATCCAACTTAAAACTTTGCAACATTCTGCCTACTTTCCAGTACAATTCTTTAGGAGCGAGGCTTGTTTGCAAAATATCACTAAGGATTAACACTTTTTTCCGTTTTTGCCCTTGCTCACTAAGATATTCTAGCCCTATTCTTAATGATTCTAAGTCAGCATTATAAGCATCGTTAATAATGATATTACCGTGTTGCCCGTTTTTCAATTCTAAGCGCATAGCTACGGGTTCCATCTGACTTAATTTTTCGGCAATTAAATCCGAGTCAAAGCTAGTGAGCAGGCCAAGACTAAGACAGTGAAGCGCGTTTTCCAACGAAGAGCTGTTCGTGAAAGGAATCGTCGCTTGATAGTTTTGTCCATTAAATATGTAGTGAATATGAGTTTGCCCAGATCGCTCTTCCAGCTTTTCCACATACACCGTTGCAGAGTCATCTTTAAATGACCAAGAAAAAAGTGTAGTTTGTTTTAATTTATCAGAAAGTGTTATTTCTTCTTTAATCTCCGGGTGGTCTTCGCAAAAAATAAGATATTTACTATTGTAAAAGAGTTTTAGCTTTTCTCTTATCTTTTGGGATAATGAGTCGAAATTCTCTTGATGGGCAGAGCCAATATTAGTGAAAATTCCAATTTTTGGGTATAATATCTTTTCCAGTTTTTCCATTTCTCCCGGTTGGCTAATGCCCGCCTCAAAAATGCCGTAATCATCATCTTTATTTAGTTCCCAAATAGAAATCGGTACTCCCAGTTGACTGTTGTAGCTTTTGGGATTTCGACTTACCTTAAAGGAAGATCGCAATAGCTGATACAACCATTCTTTGAGAATGGTCTTCCCATTGCTGCCGGTAATACTGATTATTGTTGCTGCTGACGTTTCTCGAATTTTCAAGGCCAGTTTCTGTAGAGCGGTAAGGCTGTTTTTTACTAAAAGAAAATTTGCCTTTCCCCTTAGTTCTTTGGGAATTTGCTCTACTACAAAATTGGAAACACCCCTATTGTATAGCTCAATCAGATAATCATATCCATTATGATGACTTCCCTTCAAAGCAAAAAAAAGTGTTTGAGTATTGTCTCGATATTTACGAGAATCAAATAAGAGATGCACAATTTCTACGTCAGGATTCAACAAGTATTCCTCTGCCTTTATCCATCTGGCAATTTTTTTAAGTTTTCGATGAGCCATCTTTTTATCGTTTCATTAAACCCGGCCTAGCTTAAGGGTTCGTATTCTTATGCTCTTCCAAAAAATACCAGGAGGTTAGACATTGGCGTAAAAGGTTCGCCTTTAAGATTTGAGCTTAAGCTGGCTATGACTATTTTGAAGCCACAATTGACTAACTCATTCCAAGTCTTCACTATGACCTGATTAAACCAACCCTACTTTTTACGATAGCTTATGGGATTTTCAAGAAACATTTTGTACTTTTCATACGTAAAACGAGAGGAAACAAAAATATAAGTGAAAGCATGGAAAAACAAGTAAAAGATGAATTAAAACAACTTTGTCAGTCAATTATAAAAAGCTCAGATGAGCCAGATTTAACAGATCTACTGACTCAGGCTCGGGTGTTGTACGAAAAACTTTTGGTATTGAATTTTCTATACATACAGAAATCTACCCAAGCTAATGACAAACACGAGGAACCTGCTGAAAGAACATTTTCCCATGAAGTTGTAATGGAAAACAAAGATGACCTGAAACCCGTTGTGAGCAAAAAAACTTCGTTGAATAGTAAGTTAGGTATGGGTAGTATTGATATGGGATTCAATGACCGAATTTCTTTTGTAAAACATCTGTTTTCCAGTCAGCAGGAAGATTTTAATCGGGTGCTTTCCCAACTCAATACCTTTGAGAGCTTTACTCAAGCAGAAAGCTTTATTGAACAAATAGTAAAACCAGACTATAACTGGCATCAGAAAGAAGAATACGAAATACGTTTCATGGAATTAATTCGGCGCCGTTTCGGCAAAGAATAAAAAATTCGGATAATTAAACTTTCTTTTTCTACTGGGTTGTATCTTTCCCGAATTTTTAGAGTTCTATTAATCTTTAATCCTTCAATATCTGCAGACTATGAAAATGAAACTTTCTCATTTTAACTATCACTTGCCAGAAGAATTTATAGTTAAACGTCCTGCTATTTGCCGTGATGAAAGTCGTCTTTTAGTTTTTCACCGCAACAGTGGCAAAATAGAACACAAGATATTCCATGAAATTATTGACTATTTTGATAAGGAAGACGTAATGGTACTTAACAATACCAAAGTTTTTCATGCCCGGATATATGGTAATAAGGAAAAGACCGGTGCTAAAATTGAAGTGTTCTTACTGCGTGAATTAGACGCTGAAAGCCGTCTGTGGGATGTTTTAGTGGATCCGGCCCGCAAGATCAGAATTGGTAACAGACTTTACTTTAGCGAAGACAAAAGCCTAATGGCCGAAATAATTGACAATACTACTTCTCGTGGACGTACCTTGAGATTTCTATATGATGGTTCATACCAAGAATTCTGTAATAAACTAGAGGAGCTAGGCCAAACACCCTTACCCAAGTATATTCAGCGTGAACCAGACAGAGATGATGATGAACGCTATCAGTCCATATTCGCTAAACATAAAGGTGCTATAGCTGCACCAGCAGCCAGTCTGCACTTTTCCAAGCAGCTAGTAAAGCGCTTGGAGATCAAAGGAATCAACTTTGCGGAACTAACACTACACATAGGCTTAGGAACTTTCCGACCACTAGAGGTAGAAGACCTGAGCAAACATAAAATAGACAATGAGGAGTTTTGGATATACGATAAAACTACTCAGAAGGTGAACCGCGCCATTGATAATAAAAAAAGAATATGTGCGATAGGTACCACCGTTATGCGTGCTATGGAGAGTAGCGTTAGCACGGATGGGCACCTGAAACCTTATAAAGGTTGGACCAACAAATTTATCTTTCCTCCCTATAACTTTAATGTAGCTAATTGTATGATTACCAACTTCCACCAGCCTCAAAGTATTTCGATGATTATGACAGCTGCTTTTGCTGGCTATCGTGAAACCATGAAGTTATATAAAGAAGCTATTAAAGAAAGGTATCGCTTTTTGAGCTACGGTGATGCAATGTTGATCTTATAGTTTTAGACGTGATTCCTTTTAATTAAGTAGAGGTAAAGTAAAACTCATATTCGTTTTTCACTACTTCTGTCTTTCCCTTATTAACTTTGGCTCTCTTCTTACAGTGAACTACATAGACCAAATAAAAAAGCCCATTGCCAAAGAGATAGAGGCTTTTGAGCCTAAATTTCGTGAGCTTATGACTAGCAAAGTACCATTGCTAGATCGCATTACTTACTACATCATAAAACGGAAAGGTAAACAACTTCGGCCTATACTGGTTTTTCTTATTGCCAAAATGTTGGGCAAAATAACAGAAACCACCTACCGGGGAGCTGCTTTAGTTGAGCTCATGCACACTGCTACCTTAATACATGATGATGTGATAGACAATTCTGATAAGAGAAGAGGCTTTTTCTCTCTTAATGCCCTCTGGAAAAACAAGATAGCGGTATTGGTAGGTGATTACCTTCTTTCAAAAGTACTGTTGCTAGCCGTAGATAATAAAGAATATGAATTACTGAAAATAGTCAGTACGGCAGTAAAGGAAATGAGTGAGGGTGAGCTACTCCAGATTGAAAAAGCTCGTAATCTAAACATTGACGAATCTATTTATTACGAGATCATTCGGAAAAAAACAGCTTCTCTCATTTCTTCTTGCTGTGGTGTGGCAGCCGCTTCTGTAAGGCAGGATGAAAAAATTACAAACGAAATGCGTCAGTTTGGGGAACTATTAGGTATGGCCTTCCAGATAAAAGATGATCTTTTTGATTACCAGGTAAATACCAATGTCGGAAAACCTACCAGAATTGACATTAGAGAGCAGAAAATGACTCTCCCTTTAATTTACGCCCTTAACCATGCTTCTAAAAAGGATAAGCGTTTTATGATTAATGTAGCTAAGAGATACAACCGCAATCGCGAGAAAGTAGAACAAGTAACGGCAATGGTTTGCCAATTAGGCGGAGTAGAGCATGCTGAACAAAAAATGACAAGTTATTGCCAGCAGGCTATAGACATTTTAGAGCCCTATGAACAAAATACTGAAAAAGAATCTTTGAAAAATTTAGCTGAATACATTATATCTCGAAATGAATAATTAACTAAATCTATAATTAAACCCGACTATTATCAGGTGAGGTATTTGACCCTTCTTCGAAACCTTTTGTGGAGATCTATAGCTGGCTTTCACTTAAAATAGCTTTCTATATCATCGTAGTATAAGTTCATTAGCTCAGTCGATATTTATATATCTTTGTTTTACTGTGATTAATAATGAAACCATTGATCGAATTTTCGATGCCGTTCGCATTGAAGAGGTTATAGGTGAGTTCATCACCCTTAAAAAGGTGGGGAGCAATATGAAGGGACTGAGCCCTTTTAGCAATGAAAAAACCCCTTCCTTTTTTGTTTCCCCTACTAAACAGATATTTAAAGATTTCAGCAGTGGAAAAGGGGGTAATGTAGTAAGTTTCCTCATGGAACATGAGCATTACACTTACCCGGAAGCTCTTCGCTACCTAGCTGAGAAACATAACATTGAAATTGGGGAAACCGGACAAACTGATCGGGAAAAAGCTAAACACTCTGAAAGAGAAAGTCTTTATTTAGTTAATGAATATGCATCCAAGTATTTTCAAGAACAACTCTGGAAAACTCATAAGGGAAGAAACATAGGACTCTCTTATTTCAAAGAAAGAGGGTTTGCTGAAGATACCATTAAAACCTTTCAGCTCGGGTATAGCCAAGATGAATATAGGGCTTTCACCAACGCTGCTGTAAAGAAAAACTACCAACTAGAATTTCTAGAAAAAACCGGTCTTACTAAGGTTGACAAACAGCATAAAACGGACCGTTTCAGGGGCAGGGCAATGTTCCCTATTCAAAGCCATACAGGCAGGATACTTGGATTTGGAGGAAGAACGTTACTTAAAGAAGCCGAGATTGCTAAATATCTCAACAGTCCTGAAAGTGAAATATACCACAAGAGCAAAACACTTTACGGCTTGTATCAAGCTAAATCACATTTAAGGCGGGAAGATGAATGTTTGCTGGTAGAAGGTTATACCGATGTAATCAGCCTCTACCAAGCAGGAGTTAAAAACGTAGTGGCTTCCAGCGGCACCTCTCTTACTACCAATCAAGTAAATCTGATAAAGCGCCATACACAAAATATAACTATTCTATATGATGGTGATTCGGCCGGTATCAAAGCTTTACTACGTGGCATTGACCTGGTCCTGGAGGAAGGCTTAACAGTTAATGTTCTTTTATTTCCTGAAGGTGAAGATCCTGATTCCTTTGCCCAAAAAGTTTCTTCAGAAGAATTAAGAGATTTTATCTGCAAAGAAAAAATGGATTTCTTGCGATTCAAGGCAAGGTTACTGCTAAAAGAAGTTGGGGAAAACTCGCTTGGAAAGTCAAAAGTAGCTCGCAAAATGGTGCAAAGCATTGCTATTATGCCAGATATCTTGCAGCGCGATGCATATATCAAGGAAGTCGCCCACATTCTGGAAATTGAGGAACGAATTCTATTTAGTGAGCTTGATCAAATACTCGAAAAACTAAGACGCCAAAAAGAAAGAAAAAACTACATCGTAAATCGGCAGAATACTGAAATGAAGGTGATAAAACAGGATTCTCTTCTTGCTGAAGACTATTCCTTTGCGTATCATCAGGAAAAATCTTTGTGCTGGTTGCTTCTAAATTATGGTGACCGAAAATTTCATTTTAAACATCTGGAAGAGGGTGAAGAAGAATCTTTGGCTACTTATATTCTTACTGAAATGCGTAGGGACAAATTGAACTTTGAGGATAAAATTTTTCAGTTTATTATAAATGAGTACCGAGAATATTTCAACACAAGTGATGGTAAGGTTTTAACGGCTGAACATTTTTTAAGGCAGGAAAAAATGGAAGTAATTGATGCAGTAGTAGATTTAGTAACTGAAAAATATGAGTTGCATAACTGGAGAAAGCAAGGGATATTTTTACCTGAAAAAGATGCCTTTCTGCCACATTATACAGAAGAGGCACTTTTAAGATTTAAGGAAAAGCGAATTAATCAGCTAATTAAAAAGATTGAACCAAAACTAAAAAACGGTACCGAAAACTGGTACAGTGAGATGCAGACATTTAACCGCTTAAATCAACTTAAAAACCAGATTAACAAGGAACTAAACCGAGTGGTATAACCCTCTACTATGCTCTCTATCCTAGAGATTAAAAACTACCATTGCCGCTATCAATTGCTGTTTCTTTTAGTAATTGCTACGCTTTATTTACCCAATTATATCAATACATTTTTTATTATTCTTTTTGTGCTAAATTCCCTACTGAGCAAAAGCTTACTCAGATATTACCGAACCAACCCCAATAAAAAGATAGCTTTAATCTGCTTACTGTTTTTTGGGGTTTATGTGTCCAGTTTCACTTATACATTTAACCTAGAACAGGGTTATACCCGCTTGCAAACACTGTCTACTTTTTTCTTTTTTCCTCTAGCTTATGTTTCTTATCCACAAGAGAAGTTGTCAGAACTTAGAAATTTGGCTTTTGTAGGTTTTATGATAGCTACTATTATAGTTTTACTTTATTTCTTTTCCCGCTATATCTTTTTATTAGCTTCGTTACAAACTCTGAGATCTTTCAGGGAGTTAAGTCAGGGTGATTTACATCCTGGTTATTTTTCTATTTTCATTGGAATTTCCTTTTTTATGGCCTTAGCTGTTTTTCAAAGCCTTAAACGAGTTTCTATAAAGATTTTAGTCGCCCTTTATATTTTACTCTGTGTAGCGACATTATTTTTACTACAAGGCCGCATTAATATTATCGCCTTTATATTTGCTCTTTCTGCCTATCTTTCAATTTATCTTATTAAGCAGAAGAATTATAAGTCTCTAATGGTATTTTACATTAGTCTCTTAGGAGGTCTTACAATTTTATTTCGGTTTGCACCGAAGGAAATTACTTATCGCTTTGATGAAGCTTTCTTAAAAGTCAATGATATATCTGCTAATGGAGGATTAAAAATAAAAGACCTGCGTGCATATCTTTGGTCAGCTGCTGCTAATGCAATTAAGAAGAACTTTTGGCTAGGTGTGGGAATTGGTGATACTCAAAAAGCATTATCGAACGAATATCTATCATTGAACTGCAACAAATTAAAACTGCATCATAACGCTCACAATCAATATCTAGAAACCCAACTAGCTACTGGTGTACCAGGGACTCTATTATTACTTTCCCTTTTTTACTTTCTCTTAAGAATTGCCGTAAAAAATGAAGATGGAATTCTATTCTGCGCTACTCTCTTCTTTTTTATAAGCATGACCACAGAGTCTGTTCTTGTGAGGCATAATGGGACAGCCGCTTTTAATTGCCTATTACTTTTTATAGGGCTTAGTAGTGTTAAAAACCCCCCACTCATAGAATGCCGATATAAGTTTGCTTTGTAGTCTTTTTCTAATCTTTAGCAGTTGTAAGAATTGTTTTGTATTTGGTCAAATCCTGTAAGGTTTCTAATGCTTTTCCTACTTCTGGGTCGTGATTTAAGGCATTAGCAATTCTCCCATGCTCGTAATAATAACGAGAAGCTATTTCTTCTTCTAGCAAACTCTTGATTTCATTTTTGTGTATCAGTAAATCATCTTGTTCTTCTTTTTCATACTTTATTTTCAAAGCTTCTATTTCTGGTTTAACGTCTTCGTAATATTTTTCTTCTTTAGCAGAGGCAATCAGTTTTTCCAGACTTTTTTCTGTTTGAGTACTAAAACGAAAGCCTTTTTGATTTAGCCATTTTTTAAACTGGTCATACTCTTCATCGGATAATGAAAAACGACTAGCGGGTTTGGTAATTTTGGCATGTTGGTGATGGTACTCTGTTGCATAATTAAAAATCAGCATTTCGCGATATAGAGAAATTAAAACCCGACTTGACACCTTACCGTCAGTCAAGATATCGGGATCTACCCCTCCTCCATCATATACGGGCCGTCCACTTTTAGTTTCAAACTTTGTGTGCAGAGAATCAGGGATTTTTGTAACACTTCCATCTTCATCTCTTTCGGCATAGTTAATAGTCTGAATACATCTTCCACTGGGAGTATAATATTTAGCTATGGTAACTTTCATTTGTGAGCCATAGGGTAGCTTACGCGTTTGCTGTACTAGTCCTTTTCCAAAGCTCCGCTGCCCGATTACTACTGCACGGTCATAATCTTGCAAGGTTCCCGCCACTATTTCTGAAGCTGAAGCACTTTTTTTATTTATGAGAATTGCCAATGGTATATCAGTGTCTTCAGGCTTATTAAGAGTTACATAGGTTCTCTCCCATTCTTCTAGCTTGCCTTTTGTTCTAACAACTTCCTTTCCCTTATCAATAAAAATATTTGTTACATTCACGGCTTCTGACAATATACCCCCGGGATTTCCTCTTAAATCTAATACCAATGCCCTTAGCTCATTTCCCCCCCCCAATTCTTTCAGGGCCTCTTTAATTTCTTTAGATGCTCTTTCTGTAAAACTAGTGAGAACGATATAGCCTATTTCACTATTCAACATACCATAATAAGGTACGCTCTTCACTTGCACATCTTCTCTGGTAATGGCCTTTTCTAAGATTCTCTCACCTCTTTTAAGAGTGATTTCCACGGAAGTACTGGGAGCTCCTTTTAAAATTTGGCTAACGTCCTCGCTGGATTTACCCTCAACTTTATTTCCATTGATTTCAATAATAACGTCTCCTACTTTTATACCTGATTTATCTGCAGCAAAGCCTTTGTAAGTAGCCGTTATTATAATTTTTCCTTTGAAACTACCTATGCTGGCCCCTATACCTCCATAATTGCCAGTAGTTTGTATTTTAAAATCCTCTACCCTTTCTTCGGGAATGTAATTGGTATAGGGATCCAACGATGAGAGCATGGAGTTAATGGCTTCTTCCACTAATTCTCCGGGTTCTGTCTCATCAACGTAATATAGATTTACCTCTTTAAATACGCTAGTAAAAATGTCGAGGTACTTGCTTATTTCAAAATAGCTGGGAATAAAGGCTAATGATAATCCAATAAGCCCTGTAATCATTAGAGGTAGAGTTATCGTCCAAATTTTTCTCATGGCTAGAATCATTTAATTTAGTTCAAGTATAATATTTCTAATTTAAGTTAAAAACGCCGTTATTGTATTTTGATTGTACGGTCTTTATCTCTGCCCTTTCAATAGAGTTGTCAACAACTTTTTAACCGATTCCTCTACAGCTTTATACCGAGGGATTTCCGAGGTTATACAGATAAGCATCAGGGCATATTTCCCTTCTAAATCAGGGATAAACCTTTCCTTATTGGTACGATACGCTTCTCTCATTCTTCTTTTCACTTTGTTGCGGTCTACTGCCTTATAGATTCTTTTTTTAGAAACGGAAAACCCCACTTTAATAGGCACCTCATCTTCGAAAAAGACTTCCCTGTAAACCATCGCTAAAGGAAAAGCTTCGGAACTTTTTCCATTGGCAAAGAGCTCATCAATAAGCCTCTTACTTTTTAGCCTTTCTTCTTTGGGGAAACGTTTATCCATTTGTACAAAGCAAATAAAAAAAGTCGCCTAATAGCTTATTTACCATTACCATGTCTCTAGACTAGAGACATGGTAATGGTAAATAGTACTACCCCATATGGATTTAATTTATGGGACAATAGCCTTGATCCAGGTAAGTCAGCGGTAAAAATTTTAGCGACTAAAAATCTAAAATTTACCTAGGTAGATGCAAGATGGCATCCAAAAGCACGTATACATAAGCTATACTTCTATGATAACCAAATCAAATAGGGTTTTACCATTGGTAAAAATGGAGTCATCTATAAAACGACCAGTCGCGTAGATCATAGACTTTATATTTATCAAAAATTCTTTCTTAAGAATACATACTACTCTAATAAATTAGACAAATTCAATATCAAACATCAAACTTTATAAGCTTGAATGAGGACAATAAAAGCTTTTAGTAAGCATTAGGATAATAGGTAATAGCACTAGCAAAGAAACTATTCTCAATTAGGTAAGGATATCTTTATTGAGATTTCCTACAGAAACAAACTGTTTGCCGTCTTCACTTTGCTTGATTTCATTAGTGTAGTAACAAATAAATGATTGGATTGTGCGACATAGCCTACTTCATACTATAAAGACATCACATACGACATAGCTATTTAGTTCACGTCTGAAGACCTGATAAACAAGACCTTATTTCTGTAGCAACTAGTAATCTTAAAGTGAAATTTTCTGAAAAATAACATTTCATATTATACTTCTCCATTTCACTAAATTAGCTTTTCTGTAAAGACTCTTACTGTTTCTTTCAACTATTTGTATGCTTAAGCCCTATTTTGATAATTTTGGTCGCGTGGAACTTTCTGCAAAACAAATAGCCGATTTACTGAAAGGAGAAGTAGAGGGAAGTCCTGATACGAGAGTTAATGCTCTTTCTAAAATTGAAGAAAGTCAATCCGGTGCACTAAGCTTTCTAGCCAATCAGCAATATACGCCTTACCTCTATTCCACTCAAGCCTCAGTAGTTATAGTCGATAAGAAATTTAAATTAAAAAGACCTGTGCGAAGCACATTGATTAGAGTAGATGATGTTTATGCTTCTTTTGCCAAGGTATCGGACATTTACAACAACATCGAGCATGATAAGAAAGGTACTGATTCCCACAGTTTTGTAAGTGAATCTGCTTTTATTGGCAACAATGCTTACATAGGAACTTTTGCATATGTAGGAGATGACACTACAATCGGCAATAACGTGAAAATATATCCAAACTCTTATATCGGTGATAATGTAGAAATTAGCGATAACACTACTATTTACAGTGGGGTTTGTGTTCACAGCAATTGTAAAATTGGCAAAGAAGCAACTCTACATAGTGGGGTGATTATTGGGGGAGATGGTTTTGGTTTTGCTCCTAACAGCAGTAGCTATGATAAAGTAGCTCAGATTGGGAATGTTATCATCGAAGATCACGTGGAAATAGGAGCTAACACTACCATTGACAGAGCTACTTTAGGATCAACCATTATCCGCAAAGGAGTAAAGCTAGATAACCTTATTCAGATTGCTCACAATGTTGAAATAGGTGAAAATACGGTCATTGCCGCTCAAAGCGGCATAGCCGGATCTACCAAAATTGGGAAGAATTGTATGATTGGCGGACAGGTGGGAATCATTGGTCACTTAAACATCGGTAATAACGTGAAAATTGCTGCTCAAAGTGGCATTGCAGATAGTCTAAGCGACAATCAAGTGGTACAAGGCTCTCCCGCTTTTGGTATAAAAGAGTACAAAAGATCGTACGTTTATTTTCGCAAGTTGACTGAAATAGTCACAGAATTGGAAAAACTAAAAAGACAGGTACAATCGTTAAACAATCCATGAATTTCTTACAAAAAACAATCAAAGCTAACGTGAGCATTAGCGGTGTTGGATTACATACCGGAGAAGATGTTGTCCTAACCTTCAAACCTGCTCCTGAAAACCACGGCTTTGTATTCAAAAGAACCGACATCCCAAAAAGCCCTAAAATCAAAGCGATAGCTAAAAATATAGTCAGTGTAGATAGAGGAACATCTATTGGCCAGGGTAATGCAATAATAAGCACTGTAGAACATGTTTTAGCTGCCTTAGTAGGCCTAGAAATAGATAACTGCCTAATAGAAGTTAACGCCTCTGAAATCCCTATTATGGATGGTAGCTCCAAGGAATTTGTCAAAGTCCTTGAAGCAGCGGGCATTGGAAAACAGAAAAAGGAAAGAGAATATTTTGAAGTAAAAGAGCCTATACTCCTAAAGCTAGAGGAGAAAGGAGTGGAAATTATGGCTGTTCCAGCTGATGAATACCAGATTTCTGTAATGGTGGATTATGACACAAGAGTTTTGGGAAGTCAAAATGCCTTCTTTACTAAAATAAGCAGCTTTAAAAATGAAATAGCTGATGCTCGTACTTTTAGTTTTCTACATGAACTTGAGTTTCTTTTAGATAACGGGCTTATTAAGGGAGGAGATCTTAATAATGCCATTGTTTATGTAGAAAAGGAAGTTTCTACTAAAACTCTGAAGAAACTAAAAGTAGCTTTTAAAAAGGATAAGGTGTCCATCATGGCCAACGGGATTTTGGATAATCTCAACCTTCACTACCCCAACGAAGCAGCACGTCACAAATTATTGGATATTATAGGTGATCTTGCTTTAGCAGGTAAACCTATCAAAGGAAAAATATTTGCTACTAGACCCGGGCATAAAAGCAATGCTGAATTTGCCAAAATTCTTCAGCAGAAGATCAGAGAAGAAGAGGGCAAATGTAATATCCCCAAATATTATCCCGATCGGCAACCAGTATATGATGCAGCTCAGATCATGAGAATTCTTCCTCACCGGCCCCCTTTTTTACTGGTGGATAAGGTAATAGATATTTCTTCTGAACACGTTGTTGGTATAAAAAGCGTCTCCATAAATGAAGGGTATTTTATAGGGCACTTTCCAGGAATTCCCATAATGCCTGGCGTAATGCAAGTAGAAGCTATGGCACAGGTAGGTGGAATTCTTGCCCTAAACACTGTTCCTGACCCCGAAAATTACCTAACCTACTTTCTGAAATTAGACCAAGTAAAATTTAAAGATAAAGTCATTCCGGGGGACACGGTGATATTCACCCTCGGTCTTTCCAAACCTATTCGTAGAGGAATAGTGCAGATGCACGGTGAAGCTTACGTAGGAAGTAAAATAGTATTAGAAGCTGATATGGTGGCTAAAATTGTAAAAGAAAGAAAGTAAAATGAATCAGCCTTTAGCATATGTACATCCTTCTGCTAAGATTGCCAATACCGTAATTATTGAGCCCTTTGCCACCATTTACAAAAATGTGGAGATAGGAGAAGGCACTTGGGTTGGCTGCAATGTAATTATTATGGAAGGAGCCCGTATAGGTAAAAATTGTCGCATTTTCCCAGGAGCTGTAATTTCAGCTGTGCCCCAGAGCTTTAAGGCTGAAATAGAAGACAGCTTAGTTATTATAGGCGACAATACTACGGTGAGAGAATGTGCTACTATTAATCGTGGAACCAAAGCTTCAAACAAAACAGTTATTGGCAAAAATTGCCTGATTATGGCCGCGGCCCATATTGCCCATGATTGCATTATTGGTAACAACTGTATCATCGTGAATGGGTGTCTTTTTGGGGGCCACGTAGAAATTGGAGACTGGGCTATTATAGGAGGGCTGAGTGCTATCCAGCAATTTTCTAAAATTGGAATTCATTCTTTTATTGCAGGTGGTTCATTGATTAGAAAAGATATCCCTCCTTATATAAAAGCTGCCAGAGAACCTATTTCATATGCTGGTATTAACTCCATCGGTCTGCGCAGGAGAGGTTTCGGTAATAAAAAAATCAATGAAATTCAAAATATTTACCGCATTCTTTTTCAGAAGAGCTTTAACACCACTCAAGCTTTGGATATCATTGAAACCGGATTTGAGGCTACTAAGGAACGGGATGAGATCATTACTTTTATTCGCTCTTCACAAGTTGGTGTGATGAAGGGCTTCCGACTGGAATAATTGTGAAAGTTATTCTTCGCAGCATTAGTCGGAAATTTGGTTCACAAACTATTTTTCAAAATATCAATTACACTTTTGAAGAAGGGCATACTTATGTTCTTTTGGGAGGAAATGGTAGTGGCAAGTCTACTTTGCTGAAAATCATTTACACAGCTTTGAGCCCTTCAAGTGGTAAATTGGAGCATTATCGCAAGAGTAAAAAACTAAAAATCGAAGAAATCCCTTTTAAAATATCAATAGCTGCTCCTTATTTAGAAATGATTGAAGAACTGACTGCTTTAGAGTTTCTCGATTATTATCGAAAATTTAAAATCTTTTCTCACCACTATTCTGTATTTTTGATCTTAGATATTGCCGAGTTGAAAGATGCTGCACACAAAAAAATAAAGAATTTCAGCTATGGTATGAAACAAAAACTCCGATTAGTCATTGCTTTATTGTCATCATCTGAACTCATCTTACTAGATGAGCCAATTTCTAACCTTGACCAAGATGGAGTTCAATGGTATCGACAGTTGCTAAAGGATTATTTAAATAACCGGACCCTGATCATTAGCAGTAACTTTAATGAGGAAGAAATGGGCTCTTGCCAGAACTTCTGCAAGTTAGCCGATTACAAGTAAAGTCTCATCTCGACAATAATATCTAATGAAAAAACAGGGATCTATCTATACAGAGTAAACTCACTACTAAAATAGGCAAGTTAAAATCAAAGTATTTCCAAATCTGAATCGTAAATCCTTGTCCATTCACAGGAAAACATAAGGAACAAAACTAAAGCTAGGTATTTACTCGGCAATGAATTTTCCTAATTTACTAAGAAGTAAGTAAAAGGATCCTTATCCAAAAATAAAATAGGCCCTTCACCTTAATGAATGTAAAGTAATTTGTAGCCTAAAATAATGCAGAAATAAAGAGCTTACGATTATCTAAAGAGGAAATACTTGCCCTGCTTTATTGAAAACATTTTCAAAAGCAAAGCTGTTGATATTGTTTTCCAACTTCAATTCGTTAATAAATGAAAGCAGCTTTTCCGTTGGCATATTACCTATCAACTTATCATCAGCCATAGGGCAACCGCCATATCCTTTAATGGTTGAGTCAAATCTTCTGCAACCACTTTCATATGCAGCCTGAATTTTACTTCTCCAAGTGGACGGTGTTACATGTAAGTGAACTCCAAACTCTACATCGGGAAATTTTGGGATTAAAATGCTAAACAAATAAGTAATGCTATCGGGATTAGAAATTCCTATAGTGTCAGATAAAGATAAAATCTGGGCTCCTTTATCAATTAATTTTTCGCAACACTTCTCTACTATTTCTACATTCCACTTCTCACGGTAAGGATTGCCAAAGCACATGGAGAGATATATAACCAATTGTTTATTGTACTTATCACAAATATCGAATAAACAATTCACTAGCTTATAAGACTCCGCTATAGTTTTATTAGTATTCCTTTTTTGAAATATTTCCGATACCGAGAAAGGATATCCCAGATAGGTAATCTGATCAAACCTTCTGGCCTCATGGGCACCTCTTTCATTTGCCACTATAGCCAATAGTTTGGAAATACCACTATTTAATTCAAGTTTATCAAGTACCGCAACGGTGTCTCTTAGCTGAGGGATAACCTTAGGTGAGACAAAGCTTCCAAAATCGATAGTGTGAAAACCTACTTTGAGTAAAGCATTGATATAATCTACTTTCTTTTCGATAGAAATATATTCTTCAATGCCCTGCATGGCATCCCTTGGGCACTCTACTAGTTTAACACTTTCCTTCACCCTGCTAGCTTATATAACTAAAGGTAAATAGAAAAAGACACTCAGTATTTCCAAAATCCAGTCGCCTTAGCCCGATTAATCCGCCTACTCCTATTATCGGAAACTAGTATTTTTAAGCTTTCCTGCAATTTTATTTATCTCCCAAAATAATCGGCAAACCATCCTCCCCCCCAATTATTACTACCTTAGAGTTGGTAGACTGTGAAAGACTTAAGGTAGCTTCGATTCCTTTTTCTTTAAGAATTTTATCAGTTAAAGAGGTGTTGATGATTCTATTAGCCGTTGCCTTCCCTTCTGCCTCAATTTTCTGGCGTTCGGCTTCTTTCTTAGCTCGTTCCAATTTAAATTCATATTCTAAAGCGGCTTGCTCTTGTTCTAGTTTACGCTCTATGGCTGCCTTTAACTTTTCGGGTAGTTCTACTTCGCGGATTAGAACAACATCCAAAAGAATATCTTTTTGTTTTAAAGCAATAGCCGTACGCTGATATATTTCGTCCTGTATGGCTTCCCTTTTAGATGAATACAATTCTTCTGGCAGATACTTGCCGATCACTTCCCGAGTAGCTGATCGAATTTCGGGAATGACAATATCATTATGATAATTAGGTCCAATAATATCATGTAAATATCCTATGCGATAGTCGGTGGGTTTATAGCGATAGGAAAGCTCTGTTCTTATAGTCAACCCATTTTTAGAAAGCACCTGCATAGCACCAATATCTTCTTTGATTCTGATGTCATAGATAAAAATTTTATCCCAAGGCCATTTTATATGAAATCCCTGTTCATAGACAGTTGCTTTATCCAATCCCCCTTGGAAAGTCCGGAATATTATTCCTTTTTCACCTGCATTAATAGTATATGTAATTGAATTCCAGGCCAGAGCCAAAACGATAAGTATTGCAAATAATATAACTGTGATAGTCGTTTTACGTTGATTCATTAGATTTTATTTTTAGTTAGTAATTCCCCCAGTATTTACGCAAAGTCCATTCAACTGATAACAGGGTCAAAAATATAAAAAATAACCATTTCAAGGAAAAAATAGTTTTTATTTCCGATTTGACATATTGTACGATTTTTGCTAGATTGTTGCTCCTGAGATTTTCGATCAACTGATTTATCTCCTCTGGTTCGAAAAAAGCACCTTCACTTTCTTGGGCTATTTTCCTAAGCACTTCAAAACGAGCTACCAAGTCTGATTTCTCTATTGTGAGTCTCTCCACTGAAAATTCTCCCCTTTTTACAAAAGAATCCCGACCAAGCCGTACATTTCCTTCCCAGCTATATAATCCTTCCGGTAATGTTCCTACAACTAATTGATAAGTTTCAGTGGCCTTACTAAACCTATACGAATACCTCTTATTATCTTCATCAGTTATCGTAATTTTTACCTCCGGTCGATTAGTCAGTTCTAAGGAAGCATTATATAAACGAGCTGAAAATCGAATAGTTTCCCGTAAATTGAAATGAGTTTTAGTTTCTATCACAAACCTCTGTTTTTCTTTTTTAGAAGTTAAATATTGAACTGTCTTTTGAATGAGCAGATCGAAATATTGATGATTGTTGTTTTTTATAAAATCAGTTATTCTCCACCGCCAAAGATTAATTCCATTCACTACAGACCAGCGTCTAGTATCATCTTCGGCAAAAAGCCATAGCGGCTGATTAGTGGAAATTGAACCTATTTTTCGATTAAATAAAACCTGCCCGTTAATTCTGCTCGTTATTTCACCAAAGGGGCTCAAGAGAGGAGATAGTTCATTAAAAAACTGTAATTCGTCTGGCTTGAGGTTAAAAAGGTTAAAAGCCATATTTATTTCTGGTAGTACTTCTTCAAACTCATTTATTTGCCGATAGTAAACTCTTGTTATAGCGCTAAAATTACTTCCAGACGATTGCGGGCCAAAGAACAACAAACCAGGCTTTTGAGAATCATACCACTTTTCCAGTATTTGATCATCCGGCTGATGCAGAATCATTAAATCTGCTTGCCCTTGTAATGAATTGAGTTCACTTAGAGTATAGGTAGTAACCTCATAGTCTTTTATGCTTTCTAGAGCTCTTTTTAAAGCAGACATGTCGGGATGAGGGGACTTACCGATAATCCAAATCCTTTTCTGCCTATCCAGTATTTCAATAGAAAAAGTCATACGATTATTTATAGTATTGCTTTCCTCCTGAAGCTTATCTAGCATTACAGTATATCGCTGGATTCCCGTTTCTTTAGACCTAATGAGAAAATCTAGGCGCTGGTGGTAGTCATCATTCTCCACATTTATAGACTTGGTTTCAACAATATTATCCGAGCTATCCAATATTTTCAAGCGGACATTTTGCCCTTTTAATTTTCTTGCTTTAATGTGCACTTGGAGTGGAAAACGATTGTTCAAATGGCTATAATCATTGTAAACAAGTCGATCAATAAAAACATCAAGGGTAGGGATAGGGTCACCCAGGCCTATAGTGTATAGGGGAAAAGAAGATTGCTGAGCCAAGTAAGCCGGGTCGCTGCCTAGATTATATATTCCGTCAGTAAGAAGTACTGCAGCTCCTACATTCCGATTGTAATATCTCTCCTGTACCTGCTTGATAACATTGGATAGATCTGTTTGTGAAAAATTAAAAGAATTCTGACTATCGGTATAAATTTGCTCACCAAAATAGAAAGCCTCTATTTCGTATTTATCTTCTAATTGGCTGATAAATTCATCAGAACGACTTAAAAAGGCCAAAGCATCAGCCGAATCTTTAGAAGCTGTAATTGATTGAGAATAATCCTCAAGCCATACTAATATAGGCCTTTGGTCTTCCGTTTGATTGAGCTTGAGCAAAGGCACCAAAAATAACAGTAGCAAAAAAAATACCGTGAGGAAACGCAATACAGCTAAAGTATAAAGCTGCAAAACGGAAAATTTTCTCTTATAGAAATACAAAAAATAAGCTGAAACTGCCGCCCCCACTATACAGGGAATACTCCACCAAAGAGAACGTTCAAACGTTAATTCAATCATTTCATCTTCATCGGTAACTTTAGTTGATTATGGTTATCACACCCTTATCCTTGTCCAAACCCGACCCACAATAGCGACATTTGACAGCCTCGGGTTTAATCAATTCGGCGCAGTGTGGACACTTTTTCATCTTGCCAGCTTGAATAATTCTCCTCTCCAAAGCGACCTCTTCTTTAGAAACTACCAAAGCCAGAATAAGACCCAAAGGGCCCAGTATGGAGCCCAAGACAAACCACCCACAACCATTTCGTCCTTTATTAGAAGCAATTACTGCACTTATAATCCCACAGATAATCCAAATGAAAACACCAAACATGACTACATAATTACATAGATATTCCTAAAATTGTGGGCATTCTAAGGCTTAATTTCTATTACCCCCTCTCTCAACAGCTAAATAAATAGTGTAAAGCTGCAAAACGGAAAGCTTTCTCTTGATAGAAATACAAAAAATAAGCTGAAACTGCCGTCCTCCCTATACAGGGAATACTCCACCAAAGAGAACGTTCAAACGTTAATTCAATCATTTCATCTTCATCGGTAACTTTAGTTGATTATGGTTATCATATCCTTAATCCTTGTCCAAACTCGACCCACAATAGCGACATTTGACAGCCTCGGACTTAATCAATTCGGCGCAATGTGGACACTTTTTCGTGTTGCCAGCTTGAATAATTCTCCTCTCGGAAGCGGACCCTTCTTTAGAAACTACCAAAGCCAGAATAAGACCCCAAGGCCCCAGTAAGAGGCCCAGGACAAACCATCCAAGACCATTTCGTCCTTTATTGGAAGCAACTACTGCACTTATAATCCCACACATAATAGAAGTGGAAAATACAGCAAGGGAACATATAGCAAAGAAAGATACAGCAAAAATCTTTACATAATCAAAATAATCAAACATGGCTACATAATTACATAGATATTTCCAAATTGTGGGCATTCTAAGGATTAATTTCTATTACCTCTCTCTCAACAGCTGAATAAATAGCGTCAATCAGGACTTGAACTTCAATCGTCTTTTTCAGTGCAGTTACAACTTTGCAGTAGTGTTTAATATCCTTTAAGGATAATACCCTTCTTTTTCTGTCTTTAAACCATTTGTTGCAAACTTTATAGCCCCCGATCTGGTATTCATAGACCTCTTGTTCCACGCCTTCGAAATATTGAGTTTTATTTATAAAGACTTTTTCATCTTTATAGCTAATCTTTTCAACAGTTTTATCCCCTTTACCCTGAAACTTTGCAATTGGATTATCAAGTTCTTTCGATTTTATGAGATGAAGATTAATGAGCTTTTCACCAAGCTCTGCCATTTTACAAAAGACTTCATAATCTTTTGTAAAAGGAATTCTAGGAAAATCTGTTTTTAAAAATTCAGCGTATTTGGTTCGATAGATGTTTGAATAAAGAATAGAATATATGTAGTGAAGAATTTCTTCAGGTAATAAATCCTTACCGTAAACTCTGTAAAGAGTTTTATAAAACTCAGGATTAAAATTCGGCTTTCGTCCTTCCACTTCTGAATCACTAAACAAATCCTCCCTTTCGGTATCGGGGTAGAGGTAAAGGGGGAATAAAAACGCAATACCCTTGTTACTAAGTGTCATACGGCTCTCAATTATAGAATTAGTTGGAAGAGCATGATTGAAAATTCCCTCCGCAACCTGCCTTACAGAAACCAACCCAATATTCTCTTTCAGCATATGGCGCATAACTTCGGGTCTTGGCATGCAATGATAACCTCTTGATCTTCCAGTGTAGTAAGTATATCTTATGTCAAAAGGTCTGTACGAAATCAGCACTATTTTATTTTTATCTAAACCACTATCAATTAAATCTTGTTGAGCTAGATTAATCTTCCAGTCTCTGGTATCTTTTCCTAGACCATATGACATTCTTGCCATCTCAACATCAAGTTTAGAAAAATTTGAAATTGTTCTTAACGTTTCCTGCGGTGTCCAATTTATAGTTAATTTATCCCTTGCAGTAACAATACCTACACTACTAATATTAAATATTTCAGTAATGGGCTTAAACTTCTCATAATTTTCCAGTAACTCCTCATCTCTGGGGACAAACAGATAAAATTCGGATTTTGGAGATAGTTTTTTCCATTCCGTCGTTTTTATGTCTTTGTTTTCAAGCCAATTGTATTTTTTATCTCTAAGTCCCCAGAGATCTGAATGATAGATTTGGTTCTCTTTCTTTTCGGGTGTTTTTATAAAAAGGGCTATAGCGACGCCTTGCTGAATATCAAAGACATTCTCGTCCTTTGAGCCGTCGGGGCATTTTTCTTTCTTGAGGCTGTTGCCATGTAAATCCAGAATGTAAATCTCGTTAAAGCTGTTCATCAAAGACTGACGCATACCCCTGAAGGTGGGATTGTCGAGATAGCTGTGATTTGTGATAAAGCCTAAAACTCCTTCTCCAGCCTGGTCAATTTTCCACTGTGCAAACCTTATAAACTTCACATAATCATCTTGTAGCCACTTAGGATTTTTATCACCGAGAGGCTTACCATCAACCTTATAATATCCTTCATCCACGCTTCCATCAACTGACTTGTAACCTTTTTTTAGCAAGTCGTTCATCCATTTACCTTTATTTGCCGAATGACCTGAATATGGCGGATTACCCATTATCACAAGTATGGGCTGGTCTTTCTTAAACTCTTCCAGCCAAATGCGATTCTTCAGAAAGAGATGCCATACCGGGCAGGTTGATTTGTTCCAGCTCTTCCATCTCAAGCGTATTCGTTAAGATAGAGCTTAAACCTATCTTTTGCATGAAGCCCATAGCCAAGCTCCTCAAGGAGAAACGACATCTTGAGATGTCCTATTGCATAAGGAGCCATCATGAACTCAAAAGCATAAAAGTTTTCAAGAACGTATTCTTTTATGAAATTTCCCTTTCCTCCCTTGCCGTATTTAGTGACGAATTCCTCGACGGCGAGCTTTGCAGCTTCGGCGGGAAACGTGAGCGTCCCGGCAGCAGGGTCGAGAACCGTTACTGAGCTGCTTGCGAAGCCATCGGCTTTGCCGAATTTCTCTTTCAAAATTACGTTAAGCGAGCGGACGATGTAGGCAACTACCGGTTCAGGCGTATAGTAAACACCACGTTTCTCTCTCGTTCTAGAATCGTACTCTGAGAGAAAAGTCTCGTAGAAATAAACTATCGGATCTTTGCCTTTTCCCTCATAAAAATACTGATGGAGAATCCTTTTTACATCAGTTAAAGCGAGGGCTTCCGATATGTCGTCTATTATCCATTCCATCTGCTGCGGAATTTCTCCTAGAGATATAAACTTGAACACGTCCCTTAAAATGCCAATGGTGGGTGGGATATTGTCGTAAGCAAGTTTTCTATTGAAGCTGTTTTCCGATCTCGTTCTCGCGGCGAAAAGCCCGTAGGCAACAGTTTGAGAGTATTAGGTTTGAAAAGTCCTCTTTGGAGAGATCCGCTATTAGATATTTCGTGAAAGCTTCATAGAACCCAGTGATATATTTCCTGGTATTCTCAGCATTTTCTTCCTTCAGCTCCTGAGTTACGATCTCGTCTTTTAAAACCCTCGTCCTTTTCGCAAGCTCAATGGCAAGGGTTCTGGCACTATCGATATTCGAAAGGGAGAAGGAAAAGAATTTTTCCAGTAACTCGAAAAACTGCATTTCTTTCTCAATCGGGGGCTTGGTTTTAAGCTCGTTTAATATATAAGGCCGAGCAATTTGAACTCGGTCTATTAAATTCCCGTTTCTATATAATCTAAACTCGAGAAAGTTCGTAAGAATAAGGTTGGGGAAAGTGCCTGTATATCGCTTTAGCTACTTAGAGTTCTCAATCTGGTCCAGATTGTTTACAGTCGGAGCCTTAGCTTCTACATAGCCTACCTGCTTAAGATTTCCCTCCCAATATACGGAAGTCTGGATTTCCCGCCTCGGTTTTCTTGGGAAGAGTCGTAACCTTTATTTTTGGTTTACCGATACTCTGGGCATATTTCTCAAGCAAATACTCAAGTGAGCTATAATAGCTTTCCTCCCTCGAATCTCCTCTGTCTGCAGTTTCAAATATCTTATCGATGTATAGTTTTAACATAATTTTATTACCGAAGAGCCATTTTCATCCACATAGTTCAATCAAGCTTAGATCAACACATTCTTTAAACCAACTGGCTAAATTTGCTTTTATCGACGAACTTTATAGAAAATAAAATATCCCCTTTTTAGGTCCACATTCCACCGTCAACCTGCAAGGTTTGACCCGTAATGTAAGAGGAGAGATCCGATGCCAGAAATAAACAGGCGTTAGCCACATCTTCAGGGCTACCGCCCCTCTTAAGAGGAATGGCCTCCCGCCAGTTCTGAATAGTTTTTTCATCTAGCTTATCGGTCATTTCAGTTTCTATGAAACCCGGAGCCACAGTATTACAGCGGATGTTTCGCGAGCCTAACTCCAGTGCTACTGATTTGGTAAAACCTAAAATGCCCGATTTAGAAGCAGCATAATTAGCTTGTCCCGCATTGCCTTTAATACCCACAACAGAGCTTATATTAATAATAGAGCCTTTACGCTGCCTTAAAAAGGTACGCTGAATAGCCTTTGTGGTATTGAAAATGGACTTCAAATTAACGTGAATTACCGTATCAAAATCGTCCTCGCTCATCCTCATCAACAAGTTATCTCTGGAAATACCGGCATTATTTACGAGTATATCTATGGAGCCGAAATCTCTTAATACGTCTTGTATCAGCTTTTCTGCTGCTTTAAAATGAGAGGCATCGCTGCGGTAAACTCTTACTTTAGTTCCTTTTTTCGACAGCTCATCTTCAAAGGTTTTTGCTTGTTCCATCGAAGATAAGTACGTAAGAGCAACATGAGCTCCGTTTTCAACAAACACTTTGGCAATACCTTTGCCTATTCCTTTTGATGCTCCTGTAATAATGGCCGTTTTATCTTTCAATAATTTCATTTGGTAATTTATTAAAATGGCTAAAGGAAAACCCCATGTTTCCTTTTTTGGAAATTATAATTATGAATTTATCAGGAATACCAGAGGCTCTTATAAAAGGTTTCCAACCGAACAAACAGTTATCGATTATTTTTCTAATGAAAGATGTGGGATGAGCAAATCAAATGCCCTTATAATTGTGTTGGACGGTAATATATACAAGATTAATAGTAAATAACCCTACAAATGTAGCAATTGTAAACGCAGATTTACAGTTAAAAGCGGTACAATTAGACAAGTAGTTAAAGACACAAACATTAATACCCTGCCAAGGGCCTTACACTAGATAATGTACTTCCAAATACAGCGCCTATGATAGATGATTATTTGCCTTATTCTGGAATTAAAAATAAAGAGTATAAACATCCTACAGTTTTAAAGATAGCCGAAAAGACTTTGTAGATGGAATGATACGTACAAACGATATTGAGCGTTTTGGGTTTTGCTAGAAAAGAGGTATTCACGGAATTTACCATCATCTCAGTGTCAAATATTTACAACGGTATATAAACGAATTTACTTCTAGATCAAATCATGCTGATTTTATGGGATTTATTTGCCAAAATGCTAATGTTACATCAAGTTTTACTACAAAATATAGGTATATAGTCATCAAAATTTTCCAAAAATTATAAAATCCCATTTTCCCATTTAAAGTAGAGGTCATCTAAAACGTCTTATTATCAAATCCATTGCAGTTTTAAACTCAAACAAACGCAATAATATCGCGATAAATATCAGTAATAAAAAATTAGCAATCATTTTAATTGACCACTCAAAATCAATTTTATGATAAATGACGTAAGTAATTAATACAGTTATTATTGTAAACAATAATATCCTCAGCCAAAAGTTATTTTTAATTATTAATGGAAACGTTTTAAGACAATGAAAGGCCTGTGCTATAGAAGTTCCAAATTGAGTAATCACTGTGGCGATAGCTGCGCCCTTTGCACCGTAATCTGGTATTAAAATGAGGTTGAGAATCACATTTACTGAGAAACCGATTATGGCGATAATATTGAGTGTTTTCAAGCTCTGATTAGCTGTTAACAGAGTTCCGAAAACATAAGTAGAGCCAAAAGCTAAGCTACTTAAAATTAACAAGCGAAATACCGGACTGGAAAGTTCAGAGTTATTGTGATATAATTCGTTCATAATCTCTTCCGACCAAAATAAGCAGGATAAGCTCAAAGCTGTCATAGTTACATAGATAAGGCTAAATGATAAACCTACGAGGCCACT
The DNA here is from genome assembly GCA_965218075.1 of Owenweeksia sp. Lineage (GTDB taxonomy): Bacteria > Bacteroidota > Bacteroidia > Flavobacteriales > Schleiferiaceae > JANQHO01. Next base: position 321,104 of record CBDCJZ010000003.1, on the reverse strand, counting down.
GACATCCTCTCTACGCGATAACATACTAGAAAACATTGGCAAAAGCAGAACCCCTGCCAGATACCCCACTTGGTTAACGGTGTCCAATAAGCGAAAAGCCGCAGCATAAATCCCGCTTTCAAAGGAACCAGCAATTTGATCCAGCATTACTCCATCAATCCTGGTATATAATGCCATCATCAAAATCAATACAGCGTAAGGAAAAGATTTTTTAAGCCCAATCCAGTAATATCCCATATCAACTTTAAATCTGAATATTCTCGATTTTCCTAAAGTAACGGTAAAAGCAATTAAAACTGTTAAAAAATAGCTAACAAGCTGAGCCAAAGCAAAGTGTATGATAGAAAACTCCACCCTCAGAATAGATGTAAATAATAGTAGCCCGCAAATCAGTATCATTAAAATTTTATCGGTAACGCTGAGCAAGCTGTCCAGCTTAAAGAATTGTAGACCCAATAAATTTGATCTAAAAAAAAGTAGGAGCGATGTTAAAAACTGATTTACAGAAAGTATTACCAGCAACTTAAAGCCAAGAAATTGATAACCTATTAAAAACCCAAAAACAAGAGTAACCAAAAGGTAAATAACGCCCAGAAAAAGCTTTAGGCTGGTTAAATAGGAAAAATTGCGTACTACATCAACTCTGTTACGGGAAACCGCTTGGTTATTGTAATGAGTCAATCCTAAGTCGAGTAAAATATTAAAGAGAAGGGAAAAATTGAAAATGGCAAAATACAAACCATAAGATTCTTCACCCACCCGGTTTTGTACGGTAAGATCGATACCAAAAATCCAAAGAGGTTTTACCAGAAAATTTAAAAGCAGTACGAAAATAAGATTGATTATGAAACCTCTTTGCATTAGCCTATTAAATCATCCAAAAATAAATATTTATAGGAGCTATCTTTGAGCAAATGAAACGAACTATGGGCTTGAGTTATTCTAAATTAATCCTACAAAAACACGAATGAAGCTCGAGTAAATTCCATACGGCTTTTGAATGATCGATGACTTACATATCAGAATTGCTGTTAACACGCGATTTCTACTACCTAATAGACTGGAAGGTATAGGCTGGTTTACTTACGAGGTATTTAAACGACTTAGTAAGAGTCATCCAGAGGTAGAGTGGATTTTTCTTTTTGACCGCTCGTACTCCAACGATTATGTTTTCTCTAACAACATAACTCCCTTGGTAATTTCCCCTCCAGCTAGACACCCCTTTTTATGGTATATTTGGTTTGAGCATAGTGTACCTAGAGCTTTGGCAAAGCACACGCCCGATCTTTTTATTTCTCCAGATGGCTATCTTTCTCTAAAGACAAAAATTAAAAGCTTACCAATAATCCACGATCTTAATTTTGAGCATTATCCAGAATATCTTCCCCCGCTAGCTCGTTATTATCATTTGAGATATTTTAAAAAATATGCTCATAAAGCCAGTAGGATTGTTACGGTTTCTGAATATTCAAAACAGGATATCACCCAGACTTATCAGGTAGATCAAAATAAGATAGACGTGGTTTATAATGGAATAAGTGATTTCTTTTATCCTTTATCAGAGGAAGAGCAAAAGGTCATTCGACAAAGAATCAGCAATGGCTTTCCTTACTTAATTTTTATAGGGGCTCTCAATCCGAGAAAAAATATTAGCGGTATGTTGAAAGCCTTTGAAATCTATCGTCAAAGAGGAGGTCAAAATTATTTTGTGATAGTGGGCGACAAGATGTTTTGGAGTAAACAAATGGCTCAGGTATACGATTGGCATCCGTATAAAGAGAACATTATTTTTACCGGCAAGCTAGAAGGAAAAGGGCTTAATGAGGTACTATCCTCTTCTTCTGTTCTATTGTTTGCTTCCCATTTTGAGGGTTTTGGAATTCCTATTGTCGAAGCCTTTCAATGTGAAGTCCCTGTGATTACTTCTACTACTACTTGTATGCCTGAGGTCGCAGGAGATGCCGCTTTATTTTGCAACCCAAATGATATCAACAACATTGCCGAAGCCATGAAGAAAGTAGAAAATCAGGATGTTCGGAAAAACTTGATCCAAAAGGGAAAACAACGGGGACGACAGTTTTCATGGGATCGCTCTGCCAAAATGATGTGGGATAGCATTGTAAAAACTTTGACTTAAAAATGAAAAAACGTCTCCTGAACTTTCATACCAAAGGCTTAATCGAAGCTGGTTGTGATGAGGCAGGCCGGGGCTCTTTGGTAGGACCGGTTTACGCAGCTGCGATAATATTACCTCAAAACTTTCGTCATAAACTGCTTAATGACTCTAAAAAAATGATCGCTGCCCACAGAGATGAGGTCAGGATTTACATCGAGAAAAAAGCCGTAGCTTACGCCGTAGCTTTTGCATCGCACGAAGAAATTGATTCTATTAATATTATGAACGCTTCGTTCCTAGCAATGCACAGAGCTATTGAAAAACTAGAATTAAGCCCAGAAAACTTATTAATCGATGGCAATCAGTTTAATCCCTACCTAAATATACCACATTACTGTATAGCTAAAGGAGATGGTAAGTATAAAAGCATTGCTGCTGCTTCGGTATTAGCCAAAATCTATAGGGATGAGTTTATGAAAAAATTGAGTAGAGATTTTCCTCAATACAACTGGTATTCAAATAAAGGTTACCCTACTGTTAACCACCGTAAATCTATAACAGAGTACGGCCTTACTTATTTTCATCGTAAATCATTTCGACAATTAGCCGACCAGCGGATCCCTAAGTTATAAGCCGCTTTTACTTTAAATTTACCAAAAACTCCAAAGGCATTTATGAGACCTATCCCATTATCTGTGCTTATATTACTTACCCTGCTCTTCTCTTGCCAGAAAAACTCAAAGAACATCATTGACCTCTATAGAGCTGTCCCAAAATCCTCTGTTGTGATAATTGAAATTAGGGATATATGGCAGGCGTCTAATAACATTCGTCGAACTCAGGTATTTAAAACCGCTGATAGCTTGAAATTTATCTTAAAGCTCGAACAAAATCTCAACTCTTTAAAAGAGCTTTTCCCCAACGATACACTGAAGAGTTTTCTTTCTGACAAAACTATTGTCATTAGTTTATCTCTGAGTGGAGCCGGCAAATACAATACTCTAACTCTATTAAACGATGATTCCGAATTTGAAAAACTCATTGACCGTAAACTGGCCAAAACTTATCAATTTGAAAAAAGGACCTATTCAGGAGCTGAGATCACACGGTTTTACCAAGAAACTGCTCAAAAAGAGCTATATGTAAGTTCTTGCCGGGGCATCCTGCTTATAAGCTTCAGTAAAAATCTTATGGAAGAAGGTATTCGCCACTTAAATAGCGATTTTAGCATAAAACAGGATCCCCATTTTGCTCAATTGTACCAAACCAGCAATAAAAAAGATCCAGCCAATATTTTTATTAACAATGAAGAGTTTTCCACGTGGTTTAAAACCATATTCCCTTTATCCGAAACAGGATTTGTAAAAGAAATCGGATATTGGTCAGGTTTTGATCTGCAGTTAGATGACAGAGAATTAATCCTCAATGGTATTATTACTTTACCTGCTGAAGGAGCGTATTTTACCCAGGCATTTCAAAATATTTCTCCTGTAACTACCAAAGGTCAGCGAATTGTTCCTTCCTCTTCAGGCTTATGGATTGCCCATACCTTTGAAAATGCCGAACAATACTATAGGAACTATCTCCGATTTCTGGAAAAGAAAGACTCCAAAGGGCAATACGAACAACAGTTACGAAATTTCCTTTTTAAGCTAGAGCCCTATCTACTCAATTGGCTCGATACAGAAATGGGAATTTTTCATGCCGGTAGTTCTCAAAGTAGCCACACCTTTGCTTATTTTAAGTACAGGGACGCGGATAACTGTAAAAATGCTTTAGAAAAAATAGCCGACTCGTCTTTTGTAAAAGGTTATAGAGGACTTATTATTCATCAGCTAGCTGATGAAAATATTCTTCCGAACTTTTATGGTTATCTTTTCAAAGATTTTCACAAACCTTATTATGTCATAGTAGACGAATTTACGGTCTTTGCCAACGATTTGACCGCTTTAAAAGGAGTTATTAATGACTTGATGGACCATCGTACTTTGGCAGCTGACAGATCATTTCGAGAATTTTTTGCTAAAATTCCTTCTAAAGCTCATATCAGAATTATTGCCTCTAACCCTGAGTTTTTAGAACTAACTGCCTCACTCATGGAAGAAAGTGAAGCAGTTTCTCTACTAAATCAACAGTCCAAATTAAATAGTTTTCACAGAATTTCACTTCAACTTAAAGTCAGTCATGACGCTATCCTTACCAACCTTTACTTGAATCACAGCTCCCCTCCACAACGGAAAGTAGTTCGCCAATGGATTACTGTTTTATCTAATCCGATAATAGGCTCTCCTCAACTTATAAAAAATCACAATACCCAGAAATATGAAGTGTTGCTTCAGGATGAGACTAATCAAATATATTTGTTAAATGCCGATGGCAAAGTCTTATGGAATAAGAAGTTGGATGGGAGAGTAATCGGTGAATTTACCCAGATAGACATCTTTAAGAACGGTAAATTGCAACTGGCTTTCAACACCGAAAACTCGCTCTATGTATTAGATCACTTTGGCAAGGATGTGGAAAATTTTCCAGTTAAACTTCTCGCCAAAGCCACTGCTCCAGTGGGAGTGTTCAATTATGATAATGTACGAAATTATCGCTTAGTAGTTCCCTGTGGCACTATGCTTTATAATTATAGTGTTGATGGCAAAAAGGTAAAAGGATGGAAATTTAAAAAGGCTACTTCTGACATTATAAGCCAACCGCAGCATTTTTCGGTAAGCGGTAAAGACATTATTGTGTGCTTCACGGCTGAAGGCAAACTTTATCAATTAAACCGGAAAGGTAAAGAACGTTTCGATACTAAGAAAAAAATGGAAGAACTCAAAGCCTCTTTTTTTCTTAAAAAAGGCCCTAACCTCAAAAGCTCACAGCTTCTAGCCAATAGCAATTCTGGGAAGCTTTACGTGATCTATCCCGGAGGAGTTGTTGACGCTATTTACCTGGATAAAGACAACCCGGCAGATCATTTTCTGTATTTTGATAACAAATATATTTTCTCCAGCGGTTGGAAGCTGATCGTAAAAGACGAGGAAAAACCTTGGATAGCAGAGTTAGAGGCCAGTATATCATCCAAGCCAAAAGCTATGATACTAGGCAAACTGTTTTATGTTGGAGCATATAGTAAAATGGCCGAAGAGATACGCCTTTTCAACAGTGAGGGAGAATTGATAGAAGGGTTCCCCGTATTTGCCCAAGGATTATTCGACATGGGCTCGCTTAAACAGGATAACGCTATTAATATTGTTACCTATAGTGATGATAGTGCTGTAATCTGTTATCGCGTAAATTAACGAAGTTTAAGCACCTGTCCAACTTTGGGTTGTTCTCCTACTTTCATATTGTTATGCTGGTATAGCTTTTCCAAACGGATAGCAAACTTCTGAGAAATGGAGTACATATTATCATCTTTTCGTACAACATACTTTTTAAACTCTTCAGCAGCTTTTTTCCGTTTAGGATAAAGGTAAATAATCTGGCCAACTTCTAGCTTATCATCGTATTGAAGCTCGTTGTATCGTAGTAATTCTCTTACCCTCAGTTGCATTTTTTCAGCTATGGATTCAAAAGTAGAACCTTCCGGTGCTATGATGTAGTTTACTTGATTAGCCGATTCCAATATATGAAGAACACTATTATCTAACTCAATGTCTTCAAGATCCTGCAGGTCATACTTTTGCAGATCGTTTTCTTCAATAATTTTGATAAGTAGTTGCGGATATTTGAGATTGGTAGCATAACCAGCTTTCTTTAAGCCATAAGCCCAGGCTTTGTAATCAGTAGGGTCTTTTTCAAAAAGAAAATTATAGTGAGAACGAGTCGTTAGAAAAAGTGAATGATCACGAAAGCTTTCATCAGCACTTTTATAAGCTCTAAAACATTCATTCTTTTTATCATCGTCTTTGTATATCTTTCTCCCTTCCCAGCCATGGTGGCATTTAATTCCGAAGTGGTTGTTAGCCTTGGTAGCCAGATAACTGGTGCCAGAATTCGATTCCAATATACCCTGAGCTAAGGTAATGCTGACTGGTATTCCGTATTCTTTCATTTCCCGAATAGCCATGCCTTTGTATTTCTCAATGTATTTCAGAGTGGCTGTACGCTCACCTGTAGCAAAAACTATGACACTAAATAGAGTAAGTATGACAAATAGCTTAAGCTTCATAGCTAATCTACACCCCCCAGTTCTTTTAAACCTTAGGTTCATTTCTTGGAGCCTAAGGTGTGCATTCCGAACGTACGAAAGTCTTTTCTGTTTATTGCTTTGGATCATACATTATGCCGTAAGTTAAATATTATTTTTTCCCCTCGTGTACAAACCGCACTCAAGGACAAACTCCAATAAGCGTAAAATCCTGTTCATGAACCCCAATCTGTTTAGACCTTATTTCTATGGCCACTAAGATGGCAATTTCCTAAGAATTTTGGGACTACTTTATTAGGAAACTTTTCCAATGTGCTATGTTGAAAAAGTTCAGAAATAACCCCCTTTAAACCTGTTATGATGCTTTAAATAACAAAGTCTAGAATTGAATTGAAAGGCTAAGCACCATATTGTGGTCTTGCTCGGGTAAGTTTAAAATCCAGTAATGTGATAAGTGGACTGAGATAAAAAGTATTAGCCATATTGAGAACTGAGAAGCTCATGGAAAGATCTGCTTTTCTAATCTTCAATATTGGCCCCGGTTCTAAGGTTAATTAATCGAGTAGAATTTAAACTTACAGTATGCAACTTCAAACCCGAAAATCCAAAACATTATCATCATCAATTTGTAGTGAGTTGTTGAGAGTAGGGCCTGGAATTTTCCCGGCAATAATTCTTGCTCATAGCCAATGTTAGTGATCACCCATGTTATTGTTAACCTCCCTGATATTATTCACATCATAGAGTTCTCGGGATGCCGGTTTTTCCCTGTAGCCTGGGTTTACAACTTAATTTGGAGTAAACATTATATATTGAAATTTCAAAAATTTAGTGCAAATTAGCTGTATATCATCTTTTATGAAACTAGAAAAGCAAGTAAGTATGACTCTCTACTAAAATATGACATTATCGCTAAATTAGGATTGTCAGCTAAGGGATTTCTCAACTTCAACTTCTTTGAAACCTTCAATTATATCTCCAACTTTAATGTCATTAAAGTTCTGAATGTTTAACCCACATTCGTAACCTTTCTGCACCTCTTTTACATTATCCTTGAAGCGTTTAAGTGAGCCGAGCTCTCCAGTGTACACCACCACTCCGTCACGGACAAGTCGTATCTTGGTATTTTGAGTAATAGTACCGTCCAGGATGTAGCATCCGGCAACAGTTCCCAGTCTGGATATTTTGAAAGTTTCTCTTACTTCAAGATTACAGGTAACTACCTCTTTCAAATCCATTGAAAGCATGCCCCTCATTGCATCTTTTATCTCGTCGATGGCGTCATAAATAACAGAATAAAATCGAATATCCACTCGTTCTCTTTCGGCTAGCTTACGAGCATTAGCAGATGGTCTTACTTGGAAGCCTACTACAATAGCATCAGAAGCAATGGCTAACAATATGTCTGATTCATTGATTTGCCCTACTTCCTTGTGGATGATATTAATTTGAATTTCATCTATACTGAGTTTTTGCAAAGAACCTGAAAGCGCTTCAATGGAGCCGTCCACATCACCCTTTACAACGATGTTGAGTTTCTGAAAGTCTCCAACTGCCAAGCGCCTTCCAATCTCTTCTAGGGTGAGGCTTTTCTGACTTCTGGCACCTTGCTCACGCCGAAGTTGAGCATGTTTGGTAGCTACTGCTTTGGCTTCGCGTTCATCATCCATTATTATAAAGCTATCTCCTGCCTGAGGAGCGCCGTTTAAGCCCAAAACAGCTACTGGCTTAGCTGGCTCCGCTTTTTTCACCTTATGGTTTCTTTCATCCAGTATAGCTCTTATTTTACCACTATATTGACCACACAAAACATAATCCCCTAATTTAAGAGTTCCATTTTGTACTAATACGGTAGATACATAACCGAGGCCTTTGTCAAGTGAAGCTTCTATGACAGTACCGATTGCATTGCGATTTGGATTGGCTTTGAGTTCGAGAAACTCGGATTCTAGTAAAACTTTTTCCAACAATTCATTTACTCCGGCTCCCGTTTTGGCCGAAATATTATGCGACTGTATTTTCCCACCCCAATCTTCTAGTAGAAGATTCATTTGGGCTAAGGACTTTTTGATCTTATCGGGGTTGGCCGTTGGAAGATCTACCTTATTAATAGCAAACACTATAGGAACTCCGGCGGCTCGGGCATGACTAATAGCTTCTTTAGTTTGGGGCATTACATCATCATCGGCAGCAATTACAATAATTACTATATCGGTAACTTTAGCTCCACGGGCCCTCATTGCAGTGAAAGCTTCATGACCAGGCGTATCGAGAAAAGTAATATGCTGGTCATCTTCTAACTTTACTGAATAGGCACCAATATGTTGCGTTATACCTCCAAACTCACCAGCTATGACATTAGTCTTACGAATGTAATCAAGTAAAGATGTTTTACCATGGTCAACATGACCCATAACAGTAGCAATAGGAGCCCTAGGATGGAGGTCTTCCTCATCGTCTACTTCTACCTCAATAGCTTCAATAACATCAGCGCTTAGAAATTCTACTTGATAACCAAATTCCTCCGCAACAATATCTAAGGCTTCTTTGTCTAGGCGTTGGTTCATAGTTACCATAAACCCTAATGACATACAAGTGGAAATTACCTCGTTAACTGAAACATTCATCATATTGGCTAATTCATTGACCACCACGAACTCAGTTACTTTAATTGTTTTGCTCTCTTCCTCCTGACGTATTTCATCCAAAGTTTTCTGTTCCCTTCGTTCCAGGCGCTTATCTCTTCGTGTTTTAGATGACTTGGACTTTTTTGCGACCTCTGTAAGCTTCTCCAGGGTTTCTTTAATCTGCTTTTCGATTTCTTCTTCAGTGAGTTCTTTCTTGAGTTCCGGCCTACGTTTCCATCTTTTACGCACCTCACCTCGGCTATTTAACTGGTTTTGACCTTGGTTAGGACGTATTCCCAGTTGGAGATTTTTACTGATGCGCTTGCGCCTGGTTTTTTTGACGATATTCTCTTTTTTATCCGTATTGACAATTATCTTTTTCTTAACCCGTTCAAACTTAGAGAGATCGATTTTTTCTCCGACAAACTCAGGCCCACTTAATTTTTCATAGCGGGTTATAATTCTATTATCATCTTCTTTTGACTTTTCAGCTTGAATCTTAGAAGAGGCGCTTTTTTCCTCTTTTTTGATCTCCTTTATTTCTTCTGCAGCTGATTCTTCTTTTGCAGTTTCTTTTTTATCCTCAGTCTTTCCATTTTCTTTATGGTCTTTTTCGTGGAGCTCTGTTACAGTAGAAGGTGGTTTACTTTCCAGGCCTATCTTGCCCACTATCTTGAGCCCTTGCAGCGGACTCCATGTCTTAGCTACTTTATCTTCTACGGGCTCTTTTTCTTTTTGCTCGGCTTCCTGTTCGCGTTCTATCCTTAGTTTTTCCTTCTCCTCCTTCTTTTGTTGGCTAACTCTTTCAAAGGCCTGTTTTTTGGCTCTATCGGGCGCAAACTTCTCAAGGGCCACGCAGATGCGTTCTTCACCAATCTTAGTATTAGGACGAAGGGTTTCATCTAATCTCTTCTCCTGAAAGAATTTAACCAAGGTCGTCACCCCGGTATTACATTCTTTTGCTAGTTGGCTAAGCCTTAGAAATTTTTCCGTCATGTAATAGTTTTAAAATTTACTCTTCAAATTCGGAGCGTAATATACTGCGAACCTTTTCGATAGTTTCAACTTCCAATTGGGTTTTAGATATCAGTTCATCAACTGAAAGATCGAGCACATTCTTAGCAGTATCGCATCCAATAGCTTTGAGTTCATCTATTATCCAGGATTCTATTTCGTCTGAGAACTCATTTAATTCAACGTCTTCATCTTCATCAATACCTCGATAAACATCTATTTCAAAACCGGTAAGCTGACCAGCAAGCTTAATATTAAGACCTTTCTTACCGATGGCTAAAGGAACTTGGTCTGGTTTAAGAAGCACCTCTGCTTTTCTCGTCTCTTCATTATAAGTGATACTGGTAATTTTAGCAGGACTCAAGGCCCTTTGGATGTAGAGTTGGGTGTTATGAGTATAGTTAAGCACATCTATATTTTCGTTGCCCAGCTCTCTCACTATGCTACGAATACGGTTTCCTTTCATTCCTACACAAGCCCCTACAGGATCAATACGGTCGTCGAAGGACTCTACGGCTACTTTGGCTTTTTCACCCGGTTCACGTACCACCTTCTTCACTATTATCAAGCCATCAAGTATTTCAGGAATTTCCTGTTCAAATAACTTTTCCAAAAATTGGGGACTAGTACGCGATAGAGTAATAACTGGTTTACTGCCTATTAAGTCAACGCTTTTTACAACTACTCTTAATGTATTCCCTTTTTGGAAAAAATCACTGGGAATTTGCTGATCTTTAAGAAGTATTAGTTCATTTTGCTCATCATCGTGAATAATTACTGCACGAGAACTAACATAATGAATATCTCCCGTTATAATTTCCCCTTCGAGATCTTTATATCTCTTGTATATGATGCTATTGTTGTGATCCTGTATTTTTTGCACGAGGTTTTGACGAAAAGCTACTATAAATCTCCTTCCCAAATCAATTAGTTCTACTTCTTCCGAAACTTCTTCACCTATTTCAAAGTCAGGTTCAATTTTTAAGGCCTGTGAAAGTCCTATTTCCAGTTTTTCATCTTCTATCTCACCGTCAGATACAATAGTTCTATTTCTCCAAATTTCCATATCTCCCTTATCGGGGTTTAGGATAATGTCAAAGTTATCATCACTACCGTACTTCTTTTCAAGTTGATTGCGAAAGCATTCTTCTATGATGTCCATAAGAGAAACTCTGTCGATATTTTTCTCGTCTTTAAGTTCGGAGAAACTTTCAACTATAGCTTGATTTTCCATAATCTTAGAGGTTAAAGCCTGATTTCCACTTTTCTTTAAATATTGCTTAGAACAGCTTCTTTTCTTCTTTACCTTAACTTCAAGCTTTCCGTTGCTATATAACTTTACTTCAGTATCGTTTAAAAGCCTTGAAGCTTTGATTTAAGATTGTTACCATTCATTAAAGGCAGTTTCTACAAAGCCGCCAATATTTTTCTCTCTACTGTTCTAATGCTCTGATTGGTATCAATCACATTTTGTTAAATATGTAAAGAGGGGACTTAACGCCCCCTCTAAGAGCTTGCAAATGTATAATGTTTTTAATGAGTTATATGAACTTAATGTTCGAGGAATAACTCCATTCTATTTTTGTGAGAACTGGCTTACTTAAATTTAATTCTCACCTGTCAATGTTATATGCCAGATTTTCATTACATGATACCATGGAATTTTAATAACTTTCTTTAAGTAAGTGCGATACATTGTCACTTCTCATTCTTCCCATGCAGGTCAGCTATAATTCTTGGGTAAGAATATCTAGGTGGTATTTCTCTTCAAATGTCTGAAAACCACTTTTCGCCATTGATTTTTAGCCCTGCCTAGTGTAGAGCCCTTCTTTATCAATAAGCCACTATTTTCATTTCAGTTCTGCGATTCAGGACACGACCTTCTTCCGTATCATTACTGGCTATAGGTTTTTCGGCCCCGTAGCCCTTATGGCTTAACCGGGTTTCTGTTATGCCTTTTTCAATTAGATATTGCTCTACGGAATGAGCGCGCTTATTACTGAGGTCTTTATTGTAAGAAACTGTTCCCCAATTATCGGTATGCCCTTCAAGAATCACTTTTACTGCAGAGTTATCCTTTAGAAACTCCACTACTTTATTCAATTCCACATAAGATTTAGCATCTAACTGATACGAATCAAAAGCAAAAAATACATTCTCCAATTTGACCTTTTTCCCAACTTCTATCGGAACGAGTTCTACATTGAGTACAAAAGCGCAATCCGCCGTTTGAGTAGCCAGACTAAAATTTTTAGAATAAAACAGATAGCCTTCTTTTTCAATAGATAAGGCATAATCAGAATTTCCCGGTAAAACTGAAAAATATTGTCCGTTTTTCCCACTATATTCAGCCAAAACCAATTCTCCGTTAATTAGATTATTAAATTCAATAGAAGCAACTATTGATTGACGAGTCTTTTTGTTAATTATCTTACCTTTTATATAAGCAGTCTCAATAGCACGTGATTCCTCTGGCAACTCAAATGAATAAATATCTAGTAAGCCAAGACCCTGTTCCAAAGCATCACTTGCAAAATAACCCGTCTTTCCATCCGGGGCTACGATTAAGCTAAACTCCTGTTGATTAGTATTTATGGGATAGCCCAGGTTTTGAGGTTTCCCCCAACTATCATCCTTTTGTTTGCGCGAAACAAAAAAATCAAGGTCACCCATACCAAGATGGCCATCGGATGAGAAATAAAGACTTTGGTTGTCAAAATGAATAAAGGGCGAGGTTTCTCGCCCTTCGGTATTTACTTTGCCGGGTAGTTTTTTAGCTCTGCCCCATCCGCCATCAGGACGAAGTTCGGCATAATAAATATCAATGTTTTTGTCATAATTGTTCCTTCCTCTTACAAAGTAAAGCGTCCTACCATCAGAAGATATAGAAGGCTGGCTGTCCCAAATTTTAGAGTTTACACTGTCCCCTAGATTAACAGGTTTACTCCAAATGTCATTTCCCTGATAAAACGAAGCATAAATATCACAGGAGCCAAAACCATCTGTCCGCTCACAGGCAGCGAAGTAAATAATCTGTCCATCAGAGGTTATGGTTTGTGCCCCCTCGTTTAAACGCGTATTCAAAAAACCTTTCAAAGGCTTTGATTCTCCCCATTCATCTGTAGCAGTATCTCGTAAAGCTACCCAAAAATCTTCATCCGTATTTTCACCTTCTAAATTCCGATGGGTAAAAACTAGGGTATTACCATCAGCTGAAATAGCAGGAAAATACTCCATTTGATTTGTATTAATCTTCGTTCCAAGATTTTTTGGATTATAAATTTTAGGATTATTTTGGGCTTGAATGGCAAAGTCACAATTACTAATATACCGACTTACTTGGTTTAAATATTTTGAGCTAATATGAGGAGTTTGGCTATAGGTTACAAAAGCTTCCTTTGCTTTTTCATAATCTCCTATTTTCATAAGGGACTTTCCATAAAAGAGATTTACATAGTATGGAGGATTATGCTGTGTAGCCTTCTCATAATATCCCAGGCTTTTCTCTGGCTCCCCCAATTTATCGTGAAGGTCTGCAGCAATTAACATGGCATCGAGGTAATCTGGGCTATCTTTCAAAGCTTTCCTAAGTTTTTCAAGAGCCTTATCGTAATGGCTTTGTTTTACATCTTCCTTAGCATGATTAAAATATTTTATCGCTTTTTTGGATTGAGCAAAAAGTATATCCGGATCAGCAGTTCCCAGTATTAAAATCAAAATGAATTTCATAACTTTGCAACTTGTTAAGTTTGGACTCAATATAAGCAAAAATGTGTAGAAGAAACATTTCTTTAAAAATTTGCATTATTTTTTGCATTATTTTTCTTTTCGGTCATGAATTAGATTACAAAGAGAATCCCTTATGTAATCATTGTGAATCAATGAAAAACTAACTGATATCCAAAATACTCATTCATATCTCAATTTTCCCGATCTGAGCTTATGCAAATGTTACAGCTTTTCTGTGAGGATTTAAACTACCTTATTATACCTTATTATACCTTATTATATTAAAATTAACCGCGGTTAATTTTAATATCTGGTTCCAAACTACATTATTGCGAATACGAAACCAGACAGGTCAACGATGTTAGAAAGAAAGATTTTAAGGATGTACTAAAATCAACTTGACCAGGTTTAAAAGAATGGACGTGAAAAAATTAGTCATTTAGTCTAGTCATAATCCAAAAATGTTTATAAAATGAGGAGTTTCTTGACCTTTCGCCATTTTAAAAGCGACATATTAGGCGGTATTACTGCTGGTGTTGTGGCCCTACCTCTGGCATTGGCTTTTGGAGAGCAGTCTGGATTAGGTGCTGCAGCTGGCCTATATGGCGCAGCATTTATTGCTTTTTTTGCTGCACTTTTTGGCGGTACCCCCACGCAAATTAGTGGACCTACTGCTCCGATGACAGCCTTGAGTATGGTAATTGTTGCCAGTCTTCTTCAACTTTACGAAGGACAACTGGAGGAAGCTCTGCCTTTCATACTCACGGTGTTCCTATTAGCCGGACTGATTCAGGTATTGTTGGGTGCGGTAAAATTCGGATCTTTTATTAAATATATTCCCTACACTGTAGTGTCGGGCTTTATGACGGGAATAGGAGTGATTATCCTCATCACACAACTCCCGCTGGCTCTGGGATACTATGCTAACGAAGATGCACAGGTCGTAAACAGCTTTAGACCTCGTGCAGAGGAACTAATCCTAAACCGTATGCTAGAGGAGGAGGGCCAGGATAGATTTCTCGTACTCGAAGATTTTAGGGAAACTATACAGCGTGGTGAAGCAATTACCGAAAAAGATATCGAGGAGAAAGCCTCTACCTTAGCTAAAAATGCTGGAAAAGGGGTGTACGGGTCACTGAAATACTTACCGCGGGCTTTATCGAGAGTGAACTATTTCGAGTTGATATTGACTTTGCTTACCATCGTAATTATTTATGGATTTCGCAGGTTTAGAAAAGTACTTCCCAGCACGCTGATAGCGCTATTAATAGTATCGATAGGGGCCTATTCACTGAATTTAGACTATATTTTGATTAGAGAAATTCCCATGGGATATCCCCAATTTCATTTCGAAATATTTTCTGGTTTGCAGAACATAAATATTCTATCACTCTATTTGGCCTCAGCGTTGATGTTAGCGCTATTGGGCTCCATTGACTCGTTGCTGACATCCGTCGTAGCCGATAACCTGACAAAAACCCAACACAAGCCTAATCGGGAACTCATCGGACAAGGAATAGGCAATGGGGTTGCAGCACTTTTTGGTGGATTACCAGGTGCAGGAGCTACCATTCGAACTGTAGCAAACATTCAAGCTGGTGGAAAAACAAAGTTATCCGGAATGGTTGCCGGCATATTGCTATTTGTCATTCTCGTATTGTTGGGGCAGCTAGCTTCTAAAATTCCCGCTGCCGTGCTAGCAGGCATACTCATCACCGTTGGAATTGGAGTAATGGACTACAGGGGTCTGAAGGCTATTTTGAAAATGGAACTGTCTGAAAAAATTGTATTGATTACAGTATTACTGCTCACGGTATTTTGGCAATTGGTATATGCCGTGGCAGTAGGGCTGGTACTGGCTTCCGTTGTTTTTCTAAAACGCATGAGCGATATTTCAGCCAAACAAGTTTTGATTAATGACCTGAGCCAAATCCAAGAAGAAGGCCCCTTATGGGAAGACGAAATCGTTATTGCTCGGGAGATTCGCGAGAAGATAATCTTCAAGCACCTAGAGGGACCCATGTTTTTTGGCATGGTAAGCCATTTTAGGGATCGAATCTCAGAGCTGTCCGACATTCACTTGCTGGTGGTCAGAATGGAAAAAATACCTTTTATAGATCAGTCTGGCCTTTATGCCTTGGAAATGGCTATAGAGGAATTGCACCAGCAGAAAGTTATTGTTGCCTTATCTGGCGCTAATGAACAAGTCATGAAATTCATGCGCAATATGAAGATAATTCCCAAACTGGTCTCAGAACGGCATGTGTTTAAAGATTTTTCAGGCTGTAAACTCTGGCTCCGCGAAGTACTTAAAAAGGAAGGTGAATTGGAAAAAGAACTGGAATTGCTAAAAGAGCTCCCCTCTTTCTAAGCCTATACAGTTGGGTAGGGGCTTTGAGTAATGCCATAAATATCATATTTGAAAAGTATGAAAACTGTCGAGAGTTCTTTCCCATATAATCAAAATGCTTCAATGATAAGCTCAGAATTGTCTGGCATTTCGAATTTCGGGCTGACCCATTTCAATAAGTCTGGTGAATTGAACTTGAAGCAGGTTATCGGGTAGGTCATTTTTTTGATGTGCTATTAATTTACAATAGAGAACCGTTTTGAAATCTGATAGGTGGTATTATTTATTAGCCTTTTTTAGATCAAATTCACGTTAATTTACAAAAATTTAATACGTTTCTTACTTCATTAATAAGTGGTATTATGTATAAGAGTTTTTTCGCTATAATCCTATTATTCCTTTTTGCTTTAAAATCAAAGGGACAAAACTTTGTCTCTAATAATGGCTTTGAAAGAACGGGTGACTGTCCAATCACTTCTACAGATTTTCAAGTTTTTCTCAATCCATGGGATACTGCTTTTGGAGATGTAGACTATTACCACCTAAGCTGTGGCGATCCAGGAAGCAGCTCGACTACTAATAATACTCCACCTTTTGATGGTGAAGGGTTTATAGGTTTGTTTGCTTATGGCACCTTACCTAATGGAAGGGCTAATCGGGAATATATTTACAGCGAGTTAAACGCCCCTTTAGATTCGGGAAAATTATATCGTCTATCATTTTACGTAAAACCTGTTTTTGATGACATAAGGAAAATTGGCTATGGAGCTAATAATATAGGTGCTGCTGTTACACCTTCTGCTTTTGATTCTATTCCTTCTCTAGGATTTTATCACTATGAGCCCCAAGTTGCTGCTGACGAACCCATTATCACATTAAATAGCTGGAATCCAATATGTGGAGTTTTTATGTCCAGAGGAGATGAAAGATATATCACTATTGGAAATTTTAAAAGTGATAGTCAAACTATTGTAATTCCTCTTGTTGATACTATTGCTATTTCTAGTCAAGCATACTACCTCGTCGACTATGTTGCTCTTGTAGAAAACGACCTCCCTCAATTACCTAAAGATACCATTATTTGTGAAAATCACAGAATAGATATTAAATTAAATGCCCCCAACTTCATCGTAATATGGCCAGATGAATCCATAGGAACAGAGTATCTTATTACTGAGCCAGGCATATATTATGCTACCATAAGGAATCCGGCTTGTAGTTACACCGATACCATACTGATAGAACCAGCATTTTGTGAAGATTGCAACTTGTACATACCCAATGCATTTACTCCTAATGGAGATGGCTTAAACGAACGGTTTGAACTAAATACCAATTGCGATTTGATATCTTATCGCATTAATATTTTTGACCGCTGGGGAATAAAAGTTTTTGAGTCTGATAATATAAATGTGAGCTGGGACGCAAGTGATGTAGACCATCAGGGGGTATTTTCCTATGTTGTAGAATACGAGTTTGAGTTGCTACGAGGCACTCGAGTTTTGATGGAAAGGGGAGTGGTCGTCGTTGTGAAATAGCTTATTCAAATACAAAACTCCCCCTTTATTTATGCTAATCTTCAATTCTAACAGCTGGTTAAAAGCTAGCTTCTTAGTCTGTTAATCATGCTCCTGCCATCCAAAGAGTCTTGCTGTGCAGGTTAAGCCATTGCAAAGAGGTGTAAATTTTAACATATATTTAGAGCAGGATAGACGAGCAGCAAAGAAGTGATAGACTGAATTACATAAAGGTATTTGACCAGCTAAAATTGAACGATGACAAGCCCTAAAGAAGCCAAGGCACGAATCAAGATAAATAAGCTACTTGAAAAGGCGGGCTGGCGGTTTTTTGATGATGAAAATAAACCAGCCAATATAAAGCTTGAAGTCAATACCAAGATTACCCAAAAAGATATTGATTTTGGAGATGACTTTGATACCACCAAGAATGGCTTTGTCGACTTTTTGTTGCTTAATAAAGATGGATCTCCCCTTGTTGTTCTGGAGGCAAAGAAAGAAAATAAAGAGCCACTAGACGGCAAAGAGCAAGCTAGAAAGTATGCTAGAAGCTTCAATGTACGTTTTGTAATTCTATCAAATGGAAATCTGCATTACTTCTGGGATTTAGAGATAGGTAATCCTGAGCTCATCACCGAGTTTCCAAGACAGGAGTCTATCGAGTATAGGCGCAGCTTTAAGCCAAATAAGCAAAATTTATCTTCTGAAAAAATAGCGGATGATTATATCGCTCTAACTCAAGACCCGTTTTTTAAAGATGACCCTGATTATCAGAAAATAGAAACAAGAGACGAATATTTACGGAAAAAAGAATTGAGGATTTTAAGGCCTTATCAACTAAGGGCCATTCATGCTTTGCAAAAGTCTGCAGGAGCAGGTAATGACCGCTTTCTTTTTGAGATGGCAACAGGCGCAGGTAAAACCTTAATTTCTGCAGGAGTCATTAAATTATTTTTGCAAACGGGAAATGCCAAAAGAGTTTTGTTTTTGGTTGACCGTATAGAACTGAAGCGACAAGCATATAAGAATTTCAATAAGTATTTAAAAAAAGACTATATAGTTGGTATTTACAAACAAAATTGTGATGATTGGGAAAAAGCTGAAATCGTAGTTTCTACGATTCAAAGCCTGCTTTCACAAGATAAATATAAGAAGCTTTTCTCCCCCACTGATTTTGATCTTGTTATATCTGACGAAGCGCACCGTTCCATTGGTGGAAATTTTCGGGCAGTTTTTGAGTATTTCATTGGCTACAAACTGGGATTGACAGCTACCCCCAAAGATTATTTAAAAAATGTTGATCTAGAAACAATTTCACAAAATGACATTCGCGCTTGGGAAAACCGGCAGTTACGGGATACCTATATAACATTTGGCTGTCAAGATAGCGAGCCGACATTTCGCTATAGTTTATTGGACGGGGTACGGGAGGAGTACCTGATCAATCCTATCGTTGCGGATGCGCGGACAAACATTAGTACCGAGCTGCTTTCTAAAAAAGGTTATGCCGTAATTCAAAAAACTGAAGAAGAGGGAGAAGAGCAACAGACATTTTTTCCAAGGAATTTTGAAAGGAATTTCTTTTCTGAAAATACTAACCGTGTCTTTTGTCAGACCTTTTTAGAAAAAGCGCTGCATGACCCCATCAGCGGCGAGATTGGTAAAAGTATCATTTTTTGCGTTAGTCAAAAACACGCTTCAAAGATTATGCAAATTTTAAATCAAATGGCAAGTCGGTTTTGGCCAGATCTGTATAAGTCTGACTTTGCCGTTCAGGTTACCTCTAGTATCCAAGACGCTCAAACATTCACGGCCAATTTTGCCAATAACAAATTACATGGACGTACCAGGTTTTTAGAAAATTACAAATCGAGTAAAACCAGAGTTTGTGTTACCGTAAAAATGATGACAACGGGCTATGACTGTGAAGATATTTTGAATGTTGTTTTGATGAGACCTATTTTTTCACCCACAGACTTTATTCAGATAAAGGGAAGAGGCACACGCAAATTTACTTTTAAGTACACTGATGAACTCAACCAAGAGCGTGAAGAACAAAAAAGTAAGTTCAAGCTCTTTGACTTCTTTGCTAATTACGAATATTTTGAAGAAAAGTTTGATTATGACGAAGTCTTAAAACTTCCCGTAGAGAATCGATACACGATTAAAGGGGATGGGTCGATAGGGGAGGGTATTCGAGAAACTGAAATATTTGATCGGGATCAAATTAAAAAAACCACCGAAATAGAAGTTGGACTGAAAGGGATGAAAATTGACCGCAAACTCTTTGAAAAAGCCCGGGAAGAGATCCAAAAAGATCAGGACGTGCGGAAAGCAGTAGAGAATGAGCAATGGGAGAAAGCCTCCGAAATTATGCGGGAAAGGTACGAAGACAAACCAGAGTTGTATTTGAATTTGGAGAAAATCCGCCGGAGTGAAAATCTCGACTGCCGTTTGACATGGCGTGAATTTTTAGAGCGTGTTTTTGGCCTTATCGACTCTTTCAAAAGTAAAAACGAAAAGCTGGAAGAAGAATGCGAAAAATTTATTGCCATTTATAAACCTGAAAATAAGCATGTTCTTCATATCAAAAACTATTTGAAAACATACATCAGTGATGGAGAGTTTAGAAACTCTATTAATGAAAAAAACTTCGCATTGCTAAACGTATATCCCGGGTTTAGCATGAAAGAGTTTAAGGCCTTAAATGGTTGGAAAGATGTGATTCCAGAATATGTCAAAGACTATATCCCTATCAATCAGTATATGTAAGAGAATATGATTCCAAATTTAGAAAGGTATAAAAAAGACCTTGGTAAATTAATTGCTAAAGGAAGAAGGATTTTACAAAATGCCACTATAAAAACGTTATTTTAACTATGCTCAACCAAGAGACAAAACGTAAAATCGACAGCGCCCGCCAAATTTTGGTGGGAAAAGTTCCAGACCCCAAGGCCCAGGTTGAACAAATCACAACCGCGCTCATCTATAAGTTTATGGATGATATGGATAACGACTCCATTGATATGGGCGGTAAAGCGGGATTCTTTTCTGGTGAGCTTGAGAAATATAGCTGGAGTAAGTTGATGGACCCTTCTCTTTCTGGTCGGAAAAGGCTCGACCTTTATGTGCAATGCATTGCTGAGATGCAAAGGAGATGGGATAATATACCAGCCTTATTTTCAGACATTTTTAAAGGTGCCTTTTTGCCCTATAACGACCCCGAAACGCTAAACTTATTTTTAAAAGAAATACATGGCTTTAGCTACGATAACAGCGAAGAACTGGGAAATGCCTTTGAATACCTCTTGTCGATTTTAGGCTCTCAGGGAGATGCGGGTCAGTTTCGCACCCCTCGTCATATCATTGATTTTATTGTGGAGGTTGTAGCTCCCCAAAAAGAAGAAACGATTCTCGACCCTGCCTGTGGCACGGCCGGGTTTCTTATCTCTGCCTATAAGTATATCTATAAAACGAATTCATCAAACTATACTCCAGAAACAGACGTCCCTACCTTTGCGCAAACAGATGATAAAGAAATAACTGAATTACAGATACAGAGTAACGGCAGGTATGAGGGAGATAAATTAAATCCCGCAGAAAAAACAGCCATCCAGAATCATATCATAGGCTATGATATTTCGCCCGATATGGTACGTCTTTCTTTAGTGAATCTCTATTTGCATCAATTCACCCAGCCTCATATTCACGAATATGATACCCTAACTACCGACACCCGATGGGATGATGATTTCGATGTCATCCTAGCCAATCCCCCTTTTATGACACCCAAAGGGGGAATCCGCCCACACCAAAAATTTCAAATACAGGCCAAGCGTTCGGAAGTGCTCTTTGTAGATTACATCGCCGAGCATTTAAAACTAAAAGGACGAGCAGGGGTGATTGTGCCGGAGGGGATTATTTTTCAAGCCAGCAATGCCTATAAAGCTCTCCGAAAAATGCTGGTAGAAGAATGCCTTTGGGCGGTCGTAAGCCTGCCGCAGGGAGTTTTCAATCCCTACTCCGGAGTCAAGACTTCGATTCTTTTTTTAGACAAAGCCTTTGCCAAAAAGACGGATAAGATCCTCTTCGTAAAAGTAGAAAATGACGGCTTTGATTTGGGTGCTCAAAGAAGACGCATCGATAAAAATGATTTGCCGAAAGCCTGCGAAATTCTAAAGCAATATCAAAAGAAGCAAAGGGTAGGGGAGGGGGAAAATGAAAAAATCGCCCATGCCGTCACTAAGGAGAAGATCGCAGAGGGCGGAGACTATAATCTTACAGGCGAGCGCTACCGGGAGGCGGTAGACTATAGCCGTGTCAAATGGCCGATGGTGGAATTGGGGGAGGTGTGTGAATTTAATCCCAAAAAGTCAGAAATAAAAGATTTATCTAAAGAACAATCAGTTTCATTTCTTCCCATGACAGACTTAAACGAACGCCAAATAAATTTTGAAGCAAAGCAAGAAAAAACAATAAAAGCAGTTTATTCTGGATATACATATTTTGCTGAAAATGATGTTCTGCTCGCTCGTGTAACTCCATGTTTTGAAAATGGGAAATCTGGTATTGCAAGAAAGTTAACTAATGGAATAGGATTTGGTTCAAGTGAGTTTTTTATTTATAGAGCAGATAAAGAAAAGATTCTGCCTGAGCTGATTTATTATTTTATTTCAAGTGAAGAATTTATTAGCAATGGGAAGAAAAATATGAGTGGTACAGGTGGCTTGCAACGATTAACAAAGGATTTTGCCTTAAAATATAAAATCCCCCTCCCGCCTCTCGAAGTCCAAAAGCAGATCGTGGCGGAGATCGAGGGCTATCAGAAAGTCATTGAGGGAGCCCAGCAGGTTGTGGAGAGTTGGAAGTCTGCCTTTGATATTGGTCCCGGCTGGCCGATGGGGGAGCTGGGGGAGGTGTGTGAGTTTGTCAGAGGTCCGTTTGGTGGAGATTTAAAAAAAGAGATTTTTGTTAAAAAAGGTTTCGCAGTGTACGAACAATCACATGCAATCCATAGTAATTTTAATGAATTTAGATATTTCATAAAGCCAGAAAAGTTTAAGAAAATGAAAAGGTTTCAAGTTCAAACTAATGATTTAATAATGAGCTGTTCAGGAACAATGGGTAAGACAGCAATTGTTCCTCAAAACGCACCAAGAGGAGTTATAAATCAGGCACTCCTAAAGCTAACGGTTAAACACAATCTAATTGTAAAATTTTTAAAACTATGGATGGATAGTGGTGATTTTCAAAAACTTGTAGCTTTTAATGTTAGAGGTGTTGCAATTCAAAATGTCGCATCTATTAAGATTTTGCAAGCACTCCAAATCCCTCTCCCGCCTCTTGAAGTTCAAAAGCAGATCGTGGCGGAGATAGAAGCGGAGCAGGAGGTGGTGGATGGCAATAAAAAGCTGATTGAGAAAATGGGGCGGAAGATCGAGGGTAAGATAGGGGAAGTTTGGGGGGAGGCCATTGAAAACAAAAGGCAGTGGGAAGAGACCGTGAAAAAAGCAACAATAATAACAACTATAGAAGAATTTACGAAATGGGTAGAAGAATTAGAAGGAACCTTATTGCTTTACCGTGGTCTGGCTGACAAAGACCGGGAGGTAGAAGCGTCAATATTACGCAGAGTAAAAAAAAACAATACTACTCTGTTTCAAAAACGCGTCGAAGATTTACTTGAAAATGCCCACCAGAATGGTTTAGGACACAACAAAAATTCAGATAAAAAAATGTATGATCTGGAGTTGCTGGCAGAATTACAACATAACGGTGCCGCTACCTGTCTGATCGATTTCACTACTGATCCCTTTATTGCTTTATACTTTGCCTGCAAAGATAAGCCCGATAAAGATGGAAAAGTAGTGGGTATGCAGACAGATAGTACGGATGTATTTAAAATTGTAACTTCTAAAGAACATGAAGAAGAGATCAGGTATTTTTTTGAAAAAGATAATCTTTATAAATGGCAGCCCAGAGCTATAAATAACCGCATTATTGCCCAGAAATCCACCTTTGTCTTTGGCAAGCCCAGGATGGAAGAAAAATATTATAAAGTGGTAACAATAGAAAAAGCTCAAAAAAAAGCCCTGGTTGAACTTTTGAAAAATAAATATGGCATTTCAGAAAGCGCTTTATTTAAGGATTTGACAGGTTTCTCTATGGCGAATGCTCACGATAAAGCTTACGATCTTAGCGCCAAAGATTACTTTGCTTTGGGAGTAACGGCTCATCAAAGCGCTAAGTTTCAGGAAGCCAGTGAAAATTATGGCCAGGCTATTAAACTAGACCCAGATTATGCAAAGGCCTATAATAATAGGGGAAATGCAAAGTGCCATTTAAGGGACTACCAGGGAGCTATTGAAGATTTTAGCCAGGCTATTAAACTAAAACCAGATTCTCCAGAGGCTTATTATAATAGAGGAAATGCAAAATTCCAATTAAAGCAATACGGGAAAGCTATTGAAGATTATGACCAGGCTATTGACCGAAAACCAGATTATGCAGAGGCTTATAATAATAGGGGAAATGCAAAGTACGCTTCAACTCCAAGGGACTACAAGGGAGCTATTGAAGATTTTAGCCAGGCTATTAAACTAAAACCAGATTTTCCAGAGGCTTATAATAATAGGGGAAATGCAAAGTACGCTTCAACTCCAAGGGACTACAAGGGAGCTATTAAAGATTTTAGCCAGGCTATTAAACTAAAACCAGATTCTCCAGAGGCTTATTATAATAGAGGAAATGCAAAGTGTGCTTCAACTCCAAGGGACTACCAGGGAGCTATTGAAGATTATACCCAGGCTATTAAACTAAAACCAGATTTTCCAGAGGCTTATAATAATAGGGGAAATGCAAAGTACGCTTCAACTCCAAGGGACTACAAGGGAGCTATTGAAGATTTTAGCCAGGCTATTAAACTAAAACCAGATTATGCAGAGGCTTATTATAATAGAGGGAATGCAAAGTACGCTTCAACTCCAAGGGACTACAAGGGAGCTATTGAAGATTGTAACCAGGCTATTAAACTAAAACCAGATTATGCAGAGGCTTATCTCAGTAGAGGGCTTGCAAAGCAAGTTTCAGGGAAACCCCAGGAAGCTATTGAAGATTGTAACCAGGCTATTCAACTAAAACCAGATTTTCCAGAGGCTTATTATAATAGAGGGCTTGCAAAGTGCGTTTTAGGGGGCAACCAGAGAGCTATTGAAGATTATACCCAGGCTATTCAACTAAAACCAGATTCTCCAGAGACTTATAATAATAGAGGGCTTGCAAAGTGTGCTTCAACTTCAAGGGGCTACCCGGGAGCTATTGAAGATTTTAAGCGGGCTAAGCTAGATCCACAATATGAAAAAAAAGCGACCGAAATGATAAAAAAATGCGAGGAGGAAATACGAAAACGGGATAAAAAATAATTGAAATTGACAAAACAAAAACCGTAAAAGCTAGACAACAAATATCCCGCGAACATTTTTGGAATTTTCAAAACGGCAATGGACGAGTTGTAATTAACAAACCTGGGGATGTTTTAAAGGATAAAAGCCAATTGCAGCGGGAAGAGCAACCGTAATTGCAGAGCCACGGCCACTTACCAAGGATAGCAAGGGGGTGGTCATAGACCAGAGACTTTTAGAATTAGCCTTAATAAATCCATCAGAAATTTTAAATCTGCAAATGTCGGTAGCGATGATAGCCATGCGTGATATACGCAGTATCTTTTCTTGTTTTGTCAGCAAAAGCCCAGGACGGATCAATCTTTGATTTTTTCAAATAGTTTTAATGTGTCTTGTTTTTGGGTCATATTTTTATTTCATTAAATCATCTAAACTAACGCCTAATGCTCTGGCGATTTTGTGGGCGGTATCCATGTGGTATGACGTGTATTTTATAGCCCGATGACTATTATCACTAAATATAACGTAATAATACCCATTTGGATATATAGAAATAATTTTGTATATTTGTGCAATTAATAAAAACATAGAATTAAAATGAACATAACAGAAATGCACAAAATATTCCCTACAGAAGAATCTTGTATAGCGTATTTAGAAAAGATTAAGATGGGGAAGAAATAACTTCATATGCCCTTATTGTGGAAGTGAACATAAGACGGGTAAAAAGCAAAAATCTAACTGCAATTCAAGAGCAAAAAATTAAAGATAAGATAGAAGAAGCTTGGGGAAAAAGGTAAAAATTGAAGGAATGTAATGCAATTCTTACCAAAACTGATAAGCAGGAATGGTGGAAATGAAAAATTAATTTAAATTATGGGCACAACAGAAATAAAAGATTTTATCACTGACCTGGAGGAAAAGTGTAAAGATGGTGATTACATTTTTAGAGGTACCAATGAAATATATAGTGGTGAAAAAGATGGAATCAATTCATCTTTATACAGAGAAACTAAAAAAAATTTTAATGAGAAATATCTACTAAAATATCTACCAATTAGTATAGAAAAAGAAACTGTAGAAAGAGCAAGAAGACGTCTTTCAGATAGTAGAAGCAACATTGAGATCTTGACCGATATCCAGCATTTTGGCGGTAAAACGACATTGATAGATTTTAGCCGCAATCTCTATATTGCTTTGTTTTTTGCCTGTAATGGTAAAGGTAAAGAAAAGGGGGAAGTGATTTTATTACGAACTAATGGAATAAGTAAACACCTCGATATTAATTACGAAAAGAGAGAAGCAATCGCCATTATTGACCCCCCCTTGACGAAAAGCAGTAGAATACGCGTCACAGCCCAACACAGTGTTTTTGTCCGTAGTCCTTATGGTTATATTGATCAAGAACGATGCAAATTTACTACTGTTGAATTTAATCGGAAAAAAGGTATTCTGGAATACTTGAGAAAGTTTCATCATATATCCGACGAAACCATTTACAAGGACTTGATCGGATTTATCGACAATGAAGAAAAGCATAGCAAGGCTCGTTCTCTTTTTCATAAGGCAGTTTATTTAGAAAAAGAAGAAAAACAATACAGGGAAGGCATTGAATATATTGAATATTATAATCAGGCTATTGAACTAAAACCAGATTTTCCAGAGGCTTATAATAATAGAGGGAATGCAAAGTACGATTCAAGGGAGGACGACAAGGGAGCTATTAAAGATTATGACCAGGCTATTAAACTAAAACCAGATTTTCCAGAGGCTTATTATAATAGAGGGCTTGCAAAGTACACTTTAGGGAAACCCCAGGAAGCTATTGAAGATTATAACCAGGCTATTAAACTAAAACCAGATTATGCAAAGGCTTATAATAGTAGAGGGCTTGCAAAGTACACTTTAGGGAAACCCCAGGAAGCTATTGAAGATTATGACAAGGTTATTGAACTGAAACCAGATTTTCCAGAGGCTTATAATAGGAGAGGGCTTGCAAAGTACACTTTAGGGAAACCCCAGGAAGCTATTGAAGATTTTAGCCAGGCTATTAAACTAAAACCAGATTTTCCAGAGGCTTATAATAATAGAGGGCTTGCAAAGCAAGTTTTAGGGAATCACCGGGGAGCCATTGAAGATTATGACCAGGCTATTAAACTAAAACCAGATTTTCCAGAGGCTTATAATAATAGAGGGGTTACAAAGTGTGCTTCAACTTCAAGGGACTACCCGGGAGCTATTGAAGATTATAACCAGGCTATTAAACTAAAACCAGATTATGCAGAGGCTTATAATAATAGAGGGCTTGCAAAGCAAGTTTCAGGGAAACCCCAGGAAGCTATTGAAGATTATAACCAGGCTATTAAACTAAAACCAGATTATGCAGAGGCTTATAATAATAGAGGGCTTGCAAAGCAAGTTTCAGGGAAACCCCAGGAAGCTATTGAAGATTATAACCAGGCTATTAAACTAAAACCAGATTTTCCAGAGGCTTATTATAATAGAGGGAATGCAAAGTGCGTTTTAGGGGGCGACCAGGGAGCTATTGAAGATTTTAAGCGGGCTAAGCTAGATCCACAATATGAAAAAATGGCGGCCAACATGATAAAAAAATGCGAGGAGGAAATACGAAAACGGGATAAAAAATAATTGAAATTGACAAAACAAAAGCCGTAAAAGTTGGACAACAAATATCCCGCGAACATTTTTGGAATTTTCAAAACGGCAATGGACGAGTTGTAATTAACAAACCTGGGGATGTTTTAAAGGATAAAAGCCAATTGCAGCGGGAAGAGCAACCGTGATTGCAGAGCCACGACCACTTACCAAGGATAGCGAGGGGGTGGGGGTCATAAGACCAGAAACTTTTAGAATTAGCCTTAATAAATCCATCAGAAATTTTAAATCTACAAATGTCGGTAGCAATGATAGCCATGCGTGATATACGCAGTATCTTTTCTTGTTTTGTCAGCAAAAGCCCAGGACAGATCAATCTTTGATTTTTTCAAATAGTTTTAATGTGTCTTGTTTTTGGGTCATATTTTTATTTCATTAAATCATCTAAACTAACGCCTAATGCTCTGGCGATTTTGTGGGCGGTATCCATGTGGTATGAGGTGTATTTTATAGCCCGATGACTATTATCACTAAATATAACGTAATAATACCCATTTGGATATATAGAAATAATTTTGTATATTTGTGCGATTAATAAAAACATAGAATTAATAATGAACATAACAGAAATGCACAAAATATTCCCTACAGAAGAATCTTGTATAGCGTATTTAGAAAAGATAAGATGGGGAAGAAATAACTTCATATGCCCTTATTGTGGAAGTGAACATAAGACGGGTAAAAAGCAAAAAGATAATAGGTATATGTGTGCTAGTTGCCATCACAACTTTCATGTACGCATAAACACAATCTTTCAGGGGACACAAATACCCTTGCGAAAATGGTTTTTAGCTTTGTCTCTCGTACTAGGGGCAGAAAAAGGAATATCTTCTTATCAATTGGCTCGTGCTTGTGACGTTGCACAACCTACAGCTTGGTATATTATGCAAAGAATACGTAAGGCAATGGGAGACAAAGAAAATACTTTATTACAAGGAATTATAGAAATGGACGAGACCTATGTAGGTGGGCAAGACACGTAAAGATAATATTAGAGAGACTGAATATGAAAAGGACTTTCAAAATCACGGCTTCCGCCGCACCCGAGCGTAGCGAGGGCAAGGCAACAATCGCCCAAAGCTCTAATTTTGAAAATTGGCGGAGAGAGGGGGATTCGAACCCCCGATACCCTGTGAGGGGTATACACACTTTCCAGGCGTGCGCCTTCAGCCACTCGGCCATCTCTCCAACAAGAACGGTAAAGCTAAGCATAGCCCTTAACGAAAAAATAACCTTACCTCACTTTCCTAATAAAGCATAGAAAAATCGGGATTTTACTCAGCTTAATATTAAAATATCCAATATTTTCTAGTTGATAATACTTTTTAGTAAGTTTTTTTACTTTCGCTAAAATTTCATTCAAACAAACAACGATGAAAAAAGCATTTTCATTTTTGGCTATTTTTAATTTGATAGTCTTTTGGAATATAAATCTTATAGCTCAAGACAGATTACCAAGCAACACTGAACAAGCAGCTGATACTAATGACTTTACGAATGAGATTGTTAGTGAAGTTTCAGATGCAGCTGAGCGGGAAGTCGACCTGGAAGCTGAAGTTCCCGAAGACAAAACCTTCCACCAAGTGCTAAAAAAGCAGTTTATTGACGGAGGCCCGAGTTTTATGGGAATTGTATTAATTATCTTAATACTTGGCCTTGCCATTTGCATCGAACGTATCATTTATCTCAGCATGGCTATGCCCAATTCCAAAAAGCTTATAGCTGGAGTTGAAAATGCCTTGAACTCTGAAGGTGTAGAGGCTGCCAAAGAAGTTTGTCGCAACACCCGCGGGCCGGTGGCTAGCATATTCTATCAAGGGCTCGACAGAATGGAGGAAGGTGTTGAAGTTGTTGAAAAATCCATTATCTCTTACGGTTCTGTTCAAATGGGTCTTTTAGAAAGAAATATCTCGTGGATTTCTCTTTTTATTGCCCTAGCTCCTATGCTTGGTTTCATGGGTACTGTAATTGGTATGATTCAGGCTTTTGATGCCATAGAAGCGGCTGGTGATATTTCTCCATCACTGGTAGCGGGTGGTATTAAGGTAGCACTTTTAACAACTGTATTTGGCCTTATTGTGGCTATTATACTTCAAATATTCTATAATTATATCATAGCCAAGGTCGACTCTATTGTTAATACAATGGAAGATGCCTCCATCTCATTAGTTGATTTACTGATTAGGCACAGAGCTAAAGAATAAAAAACTGTTTGATGATAGATATAGGATTATACATCACTTATGCCTTAATTGGAGCTAGCATTTTTGCTATCTTAACCTTTGCGTTATTGAAAGTTTTTTCCAATGTAGCGGCTGCGAAAAATATCTTGATTGGAATAATCGCTCTGATTGTATTAGTAATTATATCTTACGCCTTGAACGATGGTTCTGATGCCGCAGTATATAAAGATATAAGCGAAAATACCCTAAAAACAATAGGTGCTGGTTTGGTAGCCTTATACCTTTTAGCAGGCCTTGCTATATTTTCTATACTCTACTTTGAGATTATCCGTCTATTTAAATAATTATGCCGAGAAACAAAAGGGAGATACTGGAAATAAATGCAGGTTCTATGGCAGATATTGCCTTTTTACTCCTGATCTTCTTTCTAGTTACTACTACTATGGATGTGGATTCCGGTATTAACCGAAAACTGCCCCCCTATGATGTTGAGCAGATTACGGACCCTCCTCCTATCAAAAAGAAAAATATTTTTACAGTATTGGTAAATTCCAAAGACCAGCTTTTAGTGGAAGATGAATATATGGATTTAAGGGGTTTACGAAATGCCGCAATAAAATTTATCGATAACAATGGTGACGGTAGCTGCGATTATTGCGAGGGTTTCAAAAACTCTAATTCATCCGATAACCCTACAAAAGCTATTATATCATTGCAAAATGATAGAGGAACATCCTATAAGATGTATATAGCTGTTCAAAATGAGTTGGCGGCCGCATACAATGAACTCCGAGATCGCGAATCTCAGAAAAAATTTGGCTTGGACTACAAGGAGCTATCCAGTGTTCAAAGAAAAGAAATAGGCGATTTGTTTCCTCAGAAAATATCAGAAGCAGAGCCCGTAAGCTTAGAAGTAAGCTAGTATGTCGAAATTTAAAAAGAAATCAGGGGGTGGTACAACTAGAATATCCACTGCATCATTACCGGATATTGTTTTCATGCTGCTTTTTTTCTTCATGGTAACAACAGTTATGCGGGAGGTAACCCTTTTGGTCAAAAACAATAAGCCTTTTGCGACTGAAATCAAAAAGCTGGAAAGGAAATCGCTGGTTACTTATATATATGTAGGTAAACCGCTTAAAAAATACTCGAGCCAAGTTGGTACTGAACCGCGTTTGCAGCTAAACGATGCTTTTGCTAGGGTGAAAGACGTCCAAGGATACGTTATTTCTGAAAGGGAAAACATCAATGAAGCCGAAAGACCTTTGATGACAGTTTCGATCAAAGCAGATGAAAATGTTAAAATGGGCTTGATCACCGATATCAAGCAAGAGCTGAGAGAAGCCGAAGCTCTCAAAATAAATTACTCCACTCGCAAGGGAGAAGTATATGGTCGCTGAGAAGTAAAATTAATAAAGCTGCCCTATTTAACTTGAGATATCTAAACTGTCATTTTCTCAAAAATCTACGTAAGAACGCTCCCTAAGGGCTAAAAGATATTAGATTTTCTTTGGGTTTAAGTCATCTTAATTGAGAGTAAATCATTAACCTATTATTTGCTTACTTTTGTGTGCAATTCTAACAAAATTGTACACCCAAATGACACTGCATACCGATAAAATTCTAGGCGAGGCATTGACATATGATGACGTCTTATTAATCCCTGCTTATTCTGAAGTCTTTCCACATGAAGTTGATCTTACAACTAACTTTACTAGAAATATACAATTGAAAGCACCCATTGTATCTGCTGCAATGGATACAGTTACAGAATCCACCATGGCAATAGCAGTAGCTCAGGATGGAGGAATTGGAGTTTTACATAAGAACATGAGCATTGAACAACAGGCTATCGAAGTTCGCAATGTTAAAAGAGCAGAAAGCAGTATGATAGTAGAACCGGTTACCTTGCTTGAAAATGCCTTGGTATCAGATGCTGAGAAAATTATGACTGAGCGTAAAATAAGTGGTATTCCGATTATTGATAGAAGCAAGAAGCTCGTCGGTATAATTACTAATAGGGATCTGAGGATTGAAAAAAGAAATGATCGTTATCTAAGAGAAATAATGACCAGGGAAAACCTCATAACTACTCATGAAAATACCACCCTAGAAGAAGCAGAAGTAATTTTGCGGAAACACAAAATAGAAAAACTACCGGTTGTTACTAAAGACAATACTCTTATTGGCTTGATTACTTACAGGGATATCACTAAGCTGAAAATAAAACCAAATGCTTGTAAAGACAACTACGGCAGACTTAGGGTTGCAGCGGCGGTAGGCATTACCTCAGATATACTGGAAAGAATAAAGGCATTGCAGAGGTCAAGTGTAGATGCCGTAGTGATTGACACAGCTCATGGGCACACGAAAAAAGTAGCAGATATCTTAGAAAAAGTCAAGGGCGAGTTTCCAGACCTCGATGTTGTAGCGGGGAACATCGCTACTGAAGAAGCAGGCAAATATTTAGTTGAAGCAGGAGCAGATGCCGTGAAGGTGGGAATTGGACCTGGCTCAGCTTGTACAACGCGGATCGTGGCTGGAATAGGAATACCTCAATTATCAGCTATAATTGAAGTAAGAAGAGGCATAGGTAATAATAAGGGGGTTCCTCTAATAGCTGATGGAGGGATAAGATATACAGGGGACATTCTAAAGGCCATAGCTGCCGGGGCAGATAGTGTTATGCTAGGCTCTTTATTAGCCGGCACAAAAGAGGCTCCAGGAGAAGCTATAATTTATGAAGGCAAACGTTATAAAAGGTATAGGGGTATGGGTTCTATAGAAGCTATACAGCAAGGTTCAAAAGATCGCTACCCTCAGAACATGGAAGACGACATTAAAAAGCTCGTTCCCGAAGGAATAGTAGGCAGAGTAGCTTATAAAGGCGAATTAAATGAAATGATGTATCAGTTTATCGGGGGATTAAGAGCCGGTATGGGATATTGTGGTGCCCCTGATATAAAATCACTACACCAAAATGCCCGTTTTGTGCATATGACTACCGCCGGCGTCCATGAAAGTCATCCTCATGACATATATATAACAAAAGAAGCCCCTAATTATAGTCACAAATAAATTTTTATTTTGGCTTGTAAACTAAGAACTTCTATAAAATGAAATGTGCTACCTTGACTTTGACCTTATTCGGGTTCATCTTATTAAGCTTAGCTCAAAAGAGTAACGACAATCTTGAAAATCAGGTATTATTTATCGTTAAAGACGATACAATAACTGCTGGAGAATATATGGCTGTTTACAATAAGAACCGAGAGATAAGGGAAAATATAGATTCCCAAACTCCTCGTGAATATCTCGATCTATATATTAATTTCAAGCTTAAAGTATGCCAAGCCAAAGAAATGGGTAAGGATACCACCCATGCGTTTAAAAGAGAGTATATGAGCTATAAAAATCAACTCGCTCAATCTTATCTCATAGACAAGAATGCTATCGAAGAGCTAATTAGAGAAGCTTATAAGAGAATGAAATACGATGTCAAAGCATTACACATTATGTTAACCCCAGAAGAAGATGATACATTAACAGCATATAATCAGGCTAAAGAGCTCATCAAAAGAATAAAAAATGGAGAAGATTTTTCCATTCTCTCCAAGGAATACTCAAAAGATCAATATTCCGCCCAGAAAGGAGGTGATCTTGGATATTTCACTGTTTTTAACATGATCTATCCTTTTGAATCAGCGGTATACAATACTCCCGTTGGTGAAATAGCTGATAATCCAGTTAGAACGCATTTTGGGTACCACGTAATTAAAGTTACCGATAAGCGCCCTGCTAGGGGTGAGATTACAGTAGCGCATATAATGTTAGTAAGTGATGAAGAATCGAAAACCGATAAAAAAGAGAACGCCAAAAAGAAAATCTATGAGATACATGAAGAACTAAATAATGGAGCAAATTTTGAGGAACTGGCACTTAAATATAGTGAAGACGAAACATCAAACAAATTAGGCGGACAATTACCACCTTTTGGTATTAATAAAATGTATCCCGATTTTGAAGATACAGCTTTTTCCCTGGAAAACCCCAGTGATTTCTCAAAACCTGTAAAAACCCCTATAGGCTGGCATATTGTAAAGCTTATAGAAAAAAAGTCGATACCCTTGTTTGACAAAATCAAGTCTGAGTTAAAAGTCAGCGTTGAAAAAGATCGACGTTCAAAACGGAGTTACATCAGCATTATTAAAAAATTGAAAAAGGAATACGCATATAAAGAGTATTCGAAGATTAAAAAAATAACCTATGACCAGGTTGACGTAAATGAGCTTAAACTGAATAAATACAAAGCTGAGAGGGTTGAGGGCCTTAATGAGGTATTATTTGAGTTTGCAAACAAGCGGTTTAAGGTTAAGGACTTTCTCATGTTCCTGGAAGAAAATCAGAAAAAACTGATTAGAGAAAGAGGATTAAAAAGACAGCCTGATGTTGCATTTAGAAGATTTGTAGAAAATCAATTAATCAAATATGAAAAGACCAGATTAGAGGACAAATACCCCCAATTTAAATTACTAAGTCGTGAATATTATGAAGGCATATTACTTTTTGATCTCACTGAAGAAAAAATATGGAAAACCGCTATAGAAGACAGTATTGGGCTTTATCAATATTATAGCTCTATAAAAGAAAATTACAAATGGGATACTCGCTTTGATGTGATAATTATAGATGCAGCAAACAAAAAGCTAGCAAAGAAAGCCATGAGGGCTTTAAAAAATGGTTTAGATCCAGATATCATTAAGAGTCAATTAAATGTTTCCTTTACTCAAAAGGTTTATGAGAAAGGGAGTCATGATCTTTTGTCTAATTTTAATATGGAAAAAGAGGGATTTACTAAAATCAAAAACATAGATGATCGATACATATTAGTTAAAGTAAATAAGGTAGTACCACCAACTATTAAAACCTTACAGGAAGCTCGTGGCTTGATAGTAAGTAGCTATCAGGATTATCTTGAAAAAGAATGGGTAAATTCCTTGAGAGAACAGTACGAGGTAAAGGTCAATCAAAACGTATTGGAAAAGACCATAGCTGCACTTGAATAAGAATAGTAGTATATATAATTTAGTAGGGAATATCACTAAGGAGTTATTCAAAGACCTCTTCCTTAATAAGGAATAGCTTGATAATCAAGCTCACAAGAGTGAGAGAAAGTCTTCCATTTTTCAAGGAAGTAGAGCTTAAGTTGAAGATGCCGCCAATGATTAGCCAGACAAAAGAGATTGTCTAGCAGAGCGTAATGATTTTTTCTGGGAGAAGATCAAAATAGTAACTGGAAGAGTAGGGGAGGGGTAGCCCACAGTTATATCACCTTTGAAGTTTCTAATACTATATCGTAAAAATTGATGATGATGTAGTCTCTTGCGATATAAAATAGCGAGACAAAAATAATCAGATGCAAATGGGAATTTAGTAAAGTCTTTAGCCATTGAGGATCGTTCAGCACAAAAATTGCAGCCAAATATTGAGCTAGAGCGAGAAAAAATACCGTACTACCTTACTTAAAGAGAGCTAGGCAGAGAACTTATTTATAGAGCGGTAGCCTATACTTTCTTATTGAGTTTCAATTTAGAAGCGATAAATAAGCTTAGGATGATGGTTTTTTAGCATTTCGCGAGCATTGTCGTAATCAGGGGCAAAACCCAGTAGAAAACCACCACCACCTGAGCCACAAAGCTTAAGGTAATAAGCACTAGTCTCTATGCCTTTTATCCAAAGCTCATGCATGTTCAAAGGTATCATAGGAGTAAAATATTTCAGTATTAAATAACTCAATTTTTTTAGATTTTCAAAGAGGCATGTAGTATCGCCTTTTAAAAATGTTCGGATACAGATATCATTGTATTTAACAAACTGTTCTTTTATAATGTTGCGGAAACCTTCATTCTTCATCTTTTCCATGAAGAGATATACCATAGAATGGGTTTTACCTGGACGTCCACTGTTAAGTAAAAAGATAGCCTCCTTGCCCTTGCCGGGTTCACGAATAGCTATCGTTCCTAGGTCGTCTTTAGACTTGACGACTATTGGAAGCTTAAGATAGCAGACCAATGGGTCTAAACCACTGCTTTTGCCGTGAAAATATGATTCCATTTGTCCGAAAATATTTTTCAGTTCAGTGATGGTATCTTTATCTATATCTACATCCGGGTCGATTTTATGGAGGCTATATTTGTTGTAGATGGCTGCACAGAGAGCCCCGCTACTTCCTATGCCATAACCTTCGGGAATACTGCTGTTAAAATAAAAACCCCTATTGAGGTCTTGCTCTAAAGCTCGCAGACCAATGGGGGCAATAATTTCTCCAGAATGATGTAGCTCTTTGAGGTGCTGAAGGTATTTTCTTAAATTATCATTGGATTTCTTGGATTTGTTACTAAACTTTTCACTTTGCTTAAAACCTCCTTGATAATAGTTATAGGGAATAGAAAGCCCCATGCTGTTTTTAATGATTCCGTACTCTCCAAAGAGGAGAATCTTTGCGTAGTATAACGGATTTTTATTTATCATTTATTCCTTAAGCTTAACGGGGCCTTTGCCAATGCAGTCGCAAATGTACTTACTGTTTTGTAAAAAGGGGGATAACTCTTCCTTAATAAACTTGTTTACAGCTTGTTCTGAACTTTGTGGAAATAGCAAATGAACATTAGCCCCAGCATCTAAGGTAAAATAGGCAGGGATGGAAGAATTTTCCCTAAAATTCCATATTTTTTCTATTACTTGTAGGGTGTTCGGTTTTATTAAGAGGTAGTATGGAGATGAGGTCATCATCATAGCATGTAAGGTAAGAGCTTCACCTTCTACTATTCTGCCAAATTGTTCTAAATCTCCTTTTTCCAAAGCCCGATATAAGCCCTTAAGATTATCACGAGCTTGTTTAAATCGGATGTAGGCATAAGGATGTTCTTTCATAAGACCATGTCCCACAGTACTAGGTACTTTTTTAAAACCTCTTTCCACTAGGAGTACTGTATCTCGAAAGGTCTCGAAAACAGGATCTACTTTGCCATCATAAGGGATGGCCCAACGGTTGCTGCTATAGCTAGTGTTTTCATCCTGGCCCCACTCTACAATGCCACCATAAACAGAGCGACTTGCACTACCAGAACCCAAGCGAGCCCATTCACTAGCTTTTCGATAGAAATTTTTTTCTTTTTCACCAGTAATTTTTTCTTTGAGGCTGAGCAGGCAAAGAGCTAAGGCACTCATGCCCGAGGCACTGGAAGCAATGCCGCTATTATGGGGGAAGGAATTGATGGTGCGGATTTCTAGATGCTTTTCTTTTAAAAAGGAAGCATCATCTTCTACACGAATAAAGAGTTTCTCAATTTTATTTTTAAATTCAAATTGTGCTCTTCCATCTAAAAAAACTTCAAAGCTGAAACGATCTGTGGAATCTCTATTCCTTGCCGTCACAGAAGTTTCAGTATGGCATTTGTCTAGCGTAAAACTCAAACTGGGATTAGCAGGTATCTGGTTTTCGTATTTGCCCCAGTATTTAATCAAGGCAATATTAGAAGGGCTGAGCCATTTGGAAGTTAAACTCAAGGGTCTAAATCTTTCTCTTTATGTTATTGATAACTCCAAGTTTAAACTGGATCTAAATATCCATAATATTGTTTTGGGTTATGGGTAGTTTAAGGGACTATTTTTATTGAGTTTCACCTTACATTAAACACTCTTTTAGAGAAAGATAGAAAGTACTTTACAACTGGCTTTGCCAATGATGAAACATTTAATTGGTTTGGAGTCTGTGTCATACCCCGAGTTGTACCATCTCGGTAATAGATTGATCTTACTTCATAAACTACCATAAGCGTTTCTTAAAATACAAAATATCTGACCTCATTTTGAGTTTAAGTTTATAAGCCTTAGTGATTTTACGCAAAATTTGCCTTAGCCATTGAGCTGAAACAAACTCATCACTAGCTTTTAATACCTAAGAGCTTGCGAATTGAGTAATTTACGACAACGCAAGCTAGGATTTTATCCTCGATTTTAGCCCATTTCTTTATAGCTAATTATTATATCGTGATCATCCAATTAGAGAGCATAATGTTTCAGCAAAACGGAATAATCCCCGAACAAATCATCACTTAAAAAAGTTTTAAGACGGCTGGGAATTGGCAAACTGTTAGTATAAATTTCCTTTGCTCTCTCTAGTATTTTAATGAGCAAATGTTCTGCACTTAAAACGGGTTCATGTAAATACACCTGCCAATTGCTACATTGAGCATGGATATTACTCTTTCAGTATTAACCTGACCCTCACTAAGTCCCGTATAAAAGCTGTCTCTTCACAGATAGCCTAAGCAATCCATATCCAGTTGACTACTAATCAGTTGATGCAGAAACTTCTTGTGATATAGATTTTGAAAAATCCCAATAGCTATGCCCAGGTTTTCACTAAATTCAGCATTTAGTACTTTTATTATATTTCAGAGAGAGATTTTCACGCCTGATACTTGAAATAATGGAGTTTTCTAATACGTGAGAAAAGGGTCCATGCTCGATGTGATGCAACAGTATAGCTATCAAAACCATTTCTTTCTCAACTAGGGTAATTTCATGATCTTTAGTAGGTTAAGCCCAATTGAGAGATCCAGCACAATCGCTGAAAATAAGGATGTTCTACTAAGTCAAAAATTAATTCATCAGAAATAGTAATGAAGCCGTAGGTAAGATCGTTTAATGTCTTGAACTTGTTAGTAGAGTTCAAATTGTTGTGGTATAATTGTTTCAGGAAATTTAAAAATCGAGAAAAGTATGGACAATGTTCAAATTCTTTGGGTTGATGACGAGATCGACCTATTAAAATCTCATATCATATTTCTCAATGAAAAAGGATACAAAGTAGATACCGTTGGCAGTGGTAGCGAGGCTTTGGAAATGGTGGAAGAAAAACATTACGATTTGGTGCTTCTCGATGAAAACATGCCAGGTATAGACGGATTGGAAACACTCAAAGTAATGAAGACTTTACGACCAGCTTTACCTGTGGTGATGATTACTAAAAGTGAAGAAGAAAGTATAATGGATGATGCTATAGGTTCACAGATATCAGATTATCTCATAAAACCGGTAAACCCTAAACAGATTTTATTAGTCATTAAAAAGAACCTGGATGTCAAGCGTTTAGTAAGTGAAAAAACAATTAATAATTACCGAGAAGAATTTCGTCAGATAGCAACAGATCTAGCTACGATAAATGATGTGGAAGGATGGAAGAGCATGTATAAGCGTTTAGTTTATTGGGAACTAGAACTAGATAAATTAGAAGAAAAAAGCTTAAACGAAATACTGCAAAATCAAAAAAAAGAGGCTAACTCTCAATTTTTCAAATTCATTGAAAGAAACTACGAAAATTGGCTGCATATAGATGAGGGTGCTCCTGTAATGTCGCACACCTTGTTTAAAAAGTGGGTATACCCCCAAATAAATGAAGGTCAGAAACTATTTTTTATCGTAATCGACAATCTTCGTTACGATCAATGGAAAATTATTCAATCTGTTTTATTGGACTATTTTCAAGTGAAAAATGAAGAGACTTACTTTAGCATCCTACCTACTGCCACTCAGTATGCCCGTAATGCTTTGTTTGCTGGTTTAATGCCATCTGAGATTCAAAATCGAATGCCTGATAAGTGGATAAGTGATACAGATGATGAAGGTAAAAACCTTTATGAGCAAGATTTTCTAGCAGATCAGTTACAACGACTGGGGAAAAAAGACTTGAGATTCTCCTATCATAAAGTTACCAATCATGCCTTTGGTAAAAAGCTGGTTGATAATGTTTTTGATTTACTCATAAACGATTTCAACGCTGTTGTTTACAACTTTGTTGACATGCTTTCACATGCTAGAACCGATACGAAACTTATCCGTGAACTGACAGATAATGATAAAGCATATCGTTCCCTTACTCTGAGCTGGTTTCAGAACTCTCCCGTGCTGGATATGCTGAAAATACTGTCTGATAAGAATATAAAAGTGATTATTACTACAGATCATGGAACTATTAATGTAACTGAACCTACTAAGCTGATTGGCCATAGAAACGTAAATACCAATATTCGTTATAAAGTAGGGCGTGGTATGTCTTATAGAGCTAAAGATGTTTACGAGATCAAAAATCCCAGAAACGTTTATTTATCAAAACCCAATATCAATTCAGTATATGTATTTGCTCGCGAAAACTTGTTTTTTGCTTATCCCAATAATTTCAATCAATATGTAAGATACTATCATAATACATATCAGCATGGGAGCATTTCGCTAGAAGAAATGATCATACCCTTTGTTACTTTGATACCTAAAAGCTAATACTATTTTTTGCGAGATGGCACTGATATTTACCGCTGCTTGTCCCGAAAGCTTAGAGGAAATAGCCAAAAAACTTTTAAAAGCTTTTAACCAGAAAGTAATCTTGTTTAAAGGGGCAATGGGAGCTGGCAAAACTACTCTCATTAAAGCTACGTGCAGAGCTTTGGGAGTAAATGATGAAGTAAGCAGCCCCACCTTTTCTTTGGTCAATGAATATGCAACTTTACGAGCTCTGGTATATCACTTTGATTTCTATCGTATTAGAAATGAAATGGAGGCCTTGGATATTGGTTTGGAAGAATATTTAAGTTCAGGTCATTATTGTTTTATAGAATGGCCTGAAAAAATCAGTAATTTATTATTCACTGATTTCGATATCGTAAAAATTGACGTAAGAGAAAATGGGGAACGTATAATAGAACTAAGAGGAGCCACGGATGAGTAAATTCGAATCCTTGCACTTTTTCATCCATGGATTTAATGTTGGAAGTAAGGAGTATTGAATGAGATTTTGGAAGAAACTATCATACTATCTGGGCGGGGTAGGAATTGGGTTAATTTTGGTAATGTTCATTTTTGGCGATCGCAACATTCAATGTAGCTATTTCCCTAATGACAGAGTTCTTTATAATTTGAAAAAAAAAGAACTAATAGTTCCGGCTACAACTGAAAATCAAATGCGAAAACTAAATCTGTATACAGCTGATATCAATCAAATGCTGTTGAATGGTAAAGTACATTTTGAGGAAAGTGACACCAAGAAAGATTCTTGTAAGACTTATTGGATCAGTTTTCAGTCTAAAGATAAAAAGCGTTTTAAAGCTTTAGTTGAGAATTGTACTAATAAGGCCACTGTACAGGAGGTGGAGAGGTTTTCGGAATAAAAACCTATCATTTCACATACGGATCCGTTGTTTGACTCTGTATTGTGCTCGAATTATAACGTCCAGAAAAATAGGCCTAATTAATTCCTCTTCGTTTTAATTCCGTTTCAATCAAAGCAAGTTCCCTATTGGTTTGGTCTGTAACTGACGTATTTTCTTCCGCTCTTCGAATAAGATAAGGCAAAGTTTCTATGATAGGGCCAAAGGGTAAGTATTTTACCACATTATAACCTTCTTTAGCCAGGTTAAAGGAAAGATTATCACTCATGCCATATAGCTGGCTAAACCATATGCGCAGATTATCGCAGGTTAAATTGTGCTTTTCAATAAGCTGGACCAGATTTTTAGCGCTGTCTTCATTATGACTGCCAGCTAGCAAGCCCATATTTTCAATGTTTTCAACTATAAACTCTACTGCAGCATTGTAATCACAATCACTAGCGGCTTTGTTGACCTGTATGGGGGAGGGATATCCCATTTCTCTAGCGCGAGCTCTTTCCTTTTCCATATAAGCTCCCCGCACCAATTTTATACCTAAGTAGTAGTTATTGTCGAAAGCTTTCCGGCAAATCTCTTTTAAGTAATCCATGCGATCTACCCGGTACATTTGTAGAGTGTTGTATACCACCACTTTTTCCTTATTAAAATGTTGCATCATTTCTTC
The DNA here is from genome assembly GCA_965218075.1 of Owenweeksia sp. GTDB lineage: Bacteria > Bacteroidota > Bacteroidia > Flavobacteriales > Schleiferiaceae > JANQHO01. The sequence goes on along the minus strand of CBDCJZ010000003.1, from coordinate 279,456 downwards.
TGCTAAACTGTCAATAACAGTCTGTATCCAGCTTTCTTCAGCATCAATCAGAATGCTGAGACCATTTTTATAAGCGTGTTGGCAAATAGATTTCGCTCTTTCCTTAGCCTTATTCCACTCTTCATTTTCCTCCTTTGTTAAGGCTTTTCCCATACTGATCTTTTCCATCAGCCCAAATCGGACAATTCCGGTAACTTTAAAAACAGCAAAAGGAACATTTTCTGTTGTCGCTCCGAAGTTGATCGTTTGAATGACTTTTTCCTTGGTATTATTAAAATCGGCTTCTACCTCTTTTCCCTCTACGGAATAACTCAACAGACAATTGATATTATGTCTGCTTAGTTGGGAAATAATGCGGGCGCAATCTTCTATGGTCTCACCTCCCACAAATTGCTCGTAGATCATTTTTTTGACAATGCCTTTAATAGGCAACTTCATCTTAATGGCAAGCATAGTAAATAATCTCCCCAGGTTAATCAATCTCTTGCTGGCTAGTAACCTGAATAGCCAATGTGCTTTTTGCAACTGAGCATTACTCTTGGTGATAAATGCAGTTTTAGTATTGTCAAAATCTACCATACTCACATCTAAAAATCAACAGTCAAAAGTAAGAGAAGCCAAAGAATCCTTTTGGGTTTAATTAGCTTAGTTTGGTAAAAATTTATAAGAATGTACCAGGCACATAATAGCCAGTCTATTTATTATGATGATGAAGCTATTGATCAACTAATAACATTTTTAAATAAGTCATGGTCTAAAGTATTCCTTCTAGTGGATGGGAATACACGCAAATTTTGTCTTACTCCTCTTTTACAGCAGCTACCGAAATTAGGAGAACGGGAAATCTTGCAAGTAAAGGAAGGTGAGAGCAGTAAATCACCAGAAGTTTTAGCACAACTCTGGCTTGCTATGTCAAAATCGGGAGCTGACCGCCATTCTCTTTTGGTCAATGTGGGGGGTGGCATGGTAAGCGATTTAGGCGGTATGTTGGCAGGAACTTACATGCGAGGCATTGGCTTTGTGAATTTCCCTACTTCACTTTTGGCAATGGTAGATGCTTCAGTAGGTGGTAAAAACAGTATTAATTTGAACGGCATTAAAAATCAAATAGGGCTTTTTATAGAACCTAAATTTACTGGCATTATCCCTGATTTTTTAGAAACCCTTCCTCAGCGGGAACTGTATTCCGGTTTTGCAGAAATGCTCAAGCATGGATTGATCAAAGATGAAGCTTATCTACAGGAACTTCTGATTTATGACCTTAACGAGCAGTTGCCAACTAAAGAACAAATACGGAAATCTGTTGAAATCAAAAGAGAAGTGGTGGAATTCGATTTTAAAGAAAACGATTTACGCAAAGTTCTCAACTTCGGGCATACCATAGGCCATGCTTTGGAAACGGCTTCTATGAGAGAAGGGAAACTACTCCTACACGGGGAAGCTGTTATTTTAGGTATGATCGCTGAGCTTTATCTCTCTGAAAAATACTTAGGTATGGAGGAAAAACAGTCAAGAGAAATAATCGGGCAGTTAAGAAATATTTACCCCAAAGTGAAAATGGAAGGAAAACCCAAGCATATACTTCTGACTATTAAAAAAGATAAAAAAAATTTTAAAGGAGTACTTCACTTTAGCCTGATTGAAAAACCTGGAAAGGCTAAACATGATATCAAAGTAAGTGAAAAGGATGTTTTGGAAGCTTTAAATTACCTTGTTTCCCTGTAGATGTCTTCTGTAAGATTATCTCATCCTACGGGAAAAATAATCGGGAGAATAAATATACCCGGTAGTAAGAGCGAGACCAATCGTCTGTTGATACTTAAACAGCTTCATTTCCCAAAGCTAAGGATTCTCAACGTTTCTAATAGTCGTGATACCCAAATCTTACAGCAAGCTTTGGCTGATAATTCTGATGTAATTAACGTCGGAGATGCCGGAACGGCTATGCGTTTTCTTACGGCTTTTTTAGCAATTCAAGATAAAAAGAAAACTTTGCTCAAGGGGAGTAAGAGCATGTACAAAAGGCCTATCGGGATTTTGGTAGACGCACTAAGGCAGTTAGGAGCTGAAATTAATTACCTTGAAGAAGAAGGTTTTCCTCCTTTAGAAATTATAGGAAAAAAACTGCAGGGTAATACCGTCGAAATTGAGGATAGTGTCAGCAGCCAATATATTACTGCTTTAATGTTAATTGCCCCGAGCTTGCAAGGGGGATTGGAAATTATATTAAGAGGTTTGTCTGTTTCAACTCCTTACACTTACCTTACTGCTAATCTTATGCGTAGGCTTAGTTTTAAGGTAAAGATGGATCGGAATAGATTAATGGTTGAACCCTTTGTTCCTGAAACTCCCGAATTATTTGTAGTGGAGCCCGACTGGAGTGCGGCTTCTTATTGGTTTAGTATGGCTTTATTAGCCCGAAAAGCCGAAATATACTTGCCGGGGTTTAAACAACACAGTTTACAGGGTGACGCTTTTGTAGCCGAGCTTTTTAAACCTCTGGGGGTAGAATCCCATTTTATAGGCTCTGGATTTCGATTGCGAAAAAGAGAGGTAGATTTACCCGAAGAATTTAAGATCAATCTAATCCACAACCCTGACTTGGTACAAGCTTTAGCAGTAGCTCTGGTCGCTAAAAACATTCCTTCTCATATTTCCGGCTTGAAAACTTTAAAGATTAAAGAAACTGATCGTTTAATTGCTCTAAAAAACGAATTAGAAAAAACGGGAGCAGTTATTGAAACAGGGAAAGATTACTTAAAAATCCATAAAGGAATTCGACGATTGGAAGAAGTAGTTTTTGATACCTATAACGATCATCGGATGGCTATGTCTTTGACCGCATTGGCATTACTTTTTCCTATTGTTATTCACAATCCTGAAGTGGTAGAGAAAAGCTATCAAAGCTTTTGGGAGGATATGAAAAGGATTAATTTTTGGTTTTAGCCTATCCCCAGAAATATTCTACGCCCTTGATATGCGGCTAACTCTTTACAAATTCATTAATTAAAATCCCCTCATAAGCTTACTGTCCAAGTATTCCGAATAATCCGCTATATCTTGTTTGGCTTGTCGAAGGCAATCAAATAATCTGTTAATCTGTATAGAATCCAGTAAGTTCTTAATCCATGACAGATTTTTTAGAGGATAGTCACCTTTTAGTTAAAAAAGGATCATGATCACTTTATAGAAGGATCATGTTTTTGTAGCTAGTTGTGATTCAATGAAAAATAAATACTGGCATATTGAAGTGATCAACATAAGCTGTACTGCATCAGATGCGCTAAACCCATCTCCTGTTTCTACATATATCTGCCTAGCCTATTGGTAACAAATGTCGTGCTTCTGCTTAATGGTTTTATGCCGCCGAACAGTTAGAACACTTACTGTAGCTAATGTACTTACTTTTGTTAGTGTTGAGGTATCTATAATAGAGTTTTTTAGTTATCAGATACCGAACTTCCATCCCTTCTAAGAAACCCACAATTACGAAGGCTAGGCTGCTTGGCTGTAATATAGGAAAACCGGATTAGAAATTCTAAAGCTTATTTCGACGTAAGAGATACCTGGCTTTGCTATTATATTGACTAAAACCCATTTCAATTATGTATCCAGCCTGGCTGACCTGGTCAAAGTTTAACATCCCATAAGAGCCTATACCAAAAACCAAACGCTCTCTTCCGTGCGAATCAATGAGAACATCTCACATAAGCTAATTGCAGCCATCATAGCTGCAAGACCCACAACCTGATTATTGAGTATCTATTACACTAAATAAATTCATCAACCCATCCTTTAAATCCGTGGACATGTTATCATTTTCGTTCAATATAGCTGATATATCACCTGGATTATTGATATTTATATTTTTCAAAACAGAATTTCTCGTGCTACTCATAAGACCTTTTGAAATACTGTGGTGCACCTTACCTATACATTCTGTATTGCGGGAAATAAAGTTTCTGCATCTTTGATTTGATTTTTTGCACTTTTATATGAAACTAATGAGTATCAGGCTATATATACCTAATCGTTTAATTTTTTCTGTTTAAATGACAAATATTATATATTATAAAAATTGGGTTATGACTAGTTTAGGGGGTTGTTTCCAAAGTTTTTCAATAGCAATTAATATAACATTGGTACGTTCATTGTGCTAAAATTCGGTCTCTTTCATATTATAATAAAAATGTGTTTTTATTCATCCCTACTTTAAACTTAACATCTTGGTTTGGCCCATCTCTAAGAATCCTTTCAATGCCCTTAAAAATGAAGAGTTTGAAACTTATTAAACTAAGCCTGTTAGTAATGGTTGGGGGAGGGGATTGCATTGCAGCAAAGGCACAACCCCAAATAGTAGATGGAGTAGTAGCCGTAGTGGGAAATAACATTGTTTTAAAAACGGACATCGATCAGCAGTTTGAAAATCTGAAAAAGCAAGGACTCACAGAAAATGAAGCTGAAAAGTGTCGGATTTTTGAGGAGCTTTTATTTGAAAAGCTTTTGTTGCATCAGGCAGAATTGGACAGCATTGAAGTATCGGAAGGAGAAGTAGGCCTTGCCATCCAAAGGAGAATGGATGTTTTTATACAACAAATAGGGAGTCAGCAAAGGCTCGAACAGTATTATCAAAAATCAGTGATTGAAATTAAAGAAGAAATGAAGCCTCTCGTCAGGAACCAACTGATAGCACAAAAGATGTTGCGAGAAATAACCTCTAAGATTAAAATTACTCCAAGTGAGGTAAGAGTTTTTTACAGGCAATTCCCGAAGGACGGTTTACCCTTAGTCGATGCGCAGGTAGAATATGCCCAAATCGTGAAATATGCTGATGTAAGTAAATCAGCAAAACAGGAGGCCATCAATCATCTTAAGGATATAAAGAGGAGAATACAAGAAGGTTCTTCCTTTAGTATCATGGCTGTTTTGTATTCAGAAGATCCCGGAAGCGCTAAAAATGGAGGAGAATACAAAGGAATTAAAAGGGGGCAGTTTGTGAAAGATTTTGAAGCAGTAGCATTCAATTTAAAAGAAAATGAAATGTCTGATCCCTTTCAAACAGAATATGGCTACCACATAGTACAGCTACAAAAAAGGAAAGGTGAGGAACTTGATATGCGGCATATTTTGATTAAACCTAAAATATTACCAGAAAACCTGCAGGAAGCTGAAAGATTTCTAGATAGCATTAGGGATATGATTCTCGAAAAAAAAATGGACTTTTCCGAAGCTGCTGGAAAATTCTCGCAGGATGAAAACTCTAAGCTCAACGGAGGACTGGTCATTAATCCCCAAACAGGAGAAAGTCGTTGGAAAACCAGAGAATTAAATAAAAATATTTTTTATACCTTAGGTCAATTGCAAAAAGGTAATATTTCAGAGCCCGTATTTTTCCGTACGGCTGAAGGCAAAGAGGGATACCGTCTGTTAAAATTGATGAATAAGTCTGAGCCTCACCGGGCTAATCTACAAACAGATTATCAATTACTGCAAAATGTAGCTTTGCAGGAAAAGCAAAATAAAGCTACCGAGAAGTGGATATCAGAAAAGCTTCGTAAAACTTACGTGAGGGTTAATAACGATTACTTCAATTGTAATTTTAAAAGTAATTGGATAATGCAGTCATCGCAATATGTCGAATAGTAATGATGTTGAAGCTGTAAAACAGCTTGTCTTTAACTATCAACAACTAAAAGAGGAAATTGCCAAAGTGATTATTGGTCAGCAAGAAGTGGTAGACTTGCTTTTACTCTCTATTTTTTGCAAAGGTCATTCATTGTTGGTTGGCGTGCCAGGCTTAGCCAAAACACTTTTAATTAATACCACTGCGCAAGCTCTGGGTTTGAGCTTTAGTCGTATACAGTTTACACCAGATCTAATGCCTTCTGATATTATTGGAGCAGAGATATTGGATGAAAATCGCAATTTTAAATTTGTTAAGGGTCCCCTTTTTGCCAGCATCATTTTGGCGGATGAAATTAACCGTACTCCCCCTAAAACACAATCAGCTTTACTCGAAGCTATGCAGGAAAGGTCAGCAACGGTCGCTGGGCATACTTATAAAATGAGCAATCCCTTTTTTGTTTTAGCCACCCAAAACCCCATTGAGCAAGAAGGGACTTATCCACTTCCCGAAGCGCAATCTGACCGCTTTATGTTCAATATAGAAGTTAACTATCCATCTTTTCGAGAAGAGTTTGAAGTGGTAAAAGCTACTACTGGAGAAAATACATTGCCAATTAAGGAAGTGTTGGACAATAAAGGAATTATCCATTTTCAAGACCTGATTAGAAAAATACCAGTAGCGGACAATGTTTTTGAATATGCAGTAAAATTGAGCAGTTCTACTCGTCCTGAGAGTAAATTTGCTAAAGAGGTAACGAAAGAATACATCGCTTGGGGAGCAGGTCCGCGCGCGTCGCAATATCTTATTTTAGGAGCCAAAGCCCACGCTGCTTTTAATGGAAAATTCTCGCCAGACAAAGAAGACATACTAGCCATTGCCAAACCTATTTTATGTCATCGTATTGTTAAAAATTACAAAGCTGAAGCCGAGGGAATCAAAATAGATGAAATTATAAGTTACTTAGTGTAGCTAGAGCAACTCTGTTCTCCTTTTATTGCTAGCTTTGCCCTGTTTTCAGGAACGATAGTCCGTTATATGCCCTCTACTACAAAGTATATTTTCGTTACAGGAGGGGTAACCTCTTCGTTGGGGAAAGGAATAGTTTCCGCATCATTAGGGGCTTTACTGCAGTCCAGGGGCTATAGTGTTACCGTACAAAAGTTTGACCCTTATATTAATATCGACCCGGGAACACTAAATCCGTACGAGCATGGAGAATGCTACGTCACTAATGACGGAGCAGAAACCGATTTAGATCTGGGACACTATGAGCGATTCCTAAATAGACCTACTTCTCAGGCTAATAACGTTACTACCGGGCATATATACCAATCTGTTATTGATAAAGAAAGAAGAGGCGACTACCTTGGTAAAACCGTACAAGTGATCCCTCACATAACCGATGAAATTAAACGTCGCATTCAGATTTTAGGTAATACCGGTGAATTTGAAATTGTAATTTCAGAGATAGGAGGCACTGTAGGTGATATTGAATCTTTGCCATATATTGAAACGGTACGCCAGCTAAAATGGGAATTGGGCAAAGACAGTATAGTTGTTATCCATCTCACACTAATCCCTTATTTGGCTGCCACGGGAGAGTTGAAAACTAAGCCTGCTCAGCATTCTGTAAAAGCTTTACAGGAAAGTGGAGTTCAGCCCGATGTTTTGGTTTGCCGAAGCGAGCAGGCTATGGGAGAAGAGATAAAACAAAAACTGGCTTTATTCTGCAATGTTAAAAAAGACGCTGTGATTGAATCGATCGATGCTGAAACTATTTATGCAGTGCCTATTTTGATACGCAATCAGAATTTAGATGAAGTTGTATTAAATAGCCTTGGATTCCCAGTAGAAGATAATCTTGACTTGGTTAACTGGAAAGACTTCCTATATAAATTGAGATATCCCAGTAAGGAGGTAGAAATTGGTCTGGTGGGTAAATACGTAGAATTACATGATTCCTATAGGTCTATAGCAGAATCTTTTATCCATGCCGGTGTTGCAAATGAGTGCAAAGTGAATATCAACTGGATACACTCAGAAAGTATAACAGCAGAAACAGCGGGTAGGCATCTTAAACATTTGAATGGAATCTTAACAGCTCCAGGTTTTGGCAAAAGAGGCTTTGACGGAAAAATAGAAACGATACGGTATGCCCGTGAGAATAACATTCCCTTTTTAGGTATCTGTCTTGGAATGCAGGCAGCTGTGATTGAGTTTTCCCGGAATGTGCTCAAATGGAAAGGAGCTAATTCTACAGAAATGAATCCTAAAACCAGTTATCCCGTTATTGATATAATGAAAGATCAGAAGAAGGCTGCTAATAAAGGAGGAACTATGCGTTTGGGGAGTTGTGATTGTGAGCTTAAAGATGATTCAAAAGCTTTCCAGATATACGGTAGAAAGAAAATAAACGAAAGGCACCGTCATCGCTTTGAATTTAATAATAATTATATAAAGGACTTTGAAAGTCAAGGAATGATAGCCACTGGAATTAACCCAGAGATGGATCTAGTGGAAATAATTGAACTGGAAAAACATCCCTGGTTTGTAGGGGTACAGTTTCATCCCGAATATAAAAGTACTGTCACTAATCCTCACCCGCTATTTGTAAATTTTTTGGAAGCTGCCATAAAAAATCTTCCACGTACTTAAGATAATGGAGAAAAGCAGATTTGATTTTAATACCATAATAGGACTATTATTAATCGGAGGAATTCTATTCTATTACAGTTACATTATCCAGCCAAGGGCTACTTCTCAGGCATCTGAAGAGACAAAGGTAAATTCAGTCGGGACGGCGGGAGAGATAATGGAAAATCCACCTTCCCTTGAAGATTCATTAAAATTTCCACAGAGACCTCTCACTAAAGCACCGATTGGAAATGAGGAGCTTTTTACTTTGGAGAATGAAGTTTTAGAGGTAATTATCTCCTCTAAAGGAGGACAAGTGATAAAGGCCCAACTTAAAAACTATCAAACATGGGATAGCTTACCCTTGTGCCTCATAAACGACAATGCGGTTTTTTACTTCAGTCTGAAAGGAGATAAAGTATATCATACTAGCGATTTAAATTTTAAGGGAGTTCAACGAGGAAAAAATGATCTCAAACTATTGTTCGCAACTGAATCGGGAAAAACCTTGGAATATCATTATACACTTGATCCTGATTCTTATTTACTCAATTGGTCTGTTAGGAGTGATGAACTTAGTGATATGATAAGCGAGAATAGTTTTCTCACTTGGGAAATGAGAACTATTCAACATGAAAAGAATCTGGATGCTGAAAGACAAAAAACTAAACTGGCTTATTATTTCTCCGATAATAATGACGTAGATAAGCTCTCTGCAACCTCTGATGATAATGGAAAAGAGGAAAAAATTGAGTGGGTGGCTTATTCACAGCAATTTTTTTCGTCCATTCTTTGGAATAAGCAATCGTTTAATAAGGTGACCTTCACTTCTAAAACTATTCATAGCGAAAACTATACAAAAAAATTTTCCACGGAACTTTCTCTGAATGTTCTTAATGGAGAAATAGATATGCCTTTGAATCTCTATTTAGGGCCTAATAAATATGACGTAATGGCTTCCTATGACAATGGATTTCATAAGCTCATTCCTCTAGGCTGGGGAATTTTTGGCTGGATTAATAGAGGGGTGGTAATCAACATTTTTGATTGGCTAGAGGGCTACGGTATAAGCTATGGTATTATCATTCTTATAATGGCTTTGTTGATAAAGTTAGCCCTTTTTCCACTTACTTATTCCTCTTATCGATCTATGGCAAAAATGAAGGTATTAAAGCCTGAAATGGACGAACTGAACGAGAAGTTTAAAAACGAAGATCCGATGAAAAAACAACAAGCCACATTGGAATTATACCGAAAAGCTGGCGTGAATCCGTTGGGAGGATGTATTCCAGTGCTTTTGCAAATGCCTATTTTACTAGCGTTATTTAATTTCTTTCCATCTTCAATAGAGCTTAGGCAACAGCCATTTTTATGGGCTGATGATCTATCAACCTACGATTCAATCTTCAATTTACCCTTCTATATTCCATTTTATGGAGCTCACGTGAGCCTTTTTACTCTTTTGATGACACTTTCTACTCTCATCTACACTTATATGAATCAGCAACTTACCGGCCAAAATCAGCAGTATCCCCAGATGAAATATCTGATTTACCTAATGCCCGTGGTGTTTTTAGGAGTATTGAACAGCTATCCCGCAGCCTTGAGTTACTATTATTTCGTAGCTAATATGATTACTTTTGGTCAGCAGTATGCCATTCGCTTCTTTGTAGATGATGAAAAGATTCATGCCAAAATTCAGGAAAGAAAAAAACGACCTGTTAAGGAGAATCGTTTTGTAAGAAGAATGAAAGAGATACAGGAACGACAAAACAGACAAGTGCGCAGATTGAATAAGAAGTGAAAAAGTCTATTTTTTTAATTCTTTCGATATCGCTTTTTTCGATTGCTTGTAATAGCAGCTATAGGTCTCTACAAAAGAAGTTTGAAGAAGAATCTTCTGAATTTATAGTAGAAGTAAGTACTACTCCATGTTACGGAACCTGTCCAGTTTACAGTCTGGATATTTACAGTAATGGAAATGCCCATTTTGAAGGTATCCTTTATACTGACATTGAAGGTGAAATAGAGGCTCAACTACCTCAATCAGAAGTTGATAGCTTAAAGCAGTTTATTCTAGCTAATAATTTTTTCAAGTTGGACTCAATCTATGATGATCCTTATATTTCCGACTTGCCCTCTACAATTATTTCAGTTTCTGTAGAAGGTAAGAAAAAGAGGGTAAAAGGGCGTTGCAATAAGCCGGCTGAGTTTAATGAGATTGAGTCATTTTTAGCAAGATTGGTAAAAAGACAATTTGGCCAATAAAAATCCGAAAGATTATATCTTACTTACCAACGGTGATCATTGACAAATTCCCAATTACGACTCATTAGATTAAAGGCTCAGACAATGGTTACAAGAACTCATAGTCAAGGTTTTCTCTCCTTGATGGTTTTACTATGTAATTCGTTATTGGAGTGTGGGGGACTACTTTACTATGTCATTCGTATAGAATACACTATCAAAAAGGGGGGGGGGTAATTTCATCTAATTTTTTCTCAAATAGCTCTACCTGAGGCATAGAGAGCAATATATTATCGTGAAAATAAAGATGCTCTTTTTAAAGAACCAAAATAGTAGTATCTCTTACACTCGGGTAATCAAGATTCCAGAAATTCTGATTATTTTGCTCAATAACTAATTGAAGATTGCCTACCTACTGCAAATCTACCTCGCTACTGTTTAACTCAGTTCTGAAAGTACTTATTGTAATAAGATTATACGTATAAAGTAAACTAATAGTATAGTATCTTTTAAAAACTTAACCTTAAGAGAGCAGTTGAAGATTCGGCCAGGATCTTACCTATTAAATGGAATTACCAATAGGCATAAGGGTTTCTTTTATAGTATACTAGATGACAACGGAGCAAATTATGTTAAAGAAAAAGCCACCGTTAAATCACGGAGATTTTGGAGTGGGAGGAAATATTATGGTAATGGGAAATGAAGTAAGAGCAAGCCACTATTTGTCTTTAGAATGACTAATCAAGTCCACATAAACGGGTAAATGGTCGCTAAAACCACCTTTATAATGCCTACCAACAAATGAACGATGAGGTTTGATACCCAGATATTTCTCATCCTTTTCCAAAAGAAAGTCTTCTTTCACTATCTTGGCAGTGCCATTCTCAACATCACAACCTTTGTTATCCATCAAAGCAAGCGAAACTATGATTTGATCTATATACGACCATATCCCTTTATATCGGTATGAACCAGAATTTTTGTCCATGTCAGCCATAAGATTAACAAGAGCATTATCCACAATATCTTTGCTTTTAAGAGAGGCTTTAAGATAATGAAGCAAGCTTACATTATTCCATTCGTCGTTAAAATCTCCCAATAGCAAAATAGCGGGGGTTTTCTCCGTTTTGAAAATTGAATCTACTGCCTTTCTGGCAGTTAAAGCAGCCTGTATCCTTTTGGGCTCGGATTGTTTCTGACCATCGTAGCGGCTGGGCCAATGGTTATAGAAAAGATGAATAGTGTCACCGTTTTGAAAAACACCTTTGATATACAGAATGTCCCTAGTTGCAAAATCAGGATTATTAGGCATTACAACGGGGATATTATTAGTGTAAACAGGTTTGAATAAATCCTTTCTGTACAGAGCAGCTACATCTATCCCTCTGCGATCGGGCGATTCATAATGAATTATTCCGTAATTAAACTTCATTAAAGTATTGGTAGCAATCAAATCTTCTAAAACTTTTTTATCTTCTATTTCAGCAACTCCGACTATTTCGGGTGCCTTCCATCCTCCAATCGCTAGGATGGCTTTAGCCATGCAGTTGATTTTTTCTTTGTAGCGATAATATGACCAATTACACACTCCGTCAGGAGTAAACTCATCATCGTCTTTTAATGAGTCGTCTTCAGGATTAAAAAGATTTTCCAGATTGTAAAAAGCAATGCGGTAACTTTTATCATTTGTTTGAGCCGGAGAATGGGTAAATGCAGAGGAGACAAAAAAAGTGAGAAATAGATGAACTGGTTTCATAAAATGAGCCCAAATGTTATTTGATTTTTTAAGATAATTAGCTATTTGTTTTGGAGTCATAGTTTTAGGACCTTGCTCCTAAAGCTTTTCAACAGTGTTATATAGCATTGTTATTATGGCTATTATACCGAAACTCAGCTTCTTTCAAATGTAATAAAAAATCTGTTTTTATGCATTCTTCGTAATAATACTCATTTGGATATATAGAAATAATTTTGTATATTTGTGCGATTAATAAAAACATAGAACTAAAATGAACATAACAGAAATGCACAAAATATTCCCTACAGAAGAATCTTGTATAGCGTATTTAGAAAAGATAAGATGGGGAAGAAATAACTTCATATGCCCTTATTGTAGAAGTGAACATAAGACGGGTAAAAAGCAAAAAGATAAATAGGTATATGTGTGCTAGTTGCCATCATAAACTTTCATGTACGCATAAATACAATCTTTCGCGGTACACAGATACCCTTGCAAAAATGGTTTTTAGTTTTGCCTCTTGTACTAGGGGCAAAAAAAGGAATATCTTCTTATCAATTGGCTCGTGCTTGTGGCTCTTGCACAACCTACAATACGTGTAAGGTAATGAGGGACAAAGAAAATGCTTTATTACAAGGAATTATAGAAATGGACGAGACCTATGTAGGTGGCAAGCCACGTAAAGATAATATTAGAAAGACTGAATATGAGAAGGACTCTTTCAATAAAAGGGGTCGGGAAAGTGAAAAGACTCCTGTTCTAGGAATGGTAGAGAGAAAAGGGTCTGTACATGCTGAAAAGACAGATAACCCTAATAAATATGAAATTGATAAGATGATAGGAAGCGAATATAGATTGGAGGCAAAGTTACCCTTATAACAGACGAAAACCCGTCCTACAAGAGTATAGACGATTATATGTATTATAAAATCATTAAGCATAAAGAAAGATTTTGCAATGACGATATTCATACCAATACAAAGAGAGGTTCTGGTCTATTGTAAAAAGAGGGATTTATGGTATTTATCAACATGTAAGCACTAAATATTTAGTATGGTTATCTTATTGAGTTTGCTTACAAGTATAATAATAGGAATATTTGTAAAAATCAAATGTTCTTTAACACTTTAAACAAGATAGTCTTATGCTAAATTCTATAGATAATTTAGTTACACAAAATCTTAATCGAAACCTAGCTTTATAGATCAGATTGTAAGGAGGCCATGCAAAAGTTCCTAGATCGGGGCATCAAAGTAGACTTGATTTACTTAGACCCGCCTTTTAATTCCAATCGTGTTTATAATTATGATCTACAGAGGTGAAGGGAAGACTGCCCAGCGAATCCCTTAATCCGCTAACAAAGAATTACACTCTTAGGTATCCAAATAAGTATTGTTACGTTTTTTAATCTTGCAATGGTTAGTTTGTTATATTTTATAGACATTGCAGAGAATAATTTCACTAAAATTGTTCTAATCAAGAGCCTTATTAAACATTTTTTAAAAAACAAACTGCTAAAGTTATCGGACATTCGTTTCAGATTATTTAAACCCATTCCACATGGCAAGAATCCTTATTGTAGAAGACGAAAAGGCTATACGTAATGTATTGAAGAATATCCTTTCGGATGAAGACAAAAGCTTTGAAATAGATGAAGCAAAAGACGGAAAACAGTCCATACAGCGGTTGGAGGAAAAGGAATACAACCTGGTGTTGTGCGATATTAAAATGCCCGGCATAGACGGTATCGAAGTGCTGGGATATATCAAAAAAGAACGCCCAGATACAGCGGTAGTAATGATATCAGGACACGGAGATATAGATATTGCTGTAGAATGCATGCGCAAAGGAGCTTACGATTATATCTCTAAGCCACCGGACTTGAACCGCTTGTTGACCACTATTCGCAATGCATTAGACAATAATAAGCTGGTAAAAGAGAACTACACCCTCAAAAAGAAGATCAGTAGAAACTATGAAATGATCGGGGAAAGTGAAGCTCTCAACGATATCAGGCAGATGATTGAAAAAGTAGCCCCTACCAATGCCAAGGTTGTAATCACTGGGCCTAACGGAACTGGGAAGGAACTAGTAGCACACTGGATCCATCAGAAAAGTGATCGCAGTTATGCTCCTATGATCGAAGTGAATTGTGCCGCTATTCCATCTGAATTAATTGAGAGCGAGCTGTTTGGACATAAAAAAGGGGCTTTTACTTCAGCAATAAAAGATCATAAAGGAAAATTTGAAATGGCAGATAAGGGTACTCTATTTCTAGATGAAATAAGCGACATGAGCTTGAGTGCCCAGGCCAAGGTACTGCGCATCTTACAGGAAGGCAAATTCACCCCAATTGGAGGAGATAAACCGATAAATGTGAATGTAAGAGTGTTAGCTGCAACCAATAAGAACTTGACAGAAGAAATTAAAAAAGGAAAATTCCGGGAGGATTTATACCATCGCTTAAGTGTTATTGTAATTAAAGTTCCCGCCCTTAACGATCGCAAAGAAGATATTCCTGCTTTAACTGATTTTTTTGCTCTGAAAATATCGGAAGAGCAAGGAATAGCCGAAAAAAAGTTCAGCAATGATGCTTTAAAGGAACTGCAAAAAATTGACTGGACAGGTAATATTCGAGAGCTTCGCAATGTGGTGGAACGCCTTATTATACTGGGAGGAAAAGAAATAAGTGGAAATGATGTGAAGGCACTTGCCAGTAAGTAAAAGTTCTTTTTCACTCTACACTATAATCCGAAGTTGCCTTTTTCTATCTTCCACCGTTAGTTACATGACACCAAAATGAGAGTGGTAGAAGACGCTAATAATATATGTTTCATTGCCTTCGTTGATTTAATTAGATTCATTGTTCAACAAACCACATTTATTGCTAAAATTTTTGTTTGAGAGCAATTTTTTTAAGATTCTTTTTTCTGCACTTTCTTAAACTCAATATGCCCTTTTGACGTTATCTGCTTTTTAAAAAATCATCCTGCTCTCTTTTCACCAGTTATATATACATCGATTATTCCGTTTACTAAATGTAGGTAATTTACCCACCTGCTTTCTGGCTAAGTATGAACCATTACAATGGATTTTTACTAAGACCGATCCATGCACATCTCAATTAAAACACCATTCGTTTCCTTGGGGTGAAGAAAGGTTATTAATTTATTATCTGCACCTAATCTAGGTTCATAATTCAATGGTGTAAACCCCAGTTTTTTAAGACGCTCTATCTCATTATAAATATTTTCTACTGCAAAGGAAATATGGTGGATGCCTTCTCCTTTTTTAGCTATATACTTAGCTATGGCACTATCTTTTTTTGTTGCTTCTAATAGTTCAATTTTATTAGCTCCAGGGTTTAAAAAAGATGTTTTTACACCTTCCTTTATTATTTCTTCAGTTTTATACGGCTCAACACCTAATATTTTTGTAAAAATCGAATTAGATACTTCCAGATTTTTAACTGCTATTCCTATATGTTCAATTTTATTCATGCTAGCTAAATTTTTGCATTTCCACTAATCCATAATATATACTGCCTTTTTCGAGTAAGCCTGCATGCGTACCCCTCTCCGCTATAGAGCCATTTTGCATTACTATTATTTCATCTGCGTTTTGTATAGTACTCAGGCGATGGGCTATCACCAAAGAAGTGCGATTTCTCATCAATTTGTAGAGAGCATCCTGTACTAATCTCTCGCTTTCCGTGTCTAAAGCTGAGGTAGCCTCGTCTAAAATCAGTATCGGGGGATTTTTCAGTACTCCTCTGGCAATACTTATGCGCTGTTGTTGTCCTCCACTTAATTTATTTCCACCATCCCCTATGTTGGTTTTGTAGCCCTTTTCCATTTTTTCAATAAACCCGTGTGCATTGGCGATTTTAGCTGCCTGTATTACCTCATTCCAACTAGCCCCTGGCTTACCTAAGGCTATATTGTAAAATACGCTTTCGTTAAAAAGTATACTCTCTTGAGTTACTACACCCATCAGGGCCCTCAAACTATCAATTCTCAAATCTTTTATTTCCATATTATCGATGTTAAGCTTCCCTACATTCACATTATAAAAACGAGGAACGAGATTAGTAAGAGTGGTTTTGCCACCCCCTGAGTGCCCCACTAAAGCAATCACTTTTCCTTTTGGAATAGTAAGGTTTATTTGATTAAGGACTCTTTTTTCATTATATGAGAAAGATACATTTTCAAACCGTATTTCTTTGGTAAACTCTTTAATATCTAAAGCTCCTTTCTTATTTTTAATAGGATTATTGGCATCTAGTATTTCCAGCACTCTTTCCGAGGAAGCATTACCCCGTTGTATGTGATAAGAAACTTTAGAAAGAGCTTTGGCTGGAGGAATAATTTGGTAAAAGAAAAGCACATAAGTAATGAATTCCTCTGCTCCAAAATCATTATTTTCTAACACTAGGCTTCCCCCATACCAAATCACTATTGCCATTACCGCTGTCCCTAAAAATTCGCTTAGTGGTGAAGCTAGATCATTCTTCCGCATGACGCTGTTCATCAAATGAAAGTAGCTGTCTACGATTTGTTGAAATAAGCGCTTCTTTTGGTCTTCTGCATTGAAAGCTTTTATCACTTTAAGACCGCTAATATTTTCTTCTGTTTTAGACATCAACTCCCCCATTTTTTTCTGGGCTTTGGAGGATGACTGCTTCAGGCTTCTACCTATACTAGTAACTATTAATGATACTACTGGCAACAATACCAATACAAAAGCCGTGAGGACTGGGTTGATCCAAATAAGTATACCCAAGGAACCTGCAATCATGATTGGTTCACGGAAAAAGCTTTCAATGGTCATTAAAATTGACCATTCTATTTCTTTAAGATCATTCGTCATGCGACTGATGATATCTCCTTTACGTTGTTCCGTAAAAAAAGAAAGAGGAAGTCCCAGTATCTTTTGGTGTAAAGCCAAACGAATGTCTCGTGTAACTCCATTTCTCAGTGTTGCAATACTATATAAAGCCAGATAATTAAAAAGATTTTTGAAGAAAAAGGTACCAACTACCCAGAAGCATACATAGAGCAGTGCGTCTGCCTGCCCAGCATTACTGATCCGCCGACCTAATTCATAGGCTAGAAAATCCTGAATATATTGAATCAATCCTACATCCATTGTCGGAACTTCTGATACTTGATCTATATTTCCAAATATCACCCGTAATAATAGTATGATCAGTCCAATAGACATCAGAGCAAAAACGATGGACAACAAGTTAAATAATATATTCAGAGCAATACTGATTCTATATGATTTTGCGAATTGTAGTATTCTCCTGAATGACTTCATGTAATAAATTTTAGATGAATAAATTCTCATCTGTGATGAGAATTTAAATAGCAGATTGAAGCATAATTAGAATGTGCCCACCTTAGATTTTTTCTTTTTCAATAACTGTGATAGGAAGGTATAAATTTGACTTTGTTTTTCTGTTAGCAATTTGGGTTTTATCAAAACCTTTTCGCTTATCATAATCACCTTACTAAAGTCCCTTGCCGATCAATATCCATATTCACTATATAATCTTTAGGGTCTAGATAGCTTTTAGCATGATAGACATACATGCTAAAGTATCATCATAAGTAAAGAGAAAACTACCTAACACATAATAGTTAATGATATAGATCATTTTGGAGGTATTCAAAAAGAAAGTTTTAAAGGTTTATATAGAATAAATAAAGATAGTAAGGAATCCAATTGATCGATTACTGTCAAATTACCGGCATAACTAATAGGTGGGTTCCTCGATAAAGTACTTCTATTTTTATTGAGTTTCTGCCGAATAATATTCTAGAGTTTTGGGAAGATTTTTGAGTAGATTGAAATTATCTTTAACTGTTTGATATCTAAGTTCTAATAACTCCTTAGAAGTCCTTATTCCATTAATGATTTTTCCCATTTGGTTAGCTATTTCAGAAGCCTCCAAACTGACCAAAGGAATCTTTACAAGAAATTTCTCGTTGAAAATCCTAAAAGGCAAGATATCAGTTGCAATTATTTCTTTTTTAAAGATCTGAGGCTCAAGAAATGTTGTTGACAATTGATCATTGGCAGCTATTTGCAGCCCACAATCCATT
This sequence comes from Owenweeksia sp., assembly GCA_965218075.1. Classification (GTDB taxonomy): domain Bacteria; phylum Bacteroidota; class Bacteroidia; order Flavobacteriales; family Schleiferiaceae; genus JANQHO01. Next base: position 261,101 of record CBDCJZ010000003.1, on the reverse strand, counting down.
TGTTGCCACATATAGATTATATCACTGGGAAGCAAGTAACTGTTACGCATAAGTTTAATTTGATCGTTTATTCCTTTTCTTCGTATTAACTTCTCATATTCCTCCATTAAATCGGGATCGTTATCACTTCCTTTACAGAAATAAACAACAAACTTTTTTACATTTCTTTTAAATAAAATTTCTACAGCATCAATCACTAAGCCGTGTCTGCTGTTTCGATTAATGCTCTTTGGATAGAAAAATTTTGTCTTATCAGCAGGCAATTCAGCTACAAAAATTTTAGTTTCTTTTTTCAATTTAAACTGATTGCCAGTTTCAAAGTATTGTTTGTCAAATCCTTTTAAAAATACTTTGACATTATTATTCCATCCTGTGGATTTAAAAACTTCAGCAGTTCCATACCACTCGCAGTGTATTATGTCTGAGTTTTGAACAGCTGATCTAAATAGCCATCCATTTATTCTTTCTTTTTGAGTCTCATGAACAAGCCATTCATTCCATACATTGAATATGAATTTTGATTTTCTATTTCTAAGTTTTGTGAAAAGGTAGAAAATAAAGGGACTATGTCCACCATGGTACCACACCAAATCATAAGGTCTTCTGATTGTCTTAAAGAAGTTTATAAATCGAAAGGGGGAATATGAGAATTTGATAAAGTTGATATTTTCTTTCTCAGGGAAATAAGCTTTTTCACCCTTAAAATAGATGAAAGTCAAGTCATGCTCAGCATTGGAGTTGAAATATTTCAAAACAGGCATAATATTATGGCCCTTTACACTTGCATTATACATTAGAATTTTCATTTAAACTTCTAAGGTTATGACTAGTTACAAAGCTAATAGCTTTGTAACTAGTTGAGATTCAATGAAAAATAAATACATAAAACTAACGCGCTTTTCAAAATGTAAATTTTGACAATTTTACGCCTGTTTTGTGAAGACTTTAAAGACTGTGCAAATAAGCAAATTTAATCAGTGATATTGCATTTGAAAAGAAAGAGAATCTAGAAATTTTGCCGATTATAATCAGCGACTCATCTAGTCATGTACCCCAAATTCATATGATGGAATATCTAAGGCTTAAACTAAAGGTCCTTCCCGGATTATATTTGGAGAATATTCTATCTATATCCTCATGAGAACGGGCTATCTGCTCTTTTAAGTCATCGAGTATATTATTTACTGAGAAATCAAGTTGGCATCGATTATCCTTACCAAACCTTTTGGTAACTTTGAAGTTCAGGCTGTGAAAAGGCACCGAATAAATATCCGGAGAAAGTCCCAGGCCTACAAAGATAAGTTTTGGGCCCTGAACATTGTAATAAGCACTAGCTTCATAACCATTTTCACGCCCAGTATAACTAAGACCGGCATTTATAATATACGAAGCTTGTCCCTGCATATCTCTGTAATCGCCTAACTTTTCTCCCTTCTTGAGTCCAATTCGTTTTGCGTCAAAATCTCCATTAGGAGACTTGTCAAATTTTACCCTTGAATCAACAAATGAAACATTGGTGGTTAAAAAAAATTCCTCTAAAACTGGTGCCCCCATACCCAGATTTATACGGACTTCCAGTTCTATTCCCATAACTCTCGCATCACCTACGTTTCTCGGCTGAAAGCTATCGTTGTCTTGTAAATAGCTGGCTAATTCTATGGGATTAACAAAGGTTTTGTAAAAAGTACTTACTGCCAGAGTTTGGTTGCGGGGCACAAAATACTCATATCTGAGATCAAAGTTGTTGACATAAGTTTGAATGAGATCAATATTTCCAATGAAAGTCAATCCCGAAATGGGGTCGACGATTTCAGCCGTTGATTTTTCTTTAAATGATGGCCTGGCCGTAGTTCTAAAATAAGCTGTCCTAATATTGGTATTTTCATCAAGTTGATAGATCAGATTTAGAGAAGGAAATAGATCGAACAAATCGAGAACCTTATCATTATCAAAAACCCTAGCCCTGGGGTCATTAGGTGAGTTGTTAGCCGCCTGGTTTTGACCGGTATAAAATTGATCGTATTTTTCCATTCTAAGACCGGCTATCGCCTTAAGTCTGGCAGATACTTGAAACTCCTCAGAAATGTACGCTGCAACAGTAGATTGAGTACCTTCATAAGTGTTGCTCCTCTGGTAATTACCAAAGATGAAAGTGCCTTCATCTTCGGCTGGATTCCAGATAAATTCATCGGTTAGGAGCTCATCTGTGTCGCCCGTGTAGTTTAAGCTTTTCCGAGTTAGAAGTTCGTAGCTCAATATCTCATAATCTCTAGTTTTAAATATGTAGCTAGACCCAAACTTAAGTTTACTATGGTAACCAAATAGCTGATGTTCCCAAATGATATCAATTTTGGATGCTGCGTTATATTCATTTAAATTCCGCCAAAACCTTGCGGGGAATGCCACTTCATTAGGATCTATAGAATAGGTAGTATCACCTTGAGCATTGATTTCTATTAAATATGGTGATACCCGGAAATCTTTATCTTCAATTCTGGAATAGGTAGGTGAAACTTTCCATTCAATATTCCAAATGCCATCGTCAACTATATGTTCTCCTGAAATTAACACATTGGAAATGGATCTCTCTGTATAGGTAAGAATATCCTTTTTGGATACATTGTTGCTGATGATTTTATTAAAAACTATATAGTCAGCTGTACTTTCCTCACTATTTTGCAGATGTAACAGATTAATTTTATACTTTGAGGTGAGGGTTTTCATAGCCCCCCCAATCATCCCGTTTACAAAGAGATTATTTATTCCAAGGGGACCTGATGATAGCTCTTCATCTCGCAAAGCAAAAACCGAAAGGTCAGTATCTTTTCGATAGCGATTTTGCTCGTAACTTTCATAAAAGTTAATGCTGTTCTTGTAAGAAAAGGAAGTACTGTAGCCATAAGTTTTAGCGTTTCTTTTGATTTGGTTACCACCCGAAATGTCAAGGCCAAAATTCATAAGACTAGTGGCTCGTTTAGCTGCCAATTCAGAATTAAATGATTGAGTTTGACTTCGAGAATTCTCAGTTGGAGCAGGAAATCTATCTGTAGGAAATTGACTGCTAAGCCCCATACCTAAGGGTTCATCTCTAGTTCCATCATCAAAACCGAGAAAATCAATTGGTCCTCCTTTTTCTTGTTTCAGATAATGGCTGTTAAAGTGCTGATCTGATGTAAAGCCAATACTGGTTGAAATATTTAATACGGGTTTTTCCGGAAATTCTTTGGTTTCAATATTAACCAGCCCTCCAACAAAATCAGCAGGCAAATCAGGAGTAAAAGATTTTAATACAATTATATTGTCCATAATATTGGTCGGAAAAATATCCATTTGAAGGGAGTTACGGTCAGGATCTAAGCCGGGTATGTCCATACTGTTTAATTGAGTTTTGGTATAGCGGTCTCCCAAGCCGCGGACAAAAACATATTTACCACCTTGAATTGAAACCCCAGGAACTCGAGCTACTGCAGCAGCAGCATTGTCATCGCCGATTTTGCGAAAAGTTTGAGAAGAAATACCATCTAATATATTTACTGATTTCTTTTTTATGGTTAGCAAAGTCGATTCTGTATTTCGTATAGCTTCAGCCGTAATAGTAACAACTTTCAATTTATTATTGATCGGTTTTAGGCGTACATTATCGATAAAAGTAACATCATCTGCTTTTGCTATTACACCTGTAATAGTAGTGGAGTTCAAGCCGATAAAAGAAATCTCAAGGGCATAGGTCCCTGGATTGGTTGATAACTCGAAATTACCGTCAAGGTCTGTTGAAGTACCATTGGAAGTCCCTTTGATAATGATGTTAGCACTAAACAAAGGCTCTCCAGTCTTATCTTCAATTACAGCACCCCTTATTTTACTGTTTTGAGCAATAGCGGATAGGGAAGTGATAATAGCAAAAAGAAATACCTTTAAGATGTAGATTAGTTTCATACGTGAGATGGCACTTGCTTAATAAAAATTCCCGACATTAGATTTTCTAATTGTCAGGCATTGAATAAGATTTGTTTTGGGCACTCAATACTACAATTTGCCTAATGCATCAGCTAATGTCCAGTTTCTGAATTCCGATAAATTTATGCCAACAGTAGGAACAGTTACGATAGATGCATTGACATTGGCAATTGGGACGCCTAAATGCTTGTTGACAAAAATATCTGCCACAGTAAGATTGCCGGCAGTCAAGTGACTAACATTGACTTCTAGAGAAGAAAAATTCAAGATACCGTTGATATAATTATCAGAAGTTTCCTCATCATCAAGCTCAAAATCAGCATCTTCAGAGAAATTGCTAAAATATACATTGCCTATAGAACCTCTTGCACCATCACGGAAGTCAGCATACTCACCACCACCAACACCCTCATTGTTCCATCCAATGCATATACCGTTTGTCATAGTAAAGCCAGCTTCAAAAGAGCCCTCTGGGCCATCAATTTCGAGAGCATGGTCAGAATCTTTGCTACTCATATATATAAAGTTATCTATGGTACCATTATAAGATTGATCAAGGTCATAAGCATCATCACCCTGGAACCATACTAAAACATCATCTATATTTACCGAACCTCCAAAGCACTCGATACCGTCATCGAGATTAGCAAATACTTCTACGTGGTTGACAGTAGTAGCTGAACCAACACCTCCTAAGGTCAAACCGTTGATTTCATTACCATCACCGATAAGAGTACCTCCGTAGCGGATAGAAACATAAGTGAAAGAACCCGAGCTTTCGTCATTATCAGATCCCCCATAAAGACCATTTTGATCACTCGGAGGAATACCTTCGATCTGAGTTTCGGTATCTCCTTCACCGGCAGAAATTTGAGCGTTTCCTAAAATAATCACCCCCCCCCAAAGACCAGGATATGATTCGTCAAGGTTCGGACTTTTAACTTGTCCGAGCTGAATCTCGTCAAGAAGGGACGTAAAGATGATGGGTTTATCAGGACTGCCATTAGCCTGAATTTGACCTCCTCTGGCTACTATGAGAACAGATGCATTAGTTTCTCTACCTCCTTCAGCTTTAATGATAGTACCTGGCTCAATAGTAAGGGTAGTCCCCTTACCAACCACAACACGACCTGATAGTTGGTAAATTTTATCGGAAGTCCAGGTGTCGTCAGAAGTTATAACACCTGATTTAGTTATAACACCTGATTGAATGAAACCACTTTGTGGGGTTTCACCGTTTTCTCCACCATTGCAAGCCGTAAGGATTACAGCACTCAATGCTATAAAACTGAAAAATGATTTTTTCATGAGAATATTAAATTTTAGAATTAAGATTAAGATTGCTTGCAATGCTAGAAAGTTAATGTTAAGCATTCGTTACCTTTATTAGAAGATAGCATTAAGTGTTTGTTACCTTATGTGAAAGTGCTAGATACAACTCAATTTCACAGCTTAAAATCTATCTCGGGGGCTTTTATAAAGTAATACATAATCAATCCATACTAAATTTTAAAAATTTCGATATATGGTCTTCGCTTTAATAGAGTTGTAAAAACGGAGCATAATACCTTCCTGATAGTGATTTAAATGGAAGAAAAGCTCGCCGAGAAAAGGATGGAAGAGCTTTTGGTACATTTCTCGTCGCTGGTAGATCCAGCTTTTTGCATAACCCCAAGGTCCTTCAATGCTGTTGATGTGGTCATTATCCTTTCTTCACCACATGCTTACCCCTAGTGTAAGTTTGTATTTCCAACTGTAAGGTATGGTATAGGTAGGCAGGGGCAACGAAAATACACACCTTGTCCTTTAAACTAACTCTGTACGGGGCCGACTCTGAAACGAACTCAATATACCGATATTCCTAAAATGAAATACTCCAACAACTGTCTCTTCCCTTTCTTGGGGATAAGACTTTCCCCCTCCAAGTCAGCCTAAAGCAGAAAAAGAGCAGTAGAATGATTTTAAAAAAACTTTTCCAAATCAGATAAAACAGATCATCATACCCGACAAGATAGTTTTGGAAAAGCTAAAAGATTCAATATTGCCAACTATGACGAAAAACAAAGTTGTTTAGAACGCTAAATAGTATTAGGTGGATGCCTAAAGCGTGTTTTTGTTACATTTGAAAGAACTGAGTTTCGATAGAATAATCGCTAACAATGTTCATATAACACTTTTAAAAACTTTAGAAATAATCCTTACTAAACTAGCCATGACTCAAAAATTATGCTTTTACAGACTTTAACGAAGAGGCTTTTGGCGGTTTTTGAAATTCCAAAGGAAAACAATTAGAATGAGGATTCCGAATTGGGCCAGAAAGGTTTCCCAAGTGGGATATAGACCGATAAAGCTCAAGTGCAGCTTAAGTGGCATAATGGAGATACTCATATTTCCTGCTTCCTGAAAGGCATGAATTCCTTTTCCAGCTAAAATTATTGCCATGCAGGAAATAATGAGGGCAGAATACTGAAAGAGTTTGATAATTGAGATTTTTTTGGAGTATTTGAGCAACATTACAGAGATCGCAATAAGAAAAGCAAACGCCGAAACAATACCTCCGCCAAAAGCAACATGGTGAGTTTCTTGCACTTCAAAGCCAAGTGCTGATAGAAATAAAACGGATTCAAAAGCTTCTCGGAACACTACCAGAAAAGAAAGAAAAGCTAGACCAAGGAGATTCTCTTTTCGGGCCAGATTTTGAGCTTTTCTTTTTACATAGGCTTGCCACTTATGAGCTTTGGACTTGTCGTGCATCCAAAAGCCCACATATAACAATACTCCTACAGCAAAAAAGGCTACCACTCCTTCCAATAATTCTCTTTGGGCTCCAGTGAATGTAAAAAGCCTATCTGCAGCTAACCAAAGTAAAAATCCAAAGATAATAGCCATTATCCAACCAGCATGTATCCAATTAGCTGCTTTAGGTAGCTTGAGTGCACGAATAATTCCCAATACAGCAATGATCACTAAAAAGGCTTCTAATCCTTCACGAAGAATGATGAAAAAAGATAAAAGGAAAACCAACCAGCTATTGAAAGACCTCTCGGACATAATTCGTTTAGCCTGATCTATGAGGGTCATGGACCTTTTAGCTTCAGTTTGTACTTTTTCCACGGAAGCATTACTCTCTATGGCACTACGCATGGTTGACAGTTGTAATTCGAGCTCAGCTACAAAGGGGGAATTATTGGCTTTCAGGTAGGCTTCTACCGGCTCAATGCCTTCTAAATAGGCAGTGATAGCAAAGTTACGAGCTTCATCTTTTTTATCTTCTTTGTAGGAAGTTACAGAAGCTTCAATAAGTCTTTTGGCTTTGTCTAAATAGTCTTCCTGGCTTTTTTCAGAAAGTTCTTTGGGGTGCAAGCGTAATGCAGCAATTATTTTGTCATCCTTAGTAGAAAGTAGCTGGGACAATTCGTTGTTATCCAAAGAGGCCAAATTTTCTAATGTTATTTCTTGAATTAATTGGTCTTTAATCTCTTCGACTTCAACCCTATTATCCTGAGGAAGGCTAAGCACATAAAAAGCTAAGTTCCACACTTCGTCATCACTCAATTCATTAAAAGCCCTCATGCCTGTATTTTCTACTCCTAAACGGATGGTGTTATGGACCTGAAAAGGCGAAAGGCCATCGGCTTTATCAGGATGGTGAAAATCAGTAGGTCTAGGGTCTAAACCGGCTGCTAAAACACCATCTCCTTTACCATTAGCTCCGTGGCAAGAAACACAATACAATCTAAATAAAGCCCTCCCATTTTTCAGAGAAGGCCAGTGTTTAGGAGCAATTTCAAGAGAAAAATCAGCAATTATTTTTTGCTTAATTCCCGAAGCTACACTAGCAACTTTGTAGTGAGGTGCTTTTTCAGCAATGAGATTTTGCAAAAGGGTAATATCGCTTTTTAGACCAATAGAAATCTGACTACTGAGTTGATTAATAGTTTGAGCAAATTCTTTCATTTCATTAAACTCGGTCCAGTTCACTATTTCACCATTTTGTACCGCCATGGAATAATCTACAGCGATATAATCCAAAAGGTGAACTATCATTCTTGGTTTATCTTGCTCCTCAGCTTTTAATAAAAGAAATGTGCCTAATAAAATTGCTATCAAAACACTACAAAATCTCATAGAATTATTGTGTTTTTAAAATTGCTTATTTAGACCAATTAAAAATAGATCGCGAATGTAAGTTATAATTGACTATCTACCAGGACAAGGTTTACTTTTTACTGACGTAGGGATTACGTTTTATATAAAAACGCCAGGGTAGAAAAGCATCTTCTCCTGCATAATTTACCCCTATACGAGCAGTTTCTACTATTTCTTTTTTTTCGAATCGGATATTCCTATCTTCCAACCACATAATATTCCCGTTTAAAAGCGTTCCGTAATGAGACTGTTCAATGCCTAAGGCTTTGGAAAGATTTCCCGGGCCAGCTGTCAGACGATTATTCAGCTTTATTTTTCTTCTTCGCATTAACATGGTTTCTAAACCATTAGTCGGTTCTATAGCCCTTATTAAAACTGCATCAGCCTGACCTTTTTGATTGGTAATGACATTGAAGAGGTTGTGGACACCGTAACAGAGGTATACATAAGCCACTCCTCCTTTTTTGTACATAATGGAGGTGCGTCTGGTCCTACGGTTCATATGGGCATGACAAGCGGCATCGCCGTGCCCCCGGTAAGCTTCGGTTTCTACAATTATACCACAGGTAAGCTTACCGTCTATTTTGGTAAAGAGATATTTGCCCAAAAGGTCTTTAGCCAGATAAAGCACATCGTTTTGCTGGTAATAATCAAGTGAAATTTTAGCCATTTAATTCGCAGGTGAGAGCGGACAGAAAAGAAAACTCAAAAATAAAGGAAACTGATCGCTTGGAGTTTTACAAGGCGTTTTGACACCTGTCTCGGAACTTCCGAAACTATCGAGAATTGAAAATGAACGTTCAGCACTTAACCTCGTTAGCTGTTTTCATGGAGGTAGTATTAGTACTATTCGTTTGGAGTTGGCTCTCCTATGGCTTTGATTACGGTAGGTATTATCATTTGGGTACAAAGAGCACGCAATATCAAACAAATAGAAGAAAAGTCGTAAGCTGACTAAGCCATTGTAGAGGATGAATAAATTAGAACATACAATTCAGTGTTGGGATTATACACTTTACAAAAAATCCCTGCCGGAATTCTAGCAAGATCCATAACAGAAACTTTGTTAGTTCTCACTCCAAAGTAATCCGTCGGTTCACAGTAGTCCGTTCCGTAATCAGCTGCAGTAGGTATATTCCACTGCGATGAGTTGTCATATCTAGCCTTTTTCTGTAGCTTCCCTCAAAGCTCTTCAACTCATCATCCAAGATCACTTGTCCCAGCATGTTGATGATGCGAACCTCAATATCCTCACCTAGAGCTGTAAACTCAAGGTTGAAAACCCCATCGCTCGGATTTGGATAGATGCGAAGAGAACGCTCATTGAAGGGCTCCCCCGTAGTCCAGCTCAAGGTATCACTGCTCTGGGTAATGCCAGAAGCCATTTTAGATTTAGGGGAAATAGGGTAAGGGGTTATGTACTCATCAGCACCGATATCCACTCTTGTGGAAGGAAGAAGTGGACGGGGATCGCCATCAATATCGTCGTCAATATTTAAACCACTCTTACCTATATCATTGGCGGTCTGGCTTCCGGATTTTATTGTATCTATATGCAGATCGACAGGAGCCGTTGCGCTTACAAACGTCGGGTTGCCTTCTACAGAATGGGCATTGAGTGCAGGTCTGGCTGCCTGCCAATCGGCTAAGCTATATCTCGTAAGCCCTACCTTTGCAATAGTCCTTCCTGCCCCCTTACTACGGTGATAGAGGTTGTAGTCGATATTAACGGTCGATGGTAAGCTCGATGAAACATGAAAAGGCGCTTCACGTGCACTAAAGATGTTGTTGTAGAGGTTCATATTAGAATAGGCGGTGCCAGAAAACTTTATGGCCTGCTTTCCCACAGCAGTATTGTGATAGATATTCACTTTAGATATGGGGGTATTGATCGCTCTCATCCGAATAGCTTTACCCCTTTTAGCATGAATCATATTGTTGGCAATTAGTGAGCGGATTGTTCCGCTGGATGTGCCTCCATCAATTACTACCCCATCCTTCCCGCAGTTGGATAGATTATTTGCCTCAATCTCAAAGTCCCTAATATTTTGGCAATAGATGCCATAGCCCAGATTATTATAGATGTTTGTAATCACATTGTCCGAGATAATCAGATTGTCTTGGTCACGTGCTATAATGGCATTATTGGCCATATTAAACATGAGGTTGTTATGGATGTAGTTGTTCAGATCTGCATTCACCGTATTGCCTTTCAAAGACACTCCGCAATAACCTCCTGAGATGCTGTTCTTAGCAATGCTCAAATGGTTATTCGTAGTAGATATATAGCTACTGGTTAAACTGCCCGAGCTTACAATACCTATTCTCTCAAATGCTTTAGACGGCGGCAGGTCAATCGAACAGGAATTAATGCTGATGTGATTAGTGTTCTGGAGATGAATTCCCCATGCGGTTGGTCGTGTTGAGTCTTTAGTATTTCTAATGGTCAATCCATTCAACTGCACATAGCTGGTGCCGTCAAAGCTCACGGTAGCATTGCTTATTGTGCCGTCATGAGTGAGGGTAGCTAGCCAACTGCTAATGATAATGGTATTGGCTTGGCTTACCCCAGTGATATTACCTAGTGCAAAGTGCTCCTGATAGGTTCCAGGAGCTACGTTAATCACTACGGGTCCGGTAACAGTACCGGAGGAAAGAGCCTGCTGCAAGTCAGCAAAGGATTGGAAGTTTCTCGTCGAATCCGCAGTAGGAAAACTTGAATCAAGGCTATAAGAACCACTAAGAGTAAAGATGCCGCTGATGGCATCTGCATCGAGGGTTTTAAAGGTGAGGGGGCCACTCCAAGTACTCACATTGCCCACACCACAGCTATCCTGTACATAGAAATTATAATTGGTGCCGGGATTTAAACCATACATTTTCAAGTTTGATGTACCTGGACTAAGGCTTATGAAAAACTCATTACCCAGAGGTCCGTATCTTACATTCTGGTAGTATCCACTTCCAGCAGTCCATTTCACTTTGGCGAATGTTGTATCTACATTCACGACAGACAAGCCCGTTGGAGGCGGACAACCACCGAGGGTTTGAAAGGTGAGGGCCCTCCAAGCACTCACATTGCCCACACCACAGCTATCCTGTACATAGAAATTATAATTGGTGCCGGGATTTAAACCATACATTTCCAAGCTTGATGTACTTCGACTAAGGCTTATGAAAAGCTCATTACCCGGAAGTCCGTATCTTACATTCTTGTAGTATCCACTTCCAGGAGTCCATTTCACTTTGGCGGATATTGTATCTACATTCACGACAGACAAGCCCGTTGGAGGCGGACAACGCAGGGGATACTGATCAGCGCCTATGCATATATCCGTCCATGGACGGATATCGTCGTCAATATCAAAGATAATGCCCAAAAAACCCTTACCTCTACCATAGGCCAAAGCTCCCAGTAGGTGAAGATCTGGAGAAAGCGTTGTTGTATCTACAAATATCGGATCGCCTTCTACAGAATGGGCATTGAGTGCAGGTCTGGCTGTCTGCCAAGCGGCTAGGCTATATCTCGTAAGCCCTACCTTTGCGATATTCCTTCCTGTCCCCTTACTATGGTGATAGAGGTTGTAGTCGATATTAACGGTCGATGGTAAGCTCGATGCATAAAAAGGTACTTTACGTGCACTAAAGATATTGTTGTAGAGGTTCATATTAGAATAGGTAAAGCCCAAAAGCTTTATGGCCTGCTTTCCCACAGCAGTATTGTGATAGATATTCACTTTAGATATGGGGGTATTGATCGCTATCATCCAAATAGCTTTACCCTTTGTAGCATGAATCATATTGTTGGCAATTAGTGAGCGGATTGTTCCGCTGGATGTGCCTCCATTAATTACTACCCCATCATTCCCGCAGTTGGATAGATTATTTGCCTCAATCTCAAAGTCCCTAATATTTTGGCAATAGATGCCATAGCCCAGATTATTATAGATGTTTGTAATCACATTGTCCGAGATAATCAGATTGTCCTGGTCACGTGCTATAATGGCATTATTGGCCATATTAAACATGAGGTTGTTATGGATGTAGTTGTTCAGATCTGCATTCCCCGTATTGCCTTTCAAAGACACTCCGGAAAAACCTCCTGAGATGCTGTTCTCAGCAATGCTCAAATGGTTATTCGTAGTAGATATATAGCTACTGGTTAAACTGCCCGAGCCTACAATACCTATTCTCTCAAATGTTTTAGACGGCGGCAGGTCAATCGAACAGGAATTAATGCTGATGTGATTAGTGTTCTGGAGATGAATTCCCCATGCGTTTGCTCGTGTTGAGTCTTTAGTATTTCTAATGATCAAATCCTTCAACTGCACATAGCTGGTGCCGTCAAAGCTCACGGTAGCATTGCTTATTGTGCCGTCATGAGTGAGGGTAGCAGAACCCCAACTGCTAATGATAATGGCATTGGCTTGGCTTACACCAGTGATATTACCTAGTGCAAAGTGCTCCTGATAGGTTCCAGGAGCTACGTTAATCACTACACGTCCGGTAACAGTACCGGAGGAAAGAGCCTGCTGCAAGTCAGCAAAGGATTGGAAGTTTCTCGTCGAATCCGCAGTAGGAAAATTTGGATTAAGGTCATAATGACCAGTAAGATTCTGAGACTTTAGGGAAAACATCCCAACAAAAAGGCAGAGTATTAAGGAAAGGAACGGAAAGGAACGGAAAAAGCTTTCATAATCAATGTTTTTTAATTTACAAATTTACATTTAAGGAGCACGAAAAGCTCCACACCAAAAATCAGTGCAATAATACTATAATAACTATAATAATAAAAATTTTATTTTAAACAAGGGTTTCTGGAAAAAGAGGCTTATGATTTATTGGGATTTGGGAAATATTTATCGTGGATCTAGAAAATGGGAAAAAATGCCGAGCGTCAAGTCCAATATTTTCCCTATAAAGTCTGAGGTCTCGAGCGGATTCGAACCGCTGTAAATGGTTTTGCAGACCACTGCCTTGCCACTCGGCCACGAGACCATGCCAATTCCTTAAAATCGATTTACATTCTGATATTTTCTGTGAAGAAAAACAATTCTTCACTTTCTATTATACAATTGTTTAAAGCAATGAAAACCTCTCCCACGAATATCCTAATATCATCCCATAAAAATCTAAATAAGCCCAAACAAACTAGCCAATGCTTTTTCAATTGACAATGAGCTTCTTCTCAAATACTGAAGCTCCAGAGGCCAACCTGATAAAATATACACCAGAAGGTAAATCTTCGTTAATGGTGATCTTCTTAATGTTTTCGGCATTCTCGATAATATTAGAAAGAATTTTTTCCCCTTGGATAGTATAGATGTTTAACAAAACTTCTCTCTGAAATTTCTGCGTAGATGTAATAATAAATTTACCTCTAGCTGGATTTGGATATACAAATAAGCTCGTATTGTTTTCGTCCTCTTCCAAGCCTACGTCTACGTTATCTCCGCTGAAATTGATATTATCCAAATAAAAGTTGTTGCCACCATTGCCGTTTAATTCAAATTTAATTAGTAGAGGCTCAAAATATCTGTAAAAGCTTAAGTCAATTGTTGCACTTTTCCAATCATCATTTTGAGGAATAAATGGACTGGTAGTGTTAGGAGCCGTTCTCAGAATACTGTCTCGGTATGTTTTGTAAAGAATCCAGTCTCCACAATTAGCAGCAATAGACACCGTAAAGAAATCCTTATTGCTGTCTTCTTTAGCCGCAAAGGCATAATCAAAGGAAAGAGTAAGCCTATTAGTAAACTTGGTGTATAACGAAGGGGAGATAATAGCATCTACATCTCCAGCTAGAGCAGAGAAATTATCCAAGTAAACTGACCGATTACTTGATTGTCCCACAGAAGTATTTAAAGAAAAGCTGATGTTGTCGTAGAGGCTGGTTATGGAAATATGGGGGTTGGGCAGCTGAGATATACTTTCAAAATTTTCACTCCAGAAAGCATGATAGGGTGAATAAATACTTTTTACATCAATAAGACGGGTTTTTGTAATGGTATTGCTTCCAGCCGAGTTAGATACCGTTAAAGATACATTATAGCTACCGGGAGTAGGATAATATACCACAGGATTAGCAACATTAGATGTTGATGGAACTCCACCGGGAAAATTCCATGACCAGCTAGTTGAAGTACCTGACCTTGAATCATCAAAAAATTGCACACTATCTTTTTCACATATTGACAACAATTCTTGGATCAAAAAATTAGCTTCAGGTATGCATACTGGGGGATTAATTATTCCGGTTTCCATCAAGTTTTGCCGGCTCACTAGCTTGGCTCTTAAAGAAGATGACCTCACTACAGCTCTCATTCTCAACTTTTGCCCTTCTGTAAACATATTTTCACAACTAGTATAGTCCATATAATTTTCAACCATATCTGGTAAATCTGGAAAGTCATTGGAACAACTGTTTGCACTAAAAGGGCAGCCATAGTTGCTACTAGCAACGGGGGGAGTATCACTTACCCGGTCACCCGAGAGACTACAGCCGCCTTGAAAGGTATGGTACAGGTTGAGATAATGTCCGGCCTCGTGAGTTAGCGTTCTACCCGAAAGCCAGGATGGCGCAGTCCCAATAGTTCCCAAAACATCGTGCCGGATTACAATGCCATCAAAGAGGCTACTATTTCTACCTGGAAAAGATGCAAATCCAGCCACCCCTCCAATGCCCCATATATCCTCAATAGTACGAACTACCCATACATTGAGATATTTGGTATTATCCCATCTTATAAGAGAGCTTACGTTACTTCGAGCATTTACGGTAAGCGGCGACTGAGTCCTGGTAATGCCATTTGTACAATTTCCATGTGGATCTTTCTTAGCTAAGGAAAACTCGATCTCTATGTCGGCTGCTACACCCCGAAAAATAGAACGTGTATTGACGGTATCGGCATTAAGTCTCCTAAAGTCTTCGTTGAGCACTCTTAAGCCATCTTCAATCTGGATTTTAGAGATATTATCTCTCTGACTGTTGTAGATTATATGAAACACTACGGGAATTGTATATACCGTTGCAGTAGTTTTGCTTTTCTCAGCTTGAAGTCTTTCTATGGTTCTCTGTATAATTTCCTCAACTTGCTGATATTTTTGCAGTTGCTCAGGATTATTTTGAATTTCCATCTCACGATATTCATCGGTAGCACACCAGTGATTGTTATGCCCGTGCTGAGCATCGATGGAAAAAGTAAACCATAATAAACTTACTAAAAAGAATGCGCTCAGGCCTTTGGGTTTCATGCCTGAAAGAGCTGAGATTCCAATATTGTTGCGGAGAAATTTCATCATCTTGACACAGTCAAAACCGTAATTGATAGCTCGTCTTATTCTTTATATCTAGATTGTTCTCTTGCTTTAGGTAATTATAATACATTTATCACCCCATAAAAATCTAAATAAGCCCAAATAAACTAGCCAATGCTTTTTCAATTGACAATGAGCTTCTTCTCAAATACTGAAGCTCCAGAGGCCAACCTGATAAAATATACACCAGCAGGTAAATCTTCGTTAATGGTGATCTCCTTAATGTTTTCGGCATTCTCGATAATATCAGAAAGAATTTTTTCCCCTTGGATAGTATAGATGTTTAACAAAACTTCTCTCTGAAATTTCTGCGTAGATGTAATAATAAATTTACCTCTAGCTGGATTTGGATATACAAATAAACTCGTATTGTTTTCACCCTCTTCCAAGCCTACGTTATCTCCGCTGAAATTGATGTTATCCAAATAAAAGTTGTTGCCACCATTGCCGTTTAATTCAAATTTAATCAGTAGAGGCTCAAAATGTCTGTAAAAGCTTAAGTCAATTGTTGCACTTTTCCAATCATCATTTTGAGGAATAAATGGACTGGTAGTACTAGGAGCCGTTCTCAGAATATTGTCTCGGTATATTCTGTAGAGAATCCAGGATTCTCCACAATTAGTAGAAATAGACACCGTAAAGAAATCCTTATTGCTGTCTTCTTTAGCCGCAAAGGCATAATCAAAGGAAAGAATAAGCCTATTAGTAAACTTGGTGTATAACGAAGGGGAGATAATAGCGTCTACATCTCCAGCTAGAGCAGAGAAATTATCTAAGTAAACTGACCGATTACTTGATTGTCCCACAGAAGTATTTAAGGAAAAGCTAATGTTGTCGTAGAGGCTGGTTATGGAAATATGGGGTTTGGGAAGCTGAGATATACTTTCAAAATTTTCACTCCAGAAAGCATGATAGGGTGAATAAATACTTTTTACATCAATAAGACGGGTTTTTGTAATGGTATTGCTTCCAGCCGAGTTAGATACCGTTAAAGATACATTATAGCTACCGGGAGTAGGATAATATACCACAGGATTAGCAACATTAGATGTTGATGGAACTCCACCGGGAAAATTCCATGACCAGCTAGTGGGAGTACCTGACCTTGAATCATCAAGAAATTGCACACTATCTTTTTCACATATTGACGACAATTCTTGGATCAAAAAATTAGCTTCAGGTATGCATATGGGAGGATTAATTATTCCGGTTTCCATCAAGTTTTGCCGGCTCACTAACTTGGCTCTTAAAGAAGATGACCTCACTACAGCTCTCATTCTCAACTTTTGCCCTTCTGTAAACATATTTCTACAACTAGTATAGTCCATATAATTTTCAACCATATCTGGTAAATCTGGAAAGTCATTGGAACAACTGTTTGCACTAAGAGGGCAGCCATAGTTGCTACTAGCAACGGGGGGAGTATCACTTACCCGGTCACCTAGGAGACTACAGCTATCTTTAAAGGTATGGTACAGGTTGAGATAATGTCCGGCCTCGTGAGTTAGCGTTCTACCCGAAGGCCAGGATGGCGCAGTCCCAATAGTTCCCAACCGTATGTGCCGGATTACAATGCCATCAAAGAGGCTATTTCCACCTGGAAAATATGCAAATCCATTCGTTCTTCCAGTGCCCCCAATAGTACGAACTACCCATACATTGAGATATTTGGTATTATCCCATCTTATAAGAGATTTTACGTTATTTCGAGCATTTACGGTAAGTGGCGACTGAGTCCTGGTAATGCCATTCGTACAATTTCCATGCGGATCTTTCTTAGCCAAGGAAAACTCGATCTCTATGTCGGCTGCTACATCCCGAAAAATAGAACGTATATTGACGGCATCGGCATTAAGTCTCCTAAAGTCTTCGTTGAGCACTCTTAAGCCATCTTCAATCTGGATTTTAGAGATATTATCTCTCTGACTGTCGTAGATTATATGAAACACTACGGGAATTGTATATACCGTTGCAGTAGTTTTACTTTTCTCAGCCTGAAGTCTTTCTATGGTTCTCTGTATCGTTTCCTCAACTTGCTGATATTTTTGCAGCTGCTCAGGATTATTTTGAATTTCCATCTCACGATATTCATCGGTAGCACACCAGTGATTATTATGCCCGTGCTGAGCATCGATGGAAAAAGTAAACCATAATAAACTTACTAAAAAGAATGCGCTTTTTGTCATGAAATAGGTAACTTACTTAATTAAAGTTTAGCAAGTTTAATATTAAATAAAACTATTGTCAAGCATTAATTTTTAAACCATCCTAAACATTTAGCTAAAACTAAATTTTAAAAAAGATATGAATACCCTCTTACAATTTCTGATGGATTAGTCCTTCAGGCCTTTGGGTTTCATGCCTGAAAGAGCTGGGATTCCAATATTGTTGCGGAGAAATTTCATCATCTTGACGCAGTCAAAACCTTAATTGATAGCTCGTCTTATTCTTTTATTTAGATTGTTCTCTTGCTTTAGACAATTATAATACATTATTGCTACATAACAAAATGGGAGCGGGCAGAAAAGAAAACTCAAAATAGAAGGAAGTGGAAAAAATACCGAGCGTCAAGTCCAGTATTTTCCCTATAAAGTGTGAGGTCTCGAGCGGATTCGAACCGCTGTAAATGGTTTTGCAGACTACTTGCCTTTATCCTAAATATCATCCCATAAAAATCTAAATAAGCCCAAATAAACTAGCCAATGCTTTTTCAATTGACAATGAGCTTCTTCTCAAATACTGAAGCTCCAGAGACCAACCTGATAAAATATACACCAGCAGGTAAATCTTCGTTAATGGTGATCTCCTTAATGTTTTCGGCATTCTCGATAATATTAGAAAGAATTTTTTCCCCTTGGATAGTATAGATGTTTAACAAAACTTCCCTCTGAAATTTCTGCGTAGATGTAATAATAAATTTACCTCTAGCTGGATTTGGATATACAAATAAACTCGTATTGTTTTCACCCTCTTCCAAGCCTACGTTATCTCCGCTGAAATTGATGTTATCCAAATAAAAGTTGTTGCCACCATTGCCGTTTAATTCAAATTTAATCAGTAGAGGCTCAAAATGTCTGTAAAAGCTTAAGTCAATTGTTGCACTTTTCCAATCATCATTTTGAGGAATAAATGGACTGGTAGTATTAGGAGCCGTTCTCAGAATATTGTCTCGGTATGTTTTGTAGAGAATCCAGTCTCCACAATTAGCAGAAATAGACACCGTAAAGAAATCCTTATTGCTGTCTTCTTTAGCCGCAAAGGCATAATCAAAGGAAAGAGTAAGCCTATTGGTAAACTTGGTGTATAACGAAGGGGAGATAATAGCATCTACATCTCCAGCTAGAGCAGAGAAATTATCTAAGTAAACTGACCGATTACTTGATTGTCCCACAGAAGTATTTAAGGAAAAGCTAATGTTGTCGTAGAGGCTGGTTATGGAAATATGGGGTTTGGGAAGCTGAGATATACTTTCAAAATTTTCACTCCAGAAAGCATTATAGGGTGAATAAATACTTTTTACATCAATAAGACGGGTTTTTGTAATGGTATTGCTTCCAGCCGAGTTAAATACCGTTAAAGATACATTATAGCTACCGGGAGTAGGATAATATACCACAGGATTAGCAACATTAGATGTTGATGGAACTCCACCGGGAAAATTCCATGACCAGCTAGTGGGAAAATTCCATAACCCGTTAGTTGGAGTACCACCTGACCTTGAATCATCAAAAAATTGTACACTATCTTTTTCACATATTGACGACAATTCTTGGATCAAAAAATTAGCTTCATGCATGCATACTGGGGGATTAATTATTCCGGTTTCCATCAAGTTTTGCCGGCTCACTAGCTTGGCTCTTAAAGAAGATGACCTCACTACAGCTCTCATTCTCCACTTTTGCCCTTCTGTAAACATATTTTGACAACTAGTATAGTCCATATAATTTTCAACCATATCTGGTAAATCTGGAAAGTCATTGGAACAACTGTTTGCACTAAGAGGGCAGCCACGGTTGCTACTAGCAACGGGAGGGGTATCATCTACCCCGTCACCTAAGAGACTACAGCTGTCTTGAAAGGTATGGTCCAGGTTGAGATAATGTCCGACCTCGTGAGTTAGCACTCTAATCAAAGAAAACGGCGCAGTCCCAATAGTTCCCAAAACATCGTGCCGGATTACAATGCCATCAAAGAGGCTATTTCCACCTGGAAAATATGCAAATCCAAGCGTTCCTCCAGTGCCCCCAATACCAATAGTACGAACTACCCATACATTGAGATATTTGGTATTATCCCATCTTATAAGAGATTTTACGTTATTTCGAGCATTTACGGTAAGTGGCGACTGAGTCCTGGTAATGCCATTCGTACAATTTCCATGTGGATCTTTCTTAGCCAAGGAAAACTCGATCTCTATGTCGGCTGCTACATCCCGAAAAATAGAACGTATATTGACGGCATCGGCATTAAGTCTCCTAAAGTCTTCGTTGAGCACTCTTAAGCCATCTTCAATCTGGATTTTAGAGATATTATCTCTCTGACTGTCGTAGATTATATGAAACACTACGGGAATTGTATATACCGTTGCAGTAGTTTTACTTTTCTCAGCCTGAAGTCTTTCTATGGTTCTCTGTATCGTTTCCTCAACTTGCTGATATTTTTGCAGCTGCTCAGGATTATTTTGAATTTCCATCTCACGATATTCATCGGTAGCACACCAGTGATTGTTATGCCCGTGCTGAGCATCGATGGAAAAAGTAAACCATAATAAACTTACTAAAAAGAATGCGCTTTTTGTCATGAAATAGGTAACTTACTTAATTAAAGTTTAGCAAGTTTAATATTAAATAAAACTATTGTCAAGCATTAATTTTTAAACCATCCTAAACATTTAGCTAAAACTAAATTTTAAAAAAGATATGAATACCCTCTTACAATTTCTGATGGATTAGTCCTTCAGGCCTTTGGGTTTCATGCCTGAAAGAGCTGGGATTCCAATATTGTTGCGGAGAAATTTCATCATCTTGACGCAGTCAAAACCTTAATTGATAGCTCGTCTTATTCTTTTATTTAGATTGTTCTCTTGCTTTAGACAATTATAATACATTATTGCTACATAACAAAATGGGAGCGGGCAGAAAAGAAAACTCAAAATAGAAGGAAGTGGAAAAAATACCGAGCGTCAAGTCCAGTATTTTCCCTATAAAGTGTGAGGTCTCGAGCGGATTCGAACCGCTGTAAATGGTTTTGCAGACTACTTGCCTTTATCCTAAATATCATCCCATAAAAATCTAAATAAGCCCAAATAAACTAGCCAATGCTTTTTCAATTGACAATGAGCTTCTTCTCAAATACTGAAGCTCCAGAGACCAACCTGATAAAATATACACCAGCAGGTAAATCTTCGTTAATGGTGATCTCCTTAATGTTTTCGGCATTCTCGATAATATTAGAAAGAATTTTTTCCCCTTGGATAGTATAGATGTTTAACAAAACTTCCCTCTGAAATTTCTGCGTAGATGTAATAATAAATTTACCTCTAGCTGGATTTGGATATACAAATAAACTCGTATTGTTTTCACCCTCTTCCAAGCCTACGTTATCTCCGCTGAAATTGATGTTATCCAAATAAAAGTTGTTGCCACCATTGCCGTTTAATTCAAATTTAATCAGTAGAGGCTCAAAATGTCTGTAAAAGCTTAAGTCAATTGTTGCACTTTTCCAATCATCATTTTGAGGAATAAATGGACTGGTAGTATTAGGAGCCGTTCTCAGAATATTGTCTCGGTATGTTTTGTAGAGAATCCAGTCTCCACAATTAGCAGAAATAGACACCGTAAAGAAATCCTTATTGCTGTCTTCTTTAGCCGCAAAGGCATAATCAAAGGAAAGAGTAAGCCTATTGGTAAACTTGGTGTATAACGAAGGGGAGATAATAGCATCTACATCTCCAGCTAGAGCAGAGAAATTATCTAAGTAAACTGACCGATTACTTGATTGTCCCACAGAAGTATTTAAAGAAAAGCTAATGTTGTCGTAGAGGCTGGTTATGGAAATATGGGGTTTGGGAAGCTGAGATATACTTTCAAAATTTTCACTCCAGAAAGCATTATAGGGTGAATAAATACTTTTTACATCAATAAGACGGGTTTTTGTAATGGTATTGCTTCCAGCCGAGTTAAATACCGTTAAAGATACATTATAGCTACCGGGAGTAGGATAATATACCACAGGATTAGCAACATTAGATGTTGATGGAACTCCACCGGGAAAATTCCATGACCAGCTAGTGGGAGTACCACCTGACCTTGAATCATCAAAAAATTGTACACTATCTTTTTCACATATTGACGACAATTCTTGGATCAAAAAATTAGCTTCAGGCATGCATACTGGGGGATTAATTATTCCGGTTTCCATCAAGTTTTGCCGGCTCACTAGCTTGGCTCTTAAAGAAGATGACCTCACTACAGCTCTCATTCTCCACTTTTGCCCTTCTGTAAACATATTTTTACAACTAGTATAGTCCATATAATTTTCAACCATATCTGGTAAATCTGGAAAGTCATTGGAACAACTGTTTGCACTAAGAGGGCAGCCATAGTTGCTACTAGCAACGGGAGGAGTATCATCTACCCCGTCACCTGAGAGACTACAGCTGTCTTGAAAGGTATGGTACAGGTTGAGATAATGTCCGGCCTCGTGAGTTAGCGTTCTACTCGAAGACCAGGATGGTGCAGTCCCAATAGTTCCCAAAACATCGTGCCGGATTACAATGCCATCAAAGAGGCTATTTCCACCTGGAAAAGATGCAAATCCACCCACTCTTCTAATGCCCCATATATTCTCAATAGTACGAACTACCCATACATTGAGATATTTGGTATTATCCCATCTTATAAGAGAGCTTACGTTATCTAGAGCATTTACGGTAAGCGGCGACTGAGTCCTGGTAATGCCATTCGTACAATTTCCATGTGGATCTTTCTTAGCTAAGGAAAACTCGATCTCTATATCGGCTGCTACATCCCGAAAAATAGAACGTGTATTGACGGCATCGGCATTAAGTCTCCTAAAGTCTTCGTTGAGCACTCTTAAGCCATCTTCAATCTGGATTTTAGAGATATTATCTCTCTGACTGTTGTAGATTATATGAAACACTACGGGAATTGTATATACCGTTGCAGTAGTTTTGCTTTTCTCAGCTTGAAGTCTTTCTATGGTTCTCTGTATAATTTCCTCAACTTGCTGATATTTTTGCAGTTGCTCAGGATTATTTTGAATTTCCATCTCACGATATTCATCGGTAGCACACCAGTGATTGTTATGCCCGTGCTGAGCATCGATGGAAAAAGTAAACCATAATAAACTTACTAAAAAGAATGCGCTTTTTGTCATGAAATAGGTAACTTACTTAATTAAAGTTTAGCAAGTTTAATATTAAATAAAACTATTGTCAAGCATTAATTTTTAAACCATCCTAAACATTTAGCTAAAACTAAATTTTAAAAAAAGATATGCTATTCTCGATATTGAGACCAAAATATTTTAATCATCATTTCCGGACAGCCTTTAAGTCCAATAGATTCATTGCATTGCTTTGTAGCCCTTTTATCTGTTTGGGATAAAAGCGTAAAACCTGATCGTAATACAAGGGTACTACGGGGGCTTCCGCGATCACCAGGCTATCCATTTTTTGATAGAGAACAATGCGTAAGCTGTCATTGGTTTCAACTATAGCCTGGCGATACCATTCATCAAATTGCTTGTTTTTAAAGTGAGTATAATTAGGTCCGTTAGGAGCCCAGTTTTCTGAGTAAAAAAGAGAGAGATAGTTCTCAGCATCAGGATAGTCTCCAATCCAACTAGCCCTGAAAAAAGAAATCTTGGAAGTGGCCATAGCTTGTCGTAAAGTTGAGGAAGGAATAACCTCTATTTGCAACTTCACCCCAATAGATGACAACTGGCCTTGTATGTATTCACAGAGATCGAGGTAGGAAGGATTGGTTTGTAAAGTAATAGGCGGTAAATCCTTACCATTGGGATAGCCAACTTCTGCCAGTAATTGCTTGGATTTTTTAGGATTATATGAATACCCTTTTACAATTTCTGATGGATAGCCCTTCAGGCCTTTGGGTATCATGCCTGAAAGAGCTGGGATTCCAATATTGTTGCGGAGAAATTTCATCATCTTGACGCGGTCAAAACCGTAATTAATAGCCTGTCTTATTCTTTTATCTAACAGGGGCGAATCTTCTAAAACGGATTGAGAAGAATCTACCAGAAAAGCTAGATATTCCGTATTGAGATAAGGCTGACGATAGAGATTGAAACGATCTTTATATTTTTCTTGTAAATCACCATTGAAAGTGAGCAATTCGTCCTTATAAGAAATGTCAATACCCGAGAGAAGATCAAGCTTGCCTTTTATAAACTCTAAAAAGGTAGATTGTTTGTCAGGAATAAAAGTTATGGCCACGGCCTCCAAGTAAGGTAGCGCTTCCCCTATGCAATTCTTTTCAAAGTAAATGGGATTTTTTCGCATAACTAGCTTTTCGTTTTCGCGCCATATTTTTAAATAAAAAGGACCCGTACCTACTGGGTTTTTCCTGAATGAGGCTCCATACTTTTCTATGGCCTCTCTTGGAATGACGGAACAATATTTCATGGAAAGAATTCCCAGAAAAGGAGACAAAGGAGTTTTTAGTTTAACTATAAATGTAGAATCATTGGCTGCTTGGAAGTGATCGACTTTTTGAAATATCCAGTTCCCAGGAGCTGCTAGTTCTTTGGAACGTAGCCTTTCAAAGCTGAACAAAAAGTCGTGAGCAGTTACTTTCCTGGTGTTATTAGGTTTAAAACAATCGTTACGATGAAAATAAACATCATTTCGCAAGTGAAAAATATAAGTAGTACCACTGGCTTTTATCTCCCAGCTATGAGCGATACAAGGCTGTATATTTAGCTGATTATCCATCTGCACCAAGCCATTGTACAATTGATTAATTACCCAAATATTGGCCTGATTACGTGCAAAAGCCGGATCAAGAGAAGTAATGCCGGCTGTTTCATTGTACCTGAATATCAATGAATCATCATAATCTTTTTCCCTCGAGCAACCAAATAGTAGTAAAATTATTGAAACGAATAAGGTTGAGCATATAGTTAAACTAGCGTATCTTCGTATTGCTTCTAGTTTTTGGCCATTAATGTTTTGGAAAAAGGACATATGGGTATAATTCAAAAGACTTGATACAGGCCTAGCGTATGGCTATTTTTAACAATTGACGAGAAAAACATCGGCTATTTTGAAGGTCACGAATATATTTGATATGTTTGTGGATAATCAAAATCGCCAGAGCCAAAAGCAAAGATGTAATACAAGCTTTCCTGTTTTTGTTATTATGTTCCAGATAAATTCCATCTTGAACGCCTTTTTCTCTCGGCTTAATCTCAAATCCCATGATCTCTTAGCTTTTTGAGCTTATCTAAGATTACTTCTGCCATTTTTTGTTTAGATTCGTAGGTCCAGCCCGCAATATGGGGGCTTAATATTACTTTGTCTGATTGTATTAAAAACTCAAAATCAGCGGTCAAGGTTTGTTGGAACATACTTTCAAAAGAAGATTTCTCATATTCCAGCACATCCAAACAAGCGCCTCTTATCTTACCGGATTGTAAGGCCTTAACCAAGGCTGAGGTTTGAACGATCTTTCCTCTGGCTGTATTGATCAGATAAAAAGGTTTCATAAAACCGTCAATGAAATTTTTGTTTATCATCCTATAGCTTTCTGCCGTATAAGGGATATGCAAGCTCAATATATCTGTCTCTTTTTTCAATGTATCTAAGGACACTTCTTCAATTAGTCGATTGCCAAAATTTGTTTTGTATTTATCATAAGCTAAGACTTTTACTTCAAAACCTTGCATTCTTTGCGCCAAAGCAGAACCCATATTTCCATAACCAATTATCCCGACACATTTGCCATTTAGTTCGTGCTTTCGATTTTCCTCCCGCAGCCATTTGCCATTTCTCACCTCAGCATCGGCTTTTTTTAGCTTATTCAATAGCATCAACAGCATACCTAACACATGTTCTGCCACTGCGTCCCGATTGCCTTCTGGAGCATTGATCAAATGAATGCCCAATTCTTTGGCAAAATGGACATCAATGTTTTCTAGTCCGGCTCCTACTCTGGCAATAAATTTGAGTTTGGAAGCCCGCTTTAAAAAAGCTCGGTCAATGAGAAATCGGCTTCTGATAACTAAACCCGTATAGTCTTTTATTTTACCAATAAGGCTTTCTTTTGGCGATATGTAATCCTCTACTACCGTGTATCCAAAATCAGCTATTCCTTCTAATAGCCTGAAATGAACAGTATCGACTATTAAGACTTTTTTCATGCTAAACCCATGTGTAAAATACAGATGGCCTTAAAAACCGAGCAGGACTTTACCTATGCTGAAGTAAATAAACAAGCCCAATATGTCATTCATAGTAGTGATAAAAGGACCAGTAGCCAAAGCAGGGTCAACCTTATAGTAGTCCAGAGCTAAGGGAACAAAAGTCCCCACCAAAGCCGACACACAAATTACTGCTACAAGGGCAACCGATACGATAAGGCACAAATCAACTTCATAGCCTAAAAATATGCCTGCACCAATTACCAAACTGCCACAGATAACACCGTTTAGTAGGGCTACTTTCAATTCTTTTAGTAAGCGTTTTATCACACCGCCCATCAGGGATTTACTGGCTAAGCCTTGTACAATGATTGCGGAGGATTGCACTCCCACATTACCTCCCATAGCTGCAATTAAAGGGATAAAGAAGATCATTTTTGGAAGATTGTCCGAGGTTTCTTCAAAACGCCCGATTACAAAAGCTGCCGCCAAACCACCAAATAACCCAATTAACAACCATGGTAATCGTGCCCTGGTAATAGTAACGATGCTGTCATCGTATTCAACATCTTCTACCAAACCCGAGGCGAGGTTGTAATCCTCTTTGGTTTCGTCACGGATAAGATCTACCACATCGTCAATAGTGATGCGCCCGAGCAAATGCCCCAGTGAATCCACCACTGGCATGACTACTAAGTCGTATTTTTCCATTGCCCGAGCCACATCTTCTGCATTAGCTGTTGCCCTCACATTTTGAATTTTATCATTGTAAATCCCGGCTATAGGAGTTTCAGTAGAAGTAGTCAATAATTTTTTTAAGGATAGTGTACCTAGCAATCGGTCGTCATCATCTATTACATAAATAAAATGGATGTGCTCTACATTTTCAGCCTGCTTTCGCATTTCCTGTACACACTCCAGTACCTTCCAATTTTGGTTTACTTTGATCAGTTCAGTAGCCATTAAAGCACCTGCAGTATTTTCGGTATAAACCAAAAGTCCTGCGATGGACTTTGCCTGTTCAGGGTCTTCAATATTACTTAGTACCTTATTCTTCTTTTCGTCAGGCAGCTCGTTGATCAGATCAGCAGCATCATCGGAATCAAGGTTCCCAACTAATTCAACCGCAATTTTCTCTCCTGAATAATCTTCCAAAACTTTAGCTCTCAGATCTTCGTCTAGCTCTAAAAGCACTTCTGCAACTGTATCTTTATCCAGTTCATGTAAGAGCTTACTGGCAGCATCAAAAGACAAGCTATCTACCACCTCAGCAATGTCAGCTAAATGTAGTCCGCTTATACTCTTTATATATGCCCGCGTGTTACCAGCTTTAATCAAGCTTTCCAGCTCATTGATATAGTTCTGTTTAATTTCAAAACTCATATTTCCCAATGTTTTGAGTGAGGGATATAAAATCATCTAAACTAAGCTGTTCAGCTCTTAAGCCTAAAAGATTGTCTCCCAAAATTAGTTGGCCTAAATTAAAGCATTTGAGGGCGTTTTTCAAGATTTTTCTACGTTGATTGAAAGCAGTTTTTACTACTCTGAAGAATAATTCTTCCCTACAGTCGAGATTTATATTTTGCTTTTGAATGAGACGTATTACTCCGGACCTGACTTTGGGCGGAGGATTAAAATCATGCGGCTCCACTGTAAAAAGATATTCCCTTTCGTAAAAGGCGGCGGTCAATACACTTAAGATACCGTAAGTTTTACTTCCTGGCTGAGCTACTATACGTTCTGCCACTTCTTTTTGAAACATGCCAGTCAACTCAATTATCTTATTACGGTTTTCCAGTATCTTAAAAATGATCTGGCTGGAGATGTTATAGGGAAAGTTTCCTATAATAGCTATAGGAAATTCTGCTAATTTACTTAAAGGCAGATGCAGAAAATCTCCTCTGATAATATTTTCTGCATCTATTTGTGAGAAACGTTTCCGAAGGTAATTTACTGATTCAGTGTCTATTTCAACTAGTTTTAGACACTCGGTCCGCTGAAGTAAAAATTGGGTTAGAGCTCCAGTGCCTGAGCCTATTTCTAAAATAGTATCGTATCCTTTTCCCGTTAAGCTTTGAACAATTTTTTCAGCTATAGCAGGTTCTTTTAAAAAGTGCTGTCCTAAATGTTTTTTAGGGCGTGTCATTAATTAGTGCAAGAACAATCTTGAAAATAAATAACAGTATAGGGATTAATTTAACAACAGATATCCATATTATGTCTTGGTGTGAAAATGGTTCATTCTAGTAAGGCTTTTGTCGATCTTAAATTTAGCCGTTGGGTTTTCAAGCGGAGATTTACAACGATTACCTAGTTATTTAGTTATTTATAAATCAAGGCCTGCTCTCCTTAACAAGGCTTTGATATCTGGTTCATTTCCTCTGAACTCTTTATATAGTTCCATGGGGTGTCGACTTCCTCCTGCTGAAAGCAGCTTTTTGAATTTTCCGGCTATTTTCCGGTTAAAAATCCCTTTTTCCAAAAAATATTCAAAGGCATCTGCATCCAATACCTCTGCCCATTTGTAACTATAATAGCCCGCCGAATAGCCTCCTTGAAATATGTGAGCGAAACCACATGAAGTATTGCTGCCGGCTACCCATGGCAATATTTCTGTTTCTTTTAATACTTCTTCTTCGTATTCGCTTACAGA
The DNA here is from genome assembly GCA_965218075.1 of Owenweeksia sp. Lineage (GTDB taxonomy): Bacteria > Bacteroidota > Bacteroidia > Flavobacteriales > Schleiferiaceae > JANQHO01. Next base: position 232,621 of record CBDCJZ010000003.1, on the reverse strand, counting down.
ATTTATTTTAGTGAGATTAGCAGTATGCCAAGTCATATCCAGCTTTGCTAAACCTACCTGCCTTAATGTAGCATAGCCTTCCATGAAAGTAGCACTTTTACGTAATTTTTCCACTAGTTCTATGGGTATTAACTCCCCGTTTTCATAATGTCGGGCAAATAAATCGAGACATTTCTTTTGATAACACCAGTTCTCCATTATCTGGGAGGGCAACTCCACAAAATCCCAATATACATTGGTGCCACTAAGGCTGGCATAAGTGCTGTTAGCCAGTGTACCATGTAAATTATGGCCAAACTCGTGGAAAAAGGTCAATACCTCTCTAAAAGTCAATAAAGAAGGCTTGGTTTTAGTAGGCTTAGTAAAATTGCAAACTATACTGATGTGAGGTCTTTTATTTTCTCCATTTATTATTTTCTGACTCCGATAGCTGGTCATCCATGCTCCGCTTTGCTTTCCTTCTCTGGGGTAAAAGTCTGCATAAAAAACAGCTAAATGATTTTCTTTTTCATCTCTTACTTCATAAGTAACTACATCCCGGTGATATTTCTGAATATCATCACGCTCATAAAAACTTATAGCATATAGTTTATTAGCTGCCTCAAAAGCTCCTTGTATTACATTTTGCAAGCTGAAATACGGTTTTAATATTTCGTCATCAATCTGAAACTTTTGCTGTTTCATCTTTTCACCGTAGTAAGCGAGATCCCATTTTTGAAACTCTTCTATTCCATCTTTGCTCCAAGCAAATTTCTTGATATCTTCAATTTCTTCTCGTGCTGCCGGTTTGGCTATTTGCAATAACTCTTGCAGAAAGCTCTCTACCTTTTGTGGCGTTTCTGCCATGCGCTCCTGTATGCTATACTCTGCATGATTCTTAAAGCCCAGAAGTTCAGCTCTTTGCTGACGAAGATTTATCATTTTCTTTACCAACTGCTCATTATTGTGCTTATTATCCTTAAAAGCACGACTCCCATAGGCTTTCATCATTTTTTCTCTTAATTCTCGATTTTGTGCGTAGGTGATAAAAGGCGTATAACTGGGATAGTGCAAGGTGAAAATATGCTTGCCTTTTTGCCCTTTTCCTTCAGCTGTTTCTGCTGCCGCTTCTACGACATCAACTGGTAAACCTTTCAGGTCTTCTTTCCGGTCTATCACCAATTCAAAGCCGTTGGTTTCCGTCAATATATTTTCGCCAAACTGCAGTGAAAGCCTGGCTAACTTATCGTCAATTTCCCGCAGCTTGTTTTTAGCGTCCCCTTTCAGCATGGCTCCATTTTGAACAAAGCTCCTGTAGGTCTTTTCGAGCAACATTTGTTGCTCTTCGTTCAGCTTATCATTAGTCTGATCACGACCTTCTTTAATTCTGTAAAAGAGCTTTTCATTCAACATTATATCATTTCTATACTCTGTAAGCCTCGGGGAAAATTCATGTGCAATTTTTTGAATTTCATCATTAGTTTCTGCTGAATTTAAATTAAAGAAAATCCCTGTTACCTTATCTACCAGCTCTCCTGAACGTTCCAGCTTTTCAATGGTATTTTTGAAATCAGGCGTTTCTTGCGTATTTATAATCGCTTCTATTTCTTCCTTACTTTTTTTAATGGCTTCTTTAAGAGCTGGTAAAAAGTGCTGGTTTTTAACCTCTTCAAATGGAACCGTTTCAAAAACTGTAGTATAGGGATGAAGTAACGGATTCATCTTGTGTTATTTGAAATAAGCAACAAAGAAAGTGGACATACTTCACACATGACCTTATCTTATAGCGGTGGCAGGCAGGCTTAATTCTGCTTCTTTCACTTGCTTAGTCTGTTATTAACTTTCTTTTTCCACTGATTGACCCGAGAAAAATAAAGCCCTCAGTTCACTAGCTTTTTCCGGTCTCATTTTACCACAGAGAACTAGAGAAAGTTGCTTTCTTTGTAAGGCACCATCATAACGCCTTTTTTCAATATCTGTTTCCGGAGCGACCTCTGGAACCTTAATAGGGCTTCCTAATTGATCTACAGCTACAAAAGCATAAATAGCCTGATTTGCCTTGATCTTTTTGCTAGCCGTGGTTTGGTCTTCTATATATACATCAACAAAAACTTCCATGCTCGATGAAAAAACACGCGACACTTTTGCCTCCAATGTTACAATAGATCCTTGCGGGATGGAATGGCTGAAAGAGACATTATTTACCGCAGCGGTTACTACCACCCTTTTACAATGACGATGAGCGGCAATGGCAGCAGCTTTGTCCATCCAGCTTAAAAGTTGACCACCAAAAAGATTTTTAAGATTATTAGTATTATTGGGAAGAACGACCTCTGTAACTATAGTGAAAGATTCACTAGGGGTTTTTGCTTTCATGGGAGCAAAAGTAACTCAGATTGATGAATAGCTATATAGAAGTTTTGTATCCTGGATTTTTCCTCGATCTAATTTTTTAATTTGTGTATAATTTTGGTTGCCGGCTATTTATTTAGGATACGGTATGGGCGGATCGGGAACGACAAAGTACTAACTTTGGAATTTTCTCTATGAGAATAACCTCCTCCAATTTATTTCATAAGAAAAGCGACCACCAATTAAGGCGGACGCTTTGAATGTTTTCACATGGGTTTGGATCTAGGCACCAACAGTATAAGCTGGGCATTGGTGGAAGAAGGTACTCCGCAAGAATCTAAAATCATAAAACTTGGGGCTAGAGTAAATCCTTTAACCGTAGATGAGAAGACCAATTTTGAAAGAGGAGAAAGACTTATCCACTCACAGCCTGTGCTAACATATCCCCCATGCCACAACTCAACCTAAAACCAACCCACAAATCCATCCGCGACTACTACGCCACGTTACAACAATACCACCACCACTACATCACACACGAAGGCGCAGTCAGTACACCTTTTGAAACACTCCTCAACACTTGCGCCAGGCAGGTAGATGCAACGCTCATCCCACAATACGCCATGCGCACCACAACAAGCGACCGCATCGTGATTGACGGTGCCATCCAAAATGAAGTCGGAATCCCCATTGCCTATTGGGAAGCGAAAGATATTGATGATGATCTGGACAGGGCCGTGCAGCAAAAACGGGAAGCAGGCTACCCGTTCGACAATATCCTGTTTCAAACGCCCGCACGCGGTATCTTGATACAGAACGGAAAGGTCGCGCTGGACTTGGACATCTCCAAGCGGGACAACCTCATCACCGTGCTAAAACATCTGTTCACATACACGCCATCTCAACTCCAAGATTGGCAGTCTGCCGTTATCGACTTCAGAGCGCACGTCCCCGACCTCGCAAACAAAATGATGGAACTCATTAAGCAACGGTATGAGACGGACCCTACGTTCAAAAAGGCGTTCGCCGACTTCTACGAAATCTGCCGAACCGCAATCAACCCCGACCTCTCACGCGCCGCTGTTGAAGAGATGCTTATCCAGCACATTCTCACCGAACGTATCTTCCGCACCGTGTTTGGACGTTCCGATTTTACGAGACGGAACATCATCGCAAGCGAGATTGAAAATGTCAGTGATGCACTGATGCGGCACGCTGTCAGTCGGGATGCGTTTCTTGCGCCGTTGGATCGGTTTTATGTTGCCATTGAACAGGCAGCCACGCTCTGCAGAGATTTCTCACAAAAACAGCACTTCCTCAACACCTTCTATGAGAAGTTTTTTCAAGGGTTTTCGGAAGATGTCGCAGATACACACGGCATCGTCTATACGCCACAACCGATTGTGGATTTTATGGTCAAAAGCGTTGCGCATATCCTTGAAACCGAGTTCGGGCGGACACTTTCCGATACGGGCGTTCATATCATTGACCCGTTTGTCGGCACGGGCAACTTCATCGTCCGACTGATGCGGGATATTCAAGGCACAGCGTTAGAGGAGAAATATCGGCACGAACTGCATTGTAATGAGATTATGCTCCTGCCATACTACATCGCCAGCCTGAACATTGAGCAGGAGTTCTATCAACGCACACGCACCTATCTGCCGTTTGAGGGGATGACGCTTGCGGATACCTTTGAGCTGCTTGAAGATCGCGGAAAAATTCCACTTTTCACAAAGGAAAACACTGAACGGGTGGAACTCCAGAAAGAGACAGATATGTTTGTCGTTATCGGAAATCCACCATATAATTCAAGGCAAGTTAACGAAAATGACAACAACAAGAATCGCAAATATAAAGCGATTGACAAACAGATTAAGGATAATTATGCGGCAGATTCCAAAGCGACACTAAAAAATAAACTTTACGATCCTTATGTGAAAGCAATTAAATGGGCAACAGATCGCATAGATGAGGAAGGTGTTGTTGCTTTTGTAACGAACAACAGTTTCCTTGATGGGATTGCGTTTGATGGCATGCGGAAGCACCTTGCACAAGATTTTGACGCGATTTACATTATGGATTTGGGGGGGAATGCGCGGAAAGGATTGAAGGTTGCGGGCGCTAATGTTTTCGGGATTCGGGTGGGTGTAAGTATCAATCTATTTGTAAAGAAAAAAGTAAATTCATCTGAGACACCGCGCATCTTTTACTACCAAACCGATGAGTTGTGGAACAAAAGTAAGAAATTCGATTTTCTGAATGAAAGTCAACATGCAGGTAGTATTGAATGGCAACAGATTCAACCGAACGAACAATACACATGGCTAACCGAAGGACTCCACGCCGAATTTGATACCTTTCCACCGATGGGAACGAAGGAAGCGAAGGCGTTAAAAAGGCAGGGCAGTGGATGTAATTTTCAAAACCTTTAGTCTCGGTGTCTGCACGAACCGTGATGCATGGGTTTACAACTTTACCAGGGACGCGATCGTTAGAAATGTCAGTCGGATGATTGAAACCTATAATGAAGAGATATTTAGGTGGGGTCGAAGAACGGATAGGGAAGCAAACATTGACGATTTTGTCGTTTCTGACGAAAAGAAAATTAAATGGACTGACAAACTAAAACAAGATTTGAAAGGTGGAAAAATATCGGAATTTTCACAAGAAAAGATAAGAACATCTCTTTATCACCCTTTTACAAAGTTAAACCTCTACTTTGATAGGTTGATGAACCAAAGAGTATATGTGTTTCCTTCCTTTTTCCCTACATCCGAAACCGAGATAGATAATCGGATTATTTGTGTTGCTGGTATTGGGGACAGAAAAGGTTTTGGTTGTCTCGCTACAAACATAATCTCTACCCTTGATTTGGCATTTGAAAATACTCAATGCTTCCCCTTCTACACCTACAACGAGGACGGCATAAATCGCCGCGAAAACATCACCGATTGGGCATTGGCAAAATTCCGTAAACACTACGACGATGACAGCATCAGCAAGTGGGACATCTTCCACTATACCTACGGCATCCTGCACCATCCCGAGTATCGCGAGAAGTATCAGGCGAACCTCAAGCGCGACCTACCGCATATCCCATTTGCAAAAGCTTTCTGGGGATTTGCCATTGCAGGCGAGCAGTTAGCGGATATCCACGTTGCGTATGAATCACAACCGAAATATGATGGTCTGCGGGACATTGAAACACCGGACGTGCCGATAGATTGGCGCGTTGAGAAAATGAAACTCTCCAAAGACAAAACGCAGTTGGTCTACAACGATTTCCTTACGATAGACGGTATCCCAGCGGAGGTATTTGATTATCGGTTAGGCACGCGTTCTGCGTTGGAGTGGGTGATAGACCAGTATCGCGTGAAGGTGGACAAACGGAGTGGCATCGTCAACGACCCGAATCGCGCGGATCAGAAGCGGTATATTGTGGATTTGATTGGGCAGGTTATCAATGTCAGTTTGCGAACGGTGGAGATTGTGGGGGGATTGCCGGGGTTGTAAGGTTTTCTTCTTGTGGGAGGGAAACCTTGTAAGCCCGATTTACCAACTAGTTGCGATTCCTCACATAAAGATACAATTTGAAATCAATTCACAACTAACGGTCACAAAGCTTCGAGGCCAAGTCGATGAACGGGCCGATTGATTTTGTAAGTACTGCAAAACCCTCGTCATGTGGAAACGGGATCTTTAAATGTGCTTGTGTGAACCCGTTGAGCGCAAAGTCATAGCCATCGATGTTGACAATATAGCGATACTTCCCTCGGCATTCAACAATGACGTGATCGGTTCGGAATGGCCAATTCTTGCCAAACTCATCTTTCTTGACCACTCGCGTCGGCCATTTGCCGTTGACAATCTCCTGATAAGATCGCTTGATCCGGTTTTTTTGTTTTTGCTGAAGAATCTGTTCGGGAAGACGATAGTCTTTGGTTCCAAATTGCTCATCTTGAGGACTTGGGAATTCCCCATTTACAATTGAGTAGGCCTGACGGAACATCTCGTTTTGGTCATCGTGATCACCGAGAGTGAATTGCAACTTAATCGCTATGATGAATTGTTCCAGCTTCGCGATTAATTTAGAATTAATTCGCGAGTAATAATCTGGATGACTCGAATCGTCCAATGGTCTGAATCTCTCAATGCTTGACTCAAGGAATTCCCAATCTCTCTCTGAATCAATCGGGCTGGGGCTGCCAGCAATAATGTCAAAGTTGTAGTAGCGTCCTTTCTGGGCAAACAAAGAGAGGATTCTAAAGCACTTTTTCAGAGTCTGATCAGTCGTGATGAAGTCGAATTCTTTCGGAGTTCGAGTTTTTCTACCATATAAGTCAATGCAGGTCTCGAAGAGAGTTTCCAAATTATGGCCAAACTTTTTCATGTATTTCACGTCTGGATACGAGCCTTCTCGGCTTTTGTATACCAAGATGATATAGCATTTCATGAAACGCTCAAAACCGTTTGTCATTAGTAGGAAGGGCAAATGATAGAAGTTATTGCTCATATCAATATCTTGGAGACTTCCAAAACCGAGCTTGATCAATTTGCACGACATTTTCAGTTCTTCCAAAAGGTGCAAAAGCTTTCTACAGTCTGAGTTCATTTCATTCATGGCATCTAGATAATTCCGGTTTCCAATTTGGCAATAGCAGATTCAATGATATTCATAAGATCCTTTCACAGCGTTCATCGCTCCCAGACAGAAAACAGCTTCTTGCCATCTCTTGAGCAACCACAGTCGCTTTTCTAGCCTTAGCCATACGTCTATACTTAAATCGCCACTTTTAGTCTCGGTGTTTCCGGCGGACAGGGCATTCATGTAAGCGGCTGTGATTCCTCACATAAAGATACAATTTGAAATCAATTCACAACACTGTGTCGGACTTGATTAACGCGCCAAACATCGTCCCAACCAAAACTGAAAAATACGCGCCGCATCTTTATCCCCGTACACACCCTATAAGCATAAATACAACAAAAGTCAGGATTATCTCTATCAAGTAAAAGGGAATAAGCGTAATGGAAAAGGTAGCAGATACCCAACTACATTTCGGCTTATTTTTGTGCTCAGCAACATTCATTTTAAAATCAGTGTCATTTTGCTGGCTGATTTCCTTGTAGATTTCCCGGAATAGTCTTTCCTGCCAGAGGAAGTATCCATCTAAACCCCAAAACCCGAAGATGGGAATAAGAGACACAAGGATAAAATATGGACTTGGTAAATCGGGTTTAGCGATTAAAACTGTTGCTACAACGATGATTGTCATGCTCCAGCCTTTTAACTGGAAACTGTTGCTTCCGAGACGGTTAATAACTGCTTGAGTCATTTCCAGATGCTTTACAACTTTTTCGATGCCAGTCATGGATTTATCTTCCTTTTATTAAACTGTACAATTTAAGCAAAATTAAAACAAGCGTTAAACTACTGTCGTATATCTTATCTTTCAGAAGATGGGTTTCAATAGTTTCATCTTTGAATTCACTTAAATCTTCATCACCTTTCTCATTACCTTTGCCATAAAACCTTTTATTATGAGCAAAGCACCTAAACCCGTTGGCTCGTATTCTTTGGTTCGCGAGACGAGATAGGTAATCTTCTATTTTTAAGTGGTGTAGGTCCGCGTATAGTGGGAAGTGACATTCATGATTCAGCGGTTACTGGCTTAAAATTAGATCATAATGGAAATTTCAAAACCTTCGATTTTGAAGCCCAAGTACATTCAGTTTTTGCTAACGTGAAAGCCATTCTCGATGAATATGGGAGTAGTTGGGAAAAGCTAATAGATATACAGGTTTTTCTAGTAGACATGAAACGTGACTTCCTCATCTTTAATCAAATTTACGCTGATTATTTTAAGAACGTTGATCCCAAGCCTTGCCGTACCACTATAGCTATCACTGCTTTGCCTACCCCTATTGCTATTGATCTGAAGTGTATAGCAGCTATTTAAAACCAGCTAATAGTTTAATAATAGACGTTTCTTTAATCCAGCATAGGAGCTTAGTGTTCGTCAGTATGCAGAGTAGAGTTTGCTTCGATATGTATAGAGCCATTATCGATAGAACGTCAAGTATATAATTCTCTTCTTTATTTATCGTCGCTTTAAATAATTGCAGAGATTACAAATCTTTTTTACGGGAATCGAGAAGCAAAGTAACAGGACCATCATTTACAAGAGAAATCTGCATATTGGCAGCAAACTTTCCTGTCTTAACTTTGCCCGGCACATGTGTACATAGGGTCTCTACAAAAGCATCATATAGCTTGACAGCCTCTCGAGGGACTGCTGCTCTCTGAAAACTTGGCCTATTACTTTTTTTTATAAACGCATACAAAGTAAATTGACTGACAACTAGAATTTCATATTCCACGTTTTTTAAGGATAAATTCATTTTTCCTTTCTCATCATCAAAAATCCTCATATTCAATATTTTCTTAACCAGCCAGTCAATATCTTCTCGGTTGTCAGAATTCCCAACTGCCAGTAAAACTAAAAGACCATGTTGAATTTTGGAATAGCTTTCGTCATTTATACTTACTTCAGCTTTCGATACTCTTTGTAAAAATGCTCTCATCAAACGTATGTGTCTTTTCTATGACTATTATCATCTTTGTTACCCGAAACAAGACTTTTACAACTATGGCATAATGTGTAGAAGCCAAGTTTATTAGGCTAGTATGTATTTTGCACTCATGAGCACTATTTTCCAAATCATAGTTTTAAGTTATTGATAGATTTTATAACCATATTATAAACACACTACAGTATCAAAACTAGGTAATTTAAAACTTGTTCAATCTCTATAAGCCTGGTTTAATCGATAGAGTAAAACATATACATTCGTATCCTAGCCTATATAGTCAATATGTCAATAGAAGTCCAAGATATAACCAAACAGTACGGAAATCAAAAAGCACTTAATGGGGTAAGCTTCTCCATCTGCAGGGGAGAGATAGCCGGTTTCTTGGGGCCTAACGGGGCAGGTAAGTCAACCATGATGAAAATACTGACTTGTTATATTCCTCAAAATTCAGGTAAGGCAAAGGTTTACGGGTTGGATGTTGAGGAACATTCTATTGAAATTCGTAAAAGAGTTGGCTACTTACCGGAACACAACCCTCTTTACCTGGATATGTATGCTAAAGAATACCTATCTTTTATAGCTGACGTTCACAAAGTACCTAAAAGCCGAGTTAATGAAATGATCGATAGAGTAGGGCTCATTCCTGAAAGCCATAAAAAACTGGGACATCTTTCCAAAGGTTATCGTCAAAGAGCTGGACTAGCGGCAGCTTTGCTTCATGACCCAAAAGTATTGATACTGGATGAACCCACCACCGGATTAGACCCTAATCAATTGGTGGAAATACGGGATTTAATACGGGAAATAGGCCAAAAAAAGACCGTAATGCTTTCCACTCACATTATGCAAGAGGTAGAGATATTGTGTAATAGGGTTATTATTATTAATAAAGGATCGATAGTTGCCGACAGACCTATTGCTGAACTCAAGAGCACCAGTAAAGAAAAAGCATTCCTAATAGAATTTGATAAGCCTTTTACTCTAAATAGCTTTAAAGGGGTGCAAGGTGTAAAACGATTGGAAAAAATTACCGATAAGCGAATTCGCGTATTTTCTGAGCCCGGCATAGACGTTCGAAATGAGCTATTTCGATATGCAGTAGAGCAAAAGATGAACGTATTGGAAATGCGGCAGGAAGAACAGAGCCTTGAAAACATTTTTCATAGCTTAACGCAAAATTAGAATCACTTTTTTCGCAGGTAGATTTGAATAGATACTCCTCTTAAATCAAAGTTTTCTCTTAGCTTATTTTCAAGAAACCTCTTATAAGGATCTTTAACGTATTGCGGCAAATTAGCAAAAAAGGCAAATGCCGTGATATGAGTTGGCAACTGAGTGCAAAACTTAATTTTGATGTGTTTCCCTTTATTGGATGGCGGTGGATTTTCTTCAATGATTGGGAGCATCAAATCATTCAGCTTATTGGTGGGAATACGGCTAACGCATCTTTCATACACTTTTATGGCTTCTTCAATGGCCTGAAAAATATGTTGCTTATGTAAAGCCGAAATAAAAATCACAGGTATGTCTGTAAAAGGAGACAGTTTCTGAAGAATATGCTTCCTGAAATTATTTGCGGTATAAGCGTCTTTTTCAATTAAATCCCATTTATTAACTAATACTACGATTCCTTTGCGATTTTTTTCAGCTAGGTGAAAAATTGCCTGGTCCTGAGATTCCATACCTCTCTCAGCATCAATTAGAAGAATACATATGTCAGAGTTCTCTATAGCTCTTACCGAGCGCATTACAGAATAAAACTCCAGATTTTCATGCACTTTGGACTTTTTTCGCAAACCCGCTGTATCAATCAGTAAGAATTCTTTACCAAAGAGTTTATAATGCGTGTCAATTGCATCCCGAGTAGTTCCGGAGATATTGGTAACTAAATTTCTTTCTTTACCTATAAGAGCATTAATTAGAGATGATTTTCCAACATTAGGACGGCCTATCACAGCTATTCTCGGCAGTTGCTTTTTCTCATTCCGTTCATTCTCTTTTGGAAGTTTCTTCACTAAATCATCCAGCAATTCTCCTGTTCCAGATCCATTAACCGCCGATATATTATATACCTTTCCCAAACCGAGGCTATAAAATTCAGCTCCCATAGTCTGACGCAGGGCATTATCGACTTTATTGGCCACTATCATTACCTCTTTGTTCGTCTTGCGCAAAAAATTGGCCACTTGTTTATCCATATCGATGATACCTGTTTCTACGTCGACCACAAATAGAATAGGATTAGCTTCTCTTATTGCAATTTCTACCTGTTTACGTATCTCGATTTCAAAGACATTACTAGAACCTGTGATATAACCACCGGTATCAATAACGGAAAATTTTTTGCCTGTCCATTCTGATTTCCCGTAAATCCTGTCACGAGTAACCCCAGCTACTGAATCAACAATAGCTTTTCGTCTTTGGGTTAAACGATTGAAAAGGGTGGACTTCCCAACATTGGGACGACCTACAATAGCTATAATACTAGACATAAATGAATAAATGAGTTTTTATTTAACATAATAATAATTATAGGACAAAATAATATGAGAGTTTTATATTAGATGTTTAGTCGTTTAGATCCTAAAAAGTAAATAGAATTCGCTAGCCAACGCTTTTTAAATTTCGTTATTCAAAATAAAGGTATATCATTTTGTCCTATTGCCTTGATGCAAAACGAACCAAAAAATCAAGAAAGAAATATGCTTCAACGCGCTCTGTACAAATGCAAGTAGTACTATTAAAGTAATTCCGATTTCATCGAAAAGCGATAAACGCCTTTAATGTATTACTAAGCATTTGTCCATTCACAACCCTCGCTTGCCCGCGTTTCTTTCGTGCCATTGCCTTACTTCATCAGCTATTTCATTAATCTTCGTCGATGAGGTATTAAGTGCAAATTTATCAGCAAGAGAGGGACTATAAGATAAAACTTGATCTTTTGTTACCTTGTGCCATATTGGTAAAGTGACCTTAACTCCATTCATTTCTTTAGAGACAAGTCCATTAAGTTCATATTTATTCCAGCCATTTTTACTTAAGAATGAATTAGACAATACAACTATTCCATATTTGGAACTAATTAATCCTTCATCTATTTTTTGCCTTAAACTATCTCCAATTTTAAGTTCAAATTCATCATACCATATTTTTAATCCAAGACTTTTTAATTTTTCAGCAAGTGTTCTTACAAAACTTTTATCCTCAGTTGCGTGTGAAATGAAAAAATCATATTTTTTTTGAACAAAATTAGACGGACGTTCATTTAATTCAGTTGTGATTTGCTTTTGTTTTTGTAACTCAGATGTTATCTGTTGGTGATGTTTTAACTCCTCTTGCTTTCTTCTTTTTTCAACTTGATCTTGACGATTTTGATCTGTTTTTATTTCTCTATCAAGTTGTTGCTGATACCGTATTCTTTGAACTCTTTTATCCGCTATCTTCTTAGAAAAATCAGCTTTCTTTTCAACATTTTTAGCTATATCACTCTCATATCTAATTATTTGATCGTTTTTTGATTGTAACTGAGTTAAACTCATATTCTTATTGATTGTTTTTTCAGCTCGATTAATTTTCTCTGAATTGCCTAGCTCTTTTTAGTTTCATCTGCATATTGCTTTTCTAATCGTGCAATTTCTTTATCAACTCTTGCTATATTATCTTGTGAAAATTGAATACTCATAATTAACTCCCCTCTACAATTTTAATTTCCTCCTCACTCAAACCATACAACTCATAAACCATTGCATCAATCTCTGTATCTGTTTTATCAATTTCAGTTTTTAGGGTTTGGGCTTCTGCCTTTTTTGTTTCAAAAACTTCCATCCACTCCATTTCATCCATTTTGGAGAGCTTCTCCCCTCCTGCCGTTTTTATGGATTTATTGAGTTCTGTAATAAATTCTCCAAACTCTAATTCGTGCCAGTTTTGGAGTTTTTTACTTATAGTTTCCAACTTAAATTGTGATAACAAGTATTTTTGAAAATTAGTTTTACGTAAAATAAACTCCTTAGTAGTTTCACTAACACTCGAAACTGTACATTCAAGTTTCTCAATAAGTTTATCATTTAACACATCTGGCAAAGGAAACTCTTTTACATATTGAGGTCTGTATCTCAAATACCCACCTCTAACTGTATTACTGTTATTTTTAATAAAATAGAAGAAAAGATTTGAGTTTAAGATACTTAGAAGAAACTTTAGACTTAAACCTTCATTGATTCCATTTTCACTTAATTCCAAACTGCAAACCGTTCTTACGTGCCAACTTTGGGTCTCGTCAATTACGAATTGCGGTTTTATTGAAATGTCCGTCCATATTAATCTTTTATTTGAGTATTTATATAAGTTTTTAGGGTAAACATATCCATACCAATTTGGAGTATTCATTTTTCCTTTTTCCCTACCCTCTAAAGTTTCTCTATGCTTACTTAAATATTTCCAAACATCAGGGTAGTTCTTTTCAATAAACTCCGCATCTAATAATTGTTTGTCTTCTGTGTATGGAACGATTCCATAGTAAGGAGAATCTTCAAAATAATATCGGTAAACATTTTTTCCTTTAATTACAGGAAAAACAATCTTATCAAGATAAGGTTTGAAACTTTCAATAGTAGGATCTTCTTTTTCAAGAATATATAAATTATCAGCTCCTGATTCAATTCCTGTAAATGTCTGTACAAAATCTTTCAGTTGTTCTCTGCCCTTGATTTCAATTGAAGGTTTAAATTGCCAACCCAATCCACTTGCAGTATCTTTTATTTCAATCTCATATTTGGTAAAAGAATCTATTTCTTGAGGAGAATTTTCATTCAATTCATAATACTGTGTATTTGCTTTGGGGTTATTATTCAATATGAAAATGCAACAATAAGTTGTAGCATCTGCAAAAACTTGATATTCTTTGAAATAGATATAGGTAATTATGTGACAGTTTGAATCTAAATAATCTCGTAAACCTTCTCCTGTCTTTGTACTTGTAAACTTTGAAGGATTGATATAAGAAACTAAACCAGTTTTCTTAATTAACTGAGAACCTTTTTCTATGAAAAGTAAGTACAAATCAAAATTATATGTAGCACTCTTATATTTTTTTTCTAAGAATAAAATTTGATTTTCATCACTCAGATTTTGCCTCTTAACATAAGGTGGATTCCCAATCACTACATCAAAACCATCTTTGGAAAATATTTCTGGAAATTCTTCTTCCCATTTAAAGGCTTTATCTCCAGCGATGGTTTTGCTATCAATTAATGAGTTTCCACATTTAATGTTGCTGCTTAAATCATTTAGTTTTCTTCTTGGCTGAGCAGTGCGCAGCCATAATGAGAGCTTGGCAATTTCTACCGATTCTTCGTTTAGGTCAACACCAAAAATATTGTTTTCTAATACCGTATTCTCAATGTTTGGAAACACAAAACTACCTCCTAACAAATTGATTTGTAATTCATCCAAGTATTGATGTTCTTTTATCAGGAAATCTAAGGCTTGGTTTAAGAAAGCACCAGAACCACAAGCAGGGTCAAGTATGGTTAATTGTAACAACCATTCTCTATACGTTTCTAAAGAAGCCAACAACTTCTTTTTGGTTTCTTTTTGGCGCTTTGGATGAAACTCCTCCTCTATTATGTTGAGTTCAGTTTTCTTTTCGTTACAAAGCTTTCCAACGGTATTATCAACTATGTATTTGGTAATGTATTTAGGCGTATAAAAAACACCATCCTTCTTTCGTTTGGTTTTCTGCTTGTCAAAATCCGTTCCCTCAATTTCGGCATTTACACTTTCAATTTCATTTAACGAATTTTCAAAAATGTGTCCGAGTATATTTACATCTACCTGGCTTTCAAAATCGTAATGCGAAAGATCTTTGGTGTGTTTAAAGAGTAAATCATCACTAATCAGTAAACTATCTAAAACCGCATTGGGTTTAAACAAACCGCCATTGTAGGCAAATATTTCAGCACTTTTATCTGTGCCTTTTCTTCCCGTATCTAAATAATTAAAATACAACTTGTATCGACCGTACAAGGGAGCATAAGCATCTAAATCTTTCAACTTATCCCATTGTTTCAATATCTTTAAAGTGGAATTTGGAGGTAACAAGCCTCTATCTTCTGCAAAAAAGATGAACAGAAAACGATCAATCATTTTTTGCGATTTCTTAAAAAGGTTGTGTTTAATGTTTTTGTTCGCTCTCTCTGTGTCTTCATTGTTTAAGTTTAATTCAGTACGAAAAACTTCGTTTTTCATATTGAGTTTTACTAAGTCACGAAACAGCTCACGTTTAAACAACGAGTAATCGGCATAAAACTTCTTGGTAATCTTCTCTTCTTCCTGTATGGAAGCTTCCTTTATTTTAAGCGGAACATTACCAAGCAAATTGTCTTTAGCCAAACACAAATACAACAACTCGAAACGCTCTTGGTTAATCGTAAACAAATCGAATTCTTCAAAATCAACCGCATTGTTTATGTAAAACCTTACTTTCTCAAAGTTGGAAATAATTACATACACACACTCTGTTTGGTTGGCTTTGTAATCGAATGCTTGTTGTCGTACTTTTTCTAAATCCTTGGTTTTAGTGCTTTTCAGTTCGATAACTCCTAAAGCATTGCCATCTTTTAAAATTGCACCATCGGCTTTCTTTGCTCCTTTTTCGTTTTTAAGTTCAGTAGTTAAATTGAACTTAGGATTCGGAGCCAATGTATAGCCCAATACATTTACAAATAACTCAATGAGGAACCCCTCTTGAAATTGCTCTTCTTTTCGCTCTCTTATATTCTGCTGAATTGTAGGATTCTGAAAGTATTTCGCAAACTTCTTATAAGCTTTAGCAACAACATCGCTATCTTGTTGCTTTAAGTATTTATTGAGTACTGAGTTTTGAAATAATGTCATTTAATTTTGCTTTCCTTTTGAATCAATTAAGTCTTTTACATCTACCTCCAGAATTTCGGCTATCCTAAACAACACTTCCAAACTTGGCTGTGTTCTATTCTGCACATAAGAGTTTACCATATTAAAACTCTTCCCTAACTTCTCAGCCAACCAAACCTGTTTAATTCCTTTGGTTTCCAACACTTCTTTGATGCGATTCATTGCTTCAATTTTTAAAGGAAGAAAGGTACTAAATATCAAGTAAACTATCTTGAATTTTGAGCTATTTTTATTAAGGCAAAGTTGGATTACTTGGGCGTGCCCTAAAGGTCGGGCTATCCGCTACTACTCCTCGCTACGCTGTGGTGTAACTGCTTCTATCCCTCACGCAGCTTCAAAATAAGTAAAGCCTGAAAAAGTCTTTACACATTTATCGCTAAAAGAAAGCGGTATGTAAGAGTTGCAACCTTTACTTAAAGTGAAGCGTAAATTTTCAACCCTTACGCTTTAATTGAAATAAAATTTCCCTCTCTTTTAAAGAAAAAAAGAAATTGTTAAACCAAAGCAAAGTAACATAACGCAGTACATTATAGGAAAATCAAAATGCTCTATATTTCATCAACATCCATCTCTTTTTCTGCGATGGACACCTTGGTTACAGAGGCGATTTTGTCTCCGTCCTTCAAATTAATAAGACGGACTCCTTGAGTAAGCCTACCCTTTATACGCAATTTCTCAACCTCAATACGAATCATTATTCCGCTATTTTTAATGATTATTAAGTTATCTTTATCAGTAACTGCTTTAATGGCTACTAAATCACCTGTTTTATCTGTTATATTAAGAGTTTTTACTCCCTTACCTCCACGCTTAATGATTCGATAGTGCTTAAGAGCAGATCGTTTACCATAGCCTTTTTCGGATACGACTAATATGTTAGCTTGCTGTTCGAGCCCCACAGTAACCACACCTATCACTTTATCTGCTTCGCTGGCGAGGTTTATTCCTTTCACACCGCTGGCATTACGTCCAGTTGGTCTCACGTTTTCTTCATTAAATCGAATAGCTTTACCACTTTTAGCCGCTATTATAATTTCATCTTTGCCGGAAGTCAGGACAGCTCCCAACAACATGTCGCCTTCACGTATAGTAATGGCATTAATACCATTTGATCTTGGACGTGAATAGGCCTCGAGACTTGTCTTTTTGATTATTCCTTTTTGGGTAACCATCACTATGTAATTCTTATTGATATACTCTTCATCCTTTAAATTTCCAGTATTGATAAAAGCCTTTATCTTGTCATCCAAAGGAACATCAATAAGGTTTTGAATTGCTCTACCTTTATTGGACTTGCCACCTTCTGGGATTTCATAAACCTTTAGCCAGTAACAACGTCCCCATTCCGTAAAAAAGAGCATGTAGTTATGGTTGGTAGCTATAAGAATATGTTCTATAAAGTCTTCACCACGGGTCTGTACACCACGATGACCTATTCCTCCTCTGCTTTGTTTTTTGTATTTAGTTAAAGGAGTACGCTTAATATAACTCGCATGAGAAATAGTAATAACTACTTTTTCATTTGGGATTATGTCTTCTATACTTAGGTCGCCACCAGCGAAGTCAATTTTTGTTCTGCGCTCATCATCATATTTTTCTTTTATTTCCAGTAGCTCTTCTTTTATAATTTGCATACGGAGCTTCTCCTCTTTCAAAATACGCTCGTAATAGGCAATTTTTTTGATCAATTCATCGTGCTCTTTCTGAATCTTCTCACGTTCAAGTCCAGTAAGCCTTTGTAAGCGCAGGTCAAGAATAGCCTTAGCTTGAGTTTCTGTTAGGTCATAATCGTTCATTAAGCCATTTTTGGCATGTTCAGGGGCATGAGAATTCTTGATCAAGGCAATAATCTCGTCCAGATGATATAGAGCTACTAGTAAACCTTCTAGGATATGAACTCTTTCTTTTGCCTTGCGCAATTCGTATTGGGTCCTTCGCAGTACTACATCGTGGCGATGATCTACAAAATATCGGATCAGATCTTTTAAGTTTAACCGTTGTGGACGGCCATTTACAAGTGTAATGTTGTTTACCGAGAAACTAGATTGCAGAGAAGTGTATTTATATAACTTATTGAGTACTACATTAGGTATTACATCACGCTTCAAGTAATATACGATCCGCATCCCTTTACGGTCACTTTCATCCTTGATATTAGTTATGCCTTCTATTCTTTTATCATTGACCAATTCAGCTGTTTTCCTAATCATTTCGGCCTTGTTTACTTGATAAGGAATTTCTGTAACAACAATACATTCAAGACCTTTCACTTCTTCCAAGATAGCCTTGCCGCGTACTACAATACGCCCGCGGCCAGTTTCATAGGCTTCCTTTACGCCCTCATAACCGTAAATAATTCCCTCAGAGGGAAAGTCAGGTGCAGTAATATGATTCATCAGACCTTCAATATCTATATTTTTATCGTCAATATAAGCCACAGCAGCAGCTATGGATTCGCTTAGATTATGAGGGGGCATATTAGTCGCCATACCCACCGCGATGCCCGACGCTCCATTTATTAAGAGGTTAGGTATTCTGGTAGGTAAAACAGTTGGCTCTTGTAGAGAGTCATCAAAGTTCAACTGATAGCTAACCGTTTCTTTGTCGATATCAGCGAGCATTTCTTCCGATATTTTTTGCAGGCGGGCTTCGGTGTAACGCATGGCCGCTGGAGGATCGCCATCTACAGACCCAAAATTTCCTTGACCATCTACCAGCATATATCGAAGGCTCCAGGGCTGTGCCATTCTTACCATAGTATCATATACCGAAGAATCACCATGCGGGTGAAATTTTCCCAGCACTTCTCCTACGATACGAGCCGATTTCTTATACGATCGATTTGATAGTACTCCCAATTCGTACATTCCATACAAAACTCTTCGGTGTACCGGCTTCATTCCATCACGCACATCAGGTAGGGCCCTAGAAACGATCACCGACATGGAATAATCAATGTAAGAGGATTTCATTTCCTCCTCGATATTAATAGGTATTATTCTCTTTCTTTCAACCATCTTGTCAATGCTTTAAATAGGATCATTATGTAATTTTAATTTAACTGTCAAATTATATACCCACTGGAAGAGAGCCAAAAGTGATCTATACTAAGGGAATTGCCCGAAATTTAAAAAGTCTTTAAATGACCTCTAGCAAATTAGAATGCTTGCTAAGATATAGTAAATAAAGAGGAAAGTAGGTATTATCCAAGGCGGCATTTTCCTGTCTAAAACGAAAAATATCAAAGAATTCCACACTCACATTAAGCGCGAATAGCAAAGTGAGAGCGCCCTTTAATCAACTTTTAAACGATGTTCAAATAATACTTAAATAGTCTTTTGGCCTGTTTGGTTTAGTTACTCGATGGGATATTAGCTGCATATCTTTTACCCTACTGTGGTTTCCTTTTACTGCCTCTTGTTCACAGGTCTTTAGAAATTCCCTCTCCTGTTTTAAAGTCATATAACCCTAGCCGGATTTCGGCAAGAATCTATAGCAAAGCCTTTGCTATTTCTCACTGCAAAATGATACGCCGGTTTACAGTAGCTCTTTCAGTAATCAGCTGCAATAGGTATACTCCACTGCCATAAGCCCCCATCTCTAGCCTTTTTCTGTAGCTTCCGCTGAAACTCTCAATCTCATCTTCCAAGACTATTTGTCCCATCATATTAGTGATACGGATCTCCATATCCTCCCCGAGAGAGGAGCTAAACTCCAGCTTGAAAACTCCTTCACTAGGATTTGGATAAATGCGAAATGAGCGCTCGAGAAGCTCATCTATACCAATAATGGTTTTAATAGACAAGGGTCCTGCCCAATTGCTCACGTTACCCACATTGCAGCTGTCCTGTACATAGACATCATAAAAGGTGTTAGGCTTTAAGCCCCTTAAAGTGCGAGGGCTAGACACATTGTATAAGAAAATACCGCTTCCCAGAGGAAAGTTTATAGGCCCATACTCAATGTTCCAATTGGAAGCTCCACCGCTAGTCCAACTCACAGTAGCGGTGATTTCAGTAATGATATCGAGCTTCAACCCTGTGGGAGATAAACAGCCAAGAGTCCTAAAAGTATGAGGACCAGCCCAGCTACTCACATGACCTACTCCACAGCTATCCCGAACATAAAATTGATAAGACCGACCAGGTGTCAAACCGCTCACAGTATAAGAAGGGGTAGTTGTGGAAATCCGAGTTCCACTTCCCAGAGTAAATCCCGAAAGACCATATTCCAAATCCCAATTAGAAGCCCCACCCGTAACCCAGGAGAGCGTAGCGTTGGTCTGAGTAATCTGGGTAGCCGACAATGATGATGGGGATGGACAGGGCAAAGTGGCTGAAAGGGTGGTAAAAGTATGAGGCCCAGCCCAGCTACTCACATGACTTACTCCACAGCTATCCCGAACATAAAAATCATAATCCGTGCCGGGTGTTAAGCCACTTAAAGTGTAAGGATTAGGAACATTATACACAAAAGTTCCCGATCCAGGAATAAAACCCTGAATTCCGTATTCCATATTCCAATTAGAAGCTCCGCCTGTAACCCAGGAGAGCGCAGCGCTGGTCTGAGTAATGTTGGAAGCCAACAATGACGATGGAGATGGGCAGGGCAAAGTGGCTGAAAGAGTGGTAAAAGTATGAGGCCCAGCCCAGCTACTCACATGACTTACTCCACAGCTATCCCGAACATAAAAATCATAATCCGTGCCGGGTGTTAAGCCACTTAAAGTGTAAGGATTAGGAACATTATACACAAAAGTTCCCGAGCCTGGAGTAAAACTCTGAATTCCGTATTCCATATTCCAATTAGAAGCTCCGCCTATAACCCAGGAGAGCGCAGCGCTGGTCTGAGTAATGTTGGAAGCCAACAATGACGATGGAGATGGACAGGGCAAAGTGGCTGAAAGGGTGGTAAAAGTATGAGGACCAGCCCAGCTACTCACATGACCCACTCCACAGCTATCCCGAACATAAAAATCATAATCCGTGCCGAGTGTTAAGCCACTTAAAGTGTAAGGATTAGGAACATTATACACAAAAGTTCCCGAGCCAGGAATAAAACCCTGAATTCCGTATTCCATATTCCAATTAGAAGCTCCTCCTGTAATCCAGGAGAGCGCAGCGCTGGTCTGAGTAATGTTGGAAGCCAACAATGACGATGGGGATGGACAGGGCAAAGTGGCTGAAAGGGTGGTAAAAGTATAAGGACCGACCCAGCTACTCACATGGCCTACTCCACAGCTATCCCGAACATAAAATTGATAAGAGGTGCCGGGAATTAGACCGCTTAAAGTATAGTGAGTAGGCGCAACATTAGGTAAGAAATTACCGCTTCCTAGAGCAAAATTAACTGTACCCCATTCCAAGCTCCAATTAGAAGCTCCACCTGACATCCACGACAGCCTAGCGCTGGTCTGAGTAATATGGGTAGCTCCCAATGACGATGGAGATGGACAGGGCAAAGTGGCCGAAAGGGTGGTAAAAGTATGAGGCCCAGCCCAGCTACTCGCATAGCTCAGCCCGCAAGTACTCCGAACATAGAAATCATAACCCATTCCGGGTGTCAAGCCGCTCACAGTATAAGAAGGGATGGTCGTGTGAATCTGAGTGCCACGTCCCAGAGTAAACCCTGAAAGGCCATATTCTAAATCCCAGTTAGAAGCCCCGCCAGCAACCCAGGAGAGCGTAGCGCTGGTTTGAGTAATATTGGTAGCTGTTAGGTTGGTAGGGCTTGGGCAGGTTTCCCGAATAGCTATATCATCAAAAGAAAAGCCGGCGTTAAGTTGGAGACTATTAGCCCTAAATTTATCCTCTTGACCAAAACGAAGTTGAAAGGTAGAAGATACTCTTTGTGAGGGCAAGGCATTTGCCAGGATAGAGTCGATGTCTAAGCCAATCACCTGATTGTAGATGCCCGCTGTACCCTGATTAGCATACAGGTCATAGATATTTATCCAAAGGTCAGTATCACTGCCCCGTATCCATACCTTATCATTGGGATGATCAACTTCTCTATGATGCATATAGCTGAATTCCAGCTCCAGAGCACTCGAGCTGTTGTAATTGCTCAAATTAGCCGTCATAATTAAGTAGTTGGTTACTACGACACCAGCGAAGATTGATTTATCCAAGGTTGCGGCTGAGCTTCCATTATTGGCAAAGCCCAATACGGCAAACCTCAGACGACCTTCATCAGCAAGGGAAGTCTCATAGCTCCATTTATAGGTAGGATAACAAAGCACCTCTCGGTTTCGCTGATAAGTACCAGATGCTGACTCAAAATCTTCGACTATGGGCAAAGTAGCAGGAGATAAAGAAGGGCAGAGCATAGCAAAGAAAGCCGGTCCTATCCATCTACTTACAGTATCCACCCCACAGCTGTCTTGTACGTAAAACTCATAGCCAGTGTTAGCTAGTAATCCCCTTAAAATATGAGGATTAGACACATTATGTAAGAAATTACCTGTTCCCGGGGTAAAACCGCTTATGCCATATTCCAAGTTCCAATGGGAAGCCCCACCCGAGGACCAAGACAGTTCAGTACTTGTGTCTGTAATGTTGCTTGCCATCAAAGACGAAGGATAGGGACACTGTTTCTCCCAAATAATAATGTCATCAAAAGAATAGCCATCATTGGTTGCACGGAGACCACTACCATAATGAGCAGAAAGAATACCTTCTTGTCCAAAGCGGACTTGAAAAGTAGAAGATACTCTTTGGGGAGGAGTGGCATTTGCAAGAGTAGAGTCAATGTCTAAATCTCTCACCTGATTGTAGTACCCGCCTCTGCCCCGATTGGCATATAGATTGTAAATTTGTACCCAGGCATCTGTGTTGCTGCCTCGTATCCATACTCTGTCATTAGCATGACTTTCATCTCCGTGATGTATATGACTGAAATCTAACGCCAGAAGACTCGAAGTACTGTAATTGCTCAAGTTAGCTGTCAGGATCAGATAATTGATAGCTAGACCTCCTTGGCTTGGATTTTTATCCAAGGTTGCAGCTGAGCTCCCATTATTGGCAAGGCCAAATACGGCAAACCTCAAACGTCCTTTATTGGCAAGAGAAGTCTCATAGCTCCATTTATAGGTGGGAGCACAAAGCACCTCTCGGTTTCGTAGATAAGTACCAGATGCTGACTCAAAGTCTTCGACTATGGGCAAAATAGCAGGAGATAAAGAAGGGCAGAGCGTAGCAAAGGAAAAAGGACCCCTCCAGATGCTCACATCGCCCACTCCACAGCTGTCTTGTACATAGAAATCATAGAAAACAAGAGAAGTTAAACTGGTTACAGTATAAGGATTTAAAACATCATAGACAAAAGTTCCCGAGCCTGGAGTAAAACCAGCCGTGCCCCATTCCAGGTTCCAGCTAGAGCTTCCGCCTGCAATCCAGCTCAATTGGACTGTTGTTGGACTTGTAGCCGAGGCAGATAAGCCCGTTGGAGGCAAACAAGAGGCTGGGTCATACTCATCAGCGCCCATATCCACCTGAGTGGAAGGAGGCAGTAGACGGCGATCGCCGTCAATATCAAAGTTAATGCCCAAAGAACCCTTACCTATATCATTGGCCAAAGTTCCCAGTAGGTGAAGATCGGCAGGAGCCGTTTTTCTTACAAACATCGGATCGCCTTCTACAGAATGGGCATTGAGTGCAGGTTTGGCTGTTTGCCAGGCAACTAAGTTTGCATAGCTCGTAGAGCGGTTCTTTGCGATATTTCCGCTTGCCTGATAGTGATAGAGGTTGTAATCGATATCAATGGTCGATGGCAAGCTCGGTAAAGAAGCATCCAAAGCTACTCCATTTGGATTGCTAAAGATGTTGTTGTAGAGGGTTATATCAGAATAGTTACTACTAAAAAACTCTATGGCGGGATTTCCCACAGCAGTATTGTGATAGATATTCACTTGAGATATGGGGATAGAGGAGTACGCTGTCATCCCAATACCAATACCTCCTGGAGCATAAACCATATTGTTGGCAATTAGTGAGCGGGCTGTTCCACTGGATGTGGCTCCTTGAACTGCTATCCCACTGCCGCAGTCGGTCAGGTTATTTGCAGTAATCTCAAAGTCCGTAATATCTTCGCAATAGATGCCATAGCTAGAACTACTATTGACGTTTTCAATCACATTACCCGAGATCATCAAGCTGTCCTGTTCATCTACCAGGATGCCATAATAGTGAATATCAATAAAGCGGTTACGCAGGATGTGGTTGCCCACATCTTCATCGCTTGTACTTGTATCGCCTTCCAGAACTATTCCATAGTAACCTCCTGTGATGATATTGTCAGAGACGGTCAAATGCTTATTCGTAGTAATTGTAAAAGCATTGATCAAGCTGCCCGAGCCCACTATACCCCCTCTGTTAGATGTTGTATTCACCGGCTGTTCAATCAAACAGGAATCAATGACGATATGATCAGTGTTCTGAAGATGCACTACCCAGGCAGCTGGTGAGCTTTTAGTGTTTTCGAGGGTTATATTCCTCAAGCTTATATAGCTGGTGCTGTCAAAAGCTACCGTGGCATTGCTTGTCGAACCGTCATGAGTGAGCCTAACTAGCGAGCTATCCCCACCGTCAATGACAATGGTATTGCTTTGGCTTACACCAGCAATATTCCCTAGTGTAAGCTGTTCCCTATAAGTTCCAGGAGCTACTTTAATGATTACAGGACCTGAAATACCGCAATTGCTGAGCAAAGTAGCAAGCGAATTAAAGTCCTTGATATTATTCGGGCCAACTAGCCCGCCAAGAGTATAAGTTCCCGAAATTAGGCCGCAGACTATTAAGGATGTTTCCAATGTATCATTGAAGGTATTATTGTCTGCATTGCCATTGGGATTGCTCGTCCAAATCTTTAGGGTGGGATTTCCCGGGGTGAAATTATAGCTTCCGATATTGACCGCAGCAGCAACTGCACCCGGCGCTAGACTCCCCGTCCAGCTATGAGAAGTTTGAGCTACTCCGTCCACACTCCAGTTCACCCTTACACTGTCTAGGTTGTTAATTCCATGATTTTTAATGCTCACTTGAACCGACTGAGAGCCGGGAACAGTTGAACTACCCGGAGCGTCCAAGCTGAAAATTCCTGCATCGTCATTTACCAAGGAAAGAGGAGTGAATTCGTAATAGTCCACATTAGGCCAGGGAGTGTAACTACCTGCATTAATAGAGCTAATATTAGGAGAATTAGGATGCTGTATGGCAGTGGTAGAATTCAACTGAACACCCACTGTATAGCTTCCCACTCCTTGACTTCCCCATTGGGCATCCACTACATAAATCTTATGGGTGGTTTCTTCTAAAACTACAAAGTTGTAGCTGAAACCCTGAGCCTCGTGTTTATAGGAAAAGTTCTTAATCCACAGCTGGCGATTGGGAGTGGTGCCAAAGGTCTTCATCTGGACGGCATCGTTGGTCCCAAGCGAAGGGTTAAAGCCACCCCAAAAATAAGCGATGGTGTTGTCGGGAAGATCGGCATGAGGTAAAGCCGTATTGTCAGTGGTGATACTGCTGTTCACAGTGGTTCCCGCAACTGTGGTGTCAAAGGTCAACAGGTAGTTTTTGCTCACACAAAAATGAGTAGCTGGACTGCCGTAAAAAGAAAAGGGAAAGCCAATGCTTTGAGCTGAAGACCAGCTATTGACGGATGCACCGCCATAGGCATTATAGAGATGAATCATAGCCCAACCGTTGTTATTATTAGTTCGTTCCGTATTTAAAAGCGAGCCTTGTCCTCTGGTAGGTCCACTCACAGTGTAAGTAGAGGTTTGGGCTTTTGTGGAAAAGCTTCCAAACAACAAAAAGATAGAGATTAAAAAGGTAAAAGTTTTCATGATTTAGTGTTTTTTAGTGAAACAAGATCTTCTTTACATTCAAAAAGGGCGAAGCCTTTTGAAATATAAGATCAGCGCAATATTACTGAAACCAGATCTTTTAAGCAAGAGCTTGGTTAAGCAAAAGAGGCTTATGACTTGTTGAGATCCAGTAAATATTTATTGAACGCTAGAAATGGATACTTTTTTCATTTTCTAGGAACCACTCATAAAACCCCCTTTGAAATCTGTCCAGAGTCAGTCCATAGAAAAAGCTTGTTAGTCCTTACTGCAAAATAATACACCGGTTCACAGTAGCCCTTTCAGTAATCAGCTGCAATAGGTATACTCCACTGCGATAAGCTCCCATCTCTAGCCTTTTTCTGTAGCTTCCGCTGAAACTCTCAATCTCATCTTCCAAGACTATTTGTCCCATCATATTAGTGATACGGATCTCCATATCCTCTCCGAGAGAGGAGCTAAACTCCAGCTTGAAAACTCCTTCACTAGGATTTGGATAAATGCGAAATGAGCGCTCGAGAAGCTCATCTATACCAATAATGGTTTTAATAGACAAGGGTCCTGTCCAATTGCTCACATTGCCCACATTGCAGCTGTCCTGTACATAGACATCATAAAAAATGTTAGGCATCAAGCCCCTTAAAGTGCGAGGACTAGACACATTGTATAAGAAAATACCGCCTCCCAGAGGAAAGTTTATAGGCCCATACTCAATGTTCCAATTCGAAGCTCCATTGCTAATCCAGCTCACAGTAGCGGTGATTTCAGTAATTGTATCGAGCTTCAGCCCTGTGGGAGCCAGACAGTCAAGAGTCCTAAAATTCTGAGGACCAGTCCAAGTACTCAAATTGTTACTGCCGCAACTATCCCGAACATAGAAATCATAAGTTGTTCCGGATGTCAAGCCAGTTAGAGTATAAGGATTTGAAACATTGTACACAAAAGTTCCCGATCTTGGAGTAAAACCTCTTAGACCATATTCTAGCACCCAATTAGAAGCCCCGCCCGTAGCCCAGGAGAGCGTAGCAGTGTTCTGAGTAATATGGGAAGCTCTCAAAGAGGAAGGTGCTGGACAGCTAATCGTGTTAAAGTTATAAGGACCTGCCCAAGTACTCAAATTGTTATTGCCGCAACTATCCCGAACATAGAAATCATAAGTTGTTCCGGATGTCAAGCCAGTCAGGGTATGAGGATTGGTAGCAGTACGAACCCGAATTCCATTTCCCAGAGTAAAACCTGAAAGGCCATATTCTAGCTCCCAATTAGAAGCTCCGCCCATAGCCCAAGAGAGCGTAGCAGTGTTCTGAGTAATATGGGTAGCCAGCAAAGAGGAAGGTGTTGGACAGCTAATCGTGTTAAAGTTATAAGGACCTGCCCAAGTACTCAAATTGTTATTGCCGCAACTATCCCGAACATAGAAATCATAAGTTGTTCCGGATGTCAAGGCAGTTAGAGTATAAGGATTTGAAACATTGTACACAAAAGTTCCCGAGCCTGGAGCAAAACCTCTTAGACCATATTCCAGCACCCAATTAGAAGCCCCGCCCGTAATCCAGGAGAGCATAGCGGTGTTCTGAGTAATATGGGTAGCCAGCAAAGAGGAAGATGTTGGACAGCTAATCGTGTTAAAGTTATAAGGACCAGCCCAAGTACTCAAATTGTTACTGCCGCAACTATCCCGAACATAGAAATCATAAGTTGTTCCGGGTGTCAAGCGATTTAGAGTATAAGGATTTGAAACATTGTACACAAAAGTTCCCGAGCCTGGAGCAAAACCTCTTAGACCATATTCCAGCACCCAATTAGAAGCCCCGCCCGTAGCCCAAGAGAGCGTAGCGGTAGTCTGAGTAATAGGGGAAGCTCTCAAAGAGGAAGGTGCTGGACAGCTAATCATGTTAAAGTTATAAGGACCAGCCCAAGTACTCAAATTGTTATTGCCGCAACTATCCCGAACATAGAAATCATAAGTTGTTCCGGATGTCAAGCCAGTCAGGGTATGAGGATTGGTAGCAGTACGAACCCGAATTCCATTTCCCAGAGTAAAACCTCTTAGACCATATTCCAGCACCCAATTAGAAGCCCCGCCCGTAGCCCAAGAGAGCGTAGCGGTGTTCTGAGTAATAGGGGAAGCTCTCAAAGAGGAAGGTGTTGGACAGCTAATCGTGTTAAAATTATAAGGACCTGCCCAAGTACTCAAATTGTTATTGCCGCAACTATCCCGAACATAGAAATCATAAGTTGTTCCGGGTGTCAAGCCAGTCAGGGTATGAGGGTTGGTGGCAGTACGAACCCGAATTCCATTTCTCAGAGTAAAACCTCTTAGACCATATTCCAATACCCAATTAGAAGCCCCGCCCGTAATCCAGGAGAGCGTAGCAGTGTTCTGAGTAATATGGGTAGCCAGCAAAGAGGAAGGTGTTGGACAGCTAATCGTGTTAAAGTTATAAGGACCAGCCCAAGTACTCAAATTACCGCCGCCGCAACTATCTCGAACATAGAAATCATAAGTTATTCCGGATGTCAAGCCAGTCAGGGTATGAGGGCTGGTGGCAGTACGAATCCGAATTCCATTTCCCAGAGTAAACCCTGAAAGGCCATATTCCAGCACCCAATTAGAAGCCCCGCCCGTAGCCCAGGAGAGCGTAGCAGTGTTCTGAGTAATATGGGAAGCTCTCAAAGAGGAAGGTGTTGGACAGCTAATCGTGTTAAAGTTATAAGGACCAGCCCAAGTACTCAAATTGTTATTGCCGCAACTATCCCGAACATAGAAATCATAAGTTGTTCCGGGTGTCAAGGCAGTCAGGGTATGAGGGTTGGTGGCAGTACGAACCCGAATTCCATTTCCCAGAGTAAAACCTCTTAGACCATATTCCAGCACCCAATTAGAAGCCCCGCCCGTAATCCAGGAGAGCGTAGCAGTGTTCTGAGTAATATGGGAAGCTCTCAAAGAGGAAGGTGCTGGACAGCTAATCGTGTTAAAGTTATAAGGACCAGCCCAAGTACTCAAATTACCGCTGCCGCAACTATCCCGAACATAGAAATCATAAGTTGTTCCAGGTGTCAAGGCAGTCAGGGTATGAGGGTTGGTGGCAGTACGAACCCGAATTCCATTTCCCAGAGTAAAACCTCTTAGACCATATTCCAGCACCCAATTAGAAGCCCCGCCCGTAATCCAGGAGAGCATAGCGGTGTTCTGAGTAATATGGGTAGCCAGCAAAGAGGAAGATGTTGGACAGCTAATCGTGTTAAAGTTATAAGGACCAGCCCAAGTACTCAAATTGTTACTGCCGCAACTATCCCGAACATAGAAATCATAAGCCGTGCCAACTGTTAAGGCAGTTAGAGTATAAGGATTTGAAACATTGTACACAAAAGTTCCCAATCCCAGAGTAAAACCTCTTAGACCATATTCCAGCACCCAATTAGAAGCCCCGCCCGTAGCCCAAGAGAGCATAGCGGTGTTCTGAGTAATATGGGTAGCCAGCAAAGAGGAAGATGTTGGACAGCTAATTGTGTTAAAGTTATAAGGACCAGCCCAAGTACTCAAATTGTTATTGCCGCAACTATCCCGAACATAGAAATCATAAGTTATTCCGGATGTCAAGGCAGTCAGGGTATGAGGATTGGTAGCAGTACGAACCCGAATTCCATTTCCCAGAGTAAAACCTCTTAGACCATATTCCAGCACCCAATTAGAAGCCCCGCCCGTAATCCAGGAGAGCATAGCGGTGTTCTGAGTAATATGGGTAGCCAGCAAAGAGGAAGGTGTTGGACAGCTAATCGTGTTAAAGTTATAAGGACCTGCCCAAGTACTCAAATTGTTACTGCTGCAACTATCCCGAACATAGAAATCATAAGTTGTTCCGGATGTCAAGCCAGTTAGAGTATAAGGATTTGAAACATTGTACACAAAAGTTCCCGATCTTGGAGTAAAACCTCTTAGACCATATTCTAGCACCCAATTAGAAGCCCCGCCCGTATTCCAGGAGAGCGTAGCAGTGTTCTGAGTAATATGGGAAGCTCTCAAAGAGGAAGGTGTTGGACAGCTAATCGTGTTAAAGTTATAAGGACCAGACCAAGTACTCACATTGCCCCCGCCACAACTATCCCGAACATAAAATTGATAAGACTGACCAGACGTCAAGCCGCTCACAGTATAAGAAGGGGTAGTCGTGGAAATCCGAGTGCCACTTCCCAGAGTAAATCCAGAAAAACCATATTCTATATTCCAATTAGAAGCCCCGCCACTAATCCAGGAAAGTTCAGCACTGGTCTGAGTAATATGAGTAGCTAACAATGACGATGGGGATGGACAACTAAGAGTCCTGAAATTCTGAGGACCAGACCAAGTACTCACATTGCCCCCGCCACAACTATCCCGAACATAAAATTGATAAGACTGACCAGACGTCAAGCCGCTCACAGTATAAGAAGGGGTAGTCGTGGAAATCCGAGTGCCACTTCCCAGGGTAAATCCAGAAAGACCATATTCTAAATCCCAATTAGAAGCCCCGCCACTAATCCAGGAGAGCGTAGCGGTGTTCTGAGTAATATGGGAAGCTCTCAAAGAGGAAGGTGTTGGACAGCTAATCGTGTTAAAGTTATAAGGACCAGCCCAAATACTCAAATTGTTATTGCCGCAACTATCCCGAACATAGAAATCATAAGTTGTTCCGGATGTCAAGCCAGTTAGAGTATAAGGATTTGAAACATTGTACACAAAAGTTCCCGATCTTGGAGTAAAACCTCTTAGACCATATTCCAGCACCCAATTAGAAGCCCCGCCCGTAGCCCAAGAGAGCGTAGCGGTGTTCTGAGTAATATGGGAAGCTCTCAAAGAGGAAGGTGTTGGACAGCTAATCGTGTTAAAGTTATAAGGACCAGCCCAAGTACTCAAATTGTTATTGCCGCAACTATCCCGAACATAGAAATCATAAGTTATTCCGGATGTCAAGGCAGTCAGGGTATGAGGATTGGTAGCAGTACGAACCCGAATTCCATTTCCCAGAGTAAAACCTCTTAGACCATATTCCAGCACCCAATTAGAAGCCCCGCCCGTAGCCCAAGAGAGCGTAGCGGTGTTCTGAGTAATATGGGAAGCCCTCAAAGAGGAAGGTGTTGGACAGCTAATCGTGTTAAAGTTAAAAGGACCAGCCCAAGTACTCAAATTGTTATTGCCGCAACTATCCCGAACATAGAAATCATAAGTTGTTCCGGATGTCAAGCCAGTTAGAGTATAAGGATTTGAAACATTGTACACAAAAGTTCCCGATCTTGGAGTAAAACCTCTTAGACCATATTCTAGCACCCAATTAGAAGCCCCGCCCATAGCCCAGGAGAGCGTAGCGGTGTTCTGAGTAATATTGATAGCCAGCAAAGAGGAAGGTGCTGGACAGCTAATCGTGTTAAAGTTATAAGGACCAGCCCAAGTACTCAAATTACCGCTGCCGCAACTATCCCGAACATAGAAATCATAAGTTGTTCCGGGTGTCAAGCCAGTCAGGGTATGAGGGCTGGTGGCAGTACGAATCCGAATTCCATTTCCCAGAGTAAACCCTGAAAGGCCATATTCCAGCTCCCAATTAGAAGCTCCGCCCGTAATCCAAGAGAGCGTAGCGGTAGTCTGAGTAATAGTACTCAAATTACCGGGAAGCTCTCAAAGAGGAAGGTGCTGGACAGCTAATCGTGTTAAAGTTATAAGGACCTGCCCAAGTACTCAAATTACCGCTGCCGCAACTATCCAGAACATAGAAATCATAAGTTGTTCCGGATGTCAAGCCAGTCAGGGTATGAGGATTGGTAGCAGTACGAACCTGAATTCCATTTCAACCCTCTTAGACCATATTCCAGCACCCAATTAGAAGCCCCGCCACTAATCCAGGAGAGCGTAGCGGTGTTCTGAGTAATATGGGAAGCTCTCAAAGAGGAAGGTGTTGGACAGCTAATCGTGTTAAAGTTATAAGGACCAGCCCAAATACTCAAATTGTTATTGCCGCAACTATCCCGAACATAGAAATCATAAGTTGTTCCGGATGTCAAGCCAGTTAGAGTATAAGGATTTGAAACATTGTACACAAAAGTTCCCGATCTTGGAGTAAAACCTCTTAGACCATATTCTAGCACCCAATTAGAAGCCCCGCCACTAACCCAGGAAAGTTCAGCACTGGTCTGAGTAATATGGGTAGCTAACAATGACGATGGGGATGGACAACTAAGAGTCCTGAAATTCTGAGGACCTGCCCAAGTACTCACATTGCCCCCGCCACAACTATCCCGAACATAAAATTGATAAGACTGACCAGACGTCAAGCCGCTCACAGTATAAGAAGGGGTAGTCGTGGAAATCCGAGTGCCACTTCCCAGGGTAAATCCCGAAAGACCGTATTCTAAATCCCAATTAGAAGCCCCGCCACTAATCCAGGAAAGTTCAGCACTGGTCTGAGTAATATGGGTAGCTAACAATGACGATGGGGATGGACAACTAAGAGTCCTGAAATTCTGAGGACCAACCCAAGTACTCACATTGCCCCCGCCACAACTATCCCGAACATAAAATTGATAAGACTGACCAGACGTCAAGCCGCTCACAGTATAAGAAGGGGTAGTCGTGGAAATCCGAGTGCCACTTCCCAGGGTAAATCCCGAAAGACCGTATTCTAAATCCCAATTAGAAGCCCCGCCACTAATCCAGGAAAGTTCAGCACTGGTCTGAGTAATATGGGTAGCTAACAATGACGATGGGGATGGACAACTAAGAGTCCTGAAATTCTGAGGACCTGCCCAAGTACTCACATTGCCCCCGCCACAACTATCCCGAACATAAAATTGATAAGACTGACCAGACGTCAAGCCGCTCACAGTATAAGAAGGGGTAGTCGTGGAAATCCGAGTGCCACTTCCCAGGGTAAATCCAGAAAGACCGTATTCTAAATCCCAATTAGAAGCCCTGCCACTAATCCAGGAAAGTTCAGCACTGGTCTGAGTAATATGGGTAGCTAACAATGACGATGGGGATGGACAACTAAGAGTCTTGAAATTCTGAGGACCAACCCAAGTACTCACATTGCCCCCGCCACAACTATCCCGAACATAGAAATCATAATCCGTTCCGGGTTTCAAGCGAGTTAGAATATAAGGATTTGAAACATTGTACACAAAAGTTCCAGAGCCCAGAGTAAATCCAGTCGTACCCCATTCTATATTCCAATTAGAAGCCCCGCCACTAATCCAGGAAAGTTCAGCACTGGTCTGAGTAATATGGGTAGCTAACAATGACGATGGGGATGGACAACTAAGAGTCCTGAAATTCCGAAGACCAGACCAAGTACTCACATTGCCCCCGCCACAACTATCCCGAACATAAAATTGATAAGACTGACCAGACGTCAAGCCGCTCACAGTATAAGAAGGGGTAGTCGTGGAAATCCGAGTGCCACTTCCCAGGGTAAATCCAGAAAGACCATATTCTAAATCCCAATTAGAAGCCCCGCCACTAATCCAGGAAAGTTCAGCACTGGTCTGAGTAATATGGGTAGCTAACAATGACGATGGGGATGGACAACTAAGAGTCCTGAAATTCTGAGGACCAACCCAAATACTCACATTGCCCCTACCACAACTATCCCGAACATAAAATTGATAAGACTGACCAGACGTCAAGCCGCTCACAGTATAAGAAGGGGTAGTCGTGGAAATCCGAGTGCCACTTCCCAGGGTAAATCCCGAAAGACCGTATTCTAAATCCCAATTAGAAGCCCCGCCACTAATCCAGGAAAGTTCAGCACTGGTCTGAGTAATATGGGTAGCTAACAATGACAATGGGAATGGACAACTAAGAGTCCTGAAATTCTGAGGACCAACCCAAGTACTCAAATTATTAGTGCCACAATTATCCCGAACATAAAATTGATAAGACTGACCAGATATCAAGCCGCTCACAGTATAAGAAGGGGTAGTCGTGGAAATCCGAGTGCCACTTCCCAGGGTAAATCCCGAAAGACCGTATTCTAAATCCCAATTAGAAGCCCCGCCACTAATCCAGGAAAGTTCAGCACTGGTCTGAGTAATATGGGTAGCTAACAATGACGATGGGGATGGACAACTAAGAGTCCTGAAATTCTGAGGACCAACCCAAGTACTCACATTGCCCCTGCCACAACTATCCCGAACATAGAAATCATAATCCGTTCCGGGTTTCAAGCGAGTTAGAATATAAGGATTTGAAACATTGTACACAAAAGTTCCAGAGCCCAGAGTAAATCCAGTCGTACCCCATTCTATATTCCAATTAGAAGCCCCGCCCATAGCCCAAGAGAGCGTAGCAGTGTTCTGAGTAATATTGATAGCCAGAAAAGAGGAAGGTGTTGGACAGCCAATCGTGTTAAAGTTATAAGGACCAGCCCAAGTACTCAAATTACCGCTGCCGCAACTATCCCGAACATAGAAATCATAAGTTGTTCCGGATGTCAAGCCAGTTAGAGTATAAGGATTTGAAACATTGTACACAAAAGCTCCAGATCCTGGAGTAAAACCTCTTAGATCATATTCCAGCACCCAATTAGAAGCCCCGCCCATAGCCCAAGAGAGCGTAGCAGTGTTCTGAGTAATATTGATAGCCAGCAAAGAGGAAGGTGTTGGACAGCCAATCGTGTTAAAGTTATAAGGACCAGCCCAAGTATTCAAATTACCGCTGCCGCAACTATCCCGAACATAGAAATCATAATCCGTTCCGGGTGTCAAGCCAGTCAGGGTATGAGGGTTGGTAGCAGTACGAACCCGAATTCCATTTCCCAGAGTAAAACCTCTTAGATCATATTCCAACTCCCAATTAGAAGCCCCGCCCGTAGTCCAGGAGAGCGTAGCAGTGTTCTGAGTAATATTGGTAGCCAGCAAAGAGGAAGGTTCTGGACAGCTAACCGTGTTAAAGTTATGAGGACCTGCCCAAGTACTCAAATCGTTACTGCCGCAACTATCCCGAACATAGAAATCATAAGTTGTTCCGGGTTTCAAGCCAGTCAGGGTATGAGGGTTGGTAGCAGTACGAACCCGAATTCCATTTCCCAGAGTAAAACCTCTTAGACCATATTCCAGCACCCAATTAGAAGCCCTGACCGTAATCCAGGAGAGCATAGCGGTGTTCTGAGTAATACGGAAAGCCAGTAAAGAGGAAGATGTTGGACAGCTAATCGTGTTAAAGTTATAAGGACCTGCCCAAGTACTCAAATTACCGCTGCCGCAACTATCCCGAACATAGAAATCATAAGTTGTTCCGGATGTCAAGGCAGTTAGAGTATAAGGATTTGAAACATTGTACACAAAAGCTCCCGATCCTGGAGTAAAACCTCTTAGACCATATTCCAGCACCCAATTAGAAGCCCCGCCCGTAATCCAGGAGAGCGTAGCAGTGTACAGAGTAATACGGGTAGCCTGCAAAGAGGAAGGTGCTGGACAGCTAATCGTGTTAAAGTTATAAGGACCTGCCCAAGTACTCAAATCATTACTGCCGCAACTATCCCGAACATAGAAATCATAAGTTGTTCCGGGTGTCAAGCCAGTCAGGGTATGAGGGTTGGTAGCAGTATGAACCCGAATTCCATTTCCCAGAGTAAAACCTCTTAGATCATATTCCAGCTCCCAATTAGAAGCCCCGCCCGTAGCCCAAGAGAGCGTAGTGCTGGTTTGAGTAATATGGGTAGCTGTTAGCTTGGTAGGGCTTGGACAGGTTTCCCGAATGGCAATGTCATCAAAAGAATAGCCGTCAACTAATGTGCGGGAAGTAGCGGGATTATTGTCTCGTTGTCCGAATCGGACTTGAAAAATAGAAGAGACCCTTTGGGGAGGGGCGGCATTTGCGAGGATAGAGTCAATGTCTAAGTTAGTTACCTGTTTGTAGGTGCCTGCTGTGTCCTGATTGGTATACAGATCGTAAATTTGCATCCAGGAATTTGTGTTGCTGCCCCGTATCCATACTCTGTCATTAGAATCGTTTTCTTCGTCGTGATGCACATAGCTGAATTCCAGCTCCAGAGCACTCGAGCTACTATAACTGCTCAAATCAGCTGTTAGGATCAGATAATTGATAGCCATCTTATTTGATGATGACACATCCAAGGTCGCAGCTGAGCTTCCATTATTGGCAAAGCCCGGCACAGCAAATCTCAAGCGACCATCGCCGGCAAGGAAGGTCTCATAGCTCCACGCGTAGGTGGAACCGCAAAATATCACTGTGTCTTGCTGAAAGGTGCCGGATAAGGACTCAAAGTCTTCTATTAGAGGCAGAGTAGCAGGAGATAAAGAAGAGCAGGGCATAATAAAGGAAAAAGGACCACTCCAGACGCTCACATCGCTTATACCACAACTATCCTGTACATAGAAATCATAATTGGTGTTGGGATTTAAACCTGTTAAAATGTGAGGATTAAGAACATTGTACACAAAAGTTCCCGATCCTGGGATAAAGCCTTGAGGTCCATATTCGATATTCCAATTTAAAGCCCCGCCTGTGGTCCAGCTCAAGCTGGCTGTCAACAGGCTCTTAGCTGAAACGGAAAGCCCCGTTGAAGACAAACAAGTTGGCAGATGATACTCGTCAGCGCCGATATCCACCTTTGTCGAAGGCGGAAGTGGACGAGAATCTCCATCAATATCGACATGAATACCCACAGAATTATCACCTGTATCATTGGCCAAAGTGCCTATTAGATGCAGATCGGCAGGAGATGTTGCGCTTACAAATAGTGGGTTACCCTCCACAGAATTCTGATTGAGTGCAGGCTTAGCTGCTTGCCAAGCGGCTAAGTTTGCATACGTAGAGCCATCCCATGCGATATTCCCCCTTGCCTGGTATTGATAAAGGTTGTAATCGATATCAATGGTCGATGGCAAGCCCGATAAAGCCTCTAAAGCTATTCCTCTTCCGCTGAAGATGTTGTTGTAAAGACTCATATCAGAATTGCTGCCAGTAAACATCATAGCGGGATCGCCCACAGCCGTGTTATGATAAATATTCACATTCGAGTTGTCTCCTGACATCCTAATGGCCGAATTACTGGGAGCATAAATCATATTGTTGGCAATCAGTGAACGAGCTGTTCCACTGGAGCTGCCTCCACGAATTACTATCCCCTCATCGCCACAGACAAGCAAATTATTTGCCCTAATCTCAAAGTCCGTAATACCTTCGCAATAGATGCCCCAGGCATCATAACCGGGATTTTCAATCACATTGCCCGAGATCATCAGGCTGTCCGCTCTCCCCATATAAATACCCATGTCATCAATATCACTAAAACGGTTACGCAAAATGCGATTGCCCACATTTTTATTGCTTTTACTGGCGTCCAGAAATATTCCATAAAAACCTCCTGTGATGATATTGTCAGAGACGGTCAAATGCTTATTCGTAGTAAATGTTGTATAGGCAAAGTCACCGCTCAAGCCGCCCAACCCCACTATACCCCCTCTGTCAGGTCTTGCATTAACCGGCTGTTCAATCAAACAGGAATCAATGACGACATGATCTGTTTTCTGAAGATGCACTACCCAAGTATCTATTGATCTTTTGGTGTTTTCGAGGGTTATATTCCTCAAGCTTACATAGCTGGTGCTGTCAAAAGCCACGGTGGCATTGCTTGTCGAACCGTCATGAGTGAGCCTAGCGAGCGAGTTATCCCCACCGTCAATGACAATCGTATTTGTCGGGCTTACACCAGCGATATTCCCTAGTGTAAACTGCTCCCTATAGGTGCCAGGAGCTACCTTAATGATTACAGGACCTGAAACACCGCAGTTGTTGAGAAAAGTAGCAAGAGAATCAAAGTTTGGAAAATCGCTGGAAGTCCCGCCAAGGGTATAAGCTCCCGAAAGTAGATTGCAAACAACTAAAGAAACCTCCAGTGTGTCATTTGAAGTATCATTATCTGCATTGCCATTGGGATTGCTCGTCCAAATCTTTAGGGTGGGATTTCCCAGGGTGAAATTATAGCTTCCGATATTGACCGCAGCAGCAACTGCACCCAACGCTAGACTCCCCGTCCAGCTATGGGAGGTCTGAGTTATTCCATCCACACTCCAGTTCACCTTTACACTGTCCAGATTGTTAATTCCATAATTTTTAATGCTCACCTGAACTGACTGAGAACCGGGAGAAAGTAAGCTAGTCGGAGCGTCCAAGCTGAGAATTCCTGCATCGTCGTTTACCAAGAGCCGAGGAGTGAATTCGTAATAGCTCACACTGCTCCAGGGAATGCTAAAAGATCCATTAATAGAGCTAATATTAGGAGAATTGGGATGCTGCACAGCAGTGGTGGAATTCAACTGAACACCCACTGTATAGCTTCCCACTCCTTGATAGCTACACGTGCCAATTACTACGTAAATCTTATGGGTGGTTTCTTCTAAAACTACAAAGTTGAAGCTCCAGTCCTGAGCCTCGAATTCATAGGAATAGTTTCTAATCCACAGCTGGCGATTGGGAGTGGTACCAAAGGTCTTCATCTGAATGGTATTGTCGATGCCAATCGGCGGAGGATTGCCGAAGCCACCCCAAAAATAAGCGATGGTATGGTCGGGAAGATTGGCATTGGGTAAAGCCGTATTGTCAGTGGTGATACTACTGTTCACAGTGGTTCCCGCAACTGTGGTGTCAAAGGTCAACAGGTAGTTTTTGCTCACACAGAAATGAGTAGCTGGGCTGCCGTAAAAAGAAAAGGGAAAGCCAATGCTTTGAGCTGAAGACCAGCTATTGACGGATGCACCGCCATAGGCAATAGGTGAATGAATCACATTCCAAACGGTCTGGGATCCAATGGGTTCCGTATTTAAAAGCGGCCCTGATCCTCTGGTAGGTCCACTCACAGTGTAATAAGTAGAGGTTTGGGCTTTTGTGGAAAAGCTTCCAAACAAAATAAAAATAGAGATTAATTTAATAAGGTGAAAGTTTTTCATGATTCAGTAGTTTTTTAGTGAAACAAGATCTTCTTTACATTAAAAAGGGCGAAGCCTTTTGAAACATGAGATCAGCCCAATATTACTAAAATCTAATCTTTTAACAAGGCTCTTTAATTAAAAAAGGCCTATGACTTATTGTGCGCTAGAAAAATGAAAGTAAACGAAGAGTGGCTTGAGGATTTTTTATTTCAATCCAGAGCATTATTTAGATGGACGACTGGAAAAACATAGAAGTTCAAAATCCGCACAAAAAGTTTCCTATACCTTAATACCGACCTCATTGAAACACTGACTAAGCAGCTATTAAACCGCATTACCGGGCAGCTTGCCCGTAAATCGGTAAGAATCTATAGCAAAAGCTTTGCTACTTCTCACTGCAAAATGATACGCCGGTTCACAGTAGCCTTTTCAGTAATCAGCTGCAATAGGTATACTCCACTGCGATAAGCTCCCATCTCTAGCTTTTTTCTATAGCTTCCGCTGAAACTCTCAATCTCATCTTCCAAGACTATTTGTCCCAACATATTAATGATGCGGATCTCCATATCCTCTCCGAGAGAGGAGCTAAACTCCAGCTTGAAAACCCCTTCACTAGGATTTGGATAAATGCGAAGTGACCGCTCGAGAAGCTCATCTATACCAATAATGGTTTTAATAGACAAGGGTCCTGCCCAATTGCTCACATTGCCCACCCCACAACTGTCCTGTACATAGACATCATAAAGGGTGCCAGGCTTCAAACCGCTTAGAGTGTAAGGGTTAGGGATATTGTACACAAAAGTCGCTCTAACAGAGCCTTGAACTCCATATTCCATATTCCAATTCGAAGATCCGCCCGTAGCCCAGGAGATTATAGCGGTGGTTTGAGTAATATTGGAAGCTCCCAATGACGAAGGGGCTGGACAGGGCAAAGTGACCGAAAGAGTGGTAAAAGTATAATGACCGGCCCAGCTACTCACATGACCCACTCCACAGCTATCCCGAACATAGAATTGATAAGAGGTGCCGGGAATTAGACCGCTTAAAGTATAGTGAGTAGGTGCAACATTAGGTAAGAAATTACCGCTTCCTAGAGCAAAATTAACTATACCCCATTCCAAGTTCCAATTAGAAGCCCCACCCGTAACCCAGGAGAGCGTAGCGCTGGTCTGAGTAATATTGGTAGCCCCCAATGACGAAGGGGATGGACAAGGCAAAGTGACCGAAAGGGTAGTAAAAGTATGAGGACCCGTCCAGAGACTCACATGACCTACTCCACAACTATCCCGAACATAGAAATCATAAGTCGTGCCGGGTGTCAAGCCACTTACAGTATAAGGATTTGAAACATTGTACACAAAAGTTCCCGAGCCTGGAGTAAAGCCCTGAGAACCGTATTCCAGATTCCAATTAGAAGCACCACCTGCGGTCCAGCTAATGCTCGCCGAGGTCGGTGTAACAACTGAATATGCTAAATTAAAAGGACCCGGACAGACGGATATTCTGAAAGAATAAGGTCCGCTCCAGCTACTCACATTCCCTACACCACAGCTGTCTCGTACATAGAACTCATAGTTGCCTGGATTTAGACCCGTTAAAGTCTGAGGATTAGTGGCATTATATACAAAGTTACCCATTCTAGGAGTAAAACCAGCCGTGCCCCATTCCACATTCCAATTAGAAGCCCCGCCTGTAGTCCAGGAGAGAATGGCCGTAGTAAAAGTGCTGATGGAAGCCCCTAGCCCTGTAGGGGCAGGACAAGAAAGGATAATGGGCATTCTGAAAGAGTAAGGTCCGCTCCAGGCACTTACATCGTGCACCCAACAACTGTCTTGTACATAAAAATCATAGCTATCACCCGGATTTAGACCAGTTAGAGTGTAAGGACGGCTAGCATTATATACAAAGTTACCCATTCCAGGAGTAAAACCAGCTGTGTCCCATCTCACATTCCAGTTGGAAGCCCCCCTAATGGTCCAACTCAAGACAGCCGTTGTTGAACCTGTAATTGAAGCAGATAGATTTGTTGGAGATAGAAGACACCGAGACAAATTATACTCGTCAGCACCTATATCTACCCTAGTGGAAGGAGGCAATGGACGGGGGTCATTGTCAATATCGACACGAATACCTAAATTACTCTTACCCGTATCATTGGCCAAAGAGTCTAATACATGTAGATCAGCAGGGGCCGTTTCCCTTACAAATACCGGATCGCCTTCTATAGAATGGGCATTGAGTGCAGGTTTGGCTGCTTGCCAAGCGGCTAGGTTTGCATAGCTCGTAAAACCGTCCTTTGCGATATCCCAGCTTGCCTGGTATTGATAAAGGTTGTAATCGATATCAATGGTCGATAGCAAGCCCGGGTAAGCCGATAAAGCTACTCCATTTGGGTTGATGAAAATGTTGTTGTAGAGGCTCATATCAGAAATGTTGCCGCCAACATACATAGCGGGATCGCCCACAGCCGTGTTGTGATAAATATTCACATTCGAGTTGTTTCCCCAGATCGTAATGGCCGAATTATTAGCATAAATCATATTGTTGGCAATCAGTGAACGAGCTGCTCCACTGGAGCTGCATCTATCAATTGTTATCCCCCCATCCCTGCAGTCAGGTACATTATTTGCCCTAATCTCAAAGTCTGTAATACCTTCGCAATAGATGCCAGAGGCAACGGCAAGACTACTATGGGTATTTTCAGTCACATTGCCCGAGATCATCAAGCTGTCCGCATTACTCATAAAAATACCAATATCACGAATATCACTAAAACGGTTACGCAAAATGCGGTTGCCCACATCTTCATTGTTTGTATTGCCTTGCAGAGCTATTCCATAAAAACCCTTTATGAAGATATTGTCAGAAACGGTTAAATGCTTATTCGTAGTAGGTGTATAACTACTGCTCAAGCTGCCCGACCCCACTATACCCCCTCTCTCAACTGTTCCAGCTATTATACCCACTGACATCTCAATCAAACAGGAATCAATGACGATGTGATCCGTGTTCTGAAGATGCACTACCCAGGCATCTGGTAAGTTTTTAGTATTTTCGAGGGTCATATTCCTCAAGCTCACATAGCTGGTGCTGTCAAAAGCTACCGTGGCATTGCTCGTCGAGCCGTCATGAGTGAGGGTAACTAGCAAGCTACTTCCACCGTCAATGACAATCGTATTTGTCGGGCTTACACCAGCGATATTCCCTAGTGTAAACTGCTCCCTATAGGTGCCAGAAGCTACCTTAATGATTACAGGACCTAAAATACCACAGTTGTTGAGAAAAGTAGCAAGAGAATCAAAGTCTGGAAAGTCACTAGAAGCTCTGCCAAGGGTATAAGTACCACTGAGGGCATTTACACAAGCAATTTGGAAGGTGAAAGGACCCGTCCAGAGACTCACATCTCCCACCCCACAACTGTCCTGTACATAGAAATCATAATTGGTGTTGGGATTTAAACCTGTTAAAATGTAAGGATTAAGAACATTGTACACAAAAGTTCCCGAGCCTGGGATAAAGCCTTGAGGTCCATATTCGATATTCCAATTTAAAGCCCCGCTTGCGGTCCAGCTCAAGCTGGCTGCCGACCCACTCCTAGCTGAGGCGGAAAGCCTTGATGAAGGCAAACAAGTTGGCAGATGGTACTCATCAGCGCCGATATCCACCCTTGTCGAAGGCGGAAGTGGACGAGAATCTCCATCAATATCGACTTTAATACCCACAGAATTATCACCTGTATCATTCGCCAAAGTTCCTGCTAGATGCAGATCGACAGGAGATGTTGCGCTTACAAATAGCGGGTTACCCTCCACAGAATTCTGATTGAGTGCAGGTTTGACTGCTTGCCAAGCGGCTAGGCTACTATAGCTCAAATTGTCCCTTGCGATGCCCCCACTTGCCTGATAGTGATAGAGGTTGTAGTCGATATCGATGGTCGATGGCAAGCTCGATGAAGCCTTTAAAGCTGCTCCATTTGGGTTGCTGAAAATGTTGTTGTAGATACTCATATCAAAACTGCTGCCAGTAAACTTCATAGCAGGATTACCCACAGCCGTATTGTGATAAATATTCACATTCGAGTTGTTTCTTGACATCCTAATGGCCGCATTGGGAGCATAAATCATATTGTTGGCAATCAGTGAACGAGCTGTTCCACTGGAGCTGCCTCCATAAATTACTATCCCCTCATTGCCACAGTCAAGCAAATTATTTGCCCTAATTTCAAAGTCCGTAATATTTAAGCAATATATGCCCACGCTAAAACTATTATTGGTATTTTCAATCACATTGCCCGAGATCATCAGGCTGTCCGCGTTCCTCATAAAAATACCCATGTCATCAATATCACTAAAACGGTTATGCAAAATGCGATTTGCCCACATCTTCATTGCTTGTATTCCTTCCAGAATTATTCCATAAAAACCTCCTGTGATGGTGTTGTTAGAAATAGTCAAATGATTGTTTGTAGTAGCTATATAACTATCGCTCAAGCTGCCCGACCCCACTATACCTCCTCTCTCAGCTGTTGTATCCACTGACATCTCAATCAAACAGGAATCAATGACGATATGATCTGTGTTCTGAAGATGCACTACCCAAGCATTTGTTGAGCTTTTAGTGTTTTCGAGAGTTATATTCCTCAAGCTTACATAGCTGGTGCTGTTAAAAGCCACGGTGGCATTGCTTGTCGAACCGTCATGAGTGAGCCTAGCGAGCGAGCTATCCCCACCGTCAATGACAATCGTATTTGTCGGGCTTACACCAGCGATATTCCCTAGTGTAAACTGCTCCCTATAGGTGCCAGGGGCTACCTTAATGATTACAGGACCTGAAATACCGCAGTTGTTGAGAAAAGTAGCAAGAGAATCAAAGTTTGGAAAATCGCTGGAAGTCCCGCCAAGGGTATAAGCTCCAGAAAGTAGATTGCAAACAAATAAAGAAACCTCCAGTGTGTCATTTGAAGTATAATTGTCTGCATTGCCATTGGGATTGCTCGTCCAAATCTTTAGGGTGGGATTTCCCAGGGTGAAATTATAGCTTCCGATATTGACCGCAGCAGCAACTGCACCCAACGCTAGACTCCCGGTCCAGCTATGGGAGGTCTGAGCTATTCCGTCAATGCTCCAACCCACTCTTACGCTAGCTAGACTATTGAGACCATGATTTTTAATACTCACCTGAACCAACTGAGAACCGGAAGCAGTTGAGCTAGCCGGAGCGTCCAAGCTGAGAATTCCTGCATCGTCGTTTACCAAAGAACGAGGAGTGAATTCGTAATAGTCCACATTAGGCCAAGGATTGGCACCACCACTTGTATTAATAGAGCTGATATTAGGAGAGCTGGAGTGCTGCACAGCAGTGGTAGAATTCAACTGAACACCTACTGTATAGCTTCCCACTCCTTGAGTTACCCATTGGGCATCCACTACATAAATCTTATGGGTGGTTTCTTCTAAAACTACAAAGTTGTAACTGTTCCTCTGAGCCTCGTGTTTATAGGAAAAGTTCTGAATCCACAGCTGGCGGTTGGGAATGGTGCCAA
This sequence comes from Owenweeksia sp., assembly GCA_965218075.1. Taxonomy (GTDB): domain Bacteria; phylum Bacteroidota; class Bacteroidia; order Flavobacteriales; family Schleiferiaceae; genus JANQHO01. The sequence goes on along the minus strand of CBDCJZ010000003.1, from coordinate 188,444 downwards.
AGGTCTTTATCTGGACGTCATCGTTGTTATCAAGCGGAGGGCTAAAGCCACCCCAAAAATAAGCGATGGTATGGTCGGGAAGATTGGCGTTGGGTAAAGCCGTATTGTCAGTGGTGATACTACTGTTCACAGTGGTTCCCGCAACTGTGGTGTCAAAGGTCAATAGATAGTTTTTGCTCACACAGAAATGAGTGGCTGGACTGCCGTAAAAAGAAAAGGGAAAGCCAATGCTTTGAGCTGAAGACCAACTATTTTTTGAGCCATAGGCATTATAGGGATGAATCACAGTCCAACCGTTGCTGCCACTATTAATATGAATTGGTTCCGTATTTAAAAGCGGCCCTTGTCCTTTGATGGGCCCACTCACAGTGTAAGTAGAGGGTTGGGCTTTTGTGGAAAAGCTTCCAAACAACAAAAAGATAGAGATTAAAAAGGTAAAAGTTTTCATCATTCAATGGTTTTAGTTAAACGACACTTTCTTCACATTAAAAAGGGCGAAGCCTTTTGAAACATGAGATCAGCCCAATATTACTAAAATTTAATCTTTTAACAAGGGCTTATAAGGGATTTTTAAGTAAAAGAGGCTTATGACTTACTGTACGCCAAGCATGACTTATTGTGCGCTAGTAAATATTTATTGAATGCTAGAAATGGATATTTTTTCATTTTCTAGGAACCACTCATAAAAGCCCGTCAAAATCCGTTGAGAATCAGCCCATAGAAAAAGCTTGTTAGTCCCTACTGCAAAATGATACGTCGGTTCACAGTAGCCCTTTCAGTAATCAGCTGCAATAGGTATACTCCACTGCGATAAGCTCCCATCTCTAGCCTTTTTCTGTAGCTTCCGCTGAAACTCTCAATCTCATCTTCCAAGACTATTTGTCCCATCATATTAGTGATACGGATCTCCATATCCTCTCCGAGAGAGGAGCTAAACTCCAGCTTGAAAACTCCTTCACTAGGATTTGGATAAATGCGAAATGAGCGCTCGAGAAGCTCATCCATACCAATAACGGTTTTAATAGACAAGGGACCTACCCAATTGCTCACATTGCCCACATTGCAACTGTCCTGTACATAGACATCATAAAAGGTGTTAGGCTTTAAGCCTCTTAAAGTGCGAGGACTAGACACATTGTATAAGAAAATACCGCTTCCCAGAGGAAAGTTTATAGGCCCATACTCAATATTCCAATTGGAAGCTCCACCGCTAGTCCAGCTCACAATAGCGGTGATTTCAGTAATAGTGTGGAGGTTCAACCCTGTGGGAGCTAAACAGCCAAGAGTCCTAAAAGTATGAGGACCCGCCCAGCTACTCACATGACCTACTCCACAGCTATCCCGAACATAAAATTGATGAGACCGACCAGGTGTCAAACCGCTCACAGTATAAGAAGGGGTAGTCGTGGAAATCCGAGTTCCACTTCCCAGGGTAAATCCCGAAAGACCATATTCCAAATCCCAATTAGAAGTAGAAGTCCCACCTGACATCCACGACAGCCTAGCGCCGGTCTGAGTAATATTGGAAGCTCCCAATGACGATGGGGATGGACACGGCAAAGTGGCTGAAAGGGTGGTAAAAGTATAAGGACCAGCCCAACTGCTCACATGACCTACTCCACAGCTATCCCGAACATAAAATTGATAAGACTGACCAGACGTCAAGCCGCTCACAGTATAAAAAGAGATAGTCGTGGAAATCCGAATTCCACTTCCCAGTGTAAATCCCGAAAGACCATATTCCATATCCCAATTATTAGAAATAGAAATCCCACCTGTAATCCACGACAGCCTAGCGTTGGTCTGAGTAATATTGGAAGCTCCCAATGACGATGGGGATGGACAGGGCAAAGGGACAGAAAGGGTGATAAAAGCATCAGGACCGGCCCAGCTACTCACATGACCTATCCCACAGCTATCCCGAACATAAAATTGATAAGACCGACCAGGCGTCAAGCCGCTCACAGTATAAGAAGGGGTAGTCGTGGAAATCCGAGTGCCACTTCCCAGTGTAAATCCCGAAAGACCATATTCCACATCCCAATTATTAGAAATAGAAATCCCACCTGACATCCACGACAGCCTAGCACTGGTCTGAGTAATATTGGAAGCTCCCAATGACGATGGAGATGGGCAGGGCAAAGTGGCTGAAAGGGTGGTAAAAGTACCAGGACCAGCCCAGCTACTCACATGAGCTGCTCCACAGCTATCCCGAACATAGAAATCATAATCCGTTCCAGGCGTCAAGCCGCTCACAGTATAAAAAGGGGTAGTCGTGGAAATCCGAGTACCACTTCCCAGTGTAAATCCCGAAAGACCATATTCCAAATCCCAATTAGCAGCCCCACCCGTAGTCCAGAAGAGCTCAGCGGTGGTCTGAGTAATCTGGGTAGCTCCCAAAGACGAAGGGGATGGACAGGGCAAAGGGAGAGTGGTAAAAGTATAGGGACCCGCCCAAGTGCTCAAATTATTAGTTCCACAGCTATCCCGGACATAGAAATCATAATCTGTTCCAGGTGTCAAGCCACTTAAGGTGTAAGGACTAGAAACATTGGACACAAAAGTTCCCGATCCAGGAGTAAAACCCTGAATTCCGTATTCCATATTCCAATTAGAAGCTCCGCCTGTAACCCAGGAGAGCGCAGCGGTGGTCTGAGTAATGTTGGAAGCCAACAATGACGATGAAGATGGACAGGGCAAAGTGGCTGAAAGGGTGGTAAAAGTATGAGGACCAGTCCAGCTACTCACATGACCTATCCCACAGCTATCCCGAACATAGAAATCATAATCCGTGCCGGGTGTTAAGCCACTTAAAGTGTAAGGATTAGGAACATTATACACAAAAGTTCCCGATCCAGGAGTAAAACCCTGAATTCCGTATTCCATATTCCAATTAGAAGCTCCGCCTGTAACCCAAGAGAGCGCAGCGGTGGTCTGAGTAATGTTGGAAGCCAACAATGACGAAGGGACTGGACAAGGCAAAGAGGTCGAAAGGGTGGTAAAAGTATGAGGACCAGCCCAGCTACTCGCATGGCCCAGTCCGCAACTACTCCGAACATAGAAATCATAACCCATTCCGGATGTCAAGCCGCTCACAGTATAAGAAGGGATGGTCGTGTGAATCTGAGTGCCACTTCCCAGAGTAAATCCCGAAAGACCATATTCTAAATCCCAATTAGAAGCCCCGCCAGCAACCCAGGAGAGCCTAGCGCTGGTTTGAGTAATATTGGTAGCTGTTAGGTTGGTGGGGCTTGGACAGGTTTCCCGAATGGCAATGTCATCAAAAGAACGGCCGTCACTTCCTGTGCGGGAAAATTATCTTCTTGTCCAAAGCGGACTTGAAAAGTAGAAGAGACTCTTTGAGGAGGGGTGGCATTTGTGAGGATAGAGTCAATGTCTAAGCCAATCACCTGATTGTAGATGCCTGATGCGCTGTTCTGATTGGTATACAGATTGTAAATTTCTACCCAGGAATTTGTGTTGCTGCCCTGTATCCATACTCTGTCATTAACATGGTTTTCTTCTCCGTGATGCATATGGCTGAATTCCAGCTCCAGAACACTCGAGCTACTATAACTGCTCAAATCAACTGTTAGGATCAGATAATTGGTAACGTTACTTCCTGATGACACTTTATCCAAGGTTGCAGCTGAGCTTCCATTATTGGCAAAGCCCGGCACAGCAAATCTCAGGCGACCATCGCTAGCAAGAGAGGTCTCATAGCTCCATTTATAGGTCGAAGCACAGAGTACATCTTGGTTTTGCTGGAAAATGCTGTCAGAAAACCCAAATTCAAAGTCTTCGGCTATGGGCAAAGTAGCAGCAGATAAAGAAGAGCAGAGCGTAGCAAAGGAAAAAGGACCTCTCCAGATGCTCACATCGCCTATACCACAGCTGTCCTGTACATAGAAATCATAATTGGTGCCGGGATTTAAACCTGTTAAAATATAAGGATTAAGAACATTGTACACAAAAGTTCCCGAGCCTGGAATAAAGCCTGGAGGTCCATATTCGATATTCCAATTTGAAGCCCCGCCCATAGCCCAGCTCAATTGGGCTGTTGTTTGTCCTATAGCTGAGATAGATAAACCCGATGAAGGCAAACAAGTTGCTGGATGATATTCATCAGCGCCGATATCCACCTTGGTGGAAGGAGGTAGTGGACGAGAATCCCCATCAATATCGACATGAATACCCACAGAATTGTCACCTGTATCATTGGCCAAAGTGCCTATTAGATGCAGATCGGCAGGAGATGTTGCATTTACAAATAGCGGGTTACCCTCCACAGAATTCTGATTGAGTGCAGGCTTGGCTGTTTGCCAAGCGGCTAGGTTTGCATATCTCGTAAAACTTTCCTCTGCGATATTCCCGCTTGCCTAGTATTGATAAAGGTTGTAATCGATATCAATGGTCGATGGCAAGATCGATAAAGCATCTAAAGCTACTCCACTTGGGTTGCTGAAAATGTTGTTGTAGAGACTCATATTAGAATGGTTACTGCCAGTAAACTCCATAGCGGGATCGCCCACAGCCGTATTGTGATAAATATTCACATTCGAGTTTTTTCCTGACATCCTAATGGCCGCATCGGGAGCATAAATCATATTGTTGGCAATCAGTGAACGAGCTATTCCACTGGAGCTACCTCCATCAATTACTATTCCCTCATCGCCGCAGTCAAGCAAATTGTTTGCCCTAATCTCAAAGTCCGTAATATCTATGCACAAGATGCCATAGCTACCAGCACTATTGGTATTTTCAATCACATTTCCCGAGATCATCAAGCTGTCCTGGTCATCTACCAGGATGCCATAATTGTGAATATCAATAAAGCGGTTACGCAGGATGTGGTTGCCCACATCTTCATCGCTTGTATTGCCTTCCAGAGCTATTCCATGGTAACCTCCTCTGATGATATTGTCAGAAACGGTCAAATGCTTATTCGTAGTAATTGTAGAGGCACTGGTCAAGCTGCCCGAGCCCACTATAACCCCTCTGTTAGATGTTGCATTAACCGGCTGTTCAATCAAACAGGAATCAATGACGATATAATCAGTGTTCTGCAAATGCACTACCCAGGCAGCTGATAAGCTTTTGGTGTTTTCGAGAGTCATATTCCTCAAGCTTACATAACTGGTGCTGTCAAAAGACACAGTGGCATTGCTTGTCGAGCCGTCATGAGTGAGCCTAGCGAGCGAGCTATCCCCACCGTCAATGACAATCGTATTTGTCGGGCTTACACCGCTGATACTACCTAGTGTGAACGACTCCCTATAGGTGCCAGGAGCTACCTTAATGATTACAGAACCTGAAACACCGCAATTGCTGAGAAAAGTAGCAAGAGAATTAAAGTTTGGAAAATCGCTGGAAATCCCGCCAAGGGTATAAGCTCCCGAAAGTGAGGTGCAAACCAACAACGAAACCTCCAGTGTGTCATTTGAAGTATCATTGTCTGGATTCCCATTGGGATTGCTCGTCCAAATCTTTAGGGTGGGATTTCCCGCTGTGAAATTATAGCTTCCGATATTGACCGCAGCAGCAACTGCACCCGGCGCTAGACTCCCCGTCCAGCTATGAGAGGCTTGAGCTACTCCATCCACGCTCCAATTCACTCTTACACTGTCCAGGTTGTTAATTCCATGATTTTTAATGCTCACTTGAACCGACTGAGAGCCGGAAGTAGTTTTACTAGCCGGAGCGTCCAAGCTGAGAATTCCTGCATCGTTGTTTACCAAGGAACGAGGAGTGAATTCGTAATAGTCCACATTAGGCCAGGGAGTGTAACTACTTGCATTAATAGAGCTAATATTAGGAGAATTGGGATGCTGTATGGCAGTGGTAGAATTCAACTGAACACCTACCGTATAGCTTCCCACTCCTTGAGTTACCCATTGGGCATCCACTACATAAATCTTATGGGTGGTTTCTTCTAAAACTACAAAGTTGTAACTGTAAGCCTGAGCCTCGTGTTTATAGGAAAAGTTCTTAATCCACAGCTGGCGATTGGGAATAGTGCCAAAGGTCTTCATCTGGACGTCATCGCCGATCCCAAGCGGAGGACTAAAGCCACCCCAAAAATAAGCGATGGTATGGTTGGGAAGATTGGCATGAGGTAAAGCCGTATTGTCAGTGGTGATACTACTGTTCACAGTGGTTCCCACAACTGTGGTGTCAAAAGTCAATAGATAGTTTTTGCTCACACAGAAATGAGTAGCTGAACTGCCGTAAAAAGAAAAGGGAAAGCCAATGCTTTGAGCTGAAGACCAGCTATTAATCGATGCACCGCCATAGGCATCATAGGGATGAATCATATTCCAACCGCCACTAACACTAGTTCGTTCCGTATTTAAAAGCGAGCCTTGTCCTCTGGTAGGTCCACTCACAGTGTAAGTAGAGGTTTGGGCTTTTAAAGAAAGAGGAAAGAAAGAGGAAAGAAAGAGAGAGATTAATTAAGTTGAAAGTTTTCATGATTTAGTGTTTTTTAGTGAAACAAGATCTTCTTTACATTCAAAAAGGGCAAAGCCTTTTGAAATAGGAGATCAGCCCAATATTACTAAAATCTAATCTTTTAACAAAGCTTTTTAATTAAAAAAGGCTTATGACTTATTGTGCGCTAGTAAATATTTATTGAATGCTAGAAATGGATATTTTTTTCATTTTCTAGGAACCACTCATAAAAGCCCGTCAAAATCCGTTGAGAATCAGCCCATAGAAAAAGCTTGTTAGTCCCTACTGCAAAATGATACGTCGGTTCACAGTAGCCCTTTCAGTAATCAGCTGCAATAGGTATACTCCACTGCGATAAGCTCCCATTTCTAGCCTTTTTCTGTAGCTTCCGCTGAAACTCTCAATCTCATCTTCCAAGATTATTTGTCCCATCATATTAGTGATACGGATCTCCATATCCTCCCCGAGAGAGGAGCTAAACTCCAGCTTGAAAACTCCTTCACTAGGATTTGGATAAATGCGAAATGAGCGCTCGAGAAGCTCATCTATACCAATAATGGTTTTAACAGACAAGGGTCCTGTCCAATTGCTCACATTGCCCACATTGCAGCTGTCCTGTACATAGACATCATAAAAGGTGTTAGGCTTTAAGCCCCTTAAAGTGCGAGGGCTAGACACATTGTATAAGAAAATACCGCTTCCCAGAGGAAAGTTTATAGGCCCATACTCAATATTCCAATTCGAAGCTCCGCCTGTAACCCAAGAGAGCGTAGCGCTGGTTTGAGTAATATTGGAAGCTCCCAATGACGATGGAGATGGGCAGGGCAAAGTGGCTGAAAGGGTGGTAAAAGCATCAGGACCAGCCCAGCTACTTACATGACCCACTCCACAGCTATCCCGAACATAGAAATCATAATCCGTTCCAGGCGTCAAGCCGCTCACAGTATAAGAAGGGGTAGTCGTGGAAATCTGAGTGCCACTTCCCAGAGTAAATCCCGAAAGACCATATTCTAGATCCCAACTAGAAGTAAAAGTCCCACCTGACATCCACGACAGCCTAGCACTGGTCTGAGTAATGTTGGAAGCTCCCAATGACGATGGAGATGGGCAGGGCAAAGTGGCTGAAAGGGTGGTAAAAGCATCAGGACCAGCCCAGCTACTTACATGACCCACTCCACAACTATCCCGAACATAGAAATCATAATCTGTTCCAAGTGTTAAGGCAGTTAAGGTATGAGGGTTGGTAGCAGTACGAATCCGAATTCCATTTCCCAGAGCAAAACCAGTCGTATCCCATTCTATATTCCAATTAGAAGCCCCGCCCGTAGCCCAAGAGAGCGTAGCAGTGTTCTGAGTAATACGGGTAGCTAACAATGACGATGGGGATGAACAGCTAAGAGTCCTGAAAGTATAAGGACCTGCCCAAGTACTCAAATTGTTACTGCCGCAACTATCCCGGACATAGAAATCATAATCTGTTCCAGGTGCTAAGGCAGTTAAGGTATGAGGGTTGGTAGCAGTACGAATCCGAATTCCATTTCCCAGAGCAAAACCAGTTGTATCCCATTCTATATTCCAATTAGAAGCCCCGCCCGTAGCCCAAGAGAGCGTAGCAGTGTTCTGAGTAATACGGGTAGCTAACAATGACGATGGGGATGAACAGCTAAGAGTCCTGAAAGTATAAGGACCTGCCCAAGTACTCAAATTGTTACTGCCGCAACTATCCCGGACATAGAAATCATAATCTGTTCCAGGTGTTAAGGCAGTTAAGGTATGAGGGTTGGTAGCAGTACGAATCCGAATTCCATTTCCCAGAGCAAAACCAGTCGTATCCCGTTCTATATTCCAATTAGAAGCCCCACCCGTAGCCCAAGAGAGCGTAGCAGTGTTCTGAGTAATACGGGTAGCTAACAATGACGATGGGGATGAACAGCTAAGAGTCCTGAAAGTATAAGGACCTGCCCAAGTACTCAAATTGTTACTGTCACAACTATCCCGAACATAGAAATCATAAGTTGTTCCAGGTGTCAAGCCACTTAAGGTGTAAGGATTAGAAACATTGTACACAAAGGTTCCCGAGCCAGGAATAAAACCCTGAATTCCGTATTCCACATCCCAATTGGAAGCCCCGCCCGTAATCCAGGAGAGCTTAGCGCTGGTCTGAGCAATAGAGTCAAGTGTCAGTCCTGTAGGAGATGGACAACTAAGAGTCCTGAAATTCTGAGGACCTACCCAAGTGCTCAAATTATTACTGCCACAACTATCCCGGACATAGAAATCATAAGTTGTTCCGGATGTCAAGCCAGTTAGAGTATAAGGATTTGAAACATTGTACACAAAAGCTCCCGATCCTGGAGCAAAACCTCTTAGACCATATTCTAGCACCCAATTAGAAGCCCCGCCCCTAGCCCAAGAGAGCGTAGCAGTGTTCTGAGTAATAGGGGTAGCCAGCAAAGAGGAAGGTGTTGGACAGCTAATCGTGTTAAAATTATAAGGACCTGCCCAAGTACTCAAATTGTTACTGCCGCAACTATCCCGAACATAGAAATCATAAATTGTTCCGGATGTCAAGCCAGTTAGAGTATAAGGATTTGAAACATTGTACACAAAAGTTCCCGATCTTGGAGTAAAACCTCTTAGACCATATTCTAGCACCCAATTAGAAGCCCCGCCCGTAATCCAGGAGAGCGTAGCAGTGTTCTGAGTAATATGGGTAGCCAGCAAAGAGGAAGGTGCTGGACAGCTAATCGTGTTAAAGTTATAAGGACCTGCCCAAGTACTCAAATTACCGCTGCCGCAACTATCCCGAACATAGAAATCATAAGTTGTTCCGGGTGTTAAGCCAGTCAGGGTATGAGGATTGGTAGCAGTACGAACCCGAATTCCATTTCCCAGAGTAAAACCTCTTAGACCATATTCCAACACCCAATTAAAAGCCCCGCCCCTAGCCCAAGAGAGCGTAACGGTGTTCTGAGTAATAGGGGAAGCTCTCAAAGAGGAAGGTGCTGGACAGCTAATCGTGTTAAAGTTATAAGGACCTGCCCAAGTACTCAAATTACCGCTGCCGCAACTATCCCGAACATAGAAATCATAAGTTGTTCCGGATGTCAAGGCAGTTAGAGTATAAGGATTTGAAACATTGTACACAAAAGCTCCCGATCTTGGAGTAAAACTTCTTAGACCATATTCCAGCACCCAATTAGAGGCCCCGCCCGTAGCCCAAGAGAGCGTAGCAGTGGTCTGAGTAATATTGATAGCCAGCAAAGAGGAAGGTGTTGGACAGCTAATCGTGTTAAAGTTATAAGGACCTGCCCAAGTACTCAAATTGTTACTGCCGCAACTATCCCGGACATAGAAATCATAATCTGTTCCAGGTGTCAAGCCACTTAAGGTGTAAGGATTAGAAACATTGTACACAAAGGTTCCCGATCCAGGAATAAAACCCTGAATTCCGTATTCCACATCCCAATTGGAAGCCCCGCCCGTAATCCAGGAGAGCTTAGCGCTGGTCTGAGCAATAGAGTCAAGTGTCAGTCCTGTGGGAGATGGACAACTAAGGGTCCTGAAATTCTGAAGACCTACCCAAGTGCTCAAATTATTACTGCCACAACTATCCCGGACATAGAAATCATAATCTGTTCCAGGTGTCAAGCCACTTAAAGTGTAAGGATTAGGAACATTATACACAAAAGTTCCCGAGCCAGGAGTAAAACCCTGAATTCCGTATTCCATATTCCAATTAGAAGCCCCGCCCGTAGCCCAAGAGAGCGTAGCAGTGGTCTGAGTAATATGGGTAGCCCTCAAAGAGAAAGGTTCTGGACAACTAAGCGTGTTAAAGTTATAAGGACCTGCCCAAGTGCTCAAATTATTACTGCCGCAACTATCCCGGACATAGAAATCATAATCTGTTCCAGGTGTTAAGCCACTTAAGGTGTAAGGATTAGAAACATTGTACACAAAGGTTCCCGATCCAGGAATAAAACCCTGAATTCCGTATTCCACATCCCAATTGGAAGCCCCGCCCATAATCCAGGAGAGCTTAGCACTGGTCTGAGCAATAGAGTCAAGTGTCAGTCCTGTGGGAGATGGACAACTAAGAGTCCTGAAATTCTGAAGACCTACCCAAGTGCTCAAATTATTACTGCCACAACTATCCCGGACATAGAAATCATAATCTGTTCCAGGTGTCAAGCCACTTAAGGTGTAAGGATTAGAAACATTGTACACAAAGGTTCCCGAGCCAGGAATAAAACCCTGAATTCCGTATTCCACATCCCAATTGGAAGCCCCGCCCGTAATCCAGGAGAGCTTAGCGCTGGTCTGAGCAATAGAGTCAAGTGTCAGTCCTGTGGGAGATAGACAACTAAGAGTCCTGAAATTCTGAAGACCTGCCCAAGTACTCAAATTGTTACTGCCACAACTATCCCGGACATAGAAATCATAATCTGTTCCAGGTGTTAAGGCAGTCAAGGTATGAGGGTTGGTAGCAGTACGAATCCGAATTCCATTTCCCAGAGCAAAACCAGTCGTATCCCATTCTATATTCCAATTAGAAGCCCCACCCGTAGCCCAAGAGAGCGTAGCAGTGGTCTGAGCAATAGAGTCAAGTGTCAGTCCTGTGGGAGATGGACAACTAAGAGTCCTGAAATTCTGAAGACCTGCCCAAGTACTCAAATTGTTACTGCCGCAACTATCCCGAACATAGAAATCATAAGTTGTCCCGGGTGTCAAGCCAGTTAGAGTATAAGGATTTGGAACATTATACACAAAAGTTCCCGATCCAGGAATAAAACCCTGAATTCCGTATTCCACATCCCAATTGGAAGCCCCGCCCGTAATCCAGGAGAGCTTAGCGCTGGTCTGAGCAATAGAGTCAAGTGTCAGTCCTGTGGGAGATGGACAACTAAGAGTCCTGAAATTCTGAAGACCTGCCCAAGTACTCAAATTGTTACTGCCGCAACTATCCCGAACATAGAAATCATAATCTGTTCCAGGTGTCAAGCCACTTAAGGTGTAAGGATTAGAAACATTGTACACAAAGGTTCCCGAGCCAGGAATAAAACCCTGAATTCCGTATTCCACATCCCAATTGGAAGCCCCGCCCGTAATCCAGGAGAGCTTAGCAGTGGTCTGAGCAATAGAGTCAAGTGTCAGTCCTGTGGGAGATGGACAACTAAGAGTCCTGAAATTCTGAAGACCTACCCAAGTGCTCAAATTATTACTGCCGCAACTATCCCGAACATAGAAATCATAAGTTGTCCCGGGTGTCAAGCCAGTTAGAGTATAAGGATTTGGAACATTATACACAAAAGTTCCCGAGCCAGGAATAAAACCCTGAATTCCGTATTCCACATCCCAATTGGAAGCCCCGCCCGTAATCCAGGAGAGCTTAGCGCTGGTCTGAGCAATAGAGTCAAGTGTCAGTCCTGTGGGAGATGGACAACTAAGAGTCCTGAAATTCTGAAGACCTGCCCAAGTACTCAAATTGTTACTGCCGCAACTATCCCGAACATAGAAATCATAATCTGTTCCAGGTGTCAAGCCACTTAAGGTGTAAGGATTAGAAACATTGTACACAAAGGTTCCCGAGCCAGGAATAAAACCCTGAATTCCGTATTCCACATCCCAATTGGAAGCCCCGCCCGTAATCCAGGAGAGCTTAGCAGTGGTCTGAGCAATAGAGTCAAGTGTCAGTCCTGTGGGAGATGGACAACTAAGAGTCCTGAAATTCTGAAGACCTACCCAAGTGCTCAAATTGTTACTGCCACAACTATCCCGGACATAGAAATCATAATCTGTTCCAGGTGTCAAGTCACTTAAGGTGTAAGGATTAGAAACATTATACACAAAGGTTCCCGATCCAGGAATAAAACCCTGAATTCCGTATTCCACATCCCAATTGGAAGCCCCGCCCGTAATCCAGGAGAGCTTAGCGCTGGTCTGAGCAATAGAATCAAGTGTCAGTCCTGTGGAAGATGGACAACTAAGAGTCCTGAAATTCTGAAGACCTGCCCAAGTACTCAAATTGTTACTGCCACAACTATCCCGGACATAGAAATCATAATCTGTTCCAGGTGTCAAGCCACTTAAGGTGTAAGGATTAGAAACATTGTACACAAAGATTCCCGAGCCAGGAATAAAACCCTGAATTCCGTATTCCACATCCCAATTGGAAGCCCCGCCCGTAATCCAGGAGAGCTTAGCGCTGGTCTGAGCAATAGAATCAAGTGTCAGTACTGTGGGAGATGGACAACTAAGAGTCCTGAAATTCTGAAGACCTGCCCAAGTACTCAAATTATTACTGCCACAACTATCCCGGACATAGAAATCATAATCTGTTCCAGGTGTTAAGGCAGTCAAGGTATGAGGGTTGGTAGCAGTACGAATCCGAATTCCATTTCCCAGAGCAAAACCAGTCGTATCCCATTCTATATTCCAATTAGAAGCCCCACCCGTAGCCCAAGAGAGCGTAGCAGTGGTCTGAGCAATAGAGTCAAGTGTCAGTCCTGTGGAAGATGGACAACTAAGAGTCCTGAAATTCTGAAGACCTGCCCAAGTACTCAAATTGTTACTGCCACAACTATCCCGGACATAGAAATCATAATCTGTTCCAGGTGTCAAGCCACTTAAGGTGTAAGGATTAGAAACATTGTACACAAAGATTCCCGAGCCAGGAATAAAACCCTGAATTCCGTATTCCACATCCCAATTGGAAGCCCCGCCCGTAATCCAGGAGAGCTTAGCGCTGGTCTGAGCAATAGAATCAAGTGTCAGTACTGTGGGAGATGGACAACTAAGAGTCCTGAAATTCTGAAGACCTGCCCAAGTACTCAAATTATTACTGCCACAACTATCCCGGACATAGAAATCATAATCTGTTCCAGGTGTTAAGGCAGTCAAGGTATGAGGGTTGGTAGCAGTACGAATCCGAATTCCATTTCCCAGAGCAAAACCAGTCGTATCCCATTCTATATTCCAATTAGAAGCCCCGCCCGTAATCCAGGAGAGCTTAGCGGTGGTCTGAGCAATAGAGTCAAGTGTCAGTACTGTGGGAGATGGACAACTAAGAGTCCTGAAATTCTGAAGACCTGCCCAAGTGCTCAAATTGTTACTGCCACAACTATCCCGGACATAGAAATCATAATCTGTTCCAGGTGTTAAGCCACTTAAGGTGTAAGGATTAGAAACATTGTACACAAAGGTTCCCGAGCCAGGAATAAAACCCTGAATTCCGTATTCCACATCCCAATTGGAAGCCCCGCCCGTAATCCAGGAGAGCTTAGCACTGGTCTGAGCAATAGAATCAAGTGTCAGTACTGTGGGAGATGGACAACTAAGAGTCCTGAAATTCTGAAGACCTGCCCAAGTGCTCAAATTGTTACTGCCACAACTATCCCGGACATAGAAATCATAATCTGTTCCAGGTGTCAAGCCACTTAAGGTGTAAGGATTAGAAACATTGTACACAAAGGTTCCCGAGCCAGGAATAAAACCCTGAATTCCGTATTCCACATCCCAATTGGAAGCCCCGCCCGTAATCCAGGAGAGCTTAGCACTGGTCTGAGCAATAGAATCAAGTGTCAGTACTGTGGGAGATGGACAACTAAGAGTCCTGAAATTCTGAAGACCTGCCCAAGTGCTTAAATTATTGCTGCCACAACTATCCCGGACATAGAAATCATAATCTGTTCCAGGTGTTAAGCCACTTAAAGTGTAAGGATTAGAAACATTGTACACAAAGGTTCCCGAGCCAGGAATAAAACCCTGAATTCCGTATTCCACATCCCAATTGGAAGCCCCGCCCGTAATCCAGGAGAGCTTAGCGGTGGTCTGAGCAATAGAGTCAAGTGTCAGTACTGTGGGAGATGGACAACTAAGAGTCCTGAAATTCTGAAGACCTGCCCAAGTGCTCAAATTGTTACTGCCACAACTATCCCGGACATAGAAATCATAATCTGTTCCAGGTGTTAAGGCACTTAAGGTGTAAGGATTAGAAACATTGTACACAAAGGTTCCCGAGCCAGGAATAAAACCCTGAATTCCGTATTCCACATCCCAATTGGAAGCTCCGCCCGTAATCCAGGAGAGCTTAGCACTGGTCTGAGCAATAGAATCAAGTGTCAGTACTGTGGGAGATGGACAACTAAGAGTCCTGAAATTCTGAAGACCTGCCCAAGTGCTTAAATTATTGCTGCCACAACTATCCCGGACATAGAAATCATAAGTTGTCCCGGGTGTCAAGCCAGTTAGAGTATAAGGATTTGGAACATTATACACAAAAGTTCCCGAGCCTGGAGCAAAACCAGTCGTATCCCATTCCACATCCCAATTGGAAGCCCCGCCCGTAATCCAGGAGAGCTTAGCGATGGTCTGAGCAATAGAATCAAGTGTCAGTACTGTGGGAGATGGACAACTAAGAGTCCTGAAATTCTGAAGACCTGCCCAAGTGCTTAAATTATTGCTGCCACAACTATCCCGGACATAGAAATCATAATCTGTTCCAGGTGTTAAGCCACTTAAAGTGTAAGGATTAGAAACATTGTACACAAAGGTTCCCGAGCCAGGAATAAAACCCTGAATTCCGTATTCCACATCCCAATTGGAAGCCCCGCCCGTAATCCAGGAGAGCTTAGCACTGGTCTGAGCAATAGAATCAAGTGTCAGTACTGTGGGAGATGGACAACTAAAAGTCCTGAAATTCTGAAGACCTGCCCAAGTGCTTAAATTATTGCTGCCACAACTATCCCGGACATAGAAATCATAATCTGTTCCAGGTGTCAAGCCACTTAAGGTGTAAGGATTAGAAACATTGTACACAAAGGTTCCCGAGCCAGGAATAAAACCCTGAATTCCGTATTCCACATCCCAATTGGAAGCCCCGCCCGTAATCCAGGAGAGCTTAGCGATGGTCTGAGCAATAGAATCAAGTGTCAGTACTGTGGGAGATGGACAACTAAGAGTCCTGAAATTCTGAAGACCTGCCCAAGTGCTTAAATTATTGCTGCCACAACTATCCCGGACATAGAAATCATAAGTTGTCCCGGGTGTCAAGCCAGTTAGAGTATAAGGATTTGGAACATTATACACAAAAGTTCCCGAGCCTGGAGCAAAACCAGTCGTATCCCATTCCACATCCCAATTGGAAGCCCCGCCCGTAATCCAGGAGAGCTTAGCGATGGTCTGAGCAATAGAATCAAGTGTCAGTACTGTGGGAGATGGACAACTAAGAGTCCTGAAATTCTGAAGACCTGCCCAAGTGCTTAAATTATTGCTGCCACAACTATCCCGGACATAGAAATCATAATCTGTTCCAGGTGTTAAGCCACTTAAAGTGTAAGGATTAGAAACATTGTACACAAAGGTTCCCGAGCCAGGAATAAAACCCTGAATTCCGTATTCCACATCCCAATTGGAAGCCCCGCCCGTAATCCAGGAGAGCTTAGCACTGGTCTGAGCAATAGAATCAAGTGTCAGTACTGTGGGAGATGGACAACTAAAAGTCCTGAAATTCTGAAGACCTGCCCAAGTGCTTAAATTATTGCTGCCACAACTATCCCGGACATAGAAATCATAATCTGTTCCAGGTGTTAAGGCAGTCAAGGTATGAGGGTTGGTAGCAGTACGAATCCGAATTCCATTTCCCAGAGCAAAACCAGTCGTATCCCATTCTATATTCCAATTAAAAGCCCCGCCCGTAGCCCAAGAGAGCGTAGCAGTGGTCTGAGTAATATGGATAGCCCTCAAAGAGGAAGGTTCTGGACAGCTAAGCGTGTTAAAGTTATAAGGACCTGCCCAAGTACTCAAATTGTTACTGCCGCAACTATCCCGAATATAGAAATCATAAGTTGTCCCGGGTGTCAAGCCAGTTAGAGTATAAGGATTTGGAACATTATACACAAAAGTTCCCGAGCCTAGAGCAAAACCAGTCGTATCCCATTCTATATTCCAATTAGAAGCCCCACCCGTAGCCCAAGAGAGCGTAACAGTGGTCTGAGTAATCTGAGTAATACGGATAGCTAACAATGACGATGGGGATGAACAAAGAGTCCTGAAAGTATAAGGACTTGCCCAAGTACTCAAATTGTTACTGTCACAACTATCCCGAACATAGAAATCATAATCTGTTCCAGGTGCTAAGGCAGTCAAGGTATGAGGGTTGGTAGCAGTACGAATCCGAATTCCATTTCCCAGAGCAAAACCAGTCGTATCCCATTCTATATTCCAATTAGAAGCCCCGCCCGTAGCCCAAGAGAGCGTAGCAGTGGTCTGAGTAATATGGGTAGTCCTCAAAGAGGAAGGTTCTGGACAGCTAAGCGTGTTAAAGTTATAAAGGACCTACCCAAGTGCTCAAATTGTTACTGCCACAACTATCCCGGACATAGAAATCATAATCTGTTCCAGGTGTTAAGCCACTTAAGGTGTAAGGATTAGAAACATTGTACACAAAGGTTCCCGAGCCAGGAATAAAACCCTGAATTCCGTATTCCACATCCCAATTGGAAGCCCCGCCCGTAATCCAGGAGAGCTTAGCGGTGGTCTGAGCAATAGAGTCAAGTGTCAGTACTGTGGGAGATGGACAACTAAGAGTCCTGAAATTCTGAAGACCTGCCCAAGTACTCAAATTGTTACTGCCACAACTATCCCGGACATAGAAATCATAATCTGTTCCAGGTGTTAAGCCACTTAAGGTGTAAGGATTAGAAACATTGGACACAAAGGTTCCCGAGCCAGGAATAAAACCCTGAATTCCGTATTCCACATCCCAATTGGAAGCCCCGCCCGTAATCCAGGAGAGCTTAGCACTGGTCTGAGCAATAGAATCAAGTGTCAGTACTGTGGGAGATGGACAACTAAGAGTCCTGAAATTCTGAAGACCTGCCCAAGTGCTTAAATTATTGCTGCCACAACTATCCCGGACATAGAAATCATAATCTGTTCCAGGTGTTAAGCCACTTAAGGTGTAAGGATTAGAAACATTGGACACAAAGGTTCCCGAGCCAGGAATAAAACCCTGAATTCCGTATTCCACATCCCAATTGGAAGCCCCGCCCGTAATCCAGGAGAGCTTAGCGGTGGTCTGAGCAATAGAATCAAGTGTCAGTACTGTGGGAGATGGACAATTAAGAGTCCTGAAATTCTGAAGACCTGCCCAAGTGCTTAAATTATTGCTGCCACAACTATCCCGGACATAGAAATCATAATCTGTTCCAGGTGTTAAGCCACTTAAGGTGTAAGGATTAGAAACATTGGACACAAAGGTTCCCGAGCCAGGAATAAAACCCTGAATTCCGTATTCCACATCCCAATTGGAAGCCCCGCCCGTAATCCAGGAGAGCTTAGCGATGGCCTGAGCAATAGAGTCAAGTGTCAGTACTGTGGGAGATGGACAACTAAGAGTCCTGAAATTCTGAAGACCTACCCAAGTGCTCAAATTATTACTGCCACAACTATCCCGGACATAGAAATCATAATCTGTTCCAGGTGTCAAGCCACTTAAGGTGTAAGGATTAGAAACATTGGACACAAAGGTTCCCGAGCCAGGAATAAAACCCTGAATTCCGTATTCCACATCCCAATTGGAAGCCCCGCCCGTAATCCAGGAGAGCTTAGCGGTGGTCTGAGCAATAGAGTCAAGTGTCAGTACTGTGGGAGATGGACAACTAAGAGTCCTGAAATTCTGAAGACCTGCCCAAGTACTCAAATTGTTACTGCCACAACTATCCCGAACATAGAAATCATAGCCCGTTCCAGGCGTCAAGCCAGTTAGAGTATAAGGATTTGGAACATTATACACAAAAGTTCCCGAGCCTGGAGCAAAACCAGTCGTATCCCATTCTATATTCCAATTAGAAGCCCCACCCGTAGCCCAGCTCAATTGGGCTGTTGTTTGGCCTATAGCTGAGATAGATAAACCCGATGAAGGCAAACAAGCTGGATGATATTCATCAGCGCCGATATCCACCCTTGTCGAAGGCGGAAGTGGACGAGAATCCCCATCAATATCGACTTTAATACCCACAGAATTATCACCTGTATTATTGGCCAAAGTGCCTATTAGATGCAGATCGGCAGGAGATGTTGCATTTACAAATAGCGGGTTACCCTCCACAGAATGGGCATTGAGTGCAGGCTTGGCTGCTTGCCAAGCGGCTAGGTTTGCATAGCTCGTAGTACTTTCCTCTGCGATATTCCCGCTTGCCTGGTATTGATAAAGGTTGTAATCGATATCAATGGTCGATGGCAAGATCCAGAAAGCATCTAAAGCTACTCCACTTGGGTTGCTGAAAATGTTGTTGTAGAGACTCATATTAGAATGGTTACTGCCAGAAAACTTCATAACGGGACGACCCACAGCCGTGTTGTGATAAATATTCACATTCGAGTTGTTTCCTGTCATCCTAATGGCCGCATTACTGGGAGCATAAATCATATTGTTGGCAATCAGTGAACGAGCTGTTCCACTGGAGCTGCCTCCAGAAATTACTATCCCCTCATCCCCGCAGTCAAGCAAATTATTTGCCCTAATCTCAAAGTCCGTAATAGCTAGGCAATACATGCCATAGCTACCACTACCATTGGTATTTTCAATCACATTGCCCGAGATAATCAGGCTGTCCTGTCTATTTGCTCGGATGCCATAATTGTAAATATCAATAAAGCGGTTACGCAGGATGTAGTTGCCTACATCTTTATCGCTTGTATTGCCTTGCAGAGATATTCCATAGTAACCTCCTGTGATGATATTGTCAGAGACCGTCAAATGCTTATTCGTAGTAATTGTAGAGGCCCTGATCAAGCTGCCCGACCCCACTATACCCCCTCTGTCAGATGTTGTATTAACCGGCTGTTCAATCAAACAGGAACCAATGACGATATGATCAGTGTTCTGAAGATGCACTACCCAGGCATCTGTTGAGCTTTTGGTGTTTTCGAGGGTTATATTCCTCAAGCTTACATAGCTGGTGCTGTCAAAAGCCACGGTGGCATTGCTTGTCGAACCGTCATGAGTGAGCCTAGCAAGCGAGCCATCCCCACCGTCAATGACAATGGTATTTGTCGGGCTTACACCAGCGATATTACCTAATGTAAACTGCTCCCTATAAGTGCCAGGAGCTACCTTAATGATTACAGGACCTGAAACACCGCAGTTGTTGTTGAGAAAAGTAGCAAGAGAATTAAAGTTTTGAAAATCGCTGGAAGTCCCGCCAAGGGTATAAGCTCCCGAAAGTAGATTGCAAACAAACAAAGAAACCTCTAGTGTGTCATTTGAAGCATCATTGTCTGGATTCCCATTGGGATTGCTCGTCCAAATCTTTAGGGTGGGATTTCCCAGGGTGAAATTATAGCTTCCGATATTGACCACAGCAGCAACTGCACCCGGAGCTAGACTCCCCATCCAGTTATAAGAGGCTTGAGCTACTCCATCCACACTCCAATTCACTCTTACACTGTCTAGGTTGCTAATTCCATGATTTTTAATACTCACTTGAACCGACTGAGAGCCGGGAGCAGTTTTACTAGCCGGAGCGTCCAAGCTGAGAATTCCTGCATCGTCGTTTACCAAGAAACGAGGAGTGAATTCGTAATAGTCCACATTAGGCCAAGGATTGCTACCACCACTTGTATTAATAGAGCTGATATTAGGAGAGCTGGGGTGCTGCACAGCAGTGGTAGAATTCAACTGAACACCCACTGTATAGCTTCCCACTCCTTGACGGTCCCACCAGCCATTTACCACGTAAATCTTATGGGTGGTTTCTTCTAAAACTACAAAGTTGTAACTGTAACCCTGAGCCTCGTGTTTATAGGAAAAGTTCTTAATCCACAGTTGGCGATTAGGAATGGTGCCAAAGGTCTTCATCTGGACGGCATCGTTGCTCCCAAGCGGAGGGCTAAAGCCACCCCAAAAATAAGCGATGGTATGGTCGGGAAGATCGGCATGAGGTAAAGCCGTATTGTCAGTGGTGATACTGCTGTTCACAGTGGTTCCCGCAACTGCGGTGTCAAAGGTCAACAAATAGTTCTTGCTCACACAAAAATGAGTAGCTGAGCTGCTGTAAAAAGAAAAGGGAAAGCCAATGCTTCGAGCTGAAGACCAACTATTGACGGATGAACCGCCATAGGCAGTAGATGGATGAATCACAGTCCAACCGTTGCTGCCATCATTAATATTAACTTCTTCCGTATTTAAAAGCGGCCCTTGTCCTTTGATGAGTCCACTCACAGTGTAAGTAGAGGTTTGGGCTTTTAAAGAAAGAGGAAAGAAAGAGGAAAGAAAGAGAGAGATTAATTGAGTTGAAAGTTTTCATGATTTAGTGTTCTTTAGTGAAACAAGATCTTCTTTACATTAAAAAGGACGAAGCCTTTTGAAACATGAGATCAGCCCAATATTACTAAAATTTAATCTTTTAACAAGGGCTTATAAGGGCTCGTTTAGTAAAAAAAGGCGTATGACTTATTGGGCGCTAGAAAAATGAAAGTAAACGAAGAGTGGCTTGAAGATTTTTTATTTCAATCCAGAACATTATTTAGATGGACAACTGAAAAAACATAGAAGTTCAAAATCTGCACAAAAAGTTCCCTAGCCTTAATGCCGACCTCGTGGAAACACTGACTAAGCAGCTATTAAACCGCATTACCGGGCAGCTTGCCCGTAAATCGGCAAGAATCTATGGCAAAAGCTTTGCTACTTCTCACTGCAAAATGATACGCCGGTTCACAGTAGCCCTTTCAGTAATCAGCTGCAATAGGTATACTCCACTGCGATAAGCTCCCATCTCTAGCCTTTTTCTATAGCTTCCGCTGAAACTCTCAATCTCATCTTCCAAGACTATTTGTCCCATCATATTAGTGATACGGATCTCCATATCCTCTCCGAGAGAGGAGCTAAACTCCAGCTTGAAAACTCCTTCACTAGGATTTGGATAAATGCGAAATGAGCGCTCGAGAAGCTCATCTATACCAATAATGGTTTTAACAGACAAGGGTCCTGTCCAATTGCTCACATTGCCCACATTGCAGCTGTCCTGTACATAGACATCATAAAAGGTGTTAGGCTTTAAGCCCCTTAAAGTGCGAGGACTAGACACATTGTATAAGAAAATACCGCTTCCCAGAGGAAAGTTTATAGGCCCATACTCAATATTCCAATTCGAAGCTCCACCGCTAGTCCAGCTCACAGTAGCGGTGATCTCAGTAATGATATCGAGCTTCAGCCCTGTGGGAGCTAAACAGCCAAGAGTCCTAAAAGTATGAGGACCCGCCCAGCTACTCACATGACCTACTCCACAGCTATCCCGAACATAAAATTGATAAGACCGACCAGGTGTCAAACCGCTCACAGTATAAGAAGGGGTAGTCGTGGAAATCCGAATGCCACTTCCCAGTGGAAATCCCGAAAGACCATATTCTAGACCCCAATTAGAAGCCCCACCCGTAACCCAGGAGAGCGTAGCGTTGGTCTGAGTAATCTGGGTAGCCGACAATGACGATGGGGATGGACAGGGCAAAGTGACTGAAAGGGTGATAAAAGTATAAGGACCAGCCCAGCTACTCACACGGCCTACTCCACAGCTATCCCGAACATAGAAATCATAATCCGTTCCAGACGTCAAGCCGCTCACAGTATAAGAAGGGGTAGTCGTGGAAATCCGAGTGCCATTTCCCAGACTAAATCCCGAAAGACCATATTCCACATCCCAATTAGAAGCCCCGCCTGACATCCACCAAAGCCTGGCGGTGGTCTGAGTAATATTGGGAGCTCCCAATGACGATGGGGATGGACAGGGCAAAGTGGCTGAAAGGGTGGTAAAAGTATAAGGACCAGCCCAACTGCTCACATGACCTGCTCCACAGCTATCCCGAACATAGAAATCATAATCCGTTCCAGACGTCAAGCCGCTCATAGCATAAGAAGGGGTAGTCGTGGAAATCCGAGTGCCATTTCCCAGTAGAAATCCAGAAAGACCATATTCCAGACCCCAATTAGAAGTAGAAGCCCCACTTGACATCCACCAAAGCCTGGCGCCGGTCTGAGTAATATTGGAAGTTCCCAATAATGATGGGGATAGGCAGGGCAAAGTGACCGAAAGGGTGGTAAAAGCATCAGGACCAGACCAGCTACTCACATGAGCTACTCCACAGCTATCCCGAACATAAAAATCATAATCCGTACCGGGTGTTAAGCCACTTAAAGTGTAAGGATTAGGAACATTATACACAAAAGTTCCCGATCCAGGAGTAAAACCCTGAATTCCGTATTCCATATTCCAATTAGAAGCCCCACCCGTAACCCAGGACAGCCTAGCGCTGGTCTGAGTAACCTGGGTAGCCAACAATGACAATGGGGATGGACAGGGCAAAGTGGCTGAAAGGGTGATAAAAGTATCAGGACCAGTCCAGCTGCTCACATGAGCTGCTCCACAGCTATCCCGAACATAAAATTGATAAGACTGACCAGGCGTCAAGCCGCTCACAGCATAAGAAGGGGTAGTTGTGGAAATCCGAGTGCCACTTCCCAGTGAAAATCCCGAAAGACCATATTCTAAATCCCAATTAGAAGCCCCACCCGTAACCCAGGAGAGCCTGGCGTTGGTCTGAGTAATCTGCGTGGCCAACAATGACGAAGGGGCTGGACAGGGCAAAGTGGCTGAAAGGGTGGTAAAAGCATCAGGACCAGCCCAGCTACTCGCATGACCTACTCCACAGCTATCCCGAACATGGAAATCATAACCCATTCCGGGTGTCAAGCCGCTCACAGTATAAGAAGGGATGGTCGTGTGAATTTGAGTGCCACTTCCCAGAGTAAACCCTGAAAGGCCATATTCTAAATCCCACTTAGAAGCCCCGCCAGCAACCCAGGAGAGCGTAGCACTGGTTTGAGTAATCTGGGTAGCTGTTAGGTTGGTAGGGCTTGGACAAGTTTCCCGAATAGCCACATCATCAAAAGAATAGCCATCAGTTCCTGTGCGGGAACTAGCGGAATAATTATCTTCTTGTCCAAAGCGGATTTGAAAAGTAGAGGAGACTCTTTGGGGAGGAGTAGCATTTGCGAGGATGGAGTCAATGTCTAAGCCAATCACCTGATTGTAGATGCCTGATGTGCCCTGATTGGCATGCAGATCGTAAATTTGCACCCAGGAATCTGTGTTGCTGCCCCGTATCCATACTCTGTCGTTAGGATTGTTTTCTTCTCCGTGATGCATATAGCTGAATTCCAGCTCCAGAGCACTCGAACTGCTGTAACTGCTCAAATCAGCTGTTAGGATCAGATAATTGGTAACTGTACCTGCTGATGGCACTTTATCCAAGGTAGCTGCCGAGCTGCCATTGTTGGCAAAGCCCAATACGGCAAACCTTAAACGACCTTCATCAGCAAAGGAGGTCTCATAGCTCCATTTATAGGTAGGATAACAAAGCACATTTCGGTTTCGCTGATAAGCACCAGATGCTGACTCAAAATCTTCGACAATCGGCAAAGTAGCAGCAAAAGTAAAAGGAACGCAGCTAGTACCAAAGAAAACCGGTCCCATCCATCCACTTACAGTGTCCACCTCACAGCTATCTTGTACATAAAACTCATAGTCCGTGTTAGGTAATAGTCCACTTAAAATATGAGGATTAGACACATTATATAAGAAATTACCTGTTCCTGGGGTAAAACCTGCTCTACCATATTCCAAATTCCAATTGGAAGCGCCACCTGTTGTCCATGAGAGAGTAGCAGAGCTGTCTGTAATATTGCTTGCCATCAAAGATGAAGGATAGGGACACCATACTTCCCGAATGGTAATGTCATCAAAAGAATAGCCGTCAGTTCCTATGGGGAAAGTAGCGGGATTATTATCTTCTTGTCCGAATCGGACTTGAAAAGTAGAAGAGACTCTTTGAGGAGGGGTGGCATTTGCGAGGGTAGAGTCAATGTCTAAGCCAACTACCCAATTGTAGATGCCTGCTACTCTGCCCTGATTGGCATGCAGATCGTAAATTTCCACCCAGGCATCTGTCTTGCTGCTCCGTATCCATACTCTGTCATTAGGATGGCTGTCTTCTCCGTGATGCATATAGCTGAATTCCAGCCCCAGAATACTCGAACTGCTGTAACTGCTCAAATCAGCTGTTAGGATCAGATAATTGGTAACGTTACTACTTCCTAGTGACACTCTATCCAAGGTAGCTGCTGAACTTCCATTATTGGCAAAGCCACTTACGGCAAATCTCAAACGACCATCGTTGGCAAGGGAGGTCTCATAGCTCCAATTGTAGGTGGGATAACAGAGCACATTTCGGTTTCGCTGATAAGCACCAGATGCTGACTCAAAATCTTCGACAATCGGCAAAGTAGCAGCAGATAAAGTAAAAGGAACGCAGCTAGTACCAAAGAAAACCGGTCCCATCCATCCACTTACAGTGTCCACCTCACAGCTATCTTGTACATAAAACTCATAGTCCGTGGCAGGTGATAGTCCACTTAAAATATGAGGATTAGACACATTATATAAGAAATTACCTGTTCCTGGGGTAAAACCTGCTTTACCATATTCCAAATTCCAATTGGAAGCGCCACCTGTTGTCCATGAGAGAGTAGCGGAGCTGTCTGTAATATTGCTTGCCATCAAAGATGAAGGATAAGGACACCATACTTCCCGAATGGCAATGTCATCAAAAGAATAGCCAGCATAAGTGGTGGTACTCTGAGCCCCAGAATAATCCTCTTGTCCAAAACGAACTTGAAAAGTAGAAGAGACTCTTTGAGGGGGAGTGGCATTTGCGAGGATAGCGTCAATGTCTACTAAACCTCTCACCTGTTTGTAGATGCCTGCTGCGCCCTGATTGGCATACAGATCATAAATTTGTATCCAGGCATCTGTATCCCTACCCCGTATCCATACCTTATCATTGGGATGAGAATATTCTCGGTGGTGCATATAACTGAATTCTAGCTCCAGAATACTCGAACTGCTGTAATTGCTCAAATCAGCTGTTAAGATCAAATAATTGGTAACTGTACCTCCTGATAACACTCTATCCAAGGTAGCTGCTGAGCTTCCATTATTGGCAAAGCCCGGCACAGCAAATCTCAGGCGACCATCGCTGGCAAGGGAGGTCTCATAGCTCCAATTGTAGGTGGGAACACAAAACACCACTGTGTCTCGCTGAAAAGTGCCAGATAAGGACTCAAAGTCTTCCATTAGGGGCAAGGTAGCAGGAGATGAAGATAAAGAGCAGAGCGTAATAAAGGAAAAAGGACCCCTCCAGACGCTCACATCGCCCACCCCACAACTGTCCTGTACATAGAAATCATAATTGGTGCTGGGATTTAAACCTGTTAAAATGTGAGGATTAAGAACATTGTACACAAAAGTTCCCGAGCCTGGAATAAAGCCTTGAGGTCCATATTCGATATTCCAATTTAAAGCCCCGCCCGCAGTCCAGCTCAAGCTGGCTGCCGGCCCACTCCTAACTGAGGCGGAAAGCCTCGTTGAAGGCAAACAAGTTGGCAGATGGTACTCGTCAGCGCCGATATCCACCCTTGTCGAAGGCGGAAGTGGACGAGAATCTCCATCAATATCGACTTTAATACCCACAGAATTATCACCTATATCATTGGCCAAAGTGCCTATTAGACGCAGATTGGCAGGAGATGTTGCCCTTACAAATAGCGGGTTACCCTCCACAGAATTCCGATTGAGTGCAGGCTTGGCTGCTTGCCAAGCGGCTAGGTTTGCATGGCTCGTAGAGCCGTCCTCTGCGATATTCCCGCTTGCCTGATAAAGGTTGTAATCGATATCAATGGTCGATGGCAAGCTCGATGAAGCATCTAAAGCTACTCCACTTGGGTTGCTGAAAATGTTGTTGTAGATACTCATATCAGAATTGCCACCGCTAGTAAACTGCATAGCGGGATCTCCCACAATTGTGTTGTGATAGACATTCATCTTAGAATTAGATAAACCGCTGCTCAATCCTTTCATCCTAATGCCTATATCTTTTGGAGTATAAATCATATTGTTGACAATCAGTGAGCGGGCTGTTCCACTGGAACCAGCTTTATAAATCACTATCCCCCTATCACCGCAGTCGAGCAGGTTATTTGCAGTAATCTCAAAGTCCGTAATATCTTCGCAATACATGCACATGCCAAAGGTAGAACTAGCATTGATATTTTCAATCACATTGCCCGAGATCATCAAGCTGTCCTGTTTACGCACCTGAATGGCACGTTTTTCAATATCACTAAAACGGTTACGCAGGACGTGATTGCCCACATCTTCATCGCTTGTACTGCCTCGCAGATCTATTCCATAATAACCTCCCAGGATGGTGTTATCAGAGACCGTCAAATGCTTATTCGTAGTAGCTGTGGAGGAACTGTTCAAACTACCCGAGCCCACTATACCCCCTCTGTTAGATGTTACATTAACCGGCTGTTCAATCAAACAGGAATCAATGACGATGTGATCTGTGTTTTGAAGATGCACTATCCAGGCACCTGTTGAGCTTTTGGTGTTTTCGAGGGTCATATTTCTCAAAGTCACATAGCTCGTGCTGTCAAAAGCCACGGTAGCAATGCCGCTATGAGTGAGCCTAACTAGCGAGCTATCCCCACCGTCAATGACAATGGTATTGCTTTGGCTTACACCAGCGATATTCCCTAGTGTAAACTGCTCCGCATAAGTGCCAGGAGCTACCTTAATGATTACAGCCCCAGAAACACCACAGTTGTGGAGAAAAGTAGCAAGGGAATTAAAGCTTGGAAAATTGCTGGAAGTCCCGCCAAGGGTATAAGCTCCCGAAAGTGAGGTGCAAACCAACAACGAAACCTCCAGTGTGTCATTTGAAGTATCATTGTCTGGATTGCCATTGGGATTGCTCGTCCAAATCTTTAGGGTGGGATTTCCCAGGATGAAATTATAGCTTCCGATATTGACCGCAGTAGCAACTGCACCCGGCGCTAGACTCCCAGTCCAGTTATGGGAGGTTTGAGTTACTCCATCCACACTCCAGTTCACTCTTACACTGTTCAGGTTGTTAATTCCATGATTTTTAATACTCACTTGAACCGACTGAGAGCCGGGAGCAGTTGAGCTAGTCGGGGCGTCCAAGCTGAGAATTCCTGCATCGTCGTTTACCGTAGAGGCTTGGGCTTTTAAAGAAAGAGGAAAGAAAGAGGAAAGAAAGAGGAAAGAAAGAGGAAAGAAAGAGAGAGATTAATTGAGTTGAAAGTTTTCATGATTTAGTGTTCTTTAGTGAAACAAGATCTTCTTTACATTAAAAAGGGCGAAGCCTTTTGAAACATGAGATCAGCCCAATATTACTGAAATTTAATCTTTTAACAAGGGCTTATACGGGCTCGTTTAGTAAAAAAAGGCTTATGACTTATTGGGCGCTGCGTATGACTTATTGAGCGCTAGAAAAATGAAAGTAAACGAAGAGTGGCTTGAAGATTTTTTATTTCAATCCAGAGCATTATTTAGATGGACGACTGGAAAAACATAGAAGTTCAAAATCCGCACAAAAAGTTCCCTAGCCTTAATGCCGACCTCGTTGAAACACTGACTAAGCAGCTATTAAACCACATTACCGGGCAGCTTGCCCGTAAATCGGCAAGAATCTATAGCAAAAGCTTTGCTACTTCTCACTGCAAAATGATACGTCGGTTCACAGTAGCCCTTTCAGTAATCAGCTGCAATAGGTATACTCCACTGCGATAAGCTCCCATCTCTAGCCTTTTTCTATAGCTTCCGCTGAAACTCTCAATCTCATCTTCCAAGACTATTTGTCCCATCATATTAGTGATACGGATCTCCATATCCTCTCCGAGAGAGGAGCTAAACTCCAGCTTGAAAACTCCTTCACTAGGATTTGGATAAATGCGAAATGATCGCTCGAGAAGCTCATCTATACCAATAATGGTTTTAATAGACAAGGGTCCTGTCCAATTGCTCAAATTGCCCACATTGCAGCTGTCCTGTACATAGACATCATAAAAGGTGTTAGGCTTTAAGCCCCTTAAAGTGCGAGGACTAGACACATTGTATAAGAAAATACCGCCTCCCAGAGGAAAGTTTATAGGCCCATACTCAATATTCCAATTCGAAGCTCCACCGCTAGTCCAGCTCACAGTAGCGGTGATTTCAGTAATGATATCGAGCTTCAGCCCTGTGGGAGCTAAACAGCCAAGAGTCCTAAAAGTATCAGGACCAGCCCAGCTACTCACATGACCTGCTCCACAGCTATCCCGAACATAAAAATCATAATCCGTGCCGGGTGTTAAGCCACTTAAAGTGTAAGGATTAGGAACATTATACACAAAAGTTCCCGATCCAGGAGTAAAACCCTGAATTCCGTATTCCATATTCCAATTAGAAGCCCCACCCGTAACCCAGGACAGCCTAGCGCTGGTCTGAGTAATATTGGAAGTTCCCAATAATGATGGGGATGGGCAGGGCAAAGTGGCCGAAAGGGTGGTAAAAGCATCAGGACCAGCCCAGCTACTCACATGACCTGCTCCACAGCTATCCCGAACATAAAAATCATAATCCGTACCGGGTGTTAAGCCACTTAAAGTGTAAGGATTAGGAACATTATACACAAAAGTTCCCGATCCAGGAGTAAAACCTTGAATTCCGTATTCCATATTCCAATTAGAAGCTCCGCCTGTAACCCAGGAGAGTGCAGCGGTGGTCTGAGTAATCTGGGTAGCTCCCAATGACGATGGGGATGGACAGGGCAAAGTGGCTGAAAGGGTGGTAAAAGTATGAGGACCAGCCCAGCTACTCACATGACCTACCCCACAGCTATCCCGAAAATAGAAATCATAATCCGTGCCAGGTGTTAAGCCACTTAAAGTGTAAGGATTAGGAACATTATACACAAAAGTTCCCGATCCAGGAGTAAAACCTTGAATTCCGTATTCCATATTCCAATTAGAAGCTCCGCCTGTAACCCAGGAGAGTGCAGCGGTGGTCTGAGTAATCTGGGTAGCTCCCAATGACGAAGGGGCTGGACAGGGCAAAGTGGCTGAAAGGGTGATAAAAGCATCAGGACCAGACCAGCTACTCACATGACCTGCTCCACAGCTATCCCGAACATAAAAATCATAATCCGTACCGGGTGTTAAGCCACTTAAAGTGTAAGGATTAGGAACATTATACACAAAAGTTCCCGATCCAGGAGTAAAACCCTGAATTCCGTATTCCATATTCCAATTAGAAGCCCCACCCGTAACCCAGGACAGCCTAGCGCTGGTCTGAGTAATATTGGAAGTTCCCAATAATGATGGGGATGGGCAGGGCAAAGTGGCCGAAAGGGTGGTAAAAGCATCAGGACCAGACCAGCTACTCACATGACCTGCTCCACAGCTATCCCGAACATAAAAATCATAATCCGTACCGGGTGTTAAGCCACTTAAAGTGTAAGGATTAGGAACATTATACACAAAAGTTCCCGATCCAGGAGTAAAACCCTGAATTCCGTATTCCATATTCCAATTAGAAGCCCCACCCGTAACCCAGGACAGCCTAGCGCTGGTCTGAGTAATATTGGAAGTTCCCAATAATGATGGGGATGGGCAGGGCAAAGTGGCCGAAAGGGTGGTAAAAGCATCAGGACCAGACCAGCTACTCGCATGGCTCAGCCCACAACTACTCCGAACATAGAAATCATAACCCATTCCAAGTGTCAAGCCGCTCACAGTATAAGAAGGGATGGTCGTGTGAATTTGAGTGCCACGTCCCAGAGTAAACCCTGAAAGGCCATATTCTAAATCCCAGTTAGAAGCCCCGCCAGCAACCCAGGAGAGCGTAGCGCTGGTTTGAGTAATATTGGTAGCTGTTAGCTTGGTAGGGCTTGGACAGGTTTCCCGAATGGCAATGTCATCAAAAGAATAGCCGTCACTTGTTGTGCGGGAAGCAGCGGGAAAATCATCTTCTTGTCCAAAGCGGACTTGAAAAGTAGAAGAGACTCTTTGGGGAGGAGTAGCATTTGCGAGGATAGCGTCAATATCTAAGCCAATCACCCAATTGTAGATGCCTGCTATGTTCTGATTGGCATACAGATCGTAAATTTGCACCCAGGCATCTGTGTTGCTGCCCCGTATCCATACTCTGTCATTAGCATGGTTTTCTTCTCCGTGATGCATATAGCTGAATTCCAGCTCCAGAGCACTCGAGCTGTTGTAATTGCTTAAATCAGCTGTCATAATCAAGTAGTTGGTTACTAGGGAAGAGGTGAAGATTGATTTATCCAAGGTAGCTGCCGAGCTGCCATTATTGGCAAAGCTACTTACGGCAAATCTCAGGCGACCATCGTTAGCAAGGGAGGTCTCATAGCTCCAATTATAGGTGGGAGCACAAAGCACCGGGGCGTCTCGCTGAAAAGTGCCAGATAAGGACTCAAAGTCTTCTATTAAGGGCAGAGTAGCAGGAGATAAAGAAGGGCAAAGCGTCTTAAAGCTAATAGGAAAAGACCATAAACTAAGGCTATTCCCCGATCTGGAGCAGCTATCGCGTACGTAAAAGTCGTAAGTGGTGAATGGGGTCAACCCTTTTAGCGTATAAGAGTTAGTGGTGATGGTATCAAGGGTTCCCGATCCTTGTGTAAAACCAGCAATCCCCCATTCAATGATCCAAACGTTCCCTCCTCCTCCTCCCGTCCAGCTCACTGAGGCAGTATCAAGTCCAATGGTATTTACTGTCAAAGAAGACGATCTCCGACACCATACTTCCCGAATGGTAATGTCATCAAAAGAATAGCCATCATTAGCGGTGGTACTCTGAGTCCAATAATAACCCTCTTGACCAAAACGAAGCTGAAAAGTAGAAGAGACTCTTTGAGGAGGGGTGGCATTTGCGAGGATAGTGTCAATGTCTAAGCCAATCACCCAATTGTAGATGCCTGCTATGTTCTGATTGGCATACAGATCGTAAATTTGCACCCAGGCATCTGTGTTGCTGCCCCGTATCCATACTCTGTCGTTAGGATGGTTTTCTTCTCTGTGATGCATATAGCTGAATTCCAACTCCAGAGCACTCGAACTGCTGTAATTGCTCAAATCAGCTGTTAGGATCAAATAATTGGTAACTCTACCTCCTCCTGATAATGCTCTATCCAAGGTAGCTGCCGAGTTTCCATTATTGGCAAAGCCACTTACGGCAAATCTCAAACGACCATCGTTAGCAAGGGAGGTCTCATACCTCCAATTGTAGGTGGGAACACAAAACACCACTGTGTCTCGCTGAAAAGTGCCAGATAAGGACTCAAAGTCTTCCATTAGGGGCAAAGTAGCAGGAGATAAAGAGCAGGGCGTAATAAAGGAAAAAGGACCACTCCAGACGCTCACATCGCCCACCCCACAACTGTCCTGTACATAGAAATTATAATTGGTGCTGGGATTTAAACCTGTTAAAATGTAAGGATTAAGAACATTGTACACAAAAGTTCCCGAGCCTGGAATAAAGCCCGGAGGTCCATATTCGATATTCCAATTTAAAGCCCCGCCTGTGGTCCAGCTCAAGCTGGCTGCCGACGCACCCATAACTGAGGCGGAAAGCCTTGATGAAGACAAACAAGTTGACAGATGGTACTCGTCGGCGCCGATATCCACCCTTGTCGAAGGCGGAAGTGGACGAGAATCTCCATCAATATCGACTTTAATACCCACAGAATTATCACCCGTATCATTGGCCAAAGTGCCTATTAGATGCAGATCGACAGGAGATGTTGCCCTTACAAATAGCGGATCGCCTTCTACAGAATGGGCATTGAGTGCAGGTTTGGCTGCTTGCCAAGCGGCTAGGGTTGCATAGATCGTAAAGCCGTCCTTTGCGATATTCCCGCTTGCCTGGTATTGATAAAGGTTGTAATCGATATCAATGTTCGATAGCAAGCCCGATAAAGCTACTCCATTTGGGTTGCTGAAAATGTTGTTGTAGAGGCTCATATCAGAAAGGTTGCCGCCAATAAACATAGCGGGATCGCCCACAGCCGTGTTGTGATAAATATTCACATTCGAGTTGTTTCCCCACATGCTAATGGCCGTATTGGGAGCATAAATCATATTGTTGGCAATCAGTGAACGAGCTGTTCCACTGGAGCTGCCTCCATCAATTACTATCCCCTCATCCCCGCAGTCAAGTAAATTATTTGCCCTAATCTCAAAGTCTGTAATATCTACACAATATATGTCAGAGGCATAACTACTATGGGTATTTTCAATCACATTGCCCGAGATCATCAAGCTGTCCGCATTACTCATATAAATACCAACATCACCAATATCACTAAAACGGTTACGCAAAATGCGGTTGCCCACATCTTCATTGCTTGTATTGCCTTCCAGAGCTATTCCATAGGAACCTCCTGTGATGATATTGTTAGAAATAGTCAAATGATTGTTTGTAGTAGCTGTATAACTATCGCTCAAGCTGCCCGACCCCACTATACCTCCTCTCTCAGCTGTTGTATTCACTGACATCTCAATCAAACAGGAATCAATGACGATGTGATCCGTGTTCTGAAGATGCACTACCCAGGCAGCTATTGAGCTTTTAGTATTTTCGATGGTCATATTCCTCAAGCTCACATAGCTGGTGCTGTCAAAAGCTACCGTGGCATTGCTCGTCGAGCCGTCATGAGTGAGGGTAACTAGCGAGCTACTTCCACCGTCAATGACAATCGTATTTGTCGGGCTTACACCAGCGATATTCCCTAGTGTAAACTGCTCCCTATAGGTGCCAGAAGCTACCTTAATGATTACAGGACCTAAAATACCACAGTTGTTGAGAAAAGTAGCAAGAGAATCAAAGTCTGGAAAGTCACTAGAAGCTCTGCCAAGGGTATAAGTACCACTGAGGGCTACACAAGTGGTTTGGAAGGTGAAAGGACCCGTCCAGAGACTCACATCTCCAACCCCACAACTGTCCTGTACATAGAAATCATAATTGGTGCTGGGATTTAAACCTGTTAAAATGTAAGGATTAGGAACATTATACACAAAAGTTCCCGATCCAGGAGTAAAACCCTGAATTCCGTATTCCATATTCCAATTAGAAGCTCCGCCTGTAACCCAGGAGAGCGCAGCGGTGGTCTGAGTAATGTTGGTAGCCAACAATGACGAAGGGGATGGACAGGGCAAAGAGGTCGAAAGGGTGGTAAAAGTATGAGGACCAGCCCAGCTACTCGCATGGCCCAGCCCGCAAGTACTCCGAACATAGAAATCATAACCCATTCCAAGTGTCAAACCGCTCACAGTATAAGAAGGGATGGTCGTGTGAATCTGAGTGCCACTTCCCAGAGTAAACCCCGAAAGGCCATATTCTAAATCCCAATTAGAAGCTCCGCCAGCAACCCAGGAAAGCGTAGCGCTGGTTTGAGTAATCTGGGTAGCTGTTAGCTTGGTAAGGCCTGGACAGGTTTCCCGAATGGCAATGTCATCAAAAGAATAGCCGTCACTTCCTGTGCGGGAAGTAGCGGGATCAGCATCTTCTTGTCCAAAGCGGACTTGAAAAGTAGAAGAAACTCTTTGAGGAGGGGTAGCATTTGCGAGGATAGAGTCAATGTCTAAGCCAGTTACCAGATTGTAGATGCCTGCTGTGCCCTGATTGGTATACAGATCGTAAATTTGCACCCAGGAATTTGTGTTGCCGCCCCGTATCCATACTCTGTCATTAGGATGGTTTTCTTCTCCGTGATGCATATAGCTGAATTCCAGCTCCAGAGCACTCGAGCTACTATACCTGCTCAAATCAGTTGTTAGGATCAAATAATTGGTAACTGTACTTCCTACTAACCACCGCGGCAGCAGCCCATCCAAGGTTGCAGCTGAGCTTCCATTATTGGCAAAGCCACTTACGGCAAATCTCAAACGACCATCGTTGGCAAAGGAGGTCTCATAGCTCCACGCGTAGGTGGAACTGCAGAACACCCCTGTGTCTCGCTGAAAGGTACCAGATAAGGACTCAAAGTCTTCTATTAGGGGCAAAGTGGCAGCAGACAAAGAAGGGCAGAGCGTAGCAAAGGAAAAAGGACCCCTCCAGATGCTCACATCGCCTATGCCACAACTGTCCTGTACATAGAAATCATAATTGGTGTGGGGATTTAAACCTGTTAAAATATAAGGATTAAGAACATTGTACACAAAAGTTCCCGAGCCTGGAATAAAGCCCGGAGGTCCATATTCGATATTCCAATTTAAAGCCCCGCCTGTGGTCCAGCTCAAGCTGGCTGCCGACGCACCCGTAACTGAGGCGGAAAGCCTTGATGAAGGCAAACAAGTTGGCAGATGGTACTCGTCAGCGCCCATATCCACCCTTGTCGAAGGCGGAAGTGGACGAGAATCTCCATCAATATCGACTTTAATACCCACAGAATTATCACCTGTATCATTGGCCAAAGTGCCTATTAGATGCAGGTCAGCAGGAGATGTTGCCCTTACAAATAGCGGGTTACCCTCCACAGAATTCTGATTGAGTGCCGGCTTGGCTGCTTGCCAAGCGGCTAGGTTTGTATAGCTCGTAGAGCCATCCTCTGCGATATTCCCGCTTGCCTGATAAAGATTGTAATCGATATCAATGGTCGATGGCAAGCCCGAGAAAGCCTTTAAAGCTACTCCATTTGGGTTGCTGAAAATGTTGTTGTAGAAACTCATATCAGAATAGTTACTGCCAATAAACTCCATAGCGGGATCGCCCACAGCCGTGTTGTGATAAATATTTATTTTGGATAGAAAAAAAGGGCTGTATCCTGTCATCCTAATGGCCGCATTGGGAGCATAAATCATATTGTTGGCAATCAGTGAACGAGCTGTTCCACTAGATGTGCCTCCCTTAATTACTATCCCCTCATCGCCACAGTCAAGCAAATTATTTGCCCTAATCTCAAAGTCTGTAATATCTAGACAATATATGTCATAGGCATAACTACTATTGGTATTTTCAATCACATTTCCCGAGATAATCAAGCTGTCCTGTTCATCTATTAGAATGCCATAATTGTAAATATCAATAAAGCGGTTACGCAGGATGTAGTTGCCTACATCTTCATCGCTTGCATTGCCTCGCAGAGATATTCCATAGTAACCTCCTGTGATGGTGTTGTTAGAAATAGTCAAATGATTGTTTGTAGTAGCTGTATAACTATTTCTCAAGCCGTCCGACCCCACTATACCCCCTCTCTCAGATGTTGTATTCACTGACATCTCAATCAAACAGGAGTCAATGACGATATGATCTGTGTTCTGAAGATGCACTACCCAAGTATTTGCTGAGCTTTTGATGTTTTCGAGGGTTATATTCCTCAAGCTCACATAGCTGGTGCTGTCAAAAGCTACCGTGGCATTGCTCGTCGAGCCGTCTTGAATGAGCCTAGCTAGCGAGCTGCTCCCACCATCAATGACAATGGTATTGCTTTGGCTTACACCAGTAATACTACCTAGTGTGAATGACTCCCTATAGGTGCCAGAAGCTACCTTAATGATTACAGGACCTAAAATACCACAGTTGTTGAGAAAAGTAGCAAGAGAATCAAAGTCTGGAAAGTCACTAGAAGCTCTGCCAAGGGTATAAGTACCACTGAGGGCATTTACACAAGCAGTTTGGAAGGTGAAAGGACCCGTCCAGACGCTCACATCGCCCACCCCACAACTGTCCTGTACATAAAAATCATAATTGGTGCTGGGATTTAAACCTGTTAAAATGTGAGGATTAAGAACATTGTACACAAAAGTTCCCGAGCCTGGAATAAAGCCCGGAGGTCCATATTCGATATTCCAATTTAAAGCCCCGCTTGCGGTCCAGCTCAAGCTGGCTGCCGACCCACTCCTAACTGAGGCGGAAAGCCTTGATGAAGGCAAACAAGTTGGCGGATGGTACTCGTCAGCGCCCATATCCACCCTTGTCGAAGGCGGAAGTGGGCGAGAATCTCCATCAATATCGACTTTAATACCCACAGAATTATCACCTGTATCATTCGCCAAAGTTCCTGCTAGATGCAGATCGGCAGGAGATGTTGCGCTTACAAATAGCGGGTTACCCTCCACAGAATTCCGATTGAGTGCAGGTTTGGCTGCTTGCCAAGCGGCTAGGTTTGCATAGCTCGTAAAACCGTCCTTTGCGATATTCCCGCTTGCCTGATAAAGGTTGTAATCGATTTTGATAGTCGATGGCAAGCTCGATGAAGCCTCTAAAGCTACTCCATTTGGGTTGCTGAAAATGTTGTTGTAGATACTCATATTAGAATTGCCACCGCTAGTAAACTGCATAGCGGGATCTCCCACAGTTGTGTTGTGATAGACATTCACCTTAGAATTAGATAAACCGCTGCTCAATCCTCTCATCCTAATGCCCACATCTTTTGGAGTATAAATCATATTGTTGGCAATCAGTGAGCGGGCTGTTCCACTGGAACCAGCTTTATAAATCACTATCCCCCTATCACCGCAGTCGAGCAGGTTATTTGCAGTAATCTCAAAGTCTGTAATATCTTCGCAATACATGCACATGCCAGAGGTAGAACTAGCATTGATATTTTCAATCACATTGCCCGAGATCATCAAGCTGTCCTGTTTACGCACCTGAATGGCACGTCGTTCAATATTACTAAAACGGTTACGCAGGACGTGATTGCCCACATCTTCATCGCTTGTACTACCTCGCAGATCTATTCCATAATAACCTCCTGTGATGATATTGTCAGAGACCGTCAAATGCTTATTCGTAGTAGCTGTGGAGGAACTGTTCAAACTACCCGAGCCCACTATACCCCCTCTGTTAGATGTTACATTAACCGGCTGTTCAATCAAACAGGAATCAATGACGATATGATCCGTGTTTTGAAGATGCACTATCCAGGCACCTGTTGAGCTTTTGGTGTTTTCGAGGGTCATATTTCTCAAAGTCACATAGCTCGTGCTGTCAAAAGACACGGTGGCATTGCTTGTCGAACCGTCATGAGTGAGCCTAACTAGCGAGCTATCCCCGCCGTCAATGACAATGGTATTGCTTTGGCTTACGCCAGCGATATTCCCTAGTGTAAACTGCTCCCTATAGGTGCCAGGAGCTACCTTAATGATTACAGCCCCAGAAACACCACAGTTGTGGAGAAAAATAGCAAGGGAATTAAAGCTTGGAAAATTGCTGGAAGCCCCGCCAAGGGTATAAGCTCCAGAAAGTGAGGTGCAAACCAACAACGAAACCTCCAGTGTGTCATTTGAAGTATAATTGTCTGCATTCCCATTGGGATTGTTCGTCCAAATCTTTAGGGTGGGATTTCCCAGGGTGAAATTATAGCTTCCGATATTGACCGCAGCAGCAACTGCACCCGACGCTAGACTCCCCGTCCAGCTATGGGAGGTCTGAGTTACTCCATCCACACTCCAGTTCACTCTTACACTGTTCAGGTTGTTAATTCCATGATTTTTAATGCTCACCTGAACCGACTGAGAGCCGGGAACAGTTGGACTAGCCGGAGCGTCCAAGCTGAGAATTCCTGCATCGTCGTTTACCGTAGAGGCTTGGGCTTTTAAAGAAAGAGGAAAGAAAGAGGAAAGAAAGAGGAAAGAAAGAGGAAAGAAAGAGGAAAGAAAGAGAGAGATTAATTGAGTTGAAAGTTTTCATGATTTAGTGTTCTTTAGTGAAACAAGATCTTCTTTACATTAAAAAGGGCGAAGCCTTTTGAAACATGAGATCAGCCCAATATTACTGAAATTTAATCTTTTAACAAGGCTTTTTAATTAAAAAAGGCTTATGACTTATTGGGCGCTAGAAAAATGAAAGTAAACGAAGAGTGGCTTGAGGATTTTTTATTTCAATCCAGAGCATTATTTAGAATGAGGGTGGAGTGTAGCTGTGTTAGCGGTAAAATTCGCTTGCTCCATCAGCAATCATCTGTCGTATGCCTGGCGTCCATTTTACAGGAGCAGTTAATTGGGCAATTAGATTTTTCTGTATTTCTGCAGCATCGACTATACCAGAAGCATTCACATTCTGATAAACAGGACAGATAGGGGTTTAGTAGCAGAGTTTGAGTACGTCATTGGCTTATTGACTTTAAAAATTTGCCAATTGACCTAAACCCAAGCTCCTCTGAAGTACTATTCAAGTGTCTGTCTTTTTTGCGGTCAACGGCTTAATTAAAGCTAGCAACAATCCACATCAAAAATCACTCGTACCCTATGGTCAGGATGATCAGTAAAAAATTTATCTGTGGTTTGCATAAAGAGTTGCTTGCTTTTGCTGAGGTTAGCTTTATCCTCTAGTTTCAGCATCATTTCCATGTGATAGAGATTACGCAAGCGGGCAATCAAGGGGAATTCAGGGCCAAGCAATCGATCACCAAAGAGCTTTTTTAATTCCTTGCCTAAAAGATTAGCAGAGCGGATCAGGTATTCGCGATTGCGATGTTTAAGAATAATTTGAATAAGACGTACAAAGGGAGGGTATTTGAGTTTTTTGCGTTCATAAAGCTCGTCTTGACACATTCCTAAATAGTTGTTGCTCATCACCTCGTGAATCACCTTGTGGTTCGGGTCGCCGGTTTGGATTAAAAGCTTACCTCGGCTTCCTTTGCGTCCAGCTCTACCTGCTAATTGTACCATCAGTTGAAAAGCTCGTTCATGGCTCCGGAAATCTGGAAAGTTAAGTAGGGTATCCGCATTTATAATTCCCACCAGGCTCACGTTTTCAAAGTCCAACCCTTTGGCTACCATTTGCGTTCCGATCAGAATGTCAATTTCTCCATCCTCCAAATCGTTAATGATATTTTCGTATGCATTTTTGCCTCGGGTGGTATCTAAATCCATACGTTTGATTTTAGCATGAGGAAGCAAGAGCTTTAGATCTTCCTCTAGCTTTTCTGTACCAAATCCCAATGCGTTGAACTGCCTGCCTCCACAAGCTGAGCACTTTTGAGGCACATGAAGAGTATAACCGCAGTAATGACAACGTAAGAGATTTACATTTTTGTGGTAGATAAGGGAAATATTGCAATTCTTGCATTGGGTAACGTGTCCGCAGCTGCAACATTGGGTCATGCGTGAGAATCCCCTTCGGTTCCGGAAGAGGATCACTTGCTTTCGGGCATTCAGAGCTTCTTTGATAGCATTTAGTAGCTCAATGCTGAAGCGAACGTTCATTTTCCCCTTACGGTAAGCCTTCCTTAAGTCAACGCATTGAATTTCCGGTAAAGGTAAATTACCATAGCGTTTATGAATGCTTACCAAGCCAAACTTGCCTTGCCAGGCATTGTAATAAGTTTCAAAGGCAGGAGTGGCAGAGCCAAGCAGTACTTTAGCTTCAAGCATTTTAGCTAACACAATGGCCGTATCGCGGGCATGGTAGCGAGGCGCAGGATCAAATTGTTTGAAGCTACTTTCATGCTCTTCATCCACTATAATTAGCCCTAAGTTGTGCAAGGGAAGAAGTAGGCTACTGCGTGTCCCAACTATAATTTTAGGTCGGTTTT
Organism: Owenweeksia sp.; assembly: GCA_965218075.1. GTDB lineage: Bacteria > Bacteroidota > Bacteroidia > Flavobacteriales > Schleiferiaceae > JANQHO01. Next base: position 148,535 of record CBDCJZ010000003.1, on the reverse strand, counting down.
TTTCTTCGATGAGCCGAAGGTAACTTTCCACTCTTTTGCAGTCGCTAAAACGCGAGTGATAGACCAATAAGTCTTTACCAAAATAACGATTAAGACGACTGAGTAGCTGAGTAGTCAGGGCAATTTCGGGAACCAGGTAAAGTACTTGTTTGTCTTCTTGCAAAACCTTATTAATTAGCTTAATGTAGATCTCAGTTTTACCAGATGAAGTAACTCCATGTAGCAACACGGTATCTTTTTCTTGATATTGCCTTTGTATTTCCTCTAAAGCCTTTTGTTGTTCAAAACTCAGCTCTTTAGAAGAGGGCACTGAATTGTCAGTCAACACTATACCACGATCGTAAAAAATCTCAAAAATGCCCTTTTCTTCTAAGCTTCTAAGGGAAATATTACTAGCACGAGCTGTTTTGAGGAGACTGGCTGTTTTTACGCCCGTCTCTCTTAAAATAGGCTCTTGAGCCAGAAGTTTGAAATAGGAGAGCAATAATTCTTTTTGCTTAGGAGCTCTCTCTAACTTCTGAAATAAAGTACTCGAGCTTTCCTTGTTATAAGTGTCAGAAAGTTTGACAAAACGTACCTGCTTAGGACGGTATCCACCTTTAATTTCTTCTTCCAGCAAAATATAGTGCTTACTCATCAGATTATAAATCACCTTGAGAGGGTTCTTTATATCAATAATATCGCTGATCTCTTTGATGGTAAGCGAATTCTGTTGGTGCAAGGCTTCGACAATCAGATATTCATAATCGGATAACTCCTCTTCAACGACCTTTTTCAAATGGTTATACAGCACTTTGGTTTCACTTTGCAATTTCAGTCCGGAAGGGAGCGAAGCCATCATCAATTCTCCTAGGGAGCAGAGATAATAATCGGCCATCCATTGCCATAATTTTAACTGCTGAGGTATTACAATGGGAATTTTATCTTCTAAAGCCAGTATGTCCTTTATTTGCGTACCAGCCCCGTTTTGATCGGTGATATCCTTTACTAGGGCGGTATACAATTTTCGCTTAGCAAATTGCACTACTACGCGCATCCCGGGGACTATATTCTCTTGCAAGTGAGGTGGTATACGGTAAGTGTAGTTTTTGCGAAGGGGTAAAGGAAGGATTACCTCCGCATAATGCTTCATAGGGCAAATTTAATGATTTGGCAATTTGAATTTAGCTGATATTGACAATAGGTTTAGGATAATCTCAGGCGCAATCCTAAAAACTACCGATACTGGAGAGAATTGGCATACGGTATTTTCTCATAACGGTTTAGCGATACACTGCATTGTAGCAAATGAAGTTCTACAGCTTTTCAAGAGATGGCCCTTATAGACCACTTTTAGTATATTCTTCCAGTCACAGCACTAGTTGGCTTATCAATTTCGATTTACATGGGTTGAATTTGCCATTTACACATCCGTTAAATCTTCACAAAACATTTGTCTAAAATTTACGTTCTGAAAAGCACATCAGTTTTTATTAGTTTTATTGTGTTTGTTTTTCATTAAGAATGACAACTGATTACAAAGATATTATCTTTCTAAGCTAATCGTAATCTCAAATCAAATTTGGAAGAACTGGTATACAAAATCGGCATTACCTTAATTCCAGGCGTAGGAGATAAAACAGCCAAGAATTTGATTGCTCATTGTGGCAGTCCGGAAGCAGTTTTTAAAGAAACGAGAAAATCTTTAGAAAGAATTCCCGGTATCGGGCCTAAGTCTTCAGAAAATATTAGTCGGCAAGCCATATTGAGCAGAGCCGAAGAAGAGCTTAATTTTATTCGTCAAAATAACCTATCCTCTTTGTATTTTACCGACAAAGATTATCCCTCCAGGCTAAAACAATGCGAGGACGGTCCGGTTATGCTTTATTGCAAAGGTTCAGTTGACCTCAATCCTTCGAAAAGTCTATCAATTGTAGGAAGTAGAAATGCCACTGCTTATGGTCGGGATTTATGTGGGAAATTAATAAATGAGCTCCGCTCTTTAGCTCCTTTAATAATAAGTGGACTGGCTTACGGAATTGATATTTCAGCTCATCAAGCAGCTTTGGAAACCGGCCTTCCTACTTTGGGGGTTTTAGCGCATGGCCTAGACAGGGTTTATCCTTCATTACACACTAGTACAGCCCAAAAAATGGTGAGAAATAAAGGAGGTTTAGTCACCGATTTCTCGAGTGGTATTAAGCCCGAACGAGAGAATTTTCCAAAGCGGAACAGGATAATTGCCGGAATGTGTGATGCAGTAATAGTGATAGAAACTACCCATAAAGGAGGTGCCTTAATTACAGCGGAAATTGCAAATAGCTACAATAGAGATGTATTTGCTGTTCCCGGTAGAGTTAGCGATAGTCTTTCTGAGGGATGTAATCAGCTTATAAAAACACATAAAGCAAATCTTTTAACGGGAGTAGATGATTTGAAATACATATTGGGATGGGATAATACAGATGTTAATCAAAGAGAAATGCCATCGGAATCTGTAATAAATTTAACCGATGACGAAGAGAAAATTTATGGTTTCATAAAAAAATCCGGAAAAATAGAAGTCGATCATCTTTGTATGAAGATAGATTTTCCGATTAGCAAAATATTACAAATTTTAATGAATTTAGAATTAAAAGGAATAATAAAAAGCCTGCCGGGAAAACTATACACTCTTTCTTAAATGGTAAATCAAACTAATTTATTACAAATAGATTATTTGTACTCTGTAAAAGTCTCCATAAGACTTTGAAAGTTTGTAGGTTTATATTTCTTAAAATCATCTTCCCCTACAAAAACAAAACCCCATTTAACAGATAATCCTTGCTTATTCACATCACCGCACCATTGTTTAAGACGAGCTAATTTTAGAGGATCATTTAAATCTTCTCGTCCTTTGGTTTCAATAACAAACATTTCTTTTTCTGATTTTTTAACTAGAAAATCGGGATAGTAGTTCTTTATATTGCCATCTTTATCTACATAGTCTATTTTAAAACCGATAGCAAAGTAGAGCTTTGTATAAGAAATAATATCATCACAGTTATCTAAAAATTTTCCAAATTCATGCTCTAGCTCGTTATCTCCAACACATCTATTGAACACACTTTTTGTAGTCAAAAAACCTTTGTTTTTAACAGGAAAAGGGCGAGTGTTTGTAAGTTGAAAGTCCCTTTTCAAGTTTGCCTCTTTTTCTTGGACTGTTAAACTGTTAATTTCTTTCTTAAATACTTCAATAATACGCTTTGTTATATCGGGATTTGATAAATTGCTAATTGTTTCTTTGTCTTCTAAATTGACAGGACTCTTAAACAAATGATCACGGATAAACTCTTTTACCTTTCCATAGATGATATCGTAGACGCTGATAAGCTTTAGCTCTTTTACAATGGTATTTGCAAAAAAGCCAAGAACATTCCTATAATCTATAATATCTGTCGTGTCTAAAACAGTTGTATGGGAGTAAGGTTCTTCATTTTCCCTTGTCACCGTATACTCAAAGTGAATCTCTCTTTTGCTTTTTTCTCCTGTTTTTTTGAGCTGGCATTTTTTAAACTCAAATTCACCGGGCTTGAGCAGAGATAGGTCTTTATAGTCCCTATAAGTTCGAGGAGTAAGAACGGGAATTTTCATGTTCAGCTTTGAAATATCTTTTGTTGGATTTTCAGAATCAATTTCTAAAATTGTAGTGGCTTTAGGAGGAGTCCTTTCCCCCATATCATCATATTCAAGTTCCACTCCTTCTTTTTGAATGTCTTTTACAAAATTTATAAAAGCCTCTGTCCCAATCACACTGACTTTTTCCTCAATGCCTCTGGTGTCCCGATACATAAGCCTTAAGCCTCTGCCAAGAGTTTGTTCCGGCAGAATGTTGCTCTTGGAGGAATAGGCTCTTAGCCCCACAATGGTTGTAACATTCTTTACATCCCAGCCTTCCTTTAGAACTAAAACAGAAACAATAGCTTTGTAACGACTTTTATCGCTGTCAATTTCATTGGCTTCTTTTCTTAGCTCATCCAGCTCTTCTTTGCTTTTTCCACTAGTTGATTCGCTAATACCACCGCTTTTATTGGTATGGATGGATAAAACCGCTTTATTTAAATAAGGAAAAGTGGTCTCGAGATAATGAGCAACATCATCACAATTTCTCGTGTCATCTGTCATAATAAAGAGAATGGCTTCTTTACCCAGCTTAATGTGCTCATCATAAACTTTTCTCCATTCTATTACACCCAGGCGAATGTAATCCTCATACTTTTCTGTGAATTTAGCGCTCTTTTTTTCCTGAAGTTTCTCCCGGCTTTCCTCGTTGGGGAGAACCGGATGCTTTACAACATTTTGAGCAATAGCTTCAACAAGAGGATAATCAGAAACTGTTTGAACAAAAATAGAGCCGTTGTGGTGCTTGGGGGTGGCTGTTACATCTATTTGAAGAGACAAAAACTTATCTTTTTGCTTGAGCCGATTGTGTATATCTTCAATGGACTTAAACCAGGCTAATTTTTCATCATGGATATGATGGGCTTCATCATTGATAACAAACAGTTCATCAATATCTCGAACAATGTCTCCCAAATCTACTTTTGAGTCTGTAGTTTTCGCTACGGGTTTTTCACCTAAAAAATAGCTTGTCGTATCCTTATCTTCAAAAGAGGGAACAGAATCATTTCTGGAGTATACCCTGTGGATATTTGTTAAAAAAACATTTCCAAACTCTTTTACTTGCCTTAACTCATCTTGAATATGTACGGTCAGTTGAAAGTCATTTTCCCAGCTTTTTCCAGCATAGTCATTTCTTGGAATAATGGGGTCTGTATTAAAAATTCTAAAGCCATCAAAGTCAGTCCTAAGTCTATCTAAAACGATGATATTCGGAGCTACTAAAAGAAAGTTTCGAGCTAATTCTGAATCAGGCTCATACATTTTATGAAAATAAGACCACGCAAGAAGAAGACTTATAACCTTTGTTTTTCCTGAACCTGTTGCCATTTTAATAACAAAGCGCCTCCAGTTTTCTCGAAACATTTGCCGAGATATAGCCCCTGAAGAGTCGAACCTCATTAAATCCTGTGAAGACTTTATTTGAACAACATCATAAAGATAGATGACTGTTTCAACAGATTCTCTTTGTGAAAAATAATATTGAAAACATTTCCCAGTCTCTAAAAAATGCTCTTCTTTAAACCACCAAGTAAGGAGTTCTTTGCTTGTGTCGCTCGCTCCTTCATAGCTTTTTTCTCGCCACTCATAAACCTCTTTCCTTAACTCACTAACTAATGGGGGTAAAGGGTTTTCATAGCTGGATTCTTTTGAGGGGAGCCAGCGGATTTTTGGCCTTAATATGGCATGAGGTGAAGAGGGAAAATTAGAAGGAAGTGCCATTATTTTTTACTATTGCTGTGAACTCGATCTTCAATTCTCTAATTAAATTATAAATATCAATGCAGGGAATACCTTTTTTTTTCACACTGGCTAAGCCAGTTATTTAAAAGGTCTGAAGCTTTTCTACTGTCTCCCAAATTGTTTTGACAATATTTCTCGATATAGTCTTTGATGAAGAGCGTATGCTGCTCGAACCAACAAATTGTAATTTTTCGTATCCTTTTTCTTTTAAATACTGGCTGAGCCAGATTTGCCTTTCCTGAATCTGTCTTATAAGAAACACAAGAGAAGAGCTGGATTTTACGGGGGCTCCTACTGTGCGAAAATCTTTAAGAATCGGAAAATCTTTTGGAGGTTCTGGAAGGTAAAATGCGGCCAGGGACCTTCTATATACTTGCGACATTTTTCTGGCCTGTGTAATGGTTGGCAAACTTTTTTCATTTTCCCAATCTTCTAGTTTTTTACTACTTACTCCCACTTTTTGAGCGGCAACATCAATGGAATAATGAGCTTTTTCTCTTGCCCATTTAATAACAGAAGGAGTAATAAGTGCTTCCTGTTTCTTCATTTAACACCTCTATAACTTTTAAACCATTATTGTATGTTTCTATTGTTCTTTTTGACTTAATTCCAAACCTTCTGACTCTATAAATTCTTTTAAAGACTTATAAGGAATATCATACTCTTTACAAATATTTGGAATCTTAGGGGCATTCTTTTTATCTTTTTCTTCGGAAACAACACAGACATCAAATGCATCAGGTAAAAGAGTTTTTTCTTTTTTTAATACACCGGCTTTTGCAATCACAAACGGATCTGCACATGGCTTGGGCTTTAACCAAATTTTCGAATTAATTATATATCGAAATTCGGGGTGTTTAGAAAATAAATCCGACAAAAATTGACTTTCCTCCTCACTCATAATCTCAAAAATATCTTTATTTTTTTTTGCCCATTTTTTTAAGTCATCATTACGATAATAGAGTTCAATTTCTTTAAATGCTTCTTTTACAGAAATAATTTTCTTGGATTTTACTAAGCTGTTTATTTTTTCCTCCCATGAAAGGAGCTTACTCAAAGCAATGAATGAACTTGTGTCAAATACATAAACCATTTTATTCAAACATCCTTAACCCCTGCTTAACTCCTGTTTAAAAGGGCTCATTTGAGCAATAGTTTCAAGCTTTGCGTCCAGAAAATCAGGCAGTTGATTGGAAGAGATCTTTTTTTGCTTATACTTTTCATAAACAAGGGAAATGTATTTATCCCCCAAGTAAGTTCCTTTTATTGCATAGTAATTCCCGCCTTTTGTCTTTTTCTTTTTAGAACTTTGATATTCTTCCATAATTGTTTCTTTTAACTGATTATAGGTTGTATTTGAGATGATCTTCTTTTCTAGAAGTCTTCTTAAAAAAACCTCCTGACTTACTGAATAATCGTTAGCCAGTTTTTTAATGTCTTTTAATTCAATTGTTTCAGGAAGAGACTCATCTGGTACTAAAAAGGCTCCGGCAAATTCATTGCACTTTGTTTCTATTTTTTGATTCTCCCCTTTTAATTGACTGCTAAAATAATTTTCATTCAAGGGGTGAAATCCACTTGTATGGAACAGTATATGAGCCAATTCGTGAAAAAGAGTAAATATTTGTCTCGTTTTAGCTTCATTGTTGTTGATGTAAATTATTGGAAAATTTTGATCATACAAACAAAAACCTGAAAAATCAGATTCTTTAAACGAATCTTTAAATACAAAGACACCGCAAGACTGCACTGCTTCCCTCCATTGTTTTAATGCTTCTTCTGATTTTGGACTTTCCCATTTTTTTTGTTTTGTTATGTCTATATCTAAGTAGTTTCTGACTTTTTTTGACAGATTTTTAATAGATGAGCTTAGTGTAAATTTTAAGTTTTTAAAAATTGTTTTCTCACTGATTTTATTTTCATGTAATTCTATTAGGTTGAGTTGCATAACCCGGGCTTTACGGAGTATCAATCTCATATTTGGATCAAGGCTATCAACTGATTCTGGCAATGTTCTAAATGATTTCTTAATATCACTTTCATCAGGAGGTTCTGAAAAAAAGAATATTGCCAGTGGCCTTTTGTAAATTTTATAGGCAAGATTTTCCAGTTGGGAATAGGAGGGAAATTTTTCACCTTTTTCCCAGTTAAGCACTGTTTGAGCTGTGACAGTTTTTCTGTTAAGTCTTCGAGCAACCTCTTCTGCCTGATAGCCTGATTGCTCACGGGCCCATTTTAAAACTTGTGGGTTAGTGCGAACAATACTCATATTTTCACCTCTGTAATTTTCATGGTGTCGTTTCCAAATATATCAATCACTTTAACGGCTATTTTTCTTTTCCCCGGGCTTACTTCATGAAAAGGAGTTTTTATTTCAATTTTTCGATCCTTTTTTGTTTTAAAAGACTGCCACTCATTTTCAAAAATGTAATCTCCTGTGTAATGTTCTTTAATTTTATTTGTTTTGGGGTCTTTGACTCGTATAATTTCTTTTTTGCTTTCAAAGTCAAAATCTACACTCCAGTAATCTATCCAATCCTTCCAACTTTTTGTAAGGACTTCTCTGCTTACTTTTTCTTCTTGGTCTTTTTTAATCTTTATTATTTTCCCATTTTCAACCATCACCTTGCTTTTTCCTTTTTTAAGAGTTTTTAAAGCTTGTTCGACAGAATCTTGAGAGTAATAAACAGAAAAATCTGTTAATTCTACAGCAATTTTTCCTTTTTTAGTATGCGTCTTTACCTCTAAATAAGACACATCGTGAAAAACGACTTGATTTTTGTCAACAGCTCTTTTGTCAAAAACATCTTTTGGTATGTATTTGAGGGCAAGGTCAATACCTTTTTCTTTAGCTTCTTGCTGAATTTGCGGAAATAAACCCATCTCAAATTCAAAGGCAAGAATATCTACACGAGAAATTCTCTTGTCTAAGCATTCTTTTATAACTTCTTCAACAAAAAGCCTGCTTATAGGTAAATTGATTGGCCCAACAGCAACGAGTTTTCCAGATTTTTTCCCGTGAAATACAGAGCTTTGAGTAATGGGCTCCGCAGAGTAAGCTTTTAAAATAAGTGCTATATAATCTCTTGCTTTCTGTTTTAACTTCTCGGCTTTCTTTTCATTATCTAAGTCTTCAGTAACTCCAATATAGTGTTGCCTTTCGTATTTTCCGAGATTGAGAATTTCAAAGGCTCTATAGTTTTTATTTTCTCTTTTGAGCTCTCTTTGAACAGCAATCATTCTTTTGCGTGTGGTATGAATAGCAAATTTGCCCAAGTCTGAGCCAATCCACTTACGGCCCAGCTTTTCGGCGACAGCACAGGTGGTGCCTGAGCCGCAGAAGAAGTCGGCAACAAGATCTCCTTCGTTGGAAGAGACTTCGATGATGCGCTCAAGGAGAGCTCCGGGTTTTTGAGTGGGATAGCCTATTCTCTCTTTTCCAACAGGATTTATCATTGAGATTTCCCACATATCTGGCATTGGAACACCTTTTGTAGGTTCATCTGTCATTATAGATCGCCTGACCCCATCTTCCCCAATAACACTTTTCCATGATTTTCCTTGTGCGCTGGATTTAGATGATTTTGGGATAAAAAGCTGGTTAAAGCAATGTTTTCCTTTATTTTTTGCATAATAGAAAATATTATCATGGTTAGCTGCAAACATTTTACCAGCAATATTCCATCTCCTATAATACCAAGATATTTGATTAACGAAATTCTCTTTCCCAAGTATCTCATCCATCGCAAGACGAATTAAACTATTCACTCGCCAATCACAATGCACATAAACACTTCCATCCTCGGCGAGTAGATCCCGAATGAGAATTAATCGCTCGTAGATCATGGCGATAAAGGAGTCCGCTCCTTTACTCCAGGTGTCGCGGTAGGCAAGTTCTTCGAGAACATTAGGTTCTTTTGTAAAAGTATCTTCTCCAACTTCAATATTCATTGAAAAGTCAGCCCCCACATCAAAGGGTGGATCAATATAGATGAGTTTGAGGCCGCCTTGTGCTTCAATCTCCTCACGCAGCGGCCCATTCTTGAGAGATGATAAAATCAGTTTATTGTCTCCCCAAATAAGTTTATTTGTCCAACCTTTAAGTTGGCGGCCAGTTACAGGGTCAAAAAGGCTGCTTTGTAAATTTCTATCTTCTTCTGAACGGGGCTCATCTACCTGTTCAATAGTTTGAAAGGGAAGAACTACCTCACAAACTCGATTAGTTTTGCCGTTCCAAACTAGTTCTACTTGTTTTTTATCTTCAAATAGTAAAAAGCGATAATACTCTGGGAGGGGTTTCCCCTCCTCTAAATACTCATTAATATCTCTAATTTTACTATCTGAAAGTTTCATGTTAGGCACCGTCTCTAGTTGTATGAGTTAAATAAACACGGGCTTTTTTATAACCTAAACCGCATAAAATAGGCATTTCATCCTCTATATGCCCTTCAAGTAATCGATCTGCCTCCCATAGGGCTCCTCACTCCCACCCCACTGCTTAAAGAAGATAAGGAATTCATTGAAAATAAAGAGGTTTTAAGGGGTTTTTCCCTAATCCTCAAAGCAATGGCAATATTTTAAATGTGTATAGTATGCAGTTGGTGGAGCATATCGGGGTCGAACCGATGACCTCTTGCATGCCATGCAAGCGCTCTAGCCAACTGAGCTAATGCCCCATTTTTGGGGGAGTGCAAATCGTTTCTGTGAGCTCTAGGCTTAGCTAGCAATGTCTTTTCATGGATAATTCGGAATTACATAGATACCCTGTGTTTCCTATTTTATTCCCATTAGTTCCACCTCAAAAATCAACCATGAATCAGCGGGAATAAGTCCCGGAACACCACGACTTCCATATCCCAGAGCAGGAGGAACAATCAGTTGATGCTTATCCCCTACTCTCATCAATTGTAAACCTTCTATCCATCCTCTAATCACACGTGCGTCGGGTCCATAGCTCATTTCAAAAGGGGGGTAAGGTTCTCTGCGGGGGTCGTACTTATTATTTTGTTCAGCCAGCTCTTTAAGGCTGGTATCAAATAGGGTTCCGTCAGCTAAATATCCGGCATAGTGAACTTGTATCGTCTGACCCTCTTCAGGCTTAGGCCCCTCCCCTTCTTTTAAAACTTTATAATACAAGCCGCCAGGTGTTTTTTCAGCTCCTTCTTTATATTTCTCTACGGCTTTTGCTCTTTCTTTGGCTTCCCCCGATCTTTTCTTTTCATTTTTTGCTTTAGCTTCCTCAAAAGCCATAACAGGTTCATAGTTTTGGAGGTATTTACCTATCCTTATTATTTCTACCTTTTCCATGAGGTCATCCTGAGCTACTTTATCAACCACATCCTGACCTTTAATTACTCGTCCAAACACAGAATGCTTGCCATTTAGCCAAGAGGTTTCTTTATGGGTGATAAAAAACTGGCTGCCATTGGTAGCGAGCCCTTCATTGGCCATAGACAATACTCCGGGGCCGTCGTGTTTCAAATCAGGGTGAAACTCATCTGGAAAGGAATAGCCAGGGCCACCAGAACCATTGCCTTGAGGGTCTCCTCCTTGGATCATGAATTCCGCAACCACGCGGTGAAATTTAAGATCGTCATAAAAAGGCTCACCCTCAGGTTTAGCGGTGTTTTTAATTTTTCCTTCTGCTAGACCTACGAAATTAGCCACTGTCATCGGAACTTCATTGTAATGCAATTTTAACAGAATATCCCCTTTGTTAGTAGCGATCTTAGTATATAGGCCGTCTTTTAGCTCGATCTTTTCACCGTTTACCACTACGTTATTTTGCGAACTACAACCGCTCAGGATACCGGCAAAAATCAAGGCCGTCATCAATATTTCTCTCATTTGGAAATTAGGATTTTGATTGTTGAATATTAATTATTTCTATTTCATAAACCAAAGGAATAGCAGGTGGAATCCTCTGTTGGTCGCCAGCCACCCCAAAGGCGAGATGCGAAGGTAAAATAAATAAACCTTTATCACCCACTCCTAATAATTTTATTGCTTCATGTAGTCCTATTTCGGCTTCATCGCAGTCAATAGTAAACGAGCGGGGGCCACTCTCTTTAGAGGAATAAAAACCGGTTCCGCTCATGCTAGATATCCGATATTCTATTTCTACCCTGTCTCCGCTAGTGGCATTTTTACTCGCAACTGAATCTTTAAAAAGCCGATAATATAGACCTGTGCCGCTTCTTTGCATTTCTAGCTGATATTTTACTATATATGCTTGAATAGAAGCGCGTTCCTTCTCCAGAAAATGGCGATTAGCAGTGATTCTTCCTTTTCTATTTTTTTGATGAGATTGCCATGTATCACCTTCCTGGCTAGAATATTGACATCCGTATATCGCAGGAACAAGAGCCATAGAAAAACTATACTTTAAAATTTTAGCTAGAAAGCAGTTTTTCATAAGAAGGCAGAATCTTATAGAACTTTTTCAGAGTTTCTTTCATGTTTAAGTTGGAAATTCCCCCCGCTGCATTTTTATGTCCTCCCCCGTTAAAGTGCTTGCGCGCAAAGGAATTAACGTCAAAATCATCTTTGCTTCGAAAGCTAATCTTTATTATACCATCTAGAGGGTAAAAAAAAGCGCTGAAAACCATTCCCATAAGGGATAGACCATAGTTCACAATACCTCTTGTATCACCTGGCTGGCAATCAAATTCAATTAAATCTTCTTCATTCAGGCTAATTACGGCAGTTCTATACTGTTCTATTAAATCCATATGCTCAAGGGCTCTGCTCAATAATTTAAGTTTTTGGGGAGTATTGGTATCGTATATCCTAGAAGCTATATCCCGTGGCTTTACCCCTTTTTCTATGAGTAGAGCAACCACTTGATGGGTTATGGGTGAAATATTGCTGTGTTTAAAGCCTCCTGTGTCCGTAAGAATACCTGTGTAAAGACATTCTGCTACAACAGAATCAATATGAGCTTTCCATCCCAGGCTTTCAATAAAATGATATACCATTTCACAGGTGGAAGAAACATCGGTGTTTGAGTATTTTACATCAGAGAAGTCATCTGAACTTTGGTGATGGTCAATCATGATCTTTTGAGCGGAAACCTCTTCTAATATTTGTTTCATAGATCCGCTCCGCGTCAAAGAATTGTAATCCAGATGAAAAATAAGATCGGCCTCACGTAAAATTCTATTGGCAGTTTCGGTATTATCTTTGTAAAATACGACCTCTGAGCTACCCTTCATCCACTTTAAAAAACTGGGATATTGATTCGGTACAATTACTTCAATCTGTTTCCCTTCTTTTTTCAGCACCAAAGCTAAGCCAAGGGCGCTTCCTACTGCATCTCCATCGGGGTTAACGTGATTAGTGATTACAATTCTATCTGATTTTTCAATTAGCTCGAGAGCTCTTTCAGTAATTCGGCAAGGTAATTTCACAGTGGACAAATATAACCAGCTTAAGCTAGCTCAAAATACTATCAAAAAGCTGTCTTTTATCTATCTTCAGCCCCACATGAAAAAAAAGATTCAAAACGCCTGGGCCTTTTATGATTGGGCCAATTCTGTTTATTCTTTAGTGATTAGCTCAGCGGTGTTTCCCATTTATTTTAACAATGCCGTCGAAAGCGAGATAAACATTCTGGGATACTTATTACCCAGCTCTACTTTGTACAGCTATTCTTTAGCTTTTTCTTTTTTGATTGTGGCTGTCATTTCTCCATTACTTTCGGGCATTGCAGATTATACTGGTCAGAAAAAGAATTTTTTGAAATTTTTCTGCTATCTAGGAGCGGCTTCCTGTAGCAGTCTATTCTTTTTTGAAGGCACCAACATTTACTTAGGCTTGGGACTAAGCATCTTTGCTAGCATAGGTTTTTGGGGCAGCCTTGTTTTTTATAATGCCTTTTTGCCAGAAGTTGCCCCTCCAGAAAAGCAAGATGACTTAAGTGCAAAAGGCTTTGCCCTTGGTTATATGGGCTCTTCATTACTGTTGATTATAAACTTGCTTATGATAACAATACCTGAAACCTTTGGCCTGAGTAATGCCGGAGAAGCTTCTCGTATTAGCTTTTTAACAGTGGGTCTCTGGTGGGCAGGATTTGCTCAGATTACTTTCAAGCGGTTGCCCGACAATGTGTATCACCGAAAACCGGAAGAAGGAAAGTATATCTGGAAAGGTTATGCAGAGTTTCTCAATGTATTCAAGCAGTTAAAAGATCAACAATCCCTTAGGAGGTTTCTTTACAGCTTTTTCTTTTTCAGCATGGGGGTGCAAACTGTTTTTTTATTGGCCAGCCTTTATGGCAGTGAAGAATTAGAACTCGACTCCTCAAAGCTGATAGTCACTATCCTCATTATACAGTTTGTAGGCATTGGAGGGTCTTATTTGTTCTCTTATCTATCCAAAATATTTGGCAACCTGGGAGCTTTAAAGATCAGCATTGTCATTTGGGCAATTGTTTGTTTTCTAGCTTATACGCTCAATAAGACTGATCCTTTGGTGGAATATAAATTTTACGCTATCGGAGGAATAGTGGGTCTAGTAATGGGTGGTATACAAGCTATTAGCCGTAGCACCTATTCCAAATTATTACCTAAAACTCAATCACATGCCAGCTTTTTTAGCTTTTATCACGTAAGTGAAAAGATCGCTATTGTATTGAGCACTATGGTTTACGGTTATTTGATTGATCTTACTGGAAATATGAAAATGAGCGCTTTATCCTTATCTGTTTTCTTTGTTATCGGATTTATTTTGATCCTTAGGGTTAGACGCACTAAATATGTTTACTGAACTAGCTCACAATTATCGACTCTCACTTCTTTAAAGAGCTCATCATAACCCACTATCCTGCCTTTAATAATAACTTCACGACTCTTTACGTGAACGGGAACTTTAAAATCTTTTAACATCATGCAGTAAATATCGTGATCTAGTTTTAAGTTGCTACCGTCAACTTCTATGACTACAGCATTGATTTCTATTACCTGATCGAGATATAGCTCATTAGCCATTTCAACATCTTCGGTATAGGCAGCGCTTAATTCTTCTCCACTTAGTCTATAGGTCGATTTTTCTCTCTGTATATCACGATGAGGCTTATGAAAAATGTATATATAAGCTATGGCTAACAGAATAGTTATGCCCAATAAAACTCCAATGGCTTTTTTCACGTTGAAACATTAATTTTAACCCGAATTAAATCATTTTACTATCACCCATTTAAATTGTTTTAGCTTGTCGTTTTCAAGATCTTTTAAGCTCAGGTAGTACACTCCTGAAGTATAAGGTAGCTCGAACGTTTTGTCGAATTCTTCCTCCCCTATTTCGCCCTCTTGCAACACCTCTCCCGTTGGGCTACTCAGTTGGTAATGAATCAGGCCGTGTTCGCCTATTAGAAGGATGGTTCCTCTCCCATCGGTGGGATTGGGCATTAGCTCGGCTTGTATGCCTTCTGTTTCTGAAGCTCCTATCACGTCAGCTAGGGGAACTCCTTCATAGTAAGGCAAGGAAGGTGCTCCTCTTTTGTTAGAAGCAGTTTGCATACACCTTTCCATCCTTTGGGCAAATTCTTCTTCTCCTATTCTTTCTAGAATGTAGTCCCTTTCCGTTTCACATACACATCTCCAATGTTCTACTACTTCGGTTTCGGGATATCTGGCCCATTCATCAGGACTGTTGAGGATCTCCAAAGCTTCTTGGTAGTGTTCTCCTATCCGATAAGTTTGAGCTTTGGCCAGCTCAAAGTGAAAACGCAAAAGATAAGCATTCTCTACACTGGGGGCTTGGGTTTCGTGTTCTATTCTCAGATCAGCTTCGTCGAGTATAAATTGCAGCTCTTCTGAGACTTCTCCGTCTTCCTCTGCACGGTTGAGCTCTAAAAATCCAAAGCGATAGGCATTAGATAGAGCGGTGAGATAATGGTTAAACGCCAAGTCCATCATCAGGCGGTCAGGGCCTCCCAGGATTGCACCTTCTCCTTGTTCTTCTCGGTAAGAGTAATTTTCATTTACATACTCAATCAGTTCCCGAAGCATAGCAACAGCCCGCATATCGTCTCGCCTGCCATCATCTTCATCTGACCAGCTAATATAAGCTTCAGCCTCATTTAAGACAACGGCTAACCTTTCTATATCAGCAGGTGTACCAGGAGGGTCAGTCGCTGAAAACTCGGCTTGAAGCGCTTCAGGAACAGGTAAATCGGGTAAGTCGAAGTCAACGGCGCAAATATATGACCATGTTTGCATATTCCGCACCCCAGACCAATTGTGCAAGCCAAATTGAAAGGTCTGTTGAGGATTCGTTTTGTTCATTACCAAATTCATGGGTACGACTCCATTCCATGCAGGCATAGGATTATCTTTTACATCTAATTTGTAAGGATAAATAGTATCATTAGCATCGTAATGATAAACAGAGTCGCAATTGGAGTTAATGGTTCCATAAAGATAATAGCTCCTATTATTGGAAAATAGGTTACGTCCTTTCTGTAGGTTGATCCTACATGCCTGATTCGATTCAATACAACGGCTGTTACTATCGAAAGTATTACGAGCCCCGTTTCCTATATCAAGATCAGCATGCCTTATGCTCAAAGCCGTTTCCAAATTGCGATATTTCGAACAGACAGACCGTATGTTTGTAAACAAAGTCGCCATACCTATACGTCCTTCCTGGAAAAGGCAGTTATCAATTTTGAGGGTGCTCCCGCTTTGCCCAATTACGCAGGCCGATTCATCTAGGTCATTCCCTATGACCTTACAGTTTTTCATCAAACAGGCTCCATCCACATCTCGAAGGTGCAAGGACTTTCTGTTATCCTTGAAATCGCAATGGTCTAAGACCACCTTTTTACCATGAACCCGCAGAGCTTCGTAACTTCTAGTAAAATTAGTATGGGTAATACTGAGGGGATTACCCAGATGGCTCAGGTAAGCCACCAAACCATAGTAGCCCCCAGTAAAGTGACAATGGTCTATCACGACATGAGCTTGACCATGAAGCATCACACCCTGATGGCCGTAAAGGGGATTGGTGGTGTCTATACCGGTGAACGTGGCTCGATGAGCATAGAAAGAGCTATAGATAGAAATATATTTAACATTGGCTATTTCTACTTGAGCACTATCGATAATCAAACTGTCCAGCTCGGATGGAAATAAGGTATAATCAGCTGCTTCCAGACGTTTATTGGAATTATCGGTACCTTTAAAGCGCATGATATTATTGCCTTCAAAATTTAGGTAATTGGAAGGAAAGTCCTGAACCCGTTCCTGCTTAAAGCGCACAAAACCATTCCCCGCAGGGGCAAACTCTGCATTTTCCTTTAAAGTAAGCTTGCCCTGTAGTTCCAGTATGGCATTTTCTCCGCTTAGCTCGATAATGGCTCCAGGATGGACGATCAGCTCGGCGCCCTCTTCTATCACTAGGCGGCTGCTCTGCTTAATTCGTAAGGTGCCCCCATTTTCTACAATGAGATAACTGTTTCTCCTAAAGCGCATATCCGCTGTATTAACAGTATCCTAGATCAAGTTGTTATCACCAATTGTGAAAAATCCGCCATTTTGAATTCTCACAACGGTACTATCGCAAGCTCCCCAACGGGTAGCCAGCTCAAAATGATCGGATTGCTTGGGATAAAGCTGACTGCCCAAATAACCGATTTGGTCGTTTTTGTTAACGTATAGCTTACCGCCAATTTGTATATCTACACTCTTCAGAAAGTTTTGATAAGGAATACTATCCCCATTGGGTTTTGCAAAATTGTAATAAGTCTGCAATTGCTTATAATGCAGATTAGATGAATCCCGCAGGTGGTAATCGCTTTTCCTGATTTGGTCCATCAACCAATGAATGTTATCCCGCCTTATCTCCACGTGCTCGGTATTCTCTGAAACTCTTGTTTCCTCTTCTCCCTTCCCGGTTTCGAGCAGAGCCCAATAAGCTTGAAAAGGAGTGAGGTTTTTTTCTATAATTTTCTGTTGTCTAATATTTATCTCAATATCGGTTGTATCGATGTCTAGTGCACTAGTAGAAGTAATAAAGGTATGTCGGGGATAATAAGCTTTTACCAAGCCTTTACCCAATTTTACTATTTCTTCTGGAGTTTTGATATAATCTCCCGGTGCATTGTCGTAGGCCAAAGTGGAATGACTCGAATAGACATTATATGTAGTATGGGGGTTTTGGCTTTGAACAGCAATTAGACTGAGAACTAATATACCCGAATAGAACGCTCCAATGATAAGGCTAGATTTTAACTTTGACCATGCTATCCAAGGACAGGTAATACAGGCACCGAAACTGGCAAGACTGACAAGAACAGCCGTCCAAAAAGTTATGTCATGTGTAAGCAGAGAGATGAGAAAAACCACCGTTCCAAGGAAGCAAATTATAAGATGCTGCCACAGACCAAAATGATTACTATGAAAACTGGCTCCCCGCTCTAATTCCAATTGACCACCTGAACCTGAGTAATTCCCAATAGTATAAGCTTTGGCATATATCAACGGCCAGATGCCACCCTGCCCACTTTTCCCAATCCTAGTAAGACTAGCTATGCTTAAAATAGGAACAATTATACCGGGTACCGTTACCGGAGCATAGCAGTCAACAATAAGCTCTACCAAAGGGCTGTTGGAAGATAAAAATTTACCATTATCATTCTGTTTAATAGCGGTTACACTTCCATTAGTTAGGGCTATGCGTCTGCACTGCTGAGGGTGGCCTAGGCTATCTAGTAGGTCCATAAAAGCATCTCGTTCTACCTTAGCTAAAGAGTCACGGTGATACACTAGCATTTGCCGAGATGCAGGGCTGTTGAGAATCAATTTATACTTCTCTTTAGCAGGGTCACCGTTGCCAAACGCATTAAGATCATGTCCCAAGGCATATATAAACTCTTGTATGCCCAATGGTATGTTAGCTCCTCGGTGTGGAGTGGAAAAGGTAACGTATAATCTTATGTTATGGCAACAGCCTTTCATTTCCATTTTCCTGGCTCCATACCGGGCAATCAACCCGCCCATGCTAGCCCCAATCAATACTATCTCCTCATCCGAGTTTGCACTATCCAGCTCAATGTTAATCTCCTGAATCAGATTGATAAGTAAATTGCCGTTTTTCTGGATGGTTGCCCTATTGGTTTCTAAATCGAGAAGAACAACATCATAGCCTGCTGTTCGTAGGGAATCTATAAACTCGGGAATGGTGTCCAAGGCAGTTGGTTCATTGGAAAAAACCCCGCTGGAAAAGCTCGCCCAATTATTATTCCCGCAACCGCATCCATCACACTTATCTTTGGTCTCGGAAACAGGAGAAATCGACTCAAAACCTTCTACTATAATAACGGGCTTTATAATACGCTGATCGGTAGAGTCAGCACCGTGACGGAACCATATATCAGCCCTTCCCGTACCGATCCCCTCAGGCATTGGAACAGTGCAGCTCCCCGTTCTCTGTCCCGGTAGTAGAATGGTGAGGCCTGGCTTACCCTGATTGATATCTGCCAAGGTAAATTCCGTTTTCACAGTAGGATACTGGTCTAAATCTAAACTAGGGTTATGTTGCCTTAACTCTAGCCTGACGATTTTTGTTCCAAAAGATGGATAGGTGATGGTAATACTGTCTGAGGGAAGAGACCGATAGCCATTTCCGTCGCCAAAGTCTATATTCATGCTATCTAAGCCTAGGTTTTGGATCAAAAAATTTTCCGGAAAATAAAAAGTTACTTTTGATGCCGAACTAAAAACCACTTCCCGCATGCCGGCTAAAGCCATCACTAAATGTTTCGACAAGCTCAAATTGACCATCTCTACCGAATCGCGGTACACAGTGGTATCCGCTACCGTATACCGGGAAAGATTGGTAGAATCCAAGTAAACGGTATCAGTTAAATGCCATCGGTCATTAAAATGAAAGCGGTTGGTATTGGTATCTATAGTAATATAGGAGCTATCCCACGCAGTGGAGGTTATTTGTTGATATTTAAGAGCTAGAAGCCCCATCACCATATCTACTTTAGGATATAGGTTATGGGTTTGGGCTAGTGGTAAGCCCGATATTATCTGTCCATAAGTGGCTATTTCCAGCTCGTTATCAAACTGGTTTGGATGCATACCGAACAAGATGTCAGCCTGGTAAGCAGCATGATACATCAGCTCATAAATATCTTCAAACTGGATTCCATTACAGGAGCTATCCTGTCCGGCAAACCGAAGAGGACTGAAGTTTGAGGGGCCGGCAATCAGGGCTTGAGGATTTCGGTCAATTAAAATTCCCGTTTCTACATAGGGTTCTAAGTATTCATAGCGAACCTTTAGGCTGTCGAAAGACATAGAAGGCTGAGCCTTAGGGTATCCCCCATAAAAAATCAGTCCCAGAAAGGCTAAAATCGTAAATTTGCGTTGCATATTATATGGATATTTGAGTTTTAAAGATCTATTTCTATTAAATGGTAAATCGTATCGAAAGGTGGCACGAAAACCCTATCTCCTCCTACTGTATAAACCTCGCCCCGCCTAGATAGATAAGCCCGCATGATAGCATTAGCATTTCCCCATTTGTTTACTATGACGGTATCATTAAAAGCGCCACGGAAATCACCCCTTACTATTATTTGTTTACCGGCGTTTAAGCTCCAAACAGCCAGCTCATCACCTGGTTGCGGACTAATTATGTTTCTGACATGTAGCCTCATCCATGCACGAGGAATGTATACAATAATTATATTATTCGTCTTTCCAATATCTATAGACATCTCTCCGTCTGCTAAAGAAACACCTCCTTCTATCAGAGGAACACTTGGGTCATAGGCATGATCGGGACCATAATGCAGCTCAAAGCTGGTTTTGGGTACTAGACGATAGTCCCCATCAGTTGAGTACTTTTCTGCCTTAAAGCTAAAGTGAAACCTCCCCTTTGTATCGGTTTCAATATTGCGTAGGATTTCCCACCTGCTCGGTCGGAATGAAAATAATTCTTTGGAAACTTGTTTTTGAAACTGGAGTATAGCACGTATAGTGTCATTGCCAGGATAATTGTTAGTGCCAAAACTCACTATCTGCCCTTTTACCGTGGTATGTAAGCTGGGCTCTTTCTCACAGCTCAGCAGCAATAAGCTCAGCGAAACTGCTGGGGCTATTAATTTTAGATCCCCTATTGATGGTGACATTTGACGGGAAATGTAGTGATTTTTTTAAATACCGATGTGGGTTGGGCTTGTTCTATCCATAAGCGTCGAAAGACATAGAAGACTGAGCCTTTAAGGGTATCCCCCATAAAAAATCAGTCCCAGAAAGGCTAAAATCGTAAATTTGCGTTGCATATTATATGGATATTTGAGTTTTAAAGATCTATTTCTATTAAATGATAAATCGTATCGAAAGGTGGCACGAAAACCCTATCTCCTCCTACTCTATAAACCTCGCCCCGCCTAGATAGATAAGCCCGCATGATAGTATTATCATTTCCCCATTTGTTTACTATGACGGTATCATTAAAAGCGCCACGGAAATCACCCCTTACTATTTGGTCAGCGGCGTATAAGCTCCAAACAGCCAGCTCATCACCTGGTTGCGGACTAATTATGTTTCTGACATGTAGCCTCGTCCATGCACGAGGAATGTATACAATAATTATATTATTCGTCTTTCCAATATCTATAGACATCTCTCCTTTTGCTAAAGAAACACCTCCTTCTATCAGAGGAACACTTGGGTCATAGGCAAGATGGGGACCATAATACAGCTTAAATCTGGTTTTGGGTACTAGACGATAGTCCCAATCAGTTGAGTACTTTTCTGCCTTAAAGCTAAAGTGAAACCTCCCCTTTGTATCGGTTTCAATATTGCGTAGGATTTCCCACCTGCTCGGTCGGAATGAAAATAATTCTTTGGAAACTTGTTTTTGAAACTGGAGTATAGCACGTATAGTGTCATTGCCAGGATAATTGTTAGTGCCAAAACTCACTATCTGCCCTTTTACCGTGGTATGTAAGCTGGGCTCTTTCTCACAGCTCAGCAGCAATAAGCTCAGCGAAACTGCTGGGGCTATTAATTTTAGATCCCCTATTGATGGTAACATTTAACGGGAAATGTAGTGATTTTTTTAAATACCGATGTGGGTTGGGCTTGTTCTATCCATAAGCGTCGAAAGACATAGAAGACTGAGCCTTTAAGGGTATCCCCAATAAAAAATCAGTCCCAGAAAGGCTAAAATCGTAAATTTGCGTTGCATATTATTCGGGAGATAACCCAAGCTATCCAATTCGGCATACCATCTTTGATGTAATTTTTTTCTATATTGCGTTCATAATAGTAATAGAATGTTATTCAACCATATGAAAGATTGGAAGTGATAGAAAAGCTAATTCCATACTTAAAAAATAAACAAAAGCAGCATTATCTGAAAATAAATCATAGAAAAAAATATTCATTCGTTGGGATGGGTAGCCATAGTATAAATAACTTGTACCCTGTTATTAACTATCTCAGGGTGAACTTGAAGTACATCCTAACAAAAAGTATTGAAAATGCTAAATCTATTGACCAAAGCTTTCTAAACAGCACTGGTACCAATAATATCGAAACAGTTTTAAAGGATGATGAAATATCAGGTATTTTTATATGTACACAAGCAAAAGCTCATTTTGACTTAGTAAAAAAAGCTCTTCAAGCGAATAAAAATGTATTTGTAGAAAAACCACCTTGCCTAACAAGTGAAGCGTTAGACGAACTGATTGAAGTAGAAAAAGCATCGAAAGGCACTTGTTTAGTGGGGTTTCAAAAACAATATGCCCCTTGTAACTTGAAGTTAAAAAACCAGGTGGAAAATAAATGTACTTACAATTATCGTTTTATTACAGGAGCTTATCCGGAGGGAGATCCCTTTCTTGACCTTTTTATCCATCCAATAGCCCTCATCATCTTTTTATTTGGCAGAGTTAGATCCCAGCATATACTCGTAAAATATTCAAAAAATTCGACAACCGTTTTTTTACAATTAACCCATGAAAATAAAACCGTGGGGGCAGTCGAGTTATCTACGGATTACTCTTGGAAAAACGCCATGGAAAAACTGATAGTAAATACATCAAAAGGGGTTTACGAAATCACGAACACAGAAGAGCTTACATTTAATCCAAAAAGTGGCTCTTTCTTCAAAATACCCAAAGAAAAGCTATTTGATAATAAACAATCTATCATTACATTGAATCAAAGAAACAGCTTTAACCCGGTACTTCAGAACAATCAATTGTATAGTTCAGGATATTTTGCTGAAATAAAAAATTTCGTTGACATTTGCGAATCAAATAGAGGGATAAATAACTCTACATTGTCCAGTTGCATAGGTGTTTATCAAGTATTGACAAAAATTAAAAACAAGGTTCATGTACAGTAAATTAGACTACCTAAAAAGGGGGATAAGATTTGTAAATAACATCACAAGGCCGAACAATAAAAAGCTATCTACCTTGATGATTTACGGAACGGATTTATGCGATTCGGGTTGTAAACATTGTCTCATTTGGGCAAAGCGACCCGTGAAGCACCTCCCACTTGAGAAAATCATTGGAATCTTGAATAGTAAATGTGTCAGTAAAGACACAATCGTAGGTTTAGAGGGGGGTGAATTTTTATTACATCCGGAAGCCGACAAGATATTGGAATGGTTTTCAAAAAATCATCCCAATTTCGATCTCCTTTCTAACTGCCTCAAGCCTCATAACGTAATTGAAGCAGTCAAAAAATATCCACCAAAAAGGTTATACGTATCGCTTGATGGAAACAAAGAGACCTATAAGTACATGAGAGGGAAAGATGGTTATGAGAACGTTCTGAAAGTAATAAAAGAATGTAAAGACTCCGTGCCCATATCAGCTATGTTTACTTTGTCCCCGTACAACCATTTTGAAGATTTAGATCATGTTATTAGAGTTTGTAATGAAAATAATATTGATGTCAGAGTAGGTGTTTATAACGATATCGAGCTTTTCGATACCGTAGAAAAAGCTCATGAAACGGAAATTGCTTCATTAAAAAATGACGAATTGCTTACCTTTGGGAAGGTAAAAAATAAATTGGCAAAAGTGTCAACTACAAAAAAAGGCACTCTTAATGAACTGCAATATCAAGCTATTTCAATACCTAAACACAGTGAATCTAAACTCAACGGCATTTCAAATTTTCAGAAACTAATTCCCGAATCAGTAAAGACCACCTTAGAAAATTTTGATTTTTTGCTATTATATGATGAATGGAGAAAGAAACGAACAAAACTAAAGTGCTACAGTATTTTAGATAGCGTTGTAGTACATCCTAATGGAGATGTCCCAATTTGCCAAAATTTAGGATTAAAACTTGGAAATATTCATGAAAATACATTAGATGAAATTTTCAATTCAGTTGCTACTCAAAAGATACATAAAGAATATGTGCATAATTGTAATCAATGTTGGGTTAATTTTCATCGAAAATATGACATTGTGATGTTGCGCACTTTCGAAAAATTTTTTTCAAAAAGAATAATTGAAATAATCTACGGGAAATATCAGTGGTGTTTTGATGAAGGATTAACATACAAACAATATATGAAGAAATACGATTGATAATATCGATAACACTGTATATAGGGTATAAGCGAAATTACTTTTTATCGTCAAGCAACTAGGCTTATACTTGCCCTTAGCTGAATTGCCTAGGGCACATTCATTTCCATCTCCGATAAGGTGATAAAATATTGGTTAAAGGATAGTACAGATGAGCATAATAATTACAAAGACGGTAAGCCCTATTGCAAGTTATTAAGTGCGTATTCAATTATTTTTAGCTGCGGATCAAAAGCCCCAAGCTCATCTAATCCCAAGCCTTGTACCGCTGATTGAATCAATCTTTTCGTATGCCTTCCCGGTGCGGCAAAATATTCACCTGCTTTTACGAATTCACTCAAAGGAGCTAGGCCAATTAACTCGCTTCCAGTAACCTCAATACTCAAAGCCTCAGCTTCAGTTTTGGTAGCCAGAAAAACATCTAATAGGCCGGCCTGATTAATATCAGTAAGGTTGTAGCTCACCTGTGCTTTTTGATAATCTTCACTATACCACCCCAGGCTTTTTACAGACTTTAATTTCCCCTTAATTTGGGGTTTCCGTCCATCAGACTGAATCACGATTTTACCGGACTCCCGCACTTTTTCAGCTATTTGTCGAGCAATACCTATCTCTTTTGTATTGAGATTTACATTATAAGCGATCAGTAGCTTGCGGGCACCAATTGCTGTTGCCCCGCTTCTTGCCCAGATTAGCTCATCTGTTTTGCCAAAGTCGGGCGGTAAGTAAGTAAATTTAGCGGGCAGACTTTCGTATTCATCTTTACGTAGCTTTGCCAGATTTTTGCGTTCAGGATCCTTAGCACTGAACTCGTAGTAATAGCCGGGAATACCCAATTTCTTTCCCACTGTTTTTCCCAATATATGAGATAAGCCTACCACTTCTCTCATGTCCATTCCAGCTAAAGGCACTAAAGGACAAACATCTACTGCCCCTAGGCGGGGATGAATTCCCCTGTGCTGAGTCATGTCAATTAGCTCACAGGCTTTGCAGTAAAGTTGAAAAGCTCCTTCAATAACTGCTTGCGGTTCACCGGAAAAAGTGAAAACTGTTCTATTAGCCACATTTCCACTGTCGATATCCAATAGTTTTACCCCCTTAGTTTTGCGGATGCTTTGCGCGAGCAATTCAATTTTTCGACTATCTCGGCCCTCGCTTACGTTGGGAACGCATTCTAACAGCTTATCCACTTAATTTAGATTTTACAAAGTCAGTAATAAGATAGGCCAAACTTTTACCGATCAGTTTTTTTTCCATTTCAGAATTAGCTCTTCCGGGAGAAGCTTCGCAAATGTGGAAATAATAAATATTAGCCAGCGAGCAAGTTTGCATTACAATCTGTCTGACCTCATTTAGACTGAAGCCCGAAGGAGTTAAAGCGCTTGCTGGAAAGTAAGCAACTGAATCCAAGTCCAGTTCTAGCCCCAAAGGATCGGTCCCCAGCCAGTGTAGTACGTGTTTCAAGCGTTTCTGCTTTTCAGTATTTGCCAGGTTAACGATATCTTCAAAGCTTTGGTAGTGAAGCTTAGGGTCGTTCTCAAAAAGCTCAAGTATATCATTGGCATTATAGCTTTCATGTAAGCCCCATACAGCGTATTTGTTGAGGTAATTTTCTTCCTTCGCATAGCGAAAGCCATTACCACTATGTCGGCCTTCCATAGATCGGTAATCTGTATGAGGGTCAATGTTCAGAGCATTAACGGCTCGTTGTAGAGCGCTAGAAACGCCTTTAAGGTTGCCATATACATTATTATGTCCACCTCCAATTATAATTGGAGTTTTTTGAACATCTATTACGTTTTTGACTAACTCACTTAGCTCTAAGTCAATGCTAGCAGTTAGCCCTCTCAATCGATTTAAGTCTTCGGGATTGGAAGTATCTAATTTTTCGGATTCCTTAAGCAGATCATCAAAATGTAAAGCCCCCAGTACAATGATATTTTTGCCTTTATTAAAACGATTCTCTTGCATATTGCAAAGGGCTTTTAGGGTGTAGTCCCAGGCGGTGGTGGCTCCGCCAAGACCGAGGTTTGCCCTGATCCCTATATCTTCTCTAAGACCTAAAAGTGCAAAAGCGGCGTGATTCTCTTCTAGATATTCCAGGGAAGCAACCGTTTGAAGGGTTTCACCCAGTTTAGTCTCTCCTTTTCTCAAAGAAGTTTCTCGGAGCAAGTGTTCTTTATTGGCCAAGTGTAACATCAGGTGTAAACTTTACCGTTAATCAGCACTTTTTTTATGTGTTGATGACCAAAATTATAAGGAAGGAAAGAAGGGGAATTAAGGGGATTGGTGATAATTAAATTGGCTTTTTTTCCTCTTTCAATGCTACCTATTTCATGGCTTAGCTCTATTGCCGCCGCACCGTTTAGAGTGGCAGTGCTAATAGCTTCTTCTGGAGTCATTTTCATTTTAATGCAAGCTAAAGAAACAATGAGGTTCATATTACCACTAGGGGCGGACCCGGGATTGTAGTCCGTGGCTAATGCAACTATAGCGTTTTTGGCAATTAACCTCCTGGCCGGAGCATAAGGTATTTCTAAAAAAAGAGAGCAGCCTGGCAGTAAAGTAGCAATGGTATCAGACTGCCCTAAAAATTCAACATCTTCATCACTCATCACTTCCAAATGATCTACTGACAAACTGTCATTTTCTATTGCTTTCTTAATGGAACCCAGTGTTTTAAATTGGTTAACATGAACTTTTGGTTTAAGTCCTTTTTTCATTCCTGCTTTTAATATTTCCGACATTTGAGAGACATTGAAATAGCCTTTTTCGCAAAAAACATCGATATAATCTGCCAGTTTTTCTTTCGCTATTTGAGGTAGCATGTCGCTAATAATCTGATCGATATATCCTCGATGGTTTTTCTTAAAATTAGCTGGAAAAGCATGAGCTCCTAAAAAAGTGGCCTTAATCGGAATAGGGAAATTTTGCTGTAATTTGCGGGCAACTTTTAGCATCTTAATTTCACTTTCTGGTGTCAAGCCGTAACCGCTTTTAATCTCTATGGCTCCCGTGCCCAGTTTTATCACTTCATTCAATCGTTGAGCAGCTGCTTCATAAAGTTCATCTTCAGGAGTTTGCTGTAGTTTTTTAGCCGAGTTTAAAATGCCGCCACCTTTAGCAGCTATTTCTTTATAGGTGCTTCCGCTCAAGCGGGCTGCAAATTCATCCTCCCGGGTTCCTGCATAGATCAAATGGGTATGGCTATCTACCCAGGTAGGAAAGACCATTCCTCCTTTGGCATCAATAAGATGCTCAGCAGTTATATTGACTTTCCCCCTAAATCCATAGTCGACGATTTTGTCGTTTTCCAACAGTAGCCAAGCATTTTCAGTTATGGGAAAATGAGATAAGTCCTTTCCCCGCTTCCAGCGCCGCCTTTGATCTTCAATATGAAGCAGTTTAGAGATATTGATAATCAATGTCTTCATACCGACTAAAATAACAAACCCAAACAAGCCATGGGCAAAAGTTTTGATGACGAATCTATATTTGCATTATGCCCGGAAGTTCTTTTGGAACCATATTTAAGCTGACCACCTTTGGTGAATCACATGGAAAGGCTATTGGAGGTATCATAGAAGGTTGTCCAGCTGGTCTTGAGGTTAATTTAGGAGCTATACAGCAAGAGTTGGATAGGCGAAGGCCAGGTCAGTCTGAGATCACTACTCGGCGTAAAGAACTCGACCAGATAGAATTCTTATCTGGTATTTTTGAAGGCAAAACTTTGGGAACGCCTATAGGTTTTTTAATTCCCAATCAGGATGCAGAGAGTAAGGACTACAGCCACATCAAAGACGTGTATCGTCCTTCCCATGCAGATTTCACTTATGACGCCAAATACGGATTGCGCGATTATCGCGGAGGAGGACGCTCTTCGGCTCGTGAAACAGCCTGTAGAGTGGTTGCCGGAGCTATAGCCAAACAGCTTTTAAAAGATTTATCTGTTCAGGCTTTTGTATCTCAATTGGGAAAAGAAAAATTAGAGAAGAGCTACCTAGAAATAGATCTTTCTAAAACGGATAACAATGTAGTCCGCTGCCCTGACCCTGAAGCGGCAGAGCGTTTTATCAAGGCTATTGAAAAAGTGAAGAAAGAAAAAGATACGCTTGGAGGGGCTATTACCTGTGTAATCAAAGGGGTTCCCGCCGGATGGGGAGAACCTATATTTGACAAGCTCCACGCAGATTTAGGCAAAGCCATGCTCAGTATTAATGCCGTAAAAGGTTTTGAAGTAGGAAGTGGCTTTGCCTCAGTACAAATGAAAGGCAGCCAACATAATGATCGTTTTACGAAAGAAGGGAAAACGGCTACTAATTACTCTGGAGGCATTCAGGGAGGTATTAGTAACGGCGAAGACATTTATTTCAAGATAGCCTTCAAGCCAGTTGCTACCATTATGCAGGATCAAGCTTCAGTAAATAAGGCAGGAGAAGAAGTTATTATAAAAAACAAAGGTCGACATGATCCCTGTATAGTTCCTCGAGCCGTTCCCATAGTGGAAGCAATGGCCGCTTTGGTGCTGGCAAACCATTATCTTATTTCTAGAACAAACAAAGTTTAAACAATTAGTCACGACTAGCCTAGAAAGAGAATATTTTTGTAACTAGCTGTAAATCAATGAAAAATAGATATATAAAACTGATTCATTTTACCCCCTAAATATTCCCGAAAGAAAGTCACGTAGATATAAGTAGTTAAACCTGTATCGTTTTGAGTCTGGCAACTATGAAAGATTCCAACGATTACAAGCCCACTTTGTTAATCAAGGGGTATTTATCAAAGCGTTTTAGCGTGAATAAAATCAGCTGCGCTTATAGACCACTTTGGTATTCCTTTTGACACCATATCTATTCACTAAATCCACCTTTAACCTCTAGAGCCATAGGATGGGGCTACACCCTCTGAAAATAAACTAGTTTTCTTTAGAGGGTTAGCATTTTTTGAATACTCACTACTTCATTATTTACTGTTAATATAGATGATGTCAAGCGAAACATAAGTGTTATGCGTCTAATAAAGACTGCCTCCCCTCCTCCCCTATCAAAAATAAAATCCCGGTATTCTCATCAATGATTTTGCGATACATCATAACCATAATGAATTTCTTCTGGAGTATCAGCAAATTCTGTGTCAATAACCTTGAGTGTACCTCCTGTTTCAAGGTCGGTAAAAGTAAGCACTCCTTCCTTTTTGAACCTAGGCTTCATAAATCTCTTTTGGAGAAGCAGAACTTTGCATTTTCGTCTTAGTCCCATGAATCGGAAAAATCGTAAATACTATCCACAAAACCAAAGCTATCAATAAGGCCATAGCTATAATTCGGGTATTACGACTTTGCTTGCTCATTACTGAGATTTTTGAACGCACCATAAAAAACAAACCTGCTGCCACCAAGTAGAATGCTTAGGTACTGGGCAACTGCTAAAAGAAAACATGACCTAAGTGAGCCCCCTATGATAGTGGATATGACTAAATAGGTTGGCAGACTATCCAATTTATCTTACGAAAGGCCCTCTTTCTTAAAAATCTGCCTCATAAATATGTAGCCTAGTATAAAACTGAGAGCAAACAAAAGGCTGTAATACCTCAGAATGATAAATCCGAAATCTATACCGCAACTCATATCCCAAGTTATGGTGTAGTAACGAAGTCATATTTCTTTCATTGAGCAGGTTAAAATAAGAGCTTTAAAGCAAAGTCTTTATTTAATTCCGTTTGGACTCGCTTCAACTTCTGTATTCTGTTGTTTAGGATAGCACTTTAGTAAGTTCCAACAAATCAGATCGTAAAACCTATCTAAATTTACGTTTTGAAACGTGCATCAGTTTTATGCATCTATTTTTCATTTAGCGTAACTTTGCAATAACGTGTACACTTATGCAACAGACAACAGAGATAAATATGGCTCCGCGCTTTTAAATTCTTATACTTTAGGCAAGACTTAAACTCTCGTATTGTAAAAGCACGCATAATGACAAAAAATGTTATCTTAGTCAACGAACATGACCAAGAAGTGGGACTGATGGATAAAATTGAAGTTCATCGTAAAGGATTACTACATCGAGCTTTCTCTGTTTTTGTAATTAATTCTCATGGAGAACTGATGCTACATCAGAGAGCTTACGGAAAATATCACTCGGGGGGTTTGTGGACCAACACCTGTTGCAGTCATCCTCACTATGGTGAAGCTGTGGAAGAAGCTGCCCACAGAAAATTGCAGGAAGAAATGGGTTTTGATTGCCAGTTGCGAAAGCTTTTTGATTTTATCTATCGGATAAATGTAGGTCAAAGATTAATTGAGAATGAACTTGATCATCTATTTGTCGGTTTCTATGATAACATGCCTTACATTAATCCCAAAGAAGTGGCAAACTGGAAATGGATGAACTTAGATAGAATTGAAAATGAACTTATTACAAATCCAGAAAAATATACGGAATGGTTTAAGATTATTTTTAAAAAATTTGGAGAAGCTGTAAAAGAAATGTACGGAATCGATGGTCAACCGGTATGCCCATTTTAATGCTGCCCAGCAAAGATTGGATAAACCATTTAACTCATTGTTAAATCCTATCTCAATTGCTTTCTTTTAACTTTAGATTCTCGAAGAAAGAGCTAAAGTTATCTAGCTTATCCCTTAAATAATTGTGGAAACAGTATTCTTCTCCCCAAAAAACCCAGATTTTAAAGTTTGAATCCAGATTTCCTTAAAAGCTCAGCTTATCAATATTTTCTAGAGGTCTGATTGATAAATGTTTGTTGATGCTGTTCATTAAACCAAGCTTAAAAAATTCCAAGGAAATTTTTTACTATTTACTTTAGAAGCCCTGTATCTCCCGTTTTCCAAAACAGACTTGACATCACAAATGCGTATATAATTAATAATGCCTATTATTCTTTTCTCTTAGAATCTTGAAAAGTTTCAAAGTAGTTCGGGCATCATTCTCAGCTCTGTGCTTTTTAGCTCGGTGAATACCCAATTCATTACAGACCTTGTCCAGGCCATAAGAGCTTAAGCTCGGGATAAGATTTTGTGTTAAAGAAATAGTATCCAATGTTTTACGTTCATAAAAATAATTTAGCCGGTCAAATTCTTGCCGCAACATGCGATAATCAAACTCCACATTATGTCCTACCAAAATAGTATCCTTCGTTAATTCAATTATTCGTCTGGCAATTTCATGGAAGCTCGGAGCCTGTATCAGCATTTTGGGGGTAATACCCGTGATTTTACTCACATATTTTTGAATTTTACAGTGAGGGCGTATCAGGCTAATCAGTTGGTCAACTACTTCATGTCCATCATACTTAAACAGGGCAATTTCGATAATAGATTCTTTACCAAAATCTCCCCCGGTAGATTCTATATCCAATACACAATACATGAGGTTAAGGTATAAATTATGGCAGGAAAATTAAAATGATTTCAAAAATGATGATATTGTTATTTTTCCGAGAAAGCTGTTCGCATTCTTTTGATTACTCTAGCTAAACTTTATCTTTTTTACCTCCTGAGTGTTAAAAAATGCTAATCCTAATTTTCTATCACCATGCACAATAGCTTTAATTCCGCTTCCCAAATATTGCAGATCCTATACGCACCATGGTGCTTCCTTCTTCTAGAGCTAGTTGATAGTCATCGCTCATCCCCATGCTGAGAATATTAAAATGGGTGAAATTTAACTCACTCTTTACCCTGTCGAAAAACTGCTTTAGCCCCTTAAATTCATTTCTCACTTGAGAGTTATTATTCGTTAAAGTAGCTATCCCCATTAATCCTCTTATTCTAACATTTGGAAATTTTTCAGGCGCAAAAGTATTTAGAAATTTCCAGGCTCCCTCATGGTCAAAACCAAACTTACTTTTTTCTTCCGCTATGTTTATTTGAATAAGAGAATCCACTACACGATTATTTTTAGACACTTCCTTATCAAGTTCTTCTATTCGTTTAGGCTTGTCTATGCTATGCACTAAATGAACAAATGAAGTCATATATTTTATCTTATTGCTCTGCACATGCCCGATCATATGCCAGCGAATATCTTTAGGCAGTTGCCTATATTTAACTGCCATTTCCTGAATGCGATTTTCCCCAAAATCACGTTGACCTACCTCATAAGCAGCTTTAATATCTTTCACTGGTTTTGTTTTGGAAACTGCAACCAAGACAACATTATCGGGTAAAGGATTCTTAAGTTGAATTAAATTTTCCGATATTGAAGATTCCATGTTTGTAAATTCTTTGTTGTGAAAAGAATCAAGCATATAGGTTTTTATTCACAACCAAGTCGCTAATTGAAAATTTCATAAATAATAAGTCCGCTTCTGAGCTTAGGCTCAATATAAGTGCTTTTAGGGAACATAGTTATATCAGCGTCGGCTATCTGTTTTATCTGGCAGATGTTTATGGGAAATAAGGCAAAGGCTATATCGTAAAGCCCGTTATCCACTTCTCGCCTCAGCTTCTCCAAGCCCTCAGTGCCAGGTAAAAACCCAATTCTGTTATCGATTTTAAGTTTTTTAATACCTAAAATAGGTTTTAGTATTTTGTCACTTAAGATCTGTGCATCCAAAACTTCTATCGAGTTATGCGGATTAAGTGTTCTGGTCTTAGGCATCAGCTTATACCATTTATGTTCTACATACATGCTTATTTCGTGCAGCTTTTCCGGTTTGTAAGACCTGTTTCCCATAGGTGCTACCGAAAAATCTTCTTTCAACTCACTTAAAAGTTTCGAAATAGGTTTTCCGTTCAGACCATTGATTAAGCGGTTAAAGTCATAAACCTTCACTTGTTCCTCGCCAATTAGAAAGGCCATAAAATACTCATGTCCCCCTTGGCTGTTCATTCTCTCTGATAGTAATAAAGAACTAGCACAGCGGTGGTGCCCGTCAACTATATAAAGGGCTTGCTGACTTTTAAAAACCCGTATAATAAGTTCTATATCCTCCTTGCGACCAATTACCCAAAGTTGGTGTCGAACCTCGTCTATACTGATAAATTCATATTCCGAGCTTTCATTGATAACTTTGGCAAAGAGTTCATTCAAGCGTAAATCATCTCGGTATGTAAGTAAAACCGGCTCAGCATTAAAGCCAGTTTGTTTCAGATAGTCTGCGAATATTTGTTCTCGTTGGACAAATGTATTTTCATGTTTTTTAATTCGGTTTTTCCTGTAATCCTCAACAGAGACTGCTCCAATCAAGCCGATGTACTCACAACTTCCTTTTATCTGACGGTATAGATAGAAATTTTCTTGCCTATCCTTAATAAAAACTCCTTTTTGCTTGAATTGCTCAAATGCTTTTTTTACCAAATGACATTTCTCTTCTCCATAAAGAGGTTTTTTTCCTTCCACAGGATTGATTACATGCAAAAAAGTATAAGAATTGTTCTTGAGCTTGTAGTCCAGCTCTTCATCACTGTATGAAAAGTAATTACGGGTAGTTACTAAATGAACTTTATCACGTGAAGGACGAAGGGCAGCAAAAGGTTTTAAGGTAATCATAGGAGCTTAAAGTATATTAAATGTCGTATAAAATCAGAAAATGCTTTTTCGGCCAATATATTTCTTGGTAAACTCAATTGAATAAGCTTTAATTTGATCTCTAACTTTTCTAAACCTTGTTATAATTTCTTCTTCGGTACCTTTAGCTTGAGCAGGGTCTTCAAAATTTTGGTGAAGTCTTATTGCGTTGGAGGGAAACCATGGACAATTTTTTTTGGCCTGATTACATATTGTAATTACATAGTCGAATTCGATGTTCTGATACTCATCAACATGACTGGAAAAGTGGTGAGAGATGTCCACCCCATCTTCTTTACATAATGCCAATAGCCTTAGGATTCACTCCACAAGTTTGCATACCGGCACTGTAGACCTTTGCCATGTTCCCCACCATTTGCCGTAAATAACCTTGCATCATTTGACTACGGCAGGAGTTTCCTGTGCAGAGCACTAAAACTCTTTTCATGTCTGAGGTTTTATAATGTTCCAAGCCCACACAGCTTAGGTGCCAAGACCCTCAGATAAAGCCAACTTCAGAAGCTTCATAAAAGATTGCTCATCATTTAGTAAAATAGCTTTTCTTTCACTATTATTTGTAAACATACCCAATCAATAAAGATTCAACAGCAGAAATCTCGTTCATTTGGATATTTTGGTCCCTAAATCATTCAAAAGGGATTTAACCTCATTCCATATTATCAGCATTAATGCAATAACAAACCATTAATGCAATAACAGAATAGAAATCCCTCTAATCTGACTCTAGATGAGTCCTATCTTCTCTCACTTCTCTTAAGGCGTTGCAAAATTGTAGATTGGAAAAGTCATAGAACTGCAACAAAATCGCCACAAATACAGGAATTGATAGATACAAGATATTCAAAGATAGCTCTGCTGTTACACGCCGGATGCCCCAGTACTTTAAAATATATAACCTAGCTTATTTTGCAATTCAGAAAAACTCTTTGTTTTAGTTATCCCCTATTGTTTTATTTGTTTATTGCAATATTACCGATAAAAAGAATCAAGAGAAACTATCTTTGTAAACCTTGTTAATCCCCTAATTAGCTTGGCGTTTATATTAAATCAAGAAACTATCAAATGAAAGTCTATACCCGTAAAGGTGATACTGGGGAAACCTCATTGATAGGAGGAACCCGCGTAAAAAAAACCAATATTTGCATAGAAGCCTACGGAACGGTAGATGAACTCAACTCCTTTATTGGTCTCATCAGAGATACGACAGAAGATAAATTAGCTGAGAACTTTTTAGTAGAAATTCAAAATCTACTTTTCATCATTGGTTCAGAACTGGCAACAGATCCTGACAAAAACTGTATTACTCTACCCCAGATAAAGGACGAGAATGTCGGAAAACTGGAGCAGGAAATTGATCGAATGAATGAGGTTTTGCCTGAATTAAAAAATTTTATTTTACCAGGTGGGGACAAAACATCTTCATACTGTCACGTGGCGCGTTCTATTTGTCGCAGAGCTGAGCGGAGAACTATCGGCCTGGCACAAATGACAACAGTTAATGATAAAACCATCCGATTTCTCAATCGTTTAAGCGATTACCTCTTCGTGTTGGCAAGATATTGTACTCATCAACACAAAGGCAAAGAAACCCTTTGGAAAACAAGAGATTAAATAGGAGAGTTATTTTGCCAAAGCCCATTTGAACAATCAAACTAAAAAATTAGCTTTGCAAAAATTTTAAGAATAAGGTATATTATATGATGGTATGTACTGGACATTGGAATTGGCAAACTATTTAAGCGATGCACCTTGGCCGGCAACTAAAGATGAATTAATCGATTACGCTATTCGAACCGGGGCTCCTCTGGAAGTAGTGGAAAATCTCCAGGATATCGAGTATGATGGTGATGAGGCTTATGAATCGATCGAAGACATCTGGGCTGATTATCCGTCAAAAGAAGATTTTCTTTGGAACGAAGACGAATACTAAGTTGGCTTAAAGCGTAAAAGTTTTACATTGGGCAAAGCTTTTTTGCTTTCAGTTGGTTCATTAACTCCAAGACAGCAATATAGCTTTAGCCCTTCCAAAGCCGTTCAATTATGGCTAAACTAGTTGCCCTTGTCTAAAAATGAAGATATGATTGCCAATTTTTTACAAAAGATTTTTGGTTCCAAAAGTAACCGAGACCTCAAAGAAATACAGCCTGTTGTAGATCAGGTCAAAAAAATATATCCCATCTATACCAGTTTTTCCAATGATGAGCTACGCGCAAAAACCCTGGAATTTAAAAAGCAGATGGCTGAAAACATAGCAAAAGAAAACAATAGAATAGCAGAAATTAAAGAAAAATTAGAAATAGAAGAAAATGTTGAGGAGAAAGAAAAATACTATACAGAACTGGATAAATTAGAAGAGCAGATATATGAAAAAACAGAAGAGTTGCTTAAAGAAATTTTACCAGAAGCGTTTGCTGTAATAAAAGAGACCACTAGGAGATTTAAAGAAAATGAAACACTAGAAGTAAGAGCCACAGATTTTGATCGCGAGTTGAATAATAAGCTAAATGTTGTAGATATAAGTCGCGGTAAAGCTATCTGGAAAAATTCTTGGATGGCTGCGGATAATCAAATTACCTGGGACATGGTGCATTATGATGTACAACTGATGGGGGGTGTACTACTGCACAACGGAAGCATAGCTGAGATGGCCACCGGTGAAGGTAAAACTTTGGTGGCTACTTTATTAGTATACCTTAATGCTCTTCCTGGAAAAGGAGTTCACGTAGTAACAGTTAATGATTATCTGGCTAGAAGAGATACTGAGTGGATGGGACCTCTTTTTCAGTTTCACGGTCTTACAGTAGATTGCATTGATCGCCATCAGCCCAATTCTGAAGAACGCAGACAAGCTTACCTAACCGATATTACCTACGGAACTAATAGTGAATTTGGCTTTGATTACCTCCGTGACAATATGGCTCGTTCACCTGAGGACCTGGTGCAACGAGAGCATAATTATGCTATTGTTGATGAGGTAGACTCAGTGTTGATTGACGATGCCCGTACTCCTTTGATTATATCGGGACCCACTCCAAAAGGTGACCGCCATGAATTTAATGAGTTAAAACCTCATGTTGTTAAGCTCGTTGAAGCACAACGAGCTTTAGTTATTGAAGAATTGCGTGAAGCTAAAGAGCTAATAACAAGTGGGGATATTAAAGAAGGAAGTAAAAAATTGCTGCGTTCTCACAGAGGGTTACCTAAAAACAATGCCCTTATCAAATTCCTAAGTGAAGAAGGGATGAAAACCTTGCTCCAAAAAACAGAAAACCTTTTTATGCAGGAGCAAATGAAGAATATGTACATCATAGACGATAAACTCTTCTTCACCATTGATGAGAAAAACAATCAGATTGATCTTACTGATAAAGGAATTGATCTTATTTCAGGAGGCACTGATCGCGATTTCTTCTTAATGCCCGATATAGGTGCAGAGCTGGCTCAGTTAGATAATGCCGAAATAGACATTGAAAAGAAAGCTCAAAAGAAGGAGGAAATCATGCGGGATTTTTCAGTAAAAAGTGAACGCATCCATACCATGAACCAATTGCTTAAGGCCTATACTCTATTTGAAAAGGATACTGAATACGTGGTCATGGACAACAAGGTGAAGATCGTGGGCGAGCAAACAGGCCGCATCATGGAAGGACGCAGGTATTCTGATGGATTACATCAGGCCATTGAAGCTAAAGAAAATGTGAAGATAGAAGCAGCCACTCAAACCTATGCCGCTGTTACTCTGCAAAATTACTTCCGCATGTACAATAAGCTAAGCGGGATGACAGGTACTGCAGAAACAGAAGCAAACGAATTCTTTGATATTTATAAGTTGGAAGTAACAGTAATTCCCACCAACAAGCCCATCGTAAGAGAAGATCGAGAAGACTTAGTGTACAAAACTAAACGCGAGAAATACAGTGCAATAGTTAAAGAAATTAACAAACTGATAAATGAGGGTCGACCAGTATTAGTTGGTACTACCTCAGTTGAAGTTTCAGAACTCTTGAGTCGCGCTTTAAAACTGCGTAAGATTAAGCACAACGTACTGAACGCAAAACTTCATCAACGGGAAGCAGAAATTGTAGCTGAAGCCGGGAAGCCGGGAACAGTAACGATTGCCACTAACATGGCCGGTAGGGGTACAGACATTAAACTTACCCCTGAAAGTAAAGCAGCTAAAGGATTGGCCATTATTGGAACGGAGCGTCACGATTCCCGTAGAATAGATCGTCAGTTACGCGGTCGGTCCGGGAGGCAAGGAGACCCAGGTAGCTCTCAATTTTTTATATCGCTGGAAGATAACCTCATGCGCCTTTTTGGTTCTGAGAGAATAGCAAGGTTGATGGATCGTATGGGATTGAAAAAAGGGGAAGTAATCCAGCATAGAATGGTTTCTAGATCAATTGAACGAGCCCAGAAAAAAGTAGAGGAAAACAACTTTGGTATCCGCAAACGATTACTAGAGTATGATGATGTGATGAGCTCTCAACGGGAAGTGGTATACAAACGTAGAAGGCATGCCCTATACGGAGGGCGGTTGCAGGTAGATATTGCCAATATGTTCTACGATACTTGTGAAAGTATAATAGCAAAACATCAAGAGGCTAAGGATTACGATGGCTTCCAATTGAAGCTGGCCTGGATATTTACTATGGAAAATCCTTTTACCCAAGAAGATTTTGAGAAAATGGACCAGCCTAGCTTAACGAATCAGCTTTATGAGAAAGTGTTGGTCGAATATTCCAATAAAAACCGTGAGATAGCTGAAATGGCTTATCCAGTAATTAAGAATGTTTACGAAAACCAAGCCGATAAATTTGAGAATATAGTAGTACCTATTACCGATGGGATTAAAGGTATACAAGTTGTAGCCAATCTTAGAAAAGCTTATGAAAGTAAAGGAAAAATACTGATTCGTGAATTTGAAAAAAGTATAGTTTTAGCAATTATAGATGAGAGTTGGAGAGAACACCTCCGCGATATGGACGATTTGCGTCAAACCGTTCAAGGAGCAGTTTACGAACAGAAAGATCCATTACTGATTTATAAGTTTGAGGCCTTTGAACTCTTTAAAGTCATGATAGACAAGAGCAATAAAGAGATTGTTTCCTTCCTCTTTAAAGGTCAATTGCCCAGTCAAGATACTAATCGGCTACAACAAGCTAGAACCCTGAAAAGAACCAATTACGATAGGCTACAAACTTCTCATCCGAAAATGACTACTACTTCGGGGGGTAAAGCTGTGGCTCCGCCTAAATCCAAGCCGGTGATTTCTGATAAAAAATATGGAAGAAATGATGCGATAACTATACAAAATCTTACTACTGGGGAGAAAAAAGAAATGAAGTATAAAAAAGCCTTGCCCATGATAAATAGCCAGCAATGGATGATTATAGAATAAAGGTCATTGACTAATTTAAGGGACTGTTTTCAAAGTTTTAATTAATGTCCATTATGCTCTGCTACAGCATTTCCAAAATAAAGAGCTGTAAGCATGGTAAAAATATATGCTTGCAAAAAAGCAACTAACAATTCTATAACTGATAAAAACAGACTCAAGCCGAGAAATGCTGCACGGGCAAACCAGCTTTGAAATATGTACAACAAACCAATTGAGCTCATCAATATTAAATGCCCTGCCGACATATTAGCAAACAAACGAATCATAAGGGCAAATGGCTTAATGAAAATACCCAGCAGTTCAATTGGGGCTAAAACCAATTTCATTGGAACGGGTATTCCAGGCGTCCAGAAAATATGTCTCCAATATTCTCCTTTGGCTGTAAATTGAGTAATGAGAAAAGTCATAAAAGACAAGGCAAAAGTAACTGCAATATTCCCTGTTACATTTATACTCAACGGGGCAAGACCCACCAGATTAGTAAACCAAATGAAGAAAAATACCGTAAGTAAATAGCCCATGTATTTTCGATGATACTTCTCTCCAATATTTGGAATGGCTATCTCATCTCTTACAAATAACACTAAAGGCTCCAAAAACTTAGAAATACCACTTGGCGCCAAGCCCTTTTTATAACTATTAGCTGTTTTTCTAAAAACACAAAAGATTAGTAACGATATCAATATGATGCTAAATACGTTTTTGGTTATTGAAAAGTCGAGAGGTTTAACATTAGTAGGACGACGATGATGATCCATAATGAGTTTTCCCGAAGAATCTGTTTTATAAATCTTATTTTGATACAGACAATAGTAATTCCCCCTACTTTCTACTACTGTTTTTTCATGATGAAACTCAGATGACATAAAAACGTGAAGACCTTTATCCCAAAGAATGATCGGCAGGGGAAAACCATAATGGACTCCTGTTTTTTTGTCTGTTAAAATATGGAAGCTATGAGCATCCTTTAAGTGATGGTGGATAGCTTCTTTAATTTCACTCTTAACATTTTCGCCTCGTTCTGAGTTCTTATGACGCTGTTCGTCGTAGCTGACAAAAGAAAGAACAGGGGAGCTTGAGCAAAAAATGGCTAAAAGAGAAATCGCTTTAATAAACTGCATGCTTATATATTCAGAAGGCGTTTTAAAAAACTACGAAAAAGTTAACGATTAATATTTATCACCAAAGAAAAGATCGAATCTCTTTTAAACTCTTTTGAAAAGAGCCCTTTTTATTTGAAAAGTTTTGACTGATCAGAATTTTTGTTTCAAAAATAAGACATGTCCCATAAGGCACGAAAAATGTTAAAAACTCTTGTTTATCAACATCTTTATCAAGATAGTAGGTGGGGTAAAACAGAGTAAAGAATAGCCCGAACTTTAAAAAACTACTTCCCATAAATAAAAAGCCAAGGCTGTTTTGGAATCTCTTTTGTGCTTTAAGCAATAAGATAAGGATAATTATCGCCAGAATTGTATTAGCGAGGTATGACAGGATGATTTTGTGAGCAAGCAAGGACAAGCCTAAAAAATGGAGTACTGCTAGATGGGCTATAAATGAGATTGCAGAGGCCATTAGCAGTTTGGCTAAATGCTTTAACACAACCAAGTTATTTATTGATTTTATTGACAACATAGGCCATAGATAAAGCCACTGATATTAACACTAGGGCTAGGGTAAACCAATTTATATCGCTCGGATATTTTTTGTCCAGCCAGCTACCCAGAAATGCCCCTCCACCTATTATTGCTACTATTTGAAGGCCCAACGCCGAATAGTTTAAATAT
Source organism: Owenweeksia sp. (assembly GCA_965218075.1). Classification (GTDB taxonomy): domain Bacteria; phylum Bacteroidota; class Bacteroidia; order Flavobacteriales; family Schleiferiaceae; genus JANQHO01. The sequence continues at coordinate 107,831 of CBDCJZ010000003.1, read as the reverse complement.
TGTCTAAGCGATTTGTTCTTTTGATTTGTTTTGAAATTTCTTTTCTGGGGCATTACTTTTTTCAATATTTCGAGCTATCGCTCCCATAGTACAACTTCCAGTAAACTCGGCTCCAGGCTCTACTGAAAGCTTATTAGTAATAACATCTCCATTTATTTTACCAGTTGCTTGTAAAGTAAGCAGTTCACTTACTTCCATTTTGCCTTTTATACGACCGAAAATATTAGCATGGCCACATCTAACCTCTCCTTCTATTCTTCCTTTTTCCCCAACTACGAGTTTACCAGTAATATTCACATGACCAGTGATTTTTCCATCAATTCTAATATCACCATTTGATTTTATTTCACCTTCAATAGTAGTGCTTGCTAGAATTCTATTACTAGCATGATCTGCTTCTATAATGTTTTTTTTAATCATGATTTAGTTCTCTCCTTTTGTTTCAAGTAATTTCTCTTAAAAAATTCTACATATTTTTCTACTTTTTTATCTCGATAAAAAGGTTGGAAATTTTCAGTCGAAATTACAAAATTCATAAACTCCCTATCGACCAAATAGCTTACTAATATTTTCTGATTCAATACGGTATTATAATAAACCATGGCTTCGGTGCTATTAGAAAATCCATTGACCATTACCATTTGGTTATCGGGGTCAAGAAAGATAGTCTTTGTCTTTAAGTTGTCATTACTAAAGAATTTCGCATTGAAATCTGTAATATCAATTGAGAGTTGATTGGTATTTGTCTTTTTATTGGGAACTACCACAATGTAACGATGTTCACTGATAAAATTAATAGCGTAAATCTCCTTTCTTTTCCCGCCGTCTTTGTTTTCTTTTGCAGTTGTTTCATTGTTCTCGCTGCCTCTTCCCATTTGGTTTAAGATAAGCCTGGCTTGTTTAGCTTGAGGTGTTTCAGGATATAGCTGTATCACTGCTTTCAAAGCTTCTTGCAGTTTGCTTTTATTAATGTGTGCCAGATTATATGCTCTCAGTAACAAAAACTTCGGGCCGTATTGTGTTTTAATAAATCGCTGGTATTCGGTTTCTACTTTTTGAAGGGAGCGACTGTATTTTTTATCTTTATACAAATCATAAGCCGTTACATAGGCAACTTTTGCCTCGCTCCTATCAGTAGGTTTTTTATTTTCATTCTCATAGTGAATCAGATTTGCATACTCTGAATTATTCATCTGGCTTAAGATCAGGTTTTTGTAATAATTTGCCTTCGGTTCATTTTCGTCTAACTTATGAATCCGATACAGAGTGTACCATACTCTTCCTTTTTCTTCCAACTCTGGATATCTTCTCAAAAGTTCTTCCAGTTTCTTGACAGCCATTCGGAAATCCTTAATTTCTTCCTTATATATGGTTCCTAAATTCATAAAGGCTTTAATAATCTTTTTATGGCTTGCAGCCATTGCTTTTTCTGTAAGCGGAATATTTTCAAGGTATTTATCAATCGAGTATTCGTCTTTTTTGTTTCCACTTGCTCGTAGCTGGGTTTTTTCTTCTGCCTTATCTATCTGGTTACCTTCATCAAAATTCTGAATGGACTTCTTACTTCTACGCCAATTGTCTTCCAAAGTTCTATTGCCAAAGCGGTTCATAAAATCCCGTACCCCTACCGATCTCAAACTGGAATTATAGAAATACCACTGACCTCCTTTGCTAAAAGAACCTGTGCCATCTCCACCATCACTGGTATTAAAGGCAAAATTGTTAAAGGGATCTTCTTCCTCTTGATGTTTTAATTCTTCTGCCTCTTTGAGTTTTTCAATATATTGCTCTATGGCCCCTATCCTCTGCTTCTCGGATAAGCCCGCTAGTTGTTGAAGACTATCTTCCCTGGCAATCACATTTAGATTTTGAACCAGCTCATTAAGGCCTTTCTTTTTTGCTTCTTTATATCTCTTGTGGTTTGGAGGCAAAGAAGTAAGAGCACTGTCAAAATAGGCAGCAGCCAAGAGATATTGCCAATTTTCAAAGTTTCGTTCTCCCAGCTTCAAATAGCTCAATCCTTTTTGAGTAATATTAGTGGTGCTTACACGAATAGATTTTTTCAAATAGTCTTCAGCTAAACTTTCCTTATCCACTTTTTCTGCTACTTTGGCCATTACATAATAAATCTGATCTCGGTTATCGTAATTCTTATCATCCCTAAGCATATCCTTTAGCTCATCAAAAACCTTGTCTGAGCCTTCAATATCTATATAGTAATTACGAGCTCGGTTTAGTTGAGCATGAAACAATAGTTCATAAGGAGGGCCCTTTTTGATAACTCTACGAAAAAACTCACTGGCCTCATAATTATTTCCTAAACGAGCTTGTAACTGTCCTGCTATAAATATCCAGCGTGTTTTTTTCTCCTTTTCGCGGGTATTTTCAATAGCCTCTCGCAGTAATTGACATGACTTGGCATAATGCTTTTGATCGATTTCAAGCTGTGCATAGGCTGCGTAAACATCTCCTTTGAGGTTTTTAGGTAAATCGGGATGACGATAAACTTCTTCAAAGTCATCTACAGCACTTAGATAATTTCCCGAGATTGTCTTAGTACGGGCTAACCAATAACGGGCGACTATTCCCATCTTTTCTTTGCCAAATTCCTGTATCACATAATTAAAAGTTTCTAAAGCTGGTAAATACTCTCTTTTATAATAGCGAGCTTTGCCAATCAAAAGGTAAGCGTCGTCAATAAAATTATTACGTTGCCTGTTGCGAATCATCATGGAGTGCCGCTGGATTATTTTGGCTCCTTTTTCAATTGCTTTTTCCATTTCTGGCTTTATAGAAGATGCCTGTTCTTCACTCCCAAGTTTAAAAACGGGCAGTATTTCGTCAAAATTATCTTGATGCAAGTCTTCCAAAACAGCTTGCCCTTTAAAAAGAGCCTGTTCCCCATTAAAAAGAGGATTGAATTTGGATACCGTCTGATGATACATCCGGCTGGTGAATAAATCATTTGTTTGTTTACAGCCTAATTGAACCAGACAAGCCAAAACAAGAGGAATGATTTGGAAAATCTGTTTTTTGCTCACACGTGCCAAGACCTTATATCCTGATAACTCTGTTTGGCTCAAAATATTTTAGCTTTTAACCGTTTCTGCAAGGTAAAATAACGTAGTAATAAATATTTGGATATATTGAAATATTTATTATATTTGCATAGTTAATTGAACATACAAAGAAATGAATATAACAGATATATACAAGGTATTCCCTAACGGAAGAATCATGTGTAGCGTATTTAGAAAGGATAAGATGGGGAAGTAAACAACCTCATAATGTCCTTATTGTGGTAGTGAGCACAAGACAAAGAAAAAACAAAAAGATAGAAGGTACATGTGTACTGGGTGTCATCATAACTTTCATGTATGTATAAACACTATTTTTCATGGGACACAAATACCTTTACAAAAATGGTTTTTGGCTTTGTCTCTTGTATTAGGAGCGAAGAAAGGGCTATCTTCTTATCAATTGGCACGTGCTTGTGGTGTTACACAACCTATAGCATGGCTTATGCTGCAAAGAATACGTAAGGCAATGAAGGGGATAAAGAAAATACTTTATTACAAGGAATTACAGAAATGGATGAGACCTACGTAGGTGGCAGGCCACGTAAAAGCAATGTTAGTAAAGACTGAATACGAAAAAGACTCTTTCACTAAAAGAGGCAGGGGAAGTGAAAAGATCTCTGTGCTAGGAATAGTACAGAGAATAAGGACTTGTGCATGCTGAAAAAGACAGAAACCCTCAATAAATATGAAATTGATAACATGATAGGGAGAAGCTTATAAATAGATTGGAGGGAAAGTACCCTTATAACAGACGAAAGCCCATCCTAATTTAAAAGTAATAGGTGATTATATGTATCATAAAATCATCTCCTTCATCGGTGCCCCAATGACTCCCTGCCTCTTTGCTGACTTATGTTGGGAGTCTTTTCATCTATTGGTGCTGATTGTGGTTCTGATTCCATAGCTATAAGATTTTGTAATGCTCATAAATTAAGAGTAAGTCTATGTCTTTGGTTTTATCTATTACCTTCTTTGACTGTTTTTGTCCAAAGGTGAATTTGGAGCGTGTGTCATCTCCATCAAAGCAAAATCTTCGTACTGACCGTATTGTTCCACCACTATTATGAAAAGACGTGTAGAAATTAACTATCTTTTTGTTCACTTGTCACTTGTGTTGTTTCTTCATTGTCATTTCGTATGAGATGAGTGATTTCCTTACCCCCGTACATGGATAAGTCATTGTATAAAGCTGGATGCACAGGGCCGTAAGGATATGCCTTAAACTTTCCATCTATCAACCATTCTTTGTATTTTCCCAAATGTTTCCCACATAATATATAACATAGCTTTTGTAGTTTCATATGCCGTATTCTTTGACCCCTATAAGTGGTAATGAAGGAGAAAATTATTACCAATGGATCGGCGGGATAAATTGAGTTCCTTAAATTTAGTGGGTTCTGTACTGTTGGACATGGTGCTAATATCACAGTGTTTCACACAAATATAACACATTACTGGGAAGGCATAATGTAAAAAACTTACATTTTCTTTTTAAATTTTATTTTTATATATATATATTTCTGATATAACAACATGAAAAAGAAAGTCAATAGAGAACTCCTTGAGATCATCAACACCTACTGAATCTTATCCTGCAATAACAAATAATAGCGATTTATTATTACAAAATATCTCCATAAGTATCCAAATATTTATTTTTGCGTAAAGTAATATTGTGATATTTGTCTTCTATGGCCAATGAGAAGCCGAAAGAAAAGAAAAAGCTGATTCAAAAGCTTCGCAATAAGTACCACTTAATAATATTGAATGACGATACTTTTGAGGAAAAGTTCTCATTGAAGTTGAGCAGGTTGAATGTTTTTCTGGTGGTTGGTACGATTGCAATTCTTTTAGTAGCTAGCACTATCGTCTTAATTGCATTCACACCGCTTGGAGAATACATTTCAGGTTACTCTGACATCGGCCTGCGCAAAAAGGCTTTTGAGCTTGCAATGACTTCCGATTCTTTGAAGGAGCAAATGACATATAGTCAGCGATATCTTCTTAATATCCGCAGCATTATAGAAGGTAAACCGGTAATCAATTTCATGGATTCTTTGATTTCGGATTCCATTATTAAAGCTGAACTAAGTAAAGAAGTTAGTAAAAGAGATTTGCACTTACACAATTTTGTGGAAGAAACTGAAGACTTTAATGTTGTCTCTCCGACAGAAGATCATAAAAATAAAACCGGCTCAACTTTTTTATTCCGGTAAACGCCGGTACAAGATCTTACAACCAATAGCTTTATTACAACAATCTTTTCTCTTTTTCTTGTTGTTCAAATCCTTCATCTATTTTTAAATCTCCAGATGCTGCAGCTGCTACAGCAAGCTGATCACAACGTTCATTCTGCATATGATTGTTGTGTCCCTTTATCCAGTGAAACTTTGGCCTGTGTTTTTGGTATTGTTTCAAAAACTCCCGCCACAAATCAGAATTCTTTTTCCCCTTAAATCTCTTTTTTACCCAGCTAAATACCCAACCTTTACTAACAGCATCTACTACGTATTTGCTATCGCTGAATATGTGAATTTCCAACCCGTTCTTCGAAAGGGCTTTTAAGGATTCTACAACCGCCATTAGCTCCATTCTATTATTTGTGGTTTTTCTAAAACCCTGTCCTAGCTCTTTACGGTAAGACCCGCTTTCCAATATAATTCCATATCCTCCCGGGCCTGGGTTTTCTAACGATGATCCGTCTGTGTATATATTTACTTTCAATCCAAATTATTAAGTAGGTATTCTATTACCTGGGGATAATGCTTGTATTCCAGTTGTTGAACTTTGTATTGAACATCCTCTGGGGTATCTTCAGCATCTATTTCAATAGCCTTCTTAAAAATAATATCTCCTTCGTCGTATTCTTCATTCACATAGTGAATTGTAATGCCAGTTTTTTTTTCTTCGTTTTCTATTATTGCTCGGTGAACACGAATTCCATACATACCTCTTCCTCCATAGTCAGGTAGTAAGGCCGGATGAATATTGATAATTCGATTTCGGTATGCCTTTATTATATCACTAGGGATCTTTCTGAGAAAGCCCGCAAGAACTATCAAGTCAACTTTATACTCTTTCAGCTTCCTAAGGATGGTTTTATTCTCCAAGTCTTTATTTTTAAAACCCATATGAGGAACCTCAAGTTTATGAGCACGGTCTATCACTCCAGCTCGGGTATTATTACAAAAAATTGCCTCCACTATAGCCCATTTACTTTGCCGGAAATATTCCACAATATTTTCGGTATTAGTCCCTGAGCCAGATGCAAAAATACCTATGCGTTTCATAACAACTTCAATGTGACGACTAGATTTAAGCACCGTTTCTAAATTTTTTCAACAATGTTATATAACATTGTTGCGGTTGTTCTACCGAAATTCAGTTCCTTATCAAATGTAATAAAAACAAATTTTTATTACATTTGAAAGATCAAATTTTAATTCAACAGCTATGAAAACTATTTCAAAACTCCTTCTCATCTCTGCTGTAGTACTTTCCTCTGCATGTAAGAAAAAAGATAAGGATAAAGATGACAATATAACCTTAGAAGAAATTTTACCCGGAACCTGGGAACTGATAGCTCTCAGTTTGGAAGACGGCTCTACCACTTCTATTTCTGATTCTATAATTACAACCATATCACATACTGTAACTACCAGCAACCATGTTGGAACTTTTCATTTTAGTGCCAATGGAGATTACTCCACATCTAACCTGAGTTGGGAGTATAAAAGCATAACCGTAATTAATGGTACTTCTGAAACTGAAACTGGAAACGAGTCTCAGTTAGACATAAAGGGAACCTGGAGTATAAAACCTAACGGCGATCTTATACTGTTTGATGAGTTTGAAGAATATTACAGTTCTTCAAAGGTAGAATTACACTCCAAAACTAAAATTACTTTAACTGTTAGTGATACATATGAGAAAATAGACGGGGATGAAGTCACAGCTGGAAATACTGATATGGAAGCAACGCTGGAAAAGGTGTGAAATCTAGTATATAGAGCTTAAAAAGCTGAGTATTGCATAGGTTTTTCTGATTTTATAAGTGCTTCAGCATATCCTTTACCATTTGAGCCAGGGTGAAGTCGTTCTGCCATCCCCAGTATTGGCGGGATTCAGTATTATCTATGCTTTGAGGCACAGTCTTGTGCAATCTCATTTCGGTAATCTACATCATAAGAAACGGTGAAGTAGGGATCTTTCTGAGAAAGCCCACAAGAACTATCAAGTCAACTTTATACTCTTTCAGCTTCCTATAGGATGGTTTTATTCTCCAAGTCTTTATTTTTAAAACCCATATGAGGAATCTCAAGTTTATGAGCATGGTCTATCAATCCAGCTCGGGTATTATTACAAAAAATTGCCTCCACTACAGCCCATTCACTTTGCCGGAAATATTCCACAATATTTTCGGTATTAGTCCCTGAGCCAGATGCAAAATACCTATGCGTTTCATAACAACTTCAATGTGACGACTAGATTTAAGCACCGTTTCTAAAGTTTTTCAACAATGTTATATAACATTATTGCGGTTGTTCTACCGAAATTCAGTTCCTTATCAAAATGTAATAAAAACAAACTTTATGTAATAAAAACAAATTTTTATTACATTTGAAAGATCAAATTTTAATTCAACAGCTATGAAAACTATTTCAAAACTCCTTCTCATCTCTGCTGTAGTACTTTCCTCTGCATGTAAGAAAAAAGATAAGGATAAAGATGACAATATAAAAGATGACAATATAACCTTAGAAGAAATTTTACCCGGAACCTGGGAACTGGTAGCTCTCAATTTGGAAGGCGGCTCTACCACTTCTATTTCTGGTTCTATAATTATAACCATATCACATACTACAACTACCAGCAACCATGTTGGAACTTTTCATTTTAGTGCCAATGGAGATTACTCCAGATCTAACGTGAGTTGGGAGTATAAAAGAATAACCGTAGTTAATGGTACTTCTGAAACTGAAATTGGAAATGATTCTCTGAAAGGCATAAAGGGAACCTGGAGTATAAAGCCTAACGGTAATCTTGTACTGTTTGATGGTTCTCGAGAAGTCCTCAGTTTTTCAAAGGTAGAATTACACTCCAAAACTAAAATTACTTTGACTGCTAGTAATACATATGAGAAAATAGACGGGGATGAAGTCACAGCTGGAAATACTGATATGGAAATAACGCTGGAAAAGGTGTGAAATCTAGTATATAGAGCTTAAAAAGCTGGGTATTGCATAGGTTTTTCTGATTTTATAAGTGCTTCAGCATATCCTTTACCATTTGAGCCAGGGTGAAGTCGTTCTGCCATCCCCAGTGTTGGCGGGATTCAGTATCATCTATGCTTTGAGGCCAATCTTGTGCAATCTCATTTCGGTAATCTACATCATAAGAAACGGTGAAGTCAGGAATATACTTCTGGATCTCTTTACTCAAAGTAGCAGGGTCAAAACTAAAAGCCGCAACGTTATAAGATGCCCTGATCTTTATCCTTTCTGCCGGAGCTTCCATGATTCCTATAGTCGCCTTAATGGCATCTGGCATGTACATCATTGGCAAAGCAGTATCCTCAGCTAGATAACAAGTATATTTTCCCTTCTGCTTGGCTTTGTGGAAAATATCAACGGCATAATCCGTAGTTCCCCCCCCCGGTTCTGTTTTATAAGAAATAAGCCCCGGGTAGCGAATGCTACGCACATCTACTTTATATTTTTTATGATAATGATTGCACCATAATTCTCCAGACAACTTACTGATTCCGTAGACTGTTGTTGGATTCATAACGGTAAATTGGGGAGTGTTTTGCTTAGGCACAACATGTCCAAAAGAAGCGATTGAACTAGGCCAATATACTTTTTGTATATACCCTTTGCGTGCCAGTTCCAGTACATTAAAAAGGCTTTGCATATTGAGTTCCCAAGCTTTCATGGGCATTTTTTCAGCCTTCGCTGAAAGCATGGCCACCAGTTGATACACTTGCTTCACATTATACTGTTTGATTACTTTAAACAACTTATTTTTATCCAACACATCAATCTCTTCAAAAGGCCCCGAATCGAGCATATCTTTTTTAGGTTTACAAATATCCGAAGCAATCACCTTGATGTTGTCGCTGCTCTCTCTAAGCACCTGCACTAGATCTGTTCCGACCTGGCCAGCTGACCCTAAAACAAGTATAGCTTCTTGTATGCTTTGCATTTCCCACAAAAATAATAATCTAACTATTCCAAGTATCATTCAACCCCAAAGCTAGCGATACTCATATCTCACTAATTAGTTAGTTTCCATACTTTTGCAAACTGAAAAAACTATCATAGTGGATCCTAATACTGGAAAAGATCTATGCAACAAGTTGGGGCGTGAGCAATTACTAAAAAGACTGAAAGCGGAAAACTTTAAAAGAATGACCATCTCTTTTTACCGCTATGTCATTATAGAAAAACCCGAAGAAGTGCGCGACCAATTATTTGCTGAATGGAATGAACTCAACTGCTTGGGGCGCATCTACCTAGCCAAAGAAGGAATAAATACCCAGATGAGTTTACCTGAACACCACTGGTCCGCTTTTGTGAAACAGCTTTACGCCCATCCTGAATTTAAAGATGTTCCTTTTAATCTCGCAGTGGAAGACGATGGTAAGTCTTTTCTCGAGCTTACCGTTAAAGTCCGTTCTAAAATAGTGGCAGACGGCTTAGATGATAGTTCTTTTAATGTGGCTAATGTAGGCAAGCACCTTACTGCTAGAGAATGGAATGAAGCTATAGATAGAGATAAAGCTATTGTGGTTGACATAAGAAACCTCTACGAAAGCGAAATAGGCCACTTTGAAGGAGCTATACTCGCAGAATCAGAAACATTCAGAGAGGGACTTCCAGAAGTGTTGAATCTTCTTAAAGGAAAAGAAAATCAAGAGATATTGCTTTATTGCACTGGTGGTATTCGCTGTGAAAAAACCAGCGCTTTTTTAAAACACCATGGTTTTATGGATGTAAATCAGCTCCAGGGAGGCATTGTAGACTATGCACGACAAATAAAAGCCCACAGATTACCAAATAAGTTCAAAGGCAAAAACTTTGTTTTTGACAGCCGTTTAGGTGAAAGTATTTCAGATGAAGTTATAGCCCACTGTTATCAATGCTGCAAACTCTGTGATACCTACGTAAATTGTGTCAATAAAGAGTGCAACCTACTTTTTATCCAGTGTTCGGACTGCGCTGAAAAGTGGAAAGGAACTTGTTCACCTAAGTGTAAAGAGGTCTGTCATCTTAGCGAAGAAAAACAAAAGAGAAGGGAGAGCAGAAAAACGGTTCTTTAAGCATTCTAAACTTTTTAATTGAAGTAGCAGTAGCTCTTTTTTATGGTCAATTGTTTTGTTTTATCTTTTTTCTTTGGACACAAGAATATAGATTGATTTAGGTAGCTATTGCTTATTTTTGGTTGACAAAAAATATTACTCATGCCTATCTATCATTCATTAGGGAAAATACCTCGTAAGAGACACACCATCTTTAAAAAGCAAGACGGTTTGCTTCACTACGAGCAATTGTTTGGCACGGAGGGCTTTAGTGGAATTTCGTCCCTTTTATACCACTTGCACAGACCCACTCAAGTTAAGAACATCGGTGAAGCCAAAGACATATCGCCCAAAATAGCAGTGCCTAAAAATATTACCAGCCGTATGTTGCAAGGCTGCAACATTGCTCCCAAAGATGACTATCTAAAAGCCCGCATTCCTGTATTAGTCAATGATGATATCCACCTTAGCTTGATGGCTCCTAAGAAAAGCCTTATTGATTACTATTATAAAAACGCCGATGCCGATGAAGTCATCTTTATCCACAAAGGTAGTGGTATCTTAAGAACTTTTTTGGGTAATATAAAATTTGGTTATGGGGATTACCTGGTAATCCCTAGGGGCATGATTTACCAAATAAATTTTGACTCAGAACGCAATCACTTTTTTATTATAGAGTCATTCAACCCCGTGCATATTCCCAAGCGATACCATAACCGCTTTGGTCAGCTTTTAGAACACTCCCCTTTCTGTGAGCGGGATATAAGGAGACCTTTCGATCTCGAAACTCATGATGAAAAAGGCAATTTTCTGATTAAGATTAAAAAAGAAAATCATTTACACCAGATAGTATACGCTACCCATCCTTTTGATGTAGTAGGCTGGGACGGTTATAATTACCCCTATGCCTTTAATATAAAAAACTTTGAGCCTATTACCGGACGTATACATCAGCCACCGCCTGTGCACCAAACATTTGAAACCACCAGTTTCGTGATCTGCTCTTTCTGTCCCCGTTTATATGATTACCATCCTGAATCGATCCCCGTGCCTTATAACCACAGTAATATTGACAGTGATGAAGTATTGTATTATGTGGATGGTGATTTTATGAGCCGCAATCATGTGGATAAAGGTTTTATCAGTCTTCATCCGGCAGGCATCCCTCACGGACCTCATCCGGGAGCCGCCGAACGTAGCATTGGCCAAAGCCAAACAGAAGAGCTGGCGGTAATGGTAGATACTTTTAGGCCTTTGCGTATTACCGAGGAGGGACTAGCTCTTGAATTAGATGATTACTGGAAAAGCTGGTTGTAGTATCTCAGTTATTCAGTTATTAACTTTATTAAAAACATGTTTAGTATATGATCAGACTTACAGATGACTCTTCCTTAAAATTGAAAAAAGAATTTCCCGCGGCTGAGGATTTCCTCCCGCTTAACGGAACTGATTACGTAGAGCTATACGTGGGAAATGCTAAGCAGGCCGCCCATTTCTATAAAACTGCTTTTGGCTTTCAGTCAGTGGCTTATGCCGGTTTAGAAACAGGTATGAAAGATCGCGTATCACATGTTTTGCAGCAAGATAGGGTTCGCCTAGTATTAACCTCCCCTTTAGGAAAGGACGGCAAGATAAATGAACATCTCAATAAACATGGTGATGGCGTTAAAAGTATAGCTCTTTCGGTGAATGATGCAACAAAGAGCTGGGAAGAAACCATTAAGAGAGGAGCCATATCCGTTTTTAAGCCCAAAGCCATCGAAGATGAAAATGGCAAGGTATTTCTATCAGCTATTGAGACTTATGGAGAAACTATTCACATTTTTTTGGAACGGAATATTTACAATGGTCCATTTATGCCCGGCTTTCGCGAGTGGAAATCAAATTATAACCCGGCTTCTGTCGGGCTGAAATATATTGATCACATAGTAGGTAATGTCGGCTGGAACGAAATGAATAAATGGGTGAACTTCTACGCCAAAGTGTTGGGTTTTACTCAGCTAGTATCTTTTGACGACAAAGACATTTCCACTAAATACACTGCCTTAATGAGCAAGGTAATGACCAATGGCAATGGTCGTATTAAATTCCCTATTAACGAGCCGGCTGAAGGCAAAAAAAAATCACAGATAGAAGAATATCTCAATTTTTATGGTGGCCCTGGGGTGCAACACATAGCTGTTGCCACAGATAATATTATTGAAACCGTTTCTATCCTCAAAAATCGCGGGGTTGAATTCCTTTACGTGCCGGATAACTATTATGATGACATTCTAGACCGAGTGGGTGAAATTGATGAAGATCTGAAAGATCTCAAAAAACTGGGTATTTTAATTGATCGAGATGATGAAGGCTACCTGCTACAGCTTTTCACTAAGCCAGTTGCTGACCGTCCCACTCTTTTCTTTGAGATTATTCAACGCAAAGGAGCTAAATCTTTTGGTAAAGGAAATTTTAAAGCGCTATTTGAAGCCATAGAGCAAGAACAAGAAAACCGAGGAACCTTATAAAAACACTATCCACTCTAACTGAAGCGGCTTTTTCTCTGCAATACTGCCCCCGCATTTGATATCTCAGCTTTGAGCTTTGTTTAAAACAGTAATATTATCCAAGTTGAAAGCGCAACTGTTTTCCATTCTCATATTTTTTCCAATAGTCCTGTTTTCCCAAAGCAGAATGATTAAAGGCATTGTCAATAATGCTCAAACCAAAGCCCTTCTGCCTTTTGTAAATATCACGATTGCCGATACCAAAATGGGAACATCTTCTGATATTGACGGTAAATTTCAATTGCTTGTTCCCCCAAGCGTAGTCTTACGCTTTTCTTTTATAGGCTATCAAAGCAAAAATGTTTTATTAGATACTTTAAGAGGTGATTTTATCAGGCTATCCTTACATGAAAAGATTTCTCAATTAAGAGAAGTAAATGTTTTACCGGGAGTAAATCCAGCTCACCGAATTATCCAAAATACCATTGATAACAGAAAGCTGAATAATCCGCTCAATCTGATTTCCTTCACCTATAAATCCTATTCCAAATTCATTATGGCTTTTAAACCTGGACTCTCTCTAAAACTTAAGCTGGATACCATTAAAATCAATGATTACACTAAAGCAGACTCTTCCAATTACCGACTAATATCCCTTATGGAAAAGCAGGATCTTTTCCTCATGGAAAATATTACCGAACGAAAGTTTCTGGCTCCCTCACGGGATAATGAAACAGTAATAGCCAATAGAACCTCTGGCTTTAAAAACCCTTTATTTGCTCTCATAGCAATTGAACTTCGATCATTTTCTTTTTACAAAGATTATATTGAGATTGCCGGAAAAGAATATCTCAACCCTATTACACCCGGTAGCCTTAAACGTTATTTCTTTTTATTGGAGGACACGCTCTACAATTCTGTTTCAGACACTGTTTTTATTATTTCCTTTCGACCACAGCCTGGCTACGGTTTTGAGCCCCTGAAAGGATCACTCTATATCAACTCATCTAGTTGGGCTATACAAAATGTGCTGGCAGAACCATATGAAAACGAAGGCATACAGGTGAAAATCCAACAACAATACCAGCGATTTGGTGAAAAGACATGGTTTCCGGTTCAACTCAATGCCGACTTTATTTTCTATACTAGTAGCGGAATAAATCCCTATGCCACTTTAAGAACTTATTTGAGTGATATTAACATCGAGGCAGAGCTCAGCCGAAAGGATATTGACCGAGTAAACCTTTCAATTGATGCTCTCACACATAACAACTCTCTAGAAATAATAGATCGCCATAGAGTAAGCCCTCTAACCGATAAGAATAAAGAAACCTACCGAGTAATTGATTCTATAGGTGAGGCAATAAAATTAGATGAAAGATTGGAAGACCTCATTGGGTTTCTGAAGGGAAAAATACCTATTAAGTTTATAAATCTCGAAGTTAAAAAAGTTCTCAACTATAATACTTACGAGGGCTTGAGATTAGGTTTGGGAGGCCATACTAACAATAGGATTTCCAGGATTTTTAGTGTTGGGGGCTATTTTGGCTATGGCCTTAAAGACAAAACTTGGAAGTATGGGCTCCACGCAAGGACAATTATAAATCGAAAGATAAATCTAAGTCTTAAAGGAGGCTACTTCTTCGATATACTGGAAAGTGGGGGGCTTGATTTTACTCAAAAGCCAAGTAAAGGTATCTTCGAAGGTAATTACCGTAGGCTTTATATCGAAAATTGGGATGAAGTAAAACGCTTATGGATGGGTATGGAATACCATCCGTTTCCTCAACTTCAAACTCGATGGAACTTACAAAATGAGACCCGTTATATTATTAAGTCTCCTTATACTTACCGACAAGTTATTAGCGATGTTACTTTCTCTCCTGCCAAGTATAATTATACAGAATTTATTGGGTCTTTCCGTTATGCCCCTTTAGAGAAGTATACTCGAACACCGATTGGCATAATACCCTTAAAGCGAGGCTTCCCCGTATTCTATGTACAAATCACTCAAGGCTTTAAAGAACTTTGGAATGGCGATTACTCTTACCAAAAAATAGATTTCCGTATGGAATATGAATTTCGTCACATTTATTGGGGAAAATCCATTTTTGTTCTACAGTCCGGCAAAGTTTTTAATAATACCCCCTATTCCAAGCTATATGCTCATCAAGCCAATATGATTAATTCTGACGATTTTGGCATCAGGTTACTATCGCTTACCGATGAAAACAGCTTTGAAACTATGCGCTTTAACGAGTTTCTTTCAGACACATACATTTATTTATCCTACTGCCAAGATTTTGGCTCTTTATTGTTTAACAGAAGAAGCTTCAAGTCTGACATCGGTATAGTCAACCGCCTTGTCATTGGCAACCTTTCTAACTCTTATCTCCATCAAGGTATAGAGTTTAACACCTTAGAATCCGGTTATTTTGAATCAGGTATAGAGTTGAATAAGCTGGTATACATTGGCTTTATAGAATTAGGTGCGGGGATATTTTATCGCTACGGTACTTACTCTCTATCTCAGTTTACTGATAACCTTGCTATCAAGCTTAATCTCTCTTTTGGTTTCTAATATAAAGGTCTTGTGGTCTTATCCCAAATGTCATTACTCTGCTAGCAATTTCTATAAGGCTAAGTAGAGAGTTGCTGGACTTTTAGGCCTATTTCTACTTTTGATTATGCCACCTCAATGCCTCACTTGCTAATTCTGACTCTTTTATCACAACCAGGGTACCAACAGTTATTTCTCCTATCAATAAAAAGGGCATGTAAACCCACAAGAATAAACTACAATGCCAGAACTATAGTATCCAAGTAGGCAAGACGTTGTACTGCTATTTGAATTTGGAAAAATATGCGTCAATTTCTGCTCTGAGGTCAAGACCAATCCTTTCAAAGCAATCCAATAACCCTGAATAGACAGTGCCATTTCCCAAAAAGTCCCATAATTCTTCGGCAATTTTTAGTTCGTTACCTAAATCCAACATTCCCTTTATTGTCCATCTTTCATAAGGTTTTGGTTCATACGGATTATAGGGAATGGCAATATATGAATTTACCTTTGCACTTGGATTTTTCGCTAGAAAGATTGCTGTCCATTCTAACAATGTTCTTTTAAAATCCTTAAAATTACTGGCATTAGGCTTTACAGTTTTTAAATCAAAGATATAGACTGCTCCATCTGAACCTTCAACAAATAAATCTATTTTTGCAGTTCGCGTTTTTTTCATTTTTCCTTTGTTGCAAACTTTTCTTACTCTTTCAATTTCTTCTTTCTTATTCGGATCTTTTCCCGTTGCAAGTTCATCCATGATTTCCTGAATTTCAAATTGAGCTTGTTCACTTATTGCGTTACCAACCACATACTGCTTTTGCACAAATTCAAAATTCGGACTCGCTAAAGTTTCAGCTACAGGTTCAAAGATAGATGTGCCAAAACTAGTGTTCAAAGAATGGATAAAAGAGAATAAAGCCATTCTATCACGACCCAATAAACGATAATGAAAAGGCATGTTTTTGGTTTCTGGTTTATTATGTTTTAAATTTATTCCTTAGACTATTTCTGATAGTATCCTCAATTTTCTTTATCTGCTTTTTGGTAAGTGGCATTCTATTTTTATTTTAGATGAAATATGGTTTCTGAATACGCGTTGGACCTGTCTTTTTCAACTCTATTTAATACTGGACGTTTAAAAATTTTGACGATTTTTATTTTAGCTAACTGAGCAATATCTGGATAGAGATTAAATTTGTCATTAGCTATCAAGAATATATCAAAATCATTTTGAAAATATTTTTTACAATTTTTTAAAACTTCTGCTATTCCCTTAACATAGAAATCCCTTGCTTCTTTACCTTGACCTCTAAAAAGAGGCCCAATTTCTAATTCATCATTTCGTTCAAGGCCCAATATTTCATATGAATATGCGTGCTGTTGGTGATAATCAATAAGTCCTACATAGGGCGGGCTTGAAAAAATTCCTCTAATTTTTTTTCTTAACAGCAATTCTGCGAACTCTGTATTTTTCTTCTTGATTTCTTTGTAAATATCTACAGTTCTACTATCTCCAGTCAAACAGATTTGAAATGTTTCAGTTCTTATCCTATCGAATTCCGCAAGTCGATCTAACGTATCTTCAGTGTACCTTTGCCACCATCCATTAATAGAAAATATAGGTTTACACATTTTACTGTGTTTCTTACAATAATACGTAGTTGTGACAGGCTCTTTTAAAGTTGCTAAATCAGCATGAGTGGTTGCTCTGCAGGAACGAATTGTCCTGCTCAAGATTATCGCTAAAATTCGTTTAATGTCCTTATTGTCTATCTTTTTTAATTCATTAAAAACAAAGTCAATTTCTTTTCTGACCGGAGATAAAAACCACTTGTCTAAGAAAGAACTATTTTGGTCTTGCCTAATTTGAATGTTATATTTTTTAGCTAAGTCGTAATAAATACGTAAAAACCCTTGCTCTTTATCTTTTGCATATTCTTTTTCGTTGATTTCCTCTCTTCTTACTTTTCTCTTATACTCTGGGGATGAGAAATACCCGAGGTTAAATCTCAAAAGTTCGGAACGTAAATGTTTTTCAAAAACAATATTGGTTTTCGATTTCTGAAAATTTTCCAAGCTCAATCTTATATTGTAAATTGCTTCTTTAATCTGTGGGATGTTATGTTTGTCAATTTTTGTATTGCTAATCATTGAATTAAACGCAGAAATATCTATACCAACTGCATGCACACCTAATTCGTTAGATTGAACTAATGTTGTTCCACTACCACAAAATGGATCCAAAACAATATCGTCTTTATGAAAAGGTGTCTTTTGCTTGAATTGATCTGTGTGAGAATCAAGAAAATATTCCACTAGCTGGGGAATAAACTTACCTTTATAAGGATGCAACCTATGAACGTGTTTTGTTCTTTCCGACTCCTTGTACTCTACAAAAGACAGGCGCCAGTTGAGGTCTTTACCTAATTTTTCTTTCCACTGTTCTTCCTTGTTATAAGATTCATAATAGTCCTTTAGTTCTTTAATGTTAATCAATGGATTACCATCCCTTCCATATTTTTTTATTCGCCCATATTGGAGCAGATACGAAACATTGGAAACTGTAACTAGACGATTTAAATATTGCGATGCCCACTCAGATGTTTCTTTCAGACTCATAAACCCTCTCTTACCTCCTCCAAACAATGTTAATTGATTAACTCTTTGTTTCATTTCTGTTTAGATTCTTTAATGAATTTATATTTCTTTACGAAATAACTAAGATATATACAGAAATAATACAGTTCTATTTTAGTGTTTGAAAAATTTTTAGGATCACGATTAGCTTAGAAAGATATTATCTTTAGTAATTTAGTTGTGACTCAAAATATCTAATCCCAATGTCTTTTCTTTCATGAAAGGAATCATTCTAGCCGGAGGGTCTGGAACCCGCTTGCATCCTTTAACCCTAGCTACGAGCAAGCAGTTAATGCCCGTTTACAACAAACCCATGATTTATTATCCTTTAAGCACTTTAATGCAGGCAGGGATAAGAGATATATTGATTATATCCACTCCTCATGACGTACCTCTTTATAGAAAATTATTAGGAGATGGCAATCGTATAGGCTGTAACTTCAGCTACACTGTACAGGAAGCTCCTAACGGTTTGGCTCAGGCCTTTGTTTTGGGAGAAGATTTTATTGGCAATGACAGTGTAGCTCTCATTTTGGGGGACAACATTTTCTATGGAACTAATATGGAAAACCTATTAAAGAATAGTTGTAGCCCTAAAGGAGGAATTGTATTTGCCTATCAGGTTTCTGACCCAAAACGCTATGGTGTAGTGGATTTCGATCAGAATCTCAAAGCAATTTCTATTGAAGAGAAACCTCAGTACCCCAAATCTCGCTACGCTATTCCTGGTTTATACTTTTACGATAACAATGTAATTGATATTGCTAAAGCATTAAAGCCCTCAGCTCGGGGCGAGTATGAAATCACTGACGTAAACAAGGAATATTTACGGCACGAACAACTGCATGTGAGCATACTGGATAGAGGCATTGCTTGGCTAGATACTGGCACTTTTTCCAACCTAATGAAAGCTGGGCAATTTGTTCAAGTAATCGAAGAAAGACAAGGGTTTAAAATTGGTTGTATAGAAGAAATTGCTTTTAGGCAAGGCTTCATAGATGTCGCCAAATTGGAAGCAATAGCTCGACCTTTGCACAAGAGCGGTTATGGTGAATATTTATTGGATTTAATAAATTCCTAAACCTAGTTCATGAATAAATTTCAAGAATATGTGCAAATGATAGAAAAAGCCCTTGCACGTGAAAGTCTTGATATCAATCCCGAATTTTATGAACCTATTAGCTATATCTTATTACTAGAGGGAAAACGCTTCAGACCCGCTCTTACTTTGGCTGCCTGCGACTTATTTGACGGTAAACTGGAAGAAGCTCTAATGCCAGCCTTGGGAGTAGAAATATTTCATAATTTCTCACTTATTCACGATGATATGATGGACAATGCCCCTTTACGAAGAGGTAAAAAAACCGTTCATGAAAAATGGAATACTAATGTTGCTGTGCTTTCTGGAGATGCTATGTTGGTTAAAGCTTATCAATGCATGATTCATGATAACTGTGAGATACTGCCTAAATTATTAAAAAAATTTTCCAAAACTGCTCTTCAAGTGTGCAAAGGCCAGCATTACGATATGAGTTTTGAGCACAAGAAATCTGTAACTGAAAAAGACTATTTGGAAATGGTCCGCTTAAAGACTTCCGTTTTAATAGGAACTGCTCTGGAAATAGGCGCATTAATTGTCCCCGCTTCTAGTGCTAATTGTAAAGCTCTATACAATTTCGGAGTTAATATTGGGATTGCCTTTCAGATGCAGGACGATTTGTTAGACTCTTTTGGCGACTCAATTAAGCTTGGTAAAAAAATAGGAGGAGATATTCTCAATGGTAAAAAAACCCTTCTCCAAATTTATGCTAATGGTGCATTTCCTGAAGCTTTAATTAACAGAGCTTCTCCTGAAAATAAAGTAAAAGCCCACCAGAAATGGTTTAGAGAGACCGGGGCCAAAAAATATGTGGAAGAAAAAAGAGATCAATTCTACCGAAAAGCTATTGAAAATCTTCATTCAGTTACTGGACGGGCAGATATTAAGATCGACTTGGTTACTTTCGCAAAATCCTTAGTACGGGGATAAAGCTGATATAAACTCTATTTATAGCAAGCTCAAAAGATATTGTTTCGATTTTAATATCATCAGAAATAAATTCCAAAAATAGGGTAGAATGAAGAAGCATAAGGAGAATCCATATCATGTAGCAGATTATATCGAATGCCACCAAAAGCAAAACCCTTACTACCTATTTGTTTTGTAAATCCTGCCTCCAGAAAAAGAACAGAAGTCCATGCTTTTTCGGAAAATATTTGGTTGTTTCTCGGATCGTAACCATGATTGAGATATTCAAATGAAATTCCTACATAAAAATAATCAGTTGGAAAATAATTGGCAAATACCTTAGGCCCACATATTTGATTTTCAATAGGCTCACGCAACTTTGGAGAAGCACTTCCCACCCAACGGACTTTCGTATATTGATAAATAAAGCCTGCTCCAGTAATAAATTTTTCCCAAGTTCTATAGCCTATACCTGGAGACAAGTAAATAAATGTACTAGTGCCAAAACCCAAGCTCAAATTACCTCCGTAAACTACTTTCCCCCAGTCAAAGCTCCCTTTTTCAACGCTGAGTTTTTCCTCCTGATCGGGTTCTTCAACAATTTCTTCTGCTTCTTCAGGTGGAGAAGATTCTTTTCCAGCAGACTTCTTAAATCGCTCTTTATTTTGAGCGAGTGCAAATTGCCCTATTACCAAAAAACCGACCAATAATACTTTTCCATTCATCATAACAAAACCCGATAACCTAATTCATCAAAACAAAGCTATCAAAAATGATATCTATTTCCAGGTCTTTGAACCGTTTCCTATTTCCAACCTGTTTGGTCCTTTCAGTTGATGTAACCCCTGCTAGGAATTATACCTCATTTTTTATCCCGAACTGCCTTTTTTCAATAATGTTTGTCTTGTATCTACATTTTTATAAAAACCTTTTTTAATGTTCTTAAATCACACTTCCATTCAATTGTTTCCTCTTCGACTAGAAAGGACGGTCTCATGATCTGAAAAGTAGTCAAAAACAGAAAGCTTTTCACATCCTCCTACACCACAGGAATCGTTGTTGGTGCAATCTTTATAGAAGTCCGTGTTTAATATAATTTCTGCATCTCATAAATTTACGTGTATTTTGAAAATTTGATAATTAAATCTATTGCTGATAAATAAGGTTAGAGATATCAACTTGCTTGCAATTAATATATTTAGTTCAAACATGTCATTTTTAATAGCTTTATCGTTTGCTTAGAGTATTCAAAGAGGTATGAGATTATGAACAAGTTCATTGCAAATAAGAGTTTTATTGCATTTGTGTTCTTATCTGTGGGTTCCACTCTGCTGACTAAAGCGCAGCTTAGCAGTTCTTTAGGGGTTTGGGTAGATCATCTTCCTTATACGGTGGGAGTAGATATGGTTCAAAGAAACAATGCAATTTATGCTGCTACGGAACAAGGAATTTTTATTTTCAATACAGTAGATCGTGACATCCAACGCCTCTCAAAAGTAAATGGCCTCAGTGATATTGCCATTACAGAATTGGCCTACTCTAATGAATACGATATTATAATAGTTGGGTATCAAAACGGAAACATAGATATTATTAACAGTGATCGGGTTGACAATTATCCCGATATAAGGTTTACGAGCAACTATTCGGGTTTAAAGAGAATCAACCATATTATGATTCGAAGTAATATTGCTTACATAGCGACTGATTTTGGCATTGTGAGTTTTGATCTTTCTCAAAGAATTTTCAGAGATACTTTTATTATAGGAGAGCACGGGAACACCTTGAAAGTATTTCAAACAGCCGTTAATGAAGATAGTATTTATGCCGTTACGGATAAAGGGCTGTATAGAGCAGCGTTGGGAGAAGGCCTTATTTTCTTCAAAAATTGGAGAAGAGATATTTCAAAGGGAAAGTTCATAGATATGATTACTGTTTTTGATGGCAAGGTATTTATCAACAAGACGGATAACAACGACTCTAATAATGACAGTATCTTTTATCGTGATAATAATAGCTGGAAACATTTTAATGCAGCTATGATCTCTAATAATTTAAAGCTAGAAACCGGCAGGGAAATACTACTTGTAATTAATCCTTTTAGTGTTATCGGGTACAATAGCGATTTCAGTATCGTTTACAACGTAAATTCTGTCCATCTTGATTATGAAGATTTTTTCCCAAAAGCCGCATTGGTTGATCCTAATCCAGAAGCTTTTTGGATACTGGATCATCGACGAGGTCTGTTTCTGAATTACCAAGTATTCACCAATCAAAACTTTGACCCTAATGGACCTGCTACCAAAAACGTCTATTCCATGCATTTCGCAGGTGGGAAGGTCTATGTTTCACCGGGATCTGTTAGCCCTAGCTGGGCTCCTGGCTATAATAACGATGGCTTTTTTATACTGAATGACTTTGAGTGGAAAAATGTATCTAACAGCAATTTTGGAGAATATAAGGATATAGTCTCTATTGCTAGCAATCCACAAGATCTTAATCACTTTTATGTTTCGTCTTATGGCAATGGAATACTAGAATTCAGGAATGATGAATTTGTGGAACTGATCAATGAAACTTCAACCAGCGGAGCTATGCCTTCCATGAACCAAGGTAGGGCGGAACATCGAGTGGGTGAGTTAACCTTCGATAAAGAAGGAAATTGCTGGTTTACGAACTCGCTAACCGACAAATTGCTGGGAGTTATAAGAAAAGATGGAACGGTAGAATCTTTTAACTTGGGTTCTGCTGCTCCAATAGGTTCACCAATAAAGGACATTATGTATACCTCACAGGATCAAATATGGATACAGATGAGAGGGTCTGGCATAACCGTTGTAAAGTTTAACAATAATCATCTCTTGGCAAAAAAACTTACTTCAGTGGAAAATTCGGGAAACCTCCCCTCACAAACTGTACTCTGCTTTACTGAAGATCAAGACGGAGAGATCTGGATAGGGACTTTAGAAGGCGTGGGAGTACTTTACAACCCTCAAAATATTTTCGAGCCCAATCGCAATTTTGATGTAGCTCGTATTTTAATTGATGAGGACGGAGATGGTTTTGGCACCCCCTTTTTAGAAGGAGAATCTATAAATGATATTGAGATAGATGGCGCCAATAAAAAGTGGTTTGCCACTACCACTGCAGGAGTTTTTTATACCGACGAGACTGGAGCAGAAGAAATCTATCATTTTACACAAGACAATAGCCCTTTACTGAGTAATAATGTTTTAGAAATCGAAATCGACGATAATACTGGAATGGTTCATTTCGGTACAGATCAGGGTATAGTTTCATTTCAGGGAAATGCTACTGAAGGAGGGGAGTTTCATCGAGATGTTTTCGCTTATCCCAATCCCGTTAAGCCGGGTTATGAAGGGCCGATTTTGATAAGAGGTTTAGTAACTAACGCTCAGGTTAAAATTACAAATATTGAAGGAAATCTCATTTACGAAACAGGAGCTGAAGGTGGGCAAGCAATATGGAATGGCAAAAATTTTTCTGGCGAGAGAGCTCGTTCGGGTGTTTATATTGCTTATATAACTGATGACTTAGGCACTAATACGGCGGTTGTTAAAATTCTCATTATAAACTGATATGCTCAGCAAAACCGAGGCTATAGTGTTAGGTTCGGTAAAGTATAGCGATTCTAGCCTTATCCTAAAATGTTATACTCGCGAAAATGGCTTGCAAAGTTTTATTGTGGGAAATACACATTCTAAAAAAGGACCTATACAAGCTTCCATGGCCCAGCCGTTAACCCAGCTTGAGCTGGTTTACTACGAAAAATCAAAAGGAGAACTAAAGCGAATAAGAGAAGCCCTACTTACCTATAATTATCAAACTATACTATATGACCCGGCTAAAAGATGTCTTGCTTTTTTTATAGCAGAAGTGCTGCGCCGTGTGATACATGAAGAAGTCAATCCAAAGCTTTTCGATTTTCTCAATAAAGCTTTTATCTGGCTTGATTTCAAAGAGTCTCCTACAGCTAATTTCCATTTGCTGACTTTATATAAAATGACTTCTTTTTTAGGTTTTGAACCGGCGAGTTCCAATAAGGAAGGAAGGACCCCTTACTTTGATTTAATAAGCGGAAATTATTCAATAGTTGAACCAAAACATGTTCATGTAATTTCAGGACAGATTTTAGAACATTGGCAACGCCTTTCAAAGCTGGAATTTGAAAATTTGGGAAGCTATAAAACTGACCCAGAGATACGGGCGGCCTTACTGAAAAGAATACTCAACTATTATCGTTTACACGTAAAAAGCTTTGGAGGGTTACGATCTGAAGAAATTATTCGGGTTGTTTTACATGGAATCTAATCGATAATCTCAAAAGTTTTTAAAATAGCCTCTAGTTCAAATAAAATATTGCGTTTCTTCATTTCAGGAGCAAACAAAAAGGCATCCAAAGTAACTATCTGATCATGGATCTCGTCATAAATAGTATAGTTGATAAATGCTCCCCCTTTAAAATCGCCTACCATGCGCCATAAACCCCGCGTTTCAATTGCAAACTGCCCATTGAGCTCGATAATAGTTGACTCGGCAGAGATTAAATCTTCGGTTTTCATGTAAGAACCTTCTCTTTCCCCCAAAACATACAGTTGGGTAATACTATCTCTATAGTTGATAATATCATTCCCCACAATAGCTTGATCAACTTTTAAAGGCCAAAAATAAATAATAATGCCTTGATCTGTTTTAAGGGTTTTGTTCCAGAATATAAAAAGGTCCTCTTCTTGAACTTCCAGATCAAAAGACTTTGGAATTTGGAGGCTAACATGATGAGTTTCGAGCCCTTTTAGTAAAGGAATAGAATTGTTTAGAAGCCTTTTTTGGAGAACCTTAACTTCCAGAGCGCGAATACGGACTTTTAATTCTTTTCCTTTTTGCCAAATTTTTTCAACCAGTTCTTCAGGGCTTGAAGCGCTTATGATCGTTACTAACTGAGGATTTGCCCATTTATTTTCTTCTACCCGATATATGTCTTCCCCTTCTTGCAGAATGATGATGTTACGTGAACGCATCAGTAATTTGTTAAACTGCAAAGGTTCGATCTGATGTACTGTGTAGAGAGCTTCAGGTTGAGGTAATATGGGTTGTGGAGAAGTCAACAGTTTTCTCAAATGATCTCCAGCTATAGATTGCCATAAAGATTCTCTAGCTACTACAATTATATTTAGCCTGCCTCCATTACTATCCGGTAAAATATCTTTAAATATATGTATGCTACTGATTTGCTCATCACAGGAAAGCAGACCTAATAGAAGTAATGAAAAACTGGCTTTTTTAAACATAGTAGTTAGTTGTAGATTTTAAGTCGAATAATCCCTGTTTTAACCTATTGTGGAAGCTGGAAGACCTGCAGAAGTAACGGTTCATGAGTTAAATTCATTGAATGGTGGATTATCCTTTAAAACAGTTATGATACATCATCGCAGTAATATACTCATTTCTAAGGCAATGATTTGGTGAAAGACGGTCATAGTGAGAATGTTCCACAACGCTGATGTTATAGCAAATGCAAGAGAAGTTTTGCAATGGGATTATACCTATCTGGCATAGAAATTGGGAATAAAATCCCAAATAACGGAATTAACAATTAACAGTATATCACTTCGTCGCCCTAATATTCTTTCTGGAATGTAGATTTCAAAGTCGGACCGTCATGGTGTCCAGATAGCGTTTGCGTCAATTCCATTGGCACAGAGAAAAAAATAAAAATCCCTACTTTTTCATTTATCCCATATCCAAATCCTTTTCGAGATCACTTTAAACATTGTAACCAATAATATTCCCAGCTACCAAGCAAAACTGCTCGACCTCAGAAGTAGTATGTTTCGCTGAGTAAAATTCATAAAGGGCGTAGATATACTCACGCTCAACAATATTTTCCTAGCATGTATTTTATTCGTCTGGATTCTGAGCATGCCTTCCTGGAAAGCCGTAAAACCATTGTGCGATAATCTTTTTATTCTATGATTATTCTCAACTATAGAGAAAAGTCCTAATACAATCCGCTATTAATTCTATAACTTTGTATTCTTACTCTTATAAAATAGTTCAAAGAAATGAGTTTAGCATCAGTTATTCTCGGTGTTTTAGGCTGGCAGCAAATTCTACTGATCGTTGTCGTTTTACTATTGCTTTTTGGTAGTCGTAAAATCCCCGAATTAATGCGTGGTCTAGGAAGTGGAATTAAGGAATTCAAAGATGCGGTAAAAGATGAAGAGAAGACCGATTCTAAAGCTAAAAAATAGCTCCCTCTAAATTTCCTTCTGCGTGAATTACAAAACTTTAAGCGAGCTACAGCAAAAGCTTAGGAACAAAGAGTTTAGCTGTATTGAGTTAGTAGAGTATTATTTAGGAAGAATAGAGCAGTACCGTCACCTCAATGCTTTTTTGGAAGTGTTTGCTGGGGATTCCTGCAACAGTGCTGCTGTTATTGATGCCAAGTTAAAAGATGGCACGGCTGGCAAATTATCGGGTTTGATAATAGGCATAAAAGATAACATTTGCTACAAAGGGCATAAAGTATCCGCTTCTTCAAAAATACTCGAGAGTTTTGAATCCCTTTATAGTTCTACTGCCGTAGAAAGATTACTACGGGAAGATGCCATTATTATTGGTCGGTTAAACTGTGATGAGTTTGCCATGGGATCTTCTAATGAATATTCCGCCTATGGAGCTGTAAAAAACCCCATAGATGAAAGTAAAGTTCCGGGAGGCTCATCCGGAGGATGTGCAGCCGCTGTAGCAGCTGGTCTTTGCCATGCGGCTTTGGGGAGCGATACTGGAGGTTCTATACGTCAGCCTGCTTCTCTTTGCGGCATAGTGGGTTTCAAGCCTACATATGGAACGGTTTCCCGTTATGGCCTTATAGCTTTTTCCTCCTCTTTTGATCAAATAGGCCCGCTTACTAAGAGTGTGGAAGATACTGAATTAATCTACAGCATAATCAGAGGTAAAGATGGGTATGATTCTGGCTTATGCCGAAAAAAATTGACCAAAATTCCTCAAAAAAGAGATGAAAAAGCCACTTACAAAATAGCCTATCTCAAAGATTGTCTAGAAAATGACGCTCTTGACCCTGAGATTAAAGAAGTTACTCATGTTTTTATCGAAAAGTTGAAACGCAAAGGCCACACCTTAAAATCGGCTGATCTTCCTCTACTGGACTATTTGATACCTATCTATTATATCCTCACTACGGCTGAAGCATCTTCTAATCTTGCTCGTTATGATGGTATTCATTATGGCTATCGCAGTTTTAATGCTTACGATCTTGAAAGTACATATAAACTATCTCGCACCGAAGGTTTTGGCCCTGAGGTAAAACGCAGGATTTTGCTCGGTACTTTTGTTCTTAGCAGTGGCTTTTACGATGCATATTATGGTAAAGCCCAGAAAGCAAGGCAGTTGATTAAAAAGACTACTGACCTCCTTTTCTCGGACTTTGACTTTATACTTTCCCCCACCACCCCAGGTACCGCTTTTGATAGGGAAATGGAGGTGAAAGAACCAACCCAGCTTTACCTGCAGGATATTTTTACAGTACAAGCTAATATTTGCGGTTTACCAGCCATTTCAATTCCTCTCGGTGAGCACAGTAATGGACTTCCCTTTGGTATGCAATTAATGGCTCCTCCATTTGAAGATGCTAAGTTATTGGCTTTCGCGTCCCTCATAACGAACAAACGGGAATTCAGGCCTATTGCGGAAACGTTTTAAAGTTTTTTAGTGTTTCTTGCATAACCTCAAAATAACGAATGATATGAGAAAATGTAGAGTTGCGTTACTTGGTCATGGGTTAAATCCATTTTTTCAGTAACATATTTTTTTCTGTCTAGAGGATTTAATATAAATTCTGAAATTCAAATTTTTCCTTAATTTATCTCCAACTATTGTTTTTGCCTTTTTATATATTTATTTTTCATGGAATCATAACTAACTACTGAAGATATCCTCTTTCTAAACTAGTCATGATTCTCGATATATAAATCAAGTCTACTTTTGCTTTGTGTTACTACAGATTATATACATTTTTAAACTCAACGTTCGTTTGGAATGGCAGCAACGGCAGAGCTATTTTGCCGTAATACTCTACGTCTTAACCACAACATATTTCACTTATTTGGTTTTTAATGGCATTATATCGCCCGAAACATGGAATTCTTTTTTCTGGATTATCTTTATTTTTGCTGCAATGCACGCGTCTCACCGGAGTTTTTACTTCGAAGCTGATCGAAGATTTCTGCTTTATTACGGCATGCTAAAACCCCGAGTACTGATACTGGGTAAAATTCTGTATCATTTCATTTATCTCATCTTCATCGGTCTTATCTCTTTCATTTGCTTGTTGTTTTTTTGGAAGGACATAGTCGTAGATCCTTTTGCCTTTTTACTACTGCTTTTACTGACTGCGGCCAGCCTTTCCTCTACCCTTACCTTTGTAGCCGGCATTTCTGCTAAAGCAAGTAATAATGAAGCTCTACCACTTGTATTGAGCATTCCCTTAATCTATCCACAGATATTAGCTTTAAGTCGTGTCGGCATTAGAACCTTAACAGGTTTTTCATGGGAAACTAATGCTTCATCACTCTTGATCTTATTGCTATTGGCCATTACTGCTTTATTACTATCTTATCTGTTATTTACCTACCTTTGGCAAGATTAAAATGAAGAGATGACTAAACATTGGTGGAAGGTTTTAGCTGTATTTTCTGTTCTCTATACCATCATTTTCGGCTTTTTAGGGCCCGTTCCGCGTTTATCTATTTTAAATGAAACCATAAGAGTACTTTATTTTCACGTGCCCATGTGGTTTAGCATGATTATCCTTATGGGAGGCAGTTTGGTTTTCAGCATACAACATTTGCATTCGGGTAGTTTTGAGACCGACCTCAAAGCCCGTGAAGCTGCTACTACTGGATTTATTCTAGCTTTCTTAGGTATGATAACGGGTAGCATCTGGGCACGCTTTACATGGGGAGAATTTTGGGTTAATGACTCCAAGCTAAATGGTACTGCAGCGACCATGCTTATTTATCTAGCTTATTTCGTATTGCGTTCTTCGGTAGAAGATGAGCAAAAGAAAGGTCGCCTGGCTGCTGTCCATAATGTTTTTGCTTTTGTAATGATGATTGTCTTCATTGGAATCTTTCCACGTATGACAGATAGTCTTCATCCCGGAAATGGTGGCAACCTGGCTTTCGGACGATATGATCTGAACAATAATATGCGCATGGTGTTTTATCCTGCGCTGGTCGGCTGGACCCTGATCGGGGTTTGGATGACTCACCTGAAGGTACGTTACGAAAAACTGAGACTCCTGAAAAATGAGGGATAAATGTCAGTATATTTTGGTCTCTTGTTTAATTTTTGTAAGTAATTTATTAGCTGCTCAAGCTGAAGTTGAAATGGCAGATACCTTGCGTAGCAACGGAAAAATATATGTGGTAGTGGTAATAGTGGCCGTAATTTTTATTGGAATAACAGCCTATCTGATCATTATTGATAAGAAATTGAGCAAACTGGAAAAAAAAGAAGATTAAAATGAAGAAAGCAGACATTGTCATTGTTGTCACTATTGTAATAGCTATTGGGGCTATGATGGTTGCAATTAATGATTCATCTACTTATGTTGATTTTGCCAAGGCTGAAGCTAGCCCCGGCACTAGGTATACTGTAATTGGCTATTTGGATAAAGAAGCTAAAATGAATTACGACGCACACAAGAATTCTTTTACATTTACCGCCATCGACAAAACCGGGCAAAAAAGCAAGGTCTTTTACAATCAACCTAAGCCTCAAGATTTTGAGCATAGTGAAGAAATTACTATGAAAGGCTTTGCGACCGATTCTAATTTTATAGCTAACGAAATTCTCATGAAGTGCCCCTCCAAGTATAATGGGCAAAATAAAATGGCCAGTTACGATACTTACTAGAATTTCAAGGTATGGAATATGTTGGTGAACATCTTATTCCTGGACAATTAGGTCGATTTTTCATCAATCTGGCTTTTACATCTGCAGTCATATCTGCTATAGCTTATTATTTTTTTATAAAGATCAATGACAGTAGCTATAAAAAGTTCGCCCGCCTTTCTTTTATAATCCATACTGTAAGTGTTTTTGGAATTGTAGCTGCCCTATTTTACCTCATGCTCAATCATTATTTCGAGTATGATTACGTGTGGAAACATTCCTCCCTTGACTTGCCTAGGCACTATATTTTGAGCGCCTTTTGGGAAGGTCAAGAAGGTAGCTTTATCCTATGGCTGTTCTGGCATGTGATACTAGGAGTTATTTTAATATACACTGCTAAAAAATGGGAAGCGCCTGCCATGATCATCTTTGCATTAGTACAGGCTTTTTTAACTAGCATGCTCTTAGGTATCTATCCCCTTGGATTAAAGATTGGAAGCAGCCCTTTTATACTAATGCGTAATACACCTGAAAATATTGGTCTGTCCTGGACGCAGATGGCAGACTACTTGAATAAGTTTCCTGCTTTTACAGAGGGCAGAGGGCTAAACCCCATCCTTCAGAACTATTGGATGACCATCCACCCTCCAATTCTTTTCCTTGGCTTTGCTTCTACTCTCATTCCTTTTTCTTTCGCCATGGCTGCTCTGTTTAATAAAGATTTTAAAGACTGGATCAAACCTGCCATCCCTTGGGCTTTCTTCAGTGTAATGATCCTGGGAAGTGGCATTTTAATGGGTGGTGCCTGGGCCTATGAAGCTTTAAGTTTTGGCGGTTTTTGGGCATGGGACCCCGTAGAAAACTCTTCCTTAGTGCCCTGGCTTACTATGGTAGGTGCAGCTCATTTATTGTTGATCTACCGCAACTGCAAAACTGCTCTCACCTCTGCTTTTTTCATGGTGATTATTACTTTCCTGTTGATATTATATTCAACTTTTCTTACCCGATCAGGGGTTTTAGGTGATTCTTCCGTTCACGCATTTGTAGATTTAGGTCTAAGCGGTCAGTTATTGATCTATCTTTTATTCTTTGTATTAATCTCACTGGGAATGTATATTTATCGGTATAAAGCCATTCCTAAAAGCAGTCAAGAAGATTCTTCGAGTTCCCGCGAATTCTGGATGTTTATTGGCTCCCTCACTTTATTGATCTCTTCTTTCCAGATTATTTTTAGTACTTCTATTCCCATTATCAATACTTTGATAGGTCCTGAAGGCATAGTATCATTGATGTCAGATAAAATGGCTCCTCCATCAGAACCGATAGATCACTACAATAGCTTTCAGCTACCTTTTGCCATAGTTATTACTTCATTAATTGTTTTCGGACAGTTTTTAAATTATGGTAACACTTCTTGTAAAAAATTCTGGAAAAACATCAGCCGGTCTCTTATTATTGGAACCATAGTAACCATCTTATTTGCACAGCTTTACAATTTTTGGAGACAACCTATATATCTCGTATTGTTGTTTACGAGCTTTTTTGCTGTAGTTAGTAATCTTGACTATTGGCTAATTATACGTAAAGCAAAAATGTCATTTTCTGGCAGTTCTATTGCTCATGCCGGTTTTGCTTTTATCATAGTAGGAGCTTTAATTTCCAATGCCAAAAAGAAGATCCTCACTCAAAGTGACGTTTTTTTATCAGAAGATTTACCAGCGAGCGAAAATGCGCTGATAGAATTGGGGGATACAGTACGCTTAGGGAATTATCTAGCTGTATGGAGTGGCAAACGCGATAAAAAAGATAAACAGTTTTACCAGATAGATTATTACAGCTCTAAAAAGGGCTTTGAAGAAAGAGCCTTTACTTTGGAGCCTTTTCTGCAGTTATCTGATAATATGGGGCCAATTTCTAACCCTTCTACTCAACACTTTTGGGATAGAGATATCTATACTCACGTGACTTACTCTTCCTTTCTGGAATCCCGTACCGATAACGGTTACGCTAACGAGATGAAAATCGACCTGGCAAGGGGCGATACTGCTATTTATCAAGGTTACTTTATTATTATGGATAGCCTTAAGGGAAATGCTTCTATAAATGAAGAAACCAAAGAAATAGATCGCCTCCAATTAATAGCTAAGATCAAGTTGGTTAATGTTTTAGGAGAAGAATATATAGTAGAGCCGGTATGTTTCCTAGAGGGTAGTCAGCTTTCACATCAGGATGCTGTCTTGGAAAAGCAGCATTTTAAATTCCGCTTTACAGGCATTGATACAGAAACCAATAAGGCTAAGATTACAGCTTGGACCAAATCAGTTGCAGATGAAAAACCTTTTATCGTAATGAAGGCTATTATTTTTCCGTTGATTAATTTACTATGGACCGGCTGCATCCTGATGATTATTGGAACGGCAATCGCTATCGGGAAATGGATAAAAGCTTAAATCTCATGCGATTTCTCGCAAAAAGGCCTTAACTTATTGTTTCAATTATTATTGCTTTTATGAATTCACTTCCTTTTTGATTCCACAAATTTAGTTTAGTGTCTTAACAGTGTTCTACTGCTGTATTATTTTTTTTCTTAAAATATTTTTTTCGACTAATTTATTTACCATATTTGGCCTTAAAGTTTTTTATGGATCCATGATTCGCAGAATAGCCTTATTGACTCTGCAATCATGGAGGTGGAGTTTGATTTCTAAATGTGAGTTAAAAGCTATGCGGAACTTCCTCTGCAAGGATTTATTGATTCCTAGAATTGAGTTGCCTCCACAAGAAATATCCTCCTGAAAGACTGTAATATTTCTACATTTGTACGTGTGTTAGGTAAGCCTCATGTATCAATTGCAGGTAATGGCAATGTAGGTACTTACTTATTTCATCAGTTTACCAAATCCGGTTTCCAGGTTGAGTGGTTTGGCCGTCCCCTCGCAAAAAATATAAGGATTATTGATTGGCTTTTTGAAAACTCTGCCAAAACAGATTTACTCTTGCTTTGTATAAGTGACGATGCTATTACAGAAGTGAGCCGAAAAATCCAGAGTTTTGATGGAATAATAGCTCATGTATCTGGGGTACAATGCATTGAAACAATTTCTAATCATCATACCAAAAGAGGCGTTTTTTACCCTCTGATGAGTATTAAAAAAGACCTGTCTTTACCAGTCAGCAAAATTCCCTTTTGTCTAGAAGCCGATCAAAAATCCGACCTAGAAGTTCTGGAAAATATTGTTAAAGAACTAGGTGCCGAATTTTACTGGATTAATTCTCAACAGCGCATTTATCTTCATTTAGCAGCAGTATTTTCTCATAACTTCAGCAACCATTTATATCATAAAGCACAGAAAGTTTTATATGAACAAAATCAGGATTTTAAAATTCTTATACCTCTGTTGGAAAACGCCGTTCAAAAATTACATGAAAAGCCTGCTCGAGACTTACAAACTGGACCGGCTATTCGCTATGACCAAAAGACCATAGGTAAGCATCTATCACTTTTAAATGATAATATGAGCCGCGATATCTATAAATTGCTCACCGAAAGTATCCAAAGTACATATGACGAAAAATTATAAAGAACGCCTTCTCTTAAAAAAGAGGTAAAGTTTGTATTCGTGATATGATCGAGCAAAAACTCAAACTATTAGGATAGCTAGATGCTTGAAAACAATTTCTTATGGTGATGCTCGGGGCCTTTTTTAAGCTCATCCGCTGGCCTAACCTCTTGATTATTGCTTTAGTACAATATCTAATTCGTTTTTTCATTATTGAAAGCCACAACATACCACATGTATTGAACAATTTAGAATATACCTACGCAGTAATTTGTAGTGTTTCCACAGCCGCTGGTGGGTATGTTATTAACGACATTTATGACTTGAAAGTCGATTGCCAAAATAAACCTCATCGAATGGTACTAGACAGAACTATCTCTGTTCAAAATGGCTGGATCATTTATTTCGTGTGCAATACAATTGCTATGTTCAGCGGTCACCTGGTGTCAGAAATGGTGAGCTTTGATAACTTTTGGTTACTGCCATTTGTGGCCATTGCTCTGCTATACCTTTACGCCTACAATCTTAAAAAGAGAGTGTTAATTGGCAACCTCATTGTTTCCATGCTCATTGCATTGGTCGTTTTTCTGCCCGGCTTATTCGATCTTATGCCAGTTATAAAGCTGAAAAATCAAGAAATCGCTAGAATAACATTTTACGTGATTGGTGGTTATTCCTTATCTGCTTTCTGGACTAATTTTATTCGAGAAATAGTTAAAGATGCCGAAGATATTAAAGATGACAAACAAGGAGGATATAAAACACTAGCCGTAGTTTTAGGTGATAAATACGTTCGTTACGCCATAGTCATATTAAGTATAATATTACTGGGTTTTGTCAGCTTCTTTAACGCCTTCCTTTTTTACAATGATCTTTTATTAGCCATTTACCTGTTACTTTTTGTTAGCATGCCTATCATCTATTTCACCTATCAAGCATCTTTAGCTGAAGAGTCCAAAGACTTCAAAAATCTAAGTACTCTTCTCAAGCTCATTATGTTGGCAGGAGTTTTTTCTATGGTCATATTTTCCTTATCCCTAAAATATAAGTCTGATGCAAATTGTTCCCAAGGGTAAGAAAGTTAATTTTGGCATCCCGTTCTCCTCGAAGACAACAAGCTTTTAAAAGATCTCGGCCTTTCATTTGAAATTCGTACCCAGAATACTGAAGAAATGTATCCTGCTAATTTACAAGGGAAGGCTTATAGCAGAATACTTGGCTGGTATAAAAGCAAAGAAATTAACCCCCACAATTAAACAATGATGAAATCGTGCTGACATCAGATACTATTATATGGCTTGAAAGTAAGCCCTTGACAAAAACACATAATGAAGAAGAAACTCAAAAAATGTTACAAAGGATTTCTGGCAAATCACATGAAATAATTACAGGAGCATGCCTGTCTTCTGCCGAAAAAAAGAAGTTTTCAGTGATGTAGTAAAGGTCTTTTTCCGTCTAATTACAGATGAGGAAATAAGCTATTATATTCGGAATTACAAGCCTTTTGATAAGGTAGGGGACTATGGAATACAAGAATGGATGATAATGATCAGCATTTCAAAAATAAAGGATTCCTACTTTACGGCAATATGACCTCCCACTCACTTGATTTGGGAAAATCTGCAAAAATTCTGAGTTTTTACTGAAAGAAGTCATCTCCCTTTTTCGCATTAATTTTGACCCTGACAGGAAGGGGATTATAGGTCTGAATATTTTTCAGACTATATCTCTTTTGATATTAAAGTAAATACCCCAAGGAAATTGACTCTTAGATTTTTATGACATTTGAAAAAACCGAGTTTCTATACAATAATGGCAACATTCATTATTATAATATAACTATTGTTGAAAAACTTTAGAAATAACTCCTTCAAACTAGTCATGACTTAAATTTTAATAACCAAAAACTTAATGCCATGTCTGTAGCTCACGATACCTTAAGCTCTCAACAAGCCATGGAATTAGAAAATCACTATGGCGCTTTTAATTATCATTCTTTACCGGTGGTTTTGGATCGCGCAAGAGGAGTATTTGTCTGGGATTTGGAAGGTAGAAAATATTATGATTTTCTATCGGCTTATTCTGCTGTAAATCAAGGGCATTGTCATCCGAACATTGTTGGGGTCCTTAAAGAGCAAGCAGAGCGGCTAACTTTAACCAGTCGTGCCTTTTACAATAGCCAACTTGGGAAATATGAGAAATATATTACGGATTACTTTAAGTTTGATAAGGTATTGCCTACGAATACCGGGGCAGGGGCAGTGGAAACTGCTATTAAACTCTCCCGTAAATGGGGTTACGAGAAAAAAGGTATACCGGAGAATGAAGCAGTTATCATAGTAGCAGAAAACAATTTTCACGGGCGAACTACTACCATAATTTCCTTTAGCAGTAACCTTAAATCCCGCAAGAATTTTGGTCCTTATACTCCTGGTTTCGTCAAGATACCATACAATAATACTAATGCTCTAAAAGAAGCTTTACAAGAAAAAAATGTAGTTGGATTTTTAGTAGAGCCCATACAAGGAGAAGCCGGGGTAAATGTACCGGCTGCCAATTACGTACGTAAAAGTCGTGAGTTATGTGGGGGGCATGGTGTACTTTTTATAGCTGATGAAATCCAAACAGGCATTGCCCGTACCGGAGCTCTATTGGCCAGTTGTGGTAATTGTACCTGTCAAGGACATTGTGAAAGACAGGAAGCCACTTACACCCGTCCCGATATTCTGATTCTTGGAAAAGCCCTTAGTGGAGGGGTTTATCCCGTTTCAGCAGTTCTGGCTGATGAGAAAATTATGGAAGTTATAAAACCCGGTCAACACGGTTCTACATTTGGTGGAAATCCTTTAGCCGCTCGAGTAGCCACTGCAGCTCTAGAAGTGGTAAGGAATGAGTGCCTCGTTCAGAATACCCGTAAACTGGGAGAGATTTTTCGTAGTGAAATGAATAAGTTCGTCAAAACAAGTAAACTGATAAAATTGGTACGTGGTCGTGGACTACTCAATGCCGTTGTTATCAACAATACTCCAGAAAGCACTACCGCTTGGGATATTTGCTTAAAACTAAAAGATAAAGGTTTACTGGCTAAGCCCACACACGGTAATATCATTCGTTTTGCCCCTCCTTTGGTAATAACTGAAGAGCAGTTAATGAATTGCATGGAAATTATTAAAAAGACTATTGCAGATTTCGAGAATCAGCATTAAGCCAAAGGTGAATTTGATAATAAGAAAGAGTTAAAAGCAACGAGAAAGGTATAACCTCTTATGAGTGCTGTCTCAAATCAAGACATTTGTATAAAAGAACCCGAATGAGAAAGATCCAAGACTTGTATACTAAGGATGTGTTGAATAGTTATTGACCAATGCACTTTCAGTGACTTAGCATTCAAAATTCTTTAATATGGCAAATTCTGTTTTCCAAATTCTTCTATGGGGGAATTCATTCTCTTTAAACTTAACATCTGGTTTTAGCTTATCCCCAGAAACCTTCATCCCGTCGATAGACAACTGACCTCTCCGTTTTACACTGATATTGCTTATTTGTAGAATTATTAGATCTTCGAAAACAGAAGTTAAATTTGCTCTAAATTTACGTTTTGAAAAGTGGTTAGTTTTAGTTATTTATTTTTCATTGAATCACAATTAGTTACAAAGGTATTATTTTTCTAAACCAGTTTATGAACCTAAAACTTTTATTTTCAGCTAATGGAGTTCCCTCTAATAAATCGCATCTATGCACATTTGTAAGTACTATAATGACTGTAAGGCCTCCGTAACCCTAATGGTGGATGACCTGGCTCCAGTAGCTATTACTACTGATGGTATTATCACTCCTGCAAATGACCACGGATATGGAAAAGCCAATAAAGATGGTTTATTTAACTATTTCAGAAATAATCTGTTGGAATCCTATCCGGAAGTAAAAGGCACTTTTTTCATCCTAATAGACGAGCATCATAATCATAAGCATGGAACAGGAGGTTACCAAATCTTGTCGAAAGGATTCGATGAAAAGTATCTCGCGTTTCTCAAGTACATGAAAAGCCATTTTGATTATGCCTTTCATGGGACCAGCCACGGCAAAAAAAAGGAGGGGGGCTTTGTACAAGAGTTTGAATACCGGACTTTAAAAGACATACCTTATTTAAGGAAATCCATAAGCAAGTTCGAAGAAATAGCAAATATTAAATTCAATGGGGGAAAGTTTCCCGGATATAAATCTAATGAAAATTCTAAAAAAATCATTGAAGAATTAGGCTTCAAATGGTGGGCCTGCAGCCATAAAATGATGAATAAACGCCATTCTGATAATCGTGAATCTTACTTTGGAGATAAACAAAAAGTATTCAACTTTCCTACTAACTTTTCTGGAGAATCCTTTAAACATCAGCTCTACCCAAAAACCAAAAGGTTTATTAAATGTCGTATTGTTTATGGCTACTACCGGAATTACAAATTACATGAGTATCTACAATACCTCTATGAAAACCAATTTATCATATCCATACAAAAGCATTTTTCTACTTTGAGAACGGACGGCATCAGACAGCGACCTAATGTGTATGACAGTATGAACTCTTTAAAAAGGATATATTCGATATTGCGAGGTGCCGATATTTGGTATGGAAAATGTGATGAAATAGCCCGCTACATAGAGAACCGAGATAAAACTAAGCTGAGTTGGAATGAAAATAAACTGAAAATAAGCTATTTAGGTAGGTATAAAGAGTGCAAGATATCACTTGCCTCTAAGGAAGTAAACGAACTTCAAAATACAGTAACTGGACAAGAAATTAAAGCCTTTAGAAAAAATAACCAATGGATATTTCAGGATGTAGTCCCGGGAAAATACTTAGCCGCTTAGTTATTTAATTTTTGTTGAATATATTGATAATCATCTCTCATTTTGTTCTTGACTTCATCAATGATTTGTAATTCCTTTTCGGTTAACCTAGTTTTCCAGTCAGTCATCGGATTACCAAAAGTGTTCGTATTAAAAATTCTCCTATCTGATAAGCTATTTTTAATATCGAACTTATTAAAATTATCTAGTCCGAGAAAACCGTAAATATCCTTGAGTATCGCTCCTCCATTATTGACCATTTTAACATAGTCGAGTATATAGCAGCGATTTTCATCACAATTTTCTAAATCTCTTAGTGCTGTTTTGTTGAGTTGTATCCATTTTTCTGCTAAACTCTTAAAATCCCATACTATATTCTTTTCAAGTGATGAAGAAGTAATCCAGCTATCTTTCTCGTCATTGGGTTTGTGGAAAAATTTATTCTTTCTAGCATTACCCTCAAAGTGAAGTTTTAAGCTATTTACTTGAGATTCTATTGGTCTTATAATCAAAATAATTTTGGATTCAGGGAACATACTAAGAACATAATCCAACTTGTTTATCAGATGTACGTTTTTATTAAACAAAAATAGCTTACCCCAATCTTTTTTAAGGCCTCCACTTCCTTTTTTATACAAATCGACTAACCTCCAGAGATAATATTTGGCGGAACTATAGTGATGATAACACTTCTGGAAATAAGCAGTCATATTTACAATAGAATCTGTTGCTAAGTCATTGCGATCGGCATATTTACGATTATTGATACAGTCAATCCCTCCTATTTCTGACCATACTTTTAAGAGCTCACCCTCTAGAAGTAACAATTGAGGATGTTCTGTAAGTAAATTAGCTAGAAAACTCGTTCCGCTCCTCATACATCCAGTTAAAAAGATTGGGTTCTTGAATTTTTCTGATGGCAATTCACGTTGAATACTCATCATTTTTCTGAAAATCTCTATCATAAGTAGACTCTATAGATTCTTTTTAGTGAGCTTTTGTTTCCAACTTTTTCTCATATAATATTGATATTCAATACAATAAAAATTTAAATTCCCCATCATTATCCCGTTCTGTTTTTAGGTCAGGGAAGTCACCATAATCCCTAACAAAGAATAGACCGCAGAAAGAATTCCCCAATTTATTTCAAGACTCTATGACAAATAATTAACTATAGCTTCGGTAACTAATTCTCCTGTATTCCCCATTCCGTAAGGTTTAACATAAATATCAAAAGATTTTGATAGAAAACTATTTAAAGCTTTTAAAATCTTTTCGGGATTAAGCCCGCAAAGCTGATTAGCTTTCAGGTCAACTAATTCAACCCATTCTGTTTCATCACGTAAAGTGATACAATATTTTTCCATATAGAAAGCCTCTTTTTGCAAACCACCTGAGTCGGTCATTACTACGCTGCAGTGTTGCAGTAAATACAACATCTCAAAATATCCTACCGAATCTATGAGTTGAATGTCAGTTTTTATTTCATGAGATTCCAGTTTTTCTCTGGTTGCTGGATGACAAGGGAAAACCACATGTATGCCCTTGTGAATGGAATCCATGAAATAAAAAAATTCCTCAAGTGCTTTTGGTTTTTCGAGATTTTCTCGGCGGTGAAGCGTAAGAAGAATAAACTTGCTGGGTAAGCTTAAGCCCGTAGGTTTTACAGCTTTCTTTTTGTAATAAAGAAAAGCATCATGCATAATATCACCCACCTTAAATATCTGAACATTAGGGGTAGTAATTCCTTCACATCGAAGGTTTTTAACCGCAGTTTTACTTGGTACAAAAAGTAGCTGACTGAGCTTATCTGTTAACACTCGATTAATTTCTTCAGGCATTAATAAATTGAAACTTCGTAGACCGGCCTCAACGTGAGCTAAAGGAATATGTAGCTTAGCAGCTGCTAGGGCACCGGCAAGAGTTGAATTAGTATCGCCATAAAGCACCACAATTTCAGGAGTCTCGGATAAGAGAATTTTCTCGATTTCCAACAACATTTTTCCCGTCATAGCAGCATGGCTTAAGTTATTGACCCCCAAATTATAATCCGGTTCTGGAATTTCCGTATCCCTGAAGAACATGGCACTCATATTATCATCAAAATGCTGTCCTGTATGAATAACAACCTCTTCTGCTGGCGGATACCTCTTTAAGACTCTACTAAGTACAGCTGCTTTCACAAATTGTGGGCGGGCACCAACTACTGTTATCAACTTCACCGAACTAACTAATTTTTACCATCAAGCAAAGTATAAATCCAGATATAAACGCTGATTCTAAGAATACCAGGAACTGTGAAAGCCGTCTCATGTGCCTTGATTCATGCGGTAATACAAAATCATTAGATTCTAATCTTTGATCTCTTTATAATCAACATATTTTCCTACTGACTTATCGTTTTTTCTCCCTTTTTCAGGATTATAGGTGATGATTACATTATTTTGTTCCTTTTTATCGAAAGGATTATGGGGTTTAGCATTACTGCCCTCAGCATAACCTTCTCCGAAAAAACGAATAAAGATATACTTCACTATGAAATACAGCAGATAAAAGAAAAGTCCAAATATTATAAGTCTGGCTAATCCCATTATTTACTTAAATATAAATTGCGTTCCGAATAAATTTTCTCAAATACCGGGTCTCTCAAATCTTCTATAAAATATATGGTTTCCCCCGTAGATTTCATTTCAGGCCCAAGATTTTTATCCACATCCGGAAACTTGTCAAAGGAGAAAAATGGTTGTTTAATAGCCCACCCTTTTTTCTTAGGACTAAACCGAAAATCTTTCAGTTTATTTTTCTTTAACATCACTTTAGTGGCATAGTTCACATATGGCTCATCATAGGCTTTAGCAATAAAGGGAATTGTACGCGAAGCTCGGGGATTAGCTTCAATTACATAAGCTGTA
This sequence comes from Owenweeksia sp., assembly GCA_965218075.1. Taxonomy (GTDB): domain Bacteria; phylum Bacteroidota; class Bacteroidia; order Flavobacteriales; family Schleiferiaceae; genus JANQHO01. Next base: position 66,498 of record CBDCJZ010000003.1, on the reverse strand, counting down.
CCATCTTTAATGGCAAATTGAATATTGATCAGTCCTATTGTGTTTAAAGCTACAGCTATAGTACGAGTATGGTCTTTTATTTGTTGTACGATCAAATCTCCAAGATTAAAAACAGGCAACATAGCGTTACTATCCCCTGAATGAATTCCACAGGGTTCTATATGTTCTATTATCCCCATGATATAAACATCTTCTCCGTCACAGATAGCATCGGCCTCTGCTTCTATAGCGGCCTCGATATAATGGTCTAAAAGCACACGGTTACCAGGAATATTTTTAAATAAGTCTATCACGTGATACTCTAGCTCGTCTTGGTTAATAACGATTTTCATACCCTGACCTCCCAATACGTAAGAGGGTCTTACAAGTATGGGAAATCCCAGTTTCTCTGCCACTTTCCTGGCTTCTTCGGCATTGGTAATAACTCCGAATTCGGGATGGGGAATGCTGTTATCGCACAGGAGTGCTGAGAAACTGCCTCGATCTTCTGCTATATCAAGGGATCTATAATTGGTGCCTACAATTGGAATATTATAACGATCTAGCTTTTCCGCCAGTTTCAAAGCTGTTTGACCTCCTAGCTGAACAATAACTCTCTCAGGCTTTTCATGAAGGATTATATCATAAATGTGCTCCCATAAAACAGGTTCAAAGTAAAGTTTATCAGCCGTATCAAAATCAGTAGAAACGGTCTCAGGGTTACAGTTGATCATGATGGCTTCATAACCACACTCTTTAACAGCCAATACTCCATGCACACAGCAATAGTCAAACTCTATCCCCTGCCCTATTCGGTTAGGACCAGAGCCCAATACGATGATTTTAGCTTTATCTGTTCTAATACTTTCATTTTCTGAATATCGACTTCCATTTTCATCTTCTATTTCCATTTCAAAAGTAGAATAATAGTAAGGTGTTTCTGCCCGAAACTCAGCAGCACAGGTATCTACCAATTTCCATACTCGCCTAATATCCATATCTGTACGTTTCTTATAGAGCTCGCTTTCCAGCCTACCGATCATATGGGCAATCTGGCGATCGGTAAATCCTTTCATTTTGGCTTCATGCAGCAATTCTTTGGGTAAAGTTCTCAGGGTATATTGTTCAATTTTTTCTTGTATGCGAACCAACTCTTCAATCTGTTTGAGAAACCACATATCAATACGGGTAATATCATATATCCTGCACAATGGAATACCCAACTGAATGGCGTCGTAAATTACAAATATCCGATTCCAACTGGCTTTTTCAAGCATTTCCAACACCACATCCTGATCGGTATAGCCTTTACCGTCAGCTCCCAAGCCGTTTCTCTTAACTTCAAGCGACTGGACAGCTTTATGAAGGGCCTCTTGAAAAGAGCGACCAATGCCCATTACTTCACCCACTGATTTCATCTGTAAGCCCAATCTTCGATCTGCTCCTTCAAATTTGTCGAAGTTCCAGCGTGGGATTTTTACGACTACATAATCCAGGGTTGGCTCAAAATAAGCACTAGTAGTTTTGGTGATTTGATTATTGAGCTCGTCGAGATTATAGCCTATAGCAAGCTTGGCAGCTATTTTGGCAATAGGGTAACCCGTAGCTTTAGATGCTAACGCCGAAGAGCGTGAAACTCTGGGATTAATCTCAATCGCCACAATATCTTCATCTGGGCCAACTGCAAACTGAACATTACAGCCTCCAGAAAAAGTGCCGATAGAACGTATCATATAAATGGCCATATCTCTTATTTTCTGATAAGTGGTATCAGAAAATGTCATTGCCGGTACAACTGTAATAGAATCACCGGTATGAATTCCCATCGGATCTATATTCTCAATAGAGCAAATAATGATAACATTATCATTGTTGTCTCTCAAGAGTTCCAACTCAAATTCTTTCCATCCCAATAAAGCTTTATCAATTGTCACCTCATGGATGGGCGAAACTTCCAATCCACGGGAAAGTGATTTTTCAAACTTTTCTTTTTTGCTGACAAAAGTTGCCCCAGCTCCACCTAAAGTAAAGGAAGGACGAATGCAAAGAGGAAATCCAAATTCTTGGGCAATTTCTTTTCCTTTTAGATAAGAAGTCGCTGTTTTAGAAGGAGCTATCGGTACGTTTATCTCTTGCATTAATTTTCCAAACTCGTTTCTATTTTCAGTAATATTTATAGCATTAATATCTACTCCGATAATTCGCACATTATATTTTCTCCATATTCCCATACGATCAGTTTCAATACACAAGTTGAGAGCCGTTTGACCTCCCATAGTAGGAAGCACAGCATCAATTTGTCTTTCTCGTAATATTTTTTCAATAGATCCAACTTCCAGGGGAAGCAGGTAAACATTATCTGCTACCACCTTGTCAGTCATAATAGTAGCCGGGTTAGAATTGATGAGCGTTACCTCTACTCCTTCCTCCCGTAGTGAACGAGCAGCTTGAGAACCAGAATAATCAAACTCACAGGCCTGACCTATAATAATAGGGCCGCTTCCAATGATTAATGCCGACTGAATGGAATTATCTCTAGGCATAACTGGGCTTTACGGAAGTCAAATTTAGGGGATGAATCAAAAAAACACAGCGAAATAGAAAAGACACTGTTCTCGCCAATATACTTTCACTTAGCTATAAACAAAACTGCATCTTATCCTTTATAGTTTCCCTTGTCAGATACTGAAACTCTCTTACGACCCTTTGCCCTACGAGCAGCTAATACTCTACGGCCTCCTACAGACGACATTCTCTCGCGAAATCCGTGCTTATTTTTTCTCTTTCTATTTGAGGGTTGATAAGTACGTTTCATTTCAATATATCTTTACTGTGCCTCACTACCTCATGAAAGTAGGTCCACAAATCTAAAGGCTTTTTATAAGATGACAATACATTAAATTAAAAGATGATATTATGAAATACTATTACAATAAAACTATTTGGATTACAGGGGCCTCCTCCGGCATTGGTGAGACCTTAGCTAAAACTCTTTCATACTGGAACACCAAACTTATTCTTTCTTCCCGCAGCAAGGAGGAATTGCAAAGAGTAAAAAACCAATGTCAAAATTCAGAAAATGCAAGGGTTTTACCATTGGACTTAGCAGAGCATTCCAAAGCTGGAAATTGGGTAAACAAAGCTTGGAAATCATTTGGTTCGGTTGACATACTCATTAATAACGGAGGAATTGGGCAATGGGGACTTTCATTGGAAACCAAAAGTGAAGTGGAACGAAAAATATTTGAAGTCAATTATTTTGGCAACGTGGCTTTAAGCAAAGCTATCCTACCTAAAATGCTGGAAAGGGGAAGTGGCCAGATTGCTGTAGTAAGTAGTATAGCTGCAAAGTTTGGCCAATCTAAACTGGCTACCTACTCTGCCTCTAAGGCTGCTGTTACCTTGTATTACGAAAGCCTTAAAGAAGAACTCTATAATAGTCCAGTGAAAATACAAGTAGTAAGTCCAGGCTTTATCGACACTAATGTTACTCTCAACTCTCTAACACCCGATGGCTCTAAATTAAATAAGAAAAGCAAGGCACAAAAAAACGGAATTCCTACTAAAGTATTTGCCCATAAAATGCTAAAGTTTATGATAAGTAAAGGCTTTCACAAGTATATCGGTAAAAAGGAATTATTGGCTATCCCCTTACATATTGTAGCATCGAGACTTTTTTATAGACTCATTAGGAGGTAAATTTTCGGTAATCAAAGTCTTCGAGGATTTGGTATCTTTGAAATAAATTACTCAATAATGGATTTAATTAACCCTATATATACCTCATCAGAAGCACGTGAAAAACTACGGAAGGATTTTGATACCAACATTCCCTATCGGCACATTATACTGGATGATTTCCTAAATCAGGATATAGCAGATGAGATGTATGCTAATTTTCCAAGCATGAACTCATTGAATGTCCGTAGAAAAAGTATCAATGAAAATAAAGCAGAAGACTATCACTTTGAAGGATGGCATACTTCCTTTTCAAAGGTAAAGGAAGAAGTAAGAAGCAAGGCGTTTTATCAGTGGATGGCTCATATTACTGGAATAAAAGGTTTGCGTACTACTACAGACTCATTGGGCTCGGGAATACATCAAGGAACAAATGGCAGTTACGTGGATATACATATAGATGCAAATATGAATCCTAAAGCTGGCTTATGGCGCAGGGTTAATCTTTTGATTTACCTTAATAAAAAGTGGAAAAAAGAGTATGGAGGCCACTTGGAATTATGGGACAAGAAAATGAAAATCCTTCATCGGCGAGTAACACCCAATCACAATCGGGCTATAATCTTTTATAGTGATGAAAACTCTCCCCATGGTTATTCTAGAATCAATGTGCCGGATGGAGAAACCCGTAAATCATTTTATACTTATTACTATAGTGAAATCGGTGAAGGTTTCCGTTATAGCGATTCCCGTTTTCTTCCTCGTTCGGATGAGCCCTTGAGCAAACGCCTTACTACCAAAATCAAAGAAACAGTCAAAATTAGGGTTAAACGTTTTTTATACACTTTGGGAATTAAGTCGCTTGACTTCCAGGATAAGAATAAAAAGAGCTAATTCTTTTGTAGTTGTTTATCGACTATAGCCAAGCCTTGTCTAAAGCTATGAGGCCGATAGTCTAAATCTCTTATAGCCTTATCCAAAATAAAGCCTGTTTTGAGGGGGCGTTTGGCTTTCTGGCTCAAAGTTATAGAGTCTATGGGGGTAATTAGGTTTTTATCTCGTTTCCAGAAATCTGCTATGTTTTGTACAATTTCTAGCACACTTAGAAAGTTTTTACCAGATACGTGGTAAATTCCTTTTATTTGCTTTTTAGCCGCGAAGATACAACCATCTGCCAAGTCTTCTACCAAGGTTGGCGATCGAAACTGGTCGCTTACAACATGAATCTTTTTATGATTTTCTAAAGCCTGCTTGGCCCATAATACAATATTCGAACGATCCATCTTTTCAGCTACTCCGTATACCAGTATAGTTCGCACGATAGCACTTTTAGCTGAGCCCTGATATAAGATTTTTTCGGCTTCCAGCTTGCTTTTCCCATAAAAATTCAGAGGATTAGGCTTATCTTCTTCTCGGTAAGGCCCTGATTTACCGTCAAAAACAAAGTCAGTGGAAAGATGAACCAAATGTACATTGTGCTTTTCGCAAGCTTCTGCCAAATATTGTACAGCATTTACATTCAGTCTGGTGCAGCCTTCCTTATCATCTTCACAGGCATCTACATTAGTCATAGATGCGGTATGGATCACACAATCTGGCTTAAGTTCCGCTATAATGGTATCTACCTCAATCTTTTGAGTAACATCTAAAGATCGATATTGATAATCGCTTTGATCGAACAAGCGATTCTCCCCCAGGGAGCTAGCGCATAAGCTAACTTCTTTATCCACCTTGAGCTTATAAACTAGTTTCTGACCCAAGAGTCCATTACATCCTGTAATTAACATTTTCATGATTAATATTCTTTTGGCTTAACCAGCAGCTAGTATGAGATAAACAAAAATGGGACAGCCAACACCGACAACAGTAGCAATAACATAAAGCCCCATACAGGCCAGTAGTATTGAGCTCAAAGCGATCAGCTAGCCAAGCACAAACACCGAAGGTTTTTCCTTGTGTCATTCGTTTAAGAACTTATACAAAGCTCTGATTTCCTCTGATTTTCCCAACACAAAAAGCTTCGAATAAGGTGCTATTTTCATCTCTCTGCTGGGATTAATTATGTATTTCCCTTCCGGAGTTTTTAAGCCTATAATAGTGCAACCCGTTTTTTGACATAAAGCAAGATCTTTAAGCAAAAGATTGTCAATACTTTCGGTAATTTGCTGTACTTCAACTTCTTCCAAGTTGATAGAAGAACTATCCTCCACGCTTATATGGTCTAAAAATTCTACGATGTTAGGCGACATCACCAAAGTAGCCATATGTGCTCCTCCTACCGCTTCGGGCATTACTACAGAATTGGCCCCTGCAGTCTTGAGTTTTTTCTCGGCACTTTTGTTGGAAGCACGGGAAATAATAGAAATGGCTTTATTCAGACCTCGGGCTGAAATCACCACATAAAGATTATCAGCATCTTTGCTTAGAGTAGTGATGATCGATTTCGCTCTTTCTATTCCAGCATCTATCAATACCTGATCACTAGTGACATCTCCTTGTATGTGAGGTATATCGGCACTTAATAAATATTCTTTTATTACCTCGAGGTTATTTTCCACTACCAGGAAATTCTGCTTAAAAGCCCGTAATTTCTCAGCAACTCGGCTTCCATTTCTTCCAAATCCACATATGATTACGTGAGAAAAGTATTTTTTAATGGACGATTCCATACGGTATCTTTTAAAATACAAAGCCGCCTCACCAGAAAATATCAAACGAGTAATAGTTGTGAGTCCGTAAGCAAAAATACCAAAACTGGTTATGATTAAAAATGAGGTGAAGAACTGACCAGTTGGGGAAAGAGCCCGTATTTCCATGAAACCTACTGTACTCAAAGTAATTACAGTCATATAAAAAGCTTCCCTGAAATTATAGCTTTCGATAATCATAAAGCCGATAACCCCTATAGCTAAGATGAATAGTAAAAGAAATAAGGTGAGGTAGAGTTTTTTAAAAATTTTAAAACGACCCATAAAATCCTGATTAGACGTCGATCATCCAAATGCAAGAGCCTCTATCATTAAGATAATCTTTGAACTTAATCCAGAATGTTAATATGAGATAGATAATAAGAGGTGAACCGAGAGTGATAAAAGAAGCATAAATAAAGTATAACCTTATTACACTTGGCTTGATGCCCATACGAGCTCCTATGTGGCTGCAAACTTCAAAACCCCTTCTCTCACAGTAATCGCGTATTCTTTCCATCATGCTTACCTCCCCTTAGAAGATGTATTCCAATGCCGCAATTTAAGCATTTTTTATGCTTGCAATAGCTGCTATATAGCTGAATACAGGCCTGTGAATGAAAGGCCGAACGAAGCTTTACGCCCAATTGCTCGTAAGAACGGCTAATCTTATTTTTCTCGGCCTGTAGCTGGTCTAGCAAATCCAGGGCCCTTTGTTTGTAAAGAGATTCATCTTTGGACAGTCCATAAATAAACAAGAACGGAACTATTACGTTGATAATTAAAATTTCTTTGAACTTATTCCCTGCTTCGGGATTTCGGAATTCAGTTTCAACGTTAAAGCGATAGTGTGTATTCCAATATTCTGAAGGCTTTGCAGAGAGCTTTTCTTTTAGTCGGTTTACTTTCTCGGTTTCCAACATATAGGAAAACAAACTTTCACTTTGTTTTATCAAAGCAGCAAACTGAGCGATTCTTAATGTGGGAAAAGCTGCTGGACGAAGCCGTGCAAACTTCCACATCAAAGACTTCAACTGATTTAAACTGTATTTCGTCTTAAAAAATCTATACTCTTTGCTGAGCCTTTTAGCATATGAATCAGCAGCTATTCCTAGCAAACCAGAAACTCCAAAGAGTAAGGCTTCTAGCTGGAATAGGTCGCTTTTATGTTTACTAAAAATTCTCTGCGGCAAGTTCTGTGCTGTCATTAACATGGCCTCTGCATTTATTTTAAGACCATAACCCCTAGCCATCCATTGGTAGAATGTTTCATTCCAATCACCTTTATTTTTTTCTAGAATTTCACCAATGGCTTTTGACTTTTGCTCTAAGCGCTCAACTAGAACTCTCTCCAAAGTAGATTCTACAATAAAGGGGTCTATCTCTTTAAGCTGGTTTTCACAGGGAATAAAGCTTTGGTTCCAGATCAGTTCCTTGTAATGGTGGTACTGTTTCAGATCAAATCTATCCTTGAGCTCCAGAGTAGGAAGTAGACTGCCATTATCATCTTTAATCTCACCGTCATTCCAATAAACCACATGTAAAATGACATTTTTATAGGCTTCATCATTCTCATGACCATGCTTCTTCCAATCTGTAGCATTGATATGGATTTCTACCTGCCCTACCCAAAGTTGTTTTGCTATTCTGACTCTAGCCTCTTTAAAATCAGGACCAGCATTTGAATTGAAATAGCCTGTATGTACTATTTCTATGGGCTCGGCATTAGTAGTGTGTAAGTCTTTATGATCAAAATTTTGATACTTCCACAGATAGTGTAGAAAATCCTCAGTCATTCTATGTGATTAGCTGTTATCGAATTTATGAATAATAAGCAACGAAAAATTATTTGAGAAGACACAGATATTTTTCTATTTTAGCGAAGCGTAAGCTATAAAATTATTATTCCCATGAAAAAATTCCTACTTCCAATACTAATCATCTTGGTTATTGCTACTATGAGCCTTGTACCTAGAGCTTCTGCTAACGAAACTTATGCAATAGTGAATGTAATAGAAAAACCCTCTCGCCTTATAATAAGAACTACTATAGACAACCAGCCGAGTACAGCAGTCAATTTAAAGCTCAATCATGTGGACAATCAAGATATAGTAGAATTTTCACCAGTTTTAAGACAGCTAAAACGACTTAATGATATGGGATATGAGCTTGTTAACGGTTCTGTTGCCGTTTTCTCCGAAAGAAATAGACTCTATCACTCTTTCATTTTAAGAAAAAGGAATTCATAAAAAGGTCCTGGAAATCCTAGGGCTTTTTTTATGAATAGGCCGTTTTTTAACTAATGACTAAATCTCCAACCTAAAGTTATTCCAGCCCTGCCATCCACAGATATAAGTCCAAATTCAGCAAGCTCTCTCCCTATCCCTAAATATCCTTCAATCAAAAAGTTTTGTTTGAAAATCCATTTTCGGCCAAAACCGAAACCCAAAGAAAGACCGTAGCTACTACCAGAATAATCAAGTTCCTCTATAGAAGATAGGAAAGTTCTGTATTTTAAGTAAGCACTTATGAAATATCCGTCTGCATCATAATCGGGGTTAAAGTAAAAGCGAAACTCAGGAGTAATAGAAAGTACATAAAAGTTGTCATCGAGTAGTAGTTCATCATCCCACCTGGAAAAATCAAAATGAGCAATACTTAATAAATACCCATAATTTTTTATCCCACGCACGTTCGTAAGTTGCACTGATTTGACCAAAAATAGACCAGAGCACATTAGTTTTAAGCTCGTTAAGACTTTCAGTTTTGACTTTTTGAGCATTTGAAGTGGTATAGAATAAGATGATAATCAAAATTATCATGCCTTTTTTAATTGAACTAATCATATACTAATTAAGAATTTGTTTGTTACTAATTTTGAGTTATAACTGCTTTAGAAAAATGATCCCTCTGTAACCAATTGCAATTCAACGAAAAGCAAATACGTAAAAACTGACATGCTTATCAGAGTTCAAGTGTAGATAAACTTTTCGATCTGAGACCTAAAACAAATGATTATTTTAGCAGATATTTACAATAATTATCTTGTAAAGCTATGAGAAAATCATAGTGGATCTCTAATTACAGTCATATTTTGTTTCCAATCCATTCCACATATTTTCCCAAGAAGAACCCAAACAGGAACCCGAAATAGAAAAAGTAGATAAACGCATTGATTAAGAACTACTATAGGCAACCAGCCGAGTACAGTAGTCAATTTAAAACTCAATTATGTGGGCAATCAAGATATAGTAGAATTTTCATCCGTTTTAAGACAGCTAAAAACAACTTAATAATATGGGATATGAGCTTGTTAACAGTTCTGTCGCCTCCAGTAGGGCAATATCAAAAAAGAACTAAACTTTATCACTCTTTCATTTTAAGGAAAAGGAACTCATAAAAAGTTTAGAGACCATGTCTCCAACCCAGAGTTATTCCAACTCTCAAATCCAAAGGGACTGCCCCAAATTCTATAATGTCTCTCCCCATCCCTATCCATGCCTCATACACAAAGCCGCTTTTTAAAATCCATTTTTGACCATAACAAATACCCAAAGCAAGGCCTTGATCAGAATTATTAGCATTATAACCATCATCATTATATTTCCCCGCTCTGTACTTTAAGTAAATCATTAAGAAATGTCCTCCTGCATCATAATCGGGGTCAAAGTAAAAACGAAATTCAGGAGTAAGGGAAAATAAATAGGAAAAAGAAGTGCTGTCATTGGAAGAACCTAATAAGTGTATATCACCGATATCCCAGAGGGAAAAATCAAAATAAGCTATGTTAAATACAAAGCCCTTGTTTTCAGAGAGCACACGTTCAAAAGCTAAGTTGTATTGACCGAAAAAGAAACCCAACACATTAGTTTTAAACTCGTGAATGTTTTTAGCTTTGACTTCCTGAGCATTTGAAGTGGTATAGAATAAGGTGATAATCAAAATTATCATGCCTTTTTTAATTGAACTAATCATATACTAATTAAGAATTTTTTTGTTATTAATTTTGAGTTATAACTGCTTTAGATAAAGTGATTCCTTTGCATATTGATCGTATATTCTAATGAAAGTAAATACGTGAAACTGACCCACTTATTTCAAGGTTCAAGTATACGATGAACTTTTCGATCTGAGGTCTAAAAACAAATGTTATTTTAGCAAGTCAAGTATTTATAATTATATTGCAAAACTATGAGAAAGTCACATGGGGGTCTAATTACAATCATACTTTGTTTCCAATTCATTCCACTCCTTTCTCAAGGAGAACCTAAACAAGAATCCGAAATAGAAAAAGTAGATAAGCGTATTGAAAAAGCTTATAAAGCTTTCGAAGCCGAAGAGTATTTCCTTGCGGTAGAATTGCTTAAGTCTGCCTATACAAAAGCTAAAGGTAGGAAGGGGAAATCCGAGATACTTTTTGTGACCGGAGAAAGCTACCGAAAAATAAATGATTACAAATATGCTAAAAACTATTACGAAAAAGCGGTAAAACTAGGATATAAAAATCCCATAGCCCAGTTGTATCTGGCTGACATGCTCAAAGCCCAAGGTAAATATGAAGAGGCTATTGAAGCTTACCAAGAGTACAAAAAAATAAATCCTACCGACCCCAAGGGAGAAATAGGAATAGAATCAACCAGAAAAGCTTCTGAATGGAAAAATTCTCCTACTCTCTATCAGGTAGCTAATATAAGAGATATCAACTCAAGAAATATGGACTTTTCGCCTATTTATGGTGGTAAGGCTAGAGAAAATAACGTGATCATTTTTGTTTCATCTCGGGAAGAATCTGAAGGAAATCGTGAAGATGGTTGGACGGGTCAATCCTTTATGGACTTATATACCTCTACAGCTGAGAGAAAAAGCTCTCTCAGAAGAAGGAGAAGGAGGGGTGGCCAGACGCCTAATAATCCATCTGATATGAAATGGTCGATCCCCGTTCCTATAGATGAAGAAGACATTCTGAATACTGGAGCTCATGAAGGTACTGCCACTTTCGATTCGAGAAGGAAAAAACTTTATTTCACCAGATGTATGAAGAAAAAAAAAAAGAAAATGGGATGTGGCATCTGGAAATCCGAGATGCTAGGACAAACCTGGAAAGATCCCGAACCAGTAATTATTGGAACTGATACATTAGCAAACGTAGGTCATCCATCGCTTTCGCCAGACGATAAATATCTTTATTTTGTGAGCGACGGCTTTAATTCCCGAGGTGGGCATGACATTTTTGTGGCCACCTACAACAGGAGAAATAAAACCTGGGATACCCCCGAGAATCTCGGCTCTAGAGTAAATACTGAAGGAGAGGAATATTACCCTTCTGCACATGATGATGGCTATTTATATTTCTCGTCTAATGGTCTTCCCGGCATGGGCGGGCTTGATATTTTCCGTATTAAAATTGGAGAGAATGGAATGCCTGTAAGTGAAGCAGAAAATATGAAATATCCTATCAACACAAATTATGAGGATTTTGGGTTAGTATTTGAGCCAGGGGGAAATGAAAGAGGTTTTATATCTAGCAATCGTGAAAATAGTAAGGGGAGCGACGATATTTATGCAGTATATAAAACTCCTCTTGTATTTATGTTAGAAGGTGTTGTTACTAGTTCCAAAACTGGAAAGCCAATTTCGCAGGTTGCTGTTCGATTAGATGGATCAGATGGGATTAGCATAATGGTTAACACAGACAAGGATGGCTATTATATATTTGACAAAGAAAAGATTCGAAAAGAAACCAGCTATAAGCTAACTTTTGAAAAGAAGAAATTTTTGAGTACAAGCGGAGATCTTACCACTATTGGCATTCCCTTGTCCTCATTTGAATATGTGCCTTCAGCTAATGAATATCAGAATATGCTTAGGCTAAACAAGACGCTTGACCCCATTGAAGAGCCCATTGTATTACCCAACGTATTTTTTGACTTGGCAAAGTGGAATCTCAGATCCGAATCTCGTCAGGCTTTAGATTCAGTGATGGTGGTTTTGAATGACAACCCTACTATTGTAATTGAACTGCGTTCACATACTGATTATAGGGATACTGAAGGAAGGAATAAAATTTTATCGCAACATAGAGCTGATACCTGTGTGTCTTACCTCATTTCTAAAGGCATTGATAAAAAGAGATTAGTGCCTGTTGGTATGGGAGAAAGGGAGCCTTTCAGAATTCCTGAAAATTATAAAAGCTATGGAGCTGGAAAATTTAGGACAGGTCAAATGTTAACAGAAGCCTTTATTGGTCGCCAATCTTTTGAGTTGCAAGAGGTTGCAAATCAGATTAATCGTAGAACTGACTTTAAGGTATTGCGCGATAATTACGTGCCTAAAAAAGTCTTAGAGAAAGAAAAATCCATTGACCCACAGGATATTATAGCTCAAAAGAAAGGAGGAGTTAAAGCTCCTGGAAAGATTCATATCATTCATGGAAGAGAGAGTTTTGGGTTAATTTCCCGTAAGTATAGTATTAGCATTAGGGATTTAAAATTACTTAATGGAGGTCTTAGAGGGATAAGACCACTCGAAGGGCTTCAACTGAAAGTAGAGCCTAACGGGAATTATGAGGAGTGGGATGAAACCCATTACCAGGTTACACGCAGAAATATGAGCCTTAAGAGTGTGGCAAAGGAAATTAAGGTTAATGATGATATTCTTAAAGAATTAAATCCTGAATGGAAACGAAAAGTCTTACAGCCAGGCTTTTGGGTTAAAATCAAATAGGTAACTGATATTAATGATGTGTCCCGGGTCTTAATGTATAAATCCGGAACGCATCTTACTTATTTTTACCCCTTATGAATACTGAACTCTCACGCTATATCAGAAGAGGGGTGTCTTCTCAAAAGAAGGATGTCCATCGAGCTTTAGCTAACTTAGATAAAGGTTTATATCCCAAAGCTTTTTGCAAGGTCATACCCGACTATTTAAGTGATAGTGAAGAGCATTGCATTGTAATGCATACAGATGGAGCAGGTACTAAATCTTCATTAGCCTATCTCTATTGGAAAGAAACGGGAGATTTATCCGTTTGGAGGGGAATTGCTCAGGATGCCCTAGTGATGAATATAGATGACCTCATATGTGTGGGGGCCACCGATAGACCTATTTTACTTTCCTCCACCATAGGTCGTAATAAAAACCTCATTTCTGTAGAGATAGTATCAGCCCTAATTTCGGGCATTCAAGAATTTATTAATAACATGGCTATACTGGGTTTTCAAATAATCTCTACTGGAGGCGAAATAGCTGATGTTGGAGATTTGGTAAGAACCATAATAGTAGACAACACTGTAACTGCTCGGATGAAAAGATCCCATGTAATTGACAATTCCCAAATAACAGCAGGAAATGTAATAATAGGCTTAGCTTCTTATGGACAGGCTACTTATGAAAAAGAGTACAATGGAGGAATAGGAAGCAATGGGCTTACCTCTGCCCGTCACGATGTATTTCATAGAAATCTAGCTCATAAGTATCCCGAATCATATGACCCTTTAATTCCTGAACAACTGCTGTATAGTGGAAAAATGTCTTTAACTGATAAAGTGGAAGGATGCCCTTTGAATGTAGGAAAATTAGTATTATCACCTACCCGTACTTATGCACCTGTTATCAAATCAATACTCAGAGAATTCCGATTCCAAATAAATGGAATAGTTCACTGTAGTGGCGGTGGACAAACTAAAATTCTCCATTTCTTGGATAAGGAACACGTCATTAAAGACGAACTGTTTGCAGTGCCTCTTGTATTTAAATTGATACAAGAATCATCTGGTACAAATTGGCGGGAAATGTACCAAGTATTTAATATGGGACACCGTATGGAAATATACTGCTCGAAAGAAATAGCAAATGATATTATAGAGATTTCCAGTTTCTATAAAATAGAGGCTCAAATCGTAGGCAGAGTTGAAGAATCAGCTGTTAAAAAACTGACTATAAAAAGTGCGTTTGGAGAGTTTACCTATTGATAGAATGACTTATGAAAGATAAACTGGATGCAATAAAACAGCGCTTTGACGAAGTAAACGATATTATCATCCAGCCAGATGTAATAGCCAACCAAAAACGCTATGTGAAACTGAATAGAGAATATAAAGAGTTAAAACCAATTATAGAAATTAGGGAAGAATATCTTACCCTGATCGATAATATTGAAGAAGCCAGAAGATTTATAAAAACAGAGAAGGATCCCGAAATGAGGGAAATAGCTTTGTCGGAGATGGAAAAAGCAGAGCCTCTGCTGGAGGAATTACAGGAAAAAATAAAGTGGCTGCTGATCCCCAAAGACCCAGAAGATACCAAAAATGCCACTATGGAAATAAGAGCAGGAACCGGAGGAGACGAAGCTTCCATTTTTGCTGGGGACTTATACAAAATGTATATCCGTTTTATCGAAAACAGAGGCTGGAAATCTAGAGTTATAGACTTTAGCGAAGGAACCATAGGAGGTTATAAAGAGATTATTCTCAACGTAATTGGGGAAAATGTATACGGCACATTAAAGTTTGAGTCTGGTGTTCATCGCGTCCAGCGAATTCCTCAAACCGAAACTCAAGGCAGAATACACACATCAGCAGCTACTGTAGCAGTACTGCCCGAGGCAGAAGAAGTAGACGTAGAGCTAAACCCAACAGATATTGAAATGCAAACTTGCCGTTCAGGAGGTGCAGGTGGGCAAAATGTGAACAAAGTGGAAACAAAGGTACAACTGACTCACAAGCCAACCGGGATAGTAGTTGTATGTCAGGTAGAGAGGTCTCAACTAGCTAATAGGGAAAGAGCTATGCAGATGTTACGTACCAAATTATATGAATTAGAGCTACAAAAACACTTAGATTCCATAGCTGGTAAACGAAAGACTATGGTTTCAACTGGTGATCGTTCTGCCAAAATTAGAACTTATAACTATCCACAGAGAAGAGTTACCGATCATCGTATCAATTTTACAGTTCATAACCTAGTAGGAGTGATGAATGGAGATGTTCAACAACTCATTGATAAGCTCCAGATAGCCGAAAATACAGAAAGACTAAAGGAAGGATCAGGGGGTTTAAAATAATATCATGACCCGAAAGCAGCTAACAGAGCAAATATTTAAAAAGCAATCCCTTTTATGTATTGGTTTAGATACTGATCCCGAAAAAATGCCCCATAGTTTAAAAGCTCAGGATGATCCCGTTTTTGCTTTTAACAAGATCATAATTGATACCACTCACCCCTTTGCAGTAGCTTACAAAGCTAATCTAGCTTTTTATGAGGCAGAGGGTTTAAAAGGTTGGCAAAGCCTTGAAAAAACTATTAACTATTTGAATCAACATTATCCAGATATATTCACTATAGCTGATGCCAAAAGGGGGGATATCGGCAATACTTCTGCCCAATATGCCAAAGCTTTTTTAAAAACTTTGTCTTTTGATTCTATAACTATCGTTCCATACATGGGGACTGATTCAGTTAAGCCTTTTTTGGACAATAGCAACAACAAATGGATTATTTTATTGGTCTTGACTTCAAATTCTGGAGCCAGTGATTTTCAAACTACCCTCCTAGCACATCCTGTAGATCAGGAACCGATAATGCTTTATCAGAAGGTACTGTACATAAGCCAAAGCTGGGGAACTCCCGAAAATATGATGTATGTTGTCGGAGCAACCAAAGCCAAGCACATTAAACAAATAAGAGAAATGGTTCCCAATCACTTTCTTTTAGTTCCCGGAATAGGCACCCAAGGAGGTAATCTCAAATCCATTATTGGAAATGGAAAAACACAAGATGGAGGCCTACTGATTAATGCTTCTCGTTCTATTATTTATGCGTCACGAGCTCGGGATTTTGCAGAAGTTGCTGCCAAAGAAGCAAAACGCTTACAAAAGCAAATGGCCGATCTATTATAACTATTTCTTTAAAGCAGATCTGTCTAATGCAAATCAAGGATTTTTATTAGGAGTATAAGCATTCTTGAAGTAACAAAGATCATCATAGAGATTTTTTAATTTTAAAGAGGTAACCCCCTATTATATTAGCTTTCCATTAAGTTTTCTTATCTTAAGCGCCTTCGCGCCTAAGATTTAAATTACTTTTTGTTTCAGTCGAGCCTAGTTTGAGGTACTTACAGTTCCTTACAAGGCTGTACAAGCAGGTTATAAATTATTTAAACAGATGAGCAAAGTCATACGTAACCACAGTATCCTCATCGGTATACTGGTATCTGTTCTCTTTTTAGGGCCATTGCTTTTTAATGATTGGAGCAAGTTAGACTGTTCCTTTATGAGCTATGGCGAAATAATGGGTTATAGTACTATGATTTTATCGCTTATACCGGTTTATTTCAGTACGAGAGTTTATCGCAATCGACTGGATCAGCAAGGCTTTAGCTTTTTAAAAGGCTTGGGAATAGCCGTGACCATTACTATCATAGCCAGCATAATATTTTATGGATCCAACCTTTTGCTCTATGAAGTAGTTGACCCTACTTTTTTAGCTGACTTTGGATTGTATTATGAGAGATGCCTATTGGAAAATGCACAAAGTGAGGCTGAAAGAGAAATAATACATCAAAACATGGAACAGTATGCAGATATGATAAATAACTCCTATTTGTATGCTTTTATCATGGCAGCTACGGTGTTTTTTATTGGCCTAGTCATTTCTCTTATATCGGCCCTTATCTTACAGCGCAAATCTGACAGAAACATTTATTGAAGGCCCTTTCCCCTCGTCTATTTTTACTATATTTGTCAATGATGATACTTTAAGGTGCAAACTTAAAATGGCGGAAATGAAAACAGAGTTATTCATTCTATCAATCCTGTAAAAGTCATCTTTGGAGCTTAGTGATTCAGACATTGACCGCTTTGGATGAAAATATGGCGTCGAATATCTTGCGGAATAAGCGGCATCGTCAAATATGACTATTATTAAACGCAATGAATATTACACATAAAGCTCTCCTCTACATAAGCCTAGTTCTCATGGCCCCTTGCTGTAAAGAAAAAAACCTGACAGGGAAGGCAACTAAAAACCAAGTCCTTGAGACGAAAAACGTGCAATTATCAGCTTTAATGCTCTATGAAGATAAGCCCATCTCTACAGACAATTTGTATGTGAATGCTCAAGGTAATCGATTTTTTATTGAAAAATTACAGCTTTTGGTCTCCGATTTTTATTTGACACATCGAACAGATACTTTCACTGAAAAAGGCAACTATTATCTGTATGCCTTGAATAACACACAATATTTCATTATGGAAGTGGAGCCAGGTAGGTATTCGGGAAATTATGGTTTAAGCGTTGGCTTGGATTCAGTAGCTACAGTATATGCTCAGTTAAACAATTTATCCGATAGGAGCCCGCTAAATGAGGCTAATATTATGCGAAATGACTCTTACGGATATAACTTTTTAGTGATTAATGGCCGAGCTATAGACCCATCAGACCCTCAAGATACTATCGGTAACATTCCCTTTTCCTACCAGATAGGAACTTATATGCTAGCTCGGGATTTTAGTACCCGCATAAATTTCACTCTTAGCACAGACGGAAAAGCAGTTCTAGCCATGATTGCTAAATTTAAACCTGTTTTGGACGAAGTGGATATTGTTGGAACACCGCTTATAGTGTCCGACGTAACTAACTCTGCTGACTTTTCCCTTGCCCAAAGCATGGCCGAAAAGTTGCAATTCGAGCTACATTAAAATGATGTTGAATGAAAACCTTTAGTTTAAAATTCTTTCTTTTTGCCGCAGGTTTAGGGTTGATACTAGGCTGTGAAGATGAACCTTCTCCTAATAAAAACTCCATGGGAAAATTGAGAATTGAATTTAACCTGACTTCCAGCGGAGAAAGGGTATTACTCAATGAAATTACTAGCTTGCCAAACGGCTACGATATCATAAGTATCCATTTTTAAAACATATTTTACTGATATTAAACTAGAAAGTTCTGACGGCAAAGAATTGCCGATTAAAAGTGTAGCCCTTTTAAATATCGGATCAATATCGGATCAATATCGGATCAATATCGGATCCTTTAGATGCTAATTATTTAGAAATCAATTTCTTTAAATCTAGTGATTACAACTCTTTGTCGTTTTGGAATAGGGTTATCAACTGAACTTAATGATTCTGATCCCACCAGCTTTAAAAAAGACCATCCGCTTTCTAGCTATCAAAACATGTATTGGAATATGTTAAAATATCGCTTTGTAAAATTTGAAGGTAGAGCAAATCTAAGCGGGAGCTTACAGAAAGGTAACGACTTTTTGTTGGCTTACCATACCGGTACAGACCCACTTTACACTGTTGTAAGTTTGCCTGGCAATTATTCCCTAAACCCCGAAGACAATAATACCATCAAAGTAAATATAGAATTGGATGAGCTCTTTGCCTCTTCCCAAAATCCCATAGATTTTGAAACTGAAGCTCAAACTCACAGTACCTCCGCCGATATTCCTGTAGCTAAAAAGTTCACTACTAACTTAACCCGTGCTTTTTTATCGAATCTGATATAGATATGCCTTAAACTTGTAGCTTGATAAACTCGGGTATAACTCCAGCAAACACGATAAATGCAAAAAATCATCAAAGCAACTACTAATTGAATAAGCTCATAGTGAGGAGGAAAATATTATGAAAACCTATAATTTATTTATCAGTCATTCATGGGCATATCCCGACTATGAGAGGCTAATAGAATTATTGAAAAAAAGATCAGACTTTCACTTCAAAGATTATTCAGTACCTAAACATGACCTCGATACATACAACTGGGACTGACAAACAGCTATATCAAGCTATTCTTCAAAAAATGAAGCCCTGTAGTGTGATACTTATCTTGGCAGGAGTTTATGCCACTTATAGTAAGTGGATTAACAAAGAAATTAAAATAGCGAAAGAGGCGTTTTCAGTTGCAAAACCGATCATAGCCATAGAGCCAAGAGGCAGTGAAAAAACATCCTCGGTTGTCAAGGATAATGCCAACCAAATCGTCAAGTGGAACACTGAAAGCGTTGTCTCGGCAATAAGGGAGTTAGATAATGAATGAAAATAAACAAGAATTGTTAGAAATCTACAAACTCCACTCCGAACTTGCAGATAGGGTAAGCCAGAGGCGTGAAGGAGCAAATAGGCTTTTCGTAAGCCTGCTAACGGGAACTTTGATTTTTCTCGCTGCATTTCTCAGATATGGCACCGAGGCCATACTCCTTGGTGCAGTTTTGATAGCCGTTGGCAGTTTTGGGATTTTACTTTCCGCATCGTGGTTTATTATTATTCGTTCCTATCGGCAGCTTAACTCCGGAAAATTCAAGACTTTACAGGAATTAGAACAAAAACTCGCCTATCCCTTTTTTAAGCGTGAATGGGAGTTGCTAAGGGAAGGAAAAAATGTAAGCCGTTATTGGAAACTCACAGTTGTCGAAACTTTCCTTCCCTTTATCTTTGCTATTCTTTATATCGTTCTTATCATCATCTTTTTTACCATATTGTAGGTAGAAAGCAATGGTCTCACTATACTCAATGGCATATACACCGTGTTAACTGCCCAAGAGATAGAGTCCGGCAGTGTTAGAACCACAGAAGGTCATAGAGAAATTACTAAAACAAAAAGTGAGATGTCAGAAAAACAAAAATGTTTTATCATCCAACCATTTACGGATGAATATAAAAACCGATACAATGAAACTTACAAGCCAGCCATATGAAAGAGGCGAGCTTGTTATCCTATCGCGTTGATGAGAAGTACAAACCCAAAAGCTCGAGGTTCATCAAATCTAGGATGAAATCAAAAAATTCGCTCTCTGTCTAACTGACATAAGCGAAGATAATCCCAATGTCTGGTATAAACTGGGGTTCGCCGACGGGTCGATATTCCGGTTGTTCTGATATGTGAAAATAATAAAAATGGAAATTGAAAAATTACCTTTAAAACAAGAGCTAGAAACAAAAGAAGTCTTAAAAGCAGCTATTAGGGCTGAGCGATATTTAGGGGAATTGAAAGGAGTGGCTAAAACGATCCCAAATGAAGAAATCCTACTGAACCTCTTGCCATTACAAGAAGCTCGATTTAGCTCTGAAATTGAAAATATCGTTACTACTAGCGACGAACTCTATAAAAGTAGAATCGAAAATAACATTAGTAACGCCACTAAAGAAGTGAGACATTATGAAGCCGCACTCTTAAAGGGATTTGACACCGTTAAAAAGAAAAAAATCCTCACGAATAATATGATCTGCAATACTCAAAAGATTTTAATAGGAAATGACGCAGGGTTCAGAACTCAAAATGGAACTCAATTAAAAAATAATCTTGGAGAAATCATTTATACCCCACTACAAGATATTGAGCAAATGAAAAATTTAATGAAGAACTTAGAAAAGTTTATCAACGATGATTCTATTAGCGATATCAGCCCATTGGTGAAAATGGCAATCATTCATCATCAAATTTGAAAGTATTCACCCTTTTTATGACGGCAATGGAAGAACGGGAAGAATTATCAATATTCTTTATCTCCACTTAAAAGGACTTTTGGATTTACCTATTCTTTACTTGAGTAGGTATATTATAGACCATAAAAGTGATTATTATCGCCTTTTACAAGAAGTAAGAGAAAAAAGCAATTGGCAAGAATGGATTTTATTTATTCTTAGGGGAATGGTCATTAGCTCATTGGAGACGATAGGCTTAATACAAGCAATATGTCTTTTAATGCTGGAGTTTAAACAAAACATTAGAGAGAAATACCCGAAAATATATAGCCAAGATTTAATCAATGCTCTGTTTAAATATCCTTATACGAAAATAGAATTCATCAGCAAGGATTTGAAGATTACACGACCGACAGCAACAAAATATTTGCGGATTCTAAATCAAGAAGGATTCCTGAGAAAGAGGACCCTGGGAAGAAATTGTTATTATATCAATTTCAAGCTTATTAGTACATACGTCTATTCGAGTCAAAAAGATCGGAAAGAAAATTGTTGAAATAAAAGAGGCAATAACTAAAAACGTGTAAAAAAATCCAATTATTTTTACATAATAATAAAACGAAAAGCTCTCCAAATCACCTCGCTCCCCTCCCCTCAATCAGATATGTTGACAAATCAAGAAATTCAAGACCTGATAAAATCTCCCAAGGAGATAGAAACTAAAATTCCTGTCAAAGAATACAAGGATGATGGCACTAACAAAGGTTGTAGTTTGACCTTGCAGACCTCAGAAGGCAAATCATTTGGGGTTTTTATTCGTCAAAATAACACTTTTATAGAAAACTTCTCGCTTGGTTTACGTCACAACGATAGAGAGTTGGGGCCTCTTACACTTGTTCGCTATAACGGCCCACACGGAGAAGTAAGTCGGAGTCAAGATGGCCATTATGCTAAACCCCATATACATCGCATAACTGCTGCAGAAATAGGTTCGGGTAGTACTCAGCCACAGGAAAGCCATAGAGAAATCACCAACGAATATGGTACATTTCAGCAGGCGCTTTCGGCTTTCTTTAATGATCTAAGCGTGAGAAACTATTTACAATACTTCCCTACTTTGCGCCAAATAGAACTTTGTTAATGGACATCAATAAGATAACCAGTCTACTTAATAGTAGAGCCAAAGCAGGCTTTGACGTTTATGAACGACGGCCGGGAAAGTATCAAGTCATAGTTCCCATATTATACGAGGATGGCGATATGGTAGATATCTACTTGCAAGACAACCCAAAAGACGAAGATTATACCCGTATATGCGATTTTGGTATGGCGCTCATGCGCCTTTCCTATACTTACGAAGTAAACACCCCTTCCCGTCAGAAGATCCTTGATAGTATTCTGATAAACAACAGTATTCAAAATGACAACGGAAATCTTTATCTGGATACCCCTATTGAGATGCTGTATGAATCCATACTGCAATTTGCAGGCTGTATTCAAAAGATATGTAATATGCGCTATTGGAGTAGAGAAATTATCCGCTCTACGTTCTACGAAGACTTGGGAGAGTATATCAAAACAGAACTGAAAGAATTCGACCCAAAGCCGGATATCGCGCCTGTTGCCAACTATGAAATTCTCACCGTGGATTGGTCTTTGAGTTGTAAAGACCGTAAATTCTACCTTTTTGGAGTGCGTGGGAACAATAAAGCAAAAGATACAGCTATAGCATTGTTGGAATTCAAAAAAGTATCTCTTCCCTTTATTAGTCTGGCGATACACGAAGATATGCAGGACCTGGGAAGTAAGGAAGCTATTTATCTCACCAGAAATGCTGACAAGCAATACCCAAAACTCGATGATTTTTGCAAAGAGGGAAAATCTGATATGAAAAGGATCGCTGCATGAATAAGTTCAAAATCCCCCTCCAAACCTACCCCGCTCAAAGGTCGGCCGATGCCGTATTGGGTGGGCAAGAATCCGTTGGATAGGGTGTGGCATTTTCCAGCGCAGCTATGCGAGAGTGTTGGCGCGTTGAACGTCCACCTGCCGAGCCCGTCCTTTCAAGCGTTTAATAGAAAGTGATTACAACCTACTCTTTTACGGCAACAATAAGGAAATTCTCTCCCCGCTCATCATCGCCGGGTTTCAGGGCAAGATTGATTTATATTAACCCGCCCTTCGATTCCGGCGCGGATTATGTCCGTAAAGTGAAATTGCGCGGGCGACCTGAAAAATTGGAAGGGCAAGGGCATTCTTTCACTGAGCAGCTACAATTTTTTAAGCGTGAATGGGGCAGGTTACTAAAGGTTGGAAAAAATGTAAGTCGTTATTGGAAACTCACAATTGCCGAAACTTTCCTTACCTTTTATCTTTGCTATTCTTTAGTATCGTTCTTATCATCATCTTTTTTTGCCATATTTGCTAGGTAGAGAGCCCTGGTCATTATACTCAAGGCAATATACACCGTATAACTGCCCAAGAGATAGAGTCCGGCAGTGTTAGAACTACCAGAACGTCAATAGAGAAATTACTAAAACAAAATTTAAGATGTCAGAAAACCAACAATGCTTCATCATCCAGCCCTTGACGGATGAGTACAAGAAACGCTGCGATGATACCTACAAGCCGGCCATTGAAGAGGCGGAACTGAACCCCTATCGCGCAGACGAAGACCTCGACCCCAAGAAACTGATCATCGAAAAAATCCATGAAGGAATCATAAACTCCAAATTCTGTCTCGCCGAGATCAGCGAGGACAATCCCAATGTCTGGTACGAAATCGGCTTCGCCGACGGTCACAAAATCCCGATCGTATTCATCTGCCAAGATGGTAAACGTGAACAGAACAAGCTGCCGTTTGACCTGAACCAACGAGACGTCCATTTCTATAAGACCAATCAAGGCGATTGGGAAGCATTGCAAGAGAAAATCACCAAAATACTACTCAACGAGCCCACCGTCAAGCAGAAACCCGCAACAAAAAAGAAAGAAGAAGCTCATGACAAATTCAACGAGCCCACCGTCAAGCAGAAACCCGCAACAAAAAAGAAAGAAGAAGCTCATGACAAATTCAACGAGCCCACCGTCAAGCAGAAACCCGCAACAAAAAAGAAAGAAGAAGCTCATGACAAATTCGGCGAGCCCGAGTCAACCATGCTCGAGTTTTTCTATTATGATTATCATGATTCTCCTTATTTGGAAAAAACATTTCTATTCGAGCAAATGAAACAATCAAAATTCAGCGAAAGAAAGATAACGGATGCATTTTATTGGCTGAAAAAAGAGAAACTGATAAAGAAATTTGGTAGAACAAATGAGTGTTACCGCACTGCAAAGGGGAAAGAATGGTGTGTGGAAAACAAAGACAAGTTGAGGGAGATAAAAACTCGTGACGAATTCGGCAAGCCCGAGTTAACCATGCTCGATTTTTTCTATTATGGTTATCACAATTCTTCTTATTTGAAAAAAACATTTCTATTCGAGCAAATGAAACAATTAAAATTCAGCGAAAGAGAGCTAACGAGTGCATTTTATTGGCTGAAAAAAGAGAAACTGATAGAGAAATTTGATGGTGGTAAACCAGATGAGTATTGCCGCACCGACGAGGGGGAAGAATGGTGTGTGAAAAACAAAGACAAGTTTTGGAGTGATAAAAAATGAAACCGAAACCCTTTAAGATAACCCCTCTCAAAGGGCGACCGATGCTGCATTGGGTGGGCAAGAATCCGTTGGATAGAGTGTGGCATTTTCCGGCGCAACTTGCGGAGACGGTGGAGGTTGAAAATCCGCCGGCCGAGCCGTCCTTCCAAGAATTTGTCAAAAGCAATTACAACCTGCTCTTTCATGGCGACAATAAAGAAATCCTCTCCTCGCTTATCGTCGCCGGGTTTCGGGGCAAAATTGATCTGATCTACATCGACCCACCCTTCGACTCCGGCGCTGATTACGTCCGTAGAGTGAAGTTGCGAGGCCAAACTGAAAAACTGCAAGGCGAGGAACATACACCCATCGAGCAGACGCAATACGAGGATATCTGGGCAAACGACAATTATTTGCAGTTTATGTATGAACGACTGATTCTGATGCGGCAGTTGCTGAGTGAAAAAGGGAGTATTTACCTGCATTGCGATTGGCATAAATCCCATCACTTGCGGTTTTTGCTAGATGAAGTCTTCGGAGCGGAGAATTTCGTTAACGAGATCGCCTGGTGCTATACGGGTCCAACAAACCAAAAAAGAAATTTTCCTCGGAAACACGATAATATTTTCATTTACAGATATGGGAATAATTATTTGTTCAACGAGGATTCTTTGCGTGTTCCATATAAAAAAAGTGTGAAAACAGGAGGTAGAACCGCGCTTACAGGGAGAGGGTCTGAAGATGTATTAGAGGAATTAGATAGAAAAGGGAAAATTCCTGAAGATTGGTGGGATGATATTGCAGATTTGGGAAAAGTACACGTAGCTGAAGGAGTTGATTTCCCCACCCAAAAACCCGAAGCTCTTATCGAACGTATCATCAAGGCCTCGAGCAACAAGGGTTCTATTGTCCTGGATTGCTTTTGCGGCAGCGGCACTACCGCCGCCGTGGCCGAGAAACTGGGTCGGCGCTGGATCATGGCGGACTTGAATAAGGGGGCTATTCAAACCACTATCAAAAGATTGCAGGGCATCATAAAGGAAAAAACCGGCAGACTGATGGAAAAAGGCTGCGGGCTCATTCATTATCGGGTCAACAACTACGATTCCGCCAAACAGAATGAGCTCAAGAAAATCATCGTCAATAAATACGGCCTTCAAACGGACCGCAAAGATTTATTCTTTGACGGAACCGTCGGCGGACAATTGGCAAAAATTGTCGACTTAAACCGACCGCTGACCCGGCTGGATATTCAAATCATCAAAGATGAAATTCAAAACAACTGTCCGGATGAGACACGCGATATCACGGTTTTCTGCAACGGTTCCGAAATAGAGCTGATCTATGAGCTCGCCCAAGAGAAAAAACCGATCAATAAAATCACCGTTTGCGACGTTCAGCAAGACGGCTTGACAACAGATCAGCCCGCCGAAGCAGACGTAACAATCGCCGTGAAAGGCGAAAAAGCGACGGTAAGAATCACCGACTACATCAGCCCCTCCATCCTTGCCAGAATGAAAATCGACAGAACGCTTTTTAATGAAGAGATCGACGATTTCCGCGCCCAGATTGATTACGTGCTAATTGATACGGATTACAACGACAAATCTTTCAACACTGTAGCAAGTGATATACCGATAAAGAAAAGCGATTTTATCAAAGGTAAGTACGAGCTGACTCTCCCCCATGCCAGCGCAAAAGTGGTAGTGAAAATCGTCGATATGCTGGGAGAGGAAGTTATCACAGTGAAGTAGAAAATAAGCTCCGATGCCGAGACTTTTTGACGACCTGAAGCAGTCCGCTCTCCAATGGCGCAAGGGGGCTGGCTATGCTTGTGATAGATACCCGCTTATAGGCGAAATCCTCGCCTACCAAATAGAGGCGCAAGAAGATAGCCCGACCCTCAGGTTTCTGCGTGAACCCCAGTTTCTCGCCCTCGAGGTATACTGGTACGTCCGTCTTAAACTGAAAACCCCTTATATCATAGATCTTTACAAGCGTTACTATGGAAATGATGTGGAGACCTTTTTTGATGCCCTTGACCTTTCAATATCAAGGGATGACTTGGGGAACTGGCCGGAAATAGATGCTGTTATTGATAAAGTCAAAAGCGATTTGAATTGGGTCAAAAAGCGTAGGGTTCAGGCGCTGCATGAAGCCTTAATTTTAGACTATCCAAGCTATATCCTTGCTTTGGCTATGGGGGCCGGAAAAACGATACTAATTGGGACGATTATCGCAACTGAGTTTGCGCTGTCTTTGCGTTATCCCAATGGAGGCTTTATGAAAAATGCCCTTGTCTTTGCGCCCGGCACAACAATTATAGAAAGTCTGCGCGAGCTCAGCGATATGCCATACGAGAAGATTTTACCGCCTGATCTCAAGCGCGATTTTATTGCCAACTTGAAGATTGAATATCCAGGCGGAGAAAAGGACATACAAGCGCAAAGCGGCAGCAGCTACAACCTGATCGTTACCAACACCGAAAAAATCAGTCTGCGCGCCAAAAGAAGAAGCAATCAGGGGGAGATGGATTTCAAGGAAAAGGAATTGCAGGCGAATTTAAGGCTGCAGAAAATCGCCAGTCTGCCGAATCTTGGAATCTTTTCCGACGAGGCACATCACACCTACGGCAACACCTTCGACAAGTTAAAGCGGGTGCGGGAGACCATCAACTACATCCATGATAAAACCTCTATCGTAGCAGTGGTCAACACGACTGGAACCCCATACTACAGGAAGCAACACCTGAAAGAGGTCATCGTTTGGTATGGGCTTGGAGACGGCATCAAGGACAACATTCTCAAAGACCTCACTAACGGGATTCATCAATACGATATCGGCAAGCAATCGCAGCAAGAAGTGTTCAATGACATCATCGGGGAGTTCTTCGCCAATTACGGCAATATCTCGCTACCGAACGGGGCAACCGCCAAGATCGCCTTCTATTTCAAGACACAAGAGCATTTAGATAGTTCCCGTGTCTTGATCGAGCGGGCAATGACAGAAATTGGGGAAAGCGTTTCTCAGCTATTGATCAATACACAGAAATCGAATACAGCGCAGATTAAAGAATTTAAGCGTCTCAACAATCCTACCAATCAGAAGCGGGTTATTTTGCTGATTGCCAAAGGTGTGGAAGGATGGAACTGTCCAAGCCTATTCGCCTGTGCACTTATAAAAGAGCAGACAAAAAGCAATAACTATGTTTTGCAAGCGGCGACCCGATGTTTGCGGCAAATTCCGGGAAACAGGCATTCGGCAAAGATATTCCTGGACCACGGCAACGTAAGGACTCTGGATAAAGAGCTGCAAAACAACTTCGGCACCGATCTCGACCGGCTTAGCGCAGGAACAAAGGAAAAAGAGACGGTAACCCTGCGCATTGTAAAAACAGAACTACCGAAACTGGAAATCACCCGCACGATTAAACGGGCTATCCGAATCGGAAAACCAGATGGCAAAATTGCGCTGAATAAACCAGAACCACAAAAACCCACTGGAATACTACGTAGCATCCTGACTCCAGATTTCAGCGGGCCAAGAGAAATTCTGATGCCGACGGGCAACACCAAAGAGCTGCCTGCTGGAAGGGAAACGACAAATTGCCATGCTGGTGCTTGGAAAATTGCCTCGCGATACCACCTGCCAATGATGCCGATTTTGAAGAAGCTCAACGGTTTGTATCCTCATGGAGAATTGCCGAACAGCCACTTATACGGATTGTTTCAGCAGGTCGAAAAACAGCAGGCAAAGTACGAGACCGTTGAAGAAAAGGTCACCGAGACGATGGCACTGATTCGGGTCCGGGATGAAAATGGGAAAGAGATTTTTGAAAAGGACAAGAACGACCATTATGTCCACCGCTTGCGCTTACTCAAACGAACTTATGACCGGATGAAAGAGGACGGGCTATTTGCGGAAAGTACATGCTATAAAGACAAACACGACTTGAGCTTTCACTACACACCGTACAACTTCGACAGTGGACCAGAACGTTTCTTCTTCCGGCAGGTCTTATCTGTGCTCAATACAACCCCTGACGACGTGGACACGTTTCTGTTCACAGGAGGCCTGACGGACCCCAAGAAAACCGACTTTCATTTCGAGTATCTGGGCGAGGATGGACGTTACCATCGTTATTTTCCAGATTTCGTCATCGTCAAGAAGACGGGCGAGTTTTATATTGTCGAGGTCAAGAATGAGAGCAAGCACGGTGACAAAATGGTGGGGGCAAAGCGGAAAGCAGTGGAGAAGTTGCAAAAGATGCAAGAGGACAAATTCAAATATAAGATCATTTATACTTCCAACTCAACGGTAGGTAAGGGTGAGTTACAATCGGTGATAGCCTGGATAAAAGGCGGGGCAAAGCCCATTTGATAAGTACATCAAAAGCCCAAAGAGCGGCTCACAATTTTCTAAAATAATAACTTTGTTTAATTATCAGCTAATGATGAAAAAAGAGCTTCTCAATACTCAGTCGATAAACATTATTCTAAATCAGCTGGCTTGCCAGCTAATTGAAAACCACAGTAGCTTTTCAAATACAGTTTTAGTTGGTTTGCAACCAAGAGGAATTAATGTGGCACGAAGACTATTACAAAAACTCAAAGAAAAGGGGATCGCTAATCCAGATTATGGCCAATTGGATATTACCTTTTATCGGGACGATTTTCGCAGAAAGGATTCTCTATTACATGTCAATCAAACCGTAATAGACGTGTCGATAGAAAACCGTAAAGTAGTATTTATAGATGATGTGCTATTTACAGGTCGTTCTGTTAGAGCTGCATTGGATGCCATACTGTCTTTTGGCAGGCCTAGTTCTGTAGAGCTCCTTGTATTAATTGACCGCAGGTTTTCTCAGGAACTACCTATACGAGCTACTTATAGCGGAAAAAGAGTCGATTCTATTACATCTGAAAGGGTACTAGTAAAATGGAAAGAAGAAAATAAAAAAGATTGTGTTTATCTCATAAAGCCAGAGAATGAATGAGTTAAGTGTTGACCATCTGCTCGGAATAAAATACCTTACTAAGGAAGATGTAAGCTCAATTTTTCAAACTGCCGACCAATTTAAAGATGTAATAAACCGGCCTATTAAAAAAGTACCTTCCTTAAGAGACATAACTGTTGTCAATCTTTTTTTTGAAAACAGCACCCGAACTCGCCTTTCATTTGAATTAGCTGAAAAAAGACTCTCTGCCGATGTCATTAATTTTTCAGTTCCTTTCTCATCAGTCAGTAAAGGAGAGTCATTAATTGATACAGTAAACAACATATTATCCATGAAAGTGGAGATGGTGGTAATGCGTCACCCCAATTCGGGGGCTGCTGTTTTCTTGTCAAAAAACGTAGGTAGTACTATTGTAAACGCTGGTGATGGAACACACGAGCATCCCACTCAAGCGTTATTAGATGCTTATTCTATATGCGAAAAATACGGAACCCTCAAAGGCAAGAAAATAGCTATTATTGGAGATATTTTACATTCCAGGGTAGCCCTTTCTGACATCTTTTGCTTTAAGCTATTAGGTTCCAAAGTAATGATTTGTGGACCGGCAACCCTCATTCCCAAGTATATTTCCAGCTTGGGAGTAAAAGTGAGCTACAATCTCCACGAAGCATTAGAATGGTGTGATATTGCGAACATATTGAGAGTACAGCATGAAAGACAGGATTTTATGCACTTTCCATCCATTAGAGAATATACCCAGCAATATGGTATTGATATGAATCTGCTTAAAAGCTTGAGTAAACCCATTACCATTATGCATCCTGGACCTATTAATCGTGGAGTGGAAATCACAAGTGAAGTGGCAGACAGCGATCAAGCCATTATCCTCGATCAGGTAGAAAATGGCGTAGCTATTCGAATGGCAGTACTCTATTTACTCGCTTCTAAAAAGAAAATGAATTTTTAAGATAAAACATAGGTAAATGTCGTTTAATTCTCCTAAGTAAATTCTAATAATTGCTTCAAGTATGCTCATCAATACTATCGCAGCATTTAATGTCTGATAAATTTTTGGTCCATAATCTTTACCGTTTAGAGCATTTACTAAATTAGGTATTGAGTCTCTTCTATATCAAATTGAATATCATACGATTCGCTCTGGTCTGATAAGAAATAGGGAGGACGTCGATGATTCTCATGTCGGAAAATTTTATAAAGCCCTGCTAAATCAGAAAGTTCCTGATTAGTTGACAAAATAAAAGTCAAAATCAGGATTGAAGATGATAAACAAAAACTGTAAAAATAGCTTCACAAAGAAATGATTAGGAAAAAATGAATACCCGAACAAGTTAAAAAGAGAAAGGCAAGTGACCCATATCACACCGCTACGACTGATTACCCTTGCTCCGTTCCCGACCTGGGGGAGTTCATCAGGAGCCGGTTGTATGGGGCTTGCCTTTGAACCCCCAAAGGTAAACTTTAATTGTTAAACCTTAAAACATTCACCAACTTACTGACTAGCTATTTTAGCTATATTTGTGAATATCAATTATTAATAACCATGAACAATATTGTAAAATTCACTGCTTCTCGCTACGGGATAATTGCCGCATCAATCGGGATAGCTTATACATATATTGCTTATCTAGTGGATCTCAAATCGCTGGCAGGAGGAATATCAGGAATAGGGTTATTCGTATTGATTCTAATACTTTTCATAGCGGCAGTTAATTCTGTTAAAAAAGCACAGGGGGGCTACATAAGTTTCAAGGAAGCTTTTACCACTTTTGTGGTTGCCTATATTATAAATGCTCTGATAGTTACCCTGTTCAAAATTTTATTATTCAATGTAGCTGACCCCAAAGCAGCGGACGAAATCAATAAAGTGATAATTCAGAATACGATTAATTTAATGGAACGGCTTAGAGTACCTGAAAGCCAGATAGAAAGCACGATTCAAAATTTAGAAAATAACAATCCTTTTTCTGCAAATTCACAGGTAAGAAGTTTCTTCTTGGAAATAATTTTCTTTGCGGTTATTGGTCTTATCGTAGCTGCTTTTGCTAAAAAGAATGAACCGGATTTTATCGAAATCGAAAACCCTGATACAGAGTAGCAATAATGATGTGTCGGTAATAGTGCCATTACTTAACGAGAGGGAATCTCTTAAAGAACTCTATGAATGGATAACCAGAGCTTGTGAAAATCATAGCTTTTCTTTTGAAATTATTTTTGTAGACGATGGTTCTACAGATGAAAGCTGGAAAGTGATTTCCCAAATAGCCAAAGACGACAAGCGGGTAAAAGCGATTCGTTTTCGGAGGAACTACGGAAAATCAGCTGGGCTAAATGTCGGTTTTAAGGCAGCCTCGGGGGAGGTAATAATTACCATGGACGCAGATCTTCAAGATAGTCCTGATGAAATACCCGAATTATATCGTATGGTAGTCGAAGACCATTTTGATTTGGTGAGCGGGTGGAAAAAAGTCCGTTGCGACCCATTATCCAAAACCATCCCCACTAAGTTTTATAATTGGGTTACACGCAAAATAAGTAAGATCAAACTACACGATTTTAATTGTGGTATTAAGGCCTATAAAAAGGAAGTAGTAAAAAATATAGATGTGCGTGGAGAAATGCATCGTTATATTCCCTTTTTAGCCAAAAATGCTGGTTTTATAAAGATAGGGGAAAAAGTAATAACTCACCATCTCAGGAAGTATGGCAACACCAAATTTGGGCCCAATCGTTTTATTAGGGGTCCTCTGGATTTATTAACTCTGAGTTTTGTCTCCAAATTCTCAAAAAGGCCAATGCACTTTTTTGGCTTCTATGGAACTTTAATGTTTGTGATCGGTTTTTTAGCGGCTTTTTACCTGGGAATTGATAAGCTAATAGCTTTGAGCTATGGCAGCATGGGTGAAAAGACTCGTTTGGTAACAGATAACCCTTGGTTTTATATTTCGCTTAGCACTATGATACTAGGAACTCAGCTCTTTCTAGCAGGGTTTTTATCAGAAATTATTGTGCGAAACAACAACAGAAAGACTGAATATATGGCTGAGGAAAGATTAAATTTTAGCTGATAAGTGAGGTTTAGCCTAATAGCTCCCACCTTTGGCCGGAGCGAGGAAGTAGTTGAGTTTTTAGAAAGTCTGCTAACCCAAAACTATCCTGATTTTGAAGTAATACTGGGCGATGGAACTCCCAAAGATACTTTGCGACCTCAGTTGGAGCGATTTAAGGATAGTCCTGCTTACTCACTCACCATAGTGCATGAGGAGTTCCTCTCCATAAGCGATGCGCGTAACAGGGCAGCAGAAATAGCAAAGGGAGAGTATCTTGTTTTTTTCGACTCCGATTGCATCATTCCTTCTGAATACTTAAATAGAATAAAGGCTCATCTTGAAAAAGAAAATCTAGATACCTTTGGAGGTCGGGATGTGTCACACAGGGATTTTACAATTCTGCAAAAGGCTATTTCTTATAGTATGAGTTCCATATTCACTACTGGAGGTATCAGGGGACAGAGAAAACACATAAGGCCTTATCATCCGCGTGGTTTTAACATGGGGGTCAAAAAATCGATCTTTGAACAAGTTAAAGGTTACTCCAAATTCAGATGTGGAGAAGATATAGAGCTAAGCATTCGCCTGATTAAAGCCGGCTTTAAAGTAGGCCTAATTGAAGAAGCTTTTGTTTATCACAAAAGAAGAACTACCCTCAGGGAATTCTTTAAACAGATATACCGTTTTGGAGCGGCTCGAATCAATATTTGGAAAAAGCATCCTGAAGAATTGAGAATCATTCACCTATTCCCTTTTACATTTTCAGTGGGCACGATTCTCATTCTCTTAGGCCTGCTAACTGAGGTCTTGATCTTTACTTTAGGGGCATTCTTACTGGCTTTTTATACTATATTAATATTCCTCCACTCATTGGTGCAAAACAAAAGTTTAGCAGTAGGTTCTTACTCAGTTATTACTTCGTACACTATGCTCTTTGGTTATGGCTGGGGGTTTTTTCGCAACTGGTGGGCATATGCTATTGAGAATAAAAACGGGGGCTTAAAACTCTAGAAGTCAAAGGATATTAGAGAAATCTTTGGCAATAAGCCTGTAAGAACATTTACAGGTAAATCTTGATGTATAGGTTCCTTCATTTACTCTTCTATGCGAGAATCATAAATGTCGCCCATGCTGGGATTTTCTCCCATCAAGCGGTTTTGCATTTCCTTTTTAATAATGTTAAAGATAACCATGTGTATATCTTCGATTACCTCCATATCCATAATTGGAACATGTACCGAGATGGTAGCTATATTACTTGTTTTACCCCCCTTAAAGCCCGATAGAGCCAAAGTATTGGCTCCGAATTCTTTAGCATAAGTTAAAGCTCTTGCCACGTTTTCCGAATTCCCACTTCCACTAATGCCGATTGCCAAGTCTTCTTTTTTAATAAAGTTTTTAAGAGGCTCTACAAAGATGTCTTCATAGCTTATGTCATTGGCAATGGCCATCATACATGCTATATTGTCATTAAAACAGATCATTCGGAAACGCTTAGCTAAACCGTAGCTAACACCCTTTAAGAAGTCTCCTGTCACATGTGAAGCCGTAGCCCCACTTCCTCCATTACCGAATACATAAATGTTTCCTCCTTTTTGATATGTATCAAAAAAAGCATCTGCCGCTTGCTGAATAGCACTTTGGTCTAGCTTAGCTAAAGTGTCTGTTATTAAGTTAATGTATTCTTGAGCTTTATTCAATCAGTTGTAATGTATAATTTTAGAGCCTTCTTGTTCAAATTTAAATTGAAATCTTCGCACTTTTTGTAAGGTATTATCCAGTTGGTGCTGCTGTTCTTTAGGGCAATAAAAAAGCATAAAACCACCGCCTCCTGCACCTAGTAATTTACCTCCTAAAGCCCCGTTTTTTAAAGCAATTTCGTATAATTCGTCAATCAAAGAGTTGCTAATGCCTGACGCCAACTTTTGCTTCATCATCCAGTTTTCGTGCATGATAGAGCCGAATTCGTCTAAATTGCCTTTCATTAAGATGTCTCGCAGTTCATATACCAGCTTAGCCATTTGTTGTAATGTTCTAAACTTTTCTTTCTGACTAATATTTTCCCTTTGCTTCACTAGTATTTTAGAAGCATTCCTCTGATTACCAATGTAATAAAGACAAAGACTAGTTTCCAGTTCATTATATACTTCTTTTGCCACATAAACGGGCTGCACCGAGACATTCCCGTTTTTGCGGAATTCCATCACGTTTAAATTACCATAGGCAGCTGCGTATTGATCCTGTTTACCAATGGGCTCTTGTAAAAGGTCAATTTCTATTTTGCAGGCTTCGCTGGCTAGGACTTTTTTGGAGACATGCCGATTCATAATCGCATAAAGATTATGCAATACTCCCACTGTAAATGATGAAGATGAGCCCATGCCTGTGCCACTGGGAATATCAGAAATAGAACTGACTTCTATACCCCCCTCAATGTTGAACTTTTTAAAAACTGTTTTGAGAATCGGGTGTTTCAGATCGTTAATATTGTCTACCGTTTCTGTACGAGAATATTTAATTCTGATTTTGTCTTCTTCAAAAAAATTATGAGAAGAAATGTAGATATACTTGTCAATAGTAGTATTTAGAACTGCACCTGCACTTTCACTTTGATTATAAAAAGCTTCCATATCAGAGCCCCCACCTACAAAACTGATACGAAAAGGTGTTTTTGTGATAATCATACCTGCAAATTAAGCAGTTTAATATGATTTAATAATTAAATCAGCCCATTGTTTGTCGTGGGAAATTACATCGTACTCAGCAAATTTCCGTTGTTGCCATAGAGTTTCAATTGCTTCATTATCATAGCCTTTCCAATGATAAAACTCTTTAATTTTATCTTTTAACAGAACTTCTTCAATCGAGAGAAAAATCTTGAGATTACTTATTTTCCTCAATTCTTCTAAGCTTAGAGCAACTATTCCCTCAATAAGGATAACATCCTCATTTTTAATGCTATAAGTAAGTCTCATTTTTTTTTGTTGAGGATGAGCTTTATAGGGTTCTAACTCAATTGCTGCTCCTTTAATAATCTGCTTGATGTCATTCACCAGCTTTTCAGCCTGAAAGTTGTGGAACACATTGATTTTCTGTTTTCGTTGTTCCTTAGATAATATCCAGTCATCGAGATGAATTATTTTAGGCTTGAAGCCTTTCTCTAGCAAAAAATCTTTTAAGTAGGAACTAAAAATCGATTTACCGCTGCGCGAATTACCTCCTATAGTAACAATTTTCGGGAATTTACCTGATATTAATCGTAATTTTTCCCAAACTTCTTCAGCTTTTTTCCTGAGAGGGTCAGTAGTAATAAATTTCACTGCTTCAGCAAGGTTTGCAAAAAAATAGTCAGGTATAACCGAACTACTTTTTAAGCCCTTTCCAGTCATTACTCCAATAGTTTTACAACCAGCAGCTATACCGGCTTCTATGTCATTTTCCGAATCTCCGATAATATAGGAAGTGTTTAAATCGATGTTGAATTTTTTTGCAGCTTGTAAAAGCATCCCCGGCTTGGGTTTACGGCAGTTACAGCTAATTTTGTATGTGCGATTTTCTTCTGGATAGCCTTTGTGAGGATGGTGAGGGCAATAATAAATGCCGTCTAATTTAGCCTGTTCATTGCCTAGTAAGGTTTCTATTTTTTTGTGAATTTCACCTAAGCCTTTTACAGTAGTAAGATTACGGGCTATTACACTTTGGTTAGTTACTAGAATAGCTAGATAATCAGTTTGATTGATAGCTTTAATAGCTTCAGCAGTGAAGGGATAGAGTTCTATATCCTCTGTTGTACAGATCAGATTTTTATCCTGATTTATAACTCCATCTCGATCTACGAAAATCGCTTTTTGTTTGTGGTTTAATGACTTTCTATAAATTTTACCGTCTATAGTATCCTTTTCAACCTGTTTTAATCGATCGATGGTTCCCATATCTTTAATGTATTCTGGGGTATTGTATCCGTACATTTTTACTTTATTCACTAGGGTTGGGAAGATGTCTTTACCAAAATCAGCTTTTTTGTCTTTATTCAAGCTCTTTAGAATGATCGGAGAAAAAATATAAACAGCTGCGTTTACTATGTTGTGATACCATATTCCATGTGGATGAGGCTTAGGAAAGACTTTGACCACCCGATCATTTTCGTCCATCTCCACCAAATCACTGTCATACGGATGATCATTAGGATGTACTACCAATGTAGCTTCACTTCCTTTCTGTCGGTGAAAACTGACCAAGCGATCAATATCCATATCTAGCATTACATCACCGTATAAAACCAGAAAATCTTCACTTAATTGGTTTTCAATTTCCTTAATACCTCCAGCCGTCCCTAAAGGTCGTTCTTCTATCTGATAAGAAACTTTAATCCCAAACTTGTCGCCGCCTCCAAAATGATCAATTACAGAATCTTTAAAGCGGTTTACGATCAATATCACTTCTTCAAGTGCATAGTTTTTACACAATTCTACTTGATATTGTAGTAGAGGCTTTTGGTTAATTGATATCATCGGTTTAGGAACTTCAGCCGTTAATTCACCTAAACGAGCACCTTTACCTCCGGCCAAAATGATAGCTTTCATATTGGAATTTGGTGTTAAAATTGTAAAATATTATTGTCAGCCGATAGATTATGACGATAATTTAGGCTCAATTAATCATTGTATTTTTGAATTGATGAGGAGTAATCTTTTCCTGTTACTGTTATTATTTTCATTTTCACTTCTTCCTCAAGGTAATGTAAATCAAAGAGATGAACAAGGTCGCAGACATGGCCTGTGGAAAAAATTTTACGCTAATGGAAAGCTGCGTTATGAAGGCTACTTTAACCACGGAGTAGAGGTAGACACTTTCAAATTTTATTTCGATAACGGCAATCTTTGGGCAATAAATTATTATAAAAAGAAAGGCGTGGCTTATTCTCAACAATATGGTGAAGGAAAGAAACTAGCTGCAGAGGGGAAATATATTAATAACAAGAAAGATAGCACGTGGAATTTTTATAATGAAAACAGTAACCTGGTAGCAAAAGAAGAATATGAAAATGGCAAAAAACACGGTAAGTGCATTGTCTTTTTCCGAAATGGAGAGAAAGCCGAAATAATCAATTATAAACAGGAAAGTAGAGAAGGAGAATGGTTACAGTTTTATGAAGATGGAAAACCTAGAGCCAAGGGCCGATATATAAATAATATGCTGCAAGGCGCAGTAATATATTATAATCTTAGCGGTAGGCCCCGCGTTAAAGGCGATTATGTAGAAGGCTTAATGCATGGGAATTGGTACTATTTTAACGATGATATGAAGGTTGAAAAAAAAGAAATTTGGATAAAGGGACTTAAGCAAAAAGATTAAAGATCGTATAGACTTAAAATAATGGCAAAAATAATTGTGGGATTAAGTGGAGGAGTAGATAGCAGTGTAGCCGCCCATTTATTAGTAGAACAGGGACATGAAGTTATTGCTCTTTTTATGCGTAATTGGTACGATGACTCCGTAATACTGAACGATAAATGTCCTTGGATAGAAGACAGTAATGACGCTATGTTGGTAGCAGATAAACTGGAAATTCCTTTCCAGGTAATAGATTTAAGTGCTGAATATAAAGAGCGTGTTGTAGATCACATGTTTGCCGAGTATGCAGTTGGACGAACCCCTAATCCCGATATACTTTGCAACCGTGAAATCAAGTTTGATGTTTTTCTAAGAGTTGCTTTAAACCTTGGGGCAGATTATATAGCTACTGGCCATTATTGCCGAAAGGATTCAATAAAAGTAGAAGGTAAAACCATTTATCGTTTACTTTCAGGAAAAGATCAAAATAAAGACCAGAGCTATTTTTTATCGCAACTCGACCAGAGGCAATTAAGTAAAGTACTTTTCCCTATTGGCCATATGGAAAAGCCGGAAGTACGAAGATTGGCTACTCAACTAAAATTAACAACGGCAGATAAAAAAGACTCACAGGGACTTTGCTTTGTAGGAAAAGTGCGTTTAGCTACTTTTTTGCAACAAAAACTGCCACCTAAAAGAGGTAAGGTCATAGAAGTGCCCAATGAGTCTAAAGTACTTGTTTCTAATGTGGTAGAAGAGTTGCTTGAATTGAAAGAAATTACAGCTCCACATCTATTTTCTCCAGACATGGGAAAGGTAATTGGGGAACATAATGGAGCTCATTATTTTACTATTGGGCAAAGAAAAGGCTTAGCAATAGGTGGTGCCACTAAGCCGCGGTTTGTTTTAGCATCGGATATTCGACATAACATCCTTTATGTAGGACAAGGAGAGGACCACTATGGCCTTTACAAAAAAGGATTAGTTATAAAAGAAGCTGATATACATTGGGTTAGAAAAGATTTAGAAATGAAAATTTGGGAAAATTGCTCGTATGCATTGAGAATACGGTATCGTCAAAAACTAAATAAAGCAGTATTGTACCGCGAACCTAGCGGATTGTATGTTATATTTAACCAATCACAAAAAGCCATTACTCCAGGACAGTTTGTAAGCTGGTATCGGGACGGAGAAGTCATAGGATCGGGAATAATTGATCATTGAAATGAAAGTACATTTTTCTATCGTCATAACAGTATTATTGAGTTTACAAATGAAAGGGCAAGAATTATATCGGGTTTATTTTACAGATAAGGATGAAAATTTAGAATTATTAGGTCAGCCATATAAGTTTCTATCTCCCAAAGCAATTGAGAGAAGGGCGGAACATCATATACCCATTGATCAATTTGATCTTCCGGTTTGCAAATCTTACCTGAAAGCGATTAATCTTAAAGCCATTCGAGTCAGCAAGTGGTTTAATTATGTTTTGGTCAAAGCTTTTGATCATCAAATAGAAGAACTGAAACAATTACCCTTTGTGAAAAAGATAGATCTGGTGAAGCCTCATCAAAAATATTTTACAAACCAAGGTACAGGTGATACAGCAGCATCTGCAAATTATGGATTGGCTACTAATCAGATCGAAATGGTCAAAGGCCAAGTGCTTCATAAGAACGATTATCTAGGACAGGCCATGACTATAGCTGTTTTAGACGGTGGCTTTTCCGGTGTTGAGTCTTTGGCTGCTTTTGATAGTTTATGGCTCAATAACAGAATACTAGGAAGCTATGATTTTGTTCAGAATGATACAGATGTTTTTGACCAGGGCAATCATGGTACTCGGGTTTTATCTGTTTTGGGGGGGTATATAGAAAATGGCTTGGCGGGTAGTGCTCCAAAGGCATTTTATTGGCTTTTAAAATCAGAAGATGAGAGTAGAGAAATTGTGGCTGAAATGGACAACTGGGCTGCTGCAGCTGAATTTGCAGATAGTGTTGGAGCAGATGTAATTAATTCCTCTTTGGGCTACTATGCTTTTGACGGTGGTATTGGGAACTATCAATACTCAGATTTTGACGGAAATACAACCGTAGTTACCAAAGCAGCTGATAAAGCTGCTCAGAAAGGGATATTGGTAGTAAACGGTGCTGGTAATGGAGGTAATAACTCCTGGGGTCGGATTTGGGCGCCTGCCGATGGTGACAGTATTCTGACTGTAGGAGCTGTGGATCCTAATGGTAATTATATTAGTTTTAGTGGAACAGGGCCTACAGCAGATGGTCGCATCAAGCCAGATATAGTTGCCCAAGGTAGTGGTACTATCATTGTAGGATCTGGAAATCAGGCTGTACCGGCATCTGGGACATCTTATTCTTGTCCGATTATATCTGGTCTAGCCACCTGCTTGTGGCAGGTGAATCCATCCATGAGCAATATGGATATATACTATGCTATCAGGAATAGTGCCCACCAGCGACTTTACCCCGATAATCTAATGGGCTTTGGTATACCTAATTTTGAGATGGCTCTATACACTGTCTCTGAAAAGGAAGAAGTCAGTTCAATTATTCAATTTGACATTTACCCTATACCTTTCGAAAGGGAAGTTTACATCAAACCCAATGGGTTTTCTACTGACCTGGAAGTAGAGCTATCTCTGTTTGACATGAAGGGAATCCAAGTATATAGGTCTCGTGTAACCTTATCGAGCAAAACTGCTCAAAAGCTTCCCCTTCCAAATCAAGCAGGAACTTATATTCTAAGTATCAAGATGTCTGGTCTGGTTTATCTCGAGAAAATTGTGAAATGAAAAACCGCATTTGCGGCTTGTTTAACATTCAATATCCTGTCATACAAGCCGGCATGATATGGTGTAGCGGATGGAAATTAGCGTCAGCTGTTAGTAATGCTGGAGGTTTAGGATTAATAGGCTCGGGCAGTATGTACCCCAATATTTTACGGGAACATATTCAAAAGTGTAAAAAAGCTACTGATAAACCATTTGGGGTAAATGTGCCAATGCTTTATCCTCAAATCGAAGAAATCATCAATATTATAATTGAAGAAGGAGTGAAAATTGTTTTTACCTCGGCGGGAAATCCTAAAATTTGGACACAACACTTTAAAAACAATGGCATTATTACCGTGCACGTGGTAAGCAGTGTAAAGTTTGCAATTAAAGCGCAACAAGCTGGAATAGATGCAGTAGTAGCTGAAGGTTTTGAAGCAGGAGGACATAATGGGAAGGATGAGACCACTATGTTTTGTTTAGTTCCTATGGTAAGTCATAAAATACAAATTCCCCTTATCGCAGCAGGAGGCATCGCTACTGGCAAACAAATGTTATCAGCCATGGTACTGGGAGCAGATGGAGTACAAATAGGTTCGCGCTTTTTAGCCAGCTTTGAAAGCTCCGCACATCAGAATTTCAAAGAGAAAATAGTAAGTGCCAAAGAAGGAGATACCTTTTTAACTTTAAAAGAACTGGTTCCAGTAAGGCTTTTAAAAAATAAATTCTTTGAAGATGTGCAACGGGCTTATCTAGAAAATGCCACAGTAGAAGATCTAAAAACCCTTTTAGGAAAGACCAGGGCTAAAAGAGGTATGTTCGAAGGAGAGTTAGATGAAGGAGAGTTAGAAGTTGGCCAGATCAGTGGAGCTATAGATCAGATATTACCGGCAGCAGAGATCCTTAATAGGCTGATAGAAGAATACTACCTCGCAAAAAAAGAAATCCCTTCTTTAACTAAATATAATTTTCGACAAGGCTTTTCAAAGTATGTAAAGTAATACTTGTTTCTGAGGAATTTGTGGCGTTAACTAATTGAGAATAGCCATAGGCTAAATAGCGATCAGTTTCGTGACTATTGTTTTTAATTTTATTTTTAATTTTACACGACTTACACGTTGTACACGAAAATAAATTTTACACAGGCTTATATAATTAAAGACAATGGACATGAGATTTTGTAAAACTTTCCTAATATTGTTTATATCAATTTTGACTATTAACATCAAAGCTTCCCATTTGATGGGAGGTGAGATCACATGGAGTTGTGGTCCCAACCACGGATATATCTTCAAAATGGTACTCTATCGTGATTGTACGGGGATCGACATTATTAGCAGTTCTTTGAGCATTAATTCCAATTCTCCCCTTGGTACTATTAGGGTGGACAAACAAACTTCGGATATCTTGTCTGATAGGTGTGGAGTAAATTGTACAAATACTCAGAGCTTATGTAGGGCAGGCCCCGTAGAAAAAATAACCTATGCTAGCTCAGAGCAATTTTTTCCTGTTGGTCAATTTCCTCCTACTGGGGGATGGGAGTTTAGTTGGAGTAGCTGTTGCAGGCCAGGTGCCAAAACTTGCAGTGCCACAAGTAGCCTTTATGGAGGCAATGTCAACATTGTTCCTGCAAACGATTCCTATTATTTAAGAGCAAAGATGTATTCTTATACACTTGCCAGCTCTACGGTTCCTTTATCGCTTGATAGCTGCTATGACAGCAGTCCCTCTTTTCAAGAAGACGCAAATCTAATCATCTGTGAGGGGGGTGATTTCGCTTTCAACCACCTCGCATCTGATAGTGATATTGATTCCTTGATTTTTGATTGGGCCCATCCCCTAGAAGCTGCAAATAGCCCTGTAACATGGGCTCCGGGCTACAGTCACAGAGTTCCTTTCCCCGATCAGACTGAAGATTCTCGCAATGGACCTGTAACACTTGATACGAAAACTGGTGTTATTACTATGAAAATAATTAACAGTGGAACTCCAATAACTAAAGCTTATGTCAGTTGTATTTCTATTCAATCATATAGATGTGGTCAATTGATAGGAGAAATCTTTAGAGACGTTAGTATATTTATTATGAAAAATTGTGGTACGAATGAAAAGCCGTCAGCTGAAATAGATACCGCTTTATACTCTAATATACAAAGAAATGGGGATGTATACACCATTACAGCTTATCCTGAGGATACGATAGTTTTTAAATTAAGCGCACAGGATTTGGATATTCTCCCCCCTTCTTTCGGTCAATATGTAACATTTGAGGCAGAGGGCTTGCAAATGTCCCGTCCTAATTATGGCAGTGGAATCGGTTGTCACGGCCTACCCCCTTGTGCCACAGCTACGCCTGTTTTTCCTCAAATCAATTATAGGAGCTTCATCAGTAACGATATACTTTTTGAATGGAGCCCACAATGTGAGCATCTGTCCTTTGTTAAGTGTAATTCAACGACCTCCCGTTATTATTTTACCCTTAAGATGTCTGATGACCACTGCCCAGCCTCAGATGTAGCTTTGGCAACTTTGATTATAAACGTATTACGTGGAGACCTACTTCCCCCGACTTTAAAATGTATTAATTACAGCTCCAATGGAGATGTAGAGATCAGTTGGGTGCAACCCCCGTTGCATGAAAAACTAGCAAGATCCAGCTATTATGTCATTTGGGGTTCTGACTCCGCAGTTGGCCCCTTCACTTCATTAGATACAATTTTTGATTATAACGTTACCAGTACGGTAATTTCCGGACAGAATCCTCCTAGGCACTATTATCTTCAACTAGGTACAGGGTGCGATTTCTTATCTGATCCCAGTGATACAATGAGCATCATGCAAATTAGCCTGAATCCTCGTCCTCCCGGTAGTGCTCAATATGTCGATCTGAGTTGGAATGCACCTACTGCTAACCTCCCTTCTACTTCTACAGGGATATACGAAATATGGAGAGAACTACCGCTGGGTAGCAGCAATTGGACAAAAATAAAAGAGACCTCCTCTCTCAGCTATACCGATACTTCCCAGATTTGCAATGGCTACGTTGCCTATCAGATAAGATTGACAGACACCTCATCCGCGATGTGCTATTCCTCCTCTACCTTAGACAGTGCCTTTTTATCCGATCAAATCAATACAGATGTGATTGCGATAGACAGTGTAGCTGTCAATGCCAGAGGCATTGCCATTTTAAGCTGGCAACCTTCTACCTATGGAGATGTGATAAAATACTACTTGTTGTACAACGATCCCAAAACTGGCTGGAAGATAGTGGATACTATACCCGTAGGAACCCTTATGCCCTATGAATGGACAGCCAGCGAAGCGGATACCCGGAGTGAAGAATTCAAGATCATTTCCATAGATAGCTGCGGTAACCAGAGCGATGAGCTGGTAGCCCAGAGCTATAACACCATTTACTTGCGGAGCCGCTTGAACAAATGTGAAGAATATTCCCGTGTTAGCTGGAATAGCTACAACCGCTTTCCCAAAGGAGCAGGTGGTTATTACTTATGGGTACAAATCACTGATAATAATGGGAATACTAGTTCCAAAATGCTGCTTCATGCAACTAGTGCTGATGATACGACCTATGTACATCGCAAACTACTCAAGGATTATCAATATTGTTACATTGTTCAAGCTTATAATATCACTGGTCTGATCACCTCCAGCTCTAATGAAACCTGCATAAAGGCAACCATTCCCCAGAAATCCAGATTACTGTATTTAGCCCAGGTAACCAATGACCCAAATCAAGGTGCCTTGAATCGGGGTGTCTTGATCCTCAAAGTTTATATAGATAAGGATGCTGATGTGTTGTCCTTTACCATTGAGCGCTCTTTGGATTATTATGGTCATTACGAGATCGTAGGTGAAGTGGTTAAACCGACTACTGCCCCTTATGTGATTGACTATTTAGACTTTTCTGTAAATGCAGACCGTTATCATTATTACTATCGTGTTTCGTCCAACAACATTTGTAAGAAAATCGATACCATTAGTAATACTGCACGCAATATATTGTTATCGGTAAATAGCAATGCTAACCTGACAAACACTCTGACATGGAACCCTTATGAAACCTGGGGGGGAGAGGTGGCTCGTTACGACATTTATCGATCAGGAGATAATAGTACATTTAATTTGGTGAAAAGTAATATCGGAACTGACACGAGCTATATCGATGACATTAGCGCATTTAAAGATCTCCAAAGTGTTTTCTGTTATTATATAGTAGCGGAAGAAGATAACAACCCTAGCGGTTTGGTAGATGACGATGGCATGCCTTTTACGAGTGTTTCTAATGTCACATGTG
This sequence comes from Owenweeksia sp., assembly GCA_965218075.1. Taxonomy (GTDB): domain Bacteria; phylum Bacteroidota; class Bacteroidia; order Flavobacteriales; family Schleiferiaceae; genus JANQHO01. Next base: position 21,612 of record CBDCJZ010000003.1, on the reverse strand, counting down.
TGAACCAGAAAGCACGGATTTTTATTCCAAATGCTTTTCGTCCCAGCAGTACAGTGTTACAGAACCAGACATTTGGTCCGAACTTGGAGTTTGAAGATCCGGGCAACTATATGTTTTACATACTGGATCGCTGGGGGAATCTGATGTTTAAGACGAAAGATCCAAGTCAAAAATGGGATGGTATCTATGAAGGTCAACCTGCTCGACAAGGAGTTTATGTATACTACATTAAGTATGCGACTCCGGGAAATCACCCATTAGAAAAACGAGGTAGTTTTACTTTGGTGCGATAGAAAATGCTTGTAGGTTCAATATGAGTATTTTACCTGTGAGTGGTTTAAAAAGATAGAATCTAATAATTTATATGATCTATGAAGTAAATGTAAATATTGAACATCAATGAAGAATAAATCAACGGTATGTCCTTGACTAGACTCTTAGTAAAGAATGATTAGTTCTCGCTAAAAATAGTCTTCTGAAAGACAATAAGCAACCCTACTCCAATAGATATAGCTGAGTCAGCTACATTGAAAATAGGACGAAAGAAAATAAAATAATCTCCTTGCCAAAAGGGAATCCAATCAGGTAAGTAACCTTTAAAGAGCGGGAAGTAAAACATATCAACCACTTGGCCATGTAAAAAACCGGCATAGCCGCCACCATCGGGAAGAAAAGCAGCCACTTGTCCATAGCTTTCGCTAAAGAGCAATCCGTAAAAAAGAGAGTCTAAAATATTACCAACTGCTCCGGCAAAAATCAAGGCTACAGCAGTAATAGCAACTGGCTTAGCCTTTTTCCTAATCAGGTTCCGCAGCCAAACAAAAATAAAGATTGCCATTATTAGTCTAAAAATGCTCAGAATGAGCTTACTATAACTACCGCCAAACTCAAAACCAAAAGCCATGCCAGGATTTTCGGTAAAATGAATAATAAACCAGTCAGTAATAACATATTCCTGACCGAGATACATCTGGGTCTTAACCCAGATTTTAAGAGTTTGATCAAGGAGTAAAATACCGAGTATAATGATAAGGGCTCGCGTCAATTATTTCTGAAGGCTTTTAGCTTCTATGCTAAGTGTTGCATGAGGAACCAACTTAAGACGCTTTTTGTCAATCAATTTACCGGTTACCTTGCAAATACCGTAAGTTTTATTTTCAATACGGGCAATGGCATTCTTAAGATCGCGAATAAATTTTTCTTGGCGGGCAGCTAACTGGCTATTAGCCTCTCTACTCACGATACTATTTCCTTCTTCAAAAGCTTTAAAAATAGGAGAAGTATCATCCGTACCGTTATTTTTATCATTAGCAAAGTTTTCCTTCAGTAATGTTAGATCTCGCTCGGCTTTTTTTATCTTTTTAAGAATTATTTCTTTGAATTCGGCAAGTTCTTCGTTTGAGTATCTCACTTTTTCTAGTTGTTTTTCCATATTTCCATAATTAAGGATTATAGTCCTGCATTAGCTTACAAGTCTTTCTGAAGACTGTCAAATATAAAAAATTTACAGAATCTAAGCTTTCACGAAATGGATGGAAGTTTGTATATTGTCAAACTCAAATTTTTTACTTTCAGTCATCTCACCTACTATATGCAACTCATTTGCTAAGGTCTCGGAAGTAATGTACGATTTGTTGCGGGAAACGGCTTCTCGTATTTCATCACTCTCTAAAATTTCCAATTTAATGCGATCTGTTACTTCTAAGCCCGAATTTTTACGTAGATTTTGAATACGGTTTACCAGTTCCCGGGAAATACCCTCATAACGTAATTCACTGGAAATGGTAATGTCTAGCGCTACTGTCACCCCAGCTTTAGTCATTACTAGCCAGCCGGGAATATCTTCAACAATAATTTCAACATCTTCCAAGATTATACTTATTTTCTCCTTATCGAGACTTAATAACAGCTTTCCTTCCTTTTCCAGCTTTTGAATATCTCGTTGTTTCATCTTGCTGATAGCTCTAGTAATCTGCTTCATCTTTTTGCCATATTTAGTCCCCAATTTTTTAAAGTCAGGCTTTATCTTCTTAATCAATATTCCGGAAACATCCCCAATGACCTCCAATTCTTTAATGTTGGTCTCAGAAAGAATAATAGACCGTATGCTTTTGACGAGCTCTTCTATCTCAGGAGTTAAAACAGGTATCATTATTTTTTGCAATGGCTGGCGCACTTTGATCTTTTGCTTCTTGCGTAAGGAAAAAGTTATATAAACGATTTTCTGAGCCAAAGCCATACGGTCATTAAGACGTTTGTCGATTAATTCTTCTTTGACTGGCAATAGATAAGTGAGGTGGACAGACTTTTCTTTGCCATTTAAGTTTTTGTATAGCCAATCTGCAAAGAAAGGGGCTATGGGACTCATCAGCTTGCTGACTGTCAGCAGGCATTGGTATAATGTTTCATAAGCCATTTGCTTATTTTCACTCATATCTTCTTTCCAAAATCTTCTTCTGCACAAGCGAACATACCAGTTACTTAGCTCCTCTGTCACAAAATCAGAAATAGCCCAAGTGGCGCGAGCAGGTTCATAATTGTCCAAGTTGCTTTGAACGGTTTGCTTTATCATCTCCAATCGGGATAAAATATAACGATCTAATTCCGTTCGGCTATTCACCTGCGTTTGTTCTTCCTCCTTCCATTCAAAGTGGTCGATATTAGCATAAAGAGCAAAGAAGCCATAGACATTGTAAAGGGTACTAAAGAACTTGTGTTGTATCTTGGTAACTTCTTCCAAATCAAATTTGAGGTTACCCCAAGGCTGAGTACTTGAAACCATGTACCAGCGCACTGCATCGGCCCCATACTTGCTGAGGGTTTCAAATGGGTCAACAACATTGCCCAAATGCTTAGACATTTTTTGTCCGTTCTTATCCAAGACTAATCCGCTAGCTATTACATTTCTGTAAGCAACTGAATCAAAGACTAAAGTTGCAATTACATGCAAAGTATAAAACCATCCTCGGGTCTGGTCTATCCCTTCGGCAATAAAGTTAGCAGGATAGCTTTTTTTAAAGCTGTGCTTATTTTCAAATGGATAATGCAATTGTGCATAAGGCATAGCACCTGAATCAAACCATACATCTATCAAATCTACTTCGCGATGCATAGGCTTTCCGCTGTTGGAAAATAAAATCAATTTATCTACTACATGGCGATGCAAATCAATGGAATCATAGTTTTTATCGCTCATGTTGCCCGGTTCAAAGCTTTCAAAAGGATGATTGTCTATCAAGCCAACTTTCACTGCCTCATCACAAGCCTGCTTTAATTCTTCCACACTGCCGAATATTTTACTTTCTGTGCCGTCCTCTGTGCTCCAAATGGGTAAAGGAATACCCCAGAAACGGGAACGTGACAGGTTCCAATCATTGACATTTTCCAACCAGTTAGCAAAACGGCCTTCCCCAGTGGCTTTGGGTTTCCAGTTGATGCCTTTATTAAGAGCTACCAGCTTTTCTTTTTCTGCAGTCACGCGTATGAACCAACTGTCCAACGGATAATAAAGTATCGGCTTGTCAGTACGCCAACAATGGGGATAAGTATGTTCGTATTTCTCTACTTTAAAAGCTTTATTTTCTTCTTTGAGTTTAATGGCGATTTCTATATCTACTGATTTTTCAGGGGCTTCACCTTCAGGATAGTATTCGCTCTTCACATATTTGCCTGCAAGATCACCCATATGCTTGGTAAAACGGCCTTGTAGATCGACCAAGGGAACAGGATTGTCGTTATCGTCCAATACCAGCATAAAAGGAACGCCTGTCTCTTTAGCTACTTTTGCGTCATCTGCACCAAAAGTTGGAGCAGTATGGACTATTCCAGTACCATCTTCGGTAGTGACAAAATCCCCAGGAACGATGCGGAAAGCTTTATCGACATTTCGATAAGGTAAGACATAGGGCAATAGCTGTTCATATCGCAATTCCAAAAGATATTTACCCGTACCTTCCCAAATGATTTGCCAAGGAATGCTTTTACCTTTGCCATTGTAACCATTCAAGGGCTGATCCCTTAGTTCTTCCTTGAAATACTTTCCTAATAAGTTTTTAGCGAGAACTACTTTTTGACGCCCCTGGGTATAGGCATTAAAGCTTTCTACTACTACATATTCAATTTCCTCACCCACAGTAAGAGCAGTATTAGAGGGTAGCGTCCATGGCGTAGTAGTCCATGCAAGAAAGTAAATCTTGTCTCCTTCTTTTACTGCATTGCCAAAAACCTTTTTAAATGGTTCATTTTGTATAGCTGGAAACTGAGCTATTACTGAAATATCCTTGATATTGCGATAGCAACCTGGCATATTTAATTCGTGAGAACTTAAACCTGTGCCGGCTTTGGGGGAATAGGGCTGTATGGTGTGACTTTTATAAAGCAGACTTTTATCCCACAGTTGCTTTAGCAGCCACCATACCGATTCTATATATTTGGTCTTGCAGGTAATATATGCATTATCTATATCCATCCAGTAGCCCATCTTTTCGGTAAGGTGATTCCACACATTGGTATAACGCATTACTGCATTACGGCAGGCATTGTTGTATTCTTCTATAGATATTTTTTTACCGATTTTTTCTTTAGTAATACCCAATTCTTTTTCTACTCCTAACTCTACGGGAAGACCGTGCGTGTCCCAGCCTGCCTTGCGTTTTACCTGGTATCCCTGTAGAGTCTTATAGCGGCAAAAAACATCTTTAATAGTACGTACCATTACATGGTGTATTCCCGGCATACCATTCGCTGAAGGAGGACCTTCGTAGAATACAAAGCTTTCTCCGTGTTCACGAGAGGATACGCTTTTCTCAAATATTTTATTCTGTTTCCAATTCTCCAGTATCCGCTGATGGATAGTCACAAGGTTCAGCTCTTTATATTCAGGATATCTGCGAGCCATTTAAACGCTTTTCTAAAGAAGCGCAAAGTTAGAATAATATCAATGGTTTAACGAGATAGGAAAGTGAGAGAAGGAATAGTCTGCACTAGTTATCTTTAATAGCTCTTTGGCTAATCATTATTAAACTGTGCCATTCCAGGTATGATTCTTTTTCGCAATTCTCAATTGTTTACTTATTTAATAAAGTTATCATAATCTGCCATTTTTCTACTTTTTGATGTTTTAGCTTCAATACGCTAATTACAAGAATAATGGTCATGACCCCCTTACACTATTGTGTCATGGAGACTACCAAAACGGAATGAATGAACTGATTTACGGTGATAATCTTACCGTCATGCAAAGCATACCTGATGAGTTTATCGATTTGATTTACCTGGACCCACCTTTCAATTCCAATTGCAACTATCAAGATGACGTACAAAACCATGACGGGGAAGTCTAATACCAGAACAAGTGGAAGCATTTTGTAATGCGTGAACATTAAGTAGCGAGGATATTGAAAAGTTAAAACCACTGCCTGTCATTATGGAACGATATGGGATGGATTCTGAAATGATAGCATTTTGGGAAAATTAGATGAAGACTCTTAAGAAATACCAAATTCTAAGTTATTATCTTATTCATTGTTATACGATGCAAAGATTATTTGAGATGTATCTGTATATTAAATCCAACAGGTTTAATGCACCTTCATTGTGGTCCGACAGCTTCTTATTATATTAAAGTTACGATGGGTGTGGGTGCTTGGTGACAAAAATTTTAAGAATGAAATCGTATGGAGTTACAGGAGATAGGCAAAAAAGCAGTTCAATTTCAGAGAATGCATGATACGTTCTTATTTTATGCTAAAAACTGTTGATCTAGCAAATTCAATATTCTATATCGTGAACCTTCAGAGAGTAGTAAAAAACGACGGGGCAGGAAATACTAGAAAGTCATATTTAACAATGAGGGGTGAAGAAACCTTGCTATTGAGGAGGAATTAGATTTGGCAGATGTTCTATTGGATGATGTCTGGCAAATCCCTATCACAACCCTGTCAGCCAATGAGCGATTAGGCTATGCTATCCAAAAGCCCTAAGCTTTACTTGAATGTATCATCAAAACCAATTCAAAAGAAGAGGATGTTGTATTTGATCCATTTTGCGGCTGTGGTACTGCCAATTATGCCGCTCATAAGTTGGAGCAACAGTGGTGGCTAGGATATAATATTGGGGGTATTGGTCTTTTAGGCTTATCAAGGAAGCTTTGGAGACAGGGGAAGCCCTGTTAGTTGTTTACCTGTTCAAGTTATACAAAAATTTTGAATTGTGTGATTATCCTACGTTAGCAAATGCTTTTTGAACAAGATCCTAAGCAGTTTGAACATTGAACATTGAACATTGGACAGCGGAATTGGGTTGATAGCTTTATCAATAAAAAACAGAGTAATGATAAAGGTGTAGACAGGCACATCTGGTTTGAAACAGATAATGGTGATTATAAAAAGATGGTTTTACATCTTAAGGGTGGAAAGCATCTTAAACCTGCAATGGTAAAGGAATTAAGAGGAACAATGGTGTGTGAAGGTTCTGATTTGGCTGGTTTATTGCTTACAGAAAAGCCTAAAAACAGCCCATGCACAAACGTGATGAAAACTCCAGCTAACATGATGAAGGCTACAACGTATAAGGGAATCTGGATTTAAAAGCTTGCGATTCATTTTACCTGCTTTGTTTTTCCAAAATAATAGGCGAGAAACAGAAGGGATGGTATTGAGAAAATTACCGGAATTATGACATCTCCTTTGATTACTGAGTCTAAGATAAGCAGAGTAGTGGAAACCAACAGAATAAGGTTTATTGAAACTATGGCAACGACAATTAGCTGATGCTTCTCCTTAATTATTGGGAGGCAGGACAGCAAAATAAGAACTAGCGATACAGGATGAAAAATAACTACTGCTAAGAATAACATTCCATCTAAATCAAACTCATCCAGACCCTGAAGGCCAGCAAGAAGCATTAAGATCGTAAGTAAAAAGACTGCCGTCGTAGACAGAGTTACTTTCTTCAATATTTCTTCACTATCCATTCTGCACCCCTGCTAGTTGCAAAGGTACTGTATGCATTCCATAATACTCCAGTTATATAAATTTTTTCCTGCTCCAGGAGCACAAGAATCCAGGAGGAAAAGCCGATTAGATAATAGAAAGCTATATAAAGCAGTGAAAAATCCTTCAGAAAAACATGAAAATAAGCGAATTAAGGCGGAGAAGGGAAGCGTTGAAATAGCCGGAGAACTCATTGAAGTAGAGACGAGTCCAGAACTTTCAACAAATGACAGAAGAGAAGAGATTACTCCATGTCCCAAACAAAATAAGGCATAAATATTAGGATAGACAGGGGGAAATTAGACTTTCATTTTTCTATTTTCGTAATAATACTTATTTGGATATTTGTACAAATAATAAAAACGTAGAATTGAAATGACCATAACAGAGATATACAAAATATTCCCTACAGAGGAATTTTGTATAGCGTATTTAGAAAAGATAAGATGGGGAAGAAATAACTTTTAATATGCCCATATTGTGGTAGTGAACATAGTACAGCAAAAAGATAATAGGTATATGTGTTCCAATTGCCATCATAACTTTCATGTACACATAAATACAATCTTTCACGGTACACAGATATTACCTTACAAAAATGGTTTTTAGCTTTGTCTCTTGTATTAGGGGCAAAGAAAGGCACATCCTTATTATCAATTAGCACGTGCTTGTAACATTGCACAACCTACAGCTTGGTATATTATGCAAAGAATTCGCAAAGCCATGAAGAATGATAGTGGTTTACTGAAAGGAATTGTAGAGATGGATGAGGCCTATGTAGGTGACAAGCCACGTAAAGATAATATTAGAAAGACTGAATATGAGAAGGACTCTTTCAATAAAAGAGGTAGGGGAAGTGAAAAGACCCCTGTTTTAGGAATGGTAGAGAGAAAAGGGCCTGTATATGTTAACAAGGACAGATAAGTCTAACAAACATGAAATTGATAATAATGATAGGAGCGAATATAGATTGGAAAGGAAAGTACCCTTATGACAAACGAAAACCCATCCTACAAGAGTATAGGTGATTATTATGTATCATAAAATCATTAAGCATAAGGAGCCGGACAATTAAGAGTCGCAAAGGACTGAGGACCTATCCACTTGCTCACATTCCCTGCCCCACAACTATAAAGAAAGATTTTACAATGATGATATTCATATAAACCCAATAGAGGAGTTTTGGTCTATTATGACAAAGAGGGATTTATGGTATTTATCAACATGTAAGCACTAAATACTTAGATGGTTATCTTATTGAGTTTGCTTACAAGTATAATAATAGGAATATTTGTAAAAATCAAATGTTCTTTAACACTTTAAACAAGATGGTTTTATGCTAAATTCTATAGATAATTTAGTTACACAAAATCTTAATCGAAACCTAACTTTATAGGTCAGATTGTAAGGAGGCTTATGACAGGAAGGGAGTTTTGCGATTTGCTAGAACTTAAAATATGATGAAATTATTGAATTCAGAAGTAGACAAGCATCGAAAAATTTGTCCTATTTCTTGAGTGAATTAATGGAGATTGAAATGGTTTATGATTGGGTTAAAAAGAACTTTCGTAATAACTTAAATATCTAAATGAGTATTATTACGCCTATTTTTGTACTAGTTTCTATTATTAAATGAACGATTTATCTTAATATATTTGTCAAGTGAAATTTTATTTTTGGCTATGGCTAAAATGAAGCAGTAGATAGGTAATAATGACCTTGCTTAGTTTTTTCTTTTTTCTTGTTGGAGTCACAGGTATCATCGGGTTTTTAGCTATAAAGAAGAGCCGGAAATCAGGGACCGACTACTTTCTAGCCAGCCAAAGTATTTCTCCTTATCTCCTTGCACTTTCCGCTAGTGCTTCCAAATTTAGTGGTTTTATTTTTGTCGGTATTATGAGCACTGCCTATACCGGAGGTACTTTAGTCATCTGGATAGGAGCGGGGCTATTGCTGGGTCATTTCATTGTCTATGCTCCAGTTATCCTGAAACTACAAAAAACAAACATTGGGGGTTGGGCTTTGAGCCTTGGTGAATTAATAACTTTTTGGAGAGGTGAAAATCGTATTTGGCTGCGGCGTTTTATTGGAGTTCTCACCCTTTTTTTTTTCATCATCTATGCTGCTGCTCAACTGAAGACAGGAGGAAGGGCCCTAGAAGTTGTCTTCAAGCATGCTTATACAGCAGGAGTTTTTCTAAGTGCAATTATCATCTTATTTTATTGTTGGTCTGGAGGAATTAGAGCTTCCATATGGACAGATGTCGCTCAAGTTGTAATGATGACCCTCAGCCTTTTGTTTATTTTAATTATGGTTGTTATAGAACAGGGAAGCATTGCCAACCTCATTATCAGATTTTTGGAAACAGCACCTGGTACCGATCAAGTGGCTCTCTTTCCTCAAAACCTTTCCATTGGTGGCACTTTTGGTTTCATCTTATTTTTTCTAGGGGCTGTAGCCCTTGGAATTGGGGTTCTTGGAAATTCCCACATACTCATTCGTGCCATGGCTTTGAGAAAACCAAAAGATGCTAAAAAATTTATTATCACAAGTTATCTTTTTGAAGTGGTTTTTTTCTTTCTTTTTATTTCAGTTGGATTGTGCACAAGAATCATTCTAAAAGACTCTGCTCTCTCCCATCCCGAGTTGTCCCTCCTTTTATCAGCCAGGGAAATGCTACACCCTATCGCTCTGGGTTTCTTTCTGTCAGGAGTTTTTGCCTCATCTCTATCTACGGCTGACTCACAAATCATTAGCTGTTCTGCTTCCCTTTTGCGTGACTTCCCTGAACCTCCAAGGTCCTCCTTCTCTCTGGCTAAGTTGGGAACGGTCTGCGTGACTATTTTAGTCACGGTCACGGCCCTTTTTGCTAAGAGTGATGTATTCTCCCTCGTGGTATTTGCCTTCGCAGGACTTGGGACGTCCATAGGAAGCGTTTTAGTTCTGCGTCTTCTCAATGCCAATATCCCTGAATGGGGAGCAATTCTTGTGGCCTTATTTGGATTCACAACTGTTGTCATGTGGAATGTTTGTGGTCTAACAGAAATTGCCTACGGCGCACTTCCTGGATTTCTCTGTGCTTTTTTAACCTATTTTATTATCAAAGCTTACCTTAGTTTAAAGAACTTAAATAAGATTAATGCCTCGGTATGAATGAGTAAGAGTCCGTTCATTGTTTTCATGTTTTTCTCATAACACTGAGTCAAGCATAGAAAAAATCTTCGGGGTGGAACTCTTATGGGAATTAGTTAATCCACTGATTCAGAGTCAACTCTAATTTTTCTTTTCATCCCATCCAGTCATCGTTCCGAGTCAATGGGCCGAGTGAAAATAGACCCTTTTATAATTTTGAATGATTTCTTTTTTGACTTCTTTGTGGAGTATTTCCATTCCAATATTGAATCCAAAGAGAATAAGAAGTATCGGCAATAATGGTGTCGATCATATCTTTCATATTGTTCTTGTTCTAAATAGATCCTCTTTGATGAAACAGCAAAAAAATAAAACTCAAAATACGCTACGCTCTCACTTTGCCACTTTCCATTTGAATCACTCTCTATTGCCGCTTTGTTTCATTTCGCAATTTTTTCTTTTAGAAACCGCATAGCAGTAATTAACCCGTGACATGGCGCATACATAATTTAAACTTTCTATTTGCTATTATCTATATTATTGCTAATAGGATATCTGCTGAAGAATCAATTGACATATTGATTCTATGGTTGCTTACTCCGGAATAGATTACATAAAAACAGGTGATTATAATGACTTTAACCCATGTGTAAAATTCAAAAGGTTCTAGATCAGAAAAAGACATCTGATAAGAGAAGAACCCCATGAGGAATACATTGGCCTGATTAATTTCATTCAGATAAAAAAATTCATGCCCTGATTTTTAACTGCTTCTATATTCAAGACTATCAAGCATAATAATTCAAGTAATTAGATATCAGGTTCAACTATATTTCAAATTTTACTTGATTTTTGATCACGGATTAGATTTTAAGGATGATTCGTAGGGAATCCGATTAACTATACTGCGAGCTAGTGTTATTTCATCAGCATATTCTAATTGGTCGCCAATGGCAATCCCTCTGGCAATGGTGGTAAGTTTTACTGGATAAGTAGAAAGCTTTTTATATAAATAGAAGGCAGTGGTTTCACCTTCCATGGTAGTACCTAAGCCAAAAATAACTTCGTTTATTTCTTCTTTCTCTGCTTTTTCAAGCAACGCTTTTATGTTTAAGTCAGAAGGACCAATCCCTTCCATCGGACTAATTACTCCTCCTAAAACCTGATAAAGTCCGCGATATTGTCTTGTATTTTCAATAGCCATTACATCGCGAATATCTTCTACTACACAGATAACAGTAGTATCTCTTATCGAGTCAGTACATATTTCACAAATGATTCTGTCGCTAAGATTGCCACAATTTTTACAATATTTGACTGCTTCTTTGAGGTGGTTGATGGATTTAGTAAGGGCTAATACCTTTGCTTCTTTTTGTTTTAACAGATGAAGAGCTAGTCTCAGGGCTGTTTTGCGCCCTATACCTGGAAGACTAGAAATTTCCTCCACAGCTTTTTTTAGATATTTAGATGAAAAATTCATTGACGAACTTGTGAAAGCCTCAAAGATTATACCCGTAATTACGAGTATAATAGTTCCGCAAACTAAAAGAACCTAAAGATATGACGGCCTGGATGATTTTGAGTATAATAGGACTGTATTTTTTACTACTAATTGGAGTTTCTCATCTCACAGGTAAAAAAGGTGATAATGAAACTTTTTTCTTGGGAAGTCGTCAAAGTCCTTGGTATATAGTAGCTTTTGGAATGATTGGGACTTCACTTTCGGGAATTACCTTTATTTCGGTTCCGAGTTGGGTAGCAGACAGTCAGTTTTCATACCTGCAGGTAGTATTGGTCTACGTAGTTGGCTATCTCGTAATCATAAAGGTACTTCTACCTCTGTATTATAAGATTAGAGCTCACATCTATTTACACCTACCTAAAAGGCAGATTTGGCTTTTACTCCTATAAAACTGGAGCCTTTTTCTTTATGTTGTCAAGAGTTATAGGGGCTTCTTTTAGATTATACCTCGTAGCAATTGTATTGCAGCTTGCAGTTTTTGATACTTTTAGAGTTCCCTTTTGGCTCACAGTTTTAATAACCATTTTGTTGATTTGGTTTTACACTTTTCGCTCAGGTATTAAAACCATTATCTGGACAGATACCTTGCAAACCATCTTTATGCTGGGTGCAGTAGTAATCACTATAATTATTATAAAAGAGAACTTGGTAGAAGAAGGTAGCATTATATCATACATAGTACAATCGGAAAAAATCCAAGATTTTTTTCTGGAAAAATTGGCGAGAGGCTAATAGCCTTTGGAAGCAGTTCTTGTCTGGAGCATTTATAACTATTGTCATGACCGGTTTGGATCAAGACATGATGCAAAAAAACCTCAGTTGTAGAAGCCTGAAGGATGCCCAGAGAAATGTGTTTTGGTTGAGCGTTGCACTGGTCTTTGTAAATCTGATCTTTTTATCATTGGGCATATTATTGTATGATTATGCTGATATAAAAGGCATTACAGAAACTGGCGACAAACTTTTTCCCGCAGTTGCTTTAGAGGGAGGTCTTGGTTTCGAAGTCGCCCTGTTATTTATAGTTGGCTTAATTGCTGCGGGATACAGCAGTGCAGATTCTGCTTTAACAGCCTTGACAACCTCTTTTTGTGTGGATTTCCTAGATATAAAAAATAAAGATAATACACAGGGAAAAGCCATTCGCAAGAGAGTTCACTTTATGTTTTCTATTGTTTTATTACTAATAACATTGGCATCCAAATACACAGTAGACGAAAGTGTGATAAAAAAACTTTTTGTGGCTGCTGGTTACACTTACGGTCCGCTATTGGGATTATACGTCTTCGGTTTACTTAGCAAATGGAAAATATAAGGATAAATGGGTACCTGTAATATCCGACGCAGAGCCCTCCGACACATCGAAAAAGGCCGTATCGTTATCTTCGCCGCAGGCATAGGTAATCCCTACTTTACGACAGACTCTACGGCCAGCCTCCGCGCCATAGAAATCAACGCAGACGTCGTACTTAAAGGCACTAAAGTAGAAGGCGTCTACGAAGAAGACCCGCTGAAGAACCCTCTTGCTAAGCGCTTCTCGCAAATCAGCTTCGAAGACATCTACGCCAAAGGCCTACAGGTCATGGATATGACCGCCTTTACCCTCTGTCAAGAAAATCAAGTGCCTATTATCGTGTTCAATGTGAACGAGCCAGGTAATCTGCGCTCCATCCTACTGGGCAAAGAAGTAGGCACGCTTATCTCATAAACCTACCCGAAAGCCATGTCCGCAGACGCTATCCTCACCACACTTAAGGCCGAAATGGAGAAAGCCAAAGCACATATCCAACAAACCCTACAACGCATCCGAGCCGGAAGAGCCACCCCAGAGCTCCTCGCCCACATCAAAGTCGAGTACTATGACAGCTCGACGCCGCTCAGCCAAGTCGCTTCCATCACCTCACCCGACGCCAGAAGCCTACACATCAAACCCTGGGAAAAAGACCTGATCCCCAAGATCGAAAAAGCCATCCAACAAAGCGACCTCGGCTTTCATCCACAAAACAACGGAGAAACCATCATCCTGCCCATTCCACCGCTCTCCGAAGAACGACGCAGAACAGTCATCAAACAAGCCAAACAAGAAGTCGAACAAGGACGCATCCGCATCCGCGCCCTCCGCAAAGACAGCAACGAACGCATCAAAAAAGACAACACCCTCAGCGAAGACGAAGCCAGACAAGCCAACCTACAAACCCAAAACCTCACAGACGCCTACGTCAGCGCCCTCGACGAACTCATGAACACCAAAGAAAAGGAAATCCTCCAAATATAGCTACCCTACCCTTCTTATCCGAAGAGCTCATCTCCCAAGCCCCGAAGCATTTTTTGGAATAACGTAAAAAATTTGCCTCGAAACTTGTTTTTATCCGCGTAGAGTATATACATTAACTTTGTAACTTTTAACTTTGTAACTTTTAACTAATAAACTTATGAAAACCTTACGTATTTCTTTAATCGCTGCGGTGTGTGCGGTAATGTCTCTGCAGTTTGCTTCTGCTCAGGATATATCTTTGGGTGTCCGGGTAGGTCCTGGCCTCTCGTCCTTCATTGGCGAAAGTGGCATAAAGGAAATAGAGGGCGTTACCCTCACCGAGTCAAATGGCTTTATCTTTAGTTACTATGGAGGTATCTCGGCAAATATCAGAGTAAGCGATAAGTTCGCGATACAACCTGAGTTGCTCTACGCCTTACAAGGTAGTGCTACGAAGCAAGAAGCCGAATTTACAAGCATAGTAGCCGAACATATAGGCATTGACAAAGCCACTACTACTACTACTCGCAAATTAGGGTACTTTAAAATACCTGTACTGGCTAAGTACTATGTGGTAGGAGAAGTAGGCAGCGGACTAGGATTGTATCTAGGACCGCAGCTCAGCTTTAAGATCTCAGAAGCTGGTACAAGAGAGATGACAGCTGAGCTAGATGGAAAAGAGATTGAGCTAAAAAAAGGAGAGATAATAACAGGAACATTCGACCTTGAAGAAGAAGATTTCAAAGCCAAAAACAAAGATGGAGAAGAAGTAGATGGGCTCAATGGTCTGGATGTTGGCCTTATCGTAGGCGCAGACTATGAATTTGACTTCGGTCTGAGCATAGGTCTACGATACGACATAGGATTGATGCCTGTCGCCAATCAAGATGCTGTCGGTTCAGAAGATACAACCTTCCAGAACCATACGGTTAGCTTATCGCTCGCTTATTTGTTTAGCCTGTAGGCGTAGCCAAGCATCTACTGCTTTTTGTTGAGCGAGTAGAGCACAGAGATGCTTCGTGTGGACCTTATGGGTCCACGCGAAGCATCTCTTATTTTAAGTTGTGGTTTGCCTAAGAGGCGCTGTAGGGAGTTATCTTGCCGTCTGCGCGTGCGTTGGAGCTGGGTGTATGTGGTTAGTTGGGTCTGAGGTTTTCTGGTAGGTGTTCGTATTGATCAATGGTTACGGTTCTGCTCCAGTGGCGGGGAGATGAGGCTGTTGGTGTTTCATTCCTATCGTCTCTGTTCCATCTACCGTGGAAGTACACCTTTAGTCTGTCAGCTACTGTGCTTTCTACGTTAGATAGTACGCGCTTAAGACGGATGTCTATTCATAGCCTTCTTGATTAAAGTTTATCCCATAGTTAAGTATGTTAAGCAAGCTAATGGCTGCTTTTCTGCCTAGGAATGAGGTGTCTGCTGATGATGGTGTGGTGTTATGAGAGGACCCGCCGAGGAAGAGGACGTTGCCTGTTTCTGCTGGGATTCTTATCAATCCTCCTTGTATAGGTGTTGAGTCTCTTAGTCCTGTAAAAACAGAGTATGCGTTCTGGAACTTAATAAAATCTCCTGAAAATCCGCCGAGTTTGGAGCCGTCTCCGCCTGTGAAGAAGTGGCTATATACTCTGTAGGCTAATTGATCAAACTCGTCGATCACTTCGTAGTCTCCGTTGCTCTTTCGTTTGAGGAACTCGAGGCCTATATGTGTCAGGTAAACAGGAAACCTGGTCGTTCTTACTTGGGGTATCCCATCCGAAGGGCCGCCCAGAGGATTTGTGGGCGGGGGACTTTCAACAAAAGGGTGTTTAAGGTTTGTAACAACATTACCATTGTACCTGAAGTCTGCTGCGTTGACGTAGTCTAGTGCGAGCTTATGGCTGGCGATGTCTGCGTTCGTTGCGATCTGCGTGTTGGTGATGTTGGAGAGTCTATCGTTAGAGAGTGTGCCTTCTGTGATGACGCCTGCGTTGACGCCTCGGACGATGCGTGAGCCTGAGATGCGGTCTGTACGTCTGTCGTAGCGGGCGTCGCTTTGGGAGCGGTTGTAGAAGCTGTTCGTGATGTAGGTGTAGAGCTTTTGGAGTGTGTTGTATGCGCTGCTTATACCGCCGAGGATGCGGTTAGTGGCTGTTGTGATAAGTAGAGGCACTTGGAGGTTGATAGCTTCTCGGGTACGCAGAGGGGTCATGAGTTTGGTGTTGTCTCTTCCTGCTTGTGCTTCGGCTTGTGTGACGAGGCGGCTGTCAATTTGTGCTTTGACGCCTGCGGGTGAGACGAGGCCTGTGGTGTCTGTGCCTTCTTCTGCTACGCTGTTGGAGACGGGGAGTGGAGGTGCGCTTTCTGAGGGGGCGCCTGATTGGATGGTGTCGATAAGGTCTGCGAAGTCGGTGCCTGTGGGTTTGGCGCCGTCTCTGAACTTTTGTTTGAGGCTTTGTTTGTCTATTGTTGCCATAAGTTGTTGTGTTTGAGGGTTATACGTCTTCGAGTTGAAAGGAGGTTCCTGTCAGTTTGTGCTTATTAAGGAGGCTGTTGGCTGTGTTTTTTCTGTGCTGCAGTTCTGTGTTTGAGGGGTTGTCGTTGGGGTTGCTGATGCGCACGAAGAAGGTAAAGGGGCTTCCTATGCGGTGTTCGATGCGTACGTGTCCTTGCATGATATTGGAGAGGGTCGCCTCGAGGGCGAGTACTTGGAGGTGGATGCTGTTATTTCTCCGCTAATATGTTACTTACTGAAAATCAACTCTCAGCGCTGGTTTGATTATACTTTTGGTTTTGAGCTTTTAATCTTAAACGGAATATTCACTTTTACAGCTTTGGCAATAGCTCGTAAAAAGTAAGACTTGCAAAGAGGTTTCATACTTTTGGAAGCTCTATGACAAACACTAATCTCATGAAAAAAGCAATTTGTCTTCTTCTGTTAGTTTCAGTTGCTATTTTATCTATTTCTCAAAAAAGTGATTTAGGAAGCGCTGGAATTCTTCATGAGCTTTATAAACTTCAAAACCCAACACGAGTCATTTATATAGCCGCTCATCCAGATGATGAAAATACAAGTATGATATCATGGTTAGCCAATGGTTTGGGTTGTGAAACAGCATATTTATCGTTAACCAGAGGAGATGGTGGGCAAAATTTGATAGGAAAAGAACTGGGAGCTAAACTTGGTGTATTGCGAACACAGGAATTGATACAGGCAAGGAAAATTGATGGTGGAAATCAATTTTTTAGTCGAGCAGTAGATTTCAGTTATTCTAAAAGTTCAGAAGAAACTCTGGAAAAATGGGGAGAAAATGAGGTCCTACAAGATGTCGTCTGGATAATTCGGACATTCAGACCAGATGTAGTTATTACTCGTTTTTCACCGGATAGGGTTGGAAGACATGGTCATCATACTGCATCAGCTATGCTGGCTATTAAAGCCTTTAAACAGTCGAGCAATAAGAACTTTTTTCCAGAACAATTAAAACACGTCGAAACTTGGAAACCTAGGAGAATTTACTGGAATACTAGTGTTTGGTGGGGTGATCCTTTAGATAGCCTTGTTAGAACAGATGATCGCTATCTAAAAATAGATGTGGGTGATTACAACCCTTTATTAGGCTTATCGTACAATGAATTGGCCTCACTTAGCCGAAGCCAACATAAAAGTCAGGGTTTTGGAGTTTTGATGGACAGAGGCAGCAAAGCAGAATATCTTTATTATTTGGAAGGTGAAAAAGCTTTTACTGACCTGTTCGATGGAATTGATCAAAGCTGGAGACGTTATGGCTTTTCTAAAGGAGATAAAATGTTACAGAAAATCATTGATAACTTTGATCCAGTTAATCCTTCAGCTAGTGTAGAAAGCCTCTTTCAATTAAGGAATAAGGCAGATCAAATTAATGACAAGGTTCAAAGAGGATATTTAAAACAGAAACTGGATAACATTATCTTAAGCTGTATAGGGTGGCATGTAGAGCTATTAAGTAGCAGAGAGTATGTGAGTCAAGGGACCGAAGATATCCTGAGATTAGAAGTATTGGAACGATCTCCATTAGTTGTCAAATTAAAAAAAATAAAACTGGGAGATACTAGCAAGTGGATTAATGCCACTCTTATAGAGAATGAAATTCACGAGGAAATGCTCCCTTATAATTTCGATAAAGACTTTTCACAGCCTTATTGGCTACAATATCCCTACGAAAATCTTTTTACAGTTACCAATTCACAGCTTATCGGTAAACCAGAAAATGATCCTCATGTGGAAGCCGTAGTTACTATTTCCATTGGTGAGCATGAACTGCAAACCAAAGTCCCTGCTTCTTACAAATATCTAGATAGGATAAAGGGAGAAATTATTAATCCGGTTTTTGTAACACCTGAAGTCGTTGTTAATCAGGAAGTCAATAATATGATTTTTGTAAAAAATAAATCTCAGTTGCTATTTCTTGAGGTCAAGTTTTTTAAAAAAGAGCCCACCAAATTACAGTTCAAATCAGATGATTCGTGGAAGATAGAACCTGATGAAATATTGGTTAGCCCCTCCGACCAAACTACAGTTGACTTAGAAATAAGCATAATCCCGCTAGACGAAAAGAATAGCTTGAGTACTCTGCAAATCAGTTTTGCAAGTGGAATGGCTAAAACGCAATCCTTAATAGAAATAGAATACGATCATATCGATAAAAGATTGGTGTTTAAACCCGTCGTAGTTAAATTGATCAGACTGGATTTAGTAAAAGATGGAATAGCAATAGGGTATATTCCCGGTGCTGGAGACGAGGTAGCAAGAGCCATCCGGCAAATAGGCTATAATGTCGAGATATTAAACGAAGAGAAAATAAGAAACACAGACCTTTCACAGTATAAATCCATAGTAGCAGGTATCAGAGCTTACAACACAGAAACTTGGTTACCGGGGGTGAAAAACATTTTAATGGAGTATGTTAAAAATGGGGGGAATTATGTGGTACAGTATAATACTCGTTCTCGTGATCTCCTAAATTTGAATATTGGCCCTTATCCCTTTGAGATTAGCCGTGAAAGGGTAACTGAAGAAGATTCGGAGGTGGACTTTCTGATACCGAAACATCCATTGTTAAATAAGCCTAACAAGCTTACTACAGCTGATTTTGAAAATTGGGTACACGAACGTGGATTGTATTTTGCCGGAAGCTGGGACAAAGCTTACAAAGCTCCTATCGGCTGGCATGATAAAGGAGAACCTTCCCGTAATGGCGGACTAATAATAGCAGACTGCGGCAAAGGGGCTTTTATTTACACTGGGATATCTTTCTTCAGAGAACTGCCGGCCGGGATACCAGGAGCTTTTCGTCTAATGGCCAATATCTTGAGCTATAAAAATCCCAATTGCTATGACCAGTAATAGATTTTTAAAAAGCTGGAAGCAACTTTATCTCATAGTTTTCTTCCTTTTGGTAATTGAACTGATATTGTTTTACTGGTTAACTTCAACTTATAGTTAATGTCTTGGGTTGACTGGCTAGTGCTTTTCGGAACCCTTTTTACCATAGTAGGTTACGGAACATGGAGAACTCGTAAGATCAACAATGTGAACGACTATCTCCGTGGAGGCAATGAGATGAGATGGTTTACTATTGGCCTGTCTGTAATGGCTACTCAGGCTAGTGCTATCACTTTTTTAAGCGCACCGGGATTGGGTTATGAAAAAGGATTACGTTTTGTCCAGTTTTATTTTGGTTTACCTTTAGCTCTTATTATTATTTCTGCTTTTATTATTCCGGTCTACTACCGTCTAAAAGTTTATACCGCTTATGAATATCTGGAAAGACGTTTTGATTTAAAAACCAGATTGCTCACAGCTTTCTTATTTTTAGTGCAGCGAGGATTGGCAGCGGGATTAACCATATTTGCTCCTGCTATTATCCTTTCAACTATCTTAGGGTGGAATCTCAATTTCACCAATCTATTTGTCGGGATCTTGGTTATTATCTATACCGTTAGCGGGGGAGCTAAAGCGGTTAGTCTTACTCAAAAGTGGCAGATGGCGATTATCTTCTCGGGAATGGTACTGGCCTTTGTAATCCTGGCTTATAAAATCAGTGCCTTTGCCAATTTTAAAGAAGTCTTACAATTAGCCGGTTCTGTAGGTAGAATGGAAATCTTGGATTTTGACTTCAATTTCAACGAGAGGTATACCGTTTGGTCTGGCTTAACTGGAGGACTGTTTTTAGCTCTGAGCTATTTTGGTACCGATCAAAGTCAGGTGCAGCGATACCTTACAGGAAGAAATATCAAAGAAAGTCGCTTGGGTTTGATGTTTAACGCAGTGGTAAAAATCCCTATGCAGTTATTTATTCTTTTTACTGGAGTGCTGGTTTTTGTGTTTTACCTCTATGTAAAACCTCCCCTATTTTTCAACGAAACAGCCTTGGAACGTTTGAAAGAATCCGGATATAAAAACCAAATAGATGCTATAGAGGAAAGATATGACCAAAATTATGCAGAGTTACAAGAGGCTCGAAAAAATTATACCAATGTTTTAGGTACTCACAAATTGAATGAAATTGAATCGATTAAAACTAATTTTCAAAAAGAAGTAGCAGAAGACAGAAAGATACGAACTGAGATTGAAAAGCTGTTGTCGGAAATAGATCCTGATTTTAAAGTGAAAGATACTAATTATATTTTCCTCACTTTTGTAATGGATTATCTTCCTATTGGTATAATCGGGCTAATTATCTCCTTGATCTTTTCAGCTGCTATGTCCAGCACTTCAGGAGAATTGAATGCTTTGGCCACTACTACTTCGGTGGACTTCTATAAAAGATTATTTAAAAAAGATACCGATGAGAAGCAGCAAGTTTTAATCCTTAAGTTACTGACCATTTTCTGGGGAGCTCTAGCCATTTTATTTGCTTTAGTGGTTCAACTTTTCGATAACCTCATAGAAATGGTTAATGTGCTGGGTTCGCTTTTCTACGGTACTATTCTAGGAGTTTTTATAGTGGCTTTCTTTATTAAGAAAGTAAAAAGCAATGCTGTTTTCTGGAGTGCTTTAGTTGCAGAAACCATGGTAATGATAATTCATTTTGGTAGAGTATATGAAATCCCCTTTTTTATAAATCTCAAGGTGGAATACCTCTGGTATAATGTAATTGGTTGTGGGCTGGTGGTTATACTTTCATTGGCAATACAAGCCATTACTTCCTCCTTGACCCAAAAGCGAGCTTAAGTGCCGTATAAACTAGATTTAATCGTCAAACTATTTCATGTATTCCGATTAATATAGATCAGTTCCAATTTTCCCGACTTTTTATGACATCTACGAGCTAGTCCTTGTTTGATCATCGCAGCTGTTTTAATGACCGTGCTTATGTAATTGATCGGCTTATTCAAAAAAGAATAAATTTTCAAAAGTCAAGTATCAGAAATTCAAAATGCTTTTAAGAAGTAATCAGATTTTTACCCAAAGGCCGTCTACAAAATACTTCTTTTGATCAGTAAAGTTCTGCTTTACTTGAAAGTGGGTTTTCTGAGTTGACTCTTCAATTTCCTCAAGGCTGTACTTTTTGGAGATTTCCACGTGAATAGGCTCTGCTCGATCAAAGTGAAAAGTGTAGTTCAAAGCTCTTATATGAACACGCTGTTCTGTAAGACTTATTACGATAGCTAGCACACTTCCCCGCAAACGAGATCGTAAGTAGGATAATACTTAAACTGTGGTTTTACAAAATCAGCTTGTGATTCTCTGTTCA